>NZ_JAJPWE010000001.1:0-2526392 GCF_046549215.1 Nocardia sp. A7 | reverse complement strand
CGCTTGGGACATAGAGGATTTGGACGCGATCGCGCTCATGTTCGAGGTTCCGCTGGAATCACTCACAGCGGACCCCCCGCAGTACTTGAGCCGCCTGGGGGAATCGAACCCCCGACCTTTTCATTACGAGTGAAGCGCTCTACCGACTGAGCTAAGGCGGCGTGCCGTTTAGGCGACGCGAGTCTATCGCGCGCAGGGGTGGAACGCGAAAACGGGTGGTCAGGTGGTGCGGGCGGTGATGAGGGTGGCGACCATGGCGGCTACGGCGAAGCGGGGTTTCACGTTGAGGTCCAGCGCTTCTCGGCAGGCCAGGACTGCGTCGATACTGCGTAGGAGGCCTTCGGGGCGTACGCCGGTGGCTAGGTCGGTGATCTCGCTTGCCATGTCGGGGTGGGTGAGGGTGATGGGGGTGCCGCGGCCTGCGAAGCGCATGGCCAGGGCGTCGCGGTACATGCCCGCGATGTCGATGAGGGCGCGGTCGAGGGCGTCGCGGCCGGTGCGGGTGGCGCGGGATTTCTGGCGGCGTTCCAGGTCCTTGAGGACGCCTGCCGAACCGCGGGTGGCCGAGGCCGCGCCCTTGCCGGTGCCGCCCGCGCCGAGGGCGGTGGCGAGTTCGTCGCGTTCGTGGTCGTCGCGGTCGGCGCTCATCAGCTTGGCCTCGTCGTCGGCGGATTTCACCAGTTCGTCGCCGGCTGCGTAGGCGGCACCGGGGCGTTCGGTCGCGGTGACCAGGGCGAGGGCGCGTTTGCGTCGTTGGCGGGCATCTTCGTCGGTGGCGAGGCGGCGGGCTCGGCCAACGTGACCGCCACTCACCGAAGCCGCCCAGTCGGCGGTTTTCGCGTCGAGGTGGTCGCGCTCGCGCAGCACCTGGGCGATGGCGGGGACGGTTGGGGTCACGAGGTGGACGTGTCTGCAGCGGGAGCGCAGGGTGACGGAGATGTCCTCGGGGTCGACGGTAGGCGCGCACAGCAGGAAAACGGTGCGGGCCGGTGGTTCTTCGACCACTTTGAGCAGTGCGTTGGCCGCACCCTCGGTGAGGCGATCGGCGTCTTCGACGACCACGACCTGCCAGCGTCCGGTACTCGGACGCCGGGCCGCGATCTGCACGATCGCCCGCATCTCCTTGGTACTGATGCTCAGACCTTCGGGGATGATGCGCCGCACATCGCCATGAGTCCCGGCCATCGTGGTGGTACAGGCGTGACACTTTCCACAGCCGATGGCGTCGGGATCGGTGCATTGCAAAGCCGCCGCGAAACACAGCGCCGCTACCGACCTACCCGAGCCGGGAGGGCCGGTGAACAGCCACGAATGCGTCATCGCCCCGGTGACCACACCGGCCCGTGCGGCCTTCGCGGCAGCGGCCAGCTCGGTCTCGACCACGTCCTGGCCGACCAGTCGATCGAAGACACCTGCCACGCGCTACACCCTAGCCGCGGGGTCCGACAGGGCTGACGGACGGCCGGGGCACCGATCAGCCTTCTTCTGTCCCAGCGGACTTGGCGACAGCTTTCTTGGCCGGAGCTTTCTTGGCCGCCGTCTTCTTCGCGGTGGTCTTCTTGGCCGCGGTCTTGGTGGCCGTCTTCGTCGCGGTCGACTTGGCCGCGGTCTTCTTGGCGGGCGCCTTCTTGGCCGCCTTCTTCGCGGTCGTCTTCTTGGCAGCCTTCTTCACCGGGCCACGCGCTCGCCGATCGGCAAGCAGCTCGGAGGCACGCGCGTCGGTGATCGACTCGACCTCGTCGCCCTTGCGCAGGCTCGCGTTGGTCTCGCCATCGGTGACATACGGGCCGAAACGACCGTCCTTGATCACCATCGGCTTGTCAGTGGCGGAGTCGTTGCCCAGCTCACGCAGCGGTGCCGCGGCCGAGGCCTGACGCCCGCGACGCTTGGGCTCGGCGTAGAGCTTCAGCGCCTCCTCGAGCGTGACCGAGAACAGCTGATCCTCGGTCGCCAGCGAGCGAGAATCGGTGCCCTTCTTCAGATATGGGCCATAGCGGCCGTTCTGCGCGGTGATCTCCTCGCCCGAGGTGGGATCGTTGCCGACCACGCGGGGCAGCGAGAGCAGCATCAACGCGTCGTCGAGAGTGATCTCGGCCAGGTCCATCGACTTGAACAGCGAACCGGTGCGCGGCTTGACCTCCGCGGCCTTCTTGGTCTTCTTCGCGGGCGCCGCGTCGGGATCGGGTGCGGGCGGTTCCGGCAGCACCTCGGTGACGTACGGGCCGAAACGTCCTTCCTTGGCGACGATTTCGTTCCCCGACACCGGGTCGACGCCGAGCGAACGACCTTCCTGCGGCGTCGAGAACAGCTTCTCTGCGACCTCGGGCGTCAGCTCGTCGGGCGGCAGATCGTCGGGCAGGTTCGCCCGCTGCGAGATCCGATCACCTTCGGGGTCATCGGGATTGATGATCATCCGCTCGAGATACGGACCGAAGCGGCCGACGCGGACCACGACATCGCGGCCCTCTTCGTCGACGAACATCTTGATCGAGTTCACTTCGCGCGCGTCGATGTCGTCGAGCTGCACGGAGACCATCTTCTTGAGGCCACCCGAGCGCGCGACCGAACCCTCGGCGCCGGATTCGCCGCCGAAGTAGAAGCTGGACAACCAGTTTCCGCGCTGCTCGCGTCCACCGGCGATCGCGTCGAGGTCGTCTTCCATCGCGGCGGTGAAGTCGAAGTCGACGAGTCGACCGAAGTAGGCCTCGAGCAGACCGACCACCGCGAATGCCACCCAGGCCGGGGCCAGCGCGCTGCCGCGTTTGTAGACGTACCCGCGATCGAGGATCGTCTTGATGATCGAGGAGTAGGTCGACGGGCGGCCGATGCCGAGGTCTTCCAGCGTCTTGATCAGCGAGGCTTCGGTGTAGCGGGCGGGCGGGTTGGTGCTGTGGCCGTCGGGGTTGAGTTCGACAGCGGTGACGCTCTGGCCCTCTTCCAGTGCGGGCAAACGGGATTCGGCGTCGTCGGACTGGCCGCCCGCCTCCTCGTCCACACTCTCGACGTAGGCCTTGAGGAACCCGGCGAAGGTGATGGTGCGACCCGAGGCCGAGAACACACACTCCTCGCCGGTCCGCGCGGTGCCGGCGATGCGCAGGGTCAGCGTGGTGCCGCGCGCGTCGACCATCTGCGAGGCGACCGTGCGCTGCCAGATCATCTCGTAGAGCTTGAACTCGTCGTTGTCGACCTTCGAGGCCAGCTGACCTGGCGTCATGAAGGTGTCACCCGAGGGACGGATCGCCTCGTGTGCCTCCTGCGCGTTCTTGACCTTGCGGGTGTACTGGCGCGGCGACGGCGAGACGTACTCCGCGCCGTAGAGCTGGGTCGCCTGCGAGCGAGCCGCCGCGATCGCCGACTCCGACAGCGTCGTTGAGTCGGTGCGCATGTAGGTGATGTAGCCGTTTTCGTACAGCCGCTGCGCGACCCGCATCGTGCGCTCGGAGGTGAACCGCAGCTTGCGGCCCGCTTCCTGCTGCAACGTGGAGGTCATGAACGGCGGATACGGCTTGCGTGTGTACGGCTTGGCCTCGGCCGAGCTGACCTCGAGCGCGGCACCGTCGAGCGCCTCGGCCAGCCTGCGGGCATAGGCCTCGTCGAGCACGACCACACCGGTGACCGACTTGAGCTGACCGTCGGACCCGAAGTCACGACCGGAGGCGACACGATCGCCCTTGACCTGGACCAGACGCGCGCCGAACGTACGCGGGTTGGTCGAATCGGACTTCTCGTCGGGACCGGCGTCGAGTTTGGCGGCGATATCCCAGTACCCGGCCGAGCGGAACGCGATGCGCTCACGCTCACGCTGCACGATCACGCGGGTGGCGACGGACTGCACGCGACCGGCGGACAGCCGCGGCATGACCTTCTTCCACAGCACCGGCGAGACCTCGTAGCCGTAGAGGCGGTCCAGGATGCGGCGGGTTTCCTGCGCGTCTACCAGGTCGTTGTCGAGCTCGCGCGTGTCGGCGGCGGCGGCGAGGATGGCCGGCTCGGTGATCTCGTGGAAGACCATCCGGCGAACCGGGACCTTCGGCTTGAGCGTTTCGAGCAGGTGCCAGGCAATCGCCTCGCCCTCGCGGTCGGGGTCGGTGGCGAGATAGAGCTCGTCGGCATCGGCCAGCAAGCTCTTGAGCTCGGCGACCTTGGCCTTCTTATCCGGGTTCACCACATAGATCGGCTCGAAGTCGTGATCGACATCGACGCCGAGGCGTGCCCACGGCTGCCCCTTGTATTTGGCCGGCACGTCGGCGGCACCGCGCGGCAAGTCGCGGATGTGGCCCACCGAGGCCTCGACCGTGTAGTTGCGACCGAGGTATGGCGCGATCTTGCGGGCCTTAGTCGGCGACTCGACGATCACGAGACGACGCAGGGGTCGGCCCTGATCGGCTGAACTGCGGTCTCGTGTTGCCACCGGCGAACACCTTCCTTCTAGATCCGCGCGTCGGGAGGTCCGCTCGGTGCACGGCTGGGGCAGACGGCGACGTTCGGACATCACCACCAGTGACGTTTATACCCTGCGCACGTGGGGTAGAGGCATTTGCGGCGTTTCACGTCGCGGGCGCTGTCCTGGGCGATGCTACCCGGAAATGACTCGTCCCCCTCCTCCGCATGCGGAGGAGGGGGACGAGGCGTTGTTGTGTTTCGCAGCTCAGGAGAGCGCGCGAACGCCGGTGGCCTGCGGGCCCTTGGTGCCCTGGCCGACCTCGAATTCGACCTTCTGGTTTTCCTCGAGGGTACGGAAGCCCGTGCCCTGGATCTCCGAGTAGTGGACGAAGACGTCAGCGGAGCCGTCCTCGGGCGCGATGAAGCCGAACCCCTTCTCCGCGTTGAACCACTTCACAGTTCCCTGTGCCATTCTGTTTCCTTCTCTTTCTACCGGAATCGGCGGACAACTGGGTTCGTCCACCGGGCCCGTTCCGACCGCTGTACTGTTGGTCCCCCTGCAA
The DNA here is from genome assembly GCF_046549215.1 of Nocardia sp. A7. Lineage (NCBI taxonomy): Bacteria > Bacillati > Actinomycetota > Actinomycetes > Mycobacteriales > Nocardiaceae > Nocardia > Nocardia sp. A7. The sequence continues at coordinate 2,521,446 of NZ_JAJPWE010000001.1, read as the reverse complement.
GGAAATCCTGAGCACGGCGTTCGCAACAACGATCCTGCTGATGGTTTGGACCTTGGATCCGTCCCTCGAACACAGAAGCTTGCGACCGAGACCCAGTGAACCATGTCTCTGAGCAATTCAACAGTCGAGTTACCGAGTATTTGCAAAATTCATGATCTTGCGAATGTGCAGGTAAGGGACAGATTGGGTGTATCCATACTTTTGGTCTGTTTGCTTAGTGATAACCGAGTGAGCTTCCAGCAAACATGCTGTGACCCAGATCGCTACTGGGTTACGAAATCCCAGGTAGTGGTTGTCGCACACACACGTTTCACACTTCGTGTGTCGCGTGAGAGAAGGACTGGATGAATCCGGCAGACCGGACCGAGCTCCGAGAGCGCAATTCGAGCGAGAGCTACGGGCGATCGTTGCTGAATCGTGTCCTGACCGAAGCGGCCGCGGGCGGCAACCCGCTGACCCACGTGGCGGAGCTGCCCGCGCAGCGCGCCCGCACTACCGCGTGGCCGGAATGGGTGCCATCGCCGCTGGTCACAGCCCTGGACGCACAAGGAATCTCGCTGCCGTGGGAACACCAGACCCGCACGGCCGAGCTGGCGGTGGCCGGAAACCATGTCGTCGTGAGCACGGGAACCGCATCCGGGAAATCGCTCGGCTACCAGTTGCCGGTGCTCACCGCGCTGCACGACGAGCCGCGCGCGACCGCGCTGTACCTGTCCCCCACCAAGGCGCTCGGCGCCGATCAGCTCCGCGCCGTCGGCCGGCTGATCCATGACAACCCCCTGCGTGAGGCCCATCCGGCGAGCTATGACGGCGATACTCCCGCCGAGGTCAGGCAGTGGGTGCGGGCCAATGCACGCTGGATCTTCACCAATCCCGACATGCTGCACGTCGGGATTCTGCGCTCGCATCAGCGCTGGGCGCGGGTGCTGCGCCACCTGCGGTATGTGGTGGTCGACGAATGTCACGCATATAGAGGAGTGTTCGGATCGCACGTCGCGCTCGTGCTGCGCAGGTTGCGGCGGCTCGCCCGGTTCTACGGCGCCGATCCGGTGTTCGTCCTGTGCTCGGCCACCAGTGCCGACCCGGCCGCGTCGGCGAGCAGGCTGATCGGGGCGCCGGTTGTCGCGGTCACCGAGGACGCCTCGCCGCGTGGTGCCCGGACCGTCGCACTGTGGGAACCGCCGCTGAGCGCCACGGTGACCGGGGAGAACGGGGCCCCGGTACGACGGACCGCGACCAGCGAGGCGGCCAAGATCATGGCGGCCCTGGTAGCCGAGGGTGCACGGACTCTGACCTTTGTTCGCTCTCGGCGCGGTGCCGAGCTGATCGCGCTTGATGCGCGCCGCGTCCTTGCCGAAACCGCCCCTGAGCTGCAGGAACGGGTTGCCGCTTATCGAGCGGGTTACCTGGCCGAGGACCGGCGTGAGCTCGAGCAGTCGCTGTCGCAGGGGACGTTGCTCGGCGCGGCAAGTACCAACGCGCTCGAACTCGGCGTCGACATCGCGGGGCTGGATGCCGTGGTCATCGCCGGTTTTCCCGGGACGGTCGCCTCGTTCTGGCAGCAGGCAGGACGGGCGGGCAGGCGGTCGCAGGGTTCGCTGGTGGTGCTCGTGGCAACCGACGATCCACTGGACACCTACCTGGTGCATCACCCGGAAGCACTGCTCGATCGACCGATCGAGTCCACCATCACCGACCCGTACAACCCTTATATCCTCGGTCCCCAGCTGCTGTGCGCCGCGATGGAGCTGCCGCTCACCGATGAGGAGACGAGCGAGTTCAGGGCCGACGAAGTGCTTGCTGACCTGGCTGAACAAGGTTTGATCCGACGCAGGCCGAGCGGCCGTGGCACGGGCGCTCGCTGGCATATCACCGCGCATACCCACCCGCACGACGACGTCGATGTCCGCGGCGGGCTCGGCTCGCCGGTCGCGATCGTCGACGCCGAAACCGGGCGCCTGCTCGGCACGGCCGATGCGGGCCGGGCACCGGCGACGCTGCACACAGGGGCTGTCCATCTCCACCAGGGCGAGACCTATCTCGTCGACGAACTCGACCTCGAGGGTGGTGTCGCGTTCGTCAACGAGGTGGATCCAGGCTTCACCACCAGCTCCCGCCAGATCACCTCGATCACCATCGAAGGGGTGATCGAGGAGCACACGTTCGGTGCGGTTACCGCGGCATCGGCGCAGGTCGCGGTCACCAACCAGGTCGTCGGCTACCTGCGGACCCTGGTGACCGGCGAGGTACTCGACCAGGTGGAGCTCGATCTGCCCGCGCACACGCTGCACACCAAGGCTGTTCTGTATACCGTCGCGCCCCAGTTGCTCACCGCCGCCGACATCTCCGACGAGCAACTCCCCGGTGCGTTGCACGCGGCCGAGCACGCCGCTATCGGCATGTTGCCGCTGGTCGCGGGCTGCGATCGGTGGGACATCGGCGGTGTCTCCATCGCCGAACATCCCGATACGGGTGCGCCGACGGTGTTCGTCTACGACGGCCAGCCCGGCGGCGCCGGCTTCGCCGAGCGCGGATTCGCCCAGCTCACGGCCTGGTTATCCGCCACGCTGAGTGTGATCCGCAGCTGCGCGTGCCAGGACGGGTGTCCCTCCTGCGTGCAGTCGCCCAAGTGCGGCAACGGCAACAACCCGCTGGACAAGGGCGCCGCCGCGCGCCTGCTGGGAGCCGTTCTCGGCGAGCTGCGGACACAGGGCGACCAGCCTGCGGTTTCCTGATACGCGCAGGCCGACCTCGTGATCGGCGATACACCTCGCTGCCGGAATCCTGGTCATTCGTCCGAATTAGTGTTGACCAGCAGTGATATGCCGACCGGTGCCCGATACCCGAATAAAAAGGACCACTTTTCTATTAACTGGCCCATAGCCGACCAGCACTACCGGCACCGCCTAGCCATACTTTTCATTTTTTTCCTTCCAGATCAAAGAATGCGCATGAAAGAACGCAAACGCCTTTCGGCAAATGCCGAAATGGTTCGGTCCGGAACAACCACTCGACCAGTGATAACACTTGGGCGTCACCCATTCTCTTCCACCGGACCCGCACGGGCCGACGCGTACACAGTGCGCACACCGAACACTCCCGCCGACACATTCGCCTCGACTTCGACAACAACGTCCCATTGCGCGACCACACATCTCCGCACCCGAACCCCCATCCGCCGGGCAACGTCCCCGGCCTCGGCACACCCCGCCTCCGCGCCCTCTGCCAACACCACCGCCGCGCCCAACGCTCCGAGATCTGCGGCCCCCTGCGCCCGATGCCGAGCGACCACCACGGCACCCACCTGCGCAACCACCAACGTGAAACAGATCAACGCCGCCAACACCACACACACGAACACCGTGGCCCCACCCCCATCGCCATCCAGCCCAAGCCACGCCGACCTGGAGCCGACGTGCGCGTCTGCGGTTCCCTTCGCGGACGTATCGCGCCTTGCCGTCACGGGTTCGCTCCTGGCTCGGTGACGGCTACGGCCTCGGCGCGAAGGCGCAGGCCGGGCAGCAGTGGGGTACCGGCGGCGACAGTGGCTACTACTCGGTCGCCTTCGGTGCGGAGTTCAACCGTTGCGCCGGGCGGGGCGACGGACTCGCCCGCGGCGATCGCGCGCGAGGTGTCACCGCGGGCGGCCAGGCGGGCGGTTTCGCGGGCCGCGTCGATGCAGCGGACCTGGGTGGATCCTGCGAGGAGCGCACCGATGCACAGGGCCACGGCGCAGACCAAGGCGGCGAGGGCGATGGCGGCCTCGACCGTCACCGCACCCCCATCACCACCGAGAGTGCCTGTGCTGTCGCGGTTTACACGCTCGTGTTGAGCGCCTTGTCGATGATGCCGGTCAGCGCGTTGACGATGCTGTCCCCGGTCACCACCCCGTAGAGCACCGCTCCGAAGGCTGCCGCGGCGATCGTTCCGATCGCGTATTCCGCCGTGGACATGCCGTCGTCGTCGATCAGCAGACGGGTGAGTCGGGTGCGGACCCCCAGGTATACCGTGTGGACGAATGTCATCGTGATCCCCTCTCTGGTTGCACCGTGCGGCTGGTCCGCGCGGTGAAGATTCGGTGGCCTCGTCGAGGCCGGTCACAGCAGCCCACCGCCGCCGAGCACTCGGTCCGCGAGGCCGATAACGACCGGGACGATGCCGAGGCAGACGAAAGCGGGCAGGAAGCACAGGCCGAGCGGGCCGCCGATCAGCACGCCGGCGCGTTCGGCACGCGCGACGGCAGCGTCTTCCACGGCTTCGCGACGCTGCGTGGCCAGTTCCGCGACCGCGGCTGCCAGCGAGGCGCCGGACCGGGCCGAGCGACGTGCCATCCTGGCCAGCGACTCCACGTCATCGGCACCGGCCGACCCGACGGCATCCGCGGCCGCGCGCTCCCACGCCGTCGCCGCGTCGGCACCCAGCGCGAGCAGGTCTGCGGCCCTGAGCAATGCGGCCCGCAGCACGGGCGGCGCTGTCGGAGCACTCGCGCGCGCGGCCGCGGCCATCGGGAGTCCCGCCCGCAGGCAAGCAGCCAGCAGATCGAAGGCGGACGCGGATCCGAGCGGGTCTTCCTTCGTGGGCCCACGCGCCGCCGTGGCGCCGCCAACCGGCGCCGCCCCGAGCGCCCGCACCCGCCTGCTGACGGCAACCCGCCCCGGCAACAACACAATCGCCACCGCCGCGATCAGCAACGCTCCCGGCGAAGCAACTTCAGCCATCTCCTGCACAGCACTCCCCCTCGTTGATGTTTATCCACACCTGTCCACACCGGTCACCCTGCGCTCCCGCGGGGGCATCACATCTATCCACAGGGCTTCGCGAAATTGCCCACTACCGCTCACTGTTCGACCTCGACCGGGCCCGTGGCTCTTCTGTCCACAGGGCATTCGCACCACGGCCAACTGCCTCCGACTGGTCGCCCCGACACAATGCAGATCAGGCCGTGCTCTTGCGGGTGATGACATCTGTCCACAGCAATCCACAGCAGGCGAGGGCCGCGCCCAGTGGGAGGAGGAGTTCGCCGGCCGGGGAGGTGAACAGGATGGTCAGTGGGGCGGCGCCCATCAGTTGGCCGAGGCCGATGCCGACCAGCGGGAGGCCTGCCAGGACGGTGGCGGAGGCTCGGGCGCCGGCCAGGGCAGCTTCGGTACGGTCTCGGAAGCGGATGCGGCCGAGAAGGTCGGTTCTGGCGGCGGCGAGCAGTTCTGCCAGGGCGAGGCCGTGTTCTTCGGCCACGCGCCAGGCGGCGGCGATCCTCGACAGTTCCTCGGCGACAACTGAATCCGGCTGTGCCCAACCGTCGGCACCGGAACCGCCGAGGCGGCTGCGGCCCGCGCTGATCGCCAGTACGCGTGCGGCTTCGCCGCGCGATTCCACCGCGGCGGATTCGGCCGCCGCGCTCGGATGGGCGCCGACGCGGAGCTCGCCGACAACGGCCTCGAGGCCGGCCAGGAGGTGTCCACATTCCCGGCGTCGTTCGCGGTCACCTCGACCACGCCGCTTCCGCACCGCCACCGTGACTCCCAACATGAGAGCCGCCAGCCCGACACCAGGGCCGAAAATGAATGCCACGCACACCGATCCGATTCCTGCACACCACTCCACAGGCACTCGCCGCGCCGCCCTCCGCCCGTCCGCGCCGAACAGGCGCGCGAACCGCCGCTGCCCGCCAGCCACCGGAAGCACCAGCACCGCAACCGCACAACAGAGCAGAGCGCTACCCATGAACCCACCTCCCACAAGACGAAACCTGCTACTCGATCGGCACCGGCCGAACGTCTCGAGCCACGCCTGGCGCAGCGGCTCTCCCTGTCCACCAATCTGATTCGGTGATCTGGATACCGATCGGACGGTGACGCAGCCATGAGACCGCTCATCCGAGTCGCACTTCGAGTAGTCGCCGAAGTTCGGCGGCCGCGGGAGCGGGATGGCCGTCCGACCGCCAGGCCGGTGCGATGTGGACACCATCGGAATCGCGTTGCAGAACACCGATTTCGCGGAGCGCGCGGGTGCCGTCGGAGCGGCGGTGGACATGGAGGACCACCTGAACAGCAGCGGCCAGCTGGCTGTGGAGGGCCGCGCGGTCCATGCCGCCGAGAGCGGCCAGCGCTTCCAGGCGGGCGGGGACTTCCTGGGGTGAGTTGGCGTGGACGGTGCCCGCACCGCCGTCGTGACCCGTGTTGAGTGCGGTGAGTAGGTCGACGACTTCGGCACCGCGAACCTCGCCGACGACAATGCGGTCCGGGCGCATTCGCAGCGCCTGGCGCACCAGGTCGCGGACCGTAACAGCGCCCACCCCTTCGACATTGGCGGTCCGGGCGACCAAGCGCACGACGTGGGGATGGACCGGAGCCAATTCGGCGGCATCCTCGACGCAGACGATCCGTTCGGCGGGATCGACGGCAGCGAGCAGGGCGGAGAGCAAGGTGGTTTTCCCCGCTCCGGTACCTCCGACGACGAGGAAGGCGAGGCGGGCGCGGACGATGTCGCCGAGTAGTCGGCGGGCGTCCGGGGGAATCGAACCGGCGGCCGCCAGCGCGTCGAGGCCCTGGGTTGCGGGGCGCAGGACGCGAAGGGACAGGCACGTGCCGTCATGGGCCACCGGCGCGAGGACGGCATGGAGTCGAACGCCGAACGCATCGCCCAGTGTGGCCTCGGTTCCGGCGAGCTTGCCGTCGACCCAGGGTTGAGCGTCGTCGAGTCGACGGCCTGCGGCCAGGGCCAAGCGCTGGGCAAGGCGGCGAACAGCCGCTTCGTCGGCGAAGCGAACATCGGTCAGCTCCAACCCTCGACCGCGGTCGACCCACACCGAATCAGGGCCCGTGACCAGCACATCGGCCACCCGAGGATCGTGCAGCAACGGTTCGAGCAGCCCCGCCCCGGTCATCTCGGTTTGCAGCAGGCGCAGGGCCCGGAGCAGATCCGTGTCGGCGAGCACACCGCCCGCTTCGGTACGAATCGCAGCGGCCAACTGCGCGGCGTCGGGGACACCGGGATGCTCGGCGAGCCGCTCGCGGACACGCTCGAGGAGACCGACAGTGACGAAAGTGGTCATGGTGCAACAACTCCGACCACGGCGGATACCGCATCGAGGACGTCCAGATCTTCGATCAGCTGGACGGTGACGACAGCGGTCATGACGCGTCAGCTCCGACCATCGCGAGGACGGCATCGGCAGCGTCGCGGAGGGGACCGCGGCGACGGACGCTCAGACCGCCGCGTTCGAGGCGCGATGCCAGGCCGGCTTGTCCACGGACCGCGGCGAGCAGCGGCAATCCGAGCAGCTCCGCCACTTCCGCGCCCCGCAGACCGCCGGGTGCGGGACCTCGGACGATCAAGCCGCGGTTGGGGTTTCGCTCTCCCAGGTAGGCAGAGACGATTTCGGCGGCGGCGATGGCGCGCAGCCGCGCGGGGACGATGAGGACAACCAGGTCGGCGGCGTCGAGCATCGCGTCGGCTGCGGGGCCACGCTCGCACGAGACATCGCAGACAACGAGATCGCCCGCATCCCTGCCGGATTCGATGACCGCGCGCATCGCCGCCGGAGACAGTTCGGTCGGTGCGCAGCCGTTTCGAGCACGCCCGGCCACCGGCACCGACTCCGGCGCGGAATATCCGGCTCCCGTTCGTCCGGCCGCGAGCACCGACCCGGTCGAGCCTCCGATAGCCGCACGGGTCGCGGAAGCCGACTCGACATGAGGCCCGGTGCCTCCGTCGGCCCGTACCCGTCCGCAGGACAGCACCGCCAAACCGGGCGACGCGGCGGGCAGCGCATTGTGTAGCGCCGCGGCGGACACCCGCCCGTCCTCGATGACGAGGTCGGGCCATCGCAGCCCTGGGACATTCTCCATGCCCAACACCAGGTCGATCCCGCCGTCGAGCGGGGCGCCGTCGATTAGCACCGTGTCGCGGCGGACCCGGCGTGCGGCCCCGCGCAGCGCGGTGGCGGCGGCGAGGGTGGACGCCCCTGCACCACCACCCGCCCCGACCACCGCGATGACTATCCCTTCGCCCGTGCGGGATTCGGCGTGTTCGGCGAACTGTTCGACCAACGCGACGGCATCCGAAGGCAACGCGACCACTCGTTCGGCACCCACCGCCGTCGCCGCCTGCCAATCGGGCACGGCGGGTTCCCCTTCGGTGACCAGGACGACCCCTGTCCGGCGCGGGCAGCCGGCGACCGCCGCGGCAACGGCGGCGGCGGTATCGAGGATCACCATCCCGGCCCCAGCCCACGCATGCCTGCCGACGGGCATCGCCCGCTCCTCGGTGACTCGTTCGGCGGCCGCCGCGACCCGGCGGACCTCCGCGCGCAGCCGTTCGTCGCGCACGAGAACCAGAGCGGGTGCGATCCGCGGGACCGCGAGGGTGGTGTTCATGCGACTCAGCGTTGCCGAGCGAGGACGTTGTCAACACCCCGAAAGTGCCGATTGTGGATAACTCGGGGGTGTGGAGAACTTTTCCGATCGTGCCCGGAATAGAGGACGGCCCCAGCCGGGGGGGAGGAGGCTGGGGCCGTCGGGTTCAGCCCCGGGGGGTCGGGCTGAACGCGCCTGGAACAAGTCCAGGTGCCAGCAATACTACACCCACCCCCTGCCGCGGGCGCAAGTAGCATTCGCCGACATTCTTCGGCGATTCGCGCCACTCGGCGTCCACGGGGCAAACCCTTTTCGATGGTGCGGACAGTCGAATCTGCGGTGCGCGCAGGTCGTGCCTATTCTGTTGACGTGACGCCAGAACGCGACCAGACCTCGCCTACGGACACAAGACTCGGCACATCGGGCGCGGCCCCGGTGCCGGGCGGACGGGTGGCCGCGTTCTTCGATCTCGACAAAACGGTGATCGCGAAGTCGAGCGCGTTCGTCTTCAGCAAACCCTTCTACGCACAGGGTCTGATCAACCGCAGAGCCGTGCTGGAGAGCAGCTACGCACACTTTTTGTTCCTGCTTTCCGGTGCCGATCACGACCAGATGGAACGGATGCGGGCAAACCTCGCGAATATGTGCGCGGGCTGGGATGTGGAGCAGGTGAAAACCATTGTGGCCGAGACGCTTCACGATCTGGTCGACCCGTTGATCTACGCCGAGGCCGCCGATCTGATCGCCGATCACAAGATCCGCGGGCACGACGTGGTGATCGTCTCGGCCTCGGGTGAGGAGATCGTCGGACCGATAGCGGAGGTGCTCGGCGCCTCGCATACCGAGGCGACCCGGATGGTCGTCGAGGACGGCAAGTACACCGGCGACATCGAGTTCTACTGCTACGGCGAAGGCAAGGTGTCGGCGATCGAGAAGCTCGCCGCCGAGCAGGGCTATGACCTGTCGCGGTGCTACGCCTACTCCGACTCGGTGACCGACGTGCCGATGCTGAGCGCCGTCGGCCATCCGACCGCGGTCAACCCCGACCGCGCGCTGCGCAAGGAAGCGGCGAGCCGCGGCTGGCCGGTGCTCACGTTCTCCAATCCGGTATCGCTGTGGTCGCGGTTCCAGACGCCGTCGAGCACCACCGTCGCCGCGACAGCCGCCGTGGGACTGAGCGCGATCGTCGCCGGCGCGATCAGCTACCGACTGCTGCGCAAACGACGCTGACATGCACAGCTCGAGCACGAATTTCCGAGAGACACGCCGGTTTTATGGGGATTCGGTAATGCTCTCGAAACCCTTGATGTGAGTGCCGTCACAGTGTAAGAATGGAGTTACGGAAGGACGGAAGGCCAAGACGGAGCCGGAAGAGAAGGTTTCGCCTCCCATCCCACCCTTCCCAGCACGGACACCAGGCACCCACGCGGAGCGCGCCGCGACAAGGCCGAAAGAGTTGTGGGCCTGCGAAATTCGAGCCGACGTCGGCGAATGCCTCGCACAGGTTGCGGGGATGAACCGGCGGGGTTGGGATGATCGCCGAGGCCACCGAACACAACCCACCCTGCACGCTTGGTAACCGGGTGTTCCGTGCTAGCGGGCGGTGAGGTCGAGCAATCGGCAACGCCGCCCGTTTCGATGTGTGCGGCCGACTCAGCCGGCCGCGGCGTCGGCGATCGAGTTCGCCTCGCGGGCACCGTCTTCCAGCGCCCCCGCACAGAACAGCACCCAGCCGCCGACGCCCTCCGCGGTGCCCATGCCGAATCCGGCCGCCGCGTCGAGGTAGGCCTGACGACGGCGCAACCAGAACACCTCGGGCACGCCGAGGCTGTGCGGATCGAGCCCACTGGCCACCGCGACCAGGCGCGAAGCAGCGCGCGCGACGACCCCGTCACCGGTGCCGAACGGACGCAACGACAGCAGTTCGCCGTGCACGATCGCCGCGACCACGGGGGCGGGCGCCTTGCTCGACTGGACGGTTTGCGCGAGCATATCGAGCCGTTCGGCGACGCCCGGCGTCGAGCGCGGGCGGCCGAGCTCCTGCTCGTCGGTCACCAGGTCGGCGGCGGCGAGTAGGTGCAGCCGGGCCAGCGCTTGCAGCGGCGCGCGGCGCCAGGTCCCGACGAGGTTGGTGAGCGCGTCGCCGTCGAGCGCCTGACCCACCCGCAACGCGCCGGCCAGTACCGGATCGCTGACCTGGCCGTCGGCGGGCAGGTCGGTGCTCGCGCCTTCGATGGCGGCCGAGGAACGCGCGGCCCGGACGGCGGCTTCGGCGGCGGTGGTCGCCCAGCCACGCCGGTTCGACTTGTGCCGATGCACGGCCGCGAGCGCGTCGCGCGCCTTGTCGGCGGCTTCGCGCACGCCGGGCAGGTCGACCAGGGGCTGCAGCGGATCAGTCACGGCATGGAGGTTACCGCTCGTACAGTGACGCCCCCACGGTCACGTACAACCCGCGCACCGTCGGCCAGCTGCGATCCGGCCACGGCACCTCGGCGAGCCGCTTGGCCGCCGGGGTCACCGCCCTGCGCCGCCGCGCTTCCCGCTCGGCCAGCCGTTCAGCATCGATACGATCCACCGGCGTCTCCAACCCCTGCGATCCACACCGCCACCTCGGACGAACCCACGCTACGCCGATGAGCTGCGCTTTCGGAGAGGTTTCGGCGCGGCCTGCTTGCACGATCACGCCGGTCGCGGTTACCCGGTGAGCAGCTCCCGCCCCGGAATCGCCTCGAGCAGCGCCCGCGTGTAGTCCTCGCGCGGCGACGCGAACACCTCGTCGGTGGTGGCCGCTTCCACCACCTTGCCTTCGCGCATGACCAGCACGTTGTCCGCGATCTGCCGGACCACGGCCAGGTCGTGGGTGATGAACAGGTACGTCAGCCCCAGCTCGGCTTGGAGGTCGTTGAGCAGGGTGAGGATCTGGCCCTGGACCAGCACGTCCAGGGCCGAGACCGCCTCGTCGCAGACCACCATTTCCGGTGAGAGGGCCAGCGCGCGAGCGATCGCCACTCGCTGACGTTGCCCGCCCGACAATTCGTTGGGATAGCGCCGCAACACCGATGACGGCAGCGACACCTTGTCGAGCAGGTCACGCACCACCGCTTCGCGCTCGGTGGCGGTACCGATCTTGTGCACCCGCAGTGGTTCCTCGATCGTGCGGAAGATCGAGTACATCGGATCGAGCGATCCATACGGATTCTGAAAGATCGGCTGTACCCGGCGACGGAAAGCGAACGCGCCCTTGCTGTCCAGCTTCGCGACGTCTTTACCGTCGAAAGCCACTGTCCCCGAAGTTGGTTCGAGCAGGCCGAGCACCATCTGCGCGATGGTCGACTTGCCCGAGCCCGATTCGCCGACGATCGCGGTGGTGGTGCCGCGGCCGACCGTGAAACTCACGTCGTCGACGGCAACGAAGTCGACCGACTGCCACGGCCGCCTACCGCGAATCTTGAACGCCTTGGACAGGTTTCGCACATCGAGCACGGCGTCGGACAGATCGTCGGAGACCTTCTCCGCGGCCTCGACGGCTTGCGCTCGCACCTCGGCGCGCTGCCGCGACGACGACATCCGCGACGCCGCCAACGACGGCGCCGAGTTCACCAGCTTCTTGGTGTAAGCGTGCTGCGGATCACGCAGAATCTGCAGCGCCGGACCGGATTCCACCACCTTGCCGCGGTACATCACCACCAGGTGCTCGGCCCGTTCCGCGGCGAGGCCGAGGTCGTGGGTGATCAGCAGCACCGCGGTCCCCAGCTCGGTGGTGAGCTGCTCGAGATGACCGAGGATCTGGCGCTGGACCGTGACGTCGAGCGCCGAGGTCGGCTCATCGGCGATCAGCAGTTTCGGCCTGCACGACAGCCCGATCGCGATGAGCGCGCGCTGGCGCATACCGCCGGAGAACTCGTGCGGGTACTGGTTCACGCGGCGTTCGGCATCGGACATGCCCGCCTCGGCCAGTAGTTCCACCGAGCGTTTGCGGGCTGCGTCACCGGTGGCGATACCGTTGGCCACCAACGTTTCCCGGATCTGGAAGCCGATCTTCCACACCGGGTTCAGGTTCGACATCGGGTCCTGTGGGACCAGGCCGATACCGTTGCCGCGGATCGCGACGATCTCCTTCTCCGACGCCTTCGTGAGGTCCTTGCCGTCGAAGACGATCGAGCCGCCGGTCACCTTGCCGGTGCCGGGCAGCAGGTCGATGATCGCGTGCGCGGTGGTCGACTTGCCCGAACCGGATTCGCCGACGATGGCGACGGTCTGACCGGGATAGACGGTGAGGTTCACCCCGCGAACGGCAGGGATCTGCTTGCCGTCCGAGGTGAAACCGACATCCAGGTCACGGATTTCGAGCAGCGGCTCGGTTTTGTCGAGGTTCATCGGGTGCGCTCCTTCGGATCGAGCGCGTCGCGCACCGCGTCGCCGAGCATGATGAAGCTCAGCACCGTGATGGCCAGCGCGGTCGCCGGATAGAAGAGGATCGGCGAGGTACGGATCTCGGTCTTGGCACGGTCGATATCGGCGCCCCACGACACGATGCTCGGCGGCAGGCCGACGCCGAGGTAGGACAGCGTCGCCTCGGTGACGATGAAGACGCCGAGCCAGATCGTGGCGACCACGATCAGCGGGCTCGCCGAGTTGGGCAGCACGTGCTTCATCAGCGTGCCGAGACGCGACACACCCAGTGCCTTTGCCGCGGTGACGTATTCGCTGTTCTTGGCTTCGATCACCGCGCCACGCGTGATGCGCGCGGCCTGCGGCCAGGTGAAGGCCACCAGGATCGCGACGACCGTCATGACCCCAGCGGGCCGCAGCAGTTGCAGCAGCACGATCGCGGCCAGCACCATCGGAACGGCGTAGAAGACCTCGGCGACGCGCGAGACGATCGTGTCGAGCAGCCCACCGTAGAAGCCGGAGATCGCGCCGAGGACGCCGCCTACCAGTAGGAACAACACCGCCGACGCGATACCGACGGTCACCGACGCACGCGCGCCGTAGATGGTGCGCGCGAAGACATCACAGCCCTGCTTGTCGAAGCCGAACGGATGACCCTCGCGCGGGCCGTCCATGCCGAACTCGCCGAGGCACAGCCGCGGGTCCTGGCTGGTGAACAGCGAAGGCCACACCACCACGAGCATGACGAACACGATCAACACCACCGAGACCAGGAACACCGGGTTGCGCCGCAGTCGGCGCCACGCGTCGCCCCAGATGCTGGTCGGGGTGCCCTCGTCCAGCACACGGTCGGTGGCGAGCACCTCCACCTCGTCGGGTGGGGCCACGAAATGCTGTTGCTTGTCATGCATAGCGGATCCTCGGGTCCAGTACGGCATAGAGCAGGTCGATCACGAGGTTGACGAGCAGGAACAACACCACCAGCACCGTCACGAACGACACCACGGTCGGCGGCTCGCCGCGGATGATCGCCTGGTACATGGTGCCGCCGACGCCGGGAATGTTGAAGATGCCCTCGGTGACGATCGCGCCCGCCATCAGCGCACCGAAATCGGCACCGAGAAAGGTGACGACCGGGATCATCGAATTCCGCAGAATGTGCACGCTCACCACGCGACGGCGGCCGAGCCCCTTCGCGGTGGCCGTGCGAACGAAATCGGCGGATTTGTTCTCCGCCACCGAATTTCGTGTCAGCCGGAGCACATAGGCGAACGACAGCGACCCGAGCACGAACGCGGGCACGATCAACTCGCTCAGACTCGCTTTACCCGTGACGGTGACCGGGGCGATCCCCCACTTCACACCGAGCAGGAATTGCGCGAGATAACCGACGACGAACACCGGCAACGCGATGATCACCAGGCTCGCGATGAGCATGGTCGAATCGAACAGCTTGCCCTTGCGCAACCCGGCGATCAGACCGAACAAGATGCCGAAGAAGCCTTCGATCAGCACGGCGAGAAACGCCAGTTTGATGGTGATCGGGAAAGCGCGTTCGAGTTCTTCGCGCACCGGTCGGCCCGAGAACGAGGTGCCGAAATCTAAAGTGAGAATCCCCTTCAAGTAATGCAGATATTGCATGATGAACGGCTGATCGAGGTGATATCGGGCGCGCAGTACCGCCTCGGCGGCGGGCGTCAACTGTTTCTCGCCTGCCAACGCCTTGATCGGGTCACCCGGAATCAGAAAGACCATCGCATAGATGAGCAGCGTCGCGCCCAGGAACACCGGGATCATCTGGAGCAGACGCCGAAGTACATACCAAGCCATCGTTTCCTCCGAAAACGACTGGGGCCGAGCCACTTCGCAGTGGCTCGGCCCAGCTGTCGAGTTCTATTTCTCGATGTTCTCGAAGTCGAACAGGCCGTTCCAGGCGAGCTCGGCCTTGGTGACCTTGTCCGAGCGGCCCGCGTTGGCGACATAGTCGAACACCGGGATGTCGGCCATGTCCTTGATCATGATCGCCTGTGCTTGCGCGATCAGCTTGTAGGAATCCGCCTGTGTGGGGGCGGCGAGGGCGGCGTCGAACAGCCGGTCCACCTCGGGATTGTTGTAGTTGACGTTGTTGGTCTCGGAGAAGCTGTAGTACTGCGAACCGAGGAACTGCATCATCGTCGGGTAGTCACCCTGCCAGCCGTAGCGGAAGGCGGTGCCGATGGTCTTGGCGTTCACCGCGTCACGGATGTTCTTGAACGTCGGCATCGGGTTGGCGACCGCATCGATACCGAGGGTGTTCTTCACGCTGTTGGCAACGGCCTCGATCCAGGCCTGATGGCCGCCATCGCTGTTGTAGGTGATCTGGTACTGACCCGACCACGGCGAGATCGCGTCGGCCTGCGCCCACAGCTTCTTGGCCTCGTCGGGGTTGTAATCGAACACTTCCGCACCCGGCAGGTTCGCGTTGTGACCGGGCAGGGTCGCCGCGGTGAAGTCGCGCGAGGGCGTACGCGTGCCGTTGAAGATCTTGTCGATGATCTGCGGGCGGTTGATCGCCATCGAGATGGCCTTGCGCCGCAGCACGCCTTCCTCGCCACCGAAATGCGGCACCGTGGTCTGGATTCCGATGTGCTGGTTCTGCGCGGTCGGCTTGGTGATCGCGCGATCGCCGAGATCACTCTGGTAGGTGGTGATCGCACTGTCGGGAATGGTGTCGAGCGTGTCGAGGTTGCCGGCCTGCAGATCCGCGTACGCGGTGTCGTAGGACTGGTACATCACGAATCGCAGGCCCTTGTTCTTGGCCGGTCGGCCACCGGGGTAGTCCGGATTCGGCGTCAGATCGATCTTGACGTTGTGTTCCCACGAACCGAACGCGTAGGGGCCGTTGCCGATCGGCTTCTCACCGAACGCCTTCATATCCTTGAAAGCGGCTTCGGGCAGCGGATAGAACGGCGCATAGCCGAGCGCGCTCTCGAAGTCGATCGACGGCGACTTCAATTCGACGGTGAAGGTACGGTCGTCGACAACCTTCAAACCCGACATCGTCTTCACAGTGGGCTTTTCGGCGCTCACCTCGTCGAATCCGGCGATCGTGCTGTACACGTAACTTTGCAGCTGCGCGTTGTCGGCGAGCGCGCCGTAGTTCCACGCGTCGACGAAGGACTTCGCCGTCACCGTGGTGCCGTCGGTGAACTTCCAGTTCGGCTTGATGGTGATCCTGTACGACTTGCGATCGGTCGTCTCGATCTTCTCGGCCATCTCGTCGTGGGCTTCACCGTTGGCGTCGTAGTACTTCAGCCCGGCGAACAAACGGTCGACAACGCGCCCGCCCATGTTCTCGTTGGTATTGCTGGGCACCAGCGGATTCTGCGGCTCGCCCGCATTGGTGGTGACGATGCTCGCATCAGCACTGTCGTCGGACGAGCACGCGGTGAGACTGAGGCTTGTGGCCACCAGTCCCGCCGCGACCAGCGCGGTCGCTCTGATGAATCTCAACGCTCTCTCCCGGTTCAATTTCCGTGGCTAACGGTCGGAGGTTAGCGGCTCCGGCTGGATCTTTCAGCGATCCGAGCCTTTTTCACGTCACATGTATCAATACGGTTACTCGCTGGAAACGCAGGAAAAAATACCGAGCCCCTCCTGCTCGGCAGAAAAAAATGAACAAATATCGGGATCCGTCAGCTGAACCGTTGATTAAAAACGATAGCCCGCGACCGTCCGGTCTGTCCGGCGAAGTCGTCGGATGAACTAGACCTATTGACCGCGGGCAAACATCGCTGGGACAACGGGCCACGGTGGCGGGTCTGTTGACTACTGTCGAGACTCACCGGGCCGAACCCGGCGACCGACCCGACCGCACAAGGCATGTGAGGCTGAACCGACGTGACCGAAACCGCTGCAGGACACCAGGACTCGTTTCCGCCGAGTGCGGAATTCGCCGCCGCCGCCAACGCGGACGCCACGCTCTACGCCCGTGGCGAGACCGACCGCGACGGCTTCTGGGCCGAACAGGCCAACCGGCTGCACTGGCACAAACCCTTCACCGAGGTGCTCGACTGGTCCGCCGCGCCGGTCGCGCGCTGGTTCGGCGACGGCGAACTCAACGTCGCCTACAACTGCGTCGACCGCCATGTGATCGACGGATACGGCGACCAGGTGGCCATCCACTGGGAGGGCGAACCGGGCGATTCGCGCGACATCACCTACCGCGCACTGCTGGAAGAAGTCTCGCGGGCGGCCAACTACCTGACCGAACTCGGGCTGGAGGCAGGCGATCGCGTCGCCATCTACATGCCGATGGTGCCCGAGGCGATCGTGTCGATGCTGGCGTGCGCGCGACTGGGACTCACGCACTCGGTGGTGTTCGCGGGCTTCTCGCCGAGCGCGCTGCGTCAACGGGTCGACGATGCCGAGGCCAGATTGATCATCACGACCGATGGTCAGTGGCGGCGCGGTAAGCCCGCACCGCTCAAGGAGGCCGTCGACGAGGCACTCGCGGCCAAGGGTGACGTGCCGTCGTCGGTGGAGCACGTGCTGGTGGTGCGCCGGGTCGGCACGGAGGTGCCGTGGACCGACGGGCGAGACCTGTGGTGGCACGAAACCGTCGCTGCCGCTTCACCTTCCCACGAAGCACAACCCTTCCCCGCCGAGCACCCACTGTTCATCCTCTACACCTCCGGCACCACCGGCAAACCCAAGGGAATCCTGCACACCACCGGCGGCTACCTCACCCAAACCGCCTACACCCACCACAACGTCTTCGACCACAAACCAGGACAAGACATCTACTGGTGCACCGCCGACATCGGCTGGGTCACCGGACACAGCTACATCGTCTACGGACCACTGGCCAACCGCGCCACCCAGGTCGTCTACGAAGGCACCCCCAACTCCCCCGACGAACACCGCCACTTCCAGATCATCGAAAAATACGGCGTCACCATCTACTACACCGCCCCGACGCTGATCCGCACCTTCATGAAATGGGGCCGTGAGATCCCCGACGCCCATGATCTGAGCACCCTGCGACTGCTCGGCTCCGTCGGCGAACCGATCAACCCCGAAGCCTGGCGCTGGTACCGAGAAGTCTTCGGCGCCAACAACACACCCATCGTCGACACCTGGTGGCAGACCGAGACCGGCGCCATCATGATCTCCCCACTGCCCGGCGTCACCACCACCAAGCCCGGTGCCGCCATGGGCCCACTGCCCGGCATCTCCGCGACGGTCGTCGACGAAGAGGGCAAGCCGGTGCAGCTCGGCGAGACCGAGGCCAACGGGTACCTCGTGCTCGACAAGCCGTGGCCGTCGATGCTGCGCGGCATCTGGGGCGATATGGACCGCTACCGGTCCACCTACTGGGACCGCTACGCCGAGCAGGGGTGGTACTTCGCGGGTGACGGCGCCAAGCTCGACGCCGACGGCGATCTGTGGGTGCTCGGCCGCGTCGACGACGTCATGAACGTCTCAGGACATCGGATCTCCACCGCCGAGGTCGAGTCCGCGCTGGTCGGGCATCCGGCCGTCGCCGAGGCCGCGGTGGTCGGCGCCACCGACGCGACCACCGGGCAGGGGATCGTCGCGTTCGTCATCCTCACCGGTTCGGCCGTCGCGGCCGAAGGCCTCGTCGCCGAACTGAAGGCGGAGGTGTCCAAGGAGATCAGCCCGATCGCGAAGCCGCGCGAGATCCACATCGTGCCCGAGCTGCCCAAGACGCGCAGCGGCAAGATCATGCGGCGACTGCTGCGTGACATCGCCGAAGGGCGCGAGCTCGGCGATACCTCGACGCTGGTCGACCCGGGTGTTTTCGAGGCCATTCGCGCCGGCGACAACTGATTCGGACCGGCCGGTGACCTCCGATGTCACCGGCCGGTTCCGTTAAGATCGCGCAGAGGTATGCCGGGAAGTCTGGTCGGCATGCGGTCGTGAATCCGAGTCGATGAGCGTCCGCAGCCACGTCGACCCCTGCCGGAAGGATTGCCCTTGATCACGCGCGTCCGCTCCGAGCTAACCCGCTATCTCCGCACCGAAACAGTCGGCGGCGCGCTGCTACTCGTGGCCGCCGCGGTGGCCCTGATCTGGGTGAACTCGCCGTGGGGCGCGAGTTATCAGACGATGATCGACACCCACCTCGACATTTCCGCGCTGCACCTCGACCTCACCCTGGCCGACTGGTCGAAGGACGGGTTGCTCGCGATCTTCTTCTTCGTCGCCGGGCTCGAGCTCAAACGAGAGTTCGTCGTCGGCGAACTGGCCGACCCGAAACGGGCCGCGCTGCCGATCATCGCCGCGGTCGGCGGGGTGATCACCCCGGCGGTGATCGCGCTGGTGGTCGGCCACGGTGTGCCCGGCATGGACAACGGCTGGGCCATTCCGGTCGCCACCGATATCGCCTTCGCGCTCGCGATCCTCGCGATGACCGGCTCGCGGATCCCCACCAGCGCACGGGTGTTCCTGCTGAGCCTGGCCGTTGTCGACGATCTGCTCGCCATCGTTCTCATCGCCGTGCTGTTCACCGCCTCGCTGTCGCTGCTGTGGCTGGCCGCCGCGCTCGCCTGCTGCGGTGCGTGGGCGCTGGCCCAGAAGCTGCGACTGCACACGCCGCTGTTCTACATTCCGGTCGCGCTGGTGTGCTGGTACGCCCTGCACGAGGCGGGCATCCATCCGACGCTGGCCGGCGTCGCGCTCGGACTGCTCACCAGGGTGCGCAAGGATCCCGGCGAGAAAATCGCGCCCGCCACGCATCTCGAGCATGTGGTGCAACCGATCTCCGCCGGGTTCTGCGTGCCGATGTTCGCGCTGTTCGCCTCCGGTGTGCCGCTCAACAGCGCGGTGTTCGGATCGCTGTTCACCGACCGGCTCGCACTGGCGATCATCCTCGGGCTGTTGCTCGGCAAGACCATCGGGATCTTCGGGGTGAGCTGGGTCGTTATCAAGCTCGGCTGGGCGAAACGCCCAGCCGGACTGGAGTATCGCGACATGTTCGCCCTGTCGGTACTCGGCGCGATCGGGTTCACCGTTAGCCTTCTCGTGGCGGAACTCGCGCTCGCCGACGTCGGCACCGATGCCATCGATCTTGCCAAGGCCGCCGTTCTGGTGACCTCGATGGCAGCATCACTGCTCGGATCGGCGCTACTGTTGCGCCGAGGACGTGTGCACCAGGCGCGCCGCGATGCAGACCAGTTACCACAGGGAGAAGGGTCGACGAAGTGAGTTACACCCAAGGCGGAAATGACGGTCGGACGGTCACTTCGATCCCGTTGACCGACGCCAATCCGCCCGGATCGGCGAGCTTCGGCAGCCTCGTGCGCGATGCCACCGAGCAGATGTCGACACTGGTTCGCGCCGAGGTGGCGCTGGCCAAGGCCGAGGTCACCGGTGAGATCAAGAAAGGCCTCACGGGCAGCGTCTTCTTCATCCTCGCGCTGACAGTGCTGCTGTTCAGCTCGTTCTTTTTCTTCTTCTTCCTCGCCGAGCTGCTCGACATGTGGCTGTGGCGCTGGGCCGCGTTCCTGATCGTGTTCGTGCTGATGGTGCTCACCACCGCCTTGCTGGCACTGATCGGGTGGCTCAAGGTACGGAAGGTGCGCGCGCCGGAGAAGACGATCGGCTCGCTCAAGCAGGCCGCCGAGGTGCTGCCCGCCGCGTTCACCCACCGCGACACGACCGACGCGCACGCGGCCATCGGATCACGTGGTCATGGCGTCACTTCGCTGGACAAGTCGAGCAACCGATGACGCGCCGGGCGGGCCCGGTCGCGACAGCCGGACCCGCCCACTAGGCTCGATCGGCGTGTCGTCCAACTCATTCCCTGATCCCTCCAGCGTCCGTTTCGACGGACCGTGGACCCACCGGGACGTGCACGCCAACGGAATCCGTTTCCATGTAGTCGAAGCAGTCGTCGCCGACGCGGTCGGCGCGGACCGCCCCGAGGCGCCCCTGGTACTGCTGCTGCACGGCTTCGCCGATTTCTGGTGGTCGTGGCGCCATCAGCTGACCGCGCTCACCGACCACGGGTACCGCACCGTCGCCGTCGACCTGCGCGGATACGGCGATACCGACAAACCACCGCGCGGCTACGACGGCTGGACTCTCGCCGGTGACATCGCCGGGCTGATCCGGGCGCTCGGGCACACCGAGGCCACGCTCGTGGGGCACGCCGAAGGTGGACTGGTCTGCTGGGCCACCGCGGTGCTGCACCCGCGACTTGTCCGCTCGATCGCGCTGGTCAGCTCACCACATCCGGCCGCGCTGAAGAGCGCCGTCCTGCGCGACCCGGCGCAACGGGCGACCTGGCTGCCCGACTTCCTGCGCTATCAACTGCCGCGCTACCCCGAGAACCTGCTCACCCGGCGTGGCGGGGCCGAGGTGGAGCGATTGCTGCACGATCGGGTCGGTGAATCCTGGTCGCGCAGCGCGGAATTCGTCGAGACGGCGTCCCGGATGCGGCACGCCATCCGGATCCCCGGAGCCGCCCACAGTGCACTGGAGTACCAGCGCTGGGCGTTTCGCAGTCAGTGGCGGCCCGACGGCAAGCGGTTCATGGCGACGATGCGCACACCGATCGACATCCCGGTGCTGATGCTGCGCGGCGAGGACGATACGTATCTGCTGGACGCCACCTACCAGCGCGGGGCGGCGCTGTCGCCCAATCGCACGTTGGTGTCGATTCCGCGTGCCGGGCATTACGCGCACCAGGAGAACCCGAACGGGGTCAACGAGGTGCTGACAACGCGCTGGCGCGAACAGAACGGCGTGAACGGATCGCCACACGACGACCTCGTCTCACCCTGAACTCAGCTCAGTACGCAGGCTCCTGTGTCTACTGGGGCGCTGCTGGGGGCGGCGGCGGCCAGTTCGGTGGCGACCTCGTTCAGGGTCAGAACGTAGCCGGTGTCGTCGTCGGTGACGGCGGCGCCGAAGACGACGCCGAGTAGTTGACCGTCGGCGTCGACCAGTGGGCCGCCGGAGTTGCCCGCGCGGACCTGGCCGCGGACGGTGTACACCTCACGCTCCACGGTGCCGTCGCGGTGGATGGTCGGGCCGGTGAGGTCGAGGGTCTCGCGGACTCGGGCGGCGCTGGCGGTGTAGGGGCCGCCACCGGGGTAGCCGAGCACGATGGCGCTCTCGCCCGAACTCGCGGGCTCGGGGGCCTGGTTCAGGACCGGGGCGGTGAGACCGGGAACGGCAAGCACCGCGATGTCCTTCGACGGGTCGAACAGCACCACGGTGGCGTCGAGCGCACCGCGCGCGGTGTCCACCGACACGGTGTTGGTGCCCGCGACGACGTGTGCGTTGGTCATCACGCGTTCCGGCGCGACGATGAAGCCGGAACCCTCGAGCGCCCGCTGGCAGCTGGGTGCGGTGCCGCGGATGCGCAGCACGCTCTGCTGCAGCGACGCCGCGACCGGGCTCGCCAGCACTGACGGATCCGGCGGTTCGACGGCCGCGATCGGCGCCCGGCCGAACGGGCCGATCACATCGGGCAAGCCGGACGTGTCGAGCAACCTGGAGAATTCGTTGGGTACCTTGCGCAACCAGTCGGGCGCCACCGAGTTGACATCGGCGAGCACCTTCGACCCGTTGATCGCGGCGGCGACCGAAGGCTGGGACGCGGTGGCCAGCGGCAACGCGAGCAGCCAGGCCGCGACCAGCACGGTCACCGCCTGCAACACCGCGCCGACCACGCTGTCCACACTGCGCGCGACAGGCTGACGGATACCGGTGCGCGCGGCCCGGCCGAGCACCATGCCCGCGACCTCACCGACGATCACCAGCAACACGATCAGCAGGATGCCGCCGAGTACCCGGCTGCGGCCCTCACTGAGGTGTTTGAGGATGTGCGGTGCGATCAGAATGCCCGCGACCGCGCCGAGCGCGACACCGAAGAACGCCAGCGCCGACGCCACCGCGCCTTGCCGCCAGCCGGTGGACGCCGCGACCAGCGCGATCAGCACCACCGCGATATCGAGCCATACCGACGCGCTCACAGGGTCATTCCGACCGCAGCCAGCGAGCTCTCCAGGTCACGCACGTCGCCCCGATCCCAGTTTCGTTCCCACCCAGCGGATTTGATGATGCCGGCGAGGATACCGCCGGTGAGTCCCCACACCAGCATGCCGTCGACCTGGAACGCGGGGCTCTGGTAGCCGAGACTGCCACGCACCATGAATCTGTGTGCCGGATCGAGCAATTCGGCGAGCGGCACCCGCACGACACGCTCGGTTTCGCCCTGATCGACGACGCGAACGTCACTGGGTGCCCGCCAGTAGCCGAGCACCGGTGTCACGTCGAACTTCGACGGCGGAACGAACAGTTTCGGCAGCAGAGCGAACGGCTGGACACCCGCCGGATCGAGACCGGTTTCCTCGGCGGCTTCGCGCAGCGCGGTACCGACCGGGCCGTCGTCGCCAGGGTCCTCGGCGCCACCGGGGAAGGCGATCTGGCCGCGATGCTGACGCATGGTCGAGGCGCGCTGGGTGAGCAGGACGTCGGCGTCGGCGGGCAGGCCGCCGGGCGCTGACTCGTCGGCGTCGGGCGATCCGCCGAACAGTACGAGGACGGCGGCCTGGCGTGGTTTGCCGGTCACCGACATGACCCGGCGTAGCGCTCGGGAGGTAGCGAGGGTGTCGTCGGCGTCGGGTCCGCCGGATCTGATCGCGGTGCGCAACCAGGAGGGAACGCCGGAATCGTCGAGCCTCGCTACATCGTTCACGCCATCGCCTTCGATCCGCACGCCATCTTTACGTCCTCTGTCATACCGTGACCCCGAGCTTCGCGGCTACCGTATCCGCGATGTCGGCCACGTCGGCAAACGTACGCACTTCCACACTCGCGATGGTGCCGTCGGCTCGCACGAGCACCGAGACGGGCAGCACCGCCGGAGCACCGACCGCACTGCGCACCGCGGCCCGCGGATCCTCGACACCGGGCAGGGTGATGCCGAGCCCGCTCAGGCGCGACAGCGCCTTCGCCTCGTCGGGATCACTGTGCACGGTCATGACCGTGAGTGCCGAGCCCGCCCGCTGCGCGAATTCCTGCAGGTGGGGCAGCTCGACAGCACAGGGGCCACACCAGTAGGCCCAGAGATTGAGCAAGGCGGGCTTTCCCGCCAGCGCGACGCCGAGGTCGACCGCCTGGCCGTCGAACAGACAGCTCACCCCGAGACCGGCCAACGGCCCGGATACGGGCGCAAACGTCGGTATCGGCGTCGGGCACGGGGGCAACCCCGCTGCCGCCCGTTCCTCGGGCGACACGCCCGACGTGTGATGTGAAGTCTGCGAAACAGTGCCGGTCGTCTCGGAGCCCTGGCGCGGCCACAGCGCCACCGTGCCCGCGGCAACCAAGATCACCGCGGCGAGCACCCAGCGCAACGCGGGCCGCCGCAGCAGCGAGGGTTCGCTCACAGGCCGACCATATTCAGCAGGTGTTCGCGCTCCGGGCCCTTCACCAACTCCGCGGCCACCGCCGGATCGGTCGGGCCGAGCCCGAACGACGGGCAGTCGGCGGCGAGCACGCAGGCTCCGCACGCCGGTTTGCGCGCATGGCACACCCGTCGCCCCTGGAAGATCACCCGGTGCGAGAGCATCGTCCAGTCCTTGCGCTCGAACAGCGCGCCGACCGCGTGCTCGACCTTGACCGGATCTTCCTCATCGGTCCACTTCCAGCGGCGCACCAACCGGCCGAAGTGGGTGTCGACGGTGATACCCGGCACGTCGAACGCGTTGCCGAGGATGACGTTGGCCGTCTTGCGCCCGATTCCGGGCAATTTCACCAATTCGTCCAAAGTGTGAGGTAATTCACCGTCATATTTTTCGACCAGCGCCTGGCCGAGCCCGATCAGCGAACTGGTCTTGTTCCGGTAGAAGCCGGTTGGCCTGATGTATTCCTCCAGCTCCACCCGGTTGGCCTGGGCGTAGTCGTAGGCACTGCGGTACTTCGTGAACAGGGCAGGCGTGGTGAGGTTCACTCGAACGTCGGTGCACTGGGCGGACAGGATCGTCGCGACGGCCAGTTCCAGCGGAGTGGTGAAGTCGAGCTCGCAGTGCGCGCCGGGGAACGCGTCGGCGAGCGTGCGGTTCATCCGGCGTGCGCGACGGACCAGCCCGATCCGCGTTTCCGCAGCTATCGCACGGTTCTTGCGCTTGCGGGCGGCCGTGATGCCGGTGGGTACGGCAGTCGTGACCACTGCCGGATCGGCGTCGCCGGCACCGGCGGGGGCAGGGGAATCGGGCACTGCTTCACCATACGGAATCACTACGACAACATTGCCCGGCCAGTTTGGGCGCTGTGTTCCATCTGAGACCTGGACCGTGTTTACTGCCAGTCATGCAAGGACTCGCTGTGGTGCTCTTCCCAGTGCTGTTGATGCTGTTCGCGCTGGGGATGGAGCGGGTCGAGAATCGGCTCCGAAAGCTTCTCGAACCCGACGAAGAGGTTCAGCAGTACCTGGACAACGCCAGCAACGCCGAAGTGAAAGAGCTGACGAAGCTCGGCCTGCCCGCCGCCGTGGCGCGCGTGCGCAAGCGCCGCTCCCGCGACTCCGAAATGGACGTCGCCAGGGCAAGTTGAGCTGTAAACCCGACCTGGGACTTCACGTCGCCAGGTCAAGCTGTAGCTGTAATCCCGGCCCGGCACCGACCAACATTTTGACGTCGCCAGGGCCATCTGACCGATCGATTCACAGTGTGCGCACATCGCGCAATCCACTCTTTACGTGGTGTCTGTCACTGCGGTGCCGGAATGCCGCGTAGACTGCGCGGTTGGTCGATTCGCTCGACCAGGTTCGCAAGCCATATCCCTAAGGAGCACATTCGTGGACGAGGCCCTCGCCAGAGCAGGCATCTTCCAAGGCGTCGAGCCCACCGCGGTGGCCGCGCTCGCCAAGCAGCTGCAGCCCGTAGATTTTCCGCGCGGCCACGTCATCTTCAACGAGGGCGAACCCGGCGATCGGCTGTACATCATCACGACGGGCAAGGTGAAGATCGGCCGACGGTCCCCGGACGGCAGGGAGAACCTGCTGACCATCATGGGCCCGTCCGACATGTTCGGTGAACTGTCGATCTTCGATCCCGGCCCGCGTACCTCGACCGCGACCACGGTCACCGAGGTCCGCGCCGTGACGATGGATCGCGACGCACTCAAGTCGTGGATCGATCAGCGCCCCGAGATCGCTGAGCAGCTGCTGCGCGTGCTGGCACGACGCCTTCGCCGCACCAACAACAACCTCGCCGACCTGATCTTCACCGACGTGCCAGGTCGCGTCGCCAAGGCGCTGCTGCAGCTCGCACAGCGTTTCGGCACCCAGGAAGCGGGCGCGCTGCGCGTGACCCACGACCTGACCCAGGAAGAGATCGCCCAGCTGGTCGGTGCTTCTCGGGAAACCGTCAACAAGGCGCTCGCCGACTTCGCCCATCGCGGGTGGCTGCGCCTCGAGGGCAAGAGCGTGCTGATCTCGGATTCCGAGCGTCTGGCACGTCGCGCTCGCTGACGTTCGAACATCTGCCGTCCCGGTACGGCGGGGCCGCGTCTGCGTGTGGGCTCGTGAGGAGAGGGCCTCGTCCACACCATCGCGGTTTCGTCGTGCCGGGACGTCTGCGTTGTCGCCCGGACATCACTCGATCGCCGACACAGTAAGCGTGTCGGCGATCGAGTGAGTGGTTCAGTTCTGTTCGGCTCGCAGGTATTCCAGCTGCGCCTGCACAGAGCTTCGCGCAGCGGGCCACAGCCGTTTGTCCACATCGGCGTACACCTTGCGGACCACGGCGAGAGCGCCCGCGTCGGAACCCAGTTCGACCAGCGCGGCCCGCACCTGCTCGAGCCGCTCGCGCCGATGGTCGAGGTAGTACTGCACGACCGGCGCGGCGTCGGCGTGATCTGGCCCGTGCGCGGGCAGCAATGCCTTGCCCGCGCCCAACTCACGCAGCGTTTCCAGCGACGCCAGGAAGCTCGCCAGCGCACCCGGTGCGGATTCGAGCACGGTGGTGCCACGGCCGAGCACCGTGTCACCGGTGAGTACCGCGTCGTCGAGCAGCAGGCTAACCGAATCGGTCGTGTGTCCCGGCGTGCCGAGCACCGTGATCCGCAGGCCCGCGGCCTCGATCACCTCACCGTGCGCCAACGGCGGCACCGCACCGCGCAGGTACTTCGGATCCACCGATCGCACCGGCGTCCCGGTGGCCTTCACCAGGTGATCGATGCCGCCGGTGTGATCGTGGTGGTGATGGGTGATCAGGGTCAGCGCGATCCGACCGCCGGTGGCTTCGACGATGTCGGCGGTGTGTTTCCTGTCCTTCGGTCCCGGATCGACGACCACGTAGGAGTCGCTGTCCGGGCCGCGCAGCAGCCAGGTGTTGGTGCCGTCGAGCGTCATCTGACCGGGATTGTCGGCCAGTAGTACCGATGCCGTCGGGGTGACCTGCCTGACCTGGCTGTACGCGGGATGTTCTGATGCCATGACCGGCTGCCTATCCGACCTCGACGATCAATTCCACCTCGACGGGTGTGTTCTTGGGCAGTTCCGAGACGCCGACAGCCGAGCGCGCGTGCGTGCCCGCCTCGCCGAACACCTCACCGAGGAAGTCCGACGCACCGTTGATCACGATCGGCTGATCGCTGAATCCGGGCGCCGAGGCGACGAAGCCGACCACCTTCACGATCCGCACCACCTGGTCGAGCCCGACCAGATCGTGCACGGCCGCGAGCGCGTTCAACGCGCACAGCCGAGCGGCTTCCTTGGCCTGCTCCACATCCACCTCGGCCCCGACCTTGCCCACCGACGACAGCTCACCGTCGACGAAGGGCAGCTGGCCGGAGGTGTACACCAGCGAACCGGTGCGCACGGCAGGGATGTAGGCCGCGACGGGGGCGGCGACCGGCGGCAGTGTGACACCGAGCCGGTCGAGCGCGTCCTTCCACGCGGTAGCCACGGCTACTTCTGCCGCTTCAGGTAGGCGACATGCTGCTCGCCGGTCGGTCCGGGCAGCACCGAAACCAGCTCCCAGCCGTCGGACCCCCACTGATCGAGGATCTGCTTTGTCGCGTGCGTCAACAGCGGCACGGTCGCGTACTCCCAACGGGTGACTTCACTCATGGTGTGAGTTTAGGGCTCACCCCGAACGCCTGGGAGAAACGGGTTATAGGCTCGGCCACGTGGGAGCACCAACAGTAGAGCCGGTTTCGTCGGTTCCCGAACCGTCGACCGGATGGCCACAGCGCGCGGCCAAGGCCCGCTTGCACTACGTCACCGGCAAGGGGGGTACCGGCAAGTCGACCGTTTCGGCCGCACTCGCGCTCGCGCTCGCCGCGGGCGGACGCAAAGTGCTGCTGGTCGAGGTCGAGAGTCGCCAGTCCATCGCGCAGTTGTTCGACCGGCCACCGTTGCCACCCACCGAGACCCATATCGCCAGCGCCGACGGTGGCGGTGAGGTGACGGCGCTGGCACTGGACATCGAGTACGCGTTCCTCGAATACCTCGACATGTTCTACAACCTCGGCTTCGCGGGCCGGGCGATGCGCCGGATGGGCGCCATCGAGTTCGTCACCACCATCGCGCCTGGTCTGCGCGATGTGATCCTCACCGGCAAGATCAAGGAATGTGTGGTCCGCACCAGCAAGGACGGCACGCCCGCCTATGACGACATCGTCGTCGACGCGCCGCCGACCGGTCGGATCGCCAGCTTCCTCGACGTCACCACGGCCATGGCCGAGATCGCCAAGGGCGGCCCGATCGCCTCGCAGGCCGTGGGCGTGTCCAACCTGCTGCACTCCGATCAGACGATGATCCACCTGGTGACGATGCTCGAGGCGCTGCCGGTGCAGGAGACCGCCGACGCGATCGCCGAACTCACCGCCGACGATCTGCGGATCGGTACGGTGATCGTCAACCGGGCGGCCACCGCCCAACTCACCCCGGCCCAGCGCGACGCGGCCGTGGCGGGCGAACTCGACACCGCCGCCATCGCCGCCGACTTGGCGAAGGCCGGAATCACCCTGTCCGATTCGGACTTCGACGGCTTGATCGCCGAAACGGTCGACCATGCGACTGTGCTCACCGCGCAGAACGCGAGTGCCGCCGAACTGGCGCAGATCGATGTCCCCCAGCTGTCGCTGCCCGCCCTCGGCGACGGCATCGACCTGGGCGGCCTCTACGAACTGGCCGAACAGCTATCCGCGCAGGGAGTCCGATGAGCGAGCACGTTTCCACCCCGTTATTGGACGTTTCGAAGATCATCGCCGATCCGACCGCCAAGGTGATCGTGTGCTGCGGGTCCGGCGGGGTCGGCAAGACCACCACCGCGGCCTCGATCGCGCTGCGTGCGGCCGAATCGGGGCGCAAGGTCGTGGTGCTGACCATCGATCCGGCGCGCAGGCTGGCGCAGTCGCTCGGCGTCGCGGAGCTGGACAACACCCCGCAGCGCGTCGAGCTCGGTCCCGAGGTGCCCGGCGAGCTGCACGCGATGATGCTGAACATGCGCCGCACCTTCGACGACATGGTGCTCGAGCACACCAGCGCGGACAAGGCCGAGCAGATCTTCGCCAATCCGATCTATCAGACCGTGGCGTCGTCGTTCGGTGGCACGCAGGAGTACATGGCGATGGAGAAGCTCGGCCAGCTCACCGCGCGCAAGGAGTGGGACCTGATCGTGGTCGACACCCCGCCCTCGCGCAACGCGCTGGACTTCCTCGACGCGCCCAAGCGGCTCGGCACCTTCCTCAACGGCAAGATGATCCGGCTGATCATGGCGCCGGGGCGCGGTGTCGGCCGAATCGTCACCGGTGCGATGAGCCTGGCGATGCGCGGGGTGTCGACGATTGTCGGCGGGCAGATGCTCAAAGACGCCTCGACGTTCCTGCAGTCGCTGGAATCGCTGTTCGGTGGGTTCCAGGACCGGGCCGAGCGGACGTTCGCGATGCTGTCCAAGCCGGGCACCCACTTCCTGGTGGTCGCGGCGCCCGAGCCGGACGCGCTGCGCGAGGCGTCGTTCTTCGTCGACCGGCTCTCGACCGAGCAGATGCCGCTGGCCGGGCTGGTGCTGAACCGAACGCACCCCGCGTTGTCGGGCCTGTCCGGTGATCACGCGCTGACCGCGGCCGATCAGCTGGCCGAGACCGATCCGCTGACCGCGTCGGTGCTGCGCATCCACGCCGATCGGGTAGCGACGGCGGCGCGGGAGCGTCGGCTGCTGCATCGCTTCACCGGGGCGCACCCGCGGGTGAAGATCGTCTCGGTGACGTCGCTGCCCTTCGAGGTCTCGGATCTCGAAGCACTGCGCGCTGTCGGCGATCAGCTGACAGGTACACCGGCCTCGGGCTGAGGCGATTCAGACAAATCCGCTATAGCTCGCAATCCGGCAACACCCACCAACGGCGCCGATTCCGCAAACCAAGCGGTCTCGGCGCCGTGTGTGATATCGGCTCGGTCTCGCCTGCTAGATCGCCACCTGGTGCTGCCGCTGGGCGTTGAAGAACTCCGCCCACGACGTCACGTCGGGATGCTGTTTGAGCAGCGCACGCCGCTGTCGCTCGGTCATCCCACCCCACACTCCGAACTCGACCCGGTTGTCGAGCGCATCGGCACCACACTGCATCAGCACCGGGCAGTGACGGCAGATCGTTGCCGCCTTGCGCTGTGCCGCGCCGCGAACGAACAGCTGATCGGGGTCCACTTCCTTGCATCGCGCCTGGGCAACCCAAGCGATCCTCGCCTCGGCCTGCTCTACATCCAGTCGAGCGATGGGGGTTGTGATGTGCATTTGATGTGCCCCTTTGCAGTCCGAACACCGTTGTGCGGCGCTCCAGAATCGCGAGCGCGGATCACAGCAACCCAACTACCGCTGCGGTCCGCACCACATTCCACTTTGAGTGTTAGCTCTATCACACTGGGTTCTCAATCTAGGTAAAGGTATGGCCGTTACGCAAGACCACCCCCCGATTTTTTGGTACGGCCGTCCCTTCAAATCGGGGCAGAAGCGGGCAGTACTGCTGTTCACCGGCGTGGCCGGTCGCGACACGCCGATGTGATCATTTTGTTGACACGCCCGAGCAACCCCCCTGGCACCACCCGGACATTCTGGTCAGACCAAGCAGTCGAGCAGCACAGCCGTGAACCTCACCACGCCACCCTCTAGTCTGGGATCGTGCCGATCACTCAAACGCTCGCGAGGCTGGCCGGCAGCTGCGCGCTGGCCGCCGTGCTTGTTGCTGGGCTGTTGTTCCCCTTGGCCGGTGGATTCGGGTTCATCTCCAACCGTGCCGCCGATGCCGTCGACAATGTCTCCGCCGAATTGGTGGAGGGCACGGTCCCCGCCGTGTCGACCATGGTCGACGCGAACGGGTCACCGTTGGCGTGGCTCTACGAACAACGCCGCTTCGAGGTGCCGAGCGACAAGATCTCCAACAACATGAAGCTGGCGATCGTGTCCATCGAGGACAAGCGCTTCGCCGATCACAAGGGCGTGGACTGGCAGGGCACGCTGCGCGCGTTCCTCACCAACACCTCCTCCGGTGCGGTGCAGCAGGGCGCCTCGACCCTGGACCAGCAGTACGTGAAGAACTTCAACCTGCTGGTTGTCGCCAAGACCGACGCCGAGCGCCGCGCCGCGATCGAGACGACACCGGCGCGCAAGCTGCGCGAGATCCGGATGGCGCTCACGCTGGACCGCGAGCTGTCCAAGGACGAGATCCTCACCCGCTACCTGAACCTGGTGCCCTTCGGCAACGGCTCGTACGGCATCCAGGACGCCGCCCAGACCTACTTCGGCATCGACGCGTCCCAGCTCAACATCACCCAGTCGGCGATGCTGGCGGGCATGGTGCAGTCCAGCTCCAAGCTGAACCCCTACACCAACGTGGCCGGTGTCACCGACCGCCGCAACACCGTGCTCGACACCCTGATCCAGAACATCCCGCATCGCGCCGAGGAGTTCCGCAAGGCCAAGAGCGAACCGCTCGGCGTGCTGCCCGAACCCAAGGGCCTGCCGCGCGGCTGCATCTCCGCCAACGACAAGGGCTTCTTCTGCGACTACGCGCTGCAGTACCTGGCCGAGGCCGGGATCAGCCGCGAGCAGATCGACAAGGGCGGCTACCTGATCAAGACCACCCTCGATCCAGTGCTGCAGGAATCGGTGAAGCGTTCGGTGAACGAGCAGGCCGACCCCAACCTCGACAACATCGCCGAGGTCATGTCGGTGGTCGCGCCCGGTCAGGATTCGCATCCCGTCCTCGCGATGGCGTCGAGCCGCACCTACGGCCTCAACCGCGACGCCAACGAGACGCTGCTCGGCCAGCCGTACTCGATGGCCGGTGACGGCGCGGGCTCGATCTTCAAGCTGTTCACCACCGCCGCCGCGATGGAGAAGGGCCTCGGTATCGCCGCCCAGGTGGATGTGCCGGGCACCTACGCCGCCAGGGGCATGGGCTACTCGAACTCGCCGGGCTGCCCGGCCGACTCGTGGTGCGTGAAGAACGCGGGCAACTACCCGGGGTCGATGTCGGTGACCGACGCCCTCGCCACCTCGCCCAACACCACCTTCGTGAAGATGATCCAGGACGTCGGCGTTTCGGCCGCGGTGGACATGGCGGTGCGCCTCGGCATGCGGTCCTACACCAAGCCCGGCACCTCCGGGCGGGGCAATACGAGCCTCGCCGACCACATCAAAGACAACAACATGGGTTCGTTCACCCTCGGCCCGTTCGCGATCAACCCGCTCGAGCTGACGAATGTGGCCGCCACCCTTGGTTCGGGCGGCAAGTGGTGCCCGCCCTCGCCGATCAAGGAGGTCGTCGACCGCAGTGGCAAGGCCGTCCCGCTCACCCAGCAGGCCTGCGAACAGGTGGTCGACCCCGGTCTGGCCAACACCCTCGCCAACGCGATGAGCAAGGACGACACCAGCGGTACCGCCGCGGGCGCGGCGCGGGCCGCGGGGTGGGCGGCGCCGATGTCGGGCAAGACCGGCACCACCGAGAGCCACCGTTCCTCGGCGTTCCTCGGCTTCACCAACGCGCTGGCCTCGTCGGTATACGTCTACGGCGACAGCCCGACCCCCGGCGAGATCTGCTCGTTCCCGCTGCGCAACTGTGGCGCCAGCGATGCCTCCGGCCTGTTCGGCGGTAACGAACCGGCCCGCACCTGGTTCAACGCCATCAAGCCGTTGATGGATCGGTTCCCGCCGCCCGGTCTGCCGCCGGTGGACGACAAGTACGTCCGTGGCGCGAACAACTCCCAGGTCCCCGATGTGGCGGGCAAGTCGCAGGGCGAGGCCACCTCGATCCTGTCCGGCGCCGGCTTCCAGGTCTCCGCGGTGACGGGAGCGGGTTCGCAGCCCAAGGGCACGGTGATGGGCAGTTCGCCGAACGGCTCGGCCATTCCGGGCTCGATGGTCACGATCTACATCAGCGACGGGACCGTCCGAGTGCCCGCGCCGACGACTCCCCCGCCCGCCGCGCCCGCACCGGCGCTGCCGGGGTTGCCGCAGATCCCGCGCCTGCCACCGATCCCCATCCCGGTGCCACGCTAGTAACGCGAAAGGGCCGCCATCCCAGTTCGGATGGCGGCCCTTTCGTTTGTTTGCTACAGCCGGGCTTTGACCGCGGCCGAGATCCTGGAACCGTCGGCCTTGCCGTCGGCCAGCACCGTGGCGGCCTTCATGACCTGCCCCATCTGCCGCATTCCCGGCCGTTCACCGAGCTGCTCGGCGACCTGGGCGATCGCGGTGTCGGCCACCTGGGCCACCTCCGCGTCGTTGAGCTGAGTGGGCAGGTACTCCTCGATGATCTCTTCCTCGGCGCGCTCGTTCGCGGCCAGTTCGCCGCGACCGTTCTGCTCGTAGATCACGGCCGCCTCGTTGCGCTTCTTCGCTTCCTTCTGCAACAGGGCAATGACATCGTTATCGGAGAGCTCGTGCGCTTCGGTTCCCGAGACCTCGGAGTTCTGGATAGCGGCGAGCAGCATCCGCAAGGTCGCGAGACGCAGTTTGTCCTTGGCTTTCATCGCGGTGGTCATATCCGCGCGCAGCTTGGCTTTCAGTTCCGACATGCGGTTTACCGTAGTCGTTCGCCGTCGGCAGTCCCATCACATTTCCATCGCGGAGGAAATTCCGACCGTTTGTGCGGAAACACACGCGCCGATCCGGGAGGGGGTCGCCTATGCTGGGCAAATGCCCGTTATCTCGACGTCCGCTGTCCGCCGAACCGCGTTGGGAGCCGCTGGGGCCGCCGTCGCAGGTATCGGCTACGCCACGCTGATCGAACGGAACGCGTTCGTCCTGCGTGAAGCCACGATGCCGGTACTGGCGCCCGGGTCGCCCACGTTGCGCATTCTGCACGTCAGCGACCTGCACATGATGCCGGGACAGCAGCTCAAACAGCAGTGGCTGCGCGAACTCGACCGGCTCGAACCCGACCTGGTCGTGAATACCGGCGACAATCTTTCCCATCCCAAGGCCGTGCCCGCCGTTGTGCAATCCCTCGGTGCGCTGCTGGCTCGCCCCGGCTTGTTCGTGTTCGGTTCGAATGATTATTTCGCGCCGGTACCGAAGAATCCGCTGAAGTATTTCAAGAAAGATCACCGTCGCGTCTACGGCGACCCGCTGCCGTGGAAGGACCTGCGCGCGGCATTCACCGAACGCGGCTGGCTCGACCTGACCCACACCCGGCGCGACCTCGAGGTGGCGGGCATCCGCATCGCCAGTGCCGGCGTCGACGACCCGCACCTGCAGCGCGACCGCTACGACACGGTCGCCGGTGCGCCCAACCAGCTGGCGCAGCTGAGCATCGGTGTCACCCATTCGCCCGAGCCGCGCGTGCTCGATCGCTTCGCCGAAGACGGCTACGACCTGGTGTTGGCCGGTCACACGCACGGCGGGCAGCTGGTCGTGCCCGGTTACGGCGCGCTGGTCACCAACTGCGGGATCGACAAGTCACGGGTGAAGGGCGCTTCCCAGTGGGGCGAGCACACCCAGCTGCACGTCTCGGCGGGCATCGGCACTTCCCCGTGGGCGCCCTACCGCTTCTGCTGCCGCCCCGAAGCCACGCTGCTCACCTTGGTCGGCGCCCAGCCCAAACGGCCCTCCGCCGACACCGGCTTCGGCATTTCGACCTCGCGGGCCGTCGCCCGCTAGGGCCCGCCTCGAACCCCCACCTGACCAGCCAATTTAACGTTTCACGACCCCACGTTGTAAGCTACTTCAGGTTCGCCTCACGGGGTGTGGCGCAGCTTGGTAGCGCGCTTCGTTCGGGACGAAGAGGTCGCAGGTTCAAATCCTGTCACCCCGACGTGTTGGTTGAGACACAGAAGAGCCCCTGATCAGTTCACTGGTCAGGGGCTCTTCGCTTGTCTGTGGGGTTTTGCGGTCGAGGGGGTTCGGCCAGCAGATGGTGAAGGTCGTGAGGGAGATCAGCCCGAGGATGAGGGCCAGGATGGTGGGAGTCATGGGAATCGCCCTTCCGGGATGAGCGGAGTGAGCGCGGCGGTGGGCTCGTGGTTCGAGTGTGGGCGTCTGCGTGGCGGGTGGGATTGCCTGCGTGTTCGGGGTTGGTTGAGAAGTTCTCCCGTCGCGGGGCTCGGCGTGGTGAGGATGCCGGTGTGAGCGATCGATAACCTGGCGCTTACTTTCTGTCACTTGATAGAAATTAGCGATCGATAGCGTATACACCCATGTCGACAAGGGTGGATGCACCGGGCGAAGGCTCCGGAAGGCCGTTGCGCGAGGTCGTGTATTCGACGTTGCGCGGTGAGTTGATGAACGGGGACATCCGGTTCGGGGAGCGGCTCACCGAGCCGAAACTGTCGACCAGGTTCGGGATCTCTCGCACGCCGGTTCGGGAGGCGCTCACCATGCTCTGCTCGGACGGGCTGCTGCAGCGCGAGGAGTTCGGGTTCAGTCCGGTGCGGCCGAGTGTGGCGCGGATTCGCGATCTCTACGAGCTGCGGCTGACCCTGGAACTGGGTGGGATGACGCGGGTACGCGCGGATTCGCGGATCACCCACGACGAGGCGCTGCTGCGTGCCGAGCAGCGGAAATGGTTGGCCCTGCAGGCCGACCCGCCCGCCCAGGAGCCGGGATTCGTCGTTGTCGACGAGGAATTCCATGTCACCTTGCTGACCGCGGCGGGCAATGCCGAGATGGTGCGCGCGCTGGTCGCGGTGAACTCCCGGATCCGGCATGTGCGCATGTACGACTTCATGATCAACAACCGCATCGAGACCACGATCAGCGAGCACCTCGGCATCCTCGAGGCCGTCCTCGCCGGTGAGCTCACGCTGGCTCAGCGACTTCTGCACACCCACATCGGCGACTCGTTGGACGTGGTGCTCGAGCGCATCTCACGTGCCGTCGCCGCCATGTCGTTAAGCGAATAGAGGAGCTTCAATGTCTGTCACCCCATCCGCGCGGGTCGCCGCCGCCTACGCACGGATCGCCGAAGTGGATCGGCCCGAAGTATGGATCACGCTGCGTCCGCAGGAGGTCCTGACCACCGAAGCCACCGAGCTGGAACGCCGGCTCGCCGCGGGCGAGAAACTGCCGCTGGCGGGTCTGCTCCTCGCGGTGAAGGACAACGTCGACGTGGCCGGCCTGCCCACCACCGCCGCATGTCCTGAATTCGCCTATGAGGCAACGGAAACCGCTGAGGCTGTGCGACGGTTGGTCGCGGCGGGTGCGCTGGTGCTCGGCAAGACCAACCTCGACCAGTTCGCCACCGGACTCGTCGGCACTCGCAGCCCCTATGGCGCCGTGCGCAATGCCCTCCATCCCGAATTGATCTCGGGCGGTTCGAGTTCCGGCTCGGCGGCAGCTGTCGCGCTGGGGATCGCCGACCTCGCCATCGGCACCGACACGGCAGGCTCGGGCCGCGTACCCGCCGCACTGCACGGCATCGTCGGCATCAAAGCCACTCTCGGCGTGATCCCCGCCCATGGCGTTGTCCCCGCCTGCGCCGACTATGACGCGGTCACCATTTTCGCCGCCGATCTGGATTCAGCCGTCACCGCCGCAAAAGTCATGGCGGGCAAGGATTCTCGGGATCCGCGCAGCCGCGCATGGCCCGCAGACGTCCGTCTCGCAGTCTCCACCGAACCCGCGATCGCAATCCCTCGACCCGAAGACCTGGAACCGCTGAGCCCGGCCTACCGCACGGCGTTCACCGAAACTGTTGCGGCCCTGCATGCTCGAGGCCTGCACACCACCGAGATCGACATCTCGCCCCTGCTCGACGCTGCCCGCCTGCTCTACGACGGCGCGATTGTCGCCGAGCGATACGCGGCGGTCGGCGAGTTCGTCGACAAGGGCGCCCCAGGCCTGGACCGCACTGTCGCCGGAATTATCAGCGCCGCAGGAGAACTCGACGCACACGCCTTCGCGCAAGACCTCGATACCCTGGCCCGCGCCCGCACCACCGCGACAACACTGCTCGCCGACTTCGACGGCCTCCTGCTTCCCACCACCACCGAACACCCGTCGATCGCCGAAGTCGAGGCCGACCCACTCGCGATCAACCGCAGGCTGGGCACTTACACGAACTTCTGCAACCTCCTCGACCTCGCCGCCGTCGCGATCCCCGGCACACCCACCACCGACGGTCGCCCGTTCGGCGTGACAGTCGTAGTCCCGGCCTTCGCCGACCAGCTCGCCGTCGACCTCGCCGCCCGCATCACCGGCACCCCGACCCCGCTACTCGTGGAAACCGGTGTGCCCCTTGCGGTTTTCGGCGCCCACCTGCGCGGCCAACCCCTGCACTGGCAACTCGAACAACTGGGTGCCCGCTTCGCAGGCGAGATCACCACCACCGACGCCTACCGCCTCACCGCCCTCGACACCACCCCGCCCAAACCCGGACTGGTCCGCCACGGCGACGGAGACGGCGCGCCGATTCTCGGCGAACTGTTCCTCGTCTCGCCTGCGGGCCTCGGCCGATTCCTCGCCGAACTACCCCCGCCGATGGCGTTGACCAGCATCGATCTGTCCGACGGACGCGCGGTGATCGGCTTCGCGTGTAGCTACGACGCCGCCGTCGCCGCCACCGACATCACGCGGTACGGGAGCTGGGTGGCGTATCTACGGGATCGGTGACCTCGATGCCGAGCTCGGTGAGCAGGCCCGTCACGCGATGACCGATGTCGTCGCGGATGGGCCGCACATGCTCGACCTCTAGCCCGGCCGGATCCTCGATGATCCACTCCTCGTAGCGCACCCCCGACACCAGCGGACAGGTGTCACCGCAGCCCATCGTGATGATCACATCGGCGGCCCGGATGATCTCATCGGTCCACGGCTTCGGATACTCGCGCGAGATATCGACCCCGACCTCGGCCATCACCGCCACCGCGGCCGGATTGAGCTGCCCACTCGGCACCGACCCGCCCGACCAGGCCACCGCCCGGCCCAGCGCCAGCTCCTCGAAGTAGCCGAGCGCCATCTGCGAGCGGCCGGCGTTGTGCGTGCACAGGAACAGCACCGTCGGGCGCGGCTTGGCCACCTTGCCCTCGATCTTGGCCAGCGCCTGTAAGCGCTGGCGCCCGAATCGCTCGGCGAGCAGCGGTAAGTACAGCGTCACGGTCGCCCTGGCGACGAAGTCGTCGTAAGAGGAATGCAGGACACGATGGATCGTTTCCAGCTCGAACATTGTCGCGAATTCTTCGCGCAGCCGCACCTCGGCACGGTCGAGCGCGTCGGAGTGCTCCGCCATATCGACCATCCCTCAACACTTACCTGAATCCTGGCCATACGCAAACGTCCGGGCCGATCACCCCTCGATCAGATCGGCCCGGCACGCGTACTCACCGACACAACGTGGAACTCCTCGGCCCAGCCCGTCGGTGTGGTTACCGTCGGCAGTGCGTCTTCAGCGTCTGGAAGAGCCACCTTCTGGTCTGCACCGCCGGGCCCGACCGATCACCCCTCGAGACCGATCGGACCCGGTTGTTCCGGTGTCTGAAGCAACAATGCGGTGTCGGTCTCTAGAGCTTCTTAAGAACAACTTGTCGGCAAACGGGGGTCTTCGGCGATGATGGAGGTACCGACGCAAGGAGAGCCATCATGGAGACCGCGATCGTCTGGTTGTTGGCCAGCATTCTGTACTGGTTCAGCAACTTCTGACAGACACCCGATACCGCCAACGGGAGAGCCCGGGAACCAGGCCCTTCGCCCAGCCATGACACGAGGCAGGTACGCGATTGCGGTACCTGCCTCGTGCGTTGCGCGCATCACAGCGAGCCGTCGGAATAGTTCGCACACAGCCGCCGTTGAATCCACTGTCGACGTCCGAACAGCCCCGGGCCTCACCCCATAGTCGCTACGAGCGACCACCCGCCGAGAGGCGCTTGTGGGGCGTCGGCCCCAGCGAACGCCGCCAGGTCACCCTCATCGACCTGGCGGCGTTTTTTATCTGCCAGACAGACTGTCGGCGCTGCATTGGTACGGGTCGCCGGTCCTCGTCGGATGGCTGAAGATGGCCGTATGACTTCGGATGGGCGGTTGCGGCGGGGGTTGGGGCTGGGGGATTCGGTGGTGGTGGGGTTGGGGGCCATGGTGGGGGCCGGGATTTTCGCGGCGTTGGGGCCTGCGGCGGGGGTGGCGGGGTCGTGGTTGTTGGTCGCGTTGGGGGTGGCGGCGGTGATCGCTTATTGCAACGCGATGTCCTCGGCGCGGTTGGCTGCGCTGTATCCGGTGTCGGGCGGTACGTATGTGTACGGGCGGGAGCGATTGGGGGCGTTCTGGGGGTATCTGGCGGGGTGGGGGTTCGTGGTCGGGAAGACGGCGTCGTGTGCGGCGATGGCGTTGACGGTGGGCAGTTACGCATGGCCGGGGCAGGCGAGTGCGGTGGCGGTGGGGGCCGTGGTGTTGGTGACGGGGATCAACTATGTGGGGGTGCAGAAGTCGGCGCTGGCTTCGCGGGTGATCGTGGCGTTGGTGTTGGCGGTGCTGGCGGTGGTTGTGGTCGTGGGGGTCGGTGGGAATCATTCGGGGGCAACGGTTCTCGATGCGGAGATCGGGCCGTACGGGGTGTTGCAGGCGGCGGGGTTGTTGTTCTTCGCGTTCGCGGGGTATGCGCGGATCGCCACGCTCGGCGAGGAGGTGCGTACGCCGGAGCGGACAATTCCGCGGGCGATCATGCTCGCGTTGGCGGTGGCGTTGGCGGTGTACGCGCTGGTCGCGGTGGCCGCGTTGGTGACGTTGGGGTCGGGTGGGCTGGCTGCGGCACGCGATCCGCTCGCGCAGGTTGTCGAGGCCGCGGGTGCGGGGTGGCTGGCGCCGGTGGTGCGGGTGGGTGCGGTGCTGGCCGCGGCGGGGTCGCTGCTGGCGTTGATTCTGGGGGTTTCGCGGACTTCGCTGGCGATGGCGCGTGACGGTCATCTGCCGAAAGCCCTGGCCGAGATCCACCCGAAGTACGCCGTCCCGCATCGGGCCGAACTGGCGGTGGGTGTGGTGGTCGCGGTGCTGGCGGCGACAGTGGACCTGCGGGCGGCGATCGGGTTCTCGTCGTTCGCGGTGCTCGCGTACTACCTCGTCGCCAATCTGTCGGCGGCCACCCTGACGGCCGCCGAGGGGAGGCCGCGACGCTGGGTTCCGGTGGTCGGCGCGGTGGGGTGCGTGGTGGTCGGGTTCGCGTTGCCGATCGGATCGGTGCTGGCGGGGCTCGGGGTGCTCGCGATCGGGGCGGGGGTATACGGGATTCGCCGTGTTGCGGTCAGATGAACATGGCGGTGAACAGTGGCCGCGGCGGCCACGCTATACGGGTTACGGTGCGCGCCAAGGGCTACTCTCGCCCGCATGCGGCACATCACGAGCGTTTTCGCAGGAACGATCGCGGCAGTGCTGACCTCGGCGAGCCTGTTCGCCGTCCCCGCCCAGGCCGCGCCGAGCACGACCTGTGCGGTGACATCCGGTCGCGACCTGGAACGTGCCGAGCCCGAGCAGGTAGGGCTCGATTCGGCGAAACTCGAAGCGGCACTGCAGTTCGCGGCCACGCGCAACCGGCTCAACGTGCAGATCTTCCGGCACAACTGTCTCGTCGGTGAAGGACTGCGCAACGACGAGACCGGCAATACGCCGTGGAACATCTGGAGCGTCACCAAGTCGGTGGTGTCGATGCTGGCCGGAATCGCTTCCGACCAGGGAAAACTCGACGTCGCCGCGCCCATCGACCGGTATCTGCCGCCCGGCCTCGGCGACGCGGCGCACCGGTCGATCACCGTCGAGAACCTGCTCACCGAGACCTCGGGCATGAAGGTGGGGGTGCTGTCCGAGGGCATCACCGCGGTGATCCCGATCGACCCGCACTCGGCGGTGCAGGCGCTGTCGGTGGAGTTGACCAACCCGCCCGGTACCACCTTCAGCTACAGCCAGCGCAATGTCGACCTGCTGTCGTATGTGATCGAGCTGGCCGTCGGCGAACCGCTGCAGCAGTTCGCGCAGCGAGAACTGTTCGACCCGCTCGGCATCCCCCGCAGCGACTACTACTGGGCGAGCGACCGATCCGGCCACACCTACGGTTACGCCCACCTCATGCTGCCGCCCAACGATCTGGCCAAGATCGGGCTGCTCGTCTCGAACGACGGCCGCTGGGGCACCGACCGCGTGATCTCCTCGGACTACCTGCGCCGAGCCCGCACACCGTCGCAGGCGAACAGCTGCTACGGCTACCTGTTCTGGCTCGGTGCCGACTGCGGCGAGGCCCCCGACTTCCTGCCCGACGACTCGTTCTTCATGTCCGGCCTCGGCTTGCAGAACATCTTCTTCCTCCCGAGCCTCGACCTGACGGTGATGTGGACCGGCCCCTTCGGCAACCAAACCGCCTACGGCCCCAGCGGAATCCTCGCCCACGCCGAAGAACTCCCCCACGAATTCTTCCGCCGCCTCTTCGCCGCCATCACCGACACCCAGGTCCCGATCGCCGCACCCTACGTAGAACCCCCACTCGAATTCGACGCAGCCAAACTCATCGACGCCAACATCCTCCTGGCCGTCTTCGGCATCGGCCCCGGCGCCTACCCCGGCTGCACCGTCTTCGACTGCCTCGACCTGCCCCTAGCCGCCCCCTTCGCCGGCATCCCACCAGGCTGCGCCATCCTGGCCTGTGTAGGCAACGACCCTCGAACCCCAGGCATCCGCCCAATTCGCTGAGCACAGTAAGGCCGGGCCATCGCTGACGATGACCCGGCCTCGACTACGAGATTCAGCGGTTTTCCAGCAGAACTTCCGCGATCTGAATCGTGTTCAGCGCGGCACCTTTTCGCAGGTTGTCGCCCGAGATGAACAGTGCAAGACCGCGACCGCTCGGCACACCCGGATCCTGACGGATACGCCCGACCAGCGAATCGTCCTGACCAGCGGCGGCCAGCGGAGTCGGCACGTCGACCAACCGCACACCCGCCGCCTTGGCCAGCAGTTCCTTCGCCTGCAACACCGAAATCGGTTCGGCGAATTCGGCATTGATCGACAGCGAGTGCCCGGTGAACACCGGAACGCGCACGCAGGTGCCGCTCACCAGCAGATCGGGCAACCCGAGAATCTTGCGACTCTCGTTGCGCAGCTTCTGGTCTTCGTCGGTCTCGAAAGAACCGTCGTCGACGAGCGCACCTGCCAGCGGGATCACGTTGAAACCTATCGGCGCGACGTACTTGTTCGGCGCGGGGAACTCCACGGCCGAGCCGTCGTGCACCAGCTTCTCCGCGTCGGCGGCCACCGCGCGAATCTGCGAGGCGAGCTCCTCCACACCGGCGAGTCCGGAACCCGAAACAGCCTGGTAGGACGACACGATCAGGCGCTGCAGACCGGCGACATCGTGCAGCGGTTTGAGCACCGGCATCGCGGCCATCGTGGTGCAGTTCGGGTTCGCGATGATGCCCTTGGGCAGGTGGCGGGTGGCTTCGGGGTTGACCTCCGACACCACCAGCGGCACCTCGGGATCCTTGCGCCAGGCCGAGGAGTTGTCGATCACGGTCACACCGGCCGCGGCGAAACGCGGGGCCTGCACACGCGACATGGTGGCACCGGCCGAGAACAGCGCGATGTCCAGACCCGAGGGGTCGGCGGTCTCGGTGTCCTCGACGACGATCTCGCCGCCGCGCCACGGCAGCGTCTTGCCCGCGGACCGAGCGGAGGCGAAGAACCGCACCTCGTCAGCCGGGAAGTTGCGCTCTTCGAGCAGTTTGCGCATGACGGTGCCGACCTGACCGGTCGCTCCGACGACACCTACACGTACACCCATTGCCTAACGCCCCGTTCCGCCGTGGACGACAGCGGCTTCGTCGCCGCCGAGATCGAATGCCTTGTGCAACACCTGGACCGCTTCATCCAGTTCCGTGTCACGCACCAGCACCGAGATCCGGATCTCCGAGGTGGAGATCAGGTCGATGTTGACGCCGGCGTTGGCCAGTGCCTCACAGAAGGTGGCGGTGACGCCGGGGTGCGACTTCATGCCCGCACCGACCAGGGATACCTTGCCGATGTGGTCGTCGGAGAGGATCTCGGCGAAGCCGATCTCGGCCTGCCGCTCGGTGAGCTTCTGCACCGCGCGGACCAGGTCGGTCTTGGGGCAGGTGAAGGTGATGTCGGTCTTGCCCGTATCGACCTTGGAGATGTTCTGCAGCACCATGTCGATGTTGATCTCGGCGTCGGCCACCGCGCGGAACACCTTGGCCGCGTAGCCCGGCTCGTCGGGCAGGGCCACGACGGTCACCTTGGCTTCGCTGCGGTCGTGTGCGACGCCGGTCAGGATTGCCTGCTCCACGGGAATGTCCTCCATCGATCCGAAAACAGTGGTGCCGATCTTGTCGGTGTAGGACGACCGAACATGAACGGGAACGTTGTAGCGGCGCGCGTATTCGACGCAGCGCAGCATGAGCACCTTCGAGCCGCAGGCCGCCATCTCGAGCATCTCCTCGTAGGAGATCTTGTCGAGCTTCTGGGCGTCGGGCACGATGCGCGGGTCGGCGGAGAAGATGCCGTCGACGTCGGTGTAGATCTCGCAGACATCGGCTTTCAGTGCCGCGGCCAGCGCGACGGCGGTGGTGTCGGATCCGCCGCGACCCAGCGTGGTGACGTCCTTGCTGTCCTGGCTCACGCCCTGGAAGCCGGCCACCAGCACGATCTGCCCCTGGGCGAGGGCCTCCTGCAGGCGGCCCGGGGTCACGTCGATGATCTTGGCGTTGCCGTGCGCGCCGGTGGTGATCACGCCGGCCTGCGAACCGGTGAACGAGCGAGCCTCGGCGCCGAGTGTGTGAATTGCCATGGCCACCAAGGCATTCGAGATGCGCTCGCCGGAGGTGAGCAGCATGTCCATCTCGCGAGCAGGCGGCGCGGGGGCCACCTGCTCCGCGAGATCGAGCAACTCGTCGGTCGTGTCACCCATGGCCGAGCACACGACTACTACGTCGTGTCCCTGCTTCTTGGTCTCCACGATCCGTTCAGCGACGCGCCGGATCCGCTCGGCGGTAGCCACCGAGGATCCTCCGTACTTCTGAACTACGAGAGCCACAGCAGGTCCTTCACGATCGAGTGTCAGATTGGTATCAGCGCCCAAGAGTACCGGCCCCGGGCCACCGGTTTCGCTGCTACCTACCCTGCCTGTGGAAAACGACACAGGCTTGTCACCTGTGGCTGACCACCGGATTCAGCTCCGATCGAACCAGGTGACCTGCGTGCCGGTGGCGAATTCCCGGCGCCGGACAGGGGTGAAACGTGTCGGTTCGAAGGCGCCCGTGAACACCGATACCCCGGCACCCGCGACGACCGGGTAGCTCTTGAGGATCAGCTGGTCGATCTCGCCGATGAGCTGGGAGGCGAGATTTCCGCCGCCGCACAGCCAGATGTCCGCACCGTCCCGGCCCTTGAGTTCGCGCACGAATTCCACCGCGTCACCGGAGACGATCTCGACGTCGGGATGCTGCTGTTCGAGTGAGGTGGAGAAGACGTACTGCTTCATATGAGCGAAGGGGCTCGGTGCGCCCGCGGCGAGCCCCGGTTCATAGGTGCCGCGGCCCATCAGCACGGTGTCCCAGTTCTTGTTGGGCGTAGCCACGTCCATGCCGATGTGCGGACGCAGATGTGTGGGGATGGCTTCCGGAAATTCGGAGCCGAGGTCTGCGGCGTATTCGGGCCCGACCGGATAGAAGTCGACCTCGCCGCCGGGACCTGCGATGTAGCCGTCGAGGGAGACGCCGATGTAGTAGACAAGCTTTCGCATGGGTACCGCCTCAGTTGTTGTAC
Source organism: Nocardia sp. A7 (assembly GCF_046549215.1). Lineage (NCBI taxonomy): Bacteria > Bacillati > Actinomycetota > Actinomycetes > Mycobacteriales > Nocardiaceae > Nocardia > Nocardia sp. A7. Next base: position 2,476,493 of record NZ_JAJPWE010000001.1, on the reverse strand, counting down.
TCTGCTTGAAGTGGTTTCAACGTAGTACTACAGATGGAGTGGTGTCAAGTGCGAACCAACCCCGAACGACGACAAGCCCTACTCGACGCGGCCATCGAGGTCCTCGCCGACGAGGGCGCCCGCGGCCTCACCTTCCGCGCGGTGGACAAGGCGGCCGCCGTCCCCGCGGGCACGGCGTCGAACTACTTCGCCAACCGCGACGAACTGCTCACCCAGGCGGGTGTCCGCTTCTACGAGGTGGTCCAGCCGAGCGAGGAGACGATGGCGCTGGTCAGCGACGGCCCGAAGGACGTCGAGAACATCACCGCGCTGATGAAAGAGGTGGTCGGCCGCCTCGAATCGCATCGCAAGGCCTATCTCGCGCTGCTGGAACTTCGGCTGGAGGCGACCCGGCGACCCGAACTGCGCGAGGTGCTCACCGAACGCGTCCGCGCCGACATCGATTTCAACGTGCGCAACCACCTGGCATCCGGCCTGCCCGGCGACGCGGAGTCGGTACTACTGCTCTACCTGGCGCTCAACTGGCTCATCGTCGAACACCTCACGCTGCCGGGAATCTTCACCGAGCAACAGAGCATGGCACTGATCGAAACCGCCGTAGAGCGTGTGATACGCAGCTGAGCCGGTCATTTGACCAGACCATAGACGTGTTGACGATCACTAGTACGACTGTGCACAATCGGGCGCGAATGCTGCGGGGGTTCGGAGGATAGACAAGATGCGCTCGAAGATCGACATCCGATTCACCGTTGACGCCGAGATCGACCAAGTGATGGACGCACTACTGGCCGTGGACCTGATGTCGGAGTGGTCGACCTCGCTCAGTGATGTCCGGGTCGGGCCACGCGATGCCGACGGCAGGCCGCGCCGGGTTTTCGCCACAGCCCATTTCATGGGCAACTCCGACGCCCAGGTGCTCGAATACTCCTGGGAGCGGTACCGGTCGGAATGGCGGGTCGTCGACAGCAGTCGCGGCTCCAAGGGGGGCGGCTATATCGAACTGCTCGACACCCCCGAGGGCACCGAGGTCGACTACCACGTAGAGCTGTCCCTGCCACTGCCCATTCCGGGAATCCTGTTCAACCGTTCGCTGCGCAAGTTGCACGACGAGACGGTCGCGAACTTCATCGACTTCGCCGAGCGGTTCCCTGAGATCAGGGGGTACGCGGTCGGCTAGCGTCGTCGATCGGCAGTCCGCGCGCATCGCCGCCCGGGGTGCGACGATTGACGCATGATCGGAAATCGACGGGTCCGGTTCCAGCCCGTGACCGAAGAGAACTCGGTGACCCAGCTGGAGTTGTTCTTCGACCTGGTGATCGTGTTCGCGTTCACGATGGTCACCGCACTGGCCGCCGACGAGACGACCGCGGCGAACATGCTGCGGGCGACGCTGGTGCTTGCCCTGATGTGGTGGCTGTGGATCGCGTATTCATGGCTGGGCAATGTGGTGCGGGCCGACGAGGGCATCACGCGGGTCGCGATGTTCGTCGCGATGGGCGGCGCGTTCCTGGCCGCGCTCACCATTCCCGAGGCGTTCACGGATATGACCGGCGGCTGGTTCGGCCCGCTGGTCTTCGCCATCGCCTACCTGATCGTGCGATTGGTGCATGTCACGGTGTTCTGGACGATCAGTGCCGGCGACTCCCAGCTGCGCGGGCAACTACTGCGCTGGGCGCTCGGCTCGATCACCGTCGGCACCGCGCTGCTGGTCGTCGCCGCGATGACGACCGGCCTGACCCAGATCCTGCTGTGGCTCGCCGCGATCGTCGGGGACATGGTGTGGACCTGGGCGGCGGGCACCGACTGGCGGCTCAACTCGGCCAAGCACTACGCCGAACGCTACGGACTCATCATCATCGTGGCGCTGGGCGAATCCATCGTCTCGATCGGCATCGGCGTGGCCGGGCTGCCCATCTCCTGGCCGATCGCGGTCGGTTCGATGCTCGGCTTGGCCATCTCGGGCCTGCTGTGGTGGTTGTACTTCGATGTCGCCGCGATCTCCATCGAGCACGCCTTCGCTCATGCCAAAGACGCACGGCAGATCAAGATCGCCCAGATCACCTACATGTACGGGCATTTCCCGATGATCGTCGGCATCATCGGGCTCTCGCTCGGGTTGAAGAAGGTGCTGTACTACGTCGGCGATTCGTCGCATCACACGCTCACCGATGCGCTGTACGGCATTCCGCTCGGCGCGCTCTACGGTGGTCCCGCGCTGTTCCTGCTCGGCATCACGTTCGCGAAATACTATGCGACCAAATCGCTGTCGACCGGACGGCTGATGGTCGCCGCGTTGCTGTTCGCGCTCATCCCGTTCGTTGCCCACCTGCCCGCGCTGGCTTCGCTCACGGTGCTGTGCGCGCTACTGGCCGCGCTGGTGATCTTCGAAACCGTGCGATTCGCCCAGCCGCGCGACGAGATCAGGCACGCTTGATCTGACCGAGGTGGTGGCGCACGCTGTGCTCGGCGGGCGTCGCCCCACGGTGCGAGGGCGGGACCTTCACCCCGGCGCGCACCGCGTCGTTGATCTGGTCGAGGTTCTCGCGCAGCATGTCGGCGACGAGTTCGTCGGTGCGCGGGTCGTCGAGCAGTTGGCGCAGCATGCGGTAGACCGTGTCGGCGACGAGCCGGATGATGTCGTCGTGGAACGGCACGTAGCGCAGTTTGCCGGTCTGCGGATCGTTCTTGATCAGGTCCATGATCAGCTGGTCGACCTCGGCGTGGTTCTCCTCGAGCGCGGCGGCGATGTTCTGGGTGTAGTGGCCGGCGCGCAGGACCTTGGAGACCTCGTCGAGGATCGCGATCGTCATCGGGCGCTTGATGACGTCGACGATCGTGCCGACGAACCGGTTGACGATCGTCGCGGTGACCCGCTCCCCCAGTGCCCGGTCGGCGACCCGGCCCAGCCGGATCAAGATCACCACGATCCGCAGCAACCGGAACCCGCGGAACAGCGGGCTGGTCACCGGGATCATGCCGAGGACCTCGTACCAATAGATGAACGGGTACGACCACGGCCAGCCCGCCCGCCGCCACCGCCACCCGAACTCGACGGCGAAAATCGCGCAGATCGAGGTGTCGACGATGACGATCGCGTGATAAGTCGAGCCACTGACGTCGAAGAACGTGATCCACACGACCAGCACCACCGAGATGATCGCGAGGATCAGCATGAAGATGTCGGTGCGCAGGGTGGGCGTCTTGGAGCGCACGTCCGGCAGGGCCTCGACCCGTTCGATCCCCGGTGAAGCCACTGTTGCTCCTGAATATCTGGCGGTCGGCGCCGCGTAGGTCGGCCTGGACATTCCAGCCAACGCTAATTGGTCGACCGGCGCCGCGAGGGGAGTTGCCGACGCCGGTCGGTGGCGTGTTCAGCCGCGCAGGACGGCCTCGATATTGCGTTCGGCCAGTGCGGTGATGGTCAGCGACGGGTTGACCGTCGCGGTGCTGCCGGGGATCGCGGCACCGTCCATCACGTAGAGGCCGGGGTGGCCGTGCACGCGACCGTAGGCGTCGGTGGCCTTGCCGAGGACCGCGCCGCCGAGCGGGTGCGCGGTGAACTGGGCGTTGGCGTCGTAGCCGAGCGCGCCGTATTCGGCGACCGCGCCCGCCCGTTCGGCGATCCGGTGGTCGACCGCGCGGGCCGCGGCGGCGACCGCGTGCTGCGTGCCCGCCGACCAGTTCAGGCCGACGCCGCCCGAGGCCGCGTGGTAGCCGAAGCGGGCGCGGGTCGGGTCGAGGACCATGCCGAGTGAGGCCAGCGCGCCGGTCTCGAACGGGATGCCGGGGATGTACCAGTTCTCCAGGGTGAGCGGGACGCTGGATTCGTCGTAGATCCGGCTGGCGCTCGGCACACCTTGGCCGTGGCCCGCGATGTTGCTCGCGCCGCGGGCAAGCACCACGTCACCGTTGGTGCCGAAGCCGTCGCCGATGTGCTCGTTGAGGTTGGGCAGCGCGCCGGTGGCCTGGGCGCGCACCAGCAGCTCCGAGGTACCGACCGAGCCTGCCCCGAGGAACAGCTTGTCGCAGGTCAGGTTGCGGGTGCTCAGCACCTGGCCGGTCGGGGCCAGCTTCGACACGGCGACGACGAATCTGCCGTTCGCCTCCTGGGAGATGGCGTCGACGCGGTGGCCGGGGAACACCTGGGACTTGCCGGTCTCGCGGGCGTAGCGCAGGTAGTTCTGGTTGAGGTCGAACTTGGCGCCGTTGGAGTTGCCGAGGTTGGAGCGAGCCGTGGTGGCCGAGGCACGCGAGGTTCCCGCGAGCTCGCTGCGCAGCACGTCCCAGGTGAAGGCCGAATCGTTGGGCAGCGGCTGGTAGCCGGCCGCGCGCACTTGGTCGTCCCAGGCGCGCGAGTGCGCGAACGGGGAGGACTGGTAGATGTCGGCGGGCATCGGGTCAAGGCGCAGCATCTGGCGCACTCGCGGGAAGTAGACGCGTTCCAGCTCGCCGTAATCGACGATGCCACCGAAAACTTGGTCGAACAGCCTGCGTTCCGGCGCCACCATCGCCCCGGTGAAGATCACCGATCCGCCACCGACCGCGGCCGCCCGCCACACCTCGATACCGGGATACTCGGTCACATCCAGCACCCCGCCGAACACGCCGAAACTCATCGGCACTTTCGTGACACCGGTGAAACTCGTGCGATGCCAGAAGCCGCGGCCGTCGGGCAGATCGTCGCCGGTGAAGATCTCACGCCACGGATCGTTCGGCCAGAGCGAGCCCCGCTCGAGCACGGTATTGGCGATCCCGGCCTCGGCCAGGCGCAGCGCGGTCACCGCGGCTCCGAAGCCGGATCCGATAACGATGGCCTGCGTATGCGCGGGCGCGTCCGGGATCGGCGCGAAGATCTCCGGCACCCAGGACTGGAACATCGCCTCACGCGGATCCGCCGAAGCGGACGCGCCGCTCAGCGTCGTCCCCACGGCACCGGCAACAGCCGCCAGTCCCGCCGCCTTGAAAAAGGCACGTCTGTGCACCAGGCCACCTCCCTCATCACGCATGGCCGACGCGAAGAATACCCGCAAACACGACGAATCGCCCGGTAGTACCCACATTTGTCGCAAGTCACGACGGGCGCGCGGCGCTCAGGTGGTGAGCAGGCGAATCACCGCGATCGTGCCGACCACCACGATCACCCCGCGCAGCACATTCGGCGGTAACTTCCGGCCCACCTTCGCGCCCAACTGTCCGCCGATGATGGAACCGACCGCGATCAAGGCGACCACCTGCCAATCCACCTCGGCGATCACGATGAAGATCACCGCCGACACCCCGTTCACGATCAGGGCGAGGGCGTTCTTCACGCCGTTGAGGCGCTGGATGTCCTCGTGCACGAATACACCGAGCAGACCGATCAGCAGCACACCCTGCGCCGCCCCGAAGTAGCCGCCGTAGATACCGGTGGCGAACACCGCGACCAGCAGAATCGGGCCACCGTGCTCGGGCGTCGCCGACTCACCGTCCGCCCGCCGCTTCTTCACCCACGCGGCCAGCCTCGGCTGCACCACAACGAGGATCAGCGCCACGATGATCAGGACCGGGACGATCGCCTTGAACGCCGCCGCGGGCATCGTCAGCAGCAGGATCGCGCCGGTGATGCCGCCGAGCAGCGAAGCGGTACCCAGCTGCAGCATTCGCGACCGCTGCCCGCGCAGTTCCCGCCGATACCCGATGACCCCGCTCACCGAGCCGGGGACGAGCCCGATCGTGTTCGACACATTCGCCGTCACCGGTGGCAACCCGAACGCGAGCAGCGTGGGAAACGTGATCAGCGTGCCCGATCCGACGATCGTATTGATGCCACCCGCCGCGATACCCGCGACGAAGATGGCCACCTGTTGTAACCAAGTCATTCGAATTCCTTTGGTACGTCTCGTCGGACGCGCAGGTCCGTACAAGCGTGCGTTATGAGGGAAACCGTACTGGGCAACTGAACAGCGAATTCGGCGAGGCCGATTCCTCAGGCCGCTGACAAGCGAGGGTGGGCACGCGGTAAGCTCGGAGGATCATGCTGCAGCGGGCTCTTCTTCTCGGCCGCCGCGACGGGTCCTGATACGGACCGGCTCCCGTCGCGGGGTTCCAACGCGCCGGTCGACCCGCTCCCATCAGGGAATCCTTCACACCCACGGAGAAACTTGCATGTCCTCGGCTGACGCATTCGTATCCGCTTCGCGCACCATTTCGGCCCCCGGCAAACCCGCACCGGCCGACCAGCCCACCTGGAACAACCAGAAGAACTCCTCGATGCCGTCGTTCCGGTATCGCCCCTTCGCCGAAGAGGTCGAGCCGATCACGGTGCCCGACCGCACCTGGCCGGACAAGATCATCGATCGCGCCCCCGCGTGGTGTGCCGTCGACCTGCGTGACGGCAACCAGGCCCTCATCGACCCGATGAGCCCGGCCCGCAAGCGCCGCATGTTCGACCTGCTGGTGCGGATGGGCTACAAGGAGATCGAGGTCGGTTTCCCGGCCGCGAGCCAGACCGATTTCGATTTCGTCCGCGAGATCATCGAAGACGGCGCCGTCCCCGCCGACGTCACCATCCAGGTGCTCACCCAGTGCCGCCCCGAGCTGATCGAGCGTACCTTCGAGGCCTGCGCGGGCGCACCGAACGTGATCGTGCACTTCTACAACTCCACCTCGATCCTGCAGCGTCGCGTGGTCTTCCGCGCCGATCGCGACGCGGTGAAGAAGATCGCCACCGATGCCGCGTCGCTGTGCCTGGAGATCGAGAAGCGCTATCCCGACACCGAGTGGCGCTACGAGTACAGCCCGGAGTCCTACACCGGCACCGAGCTCGACTACGCCCGTGAGGTCTGCGACGCGGTCTCCGAGATCATCGCGCCGACTCCCGAGAAGCCGCTGATCATCAACCTGCCCGCGACCGTCGAGATGGCCACGCCGAACGTGTACGCCGACTCGATCGAGTGGATGCACCGCAACCTGGCCCGCCGCGACTCGATCGTGCTGTCGCTGCACCCGCACAACGACCGTGGCACCGCTGTGGCGGCCGCCGAACTGGGCTACCAGGCCGGCGCCGACCGCATCGAGGGCTGCCTGTTCGGCAACGGTGAGCGCACCGGCAATGTCTGCCTGGTCACCCTGGGCATGAACATGTTCTCGCGCGGCATCGACCCGCAGATCAACTTCTCCGATATCGACGAGGTCCGTCGCACGGTGGAGTACTGCAACCAGCTGGCCGTCGCCGAACGTCACCCCTACGGCGGCGATCTGGTCTACACCGCGTTCTCCGGCAGCCACCAGGACGCCATCAACAAGGGCCTGGACGCGATGAAGGCCGCCGCCGACGAGCAGGGCGCCGACGTGTCCGACATCGTCTGGGAGGTCCCGTACCTGCCGATCGACCCGAAGGACGTCGGCCGCACCTACGAGGCCGTCATCCGGGTGAATTCGCAGTCCGGCAAGGGCGGCGTGGCCTACATCATGAAGACCGATCACGGGCTGGTGCTGCCGCGCCGCCTGCAGATCGAGTTCTCGCAGGCCATTCAGGCGATCACCGACGGTGAGGGCGGCGAGGTGACGCCCAAGGAGATGTGGGACGTCTTCGCCACCGAGTACCTGAACCCGCTCCTGCCGCTCGAGCGGATCAAGCAGAAGGTCACCGCCGCCGAGACCGACGGTGGCGTGGACATGATCATGGCGACCGTGAAGGTCGAGGGCGTCGAGCAGGAGATCAACGGCTCCGGCAACGGCCCGCTCGCCGCGTTCGTCGACGCGATCGCCACCGTCGGCTTCGACGTGCGGGTGCTCGACTACAGCGAGCACGCCATGTCCGCGGGCGACGACGCCCAGGCCGCCGCCTACGTCGAGGTCGCGATCGGCGACAAAGTCGTGTGGGGTGTCGGCATCGCCACCTCGATCACCACCGCCTCGCTGCGGGCCGTCGTCTCGGCCGTGAACCGCGCCGCGCAGTAGGTTGCTCTATGGCGGCCGGGACCTGAGGTCCCGGCCGCTTTTTGTCCCTGTGGATAGATTCTGAGCCTGTGGACAACTTCGGTTCGAAGGGCCGACCTCGTCCTGGATATGCCGGTTGAGCTGGGCGCATTCGAATCCGCCGCACGGTGTGAGAGCGCCTGCCCCCGGCGCGCGAAAATTGCCCCCGTGTTAGCGTTTTGGGGCATATTCAGCGCCGAGCTTTCTTGCTCGTTCAGCGAGCAAGTGGGGGAACTGTGACCAACAACGACCATAATCCGACCTCGCCGCCGTGGCTGCAGAGTCCGTCGGCTGACGCGTCCGAAGCTGCGTCCGGTCCCTCCGGTGTGCAGACCGCGACCGAAGACGACCTCGAGCCCGCCGACACCACCGCCGAGCCGACCGGTGAGGCAAGCGATCCGTCGACCGGTGAGCAGCCTGTCGCGGAGCCCGCCCATGCCGGCCTCGCCGACCAGACCGTCTACCAGCCGGCCGGTTTCGCGCCGCCGGGCCAGTTCGCGCAGGGCGCTCCGTATTCGGTGCCCGATCCGTACCAGAGCAGTGACGCGCAGCCGATGGTGAACGGCCCCGAGCAGCAGCAGCCGTGGTTGCCGAGTCAGCCTGGCGAGCAGCCGTGGTCGCCGGGTCAGCCTGGCGCCGAACAGCCCTATCCGGGTCCGCACGCGACCGGTGAGCAGCCGCACCCCGGTATGCCGCCGCAGTACCCCGGTGCCGAGGGACAGCCGCAGTATCCGGGTGCCGAGGGTCAGCCCTACCCCGGTCCCGAACAGCAGCAGCAGTTCCCCGCCCCCGAGCAGGGCCCGCAGTCCGAGCCCATCTACAGCTGGGCGCCTCCGCCGCCGCCGATGTACCAGCAGCCGATGCCGGGTGGGATGCCTCCGGGTCAGCAGCCTGAGCATCAGGGACAGTTCCCCGGCCAACAGGGACAATTCCCTGGTCAACAGGGGCAGTTCCTCGGTCAACAGGGGCAGTTCCCCGGCCAGCTGGGTCCGGCGGGTCCGCCGCCCGGCCAGCAGTGGGGAGGCGGCCCGGTGCAGCAGCAGCCGTTCCAGCCGCAGCACATGCAGGGACCTGGCCAGCCCGGCCATTCGGTCAACGATCTGAACCTGCTCAAGCGTGCGCGCAAGTCGCCGCGCAGCGGGTGGCGCAAGGCTGTGCACAAGGTGTCCGGCGGCGTGATCAACCCGGGTGAGTCGGCGGCCGATGTCGTCTACCGCGATCTTGGCGAGCGGGTCAACCAGCCCGTGCGCGGCGATTACCGGATCGCGATCCTCTCGCTCAAGGGCGGCGTCGGCAAGACCACCACCACGGTCGGTCTCGGCTCCACCTTCGCCTCCCAGCGTGGTGACCGCGTCATCGCCATCGACGCCAACCCCGACCTGGGCACGCTCGCCCACCGGGTGCCGCGCCAGACCCGCTCGACGGTGCGCAACCTGCTCGAAGACCAGCAGATCACCCGCTATTCGGACGTACGCGCACACACCTCGCAGGCTCCGAGCCGACTGGAAGTGCTTGCCTCCGAGCAGGATCCGGCCGTGTCGGAAGCCTTCAGCGAGGCCGACTACCGCAAGGCCATCGGCATCCTGCAGTCGTTCTACAACATCATCCTCACCGACTGCGGCACCGGTCTGATGCACTCGGCGATGTCGGGTGTGCTGGATATGGCGAGCTCGCTGGTGCTGGTCACCTCCCCCGCGATCGACGGTGCGCGCAGCGCGTCGGCGACGCTGGACTGGCTCGACCACCACGGCTACAGCAAGCTGGTCGAACGCACGGTCGTCGTCGTGAACGCTTCGCGCCGTGGCGCTTCCACGGTCGACCTGGACCAGCTGCGCAAGCTGTTCCTCGACCGCACCCGCGCCGTGCAGATCGTCCCGTTCGACGATCACCTGGCCGAAGGCGCCGAGATCGACCTCGAGCTGGTGAGCAAGCCGACCCGTCGAGCCCTGCTCGAACTGGCCGCGATGGTCGCCGACGACTTCGGCTACCACGCCCAGCAGCCACAACAGCAGCAGTACCAGCCCAGCCAGCCCTACCCGGGGCAGCCCTACCAGCAGCCGGGTCAGTTCTGATCTGAGCGTCCTCGCCGGAGCGCCGAGATCAGTGCGGTTCCGTCACCGCCCGCGCCGCGGTCTCGAAGGCGTCGAGCACCGTGGCGATGGCGGGGCTGCGGTGCGCTTGCGGGCGGGTGATGGTCTCGTAGACCCGGGCCGCGCGAACCCCGGCCAGCGGTAGTACCGACAGGTCGGGGTGGGCTACGGCGTAGCGCGGCATCAGCGCGACGCCGTAGCCGGAGACCACGAGCGTTTCGATCACCCGGAACTCGTTGAGCCGTTGCGCGATCCGCGGCCGTACCCCGGTGACAGTGGCGATGGACTCGAGCACGTCGTCGACCGGGAACCCGCCGCGCACGCTCACCCAGGTCTCGTCGGCGAGTTCTTCCGGACGCACCGAAGAACGCCCAGCCAGCGGATGATCCGGCGCGACAACGACATCGATCGGCTCCCGCATCAGCAATTGTGCCGACAACCGCGGCCCGGACAACGACGGCGCGCGTTCATCACGATGGGTGAGCACGATGTCGTAGTCGGCCAGCAGCTTCGACGCCTCGCTCGGCGGCAGATCCTCGTCACCCGCGACCAGCTCGACCCCGCTGCCCGCCATCGCGGCCAGCACCGGCGGCAGCAGCAACGCGGCCCCGGACGGGAACGACGCCACCCGCACCTGTCCGCGAGGTGAGCCCCGATAGTGCGCCATTTCGGCGGTGGCCCGCTCCATCGCGGCGAGCACATCGTCGGCCCGCAGCACCAGTGCCTGCCCCGCGTCGGTGAGCCGCACCCGTCGCCCGTCCGGTTCCAGCAGGGCGACCCCGGCCTCCCTGGCCAGCACCTTCAACTGTTGTGAGACCGCCGATGGCGTCATCGACAGCACCTCGGCGACGGCGGCGACCGTGCCGCGGTCGGCCAGCTCGCGCAGAATCCGCAATCGCTCGATCGAGAACATGAAGCAAAACTACGTTATCCGTCCATATTTATTCGATTGTGCTGATCTTTAGCCACCCGCACGATAAGGGCGTGACCTCCCGTGACCGCCTGCTCGGACTGACCGTCGTCGTGCTCTGGGGCCTGAACTTCCTGGCCATCCGCATCGGCCTCGACCATTTCCCGCCCTTCTTCTTCGTGGCACTGCGCTTCGCCGTCATCGCGATCCCCGTGCTGATCTTCATCCCGCGTCCCGCGGTGCGAACCCGCTGGCTGCTGCTCTACGGCACAGGTTTCGGCATCCTGCAGTTCGCGTTCCTGTTCACCGCGATGCGCGTCGGCATGCCGACCGGTCTCGCATCCCTGGTGTTGCAGTCCTCGGCCCCGTTCACGGTGGTGCTCGGCGCGGTGCTACTGCGCGAGCGGTTGCGGCCGGTGCAGATCGCCGGGCTTGCGGTGGCCGTGCTCGGCATGGTGGTCATCGGCGCCGACCGACTCGCGAACGCCACCCTGCTGCCGGTCCTGCTGACGCTGGCGGGCGGGCTCGGCTGGGCTTTCGGCAATATCGGCGCCCGCCAAGCTGGCACCGACTCCCCCGGCTACAACCCGATGCATCTCGCGCTGTGGATCTCGGTCGTACCCGTCTTACCGATGCTGGCGCTGTCGATGGCTGTCGAGGGGCCTGGAACAGGTTTCCGCGCGATCGGTACCGCCTTCTCCGCCGACGGTCTGCCCGCGCTGGCCGCGCTCGCCTACATCGCCCTGCTCGGGACAGTCTGCGGATCCGGCCTGTGGACCTACTTGATGAGCCGCTATCCGGCGGGCACGGTGGCGCCGTTGTCGCTGCTCGTGCCGGTGGTCGGCATCGGCGCGGCCTGGGCGGTCCTCGACGAAGAGCCGTCGGTGGCGGCGCTGATCGGCGGGGCGATCGTGATCGCGGGCGCCTTCGCGGCAACGACCACCCGCGGCATCCGCAAGACACCCGCACCCGCTCCCACCGCCGAATTGGCGCGAGCCTGAGTCCGAATTCAGCCCACGGCCGCCCGAGCTCTGGCTAGCATGTGGACCGGTCGCCCGATGCGTTTCCGCGCGACCGGTCGGTTTCGAGCTCGCGAACGACGCACAGGTCGATACAGCCAGGTCTTCGCCGCGCTCTAGAGTAAGAGCAAATTCCAGGCAATACTCGAGCAAGGCAGCGGAACAGCGTATGGCGGAACAGCGGTTGCCCGTTTCGCGAAGGACTATTCTTCGCGGCACGGTCGCAGCGGGGGTGATATCGGCGGGGGTCGTTGCCGGAGCGCCGGGATTCGCCGCGCCACCCGGCCGCCGGGTCGCAGTACTCGGCGGTGGTGTCGCCGGACTCACCGCCGCTCATGAGTTGGCCGAGCGCGGGTTCGAGGTCACCGTGTACGAAGCGCGGGCGCTCGGCGGCAAAGCGCGCAGCGTCGGCGTACCGGGCACCGGCCGCGACGGCAGGCCCGATCTGCCCGGTGAGCACGGGTTTCGTTTCTTCCCCGGCTTCTATCAGAACCTGCCCGACACGATGCGCCGAATTCCGTATCCCGGCAACGCCGACGGCGTGTGGAACAACCTCATCGCGGTGCCGGAAGCCAGGTTCTCGCGTCGCGACGGCGACGACATCCTGCTCGCCCTGCCCGACGGCATCACCGCCGCGCAGGCGACCCCGGATTCGATCAGGGAAACCCTAGCCGCCACCATCACCACCACCGCCAAGATGTCGGCGGCGGAGGGGATGTTCTTCGCCAACCGACTGATGGTGTTCAACACCAGCTGCGATGCCCGCCGGTTCGGCCAGTGGGAGCACACCTCCTGGTACGACTTCGTGCGCGGACACGAGCGTTCGCACGAATTCCGCGCGATCGTGTCCAGGTCGCTGACGTCGATCATGGTTGCCGCCAAGGAGGATCTGGCCAGCACCCGCACCATCGGCAGCATGGGCGAACAATTCCTCGGCAACCCGCTCGGCCTCGGCAACGACGGCGGCCTCGACCGCGTGCTCAACAACACGACCAACACCGCCTGGATCGACCCGTGGGTGCGCCACCTGCGTGGCCTCGGCGTTCGCTTCGACATCGGCGCACGGGTCAGCGAACTGGAAATGCGCGACCGACGCGTTCGAGCCGCTCGTATCACCGACGCCACCGGCGCACGCACCGTCGAGGCCGACTATTTCGTGGTGGCGCTGCCGGTAGAGCAGGCCAGAAAACTGTGGTCGTCGCAGGTGCTCGCCGTGGCACCGGAATTCTCCGCGATGGATCGGCTCTTCGTCGATTGGATGAACGGAATACAGATCTATTTCCGTGCGCCACTGCGTATTTCGCGCGGGCACACGGCCTATGTCGATTCGCCCTGGTCACTCACTTCGATCAGCCAGAATCAGTTGTGGACCGATGAATTGCCGTCCTTCGGCGACGGTTCGGTGGCCGATTGCCTCTCGATCGATATCTCCGACTGGCATTCGCCCGGCATGCTCTACGGCAAACCCGCCACCGCATGCACCCACGAGGAGATCTTCCGCGAAGTCTGGGCGCAGTTGAGCAGCCATCTCAACGATCGCCAACAACTACTTCGCCCCGCCGACGTCCATTCCTGGTTTCTCGATCCGGGCATCACCTGGCAGGGCAGTCGCAACGAGAATGCCGACCCGTTGCTCATCAACACCGCGGGTTCGTGGGATGCCCGGCCCGAGCCGCACGGTCCGATCGAGAACCTCTTCCTCGCAGGCGATTACGTGCGCACCGACATCGACCTGGCGACCATGGAGGGCGCCAACGAGTCGGCCCGCGCGGCGGTGAACGCGCTGCTCGACGTGGCGGGCTCGCCCGCGCAGCGCTGCCGTGGTTTCCGCCTGCGCCGCACCCCCGAACTCGAGCCGCTGCGGGTCATCGACACCGACCGCTACGCCCGCGGCCTACCCAATCTTTTCGACGACCGCACCTGACCCGCGACCACCGAACCGCACGTCACACCCGTCTCCCACGTGCGCGCAACACCGTGTGACACCCTCCCGCATGCGGCGCGTAACACCGCGTAACACCGCGCACATAGACTCGCGGCGTGGCAGATATCTCGGTGCGTGGGCGCTTGGCCTTGCGAGCAGCGGCGGCAGCGTCGTGGGCTTCGCAGAAGGCGGGTCGCGGCAAGGGTTCGATGATCGGCGGCCTGATCGCGTTGAAGATCGATCCGTCGATCATGACGCAGCTCGGGCGCGGTCGGCGAACAGTGCTGATCACCGGCACCAACGGCAAATCGACCACCACCCGGATGACGACCGCCGCGCTCGGCACGCTCGGCGCTGTCGCCACCCAGGCCGACGGCGCGAACATGGACGCGGGCATCGTGGCCGCGCTCAGCCTGCACCCCGGGGTGGCGCTGGCCGCGATCGAGGTCGACGAGCTGCACCTGCCGCACGTGAGCGACGCGCTCGACCCCGCCGTCGTCGTCCTGCTCAATCTCAGCCGCGACCAGCTGGACCGGGTCGGCGAGATCAACATGATCGAGCGCAAACTGCGCGCCGGGCTGTTGCGTCATCCCGACGCGGTCGTCATCGCCAACTGTGACGACGTGCTGGTGTCCTCCATCGCCTACGACCACCCGAATGTGGTGTGGGTGTCGGCGGGCAGCGGCTGGGCCGTCGACGCAACCAGTTGTCCGCGCAGCGGCGAGCCGATCGTCTGGGAGGGCGAGAACTGGCGCTCGACCGGTGCCGATTTCCATCGCCCGCAACCCGTTTGGTGGCTCGAAGGCGAAGATCTGTGCGGCCCCGAAGGTTTCCGGTCTCCGCTGCACCTGGCGCTGCCAGGTCGCGCGAATCGCGGCAATGCGGCCCAGGCCGTGGCCGCGGCGGTCGCGATGGGCGCCGAACCGGCGAAGGCAACCGATGCCACCGGCACCGTGCGCGAGATCGCGGGCCGCTACCGCACCGTCACCGTGGACGAGCACGACGCGCGCCTGCTGCTCGCCAAGAACCCCGCGGGGTGGCAGGAAGCGCTGTCGATGATCGATCCGGCCTCGGCCGGTCTGGTGATCGCGGTGAACGGTCAGGTGCCCGACGGTGAGGACCTGTCCTGGCTGTGGGACGTGCGGTTCGAGCACTTCGAGGGCGTGCAGGTGGTCGCCTCGGGCGAACGCGCCACCGACCTCGCCGTGCGCCTCACCTACGCGGGCGTCGAACACACGCTCGTCCCGGATCCCGTGCGCGCCATCGCCTCCTGTCCCCCCGGACACGTCGAGGTGCTGGCCAACTACACCGCGTTCCGCGATCTCAACCGTGACCTGGAGGGCCGCAGATGAGCGAGTCAACCGTTCGTATCGGCCTCGTCCTGCCCGACGTGATGGGCACCTACGGCGACGGCGGCAATGCCCTTGTCCTGCGGCAACGCCTGCGGATGCGGGGCTACGACGCCGAGGTCATCGACATCACCCTCGCCGATCCCGTCCCGGATTCCTTCGACATCTACACCCTCGGCGGCGCGGAGGACTCGGCCCAGCGCCTGGCCACCCGCCACCTCCAGAAGTACCCCGGCCTCCAGCAGGCCGCCGCCAAGGGCGCCCCCGTCCTGGCCATCTGCGCCGCCATCCAGGTGCTCGGCAACTGGTACGAGACCTCGGCGGGCGAAAAGGTCGACGGTGTCAGCCTTTTCGACGTCACCACCGCGCCCCAAAAGGTTCGCGCTATCGGCGAAGTGACCACCACGCCCCTGCTCCCCGGGCTCAGAGCACCCCTCACCGGGTTCGAAAATCACCGGGGTGGAACAACTCTGGGCTCCGATGCCGCTCCGCTCGCCCGCGTCACCCGTGGTGTCGGCAACGGCGTGGGCGACGGCACCGAGGGCGTGGTCCAGGGCTCGGTCTTCGGTACCTACCTGCACGGGCCCGCGCTGGCCCGCAACCCTGAACTGGCCGACCTCCTCATCGCCATGGCCCTCGGCATCCCGGCCACCGACCTGGCTCCCCTCGACCTCCCCGAGGTCGAGCGGCTCCGCAAGGAACGCCTGCGCGCCTGAGCCGACGCGATCACCCTGCGGCCCGGCTACTCCGCGGCTGCCTCGGCGGGCACCTGCCTGCGGGTGATGAGCCAGCCGACGAGTGCGGCGAGCGGGAACATCAGCACGCCGTACACCGCTGCGGGGATGGCCATTTCGGTGCTGTCGAGGACGCTGATCGCGATGGTGATGGCGATGGTGCTGTTGTGGATGCCGACCTCGAACGAGCAGGCGATGGCCTGGCGGTCGGCGACGCCGAGCAGGCGGGGCAGGAAGTAGCCGACTGCCAGGCTGATCAGGCAGAACACGACGGTGATGGCGCCGACGTCGGCGAGCGAGTCGGCCAGCGTTTCGCGTTCGCTGACGATGGTGCCGACGATCACCAGCAGCAGGGTGATCGCCGAGCCGATGCGCACCGGCTTGTCCATCCGGTCCGCGAACGCCGCCGACCAGCGGCGCACCAGCATGCCGAGGCCGACCGGAATCAGCACGATCGCGAACACCTGGATCACCTTGCTCAACTGCAAGCCGACGGTGCCGCCCTCGCCGGAGGGCTCGAAGTAGCCGATGGCGAAGTTGGTCACCAGCGGCACGGTGACGACCGCGACGATCGAATTGACCGCGGTCAGTGACACATTCAGCGCCACGTCACCACGGAACAGGTGGCTGAACAGGTTCGCGGTGGTCCCGCCGGGCGAGGCGGCGAGCAGCATCATGCCGACTGCCAGGATCGGCGAGAGATCGAACAGCAGCACCAGCCCGAACGCGACCACCGGGAGCACCAGCAACTGGCAGGCCAGCGCGATGGCGACAACGCGCGGCGTCTTCGCGATGCGGGCGAAGTCGGCGCCGGTGAGCGAGAGCCCGAGGCCGAACATGATCACCGCCAGCGCCAACGGCAGACCGACTGATACCAGTGGAGAGTTCATAGCCACACACTTCTCATCGAGCATTCCGAGCCGAGGTTGTCGACCGGATTGAGACGCGTCAGTCTCAAGCTCGCAGCATAGCCAGCTGTGACGCCTGTCGCAGCTGAATCGACAATGCGTTGCCGCGTTACACGATGGCCTCCGGCACAGCGGCCTGACTGCTGTTGCACAGTTCGTGGACGAAGCGCATCTTCTCCAACACCCGCTCGGGCAGCACGAAGGGGTAGAGGTCGTCGCGGCCCATCGAGCGGTTGACCATGTTCAGCGACCAGGTCAGTGGCAACCAGAGCTCGATGATCTTGTCGAACCCGGCCCGCCCGATCTGCGGACGGTCCAGCGTCGCGCCGGCGGGCGCGATACCGAACGCCGCCGCGGTATCGAGGGTGTCGCGGATATGCAGGTAGTGAGCGAAGGTCTCGGCCCAGTCCTCGGCGGCGTGCATCGTGGCGTAGGAGGAGACGTAGTCGCTCTTCCAGCCTTTGGGCGCGCCCTGCGAGTAATGGCGGTCCAGCGCTTCCTGATAGTCGGCGAAGGGGTCGCCGAACAGCTCGCGAAAGCGTTGTAGCGCAGCGTCCTCGGCGACGAGCACGGGGAAGTAGTAGTGCCCGATCTCGTGCCGGAAGTGACCGAGCAGCGTGCGATACGGCTCAGCCATCTCGACGCGCAACTGCTCGCGATGCGGGTCGTCGGCTTCGGCCAGGTCGAGGGTGACCACACCGTTCATATGGCCGGTGATCACATCGTCGGTGCGGCTGGACAACAGATCGAAGGCCAGTCCCTGCTCTGGGTCTTCCTCCCGGCCGACGATCGGCAGACCCAGCTCGACCAGTTCGAAGATCAATCGCCGTTTGGCCTTCTCGGCTTCGGCGAACTCGACGAGCCCGACTTTGTCGGAATTGTTGGGCCGAGTCCTGGTGAGCTTGCACGAGACACACAGACCGGGGCCGGACGCGTCACCGTCGACCAGCCAATTGCACTGCGCCACATGCAGGTTGTCGCACAGGCGGAAGCGATCACTGTCCACGACACCCGCCACGTGATCTATCGGTTCGTCGCCGGGTGGGACACCGATCACCACCAGCGCCCGCTCACTGAGGCTCAAACCCAGTGCGCTACGACACGACAGGCAGACAGAATTCTCGAATGCCAGCTGCTGACCACAATTCGGACAGACGAAATCACGCACGGACTTACACCTCCATCGGGGCTACATCAATCGGGGCTACATCAACTGAGACTTTGATCGTCGACTGCTTCGAGTCCGTGTAGATGATGCCACGCAGCGGCGGAACATCCTGGTAATCGCGGCCCCACGCCACCGTCACGTAACGCTCGTCGGCGAATTGGTCGTTGGTGGGGTCGAAGGCGATCCAGCGGCCGGTGCGGTCGGTGTCGTCGGTGTCGGGCAACCACACCGCGGCCCAGGCGTGCGTGGCGTCGACGCCGACCATGCGTTCTTTGCCCGGGGGCGGATCGGTGGCTAGATAACCGGAGACGTAGCGGGCGGCCAGACCCTGGGAGCGCAGGCAGGCCACGCCGATCCGGGCGAAGTCCTGGCACACGCCTTCGCGGGCGGCGAACACGTCGGCCACGCTCGTGCTCACCGTGGTGGAGCCCGATCGGTACTGAAAGTCGTTGTGGATGCGGGTGTTCAGCTCCGTGACGGCTTCGAGCAGTGGCCTGTTCGGTGGGAAACTCTCCGCGGCGTAGTCGATGACGTCGGGGGTGATCTCGGGTGGGAGCAGGTCGAGCGTGAACTCGACCGCGAGCGGGCCGGTGGCAGTGTTGGGACGTGCTGCTTCCCACGGCATGTCGGCGCCCGGCAGCGTCTCGGGGTGCTCGCCGTCGACATCGACCAGGGATTCGCCGGTGACCTCGAGGTTGCGGTGTTCTGAGGTCACATGGAAGTACGTGGTGGTGTTGCCGTACACGTCGGTGCCCGCCGAGCGGTCCGAGGGCACCGGGTCGATGTAGATCTCGTGTTCGAGCAGTCGCTGACCCGGATATTCGCGCGGGGTGAGATAGGCGCGACCGTAGGAGCTGGTCACCTCGGCGGAGTAGCTGTAGGTGGTGCGGTGCACCACCATGTATCGCCGGGTCATCCGACCATCCTCGTGTTGCCACCGAAACGGTGTACTGCCGCGTATCGCCCGCTCATCCGACCATCCTCGTGTTGCCACCGATGCGGTGTACAGCCGCGTATCGCCAGCTCATCCGACCATCCTTGTGTTGCCCCACAGGGGCTGAATTCCCAGCGGTACAGCGAGTTTGGTGGTTTCGAACGATTCGGCCAGCTTGCGCAATCGCAAGTGCACCCCCTCCAGCAGTTCCACCAGCTCGGTGCGGACGCCGTCGTCGTCGGCGTGTTCCAGGTCGGCCGGGTCGACGCGGCGCAGCATGCGCTGGGCATCGGCGAGCAGGCGCTGCGAACGCGAAGCGCCGGAACCGCCCGGCAGCGCTTGGAAGTCGGTCTCGAGACGGTCGAGCTGATAGATCAGGGAACGCGGATTGCCCGGATCGAACAGCAGCAGCCCCGCCAGCGCGGCCACGTGCGCCGAACCACGGTGGCGGCGACGGTAACTCACCGCCGACTCGGTCGCGGTGAGCACCGCCTCCGCGACCACACCCTGTACCTCGGCCGTACTCTTGCGCCCCAGCGCGGCATTGAACAGCGATGTCACGGCGAGCCCACGCTCGATCCGTTTGCCGATATCCATGACGTACCAGCCGGTGTCGCGCACCAGCGATTCCGCGCCGATCCCCGACAGCGACAACAACGCCGCCAGCGTCAGCGAATGCACCGCCGACAGCGCCGTCTCCTGTTCGGTACTGGCACTGCGGAATTCGGCCAGCGCGCGATCGACAGCACCGACGACCATCCAGGTGTCACCGGACAGCTGATCGCGCACCCCCCGCGCGGCGGACCCGTAATGGTCCACCGCATACGACAGCGACCCGGACAACTCCCGATCCCCGGTCAACGAGGCCAGGTACTGGAACCCCTCGGCGGAAGCACCAGCCACCGCCCGCCGCGCGGCCACCCCTTCCTGACCACTGGAATCCATCGCACGATGGGTGAACTGCCCCTGCGACTGCCGCGACCGCGCGAGAAGCGGCTCGGGCTCGGGCTCAGGACCCGGCACCGGTTCCGCCCCACGCTCGGGCGTGACACCGGTGGTGCGCAGCGCACGAGCCAGCGCACTGGTCCCCGCCCGCTCCCACGGCGCCTCCGCTTCGTCATCCTCGGAGTCGATTTCTACCCCCTCCGCGCCGGTCAGATCCTGCCCAGCCGACAGACCTGGCCCTGCGGACTGACCCGGCCCCACGGACCGACTCTGCCCGGCCGACTGGCCCTGGCCAGCCGACTGACTCTGCCCAGCCGACTGACTCTGCCCAGCCGACTGACTCTGGCCAGCCGATTGGCTCTGCCCGGCCGACTGGCTCTGCCCGGCCGACTGACTCTGCCCGGCCGACTGACCCTGTCCCGCCGACTGGCTCTGCCCCGTGGAATGGCTCTGCCCAGCCGATTGCCCCTGCCCTGCGGACTGGGTCTGCCCCTCCGACTGTGATGCCTCCAGATCAAATGCCGAGTCGTGAGGTGATGCGTTCGTTGATGTTTCGTCGTTCGATGAGGATCGGGCCGACGGTGTGTCCGTTGAGTCGCGAGTCGAGCCTTCGCCATCGGCGGCCGAATCATGTTCTTCGACATCTGGATTCGAGGACTTCGCAACGGAATCGGCGGACCGCACGGACACCAACTGGCCTATTCCGTTGGGCAGCACCGACTGTGGCGCGACCGTGCCCGTGGTGATCGACAGGGCGCGCATGAGGATCGGTAGTGCCTCCGCGCCGTCGAGCCAGGGGCGGTAGCGGTAGTCCTGGTAGACGTCGTGGGTGGCGGCGAGCAGGCGAACCACCGCCTCGGCGCGTTCGCTGTAGCGGCCCATCCAGAACAGGTCGTTGAGCACGCGCGGCGAACTGATCGCCTCGACGACCGGCACCGCCCTGCGCAACCGTTCCTCGTGCGGCGCTTCGGAACCCACCGCGGGAACAGTGGCCGGGGCCGCGCGGACCCACACGTCCTTGGCGGCCACCTTGATCACGCTGCGGGTCGGTTCGAGCCGCATGCGCTGCTGGCCGAGTCCGCCCGTCATCGCCGTGTAGCCGCCCCGCCTGGCCAGCGAGAACAATCGCATGCCCACCGGCGCGGGCGCCAACCCCGCAGGCCCGTCGACCGCGGGCGCCACCGAGAACTCGGCGGGTTCCTGCCCGACCCACTTCCACCGCTCGACCTCGATCCGGGCGGCGAAGTCGGCGCGTTCGGCGGCCGACAGGCTCGGTCCGAAGATCGTCGAACCGTCGACGGCAGAGCGGAGTACGAGGTCACCGACGTGCGACACCATATGCGCGCGCTCGGTATCGTCGCCACCCCAGTAGGCGGGGGTCGCGTCGAGCAGCAGCTCCTCGCCGAGCACAGAGCGGGCGATGCGCGGCAGGAACGGGCTCAGCGCGGGCGATTCCAGCAGCCCGCTACCGAGGGTGTTCACCACCGTCACCGCCCCGCGGCGCAATACCTCGACCAGCCCGACCACCCCGAGCCGCGAATCGGGACGCAGATCCAGCGGGTCGGAGAACTCGGCATCGACGCGCCGCAGCACCACATCGACCCGTTCCAAGCTGCCGAGCGAGCGCATCCACAGCGCGCCGTCGCGCACCACCAGATCGGAGCTCTCCACCAGCGGAAAACCGAGCATCTGCGCGAGATAGGCCTGGTCGAAGGCGGTTTCGGAATGCGAACCCGGGCTGAGCACGACGACGACCGGCTCTTCCCCATCGGCCAGTTCGGGCGCCGCCTCCTCGAGCATCAACCGCATGGCCCGCGCGAACGGGCTCAGTGGTCGCGGCCCCGCGTGCTCGAAAGCTTCGGGAATCGCCGAGGCCACCACGCGGCGATCGGCCAGGGCGTACCCCGCGCCCGATGGTGCCTGCGCCCAGTCGGCCAGCACCCGGAACTGCCCGTCACTCCACCGGCTGATGTCGCATGCGTGCAGGAACAACTGGTGGGTGCCCGGGATCGTGATGCCGTGCGCGGCCCGCACATACCCGGTGCTGCCGAATACCACCTCCGGCGGCAGCAGACCCGAGTTCAGCAGCCTGCGCGGGCCGTACACATCGGTGAGTACCTCGTCGAGTACCCGCGAACGCTGAACCAGCCCGGATTCCAGGTGGGTCCAGTCCTCGGCGGAAACCAACAGCGGAATCGGATCGAGGCGCCACGGCTGCGGGATCGCGGTGTCGGTATCGCCGCCGAGGCCGACCTCGGTGTAGGTGACACCGTCGTCCTCGATCTGCCTGCGTACCCGGTGATCGATCCGATCGATCCCACCGACGCCCTGGTCGATGAAGTCGGCCGACAGCTCCGACCACATCGACCGCACCCGCCCGCGCCCGTCGACCAATTCGTCGTAGTACCCCGTGGTCGGGCGACCGCACTCGTCGAAGCGCGCATCCGCCGAACTGTGTGCCCGATACCGCGCGAACTGCTCAGCGACCTGAGCGCGCGCGCCCGAACCCCGGCGATTCCCGTCCCGTTGCGCTACATCGCGCTGAGTCACCGAGCCTCCTGTAGTGATTGCGGCTGGCGCCAAATGACCGACTACGTACCCCACACTGTCCGCGCGCGGCGTAGGTCCAGGATGCCTGGTGCGCCGACATCGGTCGACTGTGCCGAAATCTTCGCACGGAGTTCGGCGGGATCCATCGGGTTCACCGTATGTCCGGCGGCCTCGAAGCGACGGTTCCGGCGTGACTGGGCGGCAACGGCGTTGACGGGGGCGTCGTCGTAGGCACGCCCGCCGGGGTGCACGACGTGGTAGGTGCAGCCGCCGCGGGAGATGCCCGTTGTGGCGTCTACCAGGTCGAACACCAGCGGAGCGTCGACGGTGATCGAGGGGTGCAGGGAGTTCGGCGGCTGCCAGGCGCGGTAGCGCACACCCGCCACCTGCACGTCGGATTTGTCGGTGGCCAGTAGTGGGACCGGCATACCGTTGCAGGTCAGGATGTAGCGACCGCGATCGGCGCCGACCAGGCGCACCTGCAGACGTTCCACCGACGAGTCGACGTAGCGTGCGGTGCCCTGGCCGGTGGTTTGTTCCCCGAGGGTGAGCCACGGTTCGATCGCGCCGCGCAGTTCCAGCTCCGCCTCACCGATCATGGCGGTACCGATGCGGGGGAAACGGAATTCGGTGAAGGGGTCGAGCCAGGCGGTGTCGAAGTCGACACCCGCCGCGCGCAGGTCGGCGGCGACTTCGGCGATGTCGTTGTTCAGGAAGTGCGGCAACAGGTAGCGGCCGTGCAGGTTGGCACCGTGGCGGATCAGCGGCGCGCGCAGCGGCTTGTCCCAGAACATCGCGACCAGGCCGCGCACCAGCAGCGACTGCACCATCGCCATCTGGAAATGTGGCGGCATCTCGAAACCGCGCAGTTCCAGCAGCCCGAGCCGACCGCGAGCGGAGTCGGGGCTGTACAGCTTGTCGATGCAGAATTCGGCGCGGTGGGTGTTGCCGGTGAGGTCGGTGAGCAGGTGCCGCAGCGCACGGTCGATATGCCAAGGGGCCGACTGGATTTCGTAGGGCGTAGGTCCCGCGGTTTGCGCGGACAACCTGGCGACCTCGGCGAAGGCGATCTCGAGCTCGTAGAGTGCGCCTTCGCGACCCTCGTCCGCGCGGGGCGCCTGCGAGGTCGGGCCGACGAAACGGCCCGCGAACAGGTACGACAGCGCGGGGTGACGCTGCCAGTAGGTGAGCATGGAGACCAGCAGGTCGGGGCGCCGCAGCATCGGCGAACGCGCGGGCGTGACCCCGCCGAGGGTGATGTGGTTGCCACCACCGGTGCCGCCGTGTGTGCCGTCCACGTCGAAGGACTCGGTGCTCAGCCGGGCGATCCTGGCCTGCTCGTAGAGGGTGTTCAGCACCTCGGCCTGCTCGGCGAACGAGCTGGTCGGCATGATGTTCACCTCGATCACACCGGGGTCGGGCGTCACCGAGAAGGTATGCAGCCGTGCATCACTGGGCGGCGCGTAACCCTCCAGCACCACCGGCTGACCGATCGCCACCGCCGCCGCCTCGACCTTGGCGATCAGATCGAGGAAGTCGTCGAGCTCGGTGACCGGCGGCAGGAACACGTGCAGTCGCCCCTGCCTGACCTCGGCGACCAGCGCGGTCGTCGGCGTGAAATCGGCCGACTCCACCGCGGCGGGCGGCTCGACCCGTTCCGCGCGCAACGGCTGCTGATACAGCGGGTCGCTGTCGGGCAGGATCGGCGGCGCGTGCCATGACACCGATCCGATCGGAAGGCGAAGTCCCGCAGGCGAATCACCGTCGGCCAACACGATCCGGCCGCGGCCGTCCGCAGCACGCCCACGCCGCAGCTGCCAGTCGGCACTGGCCCACCCCGCGCCATCCGAGCGCCGATGAATCGGCAACACATAGGCCGACGGCTGATCGACCGACTCCTCCAAACTCTCGAGCAGTACCCGCCGCACCTCGGGCGAGTCCTCGGTCGGGTCGATATCGGCGGGCGGTGGATCGCCATACGGCGCGCTCACCGTCGCCGCCAGCCGCGCCAACGGATCCTCGAACGCGGGCCGCACCTGCACATCCGGCAAGCCGAGGGTGCCTGCGATCTCAGCGATCAACGCCTTGGCCGCGCCGATGTCGGCAGCGGGCGCCCGGTCGGGGATCACCCCGGCGGCCGCGTTGATCGGCTGCGAGCGGGCCAGCTGGATAGGCGGGAAGACCGATCGCGGCGCGCTCCCAGCGTCCTTCTTGCCGCGAAGCTTCTTCTTCCCCACGACTTTCCGCCGTTCGACCTTCTCGGCTGCCTTGGCCGACTCCTTCGCTTCCTTCTTCGAGACCTCGGCCGTCTTCGCCGGGCGGACGGTGCCACCGGCGTCGGCGCAGGCCTGCTGAATCTCCGCGGCCCGCCGATGTTCGGCGGCGACCAACTCGACGGGCTCCTCGATCAGCGCCGGTCCGTCATCGAACTCCACTTCATCCAGATCCCCTACCTCGTCGGCAGGTTCCGCCACCGCCGCCGCGAGATCATCGGCGCGGTCGAGCCGATCGACACCGCCCGACTCGCCCTTCCCTCGGCCATCGTCTTCCTCGGCGAGCCCCAGCGCGACAACCGCGGCGGCGACTTCGTCACCTCCGACCCGAGGACGCGCATCGAAGACCGCGACCATGTCGACCGGGGCGACGGGCAGATGCGCATCGAGTACCGATACCGCGTCGGGCTCGTCCGCGTCGACCGAGCCGGGCACGGCATAGGACGCGTCAACGCCGTTTTCGTCGGCCAGCCCCAGCGCGACAACAGCGCTCGCGACCTCGGCCCCGGCCGGCGCATACCCGTTCGAGTGACCGTTCCCCACCGTTGCGGCGGCAACCGGTGGCACCGGCGTGTGCTGCGCCACCGGCGTCCACGGATCGGTGAGCAGATCCTGACGCTGCCAGATCGGCTCACCGTCGGCCCGCCACGCGATCGCGATCTCCCAGCGCGGCAACGGCTCTCCGGGATACCACTTGCCCTGGCGGTACTGCACGATGCCGGTCGGCGCGTAGATCGCGCGGAGGCGGTCGGCCAGGTCGACCGCGCGCTCGCGTTTGTGCCTGCCGTCGGCGTCGGTGGTCCATTGCGCGCTGACCTGGTCGTCGATGGAGACGAAGGTCGGCTCGCCGCCCATGGTGAGGCCCACATCGGCCGCGGCCATTCGCGCGTCGATCGCGGCACCGGAGGCGACGATGCGCTCCCACTGAGAATCGGTGTAGGGCAGGGTGACTCGCGGATCCTCATGGATGCGCCGAACCACATTGCTGAAATCGAGGGTGGCCTCGGTGATCCCGGTCGCCCCGGTGATCGGAGCCGCGGCGCCGGGATGCGGAGTCGCGGCGAGCGGAATGTGGCCTTCGCCCGCGAACAGGCCGGAGGTGGGATCCATCCCGACCCACCCCGCGCCGGGCAGATACACCTCGGTCCAGGCGTGCAGGTCGGTGAAGTCGGCGGTCGGGCCCGACGGACCGTCCAGTGACGGCACGTCGGAGGTGAGCTGGACCAGGTAGCCGGAGACGAAGCGCGCGGCCAGCCCCAGCTCACGCAGCACACCGACCAGCAGCCAGGCCGAGTCGCGGCAGGATCCGAGCGCGGTGCGCAGGGTGTGATCGGGCGTCTGCACGCCCGCCTCCATACGCACGGTGTAGTCGACCGAGTTGCGCAGCGCGTAGTTGAGTTCGACGAGATAGTCGATGGCACGGATCTGCCCCTGCGGCCGATGCACCCGCGCCCATTCCCGCAGCAACTCCCCCGGGCCGCTCCCCGGCTCCCCCTCGTCGACGCGCCGCAGATACGGCGCGAGATCCTCGGCGAGCGCGGTCTCGTACTCGAACGGGAAGAACTCCGCGTAGTCCTGGATGAAGAAGTCGAACGGGTTGACCACCTCGAGGTCGGCGATCAACCCGACGGTGATCGACAACTCCTTCGTCGGATTCGGGAACACCAGGCGCGCAACGAAATTGCCGAACGCGTCCTGCTGCCAGTTGACGAAGTGCTCAGCCGGGGACACCTCGAGGGAATACGCCTCGATCGGGGTCCGCGAATGTGGCGCCGGACGCAACCGCACTTCGTGCGGGTGCACCTCGACGAGACGATCGAAGGAGTATGCCGTGCGGTGCTCGAGTGACACCTTGATGCCCATTCACCAAGTTGACCACACACCACCGACACCGCGCGGGCCGACGAAACCGGAATTTCCCGACCGGCCCCCCTTTCGAAACACCGCGGTAATAGCCCGACACCGACGGTCTCGGCCCGCCCCGCCTCTGGACTGACCGGAGGGTGCGACGAAGGAGTACCCGGAGGGAGGGAAGAGGCGGGTTACAGGGCCGAGACCCGCGGCGCCAGCCGCTAGGATAACGCTGTGAGCTACGACCACATACTGCTGCCGTCCGGCGTCGCCAGCTCCGTCGACGAGATCGACGCGTATCTGGCCGCCCAGGAAGGCGTCACCGAGTCCGAACCGATCGCCGAGATCGCGGCCGAGCTCAATACTCGCAACGCCGAACTGCCGGTGGACGACTCGTTCCTCAGCGTCGAATCCGTCGGCGGCCCCAGCGGCAACACGCTCTACATCCCCTCGCCGTACGACGCCATCGGCTTCGTCCGCAACCTGCTCTTCGACCTCGCCACCCCGCGCGGCTACGCCGTCTACGACCCGCAGCTGACCTGGTTGATCGACCCGGCAGGCCACATCCCGATCAATGTCACGCACGGCGGCGCGGGCGAATTCCCGTATCTCACCGAGGAATTGGCCCACCTGTGGGTCGCCGGGCTCGCCGCCCCCAACCCGTACCTCATCGTCGAACAGGGCGAACAGCGCTACATCCAGACCTACCGCGACACGAGTGGCCCGTACACCCTCGAATACCGCGACGGCGCCCGCGACCGGCACTTCGGCACGACCCTCGAAGACCCGGCGCAGGTCGCCGACATCATCTGGGACTGGGCCAACGGCAAGCCCGCCACCGGCGACGGCGTCACCTGGACCCGCGTCGACCTCTGATTCCGACGTGACCGGCGGCGCCCCGACGCCACCGGCCCACCGGTCCTACAACGTCCGCCTGCCGGACAACGCACGCCCGAGGGTCAGTTCGTCGGCGAACTCCAAGTCGCCGCCCATCGGCAGCCCGGAGGCCAACCGCGTGACGGTGAGCCCGGGGAAATCGCGCAGCATCCGCACCAGGTAGGTGGCCGTCGCCTCGCCCTCGGTGTTCGGGTCGGTCGCGATGATCACCTCGCTCACATCGATGCCGTCCTCCTGATTACCGATGCGGGTGAGCAGTTCCCTGATCCGCAACTGATCGGGCCCGACGCCACTGAGCGGATCGAGCGCACCACCGAGCACGTGATAGCGACCACGGAACTCGCGGGTGCGCTCGATCGCCTGCACATCCTTGGGTTCCTCGACCACACAGATCATCGTGCGGTCGCGGCGTTGGTCGGCACAGATACGGCACAGCTCACCATCGGCGACCGTGCCGCACGACACACAGAACTGCACGCCGTCGCGCACCTTCTGCAGGGCGGCCTGCAGCCGGTCGATATCCGGCGGCTCCACCGCCAGCAGATGAAAAGCGATGCGCTGTGCGCTCTTCGGACCGACGCCGGGCAGTTTGCCCAGCTCGTCGATCAGATCCTGAACCGGCCCCTCATACATCAGAAGTCGGGCAGACCGGGCACCGAACCGCCACCGAGACCCTGCGACAGCGGGCCGAGGCGTTCAGCCGCGAGCTGCTGCGCATTGGCCATCGCGTCGTTGATCGCGCCGATGACCAGGTCCTGCAGTCCGTCGACATCCTCTGGATCGACCACCTTCGGGTCGATCGTCAGCGCGATCACCTCGCCGCTGACCTTGATCGTGGCCTGCACCAGACCGCCGCCTGCCTGACCGGACACCTCGGTCTCGGCGAGCTCGGCCTGCGCCTGCATCACTGCCTGCTGCATCTGCTGAGCCTGGGCAAGCAGTGCCTGCATATCGAACTGACCATCACCGGGTTGCACAACACTCCTGTGTTTTCGGCGGCCGGGGCCGCGGGGATCGGGCACGTGCCGTCGTCAGTTTAGTCGGGGGGAACCCTCACCTGAGGGGTGGATCCGTTGGCGGTTCGGGATACGATCATGCGAGGTAGGGCAATGATTCAGCAATCTCTAGGAGATCAGATGAATGCATCCCGTGCGCGGCTGATGTCAGCGTCGGCCTTGTGCACCGCTGTCGCCAGCCTGCTTCTTCTCTCACCCGCCGCCGCGTCGGCCGATTCCGCGGCCGGGATCGCCGACTACGGCAACGGCTGCCTGCTCGATCCAGGAAATCGGGCGGTGACCGTTGATTCGTTGCGCTTCCGATGCTCTGTCACGCAGCAGGATCAGATCTATCGCGACGCGCAGGCCGGTGCGATCGCGACGGGTCTCACCAACGGCTGGGTGACGCGCCCACCGCAGCTCGAGGCGGCCGCGCCCGCGCTGTGGATCGGCAAGGTGTTCCGCACCGGACCCGACGGTGGGTCACTCACCAATCGGGTCACCGGTGCCGGAATCGAGGCGTTCCCGGCCGATGTCTATCGAGCACCGTCGATCCTCGACGGCGCCCCCACCTGGGCGCTGAACTACGCGCCGTCGCCCACTCCGCAGGTTTATGACGAGATCCGTGAGGTGACCCCGGGCGTCTGGTTCGGCTACTCGTGGTGGCGTGAGGGATCGTGGCCGCTGCTGGCCGCCTTCGTTTTGACGCCCGCATAACTATCTTCTTGACCCTCCACTGACTGGAGGGTGTTTTCTGGACCTCATGACAGCAACCGTGGCGATCGGCGAGTTCGCCCGCCTCACCCATCTGAGCGTCAAGACGCTGCGGTATTACCACGAGATCGAGCTACTCGAGCCCGCCGCGGTGGACGTGGGCACCGGGTACCGCCGATATTCCACCGACCAGGTGGAACGGGCACATCTCATCCGCCGCCTGCGCGACTTGGAGATGCCGCTGCCGGAGATCCGCACCGTGCTCGCCGCGGCCGATCCCGCCGAGCGCGACACCGCCCTGCGGGGGCATCTGGCCCGGATGGAGGCGGCGTTGGATCGCACCCGCGAGGTGGTGGTCTCACTGCGCGCCCTGCTCACCGCGCCGCCACCGCCGATCGAGGTCGACTACCGGATCGAGCCCGCGTTCACCGCGCTCACGCTCACCCATCAGGTCGAGCGCTCCGCCATCGCCGACTGGTGCGGTACCGCATTCGAGCAGCTGTACACCACCCTGCTCGAGTCGGGCGTCACCCCGGGAGGCGTTGCGGGCGCGACCTATTCGAACGAATTCTTCACCGACGACAACGGCATGGTCACCGCGTTCGTGCCGTTGCCACCCGGCGCGGACGTCGTTCCCACCGGCGCCTTCGCGGTCGTCGAATTCCCGGCAGGCAATTTCGCCGTGGCCGTGCACGACGGCCCTTTCGAAGACTTCGACCGCACGTACGGCGCACTCGGCAGCCACGTCGCCGAGCACGGCGCCACACTTCCCGACGCACCGGTCCGCGAGCGCTATCTCGTCGGCCCGGATGTCACCGACAACCCGGCCACCTACCGCACCGAAGTGTGCTGGCCGATCACCGAAAGAGAGATCTGATGACCATCGCCCTGGCGAATGTGACGATCGACTGCGACAACGCCGCCACCTTGGCCGAGTTCTACGCCCAACTGATGGACACGACCGTCGATCCGCAAGCATCGGAGTTCTTCGCGACCGTCGGAAAATCCGCGGGCGCCACCCCGCTGCTGATGTTCATCAAGGTCCCGGACAAGAACCCCGGCAAAAACGTCGTTCACCTGGATTTCGCCTCGGCACAGGCACTGGACTACATCGAGCGTGCGATCAGCTTGGGCGCCGAGCACATCGCCGACGTCGACGAATACGGCATGCGGTGGACAACCCTTGCCGACCCCGAAGGAAATCTCTTCGACATCGGCAAGGTCTGACCAACGAGCAGGGCCTGGGTTCAGGCCAGTTCGCGCGCGAGGTTGCCCAGCACCTCGGCCTGGATCTTCTTCAGGCCGAGCGGGGCGAAGATGCCCTCGAAGATGCCCGAGATGCCGCCCGCGCCCTTCCAGGTGGTCTCGACGGTGACCTTCGAGCCCGCACCGTCGGGGGTGACGGTGTAGGTGGTGACCATCGTGGAGTTGGCGTCGCGTTCGGTGAGGACCGAATCCGCCACCGTCACCGTCGCGCGCACATTGCGTGTGCGCTTCTCGGTGGCCTGCAACGTCCACTCCACCACGGTGCCCGCGCCCTGACCACCTTCGACAACCTTGTAGTCGCGGTAGTGCGCGGAGAGAATGCGCGGCCGGATCGTCTCGTAGTCGCCGATCGCCGCGAGCGTGCGCTGCGGATCCGCGGCGACGGCGACCGAACTGCTGGCGCTGACCTGTCCCACTGTTGACTCCTTGCTGGGTGGTGGCGATATATCTCGACCGGGTTACATCCTGCCCTGTCCCCGACCGGTTCTCCCGACCAGGCCGGGACGGTGCGGGAACATGTGCGTGACTTTTTGTCGCGGCGCGCAGGTATCCGGTGGCTCGGCGGACGGGGTCGTACTAGCGTCAACGGGGTGGCAGTGAGTCTTTTGGGTAGGGCTGGTCACGAACCGGCCGCACGCGAATCCGGATATGCCGCGCATCGAGCGGGCGTGGCGCGATTGCTGGAAAGCTATCGCGCCATTCCGCCCGGTGCCGTCGTCCGACTGGCGAAGAAGACATCGAACTTGTTCCGGGCCAGGGCGGCAACCACCGCGCCCGGTCTCGACGTGTCCGGCCTGGGGCAGGTGATCGCGGTGGATCCACAAGCCCGCACGGCCGACGTCGCGGGCATGACCACCTATGAGGACCTGGTGGCGGCCACCCTCCCGTACGGGCTTGCGCCGCTGGTTGTTCCCCAACTCAAGACCATCACGCTGGGCGGGGCGGTGACCGGCCTCGGCATCGAATCGACCTCGTTCCGCAATGGTCTACCCCACGAATCCGTGCTGGAAATGGACATTTTGACCGGTTCCGGCGAGATCGTCACCGCGACACCGGATGGCGAGCACGCCGATCTGTTCCACGGCTTCCCCAACTCCTACGGCACCCTCGGGTACTCCGTCCGGCTCAAGATCGAGCTCGAACCCGTGCCGGGGTTCGTGGAACTGCGGCACGTGCGCTTCCACGACCTGCGCGAACTGGAAGCCGAACTCGAACGGATCGTCGTCGAACGCCGCTACGAGGACGAAGACGTCGACTACATCGACGGCGTGGTGTTCAGCGCGGACGAGAGCTACCTGACCCTGGGTCGCAAGACCGACGAGCCGGGCCCGGTCAGCGACTACACCGGCATGGACATCTTCTACCGCTCCCTGCAGCACGCGGACGGCGTGAAACGGGACCGGCTGACCATCCACGACTATCTGTGGCGCTGGGACACCGACTGGTTCTGGTGCTCGCGCGCCTTCGGCGCCCAGAACCCGAAGATCCGCAGACTCTGGCCGAAGTCGCGCCGCCGCAGCAGTTTCTACTGGAAACTGGTCGCGCTCGACCGCAAGTACCACTTCGACGATCGCAGGCAGGCCCGCAAGGGCAACCCCCCGCAGGAACGCGTCGTGCAGGACATCGAGGTACCGGTGCAACACACCGCCGACTTCGTCGAATGGTTCCTGCGGGAAATACCGATCGAGCCGATCTGGTTGTGCCCATTGCGCTTGCGTGCGACCGAGGACGCGTCGGCGACGGACGGTGCACGTCCGTGGCCGCTGTACCCGCTCGAACCACAGCGCACCTACGTCAATGTCGGATTCTGGTCGGCGGTGCCGACCGAGCGAGGTCAACCGGAAGGGGCGGCCAACCGCGCCATCGAGAAGATCGTGTCCGCGTTCGACGGACACAAGTCGCTCTACTCGGACTCCTACTACGACGAAGCCGAGTTCGCCGAGCTCTACGGCGGCGACATCTATACCGAACTGAAGACCCGTTACGACCCGGACCAACGACTGCTGAATCTGTATTCGAAGGCGGTGCAACGCAAGTGACGACATTCAAGGACCGATCCGATAAGGCCGTTGGCCTGACCGAACTGGGAACCCGGCTCAATATCGCCGAGGTCGTCGAAAGCCTCGTAGACGGCGATATCCCCGTCCGCGTCACGGCCTACGACGGCAGCGCGACCGGCCCCGAGGGCGCGCCCTACACCCTCGACATCAAGACCCCCCGTGGTATCAACTACCTGGCAGGCGCCCCCGGCGACCTCGGCATGGCGCGTGCCTATATCGCGGGCGACATGGCTGCCGGCGGAGTACATCCCGGCGACCCGTACGACCTCTTGAAAGCCATGCAGGACATGAAGTTCCATCGTCCTTCGGCACTGTCACTGGTCACCATCGCCCGTTCGCTGGGCTGGGAGCGGCTCAAGCCGATCGCACCCCCGCCACAGGAGACGCTACCGCGCTGGCGCCGGATCGCGCTGGAAGGCCTGCGCCACTCCAAGACTCGCGATGCCGAGGCGATCCACCACCACTACGACGTCTCCAACAAGTTCTACGAGTACGTCCTCGGCCCGTCGATGACCTACACCTGCGCGGTGTACGGCGACGAGAACGCGACCCTCGAGCAGGCGCAGGAGAACAAGTACCGCTTGATCTTCGACAAGCTGCGGCTGAAGGAAGGCGACCGGCTGCTCGACATCGGCTGCGGCTGGGGCGGCATGGTCCGCTACGCGGCACGCCGGGGCGTGCGGGTGATCGGGGCGACACTATCGGCCGAACAGGCCGCCTGGGCCCAGCAGAAGATCGCCGAGGAAGGCCTCGGCGAGTTCGCCGAGGTCAGACACAGCGACTACCGCGACATCCCCGAGGGCGAATTCGACGCGGTCTCCTCGATCGGCCTCACCGAACACATCGGCGTGCACAACTACCCGTTCTACTTCGGCTACATCAAGGACAAGCTGCGAGTGGGCGGCCTGTTCCTCAATCACTGCATCACCCGCCACGACAACACCCGCACCACCAAGGCGGGCGACTTCATCGACCGCTATGTCTTCCCCGACGGTGAGCTGATCGGCTCCGGCCGCATCATCTCCGATATCCAGAACGTCGGCCTCGAAGTGCTGCACGAGGAGAACCTGCGCGAGCACTACGCGCTGACGCTGCACGAATGGTGCAAGAACCTGGTCACCAACTGGGACGAGGCCGTCGCCGAGGTCGGCGAGGGCACCGCGAAGGTGTGGGGGCTGTACATGGCGGGCTGCCGACTCGGCTTCCAGCGCAACGTGATCCAGCTGCACCACGTGCTCGGCGTGAAACTGGATTCGAACGGCGCCTGGGATGTCCCGTTGCGCCCGTGGTGGCAGCCTTAGACCGGGTGAGCTCAGGCAAGTAATTCGTCGAGGAAGCGGCGGGGCAGGTCGTGCAGGATCGGATGTTCCTGCCCGTCATGGGATTGCGTGCGCAGCACATGGAGCAGGCCGACCACACCCGGCCCCGCGTCCAGCAGCGGCCGGGTCCAGCCGAGGTCGGCGCAGGTGCGCAGGACCGGCAGTACCAGCCCGGTCGCTTCCCCGACCCACCCGGCCGAGGCCAGGCACTCCGCGAGCAGCAGGGTCGCGTCCATTTCCGCGCGGGGACGTGCTTGCTCGAGCGTTCGCGCGTAGATCACCCTGGCGTGGCGCGCGGCCCGATCGTCGGCGCGTAGCCGCTGCTCGCCGAGCAGGACCCGGATATCGGCGATGGCGCGCGCCTCGGTGATCAGCACGGCGGCGCCCTTCTTGCGCCGGGCACCGTTACCCGAGGCGTCGGGGGCGAAGTTGTCGTCGCCGGTGGGCAATCCGAGCCTGGACTGTTCGGCCCGCACATGGGCATCCAG
This sequence comes from Nocardia sp. A7, assembly GCF_046549215.1. Lineage (NCBI taxonomy): Bacteria > Bacillati > Actinomycetota > Actinomycetes > Mycobacteriales > Nocardiaceae > Nocardia > Nocardia sp. A7. The sequence continues at coordinate 2,442,140 of NZ_JAJPWE010000001.1, read as the reverse complement.
ACGGGCCAACCCGTTCTCCGCGGCCACGCGCCCGCCTTCCGCGAGCCGGGCCGAGGCCGTGTACTGGTCGCCTAGCGCGGCCTTCACCCTGGCCCCGATCACGAAGGTCGCGATCAGGAAGTCGACGGGCCCGACCCGGGTGACCAGCTGGTGGCTCTCGTCGAGCAGCCGGTCGGCCAACGCCAGATCACCACGGCGATAAGCCAGTTCACCGAGCATGGCCGCCGCGATGCGGGCGGCGTCCGAGCGTGGACCCGCCCTGACCCGCGCCGTCTCGTAGGCCTGCTCGAAACAGGTGGTGGCGGCGCCGATATCGAGCCGCTCGTACGCGGCGTCGCCCAGCGCGCAGAGGCCGAACACCGGACCGAGCGGGTCCTTCGACTGTGTGTGATAGTCCGCGGCCCAGTCCTGCAGCGCGGTCACCGCGTCGAAGTCGAACTCGCAGAGCCGAACGAACGACATCAAGTTGGCGGCGGTCGAGACGGTCCAAGCGGGCAGGTCACCGGGTTCTTCCAGGAGGCCGGCCAGGCTGTCGGCCACCTCGGCGGTGTCATCGTGGGCCACCCGGTCGGCAGCGTCCAGAACGGTTGCCACGCAACGCTGTTCGGTCAGCTCCGGCGCGCCGGGCGCGCTACGGGCCAGCAGGTTCGAGAGCCTGCCGAGCGCGCTGCGAGCGGTTCCGGTCTGCTGCATGTTCATATTCGCCCTGGCCACCGCCATCAACAGCTTCGACCGCGAAGTCACCTGCTGCACAGGCAGTTTCGAGACACTGCCGAGCAGGGTGGCCAGGCGGGAGCCGTCGATCAGGTCCATGCCGCCGCTTTCGAGCAGGTCGGCGGCGAGTTTGAGATCGGTCGCGGCCAGCGCGTGGTCCACCGACTTGCGCAGCAGTTGGTGCTCGGCGTACCAGCGAGCCGCCCTGCGGTGCAGCACTTTCGAACGGCCGGGATGCTCGCGTTCGAGCCGGGCGCGCAGATGCTCGGCGAACAGCGGTTGCATGCGGTACCACTCCGGATCGTGCTGGATCCGGTGCAGGAAGAGCTCACGCTGCTCGGCCTGTTCCAGCAGCACAGCGCCGTCGGTGACGTCGGCCAGTAGCGCGGCCAGTGATCCGTTCACCCGCTCGACCACCGAGATCGCCATCAGGAACTCGAGTTGCTCCGGCGCCAGCGCGTCGAGCACGTTCTCGGCCAGGTACTCCCGCATCCCGTGGCCGCCCTCGGCGAGCGAACTCAGCAGCTGCGCCGGATCGGCCTTCCCTCGCAGGGTCAGGCTCACCAGCTGGATCGCGGCGGGCCAGCCGTCGGTCGCGGTGTGGATCTGCTCGACCTGCTCATCGGTGAGCGCGAAACCGTTGCGCTCCACCAGGATCTGCCGGGTCTCCGATTCCGTGAGCCGCAGTGCGGCGGCGTCCAGCTCCACCAGCTCGTCGCGCACCCGCAATCTGCTGATCGGCAAGCCGGACTGATCACGACTGGTGATGACGAAACGCACGTGGTGGCAGCCGTTGTCGAGCAGCGTCGCCATCGCGCGTTGCACGCCGGGGTCGCGCACGCGGTGCCAGTCGTCCACCACGACGACCACCGGTCGCCCGCTGGCGTGGACCTCATCGATCAGGGTGGCGATCACGTAGGCGACCGCGTCGGCCGGGCGCTCCTCCAGCACCTGCTCGAGGCCCGCGCCGACCTCTGGGCGCACCCGGTGGATGGCCTCGATGAGGTGGGCGAGGAACCAGATCTCGCTGTCGTCGTCCTGGTCGACGCCGAGCCAGGCCACCGGAATATCGCGGGTGGCCAGGTCCGCGCGCCACTGGGTGGCGATGGTGCTCTTGCCGAAACCGGCGGGCGCGTGGATCAGGGCGAGTCGACGATCGCCGCCCTCGCGCAGCACGTCGAGCAACCGTTGGCGCGGGAAGGGCTCGCGCGCGGGCGTCGGCGGGCGGAACTTGGTGGCGGCGGTCGGCGGCAGGGTGCCGGTGGTCGAGCTCGGCATGGGTACCGAGGCACCGGCGGGCTGCAGCGTCAGCGGCCAGCTGCGACGGCCGGTGACCGATTTCAGGACCTCGGGTGTGTCCTCGGTGGGTTCCGCGGAGTCGAGCAGTGCCATTTCGTCGGACATCTGGCCGTGCGCGCGCTGGACATCGCGCAGCAGTTCGCCGAATTCGTAGGCCGAGGCCGGGCGGTCGGCGGGATCGGGCGCCATGGCCCGTTCGATCACCGCGGCCACGTCGGCGGGGAAGTCCTGGGCGCGCAGGTCGGGGACGTGCTGGGTGGTGATGCGCAGGAACTGGGCGACCACCTTCTCGCCCGTCTGGCGTTCGAAGGCGGCGTGGCCGGTGAGCAGGGCGAACAGGGTGGCACCGAGGCCATAGATATCAGACCGCACGGTTGGTTCATGGCCCTTGAGCACCTCCGGGGCGGTGAACGCGGGCGATCCGGTGATCAGGCTGCTAGACGTCTGGAAGCCGCCGGGGATGCGCGCGATGCCGAAGTCGGTGAGTTGCGGTTCGCCGTAGCCGCTGATCAGCACGTTGGCCGGTTTCACATCCCGGTGCAGGATCCCCGCCCGATGCGCCGACTCGATCGCCGCGGCCAGCTTCACCCCGGCGCGCACAGTGTCCGACCAGGTCAGCGGGCCGCGATCGTGGATGAGTCGTTCGAGCGAGCCGCGCGAGCAGTACGGCATGACGATCAGCGGCAGCCCGGTCTCGGTCACATCGACCTGCAGGATGTCGACGATGTTCGGGTGCCCGGACAGCTTGCCCATCGCCTGTTCCTCGCGCAGGAACCGTTCCCGGCTCTCCACATCGATCTCCGAGGACAGCACCTTCACCGCCACAACCCGATCCAACGCCGGCTGCAGAGCCCGGTACACAACACCGAACCCGCCGCGCCCGATCTCCTTGGCTCCCGTGAGCCCCATGGCGTCCAACTCGGCGATCACGGCCTCGTCGGGCTCCCCCGGAGCCTTCGTCCGCTGCGTATCGAGACCCACCGGTGCCGCCTCGACTGGCCCGCGCCGCATACGCGTCGGCTCCGGATCCATGTGACCACCTCTCACAAAATCGGCGGCACCGGCATTTCGGTCGGTATGCGGAATCGACATCACCGCACATATCCAAGCTAGCGCGATCCGGCATCTATCGGGTGGAGATTCGATGCTGTGGCGGCAACGGTTGTCCGAACCGTGTTTCAGCGCACGGCGAGCGCGATCAGTTGAGTGCGCTGTTCGGCCGCGAAGTTGTTGTCCGCGACCAGCACCAACGTGCGCTCACCCGACGGCAGGCGCGGGCCCCACGTCATCGCTTCGATGTTGTCGACGGCCTCGATCCCGAGATCGGTCAGATCGGCGACCAGCCGCTTGGTCACCGGGCGCGCACCCGCGATCGGCGCGTCGAGCACGTTGCTCGCGGCCGACGTGTCGATCTCGAAGATCCGCACCCGGTTGCCCACCCCCTTGGCGAAAGCCCGTTCCACCACCAGCAATCGCGAGGGATCGAGCGCGTCATCGGCCAGAATCGCGGTGACGCCGTTACTCGCCTGGCCCGCCTCCGGCTGTGACTCGGCAAACACCGGTTCCAGCGGATACGCGTACTGCGCCAGTACCGGCCCGAACCTGGCCTGCACGGTGATCCGCGTCGTAGCGCCCGCCGTCGTGGTCGCCCCCGGCCCGTCCTGGAGCAGCGGCCCTTCCATCGCGGTCACGAACAACGCCCCGCCCGCCGCGAACGTCGCCCCTTCGAGCGCCTGATTCTGCCGAGGACCTGAATCAGCCTGCATCCGTTCGTTTTCCGGTATCGGGAGTTCCGCGACGAACCCGCCATCGGCGCGAGCGACCCGCACCGACGGATCCACGAGCACCCCACCGGCCCGCTCACCTTCCTGCGTCCAGAAGTAGTCGCCTGTCCACGGGTCGACCCGAATATCTTCCGGATCCACCGACTTCGGCGCATACACCGCCCCGTCGGCACGCCGCAGCGGTGTCGTCCCGGTGAAGCTCACCGGACCGATCCCGCTCTCCCCCACCGGAATCCGGGCGGTATAGACCCGCGCGGGCCCCTTCTCCGACCGATCATCACTGATCAACACGTATTCCCCGGTACCTGCCAGATAGTCGATCCCCGACAACCCGCCGACCACAGTTCCCCGGAAGTCCGAGTCGTGCGCGACAACCTGCTCCCCCAGTACCCGAACGCCGGGATCGGCCACCGCCCCCGGCGCGCTCACCCCGACCACCATCGCACCGAAAATTGCCGCGGCTACCCGACGTCCCATGGGCCGCAACGCTATCCACCCCAGCACACCGCCGGGTGAACACCATCCGAACTGTCTGCCCGCTACGACAATGTCACCGACGTCTGCGCAAAGTAGGGTCGATGGCACTAACCGGACGGGCTCGGGGCCGTCGGGACAACAAGGGGGAGTTCGGTCATGACGTATCCATCGGGGCAGCAGGATCCGGCGGCGTGGGGACAGCCGCCTGCCACCTACGCACAGGAGATCGCGCCGCTCGGCCCGCCGCCGAAGTCGAACGCGGGGTGGATCGTCATCGCCCTGGTGGTGATCGCCGGGCTGATCGTCGGCGCCGGGCTGCTCATATCGGCTGGTAGCCACGTTGCGGGCACCGCGGTGGCCGCGTCGGCGACCGGCAAGCCGTCTGCCACTTCCACCACCTCCGCGAAACCGACAACGACCACCAAGCCCAAGCCCAAGGCTGGGGGGCGGTTGACTTACACCGACTACGAAGGCCCGTGGAACTTCAAACTCGGCGATGTCGAGATGAAAGCCGACTGGGTGGAGGGACGCGACCACAACGATTGCGCGCCGATCGCCAAGGGCAGCAAGATCACGGGTCTCGGCTGTCAGCACGCCACCGAGATGCTGCTGACCGCCGAGGGCGGGGCCGTGAAGTTCACCCAGTTCGTGCTGGCGATGAAGGACGCGGCGGCCGCCGAGACCGCCGCCGAGCAGATCGAGGAAGAGGATCTGAACGTGCGCGCCGCGGGGATGATCGACGACTTCGCGACCGGCAAATGGAAGGCCGGAGCCTCCAAGGAGTTCGTGGTGATCACCCTGGTGACCGCGACCGGGGCAGTCGAGGAGGCGCGCGTCGAGAAGTATCTGCGCTACCGCCACGGCGACATCGTCGGCGCGATCGCCTTCCGCTAGGGCACTTGCGACCCACCCCGAATCAGCGAAGAATTGGTTCCTCGGTGAGCGCGGCCGTGGGCCGTGCTGGCTTCCACACGGTGGACCACGACATGACCGCTCATCACCCGAGCAGAAGCGAGATGTCATGTCCGCGCTGGTACGTATGAGTTTCGACGCGCCCGAGGAAACCCGGCCGTTCGAGCAAGGTAAGGGTCGACTCGACCTGGTCAACGTCGAAAACGGCCCGGTCGGCCGTGCCGTCTTCGAACCCGGTTGGCGTTGGAGCGACCACGTGAAGCCGATCGCGGGCACCGACAGCTGTCAGGCCCCGCATATCGGCTACTGCCTGTCCGGTCGGCTCGTGGTCCAGATGGACGACGGCGAACAGCAGGAATTCGGGCCCGGCGATGTCATGATCGCCGCCCCCGGTCATGACGCGTGGGTCGTCGGCGCCGAGCCGTGCGTGATGCTCGACTGGCAGGGCTTCGCCGACTACGCCAAACGCTGACAACGACGCAACGCCCGCCACCTCAGCGAGGTGACGGGCGTTGCGACCCGGCCGAAACCGGAACTACCTACTTACTTGCGCAGCGAGGCCGGAACCTCGAAGCGCGGGCCGAACTTCGCGGCCAGCTCGTCGGCGCGGGCCACGAAGGCCTCCTGGCCACCGGGGTAGCCCACGATGAACTGGTGCGAGCCACCCGACCAGGCCGGGAAGCCGATGCCGAAGATCGAGCCGATGTTCGCGTCGGCGGTGCTGGTGAGCACGCCTTCGTCGAAGCACTTCTGGGTCTCGATGGACTCGGCGAACATCATCCGGTCCTTGAGATCCTGAAAGGTGACACCCTCCGGGAGCTCACGGCTCGTGTTGAAGATCTCGCGCAGGTCGTCCCACAGGCCGGTGGCCTTGCCGTCGACGTACTCGTAGAAGCCGGCACCGCCCAGCTTGCCCTTGCGGTCGTACTTCTCGACCAGGGTGTCGAGGACCTCGGCGGTCTTCGCCGACGCGGCATTGAGCTCGCCACCGGCAGCGACGATGGCCGCGGAGGTCTCCTTGTAGATCTTCTGCATGGTGGTGAAGTTCAGCTCGTCGCTGAGCTTCAGCGGCGCGGCCGGGTAGCCCGCCTGCAGACCGGCCTGCTCGACGGTGGCCGGGTCGACACCCTCGGCGACCATCGAGATGGCCTCGTTGATGAAGGTACCGATCACGCGCGAGGTGAAGAAGCCACGGCTGTCGTTGACGACGATCGGGGTCTTCTTGATGGCGAGGGTGTAGTCGTACACCCGGGCCAGCGCCTCGTCGGAGGTGTTCTTGCCCTTGATGATCTCCACCAGCGGCATCTTGTCCACGGGGGAGAAGAAGTGGATACCGATGAAGTCCTCGGAGCGCTTCACACCTTCGGAGAGCAGGGTGATCGGCAGGGTGGAGGTGTTCGAGCCGAGCAGGGCATCGGCGTCGACGATGTCCTCGATCTCCTGGAAGACCTTGTTCTTGAGCTCCGGGTTCTCGAACACGGCCTCGATCACGAAGTCGACACCCTTGAAGTCGGCCGCGTCGGCGGACGGGGTGATCCGAGCCAGCAGCGCGTCGGACTTCTCCTGGGTGGTCTTGCCACGCGAGAGTGCCTTGGCCTCGATGGCCTCGGCGTAGCCCTTGCCCTTGACGGCGTTGGCGAGCTCGACGTCCTTGAGCACGACCTCGTAGCCGGCCTTGGCCGAAACGTAGGCGATGCCCGCGCCCATCATGCCGGCGCCGATGACACCGATCTTCTTGATCTCACGCTTGGGCACATCCTCGACCGACGGACGCGAGCCGCCACCGTTGATGTGGTTGAGGTCGAAGAAGAACGCCTGGATCATGTTCTTCGCGACCGGACCGGTCAGCAGGCTCGTGAAGTAACGGCCCTCGATGGTCAGCGCGTTGTCGATGTCGACCTGCGAACCCTCGACCGCCGCGGCCATGATGGCGCGCGGGGCCGGCATGTTGGCGCCCTTGATCTGCTTGCGCAGGTTGGCCGGGAACGCGGGCAGGTTCGCCGCGAAGGCCGGGGTGGACGGGGTGCCGCCGGGGATCCGGTAGCCCTTCTTGTCCCACGGCTGCGCAGCGTCGGGGTTGGCCGCGATCCACACCTTGGCGGCGGGGACGAGCTCCTCGACGGTGGCGACGACCTCGTCGATCAGGCCGATTTCCTTGGCCTTGGTGACGCGGTGACGCTGGCCCTGCAGCAGCACCTGCATCAGCGCGTTCTGCAGGCCGAGCATGCGCACGGTGCGGGTCACGCCGCCGCCACCGGGCAGCAGGCCGAGGGAGACCTCGGGCAGGCCGATGGCCGAACCCTTGACGTCGGCCGCGATGCGGTAGTGGGTGGCCAGCGCGATCTCCAGGCCGCCACCGAGGGCAGCGCCGTTGATGGCGGCGACGACCGGCTTGCCGAGCTGCTCGAGGCGACGCAGCGGGGCCTTGACGTCGGTGACCATCTTGACGACCTCGGCCGCGTTGTCCGGGCCTACCTTCATCATGTTCTTCAGGTCGCCGCCGGCGAAGAAGGTCTTCTTGCCCGAGGTGATGACGACACCGGTGATGTCGTCCTTCTCCGCCTCGAGGCGATCGACGGTGGCGTTCATCGACGCGAGGTATGCGTCGTTCATGGTGTTGGCGCCCTGGCTGGGGTCGTCGATGGTGAGGACGACCACGCCGTCGGCGTCCTTCTCCCAGCCGATGATGTTGTCAGTCATAGTTTTTCGTTCTCCTGTGAGAAGTTTCGGCCGGGAATCAGACGCGCTCGATGATGGTGGCGACGCCCATGCCGCCGCCGATGCACAGGGTGATCAGGCCGTAGCGCGCGTTGCGACGCTCCAGCTCGTCGAGCACCGTGCCGGTGATCATCGCGCCGGTGGCACCCAGCGGGTGGCCCATCGCGATCGCGCCACCGTTGACGTTCAGCTTCTCGTCCGGGACGTTCAGGTCCTTCTGGAACTTCAGCACCACGGAGGCGAAGGCCTCGTTGATCTCGACGAGGTCCATGTCCTCGATCGTCAGACCGGCCTTGGCCAGCGCCTTCTTGGCGGCCGGGGTGGGACCGGTCAGCATGATCGTGGAATCCGCACCGGAGGTGGCGGTGGCGACGACGCGGGCACGCGCGGTCAGACCCGAGTTCTTGCCCGCCTCTTCGGAACCGATCAGCAGCAGGGCGGCGCCGTCGACGATGCCCGAGCTGTTGCCACCGTGGTGGACGTGATTGATCTTCTCGATGTAGGTGTACTTCTGCAGCGCGACAGCGTCGAAGCCACCCATCTCACCGACACCGGCGAAGGACGGGTTCAGCTTGCCCAGGTCGGCGGCGGTGGTGCCGGGACGCATGTGCTCGTCGCTGTCGAGCACGACGAGACCGTTCTGGTCCTTGACCGGGACGATCGACTTGGCGAAGTAGCCGCCGGTGGTGGCCTTGGCCGCCAGGTCCTGCGAGCGCACGGCATAGGCGTCGACATCGTCGCGGGAGAATCCCTCGATGGTGGCGATCAGGTCGGCCGAGACACCCTGCGGCACGAAGTAGCCGTCGTAGTTGGTGGCCGGGTCGAGCGCCCAGGCGCCGCCGTCGGAGCCCATCGGCACGCGCGACATCGACTCGACGCCGCCGGCGATGACGAGATCGTCGAAGCCGGAGCGCACCTTCTGCGCAGCCAGGTTCACGGCCTCGAGGCCGGAAGCACAGAAGCGGTTCAGCTGGAAGCCACCGACGGTGTCGGGCAGGCCGGCGATGGTGACCGCGGTGCGGGCGATATCCATGCCCTGGTCACCGACGGGGGTGACCACGCCGAGGATGAGATCCGAGATCTGGTCCTCGTCGAGGTTCGGGAAGCGGCCACGCAGCTCCTGGATCAGACCAACAGTCAGATCGATCGGCTTGACCGAGTGCAGCGAGCCGGTCTTCTTGCCGCGGCCGCGCGGAGTGCGGATGGCCTCGTAGATGTAGGCCTCTGTGGTCATATCGGAGTGTTTCCTTCCTTGGGGTGCGGTGGCCGCACGAACGCCATGACCGATCGCCTCAGCGCCGTACAAATCCCGGCAAGCACCAGCGGAACATAGGACCATGCTCAACTGCCGTTCCCGGCCACCCGTTCATACTACCGTGGTGTGCGAACTCCGGTTAACTTAACGCGGTGCGGACGGTGGCTGTCAACCATCCAGACTCTTTGCTCCGAACTGTTCACGTAGCAACGCCAGGGCGACCTCGTCCGGGTCTTGACGGTCACCCGGGGCCACCGGCACCGCGGCGGCGGCCAGCATCTCCCGTTCCTCCTCCGCGGTCGGCGGTCCGAGAACGGCGGCGGCGCGTGCGGAATCGTCGCCGGACCGGGACTCCGATCCCTCTTCCGGGCCGGGGTCATCGGGTAGGTCAGGGAAATCGGGCGGCGGAATGTCATCGTCGGACGGTCGGTTCGCCCGGTTCGGCGGCTGGTTGCCCCCGGCCTGACTCGGCCGCGAGAACTTCGGCCGACCCGCGGGCTTGCTCTCGGGATTTCCGTTCCCCCGCGCAGGCCCGGACTTGGCGGCGGGCGCGGGTCGCGGCGCGGGCGCCCCGGTCTCCCAGCGCACATCCAGCTCCCGCCCGAGCACGGCTCGCACCGCCGACCGCACCGCCTCGATATTGCGCGGATCGGACAACCGCTGCGCCAACGGCGGACTCTGATGCGCGAAAACGATCACCTCACCGTCGACCCGCGACACCGCCGCCCCCGACAACAGCGCCTGCAAGGTGGCCCCGAACTCCCGCACCCGCCCCTTGATCTCCGGCCACGCGGCATCGACGATCCCGACCAGATCCTCGGTGGGCGCCGCCGCCCGCGCCGCGCTGACCTGCGGCTCCGCCGGTAGGTCCGGCGCGGCTTCGGGCTGCTCGTCCGATGCCGAGTCAGTCTGTGGCGCTTCGACATCCGCCGGAGCAATGGATTCGACCGGCGCCGGGACAGGATCAGGGCTTTCGGCGGGCGGGTTGTCGACGGACTGGGCGACCGCAGCTTCTTCTGTCGATCCGTCCTCAGGCGAAGAGGATTGGGGTGCAACGGCTTCCGCCGGTGGCGGCACGTCCGCTGCCGTCCGCACCGGCGGAACGGGCGGCGTGTCTTGCACAGGCGGTGCGGTTTGCGCGGGCGGCACGTCTAGCACCGGCTGGGCGGGTCGCGCGGGCGGTGCGGTTTGCTCCGACGGCGCGGGTCGCACAGTCTGGGCAGCTCGCACGGGCGGTGCGGTTTGCACCGGCGAGACGTTCTGCACAGACGGTACGGTTCGCGCGGGCGGCACGTCTTGCACCGGCTGGGCGGTTCGCAGCGGCGGTGCGGTTTGCACCGGCGACACGTCTTGCACCGACGGCGCGGGGGCAGCCGGGACCTCTGGTGTGGCCTGAGCGGGGCTGTTCCCTTCCGACGCCGCAGGGCCGGCAGCGGTCGGAGGTGCTGAACTTCCTGCGGCAGCTTCCTTTTCGGCGCGGACAGCGGCGAGAAGTTCCGCACCTCGGCGGCCGACGCTGGACGACGGCGCGGAGGGGCGCTCGACAGGCGATTCACCCGCGGCCGGTCCTGGCCGGGCGGGAGCCGGGACGGAACCACCGGCGAATCCGCGTTCCAATCGCTCCAGCCGTTGCAGCGTCGCCGACTCGGTGTCGGAAACCGAGGGCAGGAGCATGCGGGCGCAGATCACTTCGAGGAGCAGGCGAGGCGCGGTGGCGCCGCGCATTTCGCCGAGGCCCTCGTGCAGGAGTTCGGCGTAGCGGGTGAGGGTGGCGGGACCGAGGCGTTCGGCCTGATCGCGCATGCGCTCCATGACGTCGCCGGGGCCGGAGACCAGGCCGCGGTCGGCGGCGTCGGGGACCGCGCGCAGCAGGATCAGGTCGCGCAACCGTTCGAGCAGGTCGACGGCGAATCGGCGTGGGTCGTGGCCGGCCTCCATCACCGAGTCGACCGTGTTGAACAGGGCGGCACCATCATTGGCGGCCAGCGCGTCGATGGCATCGTCGATCAACGCCACATCGGTGACGCCGAGCAGCGACACCGCGCGCGGGTAGGTGACACCGTCGGGCCCGGCACCGGCCAGCAGCTGGTCGAGCACGCTCAGGCTGTCGCGCGGCGAACCACCACCGGCCCGGATGACCAGCGGATACACCGCCTCCTCGACCGGCACCTGCTCCTGCTCGCAGATCTTGCCGAGCAGTCCGCGCATGGTGGCGGGCGGCAGCAGACGGAACGGATAGTGGTGCGTGCGTGAGCGAATCGTCGGCAGCACCTTGTCCGGCTCGGTGGTGGCGAAGATGAAGATCAGGTGGGCGGGCGGTTCCTCGACGATCTTGAGCAGCGCGTTGAAACCGGCCGTGGTGACCATGTGCGCCTCGTCGACGATGAACACGCGATACCGCGACTCGGCGGGCGCGTAGAACGCGCGATCGCGCAGCTCACGGGTGTCGTCGACACCACCGTGACTGGCCGCGTCGAGCTCGATGACGTCGAGATTGCCGGACCCACCCGGCCCGAGCGCCACGCACGACGAGCACGTACCGCACGGCGTGGACGTCGGCCCGTCCACACAGTTCAGCGAGCGCGCGAGGATCCGGGCGGACGAGGTCTTACCGCAGCCACGCGGCCCGGAGAACAGGTACGCGTGGCTGATCCGGCCGGTGTCCAGCGCTGTACTCAGCGGGTCGGTGACGTGCTCCTGACCCACTACTTCCGCGAATGTCGCCGGTCGATACTTCCGGTACAGAGCCACGACCCACAGGCTACCGACGGTGTCCGACACGGTTGATCGGCGGCTGGCACTGCGGCGGTGCGAGGTTACGAAGGCTTCACCATGATGTGACTCAAATCACATTGGATTTTGCGGTATGGAGCGTACTGCCAAAGCATGCCGCTGGGCGCAACAGTCGAGCTATCGACTGCCACTCACGCGGTGAATTCACCATCGAACAGTCAATTGATCCTGGTTGCCCTGGCAATGCAAACCAATTCCCTGGTTGGAGGCTTCTTACTGGATGTAACGAAATCATGAACGGTCGTGACAGTGGCGCAAGTGCCTGGCTACCGTGGATCTCGGCAACTTCGGTGGCCAAACCTTCATCAGGTTGGTGACCCCGGCCGGTCCCTCATCCCGACCGGGGCACAACCTTCGCGCACCGATCGCTCCCCCACCGCACCGACCGGAGGAACGTTTCCCCGTGCTGTCGTGTGATGACATCGCATCCGCCTGGCTCGCCCACACCGACTTCGCCGGCGACAACGCCGCGGTCGGGCTACTGAGCCGGGCGATCAGCCCACAGGACTTCGACATCAAACGCGACTCGTTACCCGTCGCGGCCGCGGCCGACCCGGCGACCGCCGACGCCATCCTGCAACTGCTCGAACGCGGGCAGGTACCCACGATGGCGGCCATTCGCACGCTCACCGCGCAGAACGAAATGCGCCGCGAGGCCGAACGAATCGAGCGGCTCGGCCGCCGCGCCCAGCGCAGTATCGACGAGTTCGGTCGCGTCCTTGCCCGCCTCGCCGCGGCGCACTGGACCGACCACAACATCGGTCCCACCAGGCGCGATATCCTCGCCGACGCCGAGGTCTGCCAGCTCATCGCCGATCGGGTCGGCGAGATCGCACCGTCGGCGGTGAAGCATCTGTGGCTGATCGAACGGGCGCAGCGGGCGGGCTGGATCGCCTCCAACGCGAGCCCGGGTTCGCTGTGCCCGGCGCGGCGCTGGCACACCGCGAAATACGGCAATCGGGTCTCGCAGAAACCGGTCAACATAGTCGGCAAGCTGGTTGCGGGCTTCGTCTCCGACCACACCGCCGCCCGCGGCAAGCCGCCGAGCTGGGCGGTGCTCGCCCGTGACGCGCGCGACGACCGCGGCCGCCGCCTGTTCTTCGACGTGGCCGACGCGCACGCCCAGCGCCGCTGGCTCACCACCGCCGAATGGCTGGGCGACTGCGATGACCTGCCCATTCCGGGCAAGCGCGGCGCACGGGCACTGGCCAAGGAAAACCGGGGCTAGCGCTGCCGCCCGAGGTGAGCGTTCGGTAACTTTCTCGCAACGCACTCACGCGTGAAAGGAGTTACCGTGCCCGCAACGATCGACCCCGCGGCCACTGCTTGGCTACTCGCGGCTACCGCCATGGTGCTGTTGATGACGCCCGCACTGGCCGTCTTCTACGGCGGGATGGTGCGCTCGACCGGCGTGCTGAACATGCTGATGATGAGCTTCATCGCGATCCCGCTGGTCACCGTGGTCTGGCTGGTCGCCGGTTACAGCCTCGCGTTCGGCGATGATGCGGGTGGTGGCCTGATCGGCAATCTGGAACATTTCGGGCTGGCCGGGATCACCCCCGGCTCCGTCCGCGGCACCATTCCGGAACTGCTGTTCGTCACCTTCCAGCTGACCTTCGCGATCCTGACCGCCGCCCTGGTCTCGGGCGCCATCGCCGATCGCGCCAAGTTCGCGGGCTGGATGGTCTTCGTTCCGCTGTGGACGCTGGCGGTGTACGCGCCGATCGCGCACTGGGTGTGGGGACCCGACGGCTGGCTGCTGAACTTCGGCGCGCTCGACTACGCGGGCGGCCTCGTGGTCGAGATCACTTCCGGCGCTTCCGCTCTGGCCTTGGCGCTGGTCCTCGGGCCGCGGATCGGTTTCAACATCGATGCGATGCGTCCGCACAACCTGCCGTTCGTGCTGCTCGGCGCGGGTCTGCTGTGGTTCGGTTGGTTCGGTTTCAACTCGGGCTCCGCGCTCGGCGCCACCGGCACGGCGGCGGCGGTTTTCCTGAACACGCTGGTCGCGGGCAGTCTGGGCATGCTCGGCTGGCTCATCGTCGAACAGATCCGCGACGGGCGGCCCACCACCTTCGGCGCGGCCTCGGGTGCGGTGGCCGGTCTGGTCGCGATCACCCCGTCGTGCGGCGTGGTGAACACCCTCGGTGCGGTAGTGGTCGGCCTGGCCGCCGGTGTGCTGTGTTCGTTCGCGGTCGGCTGGAAACACAAAGCGGGCTATGACGATTCGCTCGACGTGGTCGGCGTGCACTTCGTCGGCGGCATCGTCGGCACGATCCTGATCGGCCTGCTGGCCACCCAGGTGATGACCGGCGGCGTGAACGGCCTGTTCTACGGTGGCGGCTTCGCCCAGCTCGGCAAGCAGCTCGTCGCGGTGCTGGTGGTCGCGGCCTACGCCTTCGCGGTCTCGTGGGTGCTCGGCAAGGGCATCGACAAGATCATCGGCTTCCGCGTGAGCAAGGAAGACGAGACCGCGGGCATCGACTTCGCCCTACACGCCGAAACCGCCTATGCCGAAGGGGTACACGGCAGTTCGCCGCGCCGCTTCGGCGAAGGCCACTACGGGACCTAGTTCACTTCGCTCGCGGCGACCGTGAAGGTGTTGCACTGGGCGGTGAGGTTGCGGTCGAGGCCGGCTTCGAACCACTGACCGCCGTGCTCGGCGGTGCCGTGGTCGCGCATGTCGCCGGGGCCGTCGCCGCGGCCGTAGGAATCCCTGGTGGCGACCGTGACCTGCGACGACGTCAGCGAGCCACCGCCTTTCGACGAGGCGATGAACATGCCGTCGAAGCAGTTGGCCTGCAGCTCGACTCGGCGCGAGAGCTCCAGGCCCTTGGCCGAGCGGGCGCCCGCGTCGACGCGCTCGCTGTTGGCCTTGCGCAGGATGCCCGACTGGGCCTGCACGTGGTGGCCGTACTCGTGCGCGAAGACCGACAGGTACACGACCCAGTTGTCGCGGAACTGTTCGGTCTGCAGCTGGCTGATCGGCATGTAGATGGTCTTGTTCGCCGGGCAGTAGAAGGCGGCGAAGTTGCTCGTCGATCCGGTGCACGGGGTGGTGATGCCGTCGGTGGTCGCGGTGATGCTGAGGGTCGGCGACTCGAAGGGCAGATTGTTTTCCGCCAGCAGCGGTTTCCACGCCGATTCGAGGCACTGCGCGGCCGATTCGAAGAAGGCGCGGGCCTTGTCGACCTGGGTGCCCCACGGCGCGTAGTCGCACGATGCGGGGATCAGGGTGCCGTCGGCGTCGGTGAGCAGGGGGTTGTCGCCGGTCGCGGCGGGCGCGATGCCGGGTTGGGGGGCGTAGGTGGTGGTCGGCTCGGGGCCGATCGCGCCGATTCCGAGGTCGACGCCGGTATCGACGGCGTACTTCACCAGGCCGCCGACCAGCAGGAAGATGACAACGAGGATCAGCGAGGTGAACCCGCCGCCGCGTTTACGTGGCGGCGGAGTCGGTCTGCCGGGCGGGCCGTAGGGCATCGGTGGTGGGCGGTACCCCGGCGGCGGACCATATGCCGGACGCTGGCCGAAACCCTGTGGATAACCCTGAGGCTGTGGATAACCTTGCTGCCCGTACCCCGGTTGTGGCCGGTACCCCGGGGGCGGACCATAGCCGGGGGGTGGTGGAACCGGTCGTCCACCTGGGCCATTCGGCCCATAACCGTACGGTGGTTGAGTCACTCCCCCGTACCCCCCTCGTCTCATGAGTATTATCGTCGACAGCCGCTGACGCAGAATAGCAAGCTGTCTAGAGTAAGCACCCATGCTGACTTTTCGGGGGGGCGCCGCGGGCGCGCTGCTGCTCGCTGCGGCGGGTGTGCTCGTGGCCGCGCCGGTAGCCCACACGCAGCCCGCGACCTCCGGTGTTTCGATCATCGCCGACCTCACCCTCACTGAAACCGGTGTGCTCGAGGTCATCGAAACTGTCGCGGTACCCGCCGGTGGAAATTTCACGATGTCGCTGCCGTTGCGCCTCAAGGTCGGTGACGACGTCGAACGGGTTTTCAAGGTCACCGATGTGACCGCGAGCGGTAGCGGCACCGCGACCACCGTCAACGACCAGTTCGTCGTCGAGGCCGAGCCCGGCGAATCGAAGTTCACGTATACGGTGCACAACACCGTCTCGGACATGCCAGGCACCCAGGTGTTCCACTGGCTCGGCGTCCTCAATGCCGACATCGCCGTGCTCGATGTCTCGGTGATCAGCCCGAGCTTCCAGATGGGCATCGTGGACTGCAAACTCGGCTCCGCGGGTAATGCCAAGCCGTGCGCCGATGTCCACACCGAACCCGACGGCGTGCTGTACCTGCACCAGACCGACCTGCGCAAGGGCGACGCCATCGACCTCACCCTGCAGATGCCCCCCGGCACCGTGCCCGCGAATGCCGATGTGCGCGGCGGTGGTACGGGTCCGTTCGCCTTCACCACGCCCGTGCTCGCCGCCTTCGGCGCTCTCCTTCTCGCCTTGGCCGGCATGATCGCCTACGTGCTGCTGGCGCGAAAGCGGGCCGCCGCGGCTGTGGCGGGCAGCGACGCGTTCGATCCGCTGATCGACCAGGGCGGGCGCGTGGAGTTCACCTCCCCCGACGGCGTGCTCCCCGGCGAAGCGGGCCTGATCATCGACGAACACGCCGACCCGGTCGACATCGCCGCCACCGTCGTCGATCTCGCCGTCCGGCGCTACCTGTGGATCACCCCCGTGAACGCGCGCGGCGAAGACGATTGGCGCATCAGCCGCGTCAACGCCCCCGACGACCAGCTGCGCGAATACGAACGCACCGTCTACGACATGCTGCTCCCCGAGGGCACCGACACCGTCGCCGTCCGCGAACTGCGCGCCCCCGGCCGCCTGCAACTGGACCCGATCCGCGCCGCCATGCGCAACGACGCTGTTGCCACCGGCGCCTTCGCCGACCCGAAACAGCGTGCCCTCCCCCGCTGGATCGGCGCCGCCCTGATCGCCCTCGGCCTGGTCATCACGGTCACCCTCGCCCTGACCGCGGGCCACGCCCTGGTCGGCGTAGCCATCGCCCTCGCAGGCGGCGCGGCCGTGCTGCTGCCCAACTACCTGCCCACCCGAACCCCCCTCGGCGACACCGTCGCAGGCCGAATCCGCGCCATGCACCGCGGCCTCGACACCGTCACCCGCGACCGCATCCCCCCGATCGACCAGGAAACGATCTTCTCCCGCGCCCTCCCCTACACGGTGATCAGCGGCCGAGCGGACAACTGGATCCGCACCTTCCGCGACATGAACCCCGCCGACGACTCACAACCAGGCCTCTACTGGTTCGCCGGCTACGACCGAGACCCCAACCTCCACCGCTTCGCCGCCCAATTCCCGTTCTTCATAACAGCATTGGAAGGCGCTTGTTCCGCCTCTCCGCGTATTTAGCGGAGCGCCCGGGAGCTCGACTGTTGGCTCCCGGCCTTACGTCGGGTGTGTAGTAGGTGGGAGGTGGTTGGGGAGTTACCCATGTTCTTGCGTGATCAGTGGGTTGCGCGTCTTCCACGACACTAAACCCGGCGAACAGCCGCCAGCGGGTCCGCGTACAGCGCACTCAGCGAGGTAACCACCGCGGCGAACTCCTGCACCTTCCCCCCGAATCCGCTGATCCGAATATCCGTGGCAGCCAACTGCGTGCTCTGCGAAAACGCCCGAGCCACATGTCCCAGCGCAGGCCGGTATCCCGTAAAGGCCTGCCCGCCCAACACGACTCGATCCGGGTTCAGCATGTCCCGCACCAGCGCGACAGTCTGCCCGAGCATCGTCGCCCGCTCGGCGAGCAGTTCCCGCGCCGACTCCGACCCGGACTCGGCGGCCCGATACAGATCGTTGATCGTCGTCCCGGCAGTCCCGTTGTGCGCCGGGATGATTCCGCGACCCACGGCCCGAGCCTGCAACGCCCGATCACCGACGGTCACTTCCAAGCACCCACGGCGCCCGCAGGTGCACTGCACATCGGACCCGGTCGGGAGGTGCGCGATCGACCCGGGACCGTTGCTCGGCGTATGGACCCGGCCGTCGAGAGTGACGGCGATTCCCGCGGTCTCACGAACATAGAAGTAGAGGCTGCTGCCGTGCTGAGCGGCGGGAAGTTCGGTATCGGGTTCGGGCCTGCGTGCGTCGAAGGTCGGCAGCAGCAGTTCCGAAGCCGCCATCGCCTCGACGTGCGGTGCGACGGAAACCGGCAGCTCGAGCACATCACCGAGCACCTGCCCGATCGGCGCGCCCTTCCATTCCAGCTTCGGATGGTCGACCACACCGGTCTGCGGATCCACCCGCCCACCGATCGCGACACCCGCCCACAGCGGCGTGCGTCGATGCCACCGCTGCAGGAACGCCTTGGCGCTACGAGCCACGGTGGTGACCGCGAATTCCTGGCCGGTCTGCGGGGTCGCGATGGCGAGTCCACCGAGAATCCGCCCACGCAGGTCCGCGGCGACGATCTTCGTCGCCTCGGCGCCGATATGGATGCCCAGCGTCAGATACGAGTCGTGATCGATCTCGAACGGTACCCGCGGCCTGCCGACAGCACCGGCTGCGGTGAGATCGGGCCGCTCACGCAGCAGCCCAGCCGAAAGCAGTGACGCCACTTGCCGATTCACGGTGGCGATACTCAAACCTGTTGCCCGCGCGGCATTGTCACGCGAAACGGGCCCGGAAGCCGCGGTGCGCAATACCGCGGCGGCGGGGTTGTCGCTGCGCCGCAGTTCCGGCGGCACAACGGGTCGGGACACACGAGGACGACCAGCACTCGTCCGGGAGACGGGGCGATCGATGATGGGAGCAGACATATGAAGTTCCTTGCCAAAAGCCCGTTATCCCAACGGGATTGCCTACACGTACGACGTGGCAGCCAAGGGAGCCGGAAACGACTCAGCCGCAGTGGCAGGAACGACACAGTTCACGCGTCAACGGCAACCGCAAACCCAGAGCGGCGGTCACGTAGGTGACCCGCTGGGCGGTGAGATCGTTGCCGGACATAACAATCAAGTTAACACCGAATCCGGACCCATCCAAGCCGAACCGGCGAATTGTGCGATGCGGCACACTATCACCGCAGGTCAGCGCGACGCCGTGGCAGCGAAATAGCGGTATACGAAAACCCCCTGCCGAAACCGGAGTTCCCGTGCAGGGGGCTCGAAGACCGGCTGACGTTACTTGGCCGGAGGGGTGAAGGGCTGGTTGATCGTGGTGAAGTACTGCACGGCAGCGGCGAGCGCGACCGGGCCGGTGATGAAGATCTGGCCGATCAGCACACCGATGAAGCCGACAGCGCCGGCACCGGCGATGCAGGCCACGACCGGGCCCGCACCGAACAGGGTGGCCAGCGCGGCGGTCACGACGGTGCCCGCGATCGCACCGGCGATGCAGCCGATGGCCGCACCGGTGAGGCCGCCGACCAGGGTGCCGACGGTGGCGCCCAGCGCGATGGTGGAGGTCAGACGGCTCCAGGCGGCCTGCTCACGCTCGTACTCGGTCTTCCACGGTGCCTGGTTCTCGTAAGGCAGGGCGACCGGCTTGTAGACGGCCCTGGCCGGGTCGACCACGGGGGTCAGGGTCGCGGTGTTACCCGAGATCTCGGCCGCGATCGGCAGCTGATAGTCGTCGAGCTGGTAGGTCAGCGCGGTCGAGGCGACGGTGATGCCGCTGGGGGCCTTGATCTTGAACAGGCCGTCTTCGGCGACGAGTGTGCCCGCGTCGGTGGTGATGACGGCCTTGGAACCATCGGCGACCTCGGCGGTGTAGTTGATCGGAGCGGCCTCCTGCTCGGCCGGAGCCGCGACAGAGGTACCCGCGGAAACACCAGTTGCCATCGTCAAGAGTGCCGCAACCACGGCGAGCTTCCTCATCTTCATAACTTGCCAATCCCTCATCTTGGTGGAGCTGTTCGAATTGCCAGCTTCGAGCAGTTCCACTCCCGTGACGAGGGAAAAAAGCAGCCGGATCTTAACTAAGAATTCATTTCGAAGTCTTCGCCGCCGCCTTGGCCTGCTTCTTGAATTCCCTTACCTCCGACAATGTCTCGGCGTCGACCACATCGGCAACCGAGCGTCGGGACCCGTCATCGCCATAGGATCCGGCCGCTTTCCGCCAGCCGTCGGGCTGCACGCCACGCTGTTTGCCGAGCAGTGCGAGAAAGATCTTCGCCTTCTGCGCCCCGAACCCCGGCAGGTCCTGCAATCGGCGCAGCACCTCTTTCCCGTCCGGGTCGCCCGCGGTCCAGATCCGCGCGGGTACACCGTCGTAATGCTCGATCACGTACTGGGCCAGTGCCTGCGCCCGCCGCGCCATCGACCGGCCGTAGCGGTGAATAGCGGGCGGAGTCGCCGCGAGCTCCTCGAATTCGGCCGGATCCGCCTCGGCGATCTGCCGCAGCGAGAAACTCCCCATCCGCTCGGCGAGTTTGCGCGGCCCACGAAACGCATGCTCCATCGGGTACTGCTGGTCGAGCAGCATCCCAAGCAGCAGCGCGAAATCGTCGGTGCTGAGCAGTTCGTCGGCCTCGGGTTCCTGCGCGAGGCACAGCGTGCGAGTCACCGCAAAAGCTCCGAGGAAACCCGTGGCTTCAGCCATAGGGAGGAGCCGAAGTGCTGGTGACGGGTTCTTCTGGTTCTCCACATAGTGATGCCTTCTCCAAGGGACGCTGGTCAACCGTGCGACGAAGTATGAGCTAGCCCACAGCGGTAGGTATAGTCGAACATATGGTCGAGACCGTGCGCTACACCTACCGCCTGCGCCTCGGCGCACGGGCGGAGCGCGCACTGTTCGAGGAGTGGCACCGCTGCCGTTTCCTGTGGAACGAAGCCGTCCACCAGCAGCGTAGCGGAGGGAGGCCCACATTCTGCAAGCTCTCCAAGTTGCTCACGACAGCTCGCGCGTCGACATCGTGGCTCCGCGACGGGTCGCAAGTCACCCAACAACAGACGCTGCGCACCTACGCGGCCGCCCTCACCGATTCCTACCAGGTTATCGGTCGTGGTCGTCCGAAGGTCAAGGCGCGGAAGACGACGCTGCCGTCGCTCGAGTACACCACTCGCGGATTTACCATCCGTGACCGCCGACTGCGGCTGGCCGGTGGGGTGACTGTCCCGGTTGTGTGGTCGCGTGAGTTGCCGTCTGCACCGACCTCGGTCCGCGTCTATCAGGACTCGTTGGGGCACTGGTACGCGTCGTTCGTGGTCCGCTGTGAGGTCGAGCCCCTTCCCGCAGCCGAGGGCAGAATCGGTATCGACTGGGGCGTCACGACAACCGCGACCACCACCGACGCCGCCTATGACCTGCCCTACGTCGGGCACCGGCGCCGCTGCGCGGCCGAACTCGCGAAGGCACAGCGGAAGATGGCCCGCCGCAAGCGTCCGAGTGGAGCCGCCCCGTCGAAGGGGTACCAGCAAGCTAGGCGGCAAGCCGCACGACTACACAAGAAGGCGGCCCGGCAGAACACGCATGCCGCCCGGGTGTGGGCGCGTCGTGTCGTGGCCGATCACCAGACAATCGCGGTGGAGGACTTCAAGCCGAAGTTTCTGGCCCGCTCGACGATGGCGCGCAAGGCCGCGGATGCCGCGATCGGTGCGGCCAAGCGGGAACTGATCGAGCGTGGCGTGCGGGCGGGCCGGAAGGTGGTGTTGGTTGCGCCCGCTTACACCACGATGACGTGCTCTGAGTGCTTCGCGATAGCCAAGCAGCGACTCGGGCTCGCCGAACGAATCTTCCGGTGCGAGGGCTGCGGTCACACCGCGCACCGTGACCGGAACGCTGCCAGGATAATTCTGGCCACGGTAGAACTCGACCGTGCTGGTGCTGACGACATAAGACACTGCTCGCCTCCCTCCTAGGATGCGGGCTGCGCGATCCGAGCCAGAAATCCCCGGCTTTAAATCGCGGGGAAGGGTTAACGTGACACATTTCACCAGTAGCCTCTGAGTCCATGCTCACGAGGACTGCTCCCACACTGGCGGTGCGAATGACCGACTACACCCCGCGACCGGCCCGCTTCGACCAAGCGGCCCGGGATCAGCTGATCGACGCCCATGATCTGGAAGTCACCCAACCCGGCATGCGCGCACTCGGCGCGTGGAGTCACTCCGCGCTGGCGCTCGCGCCCGGCGAGAGCGCCCTCGATATCGGGTCCGGCACCGGATCGGAGGTGATCACCTTCGCCGAACAAGTCGGGCCCGACGGCACCGCGGTCGGCGTCGAGCCGGATCCGAATCTGCTGGGCTCGGCGCAGCGCAGCGCGGTCGAGTCCGGGTCGAGCGCGACATTCGTCTCCGGCGATGCCTACGGGCTGCCGTTCGGCACCGACACCTTCGACGCGGTGCTGTGTGAGCGGGTGTTCCAGCACCTCACCGCACCCGCGCGAGCCGCCGCCGAGATCGCCCGGGTGCTGCGCCCCGGTGGGCGCGCGGTGGTGGTGGACTGCGATTGGTCGACCGCGATCGTGCATCCCGGCAACCCGCGGGTGGTGAGCGCGGTGATCGACACCCTGATCTCCTCCACCACCAACCCGCACTCGGGCCGTCGTCTCGCCGGACTCCTCACCAGCGCAGGCCTGGTAGTCGACGAGATCGGCTCGCACGCGCTGGTCCAGGACCGCACGGTCGGCGCCGGCTCCCTGGTCCGCCGAATCGCGGACCTGGCCGCCCTGCGCGGCGTGATCACCGCAACCGAACGCGACCAACTCCTCGCCGACCTCCGAGCAGGCGCGGACCGAGGCGACATCCACATCTCGGTAACCCTGTTCGGCGCACTGGTACACAAACCGAACTGACATCGGGGCCGGGCGCTCGACGCGCCCGGCACCGATGGCTCAGTGCTCTTCGATCAGCTTCTCGGTGGCCGCCAGCAGCACACAGGTCGCCAGCCCGTCCATCGCCTTCTCCAGCTCCGGCAATTGCGGGAAACTGGGAGCGATGCGGATGTTCTTGTCGTCGGGATCCTTGCTGTACGGGAAGGCCGAGCCCGCGGCGGTGAGCGCGATGCCCGCCTCCTTGGCCAGCGCGATCACCCGAGCGGCGGTGCCGTCGAGCACATCGAGACTGATGAAATAGCCGCCCTTCGGCTCGGTCCACGACGCCACCTTCGACGCGCCGAGGCGGTCTTCCAGGACGCGGCGCACGAGCGCGAACTTCGGTTCCAGCAGCGCGCGGTGCTTCTGCATGTGCTCACGCACGCCCTCGGCGTCGGTGAAGAAGCGCAGGTGGCGCAGTTGGTTGACCTTGTCGGGCCCGATGCTCTTCTTCGAGGCGTGCGACAGGTACCAGTCGATGTTGGCCTGTGACGCGCCGAAGAAGCTCACGCCCGCGCCGGCGAAGGTGATCTTGGAGGTCGACGCGAACACCAGCGGACGATTCGGGTTACCCGCCGCCGCGGCGAGGCCGAGTACGTCGACCACCGGGTCCGCGGTGTCGGTGAGCGGGTGCACCGCGTAGGCGTTGTCCCAGAACAGGCGGAAGTCCGGCGCCGCGGCGGGCATCGAAACCAGTTCGCGGACAATCTCTTCGGAGAAGGTGACGCCGGTGGGGTTGGCGTAGTTCGGCACCGCCCACAGGCCCTTGATCCGCGGGTCGTTCGCCAGCAGCGCGGCGATGGCGTGGGTGTCGGGGCCGTCGTGGCGCATCGGGATGGCGATCATCTCGATGCCGAGTGCCTCGGTGATGGCGAAGTGCCGGTCGTAACCGGGGGCCGGACACAGCCACTTGATCGGCTCGTCGTCGACCCAGCGGCGCGGGGAATCGGGGGTGCCGTAGAGCATCGAGAACACGATGATGTCGTGCATGATCTCGAGGCTGGCGTTGTTGCCCGCCAGCAACTGCTCGACCGGGATGCCGAGCAGTTCACCGAAGATGGCGCGCATTTCCGGCAGGCCGGTGAGGCCGCCGTAGTTGCGGCAGTCGGTACCCGAACTGTCGCGGAAGTCGCCGTCGCCCGGTAAGGACAGCAGCGGCGTGGACAGGTCGAGTTGTTCCGGCGACGGCTTACCTCGGGTGAGGTCCAGCGTGAGCTTCTCGGTTTTGAGCGTCGCGTAATTCGCGGTCTGGGACTCGTGCTCGGACACGAGTTCCTCGTGGCTCATCAAACCGATCTGCGTTTGCCGGGGCATCCTGGGCAGCCTTTCGAAGCAGCAAGGTGGGGGAATGCACGCTGTGCGTGCCAACACCCGCAACGTTACCCGGCTGTTGCTCGGAATCGGCGGGGTATTCGGACCCGGATCAGGCTCGCACGCTGCGAAGGTGCGTAGGCCGATCGATCGAACGGGGACCCCTGGAAATTAAAGGGGACCCCGCGCACCCGGCAGAGCCCGTTGACCCTTGCTGCCTTCCGGCCCTGGGGGAGTTCACAGGATGCGCGCCGCGCGGGATCCGTCGGCCAGTGTAGCGGTAGTTGCGGCTACTAGCGATTCCGGTCTTCGAACAGCAGGTCGGCGGCTCGGGTGAGAACTTCCACGCGGGTGCGGCCCGCGTGGTCGGCGGCCAGGAAGTGACTGCCGATGGTGGCGCAGAAGGCGAGCAGGCTCCTGGCTTCGACCTCGTCGGGATCTTCGCAGAACACGCCGATTGTCTCGCGCAGCAACGCCATTCGCGCGTTGTCGACGCGGCGCAGGCGTTCGGCGACGGCGTCGTCGCGGCGGGCCCAGTCGCGGATCGCGAGGTCGATCGGGAGCAGCCGATTGCTGGAGAAGGTGAGCAGCCCGGCCACCCGCGCCTTGGTCTTGGGGTCGAGTGTCTCGACGCGCTCGAGCACCTGGTCGGTCGCCTCGCTCTCCCACACGTCGAGCATGGCGGTGAGCAGCGCGTCGCGGTCGGAGAAGTAGCCGTAGAACCCGCCTTTGGTCACGCCGATGCGCTTGGCCAGCGCCTCGATCCGCACGGCGTCGACACCCGAGGACGCCAGCACGGCCAGACCTTCCTCGATCCATCTGGCCCGGGGAGTTCGCGCGGTACCCACGACGTGTTCCTCCTCATATTCCTCGGCTGTCACCACAATGAGCGCCCGGTCCCCGAGTGTACGCAACCGTATAGTCACCACCTTGTCGTCGACGCTGGCTACGATCTACCCGATATCGGCAGCGGGGGTTCGGTGTTCCCCATGACAGAAGAGGGGGGCTCGATCGTGACCGGCCCGAATCAGCAACCACCCGGCGGCGGCGTGCCGCCGTCCGACCCTACTGTCGCCTGGTGGGAACGCCCCGGCGAAGGCGCAGGTCAGAACCCCGCACAAGCCGACCCGACGGTGCTGCGCGGCAATATCGGCGCGCCCGGCCCGTACACCGCACCGCCCGCGGCCACGCCATATCAGAGCGGCGCCAACCCCTACACCGCGCCGCCGACGCCATATCAGAGCGGCGCGAACCAGCAGCCGTTCGCGCAGCCGCAGCAGTTCCCACCGCCGCAGCCGTTCGCTCAGCCGCACTATCAGGCTCCGCAGCCGCAGTGGGGCGCGCCGCCGCGCCCACCCTCATCCGGCAACAAGACGCTGTGGTGGGTGCTCGGGTCGATCGCGGTCGTCGCCGTCCTGGTGATCGTGGGCATCGCCGTCGCGGTGAACAAGGCCACGGACTCGTTCGGTCCCGACTCGGACAAGTGGGCGGGTGACTACGAGTTCCAGAAGGGCAAGAACGCCTGCGACCTGGTGGATCTGTCGGTGCTGAACCAGTGGGCCACCACCCGTGAGACGACCACCCACACCGAGCGCGAACCCTACGAGTACATCGGCGGCGGCTCCTACAACTGCGACGCCAAGAACAAGGACTCCGGGCGCAACGCCGACGAGGCGAGCCTGTCGCTGCAGGTCGAGTTCAAATCCGACACCGGCATCGAATCGGACTACGCCCGCTGGAAGAGCTCCGACACCAGGACCACCGGCAAGGGACACGAGAACGGCCCGGTGAGCGGCCTCGGCAGTGAGGCCTACTACGCCAGCGAGCAGCAGATCTACGGCTCGATCCCCAACGACTACACCTACGTCGTCGCGGCGATCGACAGCAACGTGTCGGTGAAGGTGGAGATCGAAGTGTCCACGATGGGCAGCTACGACCGCGCCGCGATGTCAACGGCCGCCGAAGCACAGGTCCGCAAGGCCATGGCCGCTCTGAAGAAGTAGCAGGTCAGACCTGGTCGCCGAGGGCCGGTTTGGCATCGACCCCCTGCGACCCGCTATGCTGCTCCACGGAGGATTCGCCTAGTGGCCTATGGCGCTCGCCTGGAACGCGGGTTGGGTTAACGCCCTCAGGGGTTCAAATCCCCTATCCTCCGCAACAGCAGGGCCCTGATCGGTTCGCCGGTCGGGGCCCTGCTCGTTTAATCGGTGGATCTGTCAGTGGGCTTCCGTAGAGTGAGCCCCGATGGTGCGGGAGACCCCCACCACACCCATGTACCGTCGTCGCCGCCCCAACACAAATGTGCGTGCCGACACAGTCCATTGGGTACCCAGCCTTAGCGCCGGTCCGCGTTCGGACCGCGCCGGTCGATGCCACGAGCGCGTCGACCGCAAAAAATCAGAAAGTACAAGAACGAAGTGAATACATCACCTGAAACGAGCATCGGGCGCGACGCGTCCGGGCAGATCCGGCTGATGCTGCGTGATCACAAAGCCACCACCGGGCCGATCGACGGCGCCTGGTGGCCACGAACCGATCAGCCGATGACCGAGTTGCACCAGTTGGTGGCGGCGGTCGGACCGCGGATCGGCAAGCTGGCCCGGCTCGGATTCGACTGGACCGCCAGTGAATCCGGTGACAGCACAGCCCGCAACGACCAGGCCGCGCGCATCATGCACGTGGTCGGCAGCAACGGCGCCGAGCTCGCGCTGCTGGTCATCCCGGCGGCCACCGAAGCACCGGCCGCCCGCAGCCAGATGCGCTGGGCGGCAGGCAAGCCGCGCATCCAGGACCCGGCGCCCGCCGACAGGGCGGCCGCGGGGCCACGCACCCTCGTGCAAATCTGACCAGCACCCTCGTGCAAATCTGACCAGCACCCTCGTGCAAATCTGACCAGCACCCTCGTGCAGATCTAGTTCATCGGTCACTGGTGTAGGTCGGGTCGAAGTCGCGCGGCGCACCGCGGCGACTCAGCAAGCGGTCGAACCATTCACCAAGGATGACGCCCGCGGCCAGCGCGCAGCCGACACCGAACGCACCGAGGATCTGCCCGAAACCGAGCACGGTCTCATCGTCGAGCAGGGCATACAGCCCGCGATACACCTTCAAACCAGGCAACAGCGGCGTGATGCCCGCCGCCGCGACGACCAACGGCGGCGTGAGCGCGCGACGCGCCATCAGACCACCGGCGAGACCGATCAGCGTCGCCGCCAGGCCCGAAGCCACCACCGGCCCGAACCCGATGTACTGCGCACCGAGGAAGGCCATGGTGCCGCCCGCGCCGCTGAGCCCGGCCGCGACCAGCGCCCGTCGCTCCGCGTAGCAGGCCAGCGCGAACGCGATCGCCGCGACGGCACCCGCGATCAGTTTGATCGGCAGATATTCGATATCTCGGCCGGCGCTCGCCGCGATCTGCGGCACCGCGATCCCCATCATGGTCGAAACGCGCAGCGCCAGACCGATCCCCGCGACGATGCCCGCGGTCATCATCACCACTTCGAGCATGCGGGCCGCGGCGGTGATCGGCGCGCCGGTGATCGCGTCCTGCACCGAACCGACCAACTGCAGACCCGACAGCAGCACCGTGATCCCCGCGGCCACGATCAGCGCGGCATCGGCGCGCCAGTGGTCACTGAACGCGGCGAGCGCGATGGCGGGGGCAGCGGCGATGACACCACCGATCATGTGCTGGAAGAACAACGGCAGGCCGAGTTGATGCAACACCCGGTTCACCACGTCGATCACCGCGGTGGTCGCGAAACTGATGGCGGCGAGCATGAACCCGCCGCCGAGCAGCACCGCGATCGCCGCCGCGAGCAGCGACCAGCCCGCTGTCGACACCCAGCGCGGATAGGGGTGGCGCGACGAGATGAGCTCGTCTAGGGCGGCGTGCGCCTGGTCGACGGGGACGAGCTGGCTGCGGATGCGGCGGGTGAGCCGGTCGACCGCGGCCAATCGGGTGAAGTCGAGCGAGCGATACTTCACCACCCGCATATCGCTGGCGGGTGGCAGTCGCGTCCCGCGGTCGGCCCAGATGCGGATCGCGTCGAAGGTGACATCGATGTCGCAGTTGTTCAGACCGTAGGTGGAGGCGATGAAGCGGACCTGCGCGGTGG
The DNA here is from genome assembly GCF_046549215.1 of Nocardia sp. A7. NCBI lineage: Bacteria > Bacillati > Actinomycetota > Actinomycetes > Mycobacteriales > Nocardiaceae > Nocardia > Nocardia sp. A7. Next base: position 2,413,969 of record NZ_JAJPWE010000001.1, on the reverse strand, counting down.
TGTCACCGACACCGGTGCCCGCCGCGAGCACGACCTCACCCACCCGCACCGCCAGATCGAGCACCCGCGAGACCTCGGCGTCGTCGGCCAGGTCGATCGGCTGGAGTGGGGTGGGTGCCGCGACGATGTTGTCCGCGGTGGCGCGTTGCGACGGCAGAATGAACGGTCGGCGCAGTCGCCACCATCGGTGCCGAAGACCCGGGCGTTCGATAACAATGGCGCCGTCGCCTTCCGCCAGGTGGTCCGCACTCATACCTCGACGGTAACGGCGATCGCAGCGGCTTCGTCTTCTCGCAACCAGTTCGTCAACGTGTCGGGGCCGCCGACCTGGACTTCACGCTCAGATGTCCTCGATCAAGCCGGTGCTGTACGCCGTCGCCGCCAGGTGCTGTAGGCAGCGAGGGCCGCATTCGTTGTGCTGAGTCAGCACGAAACGGGCCTGCTGGAGCGAAGAAATGGAAGAATCGGCCACACAGTCGGCATGTGCGGCGCGCCAGTGGTCCTCGTCACGGAGGGTGGCGGCGCGCGAGGTCGGCGGGTCTGGTGCGGATGTGTCCAGCAGGGTGTGACGGGAGGGGCAGGCGATGGAGGCGATGACTGTATGAACACCGGGACGGGGAAGGTGATCCAGGAGCGGCGCAGGCTGCTCGGGCTCTCCCAGCCCGCGCTGGCCACCGCGATCGGGGTGAGCTCGCGCCAGATCACCAGGTACGAATCCGAGGAGCAGTCGCCGACGCTGCCGGTCGCGGTCCGATTGGCCGACGCGTTGCAGGTCTCGCTGGCGGAACTGGCCGGCATCGTGGACAACCGCGTCGACCTGGCGGGCCACTGGTGGGCAGCCTGGCAGAAACCGGCGAATCACCCGGACGAGGTCGAGATAGCGGCGGTGACGATCCGGCACGAGGGCGACCATCTGATGCTCGACTCGGCCGCCGAACCGCCTGCGCCCGAGACTGATCCGACCACTCAGATGCGTGGCGAGATGCGCGTGTGGGAGGGCGAGGCGCTCACCGGCTGGATGCGTGGCATGGATATCGCGTTCCCGGTCGGCACCATCTACTACGCGCTGCATCCCCAGGGTGCTCATGCCGTCGGCTCGTGGACGACGAAGTCCGGTCCCGACGGTCTGGTGCGCGGCTGGAGCGTCCTGGCGCGGGAGAAGTCCGACGCCGAGAAGCTTCTCGCGGAGATGTTGCGCACCGACGGCAGCGTCGAGTCGTGGCCCGGTCCTTCGCGCTCGGCCTGAAGCCGTCGGCGGATCTCGGCGACGCTGGAGCGCGTGCGCGCGGCGGGCGGCGTGAGTAGTAGGTAGCGGCTCAGCGCCCCGAACACGCACAGCGCCAGAGCAATCCACAGATAGATCTCCATCGGTTCCCCTCCGAACGAGTCAGTGCTTGCACGAGTGGCGCGGTATGGTGGGAGCTGAGCCGCCACGAAAAGTATGGTCGCCGCCAAGACCTTTTGGACAGCAAAAAGCGTCTACAAACGTCTACAGTTCTCTACGATGGGTTCATGTCCAGTCGGGGCGAGCAGGGGAACGGCGTCGTCGGAGCTCGGTTGCGGCGACTGCGGGAAGAAGCAGGATTATCGCTGGCCGCGTTGGCCACTCGCGTTCCCTACAGCAGAGCGGCGCTGGGGCACTACGAAACCGGTACGCGCGCCGCATCTTTCGAGGTCATCACCTGGTACGAGCGGGTGCACGCACAGTCGGCGCCCGCGCTGCCCGCCACTCGTCGACGGGATCCGCGGGCTGCCGATACCGCTCTCGCGACGGCGATCTCGGCCGCGCACCGGCCCGGACCGCTCATCGAGATCGGGCGACCGCACCGGACAGACAGCGGATCCGGGTACTTCTGCCCGTTCCGTATCGACGGTGTGATCGAAGGACAGGCCGCTGGAACGGATCCGGCGACGGCGCTGCACTCGGCGCTACTGGCGGTGGGCGCCGAGTTGAACCGAGCGGGAAACAGCGTCGGCCCAGGTCGAATTCGGTGATGTCGGTGGCGCCGCCCGGGCATGTAGGCGATCAGCGGTGCGCCGCGACAACCGCAGCCAGCGACTCGGCGAGCAGTTCCAGGTAGCGGTCGGGGTCGGGCACTGCCCGGAGATCGGAATGCACTGACAGCGTCACCGTTTCGCCGATTCCGTGCACCCCGTGAGTCAGGTGCATGACGGTGCCGAGGGCAGGAAAACCGGCGGTGAACAGGACCGAGGCGCCCGCGAAAGCGAGATCTGCCCGGCCCCGATAGACACTGGAGACGACCGTGTTGCCATCGAGAACCGCGGGCACGTTATCCAGGTCGGCGCGTTCGACATCGCGTCTCGCCAGGACTGCAGGGACCGCCTCGCCGACTCGATCCTGGACGGAGAGCAGCGGATTCAGTGCTCGTTCGCGACGGGCGGCGAGGTCGTCGGCGATCAGATTCGCCCGGATCCGCAGGTCGGGTTCGTCGATATGCAGGTCGATGGACAGTCCGCGGTAGTTGTTGCGGGCCGCGCTCGGCGCCGGAAGTGCCATCGGCAGGGCCGTCCCCAGTCGTTCCGGTCGCGCACCGCGCTCGGTGAGGTAGTCGCACATTGCTCGCGAAATCGCTGTCAGCGCAACAGTGGTAACGGTTTTGCCCGGAATGCGCAGGCTGCCGACGTCGACAACCAGCATGCGAACGTGGTGTTCGTCGCCCGTGACCGCGGGATTCAGCACACACGGCGCGAATCCGGTTGCGGCCGCGGGCACCTCGCCGGCAGCCGTCCGGTCGGCCAATTCCCGTTGTGCCTGGTAGGCGGCGCGGCCGCGCCACGCCGTCGCCGCCAGTTGTCGGGGAAGACGCAGCACTCCAAGCACTCTCGGAGCTACCCGTCGAGCAATCCATCCACAGGGTTGTCCACAGGAATCCACAGGCTGTGTGGGAGTTTGCGCAGGTCCGACCGGGCGATATGCCGAGTTATCCACAGGCGCACCGGGTGTGCTGTGGACAACAGCGGGATCGGCAGCCGCACTGAAGAGTGCGCGCGCGATGGCGGCGGCACGGGTGCCATCGGCCAGTGCGTGTGAAAGTTGTAGCACCACCACCACAACGGGCTCCGCCGCCTGCGGCGCGGTGTGAATATCGCGGAAAACATGTATGCGCCAAGGGAATTCGGTCGGCTGGACACCGGTTCCCAGGAGTTCGCCCAGATTCGTGAGCAGTTCTTGCCATGACCGGCCGTCCGGCCGGTGGTGCACGAATTGCTGGGACGCGAATTCGGCCGGAACCCAGCGCGGATAGCCGAGATCGCCCGGTATCTCCTGTAGGCGGATCCGCAGATCCGGAATGCGCGCGGCGCGCGCGGCGACGAAAGCGCGGAGTTCATCGGTGGCGGTGTCGGTTTCGGCGAAAGCGTAGAGCATGAACACATCGTTGACGGTGCGGCGCGACAGCCAGAACATCGTCGCGTCTCGCGCGGCCATCGTGGTCATCCGGCCACGATAGGCCAACCCTACGAGGTCACTGAGAAGGCCCCGAGTCCGCTCGACTCGGGGCCGGTATTGCCCGTTCGAGATGCACCACGCGATTCAGCCGCGCGCGAACTCTCCCGAGGTGACATCGGCGAGAAAGGCTCGCCACTGGCCTGGACCGAAGGCCAGCACGGGTCCGCGGCCGCGATCCTTGGTGTCGCGAACGGCGATATCGCCGCCGGCGAGAAAGGCAACTTCGACGCAGTTCCCATCGGGTCCGCTGTAGGTGCTCTTCCGCCACACAGCGTCGGTCACATCAACTTCCACGGCACTTGTCTCCTTTGGTTCATCGAGAAGAGGGATAACTCCTGGAATCGTTGAACATTGTCGAAATCCGGCGCGACCGACGAGTTACTTCGCGGCACACACGGCACTGCCACGCGGCGCGCGCAACCGACCGGCACGAACCAGCACAACAAGGCGTTTCCGCCCCCCGGGGCTGCCCCGGCGGAAGAAACACTAGCAGGTCTTCCGCAATGTTGCGGAAGAGAATTTGCTTTCCCATATCGTTTTGCCAAGCTTGCGAAGCTTCACGTTTGCGGGGGCATTGCCAGGCCCTCTTACCCATTCCTGATCCGGTTGACACCTCTTGATTTACTTCCATGTGATTAGTCCGTGATACGTCAATTTCTCGCGCACCACATCCGTCCCACGAGCACCATCCAGGGCAGGCGTGGATCATGGGGTAATGATCTCCCGTGACCGAGACACCGCAGGTCGTGCCCGTAACGACCGCCCCCGCGATCGCCTGGGCCGACCGCTGCCCCCCGGCAGTGTCGGAGTCGCCCGAATTCCCGACGACCTCGAGCTCGGACCCCAGCAAACTCTCACCTTCGCTCAGCAACTGCTGGACGACGGATTGGCATTCAACGCCCACGAGGTATTGGAGGCGGCATGGAAGAACAGGCCGGTTGCCGAGCGGATGCTCTGGCAGGGGTTGGCGCAGTACGCCGTCGGTCTCACCCACATCCAGCGTGGCAATGCCAAAGGCGCGGGTACCCTTCTGCGCCGCGCGAGCGAGCGGCTCGGGTCATATCCGGCGAATGCCCAGCAGCACGATGTGGACCGGACCGGGCTGATCGCGCACGCGCAGGAGTTACTCGACGCGCTCGATGCCGGTGAGCTCGTCGCCGAGGAGCGGCTGCGGACGCGACTGTGCCGAGCGCCCGCCTAGAATTCAAGGGTGCCGACGAGTCCGCCGACCAGCCACGGCGCGCCTGCGAGTTCCGGCGCGGCCGACGACAGCGCGCGCACCGGAGCGGGACGCTACGCCCCGAGTCCGTCGGGCGAGCTGCATGTGGGGAACCTGCGTACGGCAGTGCTGGCCTGGCTGTTCGCGCGAACCTCGGGGCGCGAGTTCCTGATTCGCGTCGACGACCTGGACCGTGTTCGCCCCGGTGCCGCGCAGCGACAGCTCGACGACCTCGCCGCGATCGGCATCGATTGGGACGGCCCCGTGGTGTACCAATCCGAACGACTGTCGCGCTACGAGGCCGCGGTCGCCGAACTGACCGCGGCGGGGCGCACGTACGAATGTTTCTGTACCAGACGAGAAATCCAGCAGGCCGCCACCGCGCCGCACGGGCCGATGGGCGCCTACCCCGGCACCTGTCGTGACCTGAGCGAGGCCGACCGCGCGGCCCGGCGAGCCGAAGGACGCGTCGGCGCAGTGCGTTTGCGTGCCGACGTGACCGAGTACGAGTTCACCGATCTGCTGCACGGCCGATACCGGGGCGCCGTCGACGATTTGGTGTTGCGCCGGGGCGACGGTGTCCCCGCATACAACCTCACCGTCGTGGTCGACGATGCCGCCCAGGGCGTTGACCAGGTAGTTCGCGGTGACGACCTACTGCCGTCCACCCCGCGTCAGGCGTATTTGGCGCAACTTCTCGGACTCGCCGTCCCGACCTACGCCCACGTGCCGCTCGTGCTCAACGAGCAGGGCAAGCGGCTCGCTAAACGTGATGGAGCCGTGAGTCTTTCGGATCAACGCGCCCTGGGCAACACGCCCGAGGACGTGGTAGCGGCAATCGCGAATTCGCTGGGTTATACCGCACGGACGACTGCCGCGCTACGCGAAGTTTTCGACCCCGCCCGCATCCCTGAAAAACCGTGGATACTCGAGCCTATCGGGTTGTTCTGACCTGAGGGATGTCCGTAACGTACGCATCGACCGATCTAGAAGATCAAAACGAGGACTGAGATTATGACCAGCGGTGGTTACGACCCCAACCAGTACCCGCAGGGCGGTCAGCCCGGCGGCTACGGCCAGGACCCCTACGGCCAGCAGCAGCCGCAGCCGGGCTACGGACAGCAGCAGCCGTACGGCCAGCCCGGACACGGCGGGGCACCCCAGCCCGGTTACGGCCAGCCGGATCCCTACGGTCAGCAGCAGCCGGCCTACGGGCAGGACCCGTACGCTCAGCAGCAGCCGTACCCGCAGGGTGGCGGCCAGCAGCAGGGCTTCGTCGGGACGCAGCCTGCCGACCTCGGCATCCGGATCGGCGCGCGCATCATCGACCAGCTGATCGTCGGCATCCCGCTCTCGATCGTGGTCGCGCTCATTCTCGGCGGCGGCAACAGCTTCCAGCTCGTCGGCGGTGCGCTCATCTCGCTGGCTGCCTACGGCTACTTCGTGGCCATGGAGGTCACGCAGCAGGGCCAGACACTGGGCAAGAAGATCCTCGGCCTGCGGGTGCTCGCGCCCGGCGGCGCGCCTGCTCTGACGCCGGAGCAGTCACTCAAGCGCAACCTGTTCGTGGTGGTCGGCGCGATCCCGTGCCTCGGCTCGCTGATCAGCCTCGGCCTGATGATCTACATCATGGTCACCATCTCGCAGGATCCGAACAAGCAGGGCTGGCACGACAAGTTCGCCGGCGGCACGCAGGTCGTCAAGGGCTGATCCCCTTCACCTGACGAAACAACAGGGGCGCTTCCGGATTCCGGAAGCGCCCCTGTTCGTTGTCGAGGTCAGTAGGTCGTGGACGAGTCGAATCCGCCGGCGATGCCGAGCACTACGAAGAAGAGAATGTAGAGGATCCAGCCGACGATGGCGAGGACACCGATCCAGATACCCGCCTGGGCCATGCCCTTGCCTTCACCCCCGCGCTCCTTGATCTGGTTCAGCGCCATCACACCGAGGACGATGCCGACGATCGAGCCGATGCAGGTGCACAGGCCGACCAGCGAGGCGATCAGCGCGCCGATCGCCAGACCGTTGGTGCCCTGCGGCTGCGGGTACTGCCCGTACGGCTGATAGGCACCCGAAGCCGGATAACCGCCGCCGTACTGCGGCGGCTGCCCATAGGCGGGCGGCTGGCCCGGCTGCTGGTACTGCGGCTGCGACGGTGGCTGTTGCGGATACTGCGGCTGCGAAGGGGGCGGCGTCGGCTGCTGTGGGTACTGCGGCGACGACGGGTAACTGGAAGGCTGCGACGGTTGGGCGGTGGGATGCTGCGGCACCGAACCCGGCGCGCCGGACTCCGGCGACACGCCAGAGCCGCCGTACTGCTTCCACCACTCGTCGGAATCGCCGGGATTCGTCATAAAGACAGCGTATTCCACAACCGCCAAGCGTGGCGCATCGCTTCCTTGGGAGAATAGGGGCCGTGACTGATACGAACTCGCTAGACAAACCCGCCCAATCTGGGCACCCCGCGCCGGAACATGCGGCATTCGCCCAGGTTGCGCGGGGGTTCTATCCGGTAATCGTCGCCCTGTTCACCGCGACGCTGATCATCTCCAACATCTGCGCCACCAAGGGTGTGGAGTTCTTCACCGACAGTTCGGTGATGCTCGGCCCGATCCAGATCCTGCCGATCGCGACCGACGGTGCCTTCTTCCTGTTCCCGCTGGCCTACATCCTCGGCGACGTGCTCAGCGAGGTCTACGGCTTCCGCGCCACCCGCCACGCCATCTACACCGGTTTCGGCGCGCTGCTGCTGACCGTCGGCTGCTTCTATGTGGCCATCCAGCTCCCCCCTGCCGGGTTCTACGAAAACCAGGAAGCCTTCCGCACGGTCCTCGGCACCACTCCCCAGCTGGTGCTCGCGGGTCTCGCCGGCTACTTCGTCGGCCAGCTGCTGAACTCGGCCACCCTGGTGCTGATCAAGGAACGCACCAAGGAAAAGCACCTGTGGGCTCGCCTGATCGGCTCCACCGTCGTCGGCGAGTTCGCCGACACGCTGATCTTCTGCTCGATCGCCGCTACCGCCATCGGCATCAACACCTGGCAGTCGTTCATCAACTACGTCATCGTCGGCTTCCTGTGGAAGACCCTGTGCGAGGTGCTCGTCATGCCGATCACCTACCGCGTCATCGCCGTCCTCAAGAAGACCGAACCGACCTACGCCCCGGCGAAGGCCGGCGCGCTGCACGACTAGTCGCGGTACGGCGGCGGATCCGCGAGGTCCGCCGCCTACTCCCCCGGCACCTTGATCCGACCGCGCCACTGTCCCAAGAACTCTTTCTTGAACTCGTCGAAGTAGCCGCCTTCGATGCTGGCTCTGATCCGATCGACGAGCCGAATCGTGAAGCGCTCGTTGTGAATCGTGCACAACGTCGCCGAGAGCATCTCTTTCGCCTTGAACAGGTGATGCAAGTAGGCGCGGGTGTAGTGGGCGCAGGTGTAGCAGTCGCACGTCTCGTCGATCGGTGTGAAGTCCCGACGGAACCGCGCGGTGTTGATGTTGAACCGCCCCTCGTCGACATAGATCGCCGCGTTCCGTGCCACCCGCGACGGATTCACGCAGTCGAACGTGTCCGCCCCGTTCTCGATCGCGGTGAACATGTCCTCCGGCTCGCTGATCCCCAGCATGTGCCGCGGCTTGGCCTCGGGCAGCTCATCGCAGCACCACCCGACGGTCGTTCCGAGATTGTGCTTTTCGAGGGCCCCACCGATCCCGTAACCGTCGAATTCCGTGCCGCCTGCCCCCCGAATCGTCTCCAACTCACGACAGGCCTTGCGTCGGAGGTCTTCGTACTGCGCGCCCTGGATCACCGCGAACAGCGCCTGATACGGCCGATGACTACGCACCGCGGTGAGCCGTTCATGTTCGTCGATGCAGCGCTGCGCCCATTCGTGCGTCCGCTGCAACGACTTCTCCTGATAGCCACGGGTATTCATCAACGTGGTCAGCTCGTCGAAGGCGAACATGATGTCGGCCCCGAGCTCGTGCTGGATCCCCATCGACACCTCGGGCGTGAAGCGATGCTTCGAACCGTCCAGGTGCGAACGGAAGGTGACCCCGTCGTCGTCGACGGTGGCCAGTCGCTCCTTGCCCGCCGCGATCACCTGGTCGGATCGGATATTTACGGCCTCCATGGCGAGAACCTTCTTGAACCCGACTCCCAGCGACATCACCTGGAAACCACCACTGTCGGTGAAGGTGGGCCCCGGCCAGTTCATGAACTTCCCGAGCCCACCCGCTCCATCGACAACGTCGGCGCCGGGCTGCAGATACAGGTGGTAGGCATTGGCCAGCAGCGCCTGCGCCCCGATCTCCCGCATCGTCTCCGGCAGCACAGCCTTCACCGAAGCCTTCGTGCCCACCGGAATGAAAGCGGGCGTGGCGATCTCACCGTGCGGGGTGGAGATCACTCCGGTCCGACCGTGCCTGCCCCCGTCCAGACGGGTGCCTACTTCGAAGGAGAACTCGCTGCTATCGGCCACCGACCCATCGTGCCAGGGCCGCGATGCCGCGTTCTATTGAGCCGCTGCGAACTGGGCGTTGTACAGGTTGTAGTACGGCCCGCGCTCGGTGAGCAGCCGCTCGTGGGTACCGTGTTCGACGATCCGCCCCTTGTCCATCACCACGATCAGATCCGCGTCCCGGATCGTCGAGAGCCGATGCGCGATCACGAAACTGGTGCGATCGCGACGTAGCGCCGCGGTGGCGTGCTGGACCAGCGACTCGGTGCGGGTGTCGACCGAGCTGGTCGCCTCGTCCAGGATCAGGATCGACGGCTTGGCCAGGAACGCGCGGGCGATCGTGATCAGCTGCTTCTCACCCGCGCTCACCCCGCCGCCCTCTTCGTCGATGACCGTGTCGTAGCCGTTGGGCAGCGAGTGCACGAACCGGTCGACGTAGGCCGCCCTGGCCGCGGCCAGGATGTCGGCTTCCGACGCCGCCGGGTCGCCGTAGGCGATGTTCTCGCGGATGGTGCCCTTGAACAGCCAGGTGTCCTGCAGCACCATGCCGATGCGCGAGCGCAGATGGTCGCGGGTGATGGTGGTGATGTCGACATCGTCGATCGCGATGGTGCCCGCGTCGAGTTCGTAGAAGCGCATCAGCAGGTTCACCAGCGTGGTCTTGCCGGCGCCGGTCGGCCCGACGATGGCGACCACGTGGCCGGGATCGGCGACCAGCGAAAGTCGTTCGATGACAGGTGTTTCCGGGTCGTAGCCGAAGGACACCGCCTCGAACTCCACCCGCCCACGATCCACCGGGCGCGCGATCTCCACCAGCGGATCGGGGCTCTGTTCCTCGGCATCGAGGATCTCGAAGATCCGTTCCGCCGAGGCCACGCCGGACTGCAGCAGGTTCGCCATCGCACCGATCTGGGTGAGCGGCTGGCTGAACTGGCGCGAGTACTGGATGAACGCCTGCACCTCGCCAAGCGACAGGTTGCCGGTGGCCACCCGCAGCCCGCCAACCAGCGCGATGAACACGAAGTTCACGTTCCCGAGGAACATGATGGCGGGCATGATCAGGCCGGAGATGAACTGCGCCTTGAAGCTGGCGTCGTAGAGCTTGTTGTTGCGCTTGTCAAACTCCTCGCCGACTTCGCGGCCGCGGCCGAACGCGGTGATGATCTCGTGGCCGGTGTAAGCCTCTTCCACCGAGGAGTTCACTTCGCCGGTGAACTTCCACTGGTCGACGAAGTGCGGCTTGGATCGCTTGGCGATCTGCGCGGTGACCACGATCGCGGCGGGCACGGTGAGCAGCGCGATCAGCGCCAGCAGCGGCGAGATCCAGAACATCATGATCAGGATGCCGACCACGGTGAACAGCGAGACCAGCAGCTGACTCATCGTCTGCTGCAGGCTCTGCGAGACATTGTCGACGTCGTTGGTCACGCGGCTGAGCACGTCACCGCGCGGTGCGGTGTCGAAGTAGCGCAGCGGCAGCCGGTGCAGCTTGTGCTCCACCTCGTCGCGCAGGCGCTTGACGGTACGGTTGATGACGATATTGAGCAGATAACCCTGCAGCCAACCGAACACCGACGCCGCGACATACAGCGCGAGCACGAGCATCAGCACCCGGCCGACGGCATCGAAGTCGACGCCGGTACCGGGGATCACGTTCATCGCCGAGAGCATGTCGGCGCGGGTGGTCTCACCCTGGCTACGCAGCAGTTCGACCGTCTGGTCCTTGGAGAGACCGGGCTCGAGCTGCTTACCGACGAACCCGTCGAACACCAGGTTCGTCGCCTTGCCGAGCAGGTACGGGCCCAGCGTATTCAGTACGACCGAGGCGATCACCAGCGCGACGATCATGCCCGCGGTGAACTTCTCGGGAGCCAACCTGCTCAGTAGTCGCTTCAGCGACGGCGTGAACGACTTGGCCTTCGTCCCCGGCGCTCCGGGAACGGGTCCACCTGGCCTCATCGGGCTTCCTCCACGCTCAGCTGGGACTCGACGATCTCGCGATACTCCGAGCAGCGCTGCATCAAGTGGTCATGGGTACCGATGCCTGCCATCGCGCCGTCCTCGAGGACGACGATCTGGTCGGCGTCGCGAATCGTCTGAATCCGCTGGGCCACGATGATCACCGACGCGTCGACGGTCTCTGGCTTCAGCGCGGCGCGCAGTCTGGCATCGGTGGCGACGTCGAGCGCGGAGAACGAATCGTCGAACAGGAAGATCCGCGGCTTGCGCACCAGCGCGCGGGCGATACACAGTCGCTGCCGCTGACCGCCCGACACGGTGGTTCCGCCCTGGGCTACCGGAGTGTCGAGACCCTGCGGCATCTCGCGCACGAAATCGGCCGCCTGGGCGACCTCGAGCGCGTGCCAGAGTTCTTCGTCGGTGGCCTCGGGCTTGCCGTAGCGCAGGTTGGTCGCGATGGTGCCGGAGAACAGGTACGCCTTCTGCGGCACCAATCCGATTCCGCTACGCAACAATTCGAGGTCGAGGTGACGCACGTCGGTGCCGCCGACATAGACCGCGCCGTCGGTGACGTCGATCAGGCGCGGGATCAGGTTGATCAGTGTGGTCTTACCCGAACCGGTGGAACCGACAATCGCGGTGGTGGTGCCGGGCGTGGCCTCGAACCGGATGCCGCGCAGCACGGGCTTCTCCGCACCGGGGTAGGCGAATTCGGCGAATTGCATATCCACCGTGGCCTGGTCGCCCTTGAACGACTGCGGCAGCCGGGGCGGGCGGACCGAGGATTCGGTCTCGAGCACCGCGCCGATCCGATCCGCGGAGACGGCCGCACGGGGGGCCATCATCGCCAGAAACGAGGCCATCATGACGGCCATCAGGATCTGCATGACATAGGACAGCATCGCGGTGAGCGAGCCGATCTGCATCGTGCCGTTGTCCACGTGGTGACCGCCGAACCAGATCACCCCGACCGCGGTCAGATTGCTGATCAGCATCACGGTCGGGAACATCAGCGCCATCAACTTGCCCACCCGCAGCGAAGTGTCGGTGAGCGCGGTATTGGCCATCCCGAAGCGCCAGATCTCCTGCCGCTCGCGCACGAACGCGCGCACCACCCGGATCCCGGTGATCTGCTCGCGCAGCACCCGGTTGACCCCGTCGATGCGGTCCTGCATCTCCCGGAAGCCCGGCACCATTTTGGCCACGATGGTGCCCATCGACAGAGCAAGGGCGGGCACCGCGATCAACAGCAACCACGACAGCCCGAGGTCTTCGCGCAGCGCCATGATGACGCCACCGACGCACATGATCGGCGCCATCACCAGAATCGTCACCGACATCACGATGAGCAGCTGGACCTGCTGGATGTCGTTGGTGGAGCGGGTGATCAGCGAGGGCGCGCCGAACATTCCGACCTCCCTGGCCGAGAACGTCTCCACCCGGTGCAGCACGCCACCGCGCATATCCCGACCGGCGCCCATCGCCGCCTGCGCACCGAAGTACACCGACGCCGCCGAGGCCAGGATCTGCACGCAACTCACCGCGAGCATCCACAGACCGGTGGTCCAGATGAAACCGATATCGCCCTTGGTGACACCGTCGTCGATCAGGTCGGCATTGAGGCTGGGCAGGTAGAGCATCGCGATAACCGAGATCAGCTGGAGGACCAGCACAGCCACCAATTGGGGCCGGTAGGGGGTGAGGTAGGTCCTCAGCAGGGTGATCAACATGATGGATCGAAGGCTACCTCGCGCCGGTCACCGACGCCCCGCCCTTTTACCCACCCTGTGGATAACTTCGAGCCTGTGGACAACTCAGGTTCCGGCGGGGGTGCGCGGTTCGCGCCGCACCCATGCGCCCGGGTCAGCGACCAATTCGCCGATAAAACCGGGCAGTCGGTCGGTAGCGATATCAGCGATCGAAACGTTCTCGAGCACCGCTCTGATGTTCACTCGCAGCGCGATCCACACCTGCTGCAACGGCTCCCCCGCACCCGGATAACGCACATCCTCCGGCCGCTGCCCGCGCACCGAGGCCAGCGGCGATTCCACCGCGCGAATCACATCGGCCACCGAGATCTCCGTCGCGGACCTGCCGAGTCGATATCCACCGTCGGGCCCGCGCCTGCTCAGCACGAGCTCGGCGCGACGCAGTTCGGCCAGCACCGTCTCCAGCACCTTCGGTGGGATCTGCGCGGCGGCGGCGATGACCTCGGACTTGACGACTCCGTCGGCCGCGGCGAGTTCGAGCAGCGTTCGCACCGCGTAATCGACCCTGGCGGTGATATGCACGGTGTCGAACTTACGCGGTGCCGCACGCTGTGAGCACGCAGGTCGCCGCGTCGAGGAGGGTCTTCTCGACCTCCTCGTCGGTGGCGCCCGGTGCGAGCTCCGACGACAGCAGTGCCACCCCGAGCACCTCGATGGCCGCGGAAGCGCGCAACGTCGAGGCACGGGTCGGATCGGGTCCGGCCAGCCACAGCCGCAGCTCACGGGTGGGTTCCATCAGATCGGGGTAGCGGTCGGCGATGGCGTTGACGATGGCCGCCGTGTCGCGCACGCAGAGCGCGCCCGCGTCGCGGTGGCGGATCATGCCGCGCAGATAGGTACGAAGGACCGCGCGGATCCCCTCGTCGTCGTACGGGACGGCGTCGATGTCCTCGACGATGCCGCGCATGTGATCGATGATGGGATCGATGATCGCGAGGAGCAGATCGAGCTTCGACGCGTAGTGGTAATACAGCGACGCCTTCGTGATTCCCACCACATCCGCCACTTCGCGCAGGCTCGTCTGCTCGAAACCCTTGGCGGCGAAAAGGGAAACCGCCGCGTCGCGGATCGCCTGTTTGGTGCCCCCACCTGCGGTGACGGTGTCGGCGATGTGTCGGGCAGGCATGGCGCCAATCCTCCCATGGTTCGGTGTGGCGGAACCTGTGCCCTCAATATCGAGGTTGCTCCTCCACTTATCCACTAGGTAGTCTACCTACCGCACGGTAGGCAGAAAACGATGTTGTGGAGGCGGGTCCCGCAGGGGTGGCCCGCGAGTGCTGTCTACGAGCCATGCCACACCCACCCGTTCTTCGCGCTAGGAGCACCCGCGTGTCCGTATACCTGTACAGATGGGGAAAGTTCGCTTTCCGCCGCAAATGGATCGTGTTGCCCGTCTGGCTACTGCTACTCGTGCTGCTCGGCGGCCTCGGCGCCGCGCTGAGCAAGCCGATGTCCAACGACTTCAGCATGCCCGAGCTCCCGTCCGCTCGCGCCAACGAGATCCTCGACAAGCACTTCGAAGGCATGTCGGCGCAGTTCTCGATGGATGCCGTCACCGGCACCTACGTCATCGGCGCCCCGGAGGGTGAGAAGCTCACCGACCCGGCCAACCGGGCCGCGATCGACGCGTTCATCGCCAAGCTCAACGACCTGTCGATCGTCGATCACGACAAGAAGCTGACCAGCCCGGTCGCGGCCACCGAGGAGATGGGCTGCCTCACCGCCCCTGACCCGTCGAAGTGCTCGTCCGCCCCGCTCAATGTGCTGAGCGAGACCGCACCCGACACCGTCGGCGTGCTCAGCGTCCCGTTCACCATCAAGGCCGTCACCGACGTGACCGACGCCGAGCGCGACGCCGCCTTCGAGGTCGGTGCCGAAGCCCGCAACGCCGGGCTGACCGTCGAGCTCAGCGGCTCGATCGCGATGAAGCAGGAACAGCCGAGCGGCAAGGCCGAACTGATCGGCATGGGTGTCGCGCTGATCGTGATGGTGGTGGCCTTCGGCGCCATCGTCGCCGCGGTCGTGCCCATCATCACCGCCATCGTCGGCCTCGGCGCGGCGACCTCGCTGATCATGCTCGGCACCTCGGTGATGGAGGTGCCCGGCTTCACCACCTTCCTGGCCTCGATGATCGGCATCGCGCTCTCGATCGACTACGCGCTGTTCATCGTCTCCCGATACAAACACGAACTGGCCGTACGTGATTCGGCCGAAGAAGCCGCGGGCACCGCGCTCGGCACCGCCGGTTCGGCCGTGGTGTTCGCGGGTCTCACCGTGATCATCGCGCTCGGCGCACTCGGCATCGTCGGCGTGAACTTCCTGACCTTCATGGGTCTGGGTGGCGCCATCGCCGCGGCATTCGCCGTACTCACCGCCATCACCCTGATGCCCGCGCTGATGGGCGCCTTCGGCAAGGCACTGTTCAAGCCGAAGCTGCCGATCGTGGCGCAGCACGACCCCGAAGACGAGACCTCGGTAACCACCGGCCAGCGTTTCGCCAAGCTGATCGCCAAGGCACCGTGGGTCGCGCTGATCCTGTCGGTGCTCGTGCTCGGTGCGCTCGCCGCGCCCGCCGCGGGTCTGAACCTCGGCCTGCCCGGTGACGACAGCATGCCGAAGACCTCCACCATCCGTAAGGCCTACGACCTGCGGACCGAAGGTTTCGGTGAAGGCAGCAACGGTGTCCTCATGGTCGTCGCGGATTTGACTGCGACGCCCGAGGCCGAGCGTGAGGCCGCGGTTGGAGCGCTGCGTGCCAAGCTCGAGTCCTACGAAGGCATGGATTACGTCACCGAGCCGGTGTGGAGCAAGGACAATCAGGGCGCCATGCTCAACGGTGTCCCGGAGTCCGGTCCGAACAACCAGGACACCAAGGATCTGGTCGCCGAAGCACGTGGCGCGGAAGCGGATCTGAACGCGCAGTACGGCATGGAGTACGGCATCACCGGCACCACCGCCATCTACGCCGATGTCGACCAGGTGCTGCTCAGCAAGATCCTGCCGTACCTGGCGATCGTGGCCGGTGCCGCGTTCATCCTGCTGATCCTGGTGTTCCGCTCGATTCTGGTTCCGCTCACCGCGGCGCTGGGCTTCCTGTTGTCGATGGCGGCCACCTTCGGTGCGACCGTGCTGATCTTCCAGGAGGGCGCGTTCGGCCTGATCGAGGATCCGCAACCACTGGTCAGCTTCATGCCGATCATGTTGATCGGCTTGGTGTTCGGCTTGGCGATGGACTACCAGGTGTTCCTGGTGACCCGTATGCGCGAGGAGTTCGTGCACGGTAAATCGCCCAAGGACGCGATGGTCTCCGGCTACCACCACGGTGCCCGCGTGGTGACCTCAGCCGCGATCATCATGATCTCGGTGTTCGGCTCCTTCATCCTGGAAACCGACGTCACCGCCAAGTCGTTCGGTTTCGCGCTGGCCGCCGGTGTGGCGATCGACGCGTTCATCGTCCGCATGATCGTCGTCCCCGCGCTGCTGGTGATCATGGGCAAGTGGGCCTGGTGGATGCCGAAGTGGCTCGACCGCGTCGTGCCCGATATCGACGTCGAAGGTGCGAAGCTCGAGCAGCTGCGCAACGAGACCGTCGAAACGGTGAAACACCCGGTTTCGGTCGGCTGATCCGGCACTGAACCGCACGGCCCCGCAATCCGCTCCAGGATTGCGGGGCCGTTTGTTTTCGGCATCCGCGCTGGAGGGGTGCTTGATATCGCGGTTGCCGGACAGCAGACTCAGGGCTAGTTCGACCCGGCTATACCTCCGATCCGCGCTCTGCACCGATCCACGAGGAGAAGAACCGTGTCCATCTATCTCTACCGGTGGGGCAAGCTGGCCTTTCGCCGCAAATGGATTGTGCTGCCCGTCTGGTTGCTGTTGTTCATGGTGCTCGCGGGACTGGGATCGTCGCTGCAGAAGCCGATGACCGACGACTTCTCCATGCCGGACCTGCCCTCGGAACGGGCCACCGAAATTCTCGACAAGCACTTCCCCGGCATGTCCGAGGCCTTCGCTTTCGACGCGGTGACCGGCACATATGTCGTCGGCGCGCCTGCGGGGCAGAAGCTCACCGACCCGGCCAACCGGGCGGCGCTCGATGAGCTGATCGGCGGACTCGGCCGACTCGACATCGTCGACCACACGAAGCCGATCGAGAATCCGATCACCGTGACCGAGGAAATGGGCTGTCTCACCGGGCAACCCGATCCGTCGACCTGCAGCGGCGCGCCGCTGAACGTGCTGAACAAGACCGAACCCGACACCGTCGCCTTCTTCAGCGTTCCGTTCACGATCACCGACTTCGCCGATATCACCGCCACCGAACGCGAAGCCGCCTACAACGTGGGCGATTCCGCCCGCGCGGCCGGGCTGACGGTCGAGATCAGCGGCACCATCGCGATGGAACAGGAGATGCCGAGCGGCAAGTCCGAGATGATCGGTATGGCCGTGGCATTGGTGGTGATGATCGTGGCGTTCGGCGCGATCGTGGCCGCGTTCGTGCCGATCATCACCGCGATCGTCGGACTCGGTGCGGCGACGTCGCTGATCTTCCTGTCCACCTCGGTACTTTCGGTGCCGAGCTTCACCACGTTCCTGGCCTCGATGATCGGCA
This sequence comes from Nocardia sp. A7, assembly GCF_046549215.1. NCBI lineage: Bacteria > Bacillati > Actinomycetota > Actinomycetes > Mycobacteriales > Nocardiaceae > Nocardia > Nocardia sp. A7. Next base: position 2,396,483 of record NZ_JAJPWE010000001.1, on the reverse strand, counting down.
TCGCGCTCTCGATCGACTACGCGCTGTTCATCGTCTCGCGCTACAAACACGAACTGGTGGTACAGGATTCAGCCGAGGAGGCAGCGGGCACCGCATTGGGTACCGCGGGCTCGGCGGTGGTGTTCGCCGGGCTCACCGTCATCATCGCGCTGGTCGGACTGAGCATCGTCGGCGTCAGATTCCTGACGTTCATGGGTCTGGGTGGCGCCATCGCCGCCGCGTTCGCCGTACTCACCGCCATCACCCTGATGCCTGCCCTGCTCGGCGCCTTCGGCAAGGCCCTGTTCAAGCCGAAGCTACCGCTGATCGCCCAGCACGATCCCGAGGACGACAGCGTCGTCACCAACGGCACCCGCGTGGCCAAGGTGATCGCCAAGTTCCCCGCGATCACGATGATCCTGGCCATCGTGGTGCTCGGCCTGCTCGCCGCGCCCGCGCTGAACCTGAACCTCGGGCTGCCCGGCGAGGACAGTCTGCCCAAGTCGACGACTGTTCGTAAGGCCTACGACCTGCGCACCGAAGGGTTCGGCGAGGGCAGCAACGGCGTGCTCCAGGTGGCCGTTGACCTCAGCGACACTCCCGTCGACCAGCGGCCGGAAGCTCTGAAAGCCTTGCGCGACAAGCTGTCCTCCTATCCCGACATGGATCTGGTCACCGAGCCACAGCTGAGCGAGGACGGGGCGGGCGCGCTGATCAACGGCATCCCCAAGACCGGACCCAACGCGCAGTCGACGAAGGATCTGGTGCAGTCGGCGCGTGACGCGGAAGCCGATCTGCACGAGCAGTACAACATGTCGTACGGCATCACCGGCACCACCGCGATCTACGCCGATATCGACCATGTGCTGTTGAGCAAGATCGTGCCGTACATGGCGATCGTGGCCGGTGCCGCGTTCATCCTGCTGATCCTGGTGTTCCGCTCGATTCTGGTTCCGCTCACCGCCGCGTTGGGCTTCCTGTTGTCGATGGCGGCCACCTTCGGTGCGACCGTGCTGATCTTCCAGGAGGGCAAGCTCGGGCTGATCCAGGACCCGCATCCGCTGGTCAGCTTCCTACCGATCATGTTGATCGGCTTGGTGTTCGGCTTGGCGATGGACTACCAGGTGTTCCTGGTGACCCGCATGCGCGAGGAATACGTCCACGGCGCCGAGCCCACCGAGGCGGTGATCAAGGGCTATCACCACGGAGCCCGCGTGGTGACCTCGGCGGCGATCATCATGATCTCGGTGTTCGGTTCGTTCCTGCTGGAATCCGATGTGACCGCCAAGTCGATGGGCTTCGCGCTGGCGGTCGGCGTGGCCTTGGACGCGTTCGTCGTCCGAATGGTGCTCATTCCCGCTTTGCTTGTGCTGCTGGGCAAGTGGGCGTGGTGGATGCCGAAGTGGTTGGACCGGATCGTGCCCGATATCGACGTCGAGGGCTCGCGGCTGCGCGAGATCCAGACCGAACAGCGAGTGGTCGCGCCGGTGCACGACTGAGGACCGATAGCCGGGGGCGCAGGTCCCCGGCTATTGACTCGGTTGTGGCACTTGACATTCGGTGACGCGCGGATTGAGCCCGATGTAGTTGGTCGGCCCCGCCGCGGCGGTGACCGCGATGGTCGCCCAATCCGAGCATTTCTTGGGCAGATGTGCGAAGTGATGTCGCTGACCGGCCGCGAGCAGCCCGATGGCGACCCAGCTGAGCACGACCAGAACCATAAGTTTTCCCCCGAGCCCCATCCCGGACTTCGCGGGTGGCGGCCGTCGCCCGCGCATAATCATCGTTCCTTCCCGGATTCGGTGTGACCCAGTCTATTACGCGAGGAATACACCGCAGGTCGGACGAGGTGAATACCCGACGACAGATCTTGCCGCTACCGGGTGGTCCGCACTCCCCCGCACTGCGGCTTCCGACTGCCGGGCCGAGCCGCGGCAGGCGGGCGGATGCCGTGCCTGATCGCGTTCGCGGCGTGGATTCCGATGGCGAAGTCCTTCAGTTGCTTCAACATATCTCCATGGTCCGACTTCCGCGTCATCGGCAGAAGTGGCATAGATGACGACTATCGCTAAGATTTAGACATGAGCTCTGTTTCCGTGCTGGCCTACGACGGGATGACGGCGTTCGAAACCGGCATCGTCGTCGAAGTCTTCGGCCTGACCTGGCCCGATATCTCCCAGCCCTGGTACGAGCTGAAGATCTGCACCGAAACCCCCGACCCCGTCCGCGTGATCGGCGGCGCGACCCTGTCCAGCCCGCACGGTCTCGCGGAGTTCGCCGCCGCCGACACGGTGGTGGTCCCGAGCGTCGCCGACCCCCGCGCGCCGACCTCGCCGGCCTTGATCGACGCGCTTCGCCATGCGCACAGCAACGGCTCACGCATCGTGTCGATCTGCTCAGGCGCCTTCGCCCTCGCCGCCGCGGGCCTGCTCGACGGCCGCCGAGCCACCACGCACTGGCGATACGCCGACCTCCTGCGCGAGCGCTACCCCCTGGTCGAGGTCGACCCCGAACCCCTCTACACCGACGAAGGCGACATCCTGACCAGCGCGGGCTGCGCGGCCGGCCTCGACCTCGCCCTCCATCTGGTGCGCAACGACCTCGGCGCGTCCGTCGCCAACGCGGTCGCCCGCCGCCTCGTCATCCAGCCCCACCGCACCGGCGGCCAAGCCCAGTACATCGAAGCCCCCATGCCCCCCGAACCTCTCGACGCCCCCATCGCCCGCAGCCTCTCCTGGGCACTCGAACACCTCGCCGACCCGATCGGCGTACCTGACCTAGCGAGAGTGGCAGGCTTGTCCCCGCGCACCTACCTACGCCATTTCGTCCGCGAAACCGGTTCGACCCCGAGCAAATGGCTGATCGCCCAACGCATCCAGGCAGCCCTGGCAATGCTCGAGACGGGCGACGCCCCGATCGAGGAGATCGCGACCGCCGCCGGTTTCGCCACACCGGTCACCTTCCGCCACCACTTCGCGAAAGCGGTGCGCACCTCCCCGTCGGCTTACCGACGCACTTTCCAGACAAGAAAAAGCCCCTCACCTGCGTGAACAAGTGAGGGGCTTTGGCGGTGGCGGAGGGATTTGAACCCTCGGAGGGGGGTTACCCCTCACACGCTTTCGAGGCGTGCTCCTTAGGCCGCTCGGACACGCCACCGCCGACTACGGTACCGGACCGGTCCGAGGATTGTTAAATCGGCTGGTCAGCGTTGGTTTTTGAAGAAGGTGTCGAGCAGGGCCACGCAGTCGGGTTCGAGGACGCCGCCGCGGACTTGGGGGCGGTGGTTGAGGCGGCGGTCGCGGACTACGTCCCAGAGAGAGCCGACGGCACCGGTTTTGGGTTCCCAGGCACCGAAGACGACCTTGCCGATACGGGCCAGGACCAGAGCGCCCGCGCACATGGTGCAGGGCTCGAGGGTGACAGCGAGGGTCGCGCCTTCGAGTCTCCAACCGTCGCCGTTGACCGCGGCGGCCGCGCGCAAGGCGAGGACTTCGGCGTGCGCGGTGGGGTCGCCGAGGGCTTCTCTGGCGTTGGTGGCGCGGGCCAGTTCGCGGCCTCGTGCGTCGAAGACGACGGCGCCGACCGGCACATCGCGCGGGTCGGCGTCGGCTGCGGCCGCCAGGGCGGCGCGCATCATCTCTTCGTCGGTCACCTCGGCATTTTGTCCAGGACCGCGGCGAATTCGTCGGCGAAACCGAGGCGCTGGGCGATCATGCCGAGCTGCTCGTCGGGGTAGAGGTCGGTTTCGGCGATGATCACGCTGAGGACCGGTTCCGGGAGGCCGAGGTCGGCGAGGACACCGAGGTCGCCCTCTTCCCACGGTTCGACGTCGTCGAGGTCGTCGGGGTCGATGTCGGGGATCTCTACATTGAGCGCGTCGAGGACGTCGGCGGCGATGTCGTAGTCGATCGCCGCGGTGGCGTCGGAGACGAGCAGGCGGGTGCCGCTCGGCGCCGGACGCAACACGATGAAGAATTCGTCGTCGACGTCGATCAGCCCGAACACCGCACCTGAGCTGCGCAAAGACTTCAGTTCGGTCTCCGCGGCCGACAGATCGTGCAGGGCTTCCGAGCTGAGCGGACTGACCCGCCACGTGCCTTCTTCGCGGACCACGGCCACTGCGAACCCTTCGACGTCGAAGTCGTCATCCGACGTCGCCCTGTTCGTGCCCGAGCGCTGTGCTGCCATGGACCAAACGGTAGTCTGTCGGACCCCTAATGATGAACTCGTGTGCCAATCTGTTCGGATGAACATCGACCAGCGTGGGCCTGTTTGCGTCCTCGGGACCGGCCTGATCGGCGGTTCACTGCTGCGCGCCGCCGTCGCATCCGGGTACGCGGCGTTCGGGTACAACCGCTCCGAATCCGGGGTTTCCGCGGCACGTCTGGACGGATTCGATGTCTCCGGCGACCTGTCCGCGGTGCTGCGCCGGGCCGCCGAGGTGGACGCGCTGCTGGTGATCGCGGTGCCGATGCCCGCCGTCGAATACCTGCTGGCCGACATCGCGGTGCTGGCACCCCGATGCCCGCTGACCGATGTCGTGAGCGTGAAGGGGCCGGTGTTGGACGCGGTGCGAAAGCACGGGCTCGAGGCTTTGTACGTGGGTGGACACCCGATGGCCGGTACGGCCGAATCCGGTTGGGCTGCTACCGATTCCACGCTCTTCCAGGATGCCGTGTGGGCGGTGGGGGTGGACGAGGGCACACAGGTGCAACCGTGGTCGCGGGTGGTGCGGCTCGCAGTGGATTGTGGGTCGGTGGTGGTTCCGGTGCTCGCCGAAGAGCACGATCAAGCCGTCGCGCGGATCTCGCATCTGCCGCATGTGCTGGCCGAAGCGCTGGCCGCCTCCGGCGCTACCGGCGGGAAGCTGGCGCTCGGTCTGGCAGCGGGTTCGTTCCGCGACGGGACCCGCGTCGCGGGCACCGCCCCCGACCTCGTTCGCGCCATCTGCGAACCGAACGCGACCGCACTGCAACAGGTACTCGACGAAGCCATCGAGACACTGGTCACTGCCCGTGATGCCCTGCGTACGGACGGCCACCTCGGCGAACTCGTCGAGACGGGTTTTCGCGGCCGCACCGCCTACGACAACCGCTCGACCTGGGATATCTCCGGCATCACGCCGGGCACCGCCGACTGGCTCGGCGCATTGCATCGCGCTGGTCGAGACGGCGGTGTACTCCGCGCGATCTGATCCCCTGCGGGTCAGGCGCGTTCGGCAAGTCCCGGGTAATCGAGTACGAAGCCCTCCGGATCAACCGTCAACGTGGCGCTCGAGACCGGGGACAGGACGTTGATGCCGTCGGCCGCGCTCGAGTAGGTGAGCTCGGCTTCCTGCACCAGCAGGTCGGGCAGTCGCACGTAGACGACGGGGACCTGGACGTCGCCGACGGCGTTCTGGAGGCAGAAGCGGCGGATCGGCAGGGTGTTGAAGAACGGGCTCAGCACTACGTCGACATCGAGGGCGCCACCGAAGGTGGAGCGCACATGGGTGCCGCCTGCGTCGACGAGCCAGTAGTTCTCCTCGTCGCGCGAGATCGACGCGTGGCGTTCACCGGCCGCGGTGGTGGTGCGCAGCGACAGCCGCCTTGTCGCCCCCGCTTCGTCGGTGACCAGGTCGTACGACGCGCTGAACGCCGGGTGCTCGTCGCCGGCACAGCCGATCATCCGGCCCGCGGCCCTGATCCGATTGCCGTTCACCGTCACCCGCACCGACTCGATGCGGGTGTTGTCGTGGGCACGCCAGGTGAGCACCGCGGGCCACCGGGAGGCCGGTCTGATCTCGGTGGGGCCGTCGGCCGGGCCCGGGGCTGGGGTCGTCACCTCTCTACGGTAAGCGACACCGGCCCCACCGCTGCACAACACGGTCGCTTCACACCAGCGAATCCCGCCACGCGGCGTGCAATCCGGCGAAGCGTCCCTGGCCGGCGATCAACTCGGCCGGTGCGCCGTCTTCCACGATCCGGCCGCCGTCGAGCACCAGCACTCGGTCGGCAATGGCCACGGTGGACAGCCGATGCGCGATGATCACGGCCGTCCGGTCGCGCAGCAGGGTCTCCAGCGCGTGCTGAACGAGCCGCTCACCGGGGATATCCAGGCTGGAGGTGGCCTCGTCGAGCACGATCACCGCCGGATCGGCCAGGAACACCCGCGCGAACGCCACCAGCTGACGCTGCCCCGCCGAGAGCCTGCCGCCGCGCGTCCGCACGTCGGTGGCATACCCGTCGGGAAGTCCGGCGACGAACACGTCCAACCCCACCGCCCGCGCGGCCGCGGCGACCTCGGCGTCGGTCGCGTCGGGCCTGCCGAGCCGGATGTTGTCGGCGATGGTGCCGGAGAAGAGGTAGGCCTCCTGGGTGATCATCACGATGTGCCTGCGCAGCTCGGCATCGGCCAGGTCGCGCAGGTCTACGTTGTCGAGCGTGATGACGCCACCGCTCGGGTCGTAGAACCGGGTGAGCAGTTTCGCCAGCGTCGACTTGCCCGCGCCGGTGGCACCGACCAGCGCCACCACCTGCCCGGCCGGGATCGCCAGATCGAATTCCGGCAGCACCGAGGTGGTGTTGTAGCCGAACCAGACCTTTTCCATCCGCACCGCACCGGTGGCCCGTTCCAGGACGACCGGGTGTTCGGGTTCGGCGACGACCGGTTCCTCCTCGAGCACGCCGGAGATCTTCTCCAGCGCCGCCGCGGCGGACTGGTAGGAATTGAACACCTGCGCGAGTTCGTCGAGCGGACCGTAGAACTGGTCGAGGTAGAGCAGGTACGCGGCGAGCACACCGATCGCGAGATTGCCCTCCATCACCTGCCAGGCGCCGACCAGCAGCACGATCACCGTGGTCAGTTTGCCGATGAAATTGGACAGCCCCACGTAGTCGCCCATGCCGCGGACCGCGGTGGTCGTCGCCTTCTGGTACGCCGAGTCCTCGACGCCGAGGACCTCCTCGTTGCGATGTTCACGACGGAACGCCTGCACCGCCCGCATGCCGCTCATCGACTCGACGAACTGCACGACCACCCGCGAGATCGCACCGCGCGTGCGCCGGTACCCGGCCCGCTGACGCCGCTGCGCCCACCGGGTGACCAGCACCAGCGGCACGAACCCGATCAGCACGATCGAGGCCAGCAGCGGGTCGAGCCAGATCAACAGCGCCGCGATGGTCACCACCGAGATCACCGCGCTCAGCGCCTGATTCAGCGCCCCTTCGAGCAGTTCCTGCAGGGCTTCGATATCGCTGGTGAGCCGGGTGACGACCTTGCCCGAGGTGTACGTCTCGTGAAACGACACGCTCAACCGCTGGGTGTGCCGGAACGCGCGCACCCGCAGGTCGAACAGCACCCGCTGACTCAGCGACCCCGAGGCGCGCAGGAAAGCGAACGTGGTGAACCCCGACAGCAACGTCACCGCGACGAACCCGGCGACGGTCGCGATCATCGGCGTCCAATTGCCTTGGCGGCCTTGGTTGATGCCGTGGTCGAGCCCGTAGGCGATGAACAGCGGCAGCGACACCTTGGCCGCGTTGTCGAGCAGGATCAGGACGAAGGTGAGGATCGCCTGTTTGCGGTAGGGCCGCACCAGGTCGATGAGCAATCGCCGGGATCGCCCGGCCAGCACCAGGTTTCCGGTGCCGGTGACGGTGTCGTCCTCCTTGGCGATACCACGCCAATCGGCCGCCAGATCGGATTTCTCCTCCGGCGCTGCCTTTTCCGTGATCTCGGTGCTCATGCTTCACCTCCCATCAGTTCGCGGTAGTGGCTGCTCGTGCGCAGCAATTTCTCGTGACTGCCCTCGGCGACGATGCGCCCGTCGGCGAGCAGGGCGACTCGATCGGCCAGTGCGGCGGTGGACGGCCGGTGCGCGACCAGCAGGGTTGTCGCGTTGGAGAGGACAGCCCGCAGCCGATCCTGCACGCGCTCTTCGGTTTCCACGTCCAGCGCCGAGAGCGGATCGTCGAGGACCATGATCCGGCCGTGCGCCTCGGTATCACCGGTGAGCACGGCTCTGGCCAGTGCCAGACGCTGGCGCTGGCCGCCGGACAGACTCATGCCCTGCTCACCGATGCGGGTGTCGAGCCCCCACGGCAAGGCGTCGACGAACTCGCTCGCCTGCGCGATATCGAGCGCCTGACGCACATCGGCGTCCGTGGCCCGCGCGTCGCCCAGCGCCACGTTCTCGCGCACGCTGGCCGAGAACAGCACCGGCTCCTCGAAGGCCACCGTCACCACCCGGCGCAGCTCGGCCAGTCGCAGGCTGGCGATGTCGACCCCGTCGATGGTGATGCTGCCGCCGCTCACGTCGTAGAGCCGGGGAATCAGTTCGAGCAGCGCGGTCTTTCCGCTGCCCGTCGCGCCCACCAGCGCGACCGTCTCCCCCGGTCGGATCCGCAATGAAATCTCTTCCAGCACGTCGTTTTCCGGGCTGTCATCGGATCGCGGGTAGGCGAAGCGAACCCGGTCGATGACCAGCTCCCCGTGTAGCGCGACCGGTAGTTCCGTCGGATGCGGTGGGTCGGTGATGTCGAGCGGGGTGTCGATGATCTCCCAGAAGCGATCCGCCGCGGTGCGCGCCTCGAACAGCTCCGACAACAGGAAACCGAGCCAGATGATCGGCCACTGCAGAAACGTGGCCAGCGTGATGCTCGCGACGAGCGTGCCCATCGTCATCGACCCTTGAACCACCGAGTAGCCACCGACCCCGAGCGACAGCGCGATCGACACGGTCGGCAAGGTCACCAACGCCGACCACAGCGTGGCATCCAGGCGCACCTTCTCCATTTCGGTGCGCTGCAGTTCTCGGGAGAGAGCGGTGAAACGCGCACCGAAGAACCGGCCGCGACCCAGCGCCTTGAGCACCCGCACGCCCTGCGCGGATTCCTGGGCGATGGTGGCCAGGTCGCCGGACTGGTCCTGCGAACGCCGCGACGCCACCTCGAACCGGCGCACGAATCGCGCGCAGAACAACGTCAACGGCAGCGACGTCACCGTGAATATCAGTCCCACTTGCCAATTCATCGCGAACAACACGATCAGCCCGGTGGGCATGATCACCCCGTTGACGATGAGGAAAGGGCCGGCGAACGCGACGAACCGCCGCATCACCGACAGGTCGTCGATGGCGCGCGAGAGCAACTGACCCGACTGCCAGCCGTCGTGACGGCCGATCGAGAGCGCCTGCAATTGCGTGAAAAGCTTGGCACGCATGGCGATTTCGAACATCGTCGAAGGCTTGGACACCAGCCATCGCCTGCCCCACATGCCGAACGATTCGAGCGAGCCGAGCAGGAAGATCAGCGCGACCGGCGCCAGCAGACCGACGAAGTCGCGCCGCGCGATCGGCCCGTCGATCACCCGCGCGATGACGAGCGGAATCGCGATCGCGGTACTCGCGGTGACGATCGCGAGCGCGTTGGCCAGCAGCAGCGGCACCCGATACGGCCGGAGATAGGGCAGAAATCGCCGCAGCGACCGCATTCCCCCACTCGGCCGCGGCGTGCGCCGCTCCGATCTGTCGGCCTCCGATTCGGCGGCCGCCAGCTCTGATGTGACAGACAAAACTCCCCCTTGATGCCCGGTCGGTTGGTTGGTTTCCGGAAACGGACGCATGGTGATGTTCGCACCAGGGTCCGACAAGTTCGGCCCATCAAGAGTCCCAGAGCACCCCCACCCCCGGCCACCGATTTTCCTCGGCCCGAGCGCGCCCGTCTACCCCTGCCGCCCGACTGGTCACCCTGCGTCGGGGAGGATTCGTGCGCGGCCTGTCCGTGTGCGGCGGACCGATACAATTCGCCGCAGGCGCGAGGGAACGCTGACGAGCGGACACCCGGTGGCCGCTGACCCGAGCGCGCCGGCGCTCCAACACACACAGGAGTCTCGTTGTCGCGGATGGTCGGGTTGTTCGCCGGGATCGGCGGGCTCGAACTCGGTCTGAGCGGGCACGGTTGGTCCTCGGAGTTGCTGTGTGAGATCGATCCCGGCGCTCAGGGCGTGCTGGCCGCGCGATTCCCCGACACCGACCTGCACGGCGACATCACCCGATTGCGGTCCCTGCCCGCCGGTACCGAGCTGGTCGCGGCGGGTTTTCCCTGCCAGGATCTCTCGCAGGCCGGGCGCACCGCGGGCATCACCGGTCGCCGATCCGGCCTCGTCGACGAGGTGTTCCGGTTGGTTCGCAGGCAGCGTGGGCCGCGGTGGTTGTTGATCGAGAACGTCCCGTTCATGCTGCAGCTGGGTCGTGGTGCGGCCATGCGTCACATCACCGCCGCGCTGGAGGAGCTGGGGTACAGCTGGGCGTACCGGGTCGTCGACGGGCGCGCGTTCGGCTTGCCGCAGCGGCGTCAGCGCGTGCTGATGCTGGCTTCGCGCACCGAGGATCCACGTCAGGTGCTGTTCGGTGACGACGCCGGTCCGCGCGACTACGGCGACCCGGACTGCGATCCGTGCGGTTTCTACTGGACCGAAGGTGTCCGCGGGCTCGGCTGGGCGGTGAACGCGGTGCCGACCCTCAAGGCCGGTTCCGGTCTCGGCATCGCCAGTCCGCCCGCGGTCCGACTGCCCGCGGGCGAGATCGTGACGCCGGGCATCGTCGACGGCGAGCGATTACAGGGCTTCGACGCCGATTGGACCGCCCCCGCCCTCGACGTCGCGGGCGTGCGCCAAGGTCATCGTTGGAAACTGGTCGGCAATGCGGTGAGTGTGCGGATGGCGAACTGGGTCGGCGAACGCCTGGCGGCGCCGTCGGACCCGCTCACCCTGGGTGAGCCGCTCGGCGCAGGCCAACCGTGGCCGAGCGCCGCTTGGGGTCACGCGGGCGTCGTGCACCGCGTTCCGCTGTCGACCTGGCCGGTCCACGAACCCTACGAGGACCTGAAGAACTTCCTCACCGAGCCCCGCCTGCTCTCCCCGCGCGCCACCGCCGGATTCCTACGGCGCACCTCGATGGGGAACCTCCGCTTTCCCCCCGGCTTCCTCGACGATGTCCGCGACCACCTCGACCGCATGGGCGGCTGGGCGGCATGAGCGCATCGGCCGCGCGAAAGCTCGTGACCGACTCGGCGACCAGTGCGCGAATGTCCAAACAGCGGCGTGCGAATACTGCTCCCGAGCTGGCATTACGCCGCGAATTACACCGGGCGGGCCTGCGCTATTTCGTCGATCGTCCACCCATCAAAGGCCAACGTCGACGCGCGGATGTGGTGTTTCCGCGGTTGCGCATCGCCGTCTACGTCGACGGCTGTTTCTGGCATCGATGCCGCGATCATGCGACCGAGCCGAAGAACAACGCGCAGTGGTGGGCCGACAAGCTGGCAGGCAATGTGGCCCGCGATCGGGCTACCGATGCCGCGTTGACGGCGGCGGGTTGGGAGGTCGTGCGGGTGTGGGAGCACGAGGATCCACAGGCGGCGGCCGAGCAGATCACTTCGCTCGTGAAGCGCTCCCAGCCCAGCTGAACCGCGGTTTTTCAGCGACGATGCGGGCTACGTTCGGCGCGGACCCGTACCCGTGCGCGCGACGCATCCGCCGCGACGAAGCCGGACACGGCCAGCGCGAGAACAGTGGCGAAGCTTGCCAGCGCGATCACGTAGCTCATCGAGGACCTCTCCGTTGGTTACCAACCACCCTGCACGGTGAACCTGACAGCAACCTGTGCGTGCCTGTGATGCTAGCTCTCGACGCGCCTGCTTCGGGCGGTCGAGACCGGACCCGCACAATGTCGGTGTGACCGAATCCGCACGGCACACCCGTGGCTACTCGTTGCTGATCGCCATCGCGATCGCCATCGCGGGCCTGTGTTATTCGTCGTGGCTGCTCGAATTCGTACTTCCGATCGACACCGACCCGGTCAACGACTTCCTCAGCGAACTCGACGCCGAGGGCAAGCCCTACCGCGAGGTGTTCGGCACCGCCGACAAGCTCGTCGGCCTGTTGCTGATCCCGGCGGCCCTGGGTGGACTGCTGGTTTTCCGGCGCCGTCGGCTGACCACGATCGGCTGGGTCGCCCTGCTGTGCTTCGGCGCGTCCACCATCGCCGACACCCTGTTCCCACTGAGCGATTGCGACCCCGGTACCAACGCTTGCGGCAGCGGACTGTTCCCTCAGCTACACCAACCACACGCGCTGACAAGCACCCTGGCCGTCACCTCGATCGCGGTGGCGGCATTCGCCTTCAGTGCCGCGGCTTTCCGCTACCGACGCTGGCGGATCCTGCGCGAATTCGGCGTCGCCGTGCTGGTCCTCGGGTCGGCGGCGACCATCTGGATGATGGTCGCCGACAACCTCTCCGGCTCCTACGCTCTCGGCATCGCCCAGCGAATCCAGGTCGGCGCCATGTCGCTGTGGCTACTCGCCCTGGCCGCCGCGGTCCTCGTCGAGGGACGCGAGTTGACTACTCGACAGTGATCTTCACCGTGTAGCCGTCGAGCTTCGCAGGGAGTTTGGTGGTGTCGACCTCGAGCACCTCGCCGGTGTCCTGGGTGCCGTTGGGCAGTGTCTTGGGCTTCAGACCGAACGGCGGCTGTTCGCCCTGGCTGGCGGCCAGGCCGAAGTCGCTGTCATTGGCGATGTAGATGGTCTTGCCGCCATCGAGGGTGGCGATGCCTTCGATCTTGTCGTGGCCGAAGAACCGGCCCTTCTCATCGAGCAGGGCGACCAGCGCGGACAGGTCGAGGTTGCTCGTCTTCGCGACGGGGGTGACGCCCACCTTGGTCAATGCGGCGACGGCGTCGGCGGTCGGGATGACGCCGATCAGCGTTTCCAATGGCTTGCCGTCGATCAGCAGGCCGCCCTTCTCCGCGTCATAGATAGCGCCGGGCACCTTGGACTGTGGGCCTACATCGGTCGCGCCCGCGATGTCGATGGTCCAGATCTTCTTGTCCGACTCGGGTGCGAGGTTGCCATCGCGCTCGGCGACCAGGAAGGTGGTGGCGCTCAGCGCGGTGATCTCGGAGACCGCGACCTTGGACTGCTTCGGGTTCTCCAGCGGGTACAGGAATTCCTTCTGCGCTTTGCTCATCAGATCGACGGTCACGATGCGTGTGAACGGCACCTCCTTGGCCGAACCGTTCAGGCCGGGAGTATTGAGCGCGCTCTGGACCACGCCGACCAGGGTCTTGCCGTCGGGGGTGATGGTCAGCCCCTCCATGCCCTGGTTGGGGGTGCGCAACGCGATTTCCTTCGGCAGTCCCTTGCCCGGTGCGAGCCGCTCGATCTCGGTGCCCTTGGCATCGAAATGCACCAGGAACGGACCGTATTCGTCGGAGATCCAGAAAGTGCCGTCGGCCATCGCGACCAGGCCTTCGGGGTCGAGGCCGTGGTCGGTCGGCGGCAGGACATTGCCCTGTAGATCCTTGATGGTCTCGCCGGTGCTGGCCGAGATGTCGACCTGGCCGTTGAACGGTGCGCCCGACTTGCTGCGCAACTCGATGCTCGACTGCAGGACGGCCTTGTCGTCGACCAGCTTGAACCGTCCGATCTTGGGCACGAAACTCGGTGTCGGCGTGAGCTTCTCGTTCTTGGCGGGCCCATCGACGTTCGGGCCACGGTCGGTGAGCCCATAGAACTCGCCGACGCTACCCGGTACCGCGGTCCAAGCCGAGCCGAAACCGCTGCCCTGCACCGTGGTACCACCGAACTCGCCGAGCACCGGAATGTCGGTGGTGTAGAGGCGAACCGCGTCGGTGGTGGTGACGGTGAACTGGTCGAAGCCGGTGTAGTCGGCGCTCGGGGTGTACACGTAGGCGCCGTCGGCGCGGCGAGTGACATTGCCGTGCTCGGGCTCGAGACTGACCCCGAGCTCCGCACTGGCGCCCGCCTTGTCCAGCAGTTCGTCGAGCGAGATCACCAGCGGCTGATCCTTGCCTGTGGCGAAGCGGTCAGCGGTATCCGGTGCGCAGCCTGCCACAACGGCGGCGGCGCACAGAGCGGCGGTGAGGGGAAAGAGGCGAAGACCTGGACGTGCGTTCACCTGCCATACATACCGTCGCGAGCCGACCAACAGGCGACCGGCAAATGAATTGCCCGCCTTCACTTGGTGGACCATTCTGGCAATCATGACCACAACTCGGGTGAACATTTCCTCAGCCTCCGATTTCGAAGATGTCGTCGGGTATTCGCGGGCGGTACGGGTCGGCAACCAGGTCGTTGTCAGTGGCACAACGGCCGCTGTCACCGGTGGTGGTGCTGTCGGCGGCGACGACATCGGCGCCCAGACCCGTGAGGTCTTGGCCCGCATCGCCACTGCTCTCGAGCAAGCAGGCGCGAGCCTGCGCGATGTGGTGCGCACACGCATGTTCGTCACCGACATCGCCCGCTGGCCCGAGGTCGCGGCCGCCCATGCCGAGGTGTTCGGCACGATCCGCCCCGCGGCCTCGATGTACGAGGTCACCGCGTTGATCGCCCCTGGCCTGCTGGTGGAGATCGAGGCCGACGCGATCATCGCTGGCTGAATCGTCACACGCGCAGGCACCGACGCGCAGGCGTAGACGACCGATTTATGCCCAGTTATCCACAGGCTCAGAGTTATCCACAGGGCAATGTCGACGCCGTCGTTCTCGGGTGTGCGCCGACCGTGGAGCACTACTCTCGAATTCGTGACCAGCGAAACGGCAACTCCCACCGACCTGCTCGATCAGGTCGCCGCGTCCACCGCGCGCGTCGACACCGCGATCGGCAGGCTCACCGATGAGGCATTGGCCGATCCGTCCCTGCTACCGGGATGGACCCGCGGTCATGTGCTGGCTCATCTGTCACGCAATGCCGACAGCCTGCTGAACCTGCTGCTGTGGGCCCACACCGGAATCGAGATGCCCCAGTATCCGAGCGTGGAAGTCCGCGATGCCGATATCGAGGCTGGCGCACCCCGCCCACTCACCGTGCAGCACGCCGACTTCACCGCCACCGCGCACCGCTGGCAGGCCGTCGCCGGCACCATGCCCGCCGGCGACTGGCAGGCCGAGATCCGCAACCGCCAGGGCGGCACCCTCACCGCCGACCAGATCCCGTGGATGCGCCTGCGCGAGACCGAAATCCACCACGTAGACCTCGACATCGGCTACACCCCCGCCGATTGGCCCGCCCCCTTCGTAGCCCGCCTACTCCCCGAAACCATCATCGACCTCTCAGCCAAGCTCCGCCCCGCAGCCACCCCCACCTTCGACATCCAGTCCACCGACACAGATTTCATCGCCACCGTCGGCCCCGGCCGCCCCCACCACACCGTCCTGGGCCCCGCCTGGGCCCTCCTGGGATGGCTCCTCGGCCGCACCTCCGGCAGCGACCTGACCGGCCCACTACCGCCGCTCCCCGCCTGGAAGTAGGCACGGCCGGGAGTCCGCGCGGTCATCGAATACCGATTTCGGGTGAGGTCAGCGATTGCTGAAGATCTCGTCCGTGGTCAGCCTCGAAATGACCGACGCCCACCAACAAAAAATCGACCCCGCATCAGCTGATACGGGGTCGATCTCGGTGCGCCCGAAGGGATTCGAACCCCTAACCTCTTGATCCGTAGTCAAGTGCTCTATCCGTTGAGCTACGGGCGCATGGTCGTGCTTTTTCAGTTGTACCCAGCGAGCTGGGTGTGGCGGAGGCGAGAGGATTTGAACCTCCGGTCCCCGTGAAGGGACAACTCATTAGCAGTGAGTCCCATTCGGCCGCTCTGGCACGCCTCCTGGAGCCTTCTCTTTCGAGGGCACCGGTCCTTGTCGAACCGCCGGGAATGAAGATTACACGAGCGTGGGTAGTAGTCCAAAACGCCTGGTCAATCAGCGTAAGTTGCTGTCGAACCAGTCGTAGATACGGGTCTGGGAATCGATCCGGATGGCGGCGGCCGCGTCGTCCTCGGGGTCGGGGCGGTCGGCGCGGTGGCTCAGGCCGGGATAGGTGATGGTGAGACTGGCCACATTCGCCTTGGCCGTGGCCTCGCGCAGGCGTTCGACCGCTTCCGGTGGGGTGGCCGGGTCGTTGTCGCCGAACAGGCCGAGCCAGGGAGCTTGGAGGTCGGCGGCGACGTCGACCAGGGCTGCGTGCTGATCGACGAGCGGCTCGGTGATGCCGGGGGCGGACACACTCACCGCGGCGCCGATCGGGCGGGTGGCGGCGACGAGGAAGGCGGCGGTGCCCGCGCTGTCGAAGCCGAGGACACCGATCGTGTCGGGAAAGACGCCGCGGCCGGTGAGCCAGTCGAAGCCGGCGTCGAAATCGTCGAAGAGTTCCTCGCCGAACACCTCGTGTACCTGCGGGTCGGTGATGCGGTCGAAAAGATGCGGGGCGACGACGATCCAGCCCTCGGCGGACAACGCTCGCATCAGATCGAGCAGTCGAGGCGAGAATTCCCGGGATTCGTGCAGGACGACGATGCCGCCGCGGGCCACCCGTTCGGGCTCGACCACCGTGATGGGCACGGCGGTGCGTCGCACGACTGCGACCGACTCGGCATCCGCCGACCGTAGGGGGGCGACATCATCGTAAGTGCCCGGCATCAACCCAGCGTAGGCGGCAGAACTGGACTTGGGTAGGCCTGGCGGGCCGCGCCGCATGTCGCGACGGCCGACAATCGTAGAGTGAAGGCGTGACCGCGCACATCCGCCCCGACCTCGCCACCATCCCGGCCTACGTTCCTGGCCGCAACCACCCGGGTGCGGTGAAGCTCGCGTCCAACGAGACGACCTTCGGACCGTTGCCGAGCGCGGCCAAAGCGATCGCTGAATCCGCCGAGCAGGCCAACCGCTACCCGGACAACCAGGTCACCGAGCTGCGCGCGGCACTGGCCGAGTTCCTCGGCGTCACCGTCGCGAATGTCGCGGTCGGCTGCGGCAGCGTGGCTCTGTGTCAGGAGCTCGTGCAGATCACCTGCGACGCACCCACCGACGAGGTGATGTTCGCGTGGCGCTCGTTCGAGGCATACCCGATCGTCACTCAGGTCGGCAACGCGACCGCGGTGACGGTGCCGCTGACCGAGGGCTACCTGCACGATCTGGACGCGATGGCCGACGCGGTCACCGAGCGCACCAAGCTGATCTTCGTCTGCAATCCGAACAACCCCACCGGCACCGCACACGGGCGCGCCGAGCTGGAACGGTTTCTGGATCGGGTGCCCGCGCACGTCCTCGTCGTGCTCGACGAGGCCTACTACGAGTACATGCGGCTGACCGCCGATACCCGCCCCGACGGCATCGAGATCGGGCGCACGAGGCCGAATGTGATTGTCCTGCGCACTTTCTCGAAAGCGTACGGTCTGGCCGGTTTGCGCGTCGGCTACGCGGTGGGCGATCCCGAGGTGATCACCGCGCTGCTGAAGGTGCACATCCCGTTCAGTGTGAACCGCGTCGCGCAGGCCGCCGCGATCGCCTCGCTGCAGGCACGCGGCGAGTTGCTCGATCGCACCGAAGTGCTGGTGGCGCAACGGCATCGGCTGCGTGACGCGCTGCTGGCCGCGGGCTACGAGGTGCCGTCGAGCGAGGCCAATTTCGTGTGGTTGCCGTTGGGCGAGCGCAGCATCGAGTTCGCCGAGGCGAGTGCCGCTGCGGGCGTGCTGGTTCGGCCGTTCGCCGGTGACGGTGTGCGGGTGACGGTCGGTGATCCGCACGAGAACGAGCAGTTCCTCAGCTTCGCCACGGCGGGCGAAACGGCTGCCCGATTCCGTTAGCTCGGGACACCGTCAGCCTCCCTTGACGCGGGTTGCGATGTGATTACCGCGAATTCGAGCACACTGCCAGCACACCGGTCGTAGGCTTGTCCGAAGCTGATTCACGTCGATCGATTATTCGGTCGGCGCGCGCCACCGGTCGAGTGTGTGTGTTCTCGGCGGGCAATCTCCCCGCATCCCGGGCACGCCCGCACGGCCCGCACCCTGCTGCCCGACCGGAGATGCACTGTGAACCAAGGCTCTCGCCCCGCCGTCTGCGAAAACCCTGCCCGCATAGTCACTTCGGCGGCCGACATCGAGCTCGCCCGGCCGCAGGCGCTCGAACTGGACCGCCGTTTACGCGACTGCGACGAGTTCTTCCGCTACCCCGAGCTAGGGCACCTGCCGACGCAGCGTCGTCTCAGCGCGCTCGCCGAATTGCGTGATACCGGCACCTACCACCAGACCGCCGAGGAGATCTTGATCGGCGCGAAATTGGCGTGGCGCAACCACGCTCGCTGCGTCGGCCGCAAACACTGGCGGACGTTGAAGCTGCTCGATGCCCGGCGAGTAACTACCGCGCGGGAACTGTCCGAGGTGTGCTGGCAGCATCTGCGCCTGGCCACCAATGGCGGCGCGATTCAGTCGATGATCACGGTCGGCCCGGCGCGCGAACCCGGCGGTGGTGAATACCGGATCGAGAGTTCGCAGCTGATCCGCTACGCCGGCTACCGCAACGGCGACGGCACCGTCACCGGCGATCCGGCCAATATCGCGGCCACCGAACAGGCCCGCGAGCTGGGCTGGCGCGGGGAGCGCACGCCGTTCGACGTGCTGCCGGTGCTGATCAGCACGCCCACCGAGGACGTGCAGTATTTCGACGTTCCGCGCGAGCTGGTCCGCGAGGTCGACCTGATTCATCCCGACTACCCGTGGTTCGCCGGACTCGGACTGAAATGGCATGCGCTGCCCGCTGTTTCGAATATGGATCTGGACATCGGCGGCGTTTGCTACCCCTTCGCCCCCTTCAACGGCTGGTATGTCGGCACCGAGATCGGGGCGCGCAATCTCAGCGACGCCGATCGCTACAACATGCTGCCGCTGATCGCCGACATGATGGGACTCGACACTTCGTCGGTGCGGACGCTGTGGCGCGACAAGGCACTCATCGAGCTCAATCATGCTGTGCTGCACAGTTTTCGGGCATCGGGTGTGCACATGGTCGACCACCACACGGTAGCCAAGCAGTTCTGTGATCACGTCCAGCGCGAGGAGGCCGCCGGGCGCGCCTGCCCGACCGACTGGAGTTGGGTCAACCCACCCATCTCGTCGGGCCTGACACCCACCTTTCACCGCTACTACGACGCCCCGGACCTGGACATTCGACCTAATTTCGTTCGGCGAGACTGATCGGCGGCGGGTTGTCCGGCCTGGATTTCGCTGCTCGGCGACGGGTTACGCAGGCCCCGGCGCGGGCGTAGGGTTCTCGGTACGGGCCGAATCGCCCTGGTCCGGCTCGTTTCGACGAGCAAAGGAGACCCCGATGAGCACCGCATCCAGTTCGGGATTCGATGCCGACGCACTGCGCCGCGGCATCGAAAACCGCGATGCCGCAACACTGCTGACGCTCTACAGCGACGATGCCGACATCCGCATGATCGACCACCGCGACCAACCGAGCCATCCCCGGGTGCTGCACGGCCGCTCGGCGATCAGCGCGATGTTCGACGACGTGTGTGCCAGGGAGATGACCCACTCCCTCGACAGCGTCCTGATCGACGGCGACCACATCGCCTTCGTGGAATCCTGCCGCTATCCGGACGGCACCCGCGTCCTCGCCCACTCGATGGCCGACCTACGCGATGGCCGCATCGTCGACCAGACCTCGATCCAAGCGTGGGATGAGGGATAGTCAGCCGGAAGGCCTCATCGACGGCCACCTGGTGCCGAAAGCTGCGGAGATGCCCACCGCAGCGACGGTGGGCGGCTGGAGGTCCGTGCAGATCAGACGACGATCAGGGCCACGTACGCCGCCAGCATGATGAAGACGAACACCAGCGCGATATAGCTGAACACCACGCCTGGGGCGCTCTGACGCTCGGCAGCCAGCATGCCCTTCATATAGATCTGCGCGGGCGCGGTGTAGTGCACCTCGGTGGTGTACCCGGGGAAGACCTGGACCTGGGCGAAGTTGCCACCGTAGGCCATCCCCCACTGCGTCGTGTCGACTGACACCGTGTGCGTACCGGGTGGTCCGGGCACAAAGTTGGCACCCCACCGGGAGTTGGGGATCTGATAGCCGTTGACCGAGATCTTCGTGCCGATACCGAAGGCGATCGGAAGCTTCCACGTGTGGATGACGATTCCGGTCTGCCCCGGCACCGCGCGGAACTGTTGCTGCGCCGGAACGGCGGGCCCGGGTACGACACCGGTCATGAGATTCCCCTCGAGCTAACTGACTGACGGGCCCGAGCCCGCGTTTGCGGAGACGGAGGGATTTGAACCCCCGATGGTTTTACCCATGCTCGCTTTCAAGGCGAGTGCATTCGGCCGCTCTGCCACGTCTCCCTAGGAGGAGATGGTAGCTGATCCGACTGGGCCGTCGCTCCTGGATTCCGACCGGCCTCGGAGTCGCGACATGGCGGTGCGGTCCTGGTGGCGGGAGGAGCGCGGGTGGAGGATTGGCACCATGTATGCGATTGCGCTGAACGGATTCGGTGAGCCCGATGTGATGGAGTGGACCGAGGCGGTCGATCCGGAGCCGGGGCCCGGTGAGGTATTGGTGGAAGTTGTTGCGGCGGGGGTGAATCGGGCTGATGTGATGCAGCGGAGGGGGTTCTATCCGCCGCCCGCCGGTGCCAGTTCGATTCTCGGGTTGGAGTGTTCGGGGACGATTGTGCGGTTGGGGGCGGGGGTGACGGACTGGCAGGTCGGGGATCGGGTGTGCGCGCTGCTGGCCGGGGGCGGGTACGCGCAGTTGGTGGCGGTGCCCGCCACGCAGCTGTTGCCGATACCGGAGGGGATGGATGCCGTTGCCGCCGCGGGGTTGCCGGAGGTGGCGGCGACGGTGTGGTCGAACCTGGTGATGACGGCGGGTCTGGAGTCGGGGCAGCTGGTGTTGATTCATGGTGGGGGCGGCGGGATCGGGACGCACGCGATCCAGGTGGCGCGGGCACTCGGGGCGCGGGTGGCGGTAACGGCCGGGTCGGACGAGAAGCTGGCCAGGTGCGCCGAGCTGGGAGCGCAGATCCTGATCAACTACCGGACCGAGGACTTCGTCGCGGTGGTCGCGGAACAGGGTGGTGCCGACGTGATCCTGGACAACATGGGCGCGAAGTATCTGGAGCGGAATGTGGAAGCGCTCGCATCGCAGGGGCGGCTGGTGGTGATCGGGATGCAAGGCGGCGTCAGCGGGACACTGAATATCGCCGCGCTGCTGCGTAAATGGGGCACCGTCCACGCGACCAACGTGCGCAGTCGGCCACAGGTGGGAGCGGGGAGCAAGGCCGAGATCGTCGCGGCGGTCCGCGCACAGCTGTGGCCGCGGGTGAGCGCGGGCGAGATCGTGCCGGTGATCTCCGCCGAGTTGCCGATCACCGAGGCGGCCCGCGCGCACGAGATGCTCGACGAATCGCAGACCTTCGGCAAGGTGATCCTGCGGGTCCGGGAGTGAGCGTTCACCCCGGCGCGAACTACTCCAGCGCGCTGAGCGCCCGTCCGAGCTGGTCGATCTCGTGGCGCGTCGTATAGGGCGCCACACCGATCGTCACCGCCCCGCCCTCGTCGTTCACGCCGAGCGCGTCGAGCAGTCGACTGCCGCCGTGCACACCGCTGACCGTGCCGATCCTCGCGTCGGCCAGCTTGGCCGCCACCTTCTCCGCCTGCATCCCGGCCATCGTGAAACTGACCGTCGGGATGCGGGTGGAGGCGCGGCCGATCACGGTGAGGTTCTCGACCTTCTCCAGCACCTGCATGAGGTGGTCGAAGAGCTGATCGTGGTAGTCCTGCAGCGAGGTGATCGACATCTCGAGGCGTTCGCGGCGGGTGCCGGTGGCGCGTTCGTCGAGTCCGGCGAGGAAGTCGATGGACTCGGTGAGTCCGGCCAGCAGCGCGTACTGGTGGCCGCCCACTTCGAGGCGTTCAGCGCCCTTGGCATAGGGGTTCAGCGACATCGACGGGATGCGGTCGAGGAACGCCGGGTCGCGGAAAACGAGCGCGCCGACCTGCGGGCCACCCCACGACGGTGCGCTCAGCGCGACCACGTCGGCGTTGAGATCATCGATGTCGATCAGCGCGTACGGAGCCGCGCCGAACGCGTCGGCCACCAGCAATCCGCCCACGTCGTGCACCCGATCGGCCGCCACCCGGACACCCGGCGCCGAACCGACGATCGGGGACGCCGCGGTGAGCGCGACCAGGCGCGCGGTGGGTCCGATCAGCTCCTCGAACTGCCACGACGGCATCTCGCAGGTCTCGATCTCCACCTCGGCCCAGCGCACATGCGCGCCGTAGCGGTTGGCGATGCGCAGCCACGGGGCGACGTTGGCCTCGTCGTCAAGACGGGAGAGCACGATGCCGGTGCCGAGGCCGAGGCGTGAGCTCAGCGACTCCGCCAACCAGGCGAGCAGCACCGCGCGATCGGGTCCGAGCACGACGCCGGCCGGATCTCCACCGACCAGGTCGGCGACCGCTTCCCTGGCGGCGTCGAGGATCGCGCCGCTGCGCGATGCCGCACCGTGGCGGCCGACATGGGAGAACGACGAGGTACGGAAACCCGTTGAGACGGCACGCGATACCGAATCGGGAACCAGCATCCCCGCCTGCGGGTCCAGATGGATCCAGCCGTCGCCCAGGGACGGTATCAGGCCCCGAACCCTCGCGACGTCATAAGTCATGGTGGCCACTTTAAGGGCAGGGGGCGTCCCGGGGTAACCGCGTGGGGGTTTTCGCGCGAACCCGGCACACGCGCAATGATAGGGACATGACGCACTCGGAGGATGTCCCCGAATCCATCGTCGTGATCGGTCCCGACGGCCGTCCACTGACCGTGCCCGCCGACGGCGACGCGCCCACGTTCACCGGGCAGGTCGTGCCGGACGACGAGAAGCCGGCGAGTGATTCCGGCGAGTCGCTGACCGACATGGTCGAACAGCCCGCCAAGGTGATGCGCATCGGCACCATGATCAAGCAGCTGCTCGAAGAGGTGCGCGCCGCTCCGCTGGACGACGCCAGCCGCTCGCGGCTCAAGGAGATCCACAAGTCCTCGGTCCGCGAGCTCGAACAGGGCCTGGCGCCGGAACTGCGCGAGGAACTCGAGCGCCTCACCCTGCCCTTCACCGACGACTCGGTGCCATCGGACGCGGAACTGCGCATCGCTCAGGCTCAGCTCGTCGGCTGGTTGGAGGGCCTGTTCCACGGCATCCAGACCGCGCTGTTCGCCCAGCAGATGGCCGCGCGCGCCCAGCTCGAGCAGATGCGTCAGGGTGCGCTCCCGCCGGGAATGCACGCCGCCGAGACGAAAGCCGGTGGGCATGTGGGCGGCGGACAGTACCTGTAGTCCCGGGCCTCGAACACCCGGCGCCAGCCGGAAAACAACACTGTAAGGTCGGGGACCGTGCCCAGCGCTGCCGCCCGTCCCGACTCTGATCTGAGTGACGCGCGTACTGAAGAGAGCCCCGTGCAATCCGAAGACACTCCTACCGACGCCGAACTGGCCGAAGACGCCACGGCCGAGCACACCACCGACGCACCCCTGCTGGTGAAGACGCCGATGGTGTCGGATTCGCAGACGTTCGGGCGTGCGTTCAAGGACATGCGCGACGGCCTACATCAGCGCGAGCTGTGGTTGTCGCTTGGCTGGCAGGACATCAAGCAGCGTTACCGCCGGTCGGTGCTCGGTCCGTTCTGGATCACCATCGCAACCGGTTTGCAGGCGCTGGCGATGGGGCTGCTGTATTCGACGCTGCTCGATCAGCCGATCAGCGAATACCTGCCGTATGTGACCGTCGGTTTGATCGTGTGGAACGTCATCAGTGCTTCGATTCTCGAGGGCTCCGATGTGTTCATCGCCAACGAGGGCCTGATCAAACAGTTGCCCTCGGCGCTGAGCGTGCACGTATATCGCCTGGTCTGGCGCCAGTTCCTGTTCTTCATCCACAATGCGGCGATCTACGCGGTGCTGGTGGTGGCGTTCTCGATCTGGCGTGATCTGAACTTCTCGGTCCTGCTGGTGATACCCGCGATTCTGCTGCTGTTCCTCAATGCCATGTGGGTGACGATCGTCTTCGGCATCTTCTCCACCCGCTACCGCGACATCGCCCCGATCCTGGGCTCGATGACGCTGATGCTGTTCGTGCTGACCCCGGTGATGTGGTCGACGAAGGCGCTCGAGGACTCGGTCGGCGGCGCGGGCGACCGGGCCAAGCTGCTCGAGATCATCCCCACCTACCACTACCTGGAGATCGTGCGCGCTCCCCTGCTCGGTGAGCCCTCGGAATGGCATCACTGGGCGGTCGTCGTCGCGATCACCGTGGTCGGCTGGGTCGTGGCGATCCTGGCGCTCAAGCAGTACCGTGCCCGCGTCCCGTACTGGGTTTAGGAGCAGTTCTCGATGAGCCGTGTGAGTATCGAAACCCATGAGGCGTGGGTCGAGTTCCCCATCTTCGACGCCAAGTCGCGATCGCTGAAGAAGGCGTTTCTCGGCAAGGCGGGCGGCGCCATCGGGCGCAACAGCTCCGATGTGGTGGTGGTCGAGGCGCTGCGCGACATCAACCTGTCGCTGAAGGAAGGCGACCGGGTTGGTCTGGTCGGCCACAACGGCGCCGGTAAGTCGACGCTGCTGCGACTGCTCTCCGGCATCTACGAACCTTCGCGCGGCAGTGCGCGCATCCGCGGCCGGGTGGCGCCGGTGTTCGACCTCGGTGTCGGCATGGACCCGGAGATCTCCGGCTACGAGAACATCATCATCCGCGGCCTGTTCCTCGGCCAGACCCGCAAGCAGATGCTGGCCAAGATCGACGAGATCGCCGACTTCACCGAGCTGGGCGAATACCTGTCGATGCCGCTGCGCACCTACTCCACCGGTATGCGGGTGCGGCTGGCGATGGGTGTGGTCACCTCGATCGACCCCGAGATCCTGCTGCTCGACGAGGGTATCGGCGCGGTCGACGCGGAGTTCATGAAGAAGGCGCGCACACGACTGCAGTCGCTGGTGGCGCGGTCGGGCATCCTGGTGTTCGCCAGCCACTCCAACGAATTCCTCGCCCAGCTCTGCGATACCGCGATGTGGATCGACCACGGTCAGATCCGCGAACAAGGCGGGATCGAGGACGTTGTGCGAGCGTATGAAGGGCCCGAGGCGGGTAATCACGTGGCACAGGTGCTACGTGAGCTGGAAACCGAGGGCGCTGACAGCGCGACGGGCGAGAAGAAGCTGGAGCAGAATCAGGTATGAGCGGTCAACGTGACGAGGCTGCCCCGGCCGCCGTGCCGGGTGGGTTCAGCATGACCGACCGCCTGGAGGCTACGACCCCGGCGCCGATCGAGCCCGCCGCGGTACTGCCGGAGGAAGCCGCGCACGGCAACGTCGTGCTGGCCGATGACGCGGAATTGCCCGTTGGTGCCGAACCCGCCGACCTCACCACCGAGACCGGGCCTGCCGCGCGGATCATCGCGGTGGTCGTCACGCACAAGCGCCGTGAGCTGCTCGCCGAATCGTTGAAAGTGCTTGCCTCACAGTCGCGTCCGGTCGATCATCTGATCGTCGTCGACAACGCCAACGAGGACGCGGTGGCCGAACTGGTCGCCCAGCAGCCGATCGAGGCGACCTACCTGGGGTCGCGCCACAATCTCGGCGGCGCGGGCGGTTTCGCGCTCGGCATGCTGCACGCGCTCACGCAGGGCGCGGATTGGGTCTGGCTGGCTGATGACGACGGGCGGCCAGAAGGCCCCGAAGTGCTTGCGACACTGATTGATTGCGCGCGCAGGCACAACCTGGTCGAGGTGTCGCCGGTGGTCTGCGATATCGCCGAACCGGATCGCCTCGCGTTCCCGCTGCGGCGTGGCGTGGTGTGGCGGCGGTTGCGATCGGAGCTCGGTGACGAGGACTTCCTACCCGGCATCGCCTCGCTGTTCAACGGTGCGCTGATCTCGGCGAAGGCCGTCGACCTGATCGGTGTGCCCGACCTGCGGCTGTTCGTGCGCGGTGACGAGGTGGAGGTGCATCGCCGCCTGGTCCGCTCCGGGCTGCCGTTCGGCACCTGCCTGCAGACCGCCTACCTGCACCCCAACGGCGCCGAGGAGTTCAAGCCGATCCTGGGCGGGCGGATGCACACCCAGTACCCGGACGACCCGGTGAAGCGCTACTTCACCTACCGCAACCGCGGGTACCTGATGTCACAGCCGGGTATGCGAAAGCTGTTGCCGCAGGAGTGGATTCGGTTCTCCTGGTTCTTCCTGGTGACCCGCCGCGACCCGGCCGGACTCAAGGAATGGTTCCGGCTGCGGTCTCTCGGCCGCAACGAGCACTTCGGCAAACCGGACTAGCCCACCGTCCTCTCCGGTCCCGCGCTGTGCCTGGCCGCACCCACTCTGCTGGCGTGCGATGTGAACATCATCGTCCTGACTTCACACGAAACACCCGCGTGCGGGATGGGTGTCCGACGGTGCGCGAAAAATAGGTTGCCGGGTGCTGCCGGGGTGCGGCAGAGTTGACGGCGAAACGTTGGAGAGGAGGTGGATGTCCGTGAGTACACGCGTGTGGATTGCCGTGGCCGGGGGGCGTGATCGTGCGCCCGCCCTGGTTGCTCCGGACATCACCTCTACTCGCTGAACCCCTCGTTCGGGTTCGGCACCCGACGAAGGATTTTCTCACCATGGTCGACTACGACCTGCTCGTCCCTTACGGCTGGACTGAAGCCGTAGCCGCTGAATACCTGCCGCTGGTCGGCGATCTCGTGCCTGCTCGCATCGTGCGGATGGATCGCAGTGAATGCGACGTGGTGACCCCGCGTGGCCCGGCGAGAGCCTCCTGCCCGCGCGACATCACCGGACTGTGTACCGGTGACTGGGTCGGGCTCGATCCCGAAGGCGCTGTGCGTCAACTGCTTCCGCGCAAGTCGGCGATCATGCGATCGTCGGTGTCGGGGCGCTCGGTGGGCCAGGTGCTGGCTACCAATGTGGATACCGTGCTGATCTGTTCGGCCGCCGACGGTGATGTCGACCTGGGGCGGATCGAGCGGATGCTCGCTCTGTCGTGGGAGAGCAACGCACAGCCGGTGGTTGTTCTCACCAAAGCCGATGCGGCGGACTATCTTCCGCTCGATGAGGTCCGTGCGGTCGCGCCCGGTGCCACGGTGGTGGCGGTGAGCGCGGCCGCCGAGGTCGGCCTGGATGTCCTCACCGCGGTGCTCAGCGGCACCGTGGCTTTGATCGGCCCGTCCGGTGCGGGCAAGTCGACCCTGGCCAACGCACTGCTCGGCGCGGAAGTGTTCGCCACCAACGCGGTACGTGCGGTGGACGGCAAAGGCCGACATACCACCGTGCACCGTGAGCTTCGGCCGCTACCCGGCGGCGGTACCCTCATCGACACCCCCGGCCTGCGCGGCATCGGCCTCTACGACGCCGCCGACGGTATCGGCAAGACCTTCAGCGACATCGAATCCCTCGCCGCTGATTGCCGTTTCGCCGACTGTGCCCATGAAGCCGAACCCGGCTGCGCGGTCCGGTCCGCCCTCGCCGACGGCACCATCACCGAACGCAGGCTGACCAGCTACCGCAAACTGGCCAGGGAGAACGAGTGGATGGCCGCCCGCACCGACAAGCGCCTGGCCGCCGAACGCGAACGGGTCTGGCGCGACATCTCCAAGCAGCAGCGCAAGCAGTACCGCGAACGAGGACGACGCTGATCCCGAACAGTCGCTCGTAGCGGGGCCCACTTGGACAATCGATCACCAGGCCATCAGGGAGACATCGCCCGAGAGCGAAAATCCCTGAGGGCCTGGTGATCTTGATCGGCGGTATGCGATCAGCTTGGGTCGATGCCGTAGAGGCGGGCCCAGTTCTCGCGGCTGGTGAGTTCCGGTACCGCGGCGCGGTATTCGGCTTGCAGCGCGGGCAGGTCCTTGCGGAGCTTGCGCAGGGTGCGGTAGGCGCGGATCAGCAGTGTGCGGGCGCGGGCCTTGTCGCGGCGGCGGACACGCACGCCGGACTGGGAGGCGTCGGTGACGACCACGTGGTCGAACAGGCCGACGTGCCACCAGTGCGCGTCCTCGCGGGTGACGCCGATCAGGCCGGGCTGGGTGCGGCCGGTCCACTGGGTGATCGCGCGCTTGATCAGAACCAGGGTGACGCGGCTGGGTTCGCCGCTGGCTCGGCGCACGGTGATGTCGGCGGAGTTCACCGGTGGGGTGGCCGCGGGGTGCTTGATCGTTTCGGGGTAGTCGTTGCGGGTCGAGCGGGCGGCGGCGAGGGCGTCGATACCGCCGTCGCGCAACGCCTTCGGGCCCTTCATGAAGTCTTCGATGCCCTGCAGCGTGGTGTGCACGAGGCCGTACTGCATGCCGACGAGGTGCTCGGCGATGTAGCGGAAGAACTCGCGCGTGATCGCCTTGCCGTCGAGATCGGTGTGCAGTGCGCCGACGATGAGCGAGTTACGGGTGGAGAAGTAGCGCGCCCAGTCGTCGTAGTCCTTCCAGTAGAAGTCGGCATGCCACACGGCCGCGTTGGGGAGCGTGACGGTGACGAAACCGTGCTCGCGCGCGCGGATGCCGTACTCGACGTCGTCCCACTGGAAGAAGATCGGGACCGGAAGGCCGATCTTCTTCACGACCTCGGCCGGGATCAGGCAGGTCCACCAGGCGTTGTAGCCCGCGTCGACCCGGCGCTCCTGGTTCTTCTTCAGCATGGAGGTGTTGCGCAGCGCCTTCGGCACCTTCTGGCCGTGCTTGAGCTCGTGCAGGTGCACCTCCTCCGCGCCGACATTGAGGAAGTCGGGGTTGAGCAGGAACAGCATCTGCGCGCCGACCAGGGTCGGTTCGACGGTCAGGTTGGCGAAGGCCTGCAGGCGCAGGACCGTCTCGGGCTCGCAGAGGATGTCGTCGTCCATCAGGATGACGTCGGCGTGCTCGTTGGCCGCCGACACCTCGTACAGGCCACGGGTGAAGCCACCCGCACCGCCGAGGTTGGGCTGACGGATGTAGCGCAGCTTGTCGCCGAAATCGGGCCGGACCTGCTGGAACAGCGGACGGTCCTCGACCGGGTCGGTGCCCTGGTCGACCACGTACACCGCGTCGATCGCGGCCAGCACGGTCGCGTCCGAGGCCAGCGCGGCGACGGTGTGCGCGCAGTCCTCGGCCCGGTTGAAGGTGCAGATCGCGATCGCGACCGGGCGCACGGTCTCGGGCGCCTGTGCGGTCCAGGCCAGTTCGGTGATATCGAGTTCGCCCCCGACGGCGTCGAACTCGAGCCACAGCGCGCCACCGTCGACGTACTGATCCAGCGGCGCGGTCAGCGAGACGTGCCCGCTGCTGGTCGCCACCAGCGAGGCGATGATCCGGCGATGCCCGGCGATATCGGAGGCGACCAGGCGCACGTTCGCCTTGTGGCCGACCGTCAGCTGCGCGCCGACCGACACCTCGGTGACGGTGGTCCAGCGCTGCCAGTAACTGGCGGCGAGCCGACCGAAGTAGGTGTTGGTGTGCGCGGTCGCGCCCTTCGGCAGGTGCAGCGAGTGCCGTTCGCGGACCGCAGCACCCCCCTTGACGACGGCGTAGAGGTCATCACTCACCCTGGCCGACGGCCCGGTGAAAATGCCTCGGGCCAGCACGAGCCGTTCGGGCGCTGAGTGTTCGCCCCGCAGCGATGCGGGCGCGTCCTCGCGCCGATCGTTCGACTCGGTCACGGCTGTGGTAGCCGACTGCTCCATGAAGTCCTCGAAATTCTCGGTATCGACTGCGCCGGCGCAGGCAGTCACGTAAAGAAGGGCGCGGCGGGCGGGGCGAGGATATCAATCACGGGCCACCCGCGCGTCGTCAGTGAGGCGTAGTCGCACCCCGCGCGTGTTGCTCACCACTTGCCGATGAGCCGGTGAAAACGAACTTTCCGTAGGCCCAATAGCGGAATACGACCGCCATGGTCTGGCCGATGACAGTGGCGGAGATGTTGTCCGCCAGCGGCGACGACAGATCGAGCACATAGCGGGAAAACCCGAGGCAGCCGAGTTGCAGGAGGATCGCTACGACATTGACGATCGCGTAAAGAAGATATTCCCGACCCGGGCTCTCGGACTTGCGGTGGGAGTAGGTCCACCACTTGTTCCCGAAGTAGGTGACCACCGTCGCCACCACGATCGCGATGATCTTGGCAACCAGCGGCGAGTGATAGAGCACACCCTCGGAGAAGCCGAATCCGCCACCCCAGAACACCAACAGGTTGTAAGTCCCCGCGTCGACGAGAAACCCGACCGCCCCGACAACGAGGAACGCGGCACCTTGCCGCAACCCCGCCACAACCCTCGACATCAGGGGAACAGCAGACGGTTCAACAGATCGCGACACGCCCTGACGGTAGCCAACCACCACCCCGACCCCTAGGGAGGGTCGGCCACGCAGTGGCCGGTCCGCGGCCGGGTCGCCGGTCAGGTGCCGTTGCGTAGGCGACGAAGGAGCAAGCAACGGTGCCTGACCGGCGGCCCCTCGGGGCCGCGGACACCCGGGCCCCGGCCCGGCAACAATCCTGTAGCCTCCCGGTGTCCTAGTTGCTGCCTAACACCGAGGATTGACCCAGGTGGACTCCACCGAGCTTCGTATTGCCGCCGTGGTCCCCTGCCACAATGAAGAGGCCGCGGTCGCCAAGGTCGTCGCCGACCTCAAGGCCGCCGTGCCGGGGATCGTCGTCTATGTCTACGACAACCTGAGCACCGACCGTACCGCCGAACGCGCCCGCGAGGCCGGGGCGATCGTGCGCTACGAGAACACCAAGGGCAAGGGCAATGTGGTGCGCCGCGCCTTCGCCGATATCGATGCCGACGTCTATCTGATGATCGACGGCGACGACACCTACGAGGCGTCGGCCGCACCGCTGATGATCAAGACGCTGCTCGAAGGCCCCTACGACCACATTCTCGGCGTGCGCAAGCAGGACGACGCCGACGCCAGCGCCTACCGCAGCGGCCACGAGACCGGTAACAAGGTGCTCAACGGCGTGGTCGGCAAGGTGTTCGGCGAGAACGTCGAAGACATGCTGAGCGGGTTCCGGGTGTTCTCGCGCCGGTTCGTGAAGAGCTTCCCGGCGGTGTCGCGTGAATTCGAAGTCGAGACCGAACTGACCGTGCATTCGCTGCACCTGCGCGTGCCGCAGACCTCGGTATCGGTCGGCTTCCGCGACCGTCCCGCGGGCAGCGAATCCAAGCTGCGCACCTACCGTGACGGCACCAAGATCCTCGCGCTGATCCTCGGCCTGGCCCGTCACGAACGCCCCGTCGCGTTCTACGGCCTGTTCGGCACCATCGCCTGGTTGGTCTCGGTGATCCTCACCGTGCCGATCGTGATCGAGTTCTACAACACCCACCAGGTGGCGCGGTTCCCGACGCTGTTCCTGGCCTTCACGCTGCTGCTGCTCGGCAGCCTCGCCTGGACGGCCGGCCTGATCCTGGACGGCATCCGCCGTTCGCGTCACGAGACCGCGCGGCTGGTCTACCTGCGGTATTCGGCCGCCGGGGTGAACGAAGACGTCGCGGCCGGAGATCGTCGGTGACCACCTCTGTCGAGCCCGAGAAGACCGTCGAGCTCACCGAAACTCCCGCGCGTAAGGATCGAGCCCTGGCGCCGGTGCGTGCGCTGACCCAGCGTTTCGGCGCGGCGACGGTCGCGTTCGCGCTGGTCGCGACCGTATTCGGTGCCGTGTTCGCGGTGCTCACGCCCGCCTTCTGGGGCCACGACGAGATCACCCAGTTCGGCCGCGCCTACCAGGTCGCGCACGGCGGCGTGTTCCCGCAGCGCATCGTCGACGATCGCGGTGTGGCCTACGGCGGACAGATCCCCGTCAGCGTCGACGAGCTGATGGGCTACGCCTTCACGGACTACAACGACAACCCCGACGAGCCCGACGCGATGGTGGCCGACCCCGGCGCCTACGACCGGCTCGGCGCGGCCGAGGTCTCCGCGACGACGCGGCAGATGTGGTTCACCAATACCGCCGCCTACTCGCCGGTGCCGTACGTGCCTGCGGCCATCGGCATTCGGCTGGGTGAGGCGCTCGGTCTCAATGTGGGTGGCATGTATTTGCTGAGCCGCTTCGCCGGGCTGGTCGCCTATCTGTCGGTCGTCGGATTCGGGCTCTACGCGCTGCGTGAGCGGCGTTCGCAGTGGCTGGTATTCACCGTGGCGGTGCTGCCGATCGCGCTGTTCCAGGCGGGCACCGTCACCGCGGATACGCTCACCAACGCGCTCGCCATCATGGTGTCGGCGCTGCTGCTGAAAGCGCTGTTCGTCGGTGATCGATTGCACCGCACGGAAACCGCCGCGCTGCTCGCCGCGACGATCGCGCTGCCGCTGAGTAAACCGACCTACGTATTGCTGGCGATGCTCGTCGTCGTTGTCCCCGCCGACCGGCTCGGTTTCACCGGAAAACTGAAATTCGTCCCGTGGGCATTCGCGGTGACCGGCGGTGTGCTTTTCCTCGCCTGGACGAAGATCGCGGCGCCCACCGGCGACGGCATGGGCCTGATGCGTCCGCCGCACCAGTGGGGTCAGGTGCGCCCCGGCGATCAGCTCAGGGGAATCCTCAGCGACCCGGTGCAATTCGTGCACACCTTCGGCGAGAGTATCGCGCTGCGCGACCATCGCTGGTTCAACCAGTTCTTCGGTGAACTCGGCTTCGCGTATGTGGACGTGCCCGCGATTTCGATGCTGGCGTGCCTGCTCGCCTTCGCGGTGAGTTTCGGGATCATCGACCGAATGAGTACTGCCACAGCCACTTTCCGTCGCACGCTGATCGTGGCGCTCACGGTGCTCGCGAGTGTGGCGATGATCTATGTGACGCTGTACATGTCGTTCACGCCGGTCGATTTCTATCTCATCGACGGTGTGCAGGGTCGGTATTTCGTGCCGCTGGCGATCATGGGCCTGGCAGTGCTGGCGCGCGTTGTTCCGCTGCGGCTCACCAATTCCGACGGTGTGATTCCGACCCGCGGGACCGCGATCACCGTCGCCTGCGCGTCGACCTTCGCGCTTATCGCAACTGCCGCAACGTATTACACCGTCGTCTGGGGATAATTCCCCAGACGACGGTGGGGAATTACAGCGTCTTTTCGCCCGCGGCCGCGTAGGCGCGTTCGGTATCGGCCTTTTTCGGCCGCCACCACTGCTCGTTGTCGCGGTACCAGGCGACGGTGTCGGCCAGGCCCGCGCGGAAGTCCGCGTAGCGCGGTGACCAGCCCAGCTCCTCGCGCAGCAGGCTCGCGTCGATGGCGTAGCGCTGGTCGTGGCCGGGGCGGTCGGTCACATGATCGAAATCCGTGGGATCGCGATCGAAAGCCCGCAGAATGAGCTGGACCACAGTGAGGTTGTCGAGTTCGCCCTGCGCGCCGATGAGGTAGGTCCGGCCGGTGCGGCCGCGCTCGAGAATGTCCCAGACCGCGCGATTGTGGTCGTCGACGTGGATCCAGTCGCGCACCTGATGGCCCGCGCCGTACAGCCGCGGGCGCACACCGTCGATCAGATTGGTGATCTGACGGGGAATGAATTTCTCCACGTGCTGGTACGGGCCGTAATTGTTGGAGCAGTTCGACAGGGTCGCGCGGACACCGAAAGACCTGGTCCAGGCGCGAACCAGCATGTCGCTGCCCGCTTTGGTCGCCGAATACGGGCTCGACGGGTTGTAGGCGGTGGATTCGGTGAACCCCGGCTCGTCGGGGGTGAGATCGCCGTACACCTCGTCGGTGGAGATGTGGTGGTAGCGCACGTCGTGGCGGCGCACCGCCTGCAGCAGCGAGTAGGTGCCGACGATATTGGTCTGCACGAACGGCCACGGCTCGGCCAGCGAGTTGTCGTTGTGGGATTCGGCCGCGAAATGCACGACCGCGTCCACGCCGCTGACCAGATTGTCGACCAGATCGAGATCGGCGATATCGCCGTGCACGAATTCGATCCGATCCGCTACCGAATCCAGCGACGCTCGGTTGCCCGCGTAAGTGAGCGCGTCGAGCACGGTCACTTGGACATCCGGGCGCGTGGCCACGGTCTGCTGGACGAAATTTGCACCGATGAACCCGGCCCCGCCGGTTACGAGCACTCGCACTCGGTCAACGATACGGGCATTGCGCGGACCCTCGTGACGAAAGCGGCACCGTTATGTGTTGCTGGAACGTCTCTGTCCTGTGACCGAGCGTATATTTACAGAGTGATCTCCGTCACACTACCTGCAAGTAGGTTAAGACTGAGAGTCGGTTTTCCTGAGAAAAACCCCGGTCAACGCTCAGGTTTCTATCAGCGCACCGGTGTCGGAGTATCAATGGTGAACAAAACTTGAACTAACAGTCACAGCAGGTTCACCTCTGGTTAGCTGCGAGAGCATTTGATCTACCAGTCCCCTCCGCACGCTCCAAACTTGAGGTTCAACAAAAATGCTGATGAGGAAATTCGCCGCCACCTCGGCGCTGCTGATCGCTGCCATGGGCGTCACCGCCGGCACCGTCAACGCCGCGCCGGTCGAAGAGGCCGCTGCAATCAACTACACCGCCGAGGTCGTCGACGGTTCCAAGTCCATCATCACCATCGACTCGGGCTCGCTCGTCGCCGAGGATGGCCAGTTCAAGATCAAGGCCGCCGATGGCAAGACCGTTGCCTCGACCGCACTGGCCTACCAGCTCGACGACTACCAGCTGCCGATCGCGGCCGAGATCTCGGGTAACACCGCGACCCTGACCCCCGTGGTCGACCCGGCCCAGGCCGTCTACAAGCCGGTCGCCCTGCCGTACGAGAACCAGGCACCGTGGAAGACCGAGTACGAGCGTGAGCAGGCCGCCTGGAGCCGTCTGACCTCCACCATCTCCATGGGCGCCACCATCGGCACCCTGGTCGGTGGCCTCGCCGGTGGCGCCATCGGCTGTGTCGCCGGTGCGCTCGCGGGTACCGTCGTGACCGCCGCGCTGGCCACTCTGTTCGGCGCCGGTCCGGTTGTCGGCTGCATCGCGGGTGCGGGCGCTGTCGGCTTCATCGGTGTGCTGATCGGCCAGATCCTCGTGACCGGCCCGGTCGCGATCGCTGCTGCGATCCAGTACTTCACCACGATCAACCAGCCCTTCACCCCCCCGGCCAAGTAATTTCGCCGTAGGACAGAAGGAAAGCGGCCCCGGCCCGGAGAAATCCGAGCTGGGGCCGCTTCTTTGTGTCCGAGTACCGAGTGTGGCTCGGTCGGCCGACCGTGATCAGGACCGCCCGAGCCGTTCTCAGGCCGTCCGCGCTCGCTGCGCCGGTTCCACCGCACCACGGACGAACTTCGCCACCCGCCCCAGCGCCGAACGACTCTCCGGCATGCTCGGCAGAATGCTCATGAACGCGTGCACCTGCCCCCGCCACAGCTCGAGGGTGTTGGGCACGCCCGCGGCGGTGAGCCGATGGGCCATCAGTTCGCAGTCGTAGCGCAGCAACTCGTCCTCGGCGGCGATGAGCAGCACCGGCGGCATCCCGGCGAGGTCGGCGTTCACCGGCGACAGCGCGGGATCGAGGGGGCCCGCGTGCTCGGCGCCGAGGTGGACGACCGCCTCGAGCCCTTTGAGCGGGATGTAGGCGTCGCGGTCGATATTGACGTACCCCTCTTTGGCCCGGTAGTCCAGATCGAGCAGCGGGCTCAGGCCGATGAGAGCGGCTGGCAGCGGCAGGCCGAGTTCGCGGGCGCGGATCGCGGTCGCGAAGGTCAGGAACCCGCCTGCCGAGTCACCGGCGATCACGATGCGCGCCGGATCGGTGCCGTGGCGAAGCAGCCAGCGGTAGGCGAGTACGCAGTCGTCGATCGAGGCGTCGATCGAGCCGGGCAGTTGCCGGTATTCGACGTTGAGGACGGGCAGCCCGGTGCGCCTGGCCAGTCCGGCCGCGATCGGCCGGTGCGTGCGCAACCCGCAGACCGCGAAACCGCCGCCGTGCAGATAGAGCACCGCGCCGTGGCGCAGTGCGCGCGAGCCGCCCGCGGGGCGCAGCATTTCCATGAGGAACCCGTCGAGCTTGATCTGCTCGCGTTCGACACCCTGCGGATCGGGGCGAAGTCGCGAGAGCAGGTCGACCGCGACGGCGCCGACCGGGATGGTGGCCCGATTGATGGGGACGGTGCGCAGCAGCGGTCCGATCAGACCGAGGCAGGCGCCCATCAGGACCCGGGAGGAGGTGCTGGTCCGGCCGGAGTTGACGATGATGCCCGGCTCCGGCCTACTCGCCGTGCTGATCGGGGCCACGGGCGCGAGCCCACCCATCACGCCGGTGATCTTCGCGGTTACCATCGCGCACCTACCTCACAGCTGGCGCGTCGACCCCAGACCAGGCGTAAGCCCCCCGGATCGGATGTCGGCGCTGACATCTAACACAGTGATGTTTCACACATCGACACTCACATAATCAGATGAGCGTCGTGTCTGTCTCAGTTATCGCCCGACACGCCCGGTCACCAAACCTTCGTGATCAATTCGCCGACGTGTCGGAACCTCCCCGACGCCGAGGAGGACGGAACTGGCAGACTTGCCACCTATGCGCGGAATCATCTTGGCGGGCGGCACCGGTTCACGGCTGCACCCGATCACGCGCGGGGTGAGCAAGCAGCTCGTCCCGGTCTACGACAAACCCATGGTCTACTACCCGCTGTCCACCCTCATGCTGGCAGGGATCGACGACATTCTGGTGATCACCACGCCGGAGGATGCCGACGCGTTCGCGCGTCTGCTCGGCGACGGCAGCCAGTTCGGCATCGCGATCAGCTATGTGGTGCAGCCCGAACCCGACGGCCTCGCGCGCGCCTTCACCCTCGGGGCCGCGCACATCGGCACCGAACCGGCCGCGCTGGTCCTCGGCGACAACATCTTCCACGGGCCGGGCCTCGGCGCCAGTCTGGAACGCTTCCACGACATCGACGGCGGCGCGGTGTTCGCCTACTGGGTGAAGGACCCGACCGCCTACGGCGTGGTGGAGTTCGATCACGGCCGCGCGGTCTCCATCGAGGAGAAGCCGAAGGTCCCGCGCTCCAACTACGCCATCCCCGGCCTCTACTTCTACGACAACGACGTGGTGCAGATCGCCCGCGAGCTGAAGCCGTCGGCGCGCGGAGAATACGAGATCACCGACATCAACCGCGCCTACCTCGAACAGGGCAGGCTCAGCGTCGACGTGCTCGCCCGCGGCACCGCCTGGCTCGACACCGGCACCTTCGACTCCCTGCTCGACGCCGCCAACTACGTGCGCACGATCGAAGAGCGGCAGGGCCTCAAGATCGGCGTGCCGGAGGAAGTGGCGTGGCGCCGCGGCCTGATCTCCGACGAGCAGCTGTGCAAGCTCGCCGAACCGATCGTGCGTTCGGGCTACGGCCGCTACCTGCTCGACCTGATCGACCGCGGAAAAGACTGGTAGGCATGGAGTTTCGTGAACTGGCGATCCCTGGTGCCTGGGTGGTGACTCCGCGGCTGCTCGGCGACGACCGCGGCATGTTCTGCGAGTCGTTCAAGGCCTCGGAATTCGAGAAGGCCACCGGTCGCCCGTTCGAGCTGCACCAGGTGAACACCTCGGTCTCGGCGGCCGGCGTGCTGCGCGGGATCCACTACACCGACGATCCGCCCGGTCAGGCCAAGTACGTGACCTGTGTGCGCGGGGCGTTCCTGGACGTGGTGGTCGACCTGCGGCCCGGTTCGCCCACCTACGGCCGGTGGGACAGTGTGTTGCTCGATGACGTGGCCCGCCGCTCGGTGTTCCTGTCCGAGGGCCTCGGCCACGCCATCCTCTCGCTGGAGAACCGCTCGACGGTGACCTACCTGTGCTCGCTCGAGTACTCCCCCGAATTCGACAGGGACATGGACGCTTTCGATCCACGCCTCGGTATCGACTGGCCGACCGAGGGCCGCGACGGTCGCCCGCTCACCTATGTTCGCTCGGCGAAAGACGAAGCGGCGCCGAAGTTCTGATTCACGTGAAACGCTGAACGGCACCACCTGCGCAAGGTGGTGCCGTTCAGTGTTGTGACGATCAGGCCGGCTCGAGAACCTTCGCGTCGACGGCCGGTGCGCCCTCGACCGGCTTGCGGAACCGAGGCAGGAACACCGTCAGCGCCAGCAGCGCACCGACGACGGTGACACCCGCCGCGAACTGCAGACCCGGCCGGTAGCTGTCGAGCATCTCCTGCGGAGTCGCGCTCGTGCCGTGCCCGCCGGAGGTGACGATGGCGGTGGTCACCGCGAGCACGATGGCCGCGCCGACCTGCATGGAGGTCTGCAGCACGCCCGCCGCGAGACCCTGCTCGTCGTCGTCGATACCGCTGGTGGCCTGCACATTGATGGCCGGGAACCCGACCCAGCCGATGCCGATCAGCAAGATGGCGGGCAGCAGCATGGTCCAGTAGTCGGGCGCGGTGTCCAGACGCAGGAACAGCAGGTAGCCGATGGCCATCACGCTCAGGGTGACCGCGATGACCGGCCCGGTGCCGAAACGGTCGATCAGCTTCTCGGAGAAGAAGGCCGACCCCACGACCATGATGCCGACCGGCAGCAGCGCCATCGCCAGCTTCAGCGCCGACCATTCCAGGGTGTCCTGCATGTACAGGGTCACGATGAACTGCCAGGAGAAGTAGGAACCGGCGACCGCGATGATGGCCAGGCTGGCCCGCACGAGCGTGGCCTTGCGCAGGATGCCGAGGCGAACCAGCGGGTGCTTCACCCGCTGCTCGGTGATCACGAACGCGGCGAACAGGGCGATCACGGCGAGGAACGAGCCGATGGTGCGCACCGAGGCCCAGCCGACTTCCGGCGCGGTGACCACGGTGTAGACCAGCAACAACATGCCCGCGGTGGACAGCAGCGCACCGAGTAGATCGTGTCCGCCTTCTTCGGCCTTACCGTCCTTTGGCACCAGCGCGAACGCGGCGATCAGGGCCGCGATGGCGATCGGGACGGGCAGCAGGAAGGTCCAGCGCCAGCCGACGCCGGTCATCAGGCCACCGAAGAGCAGGCCCATGGAGTAACCGCCCGCGCCGAACACGGTGTAGATCGACAGCGCCTTGTTGCGCGCTTTTCCTTCCGCGAAGGTGGTGGTGATGATCGACAGACCGGTCGGCGCGGTGAACGCGGCGGCCAGGCCCTTGATGAAACGGGTGGCGATCAGCAGGGCCGGGTCGCTCACCAGTCCGCCGATGAGCGAGGCGACGGCGAACACCGCGAGAGCGATGAGGAAGACCTTGCGGCGCCCGAGCAGGTCGGCGGTGCGTCCACCGAGCAGCAGCAGGCCGCCGTAGCCGAGGATGTAGCCGCTGACGAGCCACTGCAGGGTGGAGGTTTCGAGGTCGAGTTCGGCGCCGATGGACGGCAGGGCGACGCCGATCATCGAGACATCGAGGCCGTCGAGGAACAGAACGATGCACAGGGTGATCAGCAAGCCCCAGAGGCGGAGCGGCCATCTGGTGGGATCGGTCGCCTGATCAGCGGCCGAGAGCGAGGCTGTCGAAGTCATGCGAGGGACATTACATGCGCACGCATTAATTGCCAACACATAAAATGACGTTGCATGAACATGCTCGCACCTCTAAGATGGGGCCATGTCGAACCCGGCCGTCACGTCAGCTCGGCGCAACGAAGCGCCCACCGAGCTGGTCGGTCAGTGGCGCGAACTGCTCGGTAGGCACGCCGCCGTGAGTTGCGCGCTGGAGAAGGCGCTCCAAAAGGACCACGAGATCGGCCTCAGCGAATTCGAAACGCTGGACCGACTCGTCGACGCGGCATGTCAGAAGTACCGCATGACGGAACTGGCCCAGGACATCTACCTGAGCCAGAGCGCGCTGTCCCGCGCCGTGGCCAGGCTGGAACGCGACGGCCTGGTCGAACGCAGCATGTGCGATATCGACCGCCGCGCCATCTTCGTCCGGCTCACCGACAAGGGCAGGGCGGTCTACGACCGGGCCCTGCCCACACACCGCTCGGTGCTCGCAGGCACCTGGGACAGCCCTACAGCGTGCCCGTAGCCGCCACCGCGATATCGGTGAACGCGCGACGGTAGCGATCGCACTCGGCGGGTTTGTCCAGATAGGTACTGCCCGCGAAGGTTTCCACGTAGACCACCGGCGGCTCCGGTCGATCCACCGAATCGTCGACCTCGAAATCCAGGATCACGAACCGGCCCGATTCGAGTCCGGCGTGATAGCCGGAATCGGCCGGAACCACCCGGATACGCACCGATTCCCGTTCGGCCAGCTCCCGTAATCGCGCGAGCTGGCCCGCCCGCACGCGCTCGTCACCGATCGTGCGGGTGAGCACCGACTCGGCCAGCACCACGTCCAACCGCAACGGGGCTTCGGCCCTGGTGACCAGCGCCTGCCTGGCCGTCAACACCCGCAGCCTGCGCTCGAGTTCCGACTCGGTCAGCGCCGGTATCGTCTGCTCGAGCAGCGCTTTCGCGTAATCCTCGGTTTGCAACAGCACCGGGATCAGCCCGTCCTCGTAGAGGCACAGGCCCGCAGCGGCCTCCTCGAGGCCGATGTAGACCTCGAATCCCTCCGCGATCACGTCGCCGTAGCTCGTCCACCAACCCCGTGCCTTGGTTTCACGAGCCAACGCGGCCAGCGGTTCGATCAGATCGGCAGGCGCGCCGTACACCTTGCACATGGCCTCGACGTCGAGGCTGCGCAACGACGTCTGCCCCGTCTCGATCCGCCAGATCTTCGCTTCCGACCACTCCAGTTGCGCCGCAGCGGTTCTCGTCGTCATCCGCGCACGATTGCGCAGGTCACGCAGGTGCCTGCCCAGCTGCCTGCGCGGCATGGTCGAACCGGTGACGCCCTGTGGTGAAGCCATAGTTCCCCCCTGTATCCGAACTCCGGTCCGCGGACAGAACTTTCGCCAGACCGGCCTACGCAGCCGACATATCGCCGGATCTGCGTACGGATTGTTTCACAATGAATCGGACACCGCGCAAGACCTATTTTTTCTTCCGGAATCGCCAGAACTGCACTGCTCGAACGTCTTCGGAGAGCTGGCTCACCGGCTCGGCGACATCGGACAGCGCCTGGAACAGGCCATCGGCCAGGTCACTGATGTGTTCGACCCGACCGGCCAACCGGGCGGCGTTGTCGGCGAATTCGAGCATCAGGCGCACCGAGGCCGCGATGGTGAGCCCCAACGGAACCGCCACCAGCGCGGCGAACACCCCGAGCACAGCGGAGGTCTTCCACATCAGCACCGTGAAGGCGATCGGCAGGCCGATGCCGAAGGACGCGACGCCGAGCACGTAGGCCAGCGGCAGCAATGTCCTTGTCGCAGGCCTACGGAACTGCACGTCGAGCAGGGAACGGGCGGCTTCGGCGGCCCACTGTTTGGCGGAACCGGTACTGCGGAACGGCTCTTCGAACCCCGAGTCGCGGGCCAGGTCGGCCTGGTAGGAGACTTCACCGGAACCACCCGGCCGCTTGCCGTCGGCCTCTTTCCAAGACAGCCAACGTGATTCGGCGTCGAATTCCTCGGCATCCTCATCGTTGGGCTCAGGAGGGCCCGGCGCTTCGGTCATATCCGAATCCTGCCCGTTTTCGCCCCCGGCGCCAACCTGGGCGGACCGTTACCTGCGATAGCGAAGGTTACCGAACTGAGACGAAGCAGACACTCTCGAATATTTTTCGGTAACGGCGTAACGACTCGACCACCCCGCGCCGATACGCCCATGAACGCAGGAACAGAGCTTTTCGGGGAAATGGAGAAAACAGTGCGCACGACGTTTCCGACCACCACTACGGCCGCCGACAAAGGTGCCGCCGCGCAGGAGTACGCCGCGCGTGGATGGACGGTTGCCGAAACAACCAACGGCCTCTGCTTGATCACCGACGACGAGGTCTCGGCCATCGAGATCACCGGCGAGATCGCAGGCGAGGTCCGCCGCTTCCTGCGCGCCAACAACCTGTCCGGCCCCGTGATCGAGATCCCGGGCGCCGAGCGTCGCGAGATCCACCTGGTCACCGGTGTCAACAAGGCCGCCATGGCGATCGAGGCCATGCGTGAGGCAGGCGTCATCGTGCACACCGACGGTGCCAGCATCCCGCTGCCGCCGACCCAGCTCGCCGCGGGCAGCGCCTCCTGGGGCGTCGCGCCCTCCGAGGCCCGCTGGATCCCGCCGGTCGTCGCCCTCGGTGCGGCTGTGCGCTCGGCGGTGTCGCGCAAGCAGTCCCGCAAGCGCGCGACGCTCACGCTGGCCAGCTGAACTGAACCTCCGCGAACCCGCGGCCGCGACGCCTCCCCGACGTCGCAGCTCGCGGGTTTTCGGCGTTTGGCGGCCATCGCCTGCCCGCCTGCGCTAAGCATGAGAGATGGCTCCGCGTTCGCTGCTCCGAACCTGTCCGCTGTGTGAGGCCGTCTGCGGTCTCACCCTCACCCTCGACGACGCCGATCGGGTGCTGTCGGTGCGTGGTGACCGCGACGACCCGTTCAGCAAGGGCTTCCTGTGCCCGAAGGGCGCCAGCTTCGGCAAGCTCGACGACGATCCCGACCTGGTCACCACACCGCTGATCCGCGACGGTGCCGGGTTCCGCGAGGCGAGCTGGGACGAGGCGTTCGACCTGATCGCGGCCGCGTTCGCCGAGATCCCCCGTGGCTCCTCGGCCGTCTACCTCGGCAATCCCAACGCACACACCGTCGCGGGCGCGCTCTACGTGCCCGCCTTGATTCGCGCGCTGAGCACCCGGCATGTCTACACCGCGAGTTCCGCCGATCAGATGCCCAAGC
The DNA here is from genome assembly GCF_046549215.1 of Nocardia sp. A7. NCBI lineage: Bacteria > Bacillati > Actinomycetota > Actinomycetes > Mycobacteriales > Nocardiaceae > Nocardia > Nocardia sp. A7. The sequence goes on along the minus strand of NZ_JAJPWE010000001.1, from coordinate 2,353,944 downwards.
AGGTCGCGGCCGGGCTCATGTTCGGCGACCCGCTCACCGTGCCGGTCCCCGACCTCGATCGCACCGATTTCCTGTTGATGCTCGGCGCCAATCCGCTCGAGTCGAACGGGTCGCTGTGTACCGCGCCTGACTTTCCCGGCCGATTGAAGGCGTTGCAGGCTCGCGGGGGCAAGCTGGTCGTGGTCGATCCGCGCGAGACCAGAACCGCGGCGCTCGCCGACCAACACCTGTTCATCCGGCCGGGTTCGGACGCGTATCTGCTGTTCGGGGTCGTGCACACGCTGTTCGACGAGGGTTTGACCGACGTGCGCGTCGACGTCGCCGGGCTCGACGAGTTGCGCGCGGCCGCAAACGACTTCCCGCCCGAAGCGGTGGCCGCGCGCACCGGCGTCCCCGCCGACACCATCCGCACGCTCGCTCGCGAACTCGCCGCGGCGCCCACCGCGGCCGTCTACGCGCGGATCGGTACCTGCACCGCCGAGTTCGGCACGCTCACCCAGTGGCTCGTCGACGCCGTGAACGCCCTCACCGGCAACCTGGACGCCCCCGGCGGCGCCATGTTCGCCACGGCGGCAGCGGGCGGCGTCCAGCGCAGCAGGCCGTTCCGGCTCGGCCGCTGGACCAGCCGCGTCCGCGCACTGCCGGAGGCGATGGGCGAGCTGCCCGTCGCCACCCTCGCCGACGAGATCGAAACACCGGGTGAGGGGCAGATCAAGGCGCTGGTGACGGTGGCGGGCAACCCCGTGCTCTCCGCGCCGAGCGGTGCGCGGCTGGACAAGGGTCTGGCCGGGCTGGACTTCATGGTCAGCGTGGACAGGTACGTCAACGAGACCACCCGGCACGCGAACGTGATCCTGCCTCCGCCGCGCTCGGTGCAATCACCGCACTTCGATTTCGCGCTGCTGCAGTTCGCGGTGCGCAATTACGCGCGCTACTCGCCGCCGCTGGTCTCCCTCGGCGAGCGGCCGTCGGAATCGGCGGTGGTGGCCCGGCTGGCGGCCGCGGTGAGCGGTCAACCGCACGCCGGGACCGGCGAGGCGAGCCCGATCGCGATGGTCGACGAACTCGTCATCGCCGGCACCTTACACAAAGCGGACATCAGCGAGCGCCGCGACGAGCTGACCGGCGCGAACACCACCGAACAGCGCCTGGACCTGATGCTCAAGCTCGGGCCGTACGGTGCGTGGAACGGCGGCGAACTGAGCCTGAAGACCCTGCTCGACAACCCGCACGGCATCGACCTCGGCCCGCTACAGCCGCGCCTGCCCGGCGTCTTGCGCACCGCGTCGAAGATGGTCGAGCTGGCACCGCCGCAACTGCTCGCGGATGTGGCGCGCCTGCGGGCCGGGCTGTCGAGCACCGCGCCCGCGATGGTGCTGATCGGACGACGGCAGCTGCGCTCCAACAACAGCTGGATGCACAACATCGCCGGCCTGGTCGGCGGCTCCAACCGCTGCACGCTGCAGGTCCACCCCGACGACGCGACCCGCCTCGGCCTCGGCGAACAGGCCGAGATCACCTCGGCGGCAGGCTCGTTGACCGTGCCGGTCGAGCTGACGCCGACGATCATGCCCGGTGTGGTGAGCCTGCCGCACGGCTGGGGCCACGGCGCGAGCACCACCCAGTCGGTCGCGCTGGCGCATGCCGGAGTGAATGCCAATGTGCTGACCGATGACTCGGTGGTCGACATGGTCTCGGGGACCGCCGTGTTCAACGGGGTGCCGGTGACGGTAGGTCCAGCCTGATCAGTCCTGACCTGGGAACCGTTGCGCAAACTCGGCTTTCATCCCATTCGCAACAATGGACACGCCCCACCGGCTGTGATGGTCCCCTAGACTGAGTGGAGATTGCGGTCACAGCGGGGGTTTCGTCTAGAAACCCGCACCAACCGGTACGGCTAGCAGAGGGGGCCCGATGCCCGAGAAATTCGTCGGCAGCGACGGAGAACACGAGCTACAGGACACGTTGGGCACCTCGGAGAGAGCCGAGCGCTTCTACGACGACCAGGTGATCGACTATCTGAACCCCACGATGGTGGATTTTGTCGCTCGGATGGACATGGCCTTCATCGCCACCTCCGATGCACACGGCGAATGTGACTCCAGCTTCCGGGCGGGGACCCCCGGATTTCTGCACGTGATCGACGATCGCACAATTGCGTACCCCGAGTATCGAGGTAACGGGGTGATGGCCAGCCTCGGCAATCTGCTCGAGAACCCACACGTCGGGATCCTGATGATCGACTTCGTCCGCGACCTCATCGGCCTGCACATCAACGGGAAAGCCCGCATGGTCGCCGACAGCGAGTTGCGTGGCACCGTCACCGACCTGCCGCCGGCCGAGCGGGGTAAGACCTCGCAGGTCTGGGTGGTCGTCGATGTCGAAGAGGCCTACATCCACTGCCGCAAGCACATTCCGCAGATGGTGCCGGTCGCGCGGGATCAGCGCGAATGGGGCACCGACAACGTGCGGGCCAAGGGTGGCGACTACTTCGGGGTGAAGGCAGGCAAAGGTGCCCCGGCCATCGCCGAGGCCAGCTGACCTACTTGATCTTGAAGATCACCACACGCTGCACGATGAAGTTGATGACGGTTGCGGTGCCCTGCGCGATCACGAACGCCAGTGGCTGCCGCCACCACTCGTCGGGCAGCGCGAAGTAGAGCGCCGCGTTGATCCCCACCTGCACCGCGAACGTCACCGCGTACAGCGCGACCACCGCGAAGAACCGTGCCCGGCTCGGCTCCGCCTTGAACGTCCAGCGCCGGTTGATCAGGTACGCCGTCGTGGTGCCGGCGACGAAACTGAGCGCCTTCGCCAGGCTCACCGGCCACCCGAGCAGATTCAGCAGCAAGCTGTAGATGCCGTAGTCGACGATCGCCGACAAACCGCCGGTCAGCGTGAACCGCACGATCTGCGTCTTGAGGTCTACATCGGTCCCGCCGGGCTCGTCGACCAGGGGAATTTCGGCGGGCAGCGGCAGATGCGGTTGGGCTTGCACGTGAGGAAGACTACGAGACCGGCCGTGTGTCGCGCCATGCATGTAGCCTCTTAGCCGATGTCTGAGAACATTTCGACCACCAACGATGACGCGTTCGCGCTACCTACGCGTACCCGCAAGCTCACCGGCTGGGGTCGCACCGCACCCACCTCCGCAGAAGTGCTCTCGACCAGCGATCCCGAGTTGATCGCCAAGGCCGTGAGCATGGTCGCGCAGGACAACGACTCCAAGCCGGCGCATCTGCGACGCGGCGTGATCGCGCGTGGCCTAGGCCGCTCGTACGGGGACAACTCGCAGAACGCGGGTGGCCTCGTCATCGACATGCCCGCGCTGAACAAGATCCACAGCATCGACGCGGCCACTCGCCTCGTCGACGTGGACGGCGGTGTCGACCTCGACCAGCTGATGAAGGCAGCGCTACCGTTCGGTCTATGGGTCCCGGTGCTACCCGGCACCCGTCAGGTCACCATCGGCGGCGCCATCGGCTCCGATATCCACGGCAAGAACCACCACAGCGCGGGCAGCTTCGGCAACCACGTGCGGTCGATGGATCTGCTCACCGCCGACGGAGTCGTCCGCACGATCACCGCCGCATCCGACCCCGAACTGTTCTGGGCGACCATCGGCGGCTGCGGCCTGACCGGCATCATCCTGCGGGCCACCGTCGAGATGACCCCGACCGAAACGGCGTACTTCATCGCCGACGGCGACGTGACAAGCACCCTCGACGAGACCATCGCCTTCCACAGCGACGGATCCGAGGACAAATACGAATACAGCTCGGCCTGGTTCGACGCCATCAGCCCGCTGCCCAACCTGGGGCGGGCGGCGATCTCACGTGGCAACCTGGCCAAGCTCGACCAGCTGCCGAAGAAGCTGCAGAAAGATCCGCTGCGCTTCAACGGCAAGACCTTCTTCACGCTGCCCGATGTATTCCCCAACGGGCTGGCCAACAAGTACACCTTCGGGCCGATCGGTGAGATCTGGTACCGCAAGTCGGGCACCTACCGCGGCAAGCCGCAAAGCCTGACCGCCTTCTACCACCCGCTCGACATGATGGGCGAATGGAACCGCGGCTACGGCTCCAACGGCTTCCTGCAGTACCAGTTCGTGGTTCCGCCGGAGTCGGTCGAAGAGTTCAAGCGCATCATCATCGACATCCAGAGCTCGGGCTTCTACTCGTTCCTCAACGTGTTCAAGCTGTTCGGCGAGGGCAACCAGGCGCCGCTGAGTTTCCCGATGGCCGGCTGGAACATCTGCGTCGACTTCCCGATCTCGCGCGGGCTCAACGAGTTCGTCACCGATCTGGACCGGCGTGTGCTCGAGTTCGGCGGGCGGCTCTACACCGCGAAGGACTCGCGCACCACGGCCGAGACCTTCCACCAGATGTACCCGCGGATCGACGAGTGGATCAAGGTCCGCCGCAGCGTCGACCCGAATGGCGTGTTCATGTCCGATATGGCCAGGAGGCTGGAGCTCCAGTGATCAACGCAGTTGGCAACCCGCAGACCATCCTGCTCTTCGGTGGCACCTCCGAGATCGGTCTCGCGATCTGCGCCGAGTACCTGCGCAAGGGCCCGGCCCGGGTCGTCCTGGCGAACCTGCCCGGCGACCCGCTGCTCGAGAACGCCGTCACCACGCTGAAGGCCGCCGGTGCGACCCAGGTCGACGTCATCGACTTCGACGCGCTCGACACCGAGTCGCACCCGAAGGTCGTCGACTCCGCGTTCGCCGCGGGTGATGTGGACGTCGCGATCGTGGCGTTCGGTGTGCTCGGCGATGCCGAGGAGCTGTGGCAGAACCAGCGCAAGGCGGTCATGACCGTCGGCATCAACTACACCGCCGGTGTCTCGGTGGGCGTGCTGGTCGGCGACAAGTTCAAGGCGCAGGGCCACGGCCGGATCATCGTGATGTCCTCGGTGGCCGGTGAGCGCGTTCGCCGCTCCAACTTCGTCTACGGCTCCACCAAGGCGGGGCTTGACGGCTTCTACCTCGGTCTCGGCGAGGCGCTGCGTCCCTTCGGGCCGCGCGTCACCGTCATCCGGCCGATGCAGGTCCGCACCTCGGCGACCAAGGCCCACTGGGAAGCCACCGGTTCCAAGGAAGCCCCGCTCACCGTCGACCCGGAAGACGTCGCTCGTCTCGCGGTCGCCGCCTCGGAGAAGGGCACCGAAATCGTGTGGGCCCCGAACGAGGCCCGCTTCCTGATGTCGGCCCTGCGCCACGTGCCGCGCCCGATCTTCCGCAAGCTCCCGATCTGATCGACTGCGAAACGGACTGCCGCATCATCCCCGGATGGTGCGGCAGTTCTGCTTTGTGGCTCCACTAGGCTGACCCGGACCGTGGAGCACAGTGAGCCGGAGGATTGCGCGCCGATGACGACCAATGACGAGGTGCGGGCGGGGCGCAGGATCTGGACCGGGGTCGGCGAAGGGGCTGCCGCCGCGGGGGTGGCACTGGTTGTGGCCGTGGTTGGGCTGTTCGCTTTTTCGGCGGTGCAGTGGCCCGCGTTCAACTCCTCCAATGTGACTCGCGCGCTGACCACGGTGGGACAGGTGGTTTCGGTCGCGCTGCTGGTGGTCTCGGTGCTGCTGATCCGGCGGCGCTTGTGGCCGGTAGTGGCGAAACTGCTGTCCTGGGTGGGCATTTCGAGCTTTGTCACCGTCACGCTCGGGATGCCGTTGGCGGCGACGAAGTTGTATCTGTTCGGTGTTTCGGTCGATCAGGAATTCCGCACCCAATATCTGACCCGGCTCACCGACAGTGCCGCGCTGCGCGACATGAACTATGTGGATCTGCCGCCGTTCTATCCGGCCGGATGGTTCTGGCTGGGCGGGCGCGTGGGCAATGTGCTCGGCATGGACGGCTGGGAAGTGTTCAAGCCGTACGCGATCGGGCTGCTCGCCGTCGCCGCCGCGGTGGCGTTGGTGTTGTGGATGCAGTTGGTTCGCGCCGACATGGCGGTGGGCGCCGCGGCCGCTGTCACGGCGATGACGTTGGCTTACGCCTCGCCCGAGGCTTATGGCGCGGTGCTCGTGGTGTTCGTTCCGCCGGTGCTGGTGCTGGCATGGGGTGCGCTGCATCGGCGCACCGGCGGTTGGGGCGCGGTGCTCGGGACGGGGCTGTTCCTCGGGGTCGCGGCATGTTTCTACACGCTCTACCTGGCGATCGCGGCGTTCACCGTGGTGCTCATGGGAGTCGTGGCGGCCGGTGCCGCTGTCTACGCGCAGCGCGCGGCGGGACGCCACGGGGTCGGCGCGCGGGCCGGTTCGTCGGTGGCGGTGCGGCAGCCCGCGTGGCGGGCCGCGATCGCGCCGTTGACGAAGCTGATGGCGATCGGCGGTATCGCGATCGTGCTCGCGTTGGTGGTGTGGACGCCCTATCTGCTGAAGATGCTGTCCGGCGCGAAACTCCCTTCCGGCAGCGCGTTCCACTATCTGCCGGAATCCGGCGCCCAGCTGGCCTTCCCGATGCTGGAGTTCTCCTTGCGCGGCGCGCTGTGCATGGTCGGCGTGCTGTGGCTCGTGGTGCGGGCCGGGTCGTCAAGGCGCGCACAGGCATTGGGGATCGGTGTCGTATCGATCTATCTGTGGACGCTGCTGTCGATGCTGGCGACCGCCGCAGGCACCACCCTGCTGTCGTTCCGGCTGGAGCCGGTCCTGCTCGCTTTGCTCGCTGCCGCAGGCGTTTTCGGCTTCGTCGAAGGTGCCACCGCCATCTACCAAGCCTTGAACGAACCGGCGCCCCTGCGAACCGCGGCCGCCGCGATCGCAGTCCTCGGCGCCGTGGCCTTCGCCCAGACGATCCCCACCGTGCTCACCCACGAGATCGACACCGCCTACACCGACACCGACGGCAACGGCGAACGGGCCGACCAACGTAAGCCTTCCGCGGTCTCCTACTACCGCGACATCGACGCGGCACTGCTGGACCGAACCGGGCGTCCCCGAGACGAATCCGTCGTCCTCACCGCCGACACCACCTTCCTGGCGTTCTACCCCTACTGGGGCTTCCAGGCCCTCACCTCCCACTACGCGAACCCCTTGTCCGACTTCAAGGCCCGCGCCGCCACCATCGCCGACTGGAGCAAACTCCCCAACTCACCCGCCCTCGTCGAGGCCCTCTCGAAGTCCCCCTGGCGAGCCCCCGACGCCTTCCTCTTCCGCAACGACGGCGACAACTACACCCTCCGTCTGGCCGAAGACGTCTACCCCAACGACCCGAACGTCAAGCGCTACACGGTGTCCTTCCCGAAGTCCCTCTTCACCGACCCCGCCTTCACCGCCACGGAATTCGGCCCCTTCACGCTGATCACCGTGCGCCGCTGACGTACTGCCTCCTGCCGAAGGCGGCTCCGGCTCAGACGGTGGTGCGGCCGAGGTAGTGGAGGAGTTCCTCGGTCGCGCCGGTGGCGTCTCCCTCGACGATGGGGGCGTAGGCGCCCCACTGGCGCAGCGGTTCGATGATTTCGGCGTCGGTGCCGCTGCCAGGGGCCGGGTGAACGGTGCGGGCGGCGGTCAGCAGGTGGGCGGAGAACTCGTCGGTGAGGGGAGACGGCTGGCCGGTGGCGATCGCGATGTCCCAGGCGTGGACTGCCGCGTCGAGGGCGGCCAGAGTCGCGGCGACGGGGGTGGGGAGGTCGCCGTGCGGGAGGGGGGTGGGGACGGTGGTGGTCTCGGTGGAGACGGTGGTCCAGGCCGCGGCGGTGTGGTCGATGGCTTCGCGGACCAGGGCGGCGGCGGTGCCGTCGATGGTGCCGGACGGGTCGAACGGGTTGTCGGCGGGGCCGGGGCCTACGCCGAGGGCGGCGGCGAAGGCGAGTTGGTCGCCAGCCGCGTGCTGGATCACCTGGGTGACGGTCCATTCCGAGCAGGGGGTCGGCAGGTTCCACTGGTCGTCGGCGATGCCGGCGACCACGTCGCTGAGGGCCTGGTAGGAGGTGGCGACCACGTCGCGCCAGACGGTTTCGAGGGAATCGGTGGAGTTCATGATGGAGCCTTTCGTTTCGGTGGTCACTGTTTCGGTGATGACTCCAGCCTAGAAACCCATTAGGCTCGTTTCTTTCCTAATTTTCGACGAGGTGGGAAATGGCTGCGACAACCCCGCGCGTACTACGTCTGCTCGCCCTGCTGCAGGACCGCGCCTATACCGGCCGCGAGCTCGCCGACCGCCTCGACATCACCGAACGCACCGTGCGCAACGACATTTCGCGACTACGCGAACTCGGCTATCCCGTGCACGCGGAACGGGGCGCGATCGGCGGCTACCGCCTCGGCCGCGGCGCGACCATGCCACCACTACTCCTCGATGACGAGGAGGCCGTCGCGGTCGCGCTGTCCATCGCCGTAGCGCACGACGGCTCGCTCGCCGTCTCCGACATCGGCGACCAGCTCACCAGAGCCCTGCGCAAAATCGAACAGATCCTCCCGAAACGCCTGCAGCGCAAAGTTTCCGCGTTGCGCGATGCCACCGAGATCGGCCCCGCCACCACCGGCTCACGCGAACCGGACGCGCCGGTCGCCACGGGCATCCTCACCACCCTCGCCGACGCGGTCCGCCGCACCACCGCCGTGACGGTCCAAACATCCGACGGCACAACAGAACTCGAGCCCTACCGACTGATCAACTGGCAACGCCGCTGGTACGTCGTCGCCTACAGCATGCGGACCCATGACTGGACCGCGATCCCCGCCGCCGGAATCATCAGAGCGGAGAGCGGCGCTCGCGTGTTCGCCCCACGCAAGCTCCCCGACGACGACCTGGTCGCCTTCGTCATGCGCCACATCGCGTCCACCGGCTGGCGCGTGCACGCCCGCGTCACGGTCCTCGAACCCGCCGAGACCGTCATCGCCAGGATCAACCCCGCGGTCGGCGTGGTCGAGCCGATCGACGAGCACTCCTGCGTGCTGCTCACCGGCGCCGACGCGATGGAGACGATCGCGATCTACCTCAGCATGTTGATGATGGATTTCCGCGTCGACGGCCCGCCGGAACTGGTCGCGCACCTGCGCACGCTGGCCCGCCGCTACACCGAGTCGGTCGGCACTCAGGCGGGCTAATCATGTCCCGGAACCAGGTGTTCATCCCACTTCACAGCACTACACTGACGGGTGCGGCATGGTCTCCGTCGGCGGTTGAACAACTCCCCGGCGGCTGGCGTTGGAAACAGATCCTGCACGTCACGGGTCCCGGCGACCCGCTACCGGAGGAGGACGTATGTCCGATCCGTTGCACACGAGGGTGTGCCTCACCGGTCTGAACTGTTCATGCCCGAGCATCAGCGTTTTCCTGGTGCCCGAACCGCTGGTTCTCGGCGGGCAGATGATGCACCTGCTCGAACAGGCGCCCGTCGCCGGGCGAATACCCGAGCCGACCCCCGACGCCGCGCTGATCGACCTGATCCAGGCCGTGCGCACACCGCTGGACACCCGTGGACTCGCCCGCGCGCAGCAGGTCGCGTTCTCGGGACCGCGCCACGATCCGCCCGCCGCGCGGGCGGTGCTGCACGACCACCTCATCGAAGAACCGTGGGGCCTGGACGTGGACGATCCGGCCGAGCTGACCCGGCTGCGGATGCTGCCCGAACGGCGCATCGGGGTGCGGCGCATCGACGATTTCCAGGCACACTCGGTCCGCCAGGCGATGGCGGCCGTGTACCAGTATTTCGCGATCGATCAGCGCATTCCGCTGGTCTATCACGGTTTCGCCGACCCACGTGACGGCTGGTTCGCGCTGCGGGCGTCGGCGGCGTAACCCGAAGCTGTGTCGATCGACACCCGGTAGCCACTGATGTGCGGACGAGCGATAGACCACATTATTTCGGTCATGGTCGACAAACCGCACAGTCGGTGTGGCGGGCCGTGTACGCTGCGAAATGTTCACATTTCGGCCGACCGAAATCAGTTTGTGGTACCGCTGATCGGTACGGATGCAGAGGTATAGCTATGACGCTCAGCAGACCGGAGCGGATCGATCTTCTCTTGGCACGAGATCGTGAACCGGAACCGCGAGAACAGCTCGAATCGCTCGGCGCGATCGAGCGGTTCGTCATCGACACCACCATCGCCATGCTCGCGCCCGGGCAGAAGTTCGCCCTGCTGTGGTCGTTGCAGGTCGGCGAGCAGGCTGTCGCCGGGGTGCAGATCAAAGAGCGTGACGGCACGGTCACCAACCTGATGCCGCCCATCGAGGTGCTCGAATACCTCACCGATCACAAGCGCATGTCCTACAACCCGGACATCGGCGCCTGGCTCAGCGCCGAGATCTTCATCGCGGGCCCCACCCGCTACAAGACCAACTACTCCACCGTCGCCGTCGCGGACTGGATGCCGGAGGTCACGACCGACGACCTCACCGCCGAGTTCGCCGCCTTCCCCCGTCCGGACGCCGAGATCCCCGACTGGGCCCGATCCCAGCTCGACTGGGACGCCCGCCGCACAGGCTAGAGCGGCACCGTCGGCGCCCGTTGAGGGCGGCGCCCACCCGCGCACAGGTTCGATGGATAGCATCAACCCCCGTGCCGGACCGATCTGAACGTGCGTTCACCCGATACCGCCTGATCGCCCTCGTCTGCGGGCTGCTCGGGTTCGTGCTCGCCCTGCTCACGCCGCTGTTGCCGGTGCGCCAGGACCGCGCGACTCTGGACTGGCCGCAGGCGGGCGCGACCAGTGTCGAGGCGCCGCTGGTGTCGTATGTGCCCCAGCAGCTCGACGCGCAACTGCCGTGCACGATGCTGAGTGGGCTGCCCGACAACGATGTGCGCGGGCTGCAGGGCGACTACGTCACCCCGATGACAACCACGCTGCTGACCACGATCCCGGTCGACTCCGGCCAGACCGCCAGGGGCCTGAGCGTCACCTCCCGCGACGGCGTACTCACCGTGCAGGCACGCGACGTGCCGATGCTGTCGGCGCCACTCGCGGAGATCGCCACCTGCGACCGCATCTCGATCCGATCCACCATCGCGGCCACCACCGTCGAGTTCGAGGGCGTGACACGCAAGGACGGCACCCCGTTCCGCAACACCGTCACCGTCGACAAGCGCCCGCAGATCGTAGGTATCTATACCGACCTCGACTCGGACGCCATCGCAGGCGCCCGGCTGCACGTCGATATCGACTCTCGCTTCACCTCCACGCCGACCACGCTGAAACTGGTGGCGATGATCGGTGCCGGGGTCTTCACCCTGCTCGCGCTGATCGCCCTGCACCTACTCGACACCACCGACGGCCGCCGCGCCCGCCGTTTCCTGCCCCGGCACTGGTGGCGGATCACCCCGACCGACGTGGTGGTGGTCGTGACGCTGCTCGGCTGGCACGTGATCGGCGCCAACACCTCCGACGACGGCTACATCCTCAATATGGCGCGCGCGTCGGGCCCGTCGGGCTACATGGCGAACTACTACCGCTGGTTCGGGGTGCCGGAGGCGCCGTTCGGCTGGTCCTACGAGCTGCTCGCCTGGATGACGAAGATCTCCGACGCCAGCCCGTGGATGCGCCTGCCCGCGCTCGCCGCCGGACTGGTCTGCTGGGCGGTGATCAGCCGAGAAGTGCTGCCCCGCTTGGGGGCTCGCGTGCGTCGCGACAAGGTGGCGCTGTGGACGGCCGGCCTGGTGTTCCTCGCCTTCTGGCTCCCCTACGACAACGGCCTTCGCCCCGAACCGCTGATCGCGGCCGGCGCCCTGCTCACCTGGTGCCTCATCGAACGCGCCATCGCCACCGCGCGCCTGCTGCCCGCCGCCCTGGCGATCCTCGTCGCCGCATTCTCGCTGGCAGCGGGCCCGACCGGTCTGATCTGTATCGCCGCCCTGATCGCAGGCACCCGCCCGGTCATGCAGGTCATCATCAAACGAGCCCAGGGTCTGCGCCCACGTCGAATCGCGGCGGACAGCGAGTTCGACGCCGCAGCTGACAAGCCTTCGGCGGATCGACTGTCGCTGGGCGCCAAGATCTTCCGTTACGCCGCGCTACTGGCTCCCGGCGTCGCGGCGAGCACGCTGGTGCTAATCATCGTCTTCGCCGATCAGACGCTGGCCACCGTCATGGAGGCCACCCGGGTCCGCACGCTCGTCGGCCCGAACGTCGCCTGGTTCGACGAACGCACCCGCTGGGACTCGCTGTTCATGCTCTCTCCCGACGGCTCACTGGCCCGCCGTTTCGGCGTCCTGGTGATGCTGCTGTGCCTGCTCGTCTGCGTCCTGCAGGTCCTGCGCAAGGGCCGCATCCCCGGCACCTCACGCGGCCCCTCGGTACGCATCCTCGGCATCGTCTTCGCCGCGCTCCTGCTGATGATGTGGACGCCGACCAAGTGGACCCATCACTTCGGTGTCTACGCGGGTCTGGCGGGTTCGCTGGCGGCACTGGCCGCGGTAGCGGTGGGTACCAACGGAATCAGAGCACCACGCAATCGAGCCCTGTTCGCGGCGGCCGTCCTGTTCCTGCTCGCGATGACCTTCACCGGCTCGAACGGCTGGTGGTACGTCTCCAGCTTCGGTGTCCCGTTCTGGGACAAGGCGCCGATGGTGGCGGGGAAGGGTGTTTCGACGCTCTTCCTCGCACTCAGCATCCTCGCACTGCTCGTCGCACTGTATTTCCACCTGCGCGACCCGTACCGAACACCGAAGGACACCGGGCGTTTCGATCGATTCGCGACCATGCCGCTCACCATCGCGGCGGCTCTGCTCGTGCTGTTCGAGGTGGCGTCGATGGCCAAGGGCGCCATCACCCAGTACCCCGCCTACTCCATCGCGAAGTCGAATCTCAATTCGCTGCAGGGCGATACGTGCGGTATGGCCAATGACGTGCTGGTGGAATCGAATACGGCCGACTCCCTGCTCACGCCCTATACCGGCAATCCCGCCGACGGACTGAACGCCGAATCCACCGGCTTCACCCCGGACGGCGTGGCCGACGACCTCACCGCCGACGCCGACGAAACCGTGGTCGGCGGTGCCAACTCGGTCGACTCCGATTCCGCCAACAAGACCACCAAGACCACCGGCGCGGGCACCGGCGGTGGCACAAGCGCCGAACCCGGTATCAACGGCAGCACCGTGGCCCTCCCGTTCGGCCTCGACCCCGCCCGCACCCCGGTCCTCGGTTCCTTCCAGGACGGTGTGCAGCAGCAGGCGAAGCTGACCTCACAGTGGTATCGCGTCGACCTCGACGAGAGCGTGCGCGGCGATTCCAGCTATCAGGCCCTCGTGATCACCGCGGCGGGCCGGATCCGCTACGTCGACACCGACGGCGTCGTGCACTACGGCCAGGATCTGCGGGTGGAATACGGCACCCGGGCCGCCGACGGTTCCGTCGAGGTGACCGGCTCGGTCGCACCGCTGGATATCGGGCCGTCACCGTCGTGGCGAAATCTGCGCGTGCCGATCGATCAACTGCCCGTCGGCGTGAACGCGGTGCGCCTGGTGGCCGCCGACAACGACATCACCGGCAAGCAGTGGCTCGCGGTCACGCCGCCGCGGCTGCCGAAACTGGCCACCCTCGACTCGGTCGTCGGGCACGAGGACCCGGTCCTGCTGGATTGGCACGTCGGCCTCGCGTTCCCCTGCCAGCGCCCGTTCGAGCACCACGACGGCGTGGCGGAGGCCCCGAAGTGGCGGATTCTGCCCGACCGGGTCGGCTCCGACGCGTCCAACGCCTGGCAGGACGACATCGGCGGCGGACCGCTCGGGTGGACAAATCTGCTGTTGAAGGCCGAGACTGTGCCCACCTACCTCGACCACGATCTCGGCCGCGACTGGGGCTCGCTGGAGCGGTTCACGCCGTATCAGCCCGCGCCGCCCGCTGAGATCGGGGTGACTGTGATCGATCAGTCCGGTCGAGCGAAGGAACCGGCAATTCGGGCGCAGTGATGCGACTGGCAGACACTGGCAGCGTAAGGGCAGTGACCAGGCACTGGTGCATGTCTCTTACGAAACACTCAGCGCCCGTTAGGGTTTCGATTAGATGAAACAGCTGTAAATGACAGGGCGAAGGTCCTGTGCCTGCACGTTTGAGCACGTACGCTGGTGGGTATGACAGGAGCCTTCGATGACATGGATCTACGAGATCTCGTCGAGTTGCTCAGCAACGACGAGAAGCAAGAACTACGACCGGCCGTAATGCGGGTACTGGAAAGACTGCCTTCACAAGAGGTTTTACGCCGCGACCTGAACCGTCGCATGCTCAACGTCTGACTCCTGTCCCTCATACGACCGAAAAGGCGCGGACCACTTTTGTGATCCGCGCCTTTAACTGTCAGGGCCGAGGTCAGAACACCCGTAGTGGCCCCGGGCTCCACAGCCCGTTACGTGGGGCGGTGTCGGTCTCGAGCTTGGCCGGTGTCGCGTCCATGTACTGGTCGTAGCGTTCCAGCGAGCCCCAGTCGCGGGCCCAGTCGTCCTTCAGATAGGTCGGGATGGTGACCCGGGCCGCCAGCATCTGCGTCATGCCGAGCGGGCCGCCGAACTCCTGCGCCTGCCAGGTGTCGGTCGACGAGATCGCCAGCGGACGGTCCGGCAGGATGCGGTAGTTCGCCACCTCGGCCACGCCGTTCTTGTGCGCGAACGGACGCTGGCAGGGGAACTGCAGACCGACGGCCCAGTCGAGCAGCACCGGCTGATCACGGCCGATGAAGGTGTCGAGAGTCTGCAGCTTGGGCACGCGCGGCGGGGTGAACGCCAACCACTGGTCGCCGATCAGGATCGGGTCGTTGACCATCACGCGCACCGCGTCGACCTCGGCGGGAAGGTCGGCCAGCGGCACGCGCAGGTTGCGCCACGACGGCGCGGGGCCGATATCGCGCGGTTGGTAGGCGCCGAGCGTGGTGACGCTGCCGTCGGCGTTGCGGGTGCCGTATTCGACGAACAGCGCCTGGCCGTACTTGTCGGAGCCGGAGTCGTCCTTGGAGGCGATGCGACCGGCCGCGCTGATCACGACCAGCGGCGCGTCGTCCGAGCGGGCGGGCAGCCCGTACCAGGCCGATTCCAGGCGGGCGGGCTGCTGCATGCCCTCCTGGTAGGAGCCCAGAATCGGGGTCTGCGCGGGGTCGAGGCCGAACGGCAGCGCCACGGTCGAACCGTTGATGCCGCGCGCTCCCTCACCACCGCCGGTGCCGGCGCTCTCGCCTTCGGCGAAGGCCGCGCCGACCGACTGGTTGCTGGTGTTACCGGTGCCCGGCTTCACCTCGACCGCGTCGGCCGACAGGTCGCCCGGCACGCCGTTGGGGGTGAATCCGACCGATCCGGTGCCGGCCAGTGGATCGTTGGGATCGGTGAACGGACGGGCCGGGTCGACGATCGGGTCGAGCCTGCCGCCGTTCGGGTCGGATTCGACCAGCACGTCGTTGGCCAGGCCACACGAGTTGTTGCTCAGCGCGTCGATGTTGGAGCGGCCGATCGAGTAGCCCGGGTACTGCTGGGTCGCGCCCTTGACCAGCGAGAGCACTTCGAACAGCACCATCAGGCCGACCACGATGGTCAGCGGGATGGCGGCGAACTTGCGAATCCTTCTGCCGCGCTCGGTCTTCGCAGACGGCACCGGCCGCACGTAATCCTCGCGCAGCGCGGACCAGCCCACCAGCGCCAAAGCCACGCCGAACAGGATCAGCATCACGGTGTTGGAGTTGATGCCGCTCACCGAGATGGTCCTGTCGAACCACGGCACGCCGTAGCTGGACACGTACCAGTAGCCGTTGATGCCCGAGAACGACAGCGCCAGCACGAACAGCAAGCCGGCCAGGAAGATCGCCCGGTTCTTGCGTGAACGCAGCGCGCTCTGCGACACCGCCACCGCCGTCACCGCCGCGAGCCCACCCGCGATGCCCGCGTAGGCGCCGAAGTGGTGGGTCCACTTGGTGGGGTTGAACATCATGAAGAAGATCGTGCCGAAGACGATCCCCATCAAACGCCAGGTCGGACCCGACGCGATCCCCGGCACCTGACGGCGGCGCAGCAGCACCAGCAGCGTGGTGAACAGGCACAGCAGCATCACCAGGAACGCGAAGCGCCGCGCCAGCGAGCCGTCGACGGTCTCGACGAACATGTAGTAGTAGCGCAGGTAGTCCTCGTACCAGGCCAGGTTCGGGCCGGTGGCCTGACGCACCCGGTTGGCCTCCTGGATGCCCGCGAAGGTCTGGTCGCCATAGACCACCGTGAGCACGAGTACGCCCGCAGAAGCGATCGGAGCCAGCAGCGCGACCGTGCCGAACTGGCGATGACGGCGCACGATGATCCGCACCAGCGGCCGGATACCGGCCAGCAGCGCGGCCACACACATCAGCCCGGTGGGCGCGGCGGCCAGGGTGAACGCCGCGATCAGCACCGCGATACCCGCGGGCAGCAGGCGGCCGGTGGCGATGGCGCGTTCGATGGAGACCCAGGTGAGCAGCGCGCCGAGGGCCACGATCGGCTCCGAGCGCAGGCCGTTGTCGAACGGCAGCCAGAAAGCCAGGAACACCAGGCCGCCGGTCCACAGCGCCACCTGGCTGCGCTTCACCGCGTTGCCCAGGCGCGGCACGACCTCACGGCTGATCACCATCCAGCACAGGATCGCGCAGATCAGCGCGGGCACGCGCACCCACGGGCTGGCCGTGGAGATCTCGGCGAACACCTGGATGACGTAGTAGTACCAGCCGAACGGCGCCTCGGGGACGCCGTACCAGCGGAAGTAGTTGGCCATATAGCCCGCGTCGGGGGCCACCCGCACCATCGACAGGATGTAGCCGTCGTCGGAGGTGTTGGCGCCGACGAAATGCCAGACCAGCAGCGTGCCGATCACCGCGCCATCAGCCCAGGTGGGCTTCAGCCAGTTGCGCGGCAGGAAGCGGCGATGCCCGCGACCGTCACTGCCGTCGAGGCGGCCCAGCGCGGCCAGCGCCAGCAGGGTGCACAGCACGGCCGCGACGATCGCGACCAGCTTGATCAGCGACGGGCTCGACGAGAAGCGGGTGTCGATCGTCGAGGTCAACGAAAGACCCTGCGGCACCTCACCTTTCAGATCGGTGAACACACCCACGATCTGCGGGCGAAGGTCACCGGCGAGCTGGCCCTGTACGGGCACCTGCACGGTTTCCATCACACCCGGCTGACCGGCGACCGGCCGCTCGACCTGCTTGGTCAGACCGACGAACTCCGCACTCGTGCGGTTCTGATCGGACTTGATCACGATCGCCGAGCAGCCGTCCATCGCCGATCGCTCGGCCGACGCGACCACCGCGTTGCGATCCACCACATCGACCGCGGTGTCGGACACGCGCACGAACAGCGCCTCCAACGCCGCGCGATCACCCTGCGCGGGCGCGGTCGCCAACAGCATCCCGCCCTGCTCGGGCAGCGTCGACACCGCGCTACACGGAATCGACACATTCAGATCGATCGGCACCTGCGACATCAGCGGCGCCTGGATATTGCCCAGCGTCCCGTTCTGCGGCCAGTTCACCTGCGCGGTCGTCTGGGTGACCGGCAGGAACGGCGTGGCCACCGCGAACAGGGCACCGAGAATCCCGGCGACGATCGCGATCCATCGCGCGGTCCGGAAGTCTTTCGCGGATGCCACCGGTTCGGCAGGAGGCTTGGAGAGAACAGCTGTTGCGGCGTCTGGCACGGTTCGACATGCTATCCGCACCCCGGCACTTGCGAGGGGTCGCACGCCTGCGCCGTGCACTTCCCTAGACTCGACACCATGACCAAGGTGAATCTCGAAACCAATTACGGACCGATCGTGCTCGAGTTGGACGACCAGGCCGCGCCGAACACGGTCGCCAACTTCGTGAACTACGTGAACTCGGGCCATTACGCCGGCACCGTGTTCCATCGCGTCATCCCCAATTTCATGGTGCAGGGCGGCGGCTTCGAGCCCGGCCTGAAGCAGAAGCCGACCCAGGCGCCGATCCAGAACGAGGCCACCAACGGCCTGAAGAACGACAAGTACACCGTCGCGATGGCCCGCACCAACGACCCCCACTCGGCCACCGCCCAGTTCTTCATCAACATCTCCGACAACGCCTTCCTCAACCACTCCGCCCCCCAGGGCCAGGGTTGGGGCTACGCCGTCTTCGGCAAGGTCACCGACGGCTTCGAGGTAGTCGACAAGATCGCCGCCGTCTCCACCGGCAGCGCGGGCCCCCACCAGGACGTCCCCGTCGACGACGTCATCATCGAATCCGCTTCTGTCGCTTAATTTCTTCGGCACAGCGTGCCGGGCCGCCACCGTATTCAGCGGTGGCGGCCCCATTTCACAGCTCCCAGAGTGCGGCAATCGGCATTGCCCGAAACTTCGGGCCGAAGGGTAGCGTCTGCGTCCCGGTGTAGAGGACGACGCCTGCGAGCAGGTCGTCACCGAGTCGGTCGTGGAGATAGCGCAACCCACGGAAGTCGTCGCCCGAGACTGTGTCGGCAGCCTTCACCTCGATCGCGACAACCTGGCCGCGTCGGTTCTCGAGGACTATGTCGACCTCGACCTGATCTCGTGTTCGGAGATGGAACATTTCGACATCTTCCTCAGACCAGCTGAGCTGGCGGGCGATCTCCGAAACGACGAAATTCTCGAGCAAACCACCCGCGTGAGGACCAGGCTTGCTCAGCGTTTGGGTGGACATTCCGCACTGATGTGCTGCGATCCCCGAGTCCACCATCATGACTTTCGGCGTCGCGACGGCACGAGTCGTCAGATTGCGCGACCACGGCGGAATCCGCTTGACGACAAAGACTTCCTCGAGCAGCCCTACATACCGTTGAACGGTCTGATGTGACAACCCGAGTTCGGTGCCGATCGTCCGCAGCTGCAGCAGCTGACCTGAGCGTGCCGCAAGCAGCTTGACCAGCGCTCGCATCTCCGGCGCACGCTGTATTTCGGCGAGCTGCATGACATCGCGGTTGATCAAGTCGGCGATATAGGAAGAGAAGAACCGCGCTCGCCGCTTCCCGGTCCGAGCTACCGCTTCTGGAAACCCGCCACGCGACAACCGCTCCATATAGCCGGCACGCGGCTCAGCCGATTGATGGTAAACGCCAAGAAGACCTTCTTCAGCGAAGGCGAGATCAACGAAAGAATCTGTGCCACCGTCTATCTCGCCTTGCGACAACGGCCACAGCTCGATTGTTTCCATGCGGCCGGGAAGTGCGTCGGGGACCGAACGCAGTCCCATGACCCGCGCGGATCCAGTCAGGAGGAAGTGCCCTGGTCGCCCATCCTCGTCGACAGCAGCCTTGATGGACAACATCAGATCAGGGACGCGCTGCACCTCGTCGATGATCAGCGGTCGAGCCTGCCGGACAAAGCCCGACAGATCGAACTCGGCCGCCTTACGCGTCTGTGAATCGTCGAGACTGAGCCACCTGGCGCTGACTGAGCGACCGATGTCGGCAACCAGCGTGGACTTGCCGCTCTGCCGCGCGCCGATGACCAGAACGACACGTGTGTCCGACAGTGCCTCCTCGATTGCCTGCGCGGCTCGACGGGTAATGATGCGACCTAGGGGCGAGTGCGGCACGCGCGATGTCATCTGGACATAAACCCATCTCATAGGCGATGTTTACCTGAGAAACCCAACTGGAGAACAGAGCGCAATGTACCATCCTGCGCCGAGATCATGGACCATTTGCCGCCATGTTCGTAGACCATCTGCCGTCCATATGATGGACCATCTGCCGCAACGTCAGTGGACCATCTGCCGTCCGGCTCGATACGGTTCACTACAGCCGGGTGTGCCGGGGCTGTCAGTCCTCGCTCTTGGCGAGATTCGCAGTGAACTCAGGGTCGGCTGACACGGTCAGGTGGTGTGTGTCGTCTGTCAGCCATACATCCGCGAAGTAGCCGGACTTCGCCCATGCGAGCATCCCGGCGACCGTGGCGATGGGGAAGCTGCCGGGCACGGCCAAGAAGCCCAGGGGTATGTACAGCCACTCGATGTGTGCGAGTATCGCGACCGCGAGGACGACAAGCGACAAGGTCACGATCAGTAGCGCCGACAAAGCGATTCGGCGGTAGCGCCTGACCTCGTACACGCAGAATTCGCATGCTGGGCAGTCGAACCGAAGCCGGGATTTCGACACCAAGTCCACCGGCTCCCGCAATGGCATCGGCACGTACCGGAAGAACTCCCGGAGCGTCGGCATCTCGGATCCGGGACCGCGGGAATTCACTGTGAAGGAACGTCTTTCGACGGCGGGGAGACCGTGTTCGCTGCACACATCGGGCATGGGCTCCACCAGAACCAATTCCAGCGGAGCAGTCGTGAGAGTGGGAACCCAATCGGGGTCGACCATCGTCTCGAACAGCACTTCGAGGCGCCCAGTCACGTGAGCCAGCCGTTCTCTCTGCGACCACGGAAGTAGTCGTCGTCTTCATCCGGCTCGTCGGGGGTGACGATGCGATCGCGGTTGGGCTTGCGAGTTCCCGGGTGCACCGTGGCCGCCGGGGGCGCGGTGTTGTCCGGGGTCGCCGCTGTGGCTGGTTGCGTCGGCGGGTGCTGCTCGGCCGGCTGGTTGCGGAGTTGCGCCAGTTGGGCTTCTCCCTGCGCGGCGAGCCTTTGCCGCTCCTCTTCTGACATATCGGCGAATTGTTGCATTGCCGCCGGAACAGTCTGATCGAGAATCAGGTTGAAGGCATCGCTGTGCATCAACTCTCGCGCACTGCCCCGCCCCTCCAGAATTGATTGGATCTGATTCTTGAGGACCGGATCCGCGGTGCCGTTCATGATCGTTCGAAGTGCGATGGACAGCTGCCGCGATACTGCGACATCGCCACGGGCAAGGTCATGGAGAGGTTCGGGCGTACTCATTATCAGGCTCCCAGGTGGTCGTAGGAACTCTGCGGCAGCGTCGGAAGATCGCCTGTCTGGAGGTTGGCGATTCCGGCGTAGATTATCGCCGCGCTGCTTTCCAGGACGACATAGATGCCGGACAACGCCTGGACCAAAAGATTGAATTCGGCAATGACTGCCAGCGTGGTGAGCGTGGCAGCTGCCACCAATGCGGCGGTGGCGACGATTCCGACGCCGGTCGCCGCGGCAAGTTTTGCCGCTGCCCATTCGATCACCGCCATAGCTCCGAGATCCAGCACACTCTGCACACCGTCGCCGATCGACTTGGCGCCATAGTAGGCGGAATTCGCGAAGTTCTTGATTTCGTCCGCGATACCGTTCAAAAATTCTGTCTGGGATGCGATCGCGGTAGAAAGTCCCGAAAAGTATGTTTGAGCGCTGGCCGCCGCGTTTCCGTCCCAGCTAGGGTCCACCGAGGCAGCGGCGTTCCTCACCTCCTCGGCGAAGCTGGAACTGTAGGCGGAAAGATTCTCAACCGCCTTTCCCGCCTTTTGTAGCGCCTCCCAGTCGCCGGCGATCTTCTGCGAGAGCCATTCGACCGGGTCTTCGCCGAGCACATTTTTACACCACGTACATACCCAATACGTCGGGGATATTTCGTTGGATGTCACGATGAATTCGAATTTGTCATTCATCGGGTCATCGAGTGCTGGTTCAGCGAGTTTCGCTATCGGGGTGCCCGCCATTATTTTGCTCCCGGGTAGACTCGATCGAGCTCTTCGGCATTCGCTTTGTCGGTTGTTCTATAGACTTGGGCGACTTTGATCAGCTCCGTTGCCGCGTCCGCGGACAGCTTGCCGATCGCCTCGTAGTTCGGCTTGAGTTTCTCGTGGGCTGCACTGATCGCGGCGATGCCGATTCGGATCAGGCCGCCGTCGCCCCACACCGTGTTGTCTGCCACCAACCACTTGTCGATGTAGGCCGTAGCGCTCGCATTTCCGTCAGCCAACGCCTGCAAGCGCTTCGAAAAATTGTCCACTTCGTCTGGATTGACCTGAAATTTGTCCGTCACCGCATATCTCCCCGTTCACGACGCGACCGTCAGCGTTTGACCCGGCAGAGACTGGCACTACCGAGCCCGCCTGTGCAACCAGGCCCGGTAGTGTGATGGCCGAGAAGGGGTTCGGGGACTGCGGCGAACTCGATGGAACCGATCGGGGTTGGGGTGCGTCCAAGGTTGTAGGGGCACCTTGGTGCCGTCGAGAGCAGGGAGTGTTGTGCGAAGCGCTGATGTGATGCGGGCGGCCGTCGGTGCTGTCGTGGTTTCCGCTGTTCTCGGGGGATGCGGGGATGGTGGGGAGAAGGGGTCTGCGCAACCGACTACGCGGGATCCGGACTCGATCGTTGTGTTCAACGTTTGTAGTCAGTTGGGGGATGGGGCGCTGATCAGTGCAGGGCTCGACCCGGCGACAAAGCGGGTGTTGACTGATCCGCCGACCGGGCCGTCCACTTGGCGGTCGTGCAACTGGAAGTCGATCGACAACCGCTACGGTGTCGGCGGCCAACGCGTCGATGTGTTCTCCACCAGCCACACTCTCGCCGAAGCGCGCGCCAAGGAAGGTGTCATCGGCGTTCGGGATACCACAGTCGGAGCTCGGCCAGGGCTTACCTTCCAGGAAGGAAACGACCCGGAGAGTTGCTACGTGGCCTTCGAAGCCTCGCAGGGGATGTTCGAGGTGGCTGCGGGAGCGTTGAGCGACCAGATCCCTAGCGTCGACAAGTTGTGCGAATTGGCGAAACTGTATGCGGCAAACCTTGAGCCGCATCTACCGAAATAGGGGGCGCGGACGTGGCGGATCAAGCGACGTACTGGCGAAACCTGAAGCAGCAGGCCGTTGCTGGGAACTTTCGTATGGAGGAAGGGCTCGGCGAGTCTCTGCGCGCTGCCTGCGAGCAGTACATGACCGAACTGAAGGATCTACAGCGGGATACGAAGAAGCTTGAGCACCTCTCCGGCTGGGGCGGACTCGACACCGCCGTCCTGCTGAAGCAGAAGTTCGAGGCCAAAGCTGTCGCAGGTAGCGCCGACGACCCGAACGACTCGGCCGACAAACGTCTCGCCTCACACATCGAGATCGCCCAGCTCATGCGCGACACCTTCGCTGCCGCGATCGGCAAGTTCCAGACCGTCGACCAGCAGAACGCCGCTGGTATCGCGGGCGCGGAAGGGGGAATCTGATGGTACTACCACTGATAGCTGCTGTCGCCGCCATCGGAGCGGTTGCCGAGGTGGGCCGCCAGGTCCATGACAGTTACAGCGAGTCCTACGACGCGGCGAAAGCTCGTGGTGAACTCGGTGTCGCCGCGAATGACGCGTGGGCAGGTGACCGTTCGACCATCCTGTCCGAACGCGGTCGGCTCGAGTCGGGATTCGACGGTAGCTGGGCCAAGCCCGTGCTGACCGACAAATTGGACGGGTTTTCCAGTCTCTCGCATCAGCAGATCTGGGATGCGTTGAACGGGAGTGGTTCTCAACCCGGCGTCGATGCCGGCGCGATCAATGCCGGCGCCGATGGTTGGCGGCGTCTCGTGACCGGCATGACGAATGCGGTGACCCAGTTCAATTCCCGAATCGACACCGCGATCGGGGACGGCTGGGACGGCACCACCGCCAACGCCGCGATCGACGGAGTCCGCACCTACGCCACTGAGGCGCAGAAGCTGCCGACAACCTTTCAGATGGTCGCCAATGGAATCGACCTGATGCAGGGCGCGCTGGCACAGGCGAAGATGGCCATCGACGAGCCCTACGAGGTTTCCTGGGACGAACAGCTGCTCGGCGCGATTCCCGGCAGCGATTTCCTAAAGTCGGATCAGTACCAGGCCGACGAGGCCGAACGTGCCGCGCAGGAAATCCTGGAACGCGTGTACAAACCGCAGGCTGTGGTCGCCGACGAGAAGACTCCGGTGCTCGCTGTGCCGAAGAACCCGCTGGGCGACGGGAATGTTCCCGGTGGGGACAACAACAACGGTGACGGGTCCGGCGGGGGCTCGACCAACGGTGGCTCGAACGGTGGCTCCAACGGCGCCAACGCCGATGGTGATCAGAGTTTGCCTGCGGCAACAACTCCGCAGACGACCGACCCGACGTCCGAAACCCCCGAAGATGATCCGGCCACAGACGATACGTCAGATGACGAAACTGATCCTGCGGCAACAACACCCACTGCCACGCCGAGTACCGAACCAGCCTCGACAGCACAGAATCCGACAGGCACCCCCAGCGCTGGCACCGGCGCGCCGGGCAGTGGTGGATCGCCCGGTGGCGGATCGCCCGGTAGCGGCTCACCGGGTACAGGCGGGGTGGCGCAGGCCCCGGTCGCTGGGCGTGGGGTGCCCGGTTCACCGGCGGCAGGGACTCCCGCGGCGGCTTCCGCGGGCAAGGCAGCGGGTGCCGTTGGGCGTGGCATGTCCGGCATGCCCGGGATGATGGGTGGCGGCGGACGTGGCGGCGGGAAGGACGACGAGAGCGAACACAAGATCCCCGATTATTTGATCCAGGATCGCGAGTCCGAACTCATCGGCCAACTCCCACCGACGCTGCCGCCCGGCGGTGTCATCGGCGCATGAGCCATGAAATGCGTTGGCAGCTCGATAGTCTCGCGTTCGATATCGCCGTCGAGGCGCACGGTCGCGACCGGCTCCCCTATCCCCTGCGCTACCGTGCCGAGTTCCCGGAAACCGCCAACGAATACGCGCGCAGGCGTGCGGACAGCGCGCAGCGGCTGCAGCAGGTCTACGACGATTCCCTGCATCGCACGCTGGAAATCCTGCTGGAACCGCAAGTGCGGGTAGAAGTCCTGGGATTTCACGGTCCAGGCCAGAAGCAGATGGTCGGTATCCACGCAGGCATTTCTGACGCGGAAGCGGTGATGGCAGTACAGCATTCCGATCGAGACAGCCGTGGTGGTGGCGATGTCGTGCTCAGTCGCCATCCGGCCGGTTCGGTAGCGGCCGAGATCGTCACCGCACTCCCCCGATGCGCCGGTGGTACCGAACCGCGCTTCGAAGGCAGGCGCGGCGACCTCGACACCGCGGTGCACGCCCGCCACCCGACCAGGCTCTCCCCCATCGAAAGGGTCCAGCGCTTCCTCAACCGCCCCCGCAGCGGCACCGGCGCGATCACCGTCTACCCCGGCTTCGAGATCGACGCCCGCCCCACCGACGACGGCGTCGCCTTCCAATGGTTGGACTACCCCGGCGACGGCCGCTACCTGATGCAACACCACGACGCCGAGAACTTCACCGTCATCCCCGGCCCCACCGACGAAATCACCCGCCGACTCCACACCCGGATCAACGCCATGGCACAACGAGTTCGACCCACCCGCTGAAAAGCTACGTCACCGTCGAGAACCGCGACCAGCGCGTCGCCCCATCGACGCTCGATGAGGCCGTCGCGCGATTAGACTTGCTCCAGCGGGTTCGCTGTCCGCTCGAAATGTCCGGAAGGAGCGCCATGACTGCCATCGCCCCAGCGTGGATGCACGAGCAGATCACGGCAGCGGAGTACGACACCTGGTCCGAAGAGCAGTGCGCGGGCATCGAGATCGTGGACGGGATGGTCGTTGTGAGCCCCAGTGCGTCCAAACGGCACAACCGGTTGGCCCGGATCCTGGCCAACGCGCTGGATGCCGCGGCTGGACCGGACTGGAATGCCGATACCGACTTCGACGTCCGACTCCAGGATGTTCCGTTGACCAATCGGCGCCCCGATGTCGTTGTCTATCGCGCCGACACGATCGACCTCACGCCCACGCGCCCCGAACACGTGCTGATGGTCGTCGAGGTCGTCTCGCCCGGATCGGAGACAACCGACCGGATCGTCAAGGTGGACCAATACGCGAAGGCAGGCATCGCCTTCTATTGGCGGATCGAGCAGGCCGCGAACGGCGTACCGCTGATCTACACCTACATTCTCGACCCAGCGACCAGGTCGTATCGGACCGGCGACATGTTCACGGGAGCGGTTGACGTGTCGGCGCCGTTCCCTGTAACGATCGACCTCGTCGGGATCTGACTCAGGAAACCCAGGGCGCGAAACGGGCCGCCGCGGAAGTGTTCCGTGGCGGCCCGTTCGGGGGTTCGATTTACAGCGGCAATACGTGGTGCTTGCGCGGGTTGCGTTGGATCTGCTTGTCCTGGAGCAACTTCAGGGCTCGGCGGAGTTCGAGGCGGGTGGTGGCCGGTTCGATGATGGCGTCGATGAAGCCTCGCTCGGCGGCGATCCAGGGGGTGGCGACGTTCTCGTTGTAGAAGTTGATCAGGTTCTGGCGGATGGCAGCACGCTGTTCTTCGGGGGCGGCGGCGATCTGGGCGGCGCCGAGGAGGCTCACCGCGCCCTCCGCGCCCATGACCGCGATGCGGGCGGTGGGCCAGGCCAGGTTGATGTCGGCGCCCAGTTGCTTGGAGCCCATCACCGCGTAGCCGCCGCCGTAGGACTTGCGGACCACCAGGGTGATCTTGGGGACCGAGGCTTCGACGTAGGAGAACAGGAAGCGGCCGCCGCGCTTGATGACGCCGACCTTCTCCTGCTCGACGCCGGGGAGAAAGCCGGGGGTGTCGACGACGAAGACCAGCGGAATCTCGAAGGCGTCACACAGGCGGACGAAGTGTGAGGCCTTGTCGGAGGCGCGGGCATCCAGGGCGCCCGCCGCCGCCATCGGCTGGTTGGCAACGACGCCGACGGTGCGGCCGTCGATGCGGGCGTAACCGGTGATGATGTTCTGGCCGGTGTCGGCGCTGATCTCCTTGAACTCACCGTCGTCGAAGATGCGCAGCAGGATGTCGTACATGTCGTAGCCGGCATTGTCGGAATCGGGCATGAACGTGTTCAGCTCGCGGTCGGAGTCGGTGATCTCCGGCTCGAGACCGGGGTTCACCACCGGCGGCAGTTCCTGGCAGCTGCTCGGCATGTAGCCCAGGTACTCGCGCACCCAGGTGAAGGCCGCTTCCTCGTCCTTGGCGACGTGGTGGATGTTGCCGTACTGGGCCTGCGTGCGCGCGCCGCCGAGTTCCTCGAGGCTCACGTCCTCGCCGGTGACCTCTTTGATGATCTTCGGGCCGGTGACGAACATGTGCGCGGACTCGGTCGCGACCACCACATCGGTGCAGATCGGCTCGTACACCGCGCCACCGGCGCAGTTACCGAGGATCACCGAGACCAGCGGAACCATGCCGGAGAGCGGCTCGAGGTTGGTCGCCATCCAGGCGTACCAGGCCAGCGAACTGATCGCTTCCTGCACACGCGCGCCACCGGAATCGTTGATGCCGACCAGCGGAATGCCGACCTTGGCGGCGTACTGCATCAAACCGCATAGCTTGCGACCGAACGCCTCACCGACCGAACCGCCGTAGACGGTCTGGTCATGGGAGAACACCGCCACCGGGCGACCCTCGACCTTGCCGTGGCCGACGACGACACCGTCACCGTAGAGGGCGGTCGGGTCGCCGGGTTTGCGCACCAGCGCGCCGATCTCGACGAAGGTGCCGGGATCGAGCAGCTGGTTGATCCGGTCGCGGGCGCTGGGAATGCCCTTGTGCGCCCGCTTGGCGATACCCTTCTCACCCGCGGGTTCTTTGGCGAGCTCGAGCCGCTCGTGTAGGTCGGCAAGCTTTTCGGCGGTCGTGCTCACTTACTTATTCTCCCTTTGCGGAAATCGCGGCCAGTTTGGCGGCGAGGTCGGCACCGATCTGGCCGATCCGCGGTTCGTCGACAATCTGCAGGTGGTCGCCGGCGATGCGGACCACCTCGAGGTTCGGAATGTACTCGTCCCAACCACCGTTGGGCTTGCGGTCCGCGAAACGCGGCTCCAGCTGGATCATGCCGTCGTGGTAGCGATCGGCCAGGTAGAGCACCGCTTCGCCGTCGTACTGGGTCGGCTTCGCCTTCGCGAGATGGCGGCTCTCGATCCATGAGGTGCGCTGGTGTTCGAGCACGCCGCCGGGGATCTTCGCACCGGTCAGCTTCACCAGGCTGGCGACGATGTCGTACTGCTCCTCGTCGCCTGCCTGGGCGAGTTCTTGCAGCTGCTCGTCGGGCAGTTCGCCCTCGACACCGTAGGTGGTCTTGGCGAACTGCTGGTAACGCTGAATGCGGCGCACCCGCTCCTCAGGGCTGTTGTCCTCGTCCTGCACCGGAAGCGCCAGGTCGATCAGACCGACAACCCGCACGTCAGCGCCTTCTGCGCGAAGGAGCTGCGCGACTTGCAGCGACAGCACCGCACCGAGCGACCAGCCGTACAGCACGTACGGGCCGTTGCCCTGGAGCTTGCGCAGTTCGGGCAGGTACTGGCGAGCGCGTTCCTCGATATCGCCCTCGACCCGCTCGAATCCGTACATCGGAGTGTCCGCGCCGAGACGCTTCAGCAGCGGCTCGTACACGAGGGTGTTGCCACCCGAGGGATGGAACACGAAGACCGGCACGGCATCCGAGCCCTCGGCACGTGCCCGCAGCGGACGCACGAAGCCGTCGACATCGGCGCCACTGTCCTGCAGATTGCGCACGATCTCGGCGAGCTGTTCGATCGACTCGCAATCGAGCACGTCGTCTACGGTGACCTCCGCCTTGACCCGCTCGGTGAGGCGCGCCGCCATTTTCTCGGCGACCTCTTCTTCGAGGATGGGCAGGGTGTTGTAGACGCCACCGGGCGAGGTGCCGGTGACCACAGCCCAGGTGGCGTAGGTCAGGCGCTCGGCCGCGTCACGTGGCGGAACGTTGTCCTCGTCGCCGGCGGCATCGGCGAAGTAATCGATGTCGGCGATGGCGGGCTCAGCAGCGGCCTGTTCCGAAACCGGTTCGGCGACAGGAGCTTCCGAGGGCAGCTCGGCACCCGCCTCCTTGGCGGCAGCCAACGGATCCGTACCCGCGGCGATCGCGGCCCGCGCAGCCTCGACGAAGTTGGCGTCGACACCGATCTCGACATCTTCACCCGCGGCCTTGGCGGCAGCCTGCTTCTCCGCCATCGCCGCGACCTCGTCGCGATGCTCGATCGCGTAGCGCAGCACCTTCGACACCTCGTTGAGGCTGGCGTCGCGCACCGCGGAGATCTGCAGTTGCGGGATGTCGAATTCGTATTCGACGCGGTTCTTGATGCGCATGGCCATCAGCGAATCGAGGCCGAGTTCCATCAGCGGGATCTCCATCGGGAGGTCCTCGACGGCGTAGCCCATGGATTCGGCGACGATGACGCACAGCCGCTGCTCGATGGTCTCGCCACTGTCGGGGCTCCAGCGGTCGCCGGTGGCGATGGCGATCTCGGCGGCGGTCGGCGCGGCTTCCGCTGCCGGAACTGCAACGGCGACAACCGGTTCGGGCAGTGCCGCACCGGAGGTGACCACCGCGTCGAACAGCAGGGTGAACCCGGCGCCGGATCTGGCGTGCACCTGCACGGACGCACCGCCGAGGTGCGGCGTCAACGTGGTGGTCAGCGTGCCCGTGGTCGGCAGTGCGGCGTGCGGATGCGAAACCGAGACCGCGACATCGGAAAGTACCTGTGCGGCAGCGGCTTTCACCAGCACCGCGAGGTCGCTGACCGAGGAGGCCTGTACCTCCCAGGCGTGCCTGCCGTCCGGCATGGCGACGTGCGCGCCGGGCACACGAGTGTTCCCACCACCCGACGACATCGAAACCTTGGGCCAGTACTCCTTGCGCACGAACGCGGTGCGCGGCACATCGGCGAAATCACCTTCGGGCAGCAGCGAACTCAGGTTCACGGCATGGCCGTGCACGTAGAGCTGGGCGAGGGCGCCGATCACACCGGCGGACTCGTCTTCCTTGCGCTTGAGCGTCGGGATGAGCTGCGCGTCGTGCACGCCGGCCGCGAAGGTGGTGCCGAGAACCTGCATCAGCGCAACGGAATTGGGCGCCAATTCCAGGAACGTGGTGTGCCCGGAGTCGACGGCGGCCTTGACCGCGTTGGTGAACCACACGCTGTGGCGCATGTTCTTCACCCAGTAGGGCTCGTCGTGGATCGGGTCGGAACCGGGCTTGAAGAACAGGCCCTCGTGCACCGTGGAGTACAGGCCGGTCGTCAGCGAGGTCGGCTCGATGCCCGCCAGTTCGGCCGCGAGTTCGCCGAGCAGCGGGTCCATCTGGGAGGTGTGGCCCGCGCCGCGGGTGGGCAGGATGCGGGCGAACTTGCCCATCGCCTCGACCTCGGCGACGATCTGCTCCACCTGCTCGCGGGGCCCACCGATGACGGTGTTGGTCGGCGCCGCGTAGACAGCGCACTCCACGTCGGGGTACTTCGGCAGCAGCTGCGCCACATCGTGGGCGCTGAGCTCGACCAGTGCCATATTGCGCACTTCGTCGTCGGTGAGCATCTGCTCGCCCTCGCCCATCAGGCGCGAGCGGGCGCAGATCACGCGCACCGCGTCTTCGATCGAGAGACCACCGGCGATGTAAGCGCCTGCCACCTCACCCATCGAATGACCGACCACCGCGGCGGGTTGCGCGCCGTGGGCACGCAGCACGGCGGCGAGGCCGAGCTGGATGGTGAAGATGCCGACCTGGCAGGTACCGACGTCGTAGTCCTGCTCGTCGTCGAGGATCATCTCGCGAATCGAGTAACCGGCCTCGTCCTGCACCAGCTCATCGACCTCGTCGACAGTCTTGCGGAAGATCGAGTTCTCGCCGTAGAGCTGCTTGGCCATCTTGCGGTGCTGCGAACCGAAACCGGCGAACACCCAGACCGGACCGTTGGACGCGGGCGAATCGGCGGTGAACACACCGGCGCCGGGCTTGCCCTCGGCGATGGCGCGCAGACCGGTGACGGCCTCCTCGCGCGTCTTGGCCACCACCACACCGCGCGAACGCTGATGGCTGCGCTTAGCGAGCGAGCGGGCGACATCGGCCAACGGCACATCCTTGCCCGCGCCTTCCAGCCAGTCGGCCAGGTCGGCGGCGGCGCGCTTGCGACGCGAGGGCAGATAGGCCGAAACGGCCAGGATCACGGGCAGCGGTTCGTCGCGCTCGCCGTCCCATTCGACGACCGGCTGCACCGGCGCGACGGCGGCCTCGGTGATCGCGACAGCCTCGGCGACCACATCGGTGGTCTCCTCGTTCTCGCTCCGCTCGGCGGCGACCTGCTCGGAGGTCACGTCCTCGACGACCGGGGTCGTCGGCACGTACTCCTGCAGCACCACGTGCGCGTTGGTGCCACCGAAACCGAAGCCGGAGATGCCGACGGTCGCGACGCCGCTGTAGCGCGGGTACTCGGTGGCCTCGTCGACAACCTTGAGGTTGGCCTGCTCGAACGGGATGTACGGGCTCGGGCCCGCGTAGTTGATGTTCGGCGGAATCACGTTGTGCTGGAACGACATCAGCACCTTGGCGAGACTCGCCGCGCCCGCGCCGGATTCGAGATGACCGAAGTTGGTCTTGGCCGAACCGAGCAGGGCGGGCTTGTCGGCATCACGGCCACGGCCGATCACGCGGGCCAGCGCCTCGGCTTCGATCGGGTCGCCGATCGGGGTGCCGGTGCCGTGGGCCTCGATGTAGTCGACGGTGCTGGGAACGATGCCCGCGTCGCGGTAGGCGGCGCGCAGCACGTCGGCCTGAGCCTCGGGGTTGGGTGCGAACAGGCCGTTGGAGCGGCCGTCGGAGTTCACCGCGGAGCCCTTGATGACGCCCATGATGTTGTCGCCGTCACGCTCGGCATCGGTCAGGCGCTTGAGGACGATCATGCCCGCGCCTTCGGAGCGAACCATGCCGTCGGCGTCGGACGAGAACGCCTTGATGTGCCCGTCCTTGGCGACCGCGCCGTTCTGGTCGAAACCGAGGGTGATGACCGGGGCCAGGATCATGTTCACGCCACCGGCGAGTGCCACGTCGGCCTCACCGGTACGCAGCGCGCGCACGGCCTGGTGCACGGCCACGATGGTCGACGAGCAGGCGGTATCGACAGTGACCGACGGGCCACGGAAATCGTAGAAGTAGGAGACGCGGTTGGCGATGACGCCGGTCGAGCCGCCGAGCAGCGCGTATCCGCGCGACGAGGCAGGGGCATCGGGATCGGTGTCGCCCAGACCCAGTGAGGCGATCATCTGGAAGTCATTGGTGGACGAGCCGACGAAGACGCCGACCTGCTCGCCCTTGAGGTCACTGGCCGGGATGCGCGCGTGCTCGAGCGCCTCCCAGGTGAGCTCCATCATGATCCGCTGCTGCGGGTCGACCTGCTCGACCTCGATCGGCGACATCGCGAAGAACTCGGCGTCGAAGCCCTTGACCACGTCCTGGTCCAGGTAGCCGCCGAGGGTGTTGGCCTGGTCGATGGTCTTGGCCACGGACGGGTCGGTCAGGAACTCGCCCCAACGACCTTCGGGCAGCTCACGGATCGCGTCACCGCGCCCGATGATGAAATCCCAGGTCGACTCGGGCGTGGTACCCGCACCCGGCAGACGCGTGGACAGGCCGACCACCGCGATGTCGTGCGCCTCGGACGGCGCGAACGCGGCGGTGTACTCCGAAGAGTCCTCTGGCTCGGGCTCCGGCTCACCGTGCACGATGACCTCGGCCAGCGAGGCGATCGTCGGGTGCTGGTAGACCACCGTCGGCGTCAGCACCACACCGGTCAGATCCTCGATGTCACCACCGAGGGCGAGGGCATCGCGCGAGGCGAGCCCGAACTCCTCCATCGGCCGGTCGACGGTGATCGCGTCGACAGACTGTCCGGTCGCATCAGCGACCCAGCGGCGCAGCCATTCACGCAGCTCGGCGACCGAGAGTTCCGCCGGGGCGGTCGACTCGGCAGGGACATCAGGGTTCGGGGTGGGCGTGCCCTCGTTGTTAGCCATCAATTCCTCAAGCTACCTGTCTGCGTACAGGGCGCGCCGTGGAATGACGCCCGGCCTGCGTGGCACACCGGGCGTCACCTCCTTCTCGGACGTGCCGAATCACTCTTCCGGTGCATCGGGGAAAGCTTGCTGGGTGTAACCACCGCGCAGCGTTCCCTCGAGGTAGGCGGCCTTGCAGGCGCGCCGGGCGATCTTGCCGCTGGAGGTACGCGGAATGGAACCCGCGGGGACCAGCAGGATGTCACGTGCGGTCACGCCGTGGCGCATCGAGACCGCCGCACGCACCGCGTCGGCGATCGGGCCGGGGTCGGCCTTACCGGCGCCGGGACCACGTTCGGCCACGACCACCAGCTGCTCGGACGCGTCGTCGACGTCGAACTTCAGGCCGG
Organism: Nocardia sp. A7; assembly: GCF_046549215.1. Taxonomy (NCBI): domain Bacteria; kingdom Bacillati; phylum Actinomycetota; class Actinomycetes; order Mycobacteriales; family Nocardiaceae; genus Nocardia; species Nocardia sp. A7. Next base: position 2,320,947 of record NZ_JAJPWE010000001.1, on the reverse strand, counting down.
AATGGCTGTCGGCGGCGAAGACCTCGGCGGGCAGCTGGTTGGCGGGCACCGCGAAGGCCGCGACGAAACCGGGACGCAGCGACTTGGACGCCTCCTGGGCGGAGAACTCCAGATCCTGCGGGTAGTGGTTGCGTCCGTCGACGATCACCAGGTCCTTGACGCGACCGGTGATGTAGAGCTCACCTTCGAAGTACACACCGAAGTCGCCGGTGCGCATCCAGTCGGCATCGGGATCGGTGCCGTCGGCGTGCCCACCCTCGACAGGCTCGGTGACCTTGTTGCGGAACGCCTTGGTCGACTCGGCGGGGCGACCCCAGTAACCGATGCCCATGTTGTTGCCGTGCAGCCAGATCTCGCCGACGTGACCGTCGGGCAGCTCGCGGCCCTGCGCGGTGTCGGCTGTCTCGGGGTCGACGATCACGGCCCACTGCGAGAGCCCGACGTAACCACACGACACCTGCGCGATGGCCGACTCGTCGGACTGGTCGACGCGCACCATGCGGCCCGCGTTGAGCTCGTGGCGATCGACGTAGACGTACTTGGCCTCGTCCTCGGCCCGGGTGGCCGAGACGAACAGCGTCGCCTCCGCCATGCCGTAGCACGGCTTGATCGCGGTCTTGGGCAGCCCGTACGGCGCGAACGCCTCGTTGAACTTCTTCATCGAGGAGACCGTCACCGGCTCGGACCCGTTGATCAGGCCGATCACATTCGACAGGTCGAGCGACTCGCCCGGCTTCGGCACACCACGCGCGGCGGCGTGCTCGAACGCGAAGTTCGGCGCGGCCGCGAACGTGCCTGCGCCGTCGGAAACGGCGGCCAGTTCGTTGATCCAGCGCGACGGCCGACGCACGAACGCACTCGGCGACATGATGGTGATGAACTTGCCGCCGACCGCGGGCAGGATCACCGTGAGCAGGCCCATGTCGTGGAACAGCGGGAGCCAGGTGACACCGCGCGAGTTCTCGTTCATGTTCAGCGAGTTGATCATCTGCAGCAGGTTGGTGCCGACCGCGCGGTGGGTGATCTCCACGCCCGCGGGCACCCGGGTGGAACCCGAGGTGTACTGCAGGTAGGCGATGTCGTCGATCGCGGTGTCGGGGCGCACCCAGGAATCACCGAGGGTGTCCGGGATGGCGTCGACGGCGATGATGCGCGGACGCTGCGCTGCGGGCAGCGAGCGGAAGAACTGGCGGACGCCGGCGGCCGAGGAGGTCGCGGTGAGGATCGCCGACGGCTCGCAGTCACCGAGAACGGCGTGCAGGCGGTCGGTGTGGCCCGGCTCGTCGGGATCGAACAGCGGCACCGAGATGGTGCCTGCGTAGATCGCCGCGAAGAAGGAGATCACGTAATCCAGGCCCTGCGGCGCGAGGATCGCGACCCGGTCGCCCGGGTTGGTCACCTGCTGCAGTCGAGCGGCCACCGCGCGCAGCCGGGTGCCGAACTCCTGCCAGGTCAGCTCGTGCACCTCGCCGTCGCGTTCCCGCGAATAGTCGATGTAGCGGTACGCGAGCGTATTCGCATCGTTACGGGTGTGCTTCTCGACGTGATCGACCAGGGTCCGGCCCTCGGGAATGATGATATTCCCGGTCGCGTCCAGGTAGTCGTCGAAAGTCTCTTCCATTCCTTCTTCTCCTTGCGAGGACGCGATGACAAGCTCTGCGGCCTCGACTCGCTATATCGCCACCGGCCGTCGAACTCACACGAATGTGCGTCGACAACCTGCGGATTTTCGAGCGGTCTGCGCGGTGACCGCTATCGGCTAGATAGTTCTCAAACCAGAGTCATGTTACAGAGAGCCCCCGCTCAGTCCTCCCGCAGCAGCGGAATGACGGGCGCGAACGCGTCCATCTGGGTGGGGAAGATGCCCACATACGACATCGAAGTGAGTTGCCGCACACGCGTGACGTGTTCGGCGATTTCCTCGAACGTGCCGATCGCGATGTAGGGCGAGCTCAGAATCTCCTCGACGGTCAGTTCGACGTCGACTTCGAGATCGGGATGCAGGCCGCGTTTGATCGCGTTCAGCGCCATCTCCGCGGTCTTCTCACGGTCGTCGGTGATGAGGATCGCGGTGATGGCCCAGTTCATCTCGATGTCGGCGAACCGGTCACCGGCAGCGGCCTTGACGATGTTGACCTTCTCGATCGTCTTCTCGAGCGTAATACCCGAGAGCAGGCCCTTGCCGTTCTTGGTGGTCTGCGGCACGACCGAGACGATGTCGGCGTGCTTGGCCGCCAGTGCCAGCATCTTCGGACCGCCACCGCCGGTACACAGCGGCGGGCGCGGGCCCTGCCGTGGGCGCGGGGTGCCCTTGATGCCACGCACCTGGTAGTGCTTGCCCTCGAAATTGCACTCCTGGCCGCGCAGCAGCGTGTCCAGGATGGTCAGCGACTCGTCGAGCTGCTCCAGCCGGATGCCGGGACGCTCGAACGGGATGCCCGCGTTGTCGAACTCTTCCTTGATCCAGCCCGCGCCGACGCCGACCTCGAGCCGTCCCTTCGACAGGACATCGAGGGTGGCCAGCTCCTTGGCGAGCACGACGGGATGGCGTAAACCGTTCGCCAGCACCGAGGTGCCGAGGCGGATCTTGGAGGTGGCTTGGGTGAGTGCGCCCAGCGCGGCGATCGGGCCGACCTGATCGCCCAGGTGATCAGGAACGAAGAAGGTGTCGTACCCCATCTCTTCGGCTTCCTGCGCCGTCTGAACGAACTTGCGCGCGCCACCCTCCTGCTTGTTGCCCTCTCCGGCCGCTCCGAAGCGGAACGGACGCAGCGGCGTACCCAGCGCGGTCAATTCACCGACGGGTGCGGCAGCTTCGGTCATGAACTCTTCGCTCCTGGCTGGTGTGGACTCGGGCGCAATTCCCAGCGCACTTTACAGCGTTCGAGCGATCCGGCGTACGGATGTCACAGCGAGGCATGATCGGCGCCAATCACGCCCCCACTGTGACTGTGACAACTCCGTCAGGAATGGGGCGGATGCGGTGCGTTCTCGATGAGCCCCGCGGCCCAGTCGACCGTCCACTGGGTGGCCGTCGTGCCGTTGCTGTCCACCGGGTTCGAGGCGTACAGCGCGTGCACGGGATTGCCCGCGGAGCGGATCAGCGCTGCGAGACTGCCCAGCGCGTTGACCGGATTGAGGGCCTGGCGTGGTGCGTCACAGATCATGTCGCCGGGCGCGCAGATGGAGTTCACCTTCGGTGCCAGCGTGCCGAAACCGCCGGGACGCGGACCGGTCATGCTGATGCCAGGCACATTGACACCCTTGAGCGCCACTTCGGCACCCTCACCTGTCGGCGGCGGATCACCGATCTCGGTGGGTTGACCTGGACCGGTGGCGGTGCGGCGGCCGTCGGCGATCACCGTCACGCCGAGCACATTGGCCTCCGGGATCGGGCCGTTGCCCGCGCCGATCTGGGCGGCGACGTCACCGGCGATCACCGCGCCCTGGGAGAAGCCCGCGATGACGAAGTTCGTCAACGGGCATTCCTGGTGACGCTGGGCCAGCACGTCCGTCGCTCGCGCGGTGCCCTCGGTGCGGCTGTTGTTGTAGGAAGCCTGGCCGTCCGGCGGGATCGCGATCGGGTTCGAGAACTGGGCCACGTACGGGACCGTGTACACCTCGAGCCGGTTGTCCGGGAACTGCGCACGCAACGGCCCGGAAACGCTGAGCATCAACGAGATCGGGTTCGCCTGGGGGTTGTACGGATCGTCGGTGCTCGACGATTCCCAGGTGCCAGGGATCGAGAGCAGCATCACATCGGGACACTCCGCCGACTGCGACGTCGGCGGCGGCGGGCCGGGCGGTGTCGGCCCCGGCTCCTTCAACCTGCCCGCGAGCAGGTACCACAGCAGCACGATGACGATGATCGCCAGCACGAGCAGCGCGAGCACGGTGAAACACCCCGCGGGCCAGAACCCGCGGGAACGTCGCGTCGGTCGGGGCGTCACTAGCAGTAGGTCGAGTTCGCGGCGGCGATGTAGATCTGCGCTGCCTTGTTGACATCCATCTTCGACGAGTCGAAGGCCGGGTCGGTGCCCGCCATCGCGCCGACGAAGGTGGCGATATCGGCGTCACTGGCGCCGGTGCCCTTGGTGGAGCAGACGTAGCTCGCCGCGGTGATCGCGCTCGTCGGGTCGGCCGGGGTGATCCCGTTCTTGGCCAGCTCGTCGAGGAACGCCTTGTCCTTGCCGGTCGCGGGGGCGGCCGCGCTGGTCTCCGGGATCGGCGTCGGCGCCTCGGCCGACGCGCTGGTCTCGGTGCTCGTCGGGGCCTCGGCGGACGGCTCGATGACCACCGGCGGCGTCGTCGTGGTCGACTGCGCGGCGGCGCTGCTCGACAACGTGGGCGTCTGCGACGCGGTCGAGTCGTTGCCACCACAGGCGGACAACAGTGCGACGGCAGCGAGCGCCGCGACCGATCCGGCTACCTTGCCATGGATCCGATGCATGAAGATGTTCCTCGATCGTTCGTCAGGGAAGCGGTCGCAGACCAGGCTAGCTGGACAATCGGCGCTTCCGGGTACCGCACGGCGATGCTCAGAGACTTCTCAGCCCGAGCTCACACCCCGTGAACTTCGGATTTGCCGTCTCGCACGACGATGAACCCGGTCTGGAAGTTCTGCTGGATTCCGCCGGGAACGGTGAACTCGTCGCTCACCGGATACCCGAGTCTGCCGTTCTCGAACCCCTGCGCACCCCAGGCGTCGGCGAGGGCGCCGTTGCGCACCGACCAGGCGCCCGAGAGCGGACTCCAATAGATGTTGCCACCCTCGAACCGGCTGTAGCGCCCGAGATCCTTCAGCGGCGCCTCCGCGGCCACCGGGAATCCGAGCGGGCTGTTCTCGAAGCCGAGCTGGCTGTATTTGTCCAACACGAAGCCCTGCACCCGATGTGCTCCGGTGGCCGGGCTGTAGAACATCGGACCGTGTTCGAAGGCCTGGACCGAGCCGTGACGGCTGGGCGTCGGGGCTTCGGCGGCCACCGGGTAGCCGGCCGGACCACCCTCGAAACCCTGCTTGCCCCACTCCTCGAGGAACGCGCCGCGCACCACCTGTGCGCCGGTCTGCGGGGTCCAGTAGATCGAGCCGCCTTCGAAGGTCTGCATGCGCCCGCGCCCGTCGGGCAGGCCGCGCTCGTCACCGTTGGGCATGCCGAGCGGCGACGAGGCCCCACCGATACCGGCGTAGGTGCCACCGATGCGCCCGGCCACCGCGTGCGTGCCCGTCGCGGCCGAATGGAACACCCGGCCGTTCGGGAAGTCTTGCACCATTCCGGTGCCCGCGGGGTACTCCGCGGTCAGGCAGTTGCCCAGCCAGTTCGCCGCCTGTGCCACGCCGGCGATCGCACCGCCGAGGGTGCAGGTGGCGCCGCCTTGGTCGGTGCCGAGCGCCGCGGCGGCCTGCGTCCACGACTGCCGCATCTCGAAATCCCAGTACGGCCAGGTATGGGTGCCCGCGGGACGGTAGTTCGCCTGCACCGGGATCGCCAGCTTCTCCAGCTTGGCGACGAAATTCTGGGTCGACAGCCGCGAGAGGATCTCCAGGCCGGTGCCCGCCCAGTTCTCGCTCATCAACGGCACTTCACCGAGCTGATCGTGCGAACCGGCCAGACCGCTGCCGCTGGAGACGTACATGCTCACGCCTTTGAGCTTGTCGGCCAGCAGGTAGGGATCGTGGGCCTCCCACTCGGGGCTGCCGGGGGGACCCCACATCGCGCCGGCGTCGAAACCGCCCGCGTCCTTGTTGGCGAAGGTGATCGCCTGCGGCATCCCGAGCGTCGTGGTGGTGAGCAGACCCGAGTACGAAGCCACATATTTCATCAGGCCCGGATTGCGGCCCGCGAGGTTCATCGCCGCGGTGCCACCCATCGAAAGTCCTTGTACGCCACGCACATCCGTTGTTCGCCAATCACGTTCGAGGATCGGCGGAAGCTCCTTGGTCAGGAACGTCTCCCACTTGTAGGTGAGACCGTTGTCGGGCGCGAGCCAGTCCGAGTACCAGCTCGACTGGCCGCCGACCGGCAGCACCACGTTGACGTTCTTGTCGGCGTAGAAGCCCTCGGCATCGGCGTCTTTGGTCCAGCCGTTCTCGTCGTCCTGCGCGCGCAGACCGTCGAGCATGAGCATCATCGGGAACTTCGCGTCGGGGCGCACGTTCCAGTCCCGCGCCAGCAGCATCTGCACCTGGATGGGGGTTTTCATAGCGGCCGAGTACACCCACAGCGCCACCCGACGATCCGAGAGCCAGTCCACCCGCTGCACGGCCGACACCGCTGGCTGCGCCTGCGCGGGAGCGGTGAGGGTCGGCGCGAGCAAGGCCGCGGCCATGACCGCGATGCCGAGGATCCGCCGCATCGACGCTGAAACGCTATGAACCGAGACACGATGTTTCATCACGCGCGGCCCTACCCTTCTCATCCCGGAATTGGGACACAGCATCACCGTCGGTTGTACCGCAGTGATGCGCGATAGCTGGGGAGGACACGCGAAGGACGAACGCAGCAAAAAGACCGGCTCACCCTGGGGGTGAGCCGGTCTCTAAGTTGTTGCTGAGCGGAAACTACTAGGCGCCCAACGCATTCAGGATGTGCGGACGGGCCTTCCAGAGCTCGTCTTCCCAGTACTTCCACGAGTGGGTACCGGAGGCACCGACGTCGTAGACCGCGTTGATGCCGAGGGTGTTGAGGCGGCGCTGGAACGCCAGGGTGCTCACGAACGAGATGGCCTCGATGCCCATCGCGTTGGCGGTGTTGTACGCGCCGCCGATACCGGCCGGCTTGTCGTGCTGGGCGGGCAGGCCGTTGGCCGAGGAGATGAACATCGGCAGGCCGCGCAGCTCGGGCGCGAACACCATCGGGTCCATCCGCAGCCACGCCGAGCTCCACGGAGCGGCCATGGCGTCGACGTTGAAGCGGCCCGCGTCGAGCATCATCACGCGGATGGCCTCACGCATGCCGGGGGCGCTCCAGTTCAGCGGACCCGACAGCGAGGACGCGTGCTTGAACTGATCGCGGTTCAACGCGGCCAGGCGCAGCGCGGCCGGACCCGACATCGACAGGCCGAGCACCGCGTTGTTCTTGCGGGACACGCCGTAACCCTCGAGGAAGGTGGGGAGCTCTTCGGTCAGGAAGGTCTCCCACTTGTAGGTGGTCTTCTGGCCGTTGGTGTTGCTGGCGGCGGTCCAGTCGGCGTACCAGCTGGACTGGCCACCGACGGGCATCACCAGGGTGACGTTGTCGTTGCTGAACTGCTGCATCGCGTTGGTCTCGAACGACCAGGCGTTGCGATCGTCACGGGCCCGAAGGCCGTCGAGCAGGTAGAGCGCGGCGTTGCCACCGTTGCGCGCCCACTGCACCTGGACCTTCACCGGGCCCATCTTCGAGGGCACCATGAGTTCTTCGTAGCCACCGGCCGGCGCACGCAACGCGGGTGCCGACACCGACGGTGCGGCGAGCGCGGTCGGGGCCGCTCCCGCGGCGATCGGCAGCACGAGGGCTGCAGCGCCGACAGCTAGAATTCGATTACGCCAACTACGAGATGCCGGCGCGACGGCCTTGCCGAAACGCATGAGAATTCCGCTCTCTTTCTGCTGTTATGGCATGCCAGACGCGTCTGCCGCCCACTCGACACAACCCCGACAGCTCGGTCGATCGGACGGATGAAACAACGATCTGGTCACACTTACGCTCGCTGGAGGATATTCCACGGCTGAATTAACTGCAAGGGCAGCGACATTCGCGGCCGAGCGGACACACAAAACCGGCACCGCAAACTCGCGAAGCCGGTGTGTGATGTTCACCCGATGTTGGCGGACAAATCCGGGATCATGCGCAGAGCTTCGTCATTCCAGTTGTTCCAGGCGTGGATGCCGAAGGCCGGGAAAGAGTAGTGGACGTTACGGGCACCGAGGGTGGCCATGCGAACTTCGAAAGAGCGGGTGTTGGCCAGTGCCAGCGCTTCCAGCCCCATCCCGTTGACGGTGCCCATGTTCGGGCCGTCGGTACTGGTCGGCAGGCCTGAGCCCGCCGCTATCCACAGCCGGGTGTTGTTGCCTACCAGGTTGGGGGCGAACACGAACGGGTCCATCCGCAGCCACTGTGGGCCCCACGGCGGTGCCATGGCGTCCACGTTGTAGCCGCCCGCGTCGAGCATCGCGATACGGATCGCCTCGCGCATGCCGGGCGCCGAGATGTTCAAGTAGCCGGAATACGCACCGGCGAAAGAGAACTGGTCGGGATGGTAGGCGGCCAGGGTCAGCGCGGCCGAGCCGCCCATCGACAGGCCGAACACGCCGTTGCGGAAACGATTGAAGCCGAGGCGGTCGGCGAGGGCGTTGCGCAGGTCGCCGGTGAGGAACGACTCCCATTGATAGCGGTAGCTCTTGCCCGGCCCGCCCGACAGCGCGTTGCCCGCACCGGAACCCGAGGACGGCGCACCGTTGCCGGGGATGCCGAAGAAATCACTCGGCGCGTTCCAGTCGGCGTAGAAGCTGGACATCCCACCGACGGGCATCACCACATTGATATTGGCCGCGGCGAGCGCATTGGGAATATCGGTTTCGATCTCCCAGCCGTTGAGATGTTCCGGCGCGCGCATGCCGTCGAGGACGTAGACGACGCGGTTGGTGTTGCCGTCGGCGGCGCGCAGCACGCGCGATTTGATCGGGCCCATCCCGGAGTCGACCCAGAAGTCGAAGGCATTGCCGTTGAATCCGGCCGAGGCGGGAGCGACACCGCCGGAGACTGCCGTCGCGATCGGAACGAGTAGAGCCATGGATACGCCCGCGGCCCAGCGCCGAGCCCACGAACCGGGGGCTGCGGTCTTCACGGGCACACGCTTGCGGCGCAGTGTTCGCATTCGACTAGACCTTTCTCGCAGACCGAACGCGCAAATTCCGAGCTACGCAGTCGGATCCCTCATCGGACGTCGCGCGGAACCAATCCAGGGCAAAACGGACGATTCAACCTCGACGCATGCTCACTGTGTATAAATCGGTGACGAATGGTCTACATGTTGCTGGAAAGTGACCCGAAGCACAACTCCGGCCGATCCGTCGCCCATGATTCGTCACCGAGGATCCGTCGGATCGTGATGAGAACGAGAAAAAAACCGCCCGGTGCCGACGAGGCACCGAGCGGTTTTCCGAGACGAGCGGGTGTGACTAACCGATGTTCGCGGACAGGTCCGGGATCATGCGGTTGACTTCGGTTTCCCAGTTGCGCCAGTTGTGCACGCCGGTGATCGGGAAGTCGAAGTGGGCGTTGCCGCCACCGAGGGTGGCCATGCGGACCTGGAACGCGCGGCTGTTCACCATCGCGAGCAGCTCGAGCGGGACGCCCTGGACGATCTCCATCGGGTTGGACACATCGCCCCCGCCGGGGATACCGCTGGCCGCGGACACCCAGACACGGGTGCCGTTGGCGACCAGGCGCGGGGCGAACACGAACGGGTCCATGTGGAACCACTGCTGGCCCCACGGCGGCGCCATCGCGTCGATGTTGAACGCGCCTGCCGAGATCATCGCGACACGCATGGCCTCACGCATACCGGGCGCGGAGATGTTCAGGTACCCGGAGAACGAGCCCGCGAAGCTGAACTGATCGGGGTGGTAGGCGGCCAGCGTCAGCGCGGCGGAGCCGCCCATCGACAGACCGAACACGCCGTTGTTGTTGGGGTTGAAACCCAGCCGAGCCGACAGCGCCTTGCGCAGGTGGCTCGTGAGGAAGGTCTCCCACTTGTAAGTGTTCTTCTTGCCTGCGACCTGGGCGGGCGCGACCGACGAACCGGTCATCGACGAACCGGTCGCGGCGGAACCGGTGGAGCTACCACCCGAACCGGCGTCGAGACCGAAGTAGCTGCTCGGCGCATTCCAGTCGGCGTAGAAGCTGGACTGGCCGCCAACCGGCATCACGACGTTGATGTTGGCGTTCATCAGCGCGCGGGCGACATTGGTGTCTTTCTCCCAGCCGCTGAGGTCGTCGCCTGCGCGCATACCGTCGAGCGCGTACACGACACGATTGGTGTTGCCGTCGGCCGCGCGGAAGATCCGCGACTTGATCGGGCCCATCTCCGAGTCGACCCAGAAGTCGAAACCTGTGGGATCGAAGGCCGCCGACGCGGTACCGGTGGGACCAGCCACCGCCGCACCGATAGGCAGCACTACAGCCAGGGAGAGAAGCACCGTTCGTTTGAGCCATCCGGCTCCCCGGGCTCTGAGACGTCCGCCACGCATTCTGTTATGGGCCTTTCCTCGTGCGGTTCGCGCGGAACCGCGGTTGCAATGACCGCCGACTGATTACCGGCACACCAGTGCGCCGACGGGCCGTTCCTCCAGTGACCATATCGCTACATCGATAGCCAGACGTTACCGAAAAGTGATTTAGCGGCGTACGCCACTAAATAAACCCTGGCCAGCCGGTGTAACTCATAGGTCGATGGGTATCGACACCGTTCAGCGAGGGGGCTCCGGGAACGGGTCGACGAGACCGCAGCGCTGGATCTCGTACTTGGGAATCCGGTCGATCCGGTATTTCGAGAACGCCAGTGCGTTGCGGAAGTTGTGCTTGAACCGGTCGAAGGTCAGCGGGTCGCGGACCGAGACCATCAGCGCCTGGGTCTGCGGGCACGACATCGCCGTGCGCGCCTGGGTGACCCATTGCTCGTCCATGTACCAGGGCATCCACGGGTGGATGTCGACCATGCCCGAGTCGGCGACGACCCAGTCGGGCAGCAGGCTCTTGTCGTGGCCGATGCGGCCGTCGGCGAGCCGGTCCGAGTGCGCGGCGAGCGGGTAGGCCAGGCCCATCGGGTCGATCACACGGACGTCGAGCGGCACGTTCATGCTCGTCATGCCCAGGTTCAGGAAGTAGACCGTGTGCCCCGAACCCTCGGCGGGGATCGGCTCCGGCGGCGGGTCGAGGTACCAGAACGTGAACGCGGGCGAGTTCAGCAGCAGGCCACCCTTGGGGTTGGCGGCGATGTCGTTGACCATCGCCCGCATGCGCGGGTAGTCGAGATAGTCCTCGGCCAGGATCGGGTGGTCCTTGCCGGTGTTGAGCACGTAGTAGATGCGCTCGTCGACGATGCCGGAGGAGCGGATCTTGGTGCCGGTCGTGATCGCGGTCGTGTTCGACGCGTACACCGACCAGCCCGCCGCGCCGAGCAGCGCGACCAACAGCACCGCCACCGACCAGTCCGACTTCCGGAAACGGGTCGGGATCGGAACGACGGCCACCGGCAACAGCAGCAGGAACAGCTGGGTGAGCAGCATGCGTCCGTGCATGAAGTCACCACCGACGCGCACCGCGTACACGGTGAGCAGCAGCCCGCTGCCGAGCACCATCACCACGACCGCGCTCGGCGAACGCAACCACGCCCGGATTCCGGCCACCGACAGCGTCGGCAGCGCGAAGCCGCGCGCGATCCCCGCGACCACACCGGCGATCAGCAGCACGAGCAGCGGAATCCACAGGTAGTACGGACCGACCAGGTCCCACAGGTAGGTGGCGCCCTGACCCCACTTGGCACCGCCCGCGTCCTTGGCGACCGCGGTGTTCGGGTAGGGCAGGCCGTAATAGCCCATGCGCCAGATCTGGTATCCCACCGGCACGATCCCGGCGACGAACACGATCAGCGCACGCAGCACGATCGGCCCGAACCGGAACCGCGGCATCGGCGCCAGGAAGATCATCCCCAGCGCGAGCACCCCGATCAACGTGGCCTCGGGACGAACCAGCGGCGCGAGCCCGGCCAGGAAAACGAGCCCCAACAGCGAGGGCACGCGCACGACGGCGGCCTGGCTCCAGCGGATCATCAGCCACCACAGCAGCCCGACCCAGCAGATCACCAGACCGCTCTCCAGCCCGGAGGTGGCGTAGTCACGCGCGGGCGGCAGTGCGATGTAGACCAGCACGCCGGCCGGAATCAGCAGCTGTCCGCTGGTGCCACCCCACAGCCGCGCGGTGCCGAGCATCGCGAACACCACCGCGAGCACCGAAACCACCAGCGCCACCCCGAGCACCACGTACTCGAGGCGGGCCTGGGTTAGCCAGGAGAAGAACCAGACCAGGTAGGTCCACGCGGTGCTGGTGTTGGCCTCGACCCGTTCGTCGACATTGAAGACCGGGCCGTTGCCCGCGAGCAGGTTGCGGATCGTGCGCAGCACGATAAGGCCGTCATCGGCGATCCAGCGCCGATTCCACGCACCGACCGTGAACAGCACGGCGGTGAGCGTCACCCCACCGACGAAGATGGCGCGGGACAGAACCGACCTACGCAGGTCTCTACGCGCGGACTCGTCGTCCCGTAGAGGTTCGTATTCGGTTGAATCCTGCTCCGCTACCAGCATCTCGTCAGGTGAGATAGACAGCGACACCTACCGCTCCGATCCAGGCAATAGCGAGGAACTGCAGGATGCGGTCCCCCAGCGCGATCTCTTCGGGTTCACCGGCCCCGCCACCATCGACGTCGACCGCGTAACGCAGGATTGCGATGGTAAACGGGACCATCGAGATCGAGTACCACTGGGTGTCTCGAGCCGAGTCCTGCTGGAATGCCCAGAGGCCGTAGAAGACCACGACTGCGGTGGCCGCGAGCGTCCAGATGAAGCGCAGGTAGGTCGGGGTGTAGTACTCCAGCGACTTGCGGATCTTGGCGCCGGTGTCCAGCGCGATCGCCAGTTCGGCGTAGCGCTTGCCCGCGGCCATGAACAGCGAACCGAACGCCATGACCAGCAGGAACCACTGCGACAGCGCGATTCCGGCGGCCGCGCCACCGGCGACAGCGCGCAGCAGGAAGCCCGAGGACACGATGCAGATATCGAGCACGGCCTGGTGCTTGAGACCGAGGCAGTAGGCGAGCTGGATGCCGATGTAGATCGCCATCACCACAGCCAGGTGCCAGGACGCCAGGAACGACGCGGCGATCGACCCGACCAGCAGCACGACCGACAGCGCGTAAGCCAGGTTGACAGGAACGACACCGGCCGCGATCGGCCGGAACCGCTTGGTCGGGTGCGCCCGGTCGGCATCGACATCGAGTGAGTCGTTGACCAGGTAGATGCCCGAGGCCGCCATGCAGAACACCACGAAGGCGATCGCGACATTCACGAGAACGCCCGCGTCACCGACCGCTTCCGGTCCGGCTGCCAGCGGCGCGGCGAGCACCAGGACGTTCTTGACCCACTGACGTGGGCGCATGGCCTTGACGACACCACCGAAAAGCGTCTTCGGCGGGCCCTTCACAGCACCCTCGTCGAGGACGGCGGCGGACGGTTCTTCGCTCATCTGGGCCAAAGTTCTTTCAGTTGCGGTCACTGTCGGAGTCTCTTCTCAGCGGCTAGCACGGCAGCAGCCGACGCGGCCCCCAAAGCGGAACCGGCGATCACGTCAGAAGGGTAATGCACACCGAGGACAACCCGGGAAAGGAGCATCGGTGGGACGATCACCGCTGGCAAGGGTAGCCCGGTGAGGCGTCCGAGCAACACCGCCGCCGCCGTGGTGGACGTGGCGTGCGAGGACGGGAAGCTCAACTTGCTCGGTGTCGACACGTTGACCTGCACCGACGGATCATTGGGGCGCGGACGCCGGACGATGCGCTTGATCACGATCGACGCGGCGTGCGCGCCGACAGCGCCGACTGCGACACCGGCCCACTGGCGGCGGCGCGGCTTGTCGACCAGCCAGCCCGCGGCGGCGATACCGACCCAGCCGAGCGCGTGCTCGCCGAAGTGCGACATGCCGCGCGCGGCGGAGATGACGGCCGGGTTGGTGCCGATGGTGCCCTGCACGGCGTTGAGGATCGCGACCTCGACCGGGACCTCCACATAGTCGGAGCTGCAATCGCAGCCGCCGCAACAGCCCTCTTCGGCCAGTTCGAGCTCGGGCAGTTCGGTGTCAGTCACTTCGCGGTTCCGTTCAGGCCGAAGGTCTTCTCCCACGCCGCCGTGCTGGTGAGCTCGGCGTGCGCGGCCCGGTAGCGCTGCTGCATCTCCGGGAAGCGGGCGGTGAGTTCCTTGCGCAGGCGCATCGCTTCCTTGAGCAGCTCGCGCGCCTGGCGCGGGTCACGCTTGCGGTAGACGACGCCGCGGCCGTCGGCGGTGGTCACGGTGACACCGTCGACCTGCGAGAGCAGGTACCAGCGCGCGTCCAGGGTCGGCACGTTGAGCTGCGGTGTCTCGTAGGCGGCCGGGTCGGCCTTGCGGAAGTTGTGCACCACACCCTTGGCCAGGCGGGCGACCTTGGCGATGGGGTTGCCAGGTTCGCCGACCGCGCCGACACCGTGGCGATTGGCCAGGGGCAGTTCGGTGGACGAGGGCACCACGACAGCGTCCGGGAACTGCTTGCGCATGCCGTGGATCTTGCCCAGCGCGGTGGGGAGCAGGTCGAACAGGCCTTCCGGGCCCGCCAGGAAGTCGCGGATCGCCTCGTTCTGGATGGCGACCGTCGAGTATTCAAGGCAGAGAAGGTGTTTCAACGTGGCCTTGATCGTGTTCACGATCATCGGCTTGCCGTCACCGGGCAGGTACATCGAGGCGACGACGAGGCGGTTGCGCAGGTGGAAGTAGGCCTGCCAGTCGATGGCGTCGTCCTTGTCGGACCAGGCCATGTGCCAGACCGCCGCACCGGGCAGGGTCACCGTCGGGTAGCCGGCGTCGCGGGCGCGCAGGCCGTATTCGGCGTCGTCCCACTTCAGGAACAGCGGCAGCGGCTGGCCGATTTCCTCGGCGACCTGACGCGGGATCAGGCACGTCCACCAGCCGTTGAAGTCGACGTCGATGCGCCGGTGCAGCAGCTTGGAGTTGTCGCGATCCTTGAGCGGGTACTTCGAGAAATCGTGGTCGTACTCGACGTTGGGCGCGGCACCCCACATGAAGATGCCGCGGTCGATGACCTCGCCCATCACGTGCAGGTGTGAACGTTCCTGCAGGTTGAGCATCTGCCCACCGGTCAGCAGCGGCGACTTCGCGAACCGTGAGAAGGCCAGTGCGCGCAGGATCGAGTCGGGCTCGATCTCGATGTCGTCGTCCATGTAGGCGATGAATTCGGCATCGGTCGACTTCAGCGCCTCGTACATGACCCGGCTGTAGCCGCCGGAACCACCGAGGTTGGGCTGATCGTGGATGGCGAGGCGATCACCGAGAACACTTGCGGCTTCGGTGAATCCGGGCTCGTCGACCACCTTGCGGGTGCCCTGGTCGGGGATGATCACCGCGGCGATCTTCTCCAGCACGAGGGGGTCGGAGCCAAGGGCGCCAAGGGTTTTCACCGCGTCGGTGGGGCGGTTGAACGTCGGCATGCCCACCGCGATGGTGCCTGCACCCGGCGCTTCCTGCGGGGCGTACCAACCGCCTGCCAGCAGCGTGACCGCCGTGTCGGTGGTGATGTCGAACCAGATCCAGCCACCGTCCTCGAACGGGCCGAGATCGGTTTCGAACTCCACGACCACCGAGTCCGCGCCTTGCGCGACGGCGAACTCCTTGCCCTGCACGTGAATTCGCGAACCGTCAGCCTTGGAGCGGTAGACATCAGCCCGCCCGTGCCCGGCCAATTCCAGGCGGAGCACGACCGACTTCAGCACGCTCCACCGACGCCAGTAACTGGCGGGCAGCGCGTTGAAGTAGGTGCAGAACGACACCTCCGACTCCGCGCCGATCGACAGCGCGGTGCGGCTGGTGGCGTGCGCGCGACGGGCGTTGGTGGTGGACTCCTCCAGGTAGAGGGTCCGCACGTCGAGGGGCTCACCCGGCCGCGGCAGGATGACCCGCTGCAGCAGCGAGATGGCGCGAGTTTCGGTGGTCACATCCTCGAGCATGGCCTTGGTCATGCCTCGTCCACCAGCGCCGCACCGGATTCCAGGTGCGGGCGCAGCACGTTCTCGAACATGCTGAGCGCCGAACCGATCGCCATGTGCATGTCCAGGTACTGGTAGGTGCCGAGACGGCCGCCGAACAGCACCTTCTTCTCGGCGGTCTCCTGCTTGGCCCGCTCGCGATAGGCCAGCAGCTTGGCGCGATCGTCGGGGGTGTTGATCGGGTAGTACGGCTCGTCGCCGGTCTTCGCGGAGCGGGAGAACTCGCGCATGATGACCGTTTTGTCGGTCGGGTAGTCGCGCTCCGGGTGGAAGTGGCGCGGCTCGATGATGCGGGTGAAGGGGACGTCGGCGTCGTTGTAGTTCATGACGCTGGTGCCCTGGTAGTCACCCTGTTCGAGGACCTCGGTTTCGAAATCAATGGTGCGCCAGCCCAACTCGCCTTCGGCGTAGTCGAAGTAGTGGTCCAGCGGGCCGGTGTAGACGATCGGAGCGTCGGGGTTGGCGGCGACGATCTCGTCACGTACGTCGAACCAGTCGGTGTTCACCCGCACTTCGATGAGGTCGGATGCGGCCATGTTCTCCAGCCACTTCGTGTAACCCTGCTTGGGCAGGCCCTCGTAGGTGTCGTTGAAGTAGCGGTTGTCGAAGGTGTAGCGCACGGGCAGGCGGGTGATGTTGCCCGCGGGCAGCTCTCGGGGGTCGGTCTGCCACTGCTTGGCGGTGTAGTCGCGCACGAACGCCTCATAGAGGGGACGGCCGATCAGCGAGATCGCCTTCTCCTCGAGGTTCTGCGCGTCACCGGTCTCGACCTCGGCGGCCTGCTCGGCGATCAGCGCCTTGGCCTCTTCCGGGGTGAAGTAGCGGCCGAAGAACTGTGAGATCAGGCCAAGTCCCATCGGGAACTGGTACGCCTGCCCCTTGTGCATGGCGAACACCCGGTGCTGGTACCCGGTGAACTCGGTGAACTGGGTGACGTAATCCCAGACCTTCTTGTTCGACGTGTGGAACAGGTGCGCGCCGTACTTGTGGATCTCGATACCGGTTTCCGGTTCGGGCTCCGAGTAGGCGTTGCCACCCAGGTGGTAGCGGCGGTCGAGCACCAACACCCGCTTGCCCAGCACGTTCGCTGCACGCTCGGCGACGGTCAGCCCGAAGAAACCGGAGCCGACCACGATCAGGTCGTACTGGTTTGCCGGGGCCATGGAATCTGCGTTGACGGAGTTACCCGAGGACGATGCGGCGGTCACGGGTGCCCAGCGTATCGGAAGACCGCAAATTGTCCCGGCGGAGTCGTCGACCACGCCTTGACCAGGGGATATATCCCCGTTTGGCAATGAGGGTATCCAGGCAAGCTCGCGACGCCACAGAATCGGCGCGACGATCGACGTGCGTCACCTGCCTGCCGACCTCAGTACCGCGGGTAGGGCTGATGGCTGCTCGGCCGCCCGGCGCGGATCCAGCGGCCCGTGGACGGGGCGGCTGCCAGAATGGCAAGACCGCCTCGCAGCTTCATTCGCGGCGATGCCGACCTGCTGAATCTATACGTTCGGTCCGACAGCATCTTCCGGGCGCGCGATCGTGTAGGCGGCGGTCCACGGCAGTGCGGCGGCCGACAGCACGAGCCCACCGAGCAGGAAGGCCGAAAGTGCGGCTGCCCAACTGTGATTCACGATCGCCGTCACCGTGCCAGGTACCCCGCCGAGGCCGATCACCATCGAACGGGCAACAGCTTCGTCGGCGAACCAGTGGATGCCGTACCCGGAGTCGTAGTTCACGAGCGTGGCGAGCAGGCCGAGCACCCCGAGGGCGAGCTGGACGGCCGCGGCGACCACGATCACCCATCTCCCGGTTTCGTCCCGGCGCGCCAGGAGCACGCCACCGTAGGTGAACGCGCACACCGACACCAGCGCGCCGAGCGTGGCGAACAGCGTGAGCGAGTCGTCCAGCTCGCCCGGATCGTTCAGAAACGACCGCACGAGAACCACGGCCCCCACCAGGTTCGCCAGCGCGGCGACCCCCGCGAGGCACACCGCGACGATCGCCGCCACCTCACCGCTCTTCGACTTCGTCTCCAGCACGACCATCCCCCGACCGTATCCCGTAGCGCGTCAGCGCGTTGTGGTCCAGCGCCGCGTCGGCTCACTCAGGCTGAGCGCGAGGATCACCACATTGACGATCAACCAGAAATCCAGCGGCCCGAACCGCCATCCGTGACTGTCCCCGTTGAGCACGATGACCAGCAAAGTTGCCCCCGCCATCACCGCCGCCATGGTGAGCAGCACGCGCCTGCCGAGCATCCACCGCCGCAACAACAGCACCGCCCCGAGCAGATACACCACCCCGAGCCCGCCGACGATCCCCGCGCCCACATAATCGAGGTCGAGCTCACGCCCGACCGCCCGCAACCCCGCGGTCGCCGTACCGACCACAATCCCCGCCCCGCCGACCAGCACCCCGAGCCAGCCGGCGATCAGCGCGGTCACCGCGCGCGAAGGCCGCTCCGGCCGCACCTGTTCCACCACTGTCCCCGCTATGTGTCGATGTCGCCGTCAGTTATACGGCGGAACCGGCGGGAGTGGGGCGTTCGCCAGTGGAAGCTGGGCGTTCTTCCCGGAATCGATCCAGCGCTTCTCGGCAGCGCGACTACTGTCACCAACGAAAACCGCGCTCGGACAGTGACTGTCCGAGGGCGGTTGTCACGTCATTGCCCGGCCGCGTGCCGGTCAACCCTTCAGGCGGGATGAGCTGCGACGTAGGCCCGAAAGGCTTCGAGGATGTACTCGGCGGCGCCTTCACCGTGCACGTCGTAGTTCTTCCGGAAGCGGGGGTCGGCGACGTACATTTCGCCGAGTCCGAGCAGGTATTCGTTCGAAACCGGCTTGCCTTGCGTGCCGATGCCGAGCCAGGCGCGGTGCCTGGCGACGATCGCCTGGACGACGTCGCCTTCCACGGGAAGTCCCGCGTTGTAGGCCTTTCCGAAGTCGGCGGCGATGTCGAGCTGGGTCTGCTGGAAATCCTTCTTCTCGGCGTCGGACAGTGCACGCCACCAGCGATCGCCGCTCTCGTAGGCGTCCTTGCCCCAGCGCTCGGTGACTTCGTCCTTGTACTGCGTGTGGTCGAATCCGTCGAAAACCTCTGCGGCCATGAGCGGTTCACCTCTTTCTGTTTTGCGCAACGTGGTCGACACCGATTCGATCTGCCGTGCCACCCGATCCTGTTGTTGCCGAAGCAGTTCCAGGTGAGTGCGCAGCGCACCGGCGGTGTCCTGTTCACCGGCGAGGACCTCGGCGATCACGGGGAGGCCGAGGCCGAGTTCGCGCAGCAGCAGGATTCGCTGCAGTCGAACAAGAGAGGTCTGGTCGTAATAGCGATAGCCGTTGGCCCCGATCCGGCTCGGCTCCAACAGCCCGAGCTGCCCGTAATGGCGCAACGTACGACTGGTGGTTCCCGCGGCTTTCGCGAGGTCCTGAATGGCCCATTCACCCACCACGACCTGCTCCCATTCTCGTCGGTACCTCCACTCTGCAAGTTGACGCTACGTCAAGGTCAAGCGTTCACGGGAAGTCGTGCCGGAGCGGCGGGCACGGCCGACGGTCCGTCGACCGTCGCGGGCACGGCCCGCGATGGGATCTGGCCGAGCACGGTGCCGACGAGAGCGGTACCGAGGCCGATGATCTGCAGCGTGGTCAGCGCCTGACCCAGCGCGATCCAGCCGATCACCGCGGCGGAAACCGGACTCAGCAGGCCGAGGAATGACACCGAAGTCGCTGGTACGCGCGAGATTCCGCGAACCCACAGCCAGTAGGCCAGCGCGGTGCCGATGATGCCGAGGTAGAGGTAGCCGCCGATGGCCTCGCCGTCGAGCGCGGGCGGTGCGCCTTCGAGCACCAGGGCCAGCGGTGCGATGAACAGCCCGCCCGCGGTGAGCTGCCAACCGGTCATCGCCAGCGGGCCGACACCCTCGGGGCGACCCCATCTCTTCGTGAGCACGGTTCCCGCCGCCATCGACGCCGCACCGGCGAGCCCGGCGATCACCCCGATCAGGTCGAGTTCGACGGTGCCGCGGAGCACGACCAGCGAGACACCGCCTATGCCGACGACGCCCGCGATCACCTTCCGCCTGGTCGGCGCCTCGGCCAGCAGCACCGCGGCGAATCCGAGCGCGAACATCGGCGCGACCGCACCGAGCACCCCGGCGACACCGCCCGGCAGCCGATACGCGGCCAGGAACAACAGCGGGAAGAACACGCCGATATTGAGCACGCCGAGCACCGCGACCCGGCCGAGCCACTTGCCGTGCGGCAACACCCTGGTCAGCGCGAGCAGCACCAGTCCGGCGGGGAGCGCGCGCATGAGCGCGGTGAACAGCGGACGGTCAGGAGGCAGGAACTCGGTGGTGACGGCGTAGGTGGAGCCCCACACGATCGGGGTGAGTGCGGTGAGCGCGAGGGTGCCCGCGTAGCCGGTCGGGCGGGTTGCGGTCGTCATGTTCACTCCTGATTGATAATCTCAACATTGAAATATCTACTCGCCGAGTTATCTCTGCGTCAAGTAGATGAACGTTAAGAGTTTCAATCGAGAGGGAAAAGAGATGCGCGACGCGGTCGACCTGATCACCGAGCACTGGAACATCGAGCGCCCGGATGTCGACGTGTCACCGATGGCGATCGTCGGCCGGATCACCCGGCTCTCCCGCGTTCTCGAACAGGACCTGAAACGCTTCTTCGCAGGTCACGGCATGGAATTCTGGGAGTTCGACGTCCTGGCGACGCTGCGTCGCTCCGGCGGCGCGACCGGCCTCACCGCGGGTTCGCTCAACCGCGCGGCGATGGTCACCTCGGGGGCCATCACCAACCGCATCGACCGCCTGGCCGCGAAGGACCTGGTCCGGCGTGTGCCATCCCCCGACGACCGCCGGTCGGTCTTCGTGCAGCTCACCGACGAGGGCCGCGAACTCGTCGATCGACTCCTGCCGCTGCACGTGGCCAACGAGCAGCGGCTGCTCGCCGCGCTCGGTGCCACGGACCGCGAACAACTCGCCGACCTGTTGCGCACGCTGGCCATTGCCTTGGACGACACGAAGCTCGATTGAGGGCGGCTACTCCCCGTCGTATATGCCGGGTGCGGTGCCGAGGTCTGCCGGGCTGTACTCGGGGTGCGCGCCGGGGGCAGTGGCCGGATTCACCGGTCCGTGGACCGGTTCGCCGCTGACCTCAGCCTCCGTGGGAATCTGCACGGCCTGCGGGTCGGTGGGCGAAAGAACCTGGGGAACACTGCCTTCCGGCGTCGTCAACTTCGGTCGACCCGATGCCGTCGAAGGCAATTGATCAGCCGCGTCCGGAACGAGCTGCAGCAGAGTCGAGAAGTCGACGACCTGGGCGCCGAGCGTCTGCGTCGCGACGATGACACCGTTGGTGTACATCCGATAGGTGCCTGCCCGTTGCGGCAGCAGCATTTCCGGGCCGATCGGCTCACCCACCGCACTGTTCGGGCCGCCGATGCGCCGGTACGCGGTGTCGATCACCGACTCTCCCGCCAGCGCCTCGATGGTCAGATCCGGCTCGGTCGGTGTGGCGGGAACCGCTGGGGCAGGGGCGGATTCGACGAGTTCACTCGGCGCGGGTCCGACCTCGAAGGTCTCGATATCGGCGGGCCGACCGCCATCCGGAGCTGCCGAGTATTCCGAGCGCAGGATCTGCCCGTCACGCAACAACACCGTGCCGGTGGTGGCGGCGACCGCTTCGGTGGAGCGCGAATCCTCCTTCACCGTACCGGGATACGCCTGGCAGTCGGTGGTGTCGCAGGTCTGCGCGTAGGTATAGCGGTTCTCGGCCAGCGCGTAGGAGCGGGCCGCGATCGCTTGTGCGCGTAAGGCTTCGAAGGCACCCTGATCGGCCCAGTTGGCCTGCATTTCCGCGGGCAGCACACCGGCGAGGTAGTCGTCGACATCCACCTCGTTGACGGTGCGATAGGCCTCGCCCTCGAGTGCCACACCGAGCGCGCCGCGATAGGCGGTGCCACCGCAGAGGGTCAGGTGTTCGTCGGCCGGCCTACCCGCTCCGGCGCCGACCGGGTAGACGAACGGATCGTCAGTGGCGGCCTGCCACAACACTTCTCCGTCGCAGCCGGCGGTCACCACCACGTTCGCTCCGCCGTCGGGCAGGGGCGTGAGATGGGCCGCGTCGCCGGGGCCGATCGTGCGCCCGGCGACCTGCGCACCGGCGGCGGCGAAGGTGTCGAGGGTGGCGTCGTCTTGCGCCTGGAGCCGGACACCGATCGTGGTCGGCCCGATTTGCCCGAGGTCTGCGCCAGGGTAGTAGTGGCCGAGAATCTCCTCGGCCGACCAGCCCGCTCGCGCGTTGTCGAAGGCGCCGACCTGACTCATGCCGCGCCCGTGTCCCGCGCCGACGGTCGGCGCGATCTGACCCGGCAGGATCTGCCACAGCCCGATCGCCCCGGCCAATGCCAGCGCGCTTGCGCTGATCAGCACCGGCAGCGGCACGGTCCGGAGCACGGGCACGGCCCTGCGACGGGTCCCACGGCCGGTCCTGCGGTTGATCAAGGTGTCGGCTCTCATACTGCGCTCCCACGGTTTCGCGGTTCTACCGGCGGAGCTCGCATCGGCATGTCGTCGGCGCCGAGCGGGATCCGAGGGCTACATTCGAGCAATCACATAACTCTCGAGTTGAGGTTGAGATGTGTGACGTATGTTAACTAGTGTGATGCGTGAGGTTAGAGGAAGCAAGCATCACATGCGCGGAAAAACACGAGCTCGACCCTGATAGGAGCCGCACGTGCGATACCGAAAGCCGAAACGTTCCTACGTGCTCCCGGTGGTCACGACCCTCGTTGTCGCCGCACCGATCGGCGCGTTCGCCCTCAGCGACTCGACCGACTACCGCAGCGCGAACGATTCCCAGATCGCGGCCGTGCCGACCCAGCTGGCCGAGGTCGCGCTGACCGCGGCTCCCGACATCACGGTCCCGCTGCGCGACCTGACCGGCCTGGATCTGCCCGACCTGCACCTCTCGGACCTGCGGATGCTGCAGCTGCCGAGCTCGATCCCGATCCCGCCTGGATTACCGGTCCCCCCGGGCGTGGCGCTGCCCACCGAGATCCCGCTGCCGCAGATACCGACGAAACCGCAGCCGACCCCCACCCAGCAGGCCACCCCGGGCGCCGCGACTCCGCCCGCCCCCGGCGCCGCCGCACCTCCTGCGCGCCCCCCGGTCCCGAGCACAGCGGTTCCCACCGCACCCCCCGCTCCCCCGGCCGCCGCACCCCCAGCCCAAGCCCCTGTTCCGGGCGCACCCGCCCCGGCAGCGCCGACTCCCGATGGAGCGGCCGCCCCAGCCCCAGCAGCTCCGGCACCGGCAGCTCCGGCACCGGCAGCCCCCGCGGCTCCAGCGCAAGCAGCGCCCGCGCCGACGTCGGCCGCCCAGCCTCCTGCCGGGGGCGCTCCGATCTCCCAAAGTCGTTCCACCGGAGTGAAATTCATCGCTGACCCCGAGAACCTCGAACCCGGCACCACTCCCGACACTCCGGCCCTGTCCCCGGGTGCGGTCGGCGCCGATGTCATCGACCAGGTGGGCGCGCAGGTCAAGGAACTCACCCAGGACACCCCGTTCAGCATGGTCGCCCTCACCGCGCGCGACCTGACGAACACCACCACCAAGCTCCGGGCCCGCCAGCAGGACGGCAATTGGGGCCCCTGGTACGACGCCGATCCGCTCGACACCAGGGCCACCGATCACACCCCCGCCGACACGCCCACCGGCACCGAACCGATCTACGTCGGCGAGACCACCGCGGTGCAGATGCTGGTCACGCGCAAGCCGACCGCGGGCCCCGACCACGACCACGACCCGGCCCATCTCACCGAGGCCGCGCTCAGGGCCGTGCTGATCAATCCGGGCCGGGCCGCGATCGATGCCGCGCTCAATGACGTGGCCGCGGCGCTGCCCGGTGGCGGACCGAAGGTCATCACCCGCGCGCAGTGGGGTGCCGACGAGTCGATCCGCTGCCAGGAACCCACCTACGACGACGGCGTCGGCGGCATCACCGTGCACCACACCGCCGGTCGCAACGACTACAGCCGCTCCGAGTCGGCGGGCATCGTCCGGGCGATCTACGCCTATCACGCCGAGACGCTCGGCTGGTGCGACATAGGCTACAACGCCATGGTCGACCAGTACGGCCAGATCTTCGAAGGCCGCTACGGTGGCCTCGATCGGGCGGTCCAGGGCGCGCACGCGGGCGGTTTCAACGAGAACACCGCGGGTGTGGCGCTGATGGGCAACTACCAGACCGAACAGCCGAGCAACGAGTCGATCACCGCGATCGGCAAGTTCATCGGTTGGCGCGCCAAGCTCGCCGGGCTCGATCCCCAGGGCGAGACCACGATGTACTCCGAGGGCACCGAGTTCACCCCGTACGCCCAGGACGAGGCGGTCGAGCTGCCCGTGGTGTTCGCGCACCGCGATGTCGGCAACACCGACTGCCCCGGTGACGCCGCCTACGATCTGATGGACCGCATCCGAGGGATCGCGGCGGGTAATTCCAACACCTACACCTCCCCGCCGACGGTGAATCGTCCGCCGAGTCAGCAGGCCCGTGCGCCGCAGGGCAATATGGCCGAGCTCGGCGCGATGGTCGACAAGTTCCTCGGCCTGTCCGGTGACAACGCGATCGCCAAGCACTGGGTGGCCAAGGGTGGAGTCGACGGGCCGCTCGGCGCGCCGCAGTCGGATCTGATCTCGGATGCGCAGGGGCGTCAGTACGCGAAGTTCGCCAACGGTTTCGTATATTCGGGCGAGGGCGGTGAGGTGTTCGAGGTGGTCGGCGCGATTCTGGACCGGTATCTGAGCTTGGGCGCCGACTCGGGTGTACTCGGGTTGCCGACCGGCAGTTCCTACCTGGTGCCGAATGGTCTTCGCACGGATTTCCAGCATGGATCGCTGGTGCTCAATGAGCTCACGGGCATCGTCACGACGTTCTGGAAGACCTATGACGAGACCTACAAGCAGGAAATGAACCAGCCGAAGCCTGGTCAGGCGCCCACCGCCCCGAAGCCGGGTCAGGCACCGACCGCCCCGACGCTGGGGCTCGCGGTTCCGGCCCCGGCACCTGCCCCGGCCGAGCAAGCACCCGCCGAACAAGCGCCCGTCGAACAGGTTCCGGCAGATCCGCCGGTCCCCGAGCCCGCCCCGATCGGCTAACCCCCGGTCACGGCGAAGAACGGCCGGTGCACCCTCCGAGCGAGGGGCACCGGCCGTTTTATGTGTTCGGGAGCTACCGCCACCAGCGCTCGAGGACCATCGCGACGCCGTCGTCGATATTGCTGCCCGTCACCTCGTCGGCCGCCGCCCGAGCCTCCGGGTGGGCGTTGCCCATGGCGACGCCGTGGCCTGCCATGGCCAGCATCGGGACATCGTTGGGCATGTCGCCGAAGGCCACGATCGAGGAGTTCTCGGCGCCGATGCGGCGGGCGACCTCGGCCAGGCCGGAGGCCTTCGTCACCTGGGGGACCGCCAATTCGATCAGGCCGCTCTCGGTTGAGTAGGTGATCTCGGCGCGGTCGCCGATGAGGGGGGCAAGGACGGCGCGCATCTCGGAGCTGCGGGCCGAGCTGAGGCGGATGAGCATCTTGATCGCGGGGGAGTCGATGACTTCGGCGTGCGAGACGACGGTGTCGTCGGGGTTGAGCCAGGCGTGTTCGTAGGTGGGCGAGCTGACGAACTGCTGGGTCACGGCGTCGTGTGCGCTGGCGCCGACTCGCTCGGTGGCCAGCCCACAACCCGGTAACGCGTGTTCGGCGACTTCGGCGAGCCAGCTCAGGGTGTCGACGTCGAGGGTGTGGCTCGACAGCACCCGATCGGTGGCGCTGTCGTAGATGACCGCGCCGTTTCCGCAGATCGCGAGGGGTGCGTACCCGAGTTCGCTGACGACCGGTTCGATCCAGCGCGGCGGGCGGCCGGTGGCGAGCACGAAGGTGGCGCCGTCGGCGACGAGTGCCCCGACGGCGGCTTTGGTGCGCGCCGAGATCTTCTCGGAATCGTCGATCAGCGTGCCGTCGACGTCGCTGGCCACCAGCTGCGGTTTCGGGTGCAGGTTCGTCATCCCATCTATCCTGCCGCACGTCGCCACGCCGGGATGCCGGAGTGTCCCTATGATCAGGACCTGATCACCCGATCCAGAGGGGACTGATGACCGGCTTCCTGTTGCGGCGCACGCTCAACTACGTTGTGCTCCTGCTGCTGGCATCGTTTCTGACGTTCAGTCTGGCCTCCCTCACGTTCAATCCGCTCGAGAGTCTCGAGCAGCGCAACCCGCGCCCGCCGCAGTCGGTGATCGACGCGAAGGCCGAGCAGTTGCATCTCGACGAGCCGATCCCCCAGCGCTATCTCACCTGGCTCGGCGGCGTGGTGCGCGGGGATTTCGGAACCACCCTGGCCGGGCAGCCGGTGAGCGAGGAGCTGGGCAGGCGGGTCGCGGTGAGTCTGCGGCTGCTGATTCTCGGTTCGATCATCGGCACCGTGCTCGGCGTGCTGATCGGCGCGGCAGGTGCGATCAGGCAGTACAGGTTCAGTGACTATTTCTCGACGGTGCTGTCGCTGCTGATCATCTCGACACCGATCTTCTTGTTGGCGACGCTGCTCAAATACGGTGCGCTGCAAATCAATACGATGACCGGTTCGCAGATCTTCCTATACACCGGCGAAACCTCCGCTACCCAGATCACCGGGTTCTGGAACCAAATGGTCGATCGTGCACAGCATTTGGTGCTGCCGACCTTGGCGCTGGCACTGGGCGCGATGGCAGGCTACAGCCGCTACCAGCGCAACGCCATGCTCGACGTGCTGGAGAGCGATTTCATCCGAACCGCGAGAGCCAAGGGCCTGACCCGCAATCGAGCCCTCTACAAGCACGGCCTACGCACCGCACTCATCCCGATGGCCACCCTGTTCGCCTACAGCCTCGGCGCCCTGATCACCGGCGCCACCTTCGTCGAGAAGATCTTCGGGTGGCACGGCGTGGGTGAATGGCTCATCGATGCGATCAATGCCCAGGACCTCTACGTGGTGGTGACGGTGACGGCGTTCGCCGGGCTGGTGGTGCTGGTGTCGGGGCTGCTCTCCGATGTCGTTCTCGCCCTGCTCGACCCGAGGGTGCGTGTGTCATGACCGAAACCGAACTCATCGTCGTCGGCGCTCCCGAGGTGGCCGCCGCCGGGCGACGCAAACTGGTGTGGCGCCGCTTTCTGCGCAACAAGCCCGCCGTGGTCGGCGCGGTGATCCTGTTGCTGCTGCTCGTGGCCAGTTTCGCGCTGCCGCCGCTGCTGCCGTGGGACTACCAGCAGATGGACTACAAGGCGCTGCTGAAACCGCCGAGTCTCGAGCACCCGTTCGGGACCACCCAGATCGGCCAGGACGTGCTCGCCCAGACCATGCGCGGACTACAGAAATCGCTGATCATCGGTTTCTGCGTGGCGTTCTTCTCCAGCATCATCGCCGCGACCGCGGGCGCGGTGGCCGGACTGCTCGGCGGCTGGACCGACCGCGCCATCATGTGGGTGGTCGACCTGCTGCTGGTGGTCCCCGCCTTCATGATCATCGCGCTGTTCGCTCCGCGTACCAAAGGTTCCGGCTCGATCGTGATCCTGATCGTGCTGCTGAGTGTGTTCGGCTGGATGATCGCCGCCCGGATCATCCGCGGGCTCACCCTGAGCCTGCGTGATCGCGAATTCGTCCGTGCCGCACGGTATATGGGCGCACCGACCCACACGGTGATCATCAGCCACATCATCCCGAACATCGCGTCGATCCTGATCATCGACACCACCCTCGCCGTCGGCGCGGCGATCAGTGCCGAAACCGGTTTGAGCTTCCTCGGTTTCGGCGTGCAGCCGCCGGATGTGTCGCTGGGTTCGCTGATCGCGGCGGGCACCAAATCGGCGCTCACCTACCCGTGGTTGTTCCTGTTCGCCGGTGGCCTGCTGATCACGATCGTGTTGTGCGCCAACCTGGTCGGTGACGGCCTGCGTGACGCGTTTGACCCCGGTGCTCGCGGTGCGCGCAAGTCCCGCAGGGAGGTCGCCGAGCACAAAGACCAGGCGCAGGTGCAGTTGAAGAAAGCCGAGAAGCGATGACCGCGTCGACCGCACCCCTGCTCGAGGTCACCGATCTGCGGGTCTCGTTCCCCGGCGAGGAAGGCCGCGTCGAGGCCGTGCGCGGGGTGAACTACACCGTCGCCGACGGCGAAGTACTGGCGATCGTCGGCGAATCCGGTTCGGGCAAGTCGGTGTCCTCGCTCGCGGTGATCGGTCTGCTGCCCGAACAGGCGCGGGTGCAGGGATCGGTGCGCCTGCGCGGCCGTGAGCTGCTCGGCCTCGGCGACAAGCAGATGTCGAAGCTGCGCGGTTCCTCGATCAGCATGGTCTTCCAGGATCCGCTCTCCGCGCTGACGCCGGTGTATCGCGTCGGTGATCAGATCGCGGAAGCGCTTCTCGCACACGGCAAGATGGGCCGCAAGGAGGCGGGCGAGCGGGCAATCGAGCTGCTCGAGCTCGTCGGTATCGCCGATGCGCGGGCCCGTTCCAGGGCGTTCCCGCACGAATTCTCCGGCGGTATGCGCCAACGCGTGGTGATCGCCATGGCCATCGCCAACGATCCCGCCCTGATCATCTGCGACGAACCGACCACCGCGCTGGACGTGACGGTGCAGGCGCAGATCCTCGATCTGCTGCGTAAGGCGCGCGATATCACCGGCGCGGGCGTCATCATGATCACCCACGACATGGGCATCGCGGCGACTGTCGCCGACCGGGTCGCGGTGATGTACGCGGGCAAGGTCGTCGAAACAGCGCCTGTCGCAGAGCTTTTCGCAGCACCGCGAATGCCGTACACGGTGGGCCTGCTCGGCTCGATTCCGCGCATGGACGGCCCGCCACGCACCCCGCTGATCCCGATCCTCGGCGCCCCACCGGCCATGCATGCCCTGCCACCCGGTTGCTCGTTCGCGCCGCGCTGCCCGGTCTCGATCGGCGACTGCACCGCCGCCGAGCCCCCGCTGGAGAAGGTGAGCCCCGGGCACTCGGTCGCCTGCATTCGCACCGCCGAGGTCGGCACCCACCAGCTCTTCGAGGCCTACCGCGAGAAGATCCCGACCCCGGCGCACCCCGACCGCACCGATGACGAGGTGGTCCTGCGGGTCACCGACCTGGTGAAGACCTTCCCGCTCACCTCCGGTGTGCTGCTGCGCCGCCGCACCGGCGAGGTCCGCGCGGTCGACGGCATCAGCTTCTCGGTGCGCGCGGGCCGCACGCTGGCGCTGGTCGGCGAATCCGGTTCGGGCAAGTCGACGACCCTGTCACAGATCATGGACCTGGCCCGGCCGCAGTCGGGCAGCATCGAGGTGCTCGGCAACGATGTCGCCACCCTCACCAAGGCGCGCACGCGCGAGATCCGCCGCAAGATGCAGATCGTCTTCCAGGACCCCAGCTCCTCGCTCGACCCGCGCCTGCCGATCTTCGACGTCCTCGCCGAGCCGCTGCGCATCGACGGCCGTTCGCGCGACGAGGTCAACCGGCGGGTACCAGAGTTGTTGCGGCAGGTCGGATTACGTTCTGAGCACGCGGATCGCTACCCGTCGGACTTCTCCGGCGGACAGAAGCAGCGGATCAGCATCGCCCGCGCGCTGGCCCTCGATCCTGCGCTCCTGGTGCTCGATGAGCCCGTCTCCTCGCTGGACGTGTCGATCCAGGCCGGCGTGCTCAACCTGCTGCGTGATCTACAGGCCGAGCACGGACTGTCCTACCTGTTCGTGTCCCACGACCTGTCGGTGGTGCGCAATCTCGCCCACGATATCGCGGTGATGCTGCAGGGCAAGATCGTCGAATCCGGCCCGGCGGAGCGGATTTTCGCCGATCCTCAGCACGAATACACGCGCTCGCTCATCGCGGCCGTACCGGAACCTGTCGTCTGATCGGAGATCCCATGCGAACCCGTCGAATGCGAGCAGGCCGTGGTGCCCGGTTGCGCTGTGCCGCCGTGGTGGTGGCGGCCGGGATGATCGTGGCGGGCTGTGGGGGTGGCGACGAGTCGGCGGCCGGGTTGAGCGACGCGATCGGGTCGACCAGCGACGTCAACCCCAAGGGCGTCGACGAGTTGCGCGAGGGCGGCAACCTGCGCCTGGCCACCACCGACTACCCCGCCAACTGGAACATCCTGTCCAATGACGGCAACAACGGTGAAATCGGCGAGATCGTGTGGACGATGATGCCGCGTTCCTTCGAGATCGACGCCGCGGGCCAGCTCAGCGTCAACACCGATTTCTTCACCGATATCCAGCTGACCGGCTCCGATCCGATGCAGGTGACGTATTCGATCAATCCGAAGGCTGTCTGGTCGGACGGTTCGCCGATCACCTGGGAAGACATCGCCGCCCAGGCGCACGCGCTGAGCGGCCGCGACAAGAGCTACCTGATCGCGATCACCAACGGCTTCGAATTCGTCGACAAGGTGGAGCGTGGCGTCGACGACCGACAGGCCGTCCTCACCTTCAGCAAGCCCTACGCCGACTGGCGCGGCCAGTTCTCCGGCAACTCCGCCCTCTACCCGAAATCGGTGACCGGCACGCCGGAGGCCTTCAACAACAGCCTCGCCGATGCGATCACGCTCACTGCCGGGCCGTTCGTCGTCAGCGCAACCGACCGCGGTCAGGGCCGAATTACGCTGGGGCGCAACCCGAAATGGTGGGGCGACAAGCCCGTTCTCGACACCATCACCTACAGCGTGCTCGACCACGCGTCGTGGGTCCAGGCGTTGCAGAACAACGAGATCGACCTGGTTCGCCTGACCACCCTCGACGACGTGAAGACTGTGCGCGGCACCGAAGGGCTCGTCGTACGGCGCGCTCCCGGTAATCGCTGGCGCCACATCACGTTCAACGGCGCGCCCGGCTCGATTCTTGCCGAAGAAGGCGTGCGCGTCGCTGTTTCCAAAGCGATCGACCGCGTCGGGATCGTCAACGCCTTGCAGAACGGGCTGGTCGAGAACCCGAAACCGCTGAACAACCACGTCTTCCTCCAGGGCCAAACGGGCTACCAGGACAACAGTCTCGGCTTCGACCCCACCGCCGCCGCGGCGCAACTCGACGCTCTCGGCTGGAAACTCAACGGCGACGTCCGCGAGAAGGACGGCCGCAAGCTGGTCATCCGCGACGTCATGTACAACGACCCCACCTGGGTCCAGGTAGCCCAGATCATCCAACAGAACCTGGCCGCCATCGGCGTGGCACTGACGATCGACACCAAGCCCGCCGCAGGCCTTTTCACCGATGTCATCCAGCCAGGCGACTTCGACGCCGCCCAGTACATCTACCAGGGCGACCCCTTCCCCCTGAGCAGCCTGCGCCAGATCTACTACTACGACCCCACCGACCTCCAAGCCAACTACGGCCGCATCGGCTCCCCCGAACTCAACGCCCTCATCGAACAAACCCTCACCGAACTCGACCCGGCGAAGTCCATCGACCTCGCCAACCAGGTCGACCGCAAGGTATTCGAAGAGGGCCACTCCCTGCCCCTGATGCAGTCCGACGGCAGCGTCGGGGCCCGCACCACCCTCGCCAACATCGGCTCCCCTGGATTGGCATCGTACGACTACACGAAGATCGGATTCACGAAATGACCACTACTACGCATGCCCGGCGCCTTCGCCAGGCCGGTTTCCGCATCGCGGCACCAGTTTTCGCAGTGACGTTGGTGCTGAGTGGATGTGGATCCGATACCGAGGTGCAGTCGGGATCCAGCGCGATCGGCGCCGTCAACGACATCAATCCGCAGGACCGTGATGCCCTGCGCGACGGGGGCAATCTCCGGCTGACGCTCACCAGTTTCCCCGCGACGTTCAACAACCTCCACGTCGACTCGGACGGCGAGATCAGCGACCTCACCGCTTGGGCACTGCCTGGCTCGATCAATTCCGACGCGGCCGGCAATCTCACGATCGACCACAACTACTACACCGACGTCGAACTCATCGGCACCGACCCACAGCAGATCAAGTACACGATCAACCCCAAGGCGGTCTGGTCGGACGGATCTCCGATCACCTGGGAGGATCTGGCGGCCCAGGTCAATGTCCTGAACGGTCGCGACCCCGCCTACAAGATCGCGGCGGACCAGGGCTACAGCAGTGTCGAGAAGGTCGAACGCGGCGTCGACGACCGGCAGGCGATCGTCACCTTCGCCGAGCACTACGCGGAGTGGAAGGGCCTGTTCAACCCGCTGTACCCACGTCAGCTCTTCGCTTCCCCCCAGGCATTCGACGACCTGTACCGCAATGACATGCCGCTGTCGTCGGGGCCGTTCATCATCACCTCGATCGACCGTGCGCAGCAGCGGGTCGTGCTGAGCCGTAATCCGAAGTGGTGGGGCAATGCGCCCAAGCTCGACACCGTCACCTACAGCGTGCTCGACAATTCGGCGCGGCTGAACGCGCTGCAGAACAACGAACTCGACGTCAGCACCTTGTCCGGCATCGAAGAGATCAAAACCGCGACGAATACGTCCGGCATCACGGTTCGCCGCGCACCGGCGAACAGGTTCTCGCACTTCACTTTCAATGGTGCGCCGGGTGCGTTGCTGTCCGATCCGAAGCTGCGGGTGGCGATTTCGAAAGGCATCAACCGGCAGGCGATCGCCACGGCTACCCAGAACGGCGTGGTCACCGACCCGAAGCCGCTGAACAATCACCTTTTCCTGGTCGGCCAGAAGGGCTACCAGGACAACGCCGAGTCGGTGTCCTATGACCCGGCCGCCGCCGCCCGCATGCTCGACGAACTCGGCTGGAAGCTCAACGGCGACGTGCGCGAGAAGGACGGTCGTAAGCTCGAGATCCGCGATGTCATGTACCAGGCCGATACCTGGGTCCAGATCGCGCAGATCGCCCAGCAGAACCTGGCCGAGATCGGCGTGAAGCTGATCATCGAGACCTACCCCGGCAACGGTTTGTTCACCGAGGTCATCGACCCCGGCAATTTCGATATCGCCCAATTCGTCTGGTCGAAGAGCATTTTCCCGCTCGGCGCCCTGCCCCAGATCTACGCCTACGATCCCGCGAACCCGTTGAGCAACAAGGGCCGCATCGGTTCGCCCGAACTCAACGCGCTGATCGAAGAGGTAATCGGCGAACTGGATCCGGAGAAGGCGATCGAGCTGGCGAACAAGGCCGACCGGATGATCTTCGAAGAGGGATTCTCGCTCCCCATCGTGCAATCCGCCGGTGCTGTCGCCACCCGGAACGGCCTGGCGAACTTCGGTGCCGAGGGGCTGGCCTCCTACGACTACACCAAGATCGGCTTCATGAAGTGAGTGCCGGCCCGGCGCGCGCACTGGCTTATCCGCTGCTCGTCACGGGCGGCACTCTCGCGGTCGTCGCCGCGTGGGTGCCGTTCGCGGATATCGATCAGCTGAGTGCGCTCGCCGTGGTCGCTCTTGCTGTACTCGTCTACACCGCTTATCAATTGGGCCTCGCCTTCGGTGTTTTCCCGACCGGGCTTGTTGCGGCAGGGACGGTGGGCGGTAGGCGGGTTCGGCAGCAGTATCGGCTGGTCAGCCGGTCGTGGTTGGAGATCAGCAGTGGGGGCCGGGCGGTGTGGCAGCCGGTCTTCTATGACCCGGCGCTGTCGGTGCTCACCCCGACCGACTTAACAGTGACCGGACGATCCATCGCCGAGGGGACCACACGTTTCTATCCCTCGGGGCGGGTCCGCACTGGCGAGCCAGCGGGCAAGCTGGTCGACAATCCCTCCCGGGCGAGCGAACCGCCCGCCTACGGCATCCCCCGCCGCCTGATCCTCGACATTCAACCCGCGATCGGCGCGCCCCTCGTCGGCCTGCTCTGGGTCTATGTCATGAACGGCGGCGTCGGCGCGTTCGTCGCCGCCACAACGGTCGCCGCCGCCACCTTCACCTGGCTTTCCGCCATTCGCGGCTCCGACCCCAGCTGATCAGCCTGAACGTTTGATCACCAGGCCTCAGTGGATTTTCCTTCTCGGGCGATGTCTACCTGAAGGCCTGGTGATCAATCGCCCAGGTCGACAGCACTGGTCTGACCACTTGACCTCTTACCAACATGGGTGCACTATCGACGTATGGCATGGACTCCTGTGGTGAAGCGCTCGGTATCCGGTGATGTGTTCGAGCAGATCGCCGCCGAGGTGCTGGGTGGGGAGTTGATCGCGGGGAGCACGTTGCCGAGTGAGCGGCAGTTGGCCGAGGCTTTGGGGGTTTCGCGGCCCGCGGTGCGGGAGGCTTTGCAGCGGTTGGCCGCCGCCGGACTGGTGTCGGTGCGGCAGGGCGAGGCCACCACCGTGCTCGACTATCGGCGCAGCGCGGGTTTGGAAGTGCTGCCGCGGCTGCTGTTGCGAGGCAGCACTATTGATCCCGCTGTGGCGCGGAGCATTCTCGAAGCGCGGCTGCACAACGGGCCGAAGATCGCCGAGCTCGCCGCGGCACGGGTTCGCGGTTCGGCTGGTGCGCCGGTCGATATCGAGCTGACACAGCTGCACGAATCCGTGGATTCCCTTGTCGCCGAATCGGATCCACTCACCCAGCAACGGATCGCCCTCGAATTCTGGGATCACATTCTCGATCTCGCCGATTCGATCGCCTTCCGGCTGATGTATTCCATGCTGCGCGCCGCCTACGAACCCGCCTTGGCCGCGCTGGCGCCGATCATGTCCGCCGAGGTGGGCAATGCCGACGCCTACCGAGACCTGGCCGCCGCGATCGCCGCGGGCGAGCCGAAACGGGCCGCCGACACCGCCCGAGCACTGCTCGAGCCGGCGACCACCGCTCTCATCCATGCCCTCGACGGGGCATGATTCACCCGAGGAAGCGCCCATGATGAATGACCGTCCGACAACGACGTCGCACGACACCGCCGCCCGTTCCCCCCGCGCGATCCGCCGCAGCTTGACCTTGCGCGCGGCAGCGCACGAGTTCCTTCGGCACCCGTCCCCGTGGATGATCGCCACAGTTTTCGTTGCCACGCTGGCGACCCGCGTGGTGATCGGCGACTGGCAGCTCACCGACGGTCTGGTCCCCCTGGTGATTCTCGCCGCGTTCCCGGTCATCGAATGGATGATTCATGTCACCGTGTTGCACTGGCGCCCAAGGCATCTCGGCCCGGTGACACTTGACAGCGAGCTGGCCCGCAAACACCGCGAACACCACGTCGACCCGCGCGACATTCCGCTGATCTTCATCCC
Organism: Nocardia sp. A7; assembly: GCF_046549215.1. NCBI lineage: Bacteria > Bacillati > Actinomycetota > Actinomycetes > Mycobacteriales > Nocardiaceae > Nocardia > Nocardia sp. A7. The sequence goes on along the minus strand of NZ_JAJPWE010000001.1, from coordinate 2,285,862 downwards.
ACCGAAGTCGCTGCTGCTCACCATCATCGCCCTGATCGCGATCGCCCTACTCGCCTTCCCCCGCACAGCCCTCGGCCTCACTTTCCTGCTGACCATCACCACACTGGGAATGCTCTACGAGTGGACCCACTACCTCATCCACACCGACTACAAGCCGAAACATGCCCTGTACAGGGCGATCTGGCGCAATCACCGCCACCACCACTACAAGAACGAGCACTACTGGTTCACCGTGACCACCTCCGGCACCGCCGACCGCCTACTCCGCACCGCCCCCGACCCGGCCACAACCCCGACCTCCCCCACGGCCCGCAACCTCCACGCCGACTAGGTTCCAGCGCACAGGCCCGGCTCGCAGCTGCACGCGAGCCGGGCTTTCGCATGTTCACCGACGGAAATCCTTCCCGCCATCACCGTGGTGGCCATGCGCACTCCCGCCTCGGACGAGGTCGACGCGATTGTTTGACTTTGTACCCTAGGGGGGTATGGTAACTATTGAAGACCATCGCAGGCACCGCTCTGGCCGACGCCGTCACCGCAGCCGGCTTCCAACTCGCAGACTGAACAGAATCGGAGCATCCCGATGAACGCAACAGGTAAGTTCGCCGGATTCACCCTCGGCCTCGCGGCGGTCTTCGGGATCGCTCTGGTCGTCGGCGCCCTGGTCGGTCCGGAACCCTCCGAACCGACCGGGCACGACGAGCACTCGACGGCGGCGGCACCGTCCGATCTCCCCGGTGGACTGCTGGTCACCGACCAGGGCTACACCCTGGCCCTGGACAAGCCGAACACCACGACCGCGGCACAGACGCTTATCACCTTCCGCATCCTCGATGCCACCGGAGCCCCGGTCACCAAGTACCAGGCCAGCCACGACAAAGACCTGCACCTGATCGTGGTCCGGCGCGATATGGCCGGTTTTCAGCACGTACACCCCGTGCTCGACCCGACCGGAACCTGGACCGTGCCGCTGAACCTGAGCCGGGCCGGTGACTAACGGGTCTTCGCCGACTTCACCCCTGCGGGCGGGTCGAACCTGACCCTCGGCACCGATCTGCGCGTCGCGGGCAACTACGACGTGCAAGCCCTGCCCGCACCGGCCGCGACAGCGCGGGTCGGCGAGTACACGGTGGCGCTGAACGGCACCATCACCCCCGATACCGCATCGAAGGTGACCCTCTCGGTCAGCCGCGACGGCACTCCCGTCAACGACCTCCAGCCCTATCTCGGCGCCTACGGTCACCTGGTCGCCCTGCGCGCCGCCGACCTCGCCTACCTGCATGTTCACCCCGAGGGCACACCCGGCGACGGGACCACCCCCGCCGGCCCCGGCATCGATTTCGTGGTGAACGCGCCGAGCGCCGGTGACTACCGGCTGTTCCTGGACTTCCAGCACCAGGGCGTGGTGCGCACGGCCGAGTTCACCGTGAAGGTCGCGCGATCGAGCGACACCGTGACAACCGATCCGACACCCGCACCGGCCGAGGACGGCACCCCGGGACACGGTCACTGAGCTATCGACACCACCCGTCGAGTCCACCCGCGACCGCTCAGCAAGAATTGCTATCAGGAACGAAGGAGCACCCCATGACCGCCGTGACACACCCACCGGGCACCGGCCAGGTAGAACTGGTGATCGGTGGCATGACCTGCGCTTCCTGCGCGAACCGGATCGAGAAGAAGCTCAACAAGCTCGACGGGGTCACCGCCACGGTCAACTACGCCACCGAGAAGGCGCGCGTCGACTTCACCGGCGATGTCTCCCCCGAGGCACTGATCTCCACCGTCGAGCAGGCCGGCTACACCGCTGCACTCCCCGTGCCGAAGAAGCCCGACACCACCGACGAGCCCGCCGCCGAAGCGGACCCCACCGCTTCGTTGCGCACCCGCCTGCTGGTCTCGCTGGTGCTCACCGTCCCGGTGATCGCCATGGCGATGATCCCCGCCCTACAGTTCACCAACTGGCAGTGGCTCTCGCTGACCCTGGCCGCACCGGTCGTGATCTGGGGCGCGCTCCCCTTCCACCAGGCGGCGTGGACCAACCTGAAGCACGGCACCGCCACCATGGACACGCTGGTGTCGATGGGCACGCTCGCCGCGTTCGGCTGGTCGCTGTTCGCCCTGTTCTGGGGCACGGCGGGCACGCCGGGAATGAAGCACCCGTTCGAATTCACCATCGCGCGAATGGACGGCACCGGCAGCATCTACCTCGAAGCCGCGGCGGGCGTGACCACGTTCATCCTGGCCGGACGGTATTTCGAGGCACGGTCCAAGCGTCGGGCGGGCGCGGCGTTGAAGGCGTTGCTCGAGATGGGCGCGAAGGATGTCGCACTGTTGCGCGACGGGGTCGAAACGCGAATTCCGGTGGAGCAGTTGGTCGTCGGTGACGAGTTCATCGTGCGACCGGGCGAGAAGATCGCCACCGACGGTGTGATCACCGACGGCACCTCCGCGGTCGACGCGTCCATGCTGACCGGCGAAGCCGTGCCGGTCGAAGTCGGTGTCGACGACGCCGTCACCGGCGCCACCGTGAACGTGGGTGGCCGACTCGTGGTGCGCGCCACCAGAATCGGTGCCGACACCCAGCTCGCCCAGATGGCGCAACTGGTCGAGGACGCGCAGACCGGCAAGGCGCAGGCGCAGCGCCTGGCCGACAGGATCTCCGGGATCTTCGTCCCGATCGTCATCGCGCTCGCCGTCGCGACGCTCGGATTCTGGCTCGGCACAGGCGGTTCCATCGCCGCGGCCTTCACCGCAGGCGTCGCCGTGCTGATCATCGCCTGCCCCTGCGCCCTCGGCCTTGCCACCCCGACCGCGCTGATGGTCGGCACCGGACGCGGCGCGCAGCTCGGCATCCTGATCAAGGGACCCGAGGTGCTGGAATCGACCCGCAAGGTCGACACCATCGTCCTCGACAAGACCGGCACCGTCACCACCGGCAAGATGACCCTGCTCAAGGTGATCCCCGCCGAGGGTGAACAGCGCGGCAAGGTGCTGGAACTCGCCGGTGCGCTGGAGGATTCGTCGGAACACCCGATCGCCCAGGCGATCGCCAAGGGCGCACGAGACGAGTTCGGCACACTGCTGCCGGTGGAGGGCTTCGCCAATGTCGAGGGCCTCGGCGTGCAGGGCGTGGTCGACGGGCACGCGGTGATCGTCGGCCGGGCGCGACTGCTGGCCGACTGGTCACAGCCACTCGACGAGAAGCTGGAAACCGTGCTGGCGGAAGCGGAATCGGCCGGTAGGACCGCGGTGGCGATCGGCTGGGACGGTAAGGCGCGCGGTGTGCTCGTGGTCGCCGACGCGGTGAAGCCGACCTCCGCACAGGCCATCGCCCAGTTCCGCGAGCTCGGTCTGACACCGATCCTGCTCACCGGCGACAATGCCCGCGCGGCCCGCACCATCGGCGACGAAGTCGGCATCGACGAAGTCATCGCCGAGGTGCTCCCACAGGACAAGGTCGACACCGTGAAGCGGCTGCAAGCCGAAGGCAAGGTCGTCGCCATGGTCGGTGACGGCGTCAACGACGCGGCCGCCCTGGCGCAAGCCGATCTGGGATTGTCGATGGGCACCGGCACCGACGTCGCCATCGAAGCCAGCGACCTCACCCTCGTCCGCGGCGACCTCCGCGCCGCCGCCGACGCGATCCGCCTGTCCCGACGCACCCTGGCCACGATCAAGGGCAACCTGTTCTGGGCCTTCGCCTACAACGTGGCCGCCATCCCCCTGGCCATGGCAGGCTTGCTCAACCCGATGCTCGCCGGTGCCGCCATGGCATTCAGCTCGGTCTTCGTAGTGAGCAACAGCCTGCGGCTACGCCGATTCAAGTCCACCGCGAAGTAGGGCAAAGGCCCGTGATCACTGCTGGCTCAGGAGATGTATCGAACACCGTCGACCGACTTCGATCCGGCACCGGTCCTCGCCGACGGTTCGGTGCGGCTCGGGCCGGTATGAGACGGTGGTGCACGCGGGGACGCACGACGGGATTCCCGTCCTCACCTTCACCTCGCCATGGCAACCGGAAACCGTTGCCCTGCAACGTCCCTCGGCGCGGTATCTGGCGATGATCGGCGCCGGGCTGCGCGAGGCGCACGGGTGGGACGCCGATCGCGTGGTCGAGTATCTGCGCGGGCGACCCGGGATCGCCGAGCACTGGGACGAGGCCGACTTGCACTGCGCGCTGCTCGGCGGCGCCGGACTCTAGATTTCTCGGTCCGTTCGCGGGTATTCCCACCATGTCGACCACCGGGAGCGCACGCATGGAGTGGTTCACGGCACCGGAGTACTGGCAGGGCAGGCTGATTTTCCAGCGTGGTCTGGCGGTGGTCTACGGCCTGGCCTTCCTGGCGGCGGCGCTGCAGTTCCGCGCGCTGCTACCTGGCCCGGACACCGTTTCGCCGGGCGCCGAGCCCCGATGGTTCCTCGGCGCGGGGATCGCCTTCGTCGCGACGGTCGTGGTGCTGAGCTACTTGCCGGTGCGCAATCTGCTCTCGGCGCGGCAGGCGATGAATGCCTCGTTCGACCCGTTGCACCTGGTCAACACCTATGGCGCGTTCGGAAGCATCACCCGGGTCCGCCAGGAGATCGTGCTGGAGGGCACCGAGGCCACCCACCTCGACGCCGACACAGTCTGGCGCGAATACGAGTTCAAGGGCAAACCGGGTGACCTGCGGTTTCGCCCGCGCCAGTGGGCGCCGTATCATCTGCGACTGGACTGGCTGATGTGGTTCGCCGCGCTGTCCCCGTCGTACGCGCGGTCCTGGGCGTTGCCGCTGGTCATTCGGCTGCTCGACAACGACCCCGACACCCTGCGCCTGCTGCGGCACTGCCCGTTCCCCGACGCACCGCCGCGCTACCTGCGCGCCCGGCTGTACGAGTACCACTTCAGTTCGCGCGCCGAACTGTTCCGCGAGCGGATCTGGTGGCGCCGAACCCTGATCGGCGAGTTCCTGCCGCCGCTGGATCACGAACGCGTCGCACGGCGTCGACAATGAGAAAAGCCCGGCACGATGGCCGGGCTTTTCGTTGAGCGGATGACGAGATTCGAACTCGCGACCCTCACCTTGGCAAGGTGATGCGCTACCACTGCGCCACATCCGCGTGCCTTTCGAAGCCGTTCCGGGGCCGCCGGTGACTTCGTCGTGCGAGAAGGAACTCTAGCGCGAAACCCCCGAACTACGAAATCCGGGCTCACTTATCAGCGGCCGCGCCGGTGAGGTTCGAGGTGGACCGGCGCCGTTAAGTGGGTCACAAGGTCGTGGAAATGGCTGCGGGGGAATGTTTTTCGTAGCGCGGCTCTGGTCGCGGGAATTATGGGAGGGACGGTATGAAGACTCTGGGGATGATCGCGGCCGGTGTCGCGGTGACGGCGGTGACCGTGTTGGGGGCCGGGCCGGCGCAGGCCGATTTCACCGATCAGGTGGAGGCCACCGACAGCGGGGAGAACGTGGAGGACGACGGGTTCGGGGAGTACGCGATCAGCCGTGCCGATCCGGGGTCGTGCCTGGTGGTGCAGAACCACACGGGCGGCCGGGTGACGTTGCGGTTGAACTACCCGGCCAGCGGTGGGAAGTGGCAGTTCGACCACGACCAGATCGGGGTGCTCGTGCACAAGGGCAAGCTGGTGACCTCGCCGTCCGGGCATTGGAACGTGCGGACGAATCCGCCGATCAGGTTCCACTGGGTCTACGACGGCAACATGAACAGGCGTCAGGGCTGCAACGGGTCGTGGCTGCTGACAATGAACTGAGCGAGCGGGGCCCGGTGCGCCACCACGCGCCGGACCCGTCCGCCAGGTCAGCTGGGCACTGTCATACCGGCGAACGCGGCGCGATGGTCGGCGGCCCAGTTGGCGTAGCTGCGGGGTGGGCGGCCCAGGACGCGCGCGATGTCGTCGGTGACCAGTTCGTTGTGGCCGCCGCGAATGAAGGATTGGCCGGTCAGTGCGCCTGCAACGAAGGCGGGCGGCAGGCCAGCGGCGACCATGAAGGCGCGGGCGTCGGCTTCGGCGATGTCGGTGACGGCGATCGGGCGGCCGATGACCTCGGCGAGGACGGCGGCCTGGTCGCGGCCGGTTTGCAGGTCGGGGCCGGTCAGGGTGTAGGTGCGGCCGTGGTGCTCGCTCGAACGCAGCGCCGCGACGGCGACCGCCGAGACATCGCGCGGGTCGACCACGGCCTGCGAGCCGTCGCCGGTGAGGTTCGGGACGGGATGACCATCGCGCAGCGGTTCGATCCAGCTGAACGTATTCGACGCGAAAGTGTTGGAACGCAGGATCGTCCACTCCAGACCGGAGTCGCGCACGGCCTGTTCGCCCGGCACATGCCAGGAACCAGGCACGCCCAAACGCGGGTCGCCGGTGCCGACGGCGGACAGCTTCACCACGCGTCGCACGCCAGCGACCTGCGCGGCAGCGACCAACGCGGCGTCGGTGCCGGTGTCGTCAGGGCCGGGAACGCCGACGAGGAACGCGGCCTCGATCCCTACCATCGCGGGCCCGAAGGTGGCCGGGTCGCGGTAGTCCACCCGAACCACCTCCACCCCGGCGGGAAACTCGGCCCGCTCCGGGTCGCGGGTCGACGCCCGGACGACGACGCCCTCGGTTACCAGCTGTCGAACGATGTCGCTTCCGATGGTGCCTGTCGCACCGGTGATCAGGATCATGTGCTGAGCATGGCCGCCCTGCTGCCTGCGCGGATAGGAGAAATCGGCACGGACATCGGGGCGCACCGCGTCTACTGTTGAGTGGATGCGGTACCTGACCTCGGCGCACATCGAGACCCTTGTGACGACACCGGAATCGTTGCGCCCGTGGCTCACCGAACTCACCAGCACACCAGTGTTCGACGATCTCGTTCAGCCGTTCGCGCATCCGCCCCTGACAACGACCACCGTGGTGCTGCGCTCCGAAAAATCGGGCAGGAGTACAGCCTTCGTCGTCGGTGCGCAGACCAAGGCGTCGTATTCGCGGCCAGAGGAACCTGCCGGATGCGTGCGGCTGCGGTTGGAACCCGGTGTGACACGCCAACTCCTCGGGGTCACCGCGGGTGAACTCACCGACCGCGCGGTGCGTCTCGACGAATTGCCCGGCCCGCTGGGAACTTTCGCCCCCGAACTCACCCGGCTCCCTGCCCACGAGGCGATCGACTACCTGGACAGCGAACTGCCACAGCGCCTTTCCGAGACCGATACCGATCGCGCACACCGGATCATGCTGCGCGAGGCGATCTCCGTGCTCGCCGCCGACAATGCCCCCGCGCTGCCCGAACTCAGCGCCCGGCTTGCCGTCAGCGAGCGTCAGTTGCGCAAGCTGTTCACCGCCGGAATCGGGCTCTCCCCCAAGCACTTCGCGCGCATCGACCGCCTGCGCCGCGTCCTCGCCTACGCGGGCAACACACCGTGGTCACACCTCGCGGTGAACACCGGCTACTACGACCAGTCCCACCTCACCGCCGACTTTCGCACCCTCATGGGCGTGCCACCCGCCGCCTACCTCCGCGGCAAGCTCCCGGCACCGACCCGCTGCCAGGTGCCACGCTGAGCGAGGCGGACCTCAGCCCTCGGTCTCCTGGGTTTTCTCGGCCTTGCGGGCGAAACGTTCGGCCGCTTCGGCATCGTCGAGCGCGGTGGCCTCCTCCAGCGAAGGGGCACTGCCACCGAGACGTTTCGGGACCCAGTAGGCGCCGGGTTCGTTGTCGTAGTCCTTCTGCAGGTCGGCGAGCATTTCCTGCATGGTGGAGCGCAGTTGCGCGGTGAGGTCGGAGATGGGTTCGTAGGGCTGGATGGGGGCGCCGACGGCGATGGAGATGGGGGTGTTGGTGCGGCCGAGGCGCTTCGGGAAGCCCTTGGTCCAGACGCGCTGGGCGCCCCAGATGGTCATCGGGATGATCGGGACGTCGGCTTCGAGCGCCATGCGGGCCGCGCCGGACTTGAATTCCTTGATCTCGAAGCTGCGGCTGATCGTGGCTTCTGGATACACGCCGACGAGCTCGCCGTCGCGGAGGTATTTCACCGCTGATTCGTAGGAGTCGGCGCCCGCGGTGCGGTCGACGGGGATGTGCTTGAGGGCACGCATGATCGGGCCGGAGATGTTGTTGTCGAACACCTCCTGCTTGGCCATGAACCTGATGTAGCGACCAGGGGTGCGCGCGGGCAGACCTGCGTAGGTGAAGTCCATGTAGCCGGTGTGGTTGATCGCCACCACGGCACCGCCGGAGGCGGGGATGTTCTCCGCCCCCTTGACGGTGAACTTCAGACCTTCGAGGAAGAAGACGGTTCGGGCCAGGCCGATGATCGACCGGTAGACGGGTTCCACAATTCAGTGAGCGTAGTCGCAGATCCTCGTCTCCGGCAGGTCGCCGCCCAGGGGGCATATCACCGTACAATCGCGGCGTTCGCTCGCGCAGGCGAAACCGCTTCGCGCACACCGGTCTACACCCGGCGAGTTCGCTCGCCCCGACAGTCAACGCCCGCATCGCCCTCGGGTGCCGCGACCTAGGAATTGAGGAACGTCGAAGTGGAACGCGCTCAGCCGGCCCCGTTGGCTCCGAATCGTCGCATGTTCGCGCTGGTCGGGGGCCTGACCGTCACCGCGGCCCTGATCACCGGGTGCGATTCGGTCTCGGGCATTCCGGGCGATCCGGTCGAGGCGACCGCCGCCGCGCCGACCACGACAGCAGCGCCGACGACCCAAGCCATCGCACCGAGCGAACCGGCACCGAGCGAACCGCTGCCCGCCGACGCACCGCAGGTCGGTGCGGTCGCGGGCCACGCCGACGCCGTCACCGCCGTGCGCCGCTGGGCCGTCGACCTACGAACCGGCGCCGACCTCAGGGCGAAATGCTGGACCATCCCCCCGGCCACCGTCACCGAGATGTACGCCGCTCCGCAGCCGGTGCTGGCCGCCCTCACCGGGCCGGGCACCGCCACCGCCGACACCGTGACCTGGCGTAACCGAACCGTGACCGTCACCGTCGACCGCGAATCCGTCGCGTCCGGTTACGCCTGCGGTCGGGTGTCCGCGGCGGGTGTCGAGCCCGGTTACGACGACGCCGACGCACGCCATACGGTGCGCCGATACCTGGCCCGGGCCACCGGCAAACCCCTCAACGCGGCCGACATCGAAGCAGACCATCCACTGACCTGCAAGGCCTCCCCCGCCAACTGGGACCCCGAAGGCACCGGCAACCCCACAGCAGCCCCCTTGACAGGCGACTCGGGCAAAGTAGGCAATGTCACCTCCTTCGACGAAGAGGAGCTACGATCCGAGCAGGTTCGTGGCGACTACCTGGCAGTTCACGTCCCGGTGACCACCTCCGCGGGGGGCACGCGGACACGCACTTTCACGGTTGTCGCGACCGCTGAGGGCTATTGCATCGGTGACGTAACGATTTAGCCACTACCCTGGTTGGCTGGTGCGCCGAAGCAGTCAGGGGGCCTGAGGCGGTCACTCGCCATTGATCCGGCGAATCAGATCCTGGTAGGAGGAAACAGCTCGTGCAGATCACCAGCGTCGGACATGCCGGCTTCCATATCCGAACCGAGGCAGGCACGATCCTGTGCGATCCCTGGGTGAACCCCGCGTACTTCGCGTCGTGGTTCCCCTTCCCGGACAACTCCCAGCTCGACTGGGAGTCCCTCGGCGATGTCGACTACCTGTACGTCTCGCACCTGCACCGCGATCACTTCGACGCCGCGCACCTGGCGAAGTACGTGAACAAGGACGCCACGATCCTGCTGCCCGACTACCCGGTGCTCGACCTGCGCCGCGAGCTCGAGGCGCTGGGATTCACCAAGTTCTTCGAGTCCGAGGACTCGGTCAAGCACACGATCACCGGGCCCAAGGGGTCGTTCGACTTCATGATCGTGGCGTTGCGCGCGCCCGCCGACGGCCCCATCGGCGACTCCGGCATCCTCGTCTCCGACGGTGAGACCACCTGTTTCAACATGAACGACGCTCGTCCGGTGGATATGGACGTCATCCACGACGCGTTCGGCGACATCGACATCCACCTGCTGCAGTACTCGGGCGCGATCTGGTACCCGGCGGTGTACGACATCCCGGCGCGGACCAAGGCCAACTTCGGCAAGCAGAAGCGTCAGCGCGGGATGGATCGCGCGCGCTCCTACATCGAGCAGGTCGGCGCCACCTGGGTGGTGCCCTCGGCCGGTCCGCCGGTGTTCCTCGACTCCGAGCTGCGCTATCTCAACGACGATCGTGGTGACGAAGGCAATATCTTCCCTGATCAGATGGTGTTCCTCGACCAGATGAACATCCACGGCAACGCGGGCGGGATCCTGATGATCCCCGGCTCGGTGGCCGATGTGCGCGGTAAGGACCTCGACCTCGCGCACCCGTTCGACCCCGCGCGGATCTACGGCGACAAGGCCGCCTACATCGAGGAGATGGCGCAGCGTTTCGCGCCGGTCCTGGCCGCGGAGAAGGCGACGTGGGAGACCGGCGAGGGTTCGCTGCTCGAGCCGCTGCGTGAGCTGTTCGAACCGATCATGAAGCAGAGCGCGCTGATCAGCGACGGCATCGGCTACCCCGTCGGCCTGGTGATCGGCGAGGAGACCATCGTCCTGGACTTCCCGCACCGCACCGTGCGCGCGCCGCTCGAAGGCGAAGGCCGCTACCGCTACGGCTTCCGCATCGCCCCCGAGCTGGTGCGCACCGTGCTGCGCGACAACGAGCCCGACTGGGTGAACACGATCTTCCTGTCCACCCGCTTCCAGGCGTGGCGCATCGGCGGCTACAACGAATTCCTCTACACCTTCTTCAAGTGCCTCACCGACGAGCGGATCGCCTACGCCGACGGCTGGTTCTCCGAGGCACACGACGACTCCGCCGTCACCGAACTCGACGGCTGGGAAGTCCAGCGCCGCTGCCCCCACCTCAAGGCCGACCTCTCCAAATTCGGTGTGGTGGAAGGCAACAACCTCACCTGCAACCTGCACGGCTGGCAGTGGGATCTGGAATCGGGACGCTGCAAGACGTCCAAGGGCCACGAGCTGCGCTCACGCAAGCTCTGAACCCTTGAACCGGCGACGGCGGCCGAGGTAGCTTGAGTTCGGGGGCCGCCGTTCCGGCCGGTGATCTGTGGTGCCGCCGGAGCACGATGGAAGGCACAGTCGATGCCGGTATTCATGGTGGAGCGGCAATTCGCCGAACAGCTCGAGGTCGCGCCGGAGACGGCCGCGGAGATCAACCGGATCAACGACGAGGCCGGGGTGCGCTGGCTCAGCTCCTTCCTGTCCTCGGATAAACGCAAGACGTTCTGTCTCTACGAGGCGGACAACGTCGACGCCATCCGCGCCGCGGCGGTACGCGCGGGCATCCCCGCCGACGCGATCGTGGAACTGTCCGGCACGATCGCACCGGACGGCACCTTCGCGTCGATGTGACTAGAGCAGCCCGTGCTCGGTGGCGAAGATCGCGGCCCTGGTGCGATTGGGTGCGCCGGTCTTGATCAGGATGCTGCGCACGTGGTTGGCGGCGGTATTGGCGCTGATGAACAGCCGTTCGCCGATCTCCCGGTTGGACAGGCCGTCGGCGACCAGGCGCAGGACGTCGACCTCGCGATCGGTCAGCCCGTTCGGCAACGGCACGTTGTCGGTACGGGGCGCCGGGTCCGCGTCGAGATCTCGCAGGATGCGACGGTGACCGATCCGCCGGGCCAACGCGCGCGCCTCGGTGGCGAGGTCCGCGGCGGACGGGCCCGCCACAGCGTCGGGGCGACGCAACCGGTGCCTACTCCAGGCTGCCAGCGTTTCGGCCTGGTGGGTCACCGCGCCCATCCGCCGGTCCATGGCCAGGGCACGTTCGAAGTTCTGGTCGGCGGCCGGCGCGCCGAGTACGGAGTCGAGCTCGGCGAGATAGCGGTCGGCACTGCCGAACACCGCGACGCTCGCGCCCGCCATCAGGTTGGCCCCGGCGTATTCGGCCAGCAACGGTCGCAACGTCGCCGCCGCCACGGTGTCGTCGAGTCCGACCGCGGCCTCGGTCGCGAAAGCCAGCACCGCGGCCCATTGCGCGCCGGATCGGTGATCGTCGAGCCCGGCGCACAGGTGGGTCAGCAGGCGGGCGGCGGGCGGCCACATCTCCAGCTCGGTGTACATGGCGAGCAGGCCGGGCAACCAGTGATCGTCGAAGCTCTCCGCGCCGGTGATGAGCGGGCGGACCTGTTCCAGGCCACCGGTGACCCGCCGGAGCATGAATTGCTGTACGCCCCAAGAGCCTTCGGTGGCGCCGTCGAACTCGTGGGTGAACTGGTCGTCGAGCCACGCGATGATGCGCTCGGTGCCGGCGAAGTCGCCGACCGCGTACCGGTGCGCACAACGGGAGCAGCCGGCGACATATCGGAAGAACGGCTGCCCGCGAGCGAGCGCCAGCTCGGTCAGATCACGCTGGGCGCTGCTCCAGGCGGGCTCGTCACCGAGCAGGTAGGCGAACACCGCACGGTGGAAGGCGGCGGGACCGCGGTGATCGTCGTCGCCGAGGCGTGCGCCGATCTCGTTGAGCTCGACCGCTCTGGCCAGCAACTCGGGCGCGAGGTCGGGGCGCAAGCCCTGCCACAACGTCGTACGCAACGCGTGGGCGAGCAGTTCCTCGTCGCCGAGGGCCTTGGCGCGCGTCAGTGCGTCCTCACCGATCTGTCGAGCCTGCTGGGAATCGCCGGTGAACGAGGCGGCCCGGCCCATACTCGCGGCGGCGCGCACGGCCAGCGGATCGTCACGATCCAGGCCCGCCGCGGCGAGTGCTTCGCGCAGCAGTGCCAGCGAACGCTGACCATTCGCGGAGGGACGCCACGACGTGTCCTCGTGCCCGATGGCGGCCGTCAACCGGACGCGGGGGTCCTCGTCGGCGGACAGATCCTCGTAAAGCCTTCTAGCCGTGGCGAAGTCGCCGCCGTGCATGTGGCAGCGCGCCGCCGCCGAAAGGAGTTCGACCCGCGTCGGGCCCTGTGCGACACGCACCTGCGCGGCGCGCTCGTACAGCACCGCGGCCTCGCGGTAGGCGATACCCCGCTCGGCCTGGTGAGCGGCGAGCACCAGATAGTGCACCGCCTTGTCCGCGTACCCGCGAGCGCGAGCCCGGAAATAGTGATGGGCGAGCGCGACGACGAGCGCGGGATCCCGGGCTTCGATCGCCCCCGCGATCCCGGCGTGCGCCGTCGCGAGATCGTTCGACGACATCCGGTCGAGCACGGCCTGGCGAGCCAGGGCATGCGCGAAGCGGTACTCACCGTCCGCGGCGTTCGCGACGAGAAGTCCGGCGCGCACGCCGAAGTCGATGCCGGCGAGGACCTCGGTCGAGCCGAGCACGTCGGCCAGCAGCGCGGGATCTACGGCGTCGCCCGCCACCGCGGCCAGTTCGATCACTCGCGCGTGGTCCACATCGAACGCCGCGAGCCTGCGGGCGAGCGCGTCCTGGACCGAGCGCGGCGCGGCGGCGCCGGAACGCACCGCGCCGAGGCCGCCACGATTGGCCAGGTCGTGCCAATATTCCTGGAGGAAGAACGGATTCCCGCCGGTGTGATCGCGCAGTACCGGCGCGGCCGATCTCGCCGAGCCGGGCGACACCCCCGCCGCCCGGACGAGGTATTCGGCCACATCCTCGGTACTCAGCCCGACCAGGTCCATTCGGGCGACGCCGTCGAGGCGGTGCAGATCGGCGAGGGCGAAGCTGACGGCGTCGGTGAGATCAGGGGCGGTGGTCCGGCGGGTCGCCAGCACCAGTAGTCGCTCACCTGCGGTCGACTCGACCAGGTGGGTCAGCATCGCCAGGGTCGGTTCCTTGGCCCAGTGCAGATCCTCGAGGACCAGCACCAGCGGGCGTCGCTCGGCGGTCGCCAGCAATACCCGCGACATGGCGTCGAACAGGGCAGGTCGCGAGTCCGGCCCGCCGGGAATCGGCTCCGTGGTCGGCCAGTACCGCGACACGCTCGCGGTCAGGCGTCGCAGCGGGGCCGCCGCCGTGGGCGCGATGTCGCGCAAGACCTCCGGCGGCAACTGCTCGAGTGCTTGTTCGAGAATCGCTACGAACGGCCGGTAGGCGATGTCGAGGTCTTCGCGGCACGCACCCCACAGCACCGTGGCGTGCGGGCGCAGCGCGGCGGCGGCCTCGGCGACCAACCTGGTCTTACCGACGCCGGGTTCCCCACCAACGAAGACAACCTGCCGCCGGTCGCTCTCGACGGCCGCCCAGACGGCTTCGAGCCGCTCGACTTCGGCACGCCGACCGACGAAGTCGGTGCCGCTGCTCGGCGAAGCCGAATCCGTCACTCATCGACCATAGCCGGATTCTGTGACCAGCGAATAGTCCGATCTGACCCCCTCGAGATCGCGCCGATTCGGTCAGATCAGGTCAGGTGCGGGTGACCGATTCTTCGTAGCGTCGGAAGAACCACCACCGCGAAGGAGCACACCATGGCAACGCCGATCGAGGATCTGCCCATCGAGGTCGTCCAGGGCGAAATGGAAACCCGGTACATCGAGTTGGGTGACATGGCCGTCCGGCATGCCCGGGTACCGGCCGGGACCGACTTCGGTCCTGTTCTGCAAGGCCTGCCCGACGACCGTTGCCCCTCTCCGCACTGGGGCATCGTGCTGGAGGGGTCGCTGCGGCTGGAGCACGCCGACGGCACGGTGGAGACCGCGAACGCGGGCGAGGTCTACTACTGGCCCGCCGGGCACACCGCTACCTCGGCCGATGGCGCCGTTTTCCTCGAGGTCGGTCCCGTGGCGCCGATGCGCCAGTTCCACGATCACGCACTGCGCCTGTTCGGCTGACCAGCTCGATCCGACCCCGTCCAGGGAGCGAAAAATGAACGGCACACCCGTACTGACCATGCTCGAAGCCATCCGGGGCGAGGTGATCACGGCACAGTCACCCGGCTACGACGAGGCTCGCTCGGTGTACAACGCGATGATCGACCGCCGACCCCTCGCGATCGTCCGCGCGGTCGACGTCACCGACGTGCGCGTCACCGTCGATGCCGCCCGCGAGAGCGGACTCGACCTCGCCATCCGGGCGGGCGCCCACAGCGTGCCCGGGTTCGGCACCGTCGACGACGGCATCGTCTTGGACCTCAGCGCGATGAAGGGCATCCGGATCGATCCCGAGCACCGGACGGCCCGCATACAGGGCGGTTGCGACTGGGGCGACTTCGACCATGCCGCGCACTCCTTCGGGCTCGCCACCACCGGCGGCATCATCTCGACCACCGGAGTCACCGGCCTGACCCTCGGCGGCGGCATCGGCTACCTCGCCCGTGCCTACGGTCTGTCCATCGACAATCTCCGGGCCGCCGATGTGGTGCTGGCCGACGGCACCTTCGTGACCGCGAGCGCGACCGAGCACCCCGATCTCTACTGGGCGCTGCGTGGCGGCGGCGGCAATTTCGGTGTGATCACCGAGATGGAGTTCGACCTGCACCCGGTGGACACGATCTACGGCGGACCCATGTTCTTCGAGCTCGACGTCGCCGAGGATCTGTTGCGGACCTATCGCGACTGGATCGCCGCGGCACCGCGCGCGATGGGCGCCTTCCCTGGCTTCCAGATCGCCCCGCCGTTGCCCTTCATCCCCGAGGACCGCGTCGGTGAGCCGTTCGTTCTGCTGGTGTCGTGCTTCAACGGCGCCGACGAGCAGGCCGAAGCACTGCTGGCGGACTTGCGGGCGGTCGCGACACCGGTGGCCGAACATGTCGGCCGGATGCCCTACCCGGCCCTCAACAGCGCCTTCGACGGACTACTGCCCCCGGGCCTGCAGCACTACTGGAAAGCGGCGTTCCAACCCGAACTCACCGACGGCGCCCTCGCCGCCCACCTCGAGTTCGGGCCGCGGGTGCCCACTGTGCAATCCACCATGCACCTCTACCCGATCGACGGTGCTGTGCACGACGTCGCGGTGGGTGACACCGCGTTCGCCTACCGCACCGCGAATTTCGCCCCCGTGATCGCCGGTATGTGGCCGGATCCGGTCGACAACGAAGCCAACATCACGTGGGTGCGTGACTACCACTCCGCGCTCGAGCCCCACACCGCCGACGGTGGCTACATCAACTTCATGGCCTCCGACGACCAGGGCCGCATCCGCGCCAACTACGGCCCCAACTTCGACCGTTTGACCACCGTCAAGAAGACCTACGATCCGACCAACCTGTTCCACCTGAACCAGAACATCGCACCGGCGCGGTAGTCACCGTGGCCGGTTGTCAGGAAGTGAGATCGGCGGGTTCTGCTACGTGGCGGGCGTATTCGAGAATGCGCAGGGTTTCCACCGCGTCGCGGGGGTCGACGGGAACCGGAGCTCCGTCGAGGAGGGCGGCGGCCATTCCCGCGTAGAAGGCGGGGTAGTCGCCGGGGAGGGTGGGGATGGTGCGCATGTCCTCGACCGTGCCGAACGTGCCCCACCTGTCGGATGTGACTGTGCCCCAAGGTTTTCCGTCGTCGGGGCGGCGGCCTGCGCGCAATTCGTCTTCCTGGGGGTCGAGGCCGGAGACGGTGTAGCCGTTGGTGGCGCCGAGCACGCGCATCCGTGGACCAAGTTGCGGCGCGACAGCACTCATCCACAGTTGGGACCGGGTGCCGTTGGCGTGGGTGAGGGCGATGAAGGCGTCGTCGTCGGCTTTGACATCCGGGCGGCGGCGGTCGAGTTCGGCGTACACCTCGGTGACCGGGCCGAACAGCGTCAGCGCCTGATCGACGAGATGGCTGCCGAGATCGAACAGGATGCCCGCGCCGTCCTCGGCATCACCGACTTCGCGCCAGCCACCCTTGGGAACCGGCCGCCACCGCTCGAACCTGGACTCGAACCGGCGCACCTCGCCCAGCTCCCCGCGCTCCATCAGGTCCCGCACGGTCAGAAAGTCGTTGTCCCAGCGGCGATTCTGAAACACACTCAGCGGCAACTCGGCCCGCTCGGCGGCGTCGACCACTTCCTCGGCATCCGCGGCGGTCACCGCGAACGGCTTGTCCACCACCACCGGCAACCCGGCGGCCAGCGCCTGCAACGCAAGCGGCGCATGCGAGCGGTTGGGCGTGGCGATCACCGCGAGATCGACATCCTCGTCCTCGACGAACATCTCCTGCGCCGACCCCCACACCCGCACCCCGGGATGCTCGGCCCGCGCCTGCGCGGCCCGTTCCGCCGACGAGGTCACCACGGCAGCTACGCGCAGGCGCGGATCGGCGGCGATGAGCGGCGCGTGGAACACCGACCCGGCCAGGCCGTATCCGACTACCGCTACTCCGAGCTGGTCCATGGCTGCCCTTTCGTGGTGGTCTGTCGGGAATCGAGTATGCCCCGGCGACGCTCCCGACGGAATCTCAGCGCGCGGGCAGGCGCCCCACCACCTCGCGCAGCACCGCGACGGCCACGGCGCAGTATTCATCCCGTCGGTCGGCGCCGATGCCCGCGATCTCGACTTCGATCGTCTCCTCGTCGGAACCCGGCGCGCGGGCGGCACGGGTGCAGGTCGCAGGGGATCTACCTTGGTCGACGAATATCTGGACGCCGTCGACGGTGATCGCCTTGCCGCCGGTAACGAGAGTGCTCGTGCGGAGCAGGTCGACGGTGAGGTCGACCCGGCCGGTCCACTCGCAGGTATGCGCGTCGGCGACGGTCGGTTCCTTCGGCAGCGGGCCGATCTTGCGCGCCAATTCCTCGCGGACGAGCAGCTCGCAGGGGTCGAGCGTGACCAGCGACTTGGCACGGTCGCGAGCTCGCGGCGCGGTGGTCAGTGACCGTGCCAACTCGCCGATCAGGTAATCGGCTGCGCCACAATTCTTCTCATCGGTGGACTGGTTGACATCGATGACCAGTCCGGCGTCGTGCTCCTTGCCCGGGCTCGCGATCACGCGGGCACAGCTGTGCGGGGTGCCGTGGATGATCGGGACGTCGTCGACGAAAGTCCGGTGCTCCGTCAGGTACTCCATTTCCTTGCCGAGGGTGAGGTCGATGCTGTTCTTGCCCGAGACGGCCTGGCAACCCCAGCTCGGGGTTGGCGTCAGCTTCCAGGCGTCCTTGGGCAGCGGGGTCGGCGGGACCGGGACCGCATCACCGATCGCCGTGTCGAGCCAGACGCAGGCGTCGATCTGGCGCAGCTCGGCGAGTGTCAGGCCGGTCACGGGCGCAGCCTCGCCCGACTCCCGGACGAGCAGGACGACGCTCGTGGCCGCGATGACCAGCAGCACCGCCAGGCAGGCGGCCAGCGCGCGCCGAGCCGGTGGCTCGGTCGCCCGCCAGCGGCGCACCACCGCCGCGCGGGCCGTCGCCGCCGCCGCGGCGACAACTTCGGGTAGCGGACGCTCGGGTGCGGGTTCCGCCGGGATCGCCGGTGGCAGCGCGGCAAGCAGCGACGACACCTGCTGCTCGAGGCTGTCGATGTCGGCGACGACCGCCGGGGGCCACGGCGCCGGAGCGCTCGACGGCCCGCCGAGATAGTCCAGGATCTGCGCCGGAGTCGGGCGGGCGCCCGGCTCCTTACGCAGGCACGCGGCGATCATCTCGCGCAGCGGCTCGGGTACCCGGCTCAGATCGGGTTCCCGCTGGGCGATGTTGAACAGGAGGTAGGGCACCGACGGCGCGGTGAACGGGGCGAGGCCGCCCGCGGCGAACGCGAGCACCGAGCCGAGGGCGAACACGTCGGCGGCCGGGGTGAGTTCGAGGCCGAGTGTCTGTTCCGGGGAAAGGAACTCGGGTGTGCCGAGAACCGTCGCGGTCCCGGATCGTGGCGGACTCGCGGGCGCGGTGATTCCGATCGCACCGAGGCGGCCACTGTCCTTGGTCAACAAGACGGTGTCGGCGCGCACTCGCTGGTGCACCAGACCCGCGCCGTGCACTGTCCGCAGTGCCGTCGCCAACGCGGCGGCGAGTGCGCGCACGGCGGGCACCGGCAGTGGGCCGTGCGCCGCGACCGCCCGGTCGAGTCGCGTTCCGGGCACGAATGCCGATGCCAGCCAAGGCTTTTCCTCATCGGCATCGACATCGAGCACGGTGGTGTTCGACGCGCCGGAAACCCGCATACCCGCGATGGCGCTGTGCCGCAGCCGGATTCGGAGGTCCGGTTCGGCGAGCAGATCCGGCTGCACCTGGTGCACGACGACCAGGGCGTTGTCCGGGGCGACGGCGAGCACAGACCGGAAGCCCGCGGTCGGTTCCAGTGCGCCGAGCAGACGGTAGCGGCCGATGCGTTCGGGATCGTCGGGGCCGAGCGGTTGAATCGTCATGAGATGGGCAACTTCGTGAGGATGGGAGCGAACAGCGCGGCCGCGGTGTCGCAGGCGGCAGGTGACGGCGCGTTCGGGTAGAAGGCCAGCTTGACGATCTCCGCCCGGTCATCGCGGGTCGGCCGGTGCATGGTGATGAGCACGCAATGGTGGGGAGACTGCAGGTCGATATAAGCGGTCCGACCCGCGACGGTCATCACTTTGTCCTTGTTGTCGCTGCCGTTGTCGGGCCGCATCCGGTCGTCGAAGGCGAGTCCGACCGCACCGTCGGGACCAAGTGCCATACACCCGTGCGGGCCGTCCACCCGCGGCAACGCCGGGTCACCGATGATCGGCAGCACTGCCGCGCGATCCAGCACGGCACACGGATCGAGCAGCATGACCGAATCGGATTCGTAGTCGACCAGCGGTGGATTCACCGACAGCCGGTGCACCACCGCGGCGAGCGCCCGCTCGGCCGCCGGGCAGCCGTCGCGTTTCGACGGCTTCACCTGGGCCTGCATCGTGATAGCCAGTGGTAGGCCACTCTGGGTCAACACCGAACGGTCGCAGATGGCGGCCTCCTTGCGCTGCCCGACGACCGGCATCCAGGCGATCGTGGCGCCGAACGAGGTTTTATCCCTGATGATCTCCGCCTGTGGGACAGCGACATTGAAGGTGAAGAACGTCTGGTCCTCATCCCAGCCGTAGATCGTGGAGCACCCGTCGGCACCGTTGTTCGTGAGCTCGGCGGTGTGCTTACCGAAATCGCGCAGGACATCGGGCTTCAGCAACTCGCAGACGTCGAGGCGGCGGGCCTCGTCGACGGTCAGTGCCAGCGGCGGATCCGACATCGCCAGCGCGTGCCCGTCCATCCCGATTCCCAGGAACGCGATACCGGCGAGCACGAGCGCCGAGACCGCGGCGGCCCCGAAGACGAGGCTGGCCCGCCGCGGCGTGCCACCGAACACCGGCCGGTTCGGTGGCGGCTCGTCCACCGCGCCGAGGCCGGCCGCCCACCGGCCCGCCTCGGCCCGATGGTCGGCGATGCGCCGGAGGATGCGGACCGGCCAGACCGGCGTGGCGTCGAGGCCGCTCGCCACGTCGAGCAGTTGTTCCGGGGTCGGGCGCTGCGCTGGATCCTTGGCCAGGCACGCGTCGACCAGGGGGCGTAGTCCCTCGGGAAGCGCACTGGTATCGGGCGTCCGGTACAACACGTTGTAGAGCACCTGCGGTGTCGACGCCGCCTCGAACGGGCTGGCACCAAACGCGGCCATCGCCAGGATCGCGCCCACCGCGAACACATCGGAAGCCGGGGTGAGCGGGCGGCATTCGGCCTGCTCGGGCGACATGTACGCCGGTGAGCCGAGAACCGCGCCGGTCGCGGTGAGCGCGACGTCGTCCTCGAGCGCCCTGGCGATCCCGAAGTCGATCACCCGGGGACCGTCATTGGTGAGCAGCACATTGCTCGGCTTGAGATCGCGGTGGATCAGGCCGGTGCGGTGGATCTCGAGCAACGCCATCGCCAGCCCGGTGGCGAGCAACCTGAGCCCGCTCGAGTTCAGTTTCCCGAACTCGCCGACCGCCTCCTGCAGCGACGGGCCCGCGATGTATTCCGAAGCCAGCCATGGCATCTCGGCATCCGCGTCGTGATCGACAACACCCGCGGTGTACGCGCCGGTGACCTGCTGAGAGGCCAGCACCTCCCGGCGGAAACGCGCGCGGAACTCCGTGCTTGCGGTGAACTGCGGGTGAATCCGCTTCACCGCGACCAGTCGGCCGTCGGGGCCTCGGCCGAGCAGCACCTGGCCCATGCCGCCGCGGCCGATCATCGCGAGCATGCGGTAACGGCCCAATGTCTCAGGATCTTGCGGCCCAAGGGCTTTCATCGAACTACGCCCCCTCGGTACCGGCGAGCAACGCGTACTGCGCCGCCGCCATCTGCCGGACATCGTCGTCCCGGTTGCTCAACAGGCGAACCACGAACTCGCCGCGCACCACCAGGCAGGAGAACCGGATGGCCTCGAACTCGGACGGATTGGGCCGCAGCGCGCGGTAACACCGCGCCGCGGGGAGCCCGGGCACACCCGCCATGGCGGTGTGGTCCGCGCTCAGGGAGGCCGCGAGCTCATCCGCGTACGTCACCGCGGCGGCGGGTGAGCCGGTGCGGTACAGAAACTTGTTGTGGGACAAGGCGACCGCACTGATCTGATGCTTCTCGAACAGCGCCAACCGCACCGACGGCCGACCCACCAGCAAGGCGTACGCCCGCGGACCGTACACCGCGAATTCCTCGTGCTTCGGGATGGTTCGCCCGGTCGACACCACTCGGGTGAGCAAACTGTCGCTGTCCATCCTGGTCGTCGCGAAACGCTCGGGTGGCGTCGACGTGAAACCATTCAGTGCGGTCAGTTGCGCGCGATAGGTGCGGGTCAGCAGGTCGGTCAGCACGGCGGGACTCGGCTCGACGACCTTGGCGTAGATCCGGATCACCAGGTTCTTCCACACCAGCCAGCCACCGACCGTCGGCACACCGGGACGCCAATGGTTCAGTGCCGCGGGGAATTCCGGGTTCGGTAGCGGCGCGTTGTCGATATTGGCCCCGAAATCGGCCGCGGCCATCGCGGCGGCGGCCTGGCCCGCGATCTCCTCGCTGGGCAACGCCAGGATCGCGATCGACAGGAATTTGAGCGTGGCCTCGTTGTGCACCTGGTCGTTGCCCGCGATCGCGCCGAAGCCGGCCAGCACGTCGAAGGGCGCCAGCGCGTCTCGCTGTGCGCTGGACAGCATCTCGTCGACACCTTCGAAGTCGACGATCACTCCGCCGCCGCGGGTCTGCGACAGGTCCGGGTCGATCTGCTCGGCGATCACCAGCCGCTCACCGATCCGCAGCGACTCGGTCAGGACACCGCGGTGATAGCTGGCCGCGGTGTCGTAGTCGGCGGCGATCGGCTGGATCGAGTAGTCACCGTAATCGGGACCTGGCTGGTCACCACACGCGGTGGCGAGGCCGACGACCAGAACTGTGAGCGCCGCGAACCGACGCGACATGTACCGCACGAAACATTCCCCTCCGACCGAGCCGCCGCCATGAGCGGCCTGGTCCTCCCTACCTGCGGTGAAACTATCACCCGAAGATCCGTGACCGCTACTGCGGCAACCGGCCGACGATCGCCGCGAGCACCGCTTCGGTATCGGCGCACAGGGTCGCGTCGGGCCGTCCGGTCGAGCGGCTGACCTGGACCGTGACCGCTTCCACGTAGGACTCACCGATATCCCGGAAGCGGTAGAGGCGTGGACAATCGGCCATCGCATCGGCCGCGTTCAGCTCCTCGAGCACCACACCGTCGCCGACGTCGACGGTCTTGCGCAGGAAGGTCGGGAGGTCGGCGCGGCGGGGAACGGCAAGGGTGAGCCGCACGGTGGACGCGCCTCGCCACTCACAGGTGTGCGCGAAGCCGGTGCCGGGGACCGCAGCTCCGGCGGCGGTGATCTCGGTATCCGATGCCAGCGCGCACGGATCGAGCGTGGCCAGTGTCCGCGGGGCCTCGGGCCACTTCGGTGCCGTGGAGATCGTGGCGGCCAGCCGATCGAGGGCGTACTCGGCCAGCGCACAGGTCGTGCGTTCGGCGGTGCTGAGGGAGATACCCCAGCGCGCGGTGTCCGTACCGTTGTCGATGCCGAGCAGGCATTCGGGGCCGCTGCGCTGCACGGCGAAGCCGTTGGTCCGGGCGCCGGTCAGGGCGAATCCCTTGATGGCCGTGCCGATCTCGACCGTGATCCTGGCCGCGCCCGAGGTGACCTCGCAACCCCAACTGGAGGTCTGCTGCCGCCGCCACTGCGCGATATCGGCCTGGCCGCCGGCGACGAGGTCAGCGGGCAGGGTGGCGCCGAATGCCTGGGTCAGCCAGCCGCAAGCATCGATCTCGCGCAGTTGCGCCATGCTCGGCAGGACCGCGGCCGGACTGGCTTCTACCGCGGGTTCCTCATCACGCAACAGGACCGCGGTGAGCGTGCCTGCGACCACCACCGTCGTCACCACCGCGAGCGCGAGCGCCAGCCTGCTCCGATACCGCTTCCGGGCCGGGGCGGGCGGCGGCACCGGGGCCGTGGCGATCATGGATGACGAAATGATCTGCGTCGCTTCCGGATCCGAGGTGAGCGAGACCAGAAACCGTGACTGTTCAGCGATCTCGGCATGGATCGGCGCGGGCCACGGCTGCGTCCGCACCGGCAGCACGCCCAGATAGTCGAGGATCTGCGCCGCCGTGGGTCGGGCGGCCGGATCCTTGCGCAGACACGCGCCGATCAGCTCACGCAACTCGGGCGGCACCGCGTCGAGCTGTGGTTCGCTGTGCACGATGTTGAACAGGGTGTACGGCGCCGAGGTCGCGGCGAACGGACTCTGCCCGGTGGCCGCCATGACCAGCAGCGAACCGAGCGAGAAGACATCGCCGGCCGCCGTCACCGGCCCGCTCATCGCCTGCTCCGGCGACATGTACGCGGGCGAGCCGACCACGGCGCCGGTCTCGGTGAGCTGTGCGCTGCCCTCGCCCGCGTGGGCGATACCGAAGTCGATCACCCGCGGTCCGTCGGCTGCCAGGATCACGTTGGCGGGCTTGAGATCTCGATGTACCAGACCCGCGCCATGGATGGAATGCAGTGCCGAGGCAAGGCCGGAGGCGAGCATGCGCAAAGCGGCGACCGGCAACGGGCCGTGATCGCGAACCGCCCGGTCGAGCGGCACGCCGGCGATGAATACCGAAGCCAGCCAAGGGTTCTCGCCGGTGTCGAAATCGACGACAGCGGCGGTGAACGCACCGGACACCCGGGTGGAAATGCTCACCTCGCGGGCGAAACGGGCTCGGAAATCGCTGTCGTCGAGCAGATGTGGATGAATCTGCTTGATCGCGACGAATCGCCCATCGGGCCCGGCGCCGAGCAGGACCCGGCCCATGCCACCGGCACCGAGTACCCCGAGCGTGCGATAGCGGCCGATGACCGGCGGTTCGTTCGTCGCCAACGGTTCGATCACTTCGGTGCTCCCCCACATCGATACCCACGCCGCTGGTGAGTCGTGCTCACCGCCGACCAGCGTGGTTGGTTCGCCAGCAACCTAGCATCCGTGGCGGGCGGTGATCAGCGGGCGGCGCTGGGCACCTTGCTCGCGACGAGCACCGCGCACAACACGATCACACAGCTGCAGACCGCGGTGAGTGAGAGTTTTCCGGCGGTGGCGTCGAGCGCCACTGCCGCGACGAGTTGGCCCGCCACCGAGGTGAGGCCGAGTAGCAGGACGCCGATCAGACCGACCGTGACGGCGGCCAGTGCGATGAAAGCTACGCCGATCAGGCCGCCGGTGTAGAGCCATGGGTCGGTGGGGAAATGGGTGGGCAGGCCGGTGGTGGACAGGGTGAAGAGGTCGAGGACGAGCAGGGCGGTGAGGCCTACCGCGAAATTGATCAGGGTGGCGGTGAAGGGGCCGCCGGTGGTGCCAACTCGGCCGTTGACGGCTTGTTGCCAGGCCAGGCCGATGCCCGCGAGGGCGGGGAGGACGATGAGCAGAGCGGGGATGTCGGGGACGCCGGTGGCGATCGTGGTCGGGGCCGAACTGTCGCGGGCCGAGAGCACGACCCCGGTGATGCCGAGGGCGGCCGCGAAGATGCGCCACGGGGTGATCGGGGTTCGGCCGTTCGGGGCCAGGCCGAGGCGGTCGACCATGAGACTGCTGAGGAGTTGGCCCGCGACCACCGCGACGGTGAAGGCGGTGACACCGATCGCGGCGATGGTGAGGCCCTGGGCTGCGACGAAGAACGCGCCGCACAAGCCCCCGAGCAGTTGCCACCGCGGCAGGGTGCCTGCTGATACCGCGGTGCGCACCCTGGTGACGCCTGCCCGCAGCGCCGGGCTGCAGGCGAAAGCGATCAGCAGTGCGAGCAGCCCCGTGCCGAAACTGATGGTCGCCGCCGCGATCCCATCGGCCAACCGCGCCCCGAGCGCGCCGTTGATCCGCCCCTGCACCGCGACACCGGCCCCGATACAGAACCCGAACACCAACCCGAGGCTGCGCCTGCTCCCCGTGACCTTCGCGGGTCGTCCGGGGTGGTTAGCCCTCACGTTGTGTGCCTCGTTGGTCTGCGGGTGGGCGGGTAGCTACCGATGTTCTCCCCCTTGATCAGGGGTGACGTTCTCAGTCCTATCACGCGCCGGAACGTGACGCGGCGGCAACCAAGTGGGTGTCAACGCGGCGGCGACCAACAGCACCGTCCCGAGCAGCGCGATAGTCGTGGACATCGCGAGCCACTGCGTCGCGACCGCGACAAACCCGAACACGCCGAGCGCGACGATCTCCGAGAGCAGCCCGGACACCGAGGTGACGGTCGCCCTGGCCGGGCCTTCGATCGCATCCTGCAGCCGAGCACCAGCGATGACCTCGGCGTTGAAGTCGATGCCGTAGGCGATGCCGATACCGACGAAACCGACCCAGACCAGCGCGGGCCCGGTTGCCACCCCGACCGCCAACGCGCCTGCGATGAACAGGATTCCGGCGATGAACAGCGCTGCCGCCAATGCGCGAGACGACACGACCTCGGTGCGGCCCGCCAGCAGCGAGCCGATCAGCGAGCCCGCGACCGTGACGCCTACCAGCAGTGCCGAGGTACTTGTCGAAGCGCCGCCGGAGACCGCGAGTAGGCCGAAGTATTCGTCGAAGGCGGTGACGCCGTACAGAAGTGCGCCGAGCAGCACACCCCGACGGACCCGGCGGACGTGCAGTGCTTCGGAGAGGCCCGTTTTGAGCATGACGAGATAGCGCGACGATGTGGTGCCGTGCGAATTCGGCTGTGCCACAACCGTTGCCGCTCCGGTTTTGACGTGCGGGCCCACCGGTCCGGCCGGGGGCTCATCATCCAGATCGTCGACGGCAGCGGCGGAGATGGCGACCGGCGCGCTGGGCAGTGCCAGCGCGGTCAGCGTGTGCAGCAGACCGACGGCGACGCTGACCCAGCCCACCAGGGCATAACCACCGAGCGCGAACAGCGGTGCGGCGGCGAGAATCGCCACGAGGACGGTGCTCTCCTGCGCGCCGCGCGCCCACCCCATGATCCGCGCGTAGGCGGACGGTTCACCATGCGCGACCAGATCGTCGTAGACCAACGCTTCGAACGTCCCCGATTCCAGTGCTCCCGCGATACCCCAGACGAGGAAGCCGAGCGCGAAGCCGACAAACGAGGGCGCCAGCATCCAGAGGGCGAAACACGCGGCCTGCAACACACAGCTCAGGACGAGCAGGCCACGACGAGACACCGTGTCGGCCCACGCACCCGATGGCACCTCGAGCAGGAACGCGGTCACCGACCAGATCGCCAACAGCAGCGAGATCTGCGCGGTACTCAGCCCGTGGTCGGCGAAGAGGACACCGTAGAGCGCGTAGATCGGCAGCAGATCGCGCGTGCCCTTGAACAGGACCGCGCGCACCGTGAGGTCGCGAACAGGATCACGTCGCAACCAGGCCACCGCCTGTCGGAGCGGGGAGGATCAACAGCCGTAGATGAGCATTCGCATGGGCTCTATCGTTCGCGCCGCGCCCGGCCGGGTCAAGCGATTATCCGAGCGGGATCCAGCCGTTGGCGGCGAGGGATTCGTCATCGTCGTCAGCGGCGCTCGCGCGGGCGCGGCCGTCATTGAGATCGTTGATGAGTTCCGACACCGGGTGCGAGTCGCTGTAGTGGTACCCCTGGGCGAGGGCGAAGCCGAGTTCGGTGAGGACCGCGGCTTGGTATTCGGTTTCCACGCCCTCGGCGATGACCTGCAGGTCGAGGGATTTGCTGAGTGCGGCGATGACGCTGAGCAGCGGCGGGGCCGGGGAATCGGAGCGGATGGCGGCGACGAAGGACTGGTCGACCTTGAGGATGTCGCTGGGAATGGTGGCCAGGCGGCTCAGCGAGGAGTAGCCGGTGCCGAAATCGTCGATGGCGATGCGCACGCCACGGTCGCGCAGGGTGTGCAGGTTGGTGATCGCGGTCTGGGATTCGGCGGCGAGTTCGCTCTCGGTGACCTCGAGGACGAGCTGGTCGGCGGGCCAGCCGGTATCGGACAGGATGGTCGCGACCCGCTCGGCGTATTCGGTTTCGGCCAGTTCGAGGCCGGAGACGTTCACGTTGAGGGTGAGGTTCAGCGAGGCGAAGCTCTCCTGCAGGCGGGCGGCGTCGGCGCAGGCGCGGCGCAGGACCAACTCGTCCAAGTCGGAGATGAGGTCGTATTCCTCGGCGACGCGGATCAGGCCCTCGGTGGTGACCTCGGGTTGCGCGCTCGACGACCAGCGCAGCAGCGCCTCCACGCCGACCGCCTGGCCGCCGTCCTCGGTGAGGCTGACGATCGGCTGGTAGTGCACGTCGAGCGCACCACGGTCGATGGCCTCGCGCAGTTCCACCGCCAGCGGCAACTGCCGCGACGATTCGAGCACCGTGCGGTTGCGGCCCGCCTGCTTGGCCCGGTACAGGCCGACATCGGCACGGCTGACCAGCAGCGAACCGGATTCGCCCGGCTGCCAGGAGGTGACACCGGCCGAACAGCCCATGGTCACCGCGGCGCGCAGTTGTTCGGTGAGCAGGATCGCGGCCTGCTCGGTGGTGCCCGGCAGCAGCAGCGCGAACACGTCGCCGCCGAACCGAGCCAGCACCTGGCCGGGAGCGAGCAGGTCGAGCCAGGTATCGGCGACCCGCTGCAGGACGGCGTCGCCCGCGCGGTGGCCGAGGTGGTCGTTGATCTTCTGGAATCGGTCGAGGTCGACCAGCACCAGCGACATGCCCTGACCGCCGCGACCGGCCGCGTCGATCGCCGGGTTGAGCTGTTTCTCGAACCCGCGCCGGTTGAGCAGGCCGGTGAGCACGTCGATATCGGCTTCCGACGCCATCCTGGTCAGGATGCCGACCACCGCGCCCGCGCCGAAGGTGACACCGGCCGGGATCAGCCCGGACCACCACGGCAACCCGCGTGCGGGCAACACCAGCAGGCACAGCACCATCGCGAAACCGATGTGCGCGGCGGCCTTGGACCAGGCGAAGAACAGCGCCGCGTCACAGGCTACGAACACGAAGAACGAGGCCAGGGTGATGGCGCCGACGATATTCGGGAAGTCGTAGACCGCGATCGCGACGAGCACGGCCGCGGTGGCGAGGTAGGCGTGATGCAGGCCGTGCGGCATCCGCGGGCCCCACGCGAGCAGCGTGAGCCCCAGCAGAACCGAGATGGCGGCCGCGGTACCGACAATGGCGCGATTACCGTCCTCGCCCGGCGCGACGGCAGTGATCATCAGGCCGAGGACACCACCGAGAACGTAGAACGCCCCCGTTGTCCTGGCCATGACCTTTGCCGTCGCCAACGCCGATGCCGCCCGCACCCGGGTTCGGGTATCGCCGCGCGCCCCGATTCCTCGCACGAGCACCAGCCTAGATGTTGATGGGTCAGGGTGTTTGCCACATCCGACAAATGGACGTCAGCAAACAATCAGCATCTTACGGTGTCAGTACATCGGTGCCGACGAACGGGACCAGCGCCGCGGGCACGCGCACCGAACCGTCGGCCTGCTGGTGGTTCTCCAGGATCGCCACGATCCAGCGCGTGGTGGCCAGCGTGCCGTTCAGCGTGGCCGCGACCTGAGCTTTGCCGTTCTCGTCGCGGTAGCGGACCGAGAGCCTGCGCGCCTGGAAGGTGGTGCAGTTCGAGGTGGAGGTGAGCTCGCGGTAGGTCTGCTGGGTGGGCACCCAGGCCTCGCAGTCGAACTTGCGCGCCGCCGAGCTACCCAGATCGCCGCCGGCCACGTCGATCACCCGGTAGGGCACCTCGATCGCGGCGAGCATCTCGCGCTCCCACGCCAGCAGCCGCTGATGTTCGGCTTCGGCCTGGTCAGGGGTGGTGTAGACGAACATCTCCACCTTGTCGAACTGGTGCACGCGGATGATGCCGCGGGTGTCCTTGCCGTAGCTACCGGCCTCGCGGCGGAAGCACGACGACCAGCCCGCGTACCGCTTCGGGCCCTCGCTCAGATCGAGGATCTCGTCGGAGTGGTAGCCGGCCAGCGGCACCTCCGAGGTACCGACGAGGTAGAGGTCGTCTTCTTCGAGGTGGTAGACCTCGGCCGAGTGCTGACCGAGGAACCCGGTGCCCGCCATGATCTCCGGGCGCACGAGCACCGGCGGGATCATCATCGTGAACCCGTTGGCCACGGCCTTCTGCGCGGCCAGCTGC
Source organism: Nocardia sp. A7 (assembly GCF_046549215.1). Lineage (NCBI taxonomy): Bacteria > Bacillati > Actinomycetota > Actinomycetes > Mycobacteriales > Nocardiaceae > Nocardia > Nocardia sp. A7. Next base: position 2,256,402 of record NZ_JAJPWE010000001.1, on the reverse strand, counting down.
AGCAGACCCAGCTGCAGCAGCGCGCCGTAGCCGGTCATGAAGTAGAACCGCGAACCCGACACCTTCGCGCCGCGCTCCATGTCGATCAGGTGCAGCGCTTCGCCGAGCTCGAGGTGATCCTTGGGCTCGAAGTCGAAAACCGGTGGGGTGCCGACGGTTTCGAGTACGACATAGTCGTCCTCGCCGCCCGCGGGCGCGCCTTCCTGGACGATATTGGAGATCGCGCGCTGCGCGGCGTCCAGATCGGCGTCGGCGGCGTGCTGGGCGAGTTCGGCCTCTTTGACCTTGGCGGACATGTCGGTGGCGGCGGCCAGCAGCGCGGGGCGCTCCTCTTTGCTCGCCTTGCCGATCACCTTGCCCATGGCCTTGTGTTCGGCGCGCAGGTTGTCGGCGGTGGCCACGGCGGCCCGGCGCGCGGCATCGGCTTCCAGCAGGGCGTCGACGAGTGCGGGGTCCTCACCGCGGGTCCGCTGCGAGGCACGGACGGCTTCCGGGTTCTCGCGCAGGAATCGGAGGTCGATCATGAGAATCAAGCCTAGTTGAAGTGCCAATCGGGCAGGACAGGGGCATAGTTGCGGTGTGAGTACCTCTTTCGACACCGCCGTCATCGATACCGCGCTCGCCGATCTCACCCAGGGGGAAAAGGCCTGGGCCGCGACCGACCTGCGTCGCCGCCGCGAACTGCTCGACGAACTGCACGCGCTCACCGCCCGCGACGCCGAAGCCTGGGTCGCCGCCGCCCGCACCATCAAGAAGCTCGACGCCGACAGCCCGCTGCTCGGCGAGGAGTGGATGTCGGGCCCGATGACGATGCTCGCGGGCGCGGCGGCGCTGAGCGAGTCGATGGCGGCGCTGGAGAAGGGCGCGAGTCCGCTCGACGGCGTCGAACTCACCACCGCACCCGGCGGCCGGGTGGCCGTGCCCGCGCTGCCGCACGGCTTCTACGACAAGCTGCTGCTGAGCGGGTTCAGCGCCGACGTCTGGCTCAAGCCCGGCGTCGATGCCGCGACCGCGCGCCGCAAAGCGGGCCTGGCCCAGCGCGAACCCGCGAAGACCAACGGCGTCGGCGCGGTGCTCGGCGCGGGCAACATCATGTCGATCGCGCCGCTGGACACCCTCTACGAGCTCTACGCCAACAACCGCGTCGTCGCGCTCAAGCTCAACCCGATCACCGATCCGCTGCTGCCGGTGTTCCAAGCGATCTTCGCGCCGTTCATCGAGCTCGGCGTGGTGCGCATCCTCACCGGCGGCGCCCCAGAGGGCGGCTACCTGGTGAACCATCCGCTGGTCGCGCACGTGCACATGACCGGCGGCGCGCCCACCCACGACGCGATCGTGTGGGGTCAGGGCGCCGACAAGACCGGCGAGCCGATCCTGGACAAGCCGATCACCAGCGAACTCGGCGGTGTCGCGCCGTGCATCGTGGTCCCCGGTGACTGGTCGGCCGCCGATCTGAAGTTCCAGGCCGAGCACGTGGCCACCCAGCGCCTGCACAACGGTGGCTACAACTGTGTCGCCGCGCAGACCGTGGTGCTCGCCGCCGACTGGCCGCTCAAGGAGCAGTTCCTCACCGAACTGCGGGCCGCGATCGACAACGCGCCCGCGCGCACCGCCTACTACCCGGGCAGCGCCAACCGCGTCGCGGGCGCACTCGAGACCTACCCCGACGCGGCCCGCGCCAACGGCCGGTTGCTGGTCGAGAACCTGCCTGCCAGTGACACTCCCCTGCTGCGCACCGAATACTTCTCGCCCGTCCTCGGGGTGGTCGAGCTGCCGGGCACCGGGGCCGAATTCCTCAGCAACGCAGTCGATTTCGCCAACGAAGAACTGATGGGCACCCTGGGCGCCAACATCGTCGCCGATCCGGCCACCATCACCGCGCTCGGCGCGAAACTCGACACCGCGATCGAGAACCTGCGCTACGGCACCGTCGCCCTCAACGCCTGGACCGGTCTCGCGTTCCTGACCCCGCGCGCCAGCTGGGGCGCCTACCCCGGCCACACCATCGACGACATCCAGAGCGGCATCGGCGTCGTACACAACGCCTTCCTGCTCGACGAAGTCGAACGCACGGTGGTCCGCGGACCCTTCCGCCCCGCTCCGCGCTCGATTCTGCGCGGCGAACTCGCCCTCACCCCGAAGCCGCCGTGGTTCGTCTCGAACAAGACCGGCGCCGCCACCGGCCGCAAGCTGACCGATTTCTACGGCGACGGCAAACTGCGCCGCATACCCGGCATCTTCGTGTCAGCTCTGCGGGGTTGACCCCGGAGTCCGCCACGACAAATACACTCGTCGACGATGTCGAAGAAGCAGAGCACTCCAGCCGAGGGACCCGCCGCGCCCAGTCGCGGCGGCGCCCTGCACCTGTCCGCGACGAAACTGCGTTGGGGGCTGCTGATAGCCGCCCTCGGAGCGGTCATCGCGGCCATGGCCACCATGACCGTGACAGGCTTCGACACCGACAAGGTCGAAGCGCATCAGCCCGGCGCCGAGCCGGTGGTGCGCGACAAGGAGTTCAGCAGCGCCGCCCGAGGCGACTGCCTGACCTGGTCCAAAGCCGACCGTAGCGACCTGGTGAAGGTGGGCTGCGGCGACAAGCACCTATTCGAGGTGGCGGGTGTCATCGACCTCAGCGCCTATCCGGGGCGCGAGTTCGCCGAGGGCACCCGGCACCCCGATTCGCTGCGGATGACCGAGTTGCGAGACGAGCACTGCGTGATCGCCGTCCAGAAGTATCTGGGCGGGCGGTTCGATCCGCGCGGCAAGTTCGTGGTGAATGTGATGTCGCCGAGCCCGGCCGGTTGGCAGCACGGTGATCGGACGCTGCGGTGTGGTGTCCAGGTCGCCGCCACCACCGCCAGTCCGGCCACCGCAGGCAGCCTGGCCGACAGCGATCAGTCGAAGGTCCACCCCACCGGCACCTGCCTCGGCATCAATCAGAACCTGCCCACCGACCCGGTCGACTGCGCGCAGCCGCACTCGGTGGAGATCGTCGGCACCGTCGACCTGGCCACCAACTTCACCGGCGGCCCGCCGTCGGAAGCCGAGCAGGACAAGTTCGTCGAGGCCGAATGCAATCGCCTCTCCGGCGATTATCTCGGCAGCCCCGATGCCATCCGCAACAAGACGCTGACCCTGTTCTTCGACTATCTGGAGCCTGCCAGCTGGCTCGCGGGCAGCCACAAACTGGACTGCTGGCTCGGAAAAGGTGCCGACCGTGAGGGTTTCGCGCCCATCGTGGGCTCGGCTCGCGGTGAGATCCTGATCGACGGACAGGCTCCGGTGCCCCCGCCGAACTCAGGACGCTCCACCCCGGCCCCGCTGCCGGGCGCCGCGCCGCTGCCGCCGCAGCCCCAGCCGAGGTGACGTTGTCCGAGCGGATGCCGCAGCGGCGATTCGAAGAGCTGGTCAGCGATGCCCTCGACCAGATCCCGGCGGAGCTGTCCGGTGCCATAGACAATGTTGTGGTGCTGGTGGAGCCCCGAAACGACGAGGAACCGTCGCTGCTCGGGCTGTACCACGGGATCGCCCTCACCGAGCGGGACAGCTACTACGCTGGATCGTTGCCGGACACCATCACGATCTATCGCGAGGCTATTCTCGACATCTGCGACACCGACGACGAGGTGGTCGAGGAAGTCGCGATCACCGTGATCCATGAAATAGCACACCATTTCGGGATTGACGACGACCGGTTGCATGAGCTGGGATGGGGTTAGCGAAAATTGGGTGGGGAATCGATGGAACCGAACGACCCGCTCTCGCGTCCAAGTACTCGTAGGGGGAATTCTCGTGGTTCCCGATAGCCGCCACCAGAAGGAGTCGGGTCATGGTTGGACACGTTCTCGTTGCACCTGAAATCGTCCTCGCCGCATCCGCGGAGTTGGATCTGCTCGCCGAACGCCTCGCCCTCGCGGCCGGGCTCGCCGGGCCGACCACGCACGTGCTGCCGTCCGGCGCCGAAGAGGTGTCGCTGCTCGCGGCGTCGCACTTCAACACCGCCGCGGGCAAGCACGACGGTTCGGTCGCCCAGGCGATCCTCGAGCTGCATCACGCCGCCGCGACCCTGCGCTCGCAGCTGACCACTCACATCGGGGAAGACGTGGTCCGCGCGGCGACGATCAACGCCATCCAGATCTAGCCGCACCGATCCGGTCGACGATCATTTACTCAGGGGAGAAACAAGCATGACCGCAGGGATCACCGGGGTGTTCTGGCTGCCTCGTATGGCCGAAGTCAACTCCACCACCCTCAACGCGGGCGCACACGCGATCCCGATCAGCGCCGCCGCCACCTCGTGGGGCACGCTGGCCGCCGCGTGGGGCGACGCAGCATTCACGATCACGCGGGTGATCGCCGAAGTCGGTGTCGGCCTCCAGGGCGTCAACGGCATCGCCGTGCTCGCCCGCCTGGCGCCGTTCGCGGGCTGGGCCAGCCAGCAGGGCATCGCGGCCGCGGCGATCAGTGGCAAGTGCGCGGCCAACGCCACCGCCTACACCGTCGCCTCGATCGCGATGCCGAGCCTGCCCGAGATCGCCGCCACCAACACCGCGGTGGCCGTTTCGGCGAACCCGCCCGGTGTCGTCTCCGGCGCCTTCGAGGCCGCCGAGGTCGTGCGCCACGCGATGGACATCCGCGCCGCACTGGTGATGGAGACCTACGAGGCCGCCACCTCGGCCACCGTCGCCGTCCCGAGCGAGTTCACCATGCCGCCCGCCATCGCCAGCGGCGCGGGCTCCGCGCAGGGCGACTTCGGTGGTGGCGATCCGCTCCAGACAGCCGTCGCCGCCGCACAGGCCTTCGTGTCCAACCCCGGTGTGGTCAGCGCAGCCACCCAGGCGGCCAACACCGCCGGTGGCGTGCTCACCAGCGGTGTCAGCACGGCAGGCAACATCGGCGCCTCCGCGATCTCGGCGGTCACCGCGCCCGCCGGTACCGCTGCCGCCGTCGCGCCCGCCATGGCTGGTGTCGGTGCCGCCGGTGCCGCCGCCGTCGGTGGTGGCATGGCCACCACGTCGGCCGGTCTCGGTGCCGTCAGCGCGGGCTCGCTGAAGCTGCCCGAGGGCTGGGGCGCACCCGCCGCGAACGCCGCCGCGAACGCACCGGTGTCGGAAACGGTCGTCAACCGCGCCGATGCCGCGCCCGTGCGCAACACCGGCACCGGCGCCAACCCGCTGATGGGTAGCCGGCAGAAGGGCGAGGAAGACGAAGAGCACGACGGCATCGACTACGTGCGCTCCGACGAGTTCACCGATGGTCGCTACACGGCCGAAGGTGTGATCGGCGCCGACCTCACCGGATCGGCCAAGTGACGGTTCTCGGCTCGGGCAGCGGAGGTTCGCTGCTCGGCGCCGTCGTGCTCTCGCTCGACGACATGCAGTTCCTCCTGGAGGAATTGGAGTTCGACGAGATGCCCGTGGTGCTCGATGCCATGGGCCGCTATGACAACGTCACCGCGCACGACGCCGCCATGAAGGTGGCAGCGGCCGCCCTGACCGAACGCGACCTGTTGTTCGGACAGATGGTGGCACCCGAGCTCGCCGAACGGCTACGGGTGCTCTACCGACCGCAGTGGATCATCGCGCTGCGGTGGGTGGTGGCCGGCCAGGTCAACCGATTCTGCCTGGCGCAGGGCGACGACCGCGCGGTCGTCGCCCTGCGCGGGCCGCAGTCCTACGTCATCGATGACGCGGGCCTCGACCTGCCCGGTGCGGTGCTGCAGGCACTCGGTCCGGTCGAAGCACTCGAGCTGTACGGAATGAACGCTCCCACCGACCAATTGGCGCCGATCTTCGGCGACACCGGTGACGCAGCCGCCACCGTGCGGCGCCTGAGCAAGGTGGGCAATCCGACCACCGACGCCCAGACACTCGCCTCGGCGCTCGTGGAGATCCACTCCTACGCCGAGATCGTCGGCGTGGCCTACGGTGACGGCACCCGCGACATCCAGGACAACCACATCGCCGTATTCAACACGCGCGCAGGCAGATTCATCATCACCGCCAGCGTCGCCGACGACGGAGTGAAGTGGTCGTCCATCGCCAGCGGCACCAACGCCCGCCTACGCACCGCCATATCCGACCTCATCGACTCCCTACCGGTCCGCACCGAATTCCCTACCGCGGCAGCCACTAACCCGGCGTAAGCCCACCCCACCCACCGCAACCACCCACCCCTCCGCCCCCACAACTTAACCGTGAACCGTAGGCGCAGCCGGAGCGTTTAACCCATGGGGTCGTCCGCCATCGCTTCGGCTTGGATCGTGAACGGTGGGGTGAACTTGCCCCAGCGTAGGCATTCCCAGCCGCCGTCTTCGGTGGGGAGCAGTTCGATGGTTTCGGTGTTGTCGAGGTGGTTGTTCGTCGTGAACGGGGGCGCTACCCCGGCGAGGGCTTTGCCGATCAGGCGCATGGCGGCGCCGTGGTTCACGACCACCACGTCGCCGTCGGCGTCGTCGGTCAGGAACTCCTCGCGCAGGCCTTCGAGGACGGGCAGGATGCGGGCCAGTACTTCGTGGCCGGATTCGCCGCCGGGTGCCCTGACCTCGAGTTCGCCGAGGTGCCAGCCGCGGTAGATCTGCTGGAAGAGTTCGTGCGCTTCCTTGTCGGAGCGGCCGTGCAGGTCGCCGACCTGCACCTCGTAGAGACCGTCGAGGACGTAGGCCGGTGTGCCGGTGGCTTCTTCGATGTGGCTCGCGGTTTGGCGGGCGCGTAGCGCGTCCGAGGAGACCAGCACCTGGGGCGCACGCTCCAGGGCCGCGCCGAACGCTTTCGCTTGCGCCACACCGCGTTCGGTCAGCGGCAGGCCCGGCAGCGCGGTGTCGAGGATCTTCGCGACATTGCCCTCGGTCTCGCCGTGGCGTACCAGAATCAGTTTCGCGCGGGTTGTCATAGGTCCGCGACCCCCTTTCGCAATTGCGTCAACCATTCTGCCGCAGGCTCGTCCGACGGCGGCGGTGAGCCGAGAGCCGCTACAGCGGGCCATGATCCGAGGAATCGGATCTGGGCGGTGCGGTGCAAGGCTTTCAATGTTTCGGCGACCGCCGGGTCATCGATGTGACCCACACAGTCGAGGTAGAACCGGTAGGTGCCCATGCCCGTTCGGGTGGGGCGCGATTCGATGCGCGTGAGGTCGACTCCACGCGTGGCGAATTCGGCGAACGCGCGCATCAGCGAACCGGGCTCGTTGGGCAGTTCGAGCACCACCGAGGTGCGGTCGGCACCGGTGGCGTGCGGCGCGACGCCGGGCTCGGTGACCAGGACGAAGCGGGTGATGGCCTGGTCGTGGTCGGCCACACCGTCGGCCAGGGTAACCAGGCCGAGTCGTTCGCCCGCCAGTGCGGTCGAGACCGCCGCGTCGGCCGTGCCGGCGGCCACGTCTTCGGCAGCGGCCGCGTTGGAGGCCGAGGTGAACGGGCGCGCGTCGGGCATGGTCCGTGCCACCCACTCCCTGACCTGCGCCGCCGCCACGGGGTAGGCCGCGAGTGTGCGCACCTCGGCCAGCGAGGTACCGGGCCGCGCCACGATCGTGAAGGTCACCTCGAGTTCGGTTTCGGCCATGATCTGCAAGCGGGGGCCGATGGCGAGGGAATCCAGGGTGGCCGGGATCGAGCCCTCCACCGAACTCTCGATCGGCACGACCGCGCCGTCGACCTGGCCGGTACGGATCAGGTCCAGCGCCGCGCCTTGGCTCGGCGCGGCGATGCGCTCGACCGGGGCATCGAAGGCACCCGAACTCTCGAACTTCGCCAGCGCCATCTCGGTGAAGGTTCCGGATGGTCCGAAGTAGGCAATACGCAGCACACTGCAACTTTAGCGGCTGGGGCTATCGGCTTTTCGGACTCGAAGGTCAGGGCGGTGGTGCGGTAGGGAGTGTGTGGTGGGGGGACAACGGGGTTCAGTGGTTCGGGGGTGGTGTGCAGGGCTGTGTTTTTGGAGCGCTGGCGCGCTCGAGCGGGGCCCCATGGGCCCCTTTGGGGAGGGACATACGGGGGTTACCGGGCCCGCTGGGGGGGACACATCGGAATACCCGACTCAGGACGTGCACGCGGGTCGGCGGCGCATCGGGTGGTACGGGGTTAGTGGTCCAGTACTTGTAGTGCTTCGGTGATTGCCTGTTCGTTGGGGGTTTCGATGGCGAGCAGGACGGTGCGGGTGGCTTCGATGGCGGCGGGTTTCAGTGACTTCAGGAAGGACAGATCGGGGGTGGTGAGGGCGGTGGGGATGTCTTCGCCGCAGAGGGCGGCTACAGTGCCCGCGACTACGGCCAGGGCGCGGGGGCCGCTGGTGGTGTGGGCGGTGAAGCCGTGGTCGGCGTGGGCCATGGCGGCCAGGAAGGCGGCCAGGGCGGGGTCGGGGATGTCGACGTCGACGGGGGTGGGGGAACTTCCCGCGGGGCGGACGAGGTCGGCCACGAGGCTGCGGCGGGCGGGGGCCGACAGGTTGAGCAGGACGGGTTCGGCGGGGGCGGGATGGTCGTCGCCGTGGTCGTCGTGCGTCATCGGTCCACCGTATCGGCTCGATTCTTCGGGGTGTCCTCTTGCGTGGCGAGCGTTTGTAACTTAGCTTAGGTTTACCTAATCAAACGTTCGCGGAGGTTGTCATGTCGAGCCCCACCACGATCCTCGCGCCGACCACCGCCGAGCGGGTACGCAGTGCGTGTGCTCATGCGGAGACGGCGGTACTCGCGCTGCCCGGTATCGACCCGGTCCCCACCACGCTGCACCACCTGCGCCGCTGCGGCGACGCGGTGATCGCGGTGCCGGCGTCCTCGCTCGCGGCCGCGCTGGCCGCCACGGCGAACGAGACCTCGGCGGTACTCGAACTCACCGATCACGCGCCGCTGCCGCTGCGTGAGCCGGTCAGGGCGCTGGTGTGGTTGCGCGGATGGGTGCGGCAGGTGCCGGAGCATGCGCAGCGCGCGCTCGCCGTCGAAATCGCCAAGGATTTCCCGCATCCGGGTCTGCTCGATGTGGGGCACGGGGTGACGCTGCTGCGGATCGTGGTGAATTCGGCGGTGCTGGCCGACACGGCGGGGGCGGAATCGGTCGACCACGCCGACCTGCGCGCCGCTAGCGCCGATCCGTTCTGTGAGCTGGAAAGTGCTTGGCTGCAGCATATGTCGGAGGACCATGCCGACGTTGTCGCGCAACTGGCGCGGCACCTGCCGACCCGGCTGCGCGGCGGGCTGGTGCATCCCCTCGCCATCGACCGCTACGGGCTCACCTTGCGGGTCGAGAGCAACGACGGTGATCATGATGTCCGCCTGCCGTTTCCCACTCCGGCCGATGACATCCAATCGTTGAGTCGCGCGGTCCGTGTGCTGGCGGGCTGCCCGTTTCTGAACGGTTTGCGACGTATTTGATCGGCTGAATTCCGGAGCGCTGGGGCGCTGTGAAGATTCGCTGGTAACCGACTGCGGGGTGGTGCCTGCTTAGACTGCGCGGCATGCGTGTCGATCCTTCGGAGACTCCGCTGAGTGAGCGGGACAGGTTCGGGCTGCGGGTGGAGATCGCGGTCGTTCTGCTGGTGACCTTCGGGTTGAGTGGGATCAGTGCCGGTCTGTCGCTGCTCGATTCGGCGTTGTCGCCGGGTGGGGTCGGGGGGCGGACGGTGGCGCTGAACGCGTCGCGGTCGAACAACTCGTTTTTGGATCTGCTGTTCCAGCTCGTCGGGGTGACGCGGCTGATGGCATGGGCGGCGCTGGGGCTGTATCTGTTGTGGCGCAGCGGGATCGGGCCGCGGATGATCGGGCTGGCGCGGATCCGGCGCGGCGATATCGTGGCGGGGCTGGTGCTGGCCGCGGTGATCGGATTGCCGGGGCTCGCGCTGTATCTGGTCGCGCATGCGATGGGAGTGAGCGTCACCATCGTGCCGAGTTCGCTGTCGGAACACTGGTGGCGGCTGCCGGTGCTGCTCCTGTCGGCGTGCGCGAATTCCGTTGCCGAGGAAGTGCTGGTGGTGGGTTATCTGATCACCCGGCTGCGCAGGCTCGGCTGGTCGGAGAATTCGTCGCTGGCCGCGTCGGCGCTGTTGCGCGCCAGCTATCACCTGTACCAGGGGATCGGCGGCGGGCTCGGCAATCTCGTGATGGGGGTGATCTTCGGCCGCTACTGGCAACGCACCAACCGTCTGTGGCCGCTGATCCTGGCCCACGCGACGATCGACGCGGTCGCCTATCTGGGCTACAGCGTGCTGCGAGGGCGCGTCGGCTGGTTGCCGTGACCACAAGCCGGTCGCCGAAAATCGTGCCACGAGCGGCGCGTCCGGCAGCTGTGCGCCGGGGTGTCCGTTCAGCGATGCGAACGGCGTGTCGCGGCGAGTTTCACCACATCGTCGCGTTTCACGCTAACAATGCCCGCCACACGGGGTATCCCATAGTGACCGCACGCGCAGAACCGACCCGCGCGCCCGACGATCAGTAGAGTTTGACGGTGATGAACGGCGACGACCCCCGCGAGGACCCCCGTAGACGCCGGGTGCCCCCGGCATCCGGCCGCCCCGACAGTTCCGCGGTGCCCCCGAAAGGTCGTCCGGTACCGCCGCAGGGTCGCGCGATCCCACCGGATCCGCGCTACGGCCGTCCGCCCGGCAACGATCGGCGTCCGAATCCCGAGGACGGACCGACGGTTCGCTACAACCCGGCGCCTCGGCGCGGCGCCTCGCACATCGAACCCACCCAGGTGATGCACCGCGGCAACTCCGGTGATCAGCCGCTGGCGTATTCGCAGGCACCGCGCGATCGCGTCGAACCCCGGCGCCCATCACAGCCCCCGCCACGCCGTGAGCAGCCGAGTCCCCGTCGCGAGCAGGTCCGGCACGCCCCGACGCAGCGCCCGGTCCCCCATCACGACGGTGCCCCGCCGCGCCGCACACCCCCGCCGCCGATCAGTGGCAGACAGGCACAACCACCGAAACGCAGGCGCAGACGTCACCCGTTCCGGTGGTTCATGGTGATCATCGTGGCGCTGATCGTCGGCCTCATCGCCGCGATCGTGCACCTGGACAACTCGCTCACCCGCATCACCGCGCTGCCGTCCTACGCCGACCGCGTGCGCGATACCCCCGGCACCAACTGGCTGCTCGTCGGTTCGGACGGCCGCGGTGACCTCTCGACCGAGCAGGAACAGGAACTCGCGACCGGCGGCGACACCGGACCCGAGCGCACCGACACGATCATGATGGTGCACATCCCGTCCTCCGGCCCGACCACGATGGTCAGCCTCCCGCGCGATTCCTACGTGAGCATTCCCGGCCACGGCAAGGACAAGCTGAACGCCTCGTTCGCGCTCGGCGGCGCTCCGCTGCTGGTCCAGACGGTGGAGGTGGCCACGGGCGTGCGGATCGACCACTACGCGCAGATCGGTTTCGGTGGTTTCGCGAGCGTGGTCGACGCGATCGGCGGGATCGAGATGTGCCTGGACGAACCGATCGTCGACCCGCTGGCCGGGCTCGATCTGCCCGCGGGCTGCCAGGAACTGTCCGGCCCGCAGGCCCTCGGTTTCGTGCGCACCCGCGCCACCCCGACCGCCGATGTCGACCGGATGAACCGTCAGCGGATGTTCATGGCGGCGCTGCTGAAGAAGGCGACGAGCACGGGCACCCTCGCGAATCCGTTCGCCCTGTGGCCCATGGCAACCGGGGTCGCGGGCTCGCTGAAGGTCGACGACGGTGACCACATCTGGAATCTGGCCGCACTCGGCTGGGCGATGCGTGGCGACACCGTCACCACCAGCGTGCCGATCGGCGGATTCGACGACACCGATGTGGGCAACGTGTTGCTCTGGGACAAGGCCAGGGCCACCGGCTTCTTCGAGGCGCTCGCCGCCGATCAGCAGATCCCGGAGGAGCTGCTCACGCGGTAACGTCGATGGCATGTCCGAGAACGTGTCCTTCGCCGAAATGCTTCGTGACCAGGTCAGAGCGGGTCTGACCGCGGCGCATCAATATCTCGCCGCCGCCGTCTATTTCGACGCGCAGGACTTACCCGAATTGGCCGCGCAGACCTATGCGCGCTCGACGGCCAATCACGGGCACGCGATGCGAATGGTGCAGTACCTGCTCGACCGCGATGTGCCGATCGCGATCGGCGGGCTGGACGAGGTGCGCGCGGAATTCGATTCCCCGCGCGCCGCGATCGCGTTTCTGCTCGACCGCGAACGGGTCACCACAGGGCAGATCAGCGCGCTCGCCGCGGCGGCGCGCGAGACCAATGACTTCCTCGGCGAACAGTTCATGCAGTGGTTCCTCGGCGAGCAGGTCGACGATGTCGCGAAAATGACCACCCTGCTGACGGTGCTCGACCGACAGGACAACCTGTTCGATGTCGAAGAATTCGTCCGCCGGGAACTGCGCGGCACGGTGCGCCTCGACACCACCGCACCCCGAATGGCAGGCGCGAGTTAGGAAATACTTGGTTAGGGAATACTGTCCTCAATAAGGCTGCACTTGGATGACAACCCCTTATGACCAGCACTAATGTTGCCGCTATGTCGATTCATCCGGAAGCTCCGCGTAGCAAGTTCCACACTCTGCTTCAAGACCAGATCCGGCATGAGTTCAATGCCGAGCATCAGTACATCGCCATCGCGGTGTGGTTCGACAACCACGACCTGCCGCAGCTGGCGAAGCGTTTCTACGCCCAGTCGGTGGAAGAACGAAATCACGCGATGATGATCGTGCAGTATTTCGTCGACCGCGACATCTCCGTGGACATCTCGGGCATCGATGCGGCGAAGTCGAAGTTCGAGACCGCCCGCGAGCCGATCGAATTGGCGTTGACCCAGGAGAAGACGGTCACCGATCAGATCGTCCAGCTGGCAAGCACCGCCCGTGAAGAGGGCGATTACCTCGGCGAGCAGTTCATGCAGTGGTTCCTGAAGGAACAGGTCGAAGAAGTGGCGCACATGACGACGCTGCTCAATATCGCCGATCGCGCCGGGTCGAACCTGTTCGACCTGGAGGAGTTCATGTGGCGTGAGCTGAGCACCCCGAAGGACGCCTCCGGCGCGCCGTCGGTCGCGGGCGGCAGCGTTTAGCCAGAACGCACAGGGATTCGGCTCGCGGGCAGCGAGCCGAATCCCTGTTGTGCTTTACCAGCCCGAGCCCGAGCCACCCGAGCCGGTATTTGCCAGCACGGTGCCGATCAACATCTGGGCCAGGCCTGCGATAGATCCGAGAAATTCCACGATGCCTCTTACTTTCCTCATCACCGATTGGTCGGCTGATTCGTGAACCTAGCCGACCAGACCTGTGAAAGAGGAATGTTTCATTAAGTTCAGCGCAGGGTGACCTGACGCGAACGCAGGCCATCGCGCGAGCGACGCTCTTCGCCGGTCATCGGAGCGTCGGAAGCCAGCGCCTCGGCCAGGCGGGCACCGAACTCACGCGCCGGAGCTTCCCATTCAGCCGGGTGCCGCTCGGGATCGAGGTCGAACACCGGCACCAGCAGGCCGTGCGTGCGGAACGAGCCGGCGAAGCGCGAACCCTCACCCAGGTGCAGTCCACCGGTGGCGTGCACGCGAGCCAGCGCCAGCATCAGCGCGTCCTCGTCCTCGGGACGCACCCAACGCACATGCGCCTTCTCGCCCGCGTCGACCCACCAGGCCGCGCCGACGGAATCCGGGCCGAGATCCAGGCGTGCCGACGGCATGATGGCCTGCTTGGCCTGCTCGATCGTCGCCGCCACCTGCGGATCCGGGGTGACGCCCTCGGGCACCCACCAGTCGAAGTCCTGGTGCACGGTGAGCTCGAGATCGGCACCGGGATCGATCACGTCGGCCAGGCGCGGACCACCGTCGATGGCGTCGGCGGAGTTCAGCGACTCGCCTGCCTCGGCCGACTGGGTCCACAGGATCGCCGCCGCGATATCGGCCGACGGGTCCTCGCCGCGGAACTGCATCTGCGTGCCGACGAAACCGACCGGCTCGTCACCGGCGCGCACCAGCGCGGCCACCGCACCGGGCAGCACCGTCGCCAGGGTGACCTCGCGCTGCGCGGCCACGCCGGGCGCGAGCTTCAAGGTCGCGGTCGCCGACGGCACGAACTCCCGCAGCGCCACCAGATCACATTCAGCGGCAAGACCCTCGAACGGCCGTGTCACGGCCGCGGATGCCTGCTCCTGCGCCGCACGCCGCTGCGCGAGACGCTGAGCCCGATTACTGTCGGGCTTCGGACTGTTCCGCTTGCTTTTACCCACGCGTGGAGTTTATGGCCGAGCAGCGGGTTCGCTCACCGCGCCCCCTGCCATGGCCGCGATTCCTCGTGCGGGTGCCTCAGACGCCTGCCAGTAGCGCCTTGGTGCGGCCGGGGTGGTTGGTGGCCACCCAGCTCACGCCCAGATCGGCGCACAGGGTCACGTCTTCGGGGTCGTCGGCGGTCCAGCAGTAGGTGGCCCGGCCTGCCGCGGCGGCCTTGTCGACCAGTTCGGGATGCTCGCGCAGGGTTTTCACCGACGGCCCCACCGCGGTCGCGCCGACCGTGGTGGCCGCGCCGCCGCCGAGGAACCGCGACGATTCGCCGAGCAGCACCGTCGGCAGCAGCGGTGCGGCACGGCGGATCCGCCAGACCGCGGTCGCCGCGAACGACATCACCACCGCGCGGGAATGATCGGCCGAGGCGGGCGTGGCGATGCCGAAACGCTGCAGTTCGGCGAGCACCTTGTTCTCCACCAGGGCGCCGTAGCGCACCGGGTGTTTGGTCTCGATGAACAACTTGGTCGGGCGGGTTCGCCAGTCGAGGACGAGTCCGATCAGGTCGCTCAGCGCGAGTACGCCCTGCGGCTCTTCGTCGGTGCCGAAGTTCATCTCGCGCAACTCGTCCAGCGTCAGCTCGCTGACCAGGCCGGTGGCGTCGCTGGTGCGGTCGACGGTGCGGTCGTGCACGCAGACCAGGTGGCCGTCGCGGGTGAGCCGGACGTCGCACTCGACACCGTCAGCACCCTCCTGCAGCGCTAGCTCGTACGCGGCGATGGTGTGCTCGGGCTTCGCCGCCGACGCGCCACGATGCGCCACCACGAAGGGTGGGCGATTGCTCTGGCTCACTTGGCCACGACCTCCTCCTGCGTATTCTCGCCTGCCCGGACAGCATCCGCGCGTTCGACCTCATCGTGCCCGGAGTCGTCGACCGAGGCGACAGCGCCCGGCTCGACCGGCGCGATGACGACCTCGGCGGGATCGGCCGCCATCACCCAGCGATGCGCCGACCTGACGTCTCCACGCAGGTCACGGCCTTCCAGCGTGCGCACCATCCACAGCGTGAGCACCGCGAACCCGGCCGCGCACAGGTTGGTGAACCCGGTGAACGAGACGCCGTCGGCTTCCGCCTGCAGGGTCGACGCGTCACGCCACAGCGTCGCCGCGATCAACAGCAGTCCGCTGAATGCCCAAGCCGCCCACCAGATCCGCACGGCCCGCCAGGAGCGCGGATCGGGGTCGGTGCCGAGGAGTTCGGTGAGGAACACGCCCGGCCAGATCAGATTCACGCCCGGCACGAGGCATCCCGCGATCAGGGTCCACCGCTTGCGCGGATCACGCTTGCCGTAGGCCGTGAACACGATCGTGCGCGCTTCGATCAGCCAGGCGACCAGCGACACCGCGGTCACCAGCGCACAGAGCGGCGCGATGATGCCGAACACCAGCACCGTGGCGTCGGAGATCGACAGCAGCCAGCCGGGGATGAGCCGGGCACGGTTCTGCAACAGGATCAGGTAGCGGCCGTATTCGGCGAGCCCGGCGAGCAGGAACGCGAACATGGTCGCGACCAGCAGTCGGTCGCGGCGAACGGCGATACCGCGCAGCGGTCGCTCTGGTGTGCGAGCGGGCGACGGTGGTGGATCGAGCAGGCCCCAGCGCGGGGTCTGGGTGTAGCGCGGGGTCGGCCCGAGCGGGGCCGCGATGGTCGCGCCCGCCTTACGCGTGCGGTGGTCGGGCCGGCGCGCGACCCAACGGTAGTTGCGCTGGGTGGCGGGGGCGTCGACCTTGCCCGGCGAGAGCAGCACGCCTCGGCAGCGTGGGCACCAGTGCATCGGCGCGCCCTGCACGGCCCACCGCGCACCACAGCGTGCACATGGTTGCACCACCGAACTCACCCGCGCACCCCGCTTCCGGACTAGTAGATCTTGGCTTCGTGGTCGCCGTCGGCGACCACCGGGCGGCCGGTCTGCTGCCAGGACACCATGCCCCCCGCGACGTTGACCGCTTCGTACCCGATGTGGGCGAGATACCGGACGACCTCGATGGACCGGCCACCCTGTCTGCACACGATGTAGAGCTCGGCGTCGATATCGAGCTCGTCGAGGCGGGCGGGTACGTCGACCATCGGGATGTGGATCGCGCCCGGTGCGTGCCCGAGGTTCCATTCGTCGGGTTCGCGCACGTCCAGCAGCTGCGCGCCCGGCGCCGGGTCCGCGTGGTCGAACGCGGCGGGTACCGCACCCACCGGCACCGTGGGGACATCGGAGCTCGTCACGCCTCGATCCTGCCATGCCACGCGCGTTGCCGGGCGGCCTGTGCGAGGACGAGGCGGTCGGCGAGGCTCAGCTACCGGTCAGCACACTATGCCGCCGAACCGGCCGTCCGTGGTGTCGACGGCTGGGCAGAACCAGCCGGGAACGACCGATCCGGGACTCCCCTCCATGTCATCCCGGAGCGGTCGTTCGCCGCTGACGTCGGGATTCATGGAGTGCGTTCTGTCCCGACATCTACTTGGACGCGAGCGGGACCGATTCGGTTCCATAAAAACGAGAACACTAGAGAAAATCTTAAATCCTGGGATCTGGGCGGCCAGATCGGTAGCCTGGGCGCATGAACGTGAGCAGGGGGCTACTCGACAGTTTCGACATCAACGGCTTGAATACCGCTTTGTCCGAATCCACGTGTCTAGGGGTAGAAGTGGATGCCGCGGCGGGCCGACTGCAACTCGCTCTGGAGGTGCTGACGCTACCCACGGATGGACCCGCGCCGATCGACACGAAAGTTCTGCTCACCTTCACCGGGGTCACCCGCGTCGCGGCCTCCCTGCGCATCCAGCGCTGGGACGATGTCGACGCCCGCGTGCTCCCGTTGAGTCTGGACCAGCTCGACGAGGCCATCGAGAGCTTCGGCGGCGGCGGGCTGCACGGGTGGGAGTTCATCGACCTCGACGACAGCGGTTGGACGCTGTGGAGCGAACTGCTCAGTTTCGACGAGGTGCTCGATCAGCGCATCCCAGCGCACGTCATCGAGTTCTCGCAGGAAGAGGGGATCGACCCCCGCGAACTCGATGTGCGGGTGTGGTTCGACAAGATCTCCGTCACCGACCCCGCCGGGCGCGAGATTCCGATGGACGAGTTCATCGACGGTGGGCGCCGGTGGTGGGACGCGCATGCCACCGGGGATGCCAGGACCACGAAGGCCGACATCGCGCCGCCGCTGTAATTTTGGAGCGGCGCCCTACGCACAGACCTGCGGGGAATGCGGGGGCAAGGGTCGCGGGTTGCACGGGGCGGGTGTACGAATGATGGTTGGTGTTGTCGTCCGATCTGGGCGCGCACAGCCCGACACACGGAAAGGGACATCGTGGCCGTCTACACGCTGCCGGAACTGGATTACGACTTCGGCGCACTGGAGCCTCACATCTCCGGTCAGATCAACGAGATCCACTACACCAAGCACCACGCCGCCTACGTCGCAGGCGCCAACAAGGCACTCGAGCAGCTCGAGGAAGCCCGTGAGTCCGGCGACCTGGCTGCCATCCTGCTGCTGGAGAAGAACCTGGCCTTCCACCTCGGTGGCCACTACAACCACTCCGTCTGGTGGAAGAACCTCTCCCCCAACGGTGGCGACCAGCCGGACGGCGACCTGGCCGCGGCCATCGCCGACCAGTTCGGTTCGTTCGACAAGTTCCGCGCGCAGTTCACCGCTGCCGCCAACGGGCTGCAGGGCTCCGGCTGGGCCGTCCTTGGGTACGACACCCTCGGCCAGAAGCTGCTGACCTTCCAGCTGTACGACCAGCAGTCCAACGTGCCGACCGGCATCATTCCGCTGCTGCAGGTCGACATGTGGGAGCACGCCTTCTACCTGCAGTACAAGAACGTCAAGGCCGACTACGTGACCGCGTTCTGGAACGTCGTCAACTGGGCCGACGTGCAGGACCGCTTCGCTCGGGCCGTCGGCCAGGGCAAGGGCCTGATCTTCGGGTGATGTAAGCCTTTCAGCGGGCCCGCATGCGACTTTCGCATGCGGGCCCGCTGTCTTTTTTGCCCGATTGGCACTCTTTGGTACTTGTGTGCCAGATGGGTTAGGGGCTATTCCTGTCATACGGGCATAGTCGCCCCCGGTAGTTCGGGAGGCCATCATGAATACTCAGGGTCCGATCGGGATCACGCCATTTCAGGCGCGTGGACGGTTGTGCGGGTTCGTGGTTTCGGGGCGGTGGCCGGATACCACCAAGGAATGGGCGCAGGTGCTGGTGCTGGCCGTGCGGGTGGCGTCGATGCCGGGCCTGCTGGTGACCACCACGGTGTTCGGGGTGCGCGAGGAGCTGCCCGACGACCCGGAACCCGGCACGGTGGGCCTGGTGATGGCGGAGGGGCCGGTGCTCGGGGACGAGGCGATCGAACCCGGCCGATTCGCGGCGCGTACCCCTCCTGCGCTGCTGATGCTGCATCCGCCGTCGGAGACGCGACCCTCCCTGCCCGAATGCGCGGGCGCGGCCTCGGGCTGCGTGTTGCTGCCCGGCGTGCCGCACCTCGGTTTGGAGCATCGCGCGGCGTGGGCGGAGGCCGAACTCGACGGCACGATCACCTCATTGGTGAGCCGGGTCGGGATGGATCTGATCAGCGATCCCGATACCGCCGTGCTCGCAATGCTGCTGGCGGCCTGAACTTTTCGCGGTCGACGGTTCGGCGAACGACCGGCAACGGGTCTGCGTGTTACTGAAATCAGGGAAACCGAACTATCACCGCCGCACACCCAAACTTATTGTGCCCATTGAGATTTGGATTGCCGGGACTTGGCATACCGGGAGCAACCGGGCTAGAGTGGACAACAGCGAAGGGGAGTAGCCCGCAATCGCGCAGTCGACATACTGATCGCCGCCTCAGGCGCGGTCCGGCTGCGTGAACCGGTGACCACCGGTGGGCGAGACCTTCGGCCACGAACCGATCCGTCGACCGGTGTGGCTGAAGGCGGCTTGCAGCATTCGAAAGCGCGGTCTCAGCCACAGGCCGGAGTATTTTCCTGGGAGCTGACTTTCATGATCGCCACGATCGCCCTGAGCTTCGGCGTGCTCTTCCTCGCCGAACTCGGCGACAAATCGCAACTCATGGCGCTGACCTTCTCACTGCGCTACCGCTGGTGGGTGGTACTGGCAGGCATCAGCGTGGCCAGCGTCGCCGTGAACCTCATCGCCGCGGGCGTCGGCCATTTCCTCGGCACCGCCCTGCCCGCGAACGCCATCGCCATCGTCACCGCCCTCACCCTGCTGGTGGTCGGCCTTTGGACCCTGTTCGACGCGCTGACCAGCGATAACGACGCCGAAGAAGCACCGGAGCCGCCGAGCACCCGCAATGCCTTCCTCGTCGTCATCTCCGCCTTCACCCTCGCCGAACTCGGCGACCGCACCATGTTCGCCGCCGCCGCCCTCGCCTCCAACAACAACTGGCTGGCTGTCTGGATCGGCTCGGTCATCGGGATGGTCGCCGCTGGTGGTCTCGCGATTCTGGTCGGCAAGATCGCAGGTAAGCACCTGCCCGAGCGCGGCATCGCCATCGCATCGGGCCTGCTGTTCCTGTTCTTCGCGGGCAAAACCGTGCTCGACGCCTTCGTGCCGTCGCTCGGGGGTTGGGGTTCGGCGGCAGCCGCCGTCATCGCGCCCGCGCTGGTCGGCATCGGTGTCGCGGTGTGGCGCAAGTATGGGCGGCCCGCCGTGCACGACAGCGAACCGGCCGAGCTGAAGGGTTAGGCGAAGGCGTTTCCGTAGAGGGTGCCGGAGCGCTCGGCCAGTGCGATCAGCTGTTCCTTGATACCGCGCAGGCTTTCCGGGTCGTCGGCGGCGATCCGGCCGGTGACCATCGCGCCGATGGCGGCGGCCAGAGTCGAGCAGGCGAACCGCTGCTCCTCGGATTCGGCGCCGAGCATCGACGCCACCACCTCGACGAAACGGTGTTGCAAGTCCATCCTGGCCTCGATGGCCGACGGACCGACCGCGTAGACCTCCACCAGGAACAGGCGAGCCGAGGCCGGGTCGTCGATCATGTGGTCGAAGTAGACGGTGAGAATGCGGTCCATTCTGGTGAGTGCGTCGGTGTCGGCGCACTCGGCGATCACCGCGCGGAGTTTCTCGGCAAGGACGTTCGACACCCGGTCGAAGGCCGCGTTGAAGCAGTCCTCCTTCGAGCGGAACAGTTCGTAGAAGGTTTCCCGTGAAACCCCGGCCCGCTTGAGCACGGCCGCGACCGGCGTGCCGACGTAACCGCCGACGGTCATCGCCTCGCCCATCGCGACGAGAATGCGCTCACGCTGTGAAGCGACGACTTCCTCGCGCGACAGGTGATGGCGTCCACGCGGAAGTTGTTGCCGCAGGGTCGAATCGCTCATGCTTGCCGTTCCATTCTGCGGGGTCGGGCCGGCTGGTCGGTGGTGAAGGGGACGTCCTCGGTGCGGGCGATGTCGATGGCGCGGGCCAGACGATCGCCCTGCACTCGCTGTACGACCAGTTGGGCAAGCAGCCGGAACGGCCGGACCAACGCCACCCACCAGGGTGATACAACGGTTTTGGGTCTTCGCACGATAGCTCGTTCCAGCGCGAGGACAGCGGGTCCGATCGGTGAGATCCCGGTCAGGCTGGTCTCCCCCAACACGGTGTGCGCGGCGGCCGTACCGAATCCGCGCACCGTCATGTCGGTGTCGATCCCGGCGAAATAGCTGACTCCCACCTTCGCCCCGGTCGAGCGCAGCTCCGCACGCAGCGTGGCGCCGAGCGAGGCCACCGCCGCCGCCGACGCGCTGTAGGCCCCGCCGAGCGGCAACTGCACCTCCGTGGAGATCGACGACATCATCAGCACATACCCACCCGGATGCGAAAGATGCGCACCCGCCGCCGACACCGTGTAGGCGACCCCGAGCACATTCACCGCGAGGGTCTCCTCCAACACCGACGGATCGCCGCCGATCATCGCCATCTGCTTGGCGACCCCCGCATTGGCCACCAGCACATCGAGCCCGCCGAGTTCGGCGACCAGCGCCTCGACCACCCGCTCGACCTGCCCTCGATCGGCCACATCGCAATAGCGCCACGGGACGTCACCGCACTCGGCGGCCACCTCGGCCAGCAGTTCGGGTTCCAGCCCGAGCAGGGCGACGTGGGCCCCGCTGGCGGCCAACCGGCGGGCGAGGGCGGCACCGATCCCGCGAGCGGCCCCGGTGATCAGGACCTTACGTCCGGCCACCGACGGACCGGCGAACGATCTCATGACGGCACGCTACCACCGGTAGACACCCCTGTTCACAACTATTTCCTCAGCGCTGGAGTTCGGTGTTCCAGACCACACCGATGACGGGTTAGGGTGCCTTGTTGGCAAGCGGCGCAATAAGCCGCCTATCACCTACAGATTGGACCGTTGTGGAGATTTCGGGTTCCGCCGCCATTGTCACCGGAGGCGCCTCCGGCCTCGGTGCCGCCACCGCCAAGCGCCTGGCCGACGCGGGCGCCACTGTCTTCGGACTTGACGTCCCCGCGTCCATCGAGCGCGCGGGCGACAACGTCCCCGCCGGTGTCACCCTCATCGCCGCCGACGTGACCAGCGGAGACGAGGTCGCCGCCGCGATCGCCCAGATCACCGAGGGCCCGGCGCCGCTGCGCATCGTGGTCAACTGTGCCGGTGTCGGCTGGGCGGGTCGCATCCTGTCCAAGAACGGCCCGCACGATCTGGAGCTGTTCCGCACCGTCATCACCGTGAACCTGCTCGGCACGTTCAACGTGATGCGCCTGGCCGCCGACACCATCGCCAAGACCGAGCCGGTCGACGAGTTCGGTCAGCGCGGCGTGGTGATCAACACCGCCTCGGTCGCGGCCTTCGAAGGCCAGATCGGCCAGATCGCCTACTCCGCGTCCAAGGGCGGCGTCCACGGCATGACCGTTCCCGCCGCCCGCGACCTCGCCCAGTTCGGCATCCGGGTGAACACCATCGCCCCCGGCATCATCGACACCCCGATGCTGGCCGGCGTCACCCCCGAGTACCGCGCGGGCCTCGAAGCCGGCGTGCCGTTCCCGTCCCGCCTCGGCCGTCCGGACGAGTACGCCCAGCTGGTGGAGTACATCGCCGCCCACGACTACCTCAACGGCGAGACCATCCGCATGGACGGTGCCCTGCGCATGGCACCGCGCTAGTTCATTTCCTGATCGACGGCGTCTGACCTCAACAGGTCAGGCGCCGTTCGTCTTTTCGGTGCACCCGCGGCGAGAACCAGCCGGTCAGCCGTCGGTGCGGTTGTCGAGTTCTGCCTGTAGGCCGGTGTTGATGCGGTGCGCCTCGGCGAGCTGATCTTCGAGGATCACGATCCGGCAAGAGGCCTCGAGTGCGTTGCCCGCGTCGACGAGTTCACGCACGCGCGCGGCGATGCGTAGCTGGTAGCGGGAGTAGCGGCGGTGCCCGCCCTCTGAACGCTGCGGGGTGAGTAGCCGTGCGGCGTCGAGGCCGCGCAGGAACGATTGGGTGACGCCGAGTATCTCCGCGGCGCGTCCCATGCTGTAGGCGGGGTAGGTGTCGTCGTCGAGCTTGTCCGCGGCGCTGGGACCGGCGGGATCAATGTTCGGGTGCTGCACGAGGCCTCTCGAATTCAACGCCGGAAGGCCCCGGCGCTGAGCGCCGGGGCCGTGATTTACGACTGAGGGATTGATTTCACTTGCTTTCACCGGCCGCGGAGGCCGATCTGAGATACCGCATCCGACAACTTCTGGGATGCGGGACATCTAAATGGCTGATCAGTGGCCACCACCTCCTGAATCGTCGGTTTCACTGCGGTACTTCACTTGCCTTCTGCTTACTTCTTCTCTTGCCTTGCTTCTTCGCTCCTTCGGCGGGCCGGCCGACTGCACCGGATTCTCTTCTCCGCCGGAAGGGACGGTCTAACTTGTCTTCCCGGGCAGCTCACCTGCCCGGCCATCTGATTTCTTGATTGGAACGAGACCGACTATATACCTATGGTTCGGAGAATGTCTACCCCCGACACCACAGATTTTTTCCACTCGTCGAAACGGCTGATCAGACGGGGCGGGAGAAGGCGATCAGGGAGCGGCCCGGGCCGTTGTAGTCGGGGATGGGGCCGGTGACGGTGAAGCCGAGGCTGCGGTGGAAGTCGATCGAGGTGTAGTTCGCGGGGGAGGTTATCGCCGTGACCGTGGTGCGGTTATCGGAGCGGGCGATGGTGAAGAAGGCTTCGTAGAGGGTGCGGCCGAGGCCGCATTTGCGGGCGTCCGGGCGGACCGCGACGAAGTGGATGTAGGCCGTGCGTGGGTCGGAGGGTGAACCGAAACCCACCAGGAAGCCGGAGATTCCGTCGTCGTCGGAGGCGATCAGGCTGGTGCGGTGGAAGTGGTCGAGGAACATGCGAGGGAGGTGGTGGACGGCTGCTCTACCCCACCAGTTGTCGACGACGCCGATGATCTTGTCGTAGTCATCGGGTCTCGCCCGACAGATGCTGTGCCCCACCATCACTCCATGGTGGACCCGATGTGAGTAGTGAGCACCGGAAATGCTGGTGAACAAAACTGCCCGCTGCCGAAAGGGCAGCGGGCAGTTTCGAAAACGTCGAGCTCAGACCGTGCGAGTCAGCCGTTCGGTGAGGAGCTGGGCGAAGCGGGCCGGGTCCTTGAGTTCGCCGCCCTCGGCGAGAACCGCTGTGCCGTAGAGCAGTTCGGCGGTTTCGGCGAGTTCGGGGACCTTGCCCTCGTCGGCGTCGGACTTGCGGGCGTCGTAGGCGTCGCGCAGGCCTGTCACCAGGGGGTGGGTCGGGTTGAGTTCGAGGATGCGCTTGGATTCGGGCAGGGCCTGGCCCGAGGCGCGGTACATGCGCTCGAGCATGGGGGTGAAGTCGTAGACGTCGCCGACCAGGCAGGCGGGTGAGGTGGTGAGGCGGTTGGTGAGGCGGACTTCCTTGGCGACGTCGGTCAACGTCGTGCCGAGCCAACCGAGCAGGTCGCCGAAGTCCTTGTCCTGCTGTTCGCGCAGGGCTTCGGTTTCCTTCTTCTCGTCCTCGGTTTCCAGGTCGACCTCGCCCTTGGCGATGGACTGGAATGTCTTGCCCTGGAATTCCGGCACCGAACCGACCCACATCTCGTCGACGGGATCGGTGAGGATCAGCACCTCGCGCCCCTTGGCGGTGAAGGCCTCCAGGTGCGGCGAATTCTCCACCTGCGCACGGCTTTCGCCGGTCATGTAGTAGATCGAGTCCTGGCCGTCCTTCATCCGCTCCACGTACTGCGCGAGCGTGGTGAGCTCGGATTCGGAGGCGGTGGAGGCGAAAGACGACACGGTGAGCAGGGTTTCGCGGTTGTCGGTGTCGGACAGCAAGCCCTCCTTGAGGACTCGGCCGAACTGCGACCAGAACGTCTGGTACCTGGTCTGGTCCTCGGCGCCCTGCATGTCCTTGACTGTCGAGAGCACCTTCTTCACCAGGCGCTTACGGATCATCTGGATCTGGCGGTCCTGCTGCAGGATTTCTCGCGAGACGTTGAGCGAAAGATCCTGGGCGTCGACGATGCCCTTGACGAAGCGCAGGTACTCCGGCATCAGCTCTTCGCAGTTGTCCATGATGAACACCCGACGCACGTAGAGCTGCACACCGCGCTTGTGCTCACGGGTGAACAGGTCGAACGGCGCGATCGACGGAATGAACAGCAGCGCCTGGTACTCGAAGGTGCCTTCGGCCTTCATCGGGACGATCTCGAGCGGCTCGTCCCAGGCGTGGCTGACGTGGTGGTAGAACTCCTTGTACTCCTCGTCGCTCACCTCGCTGCGCGGCCGCGTCCACAGAGCCTTCTGCGAGTTGAGGATCTGGTCCTCGACGACGGTCTTCTCGACCTTGTCCTCGCCTTCGCCCTCGGTCACCGTGCGCTCGACCTGCATGCGGATCGGCCAGGCGATGAAGTCGGAGTACTTGCGGACGATTTCGCGCAGCTTCCATTCCTGCGTGTAATCGAAGAGGTGATCGTCCTCGTCGGCGGGCTTGAGCTCGAGGGTCACCGAGGTGCCCTGCGGTGCGTCGGCGACGGTGTCGATCTCATAGGTCGAGCTGCCCGCGGCGGCGCTCCAGCGGGTGCCCTCGGCCTCGCCCGCCTTGCGGGTGGTGAGGATGACGCGATCGGCCACCATGAAGGTGGAG
The DNA here is from genome assembly GCF_046549215.1 of Nocardia sp. A7. Taxonomy (NCBI): domain Bacteria; kingdom Bacillati; phylum Actinomycetota; class Actinomycetes; order Mycobacteriales; family Nocardiaceae; genus Nocardia; species Nocardia sp. A7. Next base: position 2,231,042 of record NZ_JAJPWE010000001.1, on the reverse strand, counting down.
TAGAAGCCGATGCCGAATTGGCCGATCAGCTCCTCGGCGGCGGCATCGGACTTGGCCTCGGTCAGCTTGCGGCGCAGGTCGGCGGTGCCGGATTTGGCGAGGGTGCCGATCAGGTCGATCACTTCGGCGCGGGACATGCCGATGCCGTTGTCACGCACCGTCAGGACGCGCTCGCCCTGCTCGACCGCCAGCTCGATGTGCAGGTCGGAGGTGTCGGCGCCCAGGTCTTTGTCCTGGTAGGCGGCAAGTTTGAGCTTGTCCAGTGCATCAGAAGCGTTCGAGATCAGCTCCCGCAGGAAGGTGTCTTTGTTGGAGTAGACCGAGTGGATCATCAGCTCGAGGAGCTGGTGGGTTTCGGCCTGGAACTCGAGGGTTTCGACGTGCTGCTCAGTCACGCCCCCGATGGTATTACCGCCCGAAATCGGCCAGTGAGGGAACCTCGGTAACGGCCTTCTCCGACATCCACACGCGCAGCACCTGCGTGGCGCGAACGTCGTCTTCGTTGTAGACGAACAGGCGGGTGCGCTGGGACAGGTCGACGTCGTCGTCGTAGCCGACGGCGCGGCGGTACCAGCCCATCGATGCCTCGCCGCCCGCTTCCGGATCACGCCAGGCGAAGCCGGCGACGGGTGCGATCTTCTTGAGCCCTTTACCGTTCGGGCAGATGAACTGCTCGGTGACGGCCTGGAACATGTCGACCCATTCCTTCGAGTCGACGAAGGCGCGCACTTCCTCCTGGGTCGGGACGCCGGGACGTCCGGCGAACCGGCGGGCCGATTCGTAGAGCCACTTGTCCTCGGCGGTGCGTGAATAGCAATAGGCGGCAAAGGTTTTGCCCGCGGCGTGGGCGTCGGCGCGACGTTCCATCAGCCAGGTCCAGAACTCGCCGAACGAGCGGCCCTCGTCCTCGGTGGGCAGCGGATCCCAGGTGACGAACGGGCGGTAGACGTCGTCGAGCAGGGTGCCCCACAGGTAGGCGCCGTCTTCCTGGTAACTCTCCAGGTCGACGTCGATCTCCACATCCGCGCGACGCACGCTCACCTGCTCGAAGCGGCGCACCAGCGGGGCACCGTCGATCCAGGCGCGGGCGGTGACGACAGTTTCGGCGAACGGTCCGTGCTGCCAGTCGTCGGGATCGTCGCCTTCCCACGCGGCCAGTTCGTCGACGGTTTCGATCCCGTGCAGACGCAATACGTCGGCCCGCGAACCGGGCGCGACCAGGCTCACATCACGCATCTGCGCCAGCGTCGCCTCACAACTGGGACCGGTGCCGGGACCACGCACCCACCACGGGCACTGCCTGCACTCGGGCACCTTCGACGGCTGGGTGGGCAGTTCGCCGCGCACCACCGCGATGCGGTCGGCGTAGCGCAGGTCGTAATCGGCCAGCACGCCCGTCAGGTCGTGCACCAGGATGCGGTCGCTGATCAGGCCGATCGCACCGCCGATCAGGGCCGGACTCGCCATGCCGTAGCGCTGCAACATCCGGTACAGATGGGCGAGGCGTTGCTGGTCGCGCGGCTGCGGGCGCAGTTTCACGCTCTTGTCGCGGCGCGGCTGCCAGCGGAACAGATCCGAGGTCAGTGGGTGGAAATCGGCCGGGTCGGGTCTGCGCGGGTCGGTGACCTTGTGGTTGACCACGATGATCGGGATATAGCCGCCGCGGTCCTCGTCGCGCAGCAGGATCTCGACACCGCCGCGTCGACCGGTGTCGGCTTCCTGCGGCAGCAGTCCGCCCCAGATGCGGGCGGCACCCGACTCGATGGCCGCCATCGTCGCCGCGGCCTTGGCGGCCCCGCGCAGTTCCGGGTCGATCACCACCCAGTCGGCGGGGGCGGCCGCGACCAGTTCGTCGCGGATCCTGGTGCGATGGGCGGTGGCGGCGTCGCGGCGCTGCTGCACGCCAGGATCCTCCCTGACCTCGGCGAGCACACCCGGATTCTCGGCGTCGAGGCGAAGCCGGTGCCTGCACCCGATCAGCGAGCGCGCGTCAAGGAAAGCGACGCGGGAGCCGCCGATCTCGGCACCGTGATCGGGCGCAGCGGAAGCGAGGACCGGGCTACGCACCGGCCCGCTGTCGAAGTCGTCCTCGGCTGCACGCACGCAAGCAGTATGGCCTCTCCCCCCGACACATTGCCCAATCGCTACCCTGAGCCCACTACGCTACGTAGAACGGCAGGCCGCTTGGAGGCGGTCCTGCCTCATGACTTGGCGAGCATGACGGAAGGCCTGATCCCATGGGGTTGTTCAGCAAGCGCAAGCGGCGGCCGAGCCGGCGCGCTGAGGCGAAAGCGCTCAAGCACAAAGCCGCGGTGGAGGCGAAGCTGGGCGCCAAGAACGAGCGCAAGGCCGCCAAAGCGGGCGAGCGCGTCAACCGGCGCGCGGCCAAGGCGCAGGCACGCACCGCAGACAAGGTGGCCAAGGCGCAGATCGCGACCCTGCAGGCCGAGGAGAAGGCCGCGCAGAAGGCCGCCGCCAAGGCTGATCGCGAGCTGTTCAGCGCGGGGCAGATCCGCAAGTACATCGGGGTGGCCCGGGTGCTGATCCCGGTGCTGGCCCCGCTGGCCTATCGCGGCGCGACGATGGTGCGCGGGCAGCTCGACGCGCGCAAGGCGCAGCAGCTCGGTATCGGCATGGATCAGCTCAGCGAGTTCAGCGGGCACGGTGCGCGGCTGCAGGCCCGCATCACCAATACCGAGGAAGCGCTCGACAAGATCGCCGCCGACAAGGCTGGCGATGCCGATACCAAGAAGTTCGTCGAAGCGGCGCGCTCGCGCATGGCCGATCTGAATGTGGCGGTGAAGACCGCCGAGCAGATGCCGGCCGCGCGTCGCAAGGCCGTGCACGCGTCGATCTCGAGCGAGCTCGCGGTGCTGGAGAACGACGTGCTCGCCCGCCTGGGCGTTCGCTGATTCTCCCGTGACCACGCCGCAGCTCACCTCCCGCTTGCGCGGTGGTGGCTGCGGCGTACTCGTGGGTGGGCTGGCTGTCGCCGCGCACGGGATCGGCGGCGGCGGGGTGCCGCGATCGGCGGAAATCGCGCTGCTGCTGCTGGTTTCGCTGGGCGCCGGGATGTTCGCCCATGGCACCGAACGGCACGAGCTTTCGTATCGGCTCGCGCATTCACGTCGACCCGCGGCGGTGCGCACGGCCGCCGCGCTGATCGGTGGACAGTGGGCCGGGCACTTCGCGCTGTCGGCGACGCTCGATCATCACGGGCTGCTGCATCTGCCGAGCTGGCCGATGATCGCCGCGCACCTGATCGCGGCGTTCGCTTGTGCCGCATTGATTCTCGTTGCCGAGCGGCTGTATCTCGTCGCGTCGAGCATGGTTCGGGCTGTGCTCAGCAGTCCCGCCGCTGTGGTCCGCCGCACGGTCCGCTGGTTCGCCGCTGTCGCCGTCGCGCGCGGTGCCCGTCCGAAGGGTGCGCGATGTCCGCGCGCACCGCCGTTGTTCGCCTGATTCACGACGACATCAGAATTCTTCGGACGACAAGGCATCCCATGCACAACTTCATCACCCGCTCCACCGGAACCGCCGCTCTCGCAGCGGGTTTGGTGCTCGCCGCCTGCGGCTCCGCGGCCGCGCACGTCAGTGTCGAGGCGCCGGGCGCCGCCAAGGGCAAGTACACCGTCGCCACCTTCAAGGTGCCGACCGAATCCGACACCGCGTCCACCACCGCATTGCGCGTCACCGTGCCGAACCTGAAAAGTGTTCGGACCGAGCCGATGCCGGGCTGGACGTCGAAGGTCGAGCGCAACGACAAGGGCGAGACGGTCGCCGTGGTGTGGTCGGCTGATCCGGGTAACCCCGGCGTCGGGCCCGGCCAGTTCCAGCGGTTCGTGCTCTCGCTCGGGCCGCTGCCGACGCAGGACACCGTGAACTTCCCCGCGCAGCAGACCTACAGCGACGGCAAGGTCGTGGCCTGGGATCAGCCGAGCACCGGTGGCGCCGAGCCGGAACACCCCGCACCGGCGCTCACCCTGGCCGCCGGCGGCGGGGCCGAGGGCGGCGATCACCACGTCGCCTCGGCCGACTCCCCGGAGGCGCAGACCGATAATGTCGCCCGCTGGATGGGTGGGATCGGTCTGGCTCTCGGCCTGTTCGCCGCCGCGCTGGGGCTCGGTCTGGTCTTCCGGTCGCGGCGGTCGTCATGACACATGGCGGCGTTGGCGACCCGTCGCGTCGGCGCACGCCGCGAAGGACGCTCATCGCCCTGCTCGCTGTCCTGTTCGCCTGCGCTTTCGCGGCGGCGGGCACAGCGAGCGCGCATTCGGGTGCGGTGAGCAGCGTGCCCGAGAACGGCTCGACCGTCGAGGTCGGGCCCGCACGGGCCAGTGTCACCTTCAATGAGGAACTGCAGCAGACCTTTCCGTCACTGACCGTGGTCGGGCCGGATGGCAGGCTGTGGTCCAAAGGCAAGGCGCTGGTCGAAGGACGCAGTGTCAGTGTGGAAGTGGGTGAGCTGGGGCCGGTCGGTGAGTACACGATCGCGTTCCGGGTCACCTCGGCCGACGGTCATCCCGTCAGCGGGACAAGGACTTTCACGCTGAGCAAGGCAGGCACCGGTACCCCCGGCGCACGTCCGGGCGCGGACCAGGCCGATGACAGCGGCGACGGCGGTGTGCCCGTGTGGGTGTTCATCGCGGGCGGCGTTGTGCTGTTCGGTGCGGGTCTCGCGGTGGCGTTGCTCGGTGGCCGGTCCGGTCGCAAGAAGTAATCGACGATGACGACCGGTCGCCGGGCACCCGGTGCCGCACTGAAGCAGTGGCGTGTGCTGGTGCCGGTCGTCGTCGCCGCGCTGGCCGGGGTGGTGCTGGCCTGGATATTGCGCCACACCGGCGGGTTCGCGTGGGTGGCGTTCGCGCGGGTACTGGCCGACGGTGCGGGCGCGGTCGTGTTCGGCCTCGCCGCGCTCCCCCGGCTCAACGACCGCCTGACGACGGCCTGGCGGCCACTGGCCGCCCTCGCGGGCATGTGGTTCGCCGCCGAGTTCACCGTGCTCGTGTGCGAGGCCGCCGACATCGTCGGTGTGGCAGTGACCCAGCTCGACGTGCGCGACTTCCTCACCTTCCTCGGCCGCCTCAGCGGCGGTCAGATCGGCATCGCGATCCTGTTCTGCACCGGCGCGATCGCCTGCTACGCGGCCCTCGCGTTCCGCCGTCCCGACGCCGCGTCGGCCGATCTGGTCCTCGTCTTCGCCGCGGTCGCGCTCTCGCTGCGCCCGATCACCGGCCACATGTCCCAGCAGATGCTCGGTTCGGTCCTGGCCGCGATCCACGCACTGGCCGCCGCCTGCTGGCTAGGCCTGCTGCTCGCCATGGTCGTGACCTTGCGCACCCGCGGCGAATGGGCCGCCACTCTGCCGCGCTACTCCGCGATCGCCGCCCCCACGGTCGGCGTCGTCGCTCTCACCGGCCTGATCAACGGCTTGGTCCGCCTCGACGGCATCGCCCCGCTACTGACCACCGGCTACGGACGAATCCTGCTGGCCAAGTTCACCATCCTGTGCGCCCTTGTCACGCTGGGCTGGTGGTGGCGCCGGACCTGGGTCCGCAAGGCCGCCGATCACCGCGTCACCGCCGAGATCTCCCTGCGCAACGCCACCATCGAGGTGCTGGTGATGGCGGTGGCGTTCGGGCTGGCGGCGACGCTGGCGGTCACCGCTTAGTCACCTCGGTCACGTTCGGCGTCGAGGGCCATTTCCCGGGTTGAGCAACTATTACAGTGAGCAGCATGACCGAAGTGAGGATCGCCGAAGATTGCGCCGCGACCGCCGAAGCGGCGTTCGCGTTCATCAACGACTACCGCAATCTGCCGAAGTTCTGGTACGGCATCGAATCCTTCACCCCTGTCACCGCGCAGACCGACGGTCTCGGCGCGAAGTTCGACGGGAAGATGAAGCTCGGCCCCGCCTCGCTGACCTCCCGCATCGAGGTCGTCGGCTGGGAAGAGGGCCGGTTGATCGCCACCAAGTCGATCAAGGGCATCGAGATCGTCGCGACCTTCAAGTTCATCCCCAAGGGTGACATCGCGTGCACGGTGGACGCCGATATCAATTTCTCCGTCGGCGGTGGCATCACGGGCAAGGTGCTGAGCAAGACGATCGAGCCGTTCGTGAAGATCGCCGTCAAGCACACCACCGACTCGCTCATTCGCGAGATCGAGAAGTCACACACCGAGCAGGCCTGACATGAGCGAGCGCGGCACCCCGTCGTTCCCCCAGCGGATCGGCTACATCTGCGGCCGCACGCTGCCGCCGTCGATGCGCGACTGGGTGCTGCGCGACCTCACCGGCCCCGGCGCGACACGGCGCTATCTGCTGCGCATCCTGGTGCCGATCCTGCCGCTGCTGGCGGTGTTCCTGCTGGTACCCGGCCCGCTGTGGATAGGGCTGTCGATGATGGCCCTGCTGTATCTGCCGCTGATCTACTTCACCGTCGCGCTCACCTATGTGTTCCGCCGCAACCGGCTGCTCCGCCACGATCTCGACCCCGCCCTGGCCGACGCGGGCGCGCGGGCGAAGGAACAGGGGCAGCGCACCGCCTACGAGCAGCGCCACGGCCGGGCCTGACACAATCAGTTTCATGACCGAATCAGCGAATGTTGTGGCCACCGCCGATCTGGCCGACGAGATCGGCCCCGAGATCCGTAGCTGCGATACGCAGTTCATCCAGTTCGGCGGCCGCGCCGAATTCGCGGGCCGAATCACCACGATCCGCTGCTTCCAGGACAACCTGCTGGTCAAGCAGACCCTGAGTAGCCCCGGCGACGGCAAGGTCCTCGTCGTCGACGGTGGCGCGAGCGTGCACACCGCCCTGGTTGGCGACATCATCGCTGGCCGCGGCGTCGACAACGGCTGGGCGGGCGTGATCGTCAACGGCGCCGTCCGCGACTCCGCGATCCTGCGCACCCTCGACATCGGCGTGAAGGCCCTCGGCACCAACCCCCGCAAGAGCACCCAGACCGGCACCGGCGAACAAGACGTCCCCGTCGAATTCGGCGGCATCACCTTCGTCCCCGGCGAAATGCTCTACAGCGACTCCGACGGCGTGGTCGTGCGCGCCGAAGACTGAGGGTTACCCGGGTGTTCGAGGCTCAGCCCTCGGACACCCGTACCTTGTTGCCGGCGAGAACGACCACATCGCCGATCTCGAGCTGCCGCCCCCGCCGCAACTCCACTTCGTCGTTGACCCGCACCAAACCCTGCGCGATCACCATCTTGGCCTCGGAACCCGAATCGATCAGGTTGGCCAGTTTCAGGAATTGCCCGAGCCGGATGACAACGTCATCGATCGGCACATCAACTGGTTCCGACATGCGCTAATACTTACTCCCCCGCGAGACACCGGGCGCAACCGGCCCCGACCCGTGACGAACACGCCGCAGCCGCCCCCACCCCGATCCGGCCCGAATGGACGCACACTGGATCGGTGACTTCCACGCAGGCCGAGCAGCACCCCACCGTCGAGGACCGCACAGCGGTGCCTCATCGCGCGCACGGCAAGTTGTCCGAGGTACCGCACATCGCCGGATTGATCCTCGGTGTGTTCGCGGTGCTGTTGTTCCTGTGGAGCCTCTCGCCCAGCTTGCGGATCCTCACACACGTGCCGCGCCACTACGTCGACACGTACTACTTCGACGCACCGGACACCAGCCTCGTGTGGGCGCTGGTCGTCGGCCTGCTCGCCGGGGCGACCGCGGCACGCAAGCGGATCGCCTGGTGGCTGCTGGTCGTCTATCTGCTGCTCTACGCGGTGGCCAACGTCCTGGACTTCTTCGCCGACGACGATGTGGACGCGCTGGTCGCCTTCATCGTGCATGTCGTGGTGATCGGGATTCTGCTGGCCGCCCGCAAGGAGTTCTACACCCGGGTTCGGCCCGGCGCGGCGTGGAAAGCGCTTGGCGTGCTGGTGTCCGGGCTCGCGCTCGGCTGCCTGCTCGGCTGGGGACTGGTTGAGCTGTCCCCCGGTTCGCTGCCCGCGGGCCCACAGCGTCCGCTGTGGGCGGTGTACCGGGTCACCGCGGCTGTGCTGGTGAACAACGAGCACTTCGACGGGCATCCGCGAGCCTGGGTGAACTTCCTGCTCGGTCTGTTCGGCGCGATCGCGCTGCTGGCGGCGGTGGTCGTGTTGTTGCGCTCGCAACGCGCCGACAACGCGATGACCGGCCTGGACGAGTCGGCCATCCGCGGCCTGCTGGCGAGCAGCGATGTCGAGGACTCGCTCGGCTACTTCGCGACCCGCCGGGACAAGGCCGTGGTGTTCGCGCCGAACGGCAAGGCGGCGATCACCTATCGCGTCGAGCTGGGTGTGTGCCTGGCCAGTGGCGATCCGATCGGGCCGAAACAGGGCTGGCCGCAGGCAATCGCGGCGTGGTTGGAGCAAGCCGACCGGTTCGGCTGGCAGCCCGCGGTGATGGGCGCGAGCGAACTCGGCGCCACCGCGTATCGCAAGGCGGGACTGTCGGCGCTGCGCCTGGGCGACGAGGCGATCCTCGACACCCGCACGTTCTCGCTGGCGGGCCCGGAGATGAAACAGGTACGCCAGGCGGCAAACCGGTTGCGCAAGAACGGCTTCGGCGTGCGAGTGCGCAGGCACCACGACATCCCCGCCGCCGAGTTCACCGAGATCGTGGCCCGCGCCGACGCCTGGCGCGATACCGAGACCGAGCGCGGCTTCTCGATGGCGCTCGGCCGCCTCGGCGACCCACTCGACGGTGACTGCCTGCTGGTCGAGGCCGTCGACCACGACGACCGCGTGCACGGCATGCTCTCGCTCGTCCCGTGGGGCCGCACCGGTGTCTCCCTCGAACTGATGCGCCGCGACCCGCAGAGCCCCAACGGCGTGATGGAGCTGATGATCTCGCAGCTCGCGCTGACCTCCGACCAACACGGCATCACGAAGGTCTCGCTGAACTTCGCGGTGTTCCGTTCGGTGTTCGAGGAGGGTGGCCGGATCGGCGCCGGACCCGTCCTGCGGGCCTGGCGCGGTGTGCTGCTGTTCTTCTCACGCTGGTGGCAGCTGGAGGCGCTCTACCGATCGAATGTGAAGTACCACCCGCGCTGGGTGCCGCGGTTCTTCCTGTTCGAGGAACGCAGGCAGCTGCCGCGAGTGGCCACCGCGAGCGGTTTGGCCGAAGGGTTCCTGCCACGCCTGGGCAAGACCCCCGACGCGGGCGTGCGCACCGGCACGAATCCTGCCGTCCCCGCCACGCTCACCGGCCTGCACGCCGACGGCAGCGCGCCCGAAGTCGCCGACGGCACCGACACCGAGCAGGGTCCACGCAGGCCCGAACAGGTGCGGGTACGCCTGGACAAACTCGACCGGCTCACCGCGGCGGGCATCGACGCCTACCCCGTGGCATACCCGCCGACCCACGACATCGCCGAGGCCAGACGCTGCCCCAAGGGCACCACAGTGCGAATCGCAGGCAGGCTCTTGCGGATTCGCGACTACGGCGGCGTGATCTTCGCGCTGGTCCGCGATTGGACCGGCGAGATCCAGCTGGTGATCGACCGCGAACGGGTCGGCGCCGACCGCAGCAACGAGTTCACCGAATTCTTCGACCTCGGCGACCTCATCGAGGTGAGCGGGCAGCTCGGCACCAGCCGCAACGGCGAACTGTCGCTGCTCGCACAGGACTGGCGGATGAACGGCAAGTGCCTGCATCCTCTGCCCGACAAGTGGCGTGGGCTGGCAGACCAAGAGGCCAAGGTCCGGCAACGCTATGTGGACATGGCGATCAATCCCGAGACCCGCGAGGTGATGGCCAAGCGCAGCGCGGTGCTGCATTCGCTGCGCGACTCGCTGCACGCCTGGGGCTTCCTCGAGGTGGAGACGCCGATCCTGCAGCAGGTACACGGCGGCGCCAACGCGACCCCGTTTCGCACCCACATCAACGCCTACGACCTCGACCTGTACCTGCGCATCGCTCCCGAGCTGTATCTGAAACGGCTGTGCGTCGGCGGCATGGAGAAGGTGTTCGAGATCGGCCGGACCTTCCGCAACGAAGGCGTCGACTTCAGCCACAATCCCGAGTTCACGATCCTGGAAGCCTATGAGGCGCACAGCGATTACCTGCAGATGATGCACCTGTGCCGTCGGCTGATCCAGCACGCGGCGATGGAGGCCAACGGCGCCGAGGTGGCGTTGCGGCCCACCGACACCGGCTTCGAGACCGTCGACATCTCCGGCGAGTGGCGGGTGAAAACCGTGCACGGCGCGGTGTCAGAGGCGATCGGCACCGAGATCACCGCGCGCACCGACCTGACCCGGCTGCGCGAACTGTGTGACGAGGCGGGCGTGGCCTACCAACACGGGTGGGACGCGGGCCAAGTGGTGCTGGAAATGTATGAGCACCTGGTGGAATCGCAGACCACCTACCCCACCTTCTACCTCGACTTCCCCACCTCGGTCTCCCCACTCACCCGCTCGCACCGCAGCATCGACGGGGTGGCCGAACGGTGGGATCTGGTGGCCTGGGGCGTCGAATTGGGCACCGCCTACAGCGAACTCACCGACCCGGTCGAACAGCGGCGCAGACTCACCGAACAGTCGATGCTGGCCGCGGGCGGCGACCCGGAGGCGATGGAACTCGACGAGGACTTCCTGGCCGCACTCGAACACGCGATGCCGCCCACCGGCGGGCTCGGCATGGGCGTGGACCGGGTGGTCATGCTGATCACCGGACGCAGCATCCGTGAGACGCTACCGTTCCCCTTGGTGAAACCGCGATGAAAACGGGTACAGCTGTAAACGGGACGCGACGCGTGCGCGATCAACAACTGCTCTGTGTGGCGCCTGTGGGGCTTTCGTACCGAAAGCCCCAGTGAGGCGGCTACTCTCGGAGTTCCGGCACCGGGAGGATGTCGGGCCACCAACACATCGGGATGGGAATTCTATGTATCTGGATTTGCTGACCACCGCCGCTCTCGTCGATCCGCACCTGCTCACCAGCAGCTTCGACACGTTGGCGAGTTCGGACGCCGTCAACACCGCGATGGAGCTCGCGGCGAAGAAGAAAAAGAAGAGCAACACCGGCTTGATCATCGGCGGCATCTGCTGCCTGATCGTCGTGGTGCTGATCGTGGGCGGCATCTACCTGCTCAAGAACAAGAAGAAGAAGGACGACCAGCCGCCGTACAACGGTGGTCAGCCGCCGTTCAACGGCCCGCAGGGTGGTCAGCCGCCCTACGGTCAGCCGCCGCACGGCCAGTCCTGACCTGAGCGGAGGACTCGCGGCGATACCCCTGTCGATGACGAGGCGTCCCCGCGAGTCCTCGAACGAACGACCCGGAGCCCTGATCCCCGGTGGGTAGGGCAGAGTGTGTAGGCGTGCAGCTGATACTCGTGCGTCATGCCCAACCCGAACGCGTAGTCGGCGCCACCACCGCCGCCGACCCCGGCCTCACCGAGATCGGCCGAAGCCAAGCCGACCGCGTCCCCGCCGCGCTCGCCGCCCACGACATCACCCGCATCGTCAGCAGTCCGCAGCGCCGCGCCCGCGACACCGCACTCCCCACCGCGACCGCCCGCGACCTCCCGGTCGACATCATCGACGATCTCGCCGAGTACGACCGCGACCTGCCCGCCTACATCCCCATCGAGGACGCGAAAACCGATTTCGCCGAGGCCTACGCCCGCATCAAAGCAGGCCACCTCCCCCTCGAGATCGACGGACCAGCCTTCACCCGGCGCGTCCTGGCCGCCGTCGACGACCTCGTCGCCACGACAGCTCCCGCCGACACCGTCGTCGCCTTCGCCCACGGCGGCGTGATCAACGTCCTGCTGGCCGACATCCTCGGCCTGTCCCGCCCCCTCACCTTCCCCATCGACTACTGCTCGATAACCCGGATCCTCTACTCCCGCACCGGTACCCGCACCGCCGCCACCATCAATGAGAACGCCCACGTCTGGACCCTGCTCCCCAGGGCACTGGCGCGCACCACACCCTGAGCCGAAAACACGAGAGCCCGGCACCGCCGAAGCGACACCGGGCTCTCACGGAACAACTCAGGCCTGCTGAGCAATCCAGTTGTGCATCCAGCTGATAGCGGTCTGCCCGCCACCCACCGAGTAACTCCCGTACAGCGTGTGCGCCTGCGAGCGGTAGAACTCCTCCAGGTCCTTGGCCCGCTTCTGGTTGGCAGCGTCGGTCAGCTGCGCCCCCAGCGTGGGGATACCACCGAGCGACATCAGGTCGGTCACGATCGCACCGGCCTCGAGCTGGTAGCGCCACATGTTGGCCGGATTCGCATCCGAACTCTGCGCGAGGAAGCCCGCGAACCGCGTCACGAAATCATCGGTCGCGGTGGCGCAGTACAGGTCGTCGACCGCGCAGATCGTGCGCGTGCGGTCGCTCAGCCAACCGAAGCCACCCGGGCGAGCACCACCGGCACCGGCACCCGTGGCATGCGGGCCGACCTGGATATCGGTCGGCGAACGGCGAGGATCGGAGATGAGACCGACGGCGGCGACCCGGTCCTGTGGGATCGGGCTGATGCCGGTGCCGATCTCGGCGGCGAGATCGCCTGCGGCGTCGGCGCCCTGGCTGTAGCCGACGATCGCGGCCTTGGTGTTGCCACAGGAGGCCAGCTTGGCGCTGATCAGACCGCGGGCGGCGTCGACCGCCTGCTTCTTGGAAGCGCCGTAGACGTCACCCTCCCACGGGAACGCGGTGGCGGCGTAGGTGACGTAGTCGACGTCGGTGTTCCTCGGTAGGCCCCTGGTGACGCCGGCGAGCATGCCGGGTCCGGGTTCCTTCTCGATGCCGGTTTCCCAAGTGCCGGGAATGGCTACTACATACAGACTCGGGCAGGCGGGCGCCGCGTTCGCGCTCGTGCTGCCGACGACAATTCCGGACATCATCGCCGCGGAGGCACCCAGAACCGCGACAACCTTCTTCAACTGCATACCGCTCCAGTTCACCCTTGCTCGTCGTTGTGAGAGCAACCCCGACTACTGACGTTGTGGCCGCAGACCTCGCCGCGAATCAGAATAGGCGTACGAGCCGTTCGATGCCACACGACCTCCCGAACCGGTGACCGGTCGCGCCGGGTTGTCGGCGGCACGTCATCGCCGACACACCCCCCGTTCGCGAAACTCACACCTCCAGATCACTTTCGATGCCCTTGAGCTTGTGCCGCGCCAGCGCCAGATTGGCCCGGCCGCGATCCAGCGCCAGGTAGAGGAACAGTCCCTTGGACTTGCGCCCCGTCATCGGGCGGATCAGGTGATACTGCGAGCCGAGCGTGATGAGAATGTCCTCGATCTCCTCGTTGAGGCCGAGCTGCTCGATGGTGCGCATCTTCGCCCGCACCACCTCGGTGTTGCCCGCCGCGGCGACCTGCAGGTCCAGCCCCTTGCTGCTGCTGAGCATGCCGAGCGCCATCCCGCTGTTGTAGTCGACGATCGCGGCGCCGACCGCGCCGTCGATCACCATCATGTCCTTGAGAGCCAGATCCATATTCGACATGTGTTGCCTTTCAATCGTTGTGTGCCGCCGCCAGCTGGTCGGCGATCGCGCGAGCTACCGGTCGCGACTCCAGGTGGAGCCGACCGACATTCACTTCGGGTCCGGCGAGCACGGTCACCGAGGTGTAGCCGGCGGCGTAGATCACCACCTGCCCCTCGGTGCCGTGCACGACGACCTCGCTGAACCCGCCGCCGTGCGCGGTGTTCGCCAGCCGATACGACAGCGACAACTGCGCGGCCGACAGCGCGGCCAGGCCCGCGGGTTCGATATGTGGGGGGAGGTCGTGCTCGATGAGCAGTCCGTCGCTGGACGCCACGAGCGAGCCGATGAGCTGAGGTAGCCGTTCGCGCAGCGACTTCAGCTCGGCCAGCACCTCCGGATAGTTCTGCGCCCTGGGTTCGGGCGCGGTCATCGCCGGCTTGGTCAACCTTCCCCTCCATTCACCGAGCAGTTTCTTCCGCACGGTCACGCAAGCTCCTCCAACGCCGCCCTGAGCCGGATGAGTGTTTCGCGGTCCACCTGTTGCCAGCGTTCGGGTTCATAGGCGCCGGCATGGATTCCGCGGTAATGGGCGGTCGCGGTCGCTTCCTCGTCGATCGCGTGCCTGCCCGGTCGTTCGCCGGTTCCGCGAGGCGAACCGGCCGGTCCCGCGGCACCGGACGGGATCCGTCGCGGGAGTGCGGGCACGTGTGTGGGTGTCGCGCCGTGTTCGGTGGGTTGGGGCGCGAGGGCCAGATGTCGTCCCGGGCGCTGCGCGGGTTCTGTCTCCTGGACGGGTTCGGGCGCCTCGATCAAGCCTGCCGCGGTGAGGTCGCGGACGGCGATGAGGCAGCCGTAGGTGGTGCGGCCCAGATCGCGGGCGATGTCGGCGATGCTGCGGCGGGTGTCGGCGGCGGCGAGGACCTCGACCTGACTTCCGGTGAGTGCCACCTGGTTTCGCTTGATGCGCCGCGCCGGGACCACCGGAACCATGGTGACGAGATCGGCGGTCCACGGACCGTGATCGTTGTCGGTGCGGCGTTCGCATTCGTGAACAAGCGCGCGCGGGGCGATGTGGCACACCGGAGCCAGCCAATGTTCCGGTGTCGGAAGGAATTCCGGCTCGCCCGCCGACGCCAGCAAAAAGTAGGCGGCATCGAAAACCGACAGCAGCGCGAGGGTTTCCAGTTTCGGTTGGTCCAGCAGCGGACCCGGGTCGCCCGCGCCCGCGCGCCGCCAATCCTCCGCCGTTGCTACACCGGCCTCGACCACCAATCTGTCCAGTCCGATGGTGCGCCCACAGCCGACCGACGCGACAGCGCCGCGGACCAGGTGGAATTCGCCGTCCCCGGCACGCAATACTCCGGTCGAACCTTCTTCTCCGAGCCTGTGCAATTCATCGGCGAGCGCGACACTCATCGAACCCCACCCGTCAATTCGGCCAATGCCGACCGGAGTTGATAACTGGCCATGCCGAGATTGCCTGTCGCGCCGTCGAAGACGACGTGCATAAACAGGCGCCCGTCGAAATCGCCGTCGACCAGGTGTAAGAGGTGAAAGCTGCTGGTCCGGCACACCACGATCTCGGTGAGGTCGTCATCGGCGCTCCCCAGCGCCGGACATCCGAGCACGGCCCGCACCACATCGGTGGTCCCCGCGGCGTCCTCGTGTTCGTCGACGCCCTGATGCTCCCCGGCACCGGCGACAGCCAACCCGCTCGCCCCGTCCACCAGCGTCACACTGCGCGCACCGGGGATATCCATGATGCGTTTCAGGCACCCATCAAGAGAATTCACCGCGCCCCCGACCGCCATCGACTATTTATCGAAACGAGACGTTATACCTCTCCGCTATTCCTCGCATCTCGAACGCCGGAAAATTGCTGCGCACAATATGTTTGCTGATGGTTGCTGGAAAACCGCTCGGTATCAATACTTTTCGGTAACTTCCACCCACGTTCGCTACCCACAGCTATAACCGGTGATCACTCCCCTATTCCGGCGCCCAGCGATCTTCGCGCGAACTTCGAATTCACCGACTTCGCAGACCTCGCCGAACTGAACGCACACCCGTCCCCCCGAATTGACAGGGGTGATCAGCCTGCGGCGCGGCGGTACCAGGTTTCGGCTTCGCGGTGCGCGCCTTGGGATTCCAGGAGGGCGGCGAGGTTGGCCATGGCACGCGGGTGGCCGAGGTCGGCGGCGCGGCGGAAGCAGCGGCGGGCCTCGGTGACGGCGCCGCGGCGGCGCAGCAGGATGCCGAGATTGTTCACGGCGTCGATGTCGCCGTGGTCGCCCGCCTCGCCGTACCAGGCTTCGGCGTCGTCGAGGCGGCGCTGGTCCTCCAGGAGGCGGGCGAGGTTGTACATGGCGTCGACATGGCCCGCCATCGCGGCGTGGTGGTACCAGGTTTCGGCATCGCGACGGTCACCGCACTGGTAGAGCATCGTCGCCAGATTGAACATGGCGTTGGCATTGCCCGCGGCAGCCGCACGGCGGTACCAGGATTCGGCCTCGTCGAGTTCACCGAACTGGTCGAGCAGCACGGCGAGATTGTTCATCGAGCGCGTGTGCCCGGCGGCCGCTGCCCGGCGGAACCAATATTCGGCAGCCTCGAAATCACTGTGGTCATGGTAGAAGTGGGCGAGATTGTGCATGGCGGTACCGTCACCACGCTCTGCGGCGCGGCGAAGGTTCGCCAACGCTTCCGGCGGCAACGGCACAGCTCCCCCTCGGATCTCCCGTACACCTCGACACGGAAAGTCTATGTGCTGCAGGGAAGATCAGCCACGTCGTCAGCTGACCTGCCGAACCCCTTGCACGCCTTACTCGTTCACCCCCCTACGCACATTCTCCGCAAACCCGCAGGTATCCGGTAACGCCCGCGGATTCACCGCTACCTGGGCCTCGTGTGGGGGGAATGACAAAAAAGACGCCCGCGGGCTCGAAAGCCTGCGGGCGTCTTGTCGATTCAGCGGTCAGCGCTGGCCGACAGCTGTCGGGGGGATCGGCGCGGGAAGCGCGGTTTCGCCCTCGAGGTACTTGTCGACGGCCGACGCGGCGGCGCGGCCTTCGGCGATGGCCCAGACGATCAGCGACTGGCCACGACCCATGTCGCCGGCGACATAGACGCCGGGAATGTTGGTGGCCCAGCTCTTGTCGCGCTGGACGTTGCCGCGACCGTCGTAGCCGACGCCGAGGTCGGTGAGCAGACCCGGCTTCTGCGGGCCGACGAAGCCCATGGCCAGCAGGACCAGATCGGCTTCGAGGGTGAAGTCGGTGCCCTCGACCTTTTCGAAGCGACCGTTGGCCATCTTGACCTCGTGCGCGGCGAGACCGGTGACCTTGCCGTCCGTGCCGACGAAACGCTCGGTGTTCACCGAGAACAGCCGTTCGCCGCCCTCTTCGTGGGCCGAGGCGACCCGGTACATCAGCGGGTAGGTCGGCCACGGGGTCGAGCCCGCGCGCTCCTCGGGGGGACGCGGCATGATCTCGAACTGGTGCACCGACTCGGCGCCGTGACGGTGCGAGGTGCCGAGGCAGTCGGCGCCGGTGTCGCCACCGCCGATGATGATGACCTTCTTGCCCTTGGCGTGGATCGGCGGCAGGCCGTCCGCGTCGGCGATGTCGTCACCGAGCTGCACCCGGTTCGACAGCGGCAGGAACTCCATCGCCTGGTGGATGCCGTCGAGCTCGCGGCCCGGAATCGGCAGATCGCGGGCGATCGTGGCGCCACCGGCCAGCACGATCGCGTCGAAACGCTCACGCAGCTGCTCGGCGGTGATGTCGACACCCACGTTGACGCCGGCCTTGAAGATGGTGCCTTCGGCTTCCATCTGGGCCAGCCGACGGTCGATGACCGACTTCTCCATCTTGAATTCCGGGATGCCGTAGCGCATCAGGCCGCCGATGCGGTCGTCACGCTCGAACACGGTCACGGTGTGACCGGCGCGAGTGAGCTGCTGTGCGGCGGCGAGACCGGCCGGACCCGAACCCACGACGGCGATCTTCTTGCCGGTCAGGCGAGTCGGGTACACCGGGGTGACCCAGCCCTCGTCGAAGGCGTTCTCGATGAGCTCGACCTCGACCTGCTTGATCGTGACCGGCTCCTGGTTGATGCCGAGCACGCACGACGCCTCACACGGGGCGGGGCACAACCGACCGGTGAACTCCGGGAAGTTGTTGGTGGCGTGCAGGCGGTCGATGCCTTCGCGCCACGCGCCCTTGTAGACCAGGTCGTTCCATTCGGGAATCAGGTTCCCGAGCGGACAGCCCTGGTGGCAGAAGGGAATTCCGCAGTCCATGCAGCGGCTGGCCTGGGTCTTCAAGGTGTCCTGGGAGAACTTCTTCTCCTCGTACACCTCTTTCCAGTCCAGCAGTCGCAGCTCGACCGGGCGACGGGCCGGGGTTTCCCTGGAGGTGTGCTTCAAAAATCCCTGTGGGTCAGCCACGTGCTGCCTCCATGATCGCCGTGTCGACATCCTTGCCGGCCTTTTCGGCTTCGGAGATGGCGAGCAGAACCTTCTTGTATTCGCGGGGCATGACCTTCACGAAGTGGTTCACCTGCTGGGACCAGTCGCTCAGGATTCGTTCGGCCACAGCCGATCCCGTTTCGTCACGGTGGGTGACGATGATGTCGCGCAGCCAGGTGAAGTCGTCACCGGAGAGCTGCTCGATCGCGTCGACCTGATCCGGATTGACCCGTCCGGGCAGCTTGCCCTCCGGGTCGTAGAAGTAGGCGACACCACCCGACATACCGGCGCCGAGGTTGCGGCCGGTCTCACCGAGGATGACCACGCGGCCACCGGTCATGTACTCGAGCGCGTGGTCGCCAACAC
The DNA here is from genome assembly GCF_046549215.1 of Nocardia sp. A7. Taxonomy (NCBI): domain Bacteria; kingdom Bacillati; phylum Actinomycetota; class Actinomycetes; order Mycobacteriales; family Nocardiaceae; genus Nocardia; species Nocardia sp. A7. The sequence continues at coordinate 2,212,750 of NZ_JAJPWE010000001.1, read as the reverse complement.
CCTCGACGACCGCGGTGGCACCGGAGTTACGCACACCGAAGCGTTCGCCCGCGACACCGTTGATCAGGATGCGACCGCTGGTGGCGCCGAACATGATCACGTTGCCCGCGATGATGTTGTCTTCGGCGACAAAGGCTTCCGGTGCGTCGGCCGACGGGCGGACCACGAGGTGGCCACCCGACAGACCCTTGCCGACATAGTCGTTGGCGTCACCGAAGACGCGCAGCGTGATGCCTGCCGGGACGAACGCGCCGAAGCTGTTGCCCGCCGAACCGGTGAAGGTGATGTCGATGGTGTCGTCGGGCAGGCCCGCGCCACCATAGAGCTTGGTCACCTCGTGGCCGAGCATGGTGCCGACCGTGCGGTTCACGTTCGTGATCTTGGATTCGATCTTGACCGCCTGGCCACGCTCGAGCGCGGGGGTGCTCTGCGCGATCAGCTCGTTGTCCAGCGCCTTGTCCAGACCGTGGTCCTGGGTGCCGGTGCAGCGGGTGTTCTGGTTCATGAACGCCGTCTCCGGCATGTCCAGAATCGGCGACAGGTCCAGCTTGGCGGCCTTGTAGTGCTGCTTGGCCTTGGCGGTGTCGAGCAGGTCGACCCGGCCGACGGCCTCGTCGAGGGTGCGGAAGCCCAGCTCGGCGAGCAGCTCACGCACCTCCTCGGCGATGAACATCATGAAGTTCTCGACGAATTCCGGCTTGCCGGTGAAACGCTCACGCAGAACGGGGTTCTGGGTCGCGATGCCGACGGGGCAGGTGTCGAGGTGGCACACGCGCATCATGACGCAACCCGAGACCACCAGGGGCGCGGTCGCGAAACCGAACTCCTCGGCGCCGAGCAGCGCGGCGATCATCACGTCGCGGCCGGTCTTCATCTGACCGTCGACCTGGACCACGATGCGGTCACGCAGGCCGTTGAGCAGCAGGGTCTGCTGGGTCTCGGCCAGGCCGAGCTCCCACGGACCACCGGCGTGCTTGAGCGAGGTGAGCGGCGAGGCACCGGTGCCGCCGTCGTGGCCCGAGATGAGCACCACGTCGGCGTGTGCCTTCGACACACCGGTGGCGACGGTGCCGACACCCGGCTCCGCGACAAGTTTCACGTGAATCCGAGCCTGCGGGTTCGCGTTCTTCAGGTCGTGGATCAGCTGGGCCAGATCCTCGATCGAGTAGATGTCGTGGTGCGGCGGCGGCGAGATCAGGCCGACACCCGGCGTGGAGTGCCGCACCTCGGCGACCCACGGGTACACCTTGTGCGCGGGCAGCTGGCCGCCCTCGCCAGGCTTGGCGCCCTGGGCCATCTTGATCTGGATGTCGGTGGCGTTGGTCAGGTAGTGCGCGGTGACGCCGAAGCGACCCGACGCGACCTGCTTGATCGCCGAACGACGCCAGTCGCCGTTCTCCTCGACCTCGAAGCGAGCGGGGCTCTCGCCGCCCTCACCGGAGTTCGAGCGGGCGCCGATGCGGTTCATCGCGATCGCGAGGGTCTCGTGCGCCTCGGCGGAGATGGAGCCGTAGCTCATCGCACCGGTCGAGAAACGCTTCACGATCTCGGTGGCTGGCTCGACCTCGTCGATGGAGATCGACGCGCGCTGGTTCGACTTGAACTTGAACAGGCCACGCAGCGCGGCCAAGCGCTCGGACTGATCGTCGACCAGCTTGGTGTACTCCTTGAAGATCGAGTACTGGCCGGTGCGGGTCGCGTGCTGCAGCTTGAACACCGTGTCCGGGTTGAACAGGTGGTACTCGCCCTCACGACGCCACTGGTACTCGCCGCCGACCTCGAGCTCGCGGTGCGCGCGCTCGTTGCGGTTCTCCAGGTAGGCGACGCGGTGGCGGATGGCCACCTCTTCGGCGATCTCGTCGAGACCGATGCCGCCCAGCGGGGAGCGCAGACCGGTGAAGTACTCGTCGACCAGGTCCTGCGCCAGGCCGATGACCTGGTACAGCTGGGCGCCGTTGTAGGAGGCGAGGGTGGAGATGCCCATCTTCGACATCACCTTGAGCACGCCGTTGCTGGCCGCGGTGCAGTAGTTCGCGACGGCCGTGCGGAAGTCGGCGGCGTGGTCACCGGTCGAGGCAGGCATCTGCAGCGAACCGCGCTCGAGCATGTCCTCGATGGTCTCGAAGGCCATGTACGGGTTGATCGCGGCGGCGCCGAAACCGATCAGCAGGGCCATGTGGTGCACCTCGCGGGCGTCACCGGCCTCCACGACCAGGCCGACCATGGTGCGGGTGCGCTCGCGCACCAGGTGGTGGTGCACCGACGAGGTGAGCAGCAGCGACGGGATCGGCGCCAGCTTCTCGTTCGACTCACGATCCGACAGCACGATGATGCGCGCGCCACCGTCGATGGCGGCCGAGACCTGGGTGTTGATGGCCGCGAGTGCCTTACGCAGACCCTCGCCACCGGCTGCCACCGGGTACAGACCGCGCACGACCACCGAGCGCAGGCCCGGCTGGCTGCCGTCGTCGTTGATGTGGACGAGCTTGGCCAGCTCGTCGTTGTCCAGAATGGGCTGCTCGAGCGCGATCATCCGACAGGAATCCGGGCCAGGGTGCAGCAGATCGGCCTCGGGGCCGAGGTTGCGCTTGAGGCTCGTGACGACCTTCTCGCGGATGGCGTCGAGCGGCGGGTTGGTGACCTGCGCGAACAGCTGCGAGAAGTAGTCGAACAGCAGCCGCGACCGGTTCGACAGCACCGCGATCGGCGTATCGGTACCCATCGAGCCCAGTGCCTCGCCGCCGGTCTTGGCCATCGGCGTGATCAGCAGGTTCAGGTCCTCGGTGGTGTAACCGAAGATCTGCTGACGGATCAGCACGCGGTCGTGCGACATGTGCACGTGCGGGCGGTCGGGCAGGTCGGCCATGCGGCTGACGCCCTCGTCGAGCCACTGCTGGTACGGCTGCGCCGCGGCCAGTTCCGACTTGACCTCTTCGTCGGTGACGATGCGGCCCTGTTCGGTGTCGACCAGGAACATCTTGCCCGGCTGCAGGCGGATCTTCTGGACCACGGTGGCGGGATCGATGTCGAGCACGCCGACCTCGGAGGCCAGCACGACGAGACCGTCCTCGGTGACCCAGATACGACCGGGGCGCAGACCGTTGCGGTCGAGCACGGCGCCGATCTTGGTGCCGTCGGAGAAGCACACCGCCGCCGGGCCGTCCCACGGCTCCATCAGCATCGAGTGGTACTCGTAGAACGCGCGCCGCTCGGGATCGAGGTTCTCGTTACGCTCCCACGCCTCGGGGATCATCATCATGATGGCGTGGTGCAGCTCGCGACCGCCCAGGTGCAGCAGTTCGAGCACCTCGTCGAAACGCGCGGTGTCCGAAGCGCCGGGGGTACACACCGGGAAGATCTTCTGCAGACGATCGCGGCCTGCTTCGTCCTTGCCGAACACTTCGCTGCGCAGCAGCGCCTCACGGGCGCGCATCCAGTTCTCGTTACCGGTGACGGTGTTGATCTCACCGTTGTGGGCCACCCGGCGGAACGGGTGCGCCAGCGGCCACGAGGGGAAGGTGTTGGTGGAGAAGCGCGAGTGCACGATGCCGATGGCCGACTCGACACGCTCGTCCTGCAGGTCCAGGTAGAACGCACGCAGCTGGGGCGTGGTGAACATGCCCTTGTAGATGAAGGTCTGGCCGGACAGGCTCGGGAAATACACCGATTCCTTGCCGACGGTGCCCTCACCGGGGCCTGCCTTACCGAGCTCGTGCTCGATCCGCTTGCGGATCACGTAGGCGCGACGCTCCAGGTCCATGCCCGACAGCTGCTCGGCCGAGTTCTTCGGCGAGCCGATGAAGATCTGCCGGAAGGTCGGCATGGCGTCACGGGCCAGCGCGCCGAGCGAGGACTCGTCGATCGGCACCTGGCGCCAGCCGAGCACGGCCAAGCCCTCTTCGGTGACGATCTTCTCGACGCCGTAGGCGGCACGCGCGGCTTCACGACGGGCCTGGGGCAGGAAGGCGATACCGGAGGCGTAGGAGCCTTCCGGCGGCAACTCGAAGGGGGCGGCACTTTCGGCGATGATCGCGCGGAAGAACTTGTCCGGGAGCTGGATCAGGACGCCCGCGCCGTCGCCGGAGTTCGGCTCGGCACCCGCAGCACCGCGGTGCTCCAGGTTCAGCAGGGCCGTGATGGCCTTGTCGACGATGTCTCGACTGCGTCGTCCATGCATGTCGGCGACGAACGCGACGCCGCAGGCGTCGTGTTCGTATGCCGGATCGTAGAGCCCGGTGACTCCGGGTGACCTGTGGCCAGGAAGTTGCGTCATGCCTCTGCCTTCAAGAAAGTCGGCTGTCGATGTCGGCCACCCAGCAAGCTGAGCGTGGACCCTTCGTCGTTTCGCCTCCGTCAAGACTGCGTCCGTACGATCCGAAACCAGCGACAGTGGTGGTTTGCGGCGTTGACGTAGTTGGGGTGCTCAGAGGTAACGGGATGCTTACTTGTCCCTTACCTCTGCGCGGGGTTTCACCCGCTACTCTTGGCCCGGTTTCACCGGGCCCAGAACAGGTGGTTGGCCGAACATGGGTGCGTTCGGCGTAAGAGCAAACGATAAGTCAGACCGCTGACCCAACCAACTAAGGTTGTGCTAAGTAACCCGTCTAGCTGGGGTTTGTAACGGCTGCTTGCATCGTCGCGCGCGTCGTCCAGTGTAAAGCAGACCGGGGCCCGGATCGATCCCGGACAACCCGCGCCCACCTGCGTGAACACCGTCGGTGAGCAGACTCGAATCGGCCGTCGGCACGGGGCCGAAAGCCGAACTCACCTGCATCGCAGCAGATTTCCCTACGGAAGGCCTGGTCAAACCTCCGACCTCCGCTAACCGGGGGTATGGGCTGTGAGATATTCCCGACACGGGCCCCCACGAGCACGCCAGTCAGCCGACCGTACGGTCTGTATTGCCGAATGTGTGTCACAGCACACTGCTGGCTAACTTCTGGCAGTGTTGTTCGACACAAATCGGGCACCGACGGCGAGGCGGCCCGGCTCGCCGAGTACGACACGCCGAGATCTGCGCGAAAACGCCACCGCCCACGCCATGCCGGCCCGGTTCGATTGTGAGGCTGACCACAAGCACCACCTCGGCACTCGGTGTGTCGGCGTCGGGCCTGTCACGCTGGCACAACGAATCCATGCCAGTTTCGCTACCAGTTTCGCCATGCCCAGTGGAGCGCACGACCCGGGGAGAACTCATGACCGGCTTACTCACCTGGCTCGGCGGAGGCCTCGCCTCACCCCGGCGACGGGATCCCGAAACGGGCGCCGACCTGGCTTTCAGCCATGAACAGGGCCGCTATCTGGTCACCGGTGCCGCGGTGTCGTTGTTCGCGGTGATCGCCGGACTCGTCACGTTGGCCGCGCTGCTCGCCGCCGACGTGAGCGTCATCGGCGCGGTGCTGTTCCCCCTGGTCGTCGCCGTCGCGTTGGCCGCGCTCGGCCGGGCACTGGTGACCACTCGGCCGGGTGCCGACGACGATCAGCTCGGCGCCACTGCCCGCATCGGAGTCGGGGTGCTGGCAGGGGTCTTCGTCGCCGAACTCGCCGCCACCGTGTTGCTCGGCGGGACCGTCGACCGAGAACTGGATGTGCGCGCCCAGGCGAACGCCGAGAACGCGCCCGGCGTCGTGGCCGCCCGCACCTCGTTCGACCTGACCAACGCCGACCGTGGCGCGCTCGACCTGAGTATCGCCAAGGCGCAGGCCGATATCGACCGCGCGCTGGTGATCGCCCGGTGCGAGTTCAACCCCACCCCGGAATGCCCGCAGACCAGGATCACCGGCGTACCGGGTCGCGGTCCGGAAACCCAGACCGCCAACGACATGCTCGACGACGCCCGCAGGCAACTCGCCACGGCGCAGGGCCGCATCGAAGGCCTTGACCAGCGGGTTCGCACCGATTCCGCCGCGTTGGCCGCCGCGCGGACCACCGCTTTCGCCGAGGGCGACCGTGGTCTCGGCGCCCGCTGGCTGGCCATGAACAGCTACACCACCTCGCACGCGGGCAGCGCGGCCTTGCGACTGCTCATTCTTCTCGCCGGAGTCGTACTGGCCCTGCTCCCGCTGCTGCTGCGCTGGTGGCGCGGGGAAACCTCGCTCGACCGCCGGGTCGACGCCGCCCACGTGGCCGACCGCGCCGAGCGCGAAGCCGATGCCGCCATCGCGGTGAAACGCGCCGAGGTACGCACCGAGACGGCCGTGTTGCGCGCCGAACACGAGCTCACCGCCGCGCAACTGGCCATCGAAGCCGATACCGTGATCGATCGAGAACGTCAGCGCACCAGGATCATCGCCGCGATCGGCGGTTTCGAGCTCGGTTTCGCCGAGCCGCATCGAAAGGACGACTCCGTGTCTCTGGAGCCGAACGTGACATCGCAGCTGCCCGCCGGTTACGTCCAGCAAGCGCTGCCCGCCGCACCCGCCGGGGCACTGGTCCCCGCCCACCAGGCCCCCACGCAGGCACCGACCAGTGGTGGCGGCTTGGAACTGCCGATCATCGGAACGGTGCCGTTCACCGACACCGCCGCCCGCTGGATCCGGCCCCTTGTCCCAGCGTTCGTCGCCAACGCCTTCGACTCGGCCACCCACCCGATGCGCACCGCGCGACAGGCCTTCGAAGAGGTCGAAGAGGTGACGTTCACCCTCCGGCGCACCCGCAAGGTCACCGTCGACACCCAGGACTCCGCGGCCCAGCAACAGCAGGTCCCCGCCGGCTACCACCTGCAAGGCCAGCCCGCCCAGGGCTTCCTCCCACCCGGCGCCTACCCGCAACAGCAGTACCAGCAGCCCTACGCCCAGCAGACCGCCTCGAACGTGGTCGACGGCCCCCGCTTCCACCCGGACCCGCGCCAGTACCAGTCGCCGACCTACCCCGCGTTGCCCGCCGGCCAGGGCAATGGCCTGCCCGAGGCGGACGGGTACGGGGAGCTCGCAGGCGGCAACGCCAACGAACTCCCCGGCAACCGGCGTCAGCTGCCGCCCGCACGGTGACGCCGGTCGGATGATGCCACCCGGCCGGTGAACCCTTATCACCTGGTTTTCGCGCGCAGCGCGCTGTACGCCGCGAACAACAGCACCGCGACGATGCCGACCACCGTCAGATGGATGCCGCTGACGAACGCTTGATTCGCCGACGACAGGAATTCCTCCGCCACCACCTCGGGCAGCTCACCGGCCACCTCGACCGCGCCGCTGAGCGAACCCGATGCCGTAGCCACCATGTCCGCGGGCAGCAAGGACAGGTCGAGTCCACGCCGGAAGATCGCCATCACCGTGCTCCCGAGCAGGGCGACGCCGAGCGCGAGACCTGTTTCGTAGGCGGTCTCCGAGATCGCCGCGGCCGCACCGGCGCGTTCCTCCGGCGCCGAGCCGACCACCAGGTCGGCGGCCACCGTCATCGCCACGCCCGCACCGAGCCCGATGCCGACGAAACCGAGCACGAACGCCTCAGCCCCGCTGACAGCGTCGACCGCGAGGAAGGCCGCCGTGCCGATCGCCGTGACAACCAGCGCACCGGCCAGCACCACCGCCGCGCGCCAGGCCCGCACCAGCCAGGCCGCCGCCAGCGAACCGAGCACGCTCGCCACGAGTCCGGGCAGCATCAACAAACCCGCCTCCAAGGCTGTGCGCCCGAGGACCAGCTGCAGATACTGCGACCCGAAGAACAGCACGCCCGCCAGTGCGAACACCGCCAGCAGGTTGGTGAACACCGCCACCCGGAACCTCGGCAATGCGAACAGCCGCAGGTCGAGCATCGGATCGGTCAGGCGACGCTGCCTGCGCACGAACAGCACGGCCGAGACCACACCGACCAGACCGACGAGCAGCGCGCCCACTGTCGGGCCGTGTGCCGCGGTCTCCTTCACCGCGTAGACCACCGGGACCAGCGCGAGCATCGACAGCATCGCGCTGAGCGCGTCGAACCGGCCGGGGTTCGGATCACGCGATTCGGTGATGAGCAGCGGCGCGAGCGCCAGCAGCACCAGCATCACCGGCAGGTTCACCAGAAACACCGAGCCCCACCAGAAGTGCTCGAGCAACCAGCCGCCGACCAGCGGACCGGCCGCGGCGCCACCACCGGCCATCGCACTCCACACACCGATCGCGATGGTGCGCTGTCGCGCGTCCTGGAACATCGAGCGGATCAGGCCGAGCGTGGCGGGCATCAGCGTGGCACCGGCGACGCCTTGCAGGACACGTGCCGCGATCAACATCTCCGGCGAGACCGCCCAGGCGGCCACCGCCGAGGCGATACCGAAGCCGACCGCACCGATCAGCAGCAGTCTGCGCCTGCCGATCCGGTCGCCGAGGTTGCCCATCACGACCAGCAGACCGGCGAGCACGAACGAGTAGACGTCGATGATCCAGAGCAGCTGCGGCGTGCTCGGGGCGAGGTCGGCGCTGATCGCGGGCACGGCCAGATCGAGCACGGTCGCGTCGACGGCGAGCAGGAGCAGGGCAAGGGCGAGTACGCCGAGTCCGGCCCACTCACGCGAGGTGGCGCGCGGCGGACTGAGTTCGGTGTGGGTGTTCATCGGTCTCTCGACTTTCCCGGTTTGGTAAACCGTCCAGACGGTACAGTAACAGAGAAACCGTCCAGACGGTACAGTGATCGCCGTGAGCCCCGGCACCCGCGATCGCATCCTCGACGCCCTGGAAACCCTGCTGCTCGAACGCGGCACCGCCCAGATGACCCTCGACAATGTCGCCGCGGCGGCCGGCGTATCCAAGGGCGGGCTGCTCTATCACTTCAAGAGCAAAGACGCGCTGCTGGTCGGACTGGTCCACCGACTCGGCGACCGCGCGCGCGACCAGCTCGACGAAGCCAGAACGAGCGGGACATCGATCGCCGAGTGGTACCTGCAGACGCCCGATCCCACCGCGCAGGAAGACGCCGTCGAACTCGCGCTCTACCGCTCGCTGCTGGCGACGATGCGCACCATCGACGCCTCGGCGGGCAACGAACCCGACGAGGTGCAGCGCGCGCTCGACGCGGTGATGGCGGCCTGGTCGGACAACCTCGAGACCGAAGTCGACGATCCTGTCCGCGCCGACACCATCCGCCTGGTCGGCGACGGGGTGTACCTGCGCGCCCTGCTCGGCCTGCCGCAGATCGAACCTGCCCGCTACCGCGCGGTCGTTGACCGACTCCTGGAACGCTGAGCACCCACCTCCGTCAACAAGACTGAGTGGACGCTTGTACACCGAACGCCGCTGCGGACAACGCCACGGACACAGCGCCGATGGCGGGTCACAAAAGATGCCGCCACCAGTTGTTATAGCGGACACATCGAGTCAGTGACGTAGGCAACTCAGTGGCCGTTCGGCGGTTCGCCGGTTTACAGTTCGTGTGTGATCAACCGCGATGGACCGACACGCGCCGCGGGATCAGCGCCGTGGGGCTCACCCCTGCTCGGACCGGCCGACGAGAAGTCGACCGTCCGGCGGGTTCGGGTGCAGTTGCTACTCACCCTTCCGCTGCTCATCGCCAACCTGATCGGCATCACGATGGTCGTGGTGCTCGCGGGCTTCGTGCTGCCGGGACCGACCGTGTTCACCCAGGAACTTCTGCTGGTCAACAGCGTCTTCACGCCGCTGTGCGCCGGCTTGGCACTGGTGATCGGCACCGTGTGGGGAACGGTGGCGGGCGTGCGGTCGATGCGCTGGGCCACCGACCCCGAGCACGTGCCGACGCCGGCCGAACAGCAGGTCACCGTGTCGGCACCGCGCTGGATGGTGCTGCAACAGGCCCTCCTGTGGACGCTGACGCTGATCGCGCTCACCGTCGCCTACGGGGTGCGCGAGCCCGCGCTGATCCCCAAGGTCGTCCTCGCGATCGGCGCGGCGGCCATCGTCGTCTGCGCCAACAGCTATCTGATCATCGAATTCGCGCTGCGCCCGGTGACCGCGCGCGTGCTGGCCGCCGACCCGCACCGCCGCCGCGGCATCGGCGTGTTCGGCCGGACCATGCTGTCGTGGTTCGTCGGCGTGGGGGTGCCGGTGGCGCTCACGATGACGGTCGCGGTGTGGGCACTCGCCGATCCCGCGGTGAGCAAGGCCAGGCTCGCGGTGTGCATGCTCAGCTTCGGCGGCTCGGCGCTGGTGTTCGGGTTGATCCTGATGGGCCAGGTCGTCGCGGCGACGGTGGCCCCGATCAAGGGTGTGCGCCAGGCGCTGCGCCGCGTCGAGAACGGTGACCTCGACGCGGAGATCGCCCTCTACGACGGCACCGAACTGGGCGAACTACAGAGCGGGTTCAACACGATGGTGCACGGGCTGCGCGAGCGGGCCATGATCAAGGACCTGTTCGGCAAGCACGTCGGCCACGATGTGGCGATGGCGGCGATCGCCTCTCAGCCGGTGCTCGGCGGCACCGAAACCGAGGCGGCGGCACTGTTCATCGACATCATCGGCTCGACCACGATGGCGGCCACGCTGCCCGCACCCGAGATCGTCGGCATTCTCAACCGGTTCTTCGACATCGTCGTCGACGAGGTGGAACGGCACGGTGGGCTGCTCAACAAGTTCGAGGGGGATGCGGCGCTGGCGGTCTTCGGGACTCCGGCGCCGCTGGACGACCTGGCTGGTGCGGCGCTGTCGTGTGGTCGGGCGATTCAGCGGCGACTGCGCGATGAATCCGATCTCGACGCGGGGATCGGTGTCGCGGCGGGGCGCGTCGTGGCGGGGAACGTGGGGGCGCACAATCGGTACGAGTTCACGGTGATCGGGGACGCGGTGAACGAGGCCGCTCGGTTGTGTGAGCTGTCCAAGCAGTACGACGAACGGTTGCTGAGCTCGGCAACGACTCTCGCGGCGGCGGCGGATTCGGAATCCGCGCAGTGGGTTCTCGCGGAGACTGTCACGCTGCGTGGGCGGTTGAAGCCGACGCACATCGCGTTGCCTCGGTTGACCGCGTTGGTTGAGGAGGGGGCGTCGGCTGGGCGCGGGGTCGGCGACAGATCAGGCTGACCGGGCAGTTCGAGTGGGATTGACTACACTCGGGCCCGTGCGTCCTGCCGGCTATACGGTTGGCGCCGTCGGGGCGGGAGTCGATCCGGCACCGGTGCCTGCGCCGGGGCCGCCAATGCCGCCTACGGTGCCGATTCGTCCCTTGCGTTTCCGTGAATTGCTCGATGAGCCGTTCGCGCTGATCCAGGCCCATATTCGGACATTCGCGATGCTCGGCGGTAGTGCGCTCGTGATCGGTGTGCTGGTCGTCTTGGGGATCACCGGCCTGATCTCGCACCTCACCGATGGCTCCGACGTGGGGACCGCGTGGGCCGCGATTCTGGCGACCGCTGCTTGTGTGTGGATGGTTCGCCTGGTCCTGCGTGGCGCGACAGTCACCATCGGGCTCGCCGATTTCCACGGGGTGCGTTACGGCGTGCTCGACGGATTGCGGGCCGCGGCCAGGCGGTCGACGCCGCTGGTACTCGCGCAGATCATGTTCACCCTGACCGGAATCGGAGTGCTGCTGCTCGGGAGCATTCTGGTGATCACCTATCCACTGGCGCTGATCTGGCTCGCACAGGTGCGAGCACGGCGATTCGTGACCGAGCCGGTGATCATCGCCGAGCACGCGGGTTTCCGTGTCGGCGTCGCTCGTTCGAAGCTGCTCATGGAGGGTGCGGTCTGGTCGACCGCGGGGCTGTGGCTCACTCAGCGGCTCATCTTCGCGGTACTGGCGGTGCCCGCGTTCGGTATTCCGTTCTTTCTCTCCGACTTCTCCGGCACCCGTCGCTGGGCCGTTATCACCCTGCTGGTCAGCGGGTTCCTACTGGTGGTGACGGTGAGTGAGATCGTCGAGGCGAGCAGCCGCGTCCTCTCCTACATCAGCCGACGCTGTGTCCGGGAAGGTATGGACATCCGAATCCCTGGTGATCGCCGGTGACCGAATTCCCCGATGACGTACCGCCGCGGCCGCGCCTCGGTGCCGCCGCCGAACACCGCGCCGCCGCCGAAAACGCCGCGGGCCGCCGCGACTACGACCGTGCGCTGCGCGAACGCTTCCGAGCTGTGCTGCGCGGCCTCGAACAGGACGGCAGCTTGCCGGTGCGCCGCTCGCGCACCGCACAGGAGACCGCCGACGACGCGACCACCGCACTGCCGCTGGAGCAGTCCACCGAATTGCACCCGGCGGCAAGAAGTTTCGACGAAGTCGTCTACGGCGGACGCACCGCCACCGAGGACGAATACCGCCGCCTCGAATACGCCGACCGGTACTCCCAATCCGCGCCACCGCCCGTGCTCGACCCGCTCGAGATCGAGGTTGTCGAGCGAGAACCCAAGCAGCGCAGGCAACTTCCTCCGCTGCCCGCGATCCTGCGCAACCCCCGATTCTGGATCACGCTCGCCGCCGGACTCGCCATCGCCCTGCTGCTCTACGCCTCCATGCAGTCCTGCGGCGCCCCCGACGCGCCCGCACCCCCCGACCTGCCCCCACCCCCGGATCCGCCCACGAATCCAGACAACAGCGACCTCGATTTCGGTAGCGGCAAGGATTCGATCTTCACCCGGCTACCCGGCTGGCTGGCGTTCGGCGGCCTACAGTTCCTGGTCGCTTTCGCCGCGCTGATCTGGTGGCGGGCACGCAGGCGCGGTGCGCTGGTCGGCGAGCCGCGCCCGGTCGAAGTTCCCGCGAACGAACTGCTCGCGGGGCAGGCCGGGCTGTACCGCCGCTCCGGCGACGTGGCCCACGTGGCCCACATCCTGCGCGCCGCGACACTGCGCCGGATCAAGCGACGGCTGGGCGGCGAGCGCACCAACGACCAACTCGTCGACCTCGTGGCGAGCAGGCTCGGCGTGCCCGCTCAACAGATCGGCACCGCCCTGTTCGGCGACGTGCCGGACGAGGCGACCCTCAATGACGTTGCCGCACACCTCGAATGGATCGAGACGGAGCTCGGATGACAAATATTTCCAAGGACGCTGTTGTGCTCGAAACCCCGAGCGCACCGGAAGCCGCGGCGGCGCTGGCCGCGCTGCGCACCGAGATCGGCAAGGCGGTGGTCGGCAACGACCAGGCCGTGCTGTACCTGGTGCTGGCACTGCTGTGCCGCGGCCACGTGCTGCTGGAAGGTGTTCCGGGCGTGGCGAAGACGCTGCTGGTGCGCGCGCTCGCCACCTCGCTCGCGCTCGAGCACGCGCGCGTGCAGTTCACGCCGGACCTGATGCCGGGCGATGTCACCGGTACGCAGATCTACGACCCGCATTCGGCCGAATTCACCTTCCGCAAGGGCCCGGTCTTCACCAATCTGCTGCTGGCCGACGAAATCAACCGCACCCCACCGAAAACCCAGTCCTCGCTGCTGGAATCGATGGAGGAGCGCCAGGTTTCGGTGGACGGTCAGCCGCGTCCGCTGCCCGATCCGTTCGTGGTGGTCGCCACGCAGAACCCGATCGAGCAGGAGGGCACCTATCCGCTGCCCGAGGCACAGCTCGACCGGTTCCTGTTCAAGGTCGACATCCGGCTGCCCGACCGCGACGACGAGTTCCGCATCCTGCAACGCCATGCGAGCGGCTTCGATCCGCGTGATCTCGGTGCTGCCGGACTGCGCCCGGTCGCCGGGCCCGAGCACATCGCGGCCGCGCGCGCCGCGGTGGGCGAGGTGGTGGTGAGCCCGGAGGTGCTGGCCTACATCGTCGACCTGTGCCGCGCCACCCGCTCCTCCCCCGCGGTCGCGCACGGCGCGTCCACCCGCGGCGCGACCGCGCTGCTGGCCGCCGCCCGTGCCTTCGCCTGGCTCAACGGCCGCCCGTACGTGACGCCCGATGACGTGAAAACTGTGGCGATGGCGGTACTTCGGCATCGCCTGCAGTTGCGTCCGGAGGCCGAGCTCGACGGGGTGAGCACCGAGGGTGTGCTCTCGTCGTTGCTGGTCTCGGTGCCGGTACCGGTCTAGCGACGTGGTGGTCACAGGCCGGTTCGCGCTGCTCGCCACGGCCGCGGCGGCGGTGGTGATGTTCGTGGTGCCCACGTGGGTCGGGGTGCTCGGCGCGTGTTCGTTGCTGGTGGCGCTGCTGCTGGTCGACATCGCGCTGACCGCGCGAGCGGATTCGCTGTCGATGACCCGCGATCCGTTGACGGTGGTGCGGCTGGGTCGCGGCACCGAGGTGGAGTTGGTGGTCACCAACACCGGCACGGCCACCGTGCGCGGAATGCTGTGGGACGCCTGGCCCGAGAGCGCGCGTCCCGAGCTCGGCGACCAGCACCTGGAGTTGGCCCCGCGCACCCGAATTCGACTGCGCACCAAGCTGACTCCCACCTATCGCGGCGATCGGGTCGCCGGTCCGGTGACGGTGCGACTGCTCGGGCCGCTGGGTCTGGCGGGTCGGCAGAGCCGGATCGATGTGCCAGCCAGGGTGCGCGCGCTGCCCGCGTTCCGCAGTGAGCGACTGCTGCGTTCGAAGGTGAAGCGGCTGCATCATCTCGAGGGTCGCAATGTCGCCAATACGCGCGGGCAGGGCACCGAGTTCGATTCGTTCCGCGAGTACGTGGCAGGCGATGACGTGCGCAGTATCGACTGGCGCGCCACCGCGCGCGCCGCTGACGTGCTGGTGCGGACGTGGCGCCCCGAACGCAACCGGCACATGCTGATGGTCCTCGACACCGGGCGGGCGAGTGCGGGTCGCGTCGGCGAGGGAACGCGACTCGACAGTTCGATCGAAGCGGCGTTGCTGCTCGGTGGACTGGCCGCGGCCGCGGGCGACACGGTCGACCTGGTGGCATACGACCGGCGAGTGCGCGCGGAAGTGACCGGTGTCGGCGGGAATCAGCTGCCTTTGAAACTTATGCACACCCTCGCGGGGGTTACTCCACAGCTTGTCGACACCGACACCACCGGCCTGGTCCGCACCGTGATCTCCCGGGTTCGCAGGCGGGCGTTGATCGTGTGGTTCACCAGTCTCGACGGGCCGACCGTCACCGAGCACCTGCTGCCCGCGCTCCCGACGCTCACCCAGCGTCATCGGGTGCTGATCGTCTCCGTCACCGATCCCGATATCGCCGCGGCGGCGGCCGACCGCTCGCAGGTCTACGCCGCGGCCGCCGCCGAAACCGTGCTGGCGGAACGCGCTCTCGTGCAGGAAACACTGCGTCGGCGCGGCGTGGCCGTGGTGGCCGCGGCCCCCGATCGACTGCCAGAGGCGCTGGCCGACGAATACCTCGAACTCAAGCAGTCCGGCTCGCTGTGAGCTGTGGGCATCGCGAATTGTGCACAACCGCACCTAGTTGTGGATAACCGGAGTTTCCACCGGTACTCACAGTCCATCCACCGACTCACCAACAGATTCATCCACAGGCTGGGTTGTGCACAAGTCGGTTCGCGCACAACCTGATTCATGCACAGGCGATTCATCCACAGCCTGGGGATCTACACCCGTGAAAGCTGCTGTCGCCGAGCGAGAATCGCGCCGAGCACGTGATACGGCGGATAGCCGACGGGCACCGGACAGCGCAGCGCCGCACACATCGCCTCGACGAGCTCGGTGCCGAGATAGTGCTGTGTGGGCTGCGTGAGCGTCGGCAGCCTGGTCAGATACCGCCGGGCCGCACCGGCCAGTTCGTCGGAGATCCCGCTCGGATCCAGCTGTGCCGACCACCCCGCCAACCACGGCGGCGCCACGGCCAGCGACGGCATCGGCATGGTCTGTCGGGTGTGGACAACTACCGTTCCGGCGAGCACGTCGCCTATTCGCTTGCCCTCGCGCGAACACAGTGACGAGACAACGGCGACCGCGCCGAACGCACCGAGCAGCCAGAAATCCACAATCGCGCCTGCGAGTCCACGGGTGAGCGCGTGCCGGAAGTCGATCGGCCCGGCATCGGCGCGCACCACGCGCAGGCCGAAGGCCAGTTTGCCCAATGACCGCCCGCGCGAGACGGTTTCGCTGACCACCGGGTAGGCGATCAGCACCGTCACCAGTGTCACAACCGATGTCACCGAGAACCAGGCGGAGTCGGCGTCGGTGGTGATCAGCACGAGCAGCAAGACGTATTCCAGCGTCGCGGCGAGGCCGAGCTGGAGCATCAGGTCGAGCAGAAAAGCGCCCGCACGGCTGGGGATGCGCGCGATCGGGAGTTCGAGCGCCACCGCTTCGCCGGTGGTGAATTCAGCCATGTGGCTAGCATTCCCGATATGGACACCGATGCCTACAGCTGGGCGAGTCAACGGTCGTGGTATCGGCTCGATCAGCTGGTTCGCCAGCGCAAGTTGTCGGGTGCGGATGCCGACGAGCTGGTCCGGCTGTACCGGTCCACCTCGCAGCAGCTGGCGAGATTGCAGGGGCACCACCCGGATCCGGAGCTCGTCGACCGGCTCAGCTCGCTGGTGGCCAGGGCCCGCGGGCGAGTCCTGGCGGCGAGGTCACAGCCGTGGCGCGAGGTCGGGCGATTCTTCACTCGGCACTTTCCCTCGGCTGTGTACAGAGCGTGGCCGTGGTGGTTGGGGACAACTGCGGTTTTTCTGGCCGTCGCGGGCGTGATCGGCGTGCTCGTCGATCGTTCGGCGGCGGCGCGCGATGCCTTGGGGATACCCGAGGGTGATCTGTCGGACATCACCGGACCTGGGGGTTCGTTCGAGACTTACTACTCCGAACACCCCAACGAGGCCTTCGCGGCGAAGGTGTGGACACACAATTCGCTGGTGTCGGCGATCGCGTTGTTCACCGGTGTGCTGATCCTCCCGGCTGTGTACGCAATGTTCATGAATGCGCTGAATCTGGGGATAACCGGTGGATTGATGGCCGATGCCGGTCGGCTGGATTCGTTCTTCGGCTTCATCCTGCCGCACGGCACGCTGGAGCTCACCGCGCTGTTCGTCGCGGGCGGAGTGGGCTTGAAGCTGGGCTGGACGCTGGTGGACCCGGGACGGCGCAGCAGGGCGGCGGCCATGGCCAGGCAGGGGCGGGCGACCGCGACGGTGGCACTCGGGCTGGTCGGTGTGCTGATGGTGTGTGGACTGTTGGAGGGCTTCGTGACGCCGAGTCCGTTGCCCACGCCCGCGCGGATCGCGCTGGGGTTCATGGCCGAGGCACTGTTCCTCTACTACGTCTTCGGAATCGGCAAGCGGGTGGCCGAGGAACAGGATGCCCAGGCAGTGCTACCGGTCACGGCGGCGGAGCCGACCGATCGGTGGCTGATGGCACCGGCAAAGACGCTCGACCGGGCGTGAGCTCGCATCTGTGCGTGCATCTGTGAGGCCGACAACTCCGAGCACACCGCCCAGGGACGGCACCGGGCAATCGGCAGCTACGGAAGGTTAAGAGACGGTGAAGAACTCCCCCATTTGAGTTCCGCTGGCCGCAGCGAGTCGGGCTCGAACTGCGGCCAGCGTTACCGTCAACTGTACACAATCGTTATGGTCACGCAACCCCCAACGCGCAGGTCCGGGGTAGGAATTGCGAACCTGCAAAGGGCCGTGGACGCATCGATTCCCACACCCACAGCAAACTCCTGGCGCCCCCTTCGTCAGGCGTACGACGGCACCGGGAATTCACCCCGAGCAAACCTTCGATAACGAGTCACGCACCGTCGACGGCACCCGGGCGCGAATGTCGAGTGGGGTTGCCCCGGATCACACCGGGGTCGCCACATAGCTGTCACCTGGGGTTTCGGCAACGGAATTACGGTTGCCGCCTACTTGAAACGTGAAAAGAAACTTCAAGTTTGTTAAATAGGCTGCAAACGAGATGCGCGCTCAGCAATCACCGTAAAACACCGAATTCATCACCCCTAACTGGGCGGATGACCGGTTGCGAACGGGCCGCCGAACGGCCAGAAATCAGCAGCAGAACATCCGGAATACAAGGTTGCACGGACACTGTGACCTTCGACTCATCCCGGCGAATCGGGACTACCTCGGTGCGGTGGCCGCAGCGGTTCGGT
The DNA here is from genome assembly GCF_046549215.1 of Nocardia sp. A7. NCBI lineage: Bacteria > Bacillati > Actinomycetota > Actinomycetes > Mycobacteriales > Nocardiaceae > Nocardia > Nocardia sp. A7. The sequence continues at coordinate 2,194,867 of NZ_JAJPWE010000001.1, read as the reverse complement.
CGGGCGAGGTGCGTGCGGCACCGGCGGCCGGGTCGATGACGATGGAGCCGATCCGCTGAGCGCCTGCCTTATATACAGCTGCCCGGTGTCCTAGGGCAGCGCCCGCAAGTCGTCATCAGTCGCCCGAAAACGACTGAAGGCCCGATCCAGAAGGATCGAGCCTTTAGTCTTGTGGGCGAAGGGGGACTTGAACCCCCACGTCCTTACGGACACTGGCACCTGAAGCCAGCGCGTCTGCCATTCCGCCACTCGCCCGAGCGACTGGAAAAATCTAACATGCCCCGCGGGCGAAAATAAAATCGATTCTCTGACCTGCGCGGATGCCGTGAAAACGGGCAGGGGAACCGGGGGGCGGCGCCGGGAGTTACCCAGGTAGAGGATCGTGGATATCATGCAAGGAACGTGGTCGCGTCCGGACACGCCGTAAAGAGTGTGTCGAGAAGGGCGGACACGCGCACCGAAGGGAGGGCCGTGATGGGCATCGTGTCGAGATTCGAACGTCGCTTGCAGGGCGCTGTCGGTGACGTGTTCGCGAGGGTGTTCGGCGGCAGTGTGGTTCCCCAGGAGGTGGAAGCCGCGCTGCAGCAAGAAGCCGCAGATCAGATCCAGGATCTGGAGGGCGGGCATCGCCTCGCGCCGAACAGTTACGTGATCACGATCAATGAAACCGATCACGGCAAGCTCGACGCCGATCACGACCTGACCACCAAAGCGTTCGCCAAACATCTGCAGGATTACATCCGCGAGCAGGGCTGGCAGACCTACGGCGAAGTACACGTGGCGTTCGAGGCATCACCTACGCTGCACACCGGAATGTTCAGAGCGAGCGGCCGCGTCGACCCCGACGCCGGTCGTGGGACGGCCCCACCTCGCCCCGAACCGCCACAACGACCCGCACACCCGCAACCAGGAGCTGGCCCCATGACGCATAACTCAGGCTACGAGCCCGGCCGAGAGCCCGCGGAGTCCGATCCACGCAACCGCGGGTACGCACCGCCGCCCGCAGGCGCGCCAGGGGCTTCCTACCCGGCCGACGACTACGGCCGCGGCGGTTACGGCGCGCCCGAGGCGCAGCCCGGATACGGCGATGCCTACGGCCAGCAGGGTGGCGAATACCAGAACGGCTACGACCCCGCCGCACCCGCACAGCAGGGCTATGGCCAGCAAGGCGGCTACGGCGCCCCGCCCGCGTACGGCGAGCCCGGCTACGACCAGCAGGGTGGCTACGGCCAGCAGGCGTACAGCCAGCAGCCCGGCTACGGCGCACAGCCCGGCTACGCCGAGCCCGGCTACGACCAGCAGGGTGGCTACGGCCAGCAGGGCTACGCCGAACCGCAGCAGCAGGGCTACGGCCAGCAGAGTGGTTACGCACAGCCCGGTTACGCCGAGCCCGGCTACGAGCAGCAGGGTGGCTACGGCCAGCAGGGCTATGCCGAACCCCAGCAGCAGGGCTATGGCCAGCAGGCTTACGGCGCACAGCCCGGTTACGCCGAGCCGGCCTACGGCCAGGAGGAGCAGGGCGGCTACGCCCAACCCGCCGCCGCGGGCTACGGCCAGCAGGGCTACGGCCAGCCGCAGGGCGCGGGCTACGGCGCCGCCCAGTCGAGCTACTCGGCCACGCTGCAGCTCGACGACGGCAGTGGCCGCACCTACGCGCTGCGCGAGGGCTCCAACATCCTCGGCCGCGGTCAGGACGCCCACTTCCGGCTCCCCGACACGGGTGTCTCGCGTCGCCATATCGAGGTGCGTTGGGACGGCCAGACGGCCATGCTCTCCGACCTCGGTTCCACCAACGGAACCCTTGTCAACGGTTCCCCCGTGCAGGATTGGCAGCTCGCCGACGGCGACGTCATCCGGGCCGGACATTCCGAGATCCTGATCCGGATCGTCTGATCCCGTAAGCTGCGCGGTGCACGTCACGAGTCGACGCTGTCGGCTCTATGATGCTGCCATTACACGCACGGTCCCGACCTCGGGGCCCGCAAGCCAGCACGCTGGTGGGGGTGGTTCGCACCGCACCTGCCGTACCGACGTACCCGGGCGAACAGGAGGTGGAACGCCGTGCAGGGATTGATCCTGCAATTGACCCGTGCGGGGTTCCTGCTGCTGCTCTGGTTGTTCGTCTGGGCCGTTCTGCGGACCTTGCGCAGCGATATCTACGCGGCATCCGGCATACGGATACAGCCGAGGGCAACTCGCGGTAGCCGCGGGTCCATCGGTCTGCCCTCCTTCAGCCGAAGCCAGAAGGGCGCCAAGTATCTAGTGGTGACTCATGGTTCACTCGCCGGCACTCGAATCACCCTCGGCACGCAACCGGTTCTCATCGGACGCGCCGACGATTCGACGCTGGTACTCACCGACGACTACGCCTCGACCAGGCACGCGCGACTGTCTCAGCGTGGTGACGACTGGTACGTGGAAGACCTCGGTTCCACCAATGGCACTTATCTCGACCGCGCGAAAGTCACCACCGCCGTCCGTGTTCCGCTCGGCACTCCGGTGCGAGTCGGCAAAACAGTGATCGAGCTGCGATCGTGACTCTTGTTCTGCGCTACACCGCGCGAAGCGACCGCGGACTCGTCCGGGGCAACAACGAAGATTCGGTCTACGCGGGCGCACGCCTATTAGCGCTGGCCGACGGCATGGGTGGGCACGCCGCCGGAGAAGTGGCCTCCCAGTTGATGATCGCCGCGTTGGCGCATCTCGACGACGATGAGCCGGGCGAGGACATCCTCGGCAAGCTCGACCACGCCACGCATTCCGGCAATGCCGCCATCGCCGACCACGTCGAGGCCGAACCCGAACTCGACGGCATGGGCACCACGCTCACCGCCATCCTGTTCGCGGGCCGCAAGCTCGGCATGGTCCATATCGGCGACTCGCGCGCCTACCTGCTGCGCGACGGCGAACTCACCCAGATCACCCGCGACGACACGTTCGTGCAGTCGCTGGTCGACGAGGGTCGGATCACGCCGGAGCAGGCGCACACCCACCCGCAGCGTTCGCTGATCATGCGTGCCCTCACCGGCAACGAGATCGAACCGACGCTGATCATGCGCGAAGCCCGCGCCGGCGACCGTTATCTGCTGTGCTCCGACGGACTTTCGGACGTGGTGAGCGACGAGACCATCGGCAACACCATGCGCGAGGGCAATACCGACGAGTGCGCCGACCGGCTCATCGAATTGGCCTTGCGCAGTGGCGGTCCCGACAATGTGACCGTCGTCGTCGCCGATGTGATCGACCTCGACTACGGCCAGAGCCACCCGATCCTCGCCGGCGCCGCCTCCACCGAGGAGGAGGAAGACGCCCCGCCGCCGAACACCGCGGCAGGGCGCGCCGCCGCCATGCGGCCGCCGCGCGCGCAACCGCGCAGGGCAGCCGCCGCACCGCCACCGGTGGAAACCAAGTCCCACAAACTGCGCTGGCTGCTGCTGTCGCTGGCGTTGATCGCCGCGGTCTCCATCGGACTCGTGGTGGGCTACAAGATGATTCGCAGCAATTACTACGTGGGCGCCGACAACGACAAGGTGGTCGTGATGCGCGGCCTGCCCGGTTCGATCCTCGGCTACTCCATCCACGACGTGGAGCTGGCGGGTTGTGTGAACCCCAAGGGCGAGCTCACGCTGCTCGAGGTGGGCAAGTCCGCGCCGAGCGGTTGCAAGACGCTGATGGTCAGTGACCTGAAGCAGACCGGACGCGACCAGGTGAGCAAGGGTCTGCCACCGGACTCGCTGGACAAGGCGCGCGGCAGCATGAAGGTGTTGGCGCAGAACGAACTCCTGCCGGTGTGCCCGAAGAAGGAAACGGTCCCGCAGCCCGGCGTGCTGCCGCCCGAGCCGACCCCGGTGATCCCCGGTGGCGCACCGACTCCTGGCCCCGATCAGCCAGCGACACCGACCACCACCGCTGCTCCCACCACGACCGTGCCCCCGACAACCCCGCAGATCTCAGGGGAGAACTGCCGGGTGACGGACTGATGTCCGCACCGCCACCGCCGTCGGCCGGGGCGTTCCCCAGTCCCCCTGGCGGATTCGCGCCGGCGCCACCGCCGTCGACGCGACGCAACCAGGAGTTGCTGCTGCTGGCGGGCGCGGCGGGCATCACGACGGTGTCGTTGTTCATCGTCGAGGCGAGCCAGGAACAGTCGATCACCACCGACATCGCCAAGTACGGTGTGGCGTTCCTCGCGCTGTTCGGAATCGCCCATCTCGCGGTGCGCCGGTTCGCACCGTTCGCCGACCCACTGCTGCTACCGATCGTGGCGCTGCTCAACGGATTGGGCCTGGTGCTGATCCACCGGCTCGATCTCGCGGAGGCGCAGAAAGCGGCGTCCGACGCGACGGCGGTCCCCTCCCCCGACGCCAACCAGCAGATCATGTGGACCGGCCTCGGCATCGTGGTGTTCATCAGCCTGCTCATCGTCTTGCGGGACTACCGCACGCTGGCGCGCTACACCTACACACTAGGCCTGGTCGGCCTGGTCGCGCTGGCGATTCCGGCACTGTTGCCGAGCCGGTTCTCCGAAGTCAACGGCGCCAAGATCTGGATCCGGCTGCCCGGATTCAGCATGCAGCCGGGTGAATTCGCGAAGATCCTGCTGATCATCTTCTTCGCGGGCGTGCTGGTGGCCAAGCGTGACCTGTTCACCGCGGCGGGCAAGCACTTCCTCGGCATGGAGTGGCCGCGACCACGCGACATGGGCCCGGTCCTGATCGTGTGGATCGTCTGCATCGGCGTGCTCGTGCTCGAAAAGGACCTCGGCACTTCGCTGCTGATCTTCGGCACGGTGCTGGTGATGATCTACATCGCCACCGAGCGGGTGGGCTGGCTGATCATCGGCGGCGGGCTGCTCGCGCTCGGTTTCGTGTTCGCCTATCAGCTGTTCGGGCACGTGCGCGTGCGCGTCGACACCTGGCTGAACCCGTTCGACGACTACCACAACACCGGTTACCAGATCTCGCAGTCGATGTTCGGTTTCGCGACCGGCGGGCTCGCGGGCACCGGCCTCGGCAGCGGACGGCCCCAGCAGGTGCCCTTCGCCAAGACCGACTTCATCGTCACCACCATCGGCGAGGAACTTGGCCTGATCGGGCTCACCGCGGTGCTGATGCTGTTTCTGATCTTCATCGTCCGTGGGCTGCGCACCGCGCTGGCCGTGCGGGACAGCTTCGGCAAGTTGCTCGCGGCGGGCCTGTCGTTCACCATCGCGGTCCAGATCTTCGTGGTTGTCGGCGGTGTCACCAAACTGATTCCACTCACCGGCCTGACCACGCCGTTCATCTCCTATGGCGGTTCGTCGCTGCTGGCGAACTACGCGCTGCTCGGGCTGCTGATCAAGATCTCCGATGCGGCCCGCGCACCGGCTCCGGCCCGTAAGCGCGCGCCTGCCCCGATCGCCGACGCGGCCACGGAACTGGTGCGCAGGCCGGAAAGCAGGATGAGCGAATGAACACGCCTCTGCGTCGCGTCGCCGTCGCCGTCATGGTGATGGTGGTGGCGTTACTCGTGAACGCGACCTACCTGCAGGTGGTCAAGGCCGACGATCTGCGCAGCGATCCGCGCAACTCGCGGGTGCTGCTCGACGAGTACTCGCGCCAGCGCGGTCAGATCTCCGCAGGCGGCACCGTGCTCGCCGGCTCCGTCGCGACCGACGACCGGTACAAATACCTGCGCGAATACCCTTCCGACCCACCGGCTTACGCGCCGGTCACCGGCTTCTACTCGATGCAGTACGGCAAGACCGGCCTCGAGCTGGCCGAGGATCCGCTGCTGTCGGGCAACGACTCGAGCCTGTTCGGTCGACGGCTCATCGACATGTTCTCCGGGCGCGACCCACGCGGCGCGAACGTGCTCACCACGCTGAATCCGATGATGCAGCAGGTCGCCTACGAGCAGATGACGTCGAAGGGCTACACCGGCGCTGTCGTAGCGATCGAGCCGAGCACCGGCAAGATCTTGACCATGGTCTCCACGCCCAGCTACGACCCCAACGAGCTGTCGGGCCACGACGGTGCGGCGGGGCGGGCGGCCTGGGAGCGGTTGAGCACCGACCAGACCCAGCCGATGCTCAATCGCGCTGTCTCGCAGACCTATCCGCCGGGGTCGACGTTCAAGACCGTCGTGACCGCGGCCGCGCTGTCCAACGGTGTCGCCGGTCCGAACGACCAGTTCACGGCGGCGCCCAACATCACCCTGCCCGGGACCAGCACCACGCTGGAGAACTACAACGGCAGCACCTGCGGTGACCAGCCGACCGCGAGCCTCTACGAAGCGTTCCGGCGTTCGTGCAACACCGCGTTCGTCGAACTCGGCGTGAAGGTCGGCGCGGCCAAGCTCAAGGACGAGGCCGCCGCGTTCGGCATCGGAGTCGAGGATCCGCCCGGTGTGCCGATCCCGGTCGCCGAGTCGACCGTTGGCCCGATCCCGGACAACGCCGCGCTCGGCCAGTCGAGCATCGGTCAGCGCGATGTGTCGGTGACACCGCTCAATGTCGCTGTGATCGCCGCGACCATCGCCAACGGCGGGACCAGGATGCAGCCGTATCTGGTCGATCAGACCCAAGCGCCCGATCTGTCCGAGCTCAGCAAGACCAAACCGGTCAGCATCGGCCAGGCGGTGAGTCCCCAGGTAGCGTCGACCCTGACCGATCTGATGGTCGCCTCGGAGGCCAATACCGCGGGCGGTGGGCGGTCGCCGTACCAGATCGCGTCCAAGACCGGAACCGCCGAACACGGCAGTAATCCCCGTAACACCCCGCCACACGCCTGGTATATGGCCTTCGCGCCCGCGCAGAACCCGAAGATCGCCATCGCGGTGATCGTCGAGAACGGCGGCGATCGGGCGTTGGCGGCCACCGGCGGTTCGGTGGCCGCACCGATCGCCAGGTCGGTACTGGACGCTGGCCTGGCAGGGGGCTGAACGAAATGAGTGTGCGAGTGACAACACGGGGGCCCCGATGCTGAACAACGGCGCCATGATCGCCGACCGCTACCGCCTGCAGCGGCTCATCGCCACCGGCGGTATGGGTCAGGTGTGGGAGGCGATGGACACCCGGCTCGATCGCCGGGTGGCGGTCAAGGTCCTCAAGACCGAGTTCTCCGCCGACCCGACCTTCCGCGCGCGGTTCCGCGTCGAGGCGCGCACCACCGCGCAGCTCAACGCCCCCGGGATCGCGGGCATCTACGACTACGGCGAGACCACCGACCCGTCGGGCGGCGAGACCGCCTACCTGGTGATGGAGCTCGTGCAGGGCGAACCGCTCAACGCGGTGCTCAACCGGATGGGCAGGCTCTCGGTCATCCAGGGCCTCGACATGCTCGAGCAGACCGGGCGCGCGCTCGAGATCGCGCACGCGGCGGGCGTGGTGCACCGGGACGTGAAGCCGGGCAACATCCTGGTGACGCCGACCGGTCAGGTGAAGATCACCGACTTCGGCATCGCCAAGGCGGTCGACGCCTCACCGGTGACCAAGACCGGCATGGTGATGGGCACCGCCCAGTACATCGCGCCCGAACAGGCCGTCGGCGAGGACGCCACCGCGGCCTCGGACGTGTACTCCCTCGGCATCGTCGGCTACGAGGCCCTGGCCGGAGTCCGCCCGTTCACGGGTGAGGGCGCGATCACGGTCGCGATGAAGCACGTGCGCGACGCACCGCCGCCGATGCCCGACGACCTGCCGGCGAACGTGCACGAACTGATCGCCATCACGATGGCCAAGGACCCGCTGCAGCGCTACAGCAGCGGCGGCGAGTTCGCCGATGCCGTCGCCGCGGTGCGCGCCGGGCACATGCCGCCGGTCCCCGGTGGCGCCACCGGTTCGTCGATGACCGGCGCGACCAGGGTCCTTCCGCCCGGCCCGACCGTGGTGCTGCCCGCCGGGGCAGCCGCGGCGGCGGCAGCGGACTACGAAGGCGCGACGATGCGCTTCGGCCACCAGCCCGGCGGTGCCGTCGGTCCTCCCACCGGCGGTTACAGCGGTCCGGCCACCCAGGCTTCCGCGCCCGCGCCGGTTCCGGCGAGCAACGCAAAGAACAACCAGAAGTGGCTGATCGCGCTCGGTGTCGGCGCGCTGCTGCTCGGTGGCGGTGTGCTGTGGCTGTTGTTCGGCGGTGAACCGAACCGCGGTACGGGGCCGACGACCACCACGGTGCAGACCACCAGGCCGGTGCCGCCGCCGGTGACCACCACCAGGCAGTTGCCGCCGCCGGTCGTCACCGAGGAACCGCCCGCCCCGACGGAACCGCCGCGCCCGCCGACCACCACCGAGGCGCCGCCCACCACCACCGAGGCGCCGCCGACCACCACCGCGCCGCCGACCACCACCAAACCCAAGCCGACGACGCCGCCGAAGACGACCAAACCGGAGCCGACCACCACGGCGCCCGCCGCGGGAACCACCACCGTGGGTCGCCCCCGGCTGCCCACCTTCGACCTGCCGTTCCCCGATGGCGACACGGTCGTTGGCCCGACCATAGGACAACCATGACGACCCCGAAGAATCTCTCCTCGCGGTACGAGCTTGGCGAGATCATCGGGTTCGGCGGCATGTCGGAGGTGCACCGCGCCCGCGACGTGCGGCTGTCCCGCGATGTGGCGATCAAGGTGCTGCGGGCCGATCTGGCCCGCGATCCTACGTTCTACCTGCGGTTCAAGCGCGAAGCCCAGAACGCGGCCGCGCTGAACCACCCGGCGATCGTGGCCGTGTACGACACCGGCGAGGCCACCGTCGACGGCGGTCCACTGCCCTACATCGTCATGGAGTACGTGGAGGGCGACACCCTGCGCGACATCGTGCGCGGCAAGGGCCCGCTGGCGCCCCGCAAAGCGATGGAAGTCGTGGCGGATGTCTGCGCCGCGCTCGATTTCAGCCACAAGGCCGGGATCGTGCACCGCGACATGAAGCCGGCCAACATCATGATCAACCGCGCCGGTGCGGTGAAGGTGATGGACTTCGGCATCGCGCGCGCGATCGCCGACAGCGCCAACCCGATGACCCAGACCTCCGCGGTGATCGGAACCGCCCAGTACCTCTCGCCCGAGCAGGCGCGCGGCGAGACCGTCGACGCGCGGTCGGACGTGTACTCCGTCGGCTGCGTGCTGTTCGAAATACTCACCGGGCAGCCGCCGTTCACCGGCGACTCGCCGGTCGCGGTCGCCTACCAGCACGTGAAGGAAGATCCGCCGCTACCGTCGTCGGTCAATCCCGGCGTGCCGCGCGAGCTCGATTCGGTGATCCTCAAGGCGATGGCCAAGAACCCGGCCAACCGGTACCAGACGGCCGCGGAGATGCGCGCCGACCTGATCCGGGTGCTCGGCGGGCAGCGGCCGAGCGCGCCGATGGTGATGAACGATGAAGACCGCGGCGACTACGACGACGATCCCGGCCCGCACCACTTTCACGACCGCCGCGACGACACTTCCGAGCACCCCGTGGTCGGGCCCGTCGGCGAGGAACGCAACCGGACCGGGCTGATCGCGCTCGGTGTCGCGGCCGCGTTGGCCGTGGCGTTCGGGCTGTTCTGGGTGCTGGTCGGACCCGGTAGCAAGGCCGATCAGGTGGCCGTTCCCGATCTGTCGGGCAAGACCGCCCAGCAGGCGCAGAGCGCACTGCAGCAGGCCGGTTTCTATGTGGCCGTGCAGGAGAAACCGGACGGCAAGGTGGCGCCGGGCAATGTGATCGCGACCCAGCCGCTCGGCGGTTCGCGCATCGATGAGGGCAGCACCGTGACGGTGCAGATCTCGACCGGGCCGACGCAGGTGCAGTTGCCGCGGCTGATCGGCATGAGTCAGGCCGACGCCGAGCGGCAGCTGAATTCGCTCGGGCTGCAACTCGATCCGAATGTGGCACGCAGTCCGTCGAGTACCGCCGACACCGACAAGGTGATCGTGCAGGAACCGAGCGCGGGCGTGCGGGTCGACATCGACCAGCCGGTCGTCCTCACCATCGGCAGCGGACCGGAAGAGGTCCGCGTGCCGAGCGTGGTGGGCCAGGACATCTCCGTCGCCCAACCGAATCTGGTCGACTCCGCCGGTTTCACGGTCGAGATCAAGGAAATGAAATCCCCGCTGCCGAAAGGCCAGGTGCTCGCCACCAACCCGGCGGGCGGCAGCAGCGCGGAGAAGGGCTCGACCATCACGGTCCATGTCTCCGCCGGCGACCGGATCACCGTCCCCGATCTGACCGGGCTCACGCCGGTGCAGGCTCAGGAACGGCTGCGCAGTGAGGGCTGGACCGGTCAGCTCAGCCAGACCACGGTGATCACGCTCGACGGCAATGCCTCGGGCAAGGTCGTCGGGCAGAGTCCGGCGGCCGGTTCGGCGGTGACGTTCAACGGGAACATAGTGCTACACGTAGGAGCTTCGCCGATTCCGCGGTGAGGTCTCGATTGGATGGCAAACGCGCCTGCCGCAGCTGAGCGGGCGCAGAATAGGGCTGCTTTCATCCCAACCAGCATTGCTGAACGAGGAGGTAGCCCCTTATGACCACAGCCAGGGACATCATGAAGCCCGGTGCGCAGTGGATCACCCGCGGTGACACCGTCGCGACCGCGGCGACGGCGATGGCCGATCTCGGTGTCGGTTCGCTGGTCGTCGCCGATGACGACGAGCGCATGTGCGGCATCATCACCGACCGCGACATCGTGGTGAAGTGCGTCGCGCTCGGCCTGTCCCCGGATCTGACCACGGCGGCGGAACTGTGCGAGTCGACCCCGCGCTGGGTCAGCGCGGACGCCGATGTGGAAGACGTGCTCGACCAGATGGAATCGCACCGGGTGAAGCGGATGCCGGTGATCGAGAACAAGCGCCTGGTCGGGATGATCAGCGAGGCCGATCTGGCCCGCCACCTCGACGACAATCAGCTCGGCGAATTCGTGACCGCCATCTACGGGCGGCCCTGAGCCCGCGCGCTAGCTCAGATCCAGGTGGGAGTTCATCGACATGGCCTCGGCGGCCAAGTCGGTGAGTTCCACCACACGCACGCCGTGGGTGCGGAGTTTGTCCACACCCTCGCAGGCGGCGACGAACAGGCTCGGTTCGCGCCAGGCGATGACCACGGTGGGGATGCCTGCGGCCAGGATGCGATCGGTGCACGGCGGCCGGGTCACGGTGGCGCGGGTCGAGCACGGTTCGAGGGTGCTGTAGATCGTTGCCCGCCGCAGGCGTGGGTCGGCGGGGTCGAGTTTGTTCAGTGCGGACTCTTCGGCGTGCACCTTCTCGTCGGTTTCGCGGGAGAAGCCAGTCGCGATCTCCACACCGTCGACGACGATGACGGCGCCCACCGAATAGGCCGTGTCGCTGGGGGGACAGTTCCTGGCGAGTTCGATCGCCCTGTGCATGAACCGGTGGTCGGTGTCGTCATGGCTCATGGCGTTCCCCTGTGGTCAGCGAGTTATCCACAACCCCGGCGTGATGTGGAATCGGTCATGTTCAGGTGTGGAGCAAAGTTGTCCGCGAACTGTGGACAGCCGTATTTTCCCAGTTCAGTGCGGTGATTTTGTTCGCGGTACCAGTTAGTTGTCGGGGTGGGGATCGGGGCTGACCAGGTAGTTCAGCACAGCGACATCCCCAAGTTGTTCCACACCCGCCAGGTGCAGCCTGCGACCTGCGCCGCCAGGGAACTCAGCCGGTCCGACGAAGCGCGGAGCGGCCGGATCGCCGACCAGGATCGGGGCGATCGCCAAGCGGATCTCGTCGACCAGGCCTGCCGCGAGGAAGCCGGTGTGCATGCCGGTGCCGCCTTCGACCATGAGCCTGTGGATACCGCGTGCGCCGAGGTCGTCGACGAGCGCTTCGAGCGCGAGTCGCTCGCCGAGGCTGATCACCTCGGCGAGTCCGTCCAGCCGGTTGCCCAGTTTCCGGGCGCCCGCGTCGGAGGTGTAGACGAGTCTCTCGCCCCCGGTGTGCCAGAAGCGCAGCCGCGGATCGAGAGCACCGGAATCGGTGACAGTCACCTTCACCGGATACGCAGGCTTGCCCGCCGCCACCCGATCGGCCCGGCGCTCGGCACTGTTCACCAGTAGCCGGGGGTTGTCGGAACGCAGCGTTTGCGCCCCGATCAGAATGGCGTCGGATTCGGCGCGCAGCTGATCGACCCGGTCGAAGTCGGCGGTGTTCGACAGCAGCAGCCGCTGCGCACTCGCGTCATCGATATAGCCGTCGAGACTAGCGGCCACCGAGAGCAGAACTCTCATTTCGTCACCAGCGCGGCGACCTCCGCCTCGAGCGCGGAGACGAGTTCCTCCGACGGACGTTCGCCGCAGACCTCTAGCCAATTGGCGAGCATCCGGTGGCCGCCCTGGGTGAGCACGGACTCGGGGTGGAACTGCACGCCGTGGATGGGCAGGGTGTGGTGGCGCATGGCCATCACAATGCCGCTCTCGGTGTGGCCGACGACGACCAGTTCCTCGGGAACGGTTTCCGGGAGCACGGTCAGCGAGTGGTAGCGGGTGGCGGTGAAGGGGTCGGGCAGACCGGCCAGCACACCGGACCCGAGATGGAACACCTCACTGGTCTTGCCGTGCAGCAGTTCGGGCGCGCGGTCGACCGTGCCGCCGAACGCCTCACCGATCGCCTGATGCCCGAGGCACACGCCGAGCAGCGGCATGTTGTGCTTGGCGGCCGCGTGGACGAGCGGAATGCTGGCGCCGGCACGGTCGGGGCTGCCGGGGCCGGGGCTCACCAACACGCCGTCGAAGGTGCCGCCGTCGTCGCCGACGGTGAGCAGGGTGTCGAGATCGTCGAGGCGGTGGTCGTCATTGCGCCAGACCACGACGTCGGCACCAAGCTGGCCGAGGTACTGCACCAGGTTGAACACGAAGCTGTCGTAATTGTCGACGACCAGTACACGCATGCGTAGAGGGTACGTGGCGACCCAGTAGGTCGTCGCATTCATTACCTGGTGGGATAGCCTGGACCCTAACCTGTACTCCGAATTCGAGGACGTCATGCCCAAGTCCAAGGTCCGCAAGAAGGCCGACTACACCCCGAGCCCCGCCAGCCGCACGCCGGTGAAGGTGAAAGCGGGGCCGTCGCCGGCCTGGTACGTCGCGATCATGCTGGGCTTCATGCTCGCCGGCCTGGTGTGGCTGATCGTGTATTACCTGGCCGCAGAGCACATCGGCTTCATGAACGACCTGAACGCGTGGAACTTCCTGATCGGGTTCGGCCTGATGGTCGTCGGCCTGATCATGACCATGCGCTGGCGCTGATCGCACGGATTACACGCGTGTTATTCATGCACACCTGTGGATAACCCTGTGCACAACTCGAGGATAGAGGGGCGAACAGCCGCGTGAACGACGCACAACCCGTCTCGTGGTCGACCCCTGTCGCGGGCCTGGTCGCCGTCACCGGCGGCGGAATCCTGCTGGTCGTGGTCGCGATTCTCGCCAAGGACGGGCCGAGCAGGCTGCTCGTCGGCCTCGCCGCGGCCGCGGTGCTCGGCATGGCCGCGCTCGGTATCCGACAGCGTCCCCGGCTCACCATGGTCCCCGGCTCAGAGCCACGCCTGGTAGTCGGCACGCTCACCGGCCCGCAGGAATACGCACTGGACCGGATCGACCGCATCCGGATGGTCTCCTACCGCCGCATCGGCCGCAAAAGCGCGATGCTCGAGGTCGACGTCCGCCACGACGACACCGAACGCCTGCTGATCTTCGGCCGCTGGGACCTCGGCACCAACCCCCACGACGTCTACGACGCGCTGGTCGTCAACGGCTTCGCCTCGGTGAGTTCCGACTGACGTTGTTTCACGTGAAGCAAAAGAAGCTCCCCGCCGCGAAAGATCGCGACGGGGAGCTTCTTTTGGGCTGAGATCAGTCAATACTCACGGCTGAGATGATGACCGGCTCGGCCGGGCGATCGTTGCGGTCGGTTTTCACCGAGGCGATCGCGTCGACCACCTTGCGCGAATCGGGGTCGACCACCTCGCCGAAGATCGAGTGCTTGCGGTTGAGGTGCGGCTGCGCGCCGACGGTGATGAAGAACTGCGAACCATTGGTCTCGGTGCCCGCGCCCGCATTGGCCATCGCGAGCAGATAGCCGCGGTCGAAGCGCAGATCCGGGTGGAACTCGTCGGCGAACTCGAAGCCCGGCCCACCGCGACCGGTGCCCGTCGGATCGCCGCCCTGGATCATGAACCCCGGGATGATCCGGTGGAAGACGGCGCCGTCGTAGAACGGGCCACTGTCCGTACCACCGGCATTGACGGTGGAATACGGCGCGGTGCCATCGGCGAGACCCACGAAATTGCGCACCGTCTTCGGGGCGTGGTTGCCGAAAAGCGCGATCCTGATGTCGCCGTGGTTGGTGTGCAGAGTCGCCACGGCCGTCTGGTTGGGTGAGGTCACGAAGTTATGGTGCCACGCGGCACGCCGAATCCGTTTGTGCCACGTGGTCGAATCAAGCACAGTGGTCGAATGAAGCTTCGTAATCCGCTGCTCGCGTCGATCGCGCTCGCCGGGGCGGGCGCCCTGGCCTACCTGGCCCGCGCCAAGCGTCCACAACTGCCCGAACCGGCCGCCGAGCCGCCGCGTCTGGGTTATTCCCGCAACGGCTCGGCGCGGTAGTCAGCGACTCACCGACTTCTTGTACTGGATCTGGGCCAGCGGCACGAACACGATCAGGATCACCACGATCCACATCAGCGATGTCGCCACCGGATGCTGCATCGGCCACGCCTGGGAGGGCGGTGCCATCGGGTTCACGTTGCCGAACAGGTCACGTACCGCCTGGGTGAGCGCCGAGACCGGGTTCCATTCGGCGAACACGCGCAGCGGGGTCGGCATGTTGTCGAGCGGGACGAACGCGTTGGACAAGAACGTCAGCGGGAAGATCACCATGAAGCTGGCGTTGTTGAACACCTCCGGCGCGCGCACGATCAGGCCGACCACCGCCATCATCCACGACAGCGCGTAGGCGAACAGCAGCATCAGCGCGTACGCCAGCACGGCGTCGAGGAACGACCCGCGGATTCGCCAGCCGACGACGAGCCCGGTCAGCGACATCACCACCAGGCTGACGATATTGATCACCACATCGCTGATCGTGCGCCCGACCAGCACCGCCGACGGTGCCATCGGCAGAGACCGGAACCGGTCGATGATGCCCTTCTGCATGTCTTCGGCCAGGCCCGCGCCGGTGAAGGTGGCGCCGAACACCACGGTCTGGGCGAAGATGCCCGCGATCAGGAATTCGCGGTAGCCGCCCTCCAGCCCCGGGATGCTGATCGCCGAGCCGAAAACGTAGGCGAACAGCAGCACGAACATGATCGGCGACATCGTCGTGAAGATCAGCACGTCGGGCACGCGCTTGATCTTGATGACATTGCGTTTGGCGATGGTGATGCTGTCGCTCACCACCATCGACATGCGTTCGCCGAAGCTGGGATGTGCCACGACGGTCTTGTCGAGCGTGGTACTCATCGGTTCTTTCCTTCCGCGGCGCCCACAGTCTGCGACTCGGGCTCACCGTTGACGAGTTCTTCGGCCTCGTGCCCGGTGAGCGTCAGGAAGACGTCGTCGAGCGAGGGTCTGCGTAGTGCGACATCGTTGATGTCCACCTTGTGCTCGGTAAGCCTGCCGATGGCGGTGACCAGGTCCGCCGAGCCGTCCGCCACCGGCACGGTGAGCTTGCGCAGACCGGGTTCGAGGTGGATCTCGCCATCGGCGAGCCCGCCCAATACCTGCTGGGCGACGGCCAATTGGTCGACGTGGCCGACGGTGAGTTCGATCCGGTCGCCACCGACGAGGGCCTTGAGTTCGTCGGCGGTACCGCGCGCGATCACCTTGCCGTGGTCGATCACCGCGATGGCATCGGCGAGGCGGTCGGCCTCGTCCATGTACTGGGTGGTGAGCAGCAGCGTGGTGCCGCCTGCGACCAATTCCTCGATGACGTCCCACAGGTCGAGCCGGGCCCGTGGGTCGAGACCGGTGGTCGGTTCGTCGAGGAACAGCACCGGCGGGTTGGCCACCAGCGCGCCTGCCAGGTCGAGCCGCCTGCGCATACCGCCGGAGTAGCCCTTCACCGGGCGGTCGGCGGCGTCGCTGAGCCGGAAGCGGTCGAGCAGTTCCCTGGCGCGCTCTTTACTGCGCTGGGTGCCGAGGTGGTAGAGCCTGCCGACCATTTCGAGATTCTCGAAGCCGGTGAGGTACTCGTCGACCGCGGAGTACTGACCGGAGGCGCCGATGCGCGAGCGCAGGGCCTGTGGATCGTTGAGGACGTCGATGCCCGCGACGGTAGCGGTGCCTTCGTCGGGGATGAGCAGAGTGGTGAGTACGCGAACGGTCGTGGTCTTTCCCGCGCCATTGGGGCCGAGAAGCGCGGTGACGGTACCTTCCGGGACGGCGAGGTCGAGTCCGTCCAGGGCGACGAGCTGCCCATACCGTTTGACCAGTCCCTCGGCGACAATGGCGTCGGGCATGATTCTCCTGATGTCGTGGTTGCGATCTTTTGCCCAGTATTGCCGTACCCACCGACAAGTCGCATCCCCAATTTCGGCACGGACCGCCGTCAGATGTACAGATTTGTTCGACATGCCGAGGCGTTGCGACACGCGGCGAATCGGACTGATTTTCTGTCGTCCGACACGAACAAGAGCGCCTTTTCCCATGTGGGCCGACATGCGCGAGACGAGAACATGTTCGCCGCCAATTCGCTGTAAAACCTTGCGTACCAGCTGATTCCGCTCATCGTCGGACAACCGACACGGTCGGGACGCGAGGACCTGTCCTGCACCGCACCCCAGGTCAGCGCCGACACCCGCCCCAGCGGTCGAAAAATCTCGCCAACTCGCCCGGTGCGCGTACACCAATTCCGCGCGTATCGCGTAGGATCGTTCAGGTCGGCCCCTCCCCCCCGGGCCGACCCTACGCGGGCCTCGGCTAACTCCCCCCCTTCGCCGAGGCCCGCTCCCCATTTTCCGGCAAGGTCGCAGCTCGGCAGATCGCCTGACGCGCACCTCCTCGCCGAGCGTCACAGTCCGGCCACGTTCCGGCGATCACCCGGCTACCGGGGATATCGTCAGCAAATGGTGCCTGGTCGCGGTGCGATCGCCGGGGTCGTCTTATCGTTGACGATCCTGCTGGGTTGTACCAACACCACCGACGACACGCACCCCACCACATCGGCCGCCGCACAGCTTCCGCCGAATCAGGTCGCCGGTGTCGCCCTGCCCGCCGACGCGGTCGACAAGGCCATCGGCCGGCTCGACGAATTGGCAGGCTCGCTGATGGACTCCAGCCGCATCCCCGGCATGGCTGTCGCCGTCGTCCACGGCGGAAAGACCGTGTACGCCAAGGGTTTCGGTGTTCGCCAGGCAGGCGCGCCGGACAAGGTGGACGCCGACACCGTCTTCCAGCTGGCCTCGGTATCGAAGTCGCTCGCCGCGACCGTCGTCGCCAATCAGGTCGGCGCGGGCAAGGTCGAGTGGACGACCCCGGTGGCCACCCATCTCCCGTCGTTCGCGCTGGCCGATCCCGCCACCACCGCCCAGCTCACCATCGGTGACCTGTTCGCACACCGCAGCGGCCTGCCCGACCATGCAGGCGACCGCCTCGAAGACCTCGGCTACGACCAGGCCGCCATCTTCGACAAGTTGCGCCTCGAGCCCCTTGATCCGTTCCGAATCACCTACCACTACACCAATTTCGGGCTCACCGCCGGAGCCGTGGCCGTGGCCGCGGCGGCGGGCAAGGATTGGGCACGACTGTCCGACGACGCCCTCTATCAGCCACTCGGCATGCGCGACACCAGCTCTCGTTTCGACGACTTCCGCGCACATCCGAATCACGCTGTGGGACATGTGAACATCGACGGCGACTGGGTCGCCCGCTACGTGCGCGACCCCGACCCCCAGTCCCCCGCAGGCGGCGCGAGCTCATCGGTGAACGACATGGCTCGCTGGCTGACGATGCTGCTCGGCGAAGGCACAGCCGGCCCGACCACCATCGCCCCGCCCGAGGCGCTGCTGCCCGCCCTCACACCCCAGATCGTCTCGGCGCCGCCGAGCACCCCTGCCGCGCGGGCGGGCAGCTACGGGTACGGCTTCAATGCATCGGTCTCCTCGGCGGCCCGCACCGCCAACAGCCATTCCGGCGCCTTCACCCTCGGCGCGGCGACCACCTTCCTGGCGATCCCCTCCGCCGATGTCGCCATCGTCGCGCTGACGAACGCGGCACCGCTCGGCATCCCGGAGACTCTCACCGCCGAGTTCGGCGATCTCGTGCAGTTCGGCGAGGTGCGCGAGGACTGGCGCGGTCTGTATCGCGACGCGTTCGCCACCGTCGACGCGCCGGAAGGCGACCTGTCCGGCCAGTCGGCGCCGTCGAATCCGGCTCCGGCACAGGAACTGCCGACCTACGCGGGCACCTACGACAGCGCCTACTGGGGCCCGGCGGAGATCTCGGCGACCGACGCGGGCCTGGTCCTCACCATCGGCCCCGAGCGGCGCCGATACCCGCTCCGGCACTGGGACGGCGACACCTTCGCCTTCGACCCCAGTGGCGAGAACGCCCCGCCCGGCAGCGTCTCCTCGGCGCGTTTCGCCGACGGCAGGCTGACCATCGACTACTTCGACGAAAGCGGCCTCGGGACGTTCACCAGAACGAATTGATACAGCCGCCAGAAGTCGCGGTTGATCAGGCCAGCGCGCGCCATGCGGTCGCCAGTCGCGCCGCCCGAACCTTGCCCGCCACCCCGAGCAACGGCGCGTCACGCTCCCAGCGCCGCCTGACCTCCGGGTCCACCGGCGCCCACAGCGGCTCCAGTTCGGCACGCAGCGCCGTCAGCCGCGCGAAGAGCCCGCCGAGCGCGATGTGCACACCTGGCGAGCTGGGGTCCTCGGCACCCACCCCACGGACCCCCGCAAACAGCGCCAGCAGCTGCTCTACGGGCTCCGCGGGCCACTGCGCTAGTCGGGCAACCCGAACGAGCTGTCCGAGCACAGCGGCCACCACGTGCAGATCCTCGACTGTCCGGAACGGCTTCAGGAAGTCGGTGTACCCGTCGCCGGGCAGCAATGCACCGGGCGCGGCATCGAAGGTGACGGTGGCGTGCGGGATCTCGGGCGCGAACGGCAGCGCGGGTAGCGGCGTCACCGCGACGCGCGCACCGGCAGGCACGAGCACCGCGCGCAGCATCGGCCTGCCATCGGGCTGGGTACCGGACCGGGCGATCACCAGGAATCGATCTGCGAACGCGCCGAGTGTGGCGAAAGATTTGGTGCCGCTGACGACGCCGTCCGCGGTCACCGCGGTGGTCATCGTGGACGGGCGCGCTCCGGCGGCCTCGGTCGCGCACATCGAGGAGAGCTCGGCGGAATCGAGCGAAGGAACCAGCGCGTGCAGCGCTTCCTGATATCCGCCGAGAAACGCGAGACCGGTGCCCGCGCTGTCGAATCCGGCGATCGCGGCCCGGTCGAGGGAACTCGCGAAATCATGGGACCGTGCGCGGTGCCGCACCCAATCCGCCGCGAATTCAGCCGAAACGGGGTCGGCGGGTGCGGCGGTGAGGAGAAAATCGAATACCGAGGAATTCACAGATGTGGAGCCTAGGGGAATCGAACCCCTAACCCCTGCCTTGCAAAGGCAGTGCTCTGCCAATTGAGCTAAGGCCCCTTACCGGTCATCGACCGGTTGGCAACCCGAAGTCAGCGGGTGGTGACCTCACGCCAGAGGTCCGCGTCGTCGCGCTGACGGAATTTGTTGACACCGATGAGAACGGCGATCACAACACCGACCATGAGGACAATCTTCATGTTTCCCACCCTACTGTGCTGTTCGGGAGTGGGCCTAGGAGGACTTGAACCTCCGACCTCTTCGTTATCAGCGAAGCGCTCTAACCGCCTGAGCTATAGGCCCGAACTCGTTTCGATCCCCTGCCAGAGCAGTGAACCGCAACGAGAAACGAGGTTACCTTACCTGGCTACCGATAACCAAAACGGCCGGTCAGGCCCAGTTTCCTGGACTGACCGGCCGTGGCGGAAAAACTACTTCTAGTCGGGATCGGCCAGGGTTACCTGGATGCCACCGACCAGATCGCAGCACTGGTTGTAGATGAACACGCCGACCGTGGCCAGCGCGGTGAACAGCACCACGTTGATCAGTCCGATCACGCCCGCGTAGCCGAACACCGTGCCCGCGTCGATCAGGCTCGACGAGCTGCCCTCCTGGTTCAGCATCTCGCCCAGCGAGTTGTCCAGGTTGTCCCAGACGCCCATGCCGGCCAGCACGATGTAGAGCAGACCGACGGCCAGCATCCACACGAAGAACAGCGCCACACTGATCACCAGTGTGATCTTCAGGGTCGACCACGGGTCGATCCGGCGGATCTGCACTGTCGCGCGTAGCGGCTCACCCGACGCGGCGGCCGCGATGGCCACCGGCACCGCGGGCGAGACCGTGCCCACCGCGGCCGCCCGCGCACTCGGCCCCATGGGGCGCTGCGGCTGCGGCGCCATCGGCAGCCCTGGCGGGGCCATCGGTGCCTCGGGTGCCGGGTGGCGCACGTCGGACAGGTCGGGCATGTCCTTGACCAGTTCCGGACGCGCGATGGAGCGGGTCGGCCCGTCGATACCGACGGACTTCACCATCGCCGCTTCCTTGCGGGCCGCCTTGGCCGCCAGGTCCGCGGTGGTGCGGGCATTGGACGCGCCGCTGCCCTTGAGCCCGCCCGAAGACGCGCCGCCGGACGCAGGCCGACCCTGACTCGGCGCTTCGCCGGGCCGGTACAGGTTCGACTGCGGTTCACGCTGCGGCAGCTGCGCCCACCCGTCCTGGTAGGGCGAGGATTTACTGCCCTTACCGTCGTGCGACTCGGTTCCGGCCGCACCGGATTCCGGCGCCGCGCCCTCGGCCGGACCGCCCTGGCGCGGGATCGGTCGCGGCGGGATCGGAGACGTGGCGATTCGCTCGGTGACGCCGTTGGTCTGGTTCCGATCGTCGTTCGACTGATTCGGTGTGGTCAATGGAATCCTCAGATCCGTTCGTTGCCGCCGCTATTTGGTGTGTTACTCCGAAGCCACGTCGCCGAGGAGCTGATCGGGATCGGGCTCGTCGGCATTGCGCGCGATCGCTAGCAAGGTATCGCCATCCGCGAGGTTCATCAATCGCACGCCCTTTGTCTGGCGTCCGGCCTTACGAACCTGCTTGGCTGCGGTGCGGATAACGCCACCACTGGAGGTGATCGCGTACAACTCGTCCTCGTCGTCGACGATGAGCGCACCCACCAGGCTGCCACGCTTCGGATCGTATTGGATTGTCAATACGCCTTTTCCGCCACGACCCTGCGCGGTGTACTCCTCGATCGCGGTCCGCTTCGCATACCCGCCGGCCGTCGCGACCAGCAGATATGTCTCCAGACGGACCACATTGAGCGAGAGCAGCTCGTCGTCTGTATTGAAGCGCATGCCCTGCACGCCGGAGGTGGCGCGACCCATCGGACGCAGCGCCTCGTCGGTCGCGGCGAAGCGGATCGACTGACCGTGCGCCGAGACCAGGAGCAGGTCATCGTCGGACGAACACATCACCGCACCGACCAATTCGTCGTCATCGCGCAGGTTCACCGCGACGATGCCACCGGAGCGATTCGAGTCGAAATCTGTGAGTTTGGACTTCTTCACCAGGCCCGTGCGTGTCGCGAGCACCAGGTACGGGGCGTCCTCATAGGTCTTCAGCTGGATGATCTGGGCGATCTTCTCGTCCGGCTGGAAGGCGAGCAGGTTGGCCACGTGCTGACCACGCGCGGTCCGGTTGGCTTCGGGCAGCTCGTAGGCCTTGGCCCGGTAGACGCGGCCCTTGTTGGTGAAGAACAGCAGCCAATCGTGCGTCGACGACACGAAGAAGTGCTTGACGATGTCGTCCTGCTTGAGGCCCGCTCCCATCACGCCCTTGCCGCCGCGCTTCTGCGAGCGGTAGAGGTCGGTCCTGGTGCGCTTGGCGTAGCCGGTCTCGGTGATCGTCACGACCACGTCCTCGCGGGCGATCAGATCCTCGTCGTTGACGTCTCCGTCGGCGGCGATGATCCTGGTCCGGCGGTCGTCGCCGTACTTCTCGACGATCTCGGCGAGCTCGTCGCGCACGATCGCCCGCTGACGTTCCGGCTTGGCCAGAATGTCCTTGTAGTCGGCGATCTCGATCTCGATCTTGGCCAGATCGTCGACGATCTTCTGGCGCTCAAGGGCCGACAGCCGACGCAGCTGCATGTCCAGGATCGCGGTCGACTGGATCTCGTCGATGTCGAGCAGCTGCATCAGGCCGGTGCGCGCGGTGTCGGTATTGGCCGCGCGCCGGATCAGCGCGATGACCTCGTCGAGCATGTCGAGGGCCTTGACCAGGCCGCGCAGGATGTGGGCCCGCTCCTCGGCCTTGCGCAGCAGGTAGCGCGTGCGCCGCACGATGACATCGAGCTGATGATTCACGTAGTAGCGAATCATCTGGTCCAGGCGCAGGGTGCGCGGCACACCGTCGACGATCGAGAGCATGTTCGCACCGAAGCTGGTCTGCAGCTGGGTGTGCTTGTAGAGGTTGTTCAGCACCACCTTCGCCACCGCGTCACGCTTGACGGTGACCACGATGCGCATGCCGACGCGGTCCGAGGACTCGTCGTGGATATCGGAGATACCCGCGATCTTCGCGTCCTTCACCTGTTCGGCGATGGAGTTGACGAAGTTGTCGGTGTTGACCTGGTACGGCAGCTCGGTGATGACGATCGTGGTGCGACCGCGCGCGTCTTCCTCGATCTCCACCACACCGCGCATGCGGATGGAACCGCGACCGGTGGTGTAGGCGTCGTGGATGCCCTGGCCGCCGACGATCAGACCGTGCGTGGGGAAGTCGGGGCCCTTGACCCGTTCCATGCAGGCGGCGAGGGTGGATTCCTCGTCGGCCTCGTAGTTCTCCAGGGCCCAGTAGATGGCCTCGGCCAACTCGTTGAGGTTGTGCGGCGGGATGTTGGTCGCCATGCCGACCGCGATGCCGTTGGAGCCGTTCATCAGCAGGGCGGGCACGCGGGCGGGCAGCACGGTCGGCTCCTGCGAGCGACCGTCGTAGTTCGGGACGAAATCGACCGTCTCGGAGTCGATATCGCGCAGCATCTCCATCGCGAGCGGCGTCAGCCTGCACTCGGTGTAGCGCATGGCGGCCGCGCCGTCGTTGCCGCGGGAACCGAAGTTGCCCTGGCCGTCGACCAGCGGGTAGCGCAGCGACCACGGCTGGGCCATGCGCACGAGGGTGTCGTAGATCGACGAGTCGCCGTGCGGGTGGTAGTTACCCATGGTCTCGGCGACCGGACGCGCGGACTTCACGTAGCCGCGATCGGGGCGGTAGCCGTTGTCGTACATCGCGTAGAGCACGCGCCGGTGCACCGGCTTGAGGCCGTCGCGCACGTCGGGCAGCGCGCGGCCCACGATCACGCTCATGGCGTAATCGATGTAGCTGTTCTGCATTTCGGTCTGGATGTCGACCGGTTCGGTCCGGTCGCCCGCACCGCCGGACGGTGGCAGCGTGGTCTCAGTCATCAAATCTCCTTCGAGGGGCCGATATGCGAGCGGGCGCGCCCGAAAGCGCTGCGCCGCTTACACATCGAGGAAACGGACGTCCTTGGCATTGCGGGTGATGAAGCTGCGACGTGCCTCCACGTCTTCGCCCATCAGCACGGAGAACAACTCGTCGGCCGCGGCCGCGTCGTCGAGCGTCACCTGACGAAGCACCCGAACCGCGGGGTCCATGGTGGTTTCCCACAGCTCCTTGGCGTTCATCTCGCCCAGACCCTTGTAGCGCTGGATCCCGTCGTCCTTGTTGATCTTCTTGCCCGCGGCGAGCCCGGCCTCGACCAGCGCGTCGCGCTCACGGTCGGAGTAGGCGAACTCGGGTTCGGACCGCATCCACTTGAGCTTGTACAGCGGCGGCTGGGCGAGGTACACGTGACCGTGCTCGACCAGCGGACGCATGAAGCGGAACAGCAGCGTGAGCAGCAGCGTCGCGATGTGCTGACCGTCCACGTCGGCGTCGGCCATCAGGATGATCTTGTTGTAGCGCAGCTTGGCGATATCGAACTCGTCGTGGATACCGGTGCCGAACGCGGTGATGATCGACTGGACCTCGTTGTTCTTGAGGACGCGGTCGATGCGGGCCTTCTCGACGTTGATGATCTTGCCGCGCAGCGGCAGGATCGCCTGGTACATCGAGTCACGACCGGACTTCGCCGAGCCGCCGGCGGAGTCGCCCTCGACGATGTAGATCTCGCACTTGCCCGGATCCTTGGACCGGCAGTCGGCCAGCTTGCCCGGCAGCCCGCCCAGGTCGGTCGCCGACTTGCGGCGCACCAGCTCGCGCGCCTTACGGGCGGCCATCCGGGCCTGCGCCGAGGACACCGCCTTCTGCACGATGGTCTTCGCGTCGGCCGGGTTGGCCTCGAACCAGTGCTGCAGGTGCTCGTTGCAGGCACGCTGCACGAACGACTTGACCTCGGTGTTGCCCAGCTTGGTCTTGGTCTGGCCCTCGAACTGCGGCTCGCCGACCTTGACGCTCACGATGGCGGCGAGACCCTCGCGGATGTCGTCACCGGTGAGGTTGCCGTCTTTCTCCTTGAGGAGCTTCTTCTCCTTGGCGTACTTGTTGACCACCGTGGTGAGCGCCGCGCGGAAACCCTCTTCGTGGGTGCCGCCCTCGTGGGTGTTGATCGTGTTGGCGAAGGTGTGGACCGACTCGGAGTAGCCCGAGTTCCACTGCATCGCGACCTCGAGCTCGTGGCCGGTGCCCTTGACCGTGTACCCGACGACCGAGTTGTGGATGGCCGACTTGGTGCGGTTGATGTGGCGGACGAAGTCCACCAGGCCGCCCGGGTAGTGGTAGGTGCGGACCTTCACCTTGTGCTCGATCGCCTCCGCGGCGACGACCTCGGCATCCTTGGGCGCCTCGGCGGTCTCACTGACCACCTCGTCGATGACCTCGCCGTCGGCGACCCGCTCGTCGGTGAGCTTGATGGTCAGGCCCTTGTTCAGGAAGGCCATCTCCTGCAGGCGCCGCGCCACGGTCTCGAAGTTGTAGTGCGTGGTCTCGAAGATCTCCGGGTCTGCCCAGAAGCGCACCGTGGTGCCGGTGGCCTTGGTCGGCTCACCCTGCACCAACTTGCCGGGCTTGGCGTCCTTGTAGGTCTGAGTCCAGTGGTGGCCGTCGGTGTTGACCTCGACCTCGACCTTGGTCGAGAGCGCGTTCACCACCGAGATACCGACACCGTGCAGACCACCCGAGACCGCGTAGGAATCGGAGTCGAACTTGCCGCCGGCGTGCAGCTGGGTCATGACGACCTCGATCGTCGGCACGCCCTGGGAGTGCATCCCGACCGGGATGCCACGACCGTCATCGATCACCTCGACGCCGCCGTCGGCGAGCAGGGTCACCTCGACCTTGCTGGCGTGGCCCGCCATCGCCTCGTCGACCGAGTTGTCCACAACCTCCCAGATGAGGTGGTGCAGACCGCGTTCACCGGTGGAACCGATGTACATGCCAGGGCGCTTGCGCACCGCCTCGAGGCCTTCGAGGACCGTGATGGACGAGGCATCGTAGCCTGATTTGCCCGATGCGTTGGAGTCGTTGGCAGCCACTTGTCGGTAGCTCTCCTTACTTGCTGATCCCTGGCGCAGCGACCTGGGCAGCACGCGCACGGCTCCTCGGAGCCATCAGATCTCACGGACTGCACAGCACGCGCCGAAGGTTCGCCGCTGGTTACGTCACCATCCTACTGGTAAGCCCAACTTACAGTGCACCTACGACACCCCTGGCTTCGCCGGTAATGCAAGAAATCGGACTGGTCCGCCTCCCCGAGTATCTTGGCCAGATTTAGATGCGTGGAGGACCGGCAACGCGGCAGGCTCACCCGCCTCCCCGGGAACTAAGGCCAGACCCGGGTGCGGCGCGAGTTGCGTCGGCGGCCAGACCAGGTGGTGGGTCCAGCCAGCCCGTTCCCGGTGAGTTACCCATGTTCTTGCGAGACCAGCCGTAGGCATAGAGTTATCCACAGGCCCTGTGGATAACTTGATGCAATGCGGGGTGAGAGCGGCCCTCCCGCAACGAATCCGGGGCCGGTGATCGCGTGGTTATCCGTAGGTATCGCGCGGACCACGGCCCTTGACGTGGCGATCGCCCTTGCGCCAGCTCGGCGCGGCGGGGCCGGTGATCCGCAGCGAGGTGACCACGCCATGACCCACCGCGGCATTGATCTTGGCCAGGATCTGACCCTGCAACATCCGCAGCTGGGTGGCCCACGCGGTGGACTCGGCGGCGATCTTGAGCACACCGTTCTCCAGGGTCACCGGTGTGGCGTGGGAAGCGATGTCCTCGCCGACCACGCGAGGCCAGCTGCCGAACACCGTGCCCTCGGCTACCTTGCCTGACCAGCCACGACTCTTCGCCAGCGTGCCGCTGAGCGCACCGAGCAGCTGGGGATCGCGGGCATCGGGGCCCGCGCCGGACCACCCGCTGCGGCGCCTGCCACCGGCCCGCAGCTTGCGCACCGGCGAGGCCCTGCCCTGGCCGACGGACTTGCCACTCGCCTTGGCCGCGGCACGTGCGTCTTCCAGCGCGCGGCGGGCCAGATCGATGCCGCGCAGCTCCGGTGCGGGATCTTCGGGCACGGGTTTCCGCCTTCCGGTGTCGAGGGTGGCCGAGTGTGGGTGGAGTCTACGCCGGGGCGCCGACGGGCTCGTCGAGCAGCGATCTGGCAGATGTCCAGCATGTTGCGGGTTTTCCACAGGGGCTGGGGATAACTATCGCGAACTGTGCATATCTTCGGTGTTCTCGACAACCTCGGTGACAATCTGTGAGGTCCGCCGGTCCGCCTCGCCGGACGTCTGCACACGCAACGGTTCGGCGGCCAGTTCCGACGGCACGTCCTCGGCCACCGCGGCCGTGATCAACACCTGTTCGGCGCCCGCGGCCACCTCCGCGAGCGCGGCGCGTCGGCGGCGGTCGAGTTCGGCGAACACATCGTCGAGCAGCAGCACCGGTTCGGAACCCTCACCGCGCAACAACTCGAACGAGGCCAACCGCAACGCGAGCGCGAACGACCAGGACTCACCGTGACTGGCGAAGCCCTTCGCGGGTGCGCTGCCGAGCAGCAACTCCAGATCGTCGCGATGCGGGCCGACCAGACACACCCCACGATCGAGTTCCCGGTTCCTGGCCGCCGCCAGCTCGCGCAGCATGATCTCGTGCAACAGCTGTGCGTCACCGGCCTCGGGCGCCCTGGCCGGATCGAGCAGTTCCGGCGGCAGATACCCCGAGCGGTAAGTGATTGCCGCAGGACGTGATTCGGGCGCAATCGACCGATATGCCTGGGACAGATGGGGATACAGATCGTGGACCAGGCGCAGCCGTTCGGCGAGCAACACCGCCGCGTGGTCGGCGAGGTGGCCGTCCCACACGTCGAGGGTGCCCAGATCGGCACGCGAACGCGATTGGCGCCCAGCGGTTTTCAACAGGGCGGAGCGTTGCCGCAGCACCTTGTCGTAGTCCGCCCGCACGCCGGCGAGCCTGGGTAAGCGAGCTGTGGACAACTCGTCGAGGAACCGGCGCCGCTCCCCCGGGTCCCCACGCACCAGCGCCAGATCCTCCGGCGCGAACAACACGGTCTGCAGAATCCCCAGGATCTCGCGCGAGCGGCGCACCGGCGAACGATTGATCTGCGCGCGGTTGGCACTGCCCGCCTTGAGCTCCACATCCACCCGCAGTTCGCGGCCGGTGTTCACCACCGTGGCCCCGATCCTGGCCTGGGTGGCACCCATTCGGATCAGCGGTGCGTCGGCGGAGACCCGATGCGAGCCGAGCGTGGCGAGGTAACCGACCGCCTCGAGCAGATTGGTCTTACCGTTGCCGTTGGCTCCGAGAAACACGGTGCGCCCTGGGGACAACTCCAGGTCGGCGTGTTCCCACGACCGGAAATCACGGACCGACAGGTCACGGATGAACACTGGGCCCCAGCCGACTCAGCCGGGCAGCCGGACCGGCATCAACAGGTAGATGTACTGGCTCTCCAGCGCCGCGAACGCACCCGACTCGAGCACCTTGGGCTCCTCGTCGGAGGCGGGCAGCAGCACCGCGGGACGGCTGGGGGTGGTGAACCCGAAGGTGACCCGCTCGGTGTGCAGCGCGGCCAGACCCTCGGTGAGGTAACCGGGGTTGAACGCGATGGTCAGCGGTTCGCCGCGGAAATCGGCTTCCAGCCATTCCTCGGCGCGGCCCGCGTCGTCCCCACCCGCCGACAGCAGCACGCCGTCTGTGGAGAACTCGAGGCGCACCTGCGCACCGCGCTCGGCCACCAGGGCGACGCGCTTGATCGCCTCCGACAGCACGGCGACAGGGAGGGTGGCGATGGAGGTGTGCTCCTTGGGGAGCAATTGGCGGAACTTGGGGAATTCCGCGTCGAGCAGCCGGGTGGTGGTGCGCCGGCCGCCGTTGACGATGCCGAGCAGGCCGTCGGCGCCCCCACCGCTGCCCAGCGACAGCTGCACGGGCGCCTCGGCGGCACCGAGGGTCTTGGCGGCCTCCGACAGCGTGCGCGCGGGAATGAGCACCGCGGTCTCGATGTCGGAACGGGTGGGATTCCACTGCAGGTGGCGCACGGCGAGGCGGAAGCGGTCGGTGGCGGCCAGCACCACGTCGTTGCCCTCGATCTCGACCCGGATGCCGGTGAGCATCGGCAGGGTGTCATCGCGGCCCGCGGCGACGGCGACCTGGCCGACGGCCTCGGCGAACACGTCGACGGTGACCTCACCGGTCTGCTGCGGCACCTCGGGCAGCTGGGGATAGTCCTCGACCGGCATGGTCGGCAGGGAGAACTTGGCGCTGCCACAGGCGATGAGCACCCGGGTGCCGTCGACGGAGACATCGACCGGCTTGTTCGACAGCGACTTGGTGATGTCGGCGAGCAAGCGCCCCGAGACCAGCACCTGGCCGGGACCGGCGACCTCGGCCGCGACGCGCATCTGCGCGGAGACCTCGTAGTCGAACCCGGAAACCGTCAGGCCGTTCTCGTCGGCCACCAGCAACACACCACCGAGAACAGGCACCGGAGGCCGGGACGGGAGACTGCGCGCCACCCAGGCCACCGATTCGGCGAAGTCCTCTCGGGCGACCCGAAACTTCATGCTCGCAAGCTCCATCGCCCGATTTGTCCTCTCCGAGTTTCGAATCCGTGTGCGGTGTGTGTCAGCGGAGTTGAACTGCTGTGTCGGCCGCGCACTGAGTCTCGCACAACCAACCGACAAGCAAACGGTACCCGTGTGATGCGCGAACTCCGCATCGACCCTCCCGGTCGATTCCCGTCAACGATGCGCCCCGCTCCTCCTTGCCTGCCTGTGAGTGAACGCCCGACCGACTCGAGCTTCCCCAACCGAGTTTCCACACACCCTGTTTTAAAAGAATTCTCTCTAGAAGGAGAACTGAAGTAATAGTAGGCACTGTGGAATCTGTGGATTTCGACCGAATCCGCAGGTCAACAGGCTCGGTGGCCTGGGGATGGCCTTGGGGTGACTCGAGGATGAATCGGCGGTGGCTGTGGAGGCACGAAGTTGTCCCCAATCCATCCTCGAGTTGTCCTCGAGTTGTTCCACCGGATTCACCCAGTTGTTCACACGTCGGGCCTGCCTGGTGGTAACGGTGTGGATTCCTCGAGGACTCCACAGGAACTCCTCGAGGAATCCACAGGCCGGATTCGGCGATGTCGCAGGTCACCGCTAGTGCACAGGTGTTAGCGGATCGTCCTGTGGATGATGTGGACAACTGCCTGTGCATGAACGCTGCACACCCTCGCCCAACACCCTGTGCACCGACCGGTGCACAAACCTGGGGATTCCACAGGAATTCCTCGAGGAATCCACAGGACAAAAAAGAACACCGCCCCAGCTCAGGGCGGTGTTCCGGCTGTGGATGAAATCAGCGGGAGCGCTGTTTGATTCGGGCTGTGAGTTCTTGGACCTGGTCGTAGACCCGACGCCGCTCGGTCATCTCCTTGCGCACTTTTTTCTCCGCGTACATCACCGTGGTGTGGTCGCGACCGAACGCCTGCCCGATCTTGGGCAGCGACAGATCGGTCAGCTCACGGCACAGGTACATGGCGATCTGCCTTGCCTGCGCCAGCGGACGCGCCTTGCCGGGCCCGGTGAGCTCCTCGAGTGTGGTGTTGAAGTACTCCGCGGTGACGGCCATGATCGTCGCCGCGTTGATCTCCAGCGCCGCCGTGTCGGGCATCAGATCGCGCAGCACCACCTCGGCCAGCGAGAGGTCGAGCGGCTGACCGTTGAGCGAGGCGAACGCCGTCACCCGGATCAGCGCGCCCTCCAGCTCGCGGATATTGCGCTCCACCCGGCTCGCGATCAGCTCGAGCACATCGTGGGGCACGTCGAGCCGGTCCATCCGCGCCTTCTTGCGCAGGATCGCGATGCGAGTCTCCAGCTCAGGAGGCTGCACGTCGGTGATCAGGCCCCACTCGAAGCGGGTCCGCAGCCGTTCCTCCAGGGTGGCCAGCTGCTTGGGTGGGCGATCCGAAGAGACCACGATCTGCTTGTTCGCGTTGTGCAGGGTGTTGAAGGTATGGAAGAACTCCTCCTGGATACCTTCCTTGCCCTCGATGAACTGGATGTCGTCCACCAGCAGGATGTCGGTCTCGCGGTACCGACGCTTGAACGCGACCTTGCGGTCGTCGCGCAGGCTGTTGATGAAGTCGTTGGTGAATTCCTCGGTGGAGACGTACTTCACCCGCATGCCGGGGAACAGTCGCTGCGCGTAGTGGCCCGCCGCGTGCAGCAGGTGGGTTTTGCCCAATCCCGAAGCGCCCCAGACGAACAGCGGGTTGTAGGCCCGCGCGGGCGCCTCCGCGATTGCTACCGCGGCGGCATGGGCGAACCGGTTGGACGCGCCGATGACGAAGGTCTCGAACGTGTACTTGGCATTGAGGCTGGCCGACGAGGAGGACTGCGGTGGCGCCTCCTGCGACTTGTTGAAGTAGGTCGGCCAGTTGTTGCGATTGCTGACCACCGGCTCGTCGTCGACCGGCTGCGCACCAGGCTGACCGGGGAAGGGCTTGTCCTGGCCCTCGGCGCTCGACTCCTCGGCGCGCGCGGCGGCAGGCTCATCGGCGGGCCGACCACGGTTCGGTGCGCGCTGCGGCTCTGGTGTGAACAGCGACTCCTGCCCGGAGTGGTCGCGGCGCGGCGAAGGGGCTTGCTCACGGCGGGTCGAGGCGGCGGGCTCGGGGGCTCGCTGGTCCTGACGTGCGCCACGGAACTCACCGCGACCGCCGAACTCGCTGCCGGAGTAGTCGGCTACGGGGTACGCCGCGGTCGGCTCGAAATCGGTGCCGGGGAAATCGTTGCGCTCGCCCTGGTACTCGGCGGGCTGACCGTACTCCGACGGTGCCTGCTTGTATTCGGGCTGCTGACCGTATTCCGATGGCTGCTTGTACTCCGCCTGCTGGCCGTACTCGGACGGTGCCTGTTTGTACTCGCCGGGCTGATTGAATTCCGACGGGGTCTGCTGGTACTCCGGCTGCTGCTGGTACTCCGGTTCGGCCGGGTAGTCGCGATGTCCGGCGTAGTCGTTGCGCTCGCCGTACTCGCCCGCCTGGCCGGGGTACTCACGGCCGCCGTAGCTGCTCGGGTACTCACCGTTGGCCGGATAGTCGGGGCTGGACTGATACTCGTTGCCGTACTCGCCGCCCTGGACGGGATAGTCACCCGCGCCGTAACGAGGCCTGCCGTACTCACCACGCGCGGCGTAATCGGGAACGCTGAAATCGGGGCCGGGATAGCCGGCGGGCGGGCGAACCTGCTCACGCGGCCGCTCCGGCCTGCTCGTCATCCTGGCGTGCCGAGGTGAACTACCGGCGCGCTCCCCCGCGGCCGGGCTCGGCGCGGCGATGCGCACCCCGAGTCCTTCCACCTGAGGACCGAGCCGTCGGCCGAGCGATCGCAGGATCGGCTCGCGCAGATCACGCTCGATCGCCTCCTGTGCCAGCGAGGACGGAACCGACAGCAACGCGAAACCCTGCGCGACGGTGAGCGGCTTCACCAGCTTCAACCAGGCCTGCTGCGCGCGACTCACCGCGGGGATGGCGCCGTCGGCGGAGCCGGTGGTGAGCTCGGCAACCACCTCCGGCCACACTGTGGCCAGCACATTCTGCTCGTCGTCCATGCAGCGTCCTCCCCGGATGCGGTTTGTTGGCTCCCACGGCCAGGCGCGTGCCGAATCGCGCCTGTGACCAGGCGTGATTCGGTGAACCCTGCGAAATCCAGTGATCCTGCGTACAACCGAAGCCGGTTCGAACACCGTGAAGTCCGGTCGTTCCGAACTGCGGCGCGGGCACCGTCGGCCCTACGAATATGCCACTGAGGCCGTCTATCCACACAATTATCCACAGATGTGGACAAACCTGGGGATAAAGGAATTCCACCAGCGTGTGGCGGTGATCGGGGCTGGACCTGCGGTTCTTCAGCAATCCCCCGGCTACAGAGGTTAGCGGGCCGCGGCGCGCAGCGCCAGAGCTGTGGAGCAACTCACGAAAAGTCGCCGCATGCGTCATTGCGCCCCGGGCGTGTCGTGCCTGGTCGGTCCGGTTCCTGGGTCGGCGCGGGCGTCCGGTAGCCTGGACATCGTGCCGGTGACAGGTACGTGGGGGCCGAGTTTGACCCGTTCCTTCGAGGTAAGTACCCTCGTACAGTCACCCCTTGGCGCGGTTGGCGGCTGTCTGCTGCACACTGATCGCCAAGGCAATCTGTGCGTAGACCGCGGTCCGCAGCGCAGACAAATCATTTGTACAGACTTCGGGCGCCGAATGGTGCCCACCTACTACAGGAGTGTTGACCGTGGCCAAGGGCAAGCGGACGTTCCAGCCGAACAACCGTCGTCGGGCACGCGTCCACGGCTTCCGTCTCCGGATGCGTACCCGTGCGGGTCGCGCCATCGTTGGGGCGCGTCGCCGTAAGGGCCGTACCGAACTGACTGCCTGATCGCGCGTAGTCGGACGCTCGGGTGTTGCCTGAGCCGTATCGGTTGCACCACCGTGCCGAATTCTCCCGCACGGTGCGCCGCGGTCAGCGAATCGGGAGGCGAGATCTCGTCGTACACGCGCTCACGCACGGGTACGACGATCTCGCCGACGGCGATTCCCTGGTCCGCGTAGGCGGTCCTCGGTTCGGGCTGATTGTCAGCAAGGCGGTGGGTAACGCGGTGGTTCGCCACCGGGTGGCCCGCCGCCTGCGTCATATGTGCGCCCAGGTGGTCGACGAACTACCGGTCGGCACCGACGTCGTGATCCGGGCACTGCCCGGTGCCGCCACCGCCGATTCCGCCGAGTTGCTGCGCCAGCTGCGCGCCGGCCTGCGCAAGCTCGGCTTGCGCGGGGAACCGGAGCCTGCGCTCGGTCGCACCCCGGCCGGTGAACGGCGATGAGGACGCTCACCCGCTTACCCGCTAAAGGCCTGATCGCGCTGATCGAGCTCTACCGGACCTATGTCTCCCCCACTCGACTGCCGATCTGCCGGTTCACCCCCACCTGCAGTGAGTACGCGGTGACTGCCTTGCGTACCCGCGGGCTGGTCGTCGGATCGGCACTCACGGTCGTGCGGCTCGCGAAATGCGCGCCCTGGCACCCTGGAGGGTGGGATCCCGTGCCTGAGCGCGGGTCGAATGCCTGCACAAAGTCATCGCCCGCGCTGATCGGCGATACGAACGACGGGAGTACCTAGAGCCGTGCTCGACATCATCTATTGGCCGGTATCCGCAATTCTGTGGTTCTGGCACAAAGCCTTCGGGTTTGTGTTCGGAGCAGACAGTGGGCTCACGTGGAGCCTCGCCGTGGTGTTCCTGGTCTTCACGCTGCGGCTGGTGCTGTACAAGCCGTTCGTGAAGCAGGTGCGCACCACCAAGCAGATGCAAGAGCTGCAGCCCCAGATCAAGGAGCTGCAGAAGAAGTACAAGAACGACCGCGAGACCATGGCGAAGGAGATGCAGAAGCTCCAGAAGGAGCACGGCTTCAACCCGCTCATGGGTTGCCTGCCGGTCCTGGTGCAGGTGCCGGTCTTCCTCGGACTGTTCCACGTGCTGCGCTCGTTCAACCGGACCGGCCACGGTTGGGGTCAGCTGGGTATGAGCGCGTACGACAACGCGCACACCCCGAACTACATCTTCAGCGCGACCGACGTCCAGTCGTTCCTGAGCGCCCGCATCTTCGGTGCGCCGATCGCGTCCTTCATCACCGCGCCCGTCAGCGAGATGCAGGCGTTCGCCGATTGGGGCGGTACGCCGACCAAGCTGAACATCGCGATGGTCGCGGTTCCGTTGATGATCATCGCCGGTCTGGCGACCCACTTCAACGCCCGCGCCTCGGTCCAGCGGCAGACCCCCGAAGCCGCGGCCAACCCGCAGGCCGCCATCATGAACAAGCTGTCGCTGTGGGTCTTCCCGCTCGGCGTGATGGTCGGTGGCCCCTTCCTGATGATCGGCATCCTGCTCTACTGGGTCGCCAACAACATCTGGACCTACGGACAGCAGCACCTGGTGTTCGGCCGGATGGAAAAGGAAGACGAAGAGCGCAAGCAGAAGAAGCTCGAGCTGCGGGCGCAGAACGCACCCAAGCCCGGTGCCAAGCCGGTCGACATCCGCAAGCGAGGGCAGGACGCCCCGGCCGACGACGAGTCTTCGACCAACGGCACCGCCGCGACGAACGGCACCCCCAAGCAGGCGGCCAAGCAAGGTGGCGGCAAGCGCAGGCCCGGCGGACAGCAGCGGCCGGGCAACCGCGGCCGTGCGAACCAGAAGCGTAAGCGCTGAGACGCGATCGGATAGAGGGAATCCAATGACTGTTGAGACCGAGACCGACGGAGGGGACGCCACTGTGGCGACGACTGCTGTTGACGTCGTGAACGACGCCGAAGAAGCGTTGATCGAAGAGGGCGAGATCGCGGGCGACTACCTCGAGCAGCTACTCGACGTGCTCGACTTCGACGGCGATATCGACCTCGATGTCGAGGGTGACCGCGCCATCGTGAGCATCGACGGCGGCCGTGATCTGACCAAGCTGGTCGGGCGAAACGGTGAAGTTCTCGACGCGCTGCAGGAGCTCACCCGGTTGGCTGTGCAGCAGGCGACCGGGGTGCGTAGTCGGCTGATGCTCGATGTGGCCGGTTGGCGTGCGCAGCGCCGCACCGATCTGAGCGAGATCGGCGTCGCCGCCGCGAAGCGGGTGCTCGAGTCGGGAGCGCCCGAGGCGCTGTCCGCGATGACACCGTTCGAGCGCAAGATCGTGCACGATGCTGTCGCCGATATCGAGGGCGTGGCGAGCGAGAGCGAAGGCGTCGAGCCGAATCGTCACGTGGTGGTCGTCCCCGAGTAGGCTGACACCCGCCGTAACCACGAACGATGTGATTAGGCCTCCGGTCTCGGACCGGGGGCTTTTTCATTTGCCCTCAACGGAGAAGGATGTTTCACGTGGAACGAGAACTGGGTGCGCCGTCCGACGAGCTGGAACCGCCCGCCGCCGCTGCCCGAGTATTCGGCGACCGCTTGGACATCGCCCGCCGGTACTGTGCGGCACTGGCGACGGCCGGCGTGGAGCGCGGTCTCATCGGCCCGCGCGAAGTCCCCCGGCTCTGGGAACGGCACATCCTCAACTGCGCGGTGATCGGCGAGTTGATCGATGAAGGCGCTGCGGTCGTCGATATCGGTAGTGGCGCGGGTCTCCCCGGAATCCCCTTGGCGATCGCACGTCCCGACCTTCGCATCACTCTCGTGGAACCACTACTGCGCCGGACGATCTTCCTGAGTGAATTCATCGAGGAAGCCGGGCTGGACGTCACGGTGGTTCGCGGTCGAGCCGAACAGTCCGGCGTGATCAAGGAAGCCGGCGGTGCGGATGTCGTTACTTCGCGCGCGGTCGCTCCCCTCGCCAAACTCGCCCACTGGTCGCTTCCCCTTCTCCGGGACCACGGTCGGATGCTCGCGCTCAAAGGAACCAGTGCCGCCGAAGAACTCGAGCGTGATGGGGCTGCGTTGATTCATGACGGTGCTACTGATCTTCGTGTTGTTGGTTGTGGTGCGGGGATTGTGGAAATTCCGACTCTTGTTATCAGTGCCGAACTCCTCCCCCGTGGTGAGCGTCCGACTCGTCGGAGTGAGCGGAAGGCTGCTGGTGTGGAGAAGAGGGCTCGGAAGCGTCGCGAATCTTGATTGGTGTGGGGGTGTTCTGTTGGGCGGGGTTTTGTCTTTCGTAACGTGACGAATTGGGTCGAGGGGTCTTGTGTGGGGCTGGGGCGGGGTTGTTTTTGGTAGGTGTGGTGGGGTGTTGCGATTGGGGGGTGGGGGTGTTTCACGTGGAACGTGGGGTGGTCTTTTTATTGCGGGGATTGGGCGCGGTGGGATTGGGGCGCGGTGGTTGGGTTGGGTGGGGTGTGGAAGACAGGGACAGGCCGAGGTGAACTTTGTGGTGGGAGTTCGGGGGTTGGGTTGGGTGGTTGTGGAAGGCGGGGACGGGCTGGGTGCATGGTGAGGTTGGAAGTGCGGTAGGGCTGCGGGCTTTGGAGTGTGCTGTGGAGTTGGTCGGGGTGCGGGTGCGGGGTGCGTGGTGTGGTGGGGAGTGCGATCGGGTGGCGATTTCAGGGTCTGTCTGCAGTGGGGTGGGCGGGGTAATTTGGCGGTCTCGGAGCGCGTGGGGATCGCGGGGTGGGTGCGGGGTGTGGTTGGGGGTGGGTGGATTCGGGGGGCTTGTTTCCCGTGAAACATCGGTACGCGACGTTAATTCGGGAGTATTGGGTGTGTCCTTGTCGGCGTGCCGCGATTCAGCTTTCCTAAGTGACCGGGGGCTGGCAAGCTGTCAGGAGTCGGGTGGGAGTGAGACATCTCCTCGAGTCTTCGAGTTCTCCACCGACACAGTTTGTTTGTGATGACACGGCGCCGACGCTCGTCGGGGGTACGTGATCTGAAGTTTCTCGGGTTAGGAGCAATCTATGTCGAGCGGTCCGGCGAATGTTTCACGGGAAACAACGTCGCGGGTCCCGGGGATGCTGGATTCCAGCAACTTCGACGCGGAGACGTTCGGGAATACTCCTTTCGGGCACATCTCCCCGGCCGAGACCCCGATCGCGGCGGAAGCGCAACGCGCCAGCCAGATTCTGCATCCAGGAAAGGTCAATGTGCCGAAACCCCGCGAGCAACGGATCATCACTATCGCCAACCAGAAGGGCGGCGTCGGGAAGACAACCACGACGGTCAATCTCGCTGCGGCGCTAGCGCACCAGGGAATGACAGTCCTTGTGGTCGATCTGGATCCGCAGGGGAACGCGAGTACGGCGCTGGGCGTCGCGCACAACTCGGGTGTGCCGTCCAGCTATGAGCTGTTGATCGGTGAAGTGTCGGTCAAGGACGCGATCCAGGTGAGCCCGCACAGCGAGCGTCTGCTGTGCGTCCCGGCCACGATCGACCTGGCCGGCGCGGAGATCGAACTGGTCTCGATGGTCGCTCGGGAAGGGCGGTTGAAGACCGCGATCCGCGAGGCGAGCATGGTCGGTTTCGACATCGATTACGTGCTGATCGACTGCCCGCCCTCGCTGGGTCTGCTCACGGTCAACGCGCTCGTGGCGGCCAAGGAAGTACTGATTCCGATCCAGTGCGAGTACTACGCGCTGGAAGGTGTGGGTCAGCTGCTGCGCAATATCGGGCTGGTGCAGGCACACCTCAACCCGGAGCTCCACGTCTCCACCGTCCTGCTGACGATGTACGACGGCCGCACCAAGCTGGCCGACCAGGTTGCCGAGGAAGTGCGCAACCACTTCGGCGACGTGGTCCTCAAGTCGATGATCCCGCGCAGCGTGAAGGTTTCGGAGGCGCCGGGTTACGGGATGACCGTCCTCGATTACGATCCAGGCTCGCGTGGTGCGATGAGCTACATGGACGCGGGACGCGAGCTGGCCAGTCGTGCGCAGCTGAAGCAAGACGCGTCGTAGCGTGAGTTGGAACTAGGAAGGGATCGGTAGCCGATGAGTCAGGCGAAAAAGGGCGGTCTCGGTCGCGGGTTAGCCGCATTGATCCCGACGGGTCCGGCCGTGGCGCCGGGCTTGAGCAGTGCCGCGGCGAGCGTGATCGGGATCAATCCGATCGGTCCGCAACCGGCCGAGGCGTTCCTGCATCGGGTTCCGGACGCCGAGTCCGGGCCGGAGCCCGAGCCCGAAGCCGATCTGGTCTCCCCCGGCGGCGCGGTGTACCGCGAGATCCCGGCGGACCTGATCGAGCCGAACCCGAAGCAGCCGCGTCAGGTCTTCGAAGAAGACGCACTGGCCGAGCTGGTGCACTCGATTCGCGAGTTCGGTCTCATGCAGCCGATCGTCGTGCGGCGTATCGACCCGGGCGTCGACAAGTTCCAGTTGGTCATGGGCGAGCGCCGCTGGCGCGCGTGCCAGGAGGCCGGACTTGCCACCATTCCGGCGATCATCCGCGACACCGATGACGGCTCGATGCTGCGTGACGCACTGCTGGAGAACATCCACCGCGTGCAGCTGAATCCCCTGGAAGAGGCGGCGGCCTATCAGCAGCTGCTCGAGGAATTCGATGTCACCCATGAAGAATTGGCTTCGCGAATCGGTCGTTCCCGGCCGGTGGTGACGAATATGATTCGTTTGCTGAAGCTGCCGATTCCCGTGCAGCGTCGGGTGGCCGCCGGGGTGCTCTCGGCCGGACACGCCAGGGCGCTGCTCGGCTTGGATGCAGGCGCGGACGCACAGGAAGAACTGGCGGCGCGGATCGTTCGTGAGGGAATGTCGGTGCGGTCCACCGAGGAAGCGGTGCAGCTCGCGAACCGCGACCCCGCTACGTCCGCTCCCCCGACGCCGAAACGCAAGCCGATCCATATGCCGGGTCTGCAGGATGTGGCCGAACGGCTGTCGGGTTCCTACGACACCCGGGTCACGGTCAGTCTCGGTAAGAACAAAGGCAAAATCGTTGTCGAGTTCGGGTCCGTCGAAGACCTCGAGCGCATCGTGGCGCTGATGGATCAAGTCGGCCCCGAAACGTCACTGTGACTGAAAGAGGCGGCACGTACTGTGGATAGTGATGTGGCGTGAGCGTGGATGAATCCGACAGCTGGAGGCTGAACAGGGCAGTGCCGACCAGCGTCACGGCTTTGACACTCGACGGGCTGGGTCAGCTCCCGGCGCATACCCGCCGGTGTGTGTTCTGGGAACTGGACCCGGCCGTCGCCGCCGACTCGCACGCGTTCACCGATCCGGTCTTCGAAAAGGAAGCTTGGCTCTCGACAGTGATGCTCGAGTGGGGCTCGTGTGGGCAGGTGGCACACGTGGAGAACAACCTCGCGGGCTGC
Source organism: Nocardia sp. A7 (assembly GCF_046549215.1). Classification (NCBI taxonomy): domain Bacteria; kingdom Bacillati; phylum Actinomycetota; class Actinomycetes; order Mycobacteriales; family Nocardiaceae; genus Nocardia; species Nocardia sp. A7. The sequence goes on along the minus strand of NZ_JAJPWE010000001.1, from coordinate 2,155,507 downwards.
GCGCTGTACTCGCCGCCGAGTGAGGTGCCGCGTTCCTCGCTGTTCCCCACCTCCCCCGTGAGCCCGGACGCGGTCCTGCTGACCACGCTGCAGGCCGAATTCCCCTACGACGAGGCCGATGTAGCCCATCACCTGGTTCAGGCCGTGGTGGGCGATCTGGTGCGCCGTGGTGTGCGGGCGCTGGAAGCGTTCGGTATTCGCAACGGTCCACCGTCGAGTTCGGTCGCGGATCGGGGGTTCGGGTCGTCGATGCGGTTGATGGAACGGATCGCGGCACCGCTGCGCGACCCGTCGTCGGATACCAGGTGCAGTCCGGAAACGTGCATGATCGACGCCGACTTCCTCGCCGAGGTCGGTTTCGAAGTGGTTGCCCCGCATCACCGTTTCCCCCGCCTGCGGTTGGAGCTCAACTCTGATCACGGCTGGAAGGAAGACGTCGAGCGCGCACTCGACCAACTCCTCGCTGCCGCCTCGATGGAACCGCCACAGCGCGTCGGCGCGCACTGACCCGAGACAACAAGAACGGCCCCGCGGAAACCGCGGGGCCGTTGGTCTGTGCGTAGAACAATACGGACGGGGACTACACGTTGCCCACGTCCGCCGCCGCCAGTTCTTCGGCGAGCAGTTCGGCGAAGGTGTAGGTGCCGGTGGGCTGGTCGTCCTGGCCGAGCAGGTAGAGCCGCTTCACCGAGATGAGAATCGCTTCGGCGATCACGTCGCGCATCCGCGGGTTGGCGAGCACCGCGGCGTCGTACTCGTTGGTGAGGTAGCCGAGGTCGACCTGGACGGTCGGCATCTTGGTCAGGCGCAACAGGTCCCAGGTGCGCTGATGAGTCCGGCAGTCCTGCACCGAGGTTCGGGCCACCACTTCGCGCTGGATGAAGCCGGCGAGCACCTGCCCGATCATCGACACCGAACCGTGCGAGTTGCCCCAGTAGAAGCCGGCCACGCCCTTCGCGGACGGGTTGTCACTGGTCGCGCAGCGCAGCGAGATCATCAGATCGGCATCGAAGGCGTTGGAGGTGTCGGCGCGTTCGACATCGGTGGGGTTGGCCCCCCACGGCCGGGACAGGAAGGTCTCCATGCCGGTCGCGGCCATCCGGCCTTCGAGCCTGGAAGCCAGATCCCACAGGATCTCCGACTCGTACACGTCACCGAATTCGGTGGGCACCGCGAAACCCTTGTCGGTGCCACCGAATCCGGGATCGATCACGATCCGCTTGCCGGTGAGCTGCGGGCCCGCCCGGTGCACCACTTCTTCCTCGGCGATGCGGTGCGGGTTGCCGCCGGTGACGCGCGCGCCGAGCAGATCCAGCGAACGCAACGTGTCCGGCCCACAGATTCCGTCGGCGGACAGGCCGATCTCGCGCTGGAACGCGCTGAGCCCCTCATGGGTGTGCGGGCCGAAGTGCCCGTCCACGCGGTACACATAGAAGCCGAGGTCCTGCAGTTTGCGCTGCAGGGTGGCCACGTCGTCACCGTAGAGCGGTGCCGACAATTGGTAGATCAACGTACGAGCACCCAGCCGGTAGGAGGCTTCCTTCAGCGCGCGATAGGTGGCCGGACCGACCACCCCGTCGACGAGGAGACCGCGCTGCTGCTGGAACGCGCGGATCGCCGAATCGAGGGGCCGATCGAACACCGCCTCGATGTCTTTCCAATATTCCGGTCCGCCGTTCGATTCGGCGTGTGGGAGATGCAGGAAACCGAGGCTTGCGAGGGTGCTCCGAACCTCTGCGACGGCTGGTCCTGAATCGCCGTGACGAAGTCGGTGCATGCGTGAGAGCCCTTTCCTTCGGCCGGAGCGTCCGTCGATTGTCTCAGACCCGGGCCGCTTTACGGGAATCCCGGGTCCAGGCATCCTACGGCGCGTCGGCCGGTAGGAGGCGCTTTTGTCGGATGCGCTGTGTTAGAGAAGGCCGTCGAGCTCGCGCAGCAGCGCCGCCTTGCCCTTGGCGCCGACGATCTGCTTCACCGGCTTGCCACCCTGGAACAAGATCATCGTGGGCAGCGAGAGGATCTGGTAGTCGCGAGCGGTGCCCGGGTTGGCCTCGGTGTCGAGTTTGGCGATGGTCAGCTTGTCGGCGTGGGTGCCCGCGATCTCCTCCAGCACGGGGGCGACCATCTTGCACGGGCCGCACCAATCGGCCCAGAAGTCCACGAGCACCGGCTTTTCGCTGAGCAGGACGTCATCGGCGAAGGACTGATCGGTGACGGTGATGGTGTTGGCGCTCTCGGCCATGGGTGTCTCCTCGACAGGGGTGGAACTCGAAATCAGTTGGTGCGCACGGCGGCCGAGCCGTCGGCGTGGTCGAGCGTGTTGGCGGTGATGTCGCCCTGCTCGGCGAGCCAGCGTTCGGCGTCGATCGCGGCGCGGCAGCCGGTGCCCGCGGCGGTGATCGCCTGCCGGTAGGTGTGGTCGACGAGGTCGCCCACGGCGAAGACGCCAGCCACGTCGGTCGCGGTGCCCGGATCGGTCACCAGCACATAGCCTTCACCGTCGAGAGCGACCTGGCCCTTGACGAGTTCGCTGCGCGGGTCGTGACCGACGGCCACGAACAGCCCGGTCGCGTCGAGCTCGGACTCCTCGCCGGTGCGGGTGTCGCGCAGGGTGAGGCTGGCCACGCTCTTGTCGCCGTTGACCTTCACGACCTCGGCGTTGAGCCGGAACTTGATCTTCTCGTTGGCCTTGGCGCGCTCGAGCATGATCCGTGACGCACGGAACTCCTCGCGGCGGTGCACGATGGTGACGCTCGCGGCGAACTTGGTGAGGAAGGTCGCTTCCTCCATGGCGGAGTCGCCGCCGCCGACCACGACGATGTCCTGACCCTTGAAGAAGAAGCCGTCGCAGGTGGCGCAGGCGCTCACACCGCGGCCGAGCAGGTCCTGCTCCCCCGGCACGTTCAGGTAGCGCGCGGCCGAACCCATCGCGAGGATGACGGCATAGGCCTCGAAGGTCTCGTCACCGACGGTGACCTTCTTCACGGGGCCGGACAGGTCGATCGCGTCGACGTCCTCGGTGCGCAGCTCGGCGCCGAAACGCTTGGCCTGGTCGCGCATCTGTTCCATGAGGTCGGGGCCCATGATGCCGTCGCGGAAACCGGGGAAGTTCTCCACCTCGGTGGTGGTCATCAGGGCGCCACCGAACTGGGTGCCCTCGAAGACCAGCGGCGAAAGCTCCGCCCGGGCGGCGTAGACAGCCGCCGTGTAGCCGGCGGGTCCTGAGCCGACGATGATCAGGTCGCGAACTGGCGTGCTCATGGGGCCCTTCCGAAAAAGCAATGTGGGGACGTGTCGATCAACAACAGCCTAAACGGTGTTGTTCCCGCAGCGCGTCGGTGCTGCCCGCAAGTGGTTACCGAACATCAGCCGATATCGCGCAGCGTCAACCGCTCGGGCGCGCCAGCGCTACAGCCCGTACCCACGACGAGCGCGGTGATGGTGGGCGCCTCAACCCCCTGCACGAGGACCAGGACGGCGTCGGAGCCGCGGAAGGTGATGCTCGTCGCGCCGAGGACCGCACGGTCGATCCCGTTGGCTCGCACACAGCGGGTGAGGGCGGCGTCGTCGGCCAGCGGCCCGACCACGTCACGCTTACCCAGTGCCCGCAGCGCGGCGGCGGTGGTGAGTTCGTCGGGGGCCGCCGGTTCGGTGTACGGGGCGGCGGTGGGGGTGCCCTCGGTGGTGTCGAACGTGCTGAACACGGCACCGGCACCGGCCAGGACCGCCACCGTCGCGGCCGCCGCGGCGAGCAACCCCATTCGTCGCCGGGATCGATACCGGTCAAGGGAGATCGGCGCCTGTTCGGGTGGCTGCGGCGTGATCCGCACGGTCGGACCGTCGTTGGCGACCGGTTCGGCCGCGGGAATCGACCGCGGCGGCGTGATGCGTTCGGTGGGCACCTCCCCCGCGTCGAGTTCGGCGACGAAACGGAACATGCGGTCGGCCACGTCGTCGGGCATGCGGTGCATGACCCGCTCGTCGGCGGCGAGCGTGCGGAGGTGGATGTTCACCTCGTCGAGCTTGTTCAGGTAGTGCAGCGCGTCTACGTCGGTGCGGACCATGGGCCACAGTTGCTCGCGCAGATCGGGCGCGAGGTTGTCGGCATGGAGATCGGCCAGCAGTTCCGACGGGAACGGAGGCTGCGGCACGGATCGAGCCACCCTCGCACCTCCCAGTTCTGTCGATATCGGATCGCAGGATCTAGATCGCTGACTTGTTCGTCACTGTTAATGACGCATCCCGACTACATCCGGTTCCCTGGATCCCGGAAAAATTCCAAACGTTCTTGCAAACGTACGCGCGCTCGGGCGCATCGGCTCTTGATCGTGCCGGGCGCCACGCCGAGCGCGGCGGCGGTTTCGGCCACGCTGCGGCCCTCCATCTCGGTCATGACCAGGGCTAATCGCTGTTCGTCAGGGAGGGTGAACAACGCCTCGCTCACGACGGTCGACAGTTCGTAGTCGGCGAAGGCATCGTGCGGGTCGATCGCTTCGGGCATGTGGTCGGGCAGGACCGAGATGGCGCGGCGGGTCTTGTTGCGGCGGATCCGGTCCAAGCAGGCGTTGACCACGATCGCGTGCAGCCAGCTGCGCACCTCGGATTCGGCGCGGAACGTATCGGCGGTGCGGTGGGCCGAGAGCAGGGCGTCCTGCAGGCAGTCGGCGGCGTCCTCGCGGTTGTAGGAGGTTCGTAGCGCTGTCTGCCAGAGATGGTCGGAGTGCCTGCGCAGCAGTTCGGCGAAGGCGTGTGGTTCCCCGCGCACGTGGGCGGCCAGCAGTTGCTTGTCGCTACCGTTCTCCAGGAGCGAGCGGACGTCGGCCACGCCCTGTCGCGGTGGCACACCGCGGACTTGCTCGTTGAGTTCCGGCGACAAAACTTGACCCCTCGGACAGCGCTCGTTACGGCGACTCGAGTCGGCGAAACAAGGCCGATCCATCACCTGCCTACTACGCGGCGTCCAGGATCGACGTCGACAAACCCTGGGTAACTCTCAACCGAGAGCGCGCGGCGATCATATCGCCGATAACAATTGCGCACCAACCGGACCGCGGTTCGATGAAGGTCGGCAATGGGCCCGGAAATGATCGACCACCTGCACGGAGCGTGGCGGCGGGAGGGGTTGACGGCGCGGTGCGATTACGGGGCGGCGTCGAAGCGGACGTCGCCGATCGCGGTCTGGAACTGACCGCCCGAATTCGCCAGTCCGGTGATCCATACGAGCACGAAACGAGCGGCCTGATCGGTCTGCACGGCGATATCGGTGACCCCGTCACCGAGCTTGGCCGAACCGATCAGCTGGGTCTGGTCGAGGGTGGGCGCCTCGGTGGGCGAGGTGCGGATCTCGACGGTGCTCCCCACGCTGGGTGAGGTGATCGACACGTTGGTGAGCTTGGCCGGGGTCGGCAGCGTGGCCAGCAGCCCCACGCCCTTCTTGAGGGCGGGGAACTGCTGGAAGTACTGATCGGTGCGCCACAGCGTGGAGGCGTTGTTGTCGAGTACCGCCCCCGCTGCCGCGGCACCGTCGGGGGTGCCCTCCGGCGAGAACACCGCGGCGCCGGTGACCGGCACCGGCACACTCGTCGGCGGCGCCTCGGGTTCGGAGTTGGGCGGTGCGGACGCCGCGGGCGGCGCCACACTCGAGGTGAGCCCGATGTTGATCTGCTGATCGAGCGGCTTGTCCGACGCGCCGGGCGCGAAGATGCTCACCATCCACCAGATCAGCACGCCGACCACCAGCGCGGCCAGCACGCCGAGGGCGACCATGATCCACATCATCCGCTTGGAGCGTTCCCGCTCGGCGGCCAGCAGTTCCGGGTCGGCGAGTGAATCGGCACCGGGGGCAACGGCCCGCTGACCCAGTCGTAAGACGGGAATGAAATCGGTCTTCTGATCGACGACCGAGGCCTGCTCGAGCACGTGCTGCACGGTGGCAGCCGTGCGCACGCCCTTGTTGGATTCCAGCGAGCGAACCGCGACGGCCGAGATCTCGAACGGCACCTCCGGCCGGATCTGACGCGGTTCCACCGGCGTGCCGTCGGGCCCGAAATCGGCCAGGTGCAGACCACCGATGGTGGCCGCCGACCCGGTGACGCCGCCGACGCGAAGCGGCCAGCGCGCGGTGATCAGGGCGTAGAGCATCGCGCCGAGGCCACGGACATCGCCTTGCGCGTCGGAATCGCCGAGCGTGCCGGGGAACGCCAGGACGGCGTCACCGGAGGCACTGATCCGGATCCGATCGGGGTGATCGATCGACAGCGAGCCGCCGCCACGGTGGGCGAGTTCGGCCGCCGAGGCGAGCGCCCTGATGGCCCTGGCCGCGCCGACCGGCGACGGCACGGTCTCGGCCATCTCGCGCAGCGAACGGCCGGGAGTCCACTCGGCGACGACGATGCCGCCGGAGCTGCCGCGCACCACGTCGAGGACCCTGGCCAGGCCGGGCGCGTTGATCCGGCCCAGTCGCAGCGTGCGCGACAGCACCGCCTGCGGGCCGTCGTGGCCGGAGTTCTCGCCGGAGGTCTGATCTGCGTCGACGAAGGTCAGCGCGACCTCACGGTCGAGCTTGATATCGAGTGCCTGCCAGAACTTCAGCCCACGCGCACCGCCGTGACCGGCCAGCAGCCGGTACCGGCCACCGGCGACGGACGCGCCGGGGATGAGCTTGGGCCCGCGCTGCGCACGGTTGGCCGCGCCGCCCTGGGTCACCTGCGGCGGGATCGGCAACATGCCGGTGTCGTAGGTCGGATCGCTCGGCGGTATGACCGAACGAGCACCTTCTTCGTGCGTATCGCCTTCGTCTGGTGCGTCGGCATGCTCGGACCCACTCGAGAGCGGCGCATCGGGCCCGACCTCGGTGGACATTCCTGCTGCCGCGCGCGCCGCAGAATCAGCGGCCGGGACGCCGCCCACCGCGTCATCGCTCACCCTCGGTCCTCCTTCGGCCTGAAAACCCGTGTCGGTCTGCGGAACAGCGTACGGGAACTGTGCTTGCCCGGTGCTGTCAACAGCGCCCGGTCGAATGACGGGCAGCACCATGGTCTGGGTGTCCAGAGACTGCCCGTATGCGGGGAATCCATAGGTATCGGGACGGCGAAGAACGGTGGTCGCGTAGATGTCGTCGGACGGGGTGTCATCGAGTCCGAGATCCGGCGCGGGCGGGGTGATGCCGAGCCTGCGCGAGATGGCGACGGTGATGGCGACGACCTCGGGGATTCCGGCCAGACGCATCAGGCCGAATGCCACCGAGAACATCACCACCGCATCGACGACGACGCGCAGCAGCGAGCCCGCGCCGCCGGAGACGCGGTCGAGCCCGGTCACCGTGTCGACGATCAGCATCACCGCACCGCCCGCGATGGAGGCGAGCAACACTCTGGTCACAGTTCGGCCGACATTGACCATCCGCAAGTCGCCGAGACTGCGGTGCAGCAGCACCCCGCCGATCACCGCGCCCGCGGTGAAGCCGAGGCCGGTGGCGACACCGAGAATGATCACCACGTCGTCGCTGTCGCGGGCGATGACCGGTGCCAGTGCCGAGACAGCGATCTTGATCGTCGTGATGCCCAGGATGATCCAGGTCGGTGTCCACGCCTGCTCGCGCGCGTAGAACACCCGCAGATGGATGAGCACGAGCGAATACGGGATGAGCGAGAACGCCGACCAGCTCACGGCGTCGCCGAGTCGTTCGGCGTCCCCGGAGAACCGCGCGTAGCCGTAGAGCGCCTGGCCGATCTCCGGGCCCGCGAGGGTCATGAAGGTGACGATCGGGAGCATCGCGATCATCGTGAGCCGGGTGGCGACGGAGAGGTCGTCGACCACCGCGGGGGTGTCGTCGTCGGCGGCGCTGCGGCTCAGCCTCGGCATGATCGCGGTGAGCAGGGTTACCCCGATCACGCCGTAGGGCAGCTGTAACAGCGCCCAGGCGTTCGCGAAGATCGCGGGGCCGGCCTCGTCGGCCGAGGACGCGATGTTGTTCGCGACCACCAACCCGATCTGGCTGATCAGCACGTACAGGATGATCGCGATGCCCATCTTGCCGAACTGCTTGAGGCGCGCGTCGACTCCCCACAGCGGCCGCAGGTTGATCCCGTGTCTGCGGATCGCGGGCAGCAGACAGAGCGCCTGTGTCGCGACGCCCGCTGTGATGCCGAGGCCGAGGACCAGCAGTTTCGAATCGCTCATCCGCACCGGATCGAGGGTGATCTCGCCGGGCGTCAGTGCGTAGACCGCCAACACGGTCAAGGCGACCAGGTTGTTCATCACCGGGGCCCAGGCGCCCGGCTTGAATGCCTGCCTGGTGTTGAGGATCGCGGTGAACAGCGCCGACATGCCGTAGAAGAGCAGCGCCGGTGCCAGCAGGTACGTCAGCGCGACAGTCAGGTCCGTGTTCACCTTGCCGTCGGACGCCACGAGTACGTGACCGGCCAGGATCGGCGTGGCCGCCAACGTGAGCACTGTCGCGGCGAACAGCACCGCGAAGGCCGCTGTCACCAATCTGCGCACGAACGCGACACCGTTGTCGGCGTCCTCCTGTTCGGCGCGAATCAGGGTCGGCACGACGATGGCGGTGAGCACCGCGCCGAGGACGAGCTCGGCGATCATGTTCGGGATCAGGTTCGCCGAGATGAACGCACTCGCGATGGCCGGGCCGAGCACCGTCAGCAACAACAGCTGCTTGGCGAACCCGGTGATCCGGCTGATCAGCGTCGCGACCGCGATCGAACCCGAGTCCTTGAGCAGCTTCGCATTGGCACTCATCGGGGCGGCGCCCTTGTCGGCAGGTTCGGCCGCCACCTTCTTGGGCCGAGCGATGACCTGAGTCCGCTCCGCCGACCGATCACCAGCGGGCGAACCAGCCACCCGCTCGCCGAATCCAGCACCTGCCCGGCGCCCGTCCCGCATCGGATCCGCGGCGGGCATCCCGGGAAAACTCGCACGCGGCGGCACCGGCCGGCGGTGTTCGGGCGAACCCGGCCGGTGCCCACCGGCCTGATCGGGCCGATTCTGTCTCGGAATGGCGCCGGACTGCCCACCGCGTGGCGGGACCGGCCGCTGCTGCGGAAACTCGCCCGAGGGGTTCGGGCCGGTGCGGCGCGGGGGGAACCTGTCCGGTCCAGCGCCCGAACCGGGGCGCTGTTGGATGGGGAACTCGCCCGAAGGGTTCGGGCCGGGCCGGCGCGGAGGGAATCCGTCCGGGCCGGGGCGCTGTTGTAGCGGGAATTCGCCCGAGCGACCGGCCGAGCCAGGGGCCGGGCGCTGTTGCTGTGGAGGTCCGGGGCGCCCGTCGGGGCCCGGAGCCGCGGGACGCGGTGGTTCGGCGGGGCGGCCGACCGGACCCGGACGCTGCGGTGGGCCACCGGGCCGCTGTGGCGGCACGCCGCCGGGACGTTGCTGCTGCGGGAATTCACCCGAGCGGTTAGCCGGGCCGGGTGGCTGTTGACGCGGGTTCGGGACCGGACCGGGTCGGTCGCCGTGCGCCGGTCGTCGCGGATCCGGGGCGCGATAGTCGGCGGGAGGCGGGGGCATCACCGGGCGCCCGGGTCCTGCGCGGTGTCCAGCGGGCGGTTGCGGCGCGCCGGGCTGATCCGGTCCGGGGCGGTATCCCGGGGGCGGTGGTTCCGGCCGATAGGTCGGTTGACCCGGCGGGACGGCCGGGCGGGGAGTGCGATGAGCCGAGGGTGGCTGGGGTGCGCTCGGATCGGCGGAGCCCGGCCGGTAACCGGTCTGTTCGATGGGCCGGAAACCGGGCTGACCCGGTGTCTCGGGCCGAGGTTCGCTGCCGGGCACAGCGGGTCGCTCCCCCGGATGACGCGGCGCGGCGGGCCTGCCGAGATGCCGAGGCGGCACCGGTGGATCGAAGGCCGGTTCACCGGGCCGAGCCTGCGGCCTGCCGTCTCGGGGAGCGGGGAAGTCGGGGTCCGGGCGCTGACCGGGCGCAGCGGGGCGCCGATCCACCGGACGATCCACGGGTGGCACGGCTTCGTCGCGATCGGCGTCCTGCCCGGCCGTCATCCCGCGTTCCCACGGTGCGCTGGGGGCCCGGCGCAGGGTCGGGTCGTCGTCGGGGGTACGCCGATGAGCGGAATCATCGTCGCTCATCATGCCTCCTGTACCCGGCGTGACCCGCGAATCCCGCCGGTCCGATGAGCGTTTCGCTCACCAGTGCCACTCTCGTCCTTGTCTGCCATGGTGCCCTGACCGCGCGTCAGGCGCGGGTGTTCACTGCCGACGCAGTCGCTGACGTGCGCGTCGCAACCTGCCCGCCCGTTCGACCGTCCCCGGGGTGAACCCTTCGTCGGCCGGGTCGGGCTGGCCGCGGAACCGCCGCAGCAGTCGGCGCCCGGCCAGGAGCAACAGCAGTATCGCGGCACATCCGGTAATTATGGCCAGCGCCTGACCGTAGGCGTTCGAGCGCACCGAGACCGAGGTCGCCTCTCCTAGCGCTATCCCGTCCGGGGTGGTAAGGGCGATCGGAATCACCAGCTTACGGCTGTCGCTCACCTCGGTCGGGATCTGGAACGAGCGGGTCCCGGATGGCGGAAGCAGCTGTTCGCCGATATCGGTGATGTTCGTCTCGGCCGGTGCCTCGATCCGGAACATCACCCGGATCGCGACGGGCAGTTCATTGCGCGCGACCAGCAACAACGGGCTCTGCTCGGAGGCCAGCGTGTACACCCCGCCCGGTGGCAGCACCGAGACCGAGGAGAACATCGTGTCCAGCTCGCGGGTCGCCTGATCGATGCGGCGTTGGGCGTGCAGGTCGGCGAGTGTGTCGTTGTCGGCCCGGCGATCGGACAGGCTCAGGGCGCGCAGCAGATCCTCGCGGGCCGGGGTCAGGAACGCGAGCGGCGTGAGCTCGGATTCGGGCAGTTCCACCAGTGCGCGCATCAGCTCGGTCACCCGCGCGCCCTGTGCGTGCACCGGTCCGATGAACTGTTCCGGGGCGGCGTCGAGAGCGGCGCGCGGCAGATATTCCAGCGCGAACGGCTGCGGATCGGGTGCCTGCGCGACGAGGTCGACGAAGCTGCGTGGGCTCGCGAGATTGTTGCGCACGAGCAGTTCGACCTGCTCGAGCAGCGCGACGCCCTCCTCCCGGCTGGCACCCCACTGCTGCGGCGGCATCAGCAGTTGCGAGCGCGGCCGGTCCGGCGCCGGATTGAGCGCACTCCAGGTGATCGCGCCGAGCGCGTCCTGCAATCGGGCCGCGCGTGAGTCGTTGGTGACCTCGAACCGCACCTTCGACGGCGTGAACGACGGTGTCGGCGGATTCGAACCGACCGCGGCCAGCGCGGTCGCCGACCAGATGTCGAAGGTGGTCACGTGCAGTGCGGGATCGGTCCCCGCGGCGGCACCGGCGGGCGGTTCGACGCTCACACCCGGCACCCGGACAACATCGGGCGCCGCCTGTTCCCCACCGACAACGACATCGGGGGCGAGCGTGGTCGGCGCGGAGGTGAGCGCGTTGTCGGTATCGGCGGGCGATCCGCCGGTCGACACCGCCGAACCGGCGAGCACCGCCGTCCCGTATCCGTGCTGGCGCAACAGGTGTCCCGCCGGATCGTCGATGCTGCCCGAATCCGGCAGGCTCACCCCGCGCAACGACCGCGTGGCCAGGATGGAGTCCACCACATCGGCGGGCGCGAGCAGGGCCCGCGCCGACAGTCCCGGATCGTTCACCGCGGCCAGCGCCGACACGTCGACCTGCGCGAACGGCAAGGCCACCGTGCACATCGACCCCGCAAGCGCGCGCAACCGGTCGAGCCAAACCTGCGCGTTCGCCGCGCCGGTCCCCTCCCTGGTCGCGCCGCCGGGGTCCGACGGGCTCGCCAGCACCCGATAGCCGCGCGTCATGGTCTGCACGGTCGAGACCAGGTCAGGATCGATGGCGATACACACCGATCCGGCGACGACTGTGTCTTTCGCGTCCTTACCCGGCCCCGGCACCACCGATTCGAGCGCCGCGACGAGCTGTTCGAGGCGCCCGCCCTTGGCGACCGAGGCCGCCAGTTCGTCGTCGATCAGTTCGACCTGACCGTTCACCGCGCCGGGCTTGCCCGCGACCATGCGCGGCCGGTCGGCCAGCGGCCAGATCATCGTGGTGGCGACCGGCGTTGCCGCCGGCGGCGCGGACACCGGCGGCTCCGCGGCGTCGGTGCCGGGCAGCCCGAGGACGGGGAGCAGAAAGCGCGCGTCGTCGAGCCTGGCCTGGGTGCCGTAGGCGGGTTCGCCGTTGACGTTGAGCAGCAGCGGGTACACCCCGGGATCGGTCAGTCCGAGCGACGGCTCCGAGCCCGCGCGCAACGCGATACTCACCGAGAACTGTTTGCGCTGACCGGGACTCAACTGCGACGCCACATCCTGGAACGGACCGGTCACCTCATAGTTCACCTGGTCCAGCCGCAGCGAACTGCGCAACCCGCTCGGCGATTCCACCGCGCCCGCGCGCTGGATACGCACGCTCACATCGTCGACGACCCGGTCGCCGATGTTGGTGACAGTGCCCGACACCGTCAGCTTCGGGTCGCTGCCGGTGGTGACCGTGCCCGGCGCCACCGCGTCCAGGGTCAGCTTGAGAAACTTCGGTGTTCCCGACTCGTCCGTTTGAGCGTGCGCGACCGCGGGCAGCAGCGTCATCGAACCCAAGATGGTCAGGACCGCCGTGATCAGCCGGATCAGTCCACCCGTCATCGCTTGCCGGTCTCCATCCGGTCGATCAATCGATTCGCCACTTCGGCCAGCCGCCGTTCGTCGGCATAGGCCAAGCGGGAATCCAACTCGCTCAGCGGAACCCACGCAACCTGGGTCACTTCGACGTCGGCGTCGGACAACTCACCGCCGAGACATCGCAGCAAGAAATGGTGCACGGTCTTGTGTACCCGTCTGCCCTCGGTGACGAACCAGTAATCGATGCTGCCGAGTTCGGCGACCACTTCACCGTCGATCCCGGTCTCCTCCGCGACTTCGCGGATGGCGGTCTGCTCGGAGGTCTCGCCCTCTTCGATATGCCCTTTGGGCAGCGACCACAGGAGACGGCCTCTTCGATCGGTCCGTCCGATCAACGCGGCGGTGCGCTGTTCTTTCGGACCGTCGAGACCCTCTACGACCAGCCCGCCCGCGGAGGTTTCCCGGACGGTGCGCATGCGCGGCTTGCCGGCAGTGTTCGCCGAACCGCGCCGCCGCGGCTGGCGGCGTCGACTGTTCGCGCGATCGGCCGGAGGAGACACCAGGCCAGCTTAGCTGTGTTGTCGGCTGCTTCGGGCGCGCGGGGAATCGATTCGACGGCGCCAGTAAAGTGCTTGTTTGTGGTTTCCCCTGACGTTGTCCCTGATGCTGTGGCGGATCGTCGTGCTCGCCTGTTAGCGGGGGCGGCGGTGACATTGGGGCAGCTCAATGATGTTTTGGCGCCGTTGGGGGCGATGTTCGCCGAGCGGGGGCACAATCTTTATCTGGTCGGTGGCAGCGTGCGGGACGCGGTGCTCGGTCGGCTCGGCAACGACCTGGATTTCACGACCGACGCGCGGCCGGAGGTCGTGCAGGAGATGATGCGCGGCTGGGCCGATCAGCTGTGGGATACCGGCGGCCTTGCTTTCGGCACGGTCAGCGCGGCCAAGGATGATCAGCAGCTCGAGATCACCACCTTCCGCGCCGACACCTATGACCGGGTCTCGCGCAATCCCGAGGTCACCTTCGGTGACACGCTCGACGGTGACCTGGTTCGCCGCGATTTCACGGTGAACGCGATGGCGGTGAAGATCGCCGCCGACGGGTCGCTGGAATTCGTCGATCCGCTCAACGGCATCGAAGCGCTGCTCGACGGTGTGCTCGATACCCCTGCGGCGCCGCAGGATTCGTTCGGCGACGATCCGCTACGGATGCTGCGGGCCGCGCGCTTCGTCGCCCAGCTGGGCTTCGCGGTCGCGCCGCGGGTGCGGGCGGCGATCGTCGAGATGGCCGATCAGATCGACCGGATCACCGCCGAGCGGGTGCGTGCCGAGCTCGACAAGCTGATCGGTGCCGACCACCCGATCGACGGCATCAACCTCATGTGCGACACCGGTCTGGCGCAGCGGGTGCTGCCCGAGGTGCCCGCGATGAAGCTCGAGATCGATGAGCACCACCAGCACAAGGACGTGTATCAGCATTCCCTGACCGTGCTGCAGCAGGCGATCGATCAGGAGGACGGCGATCCCGACCTGGTGTTGCGCTGGGCGGCACTGCTGCACGACATCGGCAAGCCCGACACCAAGCGCAACGAGCCTGCGGGCGGAGTGAGCTTCCACCATCACGAGGTGGTCGGCGCGAAGATGGTGCGCAAGCGGATGCGGGCGCTGAAGTACCCGAAGGCGTTCACCGAAGAGGTTGCGCGCCTGGTGTTTCTGCACCTGCGCTTCCACGGCTACGGCAAGGGGCAGTGGACCGATTCGGCGGTGCGCCGGTATGTCACCGACGCCGACGATCTGCTCGATCGCCTGCACAAGCTCGTGCGCGCCGACTGCACCACGCGCAACAAGCGCCGTGCGGCCGCGCTGCGCTCGACCTATGACGAGCTGGAGGCTCGGATCGAGACGCTGCGCGAGCAGGAGGACCTGGCACGGGTACGGCCGGATCTGGACGGCAACGCGATCATGGAACTGCTCGGCCTGCCCCCGGGTCCGCAGGTGGGTAAGGCGTGGAAGTTCCTGAAGGATCTGCGTCTGGACCGCGGCCCGATGACGAGGGAAGAAGCCGAAGCCGCCCTCCAGGAATGGTGGGCCCAACAGCAACCCTGATCAGAAGACGATCAGTGTGGTTCCCGCGATGATGGCGTCGCGGATCTGGGTCAGGTCGAACGAGCCGGTGGTCACCGGGAGTTCGAGCCGGAATTTCACCACGTCACCGCGCCGGTGCGCGTAGGAGATGCTGGCCCGGTTGGGTAGGTCGTCGAGCAGCAGCGCGGGCGCGGGCACGACGCGTTTGGGGAGCCGGATGCCGTACCAGCTGGCCTTGCGGATGTCGATGGTGAGCAGGTTGTCGTAGACCTGCCCTTCGACGACCGCGCGCATCTTGCGCGTGCGATGCGTCGCGACGATCTGCCCGCGATCGTCGAGCTGGACCCGCCAGTCCAGGTTCTGGGCGTCGACCCAGGCCGCCATCGCGGTGATCCCGATGGTGCCCTCGATGTCGAGCTGCTGGACCCGAATCTTGGTCGGCACACCGGGGATCAGCCGCACGCCGTGCGCGATCACGGTGACCGTATCGAAGGGGTGGGAATCCCAGACCAGGTCGGAGAGCACCGTTTTGCTCTGGAAGTGAGCACCGCGTCTGCGCACCTTGAACGTGTCGAGGGTGGCGGTGAGGTCGTGTCCGAGCAGCGTGGCGTTGATCTCCCGGCCGCCGAAACGGCTGAGAATGCCCTCGCTGAGCACGGTCATCAGCACGTCGGGCATGAGCGCGGTGACGGTGCCGGAACCCAGGTCGGCGACGGGGTCGGCCCAGGACGTGGTGAAGCCGAGCCACTGGTCGATCCATGACGGGTCGAGCAGACGTTTGCCCATGTCGACAGCGCCCGCCAGTGACCAGGACTTCGGATCGAAATACGTGGCCATGATGGCTTCGAGCGTACTTGGCCGCGCCCTCGGAGACCATGAAATGTGACCTGATGATGGGACAGCACGCCGCGTTGATTCCGAAAATGCGGAGCTGTTGTCTTGTTATGTCCGAATCTGCGGACCTATGCTGATCGCGTGGCGAAACTGCGAATCAAGGAAGCGGCCGATCTGCTCGGCGTCAGCGACGACACCGTGCGTCGCTGGATCGACACGGGCGCGCTGACGGCGGCCAAGGACGCCGCGGGTCGGCTGGTTCTGGACGGCAAGGAGCTGGCCGAACACGCCGTCGACCAGGCGCGCACGCCACACACCCAGGTGGGCAGTGCCAGCTCGGCACGAAATCGGTTCCCCGGCCTGGTCACCCGCGTGGTGACCGACACGGTGATGGCCCAGGTGACGATGCAATGCGGTCCTTTCACGCTGGTCTCGCTGATGAGCAGCGAATCGGTGCGTGAGCTGGGGCTGGAGCCGGGCAGCGTCGCGCTGGCGAGCGTCAAGGCGACGACCGTGGTGGTCGAAAAGGCCGCCGAATGATCCGCCGGGTCGCGCTCGGCACCGTGCTGGTGGTGCTCAGCGTGAGTGGTTGCGGGAGCGATGATTCGGCGAAGTCCACGCTGACGGTTTTCGCCGCGGCCTCGCTGCAGAGCGTCTTCACCGGCCTGGAGCAGGACTTCGAGACCGCGAATCCTGATGTGGACGTGCAGTTCTCGTTCGCGGGCTCGTCCGACCTGGCCGCGCAACTCCAAGCGGGCGCTCCCGCGGATGTTTTCGCCGCGGCCGACCAACCGACGATGGACAAGGTCGTCCGAGATGGTCGAATCACCGGTGCACCAGCTGTTTTCGCCACCAATCTCCTCACGCTGGTCACCGCGCCGGGAAACCCGAAGGGCATCAACGGAATCAACGACCTGGCCGATGCCACCCTGGTCGTCTGCGCTCCCCAGGTTCCGTGCGGCCGGGCGACGAAGAAGGTCGCCGACGCCGCGGGCACCACCCTGCGCCCCGTGAGCGAGGAATCCTCGGTCGCCGACGTTCTCACGAAGGTGACGTCCGGCCAAGCCGACGCGGGCTTCGTGTACGTCACCGATGCGTCGAATGCCGGGGCGAAAGTGAGCGTTGTCGCGGTCCCCGAGGCATCCGTCGCGGTGAACGCGTACCCGATTGCGGTGGTGGCGGATTCGAAGCAGGCCGCGACGGCACAGAAGTTCGCCGATCTGGTGACCGGCCCCACCGGCCGAGCAGCCCTGGCGGCAGCAGGCTTCGGTGCACCGTAATCGGGCCTGTCGCATGACGTGCGCGGACAGGCAGGCCATCGGCCCGGGGAGCACCGAATGAGCGCAGCGCTGCCTCGCTGGCTGATGGTGCCCGCAGTTGTCGGGTTCGCGTTGGTGGTGCTGCCGCTGGGGGCGTTGGCTTGGGGGGTCGAGTGGAGTCGATTCGTCGAACTGGTGAGTACCGAAGCATCAAGGGAAGCACTGTGGTTGAGCTTGCGCACTGCTACCGCGAGCACGGCGCTGTGCCTGGTTTTCGGGGTTCCGATGGCGGCGGTGCTGGCGCGGGGGCGATGGGGTGGGTTGCCGGTGCTGCGCGCACTTGTGTTGCTGCCCTTGGTATTGCCGCCGGTGGTCGGCGGTATCGCGCTCCTCTACACGTTCGGCCGACGCGGACTGCTCGGCGAACACCTGGAAGCGGCGGGCATTCAGATCGCGTTCAGCACGACCGCGGTAGTGCTGGCGCAAACCTTTGTGGCGCTGCCCTTTCTGGTACTCACGCTCGAAGGGGCATTGCGCACGGCAGGTAGTCGATACGAGCAGATCGCCGCCACGCTCGGCGCGGGTCCGAACACCGTGTGGTGGCGGATCACCCTGCCACTGCTTCGCCCCGCCCTGATCTCCGGCGCGGTCCTCGCCTTCGCCCGTGCCCTCGGCGAATTCGGCGCCACCCTCACCTTCGCGGGCAGCCTCCAGGGCCGCACCCGTACCCTGCCGCTGGAGATCTACCTCCAGCGCGAGGCCGATCCCGACGCCGCCGTGGCTCTTTCGGTAGTGCTCATCATCGTCGCCGTCCTGATCGTCCTCCTCGCCTACCGCCGGACCAGCCCGATCCCCGGCACCCAGCTGCGCAGTGGTGCCGGTGTCCCCCGAGCGCTCGGCGGCGTGAAGTGACCGACAATTCTCGCCCTCCGATCGGCCTGTCGGTATCGGCGCGGATCGCTGCCCGCGATCTCGACGTGCGGATCGAAGTGGCCCCGGGCGAGGTCCTGGCTGTGCTCGGCCCCAACGGTGCGGGCAAATCCAGCCTCCTGCAGGTCATCGCCGGGCTGATCGTCCCCGACGAGGGCCACGTGCGGCTGGGCGCTCACACACTCACGGATTCCGCCAAAGGCATTGCGCTACCCCCACATCGGCGCGGGGTTTCCCTTCTCGCCCAGGATCCGCTTCTGTTCCCCCACCTCAGCGTGCGTGACAACGTCGCCTTCGGCCCACGGAGCAGAGGCGCGAGCACTCGAACCGCCCGAAAGATCGCCGAGGACTGGCTGACAGCCGTCGACGCCACGGCATTCGCCGACCGCCACCCCGGCGCGCTCTCCGGCGGCCAAGCCCAGCGCGTCGCCCTGGCCCGTGCCCTCGCCGTCGACCCCGATCTGCTGCTCCTCGACGAACCCATGTCGGCCCTGGACGTCGATGTCGCCCCGGCCATGCGCACCCTGCTCCGCCGCGTCCTGCGCGACGAACCCGGCCGCGCCCACCCCCGCTGCGCGGTCCTGGTCACCCACGACATCATCGACGCCATCACCCTCGCCGACCGCCTCGTCGTCCTGGAAGCGGGCCGTATCGTCGAATCCGGTCCGGTCGCCGAGGTGATGTCGCACCCACGCAACCCCTTCGCCGCCCGCATCGCCGGCCTCAACCTGCTGCGTGGCACCGGCGTCGAGTCAGTGCTCCTGCCAGGTTCGGTGGCGGAGGGCGGTGCCCAGCGCACCGCCGCCGACGCACCGCCGGTACCGCGGACTCACCCCGGTGATCCGGCCCCGACCTTCGGGACCGTGCTCGTCGACGATTTCGGCGTCGATGGCTGCGTCGTCGGCGATTTCGTCCCCGGAGCCAGTGCCGCCGCGGTGTTCGCACCGGCCGCGGTGTCGGTGTTCCGCACCCGCCCCGGCGGCAGTCCACGCAATGTCTTCACCGTCGACGTCGTCGACATCACCGACCGCGGCGGCATCGTCCGGGTCCGCGGTGACGCACCTGAAGCACCGGGCCTGTGCGCCGATCTGACCCCCGCCGCCGTCGCCCAACTCCAGCTCAGCATCGGCACACAGGTCTATTTCGCGGTGAAAGCCACCGAGGTTCGCGTGTACGCCTGCTGAACCACGCCCCGGTGATAACGGTATGAACCTGAGTGTTCATGCTCGAATTGCCGGGGTACATACCCGGCGAGTGACCCGCGAAAACCGGAGGGCGTCGCATGCCGCTGGACCTGAACAGTGATCTGGGCGAAGGCTTCGGCCCGTGGCGGATGGGCGACGATGCCGCCATGCTCGACATCGTGACCAGCGCGAACATCGCCTGCGGCTTCCACGCCGGCGACCCGACGATCATGCGCCGCACCTGCGAGCTCGCCGTCGCGAAGGGGGTGCGGATCGGCGCCCACGTCGGCTATCGCGATCTGGTCGGCTTCGGACGCCGCGATATCGCCATCTCCCCCGCCGATCTGCGCGACGAGGTGCTCTACCAGATCGGTGCACTGCAAGCTTTCGCCCGAGCGGCGGGCGATCGTGTGCGCTACGTGAAGCCGCACGGCGCCCTCTATCACGCGGCGGCCCGCGATCGCCTGCTCGCCGAGGCGCTCGTCGCTGCGGTGGCCGAGGCAGAATCCGGGCTGGCGCTACTCGGCCCCGCGGGCACAGAATTGGAGCGGGCCGCGCAGCGTGTGCGTTTCGTCGGTGAGGGATTCGCCGACCGGGCCTACACTGCAACAGGTTCACTTGCCCCGCGCGGAGTTGCCGGGGCGGTGCTGTCGGCCGACGACGCCGTGGCGCAGGCGAGCGCTCTTGCGCTGTCAGGGACCGCGCGTACCGTAGACGGTCCCGGTACGGTCGCCGTGTCCGTGGCCAGCGTCTGTGTCCACGGCGACTCTCCGGCGGCCGTCGAGATGGCCCGCCGGATTCGGGGAGCGCTCGACGATGCCGGGATACCGGTGGAGCCGTTCAGCTGAGGGGTGGGAGGCACGATGGACATCGATTGGAACGCGCGGATCCGACCCGCGGGTGACCGCGCCATGCTGATCACCCTCGACGACCCGCGCCCGGTCCAGCGCCTGGCCTCGGCGTTGCGCGTGCATGCGATCGCCGGTGTCGAGGATGTGCTGCCCGCGGCGGAAACCGTGCTGGTCACGATGCATTCGGTGAGCTATGGCGTGCAGGTCCGCCGCGAACTGGTCGCGCTGCTCGACCGTCTGGATCACGAGCCACCGCAAGCGGATTCGGCGGATGTTTCCCGTGGAACCTTGCCCGACGACGAGCCGGTCGTGGAGATCCCCGTTCGCTACGACGGCGCCGATCTGCCCGAGGTGGCCAGACTGCTCGACCTGTCGGTTCCGGCGGTGATCGCGGCGCACACCGGCACGATCTGGCGGTGCGCGTTCGTCGGTTTCGCGCCTGGTTTCGGCTATCTCACCTCGCCCGACGGCAGGCTCACAGTGCCGCGGCGCGCCAGTGCCCGCTCGGCCATCCCGGTGGGTTCGGTGGCGCTGGCGGGCGGTTATTCGGCTGTCTATCCGCGCGGCACACCGGGCGGATGGCAATTGATCGGCACCACCGATCTACGAATGTGGGCCGTGGACCGCGATCCACCCGCGCTGGTGCGGGCGGGTTCGGCGATCAGGTTCGTCGTGTCCGAGGAGTAGCTGCCTCGGCGCAAAATCAAGGGCTGCTCAACGATGCGCCGCCTCGACTCACAAATCGGGGAGAGATCGGATGCTGATCTTCATCGAGCGGGTGGGGCCGCTCGCGACGGTGCAGGACCTGGGTAGACAGGGCTGGTTCGATTCCGGCGTCGGCCAGGCGGGTGCGGCCGACCGCGGGTCACTGCGGCTGGCGAACCGGCTGGTCGGCAACCCGGAGAACGTCGCCGCCATCGAGGTACTGCTCGGCGGCCTCGCCCTGCGCGCCGACGGTCATCTCACCGTCGCGATCACCGGCGCCCCCGCGCCCGCCACCGTCGACGGCACCCCGGTCGGGCATGCCAGTGTGCTCGAACTCGCGGAGGGTCAGGTGCTGCGCCTCGGTCTGGCGAGCACCGGTCTGCGCAGTTATGTGGCGGTGCGCGGCGGTATCGATGTGGCCAAGGTGCTCGGCTCGCGCAGCCGCGACACACTGTCCGGAATCGGCCCCGACCCGCTGGCAGTCGGCATGCAGATCCCCGTCGGTCCCCCGCCGCGCACCCTGCCGACCGTGGAGTTCGCACCGGTTCCGCCGCCGCCGAAGGTGCTCACGGTCCGGGCGTGTCCGGGCCCGCGCGCCGACTGGTTCGCCGATCCCGATCAGCTGTTTCGCGGTTCCTGGGTCGTGTCCGCCGACACGGACCGGGTCGGCGCACGCCTCGACCGCGTCGACGGACCACCGCTTGTGCGTTCGATCACTCGCGAATTGCCCTCGGAGGGCGTGGCACTGGGGTCGGTGCAGGTGCCGCCGAGCGGTCAGCCGGTCGTGTTCCTGGCCGACCACCCGATCACGGGCGGTTACCCGGTGATCGCGGTCGTCCTCGATGCCGACGTCGACCGCGTCGCGCAGGCCCGTCCCGGCGACGAACTCCAGTTCGTGGCGGCGCCTGCGGTCAGCGTGGCGGATTCAGCCGTGCGTGCATGAGATACACGTTGTAGCTGTCCCATGCCGACATCGTGAAGTACAGATCCCGGGCGGTCGACCAGGGATGGATGAACCCGCCGTAAGCCTTCGGGTACATCTCGGTGGAGACCAGCGGAACCGTCGAGGTCCACGCACCCTGCGGTTGTCCCGCGGTCCGCAATACGATCTGGCCCGCGGCCGAGTCGAGGTAGACCATCTGCCACTGCCGACTTTCCTCGTCGAACCGCACCGACAGCTCACTGGCGGTGCCGTGCACGAGCGGTGTCGCCGAATTCGCGGCCGTGGGCGCCCAATTGCCGTCCACCCAGTACTGGTAGGCCGTCTTGTTGAGCACGTCGTCCTTGCGCACCCTGGCCAGCCCGATCATCCCGATCCGGCCGTTGGGCGTGCCGAACATGTAGACGTAGTCCCCGTGCGGCACCATCGCGGCCACCTGGAACTGCCCGAGCCCGAACATGTTCTCCCAGCGGGCATGCTGATCTTTGGTCCAGGTCTGGCCGCCGTCGTCGGAGTAGGCGAGTCCGCCGTAGTTCGTCATCCACATGCCGGGGATCTTCGACCAGTGATTCACCGACATGTAGCTCAGGAACTGCCGTTTCCCGAGCGCGAACCCCGAGGTCGGGATCGTGGTGGTCTCCCAGTTCTTGATCTTGCGGCTGCCGAGGAGTTCGGCGGCGTGACAGGCGCTGTCCTGCACCATCGAGTCGATGGTGATCCCGTCGTGCAGATCCTTGTCGGTGCTGTAGGCGAGCACATTCGATCGCCAGTCGGCGGTGTCGGCGCCGGCGCCGCCGTAGGCCCAGCCCTCGCCGAAGGTGTCACCGAAAACCATGGCGACCTTGCCCGGTTCGGTTTCCCAGAACAGTCCGAGGTCGGTGCCGTCGACCTGCCAGCGCATATCGGTCCGGTTGGCCGAGCCGTGCCCGGTCACCTGGTCGACGAGCCGCACGGACTCCACCTTCGCGGGCACGACCGGCGCCCCGAGTGGACCACGTTCGACCGGCCGGACCACCGGAGTCGGCGCCTGCTGGGCGGGCTCGCCCTCGACACCGGGTACCGGGATCGGGATGGGCTCGATCTCCGGGTTGATCCTGATCCGCGGCAGCGCGACCGCCGATCCGGTCGAGGTTGTCTCGTCGGTACTTTCGGGTTCGGGTTCCGGCGTGTCCCTGACCTCCGGACACGGATTACGGCACGGATCCGAGGGCAGCGGCACCTGTGCGACGCGGGTCTGATCGTGTGGCGGATCGGGAATCGGCACCGGCGTCAGCTGCGGTACCCAGACCGGGATATCGATGCTCGGCGGCAGGATCGGCGCGGGCGGTGCGGCCGGGTCGGGCAGACGGTTGACCGGGTCGAATCCTGTTTCCCCACAGATGTTCACCGGCGGCGGCAACCAGGGCAGCGGACCCGCTTGCGCGGGTACAGCGAGGATGGCGGACAGCACCACGCCCACGGCGGCAGTGCCGTGCGATACCGGTCTTGCGCGCATCTGGCTCCCTCGAATCGGTGTCGGCGAGGAACACCTTGATCTTGTGTGAACTTACCGGAACCGATCGCGGTTGCCGTGCGTCCAAACAGATGTGAACGAAATCGAGTACGTCTTCGGGTCCGGTGACGCGGTCGTGCACCACTGGTCGAGCCACGACGAACTGGCCGACACGACCCTGCTCGACTCGCTGTGGATCGACTACGACACCGGCATCGACAACGACGCCCTACTACCCGATATCCCCCTTGCCACCGTCGATCACCGGACGGTCCTGGCCCAGGAGCCCGCGGGCACCCTCAGCAGGCCACCTTGGCTCGACGGGAATTGAGCGCGCAGGCCGCGATGCCGAGCGCGTAGACACCGGCGCCGGCCAGCACCACCCCGATGGACCGTCCGTCGGCGGGGATCACCAGCGCGGTCACCGCGATCGCCAACACGAAACAGATGTTGAACACCGTGTCCTGCAGGGCGAATACCTGTCCGCGCCGATCGTCATCGATGTCGATCTGCATGCTCGCGTCGCCGGTCAGCTTGATCGTCTGACCGGCGAGGCCGAGCCCGAAGGCGCCGATCAGCAGCAGCCGGTGCGCGTTGTCGGCCGCCGAGCCGGTGGCCAGCGCGATCGGTGTCACGAGCGTGAGCTGCACGATCACCGCCGTCGTGAGCCCGAGTAGCACCGTGCGCGGCCTGCCGAGGCGTGGGATCAGGATCGGCGCGAGGATCGCGGCCAGCAGCATGCCCGCCGCCGCGACGCCGATCGCGACCCCGAAGCCGACCAGCCCACCGCTCATCTCGGCGCCGTCGGTCGGCTGACGCAGCACCAACACCATGATCAGCGTGTTCATCCCGAACACGATGCGATGGGTGCCGATGCCGATCATCGCCGTCGTCACCTGCGCGGAATTCCAGACCGCCTGCGCGCCCGTGCGCAGACCGGTCGCGATGGCGTGCACGGTGGACTCGGTCGCGGCGGATCCGCGATCGGGTCCGAGCACCTGCCGGTGGAATCCGTAGGCGAGCACCGCGCCGACCAGCGAACCGATCCCGGACAGTGCCACCGCGACCGCCGAGGCCGTGTCACCGGCCCCGATCAGCGCGATCACCGCCACCGACGCCGCCGCGCCGACCCCGGCACACACCGAGGCCACCGTCGCCAGCACCGAGTTCATCGGCACCAGCCAGCGCTGTTCGAGCACTCGCGGCAGCGCCGCCGACACCCCGGCCAGCACGAACCTGCTGATCCCCACCGTCGCCAAAGCCAACACCAGCAGCGGTGTCTCGCCGATGCCGACGAACAACCCGATCGCGGCGACGCCGATCAGCACCGCCCGCGCGACACTCGCGACCAGCAGCACATTGCGCCGATCCCACCGGTCAAGCAGCGCGCCCGCGTAGGGCCCGAGCACCGAGTACGGCAGCAGCAGCACCGCGAAACCGGCGGCGATGGCCAGCGGATCGGTCTCGCGTTCGGGGTTGAACAGGATGGCGCCCGACAGGGCCGCCTGGTACATGCCGTCGCCGAACTGCGCGGCCAGGCGCAGCACCGCCAGCCGCGGCATCTGTGGATTTCGGCGGAGGATCCCGCGACCGTCA
The DNA here is from genome assembly GCF_046549215.1 of Nocardia sp. A7. NCBI lineage: Bacteria > Bacillati > Actinomycetota > Actinomycetes > Mycobacteriales > Nocardiaceae > Nocardia > Nocardia sp. A7. The sequence continues at coordinate 2,130,969 of NZ_JAJPWE010000001.1, read as the reverse complement.
CCCACGAGCTGTCTCATCGAGATCGGCTGCTCATCCGCCGTATCGGAGCCGTCAGGGGGATGAGTCGACACGCCACGACCCTAGTGCCAGGCCGAACCCTCACGGACCGCGCACACCCCGTGAACGGTGCACCTTCACAATTGGTGCCAGAATTGAACTGTGACGCCCACATCGACGACACCGCCGCGGATCGAACTACACCGCGGTGGCGACCGGATGAAGACGCGGATCCCGTGGCTCGACTCCAAGCATTCGTTCTCCTTCGGTGAGCACTACGACCCAGACAACACCCATCACGGGCTGTTGCTGGTGAACAACGAGGACGTGGTGCTGCCCGGCGAGGGTTTCGACACCCACCCGCATCGGGACATGGAGATCGTCACCTGGGTGCTCGGTGGCAGCCTCGTGCATCAGGACTCGCTGGGCCACAACGGTGTCATCTACCCGGGTCTGGCCCAGCGGATGAGCGCGGGCACCGGCATCCAGCACTCGGAGAAGAACGATTCGTGGCGCCTCGACGGCAATGCCCACGACGAGCCCGTTCATTTCGTGCAGATGTGGGTGGTTCCCGACGAGCCCGGCGTCGAGCCCGGTTACCAGCAGCTCGAGATCGATGACGAACTCGCGCGCGGCGATCTGGTGACGGTCGCGTCGGGCCTACCCCGCTATCGCGACCGCACCGCCATCGCGATCAATTCCTCGCACGCCGCCATGCACGTCGCGCGGATGCCCGCCGACAGCCCAGGTGTCACCCTCCCCGACGCGCCCTACCTGCATGTTTTCGTCGCGCGCGGCGAGATCGACGTCGAGGGTCTCGGCACCATGTCCCAGGGCGACGCCGTCCGGCTGACCCGTTCCGGCGGCCAGCTGCTCCGTCCGCACGGCGACGCCGAGGTGCTCGTCTGGGAGATGCACGCGCGCCTGGGCGGCGGCTGAGATCAGGCCGAGCCGGGCTGGCGCGACAGGGTCGCCGACTTGGCGATGCTCCTGGTAGCGGCGACGATCTGCGCGAAATCGGGCCGGAAATCGCCGTCGGGGGCCTGCATCCAGGTGCGATAGCAGCTGCGCTCGTCGGCCGGCGACGGCAGCACCACGTCGCTGCCGGGTAGGGCCACCGAGGCGCACACCCGGAACAGCTCGGCGAACAGTTCGGTGTCGAGGTAGGAGTTGTCGACCGGCCCGGTGAGGAAGGTCCAGCGACCGGAGCGTGGATGGGCGATGATCGGTCCGCAGCGCAGGCCGCGCGTGACGAGCTGCCCGCGGACCCGTTCGCCCAGTGTCGATGGCATCACCACCGCACCGACCGAGCCGATCTCGAGCACGATCCGCCCCAGTGGGGCGTCGACGACGCCGTAGAGGCCATGGTTCTTGCGGTACTGGCGACAGCGCGCCAAAGCGTCCTGGGTGGCCGAGTATTCCTCGGCCGCCGTATACCCGCCCTTGTCCTCATCAGTGTGCAACGTGCTCATCACGACCTCGTCTCTGTCGACGGTGGTTCGATGTAGCTGAGAGTTCGCTCGTTCGGGGCGAATCTCGGTGAGAGGTGAAGCATCACGACCGGTTGGCGCGGGAAACTTTTTCATAACGGCAGGACGTGCGAGAAAAAGACCGTTCCCGACAGCCTATAGCCGCACAACCGCGCTGACAATAGTCAGTAGCTGGTGTGTCCATCGGCGTACGATTTCGCCCATGGCTCCCGTTTCGTCGACCGTCGCGCGGTGGGAACTCGTGCTGCGGTTGCGCGAGCTCCGCGAGCAGCGCGGACACGATTCGGCCGGTTTCGCCCGTCGCGTCGGGTTCACGCCCGCCAACTGGTCGCACGTCGAGAAGGGCAGGCGGGTGCTCACCCGCACCACCATCGAACCGGTTCTCGACGTTCTCGATGTGGCGCCCGACGAACGCGGCGAACTGCTGGCCCTGCTCGAGGCGAGTAAGCAGCGCGGCTGGTGGGCGACGGCCTCCTCGGCGCTGATCGGTCCCGAGTTGCAACGGCTGTACGGGATGGAGGCGGGCGCGCAGAGTATCCGCAGCTACGACAGCATGATCGTGCCCGGCTTGTTGCAGACCGAGGCGTACGCGCGGGCGTTGATCAGCGCCGATGTGATGATCCGGCCGGTGCAGGTTGACCAATTAGTCGCGATACGGCTGCGTCGTCAGCGACGGCTGCGCGAACCCGATCCGCTCGAACTCACCGCCGTGCTCGGCGAGGCCACGCTGCGTCAGCAGACCGGCGGTGGTGCGGTGCTGCGCGAGCAGTTGCGGCATCTGGTCACGCTGGTTCGCGAGCTCGACACCGTCGACGTGCGCGTCATCCCGTTCAGCGCCCCCGAAGGGGCCGTTCTCGGCGGTTCCAGCTTCCACCTGCTCGACTTCGCAAGCGATCAGCTACCTACCTTCGCCTGGGCCGAGAGCGCGGTGTTCGGTGGTCATGTCGACGATGCCGAACAGGTCCGCGATCTCGGCTTCGCCTACGTCCGCGCTCGCGAGCAATCCCTTTCTCGCACCGAATCTCTCACCCTGATCAGGGAGTATGCGAGCGTGTAAGATTCGAGGTATGTCCACCACCGCTCGCCGCCGCCCGGCCGAACACGGCTGGTTCACCTCGTCGCGCTCCAATAACGGCAACCAATGTGTCGAGGTTCGTTTCGCTGGAGACGCTGTCCAGATACGAGACAGCAAATTCCGCCGCAACCCGATGAACACCGGCATGGACGAGCCCATCATCACCGTCGACACCGCCCTGTGGACCGCCTTCCTGCACTGTCTCGTGTCCTCGCGCCGTCACCCCGACCTCGTCGCCCACACCTCCCCCGACGGCACAACCACCCTCCGCCACGAGGACGTCCTCCTGCATTTCACCGCCGACGAGTGGAAGGCCTTCGTAGCCGGCGCCCGAGACGACGAGTTCGCCTGCGTGTAAGACCACGTCGCCGGACCCCGGTGTTTCGGCATACTGGGGGACGTGACTTCTGATCTGAGCGCTCCCTCCGGTATTGATCTGTCCTTCCGCGATCAAGGTGTGCGGGTGCAGGACGATTTGTTCGCGCACGTCAACGGGCAGTGGTTGGCCGGGTACGAGATTCCGGCCGACCGCGCCGTGGACGGTGCCTTCCGCACGTTGTACGACCAGGCCGAGCTCGATGTGCAGGCGATCATCACCGATAGTGCGTCCGGCGCGGCCGATGACGCTGATGCCCGCAAGATCGGTGATCTCTTCTCGAGCTTCATGGCCACCGACGTGGTCGCCGCGGCCGGGTTCACTCCCGTCGCCGACGAGCTGCGCGCGATCGCCGAGGTCGCCGACCCGAGTGCGTTCGCGGCGCTGATCGGACGGTTGCAGCGAACCGGTGTCCGTGGGGCGCTCGCCTACTACGTCGATACTGACGACAAGAACTCCACTCGGTACCTCGTGCACGCCACACAGTCCGGGATCGGGCTGCCCGACGAGTCCTATTACCGCTCCGAGGAATTCGCGGCGATCCGTACGGCCTACCTCGCGCACATCACCAAGATGTTCACCATCGCCGCCGCGGACGCGTCACTGGATGGACTGCTTCCCACCGATCCGGCCGATGCCGCACAGCGCGTGTTCGAGCTGGAGCGCAAGCTCGCCGCAGGGCATTGGGATGTGGTGCGGCGTCGTGATGCCGAAAAGAGCTACAACCTCACCACGTTCGCAGACTTGGTCGCCGCGAACCCCGAATTCGATTGGGCTGCTTGGGTAGACGGCATCGCCACCGGTTTCGACCGTGCCGGCGAGGACCTGTTCGCCGAGCTCGTGGTGCGTCAGCCCGATTACCTGCGTGCCTTCGCCACCGCGTGGGCCGAGGTGCCGCAGGCGGATTGGCAGGCGTGGGCGGCGTGGCAGGTGTTGCACGCACGCGCGGGGTTCCTCACCGATGAGATCGTCGAGGAGAACTTCGACTTCTACGGCCGTACTCTCACCGGCGCCGAGGAGAACCGCGAGCGCTGGAAGCGTGGCGTGTCGCTGGTGCAGGAACTGCTCGGCGAAGCGGTCGGCAAACTGTATGTGGCCCGGCACTTTCCGCCGCAGGCCAAGGCACGGATGGTCGAACTGGTGGCCAATCTGCAGGAGGCCTACCGGCGCAATATCGCCGACCTCGAATGGATGGGCCCCGACACCCGCGCGGCCGCGCTGACCAAGCTGGAGAAGTTCACCCCCAAGATCGGCTACCCGGACACCTGGCGCGACTACTCCGCGGTCGAGATCGACCCGACCGATCTGGTCGGCAACTACCGGCGCGGCTATGCCGCCGACCACGACCGTGACCTGGGCAAACTGGGTGGCGAGGTCGATCGCGGCGAGTGGTTCATGACCCCGCAGACCGTGAACGCCTACTACAACCCCGGTATGAACGAGATCGTATTCCCCGCGGCGATTCTGCACCCGCCGTTCTTCGACATGAACGCCGACGACGCGGCCAACTACGGCGGCATCGGCGCGGTGATCGGCCACGAGATCGGCCACGGTTTCGACGACCAGGGCGCCAAGTACGACGGCGACGGCAATATGCAGGACTGGTGGACCGACGAGGACCGCGCCGAGTTCGGCAAGCGCACCAAGGCCCTGATCGACCAGTACAACGTGCTCTCCCCCGCCGACCTGGCCGACGAGCACACCGTGAACGGCGAGTTCACCATCGGCGAGAACATCGGCGACCTCGGCGGACTCTCCATTGCCCTTGCCGCCTACAAGATCTCGCTCGATGGCAAGGAACCTCCGGTCATCGACGGCCTCACCGGTCTGCAGCGCGTGTTCTACGGTTGGGCGCAGGTCTGGCGCACCAAGGCCCGCACCGAGGAGGCCATCCGCCGCCTCGCCGTCGACCCGCATTCGCCGCCGGAGTTCCGCTGCAACGCGGTGATCCGCAATATCGACAGCTTCTACGAAGCCTTCGACGTGACCCCCGCTGACGCGCTGTACCTCGATCCCGCGGAGCGCGTGACGATCTGGTGACGTGCTCGACCCTGCCGGCGGGCGAACCGCCGGTAGGGTCGAAACCCGTTACTCGAGAAGGGGTCCGATCAGTGCGGTATCAGCAGGTAGCCGACGAGGTTTTCACCATCGCGGGCACAGATGTGAACATGGTCCTGCTCCGCGAAGGCCGAGACCTGACATTGATCGACGCGGGGTGGTACGGCGACGCCGCCCTGATCGAGGCCACCATCGCGGCGCTCGGTCACCGCCCAGAGGACATCCGAGCGGTCCTGCTGACCCACGCCCACCTGGACCACGTCGGCGCCCTCAATCACCTCCAGGCGAAGTACGGCATCCCCGCCTACACCAGCGGGCTCGAGGTGGCCCACGCCAAAGGCGAGGTTCACGAGTCCGCCACGCCGCTCGACGTCATCAAACGGCTCACCGACATCTCCACCTGCGGCTGGGCCCTGCGCATCACCCGAGCGGGCGGCCTGCGCAAGAACCCGGTCCCCCACATCCAGCCCTTCCCCACCGAAGGCCCCCTGGATCTCCCCGGCCGTCCGGTCCCTGTCCCCACTCCTGGGCACACCTCGGGACACTCCGCCTTCCACGTCCCGGCCGCGGGTGCGGTGGCCACTGGCGACACCCTGGTTACCGCCCACCCCACCTCGAAATCCCGAGGCCCCCAGGTACTGCCCAGGTTCTTCAACCACTCGACCCCGGATACGGTGCTGGCTCTCGGAGCCCTCGAATCGCTCGCGGCTGATCTGGTCCTGCCCGGCCACGGCGGCCCCTATACCGAGGGCATCGGCCGAGCCGTCGCCCGAGCGCGGGCCCACGCGGCCACCAGTCTCACTTGACGACCCAGTGGGAGTAGTGAGCTGATTACTCTCGCTACCACCGAAAAACGCGAGCAATTCGCGAGTTAGTTGCGTTTCCGATAGCGAAAGTATTGCAAAACTGATGAATTGGCCGGCTCACCACATCGAACAGCGAGAGTGGACGGCGCGCGGCGGGCGTGGTTCACGGGTGGGCCCGATGCCCGAACAGGTCGCGGTGTCGATCCCCCCGCGCATCGCTCGGCTCGATTTCGCCACCAGGCGAACGACATTGGCCAGCGAGGCAGCGGCGATCGCGGTAACCCATCTCGAAGCCGGCCACGGCGACCTGGCTTCCCTGCACGAGTTCCTGCTGCGGAGCGAGGCGGTCGCGTCGTCGCGGATCGAGCACATCGACGCGGGCTGGCGAGCATTCAGCAAAGCCTTCGGCGGCGCGACGGCTCATCCCGAAGCCGCGGCGCAGGTGGCCGCGGTGCGGGCGCTGGCAGGCCTGGTCGACACCGCGGAGAAGGGGCAGATCACCGAGGCGAGTCTGCTCAGCGCTCATCGGGTGCTGATCGCCCCGGAGTGGGAGAAGGCCGGGCGTTTCCGCACGGCACAAACCTGGATCGGCGGCAGTGACTACACGCCTCTCAACGCGCTGTACGTGCCGCCCCCACCAGAACTCGTGCCCGAACTGGTGGCCGATCTGCTCGCCTTCGTCGCACGCGGCGACCTGCCGATCCTGGTGCAGGCCGCGCTGGCGCACGCGCAGTTCGTGTCGATCCACCCGTTCGACAGCGGCAACGGCCGGATCGGTCGCGCCCTGGTGACGGCCATCCTGCGCCGACGCGGCCTGACCGACCGGGTGACCGTCCCCTTCTCCTCGGTCATGCTCGCCGACACCTCGCGCTACTTCGCCCAATTGGCCGCCTACCGAACCGGCGCCGCCGAGGAATTCGTCGTGTACCTGGCGCTCGCCGCGGTGTACGCGAGCGAGGCCGCGATCGATTCGGCCCGCGCGCTCACCGCGCTCCCCGATGGCTGGCGCGACCGGGCCCGCCCCCGCGCAGGCTCCGCCGACGAGGCGCTACTGGCGAACCTGCTTGCGCATCCGATCCTCACGATCGCCGAAGCGAGCGCCATCAGCACGACCACGGACTCGGCCACCTACCGGGCCCTGGATCGACTCGTCGATGTCGGCATCCTCGAAGTCGTCTCCGATTCCAAACGAAACCGGATCTGGGCAGCCACCGACATTCTCGCCGAACTCGGCGCCCTCAACGCCGCGATCGGTCGACGCACCGCGACCGGCCTGTCCTAGCGCAAACGCAGGTCGGTGTCGGCGTCGAAGAAGAAGATCTCGTCGGTCTTCGGTCGCAGGTGCAGGGTTTCGCCGAGGGTGGTCTGGAACCGACGGTCTACGCGGACCACGATCTTGCCGGAGCGCGTTGACCAGTCGGTGCCCGCGCCGTGGGTGTAGACGAACGATTCCGCGCCGAGTTCCTCTAGCAGTTCGGCGACGACGGTGATGCCGGCGGGATCGGTGGTGACCTCCCACGATTCGGGCCGGATGCCGAGCACCACCCGCGCACCGGAGATACCGCGGGGCACCGGAATTCGCAGACCGTCGAGGACGGCTTCACCGTCGACCACGGGTGCTTCGAGCAGATTCATGCCCGGCGAACCGATGAACCCGGCGACGAAGGTGTTCAGTGGGTTGTCGTAAAGCTCTCGCGGAGAGGCGATCTGCTGCAGCGCGCCGTCCCGGAGCACGGCAACGCGGTGCCCCATCGTCATCGCCTCGACCTGGTCGTGGGTGACGTAGACCGTGGTCGTGCCGAGACGCTGCTGCAAGGCCGCGATCTGGGACCGGGTGCTCACCCGCAGTTTCGCGTCCAGGTTGGACAGCGGCTCGTCCATGCAGAACACCTGCGGGCGGCGCACGATGGCCCGACCCATGGCGACACGCTGGCGCTGTCCACCGGAAAGCTTGGCAGGCTTGCGATCGAGCAAGGGCTCCAGCTCGAGCATTGCCGCGGCTTCCTTCACCCGAACCAGCGTGTCGGACTTCGACATTCCCGCATTGCGCAGCGCGAACCCCATGTTCTCGGCGACGGTCATGTTCGGGTACAGCGCATAGCTCTGGAATACCATCGCCACGTCACGCGCCCGTGGCGGCAGCGCGGTGACGTCACGCTCGCCGATCCGGATCGTCCCGGACTCGACAGCTTCCAGGCCGGCCAGCATCCGCAGACTCGTCGACTTGCCGCAGCCGGAAGGGCCGACCAGCACGAGGAATTCACCGTCGGCGATGTCGATGTCGAGTGCGTCGACGGCGGGGGCGTCGGCGCCGGGGTAGCGGTGGGTCACACCGTCGAACTGCACTGTCGCCATGGCGAATTCTCCTAGGAGGGGAAAGCGAAACACCGCCGGTGGTCATGACGACCACCGGCGGCGCGGGTGAACTACTTGGGCAGCTTGGGCGTGATCTGCCGGTCGATGATCGCCTGCACGTCGGCGGCCACCTTCGCGAGAACCGTTGCCGGATCGGCGTTCTGGAGACCGATCTGCTCGTAGCCGGTGCCGATGATCTGGTCGGCGCCGGGCACGAACACGCGCGCGTAGTCCTGCGACTTCGTCACGGCGAGCTGGTCGATGGCGACTTTCGAGTTCGGGTTCTTCGCCAGGAAGTCGATCTCGGAAGGATCGGTCACCGCCGACTTGCGCACCGGCATGTAGCCCGTGTTCTGCGAGAAGTAGGCGGTGTTGGCGCCGTTGGTGATGAACTCGATAAACTTGAGCGCGTTCACCTTTCGCGCGTCGGAGATGCGCGAGGGTACGGCGAGACCGGCGCCGCCGGTGGTGACGCCCGGCCCGTTCGGGTGCGGCAGGAACGCGGTGCCCAGCTCGAACTTGCCGGTGGAGTTCTTCAAGATGCCCTTGAGATCACCGGTGGAGGCGATGGTCGAGGCGGCGACACCGGTGCCGAAGTCGACCGCGATCTGCGGCCGGATGGCGGCGTACTTCTTCACGTTGATCGAATCGCGCAGGTAGGTGGCCGCGGCGATCGAGCCCGGATCGGTGAACTTCAGCTTCCACTGATCGGAGTAGGCGCCGCCGAAGGTCCAGTTCGGGCCCTGGAAGGTCCAGCCGAGGTAGTTCTTTGCGTCACCCCAGGCGTGGGCGAACTTGTCGCCGCCGACCACCGACTGTACCTTCGGGCCCCACTCGTCGAATTCCTGCCAGGAGTTCGGGCCGCGATCGGGCAGGCCGGCCTTCGCCCAGACGTCCTTGTTGTAGTAGAACAGCGGCGTCGAGCGGGCATACGGCAGCGCGTAGTGCTTGCCGTCGAAGAGGTAGTCGGCGGCGAGGGAGTCGACGTAGTCGCCCAGCTGCACACCCGCGGCACCGAAGTGCCCGTCGAGCGGTTCGATGGCCTTGCTCAGCGCGTAGTTGAACCACCAGACATCCGACAGCACAACAACATCGGGCAGCTCACCACCGGTGAGTGCCGCGTTGAACTTCTGCGCCACCTCCTCGTAGTTCTTGCCCGCGTCGACCAGGTTCACCTTCAGGTCGGGGTTCTTGGCCTGGAAGCGGTTGATCAGCTCCAGCTCCAGCTCCTTGGAGGTGCCGGGGTGGTTGGACCAGAAGGTGATGGTGTTGGCGTCACCGGAATCGCCGGATCCGCCGCCCGTGCCCGCACAGGCGGTGAGAGCTGCGGCCGCGGCGACGCCGCCGGTCAGGCCGAGGAAGCCACGGCGACTCAGCGCCGGGAATCGTGAGTTGGACACTGGCGAACTCCTGTTCGAGATTTAACCCTTGACCGCACCGGAGGTGAGGCCTTTGATCATGTGACGTTGCAGGACAAGGAAGACGAGCAGAATCGGCAACATCGTGAGCACGGTGCCCGCCATCACCGGCCCCCAGTTGGTGACGCTGGGGTTCTCGGTGTTCTGCAGCAGGGTCAGGCCGACCGGCAGCGTGGCGACATCGGCGGAATCGGCCATCAGGAACGGCCAGAGGTATTCGTTCCACTCGTTGACCAGCGTCACCACCGCGAACGCCACCATGGTCGGCCCCGACATGGGCAGCACCACGCGGGTGAGCAGCCGCCACCAGTTCGCGCCGTCCATCCGCGCTGCCTCGATCACCTCGGCGGGCAGCGACAGGAAGTGGTTGCGCATCAGGAAGGTGCCGAAGGCGACGCCGCAGAGCGGAATGATGATGCCCTGGAAGGTGTTTCGCCAACCGAGCTGGGCGATGAAGGCGTAGTTGGAGATCACCGTGATCTGGTTGGGCACCATCAGCGCCGCGATGATCACCAGGAACACGATGTTCTTGCCGGGAAAGCGCAGGAACACCAGGCCGTACGCGCTGAACACGCCGAGCGCGAACTTCACCGCCGACACGATGCCGGTGACGATCAGCGAGTTACGCAGGAACGTCCAGAACGGCACCGTGGTGGTGGCGTGGCTGTAGTTCTCCGGGTGCCAGCTGTTGGGCCAGTAGACCGCGGGCTGGGTGTAGATGTCGGAGCGGTCCTTGAGCGAGGTGATCAGGATCCAGAACAGCGGGACCCCCACGATGATCAGCACGCACACCATCGCCGCGTAGCCGAGCAGGGTGACGGCGCGTTCGCGGCGCTGGTAGGAAAGCGTCTGCGGGCCTACATGTTTCATCGTTCGCCTCGATCCATCACACGCACCTGGATCAGCGTGACCACCAGCAGCACCACGAACATGATCGTGGCCACGGTGGCGCCGTACCCGGCCCGGAAATTGCGGAACGACTCCTCGTACACCTGGAACACCATGGTGGTCGTGCCGTTGCCGAGCGGTCCGCCGCGCGTCATCACATTGATGATGTCGAAGACCTGCAATGAGTTGAGCAACACGGTGATCGACAGGAAGAAGGTGGTCGGACGCAGTTGGGGCAGAAGGACTTTCGTGAACCGAGTCCAACTGCTCGCGCCGTCCATTTCGGCCGCCTCCAGCAATTCGGCGCGCACACCTTGCAGCGCGGCCAGATAGATCACGAAGGCGTAGCCGAGATTCTTCCAGATGTAGGTGAGTGTCACCATGAACAGCGCCCACTCGGGGTCCTGATAGAAATCCGGCACATTGTCGACGCCGATTCGATGCAGGATGTCTTGTACCAGACCGAAACTCGGATCGAAGATGAATTGAAAAGCCACGCCGATCGCCGCGCCCGAAATAACGAACGGGGCGAAAATGGCGGATCGAACAACATTGCGCCCGAACAGTTTTCGATCGAGCAACATGGCCAGCGCCAGCCCGAGCGCCATACTCACCACGACGGCCGCCACGGTGAAGATCACCGTATTGCTGACGACTTTCCATGAGTCGTCGCGCTGCCACCATTCGATGTAGTTGTCGAATCCCACCGAATTCGCCACCGGCTCAGCGAGATTCCAGTCGGTGAACGACAGCCGGATGTTGTCGGCAAGCGGCCGGTAAACGAACAGGCCGAGCAGCGCCAGGTTCGGCACCACGAGTACTACGAACAGCGCGTAGTCCTGCCACGGACGGCTTCTCCCGGGGAGCACCCGCTCTGGACTCTGTCGCACCGCGGCAGCTTTACGGCGCATGGCGAACCGTTGGTTAACCCTGCCCGCCGATTTTCTGAACATCGGGCACACAGTGCCGATTACAGCAAAAACCCGAACAACACGACCGGTAGTGATCGTATTGTTCGGGTTTTGTTCAGCGAATCAGTTCCAGTCGCCCAAACCGTCGCCTGCGCTGAGGGTTCCGCCCTGGGTGCCGGTGATGATCACGGCATCGCCGCGACGGGTGTTCTCCAGGAACCACTTTCCGTCCGCGGTGCTCACATTGAGGCAGCCGTGGCTGGCATTGGAGTAGCCCTGCTGGCCGACCGACCACGGGGCGGCGTGCACGAAGATGCCGCTGTTGGACAGCCGGGTCGCGTACTCGACCTCGAGCTTGTAGCCCTCGGGATCGGTGACCGGCACGCCGTAGGTGGACGAGTCCATCGTCATCTTCTCGAGCCGCTCACCCACGATGTAGGTGCCGTTGGGGGTCTCGTAGCCGGGCTTGCCGAGCGAGGTCGGCATTTCCCGGACGACCTCGCCGTTGACCGTCACGACGATCATCTTGGTGGCGTCGTCGACGGTGGCGACGAACGCGTCACCGATGTGGAACGAGCTGGTGGTGCCACCGGCGACCACGGTCACGTTGGTGTTGGCGGGCCAGAACTCGGTGGGCTTCCAGCGGACCTGCTTGCTGGAGGTCCAGTAGAAGTAGCCCGGCGCGTTGGTGCTCGAGGTGACCTTGATGGCCCGCTCGGCGGCCGCGCGGTCCTCGACCGGCTCCTTGAAGGTGATGGCGATCGGCTGCGCGACACCAACGGTCTCGCCGTCGGCGATGTTGATGTTCGGCGGCGCGAACGGCGCCGGCTGCGCGGGCTCGTTCACCGCGGGCTGGCTCGAACCGGCGCCGAAGCCCGGCAGAGTCGGCTGAGCCTGCGCGGGCACGGCGATCAGTGCCCCGGTCGCGGCGATCGCTGCCGACAGCAGCAGACCCCGGCGAAGCCAGTGCGATTGCCGCGTATTTGCCTGGAAGTGCATAAGTTTCTCGTCCATTCCATCTCTCGTTCCGCGTGCGGCGGCCCGAGATCTACTCAGTGACGCTTGTTCTCGATTGACGCAGAGGCCGCGACGGGTCTCTACGAGGTAACGACTCCCCGACCCTGACCTACCATTACTACCCGCACCTGCTGACTGAGTGCCAGCCGTGTTGCGCGGTGATAACAGACTCGCAACTCTGTGCCGTGGGTCACATAACGGACTGTGATTCTTCGGCTTTCGTCAAACACCGCGCTCACAGCGGCGAGTCGATGGCGGTGCGTGGGAACAGCGGGGAAGCACATCGGTGTGAGTCTCAAACCTCACGTGAGGCAGATCACCCCGACCGTGTGAAGTGGATCGCCCGATCCGGCGCGGTCGCGAGATTGCGCGGCACGGTGCGCGGTCGCCTGCCGAGTGCCAGCGCGGGCTCGAGCGTCAACCGGACCTCGGTCAGCAGGGTGGCCAGCACGATCCGCAGCTCGTGGTCGGCCAGCGTCGCCCCGATGCAGCGGCGGTGTCCGCCGCCGAACGGCGCGAACTCGAAGGGGCTGAATTTGCGGTCGAGGAACCGGTCGGGGTGGAACAGGTGTGGTGCCGGCCAGATCGAGGACTGACGGTGGAGTACGCCGACCGCAAGGCCGATGGTGGCGCCCGCCGCGACGTCGACCCCGCGCCAGCGCAACGGCGCGGTCACGGTGCGCAACACGATCGGCACCGGTGGGTGCAGTCGCAGGGTTTCCTGGCAGACGGCGTCGAGGAGCGGAAGGCGGACCTGTTCGGCGGGGTCGTCGCCCGCGGTGGGCAGTTCGGCGAGCAGGCGGGTGAGCAGGTCGGGTGCGCGGTGCAGGTGGTAGAGCGCCCAGGTGAGGGTGGTCGCGGTGGTTTCGTGACCGGCGACGAGCAGGGTGCGTAGTTGTTCGCAGAGTTCGGTGTCGGTGAGGGTGGTGCCGTCGTCGTAGCGGGTGGCGAGCAGGAGGTCGAGCAGATCGCCGTCGGCCGGGCCGGTGCGGCGACGGGCGGCGATGTCGGCCAGGATCAGGTTGTCCAGCCGTTCGCGTGCCGTGGTGAATCGTTTCCACGGCCCGAAACCGCCTATGTCACGGCGTAATACAGGTGCGACCATGAGCGGGGTGGTGAAGGCGCCGAGGAAATCGGCGACCACACCGCCGTATTCGGCCGCGCGATCGGAACCGGCACCGAACACCGCGGCGAGAATGCCACGGAAGGTGATGGCACGGGCGGCAGCGAGGGAATCGATCCGCGTGCCCAGCTGCCAGGGACCTGCTGTGCCGTTTCGAATTTCGTGCAACGTCGCATTGCGGATCACCTCACCCAGCGATCGCACCCTGGCACCGTGCAGCGCGGGAGCCAGCAGCGCGCGATCCGCGCGATGCCGTGTTCCGGAACTGAGAATCAGCGACGCGGCACCCACCATCGGCTCGATGGGATTGGGTCGCGGCGGCTCGAGCAACGCCGCGGGCGCCCGGAACAGTTCGCGCGCACCCTCGGCGGTACCGGTGAACAGCACCGCGGGAAACCCGGGGAACCCGACCGCGAACGGATCGCTGCGCGCGGCCCGTCGTCGCAGGTAGCCCTCGAAATCGCGCCCCGCGGCCAGTCCGTGCAACCACGACCAGCGCGGCGTGGCGGGGGTCGGCGAGGTCATGTCTGTATCTACGGCTCACCTACGCCAAAGGTTCAGGAGGCGCAGGCGCGCCGAGAACGCGGCGCACAGTGCCCTGGGCCATTGCCGCCAGCTTGGCCAGGCGGGCATCGCCGAGTGCGGTGACCGCTCCGCCCAATCGATTGGTGACGAACGCTATCGACATTCCGAGATCGGGGTCGGCGTACGCACCGGAACCACCGACGCCGTAGTGGCCGAACGCGTTTCGGGGTTGCTGTTTGGTCATCAGGACCGGGCGGTGATAGCCGAGGGTGAACCGCATGGGTAGGCCGAGGACGTAGTCGCGGCTGCTGGTCTGCTGGGTCCGGTTGATCGCCTCGATGGTCTCCGGCCGCAAAAACCGCACGTCGCCGACTTTCCCGTCGTTGGCGAGTGCTCCGTACATCTTGGCCAGCGCCCGCGCCGAGAACACGCCGTTCCAACCGGGCATCACCGCATCGTGCACCCGCGGGTCGCGGACCAGCTCGTCGAAACTCTCCGGCATGCCGGCCTCGGCCAGCCCGCGCGCGGGCCGTACCCACGACAGCACCGACGACGCGGTGTTCCAGCGGACCCCCGGTGGCGCCAAGTGCGGAAAGATCTTCGCGATCCGATGCCGCTCGCCCGGCGGCACCTGGAACCAGAATTCGTCGATTCCCAAGGGCTGCGCCACTTCTCGACGCAGTACCTCGGTGAACGGGTCGCCGGTCACCCGCTGCACGATCTCGGCGACCAGCCAGCCGAAGGTGATCGCGTGATAGCCCGAGCCGCGGATACGGCGCGGGTCGGCGGGGCTCTCGGCCAGCGCGGTCACCACCGCGTCGTAGTCGAGAATGCCCTCGCGACCGGGCACCAACCCGCGCACCCGGTGCAGGCCCGCGCGATGGGACAGCACGTCGCGCACGGTGATGTCGTCCTTACCGTGCGCCCCGAACTCCGGCCAGTAGGTGGCCACCGGCTCCTCGTAGTCGATCAGCCCGCGCTCGGCCAGCCGATGCAGCACGGTGGCGGCGACACCCTTGCCGGTGGAGAAGGTGAGCGCGATGTGCTCGCCGTTCCAGCGCTGATCCTTGGCCGCCCAGCCCGCCCAGATATCGACAACCGGGCCGCCGTTCAGGTAAATGGCCAGCGCACCACCACCGCGGCTCGGCTGGGAGAACATCCCGAAGAAATGATCGGCGAGGCGGATGAAGCGCGGATCGACCACCATCTGCCGTGGTGCCGCGAAGTCGCCGACCGGCGTTCCCGGCGATGGGGTACTGCTCACGGTCACCTCCTGATCCGCGATCGGGGGCCCCGCGCCGCGCGTGGCGACCGGAATCGCAAGCCTATCGCAGGGACCGACCCGCCGAGTGGAGTCGACGCGAGTGGCTCGAGTGGTGTATTCACAAGGGGTGTTTGCAGATTTGCCATTCGGCCGGCTCGTCGGCGCGATCGCCATCACCGTGACCGCGTTCGTCTCGACCGGTTGCGGAGGCACCATCGACGGCTACGCCCAGCCTGCGATCGACGTCGTCCCCGCGACCAGCGGCGCGACCCCGACCACCAAGCCGGGCAAGTCGACCACCGGCAAACCCACCACGAGCAAGCCCGCGCCGACCTCGAGCAAGGGCGGCAAAACCGACTTCCAGGCCAATATCGGTGACTGCGTGTCGCTCGGCGGCACCGTCGACGACGCGACCATCGAGAAGGCCGC
Organism: Nocardia sp. A7; assembly: GCF_046549215.1. Taxonomy (NCBI): domain Bacteria; kingdom Bacillati; phylum Actinomycetota; class Actinomycetes; order Mycobacteriales; family Nocardiaceae; genus Nocardia; species Nocardia sp. A7. The sequence goes on along the minus strand of NZ_JAJPWE010000001.1, from coordinate 2,115,237 downwards.
CTGCGGTAGCCGCTCGTCGAACTACAAGGTCATCGCCAAAGCCAAGACCAGCAGCGGCTGTGTCAGCGACCGCGACAACTTCTACGCCGAGACGCTCAACGGCATCGAGACCGGCGCGCTGTGCCTCGACATCGACTGGGTCGTCGGCGGCTGCATCGACGTGGGCGGCGACGAACCCAAGCGCATCGACTGCAGCGAGGGCGGGACCGAACCGGTCAAGGTGATCACGATCAACAAGAGCTCCGACAGTGTCGACGACTGCCCCGACGTCGCCGATTCCGGTTTCAAATACGCCGAGCGCAAGGTAGTCGTCTGCGTGGAAAGCCTGTAATCAGGCGAAAGACCGACGCGGCGGCTAACTTGGAGTCGTGACCGAGACGGTTCGGCTGAAGTCGGCCGCGGGCCGGTGGATTCTGCTCGCCACCATCCTCGGCTCGTCGATGGCGTCGCTGGACGCCACCGTCGTCTCCGTCGCGCTGCCGCGCATCGGCGAATCGCTGCACACCGATGTCGCGGGGCTGCAGTGGACGGTCAACGGCTATACCCTCACGCTCGCCTCGTTCATCCTGCTCGGCGGTTCGCTCGGTGACCGGCTCGGCCGCCGTCGCGTATTCGTCTGGGGGATCGTCGGATTCGCGATCACCTCGCTGTTGTGCGCGGCCGCGGTGAACATCGAGATGCTGGTCGTCGCCCGGTTGCTGCAGGGCGTGGCGGGGGCGCTGCTCACGCCGGGGAGCCTGGCGCTGATCTCGGCGTCGATCGATCGGCGCGATCAGGGCAGTGCGATCGGACTGTGGTCCGGGCTCGGCGGGGTGGCCGGTGCGTTCGGGCCGCTGCTGGGTGGTGGGCTGATCGATCTGGTCGGGTGGCGGGCGATCTTCCTGCTCAATGTGCCGCTCGCGTTGTTGGTCGCCGTCGTCGCGATGAAACATGTGCCCGAGAGCCGTGATCCGGCGGCGCCGACCCGGATCGACGTGCCCGGCGCGGTGATCGTCGCGGTCGCGCTCGGTGCGCTCACGCTGGGACTCATCGATGGGCGGGCCACGTTGGTCGCCGTCGGGATCGGCGCGCTGGTGTGTTTCGTACTGGTGGAACTGCGCAGCCCGAATCCGCTGGTACCGCCTTCGCTGTTCCGGTCGCGGGTGTTCACGGCGGCGAACCTGGTGACCTTGCTCGTGTACGCCGCGCTCGGCGGCGTCTTCTTCCTGCTCGTCCTGCAATTGCAGCTGGTCGCCGGGTATTCGCCGATGGCATCGGGCGCCGCGGGACTGCCCGTCACACTGCTGATGCTGGTGCTCTCGGCACCCGCGGGGCGGTGGGCGCAGCGGCACGGACCACGTATTCCGATGACATTCGGTCCGCTGCTGGCCGCGGGCGGGGTGTTCGCGTTGCAGCGGATCGGGGCGGACGCGGACTATCTCACCGAGGTGTTGCCGGGTGTGTTCGTCTTCGGGCTCGGCCTGTCGGTGATGGTCGCGCCGTTGACCGGCGCGGTGCTCGGTGCGGTGCGCGACGGCGAGGCGGGTATCGCGTCCGGGGTGAACAACGCCGTCGCGCGCACGGCGCAGTTGCTCGCGGTGGCGGCGCTACCCGGACTGGCCGGGCTGTCGGGCGCGTTCAACGATCCGGTCGCCTTCGCCGCCGGGTTCGACACCGCGATGCGCTGGTGCGCGATGCTGCTTCTCCTCGGTGCGGGCATCGCCGCGGTGTTGCTGCGGGTTCCGCGCCGGGCGCCCGAGCCCGAGCGCGTCGACTGCCTGCCACACTGCGCCGGCGCCGACGGTCCGGCGCTCGCCCCCACGATCGCGCAGGTCACAGAGAAATAGCGGGCCGCGTGGACAATCACGCGACCCGCTCGATATCGCGGAGAACAGGGAACTAGATCGGGCGGAAACCCGAACCGACGCCGCCGCGGGCGTTGATGTCGTCGATGATCGAGTTCATGTTCGTGCCGACCTCGGGCCCGAAGCAGGCCACGGCCAGGTAGGCGTTCACCATGCCGACCAGCGTCGACCCGACGACGACCGGTGCGCCGGAATCGCCCTCGACCACGCACATCTGCGACCAGGTCTCGGTATTGGTCTGGAAGACGTCACCCCAGGTGATGCCGCAGGTGTTGCCGGTGGTCCGGCCTTCCTTACAGACGATCGTGGGGAACTGCGCCGGCCCGCCGACGCCGGTGATGCTGACATTGCCGATCCGGTTGACCGGGGTGATCCGGCCCGGCGTGAACTCGATGACCGCGTAGTCGAGTTCGTGATTGCTGTACGCGAATCGGCCGATCTCGCCGTACCCTCGATCCACCTCCGCGCTGACCGTCGCCCCCGCGTCGCCGCAATGGCCAGCGGTGAGCCCGACCAGCCTGCCCGCCCCGTCGTACCCCACCGTGGTGACGGTGCATTCGAACGCGTTGTCGATCACGATGCCGGAGCCGCCGCCGATCACCGGGGGGCCTGCTTGCGCGGTGGCCGCGCCGGTGCCGAGTAGGGCTGCACCGAGCGCGACGGCGAAGGCGGTGTTGGCCACCTTGGCGAGTTTGCTGAACATGTCCCTCCAGATGTCGGAAGTTCGCACGATATCAATACGGTCTGTCTATCGTGCCTGTATTCGGTCCCGGGCGCGCCACCGGACCGGTGCGTTTGCTGCTCGCTCCCACGGCGCCGACACGGACCGAAGTGATAGCGATCCCCTATTGAAATCGTGTCGCGGCGCGTCGTTCGTGTTTCGCACGTGATTTGTTCAGATAATTCGACGAGGGATTCGTTATGAATGACAAAGTTCCGCAATATTCCTTAGCCGCGAGGTCGGGTACTGGGAAACCATGGGGGAAACACCTTCCCGCCTAATCATGTGAACACGAGAATTGTTGGCTGTAGGGTCCGTGATGACGTGTCTCATAGCCGATTCGGACAGTGACCTCTATCTATGACAGCGCTCACATGTCGGTGATGTGTTCTCCGCTACTCCGTAGTAAGGTGCGTCAAGCAAACAAGTCGTCGGGGCGTTGAGGGCCCGACGTCGAGAGGGGTTATGGCAGTGCAGTCGACCGAGAGTCCGCCCACACGTTCACGAGCCAGCGAGGCTGTCGACTGGACGAAGGGCCTTTGGGACGACCACCCGAAAAAGTCGCTGGAGACCTTCGGCCGACAGATCACGATGGGTATCGAAGCGATCACGGAGTTGATCGTCGCGATCTTCCGTCGGCGCTTTCCTTTCGACGAGTTCGTTCGCCAATCCGCGTTCATGGCCAGTGTCGCCGCGGCGCCGACGCTGCTGGTCGCCATTCCGATCGCGGTGATCGTCTCGATCCAGGTCGGCGCGGTCGCGGGTCAGGTCGGTGCGACCTCGTTCATCGGTGCGGCCAACGGCCTCGGCATCATTCAGCAGGGCGCGCCACTGGTCACCGCGCTGATGATCGCGGGCGCCGTCGGTTCGGCCATCTGCGCCGACCTCGGCTCGCGCACCATCCGTGAAGAGATCGACGCGATGAAGGTCATGGGCGTCGACCCGCTGCGCCGCCTGGTGGCTCCCCGCCTCGGCGCCGCGATGCTGGTCAGCTTCCTGCTCTGCGGCTTCGTCGTGTTCGTCGGCTTTCTCACCGGCTACATGTTCAACATCTTCGCCCAGGGCGGTACCCCCGGCTCCTACATGAGCACCTTCGCCTCCTTCGCGGTCACCCGCGACCTCGCGGTGGCGCTGCTGAAGTCGGTTCTGTTCGGTCTGATCGCCTCGATCATCGCCTGTGACTGCGGGCTGAACGCTCGCGGCGGTCCCGGTGGCGTCGCCAACGCGGTGAACTCCGCGGTGGTCAGCTCCACCGTCATGCTGCTCGGTGTCAACGTGGCGATCACCCAGATCTACGCCGCCGTCTTCCCCCCACAGGTGGTCTGAGCCATGTCATCTACTTACGTACCTCCCCTACTGCGGCCGATCCGGTCGCTGCAGAAAGCCAGCAAGGCGCCCGGCGACATGCTCGCCCGCCTCGGCCACCAGGTCTTCTTCTTCCTGCGTTCGGTCGGCTCCATTCCGCTGGCCTTCAAGCAGTACCCGAAGGAGATCTGGCGTCTGCTCTCCGACGTCACCTGGGGTAACGGCAATATCGTCGTCGGTGGTGGCACCATCGGCGTCATCCTGATCATCAGCGCCTTCGGCGGGATGACGGTGGCCATTCAGGGCCACACCTCGCTGAACCTGCTCGGATTGAGCCCCATCACCGGCGCGATCTCGGCCTTCGCCACCACTCGCGAGCTCGGTCCGCTGCTGGCGGCACTGGCCTTCGCGGCCCAGGCGGGCTGTCGATTCACCGCGCAGTTGGGCGCCATGCGCATCTCCGAGGAGATCGACGCGCTCGAATCGATCGCGATCCGCCCGCTGCCCTACCTGGTCAGCACCAGGATGATGGCCGCGGTGATGGCGATCGTGCCGCTGTACGCAGTCGGTCTGACGACGGCGTACCTGGCCTGCTCGGTCACCGTGCAGTTGATCGGCGGTACGGCGGCGGGCACCTACTCGCACTACTTCTTCCAATTCCTGGTGCCGACGGACGTGCTCTACTCACTGCTCAAGGTGATCATCTTCGTCATGATCACCACGTTCATCCAGTGCTACTACGGCTTCTTCGCCTCGGGTGGTCCCGAAGGCGTCGGCGTCGCGGCCGGTCGCGCGATCAAGATGTGCATCATCCTGGTCGTGTTCGCCGACCTTGTTATGACATTGGCGATCTGGGGCATCAACCCCGGCATCAGGATCTCGGGGTAAGCGCGCGATGATCATCGATCCCAGTGGGCGCGGTCCCACCATGAAGCAGTTGTACGTGGCCGGTACCGCCGGCCTGATCGTCTTCGTCATCATCCTGGCGTTCCTGACGGCCAGGTACCAGGGCTACTTCGTACCCAAGGTCAATGTGGTCGCGAACCTGTCGACCACCGGTGACGGCCTGCCCTCGGATGCCGACGTGAAGTTCCGCGGCGTGCTCGTCGGCGTGGTGAAGAACGTCGAGATCGGCAAGAGCGCCGAGCAGAAGGTGAACATCGAGCTCAAGCCCGAGTTCGCCGACGGCATTCCGAACACCGTCACCGCCCGCGTCGTGCCGTCCAACCTGTTCGCGGTCACCTCCGTGGAGCTGGTCTACAACGGCGCGAACAGCCAGCACCTGAAAGAGGGCTCGCAGATCCCGGAGGACCGCAGCCAGGGCACGATCGCGCTGCAGGACACCCTCACCACGGTGCGCGACATCCTCAACGAGGTCGATCCGGTGCAGCTCGGTCGTGTGCTCGGCACGCTCACCCAGGCACTCGACGGCAGCGGCCGAGTCCCCGGCTCGACCATCCAGCGCCTCGATCACTGGCTCACCACGGTCGCCGACGCGGGCCCGAACGTGGGCGGCATGTTGGACAACTTCTCCAACTCCGCGCGTGCGCTCAACCAGTCGGCGCCGGAACTGCTCGACGTGCTCGGCTCCTCGGTACAGACCGCGAACACCATCGCCACCAAGCGCGAACAGCTGATCGCGCTGCTGGCCGGTGCCAGTGCCACCACGGATCGGGTGAACGACCTGTTCGCCACGAATCCCGATGTGGGCAAGGAAGTCACAGTCGGCATGAACGCCACCCTGGGTGCGCTGGCCGCCGATCCGGCCTCGATCACCGAGTTGTTCCGGGTGTTCGGTCCGTCGCTGGCCCAGCTCAACACCACCTTCCACGGTGGCCCGAGCGGCAAGCAGATGGTGTGGAACGCCGGCATCACGCTGACGCCGTACAAGCCCAACACCGTCGCCGACTGCCCGCGCTACGGCGATCTGCTCGGACCGAGCTGCTTCACCGCACCGGCCGAGGTTTCGCTGCCGCCGATGCCGGAGAACCTGCGTCCGCGCAGGCTCGACTCCGCGGCAGGCCTGCCGCCGCTGGTGTCGATCCCGGGCATGCCCGACATCCCGGGTCTGACCACGCCGGGTGTCGCGCCGATGCAGACCGCCAACGGTACCGAGATCAAGCCGTTCCAGGGCACGCCGCTCGAGGGCATCGTCCCGCCGATCCAGATTCCGGGCCTGCCCGGTGTGCTGGGTGGCGCGCCCGCTCCGGCGGCCGCACCGGCCTCGGCGCCCGCTCCGGCGACAACGCCTGCCGCGACGCCGATCTCCTACTCCGGTGACGCGGCGATGACTCAGCTGCTCGGCCGCAAGCCGAACGCGTCCGAATATCTGCTGCTCGGTCCGATTTTGAAGGGCGGAACCCTGCAAGTGTCCGAAAACGGGGGTGGCGCATGAGTATCCGCAAGCCGCTGATCGGGTTCAGTATCTTCGCGCTCGTCTCACTGCTCGTCACCGTGGTCGTGTGGAACACACTCGCCCGCACGGTCGACGGTGACACCCGCAAGTACACCGCGATCTTCACCGATGTCCTCGGGCTCCGGCCCGGCGACGATGTCCGGATGGCCGGCGTGCGCGTCGGCAAGGTCGAGAACATCGAGCTCGATGGCAAGAACGACGCCAAGGTGTCGTTCATCGTGCAGAGCGACCAGACACTGTTCAACGACACCAAGGCGCTGGTCAGGTACCAGAACCTGATCGGTCAGCGCTACGTCGCGCTGACTCCGGGTGCCACACCGAGCCCGGAGGCGCTCAAGAGCGGTGCCACCATTCCGCTCGATCGCACCGAGCCCTCGTTCGATATCTCGGCTCTGCTCAACGGTTTCCAGCCGCTGTTCCAGGCGCTCGAGCCCGCCGAGGTCAACGCGATGTCGGAGACGCTGATCCAGGCGCTGCAGGGTGACGGAGTGTCGTTGTCGGCCTTCATCATTCAGGCGGCCCAGCTGGCCACCGACTTCCAACGTCGCGACGCGATTCTGTCCGACGTGATCACCAACCTGTCCGGAGTGATGGCCGGGTTGGCGAAGCGAGGGGATGAATTGGAGACCCTGATCACCCAGACCAGGGCACTGATCGGCGGCCTCTACGACCAAGGACAGTCGCTGCAGGCTTCCACGGCCACCCTCGCCGATTCGACCACCGCGCTGGTCGGGATGATGACCAAGATCCAGCCCAAACTGGCGATGGCCCAGAACTCGTCCACCGCGGCGCTGAACCTGCTGCTGGCCAACGGCGCCAAGCTCGACCAGGTCGCGATCGACATGCCTTCGATGCTCGCCGACCTCGGCCGGATGACGTCGGAGGGTACCCACGCCAACGCCTACCTGTGTGGTCTGGACGTATCGCTGTACGGGGTTCTCTTCCCGCGCGGCCTGTTCAGCCAGATCGGTGGCAACGGCCACTCCGAGGTGTGCAGATGAGCAAGATCAAGTCGGCCTTCGCCGGTAACCGCAACTTCTGGCTGGGTGTGGTCGGTGCGCTGTGCATCGTGCTGCTGCTGGTCGGTTCGAGCATCTTCCAGTTCATCGGGCTCGGAAAACAGTCCATCGACGCGGAATTCGTGCAGGCCGCGGGCATCAAGACCGGCGACAAGGTCGCGGTCTCGGGTGTGCAGGTCGGCACGGTCTCCGGTGCCAGGATCGAGGGCGATCACGTGGTGGTCACCCTCGACGTGGACAGCTCGCTGAAGCTGGGTCCCGACGCGCACGCCGCGATCAAGATGGCGACCCTGCTCGGCGCGCGCTACGTCGACCTGCAGCCCGGCGACGGATCGGGCCTGAAGAACGACACGATCCCGCGCACCAACACTGACGTCCCGTACAACATCGCCGATGTGGTGCAGGTCGGTACGCCGAAGTTCGAGGCGCTCGACACCAAGAAGCTCGCCGCCTCGCTCAACACCATCAACTCCCAGCTCGGCGATTCGCCGGAGCTGGTCGCCCAGGCGCTCGACAGCGTCGGCGCGGTCGCCAAGGTCGTCGACCAGCGCAAGGGTGAGGTCGACAGCCTGATCAAGGACCTCAACCGGGTCACGCAGCTGCTCGCCGACAATCGCAACTCGATCCTGCTCGTCATCACCCAGGGCGAGGCCATCGCCAACCGGGTGATGGAACGGCAGAGTCTGCTGCGTCAGCTGCTCGACAATGTCGCCACGCTGACCCGTCAGCTGGAGGAGATCGGTGCCGAGAACGGTAATCAGTTCGGCGGCACCATCGGCCAGCTCAACACCATGGCCGAAGGACTGCAGAAGAACAAGGACAATCTCGACAAGCTGCTGCAGATCGGACAGCCGACGGCGCGCTACTTCAACAACGCCCTCGGCAACGGCAACTACGGCTCGGTCGCACTGCCGTGGTTGTTCCCCGACAACTGGCTGTGCTTCGTTCAGGTGATCCAGGGGTGCCAAGGATGAAACTGACCAACAAGCTCCGCGTCGCGCGGACGATGATGATCGCCGCCACCGCGCTGGCACTCGGTAGCTGCTCGCTGTTGCCGAGCCAGTTCGACGACGCGCTCGGCCGCTCGACCAAGATCACCGCCGACTTCGAGAACATCGCGGGCATGTACGAGGGCAACGAGATCATGGTCCTGGGCCTGGCGGTGGGCAAGGTCGACAAGATCGTGCCGAAGGGCACCTACGTCGAGGTCCACATGACCATCGACGCGGGCGTGAAGATCCCGAAAGACGCGATCGCGGCGATCATTTCGCCCTCGATCGTCACCGACCGCCACATCGAGGTGAGCCCGCCCTTCACCGGCGGTGAGACGCTGAAGTCCGGCGATCACCTGCCCAAGGCGCGGACCAGGACACCGGTCGAACTGGACACGATGATCAAGACCATCGATCAGTTCGCCGCCGCTTTGAAGCCGCAACCCGGCCAGGAGGGTCTCGGCCCGCTGTCGGGCCGGGTCCTCTACCCGGTGCTCAACGGCAACGGCCAGAAGATCCGCGAAACCCTCGACGCGCTCTCGGGTGCGTTGAAGGTCGGTGTCGACAACAAGGACGCCATCTCCAACATCATCATCAAGCTCAACGAGCTGACGACGATGCTGGCCGACAACGATCAGTCGGTGCGCGACTTCAGCGACCGGATGACCGCCATGACGGGGCTGCTCGCCGAGCAGGCCCCCGGCCTGCAGGCCACCCTCGACCAGCTCAACCAGTTCCTGGCCAACACCTCGACGACCTTCGCCGGGCACCAGGACGAACTGGCCGCCTCGCTGACCGGGCTGACCACGGTCACCAACCAGTTGCGCGACAACTCGGGCGCGCTGGTCGAGATCGTCGACGTGGTCCCGATGCTCATGCAGAACATCGACGGCGCGATCAACAAGGAGAAGGGCTTCGTCCGACTGCACGCGCTGATCGGTACCGCCCTCTCCGGCGAGCTCGTCAGCCTGTTCTGTGAGCGGATCCAGATGCGCTCCGATGGTTGCCGCACCGGAAACGTCCAGGATTTCGGCCCCGACTACGGGCTCACCGCCGCACTGCTCGGACTGACGAAATGAACCGACGAATGACGATGAAGGCCCGCCGCGCGCTGCTCTCCGCAGCCGCATTGGCCACGGTCGCGATCACGACCGGCTGTGGTTTCACCGTGGAGGATCTGCCGCTGCCCAAGCCGGGCACCGGCGGCGAGACCTACACCCTGCACGCGAAGTTCGAGAACGCGCTGAACCTGCCCGACCAGGCCAAGGTGAAGGTCGGCGGTTCCGATGTCGGCGTCGTGTCGTCGATCACGACGAAGAACTTCGAAGCCGTGGTCGACATGGAGATCAACACCGATTTCAAGCTGCCGAAGGGCAGTACCGCGGAGTTGCGCCAGGCCACTCCCCTCGGTGACGTCTTCATCGCGCTGAGCCAGCCGAAGAACGGCGCGGGTGCCGGCGAGATGGCCGAAGGCGACACCTTCTCCTTGGAGGCCACCTCGGCGGGTGCCACGGTGGAAGAGCTGCTGGTCTCGGTGTCGATGCTGTTCAACGGTGGCGGTGTCGCCAGCCTGAGCAGGCTCGGTACCGAACTCGGCTCGATCCTCAACGGGCACGGCGGTGAGCTGGGGCATCTGATCTACGAGATGACCGGCGTCATCGGCGAACTGAACGCCAACAGCACCAAGGTCGACTCGGTGCTGACGGAGTTCAACACTCTCGCCAACACCATCGAGGCCAACAAGGGTCAGCTCGGTCAGGTGGCGGACACGCTGCCCCAGGCTGTCGGTGCCATCGCCGAGAACAACCGGGCGATCGGTGACCTGCTCACCAAGCTGGCCACGGCCACCTACGCCCTCGGTGACTACTCCAACACCACCGGTGACCAGCTCGCGGGTCTGCTCACCAATCTCGACAACCTGATGAACGCGCTGGCCGCGACCGGCGACAACTTCGGTTACGTGATGGATCAACTGCACGCGATCCGCCCCGGTGCCAACCAGACGTTCAAGGGCAAGGGTCTGGCGCCGTACGCGACGCTGACCAACCTCGATGTGGGCCTGCTGACCGACCCGGCGAACAGCAAGCTGTGGGACATGAAAGATGTGAACGATTTCGTCGGCAGCTTCATCCAGGTGCTGCAGATCGTTCAGGGCCGAGTGGGAGGCCACCGATGAGCAGGCTGAAGAAGTTCGCGGGCAGCAAGGTCTTGCTGGCGAACTGCGCGCTCATAGTCGTGCTGTTGATCGGCGGGACGTATCTGCTGGTCAACGTGATGCGGGTCAATCCGCTGCGGTCCGAGTACGACGTCACCGTCAACCTGGACCGCTCCGGCGGTCTGCAGCCGGGCAACGACGTGACCATGCGCGGATTCCGGATCGGCAAGGTCACCTCGATCGAACTGATCAACGACGGCGAGGCGATCGCCGCCAAGACCCGGATCGACAAGGACTTCAAGATCCCGGTCGACACCCTGATCCAGGTGGCGGCGCTGTCGGCGGCGGGCGAGCAGTACATCGACTTCCGTCCGAAGAGCGATGTCGGCCCGTTCCTCGGTGACGGCGCGGTGATCAAGTTCAGCCCGGAGCAGATCCAGACGCCGGTTCCGGTGTGGGCCGTGCTCGATGACACGAGCGCGCTGATCGGCTCGGTGGATCCGAAGCAGTTCAGCATCATCCTCGACGAGCTCGACATCGCGCTCGGTGCCGGTCCCGACCAGCTGCGTGGCCTGATCAACGGCGTCAGCCTGGTGGTCGCGGGTCTGGACAACCTGCTGCCGCAGACGGTGAATCTCATCGCCAATCTGCGGGTGATCGCCGAGACCACCTCGAACGCCCAGCCGGATCTGCAGACGCTCACCAGCAATTCAGGTGCGCTGCTCACGCAGTTCAACAATGCCAACGCCGAGCTGCAGGGCGTGCTCGACAACGCGCCGGGCCAGTTCGAGACCCTGGGCGCGGTGCTGGACAAGACCGCCGATCCGATCAGCTCGCTGGCGGCCAACTTCGTGGCCATCACCAAGGCGGCGCAGTTGCGTCAGCCCGCCATGCGGCTGCTGTTCCCCTCGCTGGCGCTGGGTCTCGGGTCGATCGGCGCCCCGGCGCACGACGGCGAGTTCCACACCATCCTCGATATCTGGCCGCGTCCGACGTGTAACTACGACACCGAGTACCGGCGCAACGAAGAGGTCCAGGACGGCAGTATTCCGAAGTGGAACTACTGCACAAACCCGAGCGCCGACCTGCAGATCCGTGGTTCGGCCAACGCCCCGCGCCCGAACGTGCCCAACAATGGCGCGCAGATGCCTCCTGGTGTCGACCCGAATGAGCAGACGCCTATTCCCGCCAAGTGAGATGGTGCCCGGCCAGGCTGTTCACAGCTTGACCGGGCATACTCGCGGACAAGCGTGTGGCCCGGCTCACGGACCACATTGGAAATCGGTGCGATATGTGCGCCGGGAAAGAGCAGGATTGATTCGATGACCAGCGACGATGCCCAGAGCAAGTCCGATGCTGCCGAAGGCGACAAGCCCGATCTGGCGAAGTCCGAGCCCACTGTGAAGGGTGCGGCGGCGACTCCCGAGGTCGATCAGCCGACCGCCAAGGCGCAGACCGTGACCGAGGCGTCGGCTCCGGCCGCCGCCCCGAGCGCGACATCGAGCTCGACGGGCTGGATCGCCGCAGGTGTGGCCGGTGTGGTCGCGGTCGGCGCGATCACCGCGGGCGTGGTGTTCTTCCTGCAGAACAGCAACAAGGCCGACAAGCTCGACGCTATCGCCGAGTCGACCAAGGCCGCCTGCGATTACGGTGCCATCCTGGCCAACTACGACTACTCCAAGGATCTCGACGGCTACATCGCGTCGATGAAGGCGGGCGCCACCGGCGACTACCTCAAGGAGTTCAGCGATGCCAGCGATGCGCTCAAGGGCGCCATGGTGCAGGCCCAGGTCAAGTCGACCGGCGAAGACGTGCAGTGCGCGTACATGTCGGGCAGCACCGACGACGTCAAGGCCATGGTCACCATGACCCAGTACCGCACCAACTTCACCCAGACCCAGCCCGACCGGATGATGTTCGCGATCGAGATGAGCCTCGAGCGTTCCGGTGACAAGTGGCTGGTCAGCAAGCTGGATTCGCCGCTGCTCAAGAACGGCGGCGCCGCCACCGGCGGTACGGCGCCTGCGCCCGGTCAGGCGACTCCGGCTCCGGTCCCGGCCCCCGCGCCTGCTCCGGGGAACTGAGCCGACAACAGAGCCAACCGAAACGCCGCGGGCAGATCGATCGCCCGCGGCGTTTCATTGTGCGGTCCCACTCCGGTCGCACCGCGCCTAGAACAGGGTGAGAGTCCCTGCCGCCGGTGCAGAAGGCGCAACCGACTTCCCTGTGGAGACCGTGATCTTGGCGGCCGACGCCGCGGGTTCACGGCTCTGTGGCCGTGATTCTTCCTTCTTGGCCGACACCGCCACATCGCGGCTGAGGTCCGGATTCTCGCGGACCGCCCTCGCCGCTTCGCCGGCCAATTTGTCGGCCTGTTCGTTGAAATAGTTGCCCACATGCCCGCGTACCCAGCGGAAACGCACCGGTCCTTCGCGACCGGTGATGGCGCGGTCGATCTGCTTGATGATCTCGACGTTCTTCACCGCGCCGCCGGTGGAGGTGCGCCAGCCGTTGCGCCGCCAGCTGGTGATCCATTCCGAGGCGCATTTGATGGCGTACTGGGAGTCGCTCTCGATGAGCATCGGTTCCGCACCGGGGTGGGCGAGGATGGCTTCCAGTACCCCGCGTAGCTCGGCGATCTGGTTGGTGCCGCTGACCGCGCCACCGCTGTCGGCGGGCCCGGCGTGATTCACCCATGCCCAGCCGATGGCACCACCGGGATTGCGCAGGCAGGACCCGTCGGTGCTCACGATGATCATGACCGCCACCCTAGGCGATGCGGCCGACAAGATCGGTACCGTGGAATGCCTCTATCTCCCTTCGCAACCGCGATTCCGTTGCGCGCAGCGCCGATTTCGCGGCCGCGTCAGCGAGGCCGTGGCACAGGCGGGCGAACATGCCGCGTGGTGGTGGATAGTCGGCTTCGCAGGTCAACACCGACCGTTCGTAACCGAGTGGATCGAATCGCAGGGTAACGGTTCCGTATACCCGCCCACGCAGGGTATACCCGATCACGGCATTGCGCCGATATTCGGTGATCTCCACCGTCGAGCGCAGCGGAACCACCCCGAACAGCCGGACCTTCACCGCGAAGGCGGCGCCCAATCCCTGCGCCGGTGCGCCGAGCGGCGCGACATAGGTGACGCCGGGCATCCATTGCGGTCCGTGGCGGAAATCCTCGGCGTAGGCGAAAGCGGCGCCCACTGGCGCGCCGACGTCACTCGCAAACCTGATGTGGCCCATCGGCCCTCCCCTGATCCGGATGGGGCCAAAAGTACTACAAGTATCCTCTTTATTTAGCGGAATCGAGTTGTTCGACCAGGTATTCCGCGATCGGCATCGCCGAGGTGGCGGCCGGGGATGGTGCGTTGAGTACGTGAATCGAACGCGGCGTGCGTTCGATCAGAAAGTCGTGCACGAGCGTGCCGTCGCGCAGCACCGCTTGGGCCCTGATTCCCGCGCGGTGCCCGAGCAGATCGGCCGTGGTGAGTTCCGGGCAGTATTTCCGGCATTCGGCGAGGTAGCCGCGCTTGAACACCGAATTGCGGAGCTCGCGCACGCCGGTGGCGAGGTGGTCACGCGCCACCCGGCGCACGCCGGCGAAGCTCAGCACGTCGATGGCGTCGCGCCGGTTCACACTGCCCTTGCGGTAACCCTCCCGCGACAATCCGAGCACGGCGTTCGGGCCTACGGTGAGCAGGCCGTCGATGGTGGGACTCAGGTGGACGCCGAGGAACGGCAGCGTGGGGTCGGGCACCGGATAGATCAACGTGCGCACCAGATCCGACCGCTCGGCGGGGAGGCGGTAGTACTCACCACGGAACGGGACGATGCGAAAGTCGGTATCGATACCGGCCTTTCGTGCCATCCGGTCGGCCTGCAGACCCGCGCACACGATCAGCGTGTCGGCGGTGACGGCGCCGCGTGGACCGGAAACAGTGACAGCTGAGGCGGTTTCAGTGATCGCGTCGACCGGGGTGTCGAGCCGGATGTCCCCGCCCATGGTTCGGATCTGCGCGGCCAATTCGGCGGTGACCAAGGTGTAGTCGATGATGCCGGTGGCTGGCACGAAAAGTGCTCCGACACCGGTGATCCTGGGTTCACGTCGGTTCAGCTCGGCCGCGTCTATCGCCTCGACCTCCACCCCGTTGGCGATCGAACGCTCGTACAGCGCGAGCATCCGCTCGTGTTCGGCGGAGTCGGTGGCTACCAGTAACTTTCCGCACTCGCGGAACGGAATGTCATGGGCGGCAGCGAATTCCTTCGTCCATTGCGCACCGGCCCGGCACAGCCGTGCCTTCAAACTGTCCGGGGGGTAGTAGATCCCGGAGTGGATGACGCCGCTGTTGTGGCCGGTCTGATGCGCGCCGAGGGTGGACTCCTTCTCGATGAGCACCAAGCTCGCCCCGGGATGCTCGGTCAGCAACCTGTGTGCGGTGGCCACGCCGACGATGCCGCCACCGACCACGCAGAAGTCGTACGCACCGCTCGAGGTGCCGCTAGGTGTCACACGCCGACGGTAGTCGGCAGTTCCTCGGTCGCCGACCGCGGTGCCTCGGCTTCGGTTTCGGCCGCGGGCTCGGTACGGGAAGCCTCGGTCGGCTCGATGCCCGACGGTGCGTCGACTCGCTCCACCCGCAGTGTGTGGCTGCCGAGGCCGGGGTCCGACAGTACGATTACCAATTCCCCACGGCGTGAGTCGAATTCGGTGTGCAGCGCGGTCACCGCGGTCGGATCAGGGGCCAGGCCGAGGTATTTCGCCGCGACCGTCACCAGGTTGGTGTCAACGGTGAACGCGATGGTATCGCTGCGCGCCGGTGCCACCTGCGCGCCGACATAGGTGCTGCCGATCCCGACCCGCCCGGCCAGCCGCGAATTACCCGGTCGCGCACCGACTCCGGACTGCTGCGCGGTGATCGGCGTGCGCGTCGCGGCGGGTTCGGACCGTTCGGTGGACAGGGTCGGCGTTGCGGAGTACATGGCCAATTCGATGCCGACGCGAGGTGTCGAGTCCTCGGTCGAGTAGGGCCGGTGATGGCCGGGATTCGGCGTCACGGCCGGTCCCGCCTGCTCCTGCGCGGGTGGTGGCGCGAGTGCGGGCATGTGATTGACGATGTAGGCGCCCGCGGCCACGGTGAGGCAGAGGCTGGCGGCGCCGGAGAAGATGATCGCGGACAGGCGCACGATCTGAGCAGGTCGATGTGCGGTCACGATGCGGTTCCCTCCTGTGGCTGTGGGTATTCCCGAGCTGAGCGGGCCCGCATCGTTGAAAGCCACGTGCTGCTTTCCACGGTACGTGGTACCTCGCGCCATGACCGCTTCGCACCGCTGAGATCAGAGCCACATCCGAAACGATGTTGTATCACTCCTAGTCGGGGCGTTTTCGGCGTGCCCGGGTGTTTCTCACGCCCGGTAACGGGTACCTGGAAGAAGCAGGCGAGCGTCATTCACGACTGCCACGGCGGTCTACCCCCGGCCAATGAAGTCCGGGGCAGTCGGCACGAATGGCGCTCCGAGACTGGCGCTCGCCTGTGTCCATCTGCGCGGGTGCGGGGATGGGATTGGATCAGGCGAACTGCCCTGCGGTGCGGCCTTGGCCGGGAGGGCCTGCGAAGGCTTGGGCGATGGCCAGCCAGCGGTTGGCGTCGGGGCCTTCGGTGCGCAGGGCGGTGTCCTCGCGGTGGCGGCGTTGGGTGGCTACCAGGCAGAAGTCGATGGCGGGGCCGGTGACGCGTTGGGGGGCGTCTTCGGGGCCCCAGGTCCATTCGGTGCCGTCGGGGGCGGTGATCTCGACGCGGAATTCCTCGGTGGGGCCGGATTCGCCGTTGACCAGGTAGGCGTAGTTCCTGGCGCGGACGCTGATGTGGGCCACGGTGCGCAGGCGGGCCGTGGGGACGCGGGTCACACCGAGTGCGTCGGCGACGTCTTGGCCGTGGGCCCAGGTTTCCATGATGCGGGCCGAAATCATCGACGCGGCGCTCATCGGCGGGCCGAACCACGGCAGTTTGGCGCCTGCGGGAACGGCGGCCAGTGCGGCGATGAGCTGCTCGCGGCCTGCACGCCACCGGACCAGCAGGTCGGCGGGCGGTGTCAGGGCGATTTCCTCGGCACCCTCGTCTACGAGGGTGAATGCCCGTGACGCGGCCTCGGCGAGGAAGGCGGCGAAGCCGTCGGGATCGGTGGCGGCGATCACCGACACCTCGTCGGTCCAGGTCAGGTGGGCGATCTGGGTGGCGATGTCCCAGCGCGGCGCGGGTGTCGGTGTCTTCCACTGTGCGGGGGTCAGCGGTGCGACCAGGTTTTCCAGATCCGCGCATTCGGCGGCGAAGTCGTCGAGCAGCGCTGCGAGGTCAGCCATGGAGTCCCTTGCCGATCATGGCGCGACCCGGTGTCGGTGCGCCGTCGTCACAAGGGTCGCAGCGGTCGTCAAAAAATGCAAGCACGCGTGCTTGTTATTCGGCCGTCCCTACCAACCGAAGGTCAGCAGGTGCAGCGCGCCGACGCCGATGCCGAGGGCCCCACCGTGCAGGTACAGCAACCACGCGTCCTGTTCGACCGACGCGTAGAACATCTCCATGAACTCGCCGGGCGTCAGAGTCCGCAGCTTGCGCGCGGCGAAGTCGTCGATCTTCTTCGCCTGTTCCAGCACGAACTGTTCGTCCTCGATCATCGTGCGCGCCGACAGCAGCCCCGCGCCGGCGCCCGAGATCGCCAGATTGTCGAACTGCTTCCTGCCCATCGCGGCTCGCACCATGAACGCCGTGGCGCCGAGCTGCTTGTGGATCTCCTCCGACACCACCCGTTCGATCAGCTGACGGGTCTTGTCCCCGTTCGGCCCTTCCAGGAGCTCGTTGGACAGGTTCTCCACGGTCAACACCTGGTAGGCCAGGATGTGCGCGAGGTCGGTCGCGGCCTGGGGCTGGCGCTTGGCCAGCAGCGCCTGGCGCCACAGGTACTTGTAGCGCGGCTGCGGGTCGCCGGGTTCGAACACCATCTTGATCGCGATGACGTTCACCGTCACCCCGATCATCGCCGAGGCGAACAGCACGATCACCCAGGCCGGAATCGCTCCCCAATAGGGAATGCTCGAATGAATATGCAGGTAGAGCGCGAGAATGAGCCCGAACGGCGCACCGAGCAGACCGATCCGCGCCATGAACTTGAGCTCGGGAGCGGCGATGGTCGTTGTCAGGTCCTTGAGGATCGCAGGGTTCTGCTCCAGGTACCTGATCACGAAGTTCTTCACATCGAGCAGCTGGTCGATGGTGTCGCCAAGGCTCTCGAACGCGCGCCGGCACAGCGCGGGCAGCTGCCGGTCCACCCGCTGGTAGACGGCCTGTTTCATCGGTCGCGGCAGCGAACGCCACAGGTCGGGATTCTCCCGGTTCATGATCTCGTCGACGATCGGCTGGACCTGATCGCGCGCCCGCTCGGCGAGATAGTCGCCGATCCCGTCGAGGTCGAGTTCGTGGATGAAGTCGCGCGGACTGCCGATCCGCATCAGCGCCTTGTCCACGCAGATGCTGGCCATCTTCTCCGAGCGCGCCGGGATGAACCCCTGAAAGCCCAGCTTGCGCCCGTCCCCGGAAAACGTGGGCAGCACCTGCACCCGCCGCGGCAGATACGGGTACAGCACATGCAGCATCGGCACCCGGAAGCCCTTGAAATACAGCGGCCAGAACAACATCAGGACACCGGTCCAGTTGGTGAGCCACCCGGCGAGCGCGCTGAAAATCGGAAAACTGACCAGCTCGACCACGAACTTCGACTGCCCCGTCAGATCTTCCCAGTCGATAAACAGTCCGGAGGCCAGTGTGGTCATCGAGAAGCCCCCTAGTGCTGACGCGCGAAGAATGTGCAGAACGTGAGGATAAGGCAACCACAGACGCACCGGTCATGACGGGGTGTCCACCAACCGAGTTCTTCCCGCCGCCTGTGCAAAGGGAGTCGCCGTGAGCATTGTTCCGAAGAATGCTCAACTCGAATTGCTGAAGAAATATGTCGACGCGAGCTTCTACGACGACTACCCGAAGCCGAAGTAGGACGCATGACCGAAATAGTGGCACCGGATATCAAAGCCGGTGTGATACACGCTGTTTCGCTCGACGGCAAACAGGATTCGCCTGAGCGTCGCGGTTCTCGCGCACGGTGGGCGCAGGCCGTAGTACGGCTTGCACGGCCAGACCGACGCACCGCCCGACCGGTAGTCGGCTCCCCAACATGATCAGGTTCATGACGGTGTTCCCATCGCGTAGATGCCGTCCCGGTCGTGATGGGTGAGCACCGGGATGTTCTCCACCCGATCCGGCCCCGGCAGCAGTGCCGGGTCCTCCCCCGGCAGCAGTTCGGTGGCCAACACCGCCGCGCGCACCGCGTGCAGTGCTTCCTCGGTCTCGGCGATGCCGATCACCATGCCGGAGCCGTCGGCGCGGCGCAGTTCGTAGTAGTCGAGCAGGCCGGGCACTTCCGCGACGGCGGGGTTGATGCGGTTGGCGCGGGCGAAGTCGACGGCGGCGAGTTCGGTCGCGGTGCGTGGCTGATCGAACCAGAGAATGTTCGCGTACATGATTTCTGCTCCTGACCTGGGGGAATGTGATAGGTCAATGCTCGCTTCGATCAGTGGCGCGCGGATCAGTGCCACTACGTATTCGCAGTACTGAACTCGCGCCGCACGCGCGATACTTGTGCGGTGCAGACTCCGGCCGTCGGACGGCATGAGGAGATCGCCCGCTTGCGCGCCGCCGTGGGGGCCGCGGCCTCGGGTGCGGGCCGGTTCGTGCTGATCAGCGGCACGGCGGGGATCGGCAAATCGTGGCTGGCCGAGCGCGTCACCACGCTGGCCGCTGAGGCGGGATTACGGGTGGCCCGCGGTAATGCGCTCGACGACGCCGGGATGCCACCGCTGTGGCCGTGGCGTCGCGCCGCCCGCGAGCTACCCGAACTCGGCTCCGCCCTCGATACCGTCACCGAACCGGGTGGTGGACCGGCCGCCCAGCGTTTCCGCATGTTCACCGAGGTCGCCGATGTCCTCACCGCCGCTGCCGCGCCGTCGGGCCTGCTGCTGGTCCTCGAGGATCTGCACTGGTCCGACCCCACCTCGCTCGCCCTGCTCACCCACGTCGCCAACGAAACGCCGCGCACCAAGGTACTCATCGTGGCCACCGCCCGTGAGCCGATGGGCGAGACCCTGCTCGCCAACCAGCCCGACTGGCTGCGCCTGCCGCATTTCCAATCCCTTCCCGTGCCACGTCTTTCCGAACAGGAGGTCCGCTACTGGCTCGAACAGCGCGGCCGCACAACCGATCTCGCGCATCGCGTGCACGAGCGCACCGACGGCACTCCCCTGCTGGTTCGCCTCGTCATCGAATCCGGCACGGATCTCGGAGACGACCCCTTGCTCTCGGTTCCCGGAATCCGCCGTCTGATCCTCGCCCAGCTCGACCGCTTGACCAAGGAACAGATCGATATCCTCGGTGCCGCGAGCTGTCTCGGTGAACGGATCGATGCCGATCTGCTGGAGCGGGTGTGTGTGGCGGCGGGTGGGGTTCATCCGACGGTGCGCGATCAGGTGTCGACGGCGCTCGATGCGGCGACGCAGGCCGGAATCGTTCGCCGGTTCGCCGACAGCACAACAGGTTTCACCCACGCGCTGATCCGCGACGCGATCTACGCCGATCTGGTGCCGTCGCGCCGAGCCGCCTGCCACCGTGCGGCCGCTGAGGAGTTGAGCGCGCGGGGCGGTCCGGATTCCGCTGTCGCGGGCGCGATCGCCACGCACTGGCGACAGGCGACAGGCGGTGCGGACTCGTCGTGCGGTCGGCACTGGTCGCGTCGCGCCGCGCGTTCGGCCCGCGCGAGCGCCGCCTACGCCGAGGCGATTCGCTTCGGCCAGTGGGCAGTCGACGCCGCGGGCGGCACCGCCCCCGATGCCGAACGCGCCGAGCTGCTGATCGAACTGGCTCGTGACGAGTTCGCCGCAGGCTGGGTGGCCACCAGTCTCGACCACTGTGTCGAAGCGGGCGGGCTCGCCGAAACGGCCGACCGCCCCGATCTGCTGGCCGAAGCGGGCCTTGTCGTCCAGGGCGTCACCACACCGACCGTGATGACGCAGCTCGACCTGCTCTGCGGCAGGGCATTACGCCTGCTCGAACCCGACAGGCACCCCGACCTCATCGCCCGGATCCTCGCCCACCGCGCTCTCTCCGCCGCCGACCGCGGCGCGGGTGCGGCGGCCAGAGAACTCTCCGAGCAGGCCATGCGCGCCGCGCGGCGGTCCACCGACCCCGACGTCATCCTCGACGCGATCCACGCCCGCCACCTCTCCCTCGCCGCCCTCGACTTCCTCGATGAACGAATGCTGCTCGCGGACAGGGCAATCGAGATCGCGGTCGACGCCGAACAGCCGCTGGCCCAACTCTGGGGATACCTGTGGACAGCTGACGCGGCCCTGCAACGCGGCGACCTGGTCGGTTTCGACAATGCCCTCGATCACATCGAACTCCTCGCCGACCGCCGTCGTCTCCCGATCGCCCGCTGGCACCTGCTCCGCCTGAGCGCCACCCGCGCCGCCCTGGTCGGCGACTTCCCCGCCGCCCTCGCCTGCGACACCGCCGCCTTCGAACTGGCCGTCGGCATCGGCGACTACTCCCTCGCCGGCCTGCACCACGCCTTCCGCGGCATGTACGCGGTGATCGTCGGTCACATCGACCGCGACGAGCTCACCGCGGCGCTGGCTTCGCTCGCCTTCGCCCCGAAGATCACGATCGCCCAGCTGTTCGCCCCGATGATGCACGCCTTGGCCGGTGATCTCGACGAGGCGAGGGCCCTGTTCGAGCCGTTCCGCCTGCTGCCCGACACCCTCGAGATCGGCCCGCGCTGGTCGGGCACCGTGTATTCGGTGGGCATCGTCGCCGAACTCCTCGACGACGCCGAATCGGCCGACCGCGTCTACCGTGCCTTCGACGGCCGCGAACACCACTACGCCGCCGACGGCACCGGCGCCCTGATCTGCGTCGGCTCGATCGCCCGCATCCGCGCCGACAACGCCCGCGTCGCAGGCCACCTCGACGCCGCCGTCGACCTCTATCACCGAGGCCTGGTGATGGACACCGAGATCGGCGCCCGCCCCTTCATCGCCCTCGGCCACCTGGGCCTGGCCCGCACCCTCATCGCCCGCGGCGACCTCCCCGCTGCCCGCACCGCCGCCGAGCAGGCCGCCGCCGCCTTCCGCCGCATCGAGATGCCGCACCGCCTGAAAGCGGCCGACAAACTCCTGGCCGACATCGCCGCCGCCACCCGCTCCGCAGACCCCCTCACCCCGCGCGAACGCGAAGTCCACGCCCTCGTCGCCACCGGTATGACGAACCGCGAAATAGCCACCCGCCTGGTCCTGTCCGAACGCACGGTCGAAACCCACGTCCGCAACATCCTCGCCAAACTCGCCCTCCCCAATCGCAATGTGATCGCGCGCCCCCGCTGACCCGGATCGCGCCGAGAACGGCGGCCCCAATCGCGATGAACAGAGCTACAGTGACCCGGCAGACGTGATCGTGTTCGGAGGAACCAGCCCGCTATGCAACCGTTAGGCCCGAACGATCCACGGCGGATCGGTGACTACCGACTGCTGGGTGTGCTCGGTGCCGGGGGCATGGGCAAGGTGTATCTGGGTCGCACTTCGGGTGGCCGCACGGTCGCGGTGAAGGTGATCCGCCCTGATCTGATCGATCGTGAGTTCCGGGCGAGGTTTCGTCGCGAGGTCGCGGCCGCGCAAAGCGTCGGCGGTGCGTACACCGCACCGGTTCTCGACGCCGATGTCGATGCCGAGGCGCCGTGGCTGGCCACCGGTTATGTCGCCGGAATCTCGTTGACGGACGCGGTGAGCCAGTTCGGTCCGTTCGCCGAGCCCGCGCTCCTCGCCCTGGCACACGGCCTCGCCGAGGCGCTCGTCGCGGTGCACGCCGCGGGCATCGTGCACCGAGATCTGAAGCCGTCGAACGTGATGCTCGCGATCGACGGCCCCAAGGTGATCGATTTCGGTATCGCCAGGGTGATCGCGGATTCCGCACTCACCACCACCGGAAAGTTCCTCGGCTCACCGGGTTTCATGTGCCCCGAGCAGGTGAGCGGCGAAACCCTCGGTCCCGCAGGCGATGTCTTCGCCCTCGGTGGCGTCCTCACCTTCGCGGCCGCGGGGCACGGCCCCTTCGGTACCGCCGAGGTCATGCAGATGCTCTGGCGCATCGTCTATGAACAACCTCGCCTCGAGGCGGTCCCGCAGCGCTTGCGACCGCTGGTCGCGTCTTGCCTGACGAAGGACCCCGCCGCCAGACCCACGCCGCATCAGGTTCTTTCGGAGCTGGCCCGTATCGGTGCCCCCGAACGCGCGGGTTGGCTTCCACCACAAGTAATAGAGCACATCAGCACCAGCGCGGTCCGCCTACTCGATCTGGACTCCGGCCCCGTCGAACCACGTCCCGAGACCACCGTCACGCGCGCGCCGGGCTGGTCACCAGCGATCTCGACGCCGAACCTGCCCACCGCGAGCTCGCCGTACCACCGTGCAACTCGAGCCGGGCCCGAATCACGTTCTTCGAGCGGCGAGTTCACCCCGCCGCCATTTGTGACCGCGCACAACCACACCGGCGAAGTCACCGGCCGCCCATCAGCCGCATCTCGCCGCACTCGCACACTCCTGATCGCGACATCGGTCATCGTGGCGCTGGCCGTCGCGGGCGGTGCCTACCTGATCGGCACCCAGCTGAACGCCGAGTCCACCGGCGCAACGAGCATCACCGTCGGCCCGACCACCGACACCGTCGACCCAGCCACCACTGAACCCGCCTCCTCCGCGCCGACGTCGACCGCCACCGCCACGGGCTCGACCACCGTTCCGGCCGCGTTCGTCGGCAGCTGGACGGGCCGGGCCGCCGACGGCCTCGTCCAGTTCGACATCGAACTCACCATCTCGGAAGGTTCGGTAGGCCAGGAACTCGCCGTGTCCGCCAACACCGGCACCCTCGCCCGCGAACGGTGCGAGCGCGCGGAGACCCTCACCGCCGCTACCGCCGACCGACTGACCTTCCGCGCCAGACTCACCAGCGGCCCCAGCTGCGTCGACCAGGGCAAGCCATCGACGGCCACCCTGCGACCCGACGGCACGCTCGCCTACGAAACTCCGAGCCTGTTCGGTGGCACCATCGCCGGCACCCTGCGCAAAGGCTGAACGATGCCCGTCGAGACCGGAAAAGATTGCTACCCGATAGCCAGCCTGTGCGCTCGCGAGTGCTCTGCCGGTCATTTGTCCAGGAGCGAACCTCGACATCGATCCGCGAATGACCTACTGGCTGGTACGGGCTGTCACCGCATCGCCCCAGGTGACACCGGTCTCAGAAATTCTCACATTGCGATCTGGGTCACTAATATGCCAAACTCTCGCCCACACTGTGAAGCCAGTCGGTCTCACAATGTCTGGAAAGGGAGTCGATTGAGCAGGCGACAGGTGCGCGAAGTTGCCACCGTCCCGACGGCTGCCCTCATGTCAGTCGAAAGAGACCAGTGCCAGCGCCGCGCCGGTGAGCAGGTCGACCAGCTCGTCGACGGGCGGGCGCGACTCGCGCAGCAACCACTCGTGCGCCACGCCGGTGACCGCGCCCGTGATCAGCGCGGTGGTCAGCTCGGCATCGCCGCGCAACCGCACGCCCACATCGGCCAGCGCCCCCTCGATCAGCGCCGACCAGGAGTGCCGTCGGGTCCGGCGATGGGTCTCCATCCGATCGCTCACCCCGACCACCTCGATCAGCGCCACCTGCGCGCGATAGGGGTCAGAGCCGAGCGACTCCAGGTACGCGCCGAAACCGGCCCGCAGCGCGAGCTGCGGATCGGTCGAGCCGAGCGCGACCAGCGCGGTACCCACCGCGGCCGCCGCGTCGTCCTGGATCCGGTCGTAGGCCGCGAGCAGCACGTCTTCGCGGGTCTCGAACTCCTCGTAGAACTGCCGCTTGGACAGTCCGGCCGCCGCGCACACCTCGGCGAGCGAGCACGTGGCGTACCCGCGTTCGGCGAAAATTCGCGTCGCTGCTTCCAGGAATCGCAGTCGCCGTTCGGCTTTACGCGCGACGACCGTACGACCCCCATACCGTCTGTCCGCTGTAGTCACCTCTCCAAAGTATCTGACACCCGGGATAACACTGACCTTTCCGGGTCGCTTCATCTATCCACCGAACAAAGGACGGCCGACCAGTGCTGAGCACCCGAGCATCGCGGACCGCATTGTCCGCCCTCGTACTAGCGGCGGGTGCGGCACTCGTAGCACCCACGCCCACGATGGCTGCCCCGCAGTCCACCGCGACGCAGCCGAGCGTCCCCGCCATCGCCGAGAACGTCCCCTCGGACACGCTCGCAGCGCTGGCACCGACGATCGTAGGCGCCATTTCCGCCCCCGCCCCCATCGCCGACGGCGGACAGGCCGCGATCCTGGCCCAGGCCCGCGTGCTGCTGGCAACGCCCGGCATCCCGGCGCAGGTCAAGGCCACCCTCGAACGAGTGATCACGTTCCTCGACGGCAGCGGCGGCGGCGGTCCCGAACTGCCGCCCTCGGACGGTCCGCGCATCGCGCAGTTCCTCTACCCGACCATCGGCAAGGGCTGCATCGGCCCGACGTCGGATTCCATCGGCACCGCGCTGGCCGTTCCCGGCCCGGCCGAGCTGCCCCCGCCCGGACCGGCCGCGGGCCAGACCGGCTTCGTCTTCACCGCGCTCGGCACGAAAACCGCGACGGTCGTGCAGAATCCGCCGATGACGGTGCAGTGGGTCAACCTCGACAACCGTCGCACCGGCACCCAGCCGCTCACCACCGCGGCCGGCATCAACCCTGATGGCCCGGCCACCCTGTCCGCCATCGCCGACACCGGCCCCGGCCGGGTCGCTGCCGTGATCACCGGTTCGCTCACCACGGCCACCGCCGATGGTGACCGCACCTGCTCGTTCGCCCCCACCCTCGGGTTCTTCTCCGTCGGCTGAGTCTGCCACCACGCAATTGGAGTTCGATCTATGAAGTTTGTCGTCCCCGGCCTGGTCAGCGGCCTGGCCGGCGCGGTCATCGGGGTGATTGCCGTACTCGGCATCACCGCGGGCGCGCAACAGAATTCGATCCCGGCGCCCGAAGAGTCCGGTGACCCGGGCTCGTCGCTGCTCGGCAACGTGCAGTACGGCTCGCGATGAGCAACGTACGCAGGCTCATCGCCTGCATCCTCGTCGGTCTCGGCGCGCTGCTGCTCGCGGCCGCCGTCATGATCCCCACCTACACGGTCGGCAAGGTCGCCAAGACCCCGCTCGATCTGCGCATCACCACGATCGCCAAGAGCGTGCCCGGCGAGGAAAGCCTTGTGCTCGACTCGAAGTCGCTCACCTCGCCCGAGGGAGCGGCCAAGATCGACACCAACGTGCCGATCGTCTCGCAGCGCTTCCTGACCGTCGAGGAGCCCTCCGACGCCGACGAGATGACGGTTCAGGCCGGTCAGACGTTGCGTCGTGACGACCGCGATGCCAGCGTGGGTCTGCTCACCGCCTCGGTCGACCGCGTCACCATCGACCGTGTCACCGGCGAGCCGATCGACGCCTCGCCCAACGGTTCCATTGCCGTCAACGTCGACAAGTCGGGCGCCTCGGTGGCCGACGAGTCGCAGCGCCGTGGTCTGCAGTACCGCTTCCCGATCGGCACCGAGAAGAAGTCCTACCCGTACTTCGACCTCAACGCCCGCGCCACCTACGACATCGACTTCATCGACGAGTCGGAGATCAACGGCGTGCCGGTTCTGCACTTCCAGCAGACCATCCCGGTGACGAACATGTGGGACGTCGTCCCCGCCGCCACCAACAAGCTCACCCTGCCCGCCGCCAAGTGGGGCCTGCCGGGCGAAGAGCCGGTCACCATGACCCGCTTCTACACCAACACCCGCGACGTGTGGGTCGAGCCGAGGACCGGCGCGGTCCTCAAGGGCGGCGAGAAGATCCACCTGTACTACGGCCGCAGCGCCGAGCAGGTCGACGTCACCGCGCTGAAGTCGCACCTCGTCTTCGACGAGCCGACCATCGACGCCCAGATGGCCGTCACCCAGGAGAGCCTGGACAAGCTCGACCTGTTCGGCAAGACCCTGCCGATCATCCTTGGCATCCTCGCGGCCCTGTTCCTCATCGGCGGCGCTGTCCTCGGGTTCCTGAGCTCCGGCTCCACCGCGGGCCGCCCGTTCGATCCCCCGACCGAGCGGATTCGTTCCTCGAACCTGTAAGGCCACCACCTCGGCCTCCCGGTCCTCAACCCGGGACGCCCTTCCACCGCCTCGGCCTCCCCGGCCCTCAACCCGGGGAGGCCGAGGTCGTTTCGGATTCAGGACAGCAACTGGCGAACCCGCGCGGCTTCCCGGGTGAGGTGATCGCGCTCGGGCACGGTGGTGGCGGTGTGTGCTGCCTCGGCGTACAGCGTCGCGGCTTGTTCGAGGTCGCCTGCTCGTTCCAGCAGGTAGGCGCGAGAGGCGTTGTGGCGGGGCAGGTTCGGGTCGAGCGCTGCCAGCGCCGCCAGTCCGGCTCGTGCTCCGTCGGCCTCGCCGACCGCGACCGCGCGGTTGAGGCGCACCACCGGACTGTCGGTGAGGTGTAAGAGTTCGTCGTACCATTCCACGATCTGAACCCAGTCCGTTTCGGCGGTGCTCGGTGCGTCCGCGTGCAGGGCGGCGATCGCGGCTTGGGCTTGGTATTCGCCCAGCCGGTCGCGTGCCAACGCGGCCTGCAAGATTGTCACGCCCTCGGCGATAAGACTTGTGTCCCAGCGGGATCGGTCCTGTTCGGCGAGCGGCACCAGGCGGCCACCCTCGGTGCGCGAGGCTCGGCGGGCGTGGTGCAGCAGCATCAGGGCCAGCAGTCCCGAGGCCTCGGGTTCGTCGGTCGAGGCGGCGAGCTGGCGGGTGAGGCGGATGGCTTCGGCGGCCAGGTCGATGTCGCCGCTGTAGCCCTCGTTGAAGACGAGATAGAGCACGCGCAGCACGGTGGTCGGGTGGCTGGGGCGATCGAGCGGCAAGCCCGCGATGCTCTTCTTGGCGCGGCTGATCCGTTGCGCCATAGTCGATTCCGGCACCAGGTAGGCGGTCGCGATCTGCCGCGTCGTCAGGCCGCCGACCGCGCGCAAGGTCAACGCGACAGCTGACCCCGGGGATAGGGACGGGTGCGCGCACAGGAAGTACAGCCACAGTGAGTCGTCGGCGGCGGGCGCGGGCCCAGCCGCTGGTTCGCGATCCACCGCGAATTCCCTGCCCCGCCGCGATGTTTCGGACCGCGCCGCGTCGAGGAACTTTCGCCAAGCGACAGCGACGAGCCAGCCCTTCGCATCGCGGGGTGGATCGTCGGGCCACGACTCCAGCGCTCGGATCAGCGCGTCCTGCACGGCGTCCTCGGCCGCGGTGAACTCGGCCCCGCGGCGGACGAGGACGCCGATCACCGCGGGGACGAGTTCGCGCAACAGCGCTTCGTTCATTCGGTCACCGTGGGCAATTCTGTGTAGAACGGGCGCAGCTCGAGCCATTCCTGAACCGGCTTCCCACCCGCGCCCGGCGCCGCGGACAGCTCCCCCGCCAGCTCGAGCGCGCGCTCGTAGGTCTCGACGTCGATCACCATCCACCCGGCGATCAGGTCCTTGGTCTCCGCGAACGGCCCGTCGGTGATCGGCGGTCGCCCCTCGCCGTCCGAGCGGACGAACGTGCCCTGCGCGGACAGCGCCTGACTGTCGACATACTCGCCGGTCGTCCGGAGTCGCGCGGCGAAGTCCTCCATGTATCCGACATGCGCGGTCACCTCTTCGGGCGTCCACCGATCCATCGGTACGTCGTTGACGGACGCGGGCGCGCCACGGTAGTGCTTGAGCAGCAGGTACTTGGCCATGATGTTCTCCTCGGTTCGTTGCGGCCATTCTGGCCGGGATCGATCGTTTTCAGGCGTTCTGACGTTCGGTTGTTCGTACCCCAGGGACGGAACCACCCGGGCGTTCTCGACATCCTCGGCGAAAGAATTTCGGCGAATCTTTTTCGCCGTGAGTGAACGACGCCACCTGCAGGAACAAACACCCGGGGGGTCATGTTGAGTCAACAAAGCTCAACTCTGGAAGGGTCGACATGACTTCAGCTCAGAACCTGCCGGTGCTGTTCCTGACCGATCCGATCGTGCTGCCGGGCATGGTCGTGCCCATCGAATTGGACGAATCCGCGCAGGCCGCCATCGACGCCGCTCAGGCCGCCAAAACCGGGTCGGTGCTGGTCGCGCCGCGCCTCGACGAGGGGTACGCCTCCTACGGCGTCGTCGCCACCATCGAACAGGTCGGCCGGATGCGCGGTGGCGCGCCCGCGGCCGTGTTGAAGGCCGAGCGCCGCGCTCGGATCGGGCACGGTGTCACCGGCCCCGGTGCCGCGCTGTGGGTGGAGGCCGAACTGGTCGAGGCGGTCGAGCCCGACGAGCGGACCACCGAACTGGCCGCCGAGTACAAGAAGCTGGTCGTCGCCGTGCTGCAGCGGCGGGAGGCCTGGCAGATCATCGACGTCGTCAACCAGCTCGACGACGTGGAAGCCATCGCCGACACCGCGGGCTACGCGCCGTACCTGTCCGATGACCAGAAGCGCGAGCTGCTCGAGACCCCCGATGTCACGGTGCGGCTCACCAAGCAGATCGACTGGATCAAAGACCACATCGCCGAGGTCGAGGTCACCGACAAGATCTCCGAGGACGTCCGCGACGGCATGGAGAAGAGCCAGCGCGAATTCCTGCTGCGTCAGCAGCTCAACGCCATTCGCAAGGAGCTCGGCGAGGACGAACCCGACGGCGCCGACGACTACCGCACCCGCGTGGAGAACGCGGACCTGCCCGAGAACGTGCGCGCGGAGGCACTGCGCGAGGTCGGCCGGTTGGAGCGCGCCAGTGATCAGAGCCCGGAGTCCGGCTGGATCCGCACCTGGCTCGACACCGTGCTCGAGCTGCCGTGGTCGGTGAAAACCGAAGACAGCACCGATGTTTCGGCCGCCCGCGCGGTACTCGACGCCGACCACCATGGCCTGGAAGAGGTCAAGGACCGGATGGTCGAGTACCTGGCGGTGCGTTCGCGGCGGGCCGCGCGTGGCCTCGAGGTCGTCGGTGGGCGTGGCTCCGGTGCGGTGCTCGTGCTGGTGGGTCCGCCCGGTGTCGGTAAGACCTCGCTGGGTGAGTCGGTCGCAAAGGCATTGGGCCGCAAGTTCGTTCGTGTCGCCCTGGGTGGTGTGCGCGACGAGGCCGAGATCCGTGGCCACCGCCGCACCTACGTGGGCGCGCTGCCCGGCCGGATCGTGCGTGCGGTGAAGGAGGCGGGTTCGATGAATCCCGTTGTCCTGCTGGACGAGATCGACAAGGTGGGCTCCGACTTCCGTGGTGATCCGGCGGCGGCCCTGCTCGAGGTCCTCGACCCCGCGCAGAACCACACCTTCCGCGACCACTACCTCGACCTGGATCTCGACCTGTCGAACGTCCTGTTCATCGCCACCGCCAACGTCATGGACACCATCCCCGGTCCCCTGCTCGACCGCATGGAGCTCATCACCGTCGACGGCTACACCGAGGCCGACAAGGTCGCCATCGCCCGTGACTTCCTGGTCCCCCGCCAGCTGGAACGCAATGCCCTGACCACCGAAGAAGTGTCGATCACCGACGCGGCGTTGCGCGAGATCGCGGCGAACTACACCCGCGAGGCCGGGGTGCGCCAGATGGAGCGTCTCGTCGCCAAAGCCTTGCGCAAAGCGGCAACTCGTCTGGTCACCGGTGACGTCGCGCCCGGCAACGGCGCCGGGTCGGGCAGCGCCGCCGAGCTCGGTTACGACCCGGAACTCGGGTACGGCAATGTCATCGACATTGAATCCGGTCCGCAGCCGACCGCCGAGGTGACGAGCTTGACCGTCGACATCGACAACCTCACCGACTACCTCGGCCGCCCCCGCTTCACCCCGGACTCGATGGAACGCACCTCTGTCCCCGGCGTGGCGACGGGACTTGCGGTCACCGGTGCGGGCGGCGACGTCCTCTACATCGAGGCCAACGGCGCCGAGGGCGAACGTTCCCTCACACTCACCGGCCAACTCGGTGACGTCATGAAGGAATCCGCCCAGATCGCCCTCACCTACGTGCGCTCGCATCTGGAGGAAATCGGCATCGAACCCAAGATCCTCGACCGCAACATCCACATCCACTTCCCCGCGGGCGCAGTCCCCAAGGACGGCCCCTCCGCGGGCGTCACCATGGTCACCGCCCTGGTCTCGCTCGCCCTCGGCCGCCCGGTCCGCGGTGATGTCGGCATGACCGGCGAGGTCACCCTCAACGGCAGTGTCCTGCCGATCGGTGGCGTGAAACAGAAGCTCCTCGCCGCCCAGCGCGCCGGCCTGAAGACCGTCTTCATTCCCGCCCGCAACGAACCGGACCTCGACGAGGTCCCGGCAGAGGTCTTGGCCGCACTGGATGTTCGCCCCGTCGCCGACGTGGCAGACATCCTGGCCTACGCCATCGAACCCATCGCCGAACCCGCCGCAGACGGCAAGACCTTCGCCGTCAGCGCCTGATCCGAACCGTCGACGGGCCGTGCACTGCGCACGGCCCGTTCGCCGTAGCCGGAGCAGTCCGAGTCGCCCTTTCGAGGTCCCTCGGCGCCTCGCTAGCGGCTGACGGCCGGCGGCAGAACCGGGCCCTCGATGGTGACCACTGCCAGTTGGTCGGTGTCGTAGTCGTCCTGGTCGTCGTCGAGGTCGTCGAGGTCGTCGTCGAGATCGGCATCGTCGAATTCGTCCGCGTCCTCCTCGGTGGAGGGGGCGAGGTCCTTCTCGACGCGGCGGGTGGTGCCCTGGGCGACCGCGCAGAGAATGGGTTCCTCGCCCTCGGTCTCGGCGTAGACGTCGCAGTGGGTGACAGCCTGGCGGCGGGTGGCGCCGAGGACGGTGGCGTGCACGCGCAGGCGTTCGCCCTGGGCCGGGCGCAGGTAGGTGATGGTGAAGCCGCCGGTGAGGACGTTGGGGCCCAGGACGGTGCCCGCGGCGAAGGTGAGGGCGTTGTCGGCGGCGTAGGCGAGTACCCCGCCGTGCACGAAGCCGAATTGCTGGCCGTGTTCGGGCTGGATATCGATGACGAGAGTGGCTGCCCCATCGCCGAATTCGGTGAGCTCGGTGCCGACCAGACGGGCGAACGGCTGCGCGGCGAGCACCTGCCGCGCCAGGTCGAGGTCGAGGGTGGTGGCTTCGGTCGGCATCGGGTGTTCCGTTCTTCGAGCTCAGTCGTGATCGGTTGGCGCGGTACGGATATTGCCACGCCCGGTTACGCCGGATTGTCGGTGCCATGCGGTATGACGGAACAGTGCCCCGGTGGCTCCTGCATGTGGATCTCGACCAGTTCCAGGCGGCGGTGGAATTCCGACGTCGCCCTGAGCTGCGTGGGCAGCCGGTCATCGTCGGCGGCGAAGGCGATCCCGCGCAGCCACGCAAGGTCGTGACCTGCGCTTCCTATCCCGCCAGGGCGTACGGCGTGCGAGCGGGGATGGCGTTGAGGATGGCGCAGCGCAAGTGCCCGGAGGGCGTTTTCCTGCCGGTCGACATGGCCGCCTACGAGGTGGCCTCCGAGGAGATCATGGCGACGCTCGGTCGGGTGGCCGGTGCGGTCGAGGTGTGGGGGATGGACGAAGCCTTCGTCGCCACCGACGGCGATCCGTGGCGGCTCGCCGCCGAAATCCGCACCGCCATCATCGAACTCGGTCTCACCTGCGCGGTCGGCATCGGCGACAACAAACTCACCGCGAAACTGGCCACCGGTTTCGCCAAGTCCACCGGCAAGACCTCCGCCGAACCCGAACACGACCCCGGCGCCGCCACCGGCATCTTCGAGCTCACCGCCGCCAACTGGACCGAATTGATGGGCCACCGCCCCACCGACGCGCTCTGGGGCGTCGGCGCCCGCATCGCCCAACGCATGGCCGACCTCGACATCGCCACGGTGGCCGACCTCATGTCCGCCGACCGCGACCGCCTGGCCGCCGAATTCGGCCCCAGCACCGGCCCCTACCTGTGGGTTCTCGGCCACGGCAAAGGCGACACCGAGCTCTCGACCACCCCGCGAATCCCGTTGGGCCGCAGCAAATCCGAAACCTTCCCCCACGACCTGACCGACCCCGACGAGATCCGCCGCGAACTCGCCCGCATCGCCACGGAAGTCGCCGAGGAAATGCGCGAACACCACCGAATCAGCACCCGCGTCTCGGTCACCGTCCGCACCAAAACCTTCTACACCCGCAGCAAACAACAAAAACTCCCCTCCCCCACCGACGACATCCCCGCCATCGTCGACACCGCCCTCGCGATCATCGCCCGCTTCGACCTCGACCGCCCGGTCCGCCTCCTCGGCGTCCGCCTGGAACTCCTCCCACCCTGACCGGATAGTCACACCTGCTGGACGGTTGATCACCAGGCGCTGGTGGATTTTCCTTCTCGGCCGATGCCTCCGTGGTGGCCTGGTGATCAACTGTCCGAGAGCGAGGCCTCCACCCCGGGCCGGTGAACTCGTATGCTCGGCCCATGGAGTTCTCAGCGATGGTTGCCCGTGAATCCGACGGTCAGATTGTGCTTGCTCGCGAAACGGTGGGAGATGACTTCCTCGGTACCGGCGAGGTGACGATCAAGGTCCATTACTCGAGTGCGAATTACAAAGACCTGCTGGCGATCACGCCGCGCGGCGGGGTGGTGCGCAACTACCCGATCGTGCCCGGCATCGACCTCACCGGCGAGGTGATCGCCTCGGCGAGCGACGACTTCTCCCCCGGCGATCAGGTCATCGCCCATGGCTACGACCTCGGCGTTTCCCGCAACGGTGGCTTCGCCGAATACACCAAGGTGCCCGCTGAGTGGGTGGTGAAGCTCGACGGCCTCGACACCCGTGACGCCGCCACCATCGGCACCGCGGGCTTCACCGCCGCCATGAGCGTGCAGGCCCTGCTCGACCACGGCCTGACCCCCGACGACGGCGCGGTCCTGGTCACCGGCGCGACCGGTGGTGTCGGCACCGTCGCCATCGATATCCTCTCCGGCCTCGGCTTCGAGGTCATCGCCTCCACCGGCAAGACCGACGCGAACGACCTCCTCGCCGAACTCGGCGCCAACGAGGTCATCGGCCGCCTCCCCCTCGACCCCGATGCCAAGC
Organism: Nocardia sp. A7; assembly: GCF_046549215.1. Classification (NCBI taxonomy): domain Bacteria; kingdom Bacillati; phylum Actinomycetota; class Actinomycetes; order Mycobacteriales; family Nocardiaceae; genus Nocardia; species Nocardia sp. A7. The sequence continues at coordinate 2,081,553 of NZ_JAJPWE010000001.1, read as the reverse complement.
CGCGCCCGCTCAACAAGGCCAACTGGGCCGCCGCGGTCGACAGTGTCGGTGGCGCCTCGCTCGCCCATGTCCTGAGCGCGATCGGCTACGGTGGCGCGGTAGCGGCCAGCGGCCTCACCGGCGGCGCCGAACTCCCCACCACCGTGCTCCCGTTCATCCTGCGCGGCGTCAGCCTGCTCGGCATCGACTCGGTCCAACTCCCGATCGAGAAGCGCCGCGCCCTGTGGACCGCCCTGGGCAAACAGCTACGCCCCCAACACCTCTCGTCGATCGAGTCCTTCACCTCGATCACCGAAGTCGGCACCGTCCTCCAGTCGATCAAGGACGGCACCCACTCCGGCCGCACCGTCATAGGCGTAGCCAACGAGTTCTGAGATATTGGCGGCTGGTGATCAGGCGATGGCCGGTGCTACCGGGTCGTCGGCGAACTGGGTTCGGTAGAGCTCGGCGTAGCGGCCGTCCGCGTTGAGGAGGGTGGCGTGGGTGCCGCGTTCGATGATGCGGCCGTCCTCGAGGACCAGGATCTGGTCGGCGGCGCGGATGGTGGACAGGCGGTGGGCGATGACCAGCGCGGTGCGTCCGGTGAGTGCTTCGGCGAGGGCTGCTTGGACGGCTGCCTCCGAGGTGGAGTCGAGGGAGGCGGTTGCCTCGTCGAGGATGACCACCCGTGGTTGCTTGAGCAGCAGGCGGGCGATGGTGAGGCGTTGGCGTTCACCGCCGGAGAGGCGGTAACCGCGCTCGCCGACCACGGTCTCCAGGCCGTCGGAGAGCGAGTCGACCAGGTCGCGGAGACGGGCGCGATCGAGGGCGTCCCACAGCTGCGCTTCGGTGGCTTCCGGGCGGGCCAGCAGGAGGTTCGCGCGGATGGTGTCGTGGAACAGGTGGCCGTCCTGGGTGACCAGGCCGACCGTGTGCTGAATGGATTCGGTGGTCAGGTCGCGCACGTCGGCACCGTTGAGCCGGACCGCGCCGGAGTCGACATCGTAGAGCCGTGAAACCAGTTGGGCGATAGTCGATTTGCCCGCGCCGGACGAACCGACGAGCGCGATGAGCTGCCCGGGTTCGGCGCGCAACGACACTTCGTGCAGCACCTCGACCCCGCCGCGGCTGTCCAGGGTCGCCACATCTTCCAGCGAAGCGAGCGAGACCTTGTCGGCCGACGGGTAGCCGAAGTTCACCGCGTCCAGTTCCACCGCGACGGGGCCGTCGGGCACCGGGGTGGCGTGCGGGGCGTCCTCGATCAGCGGCTTCAGATCCAGCACCTCGAAGACGCGCTCGAAACTCACCAGCGCCGACATGATCTCCAGGCGGGCACTGGCCAGCGCGGTGAGCGGGGTGTACAGCCGGGTGAGCAGCAGCGAGAGCGCGACGACCGAGCCCGCGTCGAGGCTGCCCTTCAGCGCGTACCAGCCGCCGAGGCCGTAGACCAAGGCGAGCGCGAGCGCGGAGACCAGGGTGAGCGAGGTGACGAAGGTGGTCTGCAGCATGGCGGTACGCACGCCGATGTCACGCACGCGGGTGGCGCGCACCGCGAACTCCGACGACTCCTGCTTCGGCCTGCCGAACAGCTTCACCAGGGTGGCGCCCGGCGCGGAGAAGCGCTCGGTCATCTGGGTGCTCATGGCGGCATTGAGCTGGGCGGCTTCGCGCTGCATGGCGGCGAGTTTGTTGCCTGCGTGCCGGGCCGGGATGACGAACACGGGCAGCAGGACCAGCGCCAGCAGGGTGATCTGCCAGGAGATGCTGAGCATCACGGCGAGCGTGAGCAGCAGCGTGACCAGGTTGGTGACCACGCCGGAGAGGGTGTCGCTGAACGCCCGCTGCGCACCGATCACATCGCTGTTGAGCCTGCTCACCAGCGCGCCGGTGCGGGTTCGGGTGAAGAACGCGACGGGCATCTTCTGCACGTGGTCGAACACGGCGGTACGCAGGTCGAGGATCAGGCCCTCCCCGATCCGGGCCGACAGCCACCGGATAGCGATGCCGAGGGCGGCGTCGAGGATGGCCAGACCCGCGATGGCGAGCGCGAGCAGCACCACGGTACGCGGCGGTGAACCGTCGACGATCCCGTTGACCACGCGCCCCGCCAGCACCGGCGTAGCCACGCCGAGCACGGCCGCGAGCACGCTGAGCAGCAGGAACCCGCTGATCCGCCGCCGGTGATGTTGCGCGAACCGCAGGATCCGCCGCGCCGTCACCATGCTGAACGGGCGCTGCTCCTGCGGCGCGTTCGCCTGCCGGTACATCTGGCTGTATGCCACTGATTCGATACTCACTGCCACTCTCCTCGAGGCTCCCCACCCATTGAACTCCTGCCCACTGACACTAGAACCTCAACAAAGGTTGACCGCAAATCCTTTCCGTGGCCCTGATCTGCCCGGCGCCGCGAATAGGCTGGTCGTCGTGGACGACGACCGGAGCGCTGAACTGCTGGCGGACGCACTACGCCCGCGGGTCGACTGCCCGGTCGACGCGTCGGTGCGCAGGCGCGTCGAGTACTCCTCCGATGCCTCCAACTACCGCGTCCGGCCCGCCATGGTGGTGTTTCCCCGCACCGAGGACGACGTCGCCGCCGTGGTGAACTTCGCGCGCGAGAACGGGCTGTCGGTCACCGCGCGCGGCGCCGGCACCTCGGTCGCGGGCAATGCCATCGGCCCGGGCATCGTGCTGGATTTCAGCAGGCACATGAACGCGGTGCGCGCGGTCGATGTCGAGGCGCGTACGGCGACCGTGCAGCCGGGGGTGGTGCTGTCGGCGCTGCAACGCAGGCTGCGGGCGGATGGGCTGCGGTTCGGGCCGGATCCGTCGACGCAGGACCGCTGCACGCTCGGCGGGATGATCGGCAACAATGCGTGCGGACCGCACGCGTTGGCCTGGGGGCGCACCGCCGATACCGTCCGTGAGCTGCGCGTTATCGACGGCACGGGGGAGCGGCGAACCCTCGGCGCCGACCTGACCTCGGTTCCCGGCCTGGCGGGATTCACCGCCGCCAATCTGGCCGTCCTGCGCACCGAACTCGGTCGCTTCGATCGGCAGGCCTCCGGCTACGGTCTGGAACACCTACTGCCGGAGCATGGTTCATCGGTGGCGAAAGCGTTCGTGGGTTCCGAAGGCACCTGTGGACTACTCGTGGAAGCAGAGGTCGCGCTCACGCCGGTGCCTGCCGCGACTGTGCTCACGGTGCTCGGCTACCCCGACATCGCTTCGGCCGCAGACGACATCGCAGCTGTTACTGGATGCGCGCCGATCGCGGTGGAGGGCATCGATGCGGGATTGGTCGATGTGGTCCGCGCGCACAGGGGGACGGTGCCCGAGTTGCCGCGAGGTCGCGGATGGCTCTTCGTCGAAACCGCGGGAGCCAACCGAGCCGAGGCACTGGCCGTGGCCCGACAGCTGTGTGCGACGAGCAATGCCGATGACCACCGGATCGTCACCGATCCGATTGCCACAGCGGCACTCTGGCGAATCCGAGCTGACGGCGCCGGGCTGGCGGGACGAACTCCGGACGGGAACCCAGCGTGGCCCGGTTGGGAGGATGCCGCTGTACCGCCCGAGAATCTCGGCACCTATCTCCGCGAATTCGCTTCGCTCACCGCCGAATACGACGTAAAAGGCCTGCTCTACGGCCACATCGGCGACGGCTGCATCCACGTCCGCCTTGACTTCCCGATCACCGACGCGCCCCAACGATTCCGCGCCTTCCTCTTCGAAGCCGCCGAACTCGTTGTCCGCCACGGCGGCTCGCTCTCCGGCGAACACGGCGACGGTCGCGCGAGATCCGAACTCCTCGAAGTCATGTACTCACTGGCCGCCCGTGCGGCCTTCGCCGGCTTCAAGACCCTGTTCGATCCCGACGACGTCCTCAACCCCGGCGTCCTCGTCGCCCCGAACTCCGTCGACGCCGACCTGCGCGTCGCCGGTCTCGCGCCGCTCCCCTCGCGTGGCTTCGCGCTGTCCACAGACTCCGGCGATTTATCCACAGCTGTGCACAGATGTGTAGGAATCGGCAAGTGCCGCGCGGACACGCACGCGGCGGGCGGCTTCATGTGCCCCTCCTACCTGGCCACCGCCGACGAGAAGGACACCACGCGCGCCCGCGCCAGAGTCCTGCAGGAAGTCGTCCGCGGTGAACTGGACTGGCGTGCACCAGCAGTCGAGGAATCCCTCGACCTCTGCCTGTCCTGCAAAGCCTGCGCCGCCGACTGCCCCGCCGGTGTCGACATGGCCACCTACAAATCCGAGGCGCTGTACCGCCGCTACGAAGGCCGCCTCCGCCCGCTGGATCACTATGTCCTGGGTCAACTTCCACGCTGGCTGGCGATCGCCCAACACTTCCCCCGCCTGGCCAACGCGGTGGCCGCCCGTCCCCGCCTCCGTCGAACCGGCATGCGACTGGCCGGAATCGACCCGAGGCGCGCGGCACCGCGGCTCGCCCCGAAACCGCTGCGCCGGATCTGGGCCGACCTCGGCGTCACTGAACGTGCCGAGGAGCCAGTGACCATGCTGGGCCGCAACGGAGTCCACGCGCCTGTCGAGACCAGGTCGGCCGACGAACCGGCAACAGCCGGCGATCCCGACACAGGTGAAGTGATGCTGTGGATCGACTCCTTCACCGACACGTTCGACCCTGAAAATGCCCTAGCCGCACAACAACTGATCGAACAACTGGGTTATCGGGTCAGCATCCCGAAAGCTCGGGTCTGCTGCGGCCTCACCTGGATCAGCACCGGCCAGCTCGACGGCGCCCGCACCCGCCTACGCGCCACCCTCGACGCACTGTCCGAGCACGTTGCGTCGGGCGGTCTGATCATCGGCCTCGAACCCTCCTGCACCGCCACCCTGCGCGCCGACCTCCCCGAACTACTCCCCGACGATCCCCGCGCGAAACCGGTAGCGGCCGCGGTCCGCACCCTGGCCGAATTCCTGCTCGAGCACCCCGACTGGCAACCACCCCGGCGCCCGCAGGACACGGTGATCGTCCAACCCCACTGCCACCAGCACGCCGTGGGCGGCTTCGAGGCCGAACGCCGAATCCTCACCGCGATGGGCGTCACAGTCCAGGAACTCGCGGGTTGCTGCGGCCTGGCAGGCAACTTCGGCATGCAGAAAGGCCACTACGAAGTCTCGGTCGCGGTAGCGGAAAACGCCCTGCTCCCGGCCCTACGGAACGTCCCACCGAATACGATCTTCCTGGCAGACGGCTTCTCCTGCCGAACCCAGGCCGCGCAGCTCGCCCACACTCCCGGCTTGCACCTGGCCAGGTACCTGCTCGACCGAACCCCAGCCTCCTGACGGCCGCGGAACGCGGTCCCCCGCGCTGTGGGTTGTCGCCGATCACAGGCGCACAATGGACGAATGCGCGATCAGACCCTGGACCCTGACCTGGCCGTGGCCGGTCTGTCCAGGACCGTCCGGTCGAGCAGACCCTTCGACGTCGGCATCACCGTCTCACCCCTGCGCCGGGGCGTCGGCGACCCCTGCCACCACGTCACCCCCGACGGCGCCCACTGGCACGCCTCGCGAATGCCCACCGGCGTGGTCACCTATCGCCTCACCCAGGACGGCCGCGACGGCGCCACCGCCCGCGCCTGGGGCCCCGGCGCCGAGGAATTCCTGGCCGACCTCGAGAGCATGCTCTGCCTCGAGGAGAACCTCGACGACTTCGCCCCCGAGCACCCCAAGCTCATCGAAGCCCACCGCACGGTCCCCGGTCTGCGCATGTTGCGAACCGGCCGGGTGATGGAGTCGCTGATCCCCGCCGTCCTCGAACAGAAAGTGCATACGCAGTCCTCGTTCGCGGCTTGGCGCACGCTGGTCCGGGAGTTCGGCACAAAGGCCCCCGGCCCAGCGCCGACCGGTCTGATGGTGGCGCCGGATGCCGATACCTGGCGACTGATCCCGTCGTGGAAGTACCACCGAGCCAATGTCGGCCCGCAGCGCGCGCAGACCATCGTGCGCGCGGCCAGGGTCGCCGACTCGATCGAACGCACGGCAGCGCTCGACCCGATCGAGGCCGCGCGACGTCTACGCAGCCTGCCCGGCATCGGCGTATGGACGGTGGCCGAGACAGCGCAACGCGCCTTCGGCGACGCCGATGCCCTCTCGGTCGGTGACTACCACCTCGCCGCCGTGGTCGGCTGGAGCCTGCTCGGCCACCCGATCGATGACGACGCGATGGTCGAGTACCTGCGACCGCTACAACCCCACCGCTACCGCGCGGTGCGACTGCTTGGGTTGAGCGGGCAGGCGCGCAAACCGAAGTTCGGCCCGCGCGACCCGATCACCGACCACCGCCACCACTAACGCGTCGCGCGCGCGTCCAACACGCAGCGGCCCGCTTCGACGAGGGTGTTGCGCGCCCGCCTGCGCACCCGACACTCCTCGACGGTGCAGTCGAGGTGCAATTGCATTGCGGCATGGGCTTGTTCGGGCTCCATCGGGCCCGGATCGGTGGAGCAACTCAGCAGTGCTGTGGCGATGCGCATGTTCACTTCGCTCAATTGCATGGGAACAGCACAGCACGCTAATGCCCGGCTAACGGTGAGTACACGCCCGTTCGTCGAGATTTCCCTCGAATTCCCAGCACAACATCCAAGGGGGAGTGCAGGATTCCCCACAGTGGACGAAATCCACCCTCGCAGCGGGGCTCGGCGCGGGTGGCGGGTATGCGACACAGAAGGAGTGGGGCTGTGGCAACGAACGCATCGAACGGCACAGACGGGCAGGCGGGTGTCTCCTCGACCCTGCCGCGTCGCCAACTCGGCCGCTATCTGCGCGATTGGCGCACCCAAGCCGGGCTCACCATCGCCGAGGCGGCCCGGCTGATGGAGTGGGGCGCCAGCACGCTCCAGCGACTGGAAAAGGGGCAGGCCGACCGCATTCGTACCATCGACATCCACGAACTGTGTCGGATCTACGGCATTCCCGACGATCTCGCCGAAGGCTTCACCGGACTCGCGCAACAGGCCGCTGTCAAGAGCTGGTGGCACGCCTACGGCGATCTGATACCTGAGAATTTCGATATCTATGTGGGTTTGGAGGCTTCGGCGCATCGGTTGCGCGCCTATCAGTCCGAGCTGGTTCCCGGTTTGCTACAAATCGCGGAATACGCACGGGCACTGAATCATCTGGGCTTTCCTCAGGATTCGGTCGACGAGCTCGATCGGCGAGTCGCGCTGCGGCTGCAACGCCAAGCCTTGATCACCCGCACGCATTCGCCCGCCGAGATCGACGTGGTTCTGCACGAATCGGTGTTGCGCAGCGTCGTCGGTGATGCAAAGGTGATGGCTGCGCAGTTGCGATACCTCGCCGATGCGAGTACCCGAAGTAATGTGGCATTGCGCATCCTGCCGTTTGCCGCCGGTGTTCCGCTCGGAGTCTCCACCGGACCTTTCACGGTTCTCGAGTTCGGCACCGACAGTAAAGGGCAACCGGTCGAACCGCCGGTGGTGTACGCCGAAGGCTTTACCGGCGACCTCTACCTGGAACGACGCGCGGATGTTCGAAGGTACGACCGGGCTCATGAATGCCTCCAGCGCCATGCGCTGGATATCCAACCGAGTAGACACCTGCTATGGCAGGTCGCGAAGGAGTATGTGGCATGAGTTTCGATCTCGTCGACGCCCACTGGTTCAAGAGCACTCGAAGTGGTGCGGGCAAGGATTGCGTCGAAGTTGCTTTTCTGTTCGGCGGACACGTCGGCGTGCGCGACAGCAAGAACCCCGCCGGTCCGACGTTGGTCTTCGACGGCGCGAGCTGGGACGCCTTCACCCGCGGCATCGACACCGGCACGTTCGCGTGAACACCAAGCGCGACATCGACACCACCGGTGCCACCTGGCAGCGCGCGGGTGCCGACGACGGCAGCGTGGAGGTCGCCATGCTGGCGCAGGGGTACGTTGCCCTGCGCGACAGCAAGAATCCCGACGGTCCGGTATTGATCTTCACCCCGAGTGAATGGACCGCCTTCACCGCGGGCGTGCACGACGGTGAGTTCGATCGTCCTTGATCACGCCAGATCACAGAACGATAGATATTCGGCATAGGCCGAGGTTTGGTGCGGGGCCCGCTGGGGTAACCCGGGTATATGGACCGAGGGTTGAAGAAGATGCCACCCCGGTACCGGAGGCTAGCGCCTGAAGACGCGGTGGAACGCCTGATCGTCATACTGCTGTTCGCGGTATCGGCGGTCGGGATCTTCGTTCTCACCGGTTCTTTGCTGTCGGCGCTGTTCATCGGAGTACTGGTCGGATCTGTCGCTATGGGGACTGTGGCTGTCTTGTAGGCAGCCGACGCTGCGGGGGTTTCGGGCCCCGCAGCGTCAACAGTTCCTATCGACGGAAAATTTTATTGCCGAGCCAGACAATCGGGTCATATTTGCGATCCACCACTCGTTCCTTCAGTGGAATCAGCGCGTTGTCGGTGATCTTGATGTGCTCGGGGCACACATCGGTGCAGCACTTGGTGATATTGCAGTAGCTCAAACCTGCTTCCTCCTGGGCCATTTCGCGCCGATCGCGCGTGTCAAGGGGGTGCATCTCCAACTCGGCGATGCGCATCAGGTAGCGCGGGCCCGCGAAAGCGGTCTTGTTCTCCTCGTGATCACGCACCACATGACAGGTGTCCTGGCAAAGGAAGCACTCGATGCACTTGCGGAACTCCTGCGAGCGCTCCACGTCGATCTGCTTCATCCGGTAATCACCCGGCGCGAGACCGGCGGGTGGCGTGAATGACGGGATCTCCCTTGCTTTCTCGTAGTTGAACGAGACATCGGTGACGAGATCCTTGATGATCGGGAAGGTCCGCATCGGGGTGACGGTGATGACCTCGTCCGGCGTGAACGTCGACATCCGCGTCATGCACAGCAACCTCGGGCGCCCGTTCACCTCCGCCGAACACGAACCGCACTTGCCCGCTTTGCAATTCCAGCGCACCGCGAGGTCGGGTGTCTGGGTGGCCTGCAGGCGGTGGATGATGTCGAGCACCACTTCGCCCTCGTTCACCGCCACCGTGTAATCGGCGAGACTGCCGCCGTCGATGTCGCCGCGCCAGACCCGGAACCGGGCGTCGTATCCCATGGTTACGCCTTTCCCTCGGCTGTCGGGTGCGCAGCCAATTCTTGCTCGGTGAAGTACTTCTCGAGCTCGCTCAGTTCGAACAGAGCGAGTAGGTCCTCGCGCATCGGCGTCTGATCGGCGGGGGTCACGGTGACATCCGGGATCTGCGCGCGCGAACCGGCGACAGCCGCACATACCAGCAACTTGTTGCGCCAGTCCGGATTCATGCCGGGGTGATCGTCGCGGGTGTGGCCGCCGCGGCTCTCGGTCCGCAACAGCGCTGCCTGCGCGACACATTCGCTGACCAGCAACATGTTGGCCAGGTCGAGAGCCAGGTGCCAGCCGGGGTTGAACGGGCGTTTGCCCTCCACGGTCACGTTGGCGTAGCGGGCGCGCAGCTCGTTCAGCTTGTCGATCGCCGCGCGTACCTCGTGCTCCTTGCGGATGATGCCGACCAGGTCGTTCATCGTCTGCTGGAGTTCGGAGTGCAGGGTGTAGGGGTTCTCGCCCGAACCGTCGGTGGTCGAATCGAAGGGTGCCAGTGCGGTTTTCACCGCGTCCTCGATATCGGTCTCGGCCGGCGTCGGCTTGGCGGTGAGCTGCTGGACATACGCCGAAGCGCCGAGCCCGGCCCTGCGGCCGAACACCAGCAGGTCCGACAGCGAGTTGCCGCCGAGCCGGTTCGAACCGTGCATACCGCCGGAACACTCACCGGCGGCGAACAATCCGGGCACCGACGCCGCGCCGGTATCGGGCTCCACCTCGATTCCGCCCATCACGTAGTGACAGGTCGGCCCGACTTCCATCGGCTCGGCGGTGATGTCGACATCGGCCAGTTCCTTGAACTGATGGTGCATCGACGGCAGCCTGCGCACGATCTCGTCGGCGGGCATGCGGGAGGCGATGTCGAGGTAGACGCCGCCGTGTTCGGTGCCGCGGCCAGCCTTCACCTCCTCGTTGATCGCCCTGGCCACTTCGTCACGGGGGAGCAGGTCAGGGGTGCGGCGCGCGGAATCGTTGTCGCGCAACCACTGATCGGCTTCTTCCTCGGTCTCGGCGTACTGACCCTTGAACACCGGCGGGATGTAATCGAACATGAACCGCTTGCCCTCGGAGTTCTTCAGCACGCCGCCGTCGCCGCGCACACCCTCGGTGACGAGGATGCCCTTCACACTCGGTGGCCAGACCATGCCGGTGGGGTGGAACTGCAGGAACTCCATATTGATCAGCGTCGCGCCGGAGCGAAGCGCCAGCGCGTGGCCGTCGCCGGTGTACTCCCAGGAATTGGATGTCACCGTGTAGGACTTGCCGATTCCGCCGGTGGCCAACACCACGGCAGGCGCATTGAACAGGACGAAGCCGCCGGATTCACGCCAATACCCGAAAGCGCCGGCGATCGCGCCCCCGTCGGTGAGCAATTCGGTGATCGTGCACTCGGCGAAGACCTTGATCCTGGCCTCGTAGTCGCCGGTTTCGGCGTAGTCCTCCTGCTGCAGCGAGACGATCTTCTGCTGCATCGTGCGGATCAGCTCCAGGCCGGTCCGATCGCCGACGTGCGCGAGGCGAGGATAGGTGTGGCCACCGAAGTTGCGCTGGCTGATCCGGCCATCGGGGGTCCGATCGAACAGCGCCCCATAGGTTTCCAGCTCCCACACCCGATCGGCGGCCTCCTGGGCATGCAGTTCGGCCATGCGCCAGTTGTTGAGGAACTTGCCGCCACGCATGGTGTCCTTGAAGTGCGTCTGCCAGTTGTCCTTCTCGTTGGCATTGCCCATCGAGGCCGCGCAACCGCCCTCGGCCATCACGGTATGTGCCTTGCCGAACAACGACTTACACACCACCGCCACCGAAAGCCCCTGTTCGCGGGCCTCGATCACGGCTCGCAGGCCCGCACCGCCCGCCCCGATCACCACGACGTCGTAGTCGTGCCGTTCCACGTCTGGCATTGAAATTCAAGCTCCTCGCGTTGTCGCGGGTCAGTTGACGAACCGCAGGTCCGAAATGGTTTCGCTCGCAACCAACATCACGTAGAAGTCGGTGAGCACGAGGGTGCCGAGAGTGGTCCAGGCCAGCGCCATGTGGCGGGTGTTGAGCTTGGAGATCTGGGTCCAGTACCAGTACCGCACCGGGTGGGCGGAGAAGTTCTTGAGCCGTCCGCCCGCGATGTGCCTGCACGAGTGACACGACAGGGTGTAGGCCCACAGCAGGATCACGTTGATCAGCAGCACGATATTGCCGAAACCGAAACCGAAACCGCCACCGCTGCCATGGAATGCGGTGATCGCGTCGTAGGTGTTGACCAGCGAGACCACCAGCGCCACGTAGAAGAAGTAGCGGTGCGCGTTCTGGATGATCAACGGCAGCCGCGACTCGCCGGTGTAGCGCGCGTGCGGCTCGGCCACCGCGCAGGCGGGCGGGGAGAACCACACCGAGCGGTAGTAGGCCTTGCGGTAGTAGTAGCAGGTCAGTCGGAAGCCGAGCAGGAACGGCAGCACCACGAAACCCAGCGGGATCCAGATCGGCAGCTCGGGGAAGGGGGTACCGAAGTGCGCCGACCCCGGTGCGCACGAGTCGCTCAGACACGGCGAATAGAACGGGGTCAGATAGTGGAACTCGGGCACCCAATAGGCCGTCCGCGCAAAGGATCTGATCGTCGCGTAGATGATGAACGCGGCGAGCCCGAGCGCGGTGAACAGTGGTGGTAGCCACCAGCGGTCGGTGCGGAGGGTGCGCGCGGAAATACGGGCACGCGTTCTGCTGAAGACGCCGGTCCCCGCCGAGTGCGATGCGGGGGAGGCGGTCGGTGCGGCACTCACGGTGGATGCCTCGCTGATCTTCGGGTCTGCGGCAGTGATCATTCCCCACCGCGATGGCTTGTGATGTGGAGCACCATACGCCTGTGTTCGCGCCGCTCGCGGTGGGTCTCACGCACTCGGTCGCCGTGCATGGCGGTGATCTCGATCACAGCCGTGACGTCCGTGGCAGGCGGTCATGCCCGTGCAACAAACCTGTGGTGCCCTGTGCAGGTATTCCCCGCCGGGGAGAGGAGCGTGACGCGCAATGAGACGAGCCGCGATCGTGGCACCCGTTCGCACGCCCAGTGGCGTCGAGGGCGGTGCGCTGTCGGGTATGCCCGCCGAATGGCTGGCGACCACGGTGTTATCGGCTGTGCTCGAACGCTCCGGGATCGACCCGCTACGCATCGACGACGTGGCCATGGCCTGTATCGACGGTGGCCTCTCCGACGTACCCGCGGTGGGTTCGCTCGCCGCCCGCGGCGCCGGATTACCCTTCGCGGTCCCCGGTTTCGTGACCGACAAACACGGCGGCAGCGGCCTGCAGGCGGTGATCACCGCGGCGATGATGGTGCAGACCGGCGCCGCGGATGTGGTGGTCGCGGGCGGGGTGGAATGCGCGTCGACCGCGGCCGGGCTGCCCGGTGGGACCGCCGGATTACACAACGCCGAACGGTTGGCGCACTACTACGGGATCGACCGCACCGCCGCCGACGAGTTCGCGGTGGCCAGCCATCGCAAGGCGGCCCGCGCCTGGCGGCAGGGTGCGTTCGCGGCCGAGGTGGTCGGGGTGGCGGCCGGGTACGGCGATCACCAGATCACCCGCGACGAGGGTGTTCGCGATGACTTGTCGACGCACACGCTGGCCGGCCTGCGTCCGCTGCTCGCAGACGGCGTGGTGACGGTAGGAAACATGAGTACGCATCGGCTCGGGGCGTCGGCGTGCCTGGTCGTGGCCGAGGATCGGCTCGGTGAGCTGGGTTTGACCCCGATGGCCTTCCTCGCGGGGTGGGCCGCGGCCGGCTGCGACAACGAGGGCCCCGGTCTCGGAGCGGCGCCCGCGGTGTCGAAACTGCTCGGCCGAACCGGGTGTTCATTGGATGAGATCGACTTGCTCGAACTCAACGAGGGCTACGCGGTGGAGGTCCTCGCGCTGGCCACCGAATGGGAACTCGACCCACTCGACCGCCTCAACGTGAACGGCTCGGACATCGCCCTCGGACACCCGGTGGGCGCCACGGGGCTGCGAATCATGACGACGATGCTGCACGAACTCGGCCGCACCGGCGGGCGCTACGGACTGGAGGCCATCGCCCTCGGTCACGACCACGGGATCGCGGCGCTGTTCGAATCCGCCGAGGTGGCTGAGCCGGTCGAAGTGCCGCGTGGGGCGCGGTTTCATGGGTCGCGTACACGCAGGCTCGGTCGACACCGGGCTTGAGTTCGGATCGGCTCGAGAGTTCGGATCGGGCTCGAGTTCGGATCGGGCTGTACCGAGGTCGGCGCGACGACCCTGTCAGCAGGGCCGTCGCGCCGGTGATCAAGCTCTACTTCGTACGCGGGCGGGAGTGGAACCCCAGCCCCTCGTCCTGCGCACCCATCCAGGCCGCTTCATCGGACTTGCTGTCGGGGACGTAGATCGGATCCGACCTGCGCGGAACGGCCAGTTCCGGTGGTGGCTCCTGCTCGAAATCCTCGGCGTCGATGACGAGCCGCTCCAAGTCGTTCTCCAGGCGACGGATGGTGGCCGCGTCGCCGTAGTTGGAGCGCAGTGCGCCGATCGATTGCCGGAGTTGGCCGACCGCGTAGCGCAGTTCCGCGATATCGCTGCGTGTCATCGTTACCTCCTGGGTATATGGCGGGCATACCGACTCGCCGGATCACGGGTACGCCCGAAAAGTCCCGGGCCGCGCTGCACCGAGTCGTGTGACTCACCACACAACGTGATCTCCACCACAATAACGGAACTTTTCGGTTTACGCCCGATGTTGTGGGGGATCACAAGGATTGCCATCAGATAACTGTTCGGCCTATCCCGCGACGGCGTAGCGGGCGCTGACGCCGATGCTCGCCCGGTCGACCAGCGCGATGATCGACTGCGCCACCTCCTCCGCGTGCTCGAGGATGACGCTGTGACCCGCGCCCTCGATCCGCACCAACTCGGCGCCCGCCAGCTGCGAGGCCAGCACCACCGAGTGCGCGAACGGCATCATGAGGTCGGCCGAACCCGCGAGGACGAGGGCAGGTAGATCGCCGAAGTGGGGGAGGGTGTGCGCCTCGTCGAAGTCGAGGAGCGAGCTCAGGAAGCCCGACATGGTGAGCAGTGCCGTCTCGTTGAGCACCGCGGTGGCGATGGCCGCCACCCGCGGATTCACCCGCCGGGTACCCGCGCTCGCCTCGCGAATCAACGGCCCGAAGATCCAGCGGGACAGCCGCTTCGACGCCTGCATCACCCGGGGTGCGTGCACGACGGCGCGTTGCAGCGAGGCCACCGCGTGCCGGTTGAGCAGCCTGCCGAGTCCGACTTCGGCGATACCGCTCGCGGCGCCGGCGATCAGGCCGATCCCGGCGATCCGCGTACCGATCGCCGCCGGATACAGGCGGGCGTAGGCCAGTACCACCATCGCGCCCATCGAGTGGCCGACCAGCACCACCGGCCCGCTCGGCGTGACCGCGCGCAGCACCGCGTCGAGATCGGTGGCGAGCTGGTCGATCGTGTAGGTGGCGTGGTGGGCGTGTCCGGATTCGCCGTGGCCGCGGTGGTCGTAGAAGACCATCCTGGTGTCGGCGTGCCAGTCCCGCAGCAGCTGTTCGCGCAGGAACGACCAGGATTCGGTGTGCAGGCAGTGACCGTGGACGAACACGACGGTCAGGGCGGCGTCGGTGGCGCCGAAGCTGCGGACCGCGATCGGTACACCGTCATCGGCGACCACGGTGCAGCGGCGACCGTCGCTGTCGGTGAAAGGGAAGGTCTTCGACACAGCGGCCTCCTCCGGTCCGGCGGGACGCACCTGACGGCGCGTTCCTGCTGGGCTTTTCGGAGAAGGTTTCCAGCGCGTTAGCCGCTCAACCCTCGCGTTATGCACCCGATGCGCAACTGATCCCGGGCAGGCTCGCACCGTTACTCATAAAGATCTTTGGCTCTCTAGCATCATCACTAGAAATCTGTAGACGGCCATCGAGGGACGGTTCTTCAGGTCTCTCTTCGGCTTTCTAGGGGTAGTTCTAGAAAGCGCGAGAAAGTCATACGCTTCGGAGATGGCGGCCGAAGTGGGGGACGGTGAAGCCGATCGTGCCGCGCTCCGCCGAGTAGATGAGGCCCTTCTTGATCAGGCCGTCCCGCGCGGGGGACACCGACGCGGGCTTTCGGCCGAGCTCGGCGGCCACCGCCGAGGTCGCGACCGGTGCATCGTCGCCTGCCAGGTCGGCCATGGCGCGCATGTACTCGCGCTCGGCGGGGGTCGCGCGCTCGTAGCGGGAGCCGAAGAAACCGACCGCCAGTTCCTCTTCCGCGGCGGGGGAAGCCACCGCCACATCCTCGGCGGTGATCGGACTGTCGGGCGCCTGATCCCAGGCCGCTTTGCCATAGGCCTGCACGAAATACGGGTAGCCATCAGCTCTTTGGTAGAGCGAGTCGAGCGCGGTCTCGGTGAACTTCACCTCCTCGCGTTCGGCGGGCGCGATCAGGGCGAGGTCGGCCGCCTGCCGATCGAGCCGATCGATGCGGTGATAGCTGAACAGTCGCTCTGAATAGCTTTTCGAGGCCGAGAGCACCGCGGGCAGATGCGGTAGACCCGCCCCGACGACGATCAGCGGGGCACCGTCCTGGCTCAGCTCATGGCAGGCGCCGCAGATCGCGGACACGTCGGCGGGCCCGAGGTCTTGCATCTCGTCGATGAAGACGGCGATGCCGACACCGATGTCGGAGGCGAGGGCCGCGGCCTCTTTGAACAGCTCGATCAGGTCGATCTCGATATCGCCGGAATCGGCACGGCCGGTCACCGCGGGTACGTCGATGCCGGGCTGCCAGCGTTCGCGCATGCCCTTGTCCGCGGTGGCGCGCAGGGCGAAGGCCTTGAGGATGCCGAGGAAATCGTCGACCTGCTCGGAATTGCGGGCGTTCATCGCGATCCCGCGCACCGCCATGTGCAGTGCCGAGGACAGTGGCCTGCGCAGATCCTGATCGGGCCTGGCCTCGATCTTGCCGGTGCCCCAGCCGCGCGAGATGGCGGCGGAGCGAAGCTGATTGAGCAGCACGGTCTTTCCGACGCCGCGCAGGCCGGTGAGCATCACGCTGCGTTCCGGGCGGCCGCGGGCGATGCGCTCGAGCACGATGTCGAACGCCGCGAGTTGTTTGTCGCGCCCGGCCAATTCGGGCGGACGCTGGCCGGCGCCGGGTGCATACGGATTGCGCACGGGGTCCATGCCGGATAACCGTAGCGCGTCCGCACGGGAGAATCTCGGTAACTCTGGGCTGTGTCCTAGATACTGCTAGCGAACACGAGACTGTCTGTGAATCCGAGATGGAGGGCGATGTCCGAGCAACCGATATCCGTTGCCGAAATGGTCGCCGCATGGCCGCTGCCGCCGGGGGCGCATCTGGCCGACTCGGTCCGGCGCAGCCTGCTGGCGACGCTCGAGGCGACCGCCGAGGGAGGCTATGGCGAACTGCCCCCGGAGGCGCTCGCCGACCTGGCGATCGGACCGTTGGTGATCATGCTCGGCAGGCTCGAGGTCGACCTGGCCGACGCCCGCACCCGTATCGACGAACTCGAGCGCGCGCTGCGCGACCGACGCGATCGGTAACGCACCACGCCGCAGTGGCGATGAGATCGTTACTCGCGCCGACACGCCGTGCCGTGGCCTCTGTTCTGGGCATTTCCCGTCGATGGAAAACAACTTGCGTGCTTCGCTGGACAGCGCTCATCACAGGCCGTAATCTTCTCGTGACTTAGTGGAGTCTGTCGGTTCGTCAGAGAAGCGGCGCCGCTGGGTTACCGTCGAATAGTCATGATCGCCAGAGCGATTCGCGACGACGCGGCGGGAGAGTAGCAAGATCGGAGACTCGTCTCGGTGGGTAAACACAGCTTGCAGCGGGATTCTCGACTGCCGAATTCCGTCAAGGGCGCCCTCGTCATGGGCGCGGTGGCCGCTACAACCGGTGCGATGCCCGCGATTTCGCAGGCTGCCACGATCAACATCCCCGGCCTCGGTAACTTCGATCTGCCGCCTGAGCTCGAGCAGCCGGCGCAGCAGATGGAGAAGCAGCTGCAGTCGATGGTCGCCCCCCAGGGCCAGGCCGCACCGCAGCTCCCGAGCGTGCATTTCGAGAACCCGTTCCAGCAGCAGCAGCAGCAGCAGTCCGCGGGCAACATCGCCCTCGACGCCGCCCGTGGCAAGCTGGGCGCCCAGTACAACTGGGGTGCCGCCGGACCGCAGAGCTTCGACTGCTCCGGTCTCGTGCAGTGGGCCTACCGCCAGGCCGGTGTCGAACTGCCGCGCACCAGCTTCGAGCAGTCGCACGTCGGCGCTCCGGTCTCGTTCGACAACCTGCAGGCCGGTGACATCGTCATCACCAACGGTGGCGGCCACGTCGGTATCTACGCGGGCAACGGTCAGCTCCTCAACGCTGTGCAGTCGGGCACCCCGGTGTCCTACACCCATCTCTCCGCCGACGACGTCGTCACGGCTCGCCGTATCGTCTAAGGGGTGACCCCCCAGCACTCCGACACCCAGGCCCGCGTAGACGCGTGGATCTGGGCGGTGCGCCTGTTCAAAACACGCTCGGCCGCGGCAGTAGCCTGTCGCGCCGGGCATGTGCGCGTCAATGGGGTGACCGCGAAACCGGCGCTGACCATCCGCCCGGGTGACGAGATCAGGGTCCGCCACGCGGGCCTCGAGCGCATCGTGATCGTTGAGCGGATCATTCACAAGCGTGTCGGCCCGCCGGTCGCTGCTCAGTGCCTGATCGACCGCAGCCCACCACCGCCGCCGAAGGAAGTCCTCGCGACGCTGCCGCAGCGCGAGCGTGGTGCCGGTCGACCCACGAAACGTGAACGGCGCGAGACAGATCGGTTGATGGGTCGCATCGACTAGGCGCCGGAAGTTGTCGGGCGCCTGCCGCGAAGAACGGCCGCTCGACCTGGTCCGGTGGTCGGGTTGTGGGCGATCGCCTACGGTGACAGATATGGGTGAGCGCACGACTATGTTATCGACTGTTCTCGCCTGCTGTGTCGCTGCCGTCACGATGGGGCCGCGGCTGCTGTGGCCGCGGGGTACCGATACCGCTTTTCTGGACGGGCTCGAGTCCGCTCCTGTTCCGCCTGCGCACAACACCGTCGGACTGACCGCGCTCGTGCAGGCGGAGCTGTCGGCGCCGACCGCGATCGTCGCCGAGGGGGTGCGGACGCTGCGGTTCACGGAGCTGACCATGTCGACGTTCCTGATCCGCCACCCCGACGCCACCTTCCTGGTCGACCCGGCGATCTGCGCGGGCGTGCACCAGCGGGTGCTGCCCGAGCTGCCGTTCCCGGTGTCGCACCTGGTCGCACCCGACCAGCCGGTGCACCCGCTGACCGAGGTGCTGGCCGCGCACGGCCTCACCGGCAACGACATCGACTTCGTGCTGCCCACACACCTGCACTGGGACCACGTCTCCGGCCTGTACGAGCTACCCGGCCTGGTCCCGATCCGCGTGCCCGCCGTCGAGTACAGCTGGGCGATGTCCGGTTCGCACGCACCGCTCGGGGTCGCCCGCGGTCCCCTGCGCGGCCGTGCCTTCGACCTCTACGAACTGGACGGCCCGCCGGTCCTCACCTTCGCCCGCAGCCACGATCTCTTCGGCGACGGCTCGGTGCTGATCGTCGACCTGGCAGGTCACACGCCCGGGAGCGTCGGCATCCTCCTCGCGGTCGACGACGGCTCCCGGGTCCTGCTCGCGGGCGACGCGGTCTGGAGCACCCTGCAAATCGATCTGCTGCGCGAAAAGGCCCCGCTGCCTGGTGAATTCGTCGACGCCGACCGTGACAAGGCCTTCGAGACCATTCACCGCCTGCACGCCCTACCCGCCGAGATCGAAGTGATCCCCGGCCACGACCGCGCCGCCGTCACCGCCCGAGCCGCACCATGATCACGGCCGATATCGGCGTGCGGTCCGGTCGGATCGTCAGCCGGCCAGTCCCGCCGCGACGCTGGAATACCGCGGGCGCCAACCCAATTCATCATGTGCGAGCTCGCTGGAGATCCGCATCGAAGTGTCCGACATGAGCGCACCGATGTAGGGAACGGCCAGTCGAACCATCCACGCGGGCAGTCGAATCGGGCGCGGCGTGTGCTGGCTGCGCGCGACCTCGGTGAAGAACTCCCGCCAGGTGATGGGGTTGTCGTCGGCGATGTTGTAGGCCCGGCCGGGAATGCCGCGTTCCAGTGCGGCGACGGTCGCGGCGGCCGCGTCATCGACGTGGACCCAGGTGTTGACTCCGCCGGAGCCGAGCGGACCGACCGGGCTGTGCTTGCGCATCATGTCCGCGAACAGATCGCTGAACGCGCCCGGCCCGTAGAACAGCCCGTACCGCAACGCGACGGCCTCCACACCGGGGGCGTCGAACGCCTGACTCTCGCCGGAAACGCACGCGCGAACCACCTCATCGGCCACCCCGCCGTCGTACACCCCGAACCGATCGCGCTCGGTGATGAGCCGGTCACCGTGATCGCGATACCCGTAGCCGAGGATCAGCGACTGCGTGACGAAGCGCCCGGCACCCACCACCTCGGCGGCCTCGAGCAGGTTGGCAGTGCCGACCGTGCGCAGCAGCCCGGTCGGATCGTCGGCCGGAATCC
Source organism: Nocardia sp. A7 (assembly GCF_046549215.1). NCBI lineage: Bacteria > Bacillati > Actinomycetota > Actinomycetes > Mycobacteriales > Nocardiaceae > Nocardia > Nocardia sp. A7. Next base: position 2,061,864 of record NZ_JAJPWE010000001.1, on the reverse strand, counting down.
GGCGTCGCACCTTCGCATCGCGCAACGCGGTGGCCTGATGGATCACGGCATCGGCGCGGGTGCCATCGACCGCGCGCAACAGCCCGTCGCGGTCGAGCACATCGGCGGTGAGCGGCGCGGCGCCGAGTTCGCGCACGAGCGGGTGCGCACTCGGATTGCGCACGAGTGCCGAGACCGCGTGCCCGTTCGCGGTCAACGCGCGGATCAGAGGGCGGCCGATGGCACCGGTGGCGCCTGCGAGCAGAACCTGCATGATCGTTCCTTCCGACTGAGTGGGTGTTTCCCTACATCAAGGACGTGGTACCGCCGACGTTTGTGACGGCCTGTGATCGGCACCACCTCAGGCGGGAGCGACCGTACTGATTGCGTGATGTCACGGCGGATTTGCGGCGTGTCGGTGTGTATCGTGCGGCTCATGCGAGTCGACGGTCGGGATATCCCGGTCACGGGGAAACTCCTGCAACCGCTGATCCGGCGCACCAGTGACATCGTGCGGGTGGTGCTGGCGGGGCTTGGCGTTGCCGTGGTGGTCGCGGGCTCGCTGATCACCCGGCCGGAGTGGCTGGCGCTGGAACGCTCGGTCGCCAAGATCGTGGACTTTCTCAGCCAGGACCAGGCGACCTTGGTCTACCTGATCTACGGAATGCTCATCCTGGCGCTGCCGTTCGCCATCTTCATCGAACTCGTGGTGCGCAGGCAATGGAAACTGCTCTTCGGGTACGGGGCGGCGGGTCTGCTCGCGGTGCTCGCCCTGTCGATCACCGGCACCGGCATCTCCACCCCGAAATGGCACCTGCCTGCGCCCGACCGCTTCGACACCTTTCTGTCGCAATTCCTCGACGACCCACGCTGGATCGCGATGCTCGCGGCCATGCTCACCGTGTCGAGCCCGTGGCTGCCGACGCGGACACGGCGCTGGATGTGGTTCCTGCTGCTGATGTTCGCGCCGATTCACCTGGTGGTGAGCTCGGTGGTGCCCGCGCGGGCGATGCTCGGCCTTGTGGTCGGCTGGCTGGTCGGCGCGGTGATCGTCTGGCTGGTCGGCACGCCCGCACTCGAGGTGCCGCTCGACGCGGCGGTCCGGGTGCTCGCGCAGCGTGGCTACACCGTGCAGGCCTTCCGTGTGGACCGGCCGGCCGGGCGCGGGCCGCTGCTACTCGCCACCGAGGTCGACGGACCCGAAGACGAGATCGTCGTCGAGCTGTACGGCAAGAACCAGCGCAGCTTCGGCGCGATCCGGCAGGTATGGCGCTGGATCACATTCCGCTCCAGCGAGACCGCGCCGCTGCACGGCTCGATGCACCGGGCGGTGGAACATCGGGCGCTGCTCGGCATCGCGATCGGTGACCTCGGCATGGCCGACAGCCATCAGGTCGCGGTGGCCGGGCTGAGCCGCGGCTGGATGCTCTACGCGCACACCATGCCTCGCGGTACGCCGATCGCGACGTTGTCCGCGCAGGTGCTGCCGGGGGTGTGGCGGTCGCTGCTGCGCCTGCACGAGAACCAGATCAGCCTCGGCGATCTGCAACCCGACTTCGTGCGAGTCAGCCAGGGCGACACGCTGTTCGGTGGTTTCGCCGCCGCCGAGTTCGGCACCGCCGAGGCGCAATGTCAGACCGATATCGCCCAGCTGCTGGTGACCACGACCTCGCTCTACGGCAAACACGAGGCGGTCTCGGCCGCGATCGAGGCGCTCGGCGAGGGCAAGGTCGCCCACGCGGCCAGACGCCTGACGAAATCGGCCATCTCGGTCGGCATCCGAAAGTCGGTGCCGCAGTGGACCAAAGTGATGGCCACCGCCCGCGAGGAGGTGCGCAGGCAGACCGGTCACGACCGCATCCAGTCCGAGCAGATCACCCGCTTCTCCCGCAACCAGATCATTCAGCTCGTGTTGCTGGTCGCGCTCGTCTACGTGGCCTATCCGTTCATCAGCCAGGTGCCGACGTTCTTCAGCCAGCTGCGCACGATCAACTGGTGGTGGGCGCTGGCCGGCCTCGCGGTCTCCGGGCTGACCTACCTCGGTGCCGCCGCCGCGCTCGGTGCCTGCGCCGACGGGCTGATCAAGATTCGCTATCTGCTGGTGGAGCAGCTGGCCAACACGTTCGTGGCGACCACCACCCCCGCCGGCGTCGGTGGGTTGGCGCTGAGCGTGCGGTTCCTGCAGAAGGCGGGCATGTCGACGCTGCGCGCGACGGCCGCGGTGGCGATGCAGCAGTCGATGCAGGTGCTCACCCACCTGGTGCTGCTCGTGGTGTTCAGCGTGGTGGCGGGCACGTCGAGCAACCTGGCCCACATCGTGCCCGACGCGACCGTGCTGTATCTGATCGCGGGCGTGGGTGTCGGGCTGATCGGTGCGTTCATGTTCGTGCCGACATTGCGGCGCTGGGTGAATCATTCGGTGCGCCCGCAGGTCAAGGAAGTGTTGGGCGAACTCCTCGACCTCGCGAAGGACCCGAAGCGATTCCTGGTCATCGTCGGCGGCTGCGCTGCGATCACCCTCGGACAGGCGCTGGCGCTGTGGACGAGCGTCGAAGCCTTCGGTGGCGGAACGGATTTCGTGGCCGTCACCATCGTCACCATGATCGGCGGCACGCTGGCCTCGGCCGCGCCGACACCCGGCGGCGTCGGCGCGGTCGAAGCGGCGCTGATCGGTGGTCTCGCGGCCTTCGGCGTTCCCGCCGAGATCGCGGTCCCCGCAGTACTGCTCTACCGCGTGCTGACCTGTTGGATCCCAGTCGCTTTGGGCTGGCCGGTAATGCGCTGGCTGGACAAGAAGGACATGATCTGAATTCCCAGAATGTTTAGCTGCCCCGTTGCCCGTGTATCCAATCACGGTGTCGCACAGCTCTGTCTGATCCAGCTGAGCGGTGTCCGGCGTCATCTGTGCTGGTCGGGCGCCGTGCGCTTCGTCACCGCCTGAATAGCCGATCACTTGCCGAACGGGCTGTTCGGTCGGTTCCCGGCAATGAACGGCTGTGGAGGTGAACCGCCCCACAGCGACCGGGGGTGCGTGCGGGTGACGGTCGGACCACCTAAACTGTCTGGGACGTAGCCGGATCATGACCGAGAGGTGTTGTTTCGATGGGATCCCGGACGGTGGTTGCCGACGTCGCCGATGAGTTGGCACGTCGCGTTGCCACCGGCGAGTACCGGCCCGGCGAGCTCATGCCGTCGGTACGCCAGGTCGCCGACGAGTTCGGGATGAACCGCGCCACCGCCCAGCTCATCCTGGGCAAACTCGAGTCCTACGGTTTTGTCGAGGCCAGGCGTGGCAAGGGCTTCACCATCCGTGATGTCCGAGTCGAGGGCGGTATGGACGTGTATCGGCACCTGTTCCGGTTCTCGATCACCGCGCCCGCCGTCGCCGCCGAGATGTTCACCGACATCGTCGAGGTGGAGCGCGGCATCGTGGGCGAGGCGCTGCTCGCCTACACCGCGGGGGAGAAGGTGCTCGACGCGGCCGAGCTCGCCGCCGCCGTCGACGAATTGGAGGCGATGGTTCGCGACGCCGTGCCCGATCACGCGCGCATCATCGCCGCCGAGATCGCGCTGGTGCGCAAGCTCTTGGGCGTGCTCGAGATGAGTATGCAACGCGCGGTGCTGAATTCGATCGCCGATATGGTCGTCGAGGTGCCAGAGGCCGTCGCCGCCTACTTCGCCGTCGCCCCCGATCTGCACGTGCTCGTCTGGCGGGCGCTGCTGGCGGTGTGGGACGCCGAATCCGCGCCGAGCGAGGCGCAACTGGCGCTGTTCGGAGACCTGTTCGCGCTGTATCACGAGAAGGTGATCGCCCGCTTCGGTCAACTCGTCGGTGAGGCGCCGATCCACACCGTGCCCCTGAGCTCTGCTGTCTGAGGTGACCAGCCACCTGGGCCGACTAGCTGTCTGAGTCGGATTTGTCGGTGGCGCTTTCGGCGTGGTGCCACGGCAGATGCCGCGGCACCACCGTGTCGATGATCGTGCCGACACGCGGCGTGTGCGCGGTCGCCAGGCCCGACCCGACCATCACCCCCAGCGCGATCGACATCACCGAGAGCAGCGCCGACACCAACACCTCTAGCCCGCCGCTCGCCACCCCCGAAAGGGAGTGCGCGACCAGGTCGGAGATCCCGGTGAGGCTGATGCCACCGGGCACCAGCATCCAGAACGCGGGCAGGAAGGCCACCTGGGTCGGCGGCGCGTGTTTGCGGCCCTGGATCAGATACGCCGCGTTCACGGCGACGACGCCACCGAAGAACGCGCCCGTCAGCGGGCCGGACACGTGCTTGCCGACGAGCTGGGCCGCGAAGGTGATGTAGAGGACGAGCAGCAGCCAGCCCACCGTGTTCTGCGGCGCGCTCGACCGCCACGAATGTCCGCACCCGATCAACAGCACCCCGACTATCGGTGCCCACCACCCCAGTTGGGCATGACTCACCGGCGGATCCGACAGCGGCCCGAGCAGACTGATCCCCACATAGGAACCCAGCGCGAGCAGGAACAACATGTTGATGCCGTAGACGACCCGGCTGGCACCGGCCACCATCGATCCGGTCGCCAACTCGATCGTGCCGTTGGTGAGCATCGCGCCGGGCAGCAGCGTCGCGACCGCGGGAATCAGCAATTGCTGCGGCTGCCCGCCGGCGAGCGCGCCGGGAAAGCCGTACGCCAGTATCGCCACCACCGCCGACGCGACCACCGGCAACGCCATCGACAGCAGCTTCACCTTGTCGGCGAGCTGGGTCAGCGCGCCGACGACCAGGCCGAGTACCACATAGCCGACCAGCGCCCGCGCGCCCGGGTTGAGCATCATGCCGATGCCGACGGTCAGCACGACCTGTCCGAGCAGGATCAGCCACCGCGGGCTGCCGGGCTTCTGGGTCAGGATCGTGGCGAGGTCGTCGGATGCTCGGCTCGGCGGCGGCGCATCCTGCTCGATCCGGTCGATGAGCCGGTAGAGGCCGTCGATCTGGTCGAGCGGCAGGGTGCCGACGCGCGCGTCGAGCATGTCGAGGAAGGAGGTGTTGTCGGTGCGGACCCGGACGAACACGGCGGTGGGCAACACCATGAAATGGATATTGTCGGTGCCGTAGCGCCTCGACAGCTTGTCGAGAATGAGCTGCACCCGCGCGGAGGTCTCGCCCGCGCCCACCAGCGCCACACCGAGACGACACAGCAGATTCAGCAGATCGGCGGGCACGGGCGGGTCGACGGGGTCGTGCGCGGTGGTCCGAGGCGGTGCCTTCGTGTAGACCTCACGGACCTTGGCGAAGGCGTGGGTAACCCGGTACCTGGTAACCCGCCAGGTCCTGCTCGAGTACTCCTCCGAAGCCATGCCACCGCCGTCCGCAACCGTTGGGCAATGCCGCGGGCAGGTGCGCATCGCTGCGCACCGCCCGCATCGCTGGTGAGATGACGCGAGTCTAGGACAGAGTTGTCGGCGGCTGGTGCCGCTGGGTGCTCGGACTCGAAGGTGTGCCTTCGGCTACTTGTTGAGTTCGGTGAGGCGGTCGTAGGCGGTGACGTACTCCTCGACGAGGCGGTTGATCACGTCGGCGCTGCGTTCGACCTTGTTCATCATGCCGACCACCTGGCCGACCGGGTTGAAGTTCACGTCCTTGGCAGCCTCGGGGTAGCGGTGGCCGCGCTTGACGCCGTCGAGGGCCACCATCATCTGCAGCGGCATCGGCAGCGGGTCGGGGGTCTCGGTGGACTCCCATGCGTCGGTCCAGTCGTTGCGCAGCATGCGGCACGGCTTGCCGGTCCAGGACCGCGAGCGGATGGTGTCGTGGCTGGTCGCCTCGAGGTAGGTGTCCATCTGGGCGGGCGGCACGTTGGCCTCCTCGACGGTGAGCCACAGCGAGCCGGTCCACGCGCCCGCCGCGCCCATCGCCAGCGCCGCCGCGACCTGCGCGCCGTTGCCGATGCCACCGGCGGCCAGCACCGGCGTATCACCGATCGCGTCGATCACCTGCGGCCACAGCACCAGCGAGGACACCTCGCCGCAGTGCCCGCCGCCCTCGGTGCCCTGGCACACCACGAAGTCCAGGCCGGCCGCCTTGTGGTTCATCGCGTGCTTGACCGAACCGCACAGCGCGCCGATCAACCGGCCGGAGTCCTGGATGCGCTTGATGACGTCGTCGGGCGGGGTGCCGAGCGCGTTGGCGACGAGTTTGGCCTTGGGGTGGTTCAGGATCACGTCGACCTGTGGGCCCGCGGTGGTCGCGGTCCAGCCGAGCAGCTCGTTGTGGTGTTCGCTGTCGGGCAGCGGGGGCACGTTGTGGTCGGTGAGGATCTGCTGGGCGAAGTCGCGATGGCCCTGCGGAACCATCTGCGCCAGTTGCTTTTCCAGCTGTTCGGGGGTGAGCCCGTCGACGCCCTTGCCCTCGTATTTCGACGGGATCACCAGGTCGACGCCGTAGATGCCGGTGACGTGTTCATCGAGCCAGGCCAGCTCCACCTCGAGCTGTTCGGCGGTGAAGCCGACCGCGCCGAGCACCCCCAATCCACCCGCGTTGCTCACCGCCGCCACGACGTCGCGGCAGTGGGTGAAGGCGAAGATGGGGAACTCGATGCCGAGCTGTTCGCAGAATTCGGTACGCATACCGAACTGTAACACGTTCTAGTTTAGTCGAGAATCCCCAATTTCTACAGTGCGGCATCCTCCAGTGCGGCGAGGGAATCCTCGAGATGATCGAGAAGTCGGTGCAGGTCGGGCAGCGTGCGGCGGCAGCCGACCAGGCCGATATCGAGGTTGTCGCCACTGGAGGTGAGCGTGATGTTCACGGCCTGTCCGTCGAGCGGGATCGACAGCGGGTAGGTGGCATCAAGGCGCGAGCCGTTCCAGTACAGCGACTCCCGTGCACCCGGCACATTGGAGATGACGATATTGAACGGCGGCGTCGCCACCGAGGCGAACCCGGGCAGCAGCATCGCCGCCATCGGACTCAACATCACCCCGGCCATGGCGAGGGTCTGCGTCGGCGTGAGCGTGCGATACACCTCCTTGTTGCGGCGCGTCGAATCACTCACCACCCGAAGACGTTCCAGCGGATCGGCGACATCGGTGCCCAGATTGCACAGCAGCGCCGCGACCTTCACGCCCTGGGTGTCGACATCGTCTTCCTCGCGCAACGACATCGGCACCATCGCGATCATCGGCTTGTCCGGTAAGGCATTGCGTTCCAGCAGGTAGGCCCGCAGCGCGCCCGCCGACATCGCCAGCACCACATCGTTGACGGTGGCGCCGGTCGCCTTCTTCACCTGCTTCACCCGGTCCATCGACCAGGTGCGCACCGCACACTTGCGGGCACCACCGATCGGCACGTTGAACGGCGTGCGCGGCGCCTCGAACGGGAGGGTGAGCTGCTGCTGCAGCAGGCCGGTGCGGGCCGCCTTGAGCAGCGCGGTGGTCGACGAGCCCGCCGAGGTGACGGTGTCGATCAGCCCGCTGAGCCGGGACTTTCCGGGCCGCGCCGGGCCTACCTTGCGCGGCAGATTCCACGGCCGCACGATCTCGGTCGAGTACGGATCGGTGGTCAGCGTGCGGCGCATGATGTGCTGGGCCGAGACGCCGTCCACCAGGGCATGGTGCATCTTCGAATACAGCGCGAAGCGTCCGTCGGCCAAGCCCTCGACGAAGTGCAGCTCCCACATCGGGCGGTGCCGGTCCAGCAGGGCGCTGTGCAGGGTCGACGCGTGGTCGACCAGCTGGTCGAGATGGCCAGGTCCGGGCAGTGCGCTGCGCCGCACGTGATAGTCCAGGTCGACGTCGTCGTCCTGGGTCCACGCCATCTGCGGTGCGCCCAGCCAGGTGGCGGGCCGTTTACTGAAGGTGGGCCGAACGGTCTTGTCGGCCAACAAGGTTTCGCGGAACTCGCGCAGATATTCGGGCCCTGCGTCTTCGGGCGGTTCGAACAGCTGCAGTGAGCCGACGTGCATCGGGTGCTCACGAGATTCCGCGAGCAAGAACAGCGCATCCAACGGCGCGATGAAATCCATGACAGATCGCCCCCTGACGAGAGTGGTTTGTGCAAAAGTCTGTAGACAATCGACCACGCTGTCGGGTACGGCACCCCTGCGTGCCGTATTACCACGCTACCTGGCCGTACGGTGCCGCGTCACGAGAACGCCGAGACCATCACGAATTCTATGGTGTTCACCGAATGTTCAATCCACGGACCACCGACGAAAAGCGGGCCGCGGCAACAGCTGTCGCGACCCGGTCGTTTTCCCAGGTCAGACCTTGATGGTCTGTGCCTCGCGCGGATCGACGGCGCCGCGCGGATCGTCTTCCCGCACGGCCTCGTTCGGCTGCTGCGATTCGGCGGACTGCTGTAGCTCGGGGGACTGTTGTGGTTCGTCGGGCTGCGGTGGCTGCACCGTTTGCGCCGGCTCGGCCGACGGCTGTGGCTGGGCCGACTGCTCCGCTTCGGCGGGCACCGTCTCGGTGACTTCCTCGAATTCCGCGTCCTCGGTACCGGTTTCGGCGACCAGCGGCTGCGGCACCGGAACGGGCTCTACCCCCATGCCTTTCGAAGCGATCTCGATCCCCAGTTCGATTCGCGTCGTCTCGACCAGTGCCCGCTCCTGCTCTGCGGCATGGCGCATCGCCTTCTGCCACAGTGACGCCATCTCCTCCAGCTCCTCGACGGTGGCTTCCACGTCGATGTGCAGCTTCAGTCGCTGCATCGTGATGTGCTGGGCGGCGGTGAGGGTGCGCAGCAGGTCCTCGCACTTATTGGGAATCCGACGATGCGCCACCACCCGCAGGCGAGTCAGCATGCCGCCCGGGCGATCCCAGATGACCTTGTGGATCTGCGCGCTGAACCTGTCGATCTCGTCGGTGGTGACCATGTCCCACTCACCGCAGGTGGCCAGATCGGCGCGCACCGAGGCCGAGGTCTCCAGGATCGAGGCGACAGCGGCGAGCACCGCCTCGCGGCGCCACGCCTCGTGATCGCGCTGGTCACCCACCATGTTCGACAGCTCGACATTGCGCTGCGAGGCATCGAGAGCCTGCCTGCCGCGCTCGTCCGCGGCCGCGATTCCTGCACGGTGGGTTCGGTTGTTGGCGATGACGCCGACCAGAACTGCGCCGGCGACGGGGAGCGAGCCGAGGAGTGGTAGCCACTGAGTCACCCAGCGATCATTGCACCGGTACTCGAAACAGTCACCATGATCGGCGCGTTGGTATCGATGTCGCGTGTCAGCTCGGTGCCGGAACCCCGTGCAGGAAACCGACGAGAGGTGCCAGTTCCGGGATCTGTTCAGCGTCGGCGAGTGCCTTTTCGAGTCGATGGGCGCGGTTGTCCCCGGCAACGCGAAATCCCCGGCGCGGCAGCTGATGCTGCCCCACCGGGGATTTCGTGGTTGGTGCTAGTTGGCCGACGGGGTGGTTGTCGTGGTGGTCGTCGGCTCGACCGTGGTGGTCGGAGCGACGGTCGTGGTCGGTGCCACAGTTGTCGTCGGAGCGACCGTTGTCGTCGGGGCGGGTGCGACCGCCTGGTTGGTCGCCGGCTCCGGAGTGGTGGTCGGCGGCGTGGTTGTCGACGGTGTCGTGGTCGACGGGGTTGTCGTGGTGGAGCCGGCCTTGGACGTGGTGGTCGGCTTGGGAGTGGTTGTCGTGGACTTCGCCTTCGACGTGGTGCTCGGCGCCGTCGTAGTCGTCGCAGGCTTCGTCGGAGCTGCCAGCGCGGCAACGACCGAGTCATCGTCCGGCGCGGCCTTGGTGTCGACGGTCTCGCCCGCCTGCGCCTGCTTGGCCAGGCTGGTCAGCCAGGCCGCCGCGTACTCCGCGGAGGTCAGCGGCTTGCCGTTCGCGGCATCGGAGTCACGCCAGTAGTCGAAGTGGTGACCGGTGCCGTTCGGGCCGAGCGTGAGCTGGTACGGATCGTTCATGATCACCGGGATGGTGTTCTGGTTCGTCACGATCAGCCCGACGATCTCGTTGAAGATCTTCTGCGGCAGGTACGCCAGCGAGGAGACCTGCTCGGCGGCGATCGCGTCGGCCTTGACCGGTGTGGTGGCCTGGCCCGGCTTGTAGTCCGGGTCGGAGACCTTCAGCAGCACGTCGAGGAAGGTCTCGTCGCTGGCCATCCAGTTCGGGTTCGACCCGATATCGGCGAACGCGGCCATCGCCATCCGGCCCAGCGTGAAGGCCATGTCCTGGCCGAGCGCCGGGCTGATGCCCGCGATGCCGTTGCGCCCGATGTCGGCGCGCTCCAATTCGTCGATATTGATCTGGCGGCCCACATTCGCCGCCAGCTGCAGCAGCGAGATGTTCTCCGGCGCCGCGCAGGTGAGGTCGCCCTCGGAGCAGAACGAGGCGATCTTGCCGTTGAGAGCGCCGAAATCGTTGCCCGTGGTGATGCCCGCGCCCGAGATCGGCTTGCCGCCGTTCTGGTAGCTCTGGTCGAAGTTGTCCGGGCGGTTGGGGTCCTGCGCGCCGAGGAAGGTGCCGTCACCGGCCTTGCGACCGGGATCGGCGAACATCACCACGCCCAGTACGTCGTCCGGGTTCACGGTCGCGTACCCGTCGGCGGGGTCGTCGTTGCCGATGCCCTCGGCCACGCGACGCACCACATCGGCGCCCTCGCTGTAGCCGACGATGGAGAACTTGGTATCCGGGCAGGCCGCCGAGATCTCGCGCATCACCTGCTGGGTGTTCGCCACACCCGTGTTGACCGCGTCCTCATAGGTCCCCATATCGGCCGGGTAGGCGATGTACACCGCCGCGTACTCGCCCTCGGCGAGATCATCGCGCGGTGCGTTCACCACCGGATCCACCCACACACTGCTGTGGTCACCCGACAGCGCCGCGGGCAGCGGATTCCCGTTGGCATCGAGCAGCATCGCCGTCGTGCCTTCGACCGGGGTGTCGTTGCGCCCCGCGACCGAGATGGTCACCATCTCGCGGCACTCGGTCACCGAGGTCGTCAGGGTGTACGAGGGCGACTCGGGCTGTGACGTCACGGCGAAAGACGCGGCGACAATCGCCGCAACCCCCAACGCCGCAGGCGCGGCAACAGCCGAAGCAATGCGATGTTTCGCAAGAAACTCACGCAGATTCATATGTTGATCCCGTTCGAATGACCTACAGGTGGGCAGGCCCCCCGAAGGGCCGCATGTCACGAACAATGTCGTGACCACCAGCAAGATCGTTACTACCGCGAACAGGAATCTTCGCCCCCACTCCTGGGACCATGCGTTATCGCTATCGAGCGTCGGGTCGATCAGGCAGCTGAGCGGCGGGAGCTTTTGCCGCGAGTCGCCCAGCGGCCAGCGTCGCCACCGCGATGGTGCACAGCGTCGCCAACATGATCGCCGAGCCCTCACCGGGCACGAGCACCCCCAGCTGACTACCGACGGTCACCGCCGCGACCGGCACCCCGATCTGGGCCGCGGCCAGTGCGCCGTAGGCCACCGGCTGACCGAGCAGTCTCGCCACGCAGTGCACGCCCACCGCGCCGAAGCCGAGCGCCAGCCCGAGCAGGATGAACCGTGGATGTTCGCCGAGTTCCCGGAGATCGAGCCGGGCGCCGAGCCAGACGAAGAACAGCGGAGCGAGCAGCCCATCGCTGATCGCGAACACCTGCTTGGCCACCCGACGTGGCTCGCCGACCCCGGCCACCGCAAGTCCGGCCGCGAACCCGCCGAGCATGATCGAAACGTGCATCGAGCTGGCCACCCCGCATAGCGCGAACACCAGCACCAGGCTCACCCGCAGTTCGAGCGTGAACTTCCGCTCCTCGGACACCTCGTGTACCTGGCGCTGCGCACCTGTCTTCTGCAGGTAGCGCAGGAGTAGGAACATCAGGCCCGCGCAGAGCGCGACGACCACCGCGCCGATCGCCGCTCTGGCCGCGTTCGCCGGATCGATCACCAGCGGCAGCGCGACGATGCAGGCGGTGTCCGCGATGGCCACCTGCGCGGTGAGCGCGAGCACCGGTGGCCCGCTCAACCGCATCGAGTCGATCATCGGCAACGTCATCGCCGCGGACGACGACGCCATCAGCACCGCGTACACGGCCGCGTTCCCGAGATCGAACGCCTGCGCCACCGCCCACCCGGCCACCGCCGCGACCACCCCGACCAGCACGGCACGCGCCGCACCCCGCCCGAGCGCTGCGCGCACCCGCGGATCACGCACCGGCACATGGGTACCCGCGGCGAACATCACCAGCGCGAAACCCATATCGGCGAGGAACATGAAGATCGGATCGCTGGGGTCGAGGACACGAAAGCCGGTGGTGCCGAAGACGATTCCCGCGACGAGCTCGCCGAGCAGCACCGGCAGATACAGCTGTTTCGGCAAGGCGAGCAGCGGCCCGATCAACCCGAGCGCGACCACCAGCGCCAGGGTCGCGAACGTCATGGCATCGCGGCGATCTTGGCCGGAATCTCGACGTTCTCGTCGGCCCAGTACAGCGCGCACACGCGGTGATACCCGTCGGCGATCAGCATCGGCACGTTCGCGCGACAGTCGCCGCGCACCAACAGGATCGGCGAGAGTTTCCTGCCCTCGTTCACTTTGAGCAGGTCTTTGCGCACATGCGGGTTGTCCGGGGTGAGGGCCTCGAGCTGGGAGGCCCGCAGAATGTCCTTCGCCTTCTTCACCACCACCGGCGCGGCCCTGAGCTCGGCCACGATCGCGTCGACCACCGTCTTGTCGCCCAGCAGATCGAGATAATCGGCGGCAGCCGGATAGTCATGGTCTTCCGGCGCGGACTTCCACTTCACCTGCAGGATCTGGTCAGCCATCGACCCATCATCCGCCGCATCACCCCGGTATTCCGGGAGGTCGCTATGAGTGTCGGCCTGGTCAGCGAGCATTCACCAGAGGTCGACCCATTGCGGCCGCAACGCCAGATCGAACCCCGCAGCGCGTCCGCGCACCAACATCGGCAACTCGGCGCCTTCGGGAAATCGTTGCAACAACTCTTTCGCGGCGGACCGCCGGAACTCGGCCATCGCGTATTCCTTCTTCATCCAATATTCGACCCCGGTGCTCGGATGCGTGAACGTCACCTTCAGACGCACCCGATGAGTGGCGAATGGGTTGTTGGTCGAGTGCGTCACCCGATGCCCGGACTCGGTAACCGTCGCACGCACCGGCGTCGCGACCTTCCGCAGATACGCCCGCCGCCCCCACCACACGAACATCAGCACGAACGGCCAAGTGATCAGCACGAAAAGCAAACCACCCAGCAGGCCGAAGACATACCCCACGGATTCGTCGGACAAGGAGGGCGCCACGAAGGTAGCCGCTCGCAACGTCCACGAGACGTACAACGCGGCACCGATCACCGACACCGCCCAATACACGAACACCACCGGATTGAACAGCAGCCCCGGTCTTTTCCCCACCCTGATTTCCGATCTGTATCCGCTCCGGCCACCCAGCCGGACCCTCACCCGAGCGTATCGCCCAGAACGGACTTGTCAGCCGCGGGCCATATCCACGAACCGACTCAAATGCAGCTGGTGGGCGACGGTGATGGTCGCGGTCGGGCCGTTACGGTGTTTGCCGACGATGAGGTCGGCCTCGCCGCCGCGGGGGTCGTCGCGCTCGATCGCATCGGGTCGGTGCAACAGGATGACCATGTCGGCGTCCTGTTCAAGGGAGTTGTGCGCTGAAATTCCTTGTGCCACAAAATTATGGGTGCCTGGGACAGTGCCGTCGTAGACGTCTTGTTCACCGAGGCTGGTGATTTCGACGATCTTGTCCCAGAAGACGTCGTTGGTGGCGAGCATGTCGATGTCCGCGTCATCGAGCACCGCAGCGACACGGGCAAGGCGGGAGCGGCTGGGGGAGCGCTTCCACATGGTGCTGCCGCAGAATCGGGAACCCATGGCGGCGGAGAACTCTCGGTGCGTCATTTCCTTGTCGGTCAGCAGAGTTCGGACACGGTTCCAGACTTCGGCGGGGACGGTGTCGACGTTGGTGTTGCGGGCCATCGGGGCCAGCTCTGCGAGGGCGGCCTCGGCGGACTTGCCGCGGGCGCCGTGGACGCCGACGTCGCGCAGGAAGGTTGTCTGGTTCTCGCCACCGTCGATTGTCAGGTGGTAGCAGTCGCGGTAGTTGGCCTTACGGACGGTTTTGATGCGGCCGTGCACACCGAGACGCAATAGCAACTGGTTCACATCATCGACAAGGCGACGGCTGGTCGAGGCATAGTACACGCGTGCCTGACGGCCCTTCGCGTCCCAGCGCACGGACCCGTCGGTTGCCCATAGGTGACGTAGGAACAGTGCGATCTGATCGTTGGGCAGCGCGAAAATTGGCTCGGGGACGAACTTTTCGTAGCTGCGCAGGCCGAACAAGCCAAGGGTGTCCAACCAGGCGGCGATCGGGTTGCGCTTGCCGTGGGTAAGCCGGTACGGCGCGCGCAAGCGCAGCGTGGTGACGCGCGCGGCGGGGTACTCGTCGCGGACCGCGCTGATACCGAAGTGCTCGGCGGCGGTGGTGACGGCGGAGAGGTTCTCCTCGTCGACGCTCGCGTAGCGGATCGGCTGGCGTTTGACGCACGAGCCATCGCCGATCATGTGCGCGAGCATCACGATCTCTGCTTCGGGCAGTCGCGTGGTGTGCACGGGTTCCGGGACGAGTCGTGGTGTCGCCAGGCGGTCGCCGACAGCGAGCTTGTCGAGGGCGATCCAGCCGTCGACCGTCAGGAACGGGTGGTTACCGGTGGCTTCGACCTCGCGGCCGGAGGCGAGCTTCAGCTTGAAGACTTCCTTGTGTCCGCTCGGGAACACCTTCACCATCGGGCGGGCGACCATCCGCATCCGCTCGTCGAGCGACCATACTAGTGGTTGCTCACCACTCTCGATCAGCTCGCCCAAAGTGACCTCGGCACCGTTGTCAGCACGCAGGATCCGCGTCGACGCGGGCATGCAGCCCGATTCGCGAAGGTCGGAGACCATGGGCCGCTTGTCGGTTCGCTGTTCCGGGCCACGGTTCAGCTGTGAGATCGCGATCACGGGAACCTCGAGTTCTTTGGCGAGCAGCTTGAGGTGACGTGAGAATTCCGAAACTTCCTGCTGGCGTGATTCGACCTTCTTGCCCGAGCTCATCAGCTGGAGGTAATCCACCACAACGAGTTTCAGGTCGTGGCGCTGCTTGAGTCGTCGAGCCTTGGCGCGAATCTCCATCATCGTCAAGTTCGGCGAATCATCGACGAACAACGGCGCTTCACTGATCTCACTCATCCGGCGAGCCAACTTGGTCCAGTCGTCATCGCTCATGCGCCCGGAGCGCATATCACCGAGCTTGATCTTCGCCTCGGCCGACAACAGTCGCATGACGATCTCGGTGCGGCTCATTTCCAGCGAGAAGATGACGCTCGCCATGCCGTGTTTGATCGAGCAGCTCCGCATGAAATCCATGCCGAGGGTGGAGTTGTGCGTTGGCACCATGGTGCGACCGGCCAGGTACATGTGGTCGGCATTGTCTACCTCGACGCAGCGAACAAGCACTGGGTCGATCTTGCGCACGTCGACGATCTGACGGGCGGCTGAACGAGCCGACCTGGGCACCCTATGGGCGAAATTGTCGCGCGGGGTGCGCAGGCTGTGCGCGATCTCGCCGGTGGTGCGGACGACGGGATGCGGTGCCAGCGTGGGAGCGAGCGTGATCCACTGATGTTCTTCGTCGGCGGTGATGACGGTGCCGTCGGAGAATTCGACCTCGTAGCAAGGCCGGTCGGTCATCTCCTCGGTGGCTGCGAGCACCCTGGTCGGCCTGCCATCGGCCCCCAGCAGCTCGTCGCCGACACGAACCTCACCCATGGTGGTCCAACCGCGAGGTGTCGGCAGGGGAGTGTCGAGCGCCAGCGCCTTACCCACACCAGGGCGGGCGGCCACGATGATCATCTGACCTGGGTGAAGACCGTTGGTGAGTTCGTCGAGTTCGGTGAAACCGGTGGGGACGCCGAGGGAGATGCCGCCTCGGGAGGCGATGGAGTCGATTTCGTCCATGGTGGGCTGGAGGAGTTCTTCCAGCGGGGTGAAGTCCTCGGTGGTGCGGCGTTCGGTGACTTCGTAGATTTCGGCTTGGGCGCGGTCGACCACCTCGGCGACGTCCTGGCCGTCGGCGCCCGCGTAGCCGAACTGGACGATGCGGGTGCCCGCTTCAACGAGGCGGCGCAGGATGGCCTTCTCGGCGACGATCTCGGCGTAGAAGCCGGCGTTGGCCGCGGTGGGGACGGTCTGGGTGAGGGTGACCAGGTAGGGCGGGCCGCCGATGCGCTTGAGTTCGCCGCGGCGGTCGAGGCCAGCGGAGACGGTGACGGGGTCGGCGGGTTCGCCGCGGCTGTAGAGGTCGAGGATCGTGTCGTAGACGGCCTGGTGCGCGGGGCGGTAGAAGTCGCCGGGGCGCAGCACCTCGATCACGTCGGCGATGGCGTCCTTGCTCAGCAGCATGCCGCCGAGTACGGACTGCTCAGCGGCCATGTCGTGCGGGGGCTGACGGCCGAAGTCCTCGCCGGGGGGTTCAGGCGTGAACTCGGTTTGCGCGCGGTCACCGGTGGTTGTCACCAGGGGAGTCCTCTCTGCCCGCAGAACCGGGGTTTCACATCGATGCTCTCGTTGTACTCCCGGACACCGACACGGATGTCAGCAATCGGTTGCCTGCGTGATTCCAGAGGTCGCTCGCAGGGCGATGCGACGAACCTAGGCGACGTTTTCGGGACTCGCCAACCCGACATGTGCACACAACTGTGGATAACTTGGGGGTAGTTCACCCGTTGTTGTGCACCGCCTGTGGAAAACATGGGGAAAACCCAGGTCAGTGCGGTTAAACGCCCTGCTAGACCCGGCTTTATCAAACTTCTGCCCTGTGGATGAAAGAAGTTCCGGCGTGTCGGTCAAGGTGAACAGCCGGGCGTGTTGGGTAAACAGCGATGGTGCAGGCTATGACGGGAGTCACAAATCTGCCGGTCGGTTTTCGCAGTCATCCACAGGCTGAATAACCGGAGGTCAAACAGTTACCGACCGTGAGCCGCGTTACAGTGCGAGCGCCGACCGAAAAGTCGGCTATCGGTCAGTTATCGCAAAATGTGCCGAAAAAAGGCAAGCAGAAACCACCCCTGTGCACGCACAGGGGTGGTTTCCAGCGAACTCAGTTCGCAGCAACCTCGAGGTTGAACTTCGCAGCCACATCGGGGTGCAGGTGCACCACGATGCCGTGCTTACCGGTCGCCTTGATGTGCGACTTCGGCAGCTCGATGCTGCGCTTGTCGACCACGGGGCCACCGGCCGCCTTGATGGCCGAAGCCACGTCGGAGGTGGTGACCGAACCGAACAGCTTGCCGCTGCCTGCGGTCTTCACGGCCAGCGAGACCGCGGCGAGGCCCTCGATGGCCTGCTTCAGCTCGTTGGCGTGATCCAGGTCGCGCACCTTGCGGGCGTCCTGGGCGCGACGGATTCCGTCGACCTGCTTCTGGGCGCCACGGGTGGCCTGGATGGCCAGACCGCGGGGCAGCAGGAAGTTGCGGCCGTAGCCGTCCTTGACCTCGACAAGGTCGCCGGGGGCGCCGAGGTTGTCGACATCAGCGGTGAGGATGAGCTTCATCTGTGTGACTCCCTTTCTCAGCGAGCGGTCGACACGTAAGGAAGCAGAGCCACCTCACGCGAGTTCTTGACGGCGACAGCGATGTCACGCTGGTGCTGCACGCAGTTGCCGGTGACGCGGCGAGCGCGGATCTTGCCGCGATCGCTGACGTACTTACGCAGCAGCGTGGTGTCCTTGTAATCGATATTGACGATTCCGGACTTTGCTTCCTTGCAGAAAGCACAGGCCTTCTTCTTCAGTACCTTTTCGCGCGCGGGCGCTTTAGGCATGGTTTTTCTCTCCGTACTATGAGTGCCGTTCGATCAGAACGGCGGTTCGTCATCCATGCGGCCGCCGCCCCCGAAGGAGCCGGCCGCGGGCGCGCTACCCCACGGATCGTCGTCGCCACCGGCATTGCTGCCAGCGGCCGGACGTCCGCCGCCATTGTTGGCGTTGTAGCCGCCTGCGCTAGATCCACCACCGGCATTGCCGGAACCACCACTGAAGCCGCCACCGCCACCTCCGCCACCGCGACCGGCCTTGGAGACCTTCGCAGTCGCGTAACGCAGCGAGGGACCGACCTCGTCGACCTCGAGCTCGACCACAGTGCGCTTCTCACCCTCGCGGGTTTCGTAGGAGCGCTGCTTGAGCCGACCGCTCACGATGACGCGAGCGCCTCGGGTCAGACTCTCGGCGACGTTCTCGGCTGCCTCACGCCAGATGTTGCAGCGCAGGAACAGTGCCTCGCCGTCTTTCCATTCGTTCGAATTGCGATCGAACACACGGGGAGTGGACGCGACGGTGAAATTTGCCACCGCTGCGCCTGCGGGCGTGAAACGAAGCTCCGGGTCTGCCGTCAAATTTCCGATGACGGTAATGACCGTGTCGCCTGCCATGGGGTTCCTCCTGCTCGGGTGCAGTCCGCAATCTCGGGATTTGCGCTCGAGCCTAAAGCCAGGCTCCGACAAATTCGAGGGTGTGGACTACTTGTCGTTGCGCAGAACCTTGGTGCGCAGCACCGTCTCGTTCAGGCCCAGCTGGCGGTCGAGTTCGCTCACGGTGGCCGGGGTCGCGGTCAGGTTGACGATCGCGTAAATGCCTTCGGCCTGCTTGGCGATTTCGTAGGCGAGCCGGCGGCGGCCCCAGATGTCGACCTTGTCGACGTTGCCGCCCTCGGTCTTGACGACCGTGAGCAGAGTATCCAGGGACTGCCCGACGATGCGCTCGTCCAGGCTCGGGTCGAGGATGACCATTACTTCATATTGACGCACGGACCAATCACCTCCTGTGGACTAGGAAACGGCCATGGACTTTCCATGGCAGGAGGGTTCGTTGCGTCAGCAACCCGCCCAGGCTACATGAGCGGGCGGTGACCAGCGAAATCGATCCCGGCCGAAGGGGAGAATCGGCGATCGCGGAACCGCCGCTTAATGTGGTCGTCATGACCACCGTCGGCCCGCGACAGCGCGCAGTACAACGCGGCGCGACGCGAGCCGCGGCCATGAGCATCCTGGTGATGGTGCTGTGCGGACTCACCCTCGCGCTGGCCTACGCCAACAAGGCCAGGTGCGCGGGCGGCGCGATCGATGGGTCCGGCCGCAGCCTGGTGTTCGAGGAACGCAAGGACTCACAGGTCTGCTACTCCGACATCCAATTCCTGTGGCTCGGCCGTGATATCGACAACCACGTCTTCCCGTACGTGGACGGCGCCATCACCGCCGACGGCGCGCTGACCGGTGGCGCGGTGGAATACCCGGTGCTCAGCGGCGTACTGATGTGGGCAGGCGCCATCGGGGTGGACAACGACGCCGACTTCCTGTGGCAGTCGGCGCTGCTGCTGGCACCGTTCGCCCTGCTCACCGCCTGGATGCTGGCCAGAATCGCGGGCCCGGCGGCGTTGCTGTGGGCGATCGGTCCGCCGCTGGTGTTCTACGCCTTCCACAACTGGGAACTGCCGGTGGTGTGTACGGCGGTGGCGGCGGTCTATGTGATGACGATGCTGACCGGCCTGTCCGTGCGGACCCGGGGAATCATCGCCGCGGTGCTGCTCGCACTGGGTTTCTGTCTCAAGCTCTATCCCGGAATCTTCGTGCTCCCACTCGCGATCTACGTGCTCACCGAGGGCGCTGTGCGCGACCGGCGCCGGATCGGCGAACTCGATGTCGCGGGTGCCGCGCAGACCCTGCTCGCCGCGATGGGCACGGTCGCGGCGGTGAATCTGCCGTTCGTGTTGGCCGGGGTCGAGGGTTGGCGTGCCTCGATCACCTTCCAGCAGCTGCGCCAGGCCGACATCACCACCAACTCGATCTGGTACTGGGGTCACCAGCTGATCTTCGGCCGCGCGTCGGGAACATCGCAGACCTGGCACGACGCGGTCGCGATCATCTCGCCCGCCTTGATCTTCGGCGGGTTCGCGCTGGCCATGTGGCTGGGCTGGCGGCGCTGGACCCCGAGTTCGGCGTACCCGTGGGTGGGCGTGAGCGCGGCGATGCTGGCCGCTTTCCTGCTTTTCCACAAGGTGCATTCACCCCAGTACACCCTGTGGATAATTCCGTTCCTGGTGTTGCTGGAGGTGCCGTGGACGCTGGTCGCGGCGTATCTGGTGGCCGACGCGGCGGTGGGCGTCGGGGTGTTCCGGTACTTCGCCGCCCTTGGCGAGGGTGCTGGCGTGGACCTTACGGAAGGGATCGTCCAGTTCGGCGTGTGGTTGCGCACCGTCCTGTTGATCACCCTGTTCTTCGTCTTCCTGCGCGCGCGAATGCGCGGTCCGCGGGTCGAACCGGCCACAGCGCTCGGCCGTCAACTGCAACCCGCGTAAACGACAGCGGCGGCGAATCCCGAAAGGGGACTCGCCGCCGCTGCGACTGTTCGGCCGTGGATCAGCTGACCGGAGTGGTTTCCTTGGCGTCCGCCACAGCGTCGGGCTCGGCCTTGCGGTTACGCAAGACGCTGGAGATGAGCGCCGCGCCGATGAACGCCACGCCGACCAGACCCGTGATGAGCTCGTTGACGTGCACGCCGATCGAAACCAGCAGGATCGTCGCCAGCGCACCGATCGCCCAGTGCGCGCCGTGCTCGAGGTACACGTAGTCCGACAGCGTGCCCTGGCGAACCAGGTACACCGTGATGGACCGGACGAACATCGCACCGATCAGGCCGAGGCCCAGCGCGATGATGATCGGGTCGGAGGTGATGGCGAACGCGCCGATGACACCGTCGAAGGAGAACGACGCGTCGAGCACCTCCAGGTACAGGAACAGGAAGAACGCGGCCTTACCGGTCGCCTTGACCAGCGTGGACGGGCCGCCCTGCGGTCCTTCCTCGAATTCCTCGGTATGGAACATCGAGCCGAGTCCGTCGACCAGGATGTAGACGATCATGCCGAGCAGACCGGCGACCAGCACGGTCGAACGATCGTCGTCCTTGGCCAGGAACTCGGCGACCAGCACCAGACCGGTACCGGCGACGACCACCGACAGCATGTCGAGCTTGCCCGCCTTGGCCAGTGGCTTCTCGAGCCAGCTCAGCCAGGTGATGTCACGCTCTGCGAAGATGAAGTTCAGGAACAGCAGCGCCAGGAACATGCCACCGAACGCCGCGATCTGCGGGTGCGCGTCGGTGAGCAGGGTCTCGTAGCTCGGGCTGCCGTCGGGGAAGGTGGCGGCGTCGTTGTCCGGCGGATTGAGTGCCAGGTCGAAGGCTTCGACCGGGTTCAGTCCGGCGGTGACCCACACGATGGCCAGCGGAAACACCAGTCGCATACCGAACACGGCGATCAGTACGCCGATGGTCAGGAAGATCTTCTGCCAGAACTCGCTCATCCGTTCCAGGACGGTGGCGTTGATGACAGCGTTGTCGAATGACAGCGACACCTCGAGAATGCCGAGGATCGCGCACAGTGCGAGTGCGGTCAGGCCACCGTAGAGGTAGGCCACGACCAATGAGGCCACCGTGAGGGCGATGGACAGGCCGAAGATGCGCGTTATCACGCGGAGGGACCTTTCTGTTTCGCACAAACAGGGGGCTCGATGATCCGAGCCCCCTGTTCGCGATGATGACTAGACGTTGACGCCGTAGTCGCGAGCGATACCGGACAGGCCGGAGGCGTAGCCCTGACCGACAGCACGGAACTTCCATTCTGCACCGTTGCGGTACAGCTCGCCGAAGACCATGGCGGTCTCGGTCGAGGCGTCCTCGGACAGGTCGTAACGGGCGAGTTCGGTGCCGTTGGCCTTGTTGACCACGCGGATGTAGGCGTTGCGTACCTGACCGAACGACTGCGAGCGAGTCTCGGCATCGTAGATCGATACCGGGAAGAAGATGCTCTCGATGGTCGGCGGGGTGTTGGCGAGGTCGACGTCGATGACCTCGTCGTCGCCTTCGCCCTCACCCGTGGTGTTGTCGCCCTTGTGCTCGATGGCGCCCTCGGGGGACTTCAGGTTGTTGAAGAAGACGAAGTGCTTGTCGGAGACGACCTTCTTGTCGGCGCCGGTCGCGATGGCGCTCGCGTCGAGGTCGAAGTCAGTGCCGGTGGTAGTGCGCACGTCCCAGCCGAGGCCGACCGAGACCGCGGTCAAGCCCGGAGCCTCTTTGCTCAGCGAAACGTTGCCGCCCTTGGACAGACTGACACCCATGCGGGAATCCCTTCGGTTAGTCCGGTGTGTCGTTTCCCAGCATGTCCGAATCGCCGGGTACCGCTACGACAGTAATAGGTTTCCCGGATCTTGCGTAGGAACTGCCTGCAGCCCAGGTTAACGGGGGGAATCTCCTACCATCGAGGCAGTGAGTGGGCGGACCCCATGCATGGTTCGGAAAGGGGACGTGCAGGTGACACCTCGCAGACGCGGATGGTTCAGGTCGGGGGCGGATCATGAGTGGATCAGCGGGGCGCGGGCCGCGACGTCGACCGCCTTCCTGGATATGGATCGCAGGCAGTCGGCAGCGGAGGCGGGTGTGTTGGCGAGTGAGCAGGTCTTTCCCGACCGCCGGATCGGTGCGGTCTGGGAGCCGGTGCGGGCGCGGTGCTACGCCGCGGCGGGCGCGTATCTGAGCTTCACCGATGAGCTGGACGCCGCCGAGGCCGCGGGGACCCCGATCGCCGACGGTCCGGCCAGGGCCGACCTGCTGGTCCGTCAGCTGAACGACGCCGCACGTGGGGTCGACGATTTCTACAACGCGCATCGCAACGGCCTCGCCGAAGCCGCGACCGTGCGGGCGTCGGTGCCGCAGCTGCTGACCCACGTGCGGGCCGAAGCCGAGCAGGTGCTCACCGCCGCCGCGTCGTCCGGCTTCACGAAATACCCCTCTGTCGAGGGTGGTGTAAGGAGGCTGAATGAGGCTCTGCTCACAGCCTCCTCGGCCGATCCCGGCACGGCGGTCGCGGGGGCCCGCGAGGCCGCGGCGCAGGTGCAACAGGCGACCGCGGAACTGTCGAATGCGTTGGCGCAGGCACCTTCTCGTGCCTCGGCCGCGGCGAACGCGATCGCGTCGGTGACCACCCGGTTGGCCGCCGTCCGCAATCGCGCCGGGGCACTGGGGACAGCCTATTCCGCGTTGTTGCGAGAGTTCAGTGCTGCGAGTTCGGCGGACTTGACCAACAATGAGCGGGAAAGCCGTCGTGGCATGGACGCCGCCGACGAGGCGCTGGTCGGCGCGCGCGTCGCGGCAGCAGATCGTGATCCGGAGACCGCCCTTGATTTGACCGCCACCGCACGCGAGTACCTCGCCGAGGCCGAGCAGTTGGTCGACGCCGTCACCCGGCGCCTCGAATTGTTACGAGAGGTACGTAGCGACCCCGAAGTTCAGGCGCGCACCGTACGATTCCGGCTGCGGGACGCGCAGATGCTCGCGGTCGACCGAGGTCTGGTCGCCGAGTGGGGTTCGGTTCTCGATGCACAAGCCGAACGCCTCGACCGCATCACCGCTGGACTGACTGGTCGCCATCCAGACTACTGGGCGTATGTTACCGAGCTGGGTACCGTCGCAGAGTTCATCGCGGGTGTGGTCGAGCGGATCCGAAAACACATTGCCGAAAAGTAGAAATGACATGGGCCGACAGATGAGGTGGGGGGAATGACCGCGGGCTACGCCATCGCACCGGAAGTTTGCCTGCGCAAGCAGGCGCCGCTGCGCCATTTCCAGCAGTTGCAGGGACCCCGCAGCCGGGAGTTGTTCCTGGTCGAACCGGAGCCGATCCAGGGCCACGACGACCGGGAGCTGCTGGCGACCGCGCTCGGCGCCACCCTTTACGTGCCCGCGACCCGCCCCGACCTTGCCGCCACGATCCGCCGACGCGCCGCGCGCGGGGTGTGCTCGATGGTGATCGACCTCGAGGACGCCGTCGCCGATCACGAGGTGGAGGCCGCCAAACAGCACGCGGTGGACACCCTCGACCTACTCGCACGCAGCGAGGACGCGAACCCGATGCTGTTCATCCGGGTGCGCGACGCGGCGTCGGTCGGCGAACTGGTCTCCGCGCTCGGGCCAGGTGCCGCTGTGCTCACCGGCTTCGTGTTCCCCAAGTTCGACGCCGTCAGCGGGCCCGACTACCTGGCCGCGCTCGACGACGCGAACCGCAGGCTCGGCCGCCCCGTCTACGCGATGCCGGTGCTCGAATCGGCGAACCTGGTGCACCGCCAGAGCCGCGACGAGCAGCTCTCGCGCATCGCCGAACTGCTCGCTGAGCATCGTGAGCAGCTGCTGGCCGTGCGGATCGGCGCCACCGACATGTGCTCGACCTTCGGCATCCGTCGCGACCGCGACCTCACGATCTACGACGTGCGGGTGATCGCCGACGTGATCGCCGACATCGTCAACTACTTCGGCCGCGTCGACGGCACCGGTTTCATCATCACCGGACCGGTGTGGGAGTACTTCGCCGACCACGAGCGGATGTTCCGGCCGCAGCTGCGCAGTGCGCCGTTCGAGGAATCCGACGCGGTGAAGTTCCGCCAGTACCTGGTGAGCCGCGACCTCGACGGCCTGCTGCGCGAGATCACCCTCGACCGGGCCAACGGCATCCAGGGCAAGACGGT
Source organism: Nocardia sp. A7 (assembly GCF_046549215.1). NCBI lineage: Bacteria > Bacillati > Actinomycetota > Actinomycetes > Mycobacteriales > Nocardiaceae > Nocardia > Nocardia sp. A7. The sequence continues at coordinate 2,037,297 of NZ_JAJPWE010000001.1, read as the reverse complement.
GATCCACCCCTCGCACGTGCCCGTCGTGCACGCGCTGCAGGTGGTGACCCACGAGGAGTACGCCGACGCGCTCGACATCATGGCGGCCGATGTCGGTGGTGTCGCGGCCTCGGAGTACCGCAACAAGATGAACGAGATGCGCCCGCATCGCAGTTGGGCCCGCCAGACGCTGGTTCGGGCCCGTGCGTTCGGGGTCGCGAACAAGGGAGTGTCCTTCGTGGATTTGCTGACAGCGATGATCGCCGAATGAGTGCGTTCGAAACACCGTGGGCGACGGTGAATCTCGGTATCGAGCTGCATCACGGTGAATCCTTCGCCGCGCGCTCGGGCGGGGACGCCCTGCCTGGTGAGCTTTCGATCGGTGCCCTGGTCCAGCCGGGTCTGCGCCGCAATCCACGCCGGGCACATCTGCTGGTGTCCACGGTGCTGGGCAAGCACCTGCCGACCGATCCGCGTATCGTGATCGGTGCGGGTAACCGCCTGGGTGATCTCGTGCGCGAGGTGCTCGGCGATCGTGAAGCTGTCGTACTCGGATTCGCCGAGACCGCTACAGGTTTGGGTCACTGTGTGGCAGCACGGATCGACGCGGGCTGCTATTTGCACTCCACCCGCAGGAACGAACCGCGAGCCACCACGCTGACCGGTTTCGAGGAGGGCCACTCGCACGCCACCTCGCACCTGCTCCAGCCCGCCCCGGCCGCGATCTTCGCCAACAATCTCCCCCTGGTACTGGTCGACGACGAGATCTCCACCGGCGACACGGCTATCGACGCCGTCCGCGCACTGCACGCCTTCGCACCGCGCTCGCACTACGTGCTCGCCTCGCTGGTGGATATGCGCACCCCGGCTGATCGGATCAAGTTCGAAGCTGCCGCAGCCGAACTCGGTGCGCGCATCGACACGGTCTGCCTGGCCTCCGGTCGCACCGAGCTGCCGTCCGGGCTGATCGACACGGTGAATTCCCTGCCCGACCCGCAGCTCAATCCGGTAGCAGCCCAACCCGGTTCGTACGGCCGCATCGAATTGACCTGGCCCGCCGACATTCCCGAGGGCGGCCGACACGGCACCCTCCGCTCGGACAACGCCGCCTTCGACGTCGCGGTGAAATCCCTGGCCGACGAGGTGAACACCCGCCTCGACGCCGAGTTCGCGCACCGCCCGGTCATCGTCATCGGCCACGAAGAACTCATGTACCTCCCCCTGCGCCTGGCCGCCGACCTCGCCGACGCGGGCACCCCCACCCGCTTCCAAACCACCACCCGCTCACCGGCATACGTCCTCGACGAACCCGGCTACCCCCTGCGCCGCGGCTTCCGTTTCACCGCCCCGGAACCTGACCCCACGGCCCAGCGCTACCTTTACAACGCCCAGTGGCCCGACGCCGATCCGGTCCTGCTGGTCGTCATCGATCCCCCGGCCGACACCCCCGAGCTGCTCGCCCCCGGCGGGCTGGTCGACGTACTCACCGCTTCCGGTGCCGACGTGCTGATCGCGGTGCTGCCGGGTGCGGATCCTCGCGCGCTGCACGCGGACCGCACCGTTGAGCCGGAGGCGGCGTTCGCCTCGCACTTGGACAAGCCGGCGATCAACAGTCGTCCGCTCGGCGGCGATCTCCCTGCGGCGTTGCGCGGACCGGAGTTCGGTTCCTATGCGCCCGAAGATGTTTCGTGGCTGCTGAAAGATCTCTCGGATGCGGATCTCGAAGCCGATGTGACCGAACGCGAACGGCGCATCCAGGCCGGTGTCGCCCACTATGCCGAGTCGCTGCCGGTGGAATTCCAGCCCGACGCCGAATACTGCGAGCTCTTCGATCGGGTGCTGGCCGACAGTGCCGAACGTCTGGCGTTGGCGGTCGCGACCGTGGCGGAACTCGTTGTCGCCGAACGCGGTGAGAATGTCGTCCTGGTCTCGCTGGCCAGGGCGGGCACCCCTGTCGGCGTGCTCATGCGCCGCTGGCTGGCCAGTGGCATCGGCCGTGCGCCGCTGGCGACCCCTCACTACGCCGTCTCGATCGTGCGCGATCGCGGCATCGACGCCGTAGCGCTGGACTACCTTGCCCACCACCACGATCCGTCCTCGATCGTCTTCGTCGACGGGTGGACCGGCAAGGGGGCGATCACCCACGAACTCACCGCCGCCCTCGACGCGTACCACGCGGCGGGTGGCGCCAGGTTCAACGACGAGCTCGTGGTCCTGGCCGACCCCGCGAACTGTGTGCGCACCTACGGCACCCGCGACGATTTCCTGATCGCCTCGGCGTGCCTGAACTCGACTGTCTCCGGCTTGGTTTCGCGAACTGTCCTCAACGCGGAGCTGATCGGCCCCGGCGAGTTCCACGGCGCCAAGTTCTACCGCGACCTGATCGACGCCGACGTCTCGAACAAGCTGATCGACACCGTCACAGCGGCTTTCGCCGCGATCAGCGACCGGGTCCCCGGCGCCGTCGCCGCGATCCAGAATTCGGACCGCACTCCCGACTGGTCCGGTTGGGCTTCGGTGGAGAAGGTGCGTGCCGAATACGACATCAGCACAGTCAATTACGTGAAGCCCGGCGTCGGCGAGACCACTCGCGTGTTGTTGCGCCGGGTACCGTGGCGGGTGCTGGTCCGCGAGGCAGACGCACCGGAGCACGCCCACATCCGCCTGCTCGCCGCGGCGCGCAATGTCCCGGTGGAAGTGGTTCCCGACCTGGCCTACTCCTGCATGGGTCTGATCAAGGAGTTACCCCGGTGACCGCCGAGTCCCTCTTCGCGACCGATCTCGATCGCACGATGATCTTCTCCCGCAACGGCTTCGGTGGTGCCGAGGCCGTGGCGAAGGAGTGCGTCGAGTACTACGAGGGCGAACCGCTCTCCTATATGACCACCACCGCGATCACCGCCCTTCGCGAACTCACCGCGATCGCCCCGGTGATTCCCACGACCACCCGCACGATCGAACAGTTCCAGCGGATCACTCTCCCCGGTGCCCCGTGGCGCTACGCGATCACCAGCAACGGCGGGAACATCCTCGTCGACGGCATCGCCGATCCGGCCTGGCGCGTCGCCATCGACGATCAGGTCAACGCGTCCGGATCCACCCTCGCTGACGTCGGCGCCGAATTGCGGTCCCGCATAGACGATTCCTGGGTCACCAAGTACCGCGAGGCCGACGGGCTGTTCTGCTACCTGGTGGTCCGCCCCGACGAGGTCCCCGTCGGCTTCCTCGCCGAGTGGGACACCTGGTGCCGCGCCAACGGCTGGTCGGCGTCTCGACAGGGGCGCAAGATCTACACCATGCCCGACGCTGTCTGTAAGAGTCTCGCCGTCGCCGAAGTCCGCACAAGGCTCATCGAATCAGGCGAATTAGCCAGCGGAGCAACATTGTTCACCGCGGGTGACGGTGGGCTCGACGCCGAAATGCTGAAGGCGGCCGACGCCGCGATCCGCCCTCGCCACGGCGAACTCGAAGAATTGAACTTCACCGCCCCGAACCTGACCATCACCACATCAACGGGAATCCTGGCAGGCGAGGAAATCCTCGAGTGGTTCCACGCCGCCGCTCAGCGAACCACGGTGTCGGCGTAAGAAATCAGTACTGCTGCTGTTGACCAGCCAGCTGCTGAGCGATCACACCTTGGATGCGCTGTAGCCCACCGACCGTGACGCCGCTCTGCAGCTGCCCCTCGATCGTGCGCACCAGCGCGTTGTCGCTCATGATCTTCTCGGTCGACTGGATCAGCACGGTGCCCGCACCGGTGAAGTCGAACTGCCGTTCCTCGCCGGAGTTGGCGCCCATCCTGGCCGCACCCGCCGCCAGGAAGCTGCCGATCCAACCCTGGTCGTAGTGGTGACTCGGCGATGGGCAATCAGCCCATCCGACCAGCGATTCGGGGTCGACGCGCAGTGGTGGTTCGGCGAACATGACCGGCCCGTTCGACGACGCCAGGAATTTTCCGGTGCCGATCAGCGTGAGAAACCCGGGCACGATCGACTGCTTCAACGCCAGGCCCGGCTCGAAGGCCAACAGGTTCGCACCACGGATGGTGAGGTTGCCTTCTTCGAGGTCATAGGAATTGATGTCGTAGCCACGGTCGCCGATGATCAGCTTGCCCTGGCCTTGGGCCACCACATAGTCACCGGCGAACAGCGGCGCCGAGAACTGACTGCTCACCATGTGCATCAGGCCGCCCTGCAGCCCGTGGGTGAGCATCTGGAACTCGATCTGGCCGTAGTAGGCGATCATCGCGCCCTTGCGCATGAACCACGGTCCGGTCAGGTCGATGCAGTAGGCGTAGCTGTTGCCCGGAAGATTGTCGCTGGCAACGAGATTCATCGGCGAGAGGATTTCGCTCATCGGTTCACAACTTCTCTTCGGAGGCCTGCACGTACACCACACCCTGTCCGTGGCAATGCAATTGCATGGCCTCGCCGGCACCGCGACCCACCGCGTCGCGCCAGCTCATCGCGGATTTCAGTTCGGTCTGCACATTGCCGTACGCGGCGACGAACGCCTGCGGGTCGACAACGATCGGATTCGGCCCGCCCACTGGCAGTTCCAGGAATCCACCGTGCGCGAGCAGCACCGCCGAACCCTGTCCGCTGAGCTGCGTGGTGAACATGCCGGTTCCGGTCGCGACACCCGCGGCGGCACCGCGCAGCGCGCCCATCAGACCGCCACCGCCACCACCACTGCCACCCGAACTGGCCACCGAAACAACGGAAGCCTGCAGGCCGGCTGACTGCGCGAGCAGCCGCGAAGCCTCGGCGCGCAACACCGCACCCTGCTGCATCTGCACCACGTGCACCTCGAGACCGGCGAATCCGTAGTGAACCTCACCGTTTCCCTGCGCCAGCATGGTCCGCTCGTGCTCACCGGCCATCATCTGCCCGGCCATCCGCATCAAGCCGCCGCCGCCCATGCCTTGACCGGCGCCGGGGATCTGATGCGGCGCGAACGCGACCTGACCCGTGTAGAACAGCATCGCGCCGGAACGAGCGACAACGCCGCCCGCCTGCCCGACATTGACCTTGACGACCTTGCTGTTGACCTTCTCGAACATCGCCTCTACCGTTCCGCCGGCTGAATCAACACGACGCCCTGACCATCGAACCGCAGCGAGAACGCCTCACCCGCGTCCTGCCCGACCATCGTCCGCCATGACACATCGGTGACGAACGACTGATTGAGATTGCCGCGCGAGGCGACGAACGCGTCGGGGTCCACGATCAGCGGATACGCGGGCGACACCTCGAGGTGGATCAGCGGCCCACCGGCCGACAGCAGCGCCACCTGGCCCTGCCCACTGACCGTGGTGGTGAACAGCCCGGCACCCGACGACATCCCGCCGACCCCGGCGAACCGCACATCGGTGCGCAGATTCCCCGCGAAGGCGAGCAGCTGCTGTGACTCCACCTGCAGGGTCTCGTTGTTCAGGTTCACCACGGTGACGTTCTGGCCGTTCACCGCCAGGAACACCCGCCCGTTGCCGTTGCACTCCATCAGTGACAGTTTCTCGCCGGTGGCGCGGCGCTTGAGGCCGTTGAGCACGCCCTCGCCGCCGCCGAACCCGGCCGATTTGAACTGCACATTGCCTTCGTAGGCCACCATCGAGCCCGAGATCGCGCGGATGCTCGTTCCCGCGAGCTGGGCCTCGATCACCTTCGTCGACTTTTCGAATAATTGCGCCATGACAGGTGTGCGCCCGTCCCCTCTGCGAAGGCGGTTCTACCGCCCGTTCCGACTGCGACGTCACCCTAACCGATCAGGCGAAAGTATGCCCGGCCCACAGAGCACGGACGCATACGCCCGGTTTCTCGTAGAGTGGCAAGCACTGCCGTGGAACCCCCACCAAACGACAAGCGAAGGGTCGAACTTGTCTGCAACACTCGCCAAGGGCCAGAACGGCCCGCTGGCCGTCAGCGACGTGGTGATCTCGCTCCAACTCACCGCTCCGGCCGACCTGTCCGCACTGCTCGTGACCGAGCAGGGCAAGGTCCGCACCGACGCTGATTTCGTCTTCTACAACCAGCCGAGCGGGCCGGGCGTCGATCTACGCCCCGGACCCGCGGGTCAGCCTGCCTCCCTTGCTGTTTCGCTGCCCGCGGTGCCCGCCGACATCGATCAGATTCGCGCGGTGATCACCCTCGACGACGCGACAAGCAACTTCGGCCGCTCCGCGCCGCCCACCGCGATCGTCTCCGACGCCTCGGGCAACCAGCTGTTCAGCTACACGATCGAGGGTCTCAACGCCGAGTCCATCGTGATCGCGCTCGAGTTGTACCGCCGTCAGGGCAGCTGGAAGGTGCGCGCGGTCGGCCAGGGTTACGCCGGTGGGTTCGCCGCGCTGGTCACCGATCACGGTGTGCAGGTGGATGATTCGCCCGCCCCCGCCGCCCCGCAGCAGGCCGCGCCCCAGCAGGCGCCCCCGCCGCCCCCGCCGCAGCAGGCACCGCCCGCGTACCCGGCGCAGTCCGCGCCGAGCTACCCGCAGCAGCCCGCACCCGCCTACGCCCCGCCCGGTGGCGGCTATCCGCCCCCGCCCGGCCCGGCCCAGTCCCCGCCCGGTGGTGGCTTCCCGCCGCCGCCGGGACAGGGCTACCCGCCGCCCGCGCAGGGCGCGCCGCAGCAGCCCGGCGAGATCAGTTTGAGCAAGGATCGCCCGGTCAGCCTGCAGAAGGGCCAGCGGGTCACGCTGCGCAAGGAGGGCGGCGCCGCGCTGACCTTCGTGAAGATGGGCCTGGGCTGGGACCCGGTGCGCACGCGCGGAATGTTCGGCAACCGCACCGTCGACATCGACCTCGACGCCTCGGTCTGCCTGTTCGCCGACCAGAACCTCGTCGACGTGGCCTACTACGGCCAGCTGTCGTCGAAGGACGGTTCGGTGCGCCACCAGGGTGACAACCTCACCGGTGAGGGCGACGGCGACGACGAGATGATCCTCGTCGACCTGACCAGGATCCCCGCGCACATCACCACGCTGCTGTTCATCGTCACCTCGTACAAGGGCCACTCCTTCGAGCAGGTGCAGAACGCGTTCAGCCGCCTCATCGACGGCACCACCAACGGCGAGATGGCGCGCTACACCCTCACCGGTGGCATGCCGTTCACCGCGATGGCGATGGCGAAGGTGTACCGGGTCGGCGGCGACTGGAAGATGCAGGCGCTCGGCGAGGGCTTCAACGCCAAACACCCCGGCGAAGCGGTGCCGCAACTGGGCCGATTCCTCGGCGGCAACTGACCCGAGACAGAGCAGGCAGACACCGTGATTCACCTGAAGGCGGGGCAGAACACTGCTCTGACCGCTGATTCCGTGCGCTTCACCGCGCAGACCACCGGCACCGTAGAACTCGGGGCGCTGGTGGTCGGCGAGGATCTACGGGTTCGCGACGCGCACGATCACGTGTGCGCGTCGCGGCCCGCGGCCCCTGGCGTGAGCTTCGCGGGGGCGGCGGTGGAGCTGACGCTGTCGCAGCTCAGGTCCGACGCGCATGCGGTGCTGCTGTTCGTCGCGGGTGGGCAAACGCTCGGCGCGGTCACCGCGTCGTTGTATGAAAACGGCAGTCCCGCTGCCGAATTCGTCATCGCGCCGACCGCCGGTGAGAGTGCGCTGATCTGCCTCGAGGTGTACCGGCGCGGTGGTGGCTGGAAGTTGCGGGCGCTCGGTCAGGGCTACGCGGGTGGCGCGGCGCAGTTGCTCACCGCGCACGGCGTGACCGCCCCCGAGCCCGCCGCGGCGCAGGCATGGCAGCCCGCACCACTGGCACCGCCGAGCGCCCCCACCGAGACGATCGCCAGACCCGTTCCCGCATCCGGCATTCCGCTCGAAGTCGACCACGGCCTGCAACGCATGTGGATGATCTTCGAAGACGCCGCCCGCTCGGCCGCCGCCCTGGTCTCGGCCCGCGACTACGCGGCCAAACGCCTGGACCAGGAACTCTCCGAAGCGGTGTCGAACCCGGCGACTCGCAATACCCCCGCGGCCGACGCGGCTCGCACCGCCGCCCAGCGCCGTCACGACGACCTCGTCGCCGTCGCCGACGCCAATCACCGTCGCGACAGCGACCAGCTCGGCCACGAGATCGCCGAAGCCGACGCGTCCATGCCCGCCGCGCTGGCCTCCTGGCTGGCTCCCGCCTGGACCACCCGCGCCGCCCGCAGCGACGGCATCCGGCTCGGCGAACTCCACGCTCTCGACCGCGGCGGCCTACGCGTGCCGTATTGCGTTCCGGTGCCGCTGAACCGGCCACTCTGGGTCGACACCGAATCCAGCGCCGCCGCCGCACGAGTGGTCGGCGCACTGCTGGCACGCCTGGTCGCCGCGATCCCCGACAAGCCGACCAAGGTCGACCTGATCGACCTCACCGGCGGCCTGCGCGCCCTCGCCACCCCCCTCGCGCCACTGCTGGCAGGCCCGGTGATCACCGACCACGGCGACATCTCCGCCCGCCTCGCCGAACTGGCCCACGCCGCCGAGCTGGCCGACATCGCTTACAACAGTGGACAAGCCGTCCCCCCGACCGAACACCGCATCCTCGTCGCCGCCGACTTCCCCCACGGCTACCAGTCCAGCGACGTGATACGCCTCGGCCAACTGATGGTCCGCGGCGACCTGATAGGCCTGTCCCTGGTCATCGTCGGCAGCGGCAGCGGCGAATCCGGCGACGGCCCGGTAGATCTGCTGGCCCAGTCCTGCAGGCACCTACCCACCATGCCGGGCACCCCCCTGTTCGACCCATGGACAGGCAACGCCTGGGAACTCGACCTCGACATGCTCCCCGCCGAACCCGAACTCCAAGCCCGCTACCTGCGAACGTAGAGCCGGTGTGCCAGTTCGCGAAGGCGCGACGGAGAGTCGGCGTGAACGACAGAGCTTACGCCGCAGCGATATTCAGCCGACAACGCCCTGAACCTCGGTAGTGATTCATGCTGTGACCAGGGCTGATCAACCTGCCATTGACGGATGCCATCTGCTGATCGACAATTGATCGGTCGGGCCGCGCTGTGGCCAATTCGTTTCTACCCCCATCTTTCTCGAAGTTGTTCGGGTACCCGTCTGCCCTCGGTCGCAGACACTCGACTCCTGGCGCGAGCGGTTCGACCCCGCAGAGACCTCCCCCTTGATCGGCAATCGACACGATGCCGTCGGCGTAGTTGGTCCTGCTCATCCCGTGCGGCGTCGGATTGACCACGCCTCACCGGACTACCGCAACTACTCACATCACGTTTTGAAGCCCCGGCTGATCAGTCGGGGCTTTTTCGTGCCTGCACTCAGGAGTTCCCGTGCTCAAAACGGACTGCCTCGCCCTCGGTCCCTATCCCCGGGCGATCGCTCAACGGCTCAGTCGATACCGTCGTCCCGCTGGGGCGATGCGATGACGGCCCCGCCGGACTGGGTAGCCCAAGGTATCGCATGGCGCAACTCGTTGACGCCGGCGACAGCCGTCAGTCCCGCCGAAAGTAACACGAAGCCAAGAGTATTCAACATCTCCGTGTCGTCACCAGCCGATGCCGCGCGGCAGTTGAATCGGATCTGGAACAGCCGAAAACTACTCGATGATGCGCGGCAATCGCCTGTGCAGGCCGACGCCATCGACGCTCCGTTCGACCTACCCGTGCGGAAGGAGGCGGATGCGGAGTCGGACCCGAATGCGAAGGCGAATCTATCCGAGAAGAGGGAAGATCGCCCGACTGGAACCGAGGCTACTGTGCCATCGGCCCCGGGGACCGTCCCCCAGGCTCCGGCGCCGACTTCGCCTCCTGCCACGAGTGCCCCGACGACCACTCCCTCGACTCCGACGACATCACCCCTGCAAGAGCTGGGCATCCTCCCTGGTGGAACGAATCCCGTTGCAGTACCCGACTATCCGGAGATTGATCCGAAATCATCGGTTCCTTTGGTGGTTGCCATGGTGCTTCCTGAAGGAAGTTCGATTCAGCAGACATCTAGCTCTGCCAACGGAATTCGCATCACCGAGACGACCGCGAGCGTCCCTGGCCTGGCTCCGATAACCACGACGAAGATCACCGATGACTCTGCGATCGAGGCAGTCGTCGAATGCGCGGTGCCCGTTCCCCTGGCTGAACCAGGGGTTGTCCCTCGGGCTATCACGAATCCGGAGACGATATTCCGAACTGGCTCGGGCTATTCGCAGCAGCAGCTCGAGGAGGACCTGAGGGCCTTCGATGCCGGGCGCGTCGTCTGGGCAGGCCCAGGTCGTCCAGCTGACTACGACGTGGCGCAAGCGCGGCTGACGGCGGCTATGTACACGCCCGGGGAACAGTTCAACGATCTGGTCTGGGCTCAGCACCAACCCCGCAACCAGACGGAGCTCGAGGAACGGTTCGCCGCTGTGCAGCGGCTCAACCAAGCCGGGATCCCGTGGCTCGATCCCACAATCACGGCGTGGGTTGCCGACCAGCAAAAGATTCCGGTCGCCGCGAGCCCCTACAGCACCGTCGACAACACGCGCCCGCCGATGTACAGCCCCGCTGAGCTGCGTCAGCAAGCGCTCGAGGCAAGCCGCACCGCGCTCACGGCCAATGATCTGAAACAAGGAGTCAACGACTTCCTCGTGGCTTCGACAGTCGGACCGGCGATAATTCTTTGGGACGCGGCTCATGACCGAGGCGACTACAGCGGAGCGGAGATCGCCTGGGCGGCCACTGAACTCGGAATCAACACTGCACTGCTTATCCCCGGTCTCGGGACTCTCACAGGCGCGGCAGCGAAAGCCGGCATCCGCAGGATCGCACCGAAAATGTGGGAGGCCATGTCGTCGGCCGACAATGCTGTCGACGCGGCCCGCATCGGTAGAGCCGCACAAGAGCGGCAACTCACAGACGCTGTCGACAACTACCGTCAGCGCCCCGTCGCTGGGGCGGCGCCCCCGAGCACGACCAGCCCCTCGTTGGCGCCTCGACTTGACGACCCAGTTGCGACTGTGCGTGCGCCACGAACATCAGGTGCGCCAGGCTCACCTCCGACCAGACCGTTGCCTGCCGAGGCCCAGTACACCCGTTTTCCGGACCGAACTGGCCAAACATCGCTCTTGGACGCTACTCGCCCTGCAAGCACCCCACCCTTCTCGACTCGGCAGAATTCCCCGAATCTATACCCTGCTGCCGCCAACACGTCGGGCCAAACCACACATACAGCCTCGATCCTGTCCAACCAGTCTCAACTGACATTTGGCCCTCCGCGAAATGGATGGGTTCAACGCCAGGGCGGAACATTGGGTCCCCGGGGAAGCGCTGCTGGGCCAGCCCGGGCATCCGGGCCTCCGCAAACGCAAACTCCTGCGCACAGCCTTCCGGGCAACGGTGCGTCAGCTGCGGCCCCGCTCAATTCGTCGGGGAATACACCGCTGAGACTTCCGATCATCCCGTTCGCTGGCAATCGTCCTGGATTTACAATGTTCCACGTAAGTGACGTGCTAGCCAAGTACTCACCCAAAATTAAGCCCATCGACGGCGTCTTCGATGTCGGCGTGCATGGACACACACATAGTGTCGGACTACAGATACAGGACGGTGCGGCGTACCTCTCGCAGAATCATCGATTGTTTAATCACCGCGAAATCTCTAAACTTATCCGATTGAAAGGCTGGATTCCAGGTCAGCCAATTCGGTTGATTTCATGTTCGACCGGCAAAGAAGCAAAAGGATTTGCGCAGAATCTATCGAACAAACTAGGCGTCCGCGTTCTCGCGCCGACTGATGTACTGTGGGTGTACCCAAGTGGAGCGACAAGAGTCGCCCCGTTTGCTTCGGACGGGGTATCGATGAATTCTAAGATCGCTGGCAAGTTCAAATGGTTCTACCCGCACGGCTCTACTCAAACAACAAAGTGACAGGGGTAATGCAAATGGTAAAATGGCCGGCTCCGCGAAAGATTGGCGATTCAGCGGAAATCGTCGAACTGGTCCCAGAAATGCTGGTTGAAGAGGAAGCCGATCGGGTCGCTTCGTTCCTAGAAAATTGCGAGCCATTGCTGATGTCTCCAGGGTTGGCTGGCGATGCCCTTCTAGCCGAGGGTGGCGGTTTTGTTCGGATAGGCGAAATGACGGATGGGGTGTGGGTTTGGCCGTTGTCATGGTCGGATTATGTCCGCGCGCATCATGTCGCACCACCACTGACGTTCTTGGAGCATATTAGGAGCCTCAGCTACCAGCCGTGCGGAGTTGATCCAAATGAGGTAGACCGTCTCATCGATCTACTGTATCCCCCGGGAGGCGCCGGAGAAGAGGGTGAAGAGTAAGGGATAGCCAGCGTAATAGAGAAGACGGCAACCCGCGTGGCATGCTAGATTCGTCGCACGAGCGGATTGAAGGCACAGGGCGGCGGATATGAAACATGAATAACTCGCAGGCAAACCTAGATAGGAGTTCGGGTGCTTTGTTCGACGCGCTCAAGGAGCCTGTGCATGATCTCGCTATCACGTTGCGGAGTCCAAATAAGTCGTCGTATCCCGAGGGACGGATAATTCCGTATCTGGAGGGCCAGCGATGATCGATAAATGGCGCAGCGTGCCGAACACAATCGAAAGGGACTGGCGCCGACTGTTCAATACCGCCACACACGGGATGAAGGTACCAGGCGCTTGCCCCTCTTGCACGTACCATTCACTCCATCAATGGTACGCGCTTGATGTAGCCAGGCCATGCCGGATTCGGGGATCTGAATTCACTGGCACAGGACGGCTATGGGAATGGTGCTCGTCTTGTTTTGTGTATGAGTACCTGCCAGACGGTTACGTTCCGGCATGGTGGAGGCCTCCATTTCATATAGAACTTCCTCGGGTCTTCATGACACCAGATGTGATCGAAAGTGCACGTCTCAACTCCACCTCGGCCCCCTAAATGCTGCGCTAGCGAACTGGCGAAGCGCTCTTGGGCTTCCAAGGCTCGCAACGCAAGCGTCAACAAGTCAATCGGTGAGCAGTGGAAGGGTAAGAAGAATAAGGGCCTTCACGACTACGTGCAACAGATGGTAAACGAAGGAAGAGGGCATCAACTGGTGAATGTCAGATGGGAGTTGAAGCCTTGAGCAAAATTGGGGTAAAGCAGGTGCTTGCCAGGCTGGGTGCACCGTATTCTGTTGTCCCGGCAGATGATCATATTGTCGATCGGTATTCGGGTGTTGTGCCCGATATTCTGCTTGATGTCTGGCGTTCGGCTGGGTTCTCTGGGTATTCGGATGGTGCGTTTTGGCTGTGCAATCCGGATGAGTGGCAGCCCGCGGTCGATGATTGGCTCCACGGGCTCGAACTGCCGTTTGATGATGAATGGGTGCCTTTTACGCGTACCGCGCTCGGCTCGGTCTCCCTGTGGGGTAGACGAACCGGGAGGAGTCTGTCATTTTATCCGCACAATGGGTTTGTGATTCCGAACGATCGGTCAGAAATGATGGATACCGAGTACAGCAGGTGTGCGCAGATCCTGGTCGGCGCCAACCCGGATCCCGCCAAAACGGATTTCGATGGGGATGACGGCAAGCGAATGTTCCGCCGGTTGTGTAAGCGGTTGGGTAAGGTCGATTCATCTACGATGTATGGGTGCGTTCCCGCCGTTGGATTGGGCGGCTCGTTCACGCCGAAAGGAATGCAGATCGTAAAAGCGGTGGATCACGTGCGTTTTCTGAGCACGGTGACACCACGCCATGTGATGAACTGGAAATTCTGAATCGGGAGCGCTGTCTGAGCGCGTGCGTCCGACTGCGATGTGGTGACGGCCTTCGGCGCCTAGCGGACAGGTCATCGTACTAGCCAATTATTTGTTATGGCGGTTGAATCCTCGCAAGGTATAGGCGTAGATCAGGCAGTTTCAAAGCTCGGCACTCCGTATTTGGCAGTGGCGGCCGAAGATCGAATTGTAGATGGATACATCGGGCCCCGTCCCCGATCTTCTTTTGGATATTTGGCGATCGGTGGGGTTTTCCGGAAGCGACTGGGCGGGCTCGATGCGTCCACGATATACGGATGTGTTCCGGCAGTCGGCTTGGGTGGTTCGTTCACGCCCCGTGGAATGGGGATCGTGAACGCGGTTGATCACGTGCGGTTCCTGAATACCGTGACGCAGCGTCAGGTGATGAACTGGAAGTTCTGATAGACAGTGGACAACTGTGTTGGCGCGTGGCAAGCGGTGGGCGGGGTAGCAACTGCGCACGGTTCATAATGGATCGGGAAATGCATAGGGCTTCTGCGGATCTACGTGACAACAGGCATAATCGAAAATTCCTCAAGGTTTTTTCATCGACTCTTTAAGTGGTGCGTCAACGAACTGACTAAGCGGTCGACAGGCATGCGAATTGACGAATGTTGAATGGAGCTTGAATCCTTGAGTGATATTGGACTCGCGCAGGCGCTAGATAAGCTGGGTAAGGCTTACATGACTGCGGAACCCGCTGGTCGCGCAGCTGAAATGCTTTCGGGGGTTGTGCCCGATCTGCTGCTTGATGTTTGGCGCGCGGTGGGGTTTTCCGGCTACGCAGATGGGCTGTTCTGGTTGTGCGATCCGGAAGAGTGGATGCCTGCGGTCGACGATTGGATATCCGGCGTGGACCTGCCGTTTCGCGATGAATGGATCCCATTTACGCGTACGGCTTTTGGGCGAATGACATTGTGGGGAAAGAATACAGGAAGGAGTCTGACAATTGTCCCGCAAGATGGATTCATCATTCCCGTTGACCAGTCGTCAAATATGGTCGACAACTTGGATGTTGTAATACAACTGTTGGTAGCTCTCAGGTCTGACAACGAGATGCTGGACGAGGACGGAGACGACGACAAACCGTTGTTTCGGCGGCTGAATAAGCGACTGGGCGGCCTTAATTCATCTACGATGTATGGCTGTGTTCCTGCAGTCAGCTTGGGAGGATCGTTCACTCCCCGCGGTATGGGTGTGGTCAACGCGGTCGATCACGTGCGGTTCCTGAGTACAGTGACGCAGCGTCAGGTGATGAACTGGAAGTTCTGAGCCGAGCGAAGGGTCTATGCCGGTGGCCGCTGGTAGGCCTCGATTGTCGCCTTGCTGGTACTCGGGTTCTGTAACACTAATTCCCATGGGCCAGAATTGATCTCGAAGTCCTGACCGAACCCGAGCCACTTACCGGCCAGCCGGTTGCCGGTCGGATCGGCGAGTAGCTGGAGTGCGCCGTGGTAGCGGGTGCCGTGGTAGTAACCCTCCACAGCGGTGCGCTCGGCCCAGGTGCCGGTGGCTACATTACCGTCGAGGGTGAGGTCGAGTTCGATCGTCGAGGGCGACGAGCCGGGCAAGCTCCGGACGGTGATGTGGCTCCCGTGCTGTAGTACGACGGCGTAATGCGCGACGGTGAACGATGATTCCCGCCCGCTCGAGTAGTACTCGTAACGTGACAGCCACACTCCGGAGAAATCGCCGACTGTCCGGGCCGGTGTCGACTCGGCAGGACTTGCCGATATCGCGCTGATTGGCGACTCGACCTCGTGGCTGCGGCGAGCGCCCCGCTGACGTCGTGCCCGGCACGAACCGTGCCGAAGCCGAGCGTTTCGATGGGAAGTCCCATCACCCGCTCGAGCGCACGCGCGTGGCTCGGTCGCGGTTGGGTGGTCTCGCCGGATTCCCATCGTTGAACAAGGCGCTTCGTCGCGCTGGTGCACCCGACTTCGCGCAGGGGCGGGCGAGGTCGTCTTGACTCATGATCCGGGCCGTACGTGCGGCGCGGAGTGCCGTATTCGGAGTTGTCCGCATGAGTGCAACGGTAACCCGAATGACGCCGAAATGTCGCCCTTGATATGTGCCGATTGACGCCCCCGTTGTCGTCGCGCGTACACATCGGCGAGCGGCAGTGTTGACGTTGCTCCCCGGCGCCGGGCGCCGCGAGACTTCGGCGCCGGGTGGAGCATCCAACCCGAACAGAAGGGTGAATTATGCGGGGGCAGAAGGCAATGGCACCGCAACTTACGGTGTGGGATATCGCCGCACAGTGGTTGTGTCGGCGCAAGGCGGCGGCATGGGACTCGCTCGTCGAGGCGGGCCGAATCGTCCCGCGGCCCGAGAACGGGTCGATGTGACCGGTCGCCAGGTCTTGAGGGAGATGGAAGAGAACAAGGCTGGCCCCGTGGGGTCAGTTCAGCACTGACACCGGTCGAGCGCTGATCGTGGCCTGCTTCGGGCGGAGGAATTCGGGGAGCCAGGGGAGGAGGGGATCGAGGGCGCGGTCGAGGATGCCGCCTGCGGGGTCGTCGACGAAGTCGCGGCGGACTATGTCGTTCTGGGGGCGCAGGATTTCGTAGACGATCAGGGCGCACAAGCCCAGGACCGCCAGGTCGCGCAGGATGACGGTGCCGGTGAACCACTGTTCGGGCAGGCCCTTGCTGTCCTCGCCGAGGTAGTAGTACATCCGTGGAGCCCAGACGAGGGCGTCGATTGTCATCCACGCCAACAGAATTCGCCGGTGCGGTAGCGCCAGTACCGCCAGCGGCACCAGCCACAGCGAATACTGCGGGCTCCACACCTTGTTCGTCAGCAGGAAGGCCGCGACGACGAGGAAACACAGTTGGGTCAGGCGCGGACGGCGGGCTGCGGTGAGGGCCAGGTAGGCGATGCCCGCGCAGGCGGCGACGAAGGCCAGCAGCGAGACCGTGTTCAGAATGGTCGGCGGCTGCCCGTGACCGATCGGCCCGTCGAAACCTTCCCAGCCGGTGAACGAGGTGATCACGTTGTAGATCGAATCGGGATCCGCGTGCCGGGCGGTGTTGAGCCGGAAGAATTCTCGCCACCCTTGCGGATACAGCGCCCCGATCGGCAGGTTCACCGCCGCCCAGGTGCCCGCCGCGGCGAGCACGGTGAGGGTGGCCGCGCCGAGCGGGCGCAAGGCGAAAAGGTGTGTCCTGGCGGGTGTTTCACGCAACCAGGTGCGCGCGGCGTCGAGACTGTCGACATCACGCAACCGCGAGCCTGCCAGCGCGGCAGGCTGACGCAGCATCGGATCGATCCGCAAGCACAGCACCACGATCGGCCCGAGCAGCAACAGTGGATACAGCTTCGCCGCCCCGCCGAGCCCGAGGAGTACACCCGCGAGCACAGGTTTACGCCGCGCCCACGCCAACAGCCCGGTAGCCGCGAATGCCGTTGCGAGAGCGTCGAAATTGGTGAAGATGTGCACGATCACCAAGGGTGACAGCGCGATCAGCGCCGCATCCCACACCCGCCGCCCGGCTAATCGCGACGACGCCCACACGGTGATCAGCCAGCCGAGCGAGAGGCCGAGTGCGACAACGTTGAAGTACACCACCACCGACATCGCACCGGGCACCGGCAGGTGGTCCCAGACATTGCCGATCTGCATCGCCGCGTACTGGTACAGCCCCGAAAGCACCGGATACTCCATGTATCTGGTCTCGGTGCCACCGTCGGGCGTCGATTCGGTCCAGGACTTCTTGTACGGGAACGCGCCCTCGTTGAGCCGTTCGGCGCCGTAGAGCGGGACGGTGTCGGAGTAGCACATGGCCACGTACTGGCGCCCGTCGTTCCAGTCGAGCATCAGCCCGCCGTTGCCGTCGCTGGTCTGCTGGATGCAGCCTGCCTTGGCCGTCCAGCCCAGTGCGAGGAAGATCACCGTGAAAGCGAACATCACCCGCAGCGGCGTCCAGAACCGCACCCGGCCGATCAGCGCGTGATCGCCGACCGGGCCGCCGACCACGGTGGACAGCTGCGCGGTCAGCGAGTCGTTGCGGCTCGGCCGGTCGCGCGCGTCGATCGAGCGCAGGTCGGGTGCGAGCCGGGCGGGCGCCACATACCGCGCCTCGCGGTCCGGCCGGGTACCACTCGACGCCGGCTGGTCCGCGAGTTGCTGATCGGTCACGACATCCGAGGCTACCGGTGACTACCGGGATCGGGTCGGTGTGGCTCCCGCGCCGCTGCTCTCTTCGTCATTGCCACCGCCCTGACCGGTGCTGTTGCCCGGCCGGGTCGCCTGAGTCGGCGCGCCCTCCGGCCCCGCCGTCGGCTGGCCGGGCAGCGGGCCCGGACCGGTCTCCGGCGTCGCCTGCGACTGCGGCACCGCGGGCTGCTGCACCCCGGGCACCGGAATCCGGATGCCGGGCAGGATCTCGACCTGCGAGGGCACGATCACCGGCGGCACGATCGCCGGAACGGTGGTGGACGGCGCGGTGTAGGGCGCCGACCATTCCGGCACACCGGCCTGGCCCTTGATCGGGGCGGGCTTGGGGAACGACTCGTTCGACGTGCCCGACAGCGCGCCGTCCATCGTCGCCTTCCAGATATCGGAAGGCAGCCCGGAACCGTAGATGCTGCCGCCGCCGTAGTTCTTGAGCGGTTCGCCCTGCTCGGTGCCGACCCAGACCGCGGTCGACAGCGACGGGGTGTAACCGACCATCCAGGCGTCGCGGTTGTTGCCGGTGTCGCCGAGCTGGTGGGTACCGGTCTTGGCGGCGGAGTCCCGGCCACCGGCCAGGTTGTGGTTGCGCGAGTAGGCCGCGATCGGCTTCATCGCCGCGGTGACGTTGTCGGCCACGGCGGCGCTCACCCGCTGCTCGCCGGCGGGCTCGCCGCGATCGAGCAGCACCTGCCCGTCGGCGGTCACGACCCGCTGCACGAAGTGCGGCGCGTGATAGATACCCGACGCCGCCAGCGTGGCGTAGGCCGAGGCCATGTCGAGCGGGCGCGACTGGTACTGGCCGAGCACGATGCCGTTGTTGGGGCCGACGCCGCCGGGCTCGGTCAGCGTCTCGCCGATGCCGGGCAGTTCCTTGGCGATACCGAGCTTGTGGCCCATATCGGCGATCTTCTGCGGACCGTTCTGCATATCCAGCTGCATGCGGTAGAAGCTGGTGTTCAGCGAACGCTTGAGCGCCTCGGCGATGGTGCACATGCCGCAGCCCTCACCCTCGACATTGCCGATCTCGATGCCGTTGACGGTGATCGGCGAGCTGTCGTACAGCTGCGAAAGCGGAACGCCCTGTTCGAGATTCGCGGCCAGGCCGATCGCCTTGAACGAAGAACCGGTCGGCAGACCGGCATTGGCGAAGTCGTAGCCCTGGCCGTCGCTGCCGCCGTAGTAGGCGCGCACGGCACCGGTGCGCGGGTCGATCGAAACCACCGCGGTGCGCAGGTTCTCCGGCTCACCTTCGAGCTTGCCCTGGGCGGCCTTGATCGCGGCGTCCTGGGCCTTCTGGTCGATCGTGGTGGTGATCTGCAGGCCTTCGGTGTTCAGCTGCTGCTCGCTGATGCCCGCGGTCGAGAGCTCCTGGAGCACCTGGTTCTTCACCAGGCCGGACGGGCCCTCGTCGTTGTTCTTGTCGCCGAGCGATTCCAGCGTCACCACCTGCGGGTACTGCATCGATTGGCGTTCGGCGGCGGGCAGGTTGCTCTCCTCGACCATGCCGTCGAGCACGTAGTTCCAGCGTGTGCGCGCGCCTTCGGGGTTCTTCTCCGGATCGAGCATCGACGGCAGCTGGATCGTCGCGGCGAGCACAGCGCCCTCGGCCACGGTCAGTTCCTGCACCGGCTTGCCGAAGTAGGACTTCGCGGCGGCGTCGATGCCGTACGCGCCACGACCGAAGTAGATCGTGTTCAGGTAGGCGGCAAGGATGTCTTCCTTGCTCCACTGCCGCGCCATCTTGGCCGAGATCACCAGTTCGTGCATCTTGCGCGTCATCGACCGCTCGTCACCGACCAGCGCGTTCTTCACGTACTGCTGGGTGATCGTGGAACCACCACCGGCGCTTTCCTTGCCGAGGATGTTGTCGCGGGCGGCGCGGGCGAAGCCCGAGACCGAGAAGCCGGGGTTGGTGTAGAAGTCGCGGTCCTCGGCGGCGATCACGGCATTGCGCACATGCGGCGGGATCTGATCGATCGAGACCTCGGTGCGGTTGCCCTGCGGCGGGACCACCTTGCTGATCTCGGTGGTGCCGTCGGCGGCGAAGATCGTGGCGACCTGGTTGGTCTCCAGATCGCCCGGCTTGGGTACCGACACCGCGGTGTAGGCGACAAGGAACACCGCGCTGGGTACGACGATGGCCAGGGCCATCAGTACATAGAGCGTCCGGCGGACGATCAGCCACGGAAATTTCTTTACCGCGTCGTCGTCATCGCCCCCGCTGCCGTCGCGGCGGTTGCGCGGTCCGGTGGGCGGGGGTGCGCCGCCGGGGCGACGCTCACCCGCGAGAGCGCGACGTTCGCCCGACACCGGGCCGCCCGCGGTGACGCGTCGTTCACCACTGGTCGGTCCGCCGGGGCGGTGACCCGCACCGGCACGCGTGGCGGCGCCACCCGCACGGGTCGTCCGTGCGATGTCGTCGCCCGCGCCGCGCACGGTCCGGTCGGAACCCGGACGCACCGTCGGATCGTCGAGGCCGCCGGGATGCGGAAGTCTCTGGGTGGCGTTGGGCGGGACGGGACGACCGGGCTGCCCGGGCCTACCCTGCGGCGGCCTGCCCTGGCCGGGACCACCTTGCGGCACCGGTCCGCCCTGCGGTCCACCCGGACGCTGCGGCGGCTGACCCGGCCGACGCGGCGGCATCCCACCCGGCGGCGGGCCCGGCTGACGACCGGGCGGCGGCCCCTGCGGACCACGTCCACCAGGCACCGGACCACCCTGCGGTCGCCCGCCCTGCGCGGGACCACCGGGCGCACCCTGCGGGCGTGGCCCTGTGGGTGGCACCGGTCGACGCGGCGGCGGACCGCCGGGCCGATCACTCGACTGTGGGGGGAGACCCGGCTGCGCACCACGAGCCGGGCGGCCGCCGCGCGGATCATCACCGTGGGGGGAGGGTTCGTAGGGCGAACTCACTGACCAGATCTCCATAACTTGTAAGGTTCGGGCACACGACATCCGCGCCGGAGTACCGGCGCGGCGAAGGTGCACCCCGAACATTGGCGCATCACGCGGTGGCCACCATCACTTGGGCGGGCCGCGCGTCACCCAGCAGCCTCATCACCAGGCGGCCCATCACTCGGCAGCAGAGCGCCGAGCTCGCGAACTTGTTCGCCGCCGAGCCGGCGCGGGGGCCGTGCCGAGTACATACGACTGCACCAGATGGTTCCAGCTGCACGAGCGACATACCTCGACGACGTGCACCGAGAATTCTTCGTTCGACTCTGCCATGCGTATCAGCTCCTCGGGTGTGCGCGCCGACCCGGCCGCTTGGCCGAGCCCATCGCCGAACACCCAGGAAACCAACGTCAGCTGCTCTTTTCGACAGATCGGGCAGGTCGCCTCACTGCCCCGGCCGTGAAATTTCGCGGCCCGGAGCAGATACGGATTCGCGTCGCACACCTCCGCGACGCCGACCCGCCCCGCGTAGACATCGGCCAGCAGCGACCTGCGCCGGAGCGCATAGTCCACCACCTGCCGCTGAATTCGCACGATCACCAGAGTAGCGGGTTCGGATAGGCACGCCCATGGCTCGAGAGATGACGCAGTGATCTACGTCATCGGATTGTGTGTTGTTATATCGGCCCGATATAGTTGGAACTCGCATCCATCGGTTAGGTTCGTTCGACGGCTTCGGTCGTCATAGTCAGGGAGTGAGGTCGGCCGTGCTCGAATTGGCGATTCTCGGCCTGCTCCTCGACGCGCCCATGCACGGTTACGAGCTGCGCAAGCGGTTGACGGGCCTGCTCGGAGCGTTCCGGGCCTTCTCCTACGGTTCGCTCTACCCGACGCTGCGCCGAATGCAGGCCGACGGGTTGATCGCCGAGGAGCTTCCGGAGGGCGCGATCGCGCGCCGTGCGCGCCGCGTCTACCGGCTCACGCCGGTCGGGCGGGAACGGTTCTCCGAACTCCTCGCCGACACCGGTCCGCAGAACTACACCGATGACGGTTTCGGCGTTCACCTCGCCTTCTTCAGCCGCACTCCCGCCGAGGCGAGAATGCGGATCCTGGAGGGCAGGCGACGCCAGGTCGAGGAGCGACGAGAGGGTCTGCGGGAAGCGATCAAGAAGGCCAGCGGCTCGCTGGATCGCTACACCCGCCAGCTCCACCAGCTCGGATTGGAATCAAGCGAGCGCGAAGTGCGCTGGCTCAACGAGTTGATTGCGGCGGAGCAATCAACGAAGGCGGCACCACAGAAAGAGGGAAAGAGCGGCCATGAGTGATGTCAACAAGGTTGGATCCGGCGAAGTCCGCGTAGCGATCGTCGGTGTGGGCAACTGCGCATCGTCGCTCGTGCAGGGCGTGCAGTACTACCAGGATGCCGACGAGAATCAGGTCGTTCCCGGCCTGATGCACGTCAGGTTCGGTAGCTACCACGTCCGTGACGTGAAGTTCGTGGCCGCGTTCGATGTCGACGCGAAGAAGGTCGGCTTCGACCTGGCCGAGGCCATCTTCGCCAGCGAGAACAACACCATCAAGATCTCCGATGTGCCGCCGACCGACGTGACGGTCCTGCGTGGCCCCACTCTCGACGGCATCGGCAAGTACTACGCCGAGACCATCGAGCAGTCCGAGGCGCCCGCGGTCGACGTGGTCAAGGCGCTCAAGGACGCGAAGGTCGACGTGCTGGTCTCGTACCTGCCCGTCGGTTCCGAAGAGGCCGACAAGTTCTACGCGCAGTGCGCGATCGACGCGAACGTCGCCTTCGTCAACGCGCTGCCGGTCTTCATCGCCTCCGACCCGGTCTGGGCGCAGAAGTTCGTCGACGCCGGTGTCCCGATCGTCGGCGACGACATCAAGTCGCAGGTCGGCGCGACCATCACCCACCGCGTGATGGCCAAGCTGTTCGAAGACCGCGGCGTGGTGCTCGACCGCACCTACCAGCTCAATGTCGGCGGCAACATGGACTTCAAGAACATGCTCGAGCGTGAGCGTCTGGAGTCGAAGAAGGTCTCCAAGACCCAGGCCGTCACCTCGAACCTCACCGGTGCGCTCGCGGGCAAGGTCCACGACCGCAACGTCCACATCGGTCCCTCGGACTATGTGGAGTGGCTCGACGACCGCAAGTGGGCCTACGTCCGCCTCGAGGGTCGTGCGTTCGGTGACGCACCGCTGAACCTGGAGTACAAGCTCGAGGTGTGGGACTCGCCGAACTCGGCGGGCATCATCATCGACGCGGTTCGCGCGGCGAAGATCGCCAAGGACCGCGGCATCGGCGGACCGGTCATCCCGGCCTCGGCCTACCTGATGAAGTCCCCGCCCGTGCAGATCGCCGACGATGTGGCGCGCACTCAGCTCGAGGCGTTCATCATCGGTGCCGATTAATCACTGAACGAAAAAGCCGGTGTCGCACGAACTTTCGTGCGACACCGGCTTTTTTCAATCCAGGGAGACGTACACCTCGACCGAAGTCGGACCGGTGTAGCGCTCCAGCTCCGCCGTGTGCGAGCGGGTGATGGTGCCCGCGTTCTCGGCCTTGATCACCTGCGCCCACGCGGTGCGCAGCAGATCGTAGGGCTTGTCCGAGACCACGAACTTGGCGTAGCGGCCCGCGGGAATGCGGGTGAGTACGTCGCCTTCGTCGATGTCGTCCAGTCCGGCGACCTCGTAGCCGAGCACGGCCACCGCGTGATCGTTCTGGCCGATATAGGCCGCCGAGCGTGGCACGGCCTTCTCGCGCGAAAGGTACCGATCCCAGGTGAAATTCACCAGGTCGAGATCGCGCGCGGTCACCTCACGCCCGGCCAACGGCACGGTGAGACCCGCGATCAGCCCGTCGGCGAGAGTGACGATTTCGAAATCAACGGCCATCAGCTGTCCTTCTCCTCGGTCAGCGAAACGAAGATCTCGACCGTGCGCTCGTCGGGATACTGCTCGCAGTCGCCGGTATACGCGCGCACGAATTCACCCGCGGCCTCCGCGTCCCACACCTGGCGCCACAGCGCGACGATGGTGTCGCCGAGGTTGTCGCCGCTGGACACGAAGCGCGCGTAGCGCCCCGCCGGAATCCGGCCGAGCACATCGCCCACCTGCAGGTCGGCCAGAGTTTTGCACTCGTAGCCGACGATGTGGGTGAGGTAGGAATTGATCTCCGGCGCGAAATCGACATAGCCCGTCGCGACCGGCCCCGGTAACGTCCTCGCCCGCAGGTGCGCCCACGCCTCGACCACTTTGGCGCGGCGCGGCCCCTCGACGGCGAGCGCCGGGCTGCGAAGCACCGTGCCCGCGATCAACGTCTCGGGACGGTCAACGACATTGAAATCCACCTGCGTAGCCCCTATGTCTAGTGTCGTCGCATGTCGGTACCGACCGCACATCCTCTCGTATCGGTCCGACAGGTTCCGCGCCGGGATCATTCGACCCCTGGTCGGGCGGTTCGCGCTCTGGGCAACGATGTTGCCATGCCGCCGGGCCAGTCGGGTGCGGCTGCGCCAACTCGTGATCTACGGCGGCCCGGCGCCGCCGAGCCCGGGGAACAATTCGCCGGGCACCCCGGGAGTCGGCGCGGGCGGAATGATGATCAACGGTGGCGGCGCGGGGCGCGGCGAACTCGTCGGCGGGCCGAAGATGTCGAAGCCGCCGCCCGGCGGCGGCGCGGTCCCGGTACCCGGCGACGGCACCAGCTGGGGGCTCGACAGCGGCGGCACCTCGAACTGTTCGACCGGTGTCCCCGCCAGCGCGGAGTCCATCGTCTGCTTCCAGATGTCGGCGGGCAGTCCCGAACCCCAGATCGCCCCACCGCGCCCGTTACGTAGCGGCTGCGGGTTCTCGGTGCCCACCCACACCGCGGTCGACAGCGAGGGCGTGTACCCGACCATCCACGCGTCCTTGTTGTGCTTGGTCTCGCCGAACTGGGTGGTGCCCGTCTTGCTCGCCGACTGCCTGCCGTCGGCGAGGCCGTGGCCGTTGGAGTAGTTGGCGATCGGCAGCATCGTGGAGGTGGTGGTATCGGCGACGGCGGCGGTGATGCGCTGCTCGGGCTCGGCGAGTTGCCTGCCCACACGGCTTTCCGGCCCGCCACGGTCGAGCAGTACCCGGCCGTCGCCGGTGCTCACCTTCTGCACGAAGTACGGCTGGTGATAGACCCCCGAGGCGGCCAGCGTCGCGTACGCCGACGCCATATCGATCGGCCGCACCAGATACTGCCCGAGCACGATCCCGTTGAGCGGGTACCCGTCCGGTTCGGTGAGGCTCACGCCGTCGACGCCGGGAATGTGCTCGGGGATGCCCGCCAGGTGCGCGGCCTCGGCGACCGAGCGCGGACCGTCGGCCATCGTCATGGTGAGCCGGTAGAAGCTGGTGTTGAGCGAGCGCTTGAGCGCCTCGGCGAGCGAACAGCGCCCGCACGAGTCGCCCTCGACATTGGTGATCTCGGTACCGCGGTCGGTGATCGGCGAACTGTCCATCGCCCGGGTCACCGGAATGCCTTGCAGTTGGGCGGCGACGAGCGCGAAAACCTTGAACGCGGAACCTGTCTGGAGCGGTGCCTGCGCGAAATCGAACCCGGTGCCGTCCTCGCCGCCGTAATAGGCGCGCACCGCCCCGCTGCGCGGATCGATCGACACCACCGCCGAGCGCAGTTCCGGTGGCTGCCACGACAACCGCGCACGCACCGAATCGACCGCGCCCGCCTGCGCCGCGGGATCGATGGTGGTGGTGATCTGCAGTGCGCCCGTATTGATGTCGGCGTCGTCGAGGCCGGCGGCCCGAAGTTCGCGCAGCACCTGGGTGCGGATGTGGCCTTCCGGTCCGAGCGCGACCACTTCCGCCGGCACATCGTCGAGCGCGATGATCGGCGGAAACGGCGTCGCGTCACGGTCGCCGGGCGCGAGCACGTTCATCTCGACCATCCCGTTGAGCACGTACTGCCAGCGCGCCCGCAACTGGTCGAGATGGTTCTCCGGATCCAGCGCCGAGGGCGAGCGGATCACCGCCGCGAGCACCGCGCCCTCGGCGAGGGTCAGTTCGGGCACCGGCTTGTCGAAATAGGCCTTCGCCGCGGCCGCGATTCCGTAGGCGCCGCGTCCGTAGTAGATGGTGTTGAGGTAGGCGGACAGGATCTCGTCCTTGCTCCACTGCCGCGCCATCTTGGCCGCGATGATCAGCTCTCGCATCTTGCGGGTGACGGTGCGTTCGGAGCTGAGGAAGGCGTTCTTCACGTACTGCTGGGTGATCGTCGAGCCGCCGCCCGCGTTGTCCTGACCGGACAGATTGTCGCGGGCGGCGCGCACGAAGCCGCTGGTCGAGTAGCCGGCGTTGGTATAGAAGGTGCGGTCCTCGGCGGCCAGCACGGCGTCGCGCACCGGATACGGCACCTCGGTCAGCGGGATGGGAATCCGATTGCCCTGTGGCGGAATGAACTTCGTCAACACGGTGGTGCCGTCGGCGGCCAGCACGGTGGCGGGCTGTTCCACCGCGACCTCGGCCGGTTCGGGGATCTCCGAACTCCAGTACACCGCCGCGAACAGCAGCGCGGGCACACACACGAAGATCAGGAACAGCGCGAGCAGCAGCCGCCGGATGCGCTGGCCTCTGGTGCGCGGTGGGCGTTCGAAGTTCTCGGTGCCGAGGCGCGCCGCTTGTTCCCGCCGCGCCGCGCCCTTGTCAGCGGGCCCGTCGGTGGCGGCGAGTCGCGCGGCCTGAGCGCGTCGAGCGGCACCCTTGCGCGGCTGCTGCTCGCTCGCCAGCGGATCGCGGAACCCGGCTATCGAGGTGTACGGCACGTCCCCATCGGAACGCCCGCGCCCGCGCTGGGAGGCCACGCCATCTCCTTTCGGAGCAAGGGAGAAACTCGCCTGCACCGATGTCGATATCGGTGCAGGCGACTCTACCCGGCAGTAGCGCCAGAACCCGGCAGGTCAGCTCTTGACGCCGCCCGCGGTGAGACCGGAGATGATGCGACGCTGGAAGATCAGCACCATGATCACCAGCGGCACGGTGACGATCACGCCCGCCGCCATGATCGCCGCGTACGGCTGCACCAGCGGATCGTTGCCGGAGAAGCTCGCGATGGCGACCGTCACCGGCTTGGTGTCATCACCCGAAAGCAGCCGGGCCAGCAGGTACTCGTTGATCGCGGCGATGAACGCCAGGATCGCGGTGGTGAACACCGCGGGTGCCGCCAGCGGCAGCATGATCAGCCGGAACGCCTGGAACTTGCTCGCCCCGTCGATGCGCGCGGCCTCTTCGAGCTCCCACGGCAATTCGGCGAAGAACGAGGCCAGGATGTAGACCGTCATCGGCAGCACGAAGGAGATGTTCGGGATGATCATCGCCTGGTACTGGCCGATCCAGCCCAGATCGGTGAACAGCTGGAACAGCGGCGTCACCAGCACCACGGCCGGGAACATCGACGCCGACAGGATCAGCCCCGAGATCAGGTACTTGCCCGCGAACGTCATCCGGGCCAGCGCGTAGGCCGCCAGCACGCCGAGCAGCAGCGCGATGGCGGTGGTCGCCGAACCGATGATCACGCTGTTGAGCAGCGCCTTGCCGAAGTCGTTGCCGCGGCTGGTGTCGAAGGCGTTGCGGAAGTTCTCCAGCGTCACGTGGGTGGGCCACGGGGTGCTGTCGAAGGTGTGGGCCGGATCGCGGAACGCCACCACGGCCATCCAGTAGAACGGTCCGAGGCCCCACACCAGCACGATGGCCACACCGAGGTAGAGGCGCACCGTGCCGAACCGCTTGCGCCACGACACCGGCTGCACCGGCAGCGGATTCGACTCGGCGGCAGGTTCTTTCGTCATCGAGATGCTCATCAGTTCGCCTTCCGCTGTTCTTCCTGCGTGCGAACAGCGTTGGCGCCGAGCACCTTCACCAGGACGAACGCGATACCGAAGACGAGTGCGAACGTGATCACCGACAGCGCCGCGGCGCTGTTGGGACCTTGGCGCACCTGCTCGACCACCAGGATCGACAGCGTGTTGGTCGACGGGTTACCCAGCGTCATGATCGCGGGCAGGTCGTACATGCGCAGCGCGTCCATCGTGCGGAACAGCACCGCCACCAGCAGTGCCGGCTTGAGCAGCGGCAGCGTGATGTTCACGAACCGCTGCCAGGCCGACGCGCCGTCGACCTTGGCGGCCTCGTACACATCGGTCGGGATCACTTGCAGCCCGGCCAGAATCAGCAGCGCCATGAACGGTGTGGTCTTCCACACGTCGGCCGCGATCACCGCGAACCGCGAGGCCCACACATCCGAGGTCCACAGAATGTGCGTGCCGAGCACCCGGTTCACCACACCGTCGTACTGGAACATGAACTCCCACAACCGCGCTGTGACCGCGGTCGGAATCGCCCACGGAATCAGCACGGCGGCGCGAAGCATCGCCCGGCCGCGGAAGGTCTTGCCCATCACCATGGCCATGCCGAGACCGAGCAGGGCCTCCAGCGACACCGTGATCACGGTGAAGAACAGGGTGATCCCGACCGCAGACCAGAACTGCGATCCGAGCGTGCCGGTGGGGCACGAGACCGTGCCCATCAGCGACCCGCACTGCTGCATCAGCCAGTGCGTGTAGTTGCTGAAGCCGGCGCCGCCGCCCTCGACGAACATCCCGGTGGCCGGGTCGATGCCGGAGTCCTTCTGCAAGGACATCCAGATCGCCTCGACCACCGGATAGCCGATGACCACGGCCAGTGCGACGAGCACAGGTGCGACGAAAAGCCACGCCTTGCCAGATTGTCGCAGGTCCAGCGCTAGCCCGCGCTGTTTGGCTCCCGAAGGATCCGACACCGTTTCTACTCTCCTACGGTCTGGTCGGGTCCGCTGCGCGTACCGCTACGAACCGGCGGTCTCGATGCCCTTTTGCATGCCCGCGACTGCGTCGTCGACGGACTTGGCACCGGTCAGTGCAGCATAAGCGTTGTCCTGGATGGCCTTCGACACCGCGGGATAGAACGGGGTCACCGGACGCGGCACGGCGCCTGCGATGGATTCCTTCAGCGCGGGCAGGTACGGCATCTTCGCGATCAGAGCCGGGTCGTCGTAGAGCGAGGTGCGCACCGAGGGCAGCGAACCCGAGGCGATGATCTGCTGCGCCTCTTCGCTGATCAGGTAGCGGACGAAGTCGGCGGCAGTGGCCTTGTTCTTGGAGAACGCGCTGATCGCGGCGTTGTAGCCGCCGAGCGCGGAGGCGCCGACGCCGGTGTTGCCCGGCAGCGGGGCGACGCCGAACTTGTCCTTCACCACGGAGCCGTCGGCGGAGGCCTGGGCGTAGAGGTAGGGCCAGTTGCGCAGGAACAGCAGCTTGCCCGACTCGAACGCGCTCGCGCTCTCACCTTCCTTGAAGGTGATGGCTTCCTTGGGGATGTCACCGTTCTTGTAGGCGTCGACGAGGACCTTCAGGCCCGCCTTCGACTCCGGGCTGTTCACGGTGGGGGTCTTGCCGTCGGCGCCGACGAAGCTGCCACCGAAGGCGTTGATGACCTCGGCGGTGTTCACGGTCAGGCCCTCGTAGGGGGCGAGCTGACCGGCGTAGCAGCCGATGTTGTTCTCGCGGGCCACCTGGCACTGGCCGAGCATCTCGGTCCAGGTCTTCGGCGGGTTGGGCACCAGGTCCTTGCGGTAGTACAGCAGGCCGCCGTTGGTGTTCTTCGGGGCCGCGTACAGCTTGCCGTTGTAGGTGGCGCTGGCCACGGTGGGCGCGAGCAGCGGCGCGGTGTCGATCGCGAAATTGCCCTCGAGCGGCTGGACCCAGCCCTTCGCGGCGAACTCGGGGGTGTCCTTCACGTCGAGGGCGACGACGTCGTAGCCGTCCTGCTTGGCGCGGAAGTGCTCGGCGAGGTCGTCGTGCTGCTGGGTGCCGTCGGCCGACTGCTCCTTGAACGTCACCTGCTCGTTCGGGTGCGCGGCGTTCCACCGGTCGATGAGCTGCTTGACCACACCGGTTTCGGTGGTGTCCTTACCTTCGACGTAGGTGATCGGGCCGCGGCCCGTCAGGTTCTGGTCGAGCGCGTTGCCACCGTCGTCACTGGAGCAACCACTGGCGAACGTTGCGGTGAGCAACGCGATCGAGGCAGCAGCCATCGTCGCTCTGGGGACAAACTTCAAGGCCATCGCAGACACTCCAGGGTCAAGACGTGAGCAGCAGCACACCGTGCGGTGCAACAGGCAACATACAGTATTTGTGGCGGGCCGGGGCCCGCGTGTTCTCGGCCCTGTGGGCCTCGATCTTCCCTCCCTACGGGCACTCCTTCGTCGCACCCTTCGGTCAGTCCAGATCGAGGCGGCCGAGAACGGGCATAGACTTACACAGATTTGGTGTCAGGGGGGTGGCTTAGGGTCAATGGTTGTGACAAGTCCCTCGACAGCCTCTACACCCGATCGGATGCTCACCCGCATCGGTGGTTTGCTGCGCAAGGCCGAGTCCACCGACAACGCGCACGAGGCCGAAGCGTTCCTCGCCGCGGCCCAGCGGCTGGCGACGAAATCGTCGATCGATCTCGCGGTGGCGCGCTCGCATGTCGCCTCGCGTGAGCGCAGGTCGGCGCCGGTGCAGCGGATCATCCCGATCGGCGAACCCGGCCGAAAAGGGCTGCGTACCTATGTTCAGTTGTTCGTGGCGATCGCTACGGCCAACGACGTTCGCTGCGATGTCGCCCGCACGTCCGCTCAGGTCTACGCCTACGGCTTCGCCGCCGACATCGACACCTGCGAAGCCCTGTACGCGAGCCTGCTCATCCAGATGGTCCGAGCGTCCGATCACTACATCAAATCCGGCGCCTATCGCGAGGCCACGGTCGTGAAGGTCGTCACCGAGAAGCGCTTCGGACGTGCTGTTCGTCGCAAGGTGGAGGTCCCGGTGGCAGGGGTTACCGCGCGGCTGAACTTTCAGATGGCCTTCGCCGCTCGGATCGGTGCTCGATTGGCGGAGGTGAAAGCCGAAGTCGTCGCCGAGGAATCCGTCGTCGAATCGACCGGAACAGCCGTGGCTCTGCGCGACAAAGAAGTAGCCCTCACCGACTTCTATACGGCCACCTCCGAAGCTCGCGGAACCTGGCGTGGCCCCCAGACCTCCACCGGGCATTCCGCCGCGGCCCGCCGAGCGGGGGACCGAGCAGGCAGAACCGCGCGCTTGGGTGCCTCGCCTGAGCTTCCCGCGGCTCGCGGAAAGATCACCGGCAGATGAAGACCGCACGCCTTGTGTCCGAGGCTGAGTCGGGTCGACGGCGCGACGGTCAGCGGGCCAAGGTCTATGACGGGGAACAGTTGGTGCGCGGGGTGTTCGATCGTGCTGATGAGTTCGGGCATCGAACGGTCGACGTCTACGGTTCGCAGCTGACCTTGCCGGTGGAGCGGCGCTTCGCCTCCGTCGAGTCGGTGCAGTCCTATGTCGACAAGGTCTTGGTACTGAATTGGGTTCGTGCGCAATGGGAGCGGGCTGCGGTTTCGGTTCGGGTCCGCGCTCGTGGTGGATCCGCGGCGGCTCACTACGAGCCCGCGACTGCTGTTCTGGCCGTCCCGCTCCACACTGGCTCGACCGCTTGGGCGCTTCGTGAACTCGTTGTTCTGCACGAACTCGCCCATCATCTGTCGCCGGATCCGGGGGAAGCGGCTCATGGGCCTGAGTTCTGTACTCGGTACGTCGAATTGGCCGATGGGGTCATCGGGGCGGAGGCAGCGTTGTTGATTCGGGCGACGTTTGCTGGGTGCGGTGTTCGGTTCGGTTAGTCGTTGGAGTGAGCGTCCAACTCGAGCAGGGCGCTGACTCGCTCGTATCGGCGCAGCCACCAGTCGACTCGGTCGGGATCGGGGTGGCGGTACTTGTCGAGCAGGGCGGGGTCTGGCTGCGGTGGGGCTGTCGGTACCGGCAGCCAGCCGTTCACCGGCAGCAGCGATTCCGCCACGAGATCCCCGTCGAACAGCGCGAGAGTGCCCAGCCCACAGGCGAATTCGAGCTCGGGCAGCGCACCCGCCAATGCCAGCTGCGCGGCCAAGCCAACGCTGGTCTCGAGCGCTGACGAGACAACCGTCGGCAGCCCCGCTGCTTCGGCGACGGCCAGAGCCCGCCGTACCCCGCCCAGCGGGGTGCACTTGAGCACCGCCACATCAGCGGCACCCGCCACCGCCACCCGCATCGGATCCTCAGCCCGTCGAATCGACTCGTCCGCCGCGATCGGCACCGAAACCCGACGGCGCACCCGCGCCAACTCCTCGACGGTTCGGCACGGCTGTTCTACGTATTCCAAACCCCCAGCGGCGTGGTCGAGCTCCTCGATATGTCGAACGGCTGTCTCCACGTCCCACACCGCGTTCGCGTCGACCCGAACAGCGCCTGATTCGCCGATCGCGTCCCGCACCGCCGCTACCCGCGCCACATCCTCGGCCAACGAGTCGGGGTGATCGGCCACCTTCACTTTCGCTGTCGCACAACCGGATTCTCGAACAATTCGCCCGGCGTGCGCCGCATCAACGGCGGGCACAGTGCAATTCACCGGAATCCGATCGCGCACCGGCGCCGGCCACCCCGCCGTCACCTGTTCGACAGCGGTGGCCAGCCACCCGGCCGCTTCTCGATCGTCATATTCGGGAAACGCGCAGAACTCTCCCCACCCCAACTCTCCCCGAATCAACATCCCCTCGCGAACGGTGATCCCCCGAAACCGCGTCCGCAACGGAATCGCATAGACAAACAGGTCGGCGCTCACCTGACCGATCGTAGCTACGACCACCGGCGGCGCTCGCGGGGAGCGCCGCCGTCGGGTTCACAGGCGTTCGATGATGGTGGCGTTGGCGAGGCCGCCCGCTTCGCACATGGTCTGCAATCCGTAGCGCGCCCCGCGCTGCCGCATGGCGTGCACCAGCGTCGTCATCAACCGCGCACCGGACGCACCGAGCGGATGCCCGAGCGCGATGGCCCCGCCGTTGACGTTGACCCGGCTCATGTCCGCCCCGGTCTCCTTCGCCCATGCGAGCACGACCGGCGAAAACGCCTCGTTGATCTCGAACAGGTCGATGTCGGCGATCTCGAGACCCGCCCGGCGCAGCACCTTCTCGGTGGCGGGAATGACCGCGGTGAGCATCAGCAACGGGTCGTCGCCCGCGACGGAGAAGCTGTGCAGCCGGGCCAAGGGCCGCAGCCCCAGTTGCTCGGCACGCTCGCCGGACATGATCAGCACCGCCGAACTCCCGTCGCTGACCTGGCTGGCCGAGGCGGCGGTGATCTCCCAGCCGATCTGCGGGAACCGAGCCGCCATCGCGGGGTCGTAATAGGCAGGCTTCAGTGTCGCGAGCGTGTCGAGGGTGCTGCCGACCCTGATTCCCTCATCCGTGCGCAACCCGTTGATCGGCGCGAGTTCCTCCGCGAAGAGCCCGTCTTTGGTTGCCCGAGCGGCCTTTTCGTGACTTCCGAGTGCGAACTCGTCGAGCTGGGTGCGAGTCAATCCCCACTTGGCGGCGATGAGCTCAGCACTGATCCCCTGCGGGACGAGATCATCGGGATAGCGCTCGGCGAAGGCGACGCCCGATAGATCGGTGGCACCGACCAGATTGGCGCCCATGGGAACTCGCCCCATCGACTCCACACCTGCGGCGACCACGATGTCGTAGGCCCCGGCGATAACCCCTTGCGCCGCGAAGTGAATCGCCTGCTGACTACTACCGCACTGCCGATCCACCGTCGTGGCTGGCACGGATTCCGGATACCCGGCGGCCAAGGCGGCCCGCCGAGTCATATTCGCCGCCTGCTCGCCGACCTGGGTGACGACCCCGCCGATCACATCATCGATCAGCACCGGATCGATCCCGCTGCGCTCGACCACCGCCCGCAGGCTGTGCGCCAGCAGATCAACAGGATGAATGTCGTGAAGTGCGCCGTTCGGCTTACCCCGCCCGATCGGGGTGCGTACCGCTTCGACGATGACCGCGTCTCGCATGGAAGTCCTCTTTCGACAACGCTGACTCTAGCTGACAATAGTCAGCGTAACCCCTAACTATCATCAACTCAAGTCAGATTGGCTATGATGTCCCTCATGGCAGCAGTGATGGAAGGACCCCTGGCCGATCTCGGCAACTGGAAAACGGAAGGCTGCTCCATCGCCAGGGCCATGGACCTCATCGGCACCCGCTCGGCGGTGCTCATCCTGCGCGAGGCCTACTACGGCACCCGCCGCTTCGACGGCTTCGCCCGCCGAGTCGGCATCACCGACGCCGCCGCGGCAGCCCAACTCCGCAAACTGACTACCGCCGGACTCCTGGAAAAACGCCCCTACCAGGAAGAAGGAAAGCGCACCCGCCACGAGTACACCCTCACTCGGATGGGCCGAGACCTACTCCCCGCGGTAGTGGCCCTCTGGCAATGGGGCGACACCTACCTCCAGCCTGGCCCTCCGCCGCTACTCCGGGTAGACGCCGAAACCGGTGAACCGGTCCGCGCGGACATTCGAACCCCCGACGGCACCGAAATCCCCCTCGAACGCCTAGCTGTCCGAGTCAACGACGACTACCTCCGCGACCGCGCCGAGCGTCGAAAGAAATTGGACAGCTGATCACCAGGCTGTGGTGGTTTTTTTCCCTCTCGGCCGATGCCTCCCTGAGTGCCTGGTGATCGGCTGTCCAACAAGCTGACTCAGCGCAAGCGCCGCCCGTCGACGCTGAAGAAGTACACGTGCTCGGGGTCGGTGGTCAGGCGGAGGCGTTCGCCCTTGCGGGGCGGGTTGCGCCAATCCACGCGCGCCACAATGGTTTCCCCGGTCTGGCCGCCGGCGCCCGCGGTCAGGGTGCGGCCGTAGACGTAGGCGTCGGAGCCCAGTTCCTCCACGACGTCGACCTCCATTTCGAGCCCGCCGTCGCCCACCTCGAGATGTTCGGGGCGGATGCCGAGAACCACGGAACCCTCACCTGCCTCGGCCACCGCGCGGGGCACCCGCACCGGGTATCCGCCGATGGTGACGACACCGTCGTTGACGGGCAGCGTGAACAGGTTCATCGCGGGCGAACCCATGAACCCGGCGACGAACATGTTCGCCGGATCGCGGTAGAGGTCGCGCGGTGAGGCGCACTGCTGGAGCAGGCCGTCCTTGAGAACCGCGACCCGATCGCCCATCGTCATCGCCTCGACCTGGTCGTGCGTGACGTAGACCGTGGTGGTTCCGAGTCGTCGCTGCAACTGTGCGATCTGGGTGCGGGTCTGCACGCGCAGCTTGGCGTCGAGGTTCGACAGCGGTTCGTCCATCAGGAAGACCCGAGGCTGCCGCACGATCGCGCGCCCCATCGCCACCCGCTGACGCTGGCCGCCGGAGAGCGCCTTCGGCTTACGATCCAGGTACTGCTCGAGGTCGAGCAGCTTGGCCGCCTCGAGCACCCGCTCGTCGCGCTCGGCCTTGGACACCTTGGCCAGCTTCAGCGCGAAACCCATGTTCTCCGCGACCGACATGTGCGGATACAGCGCGTAGTTCTGGAAAACCATCGCGATATCGCGATCCTTGGGCTCGGCGTTGGTCACATCCTTCTCGCCGATCCGGATGCACCCCCCGTTGACCTCCTCGAGCCCGGCCAGCATCCGCAGCGAGGTCGATTTGCCACACCCCGACGGCCCGACGAGTACCAGGAATTCGCCATCGGCGATCTCGAGATCCAATGCGTCGACCGCGGGCTTGGTAGCCCCGGGATAGAGCCGGGTAGCGCGGTCGAAGGTAACGGTAGCCATGCGTAGATCAACATCCCATCCCGGCAGGAACGTGCCGGACGATCCGAGTAGTGGGTCGCCTGGGATCGTAGCGGCCCCCGAGTGCTGCGGGTAGCCTCGATCGCGGAGCAATCGGCGAGCCCTCGAGGAGCTAACGGTATGAGTCGTCCGGTGCGTATCGGAGTCCAGCTTCAGCCTCAGCACGCCCCTGATTACGGGCTTATCCGCGATGCGGTGTTGCGGGCCGAGGAAGCCGGTGTCGACATTGTCTTCAATTGGGATCACTTCTTTCCGCTGACCGGCGATCCCGACGGCGCGCATTTCGAATGCTGGACGATGCTCGGGGCGTGGGCGGAGCAGACCGAGCGGGTCGAACTGGGCGCGTTGGTGACCGGTGGCGGCTACCGCAATCCGGACCTGCTGGCCGATATGGCGCGCACGGTCGACAACATCAGTGGCGGCAGGCTGATTCTCGGCATCGGTGCGGGCTGGTTCGAGCGTGATTACGACGAGTACGGCTACGAGTTCGGCACGCCGGGTAGCAGGCTGAAGTTGTTGAAGGAGAGCATGTCTCGCCTCACGGCGCGGTTGGCGAAGCTGAATCCGCCGCCGGTGCGCGAGATCCCGATCCTGATCGGCGGTGGTGGTGAGCGCAAGACGCTGCGCCTGGTCGCCGAGTACGCCGACATCTGGCACTCGTTCGCCGATCTGTCGACGCTGGCGCACAAGAACAAGGTGCTGGCCGAGCACGCGGCGGAGGTCGGTACCGACGAGTCGCGGATCGAGCGCTCGGTGCAGTGGCAGGGCCGCGACGACGCGACGGCACTGCACGACGCGGGCGTCACCCTGTTCACGGTCGGTGTCTCCGGCCCCGACTACGACCTCACCGAGGTGCACCGAGCCATCGAATGGCGCGATGACGTGAATCCCGCACTGCTAGAGGGCCTCGCATAACCCCTGCATAGCATGGGCGCGCCACCCGCGAGCGCGTGGCGCGCAACCTTCGCTTCGCAAGGTTGCGGCTAGGGTCTATCGGCATGGCAGGTGTACGAACCAAGGCGCGGATCGCCGCCCTCTTGCTCCTCGTCGGCGTCGCGGCGACCGGTTGCGGTGGTGGCTCCGACAGCGGTACCGCGCGCGATCTCTGCTCCCCACCGGGGCCGTCCGCCGCTGCCGCGGCGCCGACCAACTTGGCCGCGGGCGAGACCGCGGGCCCCGACCGCTACACCACCGCCACGACGGCACCGGTCGGCTCGATCGACACCGCGAAACTCGGCCTGCTCAACCCGGGCACCCTGAGCGTCGGCACCCTCTCCGACGCCCCGCCGAGCATCTGCGTCAACGGCCAGGGTGCCTTCACCGGCTTCGACAACGAACTGCTCGCCGCGATCGGTGCGAAACTCGGCCTGCGCGTGGAGTTCTCGGGCACCGAGTTCGCCGGCCTGCTCGCCCAGGTGTCGGGTAAGCGCTTCGATGTCGGCTCGTCCAACATCACCACCACCGACGCCCGCCGCGAACTCGTCGGCTTCACCAACGGCTACGACTTCGGCTACTTCTCCCTGGTCGTCCCGCAGGGCAGCGCGGTGAAGGGCTTCGGTGACCTGAACCAGGGCTCGCGCATCGCGGTGGTGCAGGGCACCGTGCAGGACGAATTCGTGGTGAACCAGCTGAAGCTGGATCCGGTGAAGTTCCCCGACTACAACACCGCCTATGCGAACTTGAAGTCGGGCCAGGTCGACGCCTGGGTCGCGCCATCGGCCCAAGCCGAGGGCGCGATCAAGCCCGGTGACGGAATCGTGGTCTCGCAGAACACCTTCAGCCTCGACAACTTCGTCGGCTACGCGGTGGCCAAGAGCAATCAGCCCCTGATCGACGCGCTCAACTCCGGCCTCGACGCGGTGATCGCCGACGGCACCTACGCCCGTCTCTACGCCGACTGGGTGCCACGCGAACTCCCGCCCGGTTGGAAGCCCGGCTCCAAAGCCGCACCCACACCGCAACTTCCGGACTTCGCGGCGATGGCCGCGGAGAAGACACCGGAGACCGAACAGGTCGCGCAGAAGTCGACCATGCAGCAGTTGAAGGACACGTTCTTCGACTGGTCGTTGTACAGCAAGGCTTTTCCCGATCTGATCAAGACCGGCCTGCCGAACACCCTGATCCTGGCGTTGGTTTCGGGCGTGCTCGGCACCCTGATCGGCATGTTGCTCGCGGTGATGGGCATTTCCCGCACCCGCTGGCTGCGCTGGCCAGCCCGCGTCTACACCGATATCTTCCGCGGTCTGCCCGCCGTCGTGATCATCCTGCTCATCGGCCTCGGCATCGGCCCGGTCGTGCGCAACCTCACCGGCGGCAACCCGTACTGGCTCGGCGCGGTGGCGCTGGCTCTGCTCTCGTCGGCCTATATCGGCGAGATCTTCCGCTCCGGTATCCAGTCGGTGGAGCCCGGTCAACTCGAGGCCGCGCGCGCTATCGGTTTCGGGTATCGCCAGGCGATGACGCTGGTGGTGATCCCGCAGGGTGTGCGCCGGGTGCTGCCCGCGTTGATGAACCAGTTCATCGCGCTGATCAAGGACTCGTCGCTGATCTATTTCCTCGGCTTGCTCGCCTCCCAGCGTGAGCTGTTCGCGGTCGGCCGCGACCTCAACGCCCAGACCGGCAACCTGTCCCCGCTGGTCGCCGCCGGCCTGATGTATCTGGTGCTCACCGTCCCGCTCACCCACCTGGTCAACTACATCGACCAGCGCATGCGCACCGGCAAACCCACCCCCGCCGACCCGATCGAGCAGGCAGTCATCACAGAAGGGCGAGGTGCATGAGCGCATCGTTGACCGGCACCGGGCTCAACCTGACGCTCGGCAACAACCACATCCTGCGCGGCGTCGACATCCACGTCGAGGCGGGCCACGCCACCACCGTCATCGGTCCGTCCGGCTCGGGCAAATCGACGCTGCTGCGCGTGCTCAACCGCCTGCACGAACCCGACTCCGGCGACGTGCTCCTCGACGGCAAATCGGTGCTGAAGGACAACCCCGACAAGCTGCGCCAGCGCATCGGCATGGTCTTCCAGCAGTTCAACCTGTTCCCGCACAAGACCGTCGCCGACAACATCGTCCTCGGCCCGCGCAAACTGCGCGGCCTGTCCGCCGACGAAGCCCGCGCGCTGGCGATCGAACAGCTCGAGATCGTCGGCCTGGCCGACAAGGCCGACGCCAGGCCCGCCGCGCTGTCGGGCGGCCAGCAGCAACGCGTCGCCATCGCCCGCGCGCTGGCCATGAAACCGGAGCTGATGTTCTTCGACGAGGCCACCTCGGCGCTGGATCCTGAGCTGGTCAAGGGCGTGCTCGCGCTGATGGCCGACCTCGCCTCGGGCGGCATGTCGATGGTCGTGGTGACCCACGAGATGGGTTTCGCCCGCGAGGTCTCCGACAGTGTCGTGTTCATGGATCAGGGCCTCGTCGTGGAGACCGGCACCCCCGACGCCCTGTTCGACGACGCCAAGACCCCGCGCCTGCGCCGCTTCCTCGACCAGGTCCTCTGACCAGGTAAGGGGGCCTCGCAGCAACGCATGCGCAACTGCTAATGTCGGAAGTGCTTCAGCTCCATTCGATCAGTACCGGACCGAGTTCCGGGAAACCGGAAAGAGAGAGCCGATGACCACAACGCACGCCGAACACCCGCAGCACACGCATGTCCACGGTCCCACCTGCGGCCACGTCGCCGTTCCGCACGACGACCACGTCGACTACGTCCACGACGGTCACCTGCACCGCGAACACGAGGGCCACTTCGACGAGTGCGAGAGCTCAGCACACGTCGAGCACACCGCCCACACGCACGAACACGGCCCCGGCTGCGGCCACGTCTCCGTCCCGCACGGTGACCACGTCGACTACATCCACGACGGGCACCGCCACGCCGCCCACGCGGATCACTACGACGATCACTGATCCTACGGGCTTGCCCGTAGGACCACTGGCTCGACGATCGATCAGGCCGCCGGATACTGTCTGTGTCCTGGCGGCCTGCGTTATGCCTGCCGATTGATGGATGGGAAATTTCGGTCGATGGGCAAAACGATCAGGCGCGCACTGGCTTTCGGTGTCGCGGGCAGTGTGCTGGCCGCGTGCGTCGCCACCTTCGGCGCAGGCAACGGCCTGGCCGACGGGCACGACCCGATCCTCGCGTCCAAGAAGCTGCTCGCGACGCCGACCACGGCGAACGGCTCGAACATCATCTCGAGCCGGGTCGACGATCGAGATCTGACCATGCTGGTCTTCTCCGCCGCGATGAACAAGCCCGTCACGGTGAAGGTGCAGCGCCCCAGGGACGCATCCGTTCCGCGTCCGGCGCTGTACCTGCTCAACGGTGCCGGTGGCGGTGAGGACAGGGCCACCTGGTGGCAGAACACCGATGTCGGCGAGTTCCTCGCCACCAAGGACGTCAATGTGGTGATGCCGATCGGCGGCGCCTGGGCGTACTACACCGACTGGCAGCACGACGACCCCGCGCTGGGCCGCAACAAATGGCGCACCTTCCTCCTCGACGAACTCCCGCCCCTGGTCGACGCGGCACTGGGCACCAACGGCGTCAATGCCATCGCCGCCAACTCGATGACGGCGACGGCGGTCCTGCAATTGGCGCAGGCCAGGCCGGGCTTCTACCAGTCGGTCGCCGGCTACAGCGGCTGCGCCCAGATCGCCGACCCGATCGGCAAACAGTTCACCAAACTGGTCGTGGAGACCTACGGCGGCGGCGATGTGCGCAACATGTACGGCCCCGACGACGATCCGGCCTGGGCGGCCAACGATCCGGTCGTGCACGCCGAGAAGCTGCGCGGGACAAGGCTTTACGTCTCGGACGCGTCCGGCCTTCCCGGCCCACATGACCGTATCGACGACCCGAACATGATGAACCCGACCCCCTTCGGCCTGGCCAACCAACTCGTCGTCGGCGGCATCATCGAAGCGGCGGTCACCTGGTGCACCCGCAACCTCGAAACCCGCCTGGCCGAATTGGACATCCCCGCCACCTTCGACCACCAACCCACCGGCACCCACTCCTGGGGCTACTGGCGCGACGCCTTCTACCGCTCCTGGCCGGTCCTCTCAGCGGGCCTCGGTCTCCCCGAATAGGGCCCCGGCCCGGTAGGCCTGTCAGCCGGTGACGGTGGCGAAGGCGGCCCAGAGCAGGGGTGAGTTCTCGGGTATCGGTGCGTCTCGCCAGGCGGCCAAGCGGGATCTTTGCCAGGTCAGGAGGGTGGGGATGGGTGTGGGGGAATCGTGGGCGGTGTCTACGGCGCAGATGGCTGATTGCAGGGGGTAGGTCGTGGTGGGGGTGAGGGTGTGGAAGGCGTGGTCGGTGGGGAGGGGCCAGCGGGTGGCGGTGACGAGTTCCGCGCCTGCCGCCATGGCCGCGGTGGTGAGGCCGAGGGCCTCGGTGAAGCGCAGGTCACCGCCGCTTTCGCAGGCGATGAGCGCGACGCGGCTCGGCATCGGCCACAGGTCGCGGCCGGGGATCGGCGACGGGTCGAGGGAGTGGGTGCCGAGGAGGAGGTCTTTCGCCGAGAGCGGCCGGTGGGTGCGGTTCGTCGCCGCGAAGCCGCGGGTGTCGGCGGTGCAACTGAGGTGCAGTTCGGCATGTTCGCTCTGCCCGGATTCCGGTGCGGGAGCGGTGACATGGCCGACGTAGACGAGCCGGCTCGCACCTTGCCGTAGGACCGCGGACAGCCAATCGCGATCGGTGTCGGCGCGACGGAAGAGCTCGACCGGATCAGCCGCCAGGGGGACCAGGCGCGGGCCGTAGCGGCTGAAGTGCTGGGCCACTTGACTTTCCGGGCTGGGCCGACCGAGTACCGAGCCGAGTTCGGAGTCCGCGCGGAACCCGGGTACCCGCGGATCGAGCACCGCGACGACGGGCAGATCACGAGTGTCGTTCCAGCTGTGCACGATTCGCTCCGGCGAACGAACTACCGATGCTGGTGCGAGCAGACTCACATCGGCGATATCGAGCAGCCGGATCTCGGGATCGGGCGCGAGGATCTCCCACGGAACCTGCGCCAGTCGCGGGGACGGCTGAATCCGCAGATGTGGCCGAACCCCACGTTGCGACAGTTCGTAGAGCTGCACGGCCAATCCGTACGGCAACAAGGTTCGTGACAGCGCTTGTGCCAGAGCGCTTTCCGCAGCCGGATCGACGAGGGCGCCCTCGGTCATCACCCGCCGCAGATCCTCGGGCCGTGCGGGATCGGGCACCGCGTCGCCCAGCGTCCGCAGCACCTCGCGCACCTCGTCGCGCGGCAGCACCGCGACCCCACGCGCCAGGGCATCATCGGCCCACAGCCACGACACATAGACATCGCCCGCGTCAGCCATTCGGATGAAGGCGGTCGGTCCGGCAGCGGTGGCCGCTGGGTCGGTCGGGGCCGTGTCGGGCTTGTTCGGTCGGCGGTTCGGTGGCTGCGCCGCGGCCGCAGGTTGTGGGTTCACAGGGCGATCATCCGATGGTCGCGGACAGGGTGTCCGTAGCGTTGCTCGGCGAAGAAGATGAAGTCCGACAGCAGTATTCGGCCGCCGTCGGTGAGTCGGGGCGGGGGTGCGACGGGGATCCCCGCCGCTGCGGCGACGTCGGCGAGTGCTGCGCCGAGTTGTAGTGCCGGTGTGGTCATCTGCTCTGCGACGGTGGGGTTGAGCAATTCGAAGTCGAGCACAGAGCCCGCGGGTTCGGTGAAGGAAGCGAGATCGAGAGTTGTTCCCGCGCATTGGGTGTCGATCAGATCGCTGACCAGCTGACCGTCGCCGGAGCGGGCGGCGCAGCGGAAAGCCAGGCGCATGGCAGGTTCGGCTACGGCGCGGTGCCAGTGTTCGCGCTGGTTGCCGTTGGGGAGGGTGTGGCGGACGGCGTCGATGGCGAGGGCGGCGGGAATCGCCAGGGCGACGGCGCGAGCCAAGACGGCTGGATCAGGTTGTGCCGCTTGTTCGATCGTGGTGTGGAGAAGTTCGGCGTGCCAGTAGTCGAGCTGGGCGCAGTGCATGCCGAGTCCGTGGGCGGCGTAGACCGCGAACGACGCGTCCAGCAGTTCTTCGGCGGCGGCGAGGTCACCTTCCGCGCAGGCGACCGTGGCGAGCCGGAGCCGGACATCTGCCGCGTCCACCACCGCGCCGGTGGCGTCGAACCGGTCCAGCGCGCGCTCGTACTGTGCGCGCGCCGCGCCGAGATCACCCCGACGCTCGGCGAGAAACCCCAACGTCTTGGCCCCGATCCCGGACCAATGCCCCAGCTCACCGGCCTCGAAGAACTCCTGACTGGCCCGCAATGGCTCCTCGGCCTCGTCGAAATGGCCCGCGCGCACCAGCATGGTCGCCAGATTCTGTCGCGACTCAGCGACCGAGGCATCCGCACCTGCTGCGACGAACGCGGCAACCCCCTGTCGCGCGAAGTCGATCGCCAGTTCCCATCGCCCGGTTTCGAACGAACAGGCCGCCAAGTTCATCAACGGGTGCCCGGCCAGCTCGGGCGCGAAACGCTCTGTCACCCCCAGCGATTCGGTGGCCAACGTGCTCGCTCGCGCCCACTGCTGGCGGT
This sequence comes from Nocardia sp. A7, assembly GCF_046549215.1. NCBI lineage: Bacteria > Bacillati > Actinomycetota > Actinomycetes > Mycobacteriales > Nocardiaceae > Nocardia > Nocardia sp. A7. Next base: position 1,994,230 of record NZ_JAJPWE010000001.1, on the reverse strand, counting down.
GTAGTGCCACGGCTGTCAGCGACAACAGACAGGCCACCCGCAGCACCCCCTGATCGGAGCTGTCGGCAAGCAGCGCACGCGCTTCCTCGAGCACATCCTGTGCGGCATCGAGTTCGCCGAGATGCTGGAAGGCCTGCGACAGATTCACCAACGCCGTAGGGCGCTGATGTGCTGCGTCTGACGGCATTTCAGCAAGTGCGGTTCGGAACAACACCACCGACCGCCGGTGATCCCCGAGCTCATCGGCCATACTCGCCGCGTTGATCAGCGCCGCACTCCGCAACCGCGGCGCCGCCCTCTCGGCCGCCTGCTCGAAGATCTCCAACGCCGCCACCACATCGCCACGCTGATACGCCGCGTACCCGGCGGCGAGCTGCGTGTCGTCCTGGTCGGACGTTCTTCCGGTTGCTGCCATCTATCCGCCACCGATCTGCGCCAGGCGCACACTCATCAGAAGTCCTCGTCCGCTTCGGCCGCGGCCGTTTCGGCCGTCAGCAGGTCGCCGGTGGGATCACTGAGGCGAAGGCGGGCGAACCGGCGGATCCGGTCCCGAACAACCGACTCCTCCACTGGGTCGGCAGGTCCGACACCGGGAACGAAAACGGCTACCTCGAGCGATGTTTCAGGAGGGCCGGGTATCTCGGCCACCCCCGTCCAGGTGTCCCCCCGCAGGTGCAAAGGAAGTCGCACGCCGACCGCAGGCGGCTGCGCCCGAACCGACTGCAGGCGGGCGAAGGGTCGAAGGTGTTCGGGAACAGCGCGCCGAAAGTTGGGCGCGGCGACCACACTGACCCGCACTATGGACACCCCCGCCGCCCGGGTCACCTGCCATGACACCGCGCGCTCACTCGCATCGAGAATGCCGGGCGGGCAACACCGCCAATCCCATCCACCGCTTCCCCGCGCGACGATCAGCCCGTCGGTCTGGTCAGCGCCGCCCGCCGCCAGGGCGTAATCGTTCGCACGACCGTGAGTTTCAGCTCGCTCTGTATCGCGCCCAGCGGAAGCATCGTGCGCCCCCTGGCTTTCGAAGAGCCCGGACTCCGTGGCATCGTCGTGGGCCGCCGTATCGAGCACCATTTCGCAAGCGTCAGTCAGAAATTCGATGTCGTTCACCAACAGCCGAGAATCCAGCGATGGGATTCCATCGACAGTCGACGCGGGCCACCACCGACTTACCCAGTGCGCGTACGCAAGTCGACGCAGTGCCGCTACCAGATCCGGCCGGGCAGGTACGGCTGTGAGTGATTGGGGATAACTTCCGGCGACAGCCAACGCGACCGCTTCGCCGTAGACCGCCCACACCCAATATTGCGCGGCATCGACATCGTCGAGCACCGCAGCGGGCAACTCGGTGCCGTCGAGTAGTCCCCAACTCAGATGCCCGCCAACAACTTCGAGCACCATCACATCGAGCGCGGGTGCGGCATCGGTGACCAGCGGCGCTCCGTCGGGAGCGATCACGAGCAGGCCCGGCTCGGCACGGCGCAGTTCGACCACGGTCATCAGCTGGCCCTCGCTTCCGTGACAGCCGCCTCGGCGGTGAGTGCCTGTTTGACCCGCGTGCGGTGATCCAGCATCACCGACCGAGCGACACCATCGAGCAGATCCCACAACTCACCGGGCTCGTACACCGGCATCTCCCGCACATCCCGCCCGTGTAATCGCACCCATAACCTGCGCAGATACGGCCGCCACGGGGTACGTAACTCGGCCGCCACCGCCGCAAGAGGACCTACCCCGTCGACCGCGTGCACCGCGTACCGTCGCGCCTGCAGCACATAGCCTTCGCGCCGCCACCGGCTGTTGACCACCTGGTGCGCACGGGAAGTCGGCACGCCAGGCGAGACCCCCTGCGCATCCCGCAGTCCGTCGCCGCGCGATTCGTCCGAATTCGGTGATGCGCCGAAAGATTCTGACCTACCCGAGGTGATGTGGTCGGCGATCGGTGCGAGACCGAGCGCCAGTTCGCAACCCGCGGCAGCGGCGACCCGCAGCGATTCATCGAGCAACCCCCACGGCGAACAACTGCGCGAGATCTCCCGCGTCACCAGCTCCGGGATCTCGGGCAGGTCGGTCCGATCGAGACTGCCGTGCAGCACCGTGAACACCCGCTCGTAGACGGTCCGGTCGAACGGCAGTCCGAGGTTCGAGGTCGACGCGGACGCGCCGACTTCGGGTTGTCGCGGGCTCGAATGTGCGGTGAGCCCCAGGTCATCGGCGCCGTCGACCGGATGCTCCAGCCACAGGGCGATCCCGCGATGGGTGCCTGCGCGGTCGTCGATGATGTCATCGAACAGCGGCCCGGCATCTGCCGGATCCCCCGCACGGGCCAGCGTGCACGCATCGAGCAACTCGGTCAGTTCGGTCGCCAGATCACGGGCGCCATAGGGTGCGAGGGGCCGTCGAGTCCAGGCGATATCCAGCAGGTCAGCCAGCTCAGCGGCCCGATGCGGTTCGGTCACATAGCTTTTCAGCGCGGCGGTGGTGCGACCGCCCGTGCTCTCGTGGACTTCTCGCAAGGTCTCCTCGGCTCGTGACCGTCCGTCACCCGCAGGCGCACCCCACCGGATCGCGAGCTCGAAGCAGCGCTGGAAGTACAGATCCTGCGCGTTCCCCTCGGTGATCCGCAGCGCCCGCCGCACCTGCTTGAGCACCGTGAACCACGACGCACAGGCCCGCAAGGTGTCGGACTGCGCATGCACCAACGCGGTCATCAGCGCGATCCCGTCCGCGTCGAGCACGCTCGCGGCCAGCGCCGGGTGCTGCATCGGTCGCAGCACCAGCGGATCGAGAATCAACTTCACCGTCCGCCGCAACGGCCCACCGGCGGCCCCACTCAGCGCATCGACACCGTCCAACCCCCGCCACACCTCATCGAGAACCATGGCGCGCGATCTGAGCATTCGACCAGGCTAGCTGTAATTTCGGCGGCTGGCGCCGCAGTTCGAGGCCGTCCTCCCGAGCCGAAAGTTGGGATCGGTAGGCGGCGCGGAGTTTCTACCTTTCTCTCAACGGGTCACCGACCCAGACCCGCACAACCCAGAGAAACGGAAACACCATGAACGCCAAGCTGATCGCCACCCTCGCCGCTTCCGCCGCCGCCACCGCGCTGTTCGTCACCGGCTGCGGCGACGACGCGAGCACCACCTCCCCGAGCACTACCTCCCCGAGCACCCCCGGATCGACGGCCCCGGCCGCGGGCAAGTCCACCGCCACCGTCGACGGCAAGGAGTTCACCGCGAAGTTCGACACCACCTGCGCCAAGCAGGGGGGCACCCTCGCGCTGGCGCTCACCGACACGGCCAACTCCACCTACGGCAGCCTCTCGGTCAGCGCCTCGATCGAGGGCGAGAAGGTCCAGGCCGTCGCCATCGCGGGCAGTCAGGGCGGCTCCAACGGCCTGCCCTACGCCGTCGGCTACGGCAACGGCCAGCCCGGTGGCTCGGCGACCCTGGCCAAGGACGGCAACACCTTCCGCGTCACCGGCGAGGGCATCAGCGCCGATATGACCAACCCGCTGGCGGGCCCGTCGACCGCGAAATTCGACATCACCTTCGCCTGCTCCACCATCGTCGGCGCCTGACCCCACCTGCGACCCGGTCGCACAGCACAGAAGGAGAAATCATGAAGTCCAAGCTCCGTGCGACCGCGGTCGCCTTCGGAATCCTCGCAGTCGGCTACTACCTCTACTACGGCCTCACCTACACCCCTGACGAATACACCGGCGCGATGCTCGGCTGGGTCGGCCCGCAGATGGCCCTGCCGATCATCGCCCTCACCATCGTCCCGATAATCTTCGCCTTCACCGGCGACGGCATCCTCGAGGCCTTCACCGGCCGCAACAGCAGCGAATTCCGCGACGCCGCCGTCGGTATCGGCACCATCGTCTCGTTCCGGCAGACCGGTGTCTCGGTGAACGATCAACCGCAGGTCAAGATCGCTTTCCGGGTCGAGGGGTCCGATGGAAAGGTCTTCGATTCGCACGCCAAGATGATCGTCCCGCTCACCGAGCTGGCCTTGCTGCAGCCGGGTGTGGTCCTGCCGGTCCGGTACCTGCCGGGCCGTACGGACAAGGTCGAGGTCGACCGCTCCGGTGACAACGGCGCCGCCCAGCGGGCGATGAACGAATCCCTGATCCGCAAGGGCATCACCACCCGCGGCAAGCTCGACATCGCCGAACTCGGCATCGCCGCCCAAGCGGTGGTTCGCAGCCTCGACGTCCCCGGTCGCATCCGCGGCGGGTACACCGAGATCACGCTCGGCCTGGTGGTCACCCGCCCCGACGGCACCACCTTCGAGACCCGCGCCGAGAAGTACCTGCCCCCGACGGCGGTCGGTGCGGTGCAGGTCGGCCGGATCCTGCAGGTGCACTACCTGCCGGGCAACGAGCAGGAGGTGGTGATCTCGCTCCCGGTCAACGCCTGATGACAACTCCATACTCGCCGAGCGCGCGCTGTGCCTGATCCTCGTGATCGGTCACAGCGCGCGCCGAGTTTTGGTCGCGCGTTCATCTTCGCGTTCCCGACGGCTCGCTTGCGCTGCTTACGGTGCCCGGAGTCCGTTCTACTCAGGAGTCACCGTGAGTCCGAAACCGCTCGCCCTGTTCGTCAAGCACGACGGTCAGTCGGCACGCGCCGCCCTGACCTGTGAATACAAGTGCGGCAATGCCTGCTTCCACGAGGTGCCCAACACCTCCGGCGGTGAGTACTTCGGTGACATCGTCGCCGGACTCAACCGTCGTGGCCTGATCAAGGGCGGCGCCGCCGTCGTACTCGGCGTCGGCGCCGTGAGCATGCTGGCCGCCTGCGGCGATGACAGCTCCGACACCGGCTCGACTCCCACCGGCTCGCCCGGCACCGGCACCGGCTTCACCGCCGTCGCGCCGAACAAGGAAGACGCGGTAGTCATTCCGGAAGGCTACGAGCAGTCGGTGCTGATCCGCTGGGGCGACGCCGTGGTCGAGGGCGCACCCGCGTTCGACTTCGACAAGCAGACCCCCGCCGCCGCTGCCAAGCAGTTCGGCTACAACTGCGACTTCGCCGGCCTGCTGCCGATCGAGGGCCAGACCGACAAGTACCTGCTGGTCGTGAGCCACGAGTACAGCACCGAGCCGATGATGTTCCGCGGCTACAAGAAGGACGCGCCGACCCGCGAGCAGTTCGACATCGCGCTGGCCTCGCACGGTCTCAGCGTCGTCGAGGTGCACGGTCAGTCCGGCTCGGGCAAGCTGACGCCCGCGTTCGGCAAGTACAACCGGCGCATCACCGCGACCACCGAGTTCGAGGTCAAGGGCCCGGCCGCGGGCAGCGCGCTGCTCAAGACCAAGGCCGACCCCACCGGCGCCAAGGTGCTCGGCACCCTGAACAACTGCTCGGGCGGTGTAACCCCTTGGGGCACGGTGCTTTCGGGTGAAGAGAACTTCAACCAGTACTTCGGCAACGCCGCGAGCGTCACCGAGCCGGCCGCCGCGGCCCGCCTGAAGCGCTACGGCATCGAGGGCACGGCTTCCGAGCGCAAGTGGGAGACCTTCGACCCGCGCTTCGACGTTGCCCAGGAGCCCAACGAGGTCAACCGCTTCGGTTACGTCGTCGAGGTCAACCCGTGGGACGCCGCCTCGGCGCCCGTCAAGCACACCTCGCTCGGCCGGTTCAAGCACGAGGCCGCCACCATCCACGTGACCGGCGACGGCAGCGTCGTGGCCTACAGCGGTGACGACGAGCGCTTCGACTACATGTACAAGTTCGTCTCCACCAAGAAGGTGCAGTCGGGCGTCGGCGCGGCGGCCATGCGCCACAACATGACCATCCTCGACGAGGGCACCCTCTACGTCGCCAAGCTCACCGGCGACCACGCGGCCGAGATCGACGGCTCCGGCAAGGTTCCCACCGGCGGTTTCACCGGCAAGGGCCAGTGGATCCCGCTGCTCGAGACCGGCGCCGACGGCAAGGGTAAGTCCCTGGTCGACGGCATGTCCGCCGAAGAGGTCGCGGTGTTCACCCGCCAGGCCGGTGACAAGGTCGGCGCCACCAAGATGGACCGCCCCGAGGACTTCGAGACCAACCCGAAGACCGGCAAGGTCTACGTCGCGCTCACCAACAACACCAACCGCGGTGCCGACGGCAAGGCGGGCGTCGACGAGGCCAACCCGCGCAAGCTGAACAAGAACGGCCAGGTCCTCGAGCTCACCGACAACCACACCGGCACCGACTTCACCTGGACGCTGCTGCTGGTCTGCGGTGACCCCACCACCGCCGACACCTACTTCAGCGGTTTCGACAAGACCAAGGTCAGCCCGATCTCCTGCCCGGACAACCTGGCCTTCGACCCGTACGGCAACCTGTGGATCTCCACCGACGGCAACGCGCTGAAGTCCAACGACGGCCTGTTCTCGGTGGTCCTCGACGGCCCCAACCGCGGTGAGACCAAGCAGTTCCTCACCGTCCCGCGTGGCGGCGAAACCTGTGGTCCGGTCATCACCGAGAAGCAGGTGCTGGTCTGCGTGCAGCACCCCGGCGAGGGCGACGACGCCACCGTGGACAAGCCCCTGTCGAACTGGCCCGACGGCGGCACCACCCAACCCCGCCCCTCGGTCGCGGTGGTCTGGAAGAAGAACGGCGGACGAATCGGCGTATAGCCGATCCCCGATCCGCTGACGAAACCGCTACTCGGCTGGGCGAGTAGCGGTTTCGTCATTTCTGCGCTCGGCCATAGCCGCGGCCAGCTCGTCCGCGGTGACAACTTCGCCACGTGCGAGCGCAGCCTCCGATTGGGCCATCCGCATCAACGTCTCCGGGTCTGCCAGGATCGCCGCGGTCTCGGCGGTGCTCATCTAACGGGGTCATGCACGGGGAAGCCGAGTTGTTCGGCGACCGCGGTCATGTTCTTGTCATGCGTCACGATGGTGATGTCGTCCAACCCGCTGCGTAGGGCTGATGCCAGATGAATGGCATCGAGCGAATTGACGTGCGAGATAATCGCCTCGGCCTCATGCAAGACGGCGTGGTCGAGCGGGATGATGCCGATCCGGTCGAGGATGTGGTCGCGATCGAGAACCGGATGTCCTTCGCGGCGCAGTACGCGGGTGAGTTCGGTCCGCAGTAGACGTGACGAAACAACTGAAACATCCAAGTCGCCCGTGGCGGTGTCGAACCACCGGGCTGCCTCTGGTGAATGCCCGAACAGAATTCGCACGGCGATCGACGTATCGAGGTAGTACGCCTTCACCAATCGCCCTTCTCGGATTCGAGCAGTTCGTCGATGGAGCTCGCGGTGCGCAGTTCACGTCGGGGGAGTTCGCTGGTGCGAGCGGGACCGGCAACCTTGCGCTCGATGATGCGCGCCGATGACGCCGCGGGCACGATGTAGCCGACGCGGTGGTTGTGCCGAGTCAGCTCGTAGACCTCTCCTGACTCGACATCGGCAATCATCTCCGATGGATTCTGACGGAGCTCCCCAACGCTGATCGACTTCATAACCCCAGCATAGAGCAGTTTGTCTACATATGTCTACGAGGTCTACCGGGGGAGGTCCGTCGGCTAGCTGCTGCCGAACAGTCCTGACATGTTGGCGAAGCGGGCGAAATCGCGATGGGCGGCGTTGAAGCGGTTGACGTCGGTGCCGCCGTGGATGCCGGGGACGGTGCCGCGGTCGGTGGTTTGCCAGAACGTCCAGGTGGGCCAGTTGCCGGGGACCTCGGGGTGGTCGTCGCCGCTGTAGTCGGCGATCCAGAGGGGGTATCCGGTGAACTCGCTGGTGTCGGCCATCGCGGTCTTCCAGAAGTGGGGATAGGTGTAGATGATGGGCGTGCGGCCGGTGACGGTTCGCACGGCGTTGAGGTAGCGGTGGGTCCAGTCGATGAGGGCGGCGGGGGCGAGGCCGCCCGCGGTTTCCAGGTCGAGAACCGGTGGCAGATCGAGGGGGCCGTTCTGGCCGAGGACCGTCGCGGCGTACATCGCGGCCTGCGGTTCCGGCGGCAGCTCGGGGCGGGCGAAGTGGTAGGTGCCGCGAGCCACCCCGGCGGTTCGCATCAGGATGCTGTCCTGCACGAAATACGGATTGACGTAGTGCAGACCCTCGGTGGCCTTCACCATCGCGAACTGATGCCCGGCCGCGCGCACCGCGTGCCAGTCGATCATCCGGCCGTCCACATGCTGCCAGGACGACACATCCGGCCCGCTCGGCTCCGCCTGCGCGGTAACGGGCAGCGCGCAGACCAGGGCGACGAGCGCGACACAACCACGAACCCTCGAACTCCAGCTCTTGGTGTCCATGGCCGTCGACCGTAGTGGCTTGTTACCTGTGTGACCAGTGGTGTTGGTGGGTGTCCGGGAATAGTTACCGAAAGCCTGTCAGCCTGTGCCCGTATCTTGGTGCGGACATCGGCTGACAGGGAGTGGTAGGCATGGCGCGCAAGCGTGAGGTCCGGTTCGAGCCCGCGGTGGCGAAGCTGGGAGCGCTGCGACCCGCCATTCCGCCCGGCGACGATCCGATCGACGAACTGACCGTGACCGACGTCGAATATCGCGACGCGGACTTCGCCGAGAGTCACGTTTCCGGCATGAGCGTCGAGGCCTGCCTGTTCGACAGCGTTCGATTTCCGAGCACCCTGCGTCACAGCACCGTCGCCGAATCCACGCTGCGCGTCTGCGACCTGGCCAACGTACAGGCCGACGACTCCTCGATGATCGAAACCGTGGTAGAGGCGGGCCGTCTCACCGGATTGTCTTGGACCGCAGGGGTTCTGCGCGACGTACTGATCGACTCCACGCGTGCCGACCTGTCCTCGTTCGCCCAATCCCGCATGCGCACAGTGGTTTTCCGCGACTGCGACCTCCGCCAAGCCGACTTCCAGGGCGCCGAGTTCCGCAATGTCCGCTTCGAACGCTGCAATCTCGTCGGCGCCCGCTTCACCGGCGCGCGCATCCAGCAGAACCTGCGCTTCGAAGACTGCGACCTCACCGGCATCTACGGCATAACCGCGCTACGCGGCGCAACCATCCAGGGCGGTGACCCGGAAGGGCTGGCGTCAACGCTGGCTCGCGAACTCGGCATCACTGTCGAGTGGCAGGCCGGAGAGAACTAGCCCAACCAGTCGAGAACCGAAGCGGCAGTCCAGGATTGCTGCATGCTGCCGAGGGGTGCACCGGTGTACGGCTCGTAGTACTCGGCGAAGCTGCCGTCGCTGGCCTGGCGCAAACCTTCGGCGCGCAGCATGTAGGAGCGCTCGGCCCAGCCACGGCGGGCGAAGGCCCAGCTGAACAGCCAGCTCATGACCGGCCAGACGGGTCCGCGCCAGTATTCGCGCGAGCGGAAGTCCTTGGAGACGGGCGAGGTCGACGGGGGCAGGGCGTAGCGGAGGTCGGGGTGGCCGCAGAAGCGAGGGCCTTCGAAGGTGTTGACGAGGGCGCGTTCGGCGTGGCGGGACAGGCCGCCCGAGATCAGCGGCGCGAACATGGCCAGCGTTTCGGTGCTGATCCAGCGTTGCAGGCGGACGTCGTAATCCCGTGCCGCACCGGTTCGTTCGTCGGTGGTGGCGACCACGCCCTTGCGGAAACGGTCGGCCCAGCCGTGCAGTTCGCGGACGTCGGCGTGCGGCTGTTTGTACTCCTCGCCGATATCGGCCAGCACATCGCAGGCCAGCGCGAAGATCGCCGACACGAACACGTCCTCCACGGCGAAACTCATCACCGAGGTGAGCTGGAAATCGTCGTAGTTCGCGCGCCGCATCTGCTCGACCAGCCACAGATACCGGTCGTATTCGCGGTCGCTCGGCCGCTGGGTCGGGTCGGAGACGATCGAGGTGTCCGCGCGCCGATACGGCGGAAGATCGGCCCCCGGAACAACATTGGCGTAGGCGCGGTCCCAGCGCGGCGAGTTGTCCATCCCGGATTCCCAGCCGTGATACAGCGTGATCCGCCCGGTTTCCTTGGGGTCGCGGGCGTGCGCGAGCCAGCGGTGCCAGCGCACCAGATCCGGCCAGCGGCGGTTCAGGAATTCCTCGGCGACCGCCCGGGTGGAGCGGCCGTGCCTGCGGGAATGGTCGAGGATGCGCTGCACGGCGATGGCGTGCACCGGCGGCTGGGTGATGCCGGAGGTGTCGGGCCCGTCGGGCGCGTTGGCCGCCAGCTTGCGGCATTCCCAGCGCGCGGGCCCCGGGAAGTACCCGTCGACACCGTTGGCGAAGACGATGTGCGGGATCATCCCGTTCTTCCACTGCGCCGACAGCAGCGTGTCGAGTTCGACCACCGCCCGCTCCACGCTCAACGGCGCCAGCCCCACCGCGACGAACGCCGCGTCCCAGCTCCACATGTGTGGGTAGAGGCGGGGCGCGGCGCTGGTCATCGTGCCCAGGTCGTTGCCGCGCAGGAGGTAGGCCGCGCGGGCCGCGAGCTGCGTCGAGGTGAAACCTGGGTCGGTCATCTACCTATTCTGCGGCGGTGCAGGGCCGATGGCATCCCGGCGGCGGTGTGACGATCAGTACCCGGCTTGACGCGGCGTGTTCTGGGCGGCCGATCCGACCGAGCTGAGCATGGTCGTGATGCACAGTCCCACCACCAGGTTCACCGCCGCGGTCGCGATCTTGGCATCCAGATCGGCGACCAGCGTGAACGGCAGGATCACCGCGACGGCCGTGAGGAGCAGGCAGATCCAGGTGAAGAAGGTGAGCGGGCTCGGCATCGCCAGCAGCAGCACCATCAGCAGCGCCGTGGCCAGCAGCGCGGCGCCCGCGGCGGCGATGGCGTAAGAGGTGGTGGAGACGGTGCCGTACGCGCCCGCGCCTTCCGGCGAGAGGATCGCGATGCCGAGAACCCCACGGATCAGCATGATCGCGACGACCACCAGCAATGCCGCCACGGCGGCCGTGCCGATACCACCCGCCCACAGCTTGCCCACATTGATTTTGGGTTCGGGGTCACCCTGGGGGTAGGCGGGCTGGCCCTGGCCGTATTGGGGCTGGCCCTGGTTCTGGGGGTATTGCGGGTCCGCTGGTCCGTAGTTGTACCGGGGATCGGTCATAGTCCGACGGTACTAGTCGGTGCCGACATTCGCGCGTGGAAACGGCCACGGTGTCGAGATCCCCATACACCGTTGTCACGCCCGTGTGGCCGATCGCCGCCCGCGGATTAGCGTGAACCCATGACGGTGACCAGTACGCCCGCCCCGACCGCCCTAATCACCGGCGCCAGCCGCGGACTCGGCGCCGCGATCGCTCGTGAACTCGCGCCCACCCACGACCTGCTGCTCGGCGCCCGCTCCGCCGACGCGCTGAAGCCGATCCTTACCGAGCTGCCCGATGCGACGGGCTGGCCGGTCACGCTCACCGACTACCCCGCGGTGGCGGCGGCCGCCGAGCGGATCTCACGGCTCGATGTCCTCGTGCACAACGCGGGTATCGCTGATCTCGGTACGGTCGCCGAGTCCTCGGTCGAGCAGTGGCGCGCGACTCTCGAGGTCAATCTGATCGCCGTCGCCGAGCTGACGAGAATGTTGCTGCCCGCGCTGCGCGCCGCGAACGGGCATGTGGTGCTGATCAATTCGGGTGCGGGGCTGCGGGCACATCCAGGTTGGGGTTCGTATGCGGCGAGCAAATTCGGGCTGCGCGCCTTCGCCGACGCGCTGCGTCAGGAAGAGCCAGCACTGCGGGTGACCTCGCTGTTCCCCGGCCGCATCGACACCGATATGCAGCGCGCGATCGTCGCCGACGAAGGCCGCGAGTATCGGCCGGAGGAATTCCTCACCGCCGAGACGGTGGCGGGTGCGGTGCGAACCGCTGTCGACACACCGCGTGACGGGCACCCGACCGAGATCGTGCTGCGACCCCGCTGAGCTGCGCCATTCGGGTATGGTCGCCGATAGCTGCGTCCAGGGGTCGGCGCCGGAATTCGCACAGAAGTATCCGTCGGTTCAGGTATTCGATGGATTCGATGGATACCGTCTGCCTGGTTCTCGGCGCGCCTCCGCCGATGGACTGACCGAAGGGTGCGACGAAGGAGTACCCGTAGGGAGGGAAGAGGTGGAGTTCAGCGCCGAGAACTGCGGCGCCAGCCGCAAATGATTCGAGTAGGGGGTTCGGCAGTGGATAGACGTCGAATGCTGGCGATGTTGGCTGCGGGTACCGCCGTGGCGTTGACCGGTTGCGCGACCGCCGAGGGAGAGCCCGTCGCGGCCGGTTCCGCCGGCGAGATCCCCGTCCCGCCCACTGCCCCCGCGCAGCCGCTGATCCCGCCCCCGCCGGGCGGTCCGAAGTCGATCATTCCCCCGAAGCCGATTACCGCGCTCCCCGGTCCTGGCCTTTCCATGGCATTGACCGTCGACGACGGCGCAAGCCCCGAAGTCGTCGGCGCCTACGTGAAATGGGCCAAGGACACCGGCGCCCGCTTCACCTTCTTCGTCACCGGCTACTACGAATCCTGGACCATCCACCGCGACGCCATGCGCCCGCTGGTGGATTCGGGCCAGATCCAGCTCGGCAACCACACCTGGGACCACGCCGCCCTGACCAAGATCAGCTCCACCGCGGTCGCCGATCAGCTCGGCCGCACGAAAACCTTCCTGCGCAACAACTTCGGTGTCGACGGCACCCCGTATTATCGCCCGCCGTTCGGCTATCACAACGCGGCAGTCGACAAGATCGCCGCCGACCTCGGCTACACCGTCCCCACCATGTGGTATGGCTCCCTCTCCGACTCTGGCCTCATCACCGAGGAATACCTGATCGAGTGCGCCCGCAAGTATTTCGCCGCGCAATCGATCATCATCGGCCACGCCAACTTCCCCCCGGTCACCCACTGCTACGGCCAGCTGGTCGACATCATCAAGGAACGCCATCTCGCCCTGGTCACCCTGAACGATGTTCTCCAGGTAGGAGTCTGACGGCACAAAGTAACCCCGGCGATGTGAGGCGAAATCAGGGATCGTCCGGGGTTACGGCGGCGCGGATCAGGGGACGATGTTGACCATCTTCCCCGGCACCACGATGATCTTGCGCGGCGCTTGACCTTCGAGCAGGGCGATGACCTTCTCATCCGCCAGGGCGGCGGCCTCGATCGACGCGGGGTCGGCGTCGGCCGGGACCTGAATTCGGCTGCGTACCTTGCCCTTTACCTGAATCGGGTACTCCACCGAGTCCGCGACCAGCAGCGCGGGGTCGGCGGCGGGGAACGGACCGTGGGCCAGGGATGTGTTGTGGCCCAGGCGTTCCCAGAGTTCCTCGGCGATGTGGGGGGCAAGCGGGGCGAGCATCAGCACCAGGGGTTCCACCGCGGCGCGGGGGGCGCCGGTGGGGTAGTTCTTGGTGAGGTGGTTGGTGAGCTCGATCAGCTTGGCGCCGGCGGTGTTGTCGCGCAGGGCAGCCAGGTCGTCGTCGACACCGGCGATGGTGCGGTGCACCAGGCGCAGAGTTTCGTCCGAGGGCGCGGCGTCGGTGGCCTTCACCGTGCCGGTCTCCTCGTCGACCACCAGGCGCCAGACGCGCTGCAGGAAGCGGTGCGCGCCCACGACGTCCTTGGTCGCCCACGGGCGTGAGGTGTCCAGCGGACCCATCGACATCTCGTAGAAGCGGAAGGTATCGGCGCCGTAGAGGTCGCACATCTCGTCGGGCGAGATGGCGTTCTTCAGCGACTTGCCGATCTTGCCGTACTCCTGGAAGACCTCGTTCTCGACGCCGTCGGCGCCGGTCCAGAAGAACTTCGCGTCGCGCTCGACGACTTCGGCGGCGGGCACATACGCGCCACGGGCGTCGGTGTAGGCGTAACCCTGCACGTAACCCTGGTTGTACAGGCGGCGGTAGGGCTCGCTACCCGAGACATCGCCCAGGTCGAAGAGCACTTTCTGCCAGAAACGCGCGTACAGCAGGTGCAGTACCGCGTGCTCCACGCCGCCGACGTAGAGGTCGACGCCGCCCGGATCGTTCGGGCCGTGTTCGGCCGTGCGCGGGCCGAGCCAGTACTTCTCGTTCTCCTCGGCGCAGAACGTCTCGGCGTTGGTCGGGTCGGCGTAGCGCAGCTGGTACCACGACGATCCGGCCCAGTTGGGCATGACGTTGGTGTCGCGGCGGTACAGCTTTGGCCCGTCGCCCAGATCCAGTTCGACGTTCACCCAGTCGGTGGCCTTGGCCAGCGGCGGGGAGGGCTCGGAGTCGGCGTCGTCGGCGTCGAAGGTGACCGGCGCGAAGTCTTCCATCTCCGGAAGTTCCACGGGCAGCATGGATTCCGGCAGCGCGTGGGCCACACCGTCGGCGTCGTAGACGATCGGGAACGGCTCGCCCCAGTACCGCTGCCGCGCGAACAGCCAGTCGCGCAGCTTGTACTGGACGGTGCCGGTGCCGTGGCCATCGGCTTCGAGGTGACCGATGATGGTCGCCTTGGCCTCGTCGACCGAAAGGCCGTTCAGGAAGCCGGAATTCACCAGTTTTCCGTCACCGGAGTGCACCCCTTCCGCGACGTTCCCGCCGTCGATCACCTCGATGATCGGCAGGTTCATGGCGGTCGCGAAATCCCAGTCGCGGCTGTCGTGGCCGGGCACCGCCATGATGGCGCCGGTGCCGTAACCGCTCAGCACGTAGTCGGCGATGAAGATCGGCACCTGCTTGCCGTCGGCCGGGTTGGTGGCGTAGGAGCCGAGGAAGACGCCGGTCTTCTCCTTGTTCTCCTGTCGCTCCAGATCCGACTTCGCCACGATCGACTTGCGGTATGCGGCAACAGCTTCCGTGGGGGTGGCGCTGTCGTTGGTCCAGCGGGCGTCGGTGCCTGCGGGCCACGCCTGCGCGGTCAGCTTGTCGACCAGTTCGTGTTCGGGGGACAGCACGACGTACGTCGCGCCGAACAGGGTGTCGGGGCGGGTGGTGAACACCTCGATGGTTTCGCCGTCGGCGTCGAACCGCACCTGGGCGCCGCGCGAGCGCCCGATCCAGTTGCGCTGCATGGACTTCACGTTGTCCGGCCAGTCCAGCGTGTCCAGGTCGTCGACCAGGCGGTCGGAGTAGGAGGTGATGCGCATCATCCACTGCCACATGCGCTTACGGAACACGGGGAAGTTGCCGCGCTCGCTACGACCGTCGGCGGTAACCTCTTCGTTCGACAGCACCGTGCCGAGTCCGGGGCACCAGTTGACGATTGAATCCGACTGGTACACCAGGCGATACGAGTCGATCAGCGCACCGCGCTCGGCGGCCGACATGGTGTTCCAGTCCCCGTCGGGAACCGGACGCGCGCCGGTGGTGAACTGGGATTCCAGCTCCGCGATCGGCCGGGCCCGACCGGCTTCCTGGTCGTACCAGGCGTTGTAGATGCGCAGGAAGATCCACTGCGTCCACCGGTAGTACTCGGGATCGGTGGTGGCGAACGACCGTCGCGGATCGTGGCCGAGGCCGAGGCGGTCCAGCTGACGCTGCATCGTCGCGATATTGGCCTCGGTGGTCACCCGCGGGTGCGCGCCGGTCTGCACGGCGTACTGCTCGGCGGGCAGGCCGAAGGCGTCGTAACCCAGCGCGTGCAGCACGTTGCGGCCACGCATGCGGTGGTAGCGGCCGAACACGTCGGTGGCGATATAGCCGAGCGGGTGACCGACGTGCAGGCCCGCGCCCGAAGGGAACGGGAACATGTCCTGGATGAACAGCTTGTCCGGCGGCGTCTCGCCGGCGAGCGGACCGACCGGGTTGGGCGCGTTGAACGTGCCACGCTCGGTCCAGTTCTGCTGCCAGCGGCGCTCGATCCGCCCAGCCAGCTCGGCGTTGTACCGGTGCTGAGGTACGTCAGTCTCGGTTGCACGAGTGTCCTGCACGGTCCTGCCTTCTTGTTCTCGCCGATCCCCGGTAAACATCGTCTAACAGCGTAGAACGTCGGTGCGAGGCGATTTCCCAAGGGCCGAGAACGTGCCGCCGGGTCTTGTGGGCCCCGCAGGTGGTGTGTGGCCGGTCACGCTCGGCGGGAGCCCTGATTTCAGCCTTTCCCGGGTGCGCTAGCCTGCATGAATGGTCGTCGTCGCTCTCCTGTTGTTCGCGCTGGCCGCGGTCGCCATCGTGACCGGCGTGCTCGGACTGCTCGGCAAACTGCCCCGCAACCGCTTCCTCGGTGTCACCACCGAAGCCGCGCTGCACAGTGACGACAATTTCCGGATCGCCAACCGCATCGCCGCACCCACCTCCGTCGGCGCGGGCGCACTGCTGTTCGCCGGCGGACTGGTCGTGCTGGTGGCAGGCGGTCTCGCAGGTCTCGGCGTAGCCGCGCTGGTGGCCGTGATCGCGGTCTTCACCCTCGGGGCAGGCGCCAACGCCGCCGCCCGCACAGTCGAACCCCTCCTGCCCCCCGCGCCCGTCGGCGGCTGCGGCTCCTCCTGCGGCGGTTGCTCCCTCCGCGACACCTGCGCCCCCGCGAATTAACCCCCTGGCGGCAGGTTCTGCGGTCCGGTAAAACTGGAGGCAGGACCTTGACCGGGGGGCATCATGAAGATTGTCGGGGCGGGGCTCGTGCTCGCATTGATCGGCGCGATCATTACCAGCTATTCAGCGATCATCGGGATCGTCGTGGTCGTCGTCGGGGTGCTCACCATCGCGGTCGGCGGCGTGCTGATCGTTCGCGATCCCGGCGGTTCCAGGAAGTCGAAGCGGTGGTGGGCTGTCGGCGCGTCCGAGGCCGGGGCCAGCTGGTTCGGTGACGGCGGCGGGCAGACGCACGGCGGCGGTGGTGGGAGCAACAGCAGCGGTGGACACGGTGGCGGCGGCTGTAGTGGTGGCAGCAGCAGCTGTGGGGGCGGCGGTTGTGGGGGCGGCGGCGGCGACTGATCACTGACCGCGGCTGAGTCACAAGGGAATTGCAAGCCCGCGCGGTTACGGTCGGCCTCGACATACCGGTTCAGGTAGGAGGGTCCATGAGTATCAGCGATGTGGTCACCACAATCCTCGCGCTCGTTGTCGGAATGCTCGGCGTAGTGGGGATCGTGACCGTGCCTGTCATGGTCATTCTGGCGATTGTTCAACAGACCTCTGATCCTGCGGGGCGAGCGGAAAGGCGCGCCCGGATCGTGGTGAATCGACACGCACGGGATCTGGCGCGGGCTCGAAACCGACAGCGGGGATACAACTCGGGCTTGAGCAGTTGGAGTTCGGTCAGTACCGGCTGGTCCGGAAGCAGTAGTAGCGACAGCGGTAGCAGCTGGTCGGGGAGCTGCGACTCCGGGTCGAGCAGTAGCTGTGGTGGTGGCAGTAGTAGCAGTTGCGGTGGTGGCAGTAGTAGCTGCTGAGTTATATCGACTGAATTGGGGAAATCATGAAGGTACTCGGGCTCGGACTTGGGCTGTTGTTTCTCGGATTGCTCATCGGTGCGTTCGAACCGCTACCCGGCGTCCTGATCATGATGGTCTCGCTGGGCTTCATCGTGACCGGTGCTGTGCGCCTCAACCTCACGTCCGGACAACGCCGAATGCACGCTGGCGGCCGCCGCAATCGCGGTTGGGCCGCGGGTGGGGCCGCTTCCGCGGGCACTTACGGCACCGGTGACAGCGGTGGTGGCGGAAGCAGTTTTGGCGGCGGTAGCAGCTGCGGAGGCGGCGGTGGCGGATGTGGTGGCGGCGGCGGAGGCTGCTGAGCCGCGGAGGACCGGGACCTGGTGGAGGGTCCAGGTCCCGGTCGTGGTGACCCGGTGAGCACCGGGTCAGGAATTGGTCAGCGCAGGTTGGCGAGGGCGGTGTGGACGGCTCGGCCCGCGGCTGGGTCGCCGACCGCGATGCGGGCGCTGCCGTCGGGATAGGCCTTTGCTTTGATGCCGGCGCGGCGCAGGGCGGTGGCTACGCCGGGGCCGGGCAGATAGAGGAAGTTCGCGTGGCTGCGGGGGACATCGATTCCACAGGCGCGCAGAGACATTCGGAGGATTTCTCGTTCGCGGTTGATGGTGTCGACACGGTCGTGGAGTTCGGTGGGGGCGGCATAGGCGGCGCGGACCGCGGCGACCGAGGTGGTGGGGATACCGAAGGGCAGTTGCTGGTGGCGGATTCGTTCGATCAGCTTTCCGCGGCCGACGCAGTAACCGATGCGCAGGCCTGCCAGTCCGTAGGCCTTCGAGAAGGTGCGCAGGATCAGCAGGTTCGGGTAGCGGTGGAGCAGCGTGCGGATATCGAGTCGGTCTGTCGGGGCGAGGAATTCGACGTAGGCCTCGTCGAGGAGGACGGGTACGCGGCGCGGGATCGCGGCGAGGAAGGATCCGACGGCCGCGATGTCGAGGACCGTGCCGGTGGGGTTGTGCGGGCGGCACAGCACGACCAGGGAGGTCCGCCGGTTCACCGAGCGGCGCATGGCGGTCAGATCCTGGTTGCCCGCGCGATCAAGGGGGACCGGGACGAGCGTCATCCCGGCCTGGGCTCCCATGATCGGGTACCCGTCGAAAGTCGGTGTGCTGGTGAGCAGTTCACCCCCATCGAGCGCCCGCATCACCTGCATCGCGACACCGGTGGCCCCGGCGCCGACCACCACGTTGTCGGGTGAGACCCCGAGGTGGTCGGCGATGACGCGCGGCAGTTCTTCCGGAAGGAACTCCGGATACCGGTTGGTCTGGGTCAGTGCGGTGGTCACCGCCGCGAGAACGGAAGGCAGTGGAGGAAAGGGATTTTCGCTGAGACCGAGGTCGAACAGCGTGGGTGTTGCCGTGGTGTGGAACTGACGGGAGGGAATCGTCGGTTCCACCAGTTGCAGACTCATCGCGCGGCGCCCCAGCGAATGGCCGCCGCGCCGGCGAAGTCGCCCGCGTGCGCGAACGCCGACAGCAACACCACCGACCCGTTGCGCAACCGGCCTGCCCGGTTCTCCGCATCGAGCGTCACGGGAATTCCTGCGGCGAAAAGGTTTCCGCACTGATCGAAAGTATCGGGATGGCGTTCGGCGGGCAGTTCCAGCGCGTCGTGCCAGTTGCGCAGGAACAGCCGGTTCGGCTGATTGGTGACGAAGGTGTCGATATCGCTGCTCTTCACCCCGATCCGCGCACACACCGCTTGCGCCACCTCGGGCACGAGTCGATTGCCGCGGGCGAACACCTTGGTGATCTTGGATTCGGAGAAGCTCACACAGCCCTGACCCTCGCCCGGCTCCCAGTACTTACGCGGACCGTTCGTGGAAAAGTCCATGTCACCGGCGAATTCGGGATATGTGCGGGTTTCGATATCGAGGATCGGCCCCGAATCATCCTTGCGCAGCAGGCCGATTCCGCAGCCGTCACCTGGCACCGGCGCCTGCGCCAGTTTCCGGATATCGGGCTGGGTGAACACCGGTCCCGCGCAATTCTGCGCGGCGACGATCAGCGCGGTCTTCGCGTCGCTGGTGGCCATCATCATCCTGGCCATCGCCATCATCTGGACGAACGCCGCGCACCCGCTGTTGTGCACATCCAAGACCTGCGACGGATGCGCACCCAGCCGACGAGCCAGCTCAGGACCCGCGCCGAGTACCGGATTATCGGGCAGCTGGGTGTGGGTGATGATGATGTCGATCTCGGCGGCGAGGTCGGCGCCGTGGCGGCTCCGCAGCGCCTCGAACGCCTTCTCGGCCATGTCGACGGCGGTTTCGTCGCGGCCGATGTGATGGCGGCCGGTCGGCGAACGGAACATCACGTTCTTCGCCATCCGCTCCGAACGGGAGAACTGGGTGAAGTATTCGGTCGGGACCGGGTCGCCGGGCAGATAGCTCGCGACATCGACCAGACTCACCTGCGGCATATTCACTGCATCCACTCCGGCTTGATCGGCAGCCCGTTGGCCGCGCGGTATTCACAAATGGCTTTGAGGTTGTCCAGCTCCAGCTGATGTCCGGCGGAGAACATCTCCCAGAAATCGCCGACCCAGACGGGCCGCTTCGGCGGAGCTGTTTCGGGATAACCGTTTTCGTCGTAGAAGGGGTGTTTGCAGTTGACCCAGGTCACTACCGAACCGGGCTTGTTGAACACCACCTGGGCGTCGACCACCCGCATCAGGTAGATCATCCAGAGGTGCTCGGACTGGTCCCACGCGCAGTGATAGTCGACGGTCATCGCGTCGGCATGGGCGACGGTGCGGGTGAAACACTTGGTTGCGTCACCGAGGCGGTCGTAGGCCAGCCACAGGCCGGGCTCGTCGGTTTCGGTGAATCCGCGCAGGCTGTAGGTCCATTCCTCGAGCGAGCGGGTGTCGGCGAGGTACTCGTACACCTCGCGCGGCGGGGCGGCGATGTAGGTCTGCACGGGGCAGTAGTCGCCGAAGACCTGGTCGTGCGGATACACCGAACGCAGCATGTCCATGATGATCGGCGTGGTGGTCTCCCGGTCCGAGGTCTCGATGCGGATGACGCCGGGCACCACCGCTTCGGGAATGTCGGACAGGGCTGGCAGGGCGCTGGTGGTCACAGGGTGCTCCTGGATTCGAGGGCTGACAAGAAGGGCAGAAACGGCGGGACTTCGTCGGGGTCGCAGAGGATTTCGAGAAAGGACGGGCCGGGGGTGGCGAAGCTGTGGGTCAAGCTGTCGAACAACCGGTCGGGTTCGGACACGGTGCGGGCGGCAAGTCCTGGGAACATGGCCGCGACGCCTGCTCCCAGATGTGAGTGCTGAAAACGGTTGAAGCTGTAGCGATCCCGGTAGTAGAGCTGTTCCCGGGTGACACACATGGCGTGTGCGTTGTTGTTGAACACCACGAAGGTGATGGGCAGGTCGTGCTCGATGGCGGTGTGAATCTCCATGCCGTGCATGAAGAACGAGCCGTCGCCGGCGATGACAACGGTGCGGTGTGGGCCGTCGGGTGCGGCGCGGCGGGCGAACGCGGAACCGATACCCGCGCCGAAGGCGTAACCCATGCCGCCCATCCCGAGTGCGACCGTGAAACGCCCGCGCTCGGGTACCCGTAGGTAATGCACCACCGAGGCGCCGGTGTTACCCGCATCGGCGAAAATGTCGGCGCCATCGGGCAGTGCGCGTTGGATCGCCTCGACGACCGTGCGATAGCGCAGGCCGGGGCCCCCGGCTTCGGGCACGGTCATCGGGGTGGGCTCGGCCGACCTTGCGGTTGTTGTCGGGCCCGCGCCGATTCCGGCCAGCATGGTGGTGATCGTCGCGGCGAGATCGGCACCGGTGGCGTGAGTTGCCGCAACGTAGGGCGGCAGGGCGCCGATGCTGAGTACCGGCAGGTCGGCGAGGGCGGTATCGAGTCCGGCGCGGGCGGTCACCGGCAGCCGGGTGCCGACGAGCAAGCAGGCACTCGCCGCCGACAGGGCCTCGACCAGCTCGGCATGACCCATGCTGCCCGCGACGCCGCAGTAGCCGGGGCCGGTATTGGAGTACACGTCCTTGGCGTCGGGGGCCAAGCCGATGGCGGCATCGAGCACCGCGACCAGTTCGGCGAGTTCGGCGCGGGCATCGTCGCGAGCGATCTGATCACCGGCGATGATCACCACCTTGCCGATGCGCCGGGCGTCGGCGAGTTCAGCGGCGATGGTGTGGGTGGAGACCTCGGCGTGAGCGCAACGTTCGACAGATTCCAGGCCCACGTTGTCGGCCGGACCTGCGCTGTCGGTTGCAGTGCTCGAGTCGAAATCTGTCGACGTAGTCAGGCGCACCGGCATCACCTGCTGTTGAACATCTTTCGGAATCAGCAACACCGCGGGCCCACCATCGTGCGCAGCCGCGATCGCTGCCTCGAGCTGCGCGGGCAGTTCGGCGGGGTCGGTGACCCGAGCGCAATACCGGCTCACCGTCGCGAACAGCGCTGCCGCGTCGATGGATTCGGCCAGCCCGCTCGAATCCTGAAAGGCGCCGAACCCTTCGATACCGGTCGGCGGCTGTCCGATCAATGCCAGCACCGGTACCCGCGAGGTGAACGACTCGGCAAGTCCAGCAACAAGATTCATGGCACCACCGCCCGAAGTGGCGGCGACGACACCCATCCCGCCGGTGCTGCGCGCGTACCCGTCGGCCATCGTCGCCGCGGAGAACTCGTGCTTGGCGACGATCCCGGCAGGTGAACCACCCGCATCGAAGATCGCGTCGTACAGATCCTCGATATTGGCGCCGTCGACACCGAAGATCTGGGTGATTCCTCGGTCGGCTACCGTCCTCACCAGGTAGTCCACCACTCTGTCCGGCATCGGCCCTCCATCTGCGCGACGAAACTCGACGGGCTGTTCACCGCGTCTACCGGGAACTACGAGGCGCACCGAGGGGGAGTTCAGAGGGTGGGCGAAAACCACCCCTTGTGTGTACGTACACTTATACGTATAGTGAGTTCATGCCCAACAAGACGATCTACGTAGCCGACGACGATCTCCCGGTGTTCCAGCGGGCTCAGGAGCTCGTCGGCGGGAACCTCTCCAGCACCGTGGTCAGCGCGCTGCGCAGGCTCATCGAGCTGGAAGAAGGCCGTGAGGCCGGCTTCGAGGAGGTCGTCCTGCAGGTGGGTCGCGACGGTGTCCGGCAGGTGCGCTTCCAGGGCGTGCTGCTGGGCGAATGGCGCGATGTCGGTGACAAGCAGGTGCTGCACCAGCAGGTCTACCGCAGCCGCAAGGGCAAGCTCGTGCTCCACACGCACTCGGCGCTGTGGTCGGAATATCCGACCGGAGATGCCGCGGGCGAGATGAAGGACTGGAAATACTGGCGCCGCATGTTCGGCATCGGTGACCGGCCGTGGGACTGGGGCGACTACACCTACGAGATCCTCGACGATCTGAAAGACCTGAAGGATCGCGTGCCCGACAAGCTCTACCGCAAGGTCGAAGACATCACCGCGCACCCGCAGATCGAGGAACTCGACATCTAACTCCTCGACCGACAACCACACACCGAACACACCTACCGCAGCCCCTGGGGGCTGTGTCGATAACACATGCACATATGCGCAGGCATGAATGCATACTCTGAAAGGGACGATCATGGTCAACTCGGCCATCACCGCACGCGGTCTCCACAAGGCCTACGGCGACAAAACAGTTCTCGACGGCATCGACATCACCGTCGCCGAGGGCACCGTCTTCTCCCTGCTCGGCCCCAACGGCGCGGGTAAGACCACCACCGTGCAGATCCTCACCACCTTGATCGCCGCCGACGGCGGGCAGTGCACCGTGGGCGGCCACGATGTGGCCGACGATCGAGGCGGAGTGCGCGAGCTGATCGGCGTCACCGGGCAGTTCGCCGCGGTCGACGAGCTGCTGACCGGCCGGGAGAACCTGCAGATGATGGGTGACCTGAACCATCTACCGCGCCGCGAAACCCGCGCTCTGGCAGACGAATTGCTCGCCCGCTTCGATCTGGTCGAGGCCGCCGACAAGCCGGCGAGCACCTACTCCGGCGGCATGACCCGCAGGCTCGATCTGGCGATGACGCTGGTCGGCAGTCCGCGGGTGATCTTCCTCGACGAACCGACCACCGGCCTCGACCCGCGCAGTCGCCGCTCCATCTGGGAGATCATCCGCGGCCTGGTCGACGACCTCGGCGTCACCGTCTTCCTCACCACCCAGTACCTCGAGGAGGCCGACCACCTGGCGGACCGCATCGCGGTGCTCGACAACGGTCGCATCGTCGCGGAAGGCACCGCGGCAGAGCTGAAGCGACTGATCCCCGGCGGCCACATCCGCATCGACTTCACCGATCAGCCCGACGTGGCCGCCGCCCAGCGTGCGTTCGGCTCGACGGCGAAGGTCGTGGAGGGCACCGACGGGCTGACCCTCGCCGTGCCGAGCGACGGCGGCGTGCGGTCACTGCGCGCTGTGCTCGACCTCCTCGATGCCGAAAACATCGAAGCGGGTGGCATTTCCGTGCACACCCCGAACCTCGACGACGTCTTCCTCACCCTCACCGGCATGAGCGGTCAGCGGCCGGAGGCGGAAGCGGAGCGTGACCACGCAGGCCGCCCGAGCATGCCCAATGTAAACAGCCGCGCCACCACCGAGCAGGAGTCACTGCGATGACCACTTTGACCAAGTCCAAGTCCTACGCCTTCGCCGACACGATGACGATGTTGCGGCGCAACATGATTCACGTCAAGCGCTACCCCAGCATGACCTTCAGCATCATCATCATGCCGA
This sequence comes from Nocardia sp. A7, assembly GCF_046549215.1. Classification (NCBI taxonomy): domain Bacteria; kingdom Bacillati; phylum Actinomycetota; class Actinomycetes; order Mycobacteriales; family Nocardiaceae; genus Nocardia; species Nocardia sp. A7. Next base: position 1,970,202 of record NZ_JAJPWE010000001.1, on the reverse strand, counting down.
TCGTGTTGATGCTCGTGTTCAAGTACGTCTTCGGCGGCGCGCTCGAAAAGTCCTCTGGTGGTAGCTATATCGACTACCTGGCGCCGGGCATGATGTTGCTGTTGCCTGCGTATCTCACGGTGTCGGTAGCGGTCTCCATCGCCACCGACGCGAGCAAGGGGATCGTGAATCGGTTTCGGGTGATGGCGATTTCGCAGTCGTCGGTGCTCACCGGGCATGTGCTCGGGGCGCTAATCCAGGCGATGGCGGGGGTTGTCGCGATGACCGCCGTCGCGATGCTGGTCGGCTTCCGGCCCAACGCGAACGTCGTCGAGTGGGTCGGCGCGTTCGGGCTGCTCGCACTGGTGACGTTCGCCTTCACCTGGCTCGCCATCGCCCTCGGCCTGCTCTCGCCCACTCCCGAAAGTGCCAGCAACGCACCGTTTCCCATCGTGCTGCTGCCCTTCCTCGGTAGCGGTCTGGTCGCCACCGACACGATGCCGGTCGGTATGCGTCAGTTCGCCGAGTACCAGCCCTTCACACCCATCACCGAGACGCTGCGCGGCCTGCTGATGGGTACCGAGATCGGCGCGAACGGCTGGGTCTCGCTGGCTTGGTGCGCTGTAATCGCAGGCGGTGGCTTCCTCTGGTCGAAGTCGATCTTCCGCAAGCAGGCGAAGTAACCTGTCGCGCAAACGGTCCGGTCTCCCATCAGGAGACCGGACCGTTTCGCGTTCAGACCTGAGCGACCAGCACTGTCTTGCCGGAATCGATGGAGGTGATCTCCACCTTGCTGATCGAATCCGGCGGGGCGTCGATGGTGCGATCCACCGTCAGCTCGGTGCCGGGGCCCGCGGGCCACTGGTCGAGTTCGAGCCGCTGCTCACCCGCGGTCACGACCAGGCCGTACGTGCGGGTGTAGCCGGAGCCGTAGGAGCTCGGTGCGTAGCGGCAGGTCATCACCAGGCGCGTGCGGTCACCGTCGCGGACCAGCTTCACCTGCGCGCTCACCGGCGTCTGCTCCACCGCCTGCATCTGCTGCTCCGCGACGATCTGCTCGGTCGGCGTCTCCGAGCGGGCCACCGACATCGTCACCGGAACAGCGATCGCCACCGCGGCTGCCGCGACAGCAACCGCGCTGCCGACACTCACCCAGCGCCGCCGCTTCCTGCGCCGTTCGGCGGCCGCGGCCAGTGCCGGGATCAGGTCGGGGACCTGCGGTGGAACCGGTTCGGGCGATTCGATCATCGACAGCGCGGTATCGCGGTCGACCAGGCCGAGCATGCCCGGCATCCCGGACAGTTCGGCGACCGCCTGCTGGCAGTGCGGGCAATCGAGCAGGTGCGTTTCGTATTCGCGCCGCTCGGCGGCACCGAGCGAACCGAGGACATAGGCAGCGTCCCAGGTGCTGTACTCGTCGGCGAGGTCGGTCATCGGTTCGTCACCCCCATCTCCTGTAACGCCAGTCGCATGGCGCGCATGCCGTAGTGCAGGCGCGATTTCACCGTCCCCGGCGGGATGTCCAGTTCGTCGGCGATCTGGGCGGTGCCGAGGCCGCGATAGTAGGCCCGCACGATCACCTCGCGATGATCCGGGCTCAGCGTGCTCAGCGCGTCGGCGACCAGCCAGCCGTCGAGTGCCCGATCGGATTGGTCGGGACTCACCTGCTCCGGCGGGGTGTCGGTGCCGAACTCGCGCCGGTGCCTGGCGCTGCGATATTCGTCGACCGCGAGATTACGAGCCACGGTGAACAACCATGCCCGGGGTGAGGTTTCGGTCTGTTCGAGCACGGCGGGGCGTTGCCAGGCGCGCAGCAGCGTCTCCTGCACGATGTCCTCGGCGCGGCCGGGATCGCGCACCAGCCCGAGGGTGAAACGCCACAGTGCGGGTGCGTGCTCGGCGTAGAGCGCGCGCATCAATTCGTCGCGACCATCGTTCATCGGCGGCCCTGATCACTGCTCGTCGTAATTCATCGCATCACTCCTGCTCGTTTGAAGGAGTAACGGAGTCAGTTGCGTTCGAGTTCAATCGGGTGTGTCGCCAGCAGCGCCAGCGGCAACGGCTGACGGCGCAGCACCGCGGCCCACAGGTCATGGCGGTCAGTGGCGATCGGGTCCGACGGCAGCGCCGACACCACGATCCAGTCGTCGTTGTCGAGTTCGCCGTCGAGCTGGCCCATCGACCAGCCCGCGTACCCGGCGAAGATCCGGATGTTCTCGACGAGCGGGCCGATCTCGGCGGGGTCGGCGTCCAGATCCACCAGCACCACCCGGCCGTCGACCCGGCGCAGGCCGCGGATATCGGAAATGTCGACGCCCGCGCGCAGCACCGCCAGACACAGCGCCGCGTCGCGTTTGACCGGGCCGCCGATGTAGAGATCCGTCGGTGTCGCGGCCAGATCGGCCCAAGCGGGCAGCACATCGACCACCGGGGTTTCGCTCGGCCGGTTCAACACCACGCCGAGACTGCCCGCGTCGTTGTGCTCGATCACATAGACGACGGTGCGCCGGAAAGTAGGTTCCACCAAATCGATCGCGGACACCAGCAGGTTGCCCGCGCGAACACTCACCGCGGGCTGACCGCGCCGCCGATCGTCGCCGTGCCCGTCGCGAGTCCGGCGCTCGTCCGGGTCGTCTCCGCCTGCCACCGAGTCATCATCGCATTCGATCGGCGGTGCGCGCTCCCCGCGGAGCGGATCGAAACCGGAATTTCCGTTCCCGCGAACCCCGCGGATCGCCCGGTAGTGTCGCGCTATGCATTCGCCCGAAGTCCTGCTCGACGACTATGACGCCGTGTACGACTACTACTTGCGGCATCAGCAGAACAGGTGGAAGGCGCTGGCCTCGTACGCGGTGCTCGGCCGGCGGTTCCGGCCACGCGTGACCTTCGCCGAGAGTGCGAAACAGCAGTTGAAGGCACTGATCCGCAGCGGTCGGCCGGTGATCTACGCGATCAACCACCTCTCGACCAGCGACCCGTACACGGTCGCGGCGACGGCGTGGCGCTCGCCGTTGCGCTCGAAGATCGGGCGGGTTCGGGTGCTGGCCAAGGACGAGCTGTTCGTCGATCCCGAGCAGCGGCGCAAGGTGGACATGATGGGTGGGATTCCGGTGTTCCGCGGCAAGGATCACGGGATCAGGGCGGTCAATGCCGCAGGTCAGCGAATGATGGATGTGTGCGCGCAGCGGTTGGCCGCCGGTGATCACCTCGCGATCTTCCCCGAGGGGACGTGCAATGAGGTAGATCACACCAAGGTGCAGGCGGTCGGTAGCGGGATCGGGCACATCGCGTTTCGTGCGGCCAAGCTGAACGCGCCACCCGCGCTGGTGGCGATGGGGATGAACTACGGGACCTATGCGGCTGGTGTCGGACCGACCGCGGCCGAGGTCGTGTCGGGGAGCGCGCACTTCCGGGCGCCGATCCTCGAACTGCCGCAGCGGCCCGCCGACATCGCCAGGCTCGTCAGGGAAGAGCTGCAACTGGCTGTCGACGGGGCCGTCGCGCACTACTGAGGCAGTCCGAACAATTCCCTGGCTCGCTGCGGAACGTAGGCGATGTAGTCGGGGTGAGTGGTGATGAAATGCTGGACCACCGGGCACATCGGCAAGATGGCGAAGCCTTCGTCGCGGCTGGCGTCCAGTGCCGCCTTGACCAGGGCATTCGCCATTCCGCGGCCTTCGAAATCGGGGTAGATCTCGGTGTGGACGAGGGCGCGTTCGTCGCCGGTGTCCTGGTATTCGATGTAGCCGGCGGGGTGACCGTCGGTGGTGAGTTCGAACCGCTCGAGCGCGGTGTTGTTGCGGACCTCGGTCGCCATACACTGACGCTACCGTGTTCAGTGGGACAACCCACTGAGCAAGTGAGAACATGGGAAACTCCCTCACCACCTCCGAGCCGCCGCGCACTCGACGTGAGACCGAGAGTGAACGGTCGAGCTCGATGCGACACGCTGACATCGCGCCAGAGGCGGAACAGAGAGGCGGAAAGATGACCGGTGGAACGCTCGTCGTGCTTGCCCCCGACAAGTTCAAGGGGTCGTTGACCGCGCCCGAGGTCGCCGCGGCGCTGGCCAGAGGGATTACGCGGCGGGCGCCGAGGGCGCGGGTGCGGTGTGTGCCGGTGGCCGACGGCGGGGACGGGATGGTCGAGGCTTTCGTGTCGGCGGGGTGGACTCGGGTGGAGGTGGCGGCGCCCGGGCCTACGGGGGAGGACTCGACGGCGGTGTACGCGGTGCGGGGGGAGACCGCGGTGGTGGAGTTGGCGGTGGCGGTCGGGTTGGTGAAGTTGCCCGGTGGACGGCTGGATCCGATGCGCGCCGACACATTCGGGTTGGGGGTGGTGATCGGGCACGCGCTCGACGCGGGGGCCCGCGAGATCGTGATCGGACTCGGCGGGAGCGCGTCGACCGATGGTGGGTCAGGGTTGTTGCGGGCGCTCGGATTGCGGCTGCTCGACAAACAGGGGCGGGAATTGGCGGGGGGCTCGGATGTGGCCGCGCTGCTCGAGCAGGTCGCCTCGGTGGATCGGGGCGGGTTGCATCCGGCGGTCGCGACGGCGCGGTTCACGCTGGCTTGCGATGTGGACAATCCGTTGCTCGGGCCTGCCGGTTCGGTGGCGGTGTACGCGCCGCAGAAGGGTGCCACTGCTCGACAGATGATGAAACTCGAAGCGGGGCTCAGCAATTGGGCGGCCGTGCTGGGTAGGGGATATGCCGAGATCGGCGGCGCCGGTGCCGCGGGCGGTACCGGATTCGGGACGCTCGCGGTGCTGGGTGCGCAGGTGCGCAGCGGGATCGATGTCTTGCTCGAGCTGCTGGACTTCACGACGCTGGTGAAGGAGGCCACGCTGGTCGTCACCGGCGAGGGCTCGCTGGACCACCAGAGCATGCACGGGAAGGCACCCGTCGGTGTCGCGGCGGCGGCGAAGAAGGCGGGGGTGCCGGTGATCGCAGCGGTGGGCCGAACCCTGTTGTCGCCCGGTGAGATTCGAGCCGCCGGGTTCGCCGCCTGCTATCCGCTCAGCGACCTCGAGCCCGATCCCGCGCGCTCCATCAGCACCGCCGCGAACCTACTCGAACGAATCGGCGAGCGAATCGCCATGGAGCACTTGTAGTTACAACCGTTCCGGTATCCGCGGCTGGCTGGTGGGGGACAGCTCTGAGCGGTGTGTGTTGCCCCAGCTCTCCAGTGGTTCCAGGGCGAGGCGCAGGGTTTCGCCCAGCGGGGTGAGCGAGTACTCCACACGCGGGGGGATCTCGGGGAAGATCTCGCGGTGCACCACGCCGGTGCTCTCCAGATGTCGCAGGTTCTCGGCGAGCACCTTCTCGCTCACGCCGTCGAGCAACCGCCGGATCTGGCCGAATCGCTGCGGCCCCTCGCCGAGCGCCCACATCAGGTGCAGCTTCCATTTACCGCCGACGACGTCGATGGCCAGGCTCATACCGCACACATCGTGATCTGCGTCACTACTCATCGTCGCCACACCCTTCTGACCGTTTTTCGAACCTGTAGGTAAGCAACCACACCCCAACGTTCGGTCTTCCCGACGATACCCGCGCCGACCACTATGAAAAGCGGCGCCGAACCAACCAGTATCGACAATCGGTATCGAAAAACGAAGGGCCACAACATGTCCGAGAAAACCGCTGCCGTTTCCGTACTCGGCCTCGGCCCGATGGGTCAATCCATGGTCAAGGCCTTCCTCGAGGCAGGCGTCGAGGTGACGGTGTGGAATCGCAGCACCGCCAAGGTCGACGCGATGGTGGCGCTCGGTGCCAAACGCGCCGACACCGTCGCCGAGGCGCTCGACGCCAACGAGGTCTCGGTCCTCAGCCTGACCCACTACGACGCCATGTACGAGGTGCTCGGCCAGGCGATCGACCACCTGCCGGGCAAGGTCATCGCCAACCTGTCCTCCGATTCACCGGAGAAGGCGCGGGCAGGCGCAACCTGGGTCCGCGAGCGCGGCGCCGAATTCTTCTCCGGCGGGGTGATGTCGGCGGGCGACGATATCGCCCATCCCGCGTCCTACATCTTCTACAGCGGCCCGAAGGCGGTGTTCGACGCGCACGCCGAACTCCTACGCCCGCTGAGCCCGCAGGAATACCTCGGCGCCGACGACGGCCTCGCGCAGATCTTCTACCAGGCACTGTTGACGATCTTCCATCCGTGGCTGCTCGCCTTCGACCAGGCGACCGCCATGATCGCGAAATCCGGCCACGACATCGCCCAGTTCGTACCGTTCGCGGTCCGTTCGAGCGAGGCGTTCCCGTTCTTCATGGAGCAGTTCTCCGTGGCGAACCAGAACGGCGGCTGGGCCGACGTGGCGAGCCTGAAGATGATGGTCGCGGGCGCTCAACACATCATCGACGCCAGCGAGGAAGTCGGCGTCGACGCGGGCTTCTCACACCTGTCACAGTCATACTGGCGCAAGGCAGTCACCGCGAGTGACGCTGCGGGCGAACCAGTTTCGACCTACGCGTTGATGCGTGGCGAAGCCTCCTGATGACGAACCGAACGAAGGCGGTTACCGTCATCGGCCTCGGCTCGATGGGCCGGCAGATCGCGCGCACCTACCTGGCCGCGGAGTTCGAGGTGACGGTCTGGAACCGCACGCAGGGCAAGGCTGACGACCTCGGTGCCCAGCGCGCCGAGACCGCCGCCGAAGCGGTGGCGTCGGCCGAGCTCGTCGTGCTCAGCCTGACCCACTATGACGCGATGGACGCGATTCTCGGTTCGATCGATCTGACCGGCAGAGTCGTGGTCAATTTGTCCTCGGATTCGCCGCAGCGGACCAGGGAAGGCGCGGCGTTCGTCCGGGCGCGAGGTGGTGAGTTCCTCGCCGGTGGGGTGATGGCTCAGCCGGAAGAGCTGGCAGGCCCGTCGGCGTACATCTTCTACAGCGGACCGCCGGCGGTCTTCGAGGCGCAGCGGGAGTTGTTGCGGCCCTTGGCCGCAACGGAGTATCTGGGTGCCGATGAGGGTGCGGCCCAGGTCTACTACCAGGCGATGCTCGCCCTGTTCCTGCCGCTGCTGCTCGGCTACGAACAGGCGCTGGCGATCATCGACCGGTCCGGCTCCGAGATCGCTCGGTTCCTGCCCTACGCCCAGCGCTCACTGGGCAGTGTCGGCGACCTGTACGCCGCGTGGGCGGGGATGGCCGAGGAGGGCGGTCCGGCCGATCCGGCGTACCTGCGGATGATGGCGGCCGGTGCGCGACATGTGGTGGAGACCAGCGCCGCGGTCGGCGTGGATACCGTGCTGGCCGCATCGGTTTCGTCCTACTGGGAGCGAGCCGTCGGCACGTCGGCCTCGACGTTTCAGTTGCTGCACGGATGACACACCGTAACCGTCCGGCGCTGTGCTGCCGGACGGTTTCGGGTGTTCACGCGGTCTCGGCGCCCAGTCTCGGGAAGGGTTCGGTGGAGAAAACCACTTCCACCGCCACCTCGAAGTAGGCCGCGAGTCGCAGGGCGAGGTGCAGGCTGGGGCTGTATTCGCCCCGCTCGAGGTAGCCGACGGTTTGGTAGTGCACGCCGAGCGCCTCGGCCAGGTCCCGCCGCGAGATGCCGCGCTCGGCACGCAACATCGCGATGCGGTTGTAGATGACCTCAGAAGGCACGCTGCATCGCCTTGTCCCGTCGCTGTGCCATCACGGACCCGGATTCGTGGTTCGCCATGCGCCGCAGAATGAACGGAGCGATCAACAGGCCGACCACTGCCCACAGACCCAGCACCCCAACGGTTTCCAGGTGGCGCCACGACTGATCGAGTTCGATCGCGACCGCCTCTTCGGGCAGTAGTGCCGAACGCATCCCGAGGCCGAGCCAGTAGATCGGAAACACCTGGGCGAGTCCCTGCAACCAGCCGGGCATGGCGGTGATCGGGTAGAAGATGCCGGAGATGGCGATGATGCCCATCAGCGGCATGGTCAGCAGGAAGCCGGTGCGCGCGTCGAGCACGCTGCCGAGTATCGCTCCGAACGGCAACACCGCGAGTAGACCGAGGACGACCACCCACGCGAAGATCGCCACCGCGCCAGGGCCGCTCAGCGAGAAGCCACCGATGATCACCATGCTCACGCCGAGCACGATAGCCAGCTGCACCATGACAGCGCCCGCCGTGGTCACGATCTTGCCGACGAAATAGCCGACCATCCCCTTGGGGACCGCCTTGGCGCGCAACAACGTGCCGTCTTCGCGATCCTGTACCAGGACGTTGAGCAGGGCATACATGCCGTTGAACGAGATGATGGTCGAGAGCATGCCGGGCACGGCCAACTCGGCGATGGATAGTTCGGTGTCGCCGTAGGTCTTGTTTCGGAGCAGGAACAGCACGCCGAGGGTGATGGTGGGCGTGAGGAACTGGCCGATCAGGTCGACAGGGTTGGTGTAGGCCTGGCGCAGTTCGATGAGACCGCGGTGCAAACCTGCACGGGTGCCGCTCATTTGGTGACCTCCGCGAGAGTGTGGACGGCGTCGGTTTCCTCATCGGATTCCGCGCGCCGAACCAGGGTCATGTAGGTGTCTTCGAGTGAGGCGCGACGTACCTCGAGGTCGCCGATGGAGTCGCCGTGTTGTTTGAACAGTTCGTGCACGAACTTGGTGGACTCGGTGGTGGTGTGCACGAAGCGTTGGTCGTCGACAGTCCAGCTGACCTGGGCTTCGCCCGCGATCGACCGGGACAGTTCGTCGGGGGAGCCGTCGGCGATCACCCGCCCGCCCGCCAGGATCAGGATCCGGTCGGCGAGTTTCTCGGCTTCGTCCAGGTCGTGAGTGGTGAGCAGGACGGTGGTCTCGTCCAGATCGGCCAAGCGGTGTACCAGGTCGTGGAAGTCGCGACGCGCGGCCGGGTCGAAGCCCGCGGTCGGTTCGTCCATGAACAGCAGTTCGGGCCTGCCGACGATGCCGATCGCCACGTCCAACCGGCGGCGTTGACCACCCGAGAGGGTGGAGATCTTGGCGTCGGCCTGGTCGGTCAGGCCGACCAGGCCGACGAGTTCCGCTGTGTCCCATGGTCGTTGAACTCGATCAGTGGCGTATGGGGTGTAGTAGGAGCCGAGGTGTCGAAGTAGTTCGGCCACTCGCCATTTGGCGTGATCGCGCCACGATTGGAGCACCACGCCGATGCGGGCGCGCCAGAATTCGTCACCGTGTTCGGGATCGGCCCCCAGCACATCGACCTTGCCGGCCGACCTCCTGCGGAACCCCTCGAGGATCTCGATCGTGGTGGTTTTGCCCGCGCCGTTGGGGCCGAGCATGACGAGCACTTCCCCGCGTTTCGCTTGAAAGCTCACATCGTGCAGGACGTCTGTCTCGTCGTAGCGCATCCGTAGTTGCGCGACATCGAGAACGACATCTCGAGCACTGTTGTTGTTCGAAGCCATGAGTCCTCCCAGTCATCGACCTTCGATGTTATGTAGCATACGTACTACATTCCATCGCGGCAATACATCGTCGAAACTGGACAATTCGGAAACTGTGAGCACTGCTCTTGACTTCGCGTAGCCGCGGGTACATGCTTGTACTCAACAGAGAGCAATGCTCACAGTTTTAGGAGTGATCCCCATGGACAACGCCACCCGCCACCTGCCCCCGACCGGTATCGATCCGATCGTCAACAAGATCGCCAACCTGCTGCCCAAGTTCGGGATCAGCATCATGGGTTCGCGACTGCTCGCGGTGCGCGGGCGCAAGAGCGGCGAATGGCGCACGACCATGGTGAACGTGATGACGGCCGCCGACGGCGCGCGCTACCTGGTCGCGCCGCGCGGGCACGTGCAGTGGGTGCGCAATCTGCGCGTCGCGGGCGACGGCGAACTGCGCCTCGGTCGCAAAACCGAACAGTTCACCGCCACCGAGGTCGCCGACGCGGACAAGGTTCCGCTGCTGCGGCTGTACCTGGAGAAGTGGGGCTGGGAGGTCGGCAAGTTCTTCGACGGTGTCACCAAGGACGCCACCGATGCCGAATTGATCGCTATCGCACCGGGTTTCCCCGTTTTCCGGCTCGGCTAGGCCTTGCTCAAGAATTCGATCGCGGCCGCATAGCCCTGGATGCCGAGGCCGGCGATCACCGCGGTCGCGATGGGGGAGACGTACGAATGGTGCCGGAACTCCTCGCGCGCGTGCACATTGCTGATGTGCACCTCCACGATCGGCACCTCCGGGATCACCAGCGCGTCGCGCAGCGCGACCGAGGTGTGGGTGAGGCCGCCCGGATTGATGACGATGGCCGACACTTCGCCGCGGGCCTGCTGGATCCGGTCGATCAGCGCGCCTTCGTGATTGGACTGGAAGGCGATGACCTCGCGATCGAAGCGGGCGGCGGTCTTCTCGCACAGGGCGACGACCTCGTCGAGGGTGTCGGCGCCGTAGATCTCGGGCTGCCGGGTGCCGAGCATGTTCAGGTTCGGCCCGTTGATGACCAGAATCGGACCAGTGGCCTGCACACTTCCCATGCAGGCCACCTTAGGTCACAGACCCGTGGGGCCTTCTGAGCGGAGGTCGTCTACTTTGCGCATGGCTTCGCGGAGTTCGGCCAGCCAGGTTTCGGCGTGTTTGCCTGCGAGTTTGACGGTCCAGGCCAGGGCGTCGGCGCGGGAGCGGGCTACGCCTGCGTCGATGAGGGTGTCGAGGACCTGGCGTTCGGGCTGGCGCAGGCGGGTCATGACGGGGACGGCCAGGTGGGTGAACACGACTCGTTCGCCGTCCACTCGCACGCCCCAGGCGACGCTGCGGCCGTAACGGCGCTGGGCCTCGTCGGCGATCTGCATGCGCGCGGGCCGGGTCGACTCGCGGAAGCGGGCGAGGGCGCCTTCCTTGGTGGCGGTGCTCGCGTCGTCGGAGACGGGGAGTTCGCCGACCACGACGATCTCGTCGCGGTCGATCTCGATCTCCAACGAACCGGTGAACCAGTCGGCGGGCAATCGTCCGGCGAACCAATCGGGGGCGTCGGCGGGATCGGGGAGGTCGGCTTGCTGCCAACCGCCGGGTCGGCCGAATCCGCGTTCGCGATGAGCGTTCCGCATGGACATCACCTGCTATCTCTCTTACGCACGTTGCGTTGATTACAAGATTACGCCGATATCGAGTCCGGGGATTCCGCCCTTGGTGAACGGATTATTTTCGGTTCGCGAGGTCGATGCCACTGGGGTTGACGGCCAGTAGCCCTGGGTACCCCGCGTTGAATCGCCGGACAAATGCGAGATCCGCACGACCCGGTGTAGCTATAGGTACGGTTGACACAGCAGTTGTTGCCGCTTACTGGGCGAGGTGGGAAATCCTGTCCTCATCGGGGCGAGATTTCCGGCACAATCGAGGTGTATCGGTCGGGCAGTGTCCCGACCTACCGGGGCATTGGAGACGGGTCAACTTCGGGTACGGTGGATCAGTTACCGAAGTGGCAAGAGTGAAGAGTGGGCGATATGGATGTGTGGGGATCCCGCCGCTTTCGCATCCGCGGCGCAATGGCGATCGCGGGGGTTGCGACCCTCGCCATGGCACTGTGCTCGTGCGGAGTGGGTGGGAAGACGAGCGAGTCGGAGACGGTGGTCCAGCGGTTCACCGATCTCCTCGACGATCAGGACTACAGCAAAGCCGCCGACCTGACCTCGTACCCCGCCGCCGCTTCGGCAACCATCAAGCAAATGTTCGAAGGCCTGCAGTCCGGCACCGTCGACTACGAGGCATCACAGGTCATCGACCTCGATCCGCAGTCGGCGATCTTCAGCATGGAAGTCGCATGGAACTTCGGTGAGAAGAAGGACTGGACCTACACACTGCAGGGCACCGTCCGCAAGCTCGCCATCGGCTGGCGGATCTCCTGGGAGCCCGCGGTGGTGATGCCGCAGCTGGAGAACAATCGCACCGTCAAGCTCGTACGCACGACCGCGAAGCCGCCGCCGAAGGTCGTCGACCTGCCGGGCGACACGCTGATGACCGAGCAGACGCTCAACGTCATCAAGATCGACCCGAGCCGCACCGGCGATCTCGTCGGCACCACCAACGCACTGGCCGAGGCCATCGAACCGGTTGCGCCGCTGATCACCGGAGCGTCGCTGATGCAGCAGTTGGCGGCCTCGCAGGGCAAGCCGATCATCGCGGTGAACCTGCGTGACGGGGATTTCGCGATCCTGGAACCGCGGATGGCCAGGGTGCCGGGCGTGGTGATGGAGAAGCAGCCGAAGCTGATCTCGGCCGACCGGCGCACCCGCTCGCCGATGCTCGACGCGCTGCGCGAGGTATGGCAGGACAGTCTCGAGGCGACCGCGGGCTGGGGTGTGCAGATCTTCGAAGCCGACGGCAGGTTCGTCGATCAGGTGGCCGGATATCAGGGGCCAGCGGGGCCGGATATCGCCGCGACGATGGATCAGCGATTGCAGCGCGCCGCCGAGGACGCGGTGGTGAGCGCCGGCACAGCGGCCACGGTCGTGGCCATCCAGCCCTCGACCGGCGCGGTCGTCGCGGTCGCGCAGAACTCCTACGCCACCGAGAAGGGCCCGATCGCCTTCACCGGGCTGTTCCCGGCGGGCGGCACGATGGAACTGTTCCGTGCGGTCGCCGCGGCAACGAAGAACAAGCCGCCGCAGGACGTGACGGTGCAGGAAGCCGCCGAGGCCGCCACTGCGCTGGGTGTCGGCGTCGACTTCAAGGTGGCCGGGCTCGACGAGGTGACCGGGCGGATCAGCGCGCCAGGGCGTAGCACCGAGCAGGTGCGTCAGGGTGCGGGATCCGATGCGGTGCAGGTCAGCCCCTTCGGGATGGCGATCGCCGCGGCGGCCATTTCGCGTGGCTCGGTGGCGCCCCCGATGATCGAGGCGGGCAAGCCGGGCACCACCGATACGCCGGTCCCCGCGCTGCCGCAGCCCGCGGTCGACCGCTTGCGCGCCATGATGCACGAGGGCATCGGCAAGCCGGAAACCGCCGCGCTGCGCGGGTTCCGCGATATCACCGCCTTCGCCGCGACGGGCGGCGCCGACGGGTGGCTGCTGGCGACGATGGGCGATCTGGTCTTCGCGGTGCACATCGCCGATGTCGACAGTGGTGACGCCACTTCACGACTCGCGGCCGTCTTGCTGAAATCGCTGGCCACGCCGGAGCCGTGACGACCGGTTTCGATGAATGCACACTGGTCAGTGGGTATCGACTCGGTCTCGATCTAGATCAACAACGGTTACGCTACGTCCGTGAAGAGATACGCGCCGTTCGGTATCGATGCTGTGTTGGTGATTGTTTTCTGTGCGATCGGTAGGCGTAGTCACGACGAAGCCGTCATCGCCGGTCTGCTGAAAACGGTGTGGCCCTTCGGGTTAGGGCTGATTCTCGGTTGGGTGTTAGCGGTGTTCATCGCGCGGAACACGCGGTTCGACGCGACGGCGTTGTGGCCCAGCGGAATCCTGATCTGGGCCAGCACCCTCGTCGGCGGGATGGTCTTGCGCGCCATCAGCGGTCAGGGTGTGGCACTGAGTTTCATGATCGTCGCGGCCAGTGTGCTCGCGCTGTTCCTGTTGGGTTGGCGGGCGGCCATTCGCGCACTGCGATGATCAGATGCGCCGGTGCTGCTTGAATTCTTGTTCGTACTCTTCATCGTCGGCCTGCGGGGTGCGGAACAGGAACGCGAAGACGATCCAGCCGACGACGGCGACCAGGATGAAGCTCACCAGCCGGTAGACGAACGCGGCCGCGACGGCCTGCGCGGCGGGCAGCCCCGCGCCCGCGGTGAGACCGTAGATCAGCGTCGCGTCCACGTAGACGATGCCGCCAGGCGCGAACGGAATGGACCCCACCGCCTTGCCCGCCGCGAACGCGATGAGCAGCCCGGACAACTTCGGATCAGCGCCGACCGCATAACAGGCGGCGCCGAGACACGCCACGTCGGCGAACCGGTGCACCAGCGCCCACACCCCGACCAGCGCCGCGTCCTTCTTCCCCAGATCGACCGACTCGAGCTGTGCCCGGATCTCAGCTAGCTTGGCGATGCCGTGATCGGCCGACTTCTTGCGCAACCGGTTGACCAGCGCGAGCACCCGCCGCAGCATGGCCTCGAGCGTGCCGGGATGGCGGGCGAGATAGTTGCCGGTGAACAGGACCAGCCCGAGCACCACCAGCGAGACGACGAATTTGAACCCGATTCCCTGCCCGACCAGCGCCGCACCGCCGATCCCGAGCAGGGCCAGCCCGGCGGCGGCCACCACGCCCGAGAAGACCAGTTGCCAGGACGCGACGATCGGGCTCGCACCCCAGCGGCGGGTCTGGCGGTAGGTGAAGGCGGTGGAGAAGACCTGGCCGGCGGGCAGCGTCAGCGACATCGCGGTCGCGCCGTAGACCACCGATACCGATTTCCCCTGGCTGACGTCCACCCCACCGGCGTGCAGCAGCTGCTTCTGTACTCGGCCGAAACCGCTCATCGAGAAGGCCTGCAGGACGATGCAGCCGATCAACCAACCCCAGTGGATCTCGGTGAGCGTGCGCCACGATTCGTGCAGGCGGGGCCACAGGTACACGCCTTCGCCGACGAGCAGCGCGAGGACCACCACGCCGAGCACCCACTTGACCCACCGGAACCGGCGGCGGCGCCCGGCCGGTGCGCCTGCTAGGTCGCCGTCGGCCGTCACGGTCTCAGCCTAGCGAACTGACAGGTTCTTCCTCGTCGGTGCGCGGCGCGGCGATCGCGGACTTCGGCCAGGCCAGGCGGGTTTTTCTGCGTCTGCCGCGCAATTGCACCTCGTCTCCGGTTACCCAATGTTCTTGCTCGCTTTCGTCGGCGAAGTAGAGCGCGCTGCCCGAAGCGAGAACGCGGCCGGGATGATCTTTGGCCAATTCGGTGAGTCGCGACGCCTCGTTCACGGGGTCGCCGATCACGGTGTATTCGAAACGATTTGCGGCGCCGATGTTTCCGGCCACCGCCAAGCCCGCCGAGACGCCGATGCCGATGTCGAGGCTGGTCACCCCGCGCAGTGCCTCGCGCAGATCGCGGGCCGCGGCGAGCGCGGCGCTCGGCGCGTCGGGGCGATCCAGCGGGGCGCCGAAGATGGCGAGCGCCGCGTCGCCGACGAACTTGTTGACGAAACCGTGGTGGCTGTCGATCACGTCGACCACCACCCGGAAGAACTCGTTGAGCAGGCTGACCACCTCGGTCGGTGGGCGCTCGGCGGCAGCGGCGGTCGAACCGACCATATCGACGAACAGCACCGCCACGAATCGGGTCTCACCACCGAGTTCGGTGCCGTAGTCCAGTGCCCGCTGTGCCACGTCCTCACCGACGTGCTGACCGAACAGTTCCTGCAGCTTTCGCCGCTTGGCCGCCTCGTCCATCATCCGGTTGAAGCCCACCTGCAGCAGCCCGATCTCGCTGCCGTCGTAGACCTCGACCTGCACGTCACGCGAGCCCGCCTGCACCCTGTTGATGGCTTGGGACAACTGACGCACCGGGTCGGAGATCGACGAACCGGTCAACATCGACAGCGCCAGCGCCTGCAGGATCACCACGCCACACAGCAGCAGGATCGAGATCGCGAGCGACTTGGCCGAGAACTTCACGTCCGAGGAGATCTGGGTGACACACAGCAGCACGATCGCGATCGTGGGCGCGAAGGTGCCCATGCCCCAGGTCATCGCCATCCGGGTGCCGACGCCGGGAGTCAGGGTGTGGTCGAAGGTGCCCTCGGTGAGCGCCTCCGCGGCGACCGGGCGCAGGATGCGTTCGCCCAGCATGTAGGTGAAGCCGAACACGATGGTGGCGGCCATACACTCGGTGACGATCACCGCGCCTGCCAGCTCGGGCGATTCGGCGATGATCAGCGCGGCCAGGATCCCGCCACCGATGACCCACAGCACCAGGTGCACGATCGACTGCCGCAGCGGCACATGCAGGGCCGCCATCTGCTCGCGCCTGCTCGGTGGCCCACCACGCATCTGCCAGCGCATCACCGGCCGCAACATCAGCGCGGCGGCGAAGATGCTCAGCACCGCGGCGACCCCGAAAACGAGCAGCGGCGCGAGCAGACCGGTCTGGCGCACCCCACCCGGATCGCCCTCGGGTACCGGCAGGCCGTATTGGATGAAGGCCCACACCAGCACCGCGCCGAAGGCGTTGGCCAACAGCACAGACGTCAGATACAGCGGCCAGCGCGTTCGCATGGTCTGTTTGACCGCTTCCAGAGGCGCCGACACGACCACCAATCTAGCGTTGCGACCGATAGGCTCTCTCGAGTGACCGACCAGAAGGTAGATTCACCGACCGCGTCGACACCATGGCGCTCGGACGCCGAGGCAGTTCATCCCCTGGTCCGCAAAGCCGCGGCGTGGAGCTGGCGGCTGCTGATCATCTTCGGCGCGCTGCTCGCGGTGGGGATGCTGGTGCAGAAGTTCGCCACGGTGGTGATCCCGCTGGCCATCGCCCTGCTCGCCGCCGCGCTGCTCGCGCCGCTGGTCGATTGGATGCAGCGGGTGGGGATCCCGCGCTCGCTCGGCGTGTTCGTGGCACTGCTCGGGTCGATCGGGCTGCTCGCGGGGGTGCTCACCTTCGTCGTCGAACAGTTCGTCGACGGTGTGCCGGGGCTGTCCAACGAGGTCACCAACAGTGTGCACAAGGTGCAGGACTGGTTGATCAACGGTCCACCACACCTGAGCGATCAGCAGATCCGCAACGCGGGCGACACCATCGTGCGCACCATTCAGGACAATCGCGAGAGCCTGACCAGCGGCGCGCTGACCACCGCCACCGCCATCGGCCACATCCTCACCGGCGCGTTCCTGATCCTGTTCATCCTCATCTTCTTCCTCTACGGCGGGCACCAGATCTGGACCTTCATCACCCGGATCATCCCCACCGCGCACCGCGAAAAAGTCCGCACCGCTGGTGAATTGGGCTTCGGCACGCTGGTCGGGTTCGTGCGCGCCACCGTGGTGGTGGCGGCGGTGGACGCGATCGGGATAGGAGCCGGGCTCGCGATTCTGCATGTGCCACTTGCCCTGCCGCTGGCCTCGCTCGTGTTCATCAGCGCGTTCATCCCGATCATCGGCGCGTTCTTCGCCGGGTTCGTCGCGGTGTTCATCGCGCTGGTCACCAAGGGTTTGGTGACCGCGCTGATCGTGCTCGGCATCATCGTGGCGGTGATGCAGCTGGAAGGCCATGTGCTGCAACCGCTGCTGCTCGGCCGGGCCGTGAGCATCCATCCGCTGGCCGTGGTGCTGGCGATCACCGCCGGATTGGTCGTCGGCGGCATCGCGGGTGCGCTGCTCGCGGTGCCGTTGATCGCGGTGGGCAACACCGCGATTCGGTATCTGCTCGCCGACAGCCCGGCGGAGGCCTTCGGCGAGTTGGTCAGCGCCGAGGAGCGAAAACGGTTCACCGCCGAGCCCGACAAACCGGAACCGCCAGGCCGTTTCGACGTGGCGAAGCTGCTGCGCAAGGAAGCCGAGTCCGGTGATGCGGACCCACACAGCTGAGTTGCGCACGGCCGACGCCGCCACCGCGCCGCTGTGGCGGGCCGCGCAGGCGTTTCGACTGGTCACGCTGCTGTACGCGATCGGTCAGCAGATCGCGTCTGTCTCGTACTACGAGCATCCGCGACTGAGCTGGATGCTGATCGCGGTGATGGCGATCTGGTCGGGGAGTTCGGCGCTGCTGCTGTCGCAGTGGTACTTCCCCGAGGCGACCGGGAAGATTCGCGGCTGGGTGGTGTTCGGCGACCAGGTGGTGACGATCGCGCTGATCGCCTCGACTCGGCTTGTCGCGGACTACGATTGGTACCACGGGCATCAGACGCTGCCGACGACGCTGTGGATCGCGAACTCGGTGATCTCGATGGCGATTCTGCGCGGACCTGTTGCGGGAGTGATTGCGGGGCTTGCCATGTCGGCTGTCGTGGTGACGGTGCGGGATCAATGGGGGCAAGACGTGTGGGGGGATGCCACTGCGCCCGTGCTTGTTTCGGTGGGGTTGGCGCTCGGCCTGGCCGCCAATACCGCTCGACGGGCGCAGGGGCAGCTGGAACGGGCCTTGCGGATCACGGCCGCCGCGCAGGAACGGGAACGTCTGGCTCGTGAAGTGCACGACGGG
Source organism: Nocardia sp. A7 (assembly GCF_046549215.1). Taxonomy (NCBI): domain Bacteria; kingdom Bacillati; phylum Actinomycetota; class Actinomycetes; order Mycobacteriales; family Nocardiaceae; genus Nocardia; species Nocardia sp. A7. Next base: position 1,952,164 of record NZ_JAJPWE010000001.1, on the reverse strand, counting down.
GTGTTGCAGGTGCTCGCCTTCATCAAACGGCGCGGCGGTGAAATCGGGGGGCCCGCGACCGAACTCGCGCAGCGAGCGGGGGAGCAGGAGGTGGCGTTGCGGGTGTTGTTGTCCGAGCAGGCGGAACTGCCCGACTCCGGTTCCGGGGAAGTGGATCTGCGGCCGCTGCTGACTTCGCGCGCTACGACCACGGTGTCGGTCGCGACGCCGGGCGATCCGGTGTCGGTCGGGCAGGTGGTGGCGCAGGAGATCGCCGCGGCCGTGACCACAGCTCTGTCGAATGTTTCTTTGCACGCCGGTCCCGATGCGAAAGCGTATGTGCTGCTCGAAGATACCGGCGAAGCGCTCGTGGTGAGCGTGCGTGACGACGGTGTGGGGATCGCGGCGGGACGACTGGAAGCAGCCGAAGCCGAAGGGCGGATGGGGGTTTCGCGGTCGATCATCGGGCGGATCGAGGCGCTCGGTGGCACCGCTGAGTTGCTCACCGAGGGCGAGGACCTCGGTACCGAGTGGGAATTCCGGATTCCGCGCCAGTCGGCGCGCTGAGAAGAGGAGCTGGGCGATGCCGGTCATTACGGTGATGGTGGTCGACGACCATCCGATGTGGCGTGAGGGTGTTTCTCGCGATCTCGCCGAAGCCGGTTTCGAGGTGCTTGCCACCGCCGACGGCGTCGGGACGGCTTCTCGACGTGCCGCGGCCGTGCAGCCGGCTGTGGTGTTGATGGACATGCAGCTCACCGATGGGAACGGGGCAGCGGCGACCGCGGAAGTGCTGCGCGTGTCACCGCACAGTCGGGTGCTGGTGCTGTCGGCTTCGGCCGAGCGCGACGATGTGCTCGACGCGATCAAGGCCGGGGCCAGCGGTTATCTGGTGAAGAGTGCGTCGGCGGCCGAGCTGATCGATGCCGTTCGCGCGACTGCCGCGGGTCAGCCGGTGTTCACGCCCGGGCTGGCCGGGTTGGTGCTCGGGGAGTACCGGCGGATGGCGACCGTGCCGGCGGCGGCCGACCAGCCGCATCGGCCGTCGTTGACCGAGCGGGAGACCGAGGTGCTGCGGATGGTGGCCAAGGGGTTGTCGGCCAAACAGATCGCCACTCGGCTGAACCTGTCGCATCGGACTGTGGAGAACCATGTGCAGGCGACGTTGCGGAAGTTGCAGCTGGCGAATCGGGTCGAACTGACGCGTTACGCCATCGAGCAGGGGCTCGAATAGTCGCAGTGATTAGGGGTTTGCCCTGATGTGCTCGGGGGTGCTGCTGGTTACCCTCGATGATATGGGCGGTCCTGAATCCCTTTTCGTACCCGGTGTCGCGACGGCTGGTCCCGTCGGTGACCGTGAGCTGCGTGTTTCCGATGCCGAGCGTGAACATGTCGGGCAATTGCTGCAGCGGGCTGTCGGGCTCGGCATGCTGTCGCTCGGGGAGTTCACCGAGCGGATGGATACGGCGTTGGCTGCCAAGACTCGTGGCGAACTCAATGCTGTGCTGGTCGATCTGCCCGGGATGCGGGTGGCTGGCACGCCGCAGCCTGCCGCGATGCCGCGGCCGCGACATGTTCCGGTGCCCGTCGGTGGGTCCAATCCGAGTGCTATCCGTAGTCGGTTGTCGGGGGTTCATCGGCGTGGGCCTTGGCAGGTGCCGCCTGTGCTGCATCTCAATAATCTGATGTCGGGGGTGACGTTGGACTTCACCGAGGCGGTGATGCAGACGCAGATCGTTGAGATCCAGGTGGATGATTACTGCACGAGTTTGACGTTGCTTGTTCCCGCGGCTGCGACTGTTGATCTCAATGGGCTGGATCTGGTGGGGTCCTCGGCTAACAACAAGGTGCGGACGGGGCCGCCGATCGGGCCGTTGCATCTTGTTGTGCATGGGCGGGTTCGGTTCGGGTCGGTGACGGCGAAGTATCCGTTGATGGTTCAGTGGAGGCGGTTTCTGGGGGCTTGAGCCTGGCGTAGTCGTGTCAGGTTGTGGTTGCGTAGGAATGGGGTGTGGGCGGGGGTTTCTACTCATGTCTGTCGGTTCGTGGGGGTCGACTATGGAGTTATGAGTACTGGTATCGATCCTGCGCTGGTTGCGCGGCTCTCGGGGGAGTTCACCGCGCTCGGCGCGCACATGGGGCAGCTGGGTGGTGATCTTGATGTGCTGGCCGGGCAGTTGCGGGCGGAAGCGGCGCTGCGTGCTAGGGGTGCGGCGCCGGGGGCGGGTGCTGAGGAGTCCGACTCGGGATCTCGAGGTGTCGAAGGGTCGGCTGTGCCAGCTTTCGGGCCCGTTTACGGTGGCCGGGCTGGTGGTGTTCCCTATGGTCAGGTGGCGTGGGCTGGAGGCGCCGGGCGTGTTGGGCAGGGTGGTGGGGCTCCGGCGTATGGGGTGCCGGGGCCTGTCGGGGCGGGGCAGGGTCGACCAGCGGGGCCGGGGTGGGGGTACGCGCCTCCTCCTCCTGCTGGACGGTCTGGAATGCCGATGCCGATGCCGATGCCGATGCGTGGGCCGGGGCGGGTGGCTCGGGTGGCGTGGTGGCAGCGGGAAGGGGTGATTTCTCGGGTGTTGGCGGTGGCTGGGGTTGGGGTGACCCTGGTCGGGGTGTTGATGCTGTTGGTGCTGGCCGCGCAGGCGGGGTTCTTCGGTCCGGTCGCGAGAGTTGTTGCTGGTGGCGCGCTTTCAGTGGTTTTGGTTGGCCTCGGGTGGCGCGTGTTCGGGCGGCCCGGTGGGCGCGTCGGCGGAATTGCCCTGGTGGCCACCGGTATCGCGGGGCTGTATCTGGATGTTGTCGCGGTGACGGGGTATTACCGGTGGATTCCGGGTGGGGTGGGGCTTGCTGTGGCGCTGGTGGTGGCGCTGGTCGGGGTGGGGATCGCGATGCGGTGGCAGTCGCAGCCGTTGGCGGTGGGGGTGGTGTTGGGGGCCGCGGTGTTGTCGCCCGCGTTGACCACCGAGTTGATGTTGCTCGGGTTCTTGGTGGTGTTGCAGGCTGCGGGTGTTCCGGTGCAGATGCGCAGGGACTGGCCGGTGCTGCACGTGGCGCGCACCTTGCCGGTGGTGCTCGCTGTCCTGGGGATGGTGGTGCTCAGCGGGATCGACCGGGCGATCTCCGGCGGGGCGGCGGAGCAGCGGCACGGGCTGCTCGTCGCGGCGATCGCCTGTGCGGTGGTCGGACTGGTCGGTGCGCTGCTCGCGGTGCACCGCAGGTCAGGCGACATCACCGCCAGCATCACGGTCGCCCTCACCGCCCTTCCGGTACTCGCCGCCGCGGTGCTGTTCGACCGTGTGGTGAGCGCGTCGATCACCGCGGTTCTCGCCACAGTCCTACTCGGCCTGGCCGCCACCGTGTTGATTCCAGGCCGCGCCGGTGGGATCGCTCGGCATACGGCGTTGGTGGCCGCGCTGACCGGTGCGGTCGCGTTGTTGCAGACCTGCACCGTTGCGACGGGCGGTCACCCTCGACTGATGCCCACCGCACTGTTCGTTGTCGGGCTCGCGTTCCTCGGGGTCGCCGCCGTGAGTCGCACCCGGGTGGCCGCCGGACTCGGCATCGCGTTCGCCCTGCTTGGCGGGCTGGTGATGCTGGCGATCGCCGCGCCGGAAACACTTGCGCTACAACAACTCGCGGAGCAGGAACTCGATATCGCGACGGCCGTGGCGGCGGTGGTCGGGTTGGGCGTGGCGGCCATGGTGGCGTGGGCTGTGCCGCGGCTGCCGCGGTGCGATGATTCGGCGCTCGTCACCGGAGTGTGGATCGCGGTGAGTATCGCCGGGCTGTACTACGTGTTGGTCGCCGCGGTATCTCTGGGCGTATCCCTCGGCGGCGCAGACGGTTTCATCGTCGGACACAGCCTGGCGACCATCGTGTGGATGGTGGCCGCGACCGCCTCGCTGTTCTACGGTCTGCGCCGACTCGCCAGTTCACCCGCGGTCGCGAAAGTCTGCCTGGTCTCCGGCCTGCTGGTCGCCGCGGCCGCACTGGCGAAACTGTTCCTGTTCGACCTGGCCACCCTCTCCGGCCTGATCCGCGTCACCGCGTTCCTGGCAGTCGGAATCCTGTTGCTACTCACCGGAACCCGCTACGCCCGCGCCTTCGCCGACGCCACCCAGACCCCGCCAACCCCGCAGCCCGGGCAGGGTAACCCCTGAGTGTCCCTACCCCACCAAAGCCCACAGCCTGGGCCGGGTATCCCTGATATGTCCCTACCCAAAGGGGCCTCAGGGGCCCCGCTCGAGCGCGCCAGCGCTCCAAGAAATCAGTCGTCCTCGCGCCGACGCAGCAGCTCGTTGACACTCACAGTCCGACCCTCGCCACCACTGTGCCGACCCTCATCCGCCGCAGTACCCCGGCGAGACGAACGCAGCTGAGCCATCCAGTTCTCGATCTCATTGCGGGTGTCCGCCTGCGGTTCAGTCGATTCCGGTGTCGTGGAATCGGTTTCGGCCGTAGGCGACCCCTCGTCGGAAGTCGACGACTGCGATGCGGCGGGGGCGGGGACAGCGGTGAAACCGGAAGGCGCCTGCCACTGACCAGGGGTGTCGGTCCGGTCGGTCGGCGCGTCATCGTCGCTCGCGCTGTCCTGCGAGGAGGGCGTGACCGGCGAGAACCGCGGTCCGCCGTCCTGATCGGGCGGATTGAAGCCGCGCGGTGTGCCAGGGCCGGTCATGCCGTTGTTCCACGGAGCGCTCGGCTGTGGTTCGACGGGCACCGAGGTACCGAAAACGCCCTGTGAGGGGACAGGCGATTCGGGTTCGGTCTCCGCGCGGGCCGCGGTTCCCTGGTGCGACTCGGCACGATGCGCACCGGGCGTTGCCGAGAAGTCCGAGCTCGGTGCCGCGAAACCCTGCGGGCTCGAATCCGTTTCGCGCACTGCGTCATCGGCCTGTCCGGGCGAGCGGCTCGGCTCGGCAGGGGTGCTCGAATCGGGTGCGGGGGTGTCGGGCGTGACCGGCCTGAGGTTCGACGCGGTCACCGGGCTGAATCCGTTGAAGGTTCCGCTCGACGGGGTGTCCTGAGGTGCTGGTGGCGCCGCACTCGACGGGGTTTCGCGAGGTGCTGGCGGCACCGCACTCGGCGGTGTGTTGACGATCCTCGGTGGCTGCGGCGGAACAACCCCGCGCGGTGGCGGTGTCGCCGTGCTCGGCCTGGCCGGGGGGACGATGCTCGGCCGTGAATCCACTGTGGGCGTACCGAATCCGGCGCCATCGCCGGTCTCGTTCGGTGTCGACACCTGAGGTGCCTGCGGAGTTTCGCCGATCACCCCGGGGGTGTACCCCGACGGCGGCTGCACGCGCTCGGAGCCACGCGGCGAACCGCCGGTGACGATGCCGGGCAGGTCGAGGCGGGATCCGTTGTCGGCCGGGTCGGGATGGGAAACCGAAGGGCCACCGGAGGTTTCGGCACCACCGAAGCCGGCGTCCGACCCAGCGGTGCCGTTGGTTTGTCCGAGTCGATTGGTGGGGCGAGTGGCGCCGCCGGGGCCGGTTTCGGGATCGCCGAGATCGGTGAGGGGCACGGGGGGTGTGCCGAAGCTCGGCCCCGAATAGCCACGGTCTTCGTCCGCGGAAGTGTCCGGGGTCGAATCGCCTTGATCCTGAGTGGGATTCGGAGTGCCCGGCTTCACGATCGGGAGCACCTGGGTCGGCTCGCCGGACACGTACTTCGGCAGCTCGAGATCGGAGTCCGCCGACTTCGCGGCATCCTCGGAATCGGATTTCGCGGGCGTACCCGGCTTCACCACCGGCAATTCCCGCGTCGGCTCACCCGAAGACAGCATCGAAGCCCGGGGACGCGTCGGATCGGGCGACATCGGCAAGCGCGACCGAGCGGGCTCGGCGGCTTCGGAGTCGGTGACCTTGTCGATCCGCTGAGTCGGCGCCTCGGCCTCGATCTGGGCGACCGTGCGCGGCCTGCGCGGGGTGCGGGCCAGCTTGGAGTCGGGGACCGCCGTCATCTGCATGGTCGGCGGATCGGTGATCGGGGTGGTCTTCACCAGATCGACCACGCCACCGTGTTCCGGGCGTTCGTCGTCGAGAATGGGTTCGCCGAGGCCGATCTTCTCCTGGATCCGCTGCATCCACTTCGGCGCCCACCAGCAGTCGTCGCCGAGCAGCTTCATGATCGCGGGGACCAGCAGCATGCGCAGCACGGTGGCGTCGATGAACAGCGCCGCGATCATGCCGTAGGCGATGTACTGCATCATCACCATGTCGGAGAACGCGAACGCGCCGGTCACCACCAGCAGAATCAGCGCGGCGGCGGTGATGATCCGCCCGGTTTGGGCGGTGCCTATTCGCACCGCCTCGGTGGTGGACGCACCCTGGGCGCGCGCCTCTACCATGCGGGACAGCAGGAAGACCTCATAGTCGGTCGACAAGCCGTAGATGATCGCGATGATCAGCATCAAGACCGGCGCGCTGATCGGCTGTGGCGTGAAGTTCAGGAGCGTGGCGCCGTTGCCGTCAACGAAGATCCACGTGAGGATGCCGAGAGTCGCACCGAGACCGAGCGCGCTCATCAACGCGGCCTTGATCGGCAGTACCAACGAACCGAACGTCAAGAACATCAGGATCGTGGTGGTGACCAGGACGAGCAAGATCATCCACGGCATCAGTTGCAGCAGCGTGTCGATGCTGTCAGCCATCAGTGCGGGCTGTCCGGTCACGTACATCGTGACGCCGTCGGGTACCTCGATCGAGCGGAGGTAGTCGATCGTCGGTTCGGCGTTGTTGGTGGGATCGAGCAGGGTCGCCGAGGTGCGGAACACCTCTGGGTTGGTCGGCGACTTGGTCGGCACCTCGAACGGGCCGACCAGCCCGGGAGCCTGGTTGGCTTCCTTCCACACCTTGCCGATCGCGTTGGTGTTGTCCGAGACGAAGACCAGCTGAATCGGGTCGGTCTTCTTCTGCGGGAAGACTTCGTAGAAGTGCTCGAGTGCGGACCTGGTCGGGTTGTCCGGCGGGAGGTATTTCTCGTTGATACCGCCGAACGACAGATCCTTGACCGGGATGATCAGCAGCAGCAGGCCGATCGTGATCGGGATGGCGATCTTGAGTGGATGCCGCATGACCCAGCGGGTCATGTTGCCCCAGAAGCCGTTCTCGACCTGCTCGGCGGTCTTGGTCTTGCGGAAGCGCTTGAAGCCGAGCATATCGACGCGCGGGCCGAGCACGGCCAGCATCGCGGGCAGGATCGTCACCGCGGTCAGTGCCGCGAGGGAGACGGTGGCGATGGTGCCATAGGCGACCGACCGCAGGAAGCCCTGCGGGAAGATCAGAATGCCGCCGAGGCTGGCGATGATCATCGTCGCGGAGAACACGACTGTTCGTCCAGCGGTCATCACCGATCGCCGGACGGCGGCGCGGGTGCTGTATCCCTCGGCTAGTTCTTCACGGAAACGGCTGACGATGAACAGGCCGTAATCGATCGCGAGACCGAGACCGATCATCGAGACGACACCGGTGACGAAGGAGTTGACCTCGGTGAAGTTGGTCAGCACCATCACCAGGCCGGTCGCGCCGAGGATGGTCAGACCACCGATGATCAGCGGCAGGGCGGCCGCGACTATGCCGCCGAAGATGAAGAACAACAGGATCGCCACCGCGGGGATGGCCAGCACTTCCATCCGCTTGGAGTCGTGCGTGATGGTGTCGTTGAGCGTGACCGCGATGGCCTGCAGGCCTGAGACCTCCACGTCGACGCCGGGGATGTAGAAGACATCCGCCACGGTGCGGTAGTTGGCCATCATGGTGGTGTCGTTGTCACCGGCGATGGCGATCGACGCGAACGCGTGCTTCTTGTCCTTGGACCCGAACGCAGACGGCACGGCCTGCGCGTCGCCCACCTTCCAATAGGTGGCGTTGATCTTGGAGACCTGATCGGGATATTCGGCGACGACCGCAGCCAGGCTGTCGACAACCTTCTTCGAGAACTCCGGATCATCGATCGTCTTGCCCTCAGGGGCGTTGTACATGACGATCACGTCCGCCAAGTGGTCGCGCCCGTAGGACCCGTCGGCGATCTGCGCGCCCTGCACCGACTCCGAGCCAGGATCGAACCAGCCACTCTGACTCAGCCGAGGCCCGAGCCCCATGCCGTAGGCACCCAACGCCAACATCGCCGCACCGACAACAACAATGACGGCGAAGCGGAACCGATAGACCAGATCGCCCCAGCGGGTGAACACTTAAGCGACTCCTTGACCAGGGCGAGAAGTGAGTAGCGCAGACAGCGGCCGGAAGGGCTGCAGCCAAGCGCCCTCGTCGGGCAGCGACTCGAGACTCACCCGCGGTAGCGGTTCCCGGAATACGCCCGGGATGTCCTCGAGATCGACGAACCCGAGGGTATCCGAAGTGACGGCCCAACTCGCGTGCTCACGGAATCCGAGCACCTGAGCTGGGATTCCCTTGGCCGCGATGGCTTCCAGTGGTTCACGGAAGGCCTGACCGTCGGCAGAGGCGACCATGATCCCGGCTAAACCACCGTCGCGCTGACGTAAGGCGATGTGGGCGAGCATGTCGGCGTCGACATCGGAGTCTTCGTCGATCTTGGGCTTGGCGAACACCGCGAAACCGACATTGCGCAGCGCTTCCACCCACGGGCGGACCACGTCGGCGGTGCCGGGCGCGATATTGGTGAAGACGGTGGCCTCGGCCTCGATGCGCCCCTTGGTGGAGACCGAGATCTCAGCGGTACGGGCGAGCAGCCAGCGGCCGAGCGCGTCGAAACGGGGGCGATAGGCGGCGGTGGGACGTCCTCCGAGGATGGCACCGAGCCCCATATCGAGATTCGGCGCGTCCCACACCAACAGGACGCGTCGAACATCGGAACCGCTCAACGCCTCGGAAGCGGTACCTGCCTGGGCGGGCACCGGCATCTCGGGGGCGATCTCACTCACGCTCATCTGTCGATCTTCCCCCATATGAACTCGTTGATGGCGCTACCGGCGCGCAAGCCTTTGCCTTCGAACTTGGTGACGGGCCGTTCGAAACCGATCGGCGCGGTAGTGCGGTTGGCGGCACTGTCGCCGCCGGTGGTGTCGTTCAAGCCGGTGAACAGCGGTTCCCGCGAGCCTACTGCGAGAATATGCTCCGCGTAATCCGCGTGGTCGGTGGCCACGTGCAGCACACCGCCGGGCCTGAGTCTGCTGGCGATCAAGGCGAAAGTCGGCGCCTGCAACAGCCTGCGTTTGTGATGGCGGGCCTTCGGCCACGGGTCGGGGAAGAACACCCGAACGCCGATCAGCGACTCCGGGGCAACCATATTCTCCAGTACGTCCACGGCGTCGCCGCGCAGCAACCGGATGTTCTCGATCTGTTCGCGCTCGATCTGCTGAACCAGCTGGGCCAGACCCGGCTGATACACCTCGATGCCGATCAGGTTCAGGTGCGGTTCGGCCTTGGCCATGGCGGCCGTCGCGGTGCCGGTGCCGGTGCCGATCTCGATGACCAGCGGCGCCTCACGGCCGAACCAGGCGTCGGCCTCGACGGGATCGTTCGACACATTGCGGCCGATCACCGGCCACGTCTTATCCCATGAGGCCTGCTGGTTCGGCGTCAACGCGCCCCGGCGCGTGCGGAAACTCGTGACGCGCGGGTACAGCCGGGAGCCGGTGAGTGAGCGCCTGCCTGCGTCGTCGGGCATCTCCGACAGCTTGTGGCTGGTCGGCTCGGCGTGGTTGGCGGCGTCGTTCACGTCGTCCATTGTCCAGCATGCGCGGAGGTAGGCCACAGGCGAGTTCGTGGACCGGCTGATCTGGCAGGTCGCGGAGTTGGTTCGGGCGAGCGCCCGCCCGGCGCGGATCTGACAGAATGCCCTCCGAAAAGGGGGTGTGCAGAATGTCGACAGCCACCGAATTCGCACAGACACGGCCAGCCGACCGGCTCGACGAGCTGATCTCGAGCCTCGGTGCAGGTCGGGGCGGTGATCCGGAAATCGCGCGACAGTTGGCCGCCGCGGCCGCGCGGCGTCGGCGTCCGCTGCACATCCAGATCGCGGGCCGCGCGCTCAGCGGGCGGACCACCGTGCTCGCCGCGCTCGCGTTGTTGTCGGCGCAGGAGACCCCGCCGGTCGATCAGCCCGAGTTGCCAGATCCGGTTCTCGACGGTGATCTGGTCATCTACGTGCTGGCCGGTGCGCCACAGGCCGCCGACTACCGCCTGCTCGCCACTGTGCCGAAGGGTCGCGGGTTGGTTGTACTCAACAAGGCCGACGCGGTGGGCGCGCGGTGGGGCGAGGCCGTGGCCGCGGCGCAGCGGCACGCGCAGGAACTCGGGCTGCCCACTGTGCCGATCGTCGCCTCTGTTGCCGCAAGGACCAGGGCGGGAGCGGTGAGCGCCGACGATCTGAGCGACCTGCGCAGGCTCGCGGTCGGGCCTGATGTGCCCTCGGTGCTGGCGGCCGATCTGTTCATCGGCAGCGGTTCCGATCAGGACGCGCGCAGGCGGCTGATCGCCAACTGGGACCTCTACGGCGTGGACTGCGCGCTGTCTGCGCTGCGCGCCGATCCCGATCTGCCCGCGTCGGCGATCATCCAGATCCTGCACTCCGCCAGCGGAATCGATCCGCTGCACAAGCTGGTCCACCGCCGGTACGAGCAGGTCGAAGCGGTGCGCGGCGGCGAACTGCTCGACGAGCTGACCCGGCTGGCCGCCCGCGCGGTCCCCGGCGACGGTGGCCGCGCCCGCGAACTGATCGAGCACTATCTCGCCGGTGACGAAGCGCTCTGGGCCGGACTGTGCGCGGGACTGGCCTGTCCGCAGGTCTCGCACCTGGCCGCAGGCTATCCGTCACCCGCGCCCACCGACGCCGACGAGGCACTCGCCCGCGCCACCCGCTGGCGTGCTGTCGTGTCCAGCGATATGCCGCCTGCCGCCCGCCGCGCCGCGCTGCGCGTCCACAACGGTTACGTCAGAGCCTGGGAGCGGATGTCAAGTGCCGGCCTCTGAGGGCCCCGATCGGTGGTTGGCCGAGGCCGCGCGAGGCAGCGGCGACTCGCCGGACGGTGAGTCTGTCGACGCGGCACGAAGCGACGGTCTTGCATCGGCGGTAGATGCGGTGATCGAACGGTGGAATCCACAGGGCGCCGCACTACTGCGCGCCATGACCGGTGCGGGTCATGGCACCAGTGTCGACTTCTACGCACCCGACGACGCCAACACCACCCTGCTGCGCACCGAACTCGCCCGCTTCGAACCCCATATCGACCTGACCGATCCCGCCTCGGGCACCGATCCCGCCGCGGCTCTCATCGTCTTCGACGCGGGCAGTGTTCTCGGCGCCGACATGTTCGCCCTGATCGACCGCCTCCGCGCCGCGGACCGGCGAATACTGCTCGCCATGAACGGCTTTCACGCCTACCAGGACTGGCGTGCGAGTCGGGATCGCAACCTCGAACTGCTCGCCGCCCGCGGCATCACCGACCTCGACATCGTCGCCGTCTCGGCCCGCATGTCCGCCGCGGCCCGCGCCGCCGACGACTCGGCCCTGCTCGACCGCTCCGGCGTGGCCGGACTGCACGCCGTCCTCGCCGCGGCCACCGCGCACGGCCCGGCCGACGGCGCTCAGCGCCGCGACGCCGTCCGCACCCGCGTACTGACCGACACCAGGGCACGCATCGACGAACAGATCACCGCTCTGCGCTCGGGCACCGACACCGCCCGGATCAGAGAGGAACGCATCGGTCTTGCCGCCGAGCGCGACGGCGGCCGCCAGACCGGGCTGGCCGCGGTGCGCAGCCAGGTCCAGCTCGCCCGCGTCGACCTGACCACCGAACTCGGCGCGATGGTGCGCGCGCTGCACACCCGGTCCCGTGCCGAACTCGACCGCTGTGACCGCGCCGAACTGCGCGATTACCCCCAGCGATTGCAGCAGGCGGCCGGTGAACTGTCGGTCACCGTCGACGCCGTCATCGACGGACGAGTCATCGAGGCCGCCCGCCGGATCGGCACCGCCGCGCCGACCGCCCGCAGGCGCGAGCCGGCGCCGCGGGTGGGCCCCGATCCCGGTAAGCGGCACCGAGGTGTCGAAGATCACCTCATGATCGCGCTCGGCGCGTCGGCCGGTGTCGGCCTCGGCCGGTTGATCGTGGCGCCGCTGTCGCTGGTGCCGACACTCGACGTGGCGAGCGTCCCGGTGACGCTGCTGCTCGGCGCGGGCGCGGCCGCCTGGGTCGTGCGCGCCCGCGGCCAGCTCGCCGAGCGCAACCACATGTCGCAGTGGGTCTCCGAGGCGCTGGTGAACATCAAAGCCCTGCTGGAGCAGCGTGTCGCGGCGGTGCTGGTCGACATCGAGGCCGAGCTGGCCGAGCACGTGGTGCGCGAATCGACCGCCCGCGCGATCGCCGTGGACCGGCGTGTCACCGAGCTCGACGCGCTCGCGCGCAGGCTCGTCGCGGAGCGTCCGGCACAGCTGACCGCGTGCGAGCGCGACATCGCCACGCTCGATCAACTGCCCGCGCGGGATTAACCGATACACCTGTGGGTACCTGTTAGGGAGCCCGATGCCGTATCGGTGGTCATATCGCGTTAACCTGGAGGCAGGAACCTGGGCGTCCGCTCTTGCCAGTCGATGCGCGGCCTGAAGTCTGTGTACGGCCTCTTCAGCCGTCTATCGGGGTTGTGCGGCGGTTGGTCACTGCGGACGCCTTCTGCCCATGGTGGCGATCGATGGATCGAACAACCGCACGATCTCAGGAGAGTTTTCATGACCTCAGCGACCATTCCTGGTCTTCGTGGATCCGACGGCAAGGTGCCGACCGAGCACAGTGAACTGCTCGCCTGGGTAAAGGAAGTCGCAGAGCTCACTACACCTGACCGCGTGGTCTGGGCCGACGGCTCCGACGCGGAATGGGATCGCCTGACCACCCAACTGGTCGAGGCGGGCACCTTCAAGCAGCTCGACGAGAAGAAGAAGCCCAATTCCTTCCTCGCGCTATCCGATCCTTCCGATGTGGCGCGCGTCGAATCGCGCACCTACATCTGTTCCAAGACCGAGGCCGAGTCCGGTCCGACCAACAACTGGGTCGACCCCGCCGAGATGCGCGCCACCATGACCGAGCTGTACCGCGGCTCGATGAAGGGCCGCACCATGTACGTGGTGCCGTTCTGCATGGGCCCGCTCGGCGCCGAGGACCCCAAGCTGGGCGTCGAGCTCACCGACTCCGAGTACGTGGTCGTCTCGATGCGCGTGATGACCCGCATGGGTGCCGCCGCGCTGGAGAAGCTTGGCACCGACCGCCCGTTCGTGAAGGCGCTGCACTCCGTGGGCGCCCCGCTCGCCGATGGCCAGGCCGACGTGCCGTGGCCGTGCAGCGACACCAAGTACATCACCCACTTCCCCGAGGACCGTGAGATCTGGTCCTTCGGTTCGGGCTACGGCGGCAACGCGCTGCTCGGCAAGAAGTGCTACTCGCTGCGCATCGCCTCGGCGATGGCCCACGACGAGGGCTGGCTGGCCGAGCACATGCTGATCCTCAAGCTGATCTCGCCCGAGAACAAGAACTACTACATCGCCGCCGCGTTCCCGAGCGCCTGTGGCAAGACCAACCTCGCGATGATCCAGCCGACCATCCCCGGCTGGCGCGCGGAGACCCTGGGCGACGACATCGCCTGGATGCGTTTCGGCGAGGACGGTCAGCTCTACGCCGTGAACCCGGAGTTCGGTTTCTTCGGCGTCGCGCCGGGCACCAACCACAGCTCCAACCCCAACGCGATGGCCACCATCGACGCGGGCAACACCGTCTACACCAACGTCGCCCAGACCGACGACAACGATGTGTGGTGGGAGGGTCTCGAAGGCGACCCGCAGCACCTGATCGATTGGAAGGGCAACGACTGGACCCCCGAGTCGGAGGGCCACGCCGCGCACCCGAACTCGCGCTACTGCACCCCGATGTCGCAGTGCCCCACCCTGGCACCCGAGTGGGACGACCCGCAGGGCGTGCCGATCTCGGCCATCCTGTTCGGCGGTCGCCGCAAGACCACCGTCCCGCTGGTGACCGAGTCGTTCGGCTGGGAGCACGGCGTGTTCATGGGCGCCACCATGGGTTCGGAGCAGACCGCCGCCGCCGAGGGCACGGTCGGCACCGTGCGCCGCGACCCGATGGCGATGCTGCCGTTCCTCGGCTACCACGTGGGCGACTACCTCAACCACTGGATCGACCTCGGCAAGAACGCCGACTCGAACAAGCTGCCGAAGATCTTCTACGTCAACTGGTTCCGTCGTGGCGACGACGGCCGCTTCCTGTGGCCCGGATTCGGTGAGAACTCCCGCGTGCTGGAGTGGATCGTCGGCCGCATCGAAGGCCGTTCGGGCGCAACGGCAACCGCGGTCGGCAACGTCCCCTCGGCCGCCGATCTCGACCTGGCCGGCCTCGACGTGGTCGCCGCCGACGTCGACGAGGCGCTCGCGGTGAACGCCGACGAGTGGCGCAAGGAGATCCCGTCGATCGAGGAATGGTTCGAGTTCGTCGGCGAGAAGCTGCCTTCGGGCGTGCGTGACGAGTTCGAGGCACTCAAGGAGCGCCTGGGCTAGTCGCTAGTCGCCCCCTACGAACACGAAACCGCCCGTACCTTTTTCGGTACGGGCGGTTTCGGCTTTCGACGGGTCGGACGATTTCGGTGGTCTCTTTATGGGTATATCTTTTGATGTCAGAGAGTCGTCGGCCGGATCAGCGGTACCGTCGCCTATATTTCCTCTCGAGCTGAAACCCCTGCGAGACTCCTGCACCGCCACGCGGTCAACGATGAGATCGACGCTGAGAGGTGGTTTGACGCATGACCGATCTGGTGACCGGATTCGAGTCCGACACCTATTCGAGCACGCCCCTACAGCGTGTGGCGGGCCGACTGGAGCGGGTCCTGCCCCCGGGCTGGCGGGTCGAGGTCGTCGACCTACCGGCCCGGGGTGAGGTGGCCGCGCAACCGGTTCTGCGGGTACTCATGCCGGAGAACTAGGGGGAGCTGGTTACTCTGCGGTCCAGCCCATCGGCATCAGGACCGACTTCTGTTCGCAGAAGGCATCGAGGCCTTCCGGGCCGTTCTCGCGGCCGATACCCGAGTTCTTGTAGCCGCCGAACGGTGCGGTCGGGTCGAAGGCGTACCAGTTGATCGCGAAGGTGCCGGTGCGGATTCGGGCCGCGACCTCGACGCCGTGCTCGATATCGGTGGTCCACACCGAACCGGCGAGCCCGTAATCGGAGTCGTTGGCGATGGCGATGGCCTCGTCCTCGGTCTCGTACGGGATCACCGAGAGCACCGGGCCGAAGATCTCCTCCTGGGCGATGGTGCTCGCGTTGTCGACGTCGGCGAAGATCGTCGGCTCGACGAACCAGCCGCGCTCCACGCCCGCGGGCCTGCCACCGCCGAGCACCAGTCGTGCGCCCTCCGCCTTGCCCTTGGCGATGTAGCTTTCGACGCGGTCGCGCTGCTTTTCGCTGATCAGCGGGCCGAGCTGGGTGGCGGGATCGGTCGGGTCACCGGTCTGCATGGTCTGCACGTGCGCGACCAATGCCTCGACGATCTCGTCATAGCGACTGCGCGGCGCGAGGATTCGGGTCTGCGCGACGCAGCCCTGTCCGCTGTTCATCAACCCGGAGAACGCCAGCAGGGGAATGCTGGCGGCCAGGTCGACATCGGGCAGCACGATCGCGGCCGACTTGCCGCCGAGTTCCAGCGAGACGGTCTTGAGCTGCTCACCGGCCAGGGCGGCCAGCTTCCTGCCGACTGGGGTGCTGCCGGTGAAGGTCACCTTGTCGACGCCGGGGTGGCCCGCGAGGTACTCACTGGCCTCGGCTTCGGCGGGCAGCACCGAGAGCACGCCGTCGGGCAGGCCCGCCTCGGTGAAGAGGTCGGCGAGGATGTTCGCGGTCAACGGTGTCAGCGGCGAAGGTTTGAGAACAACGGTGCATCCGGCCAGCAACGCGGGTCCGAGCTTGTTGGCGGCGAGGAACAACGGGACATTCCAGGCGGTGATCGCGGCAACGACGCCGCGCGGTTCCCGTGATACACGCGAGGTTCCGAACAGGCCGACCCGAGTCTCGTTCCAAGCGAACGTTTTCG
Source organism: Nocardia sp. A7 (assembly GCF_046549215.1). Classification (NCBI taxonomy): domain Bacteria; kingdom Bacillati; phylum Actinomycetota; class Actinomycetes; order Mycobacteriales; family Nocardiaceae; genus Nocardia; species Nocardia sp. A7. The sequence goes on along the minus strand of NZ_JAJPWE010000001.1, from coordinate 1,936,124 downwards.
CGAGTTCGACGATCGCGTCCAATGCGGCGACGGCGGGAATCTGATTGAGTGTCAAGGCCGCTAACGTCGGCGCACCCATTTCCGCGGTGAGCGCCGCGACCAATTCCGGCGAACGCTGCTCGATCAGCCGGGCGACCTTGCTGAGTACCTCGGCTCGTTCCAGTGGAGGTGTCGATGGCCACGGCCCGCTGTCGAACGCGTCGCGCGCCGCGGCGACTGCCGCGTCGACGTCGGCGTTCGTTACCGCAGGCACGCTGCCGACGGTCTCCTCCGTTGCCGGGGAGACTACCGAAATGCGGTCACTACCGGCCGGGGTGGTCCACTTCCCGCCGATGAACAGACTGTCGTAGTGCATGAGAACACGTTACAGTTTTGCGGGCGAATTGTCTGCAACCTGTTCTAATTCGCTGCGGCACAACGGCTGTGAAGATTGCGAATTCCGACCTGCCGGTTCGCGATTCGGGGAAACGCACTATTGCGTTCCGGTGGTGAAAAGGGGATGCTTTAGCTACTGATCAGCTCGCTCGATTCATCGGACATTAACAGCGAATTGGGGAGACCGACGCATGGCTGTGCAAGTGATCGGCCGATCGTTGATGACCAGCGACCAGACCGACCATCAAGCGAAAAGTGTGGGTAGCGGCGGATGGGTTGTCTCATTCCTGCCGGGCCGCACACTCACGATCGAGCAGGCGACTGCCGCCATCCAGGCCGCTGAAGCGGTCGCGATGGTCGGCGCGCTGGCCGATCAGGTCGGTCTGACCACGTTGGAGACCGTTGGCCTGGCGATTCAGGAATCGCCGTGGGTCAGGGCGTTACCCGAGCCGATTCGGAGGTCGCGGCGCTTGAGCTGGCTGGCGTGATCACACTTTGGTAGCCACCACTACCAGGTTGCTGACCAGTAGCTCTCGGATCACCGGAACCCGGACGAGCCACCAGGCCCACCGCGGGTGGTAGCGCGGAAAAATAGTCCGCACGTCGGCTGAAGTGGTTGCTGCCCAGCGCAACCCGTCTTCTGCCGTCACCGCGAACAGTGACCGGCCGAACCTGTTCTTGGGTTCGTGTCCGTGCTTGCGCCGGTACCGGCGGGCCGCGAACTCGCCACCGACGTAATGCCACAGGCCGGTCTCGTGACCGCCGAAAGGCCCGTGCCACACCGTGTACGAGTACACGATGAGGCCGCCGGGTTTGGTCACCCGCACCATCTCGTCCGCCATCAGCCACGGCTGCGGCACGTGCTCGGCGACGTTGGAGGAGAAGCAGACGTCGAAGGCGTTGTCGCGGAACGGCAACGCCATCCCCGACCCGCGCACCGAGCCCGACACCCGCAGCCCGGCCGCGTGCATCTCCGATGGATCCGGCTCCACCGACACATAGCGTGCGCCCACCGCGGTGAACTCGTCGGCGAAGTAACCGGGGCCACCGCCGACATCGAGGACAACGGTGCCGGTGAGGCCGCGGCCGGTGATGTCGGCGTAGAAGTCGCTGATCAGCTCGGCGCTGTCGGTGGCGATGCCGCCGTAGAAGCGGGCCGGGTCGGTCTGCTCGAAGCGGAAGCTGGTGAGCAGGCGCAGCGAGCGGCGCAGGGTCGCCCTGCGCGCGAACCTGGATCGGTCGCGTCGCGTGGCGGGCTGCTCGGTTCTCGGCTGGGTGGCGGTCGACACGGGGCAGAGTTTATTGGGAGCCCATTCGGGCGCGGCCGGTGGTGGGGAGTTGGGCGGGCTGGTCCGGGGTGCGATCGCTTGATCTGGGCGGACACTGTCGATAGGGCGGTGTTGCGCAGCGCACACCCGCTAGTGTGGGGGCCGACGTTTGTCTGCCCCCGAACCGATTGCGAGACCCGACCGTGCGTGAAGTCCTCCTACTCTGCTGGCGTGACACCGGGCACCCGCAGGGCGGGGGCAGCGAGCGGTATCTGGAACAGGTCGGTGCCCAGCTGGCCGCGCGTGGCATCAAGGTCACCCTGCGTACGGCCGGGTATCCCGGTGCGCCCAAGCGCGAGCGGATCGACGGGATCGACATCAGTCGCGCGGGTGGGCGCTTCACCGTGTACCCCCGCGCGCTGGCCGCCATCGTGGCCGGTCGGCTCGGTTTCGGCCCGCTGAAGGGCCTTCGCCCCGACGTGGTGATCGACACCCAGAACGGCATCCCCTTCTTCGCCACCGCCACGGGCGTGCCCTCGGTGGTGCTGGTGCATCACGGGCACCGCGAGCAGTGGCCGGTCGCCGGTCGCCTGGTCGGGCGGATCGGCTGGTGGATCGAATCCACGCTGTCCCCGCGCGTGCACCGCGACAATCAGTACCTCACCGTCTCGCTGCCCTCGGCCGAAGAGCTGTCGGTGCTCGGCGTGGACCGTGCACGCGTCGCGGTGGTCCGCAACGGTGCCGAACCGGTCCCCGCCGACGTCGTCCCCGGTGCCGACGCCACCCGCGCCACCCACCCGCGCATCGCGGTGCTCTCGCGCCTTGTTCCGCACAAGCAGATCGAAGACGCCCTCACCGCCGTCGCCCACCTGCGCGAACGTTTCCCCGACGTGCACCTCGACGTCATCGGCGACGGCTGGTGGGCCCCCAATCTGCGCGACTGTGCCGCCGCCCTCGGCATCGCCGACGCCGTCACCTTCCACGGTCACGTCGACGAACGCCGCAAACACGAGATCCTCTCGACCGCCTGGGTCCATGTGATGCCCTCGCGCAAGGAAGGCTGGGGCCTGGCCGTCATCGAAGCCGCCCAGCACGGCGTCCCCACCATCGGCTACCGCAGCTCCCGAGGTCTCACCGACTCCATCATCGACGGCGTCACCGGCCTGCTCGTCGACGACGCCGCTGCCCTCGCCGCGGCCGCCGCCGACCTCCTCGCCGACGCGGACGCGCGTTCGGTCATGGGCGAAAAGGCCCGAGCTCGCGCAGGCGAGTTCTCCTGGGAACAAACCGGCGCCGGGGTGCACACGGTCCTTGCCGCCGCGGCCTGTGGAGAACGGGTCTCCGGGCTGGTCGCACCGCGCGACTGAACAACCCGGTCGCGGAACCGTTCGTCGATACTTCAGCGGGGATAGCGCGGCCGAGCCGGGCCACGCCTGATCATGTGACGCTCGAACGGTTCGCCGGGCGAGGCTGTGCCGCGGGGCGTAGTGCGGCGGCGGTCAGGCCCGCGAGTAGGAGGGCGGCCCAGAGCAGGTGGGCTGCGGTGGAGGCTCCGCGCTGGGTGGGCGTGGCAGTGTCGAGAGCGGCGGGGTCGGGGATTCGGTAGAGGGCTAGATCGGGGTCCTGGTAAGCGAGTTCGGCTGTGTCGAGGGTGTTTTCGGATGCGCCGACGGGGCCGGGGGTGGTGCGTTCTATGAGGATCCAGCCGACACCCAGGGTTGCGAGATCCGTGGCCGGGGCCCCTCGGAGTAGGGCTTCCTCGACGGTGCGGGCGCGGTTGCCCTCGCCGGTCACCGCGTAGCCGCGGACTCGGAGTTCGCCGGTTTGCAGGACGTCGTTGGGGAGGATTCGGGGGGCGGGGTCGAGGACGGGAGCTGTTCCGCTGTACGGGAATCGGCGGAACATGCCGGCGGGGAGTACGGCAACGTCGCCGGGGGCGTCGATGTGGTCGACGACCTGTTGCCAGCCCGCGGGGTAGTGGACGGGGCGCATGGCACCGCCGACTCCCCATGCGAGGTCGGCGAGAGGGAGCGTGAGGAGAAGTATGAAAAGAGTGGCGGTGGCTCGTATTCCGATGCCACCGGGGTGTGTAGTCGCGTGTGCGCTGGAGATCGGCGTCGTGGTGGCCGCATTCGACACCTCGCTCGCTGAATCCGCATCCTGGCTCGGCCGCCCACCGGTCAGTAGTCGGCGGCTCGCCGTAGTGACGGTTCGGCACGCGGTGGCCGCGCACAGTACGTAGGCGGGCATCGCAAGTGCCACGTACTTCTGCGTATCCCGCAGCAATCCGGCACCGGGAACGTGCACCACCAGCCATTCCCCGGCGGCCAGCCCCCAGCTGGTCGCGCCGAGAGCCGGGAGCACGATCGCTACCGCCGCGATCACCAGCAGCGTCCGCCCGTCACGCCCGAGCGCCCACACCGCCCGCACCCCGCAGGCGACGATGCCGAGCAGCAACAGCGTGCCGACCAGCGCGAGGGGAGTTGTGCGGCTCGCGGGCACGGCCTCGCCGTTCCAGATCCCGCCCAGCCCGGCGAGGCTGCCGAGCGTCCCGAGCCACGGTTCGGCGCGTGCCGCGAACGCGGATACCCCGGCCGGGTCCGAGGGCTCGGCGCCCGATCCGAGCGCGGTCGCGGTCAGCCAGGGCGCGCAGGTCGCGATCCAGAGAACAGTGGCGGGGAGAAACGCCCGTCGCCCGACCAGCGACAGCCCGATGACAGCGGCCAGCAGCGAACCGGTCGGGGTCAACCCGGCAGCGGCGAAGCTCGCGGTCAGTGCGGCCCAACCACCGAGAGAGCCGGCGCGGCAAGCGAACCCGAAGCGTGGGGTCGCGGCTCCCTTGTCGGCAGAGTCTGCGCGCCCGGGTTCATGCGAGCTGTCGACAGAGTCGGTGTGGCGGGATGGGTGCGCGCTGTCGACAGAATCGTGATGCGCAGCGGATTCTCTGCTGCCGGTGGCTGTTCGGATGCGCGTGGCCGCGAGAGCGGTCCAGGGGAGGGCGGCGTAACCGGCGAGCAGGCTCCAGTGGCCCTGGAGAAGTCGTTCCGCGACATAGGGATTCCACAGCGCGACGGTCGCCGCGACCAGTTGTGCGCCGGTGGAATCGGAAACGAAGTGTCGGGCCAGCGCTGCTGCTCCGTATCCGGCCGACCACAGCGCGACGATGAGGATCGCCTTCACGAGAATCCCACCGTCGATCACCGGCGAGAGCACGGCGAGTAAGGCATCCTGCGGAACGGCGCGGGGCGCGGCCGCGCCGACGCCGAGTGCGGAATCGGTGAGGAAGGAGCGCGGGGTACTCACCGCGTCGCGCAGCAGCAGGTAGCCCGATCCGGCGAGCGGTCCGACGATGATCATCGTGAGCAGCGCGCAGTATCCGGCCACCGAGGCCCTTGCTCGCCCGCTACTCGTCACGTCCACGCACCTTACGTCCCGTCGGGCCGCGCCGTGGCGGGGGTCGAATAGGCGCTGTTGGGGGCCGAATCGCTCGAAGGTGAGTCCGCTCGGACTCACATTTTCGGGGTAGGCGTGATGGCGAACACAGTGGGGTGCGACGATGGGGCGTGTCCTCAGTCCGCCGCCCCCCTGTCGTTGCCGATCTGACCTGGGTCACGGCGGGCGCGATGACCGCCAACGTCGCCGGCTACCTGCTGCAATTGCTGGCGGCGAGCTGGTTGGGGGTCGAGGGGTACAGCGAGTTCGCGAGTTTGCTCGCGGTGCAGTTGTTGTGTGCCGTCCCCGCCCTGGCCATGCAGAACGTGGTCGCCCGGGAAATGGTGCGCGGCGCGTCGCCGCGTGCGGTGCGGGCGATGATGTGGCGGTGCGCCGCGTTGGTCGCCGCGGTCGCGGTGGTGCTGATTCCGGTGGTGGCCGGAGTGCTCGACGTGGGCGTCTGGGCCGCTGCCGCCGCACTCGGCGCGGCGCCCGCGTTGGTGATCCTCTCGGGTGAGCAGGGAATCCTGCAGGGCGGCAATCACTTCCGCGTGCTTGCGACGGTGCTCGCGATGGCGGGTACGGCGCGGGTCGCACCCGCGCTGCTCGCGCTCGCGCTCGGCGGTGGTGCTGCCGGTGCGCTGTGGGCAGGGGCGGCCGGCATCGTCGGTGCGGCAATCATCGCCGGCCGCATCGCGCGATCGACGACTCCCGCTCAGGATCAGCCGACCGACCACGGCAGCGGTGCTGCGGGCGACGCGGCGCCCGGCACGAAGCAGGACGACATCGTTTCGAATGACCGAGAGCTCGCGACCGCGACGAGGACGGTCGGCGTCCTGCCGGTACTCCGCGCCGTCCAGGTGCAGGCGGCGCTCATGGCCCTGTCCTCGGTCGACCTGATCATTGTGCGCATCGTTCTCGACGAGGTCGACGCGAGCCGCTATTCGCTGGGCACCATCGCCACCAAGATCGCGTTCTGGCTGCCCCAAGCTGTCGGCGTCGTGCTGTATCCCCGGATGGCCCAGCCCACCCATTCGGCTCGCGCCATCCGCGACGCGCTCTCGGTCCTCTCGGCGATCGGCGTCGTAGCGGTGATCGGCGCCGCACTGGCGGCACCCCTGGCACCGCTTTTCGCCGGTGCCGACTACGCACCCATCCAGGGCATGCTGTGGCTGTTCGCCCTGCACGGCGCGATCCTGGCGGTCCTGCAGGGCGCCCTGCTCTCAGCGATCGCCGTCGAACGCACCGCCCTGGCCGCCGTCACCTGGATCGGCCTGGCCATCGAGATAACCCTGATGCTCGCCTTCGCCCGCACCATCGAATCCCTGATCGGCACAGCGGTCTCGGTAGCCGCCATCACCACCGCGATCGTCGCCGTCGTAGTCCTGCGCACAGCCCGCACCCACCCAGCCCCGGCCGGGCGGGTCTGACACGTCGCCACCCTCGCATCGGGTGACGCTGTTGTGTCTCCCTTGTGCGCACGGTGTGTCCCGAACGCAAAACAGCCCCGGTCAAAGACCGGGGCTGTTTAAAGCGTCTCCGCCTACCGACGCTTGTCGATATCGATCTGCTCGGTAGGAGCGTCGTAGTCTCCACGCGGGAACTGCGTGGTCGGCGTGTCATCCCCATCCCACCGAGTCGCACCAGTGTCATCCGGTGCGGCAGTGGGCGCGGGCGTTGGACGCGATCCCCGAGGAGTCGCGTGCGCCGGAGTGCCACCACCACGCAACCCGAGGAACAACCCCGCCAGCAACGCCAGCACGCCGAGCACGCCGAACACGATCGGCAGCACCCGACCGAACAGCGACAGCTTGTCGGTGTTCTCCTTTGCGATGGCGATCTGCGACTCGACGGTCGCCTCGTCGAACACGATGTGCGACTTCAGCGCGGTGACCTCGGGCTTGTCGCCGGAGCGCGCGTAGAACAGGTGGATCGACTCGCCACCCTTGATGACGGTGCCGGTCTGCGGCTCGACCCACAGGTCGCGCACGTTGGTGTAGTAGCGCGTCATGGTGACGGGAGCGTCGTTGCGCTCGTCCACGCCCCACTTGGCGGCGGGCAGGGTGAGTCGGTTGGTCGGCGACTGCTGCACGTCCCAGGTGCTGGTGACCGGCGCGGTCATCTGGAACCGGTACACCTTCATGCTGTTGATCTCGGTCTCTTCGATGAAGTTCGCGTCGAAGGACTTGCGCACGTTGATGTCGAAGTACGGGTAGGTCTTCTTCTCGGTGCCGATCGGGAATCGGTAGCCGATGCCGGTGTGCTGCACCGGCTCCATCACGCTGCCTTGCTTGTCCACGGTCACCGCGATCGACCCGTTGGGCTCGGCCTCCACCGGCATGCCGGTGGTGCGCGAGATGGTGACACGGTCGATGGCGGCGGTGAGCAGGCCGGTGTCGCCCTGCACGTCGGTGCGCCGCAGCGTCTGACCGGCCTGCAGCGTCATCTCGTCGGCGTCGGAGGGCTCCTCGACGGTGACGAAACGCTGGGAGACCAGCGGCACATCCTTGTTCACCACGGCAGCACCGTCACCCGAGGTCAACGACTTGGAGTCGAGGACGAGGCTTTCCTCGCCCGGCTGATTCTCCGCGATCGTGGTGATCTCGAGGTCGAGTGGAGTCTTGGCGACTTTGCTCACCGTGTAGGTGGGGATCATCAGCGCGGCGACGAGTAACGCCGCGCCCAGACCCACGAGCACGCAGGCGACCGTTCTTCTGGTACCGGCACTCAGTGCCATGCAAACTCTCCTCGTCGTTCGAACACGGATGGCCCGGTGGTCTGGTATTGCACCACAGGCACTCGTGAGCCCCGACACTAACAGCCCAGGCCGCGAAGGTGCGGCGCTGTGCCGTGGAAATCGCCGACACGGCAGACTGGACCCCGATGACGACCGCCACCGCCCCCGTTTCGCCCTCGCGCGCCTTCATTCCCGCCCTCGAAGGGATGCGCGGAATGGCGGCGCTCGGAGTGCTGGTCACCCACGTCGCGTTCCAGACCGGAACGAGCCGGACCCCGGTCCTCGGCCCGATCCTGGAACGCTTCGATATGGCGGTCGCGATCTTCTTCGCGCTGTCCGGTTTCTTGCTGTGGCGCCCGCACGCGGCGGCCGCGCACGGTCACGATCGCGCCCCGCGGGCCTCCCGCTATCTGCTGCACCGGGTGGCCAGGGTGCTACCCGCCTACTGGGTCGTCGTGGTGTTCGTGCTGGTGTTGCTGCCCGGCGCGGCGCATTCGGCGAACCTGCCGGTGTGGTTGTCGAATCTGTTTCTGCTGCAGGTGTTCGTGCCGTTGACGTTGACCGATGGGCTCACGCAGATGTGGAGCCTGTCGGTGGAGATGGCGTTCTACCTGGTGTTGCCGCTGCTGGCGTGGCTGGTCGTGCGATTGCGTGGTCGGGCGGCCCGGTGGCGGGTGCCGGTGCTGCTCGGATTGATCGCGGTGAGCCTGACCTGGAATCTGTGGCCGGTCCCCTCGCCCGACGCGATCCACGCCGACAACTGGTTGCCCGCCTATCTGCCGTGGTTCGCGGCGGGCATGGTCCTCGCGGAACTGACCTGCCTGGTGCGACCGGAGGCGCGATGGGCGCGCCTGTTGTCGAGTCAGCCGCTGATGTGGGCGCTGGCGCTGGCGGCTTTTCTGCTCTCGGCGACCGAATTCGGCGGCCCGGCCGGCCTGGAGCGCGCCCAACCGTGGCAGTACGCGATGAAGATGGTGCTCGGCACGGTCATCGGCTTCGGCCTGCTCGCCCCCCTGGTGATCCGCCGGCCCGGCGCCGCCAATCGTTGGCTGGAATCGAGTACCGCCGCGATTCTCGGCCGCTGGTCGTACGGGATCTTCCTGTGGCATCTGGTGGTGCTCACGGTGGTCTTCCCGGTCTTCGGCATCATCCCCTTCAACGGCCACTTCCTCTATGTGATCACCCTGACCACCGCGTTGACCCTCCCGCTCGCCGCCGCGAGCTTCGCCCTGGTCGAGGAGCCTGCCCGCCGCTGGGCCGCGCGCTGGGATCGGCGGACCGCGGCGCGCGTCGACAGCGGGGCGGAATCGATCTCGTCGGTGCGCTGAGTCACGGTCAGCGGCGGCGTGGGAGCGCCGCGACGCCGACGGCGACGACCGCGATGACGGCCGGTGCCTGCGCCCAGAGCGAGCCGCCCATGTACTCGGTGCCCGAGCGCCAAGTCCCGGTCGACAAAGCCGCGGCGGAGATCAGCGTCCCGATACCGGCGAACCAGGGCAGCGTCGCTGCCGTCATCGTGGGCCGGAAGTAGCTGCAGCCCAACGCGATCAGCGTGAACGCCGCACCGAACGGCCCGGAGATGACAGTGATCACGCCGGTCAACCCGACCGCCGCGACCCACCGGATACCCCAGGTGCCCGGTGCCTGCCCGACGTCGGGCAGCGGGCGCCGCCGGGGAATCGCAAGCAGCGCAAGGGGAATCAGCAACAACAGTCCGCCGAAGATCGCCAGCCGATACCAGCGGTCCGCCGGGAACGACACCGTGATCTCCCCGTCGGTTCCAGGCGGAACGAGCCAAGCCTGCTGCCAACCGTCGACAACGACCGGCGAGAGTTCCCGCCCGTCGGCCGTGTGCGCCTGCCAGCCGACATTGGTGCTCAGCGGCAGGACGAGCAGCTCGGTACTTGGAGCCGGATTTCCGGCATCGGCGGGGCTGTCGAGGGGTATGTCGGCCGTGGTTTCGCGCGGTTCGGCAGGGTTGTCGGTGGGTGCGGCCGCCGTGGTATCGCTGGGTTCGCCGGGGCTGCTCGGGGTTGCGTTCGTCGGGGTGTTGGGTGCGCCCGGGTAGGGGTCGGTGCGTGGGAGGCGCAGGCGGTCGACGGTGAAGAGTTCGGTGGGGGCGACGGTGAGGTCGGGGTGACCGGGGAGGAGTTCGATATCGGCGGCGTCCTCCTGGCACGGTTGCGCGGAAACCGGTGCACCCGAGCGCAGTTCGTCGGCGGTGGCGGTGATCGTGGTGTGGACGGCGCGCCCACCGATGGCGATCACCGGTCCCACCTCGCAGCCGATGGTGACGAGCCGGTCGCCGGGGGCATGTGCCGGGTACTCGGGGCCGAGCACTTCGACTTCGGCCAGGCCGGTGGGCTGGGTGAGGACGAAGCCGAGTGCGGTGCGGTCGAGTACCTCGTTCCAGCTCTGGATGCTGATCTCGATGCGATCGGTTTCGTTGGGGTACAACGAGATTCGGGCCGGTTCGCCGTGCTCACGCTCGGGCAGTTCGCGGAGCTGCGGGCCGTTGCCCATGTTCACCGCGACGGAGGTGGCTGTCGCGGGCAAGCCGCCGAGTGCGGTGGTGATGTCGAGGCCGGTCACCAGCGCCGGTTCCGGAAGTTCCAGTACCAGCGTGGGTTTGCCGCCCGCGGGTTCACGGACGGTGGGCTCGGGTGCGGTCCAGGTGGTCTTCGGATCGCCGTCGGTGGCGGCGAAGGCGGAACCGCGCAGGTCGGCGACATCGGCCTGGCCACGTGCCACCGGCCGGGACGGGTCGGTGAGCAGCGCCTCCAGCGCGGGTCCGGGTCGGGTGCGCACGGTGAGGTCGGTGCCGACGGTGAGCGGTTCCGGCACCGAGAGAGTGCGTCCGAAGATGCCGGGCTCTTCGGCGGGCAGCCCGAGTCCCTTGCTGCAGTGCACGCGGTCGGGACCGTCGAAACAGTTTCCGCGACCGGGGAATTCCTGTCCGAGATCCCACCCGCTGACAGTCGTTCCCGCCGCGACATCGGGCAGCACGATCCGGTGCCGGATGTCGACGCGCACCGGCGCTTCCCGGTTGGAGTAGTCGTCGAGCGTGAGTTCGCTGATTCCGAATTGCCCGCCACGAGTGCCGGTTTCGGTGCGCGCGGCGCTGATCATCACCCAGTCGGATTTGCCCGCTGGCAGCGCGACGGACACGGGTTCGCCGGGTTCGGTGATCCGTGCCGACACGGTCCCGCGCGAGGTGCGGACCTCGACCCACTTCACCGGATCGCCCAGTGCCGCCGCTGTCGTGGTGAAACGGAGCGAGCCGTTGGCGATCGGCTTGTCGAGATCGAGTCGAATCCATTGTCCGAGTGCCGATTCGGAACCATTGCTGATCCACGCGGTGCTCGGATCGCCGTCGACGGCCGCCGCGGTCGAGCTACCGGGTGCCGCCCCGCCGATCTGGGTGGCGTCGGCGGCGGAGCTGGATGCGGTGACCTTCGCGCCCGACCATTCGCCCTGCACGAGTTCGGTGCCGTCGACCGGATAGTCGGGGACCAGATTGTGGGTGCGTCGCGCGTCGTCGGCGGCGCGGACCGCGGAGTTGTGGTTGTCGACCCGGCCGAAGTCGGACTCGCGATCCATCGGGGTGTCGGTCAGCAGGACGGGTCGCGGCGGTAACCCGGCGCGTCGCGCGTCCGCTTCGAGAAGTACGGGCGCCGTGGGGTTCTCGCCGTCTCGGCGCACCCGTTCGAGAACTTCGGGACCGCCACGGACAACGGGCGTCGAGTCCAGCCCGACGGTGTAAGCGCCGGGTAATCGGGGTGGTGCGCCGGTGCCGCTACGCACGTCGACGGGCGTGCCTGGCGGTGGCACATCGACGCGGTAGATCTCGACCGCCGGATACGCGGGCAGCAGATCGTTGTCGACCACCAGCCCCGCGTCCGCCGCGCGTGGCCCGATGAGTGCGCCGAACGAGGTCACCTTGGTCAGCCCCGGCGACCCCTCGATCGCGCGGTGCGCCAGCATCGGCCGCGTGGAACGCGATGTCTCGGGGTCCAAGTCGTTGCGCAACACCAGGATTCCGATGCCCTGATCCGCCAGGGTCGCCGCGAGACCGGTCGAGGGCCTGCCGTCGGCGATCAGTCGCTGCACCGAATCCATCGCGCGGATCGTGCCCGGCGGATTCAGCGGAACCGCGTCACGCACGGCCCACGGAGTCTTCGCCAACGCCTGTAGCGGTTCGTCGCGGGTGAGTCCCCAGATCTGACTGCCGAACGGCGCGCCGGGTACGACCAGCGCGCGGGTGTCGGCGGCATTGGCGGCGAGCCAGTCGGCGGTATCGGTCCAGTAGGCGGGCACCCGATCGTAGGCGCCGCGCGGGGCGAGTCGACCGGTCCACGCCAGTGAGGTCGCGAGGGTGAGCGCGGCCAGGACCAGCGCGGCCACCGCGACGAGCCGATCACGCTCGGGATGGGCGAAAGAGCTGCGCCACACCGGCATCGGCACGGAAGCGGGCAGGGCGACGCGGCCGAGCAGGTGTGCCAGCCCGACCACCAGCGGCAGCCGGATCAGCGGCTCGAGCTTGTGCACATTGCGCAGCGGCGCACCGCCGGAGTCGAGGAAGATCCGCACCGATTCGGCGAACGGCCCACCGAGCGTCCCGACGTACCCCGCGCAGATCCCCGCCAGCCCCACGCACAGGATCACCGCGAACCTGCCCCGATACGGCATCGACGACCGCGCGAGTCCGGCCATCCCCGCCGCCGCGAGCAAGCCGGTCGCCAGCACCGCGGCCGGTTGGGTCACCAGCACCGCACCGGCGATACGTTCCGGCGAGACGAACGGCGTCCAACTATCGGTGCCGCGCAATACCTCGCTCAACGCCGCCCACTGCGTCGTCACCCCGGACGACTCGATGAAGTCGAGGAACGGCGGACTCACCTTCCCGAGCAACAGCAGCGGCACGACCCACCAAAAAGTGGCAAGGACCAGCAGCGGAATCCACGCCCGGGTAAACCGCCACCACTGCCGATCCGGCCGATACGAGGCCCACCACAGCGCGGCGGGCAGGAACGCCGCCACGGTCGCGACCGCGTTCACCGACCCCATCAGCGCCAGTGCCAGCGCACTCCCGGCGGGCGAGAGCGGGCCGCCCCGCCGTCGCTTCATCGCCGTGCCGAGTGCGGCGGGCGCGAGCAGAACCCACGGCGCCAGCATCATCGGCAACGTTTCCGAGGAGATCGAGCCGAGTGTCGTGAGCACCCGCGGTGACAAGGCGAACGCGATGCCCGCGATGACCCGTGACCCGCGCGAGCCGATGCCGAGCGTTTCGCACAGCTTGACGATTCCCCAGAACCCGGCGAGCAGCAGCAACGCCCACCAGACGCGCTGGGTGACCCAGGCGGGCAGGTGCAGGATGTGACCCGCGGAGAAGAAGGCGCCGTGGGGGAAGAAGTAGCCGTAGGCCTGGTTCTGGACCTGGCCCATCGTGGCCTGGCTGTTCCACAGGTGCGACGCCCGCGCGAGGAAACCGAGGGGGTTCTGTGCGAGGTCGTACTTGGTGTCGGCGACGGTGAGGCCGGGCGCCTGCGCGAAGGTCAGTACGAAGGCGGCTACTACCGAGCCGACGAGCCAGCGCCAACCCAGTGGCGCCTTGTCCGGTTGCCCCGATGTGGGGCGCGACGCGCGGGCGTGCGCCTCAGCGGCTGCCGTATTCAGGGGCGTTGAGCAGCGAGGAGTCTTTGTCACCGCTGCGGTCGATCGAAGGTGCCGTGTTCTGCTGCACCGCCGCGGTGATCGCGAAGACGGCGATCGCGCTCAGCAGGGCGCCGCCGACCGCGCTGGCAACAGCCGGAACAGCAAACTTCATCGCGCACTCCAATACGCTCGGCGTCGGGCCTGTCTCGGTCAACCTAGCAGGTGTACCGGCCTCGGTCAGTCGTTGGGCAGCTCGCAACGCAGGGCGCCGAGCAGGGTGCGAAGTTTGGTCGTCGTTTCGGCCAGTTCGGCCAGTGGATCGGAGGCCGCCACGATCCCGCCGCCCGCGCTTGCTCGCAGGACGCGTCGATCGGCCGACAGCTCGCCGCCGCGAATCGCGACGACCCACTCGCCGTCGCCGTCATCGCCACACCAGCCCACCGCGCCGCCGTAGAACCCGCGCCACGGTTCGTCGGTGGTGATGGCGTCGAGCGCGGCGGCGAAGGGCGTGCCGTTGACGGCGGGGGTTGGGTGCAGCAGCAGCGCCAGGTCGAGTGCGGTCGTCGACGGGTCACGCAGCACGCCGTGGATGGGCGTGGCCAGGTGCCAGACCTGTTCGGTGCTGAGGAGCTCGGGCGCGTCGGGGATGTGCAGCTCCGCGCAGACGGGGGTCAGCTGCTGCCGGATCCAATCGATCACGAAGGCGTGTTCGTCGTGATTTTTGCTGCTGGACAACAGTTCTCGCGCCTGTGCCGCGTCTTCGGCCGGGTCGGCGCGGCGCGCGAGGGTGCCCGCGAGCGGATGCAGGCTCACCCGGTCGCCGTGTCGCGCGACGAGCACCTCGGGTGTCGCACCGATCAGCGTCTCGCCGTGGCGGCCCGCAGCGGACAGGTCGACCGCGTACACGGACGCGTTCGGATGCCTGGTCAGCAGGTGTGCGGCCAGCACGTCCAGGTCGAGGGGCGCGTCGGCCTCCAGCACCAGCGACCGTGCGGCCACCACCTTGCGCAGCTCGTTCGTCGGATCGCCCAGTTGCTCGACCAGCTTCGTCACCCGCGCCACATGCTCTGCCGCACTTGGTATCTCGGCGACCACCCGAACACCCGGCAACTCCGGCAGTGCGGCGGGTCGCCACGGTCCCGCGGTGTGCAGCACGCTCTCGGGCTGCCAGAGCGCGGCCACCTCGCGCGGATCGAACGGCAGCGCGCCGACGATCAACTTCGGGGCGGGGGTCTGACGCAGCGCCTCGATCGCCGTCCGCGGATCGGAATACGTCGCGCGCGCGCCTGACGTGCGCAATACCGCGTCGGGCCGAGCGAGCAGAAATCCGTTCATGGTGTTTCGACCATAACGCCGCCGTCGGCGACCCGAGCCCGGAGAGCGACCGAACTCTCAGTCGAGCTACTGCTCCGGCGGTACCAGGAAGACCGGCCGATGCCCGTGCTTGAGTACGGCCTCGGCCACGCTGCTGTGCAACAGCGCCCGCAACCCCGTTGAACCGCGCGTACCAGCGACGATGATGTCGACATCGAGCTCATCGGCACAGTCCACGATGGCGTTCCAGATCGTGGTGGTGCACTCGGCGGTGCGCGGTTCGGCATCGATTCCGGCCAGTTTCGCCAGGTGCACGCCCTCGGCGTTGATCTTGCGGGCGTCGGAGTAGGCGATGTCCTCCACCTCTTCGTCGGGCACCCAGTCCGGCTGCATCACCCCGGCGAGTCCCGAGATGCGCGCGGCTTGGCGCACCATCGGTTCCCATGCGGTGAGCAGAATCGCGCGTTCGGCGGTGAGGAACCGCCCCGCGTACGCGACGGCTCGTTTGGCATGTTCGGAACCGTCGTAGGCGATGAGCATCCGATCGCATGCCATGACGACCTCCTGCGCTGGTCGGAGCGGCTTTTCCCTCAGATTACCCCGGGTTGGGTGGTATCGATCCGAACTCCGGTGGTGGGGTTCGCACCGGCAGCGGGCTACCGTGGAGCGCATGCGGAAATCGCCTGTGGTCGTGTTCGCGGTCCTCGCCGCCGTTGCTACCGGCTGTTCGGGAGGTTCGTCGACCGAGACGACGCCCGCGGCGAGTAGCGCGGGGGTCCCCTCCTCGGTCGCCACCGGCGAATCGGGAGCGTCCCCGTCGGCGACGCCGGTCCAAAACAATTGCGGCGCGGACTATCTCGCGAAACTCTCTCAGCGCGAGAAGCTCGCCCAGTTGCTGACCGTCGGCATCACCGGTTCGGCCGACGCGTCGAATGTGGTGAGTTCCGAGCAGGTCGGCGGCATCTTCGTCGGCAGCTGGACCGATCCGAGCCTGCTGGACAAGACCGCGCTCGACGCGGTGAAGGCCAAGGCCAAGGTGCCGCTGATGGTGACCATCGACGAAGAGGGCGGGCGTGTCTCGCGCGCGAAGAACGTGATCGGTGCCGCGCCGTCGGCCCGGGAGATCGCGCAGACCCAGACCCCTGAGCAGTTCTACCAGTTCACCCTGACCAGGTCGAAGGCACTCAAGGACGTCGGCATCACGGTCGATTTCGCGCCCGACGTCGATGTGAGCAGCCAGCCCGACAACAGCGTGATCGGCGACCGCTCCTTCAGCGACGATCCGAAGGTCGTCTCCGAATTCGCGGGCGCCTACATCCGCGCGTCCAACCAGGTGGGCCTCGGCTCGGTGATCAAGCACTTCCCCGGCCACGGCTCGGGGTCGGGCGACTCGCACACCGGCGCCGTGACCACCCCGCCGCTGGATCAGTTGCAGGACTCCGACCTGGTTCCGTTCCGCGACCTGGTGAACTCCGGCGCGGCAGTGATGGTCGGCCACCTCGATGTCCCCGGACTGACCGAGCCCGACGTGCCCGCCAGCATCAGCCCGGCCGTGATGACGCTGCTGCGTGAGGGCAAGGGTTACGGTGCCCCGCCGTTCAACGGTCCGATCTTCACCGACGATCTCAGCGGCATGGCCGCCATCACCGCTCGCATGTCCATCGACGAAGCGGTCGAGGCCACCCTCGTCGCCGGCGCCGACAATGCCCTGTGGATCAGTAGCGATGCGGTGCCCCAGGTACTCGACCGTTTGGAACAGTCGGTGGCTAGTGGCAAACTGCCCGCCGACCGGGTCGACACTTCCGTACTGCGGATGGCGCGCTACAAGGGCGTAGCGCTGGGCTGCTGATCGCACCCGGCGACTGTGCGGCAAATGAGCGCAGGTTAACTTACCTTCAAGTAAGATAGGTGGTTCACCCTGCGGTAGGAGAGTGAATGGCAGGCGGGACCAAGCGACTTCCCCGGGCGGTTCGTGAGCAGCAGATGCTCGATGCCGCTGTCGAGGTGTTCGCGCGCAAGGGCTTCCACGATACGTCGATGGACGCCATCGCCGCCGAGGCGAAGATCTCCAAACCCATGCTCTACCTGTACTACGGCTCCAAGGACGAGCTGTTTCGCGCCTGCATCCAGCGCGAGGGCTTACGTTTCATCGAGGCCGTCGCGCCCGCGGGCAACCCGCAGCTGACCCCGCACGAACAGGTCCGCACCGCGCTAGAGGGCTTCCTCGATTTCGTCGACCGCAACCGGCAGTCCTGGCAGGTTCTCTACCGGCAGGCGATCGGTCAGCAAACTTTCGCCTCCGAAATCGACAATGCCAGGGAACGCGTCATCGAGCTCACCGCGAAACTGCTGGAATCCAGCGCCAAGAACGCCGACCCCGGCACCAATTTCGAGGTCGTCGCGGCGGCGGTGATCGGTGCGGGCGAGGCCATCGCCGACCGGGTCGCCAGCGGGCGGATCGAAGTGGCGGAGGCGGTGGACCTGCTCGACGATCTCGCCTGGCGCGGTCTGGCCGGTCGCAAGAAGCCCGAGTAGCGGTTGCGCCCACCCCGTCGGCCTGCGATCCTGCACGGTTAACTGGTTCGCGAAAGACGGGGTGGCAGTGTTCGGTGTGTTGAAGCCGTGTGCGCACGGTGCGGCGAAATACGGCATCGATCCGGGGCAGTGGCAGGCGCACATGTGCGGGCTCTGTCTGGGTCTGCGTGACGGGCACGGTCAATTGGCCCGCGCGGCAACCAATACCGATGCGATCGTGCTCAGTGTGCTCACGGAGGCGCAGGCCGGAGCTGGTGCGCGCACGATGGCGGCGCCGTGCCCGTTGCGGGGGATGCGGCGCGCTTCCGTGGTGAGCGCGAATGCGCCCGGTGTGCAGTTGGCGGCGACGGCGTCGCTGTTGTTGGGCGCGGCCAAGATCGGCGACCACGTAGATGACGGGGATGCCTCGGTTCTCGCCCGCGGGCCGATGCGCAAGGTGTCCAACACCTGGGCCGTGCGCGCACAGCGGCAAGCCGACCTGATCGGGCTCGATGTGCAGCCCATGTTGGCCGCGATCGCATCGCAGTCCGCACTTGAAGCTGTTGCGGTGCAGCCTGATCGGCGCCTCGAGGCTGTGCAGGTGATCACGCTCGATGAGCTCACCGGCCCGACTCAGCTCTGTGCCGCGACGCTGTTCGGGCACACCGCCACGCTGGCCGGTCGCCCGGAAAACGTCGCGGCCCTGCAGGAGATCGGGCGCCATGTCGGTCGCATCGCGCACCTGGCCGACGCCATCGAAGACCTCGAACGAGACCGGGCGCGCGGTCGTTTCAATCCGCTCGAGGCCACCGGCACCGATTTGCCCCGCGCCTACGATCTGCTGCGCGAGAGCGAATCTCGCATTCGGCAGGCCGCGTCGGAGGCCGAACTCGACCAGCTGCCGACCGTGCGCTGGGCACTGCTCGATCCGCTGGCGAGCCTGCTGCGCCGCTTGGGCCAAGGGCTCGGCATCGCGGTCGGGCATGCTTGCCGTACTTCTGTGACGGCTCAACAGCAATCGCCGTACGAGTTCCCGTCCCCGCCCGGACAACGCCCGAACCGGCCGAGCCCGTTCAAGGCCGGCGGTCTGGTCCTCGGCGTCTACTGCACCGGCATGGCCTGCTGCATCGACCACACCAGTCCGTGCACCGGCGAACAGAAGGATGCCTGGGCCAAGCACTGCGACTGTGGCAGTTGCGGGGACTGCTGCAGTGGTTGTGGGGACTGCTGCAGTTGCTGCGGCGACGACGGCTGCTGCGGTGACTGCGGTTGCGACTGCAACTGCTGACGAAAAAGGCCCGCGCGGTGGCGAATCCGCCGACCGCGCGAGCCTCTTACCGTCGAACCCCTACTCGCACTTGACGACCGGGATCGGGTCGTACTTCACCGTGCGCGTATGTCGCGATACCTGCGCACCCGACTTGGCGTCGGTGATCACCCTGGTATCGGAGATGGTGAAACCGGGCGCACCCTCGGAGGCGATGCAGTCCTTACCCTTGGGCAGCACCACCTCGTTGGGTTCGGTCGGCTTCGACTTCTCACCCGTAATTGATTCCACGTTCACGGTTTTGGTGCCCCACAACCGCACGGTGATCTCGGATCCGGTGGCCACGGCCTGAATGTAGACACCGGTCGTGCCGGTGTTACGGAACGCCAAGTCGATCGCACCGTCGAACACGGTCGCCTCACGCGCGGCCGGGTAGCGCGAGATGTAGTAGCTGTGCTCGGTGTGTCCGCCGTCTTCCATCCCCGCGAAGTAGGCGGCGTTGTAGAGCGTGGTGGCGAACTGGCTGATGCCGC
This sequence comes from Nocardia sp. A7, assembly GCF_046549215.1. NCBI lineage: Bacteria > Bacillati > Actinomycetota > Actinomycetes > Mycobacteriales > Nocardiaceae > Nocardia > Nocardia sp. A7. The sequence continues at coordinate 1,917,029 of NZ_JAJPWE010000001.1, read as the reverse complement.
CGCCGACCGCGGTACTCGGCCTGCCCTTGTCGATGATGCCGGACTCCACATAGCCCTCCGCGGTGGTACGCGGACCGGTGAACTCGTTGAGCGAGAAAGTATCTCCCGGCTTCACCACCGCGCCGTCGACTTTGGCGGCGACCGTGCGGATGTTCACGCCGGAGGGTCCACTGAAGCCGCCGGTGGTGAACTGGCCGATCGTCTCGTTGATCCCGAGCGCGGCCGCGGCCTCGGTGGTGAGCTTGGGTTCGATCCGCTGATACACCACCGGGCTGGTGCGCGGACCCGGCTGCGTGAGCAGTGCGGGCAGCTTCTCCAGCGTCTTCGGCCAGTCGACCTTCTCGCCGACCACGGCGGGTACCACGGTCGGCTTACCCGCGCCGACGGTGAAGGTGGCGTCCTTGGGTTCCACCTCGGAGGTCACCAATTGTGGTGCGAGCAAGGCGATTGCGGCGTCGCTGTTGAACTGGGGCGCCAGCCCGCCGTTGCCGTCGGGTACGAACGCGAGCACATCGGCGATCTGGCCGGGCGACAGTGCGGCCTGAACATCCTTGCCGGACAGGGCGATCGGTGACGCGACAGCCGGTGTCGCGATATCGCGCAACGCCGCCTGCACGGCATCGTTACGCACCGCAACGGGCGCGGCCACCACGGGCAGATCCAGTTGGCTGCTCGCGGCCCAGCGGTCGGTGATGGTGGCGCGCGCGGCCTCGGTGTCGAGCACCCGGCCCGGTACCGGCGCGACCGCGACGGGCCTGCCGTTCTCGAACCGGATCGTGCCTTCGACGGTCGGATTGTCGTGGGCGCGGAAACTCGTGAGCTGTGCGTCGAGGGCGGCGGCGTCCACTGTGCTCGACACCGGCACCTCGCGGGTGCCGAACAGGGAGAGCAGTCGGCTCACCGGGTTCAGCGGCTGGCTACCGACGGCCTCCCAGGTGCGGTCGTAGTCCACTGCCAGACCGGCGGCAGCGGGCACCATGCTCGCCTGCACGTCGCCGATCCGCACGGGTAGGGGTCGTTCGGCCTTGGGGCCGAGTTCGGTGTGCAGCAGGGCGTCGGCCTCGCCCTGGTCCATCCCGCCGATGTCGATACCGGCGACGACGACGCCGCGTGCCACCTCACCCGTACTCAGGGCGAGGTCGGCCAGGTAGGCGGCGGTGCCGACGGCCAGTACCGCGCCGACCGCGATGCCGATCCGCTTGACCAGCTGCTGCTGGTTGTTGGCAGGCGGGGTCGGCGGCTGGGCCGGGCCGGGGGTGGGCGACCAGCGATCGCGGGTCACGGTGTTCAAGGGCTGGGTGAGGGCGGTGGTGTCCGGATCGAAAGTGCGATTTGACTCGAGCAGCTTGCGTAATCCGACCTCGCCCCTTCGGTCGGCCGGTTGTCCGGCGGTCGACTCGCTGGGCACGGAGGTCCTTCCGTTAGGTTGGCCCCGAATGTTTGCGGGGTCCGGCCCGAGGGTAACGCGCATCGGCGCGCTCGGCAGCTCGGCGACCGGCTGTCGGCAACAGAAAGGCTCCGCGTAGTTGCCGGGTCGGGGGTCTGGCAACTACACGGAGCCGATCTGTTTATCGGGGTCAGGAGCGGGGCGTTACAGCCCATTCGGAAGAATTTCGGCACGCGCGACGACGCCGCCCTCAGCCGCTGCTCGGCGCCGCGAGACAATCGAGGTGAGACTCGACACCCCCGGACCGGATTACGAGGAGAACTGATGCAGCTGGGAATGATCGGCCTCGGCCGGATGGGCGCCAACATCGTGCGCCGCATCGTGCGCGACGGCCACACCGCCGTAGGTTACGAGCGCCACCCGGGGGCCATTTCCGAGCTGGAGTCCGAACTCGGTGACAAGTTCAGCGGCACGACCGACCTGGCCGAGTTCATCGGCAGGCTCGAGGTGCCCCGTGTGGTGTGGGTGATGATTCCCGCCGGTGCCACCGGTGCGGTGATCGAGCAGGTCGCCGAGCTGCTCGAGCCCGGCGACATCATCATCGACGGTGGCAACAGCCGCTACCACGAGGACATCAAGCGTGCGAAGGCTCTGGAGCCCAAGGGTATTCACTACCTCGACATCGGCACCTCGGGCGGCGTGTTCGGCCTGCAGCGCGGCTACTGCCTGATGATCGGCGGCAACCAGGCGCAGGTCGACTACCTCGAGCCGCTGCTGGCGACCATCGCCCCCGGCTACGAGTCGGCCCCACGCACCCCTGGTCGCACCGGTGAGCTGTCGCAGGCGGAGAAGGGATACCTGCTGTGCGGTCCGCACGGTGCGGGCCACTTCGTGAAGATGGTGCACAACGGCATCGAATACGGCGCGATGGGCGCCTACGCCGAGGGTCTCAACATCCTGAAGCACGCCAACGCGGGCTCGGAGTACCTGCACGGTGAGCACTCCGCCGAGGAGACGCCGATGGAGCACCCCGAGTACTACATGTACGACCTGGACATTCCGGCCATCACCGAGGTGTGGCGTCGCGGTTCGGTGGTGGCCTCGTGGCTCCTCGATCTCACCGCGTCGGCCCTGGTCGCCGACCCCGAGCTGGACTCCTACGGCGGCCGCGTCTCCGACTCCGGCGAAGGCCGCTGGACGATCGACGCCGCCATCGACACCGCCGTCCCCGTCCCGGTCCTCTCCGCCGCCCTCTACCAGCGCTTCTCCTCGCGCGGCCAAGCCCTCTACGCCGACAAGATGCTCTCGGCCATGCGAAAGGCGTTCGGCGGCCACAACGAGCTGCCGCAGAAGTAGCCAGACGCGTATATCCCGAAAGGCGTTCGGCGGCCACAACGAGCTGCCTCCCGCCTAGCCCCCTTGACACCGCCAACCGGCCTTTCCGCACGTGGGAAGGCCGGTTGGCGCGTTTCCGGGGTAATTTGAAGTATGAATGTTCCACAAAAAGGGGAACGTGTTCCTGTTCTTAGGACAAGCGTCCAGTAGGGCCGTTACGTTGTGGCCCGAAGGGGGTCAGCCTTGGAGGAAATCATGTTCCGGACTTCGCGCATCGCCGCGGGCATCGCCACTACTGCCCTGGTCGTCGCCGGTGTCGGTGTCGGCTTCGGATCCGGCGTCGCCACGGCCGCCGGCTGCGCGGTGAGCAGTCACGACACCAAACAGGACTGGAGCACCGTCGGTGTCACCCACGTCTACGACAAGATCGCCAGTGCCGAGCAGATCGGCGTCGGCACCTCGGTCACCTACAAGGTGATCGTCGGGACCACCGGGATCGGCAACCCGTACGTCAACACCATCACCGACTTCCCGCCGGTCGGCTTCGGCGCACCGACCAAGGCCACCATCACCGCCTATCACGCGGTCGGCGGGCAGGTCACCGAGGATGTCACCGCCGTGCCCAACGCGGGCGGCTGGAAGGTGACGAGCACCGGTTGGTTCGTGAACTCGGGCAACCCGGTCACCCTGACCATCACCTACCCGGTGCCGAGCGGCATCAAGGCGGGTCAGCTGGTCACCAGCGGCGGTGTCGGGGTGGCGGGCACGGTGGGCGTCAGCAACGAAATGCCCGACCTCACCGCCTGTTTCACCGCGCGTACCGCCAACGCGGGGGAGACCGTGATCGGCAGCCTCGGCGACAACGGGCTCGGCTCCGATGATGGCCAGCTGAGCTCCACCGGCTCGCTGAGCGACATCATCTCCGACGTGCTGGGCGATCTGATCGGTAGCTGATCGCGTAGCACCGGGTCGCCGGGGCGGTCTCGCGCTGCCGCCCCGGCGCTCCAGTCTCACTGTGGCGCATATTGTTTCGAAATTCTGTGAGGAATCGTGTTCACCTGTAAGCGGATGGTGCTGACCGCACTCGCTGTCATCGCATCGTCGGTCGCCGCGATCGGGACCGCCGGTGCGGACGGATCGCGGCTGGATCGGATCGAACGGCCCGGTCAGCGGCAGCAGACGCTGCACGTGTACTCCGCGTCGATGGACCGGGTGATCCCGCTGCAGGTCCTCACGCCGCACGACACCAGCGCGCCGCGACCAACTCTGTATCTGCTCAACGGCGCCGGCGGCGGCGAGGACATCGCCAACTGGTACAACCAGACCGACATCGTGCAGTTCTTCGCCGAAAAGAACGTCAACGTCGTCACGCCCGCGGTGGGTGCCTTCTCGTACTACACCGACTGGCAGCGCGACGATCCGAAGCTGGGCCGCAACAAATGGCAGACCTTCCTCACCGAGGAACTCCCGCCGATCATCGACGCCGCCCTGCACACCACCGGCGTGAATGCCATTGCGGGCCTGTCGATGTCGGCCACCGCGGTCCTCAACCTGGCGATCGCCGCGCCCGACCGCTACCGCGCGGTCGGCGCATACAGCGGCTGCGCCTCGGTCGATGACCCGATAGGTCGCGCCGCCATCGACCTGGTCCTCGCCCGCGGCGGCGCCGACCCGGCCAATATGTGGGGCCCACCCGGCGACCCCGCCTGGCGCGCGAACGACGCCTATCTCAACGCGGAACGCTTGCGCGGCAAAGCGATCTACCTGTCGAGCGCGAACGGCCTGCCCGGCCCGGCCGAAGCCCTCCCACCCGGCGCGACGCCCGGAAAGGTCATCGGCATGACCGACCAGATCCTCCTCGGCGGCGCCATCGAAGCCGCCGCCAACCTGTGCACCCAGCGCCTCGCCGCCCGCCTCGCGGAACTGAACATCCCCGCCCACACCGAATTTCGCCCCGCGGGTACCCACACCTGGCGGTACTGGGAACAAGACCTGCACATCTCCTGGCCACTCATCGCCGCCGCCATCGACGCGAGCTGACAGTGCTTCGCGTGAGTCGAATGGCTTGTAGCACTAAATAATTCAAGTCGTCAAGCCCATGGAAGCTATGGATAACGCTCGTATCGAGGCACCCGATGTGGGTATCAGATTCGCTCAGTTTTTCCCTTGAAAGGCTTGTTATGCATCGTCGAATGATCCGAGTCCTTGTTGCCACCGCGGCTGTCGCCGGTATCGCCGCAGGCGCGCCCACCGCGCTCGCCGCCCCCGCGCAGCCGACTGTCGTGGCCGAATCGGCTTCCGCTGGAACCGGTTCCGCTCTGATCGATCTTCCGCTCGGCGTCGTCAAGCTTCTCATCTGCGGGATTTGGGGGTCGACGGAGCCGAACCCGAACCCGATCTGCCGCTGAGGTCTGACAACGAACGGCGGGTGGTCTCTGAAGAATCAGAAACCACCCGCCGTCGCTGTGTGATCAGCGCTGACTAGCGCTCGATGATCGCCACCACGCCCTGGCCGCCTGCCGCGCAGATGGAAACCAGCGCGCGGCCGGATCCCTTCTCCGCCAGCATCTTCGCGGTCGAGGCGACGATGCGCCCGCCGGTCGCGGCGAACGGGTGGCCCGCGGCGAGCGAGGAGCCGTTGATGTTGAGCTTGCTGCGGTCGATGGAGCCGAGTGCTCCGTCGAGGCCGAGGCGCTCCTTGCAGTAGGCGTCGGACTCCCACGCGGCCATGGTGGCCAGCACCACGGAGGCGAAGGCCTCGTGGATCTCGTAGTAGTCGAAGTCCTGCAGGGTCAGGCCGTTGCGGGCCAGCAGGCGCGCGACCGCGTAGGTCGGCGCCATCAGCAGGCCGTCGGGGCCGTGGATGTAATCCACCGCGGCGACCTCGGAGTCCACCAGGTGCGCGAGCACCGGCAGCTTGTGCTCGGCGGCCCACTCGTCGGTGGACAGCAGCACCGCCGACGCGCCGTCGGTGAGCGGGGTCGAGTTGCCCGCGGTCATGGTGGCGCCGCCCGCCTTGACGCCGAACACCGGCTTCAGGGTGGACAGCTTCTCCACGGTTGAGCCGGGACGCAGGTTGTCGTCACGGGTCAGGCCGAGGAACGGGGTGATCAGGTCGTCGAAGAAGCCACGGTCGTAGGCGGCGGCCATGTTCTTGTGCGAGAGGTAGGCCAGTTCGTCCTGCGCCTCGCGGGCCACGCCGAATTCCTTGGCGGTGATCGCGGCGTGTTCACCCATCGACAGCCCGGTGCGTGGCTCGGCGTTGCGCGGGATCTCGATGCCGAGCATCGAGGGGCGCAGCTGGCCCACCAGCTTGAGCTTGTCCTTGTTGGTCCTGGCGCGGTTGGCGGTGAGCATCCACTCGCGCATGTCCTCGCTCACGCCGATCGGCGCGTCGGAGGTGGTGTCGGCGCCGCCGCCGATGCCGGACTCGATGCGGCCGAGCGCGATCGCGTCACCGACGGTGACGATCGACTGCAGGCCGGTGCCGCAGGCGAGCTGCAGGTCGTGGGCCGGGGTGTAGGGCGAGAGCTTCGAGCCGAGCACGCTTTCGCGGATCAGGCTGTGCTCGCCGACCTTCTTGAGCACCGCGCCGCCGACCACCATGCCGAGACGCTCGCCCTGCAGGCCGAACCGGCTGACCAGCCCGTCGAGCGCGGCGGTGAACATGTCCTGGTTGGACGCTTTCGCGTAAGCCTTGTCGGAGCGCGCGAACGGGATGCGGTTGCCGCCAACGATGGCAACCGGGCGCTGTGTCTTGGCGGCCGTGGTCGGGGTCTTCGCCGAGCGGGCTTTGCTTGTCACTCGAGTTCTCCATGGTCTCGTCGGGTTCCGGGTAACGCGTGCCGGTGGAATGGCCCCCGTGCGGTCACAGCGTCGTATCGGTTTACATTAAACTTACTCCGGAGTAAGTTCGTTGTCGACACCGTACCCGCAAGTGTGCGCTCACACGGGGGACACTGAGCGGAGCACGGACACACACTCGTCGAGCACAGAGAAGGTAGGAACAGTGGCAGCCAAGAGCAAGGGTGCACCGAACCTCTACGGATCTTTCATCCACTCCGCCCCCGGCGCGTTCCTCGCGAGCAAGCTGGGCCTCCCGCAGCCGGCCGCACTGCGCCGCTACAAGGCGGGCGAGCCCGCCCTGCCCGGTCCGGTACTGATCGGTGGCAAGGGCCGCCTGGCCGAGCCGGTCCGCGCGCTGCTGTCGGATTACACCGTCGCGGATTCGCTCGACTCGGGCACCAAGTACGGCGCGCTGGTCTTCGACGCCACCGGCATCGACTCGATCGACAAGCTCGCGCAGCTGTTCGAATTCTTCCAGCCCGCCATGCGCAACCTCGCTCCTTCGGGCCGTGTCGTGGTTCTCGGCACCACCCCCGAACTGGTCGGCTCGGTCGACGAGCAGATCGCCCAGCGCGCGCTCGAGGGCTTCACCCGTTCGGTCGCCAAGGAGCTGCTGCGCGGCGCCACCGGCCAGCTCGTCTACGTGCACCCCGAATCCGGTTCTGCCGCAACGGGTCTCGAGTCGACCCTGCGCTTCCTGCTCTCAGGTAAGTCGGCCTTCGTCGACGGCCAGGTCATCCGGGTCGGTGCCGCCGACTCCGTCGCTCCCGCTTCGTGGGACAAGCCCCTCGCGGGCAAGGTTGCCGTGGTCACCGGTGCCGCGCGCGGTATCGGCGCCACCATCGCCGAGGTGTTCGCCCGTGACGGCGCCACCGTGATCGTCGCTGACATCCCCGCCGCGGGCGAGGCGCTGTCCGACACCGCGAACAAGATCGGCGCCACCGCACTGGCCCTCGACGTCACCGCCCCCGACGCCGCCGAGCGCCTGGCCGAGTTCGCCACCGAGCGTTTCGGCGGCATCGACATCGTCGTCCACAACGCGGGCATCACCCGCGACAAGCTGCTCGCCAACATGGACGAGGGCCGCTGGAACTCGGTGATCAACGTCAATCTCGCTGCCCCGCACCGCATCACCTCCGGCCTCGTCGCCAAGGGCGTGCTGAAGGAAGGCGGCCGCGTGATCGACGTGTCCTCCATCGCGGGCATCGCGGGCAACCGCGGCCAGACCAATTACGGCGCCTCCAAGGCGGGCGTCATCGGCATGGTCGACGCCGAGGCGCCGCTGCTGGCCGAGAAGGGCATCACCATCAACGCGGTTGCCCCCGGCTTCATCGAGACCGCGATGACCGCCGCCATCCCCGTCGGCACCCGTGAGGCCGGTCGCCTGATGAGCTCGCTGCTGCAGGGTGGCCAGACCGTCGACGTCGCCGAGACCATCGCCTACTTCGCGAGCCCCGCGTCGAACGCGGTGAGCGGCAACGTGGTTCGTGTCTGCGGTCAGAGCCTGATCGGCGCCTGATGACCCAGACGATCACCCTCACCGAGGTTCCCCGCAACGGCGGCCTGTACGCGAAGGCGGCGCTGGGCGCCATCCCGCTGCCCGCCGCGCTGTCGGGTCGCAAGCCGACCCTGCCCGACCGTCGCGTCGTCGTGGAAGGAGTGCGGGTCGACCCCGACCACCTCGCTGACTACTGCCACGCCACCGGCCTGCGTTTCAGCGACACCCTGCCGCTGACGTACCCGTTCATCCTCAGCTTCCCGCTGGCGATGCAACTCGTCGTCGCACGGGATTTCCCGTTCAGCGCGGTCGGTGCGGTGCACTTCGAGAACGTCATCGAACGCACCCGTGAGATCTCGCTGTCCGAACCGCTCGATTTCGCCACCCACATCGAGAACCTCCGTGAACACCCGAAAGGCCTTCTGGTCGACGCGATCACGGAGATCAGTGTCGGCCGTGAACTCGTCTGGCGTCAGGTCACCACCTTCCTGCACCAGCAGCGCACGTCCCTGTCGGGCGGCCCCAAGTCGGCGCCTCCCGCCGACGAGGTGCCCCCGCCCCCGCTGCGCGTGCAGCGCGTCGATCAGAAGATGATCAACCGCTACGCCGCCGCCTCCGGTGACCACAACCCGATCCATGTCTCCGGAATCGGCGCCAAGGCAATGGGTTTCCCGCAAACCATCGCCCACGGCATGTGGTCCGCCGCCGCGATCCTCGGCACCATCGAGGGCCGCGTCCCCGAAAAGACCACCTACGCGGTCAAATTCGGCAAGCCGATCTTCCTTCCGTCCTCGGTCAACATCTACGCCGACCAGGCCGGATCGGGCTGGGACCTCTCCATCCTGCACCCGAAAAAGGGCTACCCACACCTCACCGCAACCCTGCGCTGAGTCTCCACCGACGGGGCCGCACACTCCAGGGGGGTGTGCGGCCCTTATCGGTATTCGGACACGGCGAATCGGTCGTCACCAGGGAATTGTGTTCGGGCCCTTGTGCTTTCGCGCGTGTGTGCGAATCGCCATCCTGTCAGCTGCCGTTACAAGTAATTGCTGTGATTTTACTCATCAGCCAAAATGTGTTCGCTCAATAATTGCCGTAGGTCGTTCTGATGCCCATTTTGGTCTACCGTCCGGTGCTTTCTTCTGCGTGCTAAGGAATTGCCCGTGGCGCGTTGGGCTGACTTTGTGGTGTTGCCCGGCTGTCAATACCGCGTGCCGGCGTCACCGGGCAACTACCCGGCATCTGAACACTGTGGTGGCCGAATTACGAGCATTCCGCATCCTCTGAAACGCGGGTAGAACTTCTCTTGCCCTGCGATCGTTCGGTCGCGGCGGCGCGTTCACCTGATCCAGATCCGTGGCTAGAAGTGTTGTGGAGGAAGCGTTGTGAACAAGATCAGTCTTTCGAATCGGGGGATTCTTCGGACGGTTGCTGTCGTGGGGGCGGCGCTGTCACTGGTCGCCGGCGCCGGGGCGGCGGCAGGCGCGGACACCGGAAGCGGTGAGACCGGGAGTGGGGTAATCGACACGGGCAGTGGGATTCTGGGCGATCTGCTCGATACCGGCAGCGGAATCCTGGGCGGCGGCTCGAGCGGCGGATCGTCCGAGACCGTGCAGCCGTGCAACCGCTCGACCAAGTCCGGTGGGGCGGGCGTCACCAACACGACGCATCAGCTCGGCGTCGCCGGGCCGACCTCGTTCGTCCTCACCTACGAAACCCTCAACATTCCTGACCGCATTCAGGTCTTCTACGACGGCGGGCAGGTCCTCGACACCGGCTACGTCGGCGACAACACCAACGAGGGCACCGGATCCCGGGTCGTTTCGTTGCCCGCCGGGTCGTCGTCGACAGTGAGTGTTCGGGTCACGGGGCCCAATGACACCCAGTGGGAGTACACGGTCAACTGCCCGTCGTAGCGTTCCGGTTCACCCGAAGCTGAGTTCGGACGCGTGGGCCCCGCAACCGGCGGCACCGAGGACGACGCCACCACCGGTTCGGCCAGCAGCCTTGCCGCCGATCATCGCGGCGCTGACCATCGGTTCGGCAGCGGCGGAAGTAGAGTCGGTGGAAACCACTCCCGCTTCCTGGCACACCACGGACGACGAGTGCCCTGCGATGAGCAGGGCACTCGTCGTTTCGATCGCTGAGAGCATGCCCATGACGGCTGTCGGCTCCCGTCGCTCAGTGTTGCCCACCTGGCACTAAGATCGCTGGCTATGGGTTGGTAGGCCCTGTTCGAACTATTTGCGGTGCGGTGTGACGAAACTGATCAGGTAATTGTCGATCCGATGTTTCTGGTCTTTCTGGTCGTCACACTGATCGGCCTGACCGAGGGGGCGCGTTGCTGAAGTACGCCGGTGTCGGCCTGCTCGTTGTCGGATTGCGCTCGCCGCTATGACGCACTCGCTGGCCGATCGGCACCACGAGGCGCTCGCCATCCCCGACTCTCTGGCGGCGGTGGTCGGCGACCGGTCGATTGTGTTGGAGCGCCGACCTCATAATGCGTGGGTCGACGTGACTGCACTCGTGCTGGCTGGAGCACGTGGTGGTAGTCGGGTATGCGCAGACGATGGCAACACGATGGAGCTTCTGGTAGCTCCCGAATTCGTCTGCACCCCACGAGAATTGGTCGTCGGGGTCGGTTTTGGTGCCGTGGAAGGAGGCCGGTGCCCCCGTCGGGCAAGTCGTCGGCGAGATGGGCTCGGCGGACGGCGGCCAGCCTGTCTGAGTGACAGTGGCGGGCTGATAGATCCCGCTGGCAAGGCAATGACGAACTATTCGATGATGTGATGGTGCGGTATGACTAAAGCTGTTGACGTGGTGACTGATTCGGCCGAATCAGTCGAAGGTAAAGCCCTGGCCCGTGGCGGCCGGTTCGAGTTTCTGGATGCGCTTCGAGGTTTGGCGGCCTTGGCGGTGGTGATCGGGCATTGTGGCGAGCGACTGTGGCCCGAATATGCACGGTTCTCGTCGTCGTATTTCGGTGCCGGGATGTTCGGGGTCTTTGTCTTCTTTATCGTCAGCGGTTTCATCATCCCCGCATCGCTGGAGCGGGGGAGGTCGCTGGGCGCCTTCTGGGTCGGCCGGTTTTTCCGACTGTTCCCGCTGTTCTGGGGCTGTCTGATCGCGGCGATGATCCTGCATTCCGTAGGCCGGTTCAGTCTGCAACCGGGCTTTCTGGCCGATCCCGCATGGCACATTCTCACGAATGCCACCATGGCGCAGTTCTTTCTCGGCGCACCGAATACTCAGGTGATCGGGGCCGCGTGGACACTCGCCTACGAGTTGGCGTTCTACCTGTTCGTGTCGCTGTTGTTCCTCGGTGGGCTCAACCGTCGATCGGTGCCGCTGGCCGTCCTCGCGATCGGCTCGATCGTCGCGGCACTGTTCCTGCCGGTCGCGATGGTCAACGGTCCCGAGTCGAGCCTCGCTAGTCGCCTGATGGTTGTGGTTGCGACCGTGGCCATCGCGGTCTTCTTCGCTCGCCGTGCGGTCGAGAGGCGCTCGGCCGTAGCAGCGGTCCTACTCGCTTCGATCGCCGTCCCGTTGGTTCTCAACCAACCCGGTCCGTCGGCATACTCCGCCACGATCTTCGCAACGATGTTCGTCGGCACGGTGCTCTACCGGATGACGGCGGGCGAGATCAGCAGCAGGCTCGGCTGGACGATATTCGGGTTCGCCGCGTGCGTGATCCTCGGGTTCAAGTTCGTTGTCGAGCAGCCCCACCTGGACCCGGCGACCGGCGCGTGGATCCCCTGGTGGAAGGAAGCCGTCACCATGGTCTGCGCCTACCTTTTGTTCGCGGCTGCGCTGCTACTGCGCCGATATTCCTTCCCACGCCCCTTGCTGTTCCTCGGGCGGATCAGTTTCTCGCTGTATCTCATGCACGCCCTTGTGCTGGGCGCCATAGACCCCTGGAAAACATCGGTCCTCGGGATATCGGCGGCCTGGCTCACATGGGGCACCTGGGTGATCGGCTCGATCGCCCTCGCGACTCTGACCTACCACACGATCGAGAAGCCCTTCCACAACCTCGGCCGCCGTCTGATGGACAAGATGGACGCGCGAGCACGACCGGTCGCGACCCCGGTCGTCTAACTCATCACTCAACGACGAATGCCCCGCGATGGGTGGCGTTCAGCTGTGCCTGGCCGCCCGAAGTCCGTTGACGTAAGCGGCGACGATCCGCAGATCCCCTTCGGACAACCCCGAGAGGTCGACGATTCCCTCGACCGGTTGGGGGCGAGTCGGCTCCGGCTCGACCGGGTCCAGACCCGTTTGCGCCAGCAGTGGCTCGGCATCGAGCCCGACTGCGTCTGCCATCGCCTGCAAGGTTTCGGCCGTGGTGCTGGCCTGAACCTTCTGTCCGCGCTTGTACTGGGTCCCGTTCTCGACCTGTGTCCACAGGCTCGTGCTGATTCGTGCTGCTTTCGCGGCTCGGTCCATCGACATCTCGCGCTCCTTGCGAGCAAGCCGCAGGGTGGCGCTGACCTCGGGAGGAACCACCGCGCTCCGTTGTCTCACCATGCAGCGAGGGTAGCAGATTGTTTGCACTCATGTACGGAGTGTATGCAGTCGACAGCTGCGAATTTGCGAAGCAAACGGAGCTTGTACTTGTTGAATGTAACAGCGTCACGCGAATTTGTTTGTGCGAACAGGTATCTGGGTAAGCGGCGAGATCGCTCGGCTTGACAGATGTGTGGCAACAACGTTGCATACAACGAGTGTTCGATTGTGGGTCCCAGTAGGAGCCGCTACTCGACGCCGCCCAGCCGCGCCACACCATTTCGGCCGCGTAGCAGGGTGCAACCGGGGCTCCGGCCCGCTATAGATCGAAGGAGCGAGTCATGGGCACAGACGATGCCATCACGGCGTCGAACCGCATGCGTGAGGATTCATGCGGCGTGACCCCATTGGACAGGTGGCCCGACGACAGCCACCTGTACCTGGATCGAGAGGCTGCGCGAGACCTTGCTCGAATGCTCGGCGACATCCCCGATCTGGCCGAGGATTTGGTGGACGCGCGCACGCGTCAGACCCGATTCGGCACGGTGGACTACCGCACGCGCAACGGTGCACGGGAACAACGGCTTCCGTTCAACCCGGCCGCTGCTCATGCGGCGGACCACCTCCAGTCGGTCCTGGTGGCATGGGTTCGGTTGGTATGCGAACAGCGCGGTGTTACCTACGGTGGCGCCGCAAGCATTGATGGAATGGCAGAGTGGTTGCAACGCAACATCATTGCGCTGGCAATGACCGAGGGTGTGGAGTCCGCACCCGCCGAGATCGGTGCGGCGATCGAGGCGGCGGAGACGGTGGTATGTCCGCCGGCCGAGATCGCGGCTGTTGACGCCGATCTGGTTCTGCGCGCAAGGGCCGTCCGCCTCCACGCCGCCGCAATCGGCAAGCTCGCCGAACAGCTGGGCGATGGCTACCGGAATCTCACCGCTCGACGGGTGCGCACGCTTCGTAGGGCGGGCCTGCTCTCCCCGGTGCCGGGCCCGTGGTCAGCGGACTGGCCCGAATTATTCGTCGTCGGAGATGTTTTGGATGCCCACCGCACCCTTCCGGCACGGCAATACACGAAAGATGCATAGCGAGAACGCAAGTGAACCAGCGGGGCGTCGGCAGATTGTTGCCGACGCCCCGCTGGCATTGTCGGACTGCCATGGCGTCCCTCAGTACCGGCTCAAAGGGCTTAGGCCGCAGCATGTTCGAGCATCTCGCGGCGGGCCGGACTCCTCGAAAAAGCTACCCGCACCAGCGGGTTTGTCCCATCTGAGGTCGGGGGTTGACATCTCGAGGTCGATGACGCAAACTAGTGCCAGCGGGAATTTGCATGCCCAAATGCGCTCCAGTGCATGATATTTGGCGCCAGGCAGCCCTCTCCTCCCGCAGATCCTGATCGGGCCTCAGATCACATCAACGCTAGAATGAGCCGAGAGCTCTCGACCGAGAGTCTCAACATTTCGGCTGCTGGGTGAGGTTTTTCTGTGTCAGGTGCATTCGATGCATTCGTTCCCGACGACTCGGGTCAGCCAACCGGGAACAGATCCCCTCGTGAAGGCGGCGGGTCGAACCACAGCGCGAACGACTCGGTACCAGGTAGAAGGAACCGCGGCCATGTCGACCTTTCCGAAATCTGCGTAGAAGACCTCCAAGTCGTCGCCGGCGCGGTGGATCGATGGCGCTCACGCCGGGCGCCGAACAACGTGACGCACAGCACTTCTCGGTGACCTGACATACAGCATCCGGCACCGTCTCCGGTGGTGATGATGCGACGGGTCGTGATCGGTTCCGAGTTGTGAGAGTTGTGTATTTTCCATGGGTGGTGAAGGTGAGTCGGACGCTACGGTCGCTAGCCGACAAGATATCGCGGTGCAGCGCAACAGGTTCAATGCCCAAGAGGCTGCGTTCGACCAGGGAATCAGGGTCGATTCGGCCGTGGTCTTCGACTTCGTGTCGTTCTGGTCCGTCGCGGACCGTGCCATCCTGATCCAAGCGGATCTGTCCGGTCACGTACGAAACGAAGTCATCGCCCACGCGGTGGCTCACATCGAGATGGCCGACTCGCGCGAACTGGAAGCGGCGCTCGACGGTCAGCGATGGCGAGGCCGGATCGAGATGCAGGTCCACGATGTCGTCGCACAGCGCCTCATCACGGTGGGTGACCTCCGTGATGCGCTCGAGATCTGCGACAACATCACCGATCTCGCCGCACTCCTCGGGGTCACCGATTTCCTGCTCGGTTGGCGATTACAGCACCTGGCGAACGAGGAATTCGCCATGATCCCGGTGCACTTGCTGCACCGCCTGGATTGGCTGCCCGGGATGCCCACCGAATACCCCTACCGATGCTTGTGGCCGACGTCGAGTTCGGGCGATATCCTGCGCCAACTGGCACCAGGCCGACACCACCGGTAACCCCTTCTTCCTCAGCCCTCGTTCCATGAAAAGGAACGGGGGCTTTGCTGTTGGCGCTTGCCGAGCGTCGTTCGTACTCGTGCGGCAGGCCCCCGCCCGCCGCATGCCCGCCCCTGGCGCGCCCGTCTCCCGCAGCTCGCTGTGGTCGAAAGACGTCGTCGCAGCGCAGGGGCGAAACGGTCCCGCTCCGGAGGCGCAGTCGTCCGGAGCGGGACCTCCAACCCAACGTCTGAGAGAGGTCTGAACATGTCACTGTGGTCTCCGAAAGGAACGCCCCGCACCATCGATGTACTGGTGGTCGGTGGCACCTGGAACCCCGGCGGCGACGGCGTCACCGGTGCCTTCGTCGACGCGCTGAACAAGTCGATGTTCACCCCTCGCATGATCCCGTACCCCGCCGACTACGGCTCGCACGTGAGCTACACCGAAAGCGTCGCCGAAGGCAAACGTGCGCTGCTGGCCGCCATCGACCGGTCTCCGAATCCCGTTGTGCTGGCAGGGTACTCGCAAGGCGCTGCGGTAGCCGGTGACCTCGCGGCGGAGATCGGTCGCGGCGCGTATCCGGGTCGTGAGGTAATCGCCTGCGCGCTGATCGCCGATCCGCGTCGACCGGCGGGCCAGTACCTCGGCGACACCGATCCCGGCGGTTATGGCGTGGTCGGCGAGCGCCCGATCGACGGCATCCCCGCCTATTGGGCCGCGGCACCCGGTGATCCCATCACCGCACTGCCCGCGGGCAATCCCTTGCGGACCATCGCGGACCTGAGCGCCTTCTTCAGCTTCGCCAGCGCGAACTCGGCGATCCGATGGGCTCAGCGGATGCTCGACACGGCGACTCGAAAGCAATTGCAGCGCTGGTGGTCTCCGTCGAACTGGAGCCACTGGACCGGAGCCATCGCCTACTCCCGCGGCTATTTGTTCGACGGGAGACATACCACCGACTACGTCCGCTACGGCCATGCCCGCGCACTAGCCCAGGCGCTGAACCGCGATGTCGCCGAAGGGCGCATCTGAGACCCGCGAAAACCTTTGGGAAGGAACACATCATGAGAGTCAGCAAGACCCCAGAGCCCGCGCTGGTCCGGTCGGTACTCGTCGCTGTCACGGGTGTCCTCGCGTATCTGCTCGGTCGCGAGATCGATGCCGTGTGGATCGAAACACTGCTCACCCTTTACGGATTGGCGACGCCACTGATCGCCGGCGCCATCATCAGGCCTGCTGTTAGCCCGGTGACCGGATCGGTGGGTGAACCGGATGGCATCGTGGTTAAGCCCTGAACTCGTGCAAGCGGGCGGCATGGCCCTCGCCACCGTCATCGGCGCGGTGACAGCGTGGCAGGCCCGCGAAGTCGCCAAGTTGCGTGAGCGGGTGGTCGCGCTCGAGGAGCAGGCCGCCGACGATCACCTCCGTTTCCGCGACGCGATCCGGCTGATTCGCGCACTTCAGCGCCACATCGATGAATTGCTCGGCTTCCTACGCCTGCATGTCCCCGGCATGGAGCCCCCGGTGGCGGACTACAAAATCCCCGCCACCCTCCAAGAAGAAATCTGACGGCGACCCCCGCCGTTCCCGAACTGCATGCGGTCGGCCCCCGGAGAACACTCGATACGGTGCGGGATTCGAGCCCGCCGCATGCCGCGCTCCTGACGCGCCCGTCTCCCGCAGGTGGTCTGCGGTCGTAGACGTCGCCGCTGCGTCAGGAGTGACGGTCCCGCCCTCGGCGCTTCCCCTCGTCCACGGGGGCGGGACCCCAAACCTTCACTCACACAAGGAGACACCTATGGGTTGGACAGGAGACCCGGTATGGCTGGCCGACGTGCTACGCGATGCCGGCCTGGACGTCATCGAGCACGAAGGCTGGCGCGACCGAGGCCACGGCGACTTCCGTGACATCCGCGGCGTGCTCTGCCACCACACCGCGGGCGGCGGCAAAAACGACTGGCGCATCGTCCAGGACGGCCGCGCCGACCTGCCCGGCCCCCTCGCCCAGCTCGTCCTCGAACGCGACGGCACCTTCCGCGTGATCGCCGCCGGTGTCTGCTGGCACGCAGGCCGAGGCTCCTGGCCGGGCTGGCCCACCGACAACGCCAACTACCACGTGATCGGCATCGAAGCCGTCTCTCGCGGCGACGGAACCGACTGGACCCCAGCACAACTCGACGCCTACAAGCGCGGCTGCGCGGCGATCCTCGCGCGCATCGGCGCAGACGCCGAGGACTGCGTGGCCCATCGCGAGTACTCGCACGAAGGAAAAATCGACCCCGCCGGTATCGACATGGACGAGTTCCGCTGCGACGTACAGGCATTCATCGACGGAAAGGACGCTCCGATGAGCGCATCCGAAGTCACCCGGATCCAGGATTTCATCACCGCGTTCTGCGGCCCGATCGGCACCGATGTCAAGGACATTCGCGAGCAGCTGTGTGGTAGCCAGCAGCGCGATGCGGGCATGTTCGCGGGCTGGGAACAGCTCGATGGGATGACCGTGGTCGATGCCATGGCCGACATCCTGGACCGCCTGAAAGCCCTCGAAACGTCGGCAACCGAGAGGAGGTGACTTCCATGCTTCCCGTCCTGCTCGTCCTGCTCGAACTGGCCGTGCTGCTCGCCCCGGTGATCCTGCCGCTGCTCGGCCTGTCCTAACTCCACACCCGCAACCACGCAAAGGCCCGGCCAGCAGGCACGGGCCATTTTCATGCCCAAAAGCTCGGGAGGCTCCACCACATGTCCGGCAAGGAAATCATCGGCTCGGTCGACTTCGGCACCAACGAAACGTCGCCTCCGGAATACGTCCAGACCGAATCCGGACAGCTGGTCACTCCCGAGTTTCTGGCGTTCCTCCAACAAGCTATGTCGGGAAAGCTCGCCGAGCCCGACCACGACGACGAACTCGACCCGGAGGTTCGTGCACTTGCCGAGGAACTTTCGGTCATCCACCTGCCCGAGTGGACCAGCCCTGTCGGCCGCAAGCTGGCCGAACCGACCGTCACTTCGATCAAGCAGGCGACTCGGGTCGCAGAGTATCTGATCAAGCGTGGTGTGCGTGTGCACCCCGAACTCGAGGAGATCCGGTGGATCCCGACACCTGCCGGTGCCCCGGGTGCTTTCGATACCGGTGCTCACATCACCCCGGATGCCGAAGGCAATTGGCCTACGCCTGATGCGGAGGAGTTCTACGACTTCGACGAGATATCTGTCAAGCAGGTCGAGGGGAGTGCGTGGTACGCGACTCATCCCCGCGGGATCGCGTGTGAGGGGAAGACGAAGTCGGAGGCGTATGCGGCGATGGTCGCTGAGCTGCGTCGCCGGATCGACGATGCGGAGCCGCCGCAGTGAACGGGCCGGTACCGGATCCGACGGGCGATGGGCGGTGGTTGCAGAGCCTGACTCCACTCGGTGCGGAGTCTCGCGCGCCCGACCGTCAACCCCGGGTTTTCAACCACTCAGGAATGACCCCGGCATCGGCTTCGCGAGCGTACAACAGGGTTCTCTCTGGTCGAGCACTCGATTCGGCCGGGCAGGGGATACAAACGGCAGTTCCCATCGCAGACGTTCAAGGTTTGAAGGGCGAATACAACCCAGGTACCCATCGGGAGCAGCGGACACCCGATCCGACCACCCCGACGGGTGAAACGCCATCAACTCCAGCGCAGACCCAGCCGACACAACCCAGCCGTGAAGGTCGGCCTCGGACGGACAGCCCGAAACCTGGCGTCGTTCCTGAGTCGTCATCGCCGGTCTCCGTCCAGCCTTCAGGCACGGAAGGCAGTGGTCCGCTCTTCGACCGCCCTGATATTTCGGGAAAGAAGGAGGGCGACACATGGACCGTCGTCCGTGACGGGCTTACTCATACGTACACCATTCCGATTGGCAATGGAAACAGAAGTGTGGACCAGGAAGTCACCCGTGATGGTGTCATGGTCGGAAATTCGCGAGTGGTCTATGGGGAGAACGGTGGGGTGCAGCAGTGGGTCGACGTAGTCGGCAGCGCTTCCCTCTACGCTCAGCAGGATTCCGCAAACTCGAATCAGTACACCCAGCTTTTCGATAACGGAACTTCCACGTCCGGAACCCCGGACAGTGTCCTAGGGACGCTACCAGACCTGAACACCACGTTCACGCTGGTGGACAACGGAGTCCCGATCGGAAGTCTCGAACAAATCAGCACCGAGCCGGGCTTGTACCACACTGCATACATTAATAGGGATGGCGATGTCTCCGTTTGGCGTACCAACGAGACCGAGCACGGCGGGCTGGTAACCAACCCGATTGAGTTCACGGATAACACGGGTCACGGCTGGTTTGCCGGAAACCTGTCGGGCGGGCCGCTGTGGGAGATCGCGCCAAAACTCGATGGATCGAGCCTGTATACGAACACTGAACTAACGAATAATGGAACTCATATTCGAGTCTGGGATCCTGGCAATGAAATGAAATCAGACAAATTCTACTCGAATTCTGGGGTGGGAGGATATCTTGCCCTAACCGACGCGGACGGTATAACCGTCGACGGAGATGACGGGTCGCACACGCGATATGACCGTCTTGGTGCGCTTATTGAATCACGAGGGCCTACTAAGAAGGATCCAAAACCAGACCTCCGCAGCAACTACGAGAGATTCACATCGTTCAGTCGTGACGTTGCTACCGGATTCGAACGCGCCTACGATGAGATGAAAACGGGAATTGCAGCCCTCGCAGGTCAGCAGGACCGTGATGTGGACGGTTGGGGCAGTCGATTCGTGCTCAGCGTGATGGACGGCAGCCTTAAAGACGCGTGGCTTGGATTGGCGACGAGTGGGCTGGGTGTGAGTGTTGGATTGGGATTTACCGCGATCGATATCGCGGCGATTTCGGTTGGGCAAGGTAGCTGGAAGCAACTGGGTCGCGACATTTTGGGAACTGGAAACGAAGTTTCGATATTTGCGACCGGTGCCGACTGGACGCAAGCTGGCGAAGCACCCGGTGAGACCGTTGGGCGCGGATTGTTCGGCGCGATGCTTCTGCTGAGCCCGAAAGGAATCAATGCGACAACCAGTAAACTTCCCCCTCCGAGCGTAGTTAACGCTGCAATAAAGAACGCGGCAAATGCCGCGATCCATAACACATCAGCCAGTCTGGGAAACATCGGGCGATCCTTCGGTCGGCCGACACTTGCTCCGGCCAACGTACGCGGCTTCCCGAGCACAGGTCGTATACCGGGTCCGACCAATTTTGCAACCTCCACTGGAAGTACGCCTTCCGCCCACCACCCCGACATCGCGCCGAATGTCAGCCCGAGCACCGCAAACCCAACCGGGCAAACGCCGCGACACTCGACATCGGGAACAACCGGGAACCGAGGTTCGACCGAAGTACCGGATTCAGATCGGCCGAACAGCGAAGCGCGGCCGTCCGCCCGGGCGGTGACAACAAGTGAGGGCACACTTGAGGGCGCCGCTCCGCGCTCGACTTCTGGCTCGACAATCCGTAATAGTCGGCCTGTTTCCTCCAATAGCAACGTGGGTCCCGCACCGACGAGCCCGGCGACAACTCCGCAGCGTCTTAGTGATGTGGTATTGCCGGATGGAACGACGCTGGGAACGAGGAGATCCGGAAGGTCGGTCTACGGGGATGCTGAATATCACGCTGATGCTTCTCGCTTACCGATGGCAGCTGTGGGACGGCTCGATCCGCCGCCACCTCGTAAGAAAATAGGCCTCGGTAAACGTAAACCGGCCGGATTTGTGGATGGTATGGACAACAGAGGTCACATGATTCCAGAATCCGGTGTCCGCAATCAGGCTGATGCGAATGTTCAGGAAAATTCTATAGCGGAGCATGCTCGATTGAACGGCAAATGGAAAGCGAAGTGGGAGCGGGCAGCTATAAAATATGCGCGCGTGCATCGCGGTGTAACGATGCTCTCGTTGGTGTTGGAGCGTAATCCTGTTACTGATCGCCCGGTCAGGATCCAGCATTCGTTGTTCGATCTCCACGGTTTAGAGATTCCAGGGTTCACGGTTGTGATGTACAATCCAACTACGCCGGGTCGCGTAACCGTGCGAACCGACCCGCCCAATCCTGTTTACCCCAGTCCGTGATCATTATAGTTCCGTTGAAGGGTGCGTTCTATGCCTGATTTTTCTCTCGATCTGCATGCTGAGCTAGACAGAGAGATCGGACAGCTGGTGTTAACGGAGATGTATGAAGACGATAACTCGGCAGACCTCGTGATCGGCGTCGTTGGCGATCAGTTCAGTATCACCCTGAATTCGAATATGCAGCCGATCATCTTTCCGGATGACGACCTGTTGGAGACAGTCGGGCGGTTGGTGTCTCTTCATGCCGAGTACGATTCGCAATTGCGAACCGCTACTTATCATTACGAAAAAGAGCCCGCCGGGACATGGGTCATGGCTGCAAATTTTGAATACAACCGCCCCGAGAGCATAGATTAGGTGCGCAATGTGGTCGCAGTACTGTCTGCTGCATGAAGGCGTTGCCTAACGCAGGGCGTGGCCTATAGGGGATTATCCCGATCGGTTGACCGGTCGGGATTTTTCATGCCCAAATCTTGGTCCAATTAATTTCTGTTCAAGGACTTGACATGAATGAAAAGATACTGTTTTCTGATATCGAACAAACTTTGGTCGATTATCTGACGACGCAACTCGCTGCGGTATCCGATACCGCGACTGTGGTCAGCCGGGTCCCGGACCCGCGTCCGGCCCGGTTGGTGCGAGTTACCAGAAACGACCGAAAAGCCCGAGTCGATGTCGAGGATCGTGAGGGGCGTCGTAGCGCTCACCTGATTCTCGATCGTCCTCGTGTTGTTCTCGAATGCACCGACGACGCCGGCACGGCGGCAACACTTGCCGCGATCGTGCGTTCGATCCTGAGTGCGGCCGCTCCCGGCTACCTGGGCACTGTGTGGTGCGACCAGGTCGAGGATGCCGGCATGGAGAACGACACCGATCCGGTGACAGCCGCGCCGCGGTACACACTTGTCGCCGACCTGATTGTGCGGGGCACTGTCCTCGCCTGACTCCGATTCGGAGTCGAACTGAAGTACCCATCCCGAGGGCCTGCGCAACAATCCCAAGGGAGATAACAACAATGGCTCTGCCTTCCAGTAATTTCATCGGCGCCGGTACCCCCAACCTGGCCGTTTCCGGCGGTGTCCTGGTGGCGCCGCTCAACACCACCCTGCCGACCACCGCGGCCGGCACCATCGCCCCCGCCTTCAAGGCCCTGGGTTATGTCTCCGAGGACGGCATCGAGTCGCTCGGTGAGCGCAAGGTCGAGACGGTCAAGGACTGGAACGCCGACATCATCGCCCAGCTGCAGACCGAGCACTCGGTCCGTTTCGGCCTCACCCTGTACGCGGTGTGGGACCAGGATGTGCTCAGCGAGATCTTCGGTGAGAACAATGTGACCGCCACCGCGGCGACCTCCACCTCGGGCAAGCTGATCAACGTCCGGGAGACCGGCGTGGTTCTGCCGCGTCGCGCGTGGGTCTTCGACATGAAGACCGAGGACAAGAAGCTCCGCATCGTGCTGCCGAACGCCAAGATCTCCTCGATCACCGAGAAGAAGTTCGTGTCCAACGAGCTGGCCGGCTTCACGATCAACGTCGAGGCATTCAAGGACGATTCCGGCATCAAGGCGTACCGCTACCTGGATGACGGTCTCAAGACTGCCTGATTAAAAGCCCCCAACGGCGGCGGGTAAAACACCTATGCGCAGGCCCGCCCGCCGCCGTTGGGCCCTCCCTATTTTCTAAAAACCCACACTCAATCGAAAGGGTCTGCTACCCATGACTTCTCCTGCTGCACCCATCAAAATCACCCAGCCTGCGGTCGTGAAGAACGACTTCACCTACACCGTCGACGGCGCCGATATCGTGCTGCCGTCGCTGTCCTACCTCAAGCCCGGCCTCGTTCGCCGGATCCGTCGCCTCGGCGATGTCGACGCGATGTACACCCTGCTCGAGCTGAGCCTGACCCCCGAGGCATTGGCCGCGCTCGACGAGATGGATCCCGACGCCTACCACCAGCTGCTCGAGGCGTGGCGCGCGCACTCGGGGCTGAGCCTGGGGGAATCCTAAGCCTCGATGCTCTTCTCGAAGAGTACAGCGAGGCAATCGAATACGACCTGATCGTCCTGGGGCTCCGGTTACGGATGCTCGGCACCGACGCACTCGATTGGGCCGACCTGCGATCGATCGTGAAGCACCTGCCGCTCGAGTCGGCGCTGCTTCGGGTGATGCACCCGGAAGGGAGTCGATGGCAGACCGCTGAGCACCTGTTGGCAGATGTCGCCGACAGCCTTCGATGGTTGGCGTGGGCCCGGACCGACGACGGCCGACGCGGGCGCAACATGCCCGAGCCGATCGTTCGCCCTGGCAGGAAGTCGAATCGTGAACGAGTCGGCACGGCAACGGAACTCGACCAGATGAACGACTTCCTCGGCTGGAACGACTAGGTGGCTGCAGCCCCGGAGCGGTCGAACGCAGAAAGTGGATACCAATTGTGAAGAAGAAACGCCCAACGGCGATGACATTGCCGGACGTTCTTGCGATGACCACGAGCGGCACACCGGCTCCGGGAAAGCGGATCAGGCTGCCGAGCGGGGCCGTCTGGGAAGGCGGCTCCGGCGGCGGGACCGCCACGATCACCCTGCCGGAGGAGGCGCCGGTCACCCTCGGTGAGGATGGCCGGATTCCCCCGAACAGCCTGATCGGCGCCGGTTTGTTCGGTCTGCTGTCCGACGTGCTCGGCACCGGGCCGAGTGCGATCGCCGAGCGAGTGGCGGGGCAGGCCATGGATCTGCTCCGTCCGGATACGGACGCGACCGACACCAAAACCCGTCTGATCAAGTTCTCGTCGAAGACTACGCTGCTCAATCCAGCGAAGTCCGAGACCGGAATCGACAATGCGATAGTTGAAAATGTAAGCGCTCCTGCTGGTTACGCAGGCGGTGGCTCGGTCCGTGGTCCTGGCACCGGTAGCAGCGATTCGATCCTGGCTCGGCTGTCGAACGGCGAGTTCGTAGTCAACGCTGCCGCGACCGCCGGTGCGTTGCCGTTGCTGGAAGCGATCAATGCCGGCTGGGTTCCCTCGCCCGGATACCTGGGCGGCATGCTTCCCGGCTTCGCCGGCGGCGGTTTGGTCGGCGACACGGGCATGGGCGATCCGGAGAAGTGGCGCGATCTGCTCGGGACCGGGCTGATCGCGGACGTGATCGGCGGCATCGGCGGTGCCGCGATCAATGCCGCGGGTACCGCGGGTGCGGCGCTCGGCGGTGCTCTGGCGCCTGTGCTGGGTGCGGGCGGGCTGTTCGGCCGTCGCACACCTGAACCGATGAAGGTCGACTTGGGCGCCAACTCGCCGTTCACCGGCGAAGGGCCACCGATCTCTGCTGCGCTCAACGTTGAGCCGCAGGGGCTGATGAGCGCGATGCCCGCGTTCGCCCAGGAGTCGACTTCGTCGCGACAGGGCTCTACGGCACCGCTTTCCGCGCTGTCGGAGGCGTTGTCCGCGGGGATCGTCGCCTCGGCGACGGAAGCCGGTGGTCGGGTCGGTGCGGCGTTGGGTGCGGCTATCGCGCCCGCGCTCGGACCGGCTGGGCAGTTGGCGCCGGAGATCGGCGAGCAGCTCGGGCAGACGATCGGGTCTCGGTTCGGTGGTGGGTTCGCGGCGTCTATGTCGTTGAAGTCCGCGATCGGAGCGATGCCGACAGACGGCTCAGAGCTGTCCTCGGGCGGCAGCGCCGGTGGTTCGGTCGCACCGGGTGGTGCGTCGCCGATGACGCCGAGGGGCTTCGGCGGTGGCGACGGTGGTGCGAGTGGTGGTTCGAACAGCGTTGTTGTCACCGGCGGGTCCGGTGGTGGTTCGAGCACGATGTATGTGCCCAATGGCGCCGGTGGATATTCGGCTGTCGGGCCATCCACGACGCCGCGTACGCCAAGCCTGAGTGAGGGTCTCAAAGGCACGAGCCTTGCCGACCCCACGCATTTCACAACGTACGGCGGAGCCGACTACATCGACCGCGGATCGATCGTCGGTAGCGAGCTGGCGAAGAACTTCGGTGGGTCGCTGGGCCTCAGCGACACCACAGCCCTGCGTGAAGCCGGTTCTACGGTCGGTGCGCTGGCCGGGGCCCTCGGCATCCCGTCGATCTCCAACGCACTCTCAGTCGACGGTGAGCTCGCCAAGCAGCTCGGGATCAATTCCGACAGTGAATTCTTCGTACCGTTCGAACAGCAAAAGGCGTTCGATAACGACGAAGGGTCGAACCTCACAGCCGGCATTCAGGGCTTCCTTTCCGGTAACTCCTCGGGTGGCCTGGTCAAAGGCATCACCGGGGCGGCGAAGGGCGTGGCACAGGACTTGGCGGGTCAGGCGGGCAGCTTCATCGGCGCCGGCCTCGGTACCGCTATCGCCGGCCCAGCCGGCGCTGCGGTCGGTAGCGTGCTCGGATCCCTCATCGGATCGACGGTGGCGGGCAAGGCGGTCGACCTGGTCGCCAAACCAGTCGAATGGTTGGCAAGCACCGCGAAGGAAGTCGTCGGAACCGGCTTCGGTCTGACGGACTTGGCCGACGGCGTCGGCGGGCACACCGCCCGCGGCGACATCTTCAACTTCAACGGTATGGACCCCAAGAGCGTGCAGATGTCCATCGCCCGAGTTCAACGCCGCCAGACGTTTGTGGCACAACGAGGAGGAGGACTCGGTCGATGATCCACCAAATGCTCAACACGCAGGACACCAAGATCGTGGTGTGGGACAACAACGGCAGGGTCTGGCATCTCGCGGGCCCGAACGCCGGTCGCGAAGGTGTAAGGCTCTCGGCACAAACAGGTTTCATGTTCGCGCCGGTCCAGCTACTCACCACCGAAGGGGCCCGCCAAGACGGCGCCACCTTCGCCCGATCGGTCCGCTGGAAGAAGGAATGGGACTTCCTCGCCATCATCTCCACAGCGAGCGGCGCGCAGGAGTCCAACCCGGTCCGCGAATTCCTCGCCGTGCACGACGCGTGGTTCCGTGGCTGGTCCACCGACAAGCCCGTGACCGTCGGCTATTTCACCCGGCACCAAGGCTGGCGGTTCCAGCAATTCCAGCTCGACACCGCCCCTGAACCTTCGGGCGATATCGATCCGGCGCGCAACGGTTTCGCGATGTACAAGATGTCGGCGACCGCGATGGATCCGCTCGAGCGGCACTTCGACGAGACCATGGTGTGGACGAACGCCTCCGGTGTGGGCGAGGGCATTCTGCGCCTGCGCAATGCCGCGGATCAGCCGGCCTGGCCGCGCTACACGATGAACGGCCCCGGCCGTTGGTCGATCCTCGACCCGGTCGAGGGCCTGGACCAGCCGCGCATGGTCCAAACGCCGCGCCTAACCGCAGGCCAAACCCTGCGCATCGACACCCACCCACGCCATCGCACAGCCCGCCTCTACACCGAGGGCAACACGGCCGGCGTGAATGTCTGGGGCCAACTCGCCGGCCGCCGGTGGCTCGCCTCGCTTGACCCGTGGACCAGCACCGACATCGTGGTGAAGGTCGAAGACGGGACCACTGATTCGAGCATCATCGGGGCACTGACACCGAGGTCGTCACGACCGTTCTGATCCTGCGTTCCAACTGAACATCGCTTGAGAGAGAGCCCAATCCCCTTTTTCGGGGGTTGGGCTCTCTCGATTTCTAAGGAGGTATCGCGATGGTGGTACCAGAGCCTTTCGTGGCCTATGACCACACCCAATTCTCCGAATGGCTCGCATCCTTGACCCCATTGGGGGCGGGATCCGGGTCAAGTCCCGCACGAGAACCGCAGGTGCACAACCTAAACGGGATGACTGCCGCTTCGGCGGCGCGGGCATATGAACGGATGCTCGGGGTTCGTGCAATGGACAACCGTGCGCTCGACCAAATCCCTTCGGCCTACTCGATTTCCGATCCAGTCACGACCACTCCGCAGCGTCCGACCCCGGCGAAGCCCACGACACCACCTCCCACGGGTGCTGCACCAACCGGACCTGTGCAACCAGGAATCAATACACCGAGCCCCACAGAGGCAGCTACACCGAATCCTGTCCCGTCGCCGCCACCGTCGCCGGTGGTGACAGATCCGAATGCGCCGACTGGGCCCGTGCAACCAGGTGTAACGACGCCAGCCCCAGCACCAGCACCAACCCCGACGCCAGCGACGCCGTCTCCAGGACCTTCGCAGCCAGGCGTGAATATCCCGCCTCCCCCAACCGATCCGCTGTTGGATGCAAACGGGCCGAACAAGGACCCGCTGCCCATGCCGTCCACTGAAGGTCAGCAGGTGGGCAAGTCATGGACAGAGGAGCGACCAAACGGAATTACGGTCGACTACACGATCCCACAGGGCAACGGACTCAATACAGTTGATGCAATCGTTAGGGACTCTCAAGGGAACATTCTATCCAGAGCCCGCATCGTACGAGTTGAAGAGATTGACGGCACGGCGAAATATGTCCGATGGCAGAGTCACGCCGGAGGCGGAGCTTCATACTATGAATCGGGCGCGCCTGGTCAACTAGGGTATGGACAACACTTCGCCCCCGGCACCTCCACCAGTGGATTACCCACATCGGTATTCGATGCCTCGCCTGACCTGACAAAAGTCCGCACCATCTCGTTAGACAAAGATGGTAATCCGGTCGGTTACGACGTTGGTTCTCGAAATGGGCTCGGCCTCTACGACAACCTCCATTCGGATATGTACAACAATCTCACTTTCACGGAGACAAGCTTTGATCCAGCCGGCGGGCTGGAATCCCGGTTCACTGGGCAGATCGATGCTGGTGGCAGTGGTTGGATAATCGATCAGGAGGACAACCGTTGGGACGTATACCCCGATACCGACGGCAACTCGGTGCAGCGCCGGATCAACCCCATAACCAACGGGTACGAATTCTTGTACTCCGAGGGCGGGATCCAGGTGCACGAACTGCGAGACAAATCCGGCAGGTTGATAAATCTCACGAAGACCGGGCCTGATGGCAAACCGATCAAGCAACTTCTCCGGGTCGGCGACAGCCTCGCTGTAGGTACTCCTGACGTTAGCGGGAAGCTGAGGTTCGCCTTCACTGATTCCACGGGGGTTGGAAATTCGCTCTTAGTCATGCCTTGGGAAGATCGGGCCCGGCCACGGTCTGCCGAGCTGACGTTCTTGCCGAATGGTGGCCTTAGGTTTGTTTACACCGACGGTGGACTGGCCGAATTCGGTCCAGACGGAAAGTCGACGTCATACAAGCCGCCCAAAGACACCCGTGCGTTGTGGAAGAAGGCGGTTTCCTTCGCTGGCAACTACTACTACGGGATGGGCACCAGCGCTCTCGGTGCTATCGAAGGAATCGGTGCTCTTACAGGCATCAACGATGAGGTAAACCGTGCTGCCAACCTAGTCGGCGCTAAAACCGAACTCTTCAGCCGTGAAGACGCACTCAAAGGTATTGCTGGCGGTGTCGGTGAGGTGTTCGGCACCGCATTTGCCGCATACAAGACCCTGGGTGTAGAGGGCTACGGACTGGGTTCGGGCGAACAGTCGCTCGATGAGGCATGGCGAAACATCCGCCGCGCAGTGGGCGCAAATTGGAACGCTACCTCGAAGCTGGCGATCGGTACAGATTGGGAGGGTGCCTCCGGGCACCTGGCCGAAACTTTGGGACATGCTTCCTTCGGAGCTGCGATGTTCTTTGTGCCGGTTAAGGGTGTTGGTGCAGTTGGAAAGGGTGGAAAGCCGCATTCTGGCGGCTCCGTAGGTGGCGCTTTCAATCCTTCGCTGGTCAGCGTGGCTACTCGTTACCTTGACGGACGCGCTACTGCGCCGAAGGTGCTGAAGGACGGATCCGCTTCGAGGGCGGTCCAGTATGGCCGCGAAAGGGTGGGACAACTCAATCATTGGATGAATCAACCCGTCAAGTCTCTGGAGTTTACTGCCACTGTATTTGCGCAAATCTTTGACAACCTGCAACCTAAGGGTATTCTCGCAGACGGGCGATACAACACGGGAATTAATCCGACTGCCGTACCTAACAGATTTGCATCGAATAGCGGCCCTGCGGGGGGGTCTAGCAGTAGGGGCAGTAGAAATTCCGAAGAAGCTATTGCGGTCAACTCTCGCGTGCGTCGTGCAGCTGCTGAGTCGGTTCTAGGGCATCATCTAGATAAGATCACTGATTTGGATGGCTGGCTAAAGATGCATTCAAAGAAGGCTGACGCGGAGTTTGCGCAGACCATTTTCGAGTTATCGGAAGTTGTGAGGGTTCTGGACCGGGATCCTTCGATGAAAGTTCGCACTGCACTGGAACTCGGCCCAGACGGAAAGATTCCGGAGAAGGCTGTCGCCGAGTTCGACCTTCTGTTTACCCCTGCGTCGGGTTCGCAACCGATTCGTGTCGAGGTAACGACCGTGAAAAAGGCATTGAGGAAACCCGATGATCTGACAGTCGGAATTCAGCACGGCCTCGTCAAAATTCATACGCGCCAGAAACTCGGGATCCCACTCACGGGGCCCCTTGAGGTGGTAATATATGGCGAGGTCGGAAGGGCTACGTTAAACCTAAAGGGAATGAATTTGGAATTGTATCCCGATGGCACTGTAGTGCGGAGCAGGCCGACTGGGGAGGCTATCTCGGCTGGAAACATTTTTGATGATCTACTGAAGAACCTGAATCGTGATAGTCCGAGAGGTGTGTCTGACTTGGATAGAATTACCGTCGTCGACAGGTCAACGGGTGCGGTACTCGCCGAGCTGGTTAATGTAAATTCTCAATGGAGCAGGGCTGCAGATGGTAGATAGTCCCCCCGGGGTAGCGATGAATCTTATGGATTCTCCCGGTCGCGTAATACTGATGAGTCGAGAATTGGATGTCCATGAGGACTCGCATGCCGATACATATCGGCTCGCCCTCGATGCACTCTATGGCGTACTCGGTAGTTATTGTCGACCGCTATCATTTGAGATCCTCTACTCATACTGGAACGATGAGTATTATTTCCCCGTGACTTTCAATGACGTGAAACCGCCCGCTGAAATGCTGGCAACATCGCCTTCGCTTCCTGGGCTGGCGCGGTATCCGGTACATGCCGATCGTCCTATGTACGTCGAAGGTGAGCTATGTCGATCGACTGTTGATGACTATATCAATTCGTCAGAGCTGAACTGCGGGTATGTCGAGGGCCATTCAATTGGCTGGATATCGATGGAGGTGCGTTCGTCTATGGCACTGATCGCCGGAATGGGCGCCGGCGTCTCAAAAATTGTTGTGGACCGCAATGGAGAAAAAATAGTTCAGAGTGTCGTTTCTGTCGGTGAACAACTCTGGGGGTATGGTCCTCAGGACGGGTTTCTTAGTCCACCGATCGGGGTCAGGATCTCTCGTGATGAGGGCTGCCTGAGCTTAGAATTGGCACAGTTCTGGTCTATCTGGATCGATGGTGGGGTGGGTGAACCTTACATTTTCGAAGGGGTTTCCGGGCTTGAGCGGAATGGATGGATTCGTTCCGAATAAGTAATGCTGGGTATGGCTAATTGTGACCGCGTAAAGAAAGTAGCGCATTGAGTCGATTTGCGGAGATAATCGTAATTGCCCGTGATGGATGGTCTGCGATGGAGCCGTTGACGCAGCCGGATCCTGATCGGGAGTGGCATCAATGCTTTACGCCGGTGGACGACTCGGTGTTTGAGGGGTCCTGTAATGGGTCATCCGATTGCTACATGTGGGTAATTCAGTTCTACCGTCATAACTGGACGGGGCTCCTGAAGCACCTCGCGGGGCTCGACTGGCCCGACCCGTACTCTGTGCAGGTCTTGATCCGCGACGAGGAGGATGACTGCTTCGGGCTGTGGATGCTCCTCGGCGGAAAGATGACCGAAATTCCGTTGGTCAGCACTGAAAGGATCCCGAGTGATCAGTTGATCACGGGTGGTGTGCTGATCAGGCCGGAGAGGTATGCCGAGCCTTCTGGGAGCGAGTCGGACTGACTCCCCCCAGGGGGAGGTGGCGCTTCGCCTTGTCATTGAAAACCTCAACTCGAACGAGTTGGGGTTTTTTTGTACCCAAAATCAAGGAAAGGTGGTGGGAGGATGAGTGTTTGGGACCCGCATGCGGAATCGCGGCGGATGGATGAGATGTTTCGGGTCGAGCAAGATGATGCTCGGGATCAAGAGGTTCTGGTTCGGTACTGGGACAAGGACATGCAGGAGGTGGGGGAGGAGCGGAGTTATCTGTCGTTGCAGGTGAGTTTTCCGCGGAACTCGGCCGGCGGGTTGAAGATGATCTGTCCGCGCGACATGGTGCACTTCGACCATCTGTTCGGCAATCATGCGGACACAACCCTGCCGATCACCGTGAACACCAGGGGTTTTCGGTGGGACGGGTACATCACCAAGGCTTCGATCGTTCGGGACGACAACGGTGTCGAGACCGTGGACATCGAGGCGATTCACGCGTGGAACCATGTGTCGACGATCTGCTGCTGGGCGAGTCCGTTCGCGCCGGTGCTCGCGCAGTTCCCTCGTCACCACATCCTGTTCGGGCCCGTTCGGACGCTGGTGACGACGTACCTGACAACGAATCTGATGCGGCTGCAAGGGAATACGACGTTTCCGATCGCGGTCGTTCCGGTCGACCCGCGGACCGACACCAGTCGGTGGAGCGCGGCTTCGGCGCGATTCGATATGGCGGACAAGCTGTTCCAGCCGATGCTCGAAGACTCGGGGGTGATGTTGACAGCTCGGTTCTTCCTGCCAGGAGAGGACGAGCAGCCGGCGCCCGAGTGGTTCTACCTCGACAAGCCGACCGTGGTGTTGGAGACGGTGGACAAGTCGGGTGTTACGGGCCCGACCGGGTCGCTGCTCGACGGAATCCTCTCGTGGTTCGAGGAATTCGCCGATGACGGCACCACGCCGATGCGGTATCCGAAGTTCGACTCGACCAACGAGTACGAAGCTGTGTACGGGACGCCGGGCAAGTTCGGCACCATGCGGAATCTGCCGTGGGTGTGGTACTTCGAGGGTGAGTATTCCGGGATCGGCGCCTCCGAGATCGCCCTGCACAAACCGACGGCGACCGACATCATCGTCGGTGGTCGTTCGCCGGGCTGGGTGAACGCAGGCATCGAGATGGCGATCAAGGGACTGCTGTCGCTGATCGGCCTCGACTGGCTCTATCGCGGCCAGCTCGACGATGTGTTCCTCGCCTGGATGGTCTACCGGGATATGGCTCGGGTCGACAAAGCAGGCCCCTACGCCTTCCGCGAGGTGTTCATCACCGGCAGCGACAAGGCGTTCACGCTCGACGGGTTCGTCGCCGCTCGGCAGGGCCTGCATCTGTCGCGGGGTTACACCAGTCACAAGGTGACAATCCAGGACAACGCGCCCTACCTCATCGGCCGTGACTTCGGTGTGGGCGACCAGATCGGGTTCGCCATGGGCGAGAAGGTGTTCACCGACTTCGTCACCGAGCTCACCTTCACCGACGACCGCGAAACCGCGGCGTCGTGGCAGATCACCGTGGGTGACGGGTCCGACGAAGAGGACTCGGTCGTCAAGGCGTGGCAGCGGCTCGGCCGGGTGGCGTCGGCGATCAAGGACCTGTCCACCGACGTGGGGGCCGACATGGACCTGCTCATTTTCTGAGCGGCCCGCCAATCGAAAGGAGAGATCTATGGCAGACATCAGTTTCGCCGCGCGGCTGCGCGCGGATCGTCAGACCGATATCGACGGGTTGCCGTTGCTGACCGCGCGGGTCGAGCTGGCGCCGGAGGTGGCGGACCTGCCGCTGCCCGGCGGGCCGGCCGGAACCGCGGGTGCGCGTGGACGTCCGCGGACATCGTTTCGCAAGATGGGCGTGCTGGCCGACAGTGCCGCGCGACCGACGGGCCTCGGCCCGGAGGATCGGGGCAAGTGGTGGCACCGGCTCGACGACAACGGCATGGACGTGTGGACCGAAGCGGGGTGGGTGCACTCGGTCGACGCTGTGGGACCGGCGGGTCCGGTGGCCGAAACCAACAGCATCACGGTCACCGACACCGTCAATGAACCCGCGTTGATCGAACCGGCGTTGGAGGTCATCGGCCGTGCCGCTGACCAGCAGCTTCGGGCCACAGTTCCCGCGGGTCTGCGTGGTCCGGCCGGTCCGCCCGGTGACTCCGGGACCATCACCGAAGCCGATGACTACGAGACCACCAACGGGCCGAGCCACGGCGGCGTTTTCGCCTACGACCGTGCCAGCCGTCGATTCCGTTCGGCGCCGGCGCCGTTGGGCTCGGGGCCATGGGGGTGGTACCACGAGGACTTCCTCGGCGAACACGTCGCAGCGGTCAGCCGGATCGACGGCGGCACCTTCACCATCCCCGCGCAGCCGTTCCGGTGGCGACCCCTCGTGTACGGCCATATGGCCGCGTACTCGAAAACGGTCAGTCAGTCCGCCGAGCTGACGGTCCGGCTCGGTAGCGCGCAGGGCCCGATCGTCGCGACCGGCACCGCGTTCGGGGTCGGCGCGCCGGGCGCCTGGATGTACGTGGCGCTGTTCCCGTGCCTGCGCGACGGTACCACCGCCAAGGCGCTCTCGCCGAGCTCCGACTTCGCGACAGTTCCGGCTGGTCAGCCGGGACACCTCGTGGTGTCGGTCGAGCGGATCGGGACCGGCCCCGACTCCGACCAGATCGGGTTCACCCCGGTAGGAGCTTCGCTCGTCGCCTTCGCCGAGCCCACGGAATGAGATGAAATGAACTCGGTAGGAAACTATTTCGACGCAACACTGATCCGGGGACTGGACGAGGGACTCGGCACGCCCGGACTCGTGCAGGCCCTGCACGGCACACCACGGGACGGCAGCCTGGAACTGACGACCGGCGCGACCGGACCGCAGGGTCCCGACGGTGAGCCCGCGCGGCCGTTTCGCTGGGAAGGCGACATCGCCGACCACGCGGCCCTGAGTGCCCTGACCACGAAATTGGGCATCGCCCATGCCGGTAAAGCCTGGCGGGTGGTTTCGTCCGGGGCACTGGCGTACTGGAACGGCACCGGCATGG
Source organism: Nocardia sp. A7 (assembly GCF_046549215.1). Lineage (NCBI taxonomy): Bacteria > Bacillati > Actinomycetota > Actinomycetes > Mycobacteriales > Nocardiaceae > Nocardia > Nocardia sp. A7. Next base: position 1,882,984 of record NZ_JAJPWE010000001.1, on the reverse strand, counting down.
ACACCTTTGCCGATGCCTTCGGCGCGCTGGGGCCCGAAGGCGAGTCGTGTTCGTTCACGATGGGAAGCGTCACCACCGGTCCGGCGGGTTCCGACCTCCATGTGACAGTCAGTGGCACGGCGCCGAACCTGGTACTGGATATTGTCGTGCCCCGGGGTGTAAAAGGACTCGAGGGGCCGGTCGGCCGCCCAGGTCCGATTCGTCAGGCCGCGGATTACGCCGACGGTTCGCACCCTGACAAGGCGGTGCCCGTCTGGAGCGCGACAACGAATAAATGGTCAGGACGACCCTATCCAGGGCTGCGTGGACCGTGGACCATTGTCGGGGATCGAGCGTGGGACGGTGGTCCAGGGTTCGCGCCGTCACAATTCTCGGTATCAGCCACGTCGCTGGTGGTCGCAACGCTGAAGGTCCCCGCGCAAGACACCGCGTGGCTTCCGATGATCACCGGTGGCGTGGTTGTCCGCCCACATGGAACTGCCAGCGAATTCGGCACCCGCGTCGACGCCGCCGTGCATATCGGCTCGGCGACAGGGCAGACCGTCGCGTTGGGCACCGGGTACACCACCGGCCTGCAGACACGAGCACGGTTTCAGCCGCACTTCGGCGCGCGCAACATCACCCCGGCGAGCACAGTGGGTGTCATTCCAGCAGGCCAGGCGGCCACGCTCGTCGTGGTCCTGCATCGCACCGGTTCTTCGAATTTCGAGTATCAGATGGCCGGCGCGGAAATCGTGTGCACGGCCCGACCCGTGGGGGTGCTGTGAACGACGACGAGGTGACAACCGTCTTCGACCAGGGTGTCACGATCACCATGCGTGGAGTGGCCGATTCGGTCGGTCTGCCCTACACCGTGAATCCGGTCGAGATCGTTGACCGGGAAGTCCTGATCGAACTGCGCGAGGGACCGGTCGGTGTCCAAGGGGTCGAAGGCGCCGCGGCGTGGCCGTGGGCATGGCAGGGCGATATCGCCGATGCCGCCGCCTTGTCAGCGCTCGGACTGACCACTTCCGATGCCCGCAAGGCTTGGCGCGTCGTGTCGGAGAACGCGATCTACTACTGGACCGGCACCGAGTTCATCGCCTTCGACGATGCGTTCCGGCAGCCGGGACGCCGGGGCGCGGTGAACGTGCTCGCCGGTGTCGCCCTGGCCGGTGTTGCCGGATCGGCCGCCTCGGCGCGAATCCTCGGGTCGGCGCCGAATCAGCAGTTGGAGATCACCTTTCCGCGAGGTGAGCAGGGAGTGCCGGGTGCGCCCGGCACCGCGGGACGGATCGCCGACGCGTCCGACGTGCTCGTCACCGAGGAGAATCCGCTCGGTCAGGGGTATGTGCTCGGATTCGACAGCACCACGGAGAAGTTCGTGCCGATCCCCTCGCCTCGCCTGCGCGGACCGTGGACGATCGGCAACAACCAATTCCTCAACGCGCAAAATCTCAAAGAAGACTGGAAGGTCTTGGCAGCCATCACGATTCCGGCACAGCCTGCGCCGTGGCGGCCGTGGATCGAAGGTGCGGTCGGACTTTCCTCCAACGCGCCGACCCGCTGCGACGTGACGGTGCGCATCGGCGCGCACGACGGCGAAGTGGTCGCCCGTGGCTGGGGCCACTGGGAATCGCGTGCAGGGCACGTGCTGGTTTCCCCGGGATTCGAATTCCCGCTCGAGCCAGGAACTCAGATCGGGATCGTGCCTGCCAATCAAACCGTCACCCTCTACGTTGTCGCCACCCGCGCGGCAGGCGGCGGTACGTACTCGGTCCACGGCAACTTCTCCCACCTCCAGGTTCGCGCGCTGCCCGTCTGACGCGGCGCACCCTCGCACACCATTTCGAAAGGTATTGAGCCATGGCTGATCTGCCTCCGCTCGAGTACGGCAAGGTCGTCGGGCGATTTCTCGCCAACGTGATCGACGGCCCCGACCTCGGCGACCTGCCCGAGTTCCCGCCGCTGAGCGGCACCATCACCTTCAGCGCCGACGCGCCGAAGATCCTTGTTCGCAACGCGCAGCCCGCGCCGGCGACCTATGTCCAGCTTCCACAGCACTATGAGTGCCAACTCGACGAGTTCGGCTATCTGACCTGGCGCGGAAAGCGCGGTGTGCGCCTGGTCGCACCAGGGCCCGCGACCAATCCGTCCGAATGGACATGGCGCGTTTCGTTCGATCTGTCCTACGACGGTGAGCGAATCCCGTTGGAACCATTCAGCTTCCAGGTTCCCAAGTATGTTTCCGGACCGAACCCGGAAAGCCCCGATGCGGGCTCTACCGGCCTGGTCGACCTGACCCTCGCGGCTCCGGTGCCGGCTTCGTCAGGCAACGCTGTCGTTGTCGGGCCTGCGGGTCACGGCATCCAGATCGACGGACAGGCTGACACCTATCCGCAGCTGCCGCCCACGCCCCCGGACGGTAGCCAGTACATCGTCAAATCCGATGGGCTGCTGTACATCTACCGAACTGTCGGTGGTTGGACACCGAACGGTCAGGGCATTGTCGTGCGTGGTCCGTCGGGGACCACGCTGTGGAGCGGCATCTCGGGAAAGCCCGTCACCTTCGCACCGGTCATCGGGGATACCGCCACGACCGCGGTCGCCGGTGACGACCCGCGGCTGACGAACGCTCGGACACCGACGCCGCACACCCATCCGGTCGGCCAGTTGACCGGAACAAGTCTGCTGGGCAGTGCTCTGCTCACCGCTGCGGATGACGCGGCAGTTCGCACCGCGATCCATGCCGTGGCCGACTCGGATCCGCGATTGACGAATGCGCGTACTCCTACCGTGGCGGGACAGGCGTACGACATCGCCATCAAGTCGCACGGGGGAAACCGGGCCGTCGGCGCGGGAAACACTGTGCCGGAAGGTATTCGGATCGAGCGCGCGCTGATGGTGTCGAAGGTGACCTACCGCGGCGAGACTGCGGGCACCGGCAATCTCGTCGTTGAGCTGCGCAAGAACGGCGTTGCTGTCGCGGGGGCCACTGCGACGATCAGTGCGGCAAACCATGCGCTCGACACCAGTCTGACCGGGGCGTGGACCTTCGCTGTCGGTGACCGGGTCACGGTGCAGATCACCACCGTCGACAGTCCTGCCGGGCGTGGTCTGCAGGCGAGTCTGGCGGGGGTGACCATCTGATGCCGACCATGTTCCTCGGGGGGCCGGTGCTGATGTGGCAGCCCCTCGAAACCCGTCCGGAACCGGAAAGTCCCGACGGTACGCCCTACTGGAAGAGTGCGGAGTCCGGCTACCCCGGTGCAATCACCGAACCCGTGCCGGAACCTGAGCCGGAACCTGTTCCCGAAGAGCCCGCCGAGCCGCCGCAAGAGGAGGTGGGGAGCTGATGCCACATATCTTTGCCGGCGGCGAAGCTCCGTTCAGCCCGTCTGCGATGACGAAGAACGGCAATGTAGTGACCGGTGCCAACAGCGTATGGACCGTCGTAGGCGGCTGGAACGCTGACACCGTCGGCTATCCAGGCTCCGTGGTATCCGGCAACGGGCTACAGACACAGGGTGGTTCCGCCGCTGCGCCATTGGCTGCCGCAGTCGCATTCTCAGGGGCCGGGATGAACGGTACCTTCCAAGCCAGATTGCTGGTAGGCACCGCAGTGGTTGCTACCGGTACCGCCGTCACGGGAATGAGCGGCACGATGGTGGTGAACACAACTGCGGCGATCGCCGCGGGCGATGTAGTGACTGTCGAGGTAACGCACAACATCAGTTCGCAGTTCTGGTATGCGACGATCACCGGCGGTGCGGTCACTTTCCTGCGGATCGGCTGACTGTCGTCGCCGGTCGGCTGGCGCTCGCGATACGTCCTACAGCGAATCGGCCCGCGCTCCTAAAACCGGAGCGCGGGCCGATTTGTCGTATCGGCCTAGATGTGCGCCGATTTGATGCTGTGGCATCAAATGGGGTGATGTTCTGATGACAGTATGCGAACCACGGTAACCCTTGACCCCGATGTCGCAGCACTGATTGCGAAGCGGATGCGTGAGACGGGCACCTCCTTCAAGAAGGCGCTCAACGATGCTGTCCGCGCGACTCTTTCGTCACAACCCACGCGCACCGAGGTTCAGTTGCCGACGAGGAACCTGGGTGCGCCGATGATTGACCTGGACAAGGCGCTGCAGTTGGCTGCCTCGCTCGAGGACGAAGAGATCGTGCGCAAATTGGAGATGGGTAAGTGAAGGTTGTCGACCTGAATGTGCTGCTGTACTCGGTCGATGTCAACTCGCCGCATCATGCTGATGCGCATGGCTGGCTGACGAAGGCGCTGAACGGGCAGGAACCGATCGGTTTTTGCTGGGCAGTTCTGCTCGGTTATGTCCGGATCAGTACGAATCCGCGAATCTTCCCCAACGCTGCGACGTCGGTTGAGGCTATCGACGATGTCCGAACCTGGCTCGGTAGCGAGATTGCGGTGGTTGTCGGCCCGGGGACAGGGCATCTGGATTTGCTCGACGGCATCCTGCAGAGGGTGGGATAGCTGGAAACCTCGTGACTGACGGCCATATCGCCGCTCTTGCGGTCGAATTGGGTGCTGAGGTTGCCACCTTCGACAACGAGTTCCACCGGTTCGACGGCGTGCGCGTATTCCGGCCCGCGGGGTAGCCGGCTGGAAACGGCGCCCCCGCGGCGAGCAGCGGTCACACCGACAGGTTTGACTGGTTGTCGACGACGATTCCGTAGAGGTCGGTGATGGTGGCCAGGGCGCTGTCGTGGAGTTGGGCGGCGGGGACCTTGCCGAGGGGGCGGGTGGCGCAGGCGTTGGCGACGATGGTGGGGGTGTTGCCTCGGAGGAAGGCTCCTTCGGAGGTGAAGGTGACGCACATGTGGGTCATGAAGCCGATGATGATGAGGTTCGTGTTGCCTGCCGCGTCGACCAGGTCGGCGAGATTGGTTCCGACGAAGGCGTTGGGGGCGGCCTTAACGACGATGGGCTCGTCGGCGGTGGGGGCTACCTTGGGGTGGATCTGGCCGATTTCGGCGGTGACGTCGTAGGGCGTTCCTACGCCGCTGTCGTGGATGACGTGGATGATCTCGGTGCCGGATTTCCTTGCTGCGGTAAGTAGTTCGGCGGCTACATCGAGGGCTGGCTCCCAGCCGGTCAGTTCCATGACGCCCTGGGTGTAGGTGTTCTGGTAATCGACCAGGACGAGGGTGGAGGTGGTCAGGGATGCGGGGGTTTCGTCGAGGCCGTTGAGCGCGCGCAGGGTTGTGGAGGTCATGTGTTCCACGCTATGTGCGCCGGGTAATGTCGGCAATGACATGTAACCTGCAGATTCGGACATGGAGGGTGTGGTGGTGGCTGAGCGGCTCATCGTGATCGTGATGTTCGATCAGGTGGATCTGCTCGATGTCACGGGTCCGCCCGAGGTCTTCTCGCTGTTGCAGCGGGAGATGGATGAGCCGACGGGGTATCAGGTTGTGTTGGCCGCGGAGTCCATGGCGCCGGTGACGACCTCGGCGGGGGTTCGGATTCTGCCGGATGTGACGTTCGCCGAGGTGGGGCGGGTGGACACGGTGGTGGTGCCGGGGGCGGTGGAGACGGACAGTCGGCGGCGGGTCAGCGCGGTGGTCGATCCGGGGGTGGTCGCGGCGGTGTCGCGGTTGGCCGAGGGGGCTCGGCGGGTGGCATCGGTGTGTGTCGGTGCGCATATTCTGGCGGCGGCGGGGCTGCTCGACGGTAAGCGGGCGACCACGCATTGGTCGACGGCGCAGCAGTTGGCTGCCGAGTATCCGGCGGTCATCGTCGACGCTGACCCGATCTATATTCGCGACGAAAACGTTTGGACCGGTGCGGGACTCACGGCTTGTCTGGATCTCACGCTGGCGTTGGTGGCCGATGATTTCGGAGATGAACTGGCGTTGCGGGTCGCTCGCCAGTTGGTGATGTATCTGAAAAGGCCGAGTGGGCAGAGTCAGTTCAGTGTGTCGCTCGAGCCCGTGTCGACCACTCGGCGGATCGAGGAACTGCGGCACTACGTTTCGCGCAATATCGCGAACCCGCTCACGGTCACCGAGCTGGCCGAGCAGGTCCATGTCAGCGAACGCCAGCTCACGCGCATCTTTCGCACCGAACTCGGGATGACACCAGCGGCCTACATCGAGTCGGCGCGGGTGGAGGTGGCGCGGCATCGACTGGAGTCGAGCGACGAAACGCTCCAACGGGTCGCTGCCGCTAGCGGTTTCAACACCATCGACACACTCGCGCGCGCCTTCCGCCGCCAGCTCGACACCACCCCTAACGAGTACCGCCGCCGCTTCCGGATCGGGTGACTCTCTATGATCTCGGTCGGAACAATGTCGGTGATGGTATGAGCAACAAGGGGTTTCGAGAATGGGTATCGCGGAGGAATGGCCGACCGGGTCGGCGACGACGACGCTGTGGGGCATGACAGGGCTGCTGCAGCTGCTGCTGAGCGGCTCGGGGACCTGAGCGGGTCACCGATAGTTCTTGCCACTGTCTGTCTCACTCGGGTGACCAAGGGTGACCAGCACTAGGTGAACGATCCCACCACCTGATGAGTCGCGCGCGACCGCGTACCAAAGGCGACCACCGTCGGTGATCTTGTACTGCCATCGTTCGAATGTTTCACCACCGATGGTCACCTTGTTCAGGTCGCCGCGAAGCGGGTAGCACCGGTCGCAACGCTCCTGTGGGGTACGGGTGAGGAAGTCCCACGCATCAACCAATGCGTTGCGCGCGGTGGCGCGTGCGTCGACCCAGCCTTTCTCCGCCTCGCGTGTTGCGAAACGAATCTCGAACTCAACCTTCTTCAGCGGGCGTGAGGCAGCTCGGTCTTTGGACAAGTTGCGGGCCCCTACGGTCGCTCTACAACAGCGCTGTCGGTATCGATCCAGGTCAGGTCCCTATCCCCTGTTCGGGGCATGCCCGCCGCATACGCCTCGGCGGTTCCCGTCCAGCTCTGAACGCAATGCAGAAGGCGGGTGTATTCGCCCAGTTCCGCGGCGCTCCAGATCAACTCGGCTACTTCGGCGATGAACTCGGCTCGCTCGTTCGCGCTCAGTGTGTCTACCCAGGCGAAGGTGTCGCCGACCGCCTCGGCGACGTTGCCCTGTCGGCGGACCGCCGCACGCATCAGTCGGCTGGCCAACGCGATACCCGCGTCTTGACGGTCCAGGTGGCCCGCCCGCATCAGGATCAGATCTTCGGCGTCGCGGCGGGTGATCCGGACGATGCCGTCGCCGGCCTTCTCGACCACGTCTTTCGGGTGGCGAAGTAGTTCTGTGAAGGTTGCGGTAGTGCTCATGAAGCCAGGTTACACCCTATATCTGATGTTTATCTGATGTCTTCGTAGGTTGCTGTTTCATCGTGCGGGGATCAGGCGGTAGAGCCACCATGGGCGGCTGGGGAAGGCGGGGTCGTAGATGCGTAGCAGCATGCGGCGCTCCAGGCCGGTGCTGCGTTCGCGTAGGCGCAGGTGGCGGCGCGCGATGTCTTGGGGGCGCACTTCGCTGGTCCACACCGGATCCCAGTCGGGGGACGCGCTGCACGCCGAGGTGATGGCGGTGATGCGCTGGGTGGGGGCGAGGGGGGCGAGCATGCGGAAGGCGTGGACCAGGAGTTGGGCTTCGGTGGTCCAGTCGAGGTAGACCTTCTTCGCCGCGGGGTTGAGGAACATCCACTCGAGCATGTTCGCGCCGGCGCCGAGGCCGGGAAAGAGGCGCTGGTAATCGGAGTTCGCCGCGAGCATGTCCATGGTGGGGAAGCGGGTGAGACAGGCGGGGTGGGTGAGGCTGGCCAGGTCAGCGAGGTCTTCGGCCGACGGGGTGGTGGGAGTGGTGCCGGATTCGACGGCGGGCAGGCCGAGCACCAGGATGTGTTTGCGATACCACTGCGGCACGTCGAGGCTGTCGAAAAGCCGTTGCAGCATGGGGGGATTCGGGACGAGCGCCCCGGATTCGATCTGGCTGATCAGCAGTGGTGCGAGCTGGGTGCGGGTGGCGAGTTCGGTCCGCGCGAGTCCCGCGGCCAGTCGCCGTTCGCGCAAATACACACTGAGCGCAGTGCTTTGAGACATCCTTACCCCCGAGCCTCACCCCGACCGACGGTAGAACCCAGGGTACGCCGGGTGGGCAGCCGGATGGCGGGGAACCGGCGTCTGAAGAAGCTGCTCGGCGGCACGACCGCCGAGCGCGTCAGCGCGCTGGTCACCGCGTCGAAAGTGGCCTGAGCGGGCCTGTTCGCCCGGCGTTCATCTCGCCAAGGTTGTAGGTCACCATTCCGTGGTAGGAATGGCCGACCCACTTCTAAGGAGATTTTTCATGGATGGCCTGATGTACTTCCTCACGACGCTCGCGGCACTCTCCAGCGGCTCTGCCTAGGAGATCGCGCGGCTTCCTCCTCGGGGAAGACAAAACGGGCCGGAGCTGAATGCTCCGGCCCGTTTTCGCGTGGATCAGGTGAGAAAGCTCAGAAGGCGGCTTCGTCAAGTTCCATGATGTCGTTGTCCAGGTTGGTGAGGATCGCGCGGGTGGCGGTCAGCTCGGGCAGGACGTTGCGGGCGAAGAACTGCCCCGAGGCGACCTTGCCGGTGTAGAAGGCGACGTCGGTGCCGGTGGCGCCGTTGTCAAGGGCGTTCAGGGCGATCTCGGCCTGGTTGAGCAGCATCCAGCCGATGAACAGGTCGCCGACGGCCATCAGGAAACGCACCGAACCCAGGCCGACCTTGTACAGCTCGGTCGGCTGCTCCTGCGCGCCCATCAGGTGGCCGGTCAGGGTGGCGGCCATGGCCTGCACGTCCTCGAGCGCGGTGGCGAGCTGCTTGCGCTCGCCCTTGAGGCGCTCGTTGGCGGAGTCGGACTCCAGGAACTTCTGGATCTGGCCCGCCACGTGGGCCAGGGCCACACCGCGGTCACGCGCGATCTTGCGGAAGAAGAAGTCCTGCGCCTGGATGGCGGTGGTGCCCTCGTAGAGCGAGTCGATCTTCGCGTCGCGGATGTACTGCTCGATCGCGTAGTCCTGCAGGAAGCCCGAGCCACCGAAGGTCTGCAACGAATCGGTCAGGTACTGGTAGGCGCGCTCGGAGCCGACACCCTTGACGATCGGGAGCAGCAGGTCGTTCACGCGGAACGCGACGTCCTTGTCGGCACCCGAGACGACCTCGGCGATTTCCGGGTTCTGGTGTGCGGCGGTGTAGAGGTAGATCGCGCGCAGGCCCTCGGAGTAGGCCTTCTGCATGGCCAGCGAACGACGCACGTCGGGGTGGTGGGTGATGGTCACGCGGGGCGCGGCCTTGTCGGTCATCTGGGTCAGGTCGGCACCCTGGACACGAGTCTTGGCGTACTCGAGCGCGTTCAGGTAACCGGTCGACAGGGTCGCGATGGCCTTGGTGCCCACCATCATGCGCGCGTTCTCGATGACGTCGAACATCTGCGCGATGCCGTTGTGCACCTCGCCGACCAGCCAGCCCTTGGCGGGCACGCCGTGGCCACCGAAGGTGAGCTCACAGGTGGTCGAGGCCTTGATCCCCATCTTGTGCTCGACGTTGGTGACGAACACACCGTTGCGGTCACCGTAGGTCTCGGTGTCGAAGTCGAAGTGGGTCTTCGGGACGTAGAACAGCGACAGGCCCTTGGTGCCCGGTCCGGCGCCCTCGGGGCGAGCCAGCACCAGGTGCATGATGTTCTCGAACATGTCGTCGGAGTCGGCCGAGGTGATGAAGCGCTTGACACCCTCGATGTGCCAGGTGCCGTCTTCCTGCTTGATCGCCTTGGTGCGACCGGCGCCGACGTCGGAACCGGCATCCGGCTCGGTCAGCACCATGGTGGCGCCCCAGTTGCGGTCGGCGATCTTGGCCGCCCACTTCTTCTGCTCGTCGGTGCCGTTGTTGAAGAACACCTGCGCGAAGCCCGCGCCCGCGGCGTACATCTGGACGGGCGGGTTGGCGCCGAGCACCATCTCCGACAGGGCCCACGCGATGGCGGACGGTGCGCCGAGGCCGCCGAGCTCCTCGTTCAGCGGAACCTTGGCCCACTCGCCGTCTTCGAGCGCCTTGTAGGACTTCTTGAAGGACTCGGGCAGCTTGACGGTGTGGGTGTTCGGGTCGAACACGGGCGGGTTGCGGTCCGCGTCGGCGAAGGACTCGGCCAGCGGGCCCTCGGCCAGGCGGCGGACCTCGGAGAGCATTTCCTTGACGGTGTCGGTGTCCAGGTCGCCGAACGCGCCTGCGTCGAGCACCTTGCCGATGCCGAGAACCTCGAAGAGGTTGAACTCGAGATCGCGAACGTTTGCCTTGTAGTGGCCCATGTGACTACTCACTCTCCGTTGAGTTCTGGTGCGGTCGGTGGTGTGCCGTTCCCGCCCGTCGCCGGTTGTCCGCATGCTACTCGCGGGTAACTTATTCATCATATTACCGGTGGGTAATGGCTTCGGCAAAGGGGTAGGCGGCAATGTGATGTGAAAAACACGCGCGACTGCGGAAACGTTGCTCGCCGCGACCTCGGGGCTACCGTGAGGTGTGCGCATCGAGACGACTGCTGGACCGGCCGAGATCGAGCTCGACGAGGTGCGCGATCCGGCATTCCTGCTGGTTATCACGCATGGGGCCGGTGGTGGCGTCGATGCGAAAGATATTCTGGCCGTGCGAGATTCGGCCGTCGAAGCGGGTGGGACGGTAGCTCGGGTGGTGCAGCCCTATCGGGTTGCCGGTCGGCGGGCGCCGGGCAACGCCGACAAGCAGGACGAGGCCTGGCTGGAGATCGTGGCGGCTTTGCGGGCTCGATTCCCTGGGGTGCCGGTTGTTCAGGGGGGTCGCAGCAACGGGGCGCGGGTGGCGTGCCGGACCGCGGTGGAGGTCGGGGCCGTGGGCGTGATCGCGCTTTCGTTCCCGCTGCATCCGCCGGGCAAGCCCGAGAAGAGCAGGCGCGACGAGCTGCTGGCGCCAGGGGATATCGCGGTGGTGGTGATCAACGGGGGTAGTGACCCGTTCGGGGTGCCCGATGCCGCTGACGCCGCCGAAGTGCGGGTGATCCCGAAGCAGGCGCACTCGTTCCGCACGGGATTCGACGTCATCGCGGCGACGGTAACCCCCTGGTTCGCCCGCTGGACGGTTGATCACCAGGCCCTCAGGGCGGCATCGCCCGAGAAGGAAAATCCCTGACGGCCTGTTGATCTTGGTCAGTCGGTGAGCTCGGGGCGGGGGCGTTCGGCGATGAGCAGGGAGTCGATGGCGTCGGCGCCTTCGGTGGGGCGGAAGACCTCGTTGGCGAGGGTTATGGTGATGTCGTCGCGGGCCAGGTCGGCGCGGAGGTCTTCGGGGGAGAAGAGGATTTCGGGGTCCTGGGGGCCGCCGTAGCCGTCGGTGGTGTTGCGGGTGGCGTGGCCGAGGATCAGCAGCACGCCGCCGGGGGCGAGCATGGCTGACAGGTGGTGCAGGAGGGTGCGGCGTTCGTCGGCGGGGAGGTGGACGAAGACCATCAGGATCAGTTCGAAGGGGCCGGTGATGTCGGCGGATTCGAGATCGGTGATGTCGGCGGTTCGCCAGTCGACGCGGGACCGGACCGAACGCGACAGGCGGGCGGCGACCGTTCTGCCCTTGTCGATACCGACCTGGGAGAAGTCGACGGCCGTCACCTGCCAGCCGTGGGTGGCCAGCCAGAGTGCGTGGCGGCCCTCGCCGCAGGCAAGGTCAAGGGCGCGGGGGAGCGGCGGTGTGACGCCCGATTCGTCAGGGAGCAGGGGAATTCGGCGATCCAGGCCGTAGACGTGTTCTACGACGGTGCTGTTCGGCGGTGCGCCCCAAACCAATTCGCTGCGCGCATAGCGCTGGTCCCAATCCGCCGCGTCCATGCCTCGAGTGTAGGGGCCGCCTACAGCGTGGTGCGCATCAATACGACGTTGTACTGGGTGTGGATGGTGGTCATGAAGTACAGGTCGCGGCCGGTTTGGTACGGGAAGATCGACGGGGCGTAGGCGGTGGGGAGTTCGCGGGCGTCGATCAGGACTTCCGGGCCGCTCCACGGACCTGCGGGCGAGGACGCGCGGCGCATCACCACGGAGTTGAACGGGTCGGTGGTGAGGGAGACGAACTGGCCGAGGTGCTCGTTGTACATCACCGAGAGCTCGCCGACGCCGCCCATGATGGGCGCCGCCGCGTTCACGTCGTTGAGCCGCCACTCGCCGCCGTCCCAGTACTCGTAGGCGGCGAGGTTCTCGATCTGGGCTTCGGGGACGCGGGCGATGAAGGCGTCGTTGTTGCGGCCGGCGCGGGTGCCGTATTCGTAGACGAAGCCGCCGTCCTTGACGAAGCTGTTCATCTGGAAGTTGGCGTTGCCGCCCTCGTCGGGACGGCGGGTGTGGCCGAGATCGGCCCAGGTCTCGCCGTTGTCGGCCGAGGCGGCCAGGCCGGAGAAGCTGGTGGTCCACTCGCCGGGCGCGTCCCAGGTCTTCACCGACATCAGCGACATGTACTGCACGCCGTTGGCCGAGATGCCGGCGGTGGGGATGCGGCTGATCTCGAGGAACGGGATCTTGGGGCTGGGAACCAGGTCGCGTGCCTGGCCGATGACATCGCGCACCACACCGTCGAACATGATCCCGTCGGCCGGGTTCTTGTCATGGCTGCGGACCAGGATATTGGAGCGCCACGCCCACGTGCTGCCCGCGAGCAGATTGGGGAAACCGATGCCCGCGGTGTCGCCGAAGGCAGTGAGCATCTCGCCGCGCCCGTTGTCCCACATGATGCCGAGGTCGGTGCCGAGGACGTTGTAGTTCTGGGTGTTGTTGGGGCTGGCCATGCCGGTGACCTGGAACACCGCCTGCGTACGCCCGTGCAGCACGGGCAGGCCGTGGGTGCCGTTGAGCACCGGAATCGGGTTGATGGCGTTCGGGTTCGCGACGGCCGGCGGCGCGGCACTCACCAGCAAGGCCGTAGTACCTGCGAGCGCGGACATCAGGATGGATCCGGTCTTGTTCACAGGTGATGCGGCCTCCGGGTCGCGCCGAAAGCGGAGTACGTTCCAGGCTTTGCCGTCACGTACCACTCTTCGACTGGTCAGCGAATCGCAGCGATGCTAACAGTCGCTAACAGTGATGTGTGGTACATCCCTTGGGTAGTCGGCATGAATTTCTCGGTCGATTGCCTGTCAGTCGCTACTACCCATGGCCTTACGCAGCAGCAACGGCAGTTGGGCCATGCGCTCGGCGGCGAAGGTGGCGCGCGGATGACGGTGCCACGAGCGGTCGAACAGATGCTTGGCGGCGGCCACGGCGTTGCGGTCGCGGGCGGTGATGCGGTCGGCGAGGTCTTCCGCTGCCTCGAGCGGGTCGTCGGCGACGTCGGTGATCAGGCCGATGCGCAGCGCGTAATCGGTGTCGATCTGCTCGGCGGTCATCGTCAACAGCAGTGCCTGGTCGATGCCGATGAGCTGTGACAAGGCGGCGGGACCTGTCATATCGGGGACCAACCCGTGGGCGGCTTCCATCACCGAGAATTCGGCCGTGGGGGCGGCGATCCGGAAGTCGGCGGCCAAGGCGATCTGGAGGCCGCCGCCGAAACAGCGGCCGTGGATCGCGGCGATCACCGGGACGTCGAGGCGGCGCCAGGCCCAGCATGCTTCCTGGAAGGTGTTGGTGCCGCGCAGGGGGCGCGGGAGGAATTCTTTGACGATAGCCACCGGATTGCGGGTGGCGGCGGCGATATCGAGTCCGCTACTGAAACTCGGGCCGTTGCCGGCGATGATGACGGCGCGGGTTGTCTTGTTGTCGGCCACTTTTCGGGCCGCGTCCACCAGATCGCGAAGCATTTCCAGGGTGAGCCCGTTGTGTTTGCCCGGCCGGTTCAAGGTGACATAGGCGCGGTCGTTGTCGAAGCGGACGGTGATGTGGTCTCCCATGGCGCTATCTTACTCGTGAGTCAGTTCGAGTGGGTGGCCACGCGGACGACGGTGCGGCATGATCCGAACGCATCGCGCGTCGCCTCGATGCGCGACGATCGAGAGGACTCACCGAATGCGGACCTGTCTGATTACCGCGGCACTGCTCGCGCTGCCCGTGCTGTCGGCCTGCGGCAGTGGCGACGAGGCACCTGCGGTCACTCAGGCCGAGCTGTCGAAGTCGTTGCAGGACAAGGGGTTGCAGAACCCCGCGCTGGCCGACTGCGCGGCGCAGGTCTTCCTCGACTCGGGGATGTCGCAGGACGGGCTGCGGGTGATGGTGTCGAACGCGAAGTCCGACGATCCGGCGAAACTGCTCAGCGAGGGCGACTCGGCCAAGGTGGGTGCGGCGCAGTCGAAGATCGCGGCCGATTGCGTGCGTCTGGGGGGCTGACGCGTATCGATCGCGCCGATTCAAACCCTCGTCGGGGTCGGCTGCCGGTGTTGCACTGGATGAGCCGACGACGAGGAGGAACCGCCAGTGACCACGGAGAGAATCGCCGACCAGGTCTCATTCGCCTACTGGGTGCCCAATGTCAGTGGCGGGCTGGTGACCAGCGACATCGAGCAGCGAACCAGCTGGGATTTCGACTACAACAAGAAGCTCGCCCAGACCGCGGAACGCAACGGTTTCGACTACGCGCTCACCCAGGTGCGCTACACCGCCTCCTACGGTGCCGAGTTCCAGCACGAGTCGACCTCGTTCAGCCTCGCGCTGCTCGCCGCCACCGAGCGGCTCAAGGTGATCGCCGCGATCCATCCTGGACTGTGGCATCCGGCGGTGCTGGCCAAGTTCGGTGCCACGGCCGACCACCTGTCCGGCGGCCGGTTCGCGATCAATGTGGTGTCGGGGTGGTTCGCCGGTGAGTTCAAGGCGCTGGGCGAACCATGGCTCGAACACGACGAGCGGTACCGGCGCAGCGCCGAGTTCCTCGAGGTGATCCGCAAGATCTGGACCGAGGACGCGGTGAACTACGGCGGCGACTTCTATCGGATCCGTGATTTCACCTTGAAGCCGAAGCCGCTCAACACTCCCGAACGGCCCAATCCCGAACTGTTCCAAGGTGGTAACTCCACGGCGGCCCGGCGCAACGGTGGTCGCCATGCCGACTGGTACTTCTCCAACGGCAAGGACTTCGACGGTGTCACAGAGCAATTGGACGATCTGCGCGAGGTCGCCAGGGCGCACGATCGCGAAGTGAAGTTCGGGCTCAACGGGTTCATCATCGCCCGCGATACCGAGAAGGAAGCGCGCGACACCTTGCGCGAGATCGTCGAGAAGGCGAACAAGCCTGCGGTGCAAGGGTTTCGTGATGCGGTGCAGCAGGCGGGCGCGTCCACCGGTGACCGCAAGGGCATGTGGGCCGACTCCACGTTCGAGGACCTGGTCCAGTACAACGACGGATTCCGGACCGGGCTGATCGGCACGCCCGAGCAGATCGCCGAGCGGATCGTGGCCTACCGGGCGCGCGGTGTCGATCTGATCCTGGCCGGCTTCCTGCACTTCCAGGAAGAGGTCGAATACTTCGGCGCGAAGGTGCTGCCGCTGGTGCGCGAACTGGAGGCCGCCGCGACAGCGGTCGCGGCGGGACGCTGATGACAGTGGTGACCGCTGAGCGGATCACCACGGCGGATCAGGCGGTGCGGATCGCGACCGAGTTGGCCGTGGTGTTCGCCGCGGGTGCCGCTGAGCGGGACTTCTCGCGGCGCCTGCCGCACGAGGAGTTGGATCAGCTCTCGGCCAGCGGGTTGCTCGCGATCACGGTGCCCGCCGAGTTCGGTGGGGCCGATCTGCCGCCGAGTGTGGTCGCCGAGGTGGTGCGGATCCTGGCTGCGGCTGATCCGAACATCGCGCAGGTGCCGCACAGTCACTTCGTGTATCTGAATCTGTTGCGGCTGGCGGGAACTCGGACGCAGCGCCACGAGTTTTTCGGCAAGGTGCTCGCGGGTGCGCGGATCGCCAATGCGCAGTCCGAACGTGGTGGGGCGACGGTGGCCGACATTTCGACGGTGCTGCGGCCGATCGACGATACGAGCGCGAGCAATGCCGAGCGAGAACGTGTCGGGGCTCGGCGGTTTGTGGTCGACGGTACGAAGTACTACTGCACGGGGTCGCTGTTCGCCGACGTGCTCGCCGTATTGACCAGACTCGATGACCCACAGGGCATTTCAGGGCTGGAACCCGGTGAGTATGTAACCTTCGTGCCCGCGCTCGACCCGGGGGTGCGGATTGTGGACGACTGGAATGCGTTGGGGCAGCGAACAACCGGGAGCGGGACGGTCGAGTTCGCCGGGGTGGCGGTCGGGCGTGAACAGGTGGTCGCTCGGGCGTCCGCGGTGAACGCGCCGACTGGGTACGGGGCGTTCGCGCAGCTCCTGCACGCTGCGATCGATGCGGGTATCGCGCGCGGTGCGCTGGAGGCGGCGGCCGAGTTCGTGCGCACGCGCAGTCGGCCGTGGTTCGAGGCCGAGGTCACGCACGCGGCTGACGATCCGCTGGTCGTACAGCGGTTCGGGGAATTGGCTGTCGCCGTTGCGGCGGCGGAATCGACGTTGATCGTCGCGGGTGCGGCGGTGGACGCGGCGGTCCGGTCGGCGGCGGGCGCGGTGGATGTGGCGATTCGGTCGGCGGCGGACGCGGTGGATGTGGCTCGGTCGGCGGTGGTTCGGCGGTGTGAAGTCGCGGATGACGCGGGTCTCGATGGCGATGGCGCGCGGGCGTCGATCGCGGTCGCGACGGCCAAGATCCTCGCCGATCGTGCTGCGAACGAGGTGTCCGCGGCGATATTCGAAGTGGGCGGTACCCGCAGCGCCGCGGTCGAACATCGGCTCGACCACTTCTGGCGCAACGCGCGCACCCACACGCTGCACGACCCCGTGCGCTGGAAATACCAGCACATCGGGCGGGCCGTCCTGCACCACCGACCGCCGCCGCTACACGGCGTCATCTGAACTACCCTGCGAGACAAGGACATTCCATGACAGTGACGGTCGTCGTCGGCAACCCGAAACCCGCCTCGCGCACGCTCGCCGCGGCCGTGCAGGTCGCGCGGGCGCTGCGCCCAGATACCGAACCCGCCGTGATCGACCTGGTCACCCTCGGTCCCGGCCTGCTCGGCTGGGGTGACCCGGCGGTAGCGGCGGCCGCGCGCACCGTGGCGTCGTCCGAGCTCGTCGTGTTCGCCAGTCCGACCTTCAAAGCCACCTACACCGGACTGCTGAAACTGTTCCTCGAACAGTTCGACGGCGGTACCGGGCTCGCAGGCGTGGTGACCGTGCCGGTGATGCTCGGCGCGGGGCCGACCCACGCGCTCGCGCCGGACCTGCTGCTCAAACCCGTTCTGGTGGAGATCGGTGGCACCGCGGCGCTGCCGGGGCTCTATCTGTCCGACCGAACTTTCGGTGAGGACGGCGTCATCGAGGAATACGCGCGGCGATGGGGACCCGTCGTCGCGGCACTGACAGACCCGGCCATCGTGGCGCTGGAGGCGACGAATCATGCATGAGCTCTTGGACTTTCCCGCCGACGGCAACGGTTTACGCCGTGCCTTCGCAAATTTTCCCAGCGGTGTGGTGGCCGTGTGCGCCGAGATCGACGGCATCCCACACGGTTTGGCGGTGAGCACCTTCGTGCCCGTGTCCCTCGATCCGCCGCTCGTCTCGTTCTGCGTGCAGCACTCGTCGTCGACCTGGCCGAAGCTGGCCGGCGCCGGTCACCTCGGCCTGAGCCTGCTCGGCACCGACCAGCAGGCCGCGGCCAAGGCCCTCGGCGCCCGCAACGGCGATCGCTTCCGCGAAACCGCCCTGCACCGCGGCACCGGCGAGGCGGTGTTCATCGACGGTGCGACGGCCTGGATCGAAGGAGTGCCGGAAACTCAGGTCAGCGCAGGCGACCATCTCGTCGTGATCCTGCGCGTGAACCGGGTCGCCGCCCGCGAGGACATCGACCCACTGGTGTTCCACGGCAGCAAGTTCCGGACCCTGCACACCGGGTGAAGGTCGGCGCCTGCCCTTTCGCCCATGGCAATTACCGGGCATGGTGGCTGTTATGAGCAACAGCCTGACAAGCACCACCCGCACCGTCGTCGAAGAGCTTCTCGGTCGAATCGGCGCGGGTGACCCCGATGCCATCGCAGCGCTCTACGCCCCGGTTGTCGACTGGAAGCTGGATTGGCCGGCGAACGAGCACGGCCGGACCGCAACCCCGTGGATTCGGGATCGGGTCACGCGCGCCGACGTGGCCGAGCACTTCCGCGAGATCTCCCGGTACCACCTGCCCGAGCAGAACGAGACGGTGATCGACCGTGTCCTGATCGACGGCCCGGATGCGGTGGTCCTGGGTGAGATCCGCCAAACCGCCCGGGCCACCGGTCGCGCCTACCGTTCCCGTTTCGCCCTGCACCTCACCGTCGAGAACGACCTCGTCACCCGCCATCACGTCTACGAAGACAGCCTCGCCGTTGCTCAGGCGTTCGACAGTGGGGAACCCACCGCTCAGGACGGGCGCTGATCCGTCGCTCGGCCGCGGATGAAGAGCACCAACAGGTAACCGCTGATGATGAGGACCATGGTGAACAGGCCCGCGCCTTGCAGGAGGCCGCCCGAGGACGCGTCGGTGGCGACCTCGTCGATGCCGCCGGTGGCGAGCATCGTGGTCGGGTCGGTCAGGCCGTGCAACACCATCGCGGCGAGCAGGAATCCGGTCACCCGCAGCGTCAGGTACATCAGCACGCCGAACGCGAATGTGTAGAGGACGGTGGGGCCGACGACCGTGATCGACTGCCCGGTGAGCAGGTTGAGACTGTGCGACAGGGCGAAGGTCAACGACGTCAGGGCCGCTACCGCCCACTCGCCGTGGCCCGCGTCGCGCAGCATCTTGACCCCGAACCCGCGGAAGGTCAGCTCCTCGGCGAAACCGACCAGCAATCCGGTGGCGAGCACGAGCGTGACGACATCGGCCTGATGCCGACCCCAGTCGATCCCGAGTACGCGCAGCACGATCGGCGTCGCGACGATCACCGGTGCGATCCACATCCACTTCGACCGGTAGACGGACTGGCGGCCGAACATCTCCCGGTTCCAGCCCAGATAGGCGGAGAAAGCCGCCAGGACAACGCATCCGACGATCAGGGCTGCGGTGACCTGGAAGAACACACTGCCCAGGCTGCTCAACAGACCATCGTCGAGGTAGTGCCCACCGAGTCGACCGAATACCCAGCCCGAGCCGAGGTAGACAGCGAAATAGGCGACGAGGAAGGCGAGGAACCGCCAGAATCCGCCGCGATTCATGAAGCCCCGCAGGCCGCGCTGTTGCTGTGACACGGGCAGCGTCTCGGTCATCTTCGGCTCCTTCTGCGACGAGTGGCAGAAACGACGAGAGACCCCAGATGATCTGAGGTCTCTCGTCTTCGAGCCGATGACGGGAATCGAACCCGCGCCATCTGCTTGGGAAGCAGAAGTTCTACCATTGAACTACATCGGCACTGCGCCACTGGGGGCGTTCGCGACTCTATCAGAATGCCAGCCGTGCGAGGCAAGTGTTCTGCTGGGTTCGGGCGGTGGTCGCAGGGGTGGGGGCCCTACCTGGGGCGTAGCTGCCTACACTGGGCCGGTGCTGCTCTCCGATCGTGACATCAGGGCCGAGATCGCCGCCGGGCGGCTCGGTGTCGAACCGATGCTCGAGTCGATGGTTCAGCCGTCGAGTATCGACGTGCGACTCGACGGGCTGTTCCGGGTGTTCGACAACAGTCGCTACACCCATATCGATCCGGCGCAGCAGCAGGACGAGTTGACGAGCCTGGTCGAGCCGAAGCCGGGGGAGCCGTTCGTGCTGCATCCGGGGGAGTTCGTGCTCGGATCGACGCTCGAGGTGTGCTCGCTGCCCGACGATCTGGCGGGGCGGCTGGAGGGCAAGTCGAGTCTGGGGCGGCTCGGGCTGCTCACGCATTCCACGGCGGGGTTCATCGATCCGGGGTTCAGTGGGCACATCACCCTGGAACTGTCGAACGTGGCGAATCTGCCGATCACGCTGTGGCCGGGGATGAAGATCGGGCAGCTGTGCCTGATCCGGCTGTCGAGTCCGGCCGAGCACCCGTACGGCAGCGCGAAGGCCGGGTCGAAGTACCAGGGTCAGCGGGGGCCGACGCCGTCGCGGTCGTACCTCAACTTTCCCCTCTCGCCCGATTCTCTGAGCGCGGTCGAGACCCGCTGAGGGCCGGAGGCCACCGCGAGACGCAGCACCAGCGACAGCGCGGGCAGGGTGTCGCCACCGCCGGACGGCGGGCGCACCCAGTGACAACCCTCGCGACTCCAGCGGCCCAGGTTCGTCGGCAGCATCACGGCGCTGCCGGTGCCGGGAATGTCGATGTCGAGCCCCGCGAGCTCGGCGGCCTCTTCCTCGGAGGGCCTGGCGTCGGGTACGGCGAGCACGCTCCAGCGGATCTGGCGTGCCAGCACCGGACCCTCACAGCGTTGCTCGCGCAGCGCCGTGAGCACCTTCTCGGCGCGTGTGGTCGGCAGATGCACCACGCAGAGCCGGTCGGTGATCGGCAGCATCACAAAGCCGCCGCGCTCGCGGACGGGTAGCCGGAATTCACGCTGGTAACAACGTACCCAGTCGTTGACAGTTCTGGCTTCCACGCTTCCAGAATCGCCTATACGGGGGTGCGTGACCACTGCCCCGCACCGCCCTTTCACTGCCTCTGACAACCGATTCCGCGAAGTTGTGGTGTGTCTCACTCCTTACGCTCGTACTCTGGAGGGAGTTGTCCGTCGGATGAGGTGACGCCGTGGTCGGGGAGTGGACAGGGAGAGAGGCCAGAGCTCTTCGTGATGCCAAGAGAATGAGCATCCGGGAGTTCGCGGCTCATCTCGGTGTGCACGAACGACTGGTGTCGAAATGGGAGGCAGGTGGGGTGCGGGTACGCCCGCGTCCGGTGAACCAGGCTGCGCTCGACACGTCGCTGGCTCGTTCCGATGATGTTGTGCGCGCGCGGTTCTCAACCCTGTTGGCGCCCGCGGGAGATGCCGATCTGCTCGCGTTCGTCGATGCGGGAACTGTCAAAGCTGCTGTACCCGAGGTGTTGTCGGAGAGGGAGTTGATCATGGCGGCTGCGCACGAGGCCAGCGAACACGCGGCCGCCGCGGAGGGCACGAACGTGGGGGCAACGACGCTGGCCCAGCTCGACGCCGACGTCCGGCGCATCGCCAACGAATACGTCCACGCCGCACCGGCACCGATGATGGTGGAGATGCTGCGGGTGCGCAGGCGGGTGTATCGACTACTCGACGGGCAGCAGAAACCGGTCGACACCAGCCACCTATACCTGCTGGCGGGGACGTTGTCGGGGCTGCTGGCCAACGCGAGCACCGACCTCGGCTACCTCGATGCCGCGGGCGAACAGATCAGGGCCGCCTGGGCCTACGCGGAACTGAGTGGGCACAACGGGTTACGCGCGTGGACGCGCGGCATGCACGCGCTGATCGAGAACTGGTCCGACCGGCCGCGAAACGCCGTCCAATTAGCGCGCAGCGGACAGGAATTCGTCGGGCCGGGACTGGGCCGGGTGCGGTTGCTCAATATCGAGGCCAGAGTGTGGGCGCGGCTCGGCAGCGACGTCGAGACCGACCGGTGCCTGCGCGCGGCCGAAGTGGCGGCCGGTGACCGCCGCGACGAACTGCACGACGAGATCGGCGGGGTGTTCGGCTTCGGCCCGCCCAAGGCCGCCTACTACGCGGGCGCCACCTGCATCCAGCTCGGCCGCGCCGAACAGGCACTCGCCGCCACCGAACGCGCCATCACCCTCTACACGAGCGGTCCGCCGCTGCAACGGTCCTACGGTGCCGAATCGCTGGCCCGTGTCGACAACGCGGCCGCCCACCTCATCAACGGCAGCATCGACGGCGCCGCCGACGCTTTGCGACCGGTCCTCGACCTCCCGGAGGACAAACGCATCGCCCAGCTGAGCGAACGCCTCGTCGGCCTGCGCCGACGCATCGCCGCCCCGACCTATCGCGACGCGGTGGAAGCACGCGGGCTGGACGAACGCATCGAAGAATTCTGTGTGGCGACGGCCGCACCGGCGAGCCACCCGAGGCCGTAGGAAGCCTGTCACCAGGCACAGCGCAACCGCGCGGCGATATTGGTTTGCCTCGGATGGCACGATGGACGGCGTGAGTCCTCAATCGCCGCATGTGCCCCCGCGCGTTCTCGAGCAGTCGACGAAACTGCAGAACGTGGTCTACGAGATCCGTGGGCCGGTTCACGCACAGGCAGCACGTCTGGAGGCCGAGGGGCACCGGATTCTCAAGCTCAACATCGGCAACCCCGCGCCGTTCGGTTTCGAGGCGCCCGATGTGATCATGCGCGACATCATCGCCGCGCTGCCGTATGCCCAGGGGTATTCCGAGTCCAAGGGGATCCTGTCGGCGCGGCGTGCCATCGTCACCCGTTACGAGCTGGTTCCTGGCTTCCCCGAGCTCGATGTGGACGACGTCTACCTCGGCAACGGCGTCTCCGAGCTGATCACCGTCACCATGCAGGCCCTGCTCGACAACGGCGACGAGGTGCTGATCCCGGCCCCCGACTACCCGCTGTGGACGGCCATGACCAGCCTGGCCGGCGGTACCCCGGTGCACTACCTGTGCGACGAGGAGAACGGCTGGCAGCCCGACATCGCCGATATCGAATCGAAGATCACCGACAAGACCAAGGCCCTGCTGGTGATCAACCCGAACAACCCGACGGGTGCGGTGTACTCGGCGGAGGTGTTGCAGCAGATCGTCGACCTGGCGCGCAAGCACCGGTTGTTGCTGCTGGCCGACGAGATCTACGACAAGATCCTCTACGACGACGCCAAGCACATCTCGCTGGCCTCGCTGGCCCCCGACCTGCTGTGCCTGACGTTCAACGGCCTGTCGAAGGCGTACCGGGTGGCCGGCTACCGCGCCGGGTGGCTCGCGATCACCGGCCCCAAGGAGCACGCCGCCGGGTTCCTCGAGGGCGTCGACCTGCTCGCCTCCTCGCGGCTGTGCCCGAACGTGCCCGCGCAGCACGCCATTCAGGTGGCGCTCGGTGGGCATCAGAGCATCGAGGATCTGATCCTGCCCGGCGGGCGGCTGCTCGAGCAGCGCGATGTGGCGTGGGAGCGGCTGAACATGATCCCGGGTGTGTCGTGCGTGAAGCCGCGTGGCGCGCTGTACGCGTTCCCCCGGTTGGATCCGAACGTGCACGAGATTCACGACGACGGGAAGCTTGTGCTGGATCTGCTGCTGCAGGAGAAAATCCTGATGGTGCAGGGGACCGGGTTCAACTGGCCCGCGAACGACCATCTGCGGATCGTGACGTTGCCGTGGGCTCGGGATCTGGCCGTGGCGATCGAGCGGTTCGGCAATTTCCTGGCCAATTACCGGCAGTAGGGTTACAGCGGGTGCTCACCTGTCACGGCTCTGACCAGTGTGTTTCTGGGGCTCTGGGCATGATGAGCATCCTGTTATGCCAGGTAAAACAGACCCTGAGTTCGGAATGTTGGATGTTTTGAAGATCTACTAGTGCAAAAGTCCATCTTTTGTGTACAGTAGACCTCGGCGCTTCGGCGCCCTGGCCCGGTTGTCTACCCCCCCTGGACAACCGAGAGCCTTAAAGGTACGCGCGCCCACCCCCCTGGGCGCCTACCTCCGGCGGCGGAGACACCCCCCTGCTCTCCGCCGCCGCACGCTTCCGCCTCCCCGGGAATCTAGGCCAGACCTAGACCCGGGGAGGTTTTTGTCTGCGGCCGGGGGTTCTGATCGTTGGCCGAGTTGGCCCGTCCTCGGTGAGTTACCCATGTTCTTGCGAGATCTGGTGTTGCGAGGGTGTTATTGAAAACCGCAGCCTTTAAGCTCTGGGCGTGAGCGAGCATCATCACCATCACGACCATTCCGGGCCGATTGCCATCAGCGATACCGCAGCCAAGGTCGTTGTCGGATTGTTGGGGATCATCGGGGTGGTGGTGCTGGTTGCGACGGTGATGCTGTGGCCGAGTGCGCAGCACGTCGAGATTCCGTTGCCGATGCAGACCATGACCGGTGGGGCGGTGGAGACCGAGGCCGGAACCGTGGTTTTGCAGGACATCGGCAACTGTGGGAGTCCGTCGATGGGGAAGGTGTTCACGGACTCGCCCGAGCCGCCGCGGACTGCCTCCTACACGTGTCAGCGCAGCATCATCGATATTCGATCAGGGCCCGACGAAGGCAAGAAGACGCTGTTCGAGATCGCACCGGGGCCGGGACAGCCCGATCTGCGGGCGGGCGACGACATTCGAATGGTGCGGGCCGCGGATCCGGCCGGGATCACGATGTACGGGTTCGAGGACTACTCGCGCGGGCTGCCGTTGACCTTGATCGTGCTCGCGTTCGTCGTGGTGATCTGTGTGGTCGCGCGGTGGCGGGGGTTCCGGGCGCTGGTCGGGTTGTGTTTCGCGTTCGGCGTGGTGGTGATGTTCCTGTTGCCCGCGCTGCTCGACGGGAAGGCGGCGATTCCGGTCGCGCTCGTCTCGGGGGCGCTGATCCTCTACGTGGTGCTCTACCTCGCGCACGGGGTGAATCTGCGGACCAGTTCGGCGTTGCTCGGGACGCTCGCGTCGATGGTGGTGGCGGCGGTGCTGTCGTGGGTGGCTATCGAGGTCACGCATCTGACGGGACTGTCCGAGGAACAGAACACCAACGTGGCGACCTACATTCAGCACGTCAGCATCACCGGGTTGCTGCTGGCGGGATTCATCATCGGCTCGCTCGGTGTGCTCAACGACGTCACCATCACCCAGGCATCAGCGGCCTTCGAACTCGCCGCGCTCGACGAAGGCGCGACGCGACGGGAGATCTTCACCGCGGCCATGCGCGTCGGGCGCGACCACATCGCCAGCACTGTCTACACGCTGGTGCTCGCCTATGCCGGTGGGGCGCTGCCGCTGCTGCTGTTGTTCAGCGTGGCGGGGCGGTCGATCACCGATGTGCTGACCGGGGACGCGGTCGCCATCGAGATCACCCGGTCGGCGGTGGGCGGTATCGCGCTGGCGCTGTCGGTGCCGTTGACCACGGCGATCGCGGTGATGTTGGCGCGGCCGTTCGGGTCGAAGGCGGTCGCGGTGCCCGCGCGGGCCCGGCACGCTCGTAACTGAACCTGTTCGGGTGGCGGCGGCGGTACTCGGACTTCAGTTCCGGGTACCGCCTTCGTATCGAGCGGTTACTGGCCTGCGGGTGGGAAGCCGGGAAGGACCACCGGCGGCAAGGTGGGGAGCACAACCGGAGGGAGGCCGGGGACCACGGTGAAGGTGTTGGGGCCCTGTGTGGTTGGCGCGGCGGTGGTTTCCTCGGCTCGGCGGGGATTGACCGGGGGCGCGGCGACGGATTCGTGTTGGGCCTCGGTGGTCGCGGCGGGCGCTGTCGTTGGGCCGACCGCGCTCGGGCGGGGCGGGGTGGTCGCGGGGACAGCTTGCGAACCGTCGCTCGACGAACCGCGCTCGAGCACTTCGGGGCCGTAACCGAGGCCGAGGCCGATCGAGGCGAGGACAACCAGCGAACTCACCGTCAGCACCGCCACGTTCAATTCGCGGCGGGGATGGGCGCGATCGGTGAGCGCGCTGAGCGGGCCGCGCCCGCGGGTGGGCTCGGTGAGCCAGGCGGGGGTCGCGTCGTCGTTGTCGCCCACCGGGATCGGTGCCGCGGCGACCGGCGCCTGCTGGATCTGCGCGGGCCTGGCCAGCAGAGCCGCACCGCGCGCCAACGCCGTCTCCGGCTCGGCGGGCACGATCACCGGCACGCCGATCGTGCGCTCGAGCACCCGCGCGATCAGCGGAATCCGGGCGCCACCACCGAGAACCAGCACCGCCTGCACCGGATGCTGCGCGCGGATGATGACATCGCGGGTCATCCGCGCCGACGACTCGATCGCCAGCATCATCAGCGATTCGAAGTTCTCCTGCGTGAGCAGCACCAAGCCCTGCTCACTGGGTAATGCCACCGCGTTGCTGTTGGACAGCTGCTCCTTGGCGGCCCGGCACAGCGCGTCGAGGGCGGCCAGGCCCGCCGGGTCGGCCGGATGCGCGATCCGGCCCGAGGCGATCTGCTGCTCCCTGATCAGCGAATCCAGGTAATCGCCGCTGATATCGCTGATCCGCTCGCACTGGTGCACATCGCTGGTGCGAGCATCGATCACGCTCACCGTGAGACCCGAACTGCCGAGGTCGTAGACGGCCAGTGCGGACACATCGCGCATATCGCTGGTGGCGTGGGCGAAGTGCACGGCGGCAACGGCTTCGGGAACGAGTTGGTAGTTGGTGAGCTGACGCCGTGCCATCGCGGCGCGCACCGCCCTGGCCTGCGGCTCGTCGCGGAAGGTGATGGTGGTGGCGCCGACCTGCGGCGATGCGGCCAGCGTGGCGGCGATCGCGTCGGCCGCGAACTCCTCGGCTTGCCGCTCGGGCATCGCGATGGACTGCAGCTCGAACGCATACGGCGGAGCGAAACCGTGTGGGCCACCGTGTTGCGGACGCGCGAGGCGCACCGTCCCGGCCCCCACCGATACTCCCAGAACCGAACTCATCCGCTGCCCATCTCGTCCGTGCTGTACGAAACCCGCCCAGCCCCCCGCTCGGCTCGTTACTCTACGGTGTCCCGAGTCCGGCGTACACCCACCCGGCTGCCCGCCAGGTGGTGCTGTTCAAGCAGTTGCGACCGTCGATGATCGAACGGGACCGTACCACCGGGTCCAGGTCGGCCGGGGTCAATGCGGTGAATTCGTTCCACTCGGTCAGGACCAGCACCACATCGGCGCGATCGCAGGCCTCCGAGACCGAGGTGGCGTAGTTCAACGTGGGGAACACCCGGCGCGAATTCTCCACTGCTTTGGGGTCGTACACGGTGACGACGGCGCCGTGCAGCTGGATCATTCCCGCCACATTCAACGCGGGTGAATCGCGCACATCGTCGGACTCGGGCTTGAAGGCCGCGCCGAGGACCGCCACATTCGCGCCGAGCAGGGAACCGCCGCAGGCGCGGGCAGCCATGTCGACGACCTTGGTGCGACGGCGCATATTGATGTTGTCGACCTCGCGCAGGAACGCGACGGCGTGATCGGCACCGAGTTCGCCCGAGCGGGCCATGAAGGCGCGGATGTCCTTGGGTAAGCAGCCGCCGCCGAAACCCAGACCGGCATTGAGGAATCGGCGGCCGATGCGGGCGTCGTAGCCGAGCGCGTCGGCCAGCATGGTGACGTCGGCGCCGGTGGCCTCGCACACCTCCGATACCGCGTTGATGAACGAGATCTTCGTTGCCAGAAAGGCATTGGCCGAGACCTTCACCAATTCGGCCGTGGCCAGATCGGTGAGCAGGAAGGGGATCTCGGCGGCGATGAGGTCGGCGTAGATCTCCCGGATGGTCTGCTCCACCCAGGCGCTGCGTTCGCGGGCGTGGTCGAGACCGAGGACGAGGCGGTCGGGGCGCAGGGTGTCCTGGACGGCGAAGCCCTCGCGGAGGAACTCCGGATTCCACGCGACCTCCACGTCGACCTTCGACTGCTCGCGAGCCCTGATGCCGAGAGCCGCGGCGGTTCCCACCGGCACCGTGGACTTGCCGACGATCATCGCCGGTCGTTCCAGCATCGGCGCGAGCGTATCCACCACGGCGTGCACGTATTTCAGGTCGGCGCCGTATTCGCCCTTCTTCTGCGGTGTTCCGACACCGAGGAAGTGGACGTCGGCGTGGGCCGCGGCGTCGGAGTAGTCGGTGGTGAACCTCAGTCGGCCGGTGGCGAGGTTGCGTTGCAGCACGTCCTCGAGCCCCGGTTCATAGAACGGCACCACACCATCGGCCAACTTGGCCACCTTGCCGGGATCGATGTCCACCCCGACCACGTCGTGTCCCAACTCGGCCATACACGCTGCATGCGTGGCTCCGAGGTACCCGGTTCCGAAGACTGTGCATCGCATACTCCTGTTGGTAAGCGGTGCGCGTGGCTACGCCGCGTCAGCGAGGCAAGAGGGGGCGCAACATCTGGTGTACAGGGGGGAACGCGGGGTTGGGTGATTGGCACGCGAAGGTTCTACCTGCGGTGATGCGATTCCGGTCGGTGCACGGTTCGGATCGTCGGCCTGCATTTCGGGCGAGCGCGCGGTATGCCGGGCGGTGGCCGGTTCACTAGCATTCGCGTATGCGCCGGATGCTGTTCGCCACGGGTGGAGCGCTGATCGTGGTGTTGATCGCGGTGGTCGCGCTGTGGCCGGTCTACGTGCGGCCGCGCACGGATGACGTGCGGGTGGCCGATGCGATCCTGGTTCTCGGGGGTGCGCACGACGGTCGCGAACAGCTCGGACTGCGGTTGGCTGCCGAGGGGCACGCGCCGCGCGTGCTGATCTCCAACCCGTACGACCACAGCCCGATGGTGAATCGGATCTGCCACGGGGGCTACAGCTTCGAGGTGGTCTGCTTCGATCCCTCGCCCCGCACGACTCTTGGTGAGGGGCGGGAGCTGGCCCGTCTCGGTGCCGACTGGGACCGCGTCATCGTGGTCACCTTCACCCCACACATCTCCCGCGCCCGGTACATCCTCGGAAAATGCTGGGCGGGGGAGTTGCTGTTCACCGACCCCGAACCCCACCTGTCGCCGATGCGCTGGGCGTGGGATTACGCCTATCAGTCGGCGGGGTTCGTCAAGGCTTGGTTCGCTGATTGCTGAGCGGGCCAGCGGGATTGGGGCGGTGACAGGTTCGGGCCGCCGACTGGACCGATTGCTCGTTACTTGCCAGTTTCGGTCAGACGGAGGCAGTGGCGGATGTAGGCTCGCGCAGCGCTCCTGTCGGGGGGAGTCGCGCGCGGCGGCCATTCGACCGTTCGCGCAACTGTGAGCAGGGGAAAGTTGACATGAATCACCTCAGGGGAAAAGAGTTTTCGTCGTTGCGCCGTGGGCGCGCGGCGCTGTTCACGGTGGCGATGCTGGCGGGGGTTGCCGGTTGCGCGGTCGAGGGCGAGTCGAGTGCTGAGTCGACGACGATCCGTCCGCCGACGACCACCGTGCAAGTTGCCGCGCCTACCAGTGCGCCCGCGATCGCGCCGCCAGTGGCGACGACCACTGCGGTTGCCCCGGCCACCTCGCCAGCCGCCGCGGCTCCGGCCGCGATCATGCCCGGGGTTGTCTGTATGAACTTGCAGGAGGCGCAGGACACGATCCAGGCGGCGGGCGTGTTCTTCTCGCGGTCCGCGGATGCCAGCGGACAGGGGCGCGCGCAGGTGATGGACCGCAACTGGACTGTTGTCGGGCAGGAGCCCGCACCAGGTGTGGCGGTCGGTGAAGGGGAAGCTGTGCTGTCGGTGGTGAAGAACGGCGAACCGAGTCAATGCTGAGGTGAGGTCGGTTCGCCGGTCTGCGTGACCGTCGAAGTCACCGCTGCACACCAGAGTGTGCGCGGAAAACAGTGAGGCGCGGATTCCTGGGAATCCGCGCCTCACTGGGTATTCGATGTTCCGTTACTAGCTCTTGCGACCCGGGGACTTCGCTCCGGACTTGAAGCCGAGGCCGCCGGGCTTGGCGGTCGGCGGGGCCGCCGGGGTGCCGTTGCCGTTGGTGGCATCGGCCTGACCGGCCGGATCAGCCGCCGGGGCTTCCGGTTCGGTCGGGGCCGGGGATTCAGCCGGAGCCGCGGGAGCCTCGGCGGGTGCTGCAGCCGGAGCCGCAGCGGTGCCGGGGGCCTTCGGGCCGGGGCGCTTCAGACCCGACTTCATGGCCAGGCCCTTGGCGGGTACCGACGGCTTGGCTTCGGCGGGGGCCGCAACCTCGGTGGTCGCGGTGGCTTCGGCGGGGGTCGCCTCTGCTGCCGGTGCTGCCGGTGCTGCCGGTGCCGTAGTGGCTGCTGGCGTGGAGCCGGGAGCCTTGGCGGCTGGTCGCTTCAGACCCGACTTCATGGCGAGGCCCTTGGCGGGTACCGACGGCTTGGCTTCGGCAGGGGCCGAAACCTCGGGAGCTTCCGCGGAAGTCGCCGCCTCGGCCGGAGCTGGCTCGGCCGGAGCTGCCTCAGCCGGAGCTGACGCGGGAGCCTTTGCGCCGGGAGCTTTGATGCCGCCCTTCATGCCGAGGCCGCCAGGAGCCTTCGCTCCGCCCTTCATACCCAAACCCTTGGCAGGAGCCGCAGGAGCCGCGGTTTCGGAGGCCGGGGCCGCTTCGGCGGCAGTAGCCTTCGCGCCGGGAGCCTTCGCTCCACCCTTCATGCCGAGTCCACCGGGAGCCTTCGCGGCACCCTTCATCCCGAGGCCCTTGGCGGGAGCAGGGGCAGCGGTTTCGGACGTCGGGGCTGCTTCGGCGGCAGGCGCTTTCGCACCCGGAGCCTTGGCCGCACCCTTCATGCCGAGTCCGCCACCGGGAGCCTTCGCGGCGCCCTTCATACCGAGCCCACCACCGGCAGGCGCGGCCTTCGGAGCGGCTTCGGTGGCAACCTCGGCAACCACCGGTTCCGGTTCGGGCTCGGGTTCCGGCTCGGCCTTGGGCTCCTGGATGACAACCAGATTCGCCGACAGTTCAGCGGCATCGATGCGAGTGATCGAGTCCAGCATCAGCTGCGAGACGTCGACAACCTCGACACCCTCGCCCTGACCCTGTTCCTGACGCGCGGTCACACCATCGTTGAGCATGACCCGGCAGAACGGGCAGCCGGTCGCGATCTTGGTCGGGTTGGTCGACAGTGCCTCGTCGACGCGGTCGACATTGATGCGCTTGCCGAGCTGTTCTTCCATCCACATGCGCGCACCACCGGCACCACAGCACATGGAACGTTCGGCGTGCCGGGGCATTTCGACCAGGGTCGAGCCCGAGGCTTCCATCAACTCACGCGGGGCGTTGTAGATCTTGTTGTGCCGGCCCAGGTAGCAGGGGTCGTGGTAGGTGATGTTCTGCGAGACCTGCGCGACCGGGACCAGCTGCTTCTGCCGCACCAGGCGGTTGAGCAGTTGGGTGTGGTGCACGACCTCGTAGGTGCCACCGACCTGGGGGTACTCGTTGTTGAGCGTGTTGAAGCAGTGGGCGCAGGTGACGACGATCTTCTTCTTCGACTGCTCGACACCTTCGAACACCGAGTTGATGACCTCGATGTTCTGCAGGGCCAGCTGCTGGAAGAGGAATTCGTTGCCCGCGCGGCGAGCGGAGTCACCGGTGCAGGTCTCCTCGGCACCGAGGACCATGAACTTGGTGCCCGCGGTCGCGAGGAGTTCGGCGACGGCCTTGGTGGTCTTCTTCGCCCGGTCCTCGTAGGCACCGGCGCAACCGACCCAGAACAGGTACTCGTACCCGTCGAAGCTGTCGGCGTCTTTACCGAAGACCGGGATGTCGAAGTCGACTTCCTTGATCCAGTTCAGGCGGTCCTTGGAGTTCTGACCCCACGGGTTGCCCTTGTTCTCGAGGTTCTTGAACAGACCGGCCAGCTCGGACGGGAACTCCGACTCGATCAGCACCTGGTAGCGGCGCATGTCGATGATGTGGTCGACGTGCTCGATATCGACCGGGCACTGCTCGACACAGGCACCACAGGTGGTGCACGACCAGAGCACTTCGGGATCGATGATGCCGTGGATGTCCTCGCCACCGACCAGCGGACGCTCGGCCTCGGCGCGTGCGGCCTCGGGAATCTTGGCCAGCGCGGCCTCGTCGGGCTTGCCGTCGGCGTCGACAAGGCCGACCTCGTCGCCACCGGCGTCCTTGCGGCCACCGGCCAGCAGGTACGGGGCGGCGGCGTAACCGTGGTCGCGCAGCGACATGATCAGCAGCTTCGGCGACAGCGGCTTACCGGTGTTCCAGGCGGGGCACTGCGACTGGCAGCGACCGCACTCGGTGCAGGTGGTGAAGTCGAGCCAGCCCTTCCAGGAGAAGTCCTCCATGCGGCCTGCGCCGAGGTTGTCGACATCGGGGTCGACGTTCTCCATGTCGAGGACCTTGCCGTCCGACATCATCGGCTTGACCGCGCCGAGGGCGACGCTGCCGTCGGCCTCGCGCTTGAAGTAGATGTTGAAGAAGGCCGAGAAGCGGTGCCAGGCCACGCCCCAGGTGATGTTGCGGCCGACCAGGTAGAGGAAGGCCATGCCCGACATCAGCTTGATGAACGCGAAGATCGACACCATGGTCGGGCTCGCGGGCAGCAGCTTGGCGATCTGCATGGTGAAGAAGTCAGTGGACGCGTGCGCGTGCCCGTAGGTCGCGAGCTTGCCTGCCTTGACGAAGATCATACCGAGGCCCTCGAGCAGGACGATCGTCTCGATCACGTAGGCCGGCGCCATCTTGGAACCACTGAAACGCGACAGGCGCTCGGGAACACGCGGGTGGTTCAGCTGACGGATGATGATCAGCGTGCCGATGCCGAGCACGGTGCCGATGCCGAGGATCTCGTCCAGCAGGTGGTAGACGGCGGTATTGCCGATGAGCGGCCAGTGGAACGAGGGGTCGAAGGTCTGGCCGTAGGCCTCGAACCACAGGATCGCGCCGAGGATGAAGCCCGTCATGACCAGCCAGTGCGGCCAGCCGACGGTGCGGAACTTGTTCATCCGCGTGTGGGCAGCGACCTCGATGAACATGTTCTTGAACCGTGGGAAGAACGGTCGCCAGCGATCGGGCGCCGACTGGCCGATGGTGATGGCTTTGCCGATGTTCCAGGCGCCGCCGATAAACGACGCCCAACAGAACAGGCTGAGCACAGCTCCAATCGTGCCCAACGTGATAGTCAGGGCATTCATGTCGCGACCTTTCTTTCGAGGCAACACGAGGGTCTGGGCGAGGAGACCTCACCCGATTGCTCGTATCGTAACCGCCAGTAAGTTACCGGCCAGTAACTAACGCCGTCCACCGTAGGATCGGCATTTGTGCTCTGACCTTGCCTACTGGTATTTGGCCTGCGTTTTGCTTGTGAGCAATATCACATAAATGTTTGCTGCGGGGTCCCCGTAGCGCCTGTTGAACACCGTAAACCGTCCGTGAACTGCGACGAAGCTAAGGTCAGGCTTACTAAGCCCACTGAAATTCCTTCTGGCTTCAAAGGATTCAGTCCATTAGGCTCCAGCTGTTCTGCATGCTGTGCCGGTCTTCACACTGCTCGGGGAGAAGTAGGGGACATCTCATAGGGATGCCCTGCTTGACGAGTCTCGCGTGTCGCTAGACCGCACCCCGCACCACACCTGATGAATGGAACCTGAATGAACTTCCGTAGGACCACTGCGGCTGCTGCGCTGGTTATCGGGGCGATGACCGTGGCTATGGGCACCGCTCATGCCGAAGAGGCGCCGCAGGACATCAAGTACTCGGTGAAGTTGGTCGACAAGACCGTCGTCGCCACCGTGAAGAACGGCACCTTCTCGATTGTGGAGAAAGACGGGGAGACCCCCGAGGCGCCGAAGACCAAGGTCGCCGAGATCAAGGACTCACGTGGCGACCTGCAGGTCGTCGTGCCGATCGCGTTCTCGATCAACGGCACCGACATCGCGGCCAAGACCGAGGTCATCGAGGACTCGACCGTCCTGAAGATCACCCCGGAGAAGCCTGCGGACCTCGCCATCGCGCCTGACCAGAAGCTCGGCGTGAAGCCGGTCGTCGCGGCGAAGGAGATCGCGTCCGCTCAGGAGAACCAGCGCGCGATCAACGACTTCTCCACCAAGTTCTCGGTCGGCACTGCCATCGGCGCGTTCCTCGGCACCGCTGTCGGCGCGTTGGTCGGCTGCGTCGCGGGCCTCGCGGGCGGTCCGTTGGTGGTCCCCCTGTGCCTCGGTGGCATCGTCGGCGGTGCGGCGATCGGTGGCGTTATCGGCACGATCGTCGTCGGTGGCCCGGTTGCCCTCGCCTCGGGTATCGAGTTGCTGAGCGTGTACCAGGCGCCGGACGGCACCAGTGTGTGGGCTGACAAGAAGTAGTTTTTGGCGGGCCTCGGCCCGGTTTACTGCGTGAGGCCTCGCTCCTATGGGAGCGGGGCCTTTTGCTGTGTTTGTTGGAGCGCTGGCGCGCTCGAGTCGCGGCCCCTAGGGGCCGCCGGTTAGCCACCGGGGCTTGCTCCTTCGTCGCCTACGCCCCGGCGGCTAACCGGCGACCCGGCCGCGACCGGCCACTTCGTGGCCGTCCCTCCCTAGGGGTCGGGAGTGCGGTGGCTGGTTTTGGTGGGTTGTGGAAGACGGGGACAGGCTGGGTGAGCCTTGTGGGGTGGGAGTTCGGTAGGGAGGCTGTGGACTTCGGGTGAGTGGTGTGGCTGGAGAAAGGGTCCGTGGACAGCCGAAAGGCCGGTAGCGCAATCGCTACCGGCCTTTTCGGGGCTGCTCTGTGCCTACGTGGCGTTGATCAATTGGTGCGGATCGACAGGCCGGGGTTGTCCGACAGGACCACGCTCAGGGGCTGGGCGAAGAGCTGGGGGGTGTCGCCGGTGATGGCGCCGATGATGTTCGGGATCTCGCAGATGGGGAAATCCGCGACCGAGGACGCGCTGGAGATGCCGAGGGCGAGGCGGCCGGTGACGATGGCGCCGCCGGAGTCGCCGGGGAGGGCGCAGATGTTGGCCGAGAAGCTCTGGGTGAGCTGGCGGTCGCCGACCTGGACGGTCTGGTCGACACCGTTGATCACGCCGCAGCTGAAGCCGGTGCGGGCACCGGACTTGCAGACGGGGGCGCCGACCACGGGGGTGGCCACGCCGTCGACCGCGATGGGGGCCTGGCCGGGGATGCGGACCAGGTTGTTCTCGAAGCGGGCGCGCGCGTTGTCGTTGACGCGGATGATCGAGTAGTCCTGCTCGCCGAGCACCGACTTCCCGAAGGTGCCGAGCTGGGCGCCGGCCCGGTCGTTGTTGACCTCGTAGATGGCGGCCGCGTTGCCGGTGCCCGCCGACTCGATATCGGGGTTGCAGTGGCCCGCCGAGATGTTGACGACGTTGCCCGAACGGTCGGTGCCGTTGAAGCCGAGCGAGCAGCGCAGCGAGCTGCGGCCGATCACCGAGGCGTAGCCGTCGCCGCCTGCCAGCGCGCCGTTGCCGTCACCGGCGACGGGGGTGGCGGCCAGGTCGACTCGCTCGCCTGCCACCGGCGGGGCGGTGACGATGACGCGGGCGGGGTCGATGAAGCTGGGCAGCGGCAGACCGGCCTGCTGCACGCGGACCGCGATCGAGTTGTTCACGGTGTCGACGACGACGCCACGCACGAGTGCGGAGATCTCCGGCGGTGCGGCGGCGAGCCAGTTCTCGAACGCGGTCTTCTCGCCGCGCAGGGTGGACTCGCTCTTGGCGACGTTGCGGACCTCGAAGCCGGCCGACTGCGCGGCTTCCCTGGCCTGGTCGACGCCGGGGCCCTGCGACAGCGCGACTACGGCGTTGCCCTGGTCGCTCAGCCAGGAACCGGCGAAGACCTGCGGGAACTGACGCTGCGCGGTGGTGGAGAACGCGGCAACCTGCTGCGCGACATCGGCGCGGCGCAGGTACTCGTCAGGGGAGATCTTCAGGTCGCGGGTGACCGCCTCGATCAGCTGGGCGGGCAGATCCGCGGGCGCGGGCTGCGCCTCGGCAACCGCCATCGTGGGGCCGAACAGCAGAAACGCCGCCGAAGCGGCGATCACGGATTTCCGAGCTCTTCTCGAGCTTCGCGCAGACAGGGTGCGACCCATACGTGGCAGGAGCATGGTCCGAACTATATGGGCTCGAGCGACTTATGCCTACTCGGACCGGGTAAGAGATTTCGCTCACCCGGTCCGGTCGGTGATTTGTCCCCGCTCAGCCCGCGTTGGGCTTGGTGCGCACCATGATTCCGCTGCCGAGGCCACCACCGGAGCTCGCCTCGATATCGGCCAGGATGGGCCGGATCGGGATGCCGAGGGACGCGGTGCCGCCGTAGGGGGCGAGCTTGGTGTTGGCTTCGGTGCAGTTGGGCGCGGCCGAGGCGTTCGAGCCGCTGGTGATGCCGAGGGCGAGGGTGCCGGAGACGATCGCGCCGCCGCTGTCGCCGCCGAGGGTGCAGGCGGTGCTGGCGAAGCCGCGGATGGTCTTGCTGACCCCCTCCTCGGTGAACAGCTGCGTCTCCACGTGGTCGGAGGAGACGAAACCACAGGTGAAGGTGGACGACTGGCCGGTCTTGCAGACCGGTGCGCCGGTGACGGGTTCGGCAGTGCCGGTGAGCGTCAGGGTGGTGCCTTCGGCGCCGCGCACGCGAGGCTGATCCATACCCGCGTTCACCGCGCGCTCGTTGAGCTTGATCACCGCGTAGTCCAGCGAGGCGGGCCCGCCGAGCACGGCGCGGGCGAACGAGCCGACCTCGGGACTGTTGGGGATATCGCGCACGTTCGGCACGTAGACCGAGGCCGCGCCGCCGCCGTCGACGTTCGGATTGCAGTGACCCGCGGAGATATTGAGCGCGTTGCCCGCGGCGTCGGTGCTGTTGAAACCGAACGAGCACACGTCGACGCCGCGCAGGTCGGCGTCGTGCAGATCCTTGGTGGCGGTGATGTAGGTGTCGCCGCCCATCGGCTTGTACTCCACCGGACCGCCGCCGCCGGGCGAGAGCACCACCTTGATGGTGGCGATCAGGGTCGGCAGGTTGAGCATGTGGCCGGTGCCGGTGTTGGCCACGTTGAGCACCAGCTGGCTGTTGAGCGCGTCGATCGCGATGGAGCTGATCGGCGCGGAGATCGCGGGCGGCAGGCTCGCGATCCACTGACTCAGTTGCACCAGCGCGCCTTCCATCCCACCGGCCGAGATCGGCGCGAGATGGGTCTGGTAGCCGGCGGCGGTGACGAGCTTGCC
Organism: Nocardia sp. A7; assembly: GCF_046549215.1. Classification (NCBI taxonomy): domain Bacteria; kingdom Bacillati; phylum Actinomycetota; class Actinomycetes; order Mycobacteriales; family Nocardiaceae; genus Nocardia; species Nocardia sp. A7. Next base: position 1,846,320 of record NZ_JAJPWE010000001.1, on the reverse strand, counting down.
CGCCTCGGCATCGGTGGTGGCGACGACGGCCTTGCCCTCGGGGGTGAGCCAGGCACCGGCGAAGGTGTCGGGGTTGGCGGCGCGGAAGTCGGTCGCGTAGGCGCGCAACTGCTGGGCGCGCGCGGCGCGATCGAGGTACTCGGTCGGCGACATTCCCAGATCACGTGACAGCGCGGTCACCAGTTCACCGGGTAACGCATCGGCCGAAAGCTGTAGTGGCACAGGGGGTTCCGACGAGGCTATCCCCGATCCGAGCAGGGGTGCGAGAAGAACAGTCGCGGCGAACCCGGCGGAGGCTGCCTTGACCGCGGCGCGACGCGCCACCAACTTGCGCATGAAATCCCTTCGACGACAACCAGTGACCGAGAACACCGCCGGCGGCGATCATGTCGGTCAGCGCATCACTCTAGGGCACGCTCGCCCAGCTGGCGCGGTTACGGTCGCGCTACTGGATTCAGCGCGATCCCGGGATCGTCAGTGGCGCGGGGAGAACGCCCGGCGGGTAGGTCCCGAAGGGCGACCGAGGACGGCTGGTGGTGGGGCTCGGCGTGGTCGTCGGCGGGGCGGCGGTCGGTTCCGGGGTGGTTGCCGGTGGCGCCTCGGTGGTCGGCTCCGGCTCGACGGTGGCCGTGGTGACCGGCGGGGCTGTGGTCGTCTCGATGACCGGCTGCGGCACGGGTGCCGGGGTGGACGTCACCGTCTCCGGGCGGGCGTCCGAAATCGCAGGCGGCGTCGCTGTTTCGGGATCGCGGATCAAGACCGCGACCGCGACCCCACCGAGCAGCAGGCCGATGAGCGCGGCGGCGGCGATGAGCAAGGGCGTTTTGCTGCGGGTGGGTGTCGCGGCGGGCCCCACCGCGGGTTCGGCGACCGGCGCGACCGGCGCCATCGACTTCGTCGGCAGGGGCGAGACCGGCAACGCCGCCGAATACGCCTGCGCGGTCACCACGGGCGGCGGCAGCGCGGGCATCACATCGGTGGCGACCATGGCGTTCTCGGTGACGATCGGGTCGGGCGGGGTCGCGCCCGCCGGGGTCGCAAGCACCGCGACCAGCGCGGCCTCGGCGGCGGCATTGGCGAAGGTCTTGCCCGGATCGGCACCGTCGGTGGGCTGTGGCAGCTCGTCCTCGCCGAGCAGGGCCACCGATTTCAAGCCCAGGTAGTCCAGTGCCTCGCGCACGCCGCGCACGACCTCGGTCGACCAACCCGCGGGGTGGGTCGCGTAGAACTCGGCGGGGCCGCTGAGGTGCTCGGTGGTGAGATCGATCAGGCAGAACATGGCTGTCGCGAGCAGGTCTTCGGCGCGATAGGCCTCGCCGCCGTCGACATCCACCCCGGCCGGATCGCCGATCGCACGCACGAAACCGGCGATCGAGTGGGCGTGCCCGCTGGGCGCGGGTCCGCCCAGCGCGGCGTCACCGTCGTCGGACATGTGCAGAACACAAGCACGCTCGATCACCGCAACCGTGCCGTCCTCGGTGACCACCGTGGCGATGCATTCGTCATCGGCGATACGTAGGCCGACCCCAGTGGCCATCGGCGGAACACCCCTCATTTCGGCGTCGACATCGTCCGCGCGAGTCACACCAGCAGTTGGCCGTGTCCCATCGCGCGCAGCATTGACAGTAATTCCGATCGTGAACGCGCGCCTAGTCGACGTCGGATTCGCGCGACGTGATGCTCCACGGTCTTCGCGGAAATGTACAGCCTCGCGCCGATCTCGCGATAGGTCAGTCCGAGCAGGACCAGCTCGGCCACCTCGCGTTCGCGGTCGCTGAGCGCACCGGACTCGCTGGTCAGCGGCACGGAACCAGCAGGTGGCGGCAGTGGTGCGGTCGGCGGCGGCTCCACCGGCTGGGCTTGGGCTCGCACCGAGCGCGCGAGCTTGAGCAAGGCGGTCGCGGTCGTCGAATCGCCGGTGGCGAGGGCGGCCTCGCTGGCAAGGCGGGCGGCATCCCAGGTGAGTCCGAGTTCGGCCAGCGCCGACACCGCGGCCTGGACATCGGCGGCGGCCACCTGCCCGCGCAGCACGAGCACCCAGGTGCGCCCGGCGTCGGCCAGCACGGTGGCCTGGCGGTCGCCCGATTCCGCCGCCATCCTGAGTGCGTGGGCGTGGGGGAGCAGTGCGCTCGGCGACTCGGCGGCCAGAGCGGCCTGCACGCCGTACCAGTGGAAGGAATTGGTCCACGCCGGGGCGCGGCCCAGCTTGCGGACCAGGGCCATGGCCGCGTCGGCGAGCGGCTCGATTCGGCGCACATCGCGCAAGCGGATCCCCGCCAGCCACAGTTCGCCGATCGGCAACAGGCTCAACAGGTCGGCTTCCAGCTCGTCGAACAGTGGGCAGGCCGCCTGCCACGCGCGCGCCAGGACGGCGTGGTCACCGCTACGGCGGGCAAGTCCCACCGTCAGTGCGTGGGCGAGGAGTTGATCGCGTGGCGCGAGGGCGGCGATGTCGATTTCGGCGAGGGTGCTCGCGGCGCGGCGTTCGTCGCCGCCGAGCAGCGCGGTCCAGGCGGTCAGCACCGCGAGCTGTCGGCCGCCGATGCCTGCCGCCCGGCGCAGTGCGTCACCGGCGCGGCGCGGCTCGCCGCTGCCGAGGCAGAGCAGGGTGGTGATCGCGACAGCCGAGCAGGGGAGATAGCGGTCGTCGCCGGTGTTGCCCGCTTGGATCAGCGCGGAGATCGCCGCGGCCGTTCCGGTGCCGTGTGGGTCGAGCGATTCGTCGAGCGCGCTCGCGATCAGCCGAGCGCCCGCGTCGGCCTCGGTCGGCGGCCAGTGCGGTGCGGACGCGGACATGCGCGCGGCGCCGGCCTGGTCACCGGCCAGGGTGAGGACCATGGCGGCGGGGGCCCAGTCGGCACCGATCCGTTCCGGTCCGAGCCAGTTGTACAGTCCGGCCGCGCGGCTCACGAGGCCACGACGGGTGAGCACGCCCGCGCAGATTCGCACCGCGGCGACGAGTTCGGTGGGTGCGATGTTCTCGGCGGTCAGCAGCGGTTGCGCCAAACGCAGCGCGGTGTCGGTGTCGCCCGCGCGCGCGGCGGACTCGGCCCAGCGCACCGCGATCGACTCGACCGGTGCTCCCGCCGCGGCCGCCGCGGCGTAGCAACGGGTCGGCTCGTCGGATTTCTCGGCTGTGCGACAGAGGAAATCGGCGAGCCGGGCATCGACGACGCCGGACTCGGCCAGGATCAGCGCCGTGCGATCACGCAGGAGACCGGCGTCGAGGCGCGCGGCGAGCAGCCTGCGCTGCACATCGACATAGCGACGGTCGCCGAGCAACGTCCGCAGCGGACCGACGGCGGGTGCGAGCAGCAGGTCGGCATCGGTGACCAGGGCGCCCGCCCTGGCACGGTCGATCAACTCGTGCGCGGTGGCGGTGTCGACGCCGAGCACCTCGGTGAGTTCTGTCGCGTCCAGACCGGTTCCGGTCGCCGCGATGACCAGCGTTTCGAGCAGCTCGGGTTCGACCGCTTCCAGCAGCGACCGCGTCCAGGCGGTGACGGCTTCGTCGACCGCGGTCTCGCAGGTCCGCAGCGATGCCGCGTGCGCACCCGTCAGGGCCGCGACGACACCGCCGGGGATTCCCGCCGTCAGCTGATGGATGCGCAGTGCGAGCGGCTGGGACACGGACACGCCGAGTTCCCTGGCGAACGGGGTGATGTGGGCGCTGCCCAGCGCCCGCAGATCCACCGTGCGGCCGTTGCGCGCCACTGCGTCGGCCAGCGCGCGCAGCCGGGTGTCGTGTGGGCGCGGCTGGGTGGTCAGCACGAGCGAACGTTGTCCGGTTTCGATCGCCGCGCAGAGTGCGCGTAGCTCGGCGTCGCTGTAGCGGTGAACATTGTCGGCGACGAGCACTGCCCGGTCGGGGACCGCGTCCTCGACAGTGTCGGCCGTGAATTCGACGACCGGGATGCGGCGGTCGCGCAGGTGTGTGCGAACGGCATTGAGCAAGAAGGACTTTCCGGTTCCGGCGCGGCCGCGGATCAACAGGAGTACCGGCTGCTGGTCGGCGGTACCGAGTTCGCGGAAAACGGTGCGGGCGTTCGGGAAGGTGTCGAGAGCGATCTCAGCCACCATTTCCTCCGAGGATCCGACCCGGCAGTTGCGTTCCCGATTCGACGGTGTCGCCGACCGCGCCGCCCACGTCGTCGAGCAGCCCGCCGGGGTCGACCTGGATGGTGGGAACCTGCGGCCGGGTAGGTGCGGGAGCAGGAGCAGGAGCAGGAGCAGGCGCTGGGGCTGGTGCAGGAGCGGGTGCCGGGGCCTGCGCACCGGGCGGCGTTTGCGCCGGTTGCTGCGTGGCGGGACCTGGCTGGCCCGCAGGCTCCGGTGCTCCTTCGGCCGGTGTGCCGCCGCCTCCGGGGGCTGCGGCGGTGGGGGCTGCGGCGGGTGCCGGTGCTCCCGCCCCAGCTGTGCCGCCCGGGGTGGCGGCGTCGGTCGTGCCGACCTGGGTCGCACCAGGAGGCGTCGCGGCGCCGGGTCGTGCCGGGTCGGTGACCGCGACGTTTGTGCCGTTCGCGGCCCCGGCCGCTCCGCCGGCGCCGGTCGACGCGGGAGCGCCGGGAACCGGTGGGGCGCCGGTGGTCGCGGCGGGCCCGGTGGGCGAGAACCCAGTGCTGCCGCCGAGCGCGAGAGTGCCGGTCGCCAGCGCGGCCATGGTCAGTGCTGCCGCCGCGATGATCGCCGCGCGTTTGGCCGTGAACATCTTGGTCGGCGCGGGCTCGGACGGCGGCAACGCGAATTGCTCGACGGCCGGTGCCACGGCCACCGAGGCCGGTGCCACCGGTACGACGGTGATGGCCTCGGTGGGCACGCTGATCGCGGCCACATCGAGGGCGATCTCGGCCGCGCCCTGTGCCGCGCAGGTCGCCGGGTCGGCGCAGGCGATCACCGGCAGACCGAATTCGGTGGATATCAGCTCGGCGACCAGCGGGATCGCACCACCACCGCCGGTGAGCAGCACCCGACCGATGTCGTCGAGAGTGAGGTCGGCGCGGCGCACCGCGTCCCGGATCAGGTTCATCGAGTCGAGCAGGATCGGGCGGAGCAGATCTTCGATTTCTCCCCGCGTGAGCCGGACCTTTTCGGTGCGGACGGCGGGGTTGAGCACACCGACCGGAACCGCCGTCGCGGTAATTCTGGAGAGTTCTTCTTTCGCGGTTCGGCAGCGTTCCCGCAGTGCCGACAATTCGTCTTCGACAACGGGGTCGAAGGGGTTGATGTCGTTTCCGCCCAGCGCATTTGCCAGCACGTAGCGGATCGTCAGCAGATCGAATTCCGAACCGGCGATCGCGGTGGCGTGTACCGGGACGCCGAGCAGTCCGGCCTGTTCGCCGGTGCGCAGGACTGTCACCGTCAATCCGCTGGCGCCGAGGTCGTAGACGACCAGCGCGCCGTCGTCGAGCAGTCCGCGCTCGATCTCGTATCGGCGCACCGCGGCCAACGGCTCGGGCACCAGCGTCACCTCGGGCAGGCCCGCTCGCGCGAGTGCGGCCCTGGTTGCCTCGACCGTCTGCTCCGGCCACCATGCCGGGCAGCACGCGACGGTGGTCGGCGCCTCGGTGGATTCGGTTGTGGCGCTGGAAAGCTCGGCGATCAGTGCGCGGGTCGCGGCGGCGACCAAATCGGCCGCGTCGTGGGTGGAACCGTCCTCTGCCAGCAGATCTACCGGATCGCCGACCCTGGAGAGGTAGTCGTCGATGATCACCCCGCGCTGGTGGCGGGTCGTATCGGCGAAGCCCACCGATCCGTCGGCGCCGAGCGACAACGCGCTGCGATGGGTACGAACGGTGGCATCGGCCCCGTCGGCTGTCGTGGCCGCAGCGACCGAATTCGCGGCTCCGACAGTGATGCCGAGCGCCAGACGCTCTGTCATTGGACAACCCCGTTCGCAGGACTTTCGGTGGACCGGTCAGACGCTTGTGCGCGGCGAGATCGCCGATGTCGGGCGTCCCATCCGATCTGTCGGTTGCCAGCGGAGAGCTGTTACCTGCGGTGGGGCAAGTATGGGGAAATTCCCCTAATCGGCGATGGGCCCCTAATGGGTGTGCCCGGCATGAACTAGGTATTCGCCCCATTACCTGTAACGACGGGCTCACCTAGCGTGAAAGACATTCCAACGACAAACAGATCGGGCCTCCCGCCCATGATCTGGAGGAGCTGATCTCGATGACACCGAACGCGATTCTGGAGTTCATCCTCAATCTGCTGCGCGACCAGGACGCCGCGGCGACCTACTGCGCCAACCCGTGCCAAGCGCTGGCCGAGGCAGGCCTGGTGGTGACCCCGGAGGACATTTCCGCCGTCGCCCCGATGGTGGCGGAATCCGCGCTGGTCTGCGGCGGCTCCCAGCTGCAGGCGATCGTGGCGGCCGGCGCCGCGGCGAGCACGAGCGCGGCCCTCGCCTCCACCGCGACCGCCGCCGCCGCCGTCACCGCGGCCGCGGCAGCCGACGCCGAACTCGACCTCGGCTTGGACGTCGGCCTCGGCGCCGTCGCGTCGGTTGCCGCCGACGCCGCCGCCCAGGTAGGCGCCGGCCTCGACGTCGCCCTGAACGCCGTCACCGGCGCGAACGTGGACGTGAACACCGACCTGGCGGCCGACCTCGCCGCCGGCGTAACCGCTGGCCTCAATGGCGCCGTGAACGGTGCGGTCGGTGTGGGTGGCGATCTTGCCGCCGGACTCAATGGTGCTTTGAATGGCGCGGTCGGTGTGGGTGGCGGTCTTGCTGCCGGCCTCAACGGTGCTGTGAACGGTGCGGTCGGTGTGGGTGGCGATCTTGCCGCCGGTTTCAACGGTGCTTTGAATGGTGCGGTCGGTATCGGTGGCGATGTGGCTGCCGGCGTCGGTGGTGCGCTGAATGGCGCGGTCGGCGCGGGTGCTGACCTTGCTGCCGGCCTCAACGGTGCTGTGAACGGTGCGGTAGGCGTGGGTAGCGATCTTGCCGCAGGATTCGACGGTGCCCTGACCGGCGCGGTCGACGCGGGCGCCGATCTCGGGACCGGGGTGGACGCTGCGCTGGGTGGCGTGGCCGGTGCTGGTGTCGGTTTGGGTGGTGTGTTGTCGGGTGCGGTCGACGCAGGTACGGATCTTGCGGCCGGTCTCGATGGTGCGGTCGATGTGGGTGCCGGTCTCGGCGGTGCGCTGAACGGCGCGGTGGGTGCTGATGTCGACGGTGCACTGAACGGGGCAGTGGGCGCGGGTGGCGATATCGCTGCCGGTCTCGGCGGTGGACTCGATGTCGGGCTGAGCGGGGCGACCACCGCGGTCGGTGGGCTCGCGGCAGGCGTGAACGGTGGGCTCGGTGCGGTGGCCAACGTGGGGGCGCAGGCGGCCGGTGGTCTCGGTGCCGCCGCGACCACCACGGCGATCACCGGTCTCGACGGTGTGGTCGGCGCGGGCGCGGAGTTCGGCACCGGCCTGGAAACCGGACTCGGTGGTGCCGCCTCGGCGGGCACCGACCTGATCGGTGGCTTCACCGGTGGGGCTAGTGGTGAGTTCGGTGTCGACGGTCTGCTCATCGGCGACGGCTCGGGCCAGGTCACGACCGGTGTGGAATCAGCGCTGTCCACGACGACAGGTATCGGGCTGACCACCGGTCTCCAGGGTGGCCTCGACACCGCAACGACTTTCGGCACTGATGTGACCGGCTCCGTCACCTCGGGCGCGCAGACTGGTCTCGGTGCGGCGATGGAGTCGGGTGTCGGCCTGGCCGGTGGCGCGCAGGCAGGGTTGAACGGCGCCGTCGAGTCCGGTGTGGGTCTGGCCGGTTCCGCGACCGGTGGTGCGCAGGCAGGCTTGGGCGGTCTCGCCGAGTCCGGTGTGGGTCTGGGTGGATCGGCGACCGGTGGTGCGCAGGCTGGTTTGAACGGTGTCGCAGACGCGGGCGCCGGCCTCGCGGGTTCCGCTGTCGGCGGTGCGCAGACGGGGTTGACCGGTGCCGTGGAGACCGGTGTCGGCCTGACAGGTTCCGCGACCGGCGGCGCCGAAACCGAGACCGGTCTCGAGACGGGCCTCGGCGGCTTCGGTGACGCGGGACTGTCGGGCGCGGTGACCGGCGGCGACCAGTTCGCGGGCGGCTTCACCTCCGCCGTCGACGGCACGGCGCAGGGCAGCACCGCCGCGGTCGGCGGCCTCACCGGCCAGTCAACGGCGACCTCGACGACCCAGGCCGACGCGTACGGCACCGTCGGCGCGCCGACTCAGGGTGCGGTCACCACCGCCGCCGACACCTGGTCCGCGGTCGACGTATCGAGCGCCTTCGGTTCCGGCCTGCACGGTTCCGCACTCGGCGGGAGCGAGGCGTCGCTGTTCGGTGAATCGAGTACCGTCACCGACACCGGTGCCGACGTGCACACCGACGGACTGTTCCACTGAGCGAAACGGGCGCGGCGATGGCGATTCTCGCTCCGAATGTGGTGCCGCTGGCGACGGTGTTGTCCGACGCCGTCGCGGCGGCCCACGCCGCGGGTCGCGACGATCTGGTCGGTCGGCTGGAGAAGGTGGCCGAGCGGGTGCGCGACCCGCGGCACCGGGTTGTCGTCACCGGTCAGCTCGGTCAAGGCAAGAGCCGGTTCGTCAACGCACTGCTCGGACTGGACGTGTGCCCGGTCGGCGACGACGCGACCACCGTGCTTCCCCTTCAGCTGTCCTACGGCGAGCAGCAGCGGGCCTACCTGGTGCTCACCGCACCGGGCACCGACGAATCGCGAGTGGAGATCCCGTTCGACGAAATCGGCGCCGTCGACACCCGCAGCCCGCTCGCACAGGGCAGACAGATCATCCGGATCGAGGCCGAGCTGCCGAGTCAGTTGCTCGCCGACGGCATCGTCCTGATCGATACCCCGGGCGTCGGCGGACACGGAAGTGCTTGCGCAGCAGGTGTACTCAGCCTCGCCGCGGCCGCCGACGCGGTGCTCGTACTCTCCGATGCCTCCACCGAGCTCACCGAACCCGAGCTCACCTTCGTCGGGCAGATCCGCGAGATGTGCCCCTCGGTCGCTGTCCTGCTCACCAAGACCGATCTGTATCCGCATTGGCGGCAGGTACTCGAGGCCGACCGCGCCCACCTGACCCGCGCGCAGGTCGATGTCGCGCTGATCCCGGTGTCGGCTCTGCTGCGCGCGCACGCCCTGCGTCTGCAGGATGCGCAACTGGGCAAGGAGTCCGGCTTCGGCGTGCTGTTCGGTTTCCTGCGCGATCGGGTCGTTGCCCGCGATCAAGCGGTCACGCGCCAGGCTGTGGCCCGCGAATTGCATTCGGCAGCAGAGCATCTGGCGCTGGCGCTGGGCAGCGAACTGGTCGCGCTGCGCGATCCGGCGAGCTGCACGGCCGCGGTCAACGAGTTGCAGTCGGCGCGCGCGGCCGCCGAGGAACTGCAGCGGCGAACCGCCAGCTGGCAGCAGACTCTGGCCGACGGCATCACCGACCTCGTCGGCGACGTCGACCACGACCTACGCGACCGCCTGCGCGGCATCGCCCGCACCGGCCAGGAGTGGATCGACGAGAACGACCCCGGCCGACATTGGGGCGCGATCACCGAATGGCTCACCGGCTCCGTCGACACCGCGCTCGGCGACAACCTGCTGCTGACCCACCGCCGAACGGAGCTGCTCGCGCAACGGATCGCGGACCACTTCAACGAGGTCGGCGCGGTCGATCTGCCTGCGGTACACGCCGGGATGGACGACGAGAGCGGCCTGGTCAGCTCGGGTTCGCTGGCTGATCTGGAGCCGGATATCGGTTTCACCAGCAAGGTGCTCGTCGGCATGCGCGGCTCCTACGGCGGCGTGCTGATGATCGGCCTGGCCACGACCTTCGCCGGTCTGGCCATGCTGAACCCGATCTCCCTCGGTGCGGGCCTGATCGTCGGCGGCAAGGCCTATCGCGACGACAAATCGGCCCGACTGGCGCGTCGCCGGATCGAGGCCAACGGCGAGGTGCGCCGGTTCCTCGACGACGTGGCATTCCAGGCGGCCAAGGACACCAAGGACCGGCTGCACCGCATCCATCGCGCACTGCGCGACCACTTCGCCGGTGTGGCCGAGCGCAGCCTGCGCTCGATCGACGCCTCCCTGCGCGCCGCACAGGACGCCGCGGCGATGGCCGCCACCCACCGCGCCGAGCGCACCGTCGTGCTGGAACGCCAACTGCACGCGGTCGCCGAGCTGCGCCGATACGCGGAATCCATGCAGGTCGACTCGAGACGGGCTGACGGTACGGTATCTGGGTGACCCACCGTTTCGACACCGCCGCGCCCGGCGACCGGACCGCACCGAGGATCCTGACCGAGGCGCACGAGCTGGTCGGCGCGGCGGCGCGGGCGTTCGACCGGGATGACTACGCACGCACGCTGCTCGCCGAATGTGACTATCGATTGCGTGAGCCGCTGCGGGTGGCGCTGGCCGGTTCGATCAAGGCCGGCAAGTCGACGCTGTTGAACGCGCTGGTCGGCCAGGCTGTCGCGCCGACCGACGCCACCGAGTGCACCCGCGTCGTCACCTGGTACCGCGACGGCGCCACCCCCACGGTCACCGCGCACGCGGCCGACGGCTCGCGCGCGAACGTGATCGTGCGTCGCGGTAGTGGCGCGCACGGCCTGACCTTCGACCTGACCGGTCTGAACTGGAACGCGCACAGCCCCCGTGAGGTGGACCATCTCGAGGTCGGCTGGCCCTCGGCCGCCTTGTCGCAGACCACGATCATCGACACCCCCGGCACGTCGTCGCTCTCGCGTGAGGTGTCGCTGCGCACCGCGCGATTGCTCACTCCCGCTGATGCCGAGGGTGATCGCGCCGCGCCGATCTCGGTGCCCGGCGCCGATGCCGTCGTCTATCTGTTGCGCCGTCTCGATGCCACCGACGTGAGCTTTCTCGAGCAGATCGGTGCGGGCGCCGGTGGTGCGGGCCCGCTCGGTGTGATCGGGGTGGTGTCGCGTGCCGACGAGATCGGTTCCGGTCGCATCGACGCGCTGCATTCGGCTCGCGATGTGGCCGCCCGGTTCGCCGGCGAGCTGGAGCGAACCGGCTTGTGCCAGGCGGTGATTCCGGTCGCGGGCTTGCTGGCGTTCGCCGCCTCGACGCTGCGGCAGCCGGAGTTCGCGGCGTTCGAGGCGCTGTCGGCGGTGCCCGCGGAGGACCTGGGGGTCGCATTGCTCTCGGCGGACCGCTTCGCCCGCGCCGATATCGCGCTGCCGGTCGCCCCGGAACTGCGTGCGCAGCTGGTGGATCGCTTCGGCCTGTTCGGTATTCGGATGGCCACCATGCTGATCCGACTCGGCGTTCGCGATTCCTCCTCACTGGCAGCGGAATTGGCGGCTCGTAGCGGCATCGAGGAACTGCGCTCGGTCCTCGAGATCCAATTCGGCCAGCGCGCCGATGAACTGAAGGCGCATTCGGCACTGAGCACCCTGGACCGGATCCTGGCCGCCTACCCTGGCGCCGAGGCCGATCGCCTGCGGCCTCGCGTGCGTGCCCGGCTCGCCGACGTGCACGGTTTCACCGAACTCCGCCTGCTCGGCCGCCTGCGCACCGACGAATTACCCCTGCCCCCACCGGTACTCGCCGACCTACACCGCATTCTCGGCGGCGCGGGCGTGGCGGCGCACCTGCGTCTGGGTTTGCCCGCCGATTCTGACTTGAATTCTTTGCGTGCCACGGCTTTCGCCGCCGTCCGCACTTGGCGGGCGCGAGCGGGCCATCCACTCGCTGACCAATCGACCGCTACCGCCTGTCGCGCCGCGGCCCGCAGCGCCGAGGGAGTCCTGGCCGAACTCCCTCGGTGAACAGCGATGGCGCCGGACGCGATCAGAGGTAATTCGCGGTCCCCGAGGAACTTCCGGTCCCGTAACCCAAGGTCGTCGCGAGCCGTCGCACCGCGTTGATCGCGTTGCCCAACGGCCCGGCATCGGCGCAGAGCGGCAGGGACGGGCATCCGTCATCCGCCACCGCGGCCACGGCACCGCGCCCGGTATCCGCCGAAGCGGTCGCCGCGGGCCCCACCACGAGCCCGGCGACAACCGCTCCGCCAACCATCAATGCACTGATTCCACGCTTGACCATGAGGCGAAACTATCGAATCGCCGAGCACCCCGCTGCCCCCCAAAAGCTGGGGCACAGACTATCAATCACTGTCGTCCTGCGTTCGGTTGCTATACCTCATTGTTTCATACTGTGACGATTTCTGGTTCGGGGTCGAGAGTCGGCGGCTTCAGCTTGGCGTCCTTCGGCAAGGCGAAGAAGCCGAGGCATACCAGCAGCAGACTTCCTATTCCGTAGAACAGCGTGTAGCGGAAGGTTTCGGCGAAGTTCACCGCGTTCGCCTCCGAGCCCGCTTCGGCGAGTATGCGCGAGATCTGCTCACTGCCAGGCTGATTCGTTGGCAGCTGGCAGCTGACGGGGGCAACGGACGGGTCGGCCAGCGCCGACCGATCGTGCACGCAGTCCGCGAACCCGACCAGAATCTGATCCTGCGTGGACAGCGGCACGCCGGCAGTGGCGAGTTCGGCGCGAATCAGCGGCGTCGCCTTCTCGACGCCGCGGTCCGAATTTTGTTCCAGCGCAGCGAAGAACAGCACTCCGACCAGGGTGACGCCGAGCGCGGTGCCCAGCTGTTGTCCGGTATTGAGCAACCCCGACGCCGAACCCGCTTCGCGCACGGGCACCTGGCCGAGCAGCAGATCGAGGGTCGGGGCGACCACCATGCCGAACCCGGCCCCGGTCAGTATCAGCGGCAGGACCATCTGCCACGAGGTGAACTCGCTGCCATAGCGCACCGCCATCGCACCGAAGATCGCGAACCCGACCGCGTTCACCAACGCGCCGATGATCAGCACCCGGCGCCCGAATCGTGCCGCGAGTACGCCCACCGACATGCCCGCGCCGACGCCCGCGCCCACCGCGAAGAACGCCGCGGTGAGACCCGCGCGCATCGGCGTCCAGCCGAGCCCCGCCTGCATGAACAACGTCCACACCAGGAAGAAGCCGCCCATGCCGATCCAGAACAGCAGCCACGCACCGAGTCCGACGGCGAACGGCCGGGACCGGAACAGCCCGAGATCGACCAGGGGTGATCGCCCGGCCCGCGTCAGTGCCCGCTCATAGAGGAGGAAGGCAATGAACACGCCGACGGCGCCCATCATCATCGCGAAAGTCCATGCGGGCCAACCGAGCCGACGGCCCTCGGCGAGCGGGAACACCAGCAGCAGGATGGCCGCGACCGCCAGCACCATGCCGACGGGATCGAGCTTGGGCGCACTGGGAGATTTGGAGTCGGTCATCACGAAGGCCGCGGCGATGAACCCGGCGATGCCGACGGGAATGTTCACCAGGAAGATCGGCCGCCAGGCAAGGCCGAAAAGGTCCGCCTGGACCAGCACGCCACCGAGTGCGAGGCCGACGGCCGAGGCCGACCCGCCGACCCCGCTGTAGATGGCGATCGCCTTGGCGCGCTCCTCTTTCGGGAAGGTGGTCTGGATGATGGCGAGAATCTGCGGCACCATCAGCGCGCCCATCGCGCCCTGTGCGAAGCGGGCCGCGATCAGGATATTCGGGTCGGTCGCCAGGCCGCACACCGCCGATGCGAGCGTGAAACCGGCTATGCCGGTGAGGAATACGCGCTTGCGCCCGTATATGTCACCGAGCCGTCCGCCGGTGATGAGCACGGCGGCGAAGGCGAGGACGTAGGCGGCGATGATCCATTCGATCTGCGAGTACTCGGCCCGCAGGTCGCCCTGGATGCTCGGTATCGCCACGTTGACGATGGTCACGTCGAGCAGGTCCATGAAGCCTGCGGCGAGCACCACTGCGAACGCGATCCAGCGCCGCGGATCCGCGGCGGGCTGGGTAGTGGAGGTAGTCACGATGGTCTCTCTTCGATCGAGGGATGGAGACCTTCAAACTATGCACCTCAAGTGATTATCAATCAAGAGGGCAATCATCAATGGTGCGTTGATTGGCGTATCGTAGGGGTGTGACCGACCCGACGCAGCTGTCGACCCACGCCGGATTCCTCCTCGGCCAACTGGGCTTCCACGCCGCCTACCGCTTCAGTGACCTCTTGGCGCCGCTCGGCATCAAGCCCCGTCATTTCGGCATGCTGAAACTGTTGAACGCCCACGACGGGCGCACCCAGCAGGAGCTCGGCGAGGCGCTGGAAATCCACCGCAACGTCATGGTCGGACTGGTGGACGACCTGGAAAAACGCGAGCTCGTAGAACGCCGCCGCCACCCCGCCGACCGCAGAGCCCACGCCCTCCACCTACTCCCCGCCGCCCACGCGCTCCTTGCCGAAGCCGAGCGGAGAGTCGCCGAACTCGACGCCGAACTCCTGTCCCCCCTTGCTCCCGCCGACCGCGCCCTCTTCCTCGATCTTCTCCGCCGAACGGCGGAAGGCAACGGCCTGCGCCCCGGCATCCACCCGGGCCTCACCCGCTGAGACCGTCACGATCCCGCATCGGGGGTCGCGGTTGAGCGCACCCGTGGCAAGAATGGCCCGGGGGGCAGGAAAATATTTCGAGGCGGCGGGAATGTATCGCCGCAGGTGCTGGTTGTGTAGATCGACAACGTTGAGCGCACCAGACTCAAGTCCAGGTTGACTCTCGGTAGATCTCGAGGGCAGGATTGAGCCCACTACGCTCAGTGTTGCTGAGACTGTTGTCCTTGAACGCCAAAAACAGGAGGAAACCACTATGGCTCGTGCGGTCGGAATCGACCTCGGGACCACGAACTCCGTCGTCGCCGTGCTCGAAGGCGGCGAGCCGGTCGTCGTCGCGAACTCTGAAGGCTCGCGCACCACCCCCTCGATCGTCGCCTTCGCGAAGAACGGCGAGGTTCTCGTCGGTCAGCCCGCGAAGAACCAGGCGGTCACCAACGTCGACCGCACCATCCGCTCGGTCAAGCGCCACATCGGCACCGACTGGAACGTCGAGATCGACGACAAGAAGTACACGCCGCAGGAGATCTCCGCGCGCACGCTGATGAAGCTGAAGCGCGACGCCGAGGCTTACCTGGGCGAGGAGATCACCGATGCGGTGATCACCGTCCCGGCCTACTTCGAGGACGCTCAGCGCCAGGCCACCAAGGAAGCCGGCCAGATCGCCGGTCTCAACGTGCTGCGCATCGTCAACGAGCCCACCGCGGCCGCGCTCGCGTACGGCCTGGACAAGGGCGACAAAGAGCAGACCATTCTGGTCTTCGACCTCGGTGGCGGCACCTTCGACGTTTCGCTGCTGGAAATCGGCGAGGGCGTTGTCGAGGTCCGCGCGACCTCCGGTGACAACCACCTCGGTGGCGACGACTGGGACGAGCGCGTCGTTTCCTGGCTGGTCGACAAGTTCAAGGCGTCGCAGGGCATCGACCTGACCAAGGACAAGATGGCCATGCAGCGTCTGCGTGAGGCTGCCGAGAAGGCCAAGATCGAACTGTCCTCGGGCCAGAGCACCTCGATCAACCTGCCCTACATCACCGTCGACGCGGACAAGAACCCGCTGTTCCTCGACGAGCAGCTCACCCGCTCGGAGTTCCAGAAGATCACCTCTGATCTGCTGGATCGCACCCGTGCGCCGTTCCAGTCCGTGATCAAGGACTCGGGCCTGAACGTGGCCGATATCGACCACGTCGTGCTCGTCGGTGGCTCCACCCGTATGCCCGCCGTCTCCGACCTGGTCAAGGAACTGACCGGTGGCCGTGAGCCGAACAAGGGCGTGAACCCGGACGAGGTCGTCGCCGTCGGCGCGGCTCTGCAGGCCGGTGTCCTCAAGGGCGAGGTCAAGGACGTCCTGCTGCTCGATGTCACCCCGCTGTCGCTTGGCATCGAGACCAAGGGTGGCGTGATGACCAAGCTCATCGAGCGCAACACCACCATCCCCACCAAGCGCTCCGAGACCTTCACCACGGCTGACGACAACCAGCCTTCGGTGCAGATCCAGGTGTTCCAGGGTGAGCGCGAGATCGCCTCGCACAACAAGCTGCTCGGCTCCTTCGAGCTCACCGGTCTGCCCCCGGCCCCGCGCGGCGTGCCGCAGATCGAGGTCACCTTCGACATCGACGCCAACGGCATCGTGCACGTCACCGCGAAGGACAAGGGCACCGGCAAGGAAAACAAGATCAAGATCCAGGACGGCTCCGGTCTGTCCAAGGAAGAGATCGACCGCATGGTCGCCGACGCCGAGGCGCACGCCGCCGACGACAAGGCGCGCCGTGAAGAGGCCGAGACTCGCAACCAGGCCGAGTCGCTGGTGCACCAGACCGAGAAGTTCATCAACGAGCAGAAGCTGAGCGAGGGTGGCGCACAGGTCTCCGCCGATCAGCTTGCGAAGGTGGAGAACGCGGTCGCCGAGGCCAAGCAGGCGCTGGAAGGCACCGATATCTCCGCGGTGAAGTCGGCCGTGGAGAAGCTGGCCACCGAGTCGCAGGCCCTCGGCCAGGCGATCTACGAGGCCAGTGCCGCCGCCGACGCGCAGTCCGGCAACGGTGCGGGCCCGAGCCAGGCCGATGATGATCAGGTCGTCGACGCGGAGGTCGTGGACGAGCCGGTCGACACGGACAAGAAGTGACCGAGGCGAACTCCTCGGAGCAGGAGTTGGTCGACGACATCCTGGAAGACACCGCGGACGAGAACGCGGAGGCCGCCACGGCGGACTCCGCCCTCGACGCCGAGGTTGTCGAGCCGGAGAACGACGAGCTGGCCGAGCGCACCGCCGACCTGCAGCGGTTGACCGCGGAATACGCGAACTACCGCCGCCGTGTCGAGCGCGACCGCCAGGCCAACATCGATGCCGCCAAGGCGTCGGTGGTCACCGAACTGCTCGCGGTGCTGGACGATCTGGATCGGGCGAGGGCGCACGGCGACCTCGACACCGGCCCGTTGAAGTCCGTCGCCGACAAGCTCGAGACCGCGCTCACCAAGCAGGGTCTCGTCGAATTCGGTACCGCCGGTGACCCGTTCGACCCCACGCTGCACGAGGCAGTGCAGCACGAGGGCTCGGGCGCCGACCCGGTGATCGGCATCGTCATGCGCAAGGGCTATCGCTTCGGCGACCGGGTGCTTCGGCACGCGTTGGTCGGGGTAACTGACGCGGAGGCATCGGACGCAGATGCCGACGCGAACGAGTAATAGGAAAGGAGGGGATGCCCGGTGAGCCAACGGGAGTGGATCGAGAAAGACTTCTACAAGGAGCTGGGTGTCTCCGCCGGCGCCTCGCAGGACGAGATCAAGAAGGCCTACCGCAAGCTGGCCCGTGACCTGCACCCGGATTCCAACCCGGGTGACACCAAGGCCGAGGAGCGGTTCAAGACCGTCAGCGAAGCCAACGCGGTGCTGTCGGATCCGGCCAAGCGCAAGGAGTACGACGAAACGCGCCGCATGTTCGCGGGCGGCGGTGGTGGCGGACGGGCCTACGGCGGCGGCGGGTTCACTCCCGGTGCGGGCGGCGGCTTTTCGCAGGACTTCAATATCGGTGACATCTTCGGTCAGGCCGGTGGCACCGGCGCAGCGGGTGACGGCGGGCTGGGCGATCTGCTCGGCGGGCTGTTCAACCGGGGTGGCGCCGGTGGCCGGGCGGCGGCTCGTCCGCGTCGCGGCTCCGATGTGGAGACCGAGACGACCCTGGGTTTCCGTGAGGCGGCCCAGGGTGTCACCGTTCCGCTGCGGATGACCAGTCCCTCGCCGTGCACCACCTGTCACGGCAGCGGTGCCAAGCCGGGCACCAGCCCGCGCGTGTGCCCGCACTGCAACGGTGCGGGCGTGGTCAGCCGTAACCAGGGCGCGTTCGGTTTCAGCGAGCCCTGCGACGACTGCCGCGGCACCGGGTCGATCATCGACGACCCGTGCACCGACTGCTCGGGCAGCGGCATCCAGAACCGCACGCGCACCATCACCGTCCGGATCCCACCGGGCGTCAGTGACGGTCAGAAGATCCGGTTGGCCGGTCAGGGCGAGGCGGGTCTGCGCGGTGCGCCTTCGGGCGATCTGTATGTCAGCGTGCACGTCAGCCAGGACAAGGTCTTCGGCCGTCAAGGCGACGACCTCACCCTGGTGCTCCCCGTGAGCTACAGCGAATTGGTTCTGGGGACAACAGTTTCCGTGCCGACGCTGGACGGCCGGGTCGGTGTGAAGGTGCCCCCGGGCACCGCTGACGGGCGTATCCTGCGGGTGCGGGGTCGTGGTGTACCCAAGCGTGGTGCGGCGGGCGGCGCCGGTGATCTGCTGGTCACGGTGAAGGTCGCGGTGCCGCAGTCACTCGACTCCGACGCCACCGATGCGCTCAAGCGTTATCAGGAGGCGGAGAAGGCCAGTGGCTTCGAACCGCGGGCAGGATGGGCGGGTGCTTGATGTCCGATAATCCGAATTCCGTTTCGGGTGCGACCTCGCGCGCCGAGTTCTTCATGATCTCGGTGGCGGCTCAACTGGCGGGGATGCACGCGCAAACGCTGCGTACCTACGACCGGCTGGGTTTGGTCACCCCGCAACGGACCTCGGGTGGCGGACGCCGTTATTCGGCCCGCGATGTCGAGGTGCTGCGCGAGGTGCAGCGCCTGTCGCAGGACGAGGGCGTCAATCTCGCTGGCATCAAGCGCATCATCGAACTCACCAATCAGGTGGAGGCGTTGCAGCAGCGAGTCGAGGAGATGAGCGCGGAGATGGAGCGGTTGCGGGCGGGCTACCGGCCCGATCTGTCGCCGCCCGCACGCAGTACCGCGCTCGTGGTGTGGCAGCCACGGCATCGGCGCTGAGCTTTTCGATCCGACGAGCCTCCGGTTCGATATCCGCCGCGGCGGATGCCGAGCCGGGGGCTCGTCGGTCTCCGGTCAACCCCCGGCGACCGCCTGGTGACTCTCCAGCAACTCACTTATTCGTGATCTTGTTGAACGGAGATGCCGTCGCGGCGCGCTGAGGTGCGGATTCATCACGACGAACGTCCAAAAGTTTGCTGTCGGGATGCTGAAATCGGATCAATCAGAAGGCATTTCGACGTTCACGACCCGCCGGTCCTGGGTACCTACCCCGCGTGTCATGGCCCGGCGCGTCGGGCTGCGACTGCTGTCGACGTAGCGGAAAGGTCGCTCTACCAGGGCCGTTGGTCACCAATTGTCTGATATGCCGGGCGCTTTGAACATTCGTGCCCCGCTGTTCACCCGCGATTAACGGTCTTCAGGTATGTTTCTAAGGGAAACTACTAGGAACCGCCTGGTATATCTAGAATTACATGCGTGATGTTTAAGAGTACGATTCCTAAGCTGGCAAACCTCGCCTAGACTTCTCGCATCGGCTGCTGACGAGTGTCCTCCCAGCCCGTCACTCGCCGGCGCGGCTAGCGTTCGATGGCGAAACGAGGTTGTGACACATATGGATTCGCGGACTGTCGCTTTGATCCGTACTACGTTCAAGGCGGTTGCTGCTGAAGAAGGTGGATCCGAGAAGCTGTCGAGGTCGTTCTACTCGATCCTCTTCACGGACTACCCCGGTGTCCGCGACTACTTCCCGGCTGCCATGGATTCCCAGCGCGACCGACTGGTCACGGCGATCTCCTACGCCCTCGAACGCCTCGAGGAGCCCGACAAGCTCCTCCCGTTCCTGGCCCAGCTCGGGCGCGACCATCGCAAGTACGGCGTGCAACCGGCGCACTATGTGGCCGTGGCCAACTCGCTGAAGAAGGCCCTGCGGGTGTTCGCGGGCACCGAGATGTGGACCGACGAGGTCGCCAACGCCTGGGACGAGGGTCTGGCCACCATCAGCGGCGCGATGATCAGCGCTGCCGACAAGGAGACCACCCCCGCCGCCTGGACCGGCACCGTCGTCGAACATCGCGAGGTGCTGCGCAACCTGTCCATCGTGCGCGTGCAACTCGATCAGCCGATGCAGTACGCCGCGGGCCAGTACCTCAGCGTGGAGATCCCGTCGCGGCCCCGGATGTGGCGCTATCTCTCGCCCGCGAATCCGGCCAACGTCAACGGCGAGATCGAATTCCACGTTCGCGGCGTGCTCGGAGGCTGGGTGAGCCCCGCCATGGTGGCGCACACCGCCGTCGGCGATCAGTGGCGACTCGGCTCCCCCCTCGGCGGCCTCGGCGTACCACGCAACACCAAACGCAAGATGCTGATGGTCGGGTGCGGCACCGGCATCGCCCCCTTACGCGCCCAGATCATGGCGATGGCCCAACGCCGAGTGAACCCGAAGGTTCACCTCTTCGTCGGCGGCCACCACCCCTGCGACCTCTACGACCTCCAGGTCCTGAGCCAACTGGCCATCGCCAACAAATGGCTCACCATCACCCCTGTCACCGAAAGTGACGAAAACCCCTGGTGGTACTATGATTCCGGTGAGCACCACCCAGATCTACCAGGCCTGGAGCCCCGCATGACCGGCCAGATAGGCAAGGTAGTAGCCAGCTACGGCCCGTGGGCCGACCGCGACGTCCAAATCGTAGGCTCCCCGTCGATGGTCCAAACCACCAAGTTCCGCTTGATGGCAGCAGGTACACAAGCCCAATCGATCCGCCACGACCCCTTGTTCTGACTCGCGGTCTCAGGCGCCTTCGGAAGTGATGTTCGTTGGGGGAGTTCCTGATTGGATCAGGCGGTCGACGGTGGTGCGAACCATCGCGGGGGAGCCGCACACCAGCACTTGATGTTTGGTGAAGGGTCCGTGGGCGGCGGCGACGTCGGCGAGGGTGCCGTGCAGCATTTCCTCGGGAGCGAAGCCCACGTCGGAACGAGTCTGCTCGTGCCATTCATCGCGCACCGCAGGGTCATCCGGAGTCTCGACAACGGGAATGACCGAAAGCCACGGCAATTCGTCCGCCAGCAGGAACAGCATGTCGTTGGCGTAGAGGTCGCGAGGCGAGCGCCCACCGAAGAACAGGTAGGTGCGTGGCGGGGTGTCGCGGCGGGCCAGGTCCAGGATCTGGGCGCGCATCGGTGCCAGGCCGGTACCACCGGCGATCATCACCACCTCCACAGCGTCGGGATCGACCGCGAAAACCCCGTGGGGAGCATTGATTCGCCACTGATCACCGGGTTGGGTGTCGCCGACGATAGAACTCGAACACCACCCACCGGGCACCGTCCGCACATGGAATTCGAGCTTGCCGTCCAGCGAGGGCGGCAGCGCGGGGGAGAACCGCCGCCGCACCCCTGGATGCTGTGGCACTTCCACCTCCACCGAACCCCCGGCTTCGAACGGCACGAAATCGCCGATCAGCCGGATCACCGCGAGGTCGTGGCGCAACCGGTGGTGACCGACGACGGTGGCCGTCCAAGCGGGGTCGGGAAAAGCGTTGCTCATCATCCTCTTTCGCGAAGGGTCAGACAGGATCGGCAGCGATGATCTCACTCGGTGTACCGGCTCGCAGGAGCGCGTAACGGGTGTTGGCGATCATCGACGGCGATCCCGCGATCTGGATCTGCCGGTCCGACCACGCCCCGAAGCTGGTCACCACCGCTCCCAGATTACCGACCAATCGCCGCGGCATGCCCATCGGCGGTGTGCCCGAATCTTCGGGATACCACCAGGGATTGGCGCGTTCCTCGCAGACCGGCACCACGGTCAACCACGGATTGGATTGCGAGAGCTGCCACATGTTGTCCACGTCGTAGAGGTCGCCGGGGTAGCGCCCACCGGTGAAGAAGTGCACGCGCGGATTGATCCCCCGCTGGCTCATCTCGATCAGCTGTGCTCGCAACGGCGCGATCCCCGTGCCGGAGCCGATCATCAGCACATCGCGCCCCGACTCCCGATCCACCTGCAAGCCGCCAAGCGGCCCGGCGATCTTCCACCGATCCCCGACCTTGGTGTCGTTGACGATCGCCGGACTCACCCAGCCACCACTGATCCGCCGCACATGGAATTCGATCTCGCCATACGGGTTCGCGGGGATGGCGGGGGAGAAGTAGCGCCACATATTCGGCCGCTGCGGCACCGCGACCGGCACATACTGCCCGGCCTTGAAGGGAATGGGTCCGTCGGCCTGTAGTCGCACGATCGCCAGATCGTCGAGCACCCGCCGGTGACCGACCACGGTCGCGTCCCAGTACGGCTGCGAGGTGTCCTCGTTCGCCCCGATCGCCATCGACGCCGAGATCAGCAGCGTGATGTCGCGCCAGCCCTCGTCGAGTTCCCTGGTCCAGCGGTTGCCGTGGTAGGTGCGCAGCGCCGCGAGCAGCGCGCGTCCGGCCATGTCGTAGTGGTCGGCTTCGACGCCGTACTTGCGATGATCGCGGGCCAGTTGCTCGAGGAAGCGCTGGGCGCGTTCGAAGTCCTCGAGATGGTCGAGGACGAACTGCACCGCCGTCGTGATCCGCTTGGCCTGCATGTCCATGGCAGGCGGAAACAGCTCACGTAATCTCGGATCCTGGGCGAACAGGTGACCATAGAAAGCGCTGATCAGCCGCTCGGAACCACCGGGTGTCTCGGCCACCCCGCGGAAATCGGCGCGGACCAGCGCAAGCGAACGCGCATCCACGTCGTCAAGCTCCGTTTCTCTACAATTGCTGCAAAGTGGCCCCGCCCTGCGACGCGGCCATTACCAGTATCCCCCGAAACCACCGTCTCGGTGCGGGGATGCTCATCACGCCCGTTCCCGGCAGCACGGATCGTAAACCCCGTACTCCCGATCAGCGCGGTCTCCCCGTCATCGATACGCGTCGGTGATCTTGTGCGCTGCGCGGGACGGGTTTCGCGGGCGCTACCAGCCGTGTTCGAAGATGCTCGGGTCGTCTTCGGGATCGGTCGGTTCGGCCGGTGCCGGCGTGAACACCACGGTATCGGCCGAGGTGAACGCCATCGTCGATTCTACCAGCGGGTCAGCCGTGAGTTCGTGCATCGCGGCGGTGACCCGTGGTTGCATCTGCCGTACCGCGAGCTGATAGGCCGCGAGGATCGCCTCGCCCTGCGGGCCGCTGACCGCGACCACCTGGTTCTCGGCGTCGACCTCTACCGTCACGCCGTCGACGGTGCCGGTGCCACGAATCGACTCCAGCGCCTGCTGTGCCCGCAGGACTTTGAGGCCGAGCTCGTCGTATCGACTCGACACTCAGCCCCCGGCGGTAGCGGTGAAGACGAGAATCGGTCGGTCGGTGTGCAGGTATCCGGTCGCCGTGCCGTTCCATTCGGTGCCGCCGCCGAGCGCGGTGTCGAAGTCGGGACCGGTGGTGTAGGTGCCAGCGGGCACGAGGGCTTGCACGACATCGGGCAGTGCCGGTGGCTGCGCGGGTTCTCCGGGCACGTAGCGGGTGCGCAACGCGGCCGCGGTGTCGGGGTGCAGTTCGACGACGGCGTCGACCCAGTAGGTGGTCGGACCAGGTGCCCGGCCGCTCGCGTTGTTTCTGCCGACCCAGGACACCGCGACCGGGGTGCCGATTATCGGGAAGTATTTCTGCAGGGTCTGCGGGTCGTGGCGCAGTTCGTCGGACACGCTGCGGGTCCTTTCCTGCGAGTCGGAAGATGTGGTGGAACAGCCGAAGACGGCCAGCGTGGCGAGCGGAACCGCGAGCAGGGCGGCGATGCCTTTCGGTGGCGTCACTTCGGGCGGGCCTCTCCGGTGCTGCGATCGTTGTCCGGCATGCGGCCGTTGTCGCCGTCGTCGCGGCCGTCGGAGCGATCCTCGCGACCAGGGTTACGGTCCGGATTCGAGGTGTCGGTGGTCGTCGCGCTCGACGGCGGCTGCCCGAGTTCCCAGGACACCGTCCGGGTCACGCTGCCGTGCGATTCGAAGGGTTTCGCCCAGCCGATCTCGGCGAACCGACCGTTTTGCGAATCCGGTGCGCCGGTCGCGATATCGCTCTTGCCCTTGTCGAAATTGTAGTAGTCCTCGGCTTCCACGGTGACATCCATGACGACCCGGTTACCTTCGACGCGGACGTTGGCGTGGCTCCACTGCTGATGCCCCCCGATCGCCTTCTGCCAATTCTCGGTGCTCGTGCGTGCGGTTGTCGGATCACCGGTGATCGCGAAGTCCTTGTTGCCGGTTCTCGCGAAGTAGTCCGCGGCGGCGGCCGTGCTGGCGATCTCGGTATCGACAGCGCTACGAACCGATGGGTCTTCTTTGTAGGCCTCGTTGTAGTCGAATTTCATTCTTTCGCCGTTGTTGTCCCAGTAGTGCCGGTACAACGCGGTGGCGTCGTCCAATTCGGACTTGATGTATTCCCCGCCGAGCAGCTTGGCCTGCCACTTCTGTTTGTCGAGCCAGTCCTGGAAGTTGGAGTCTTTCGAGTTGTAGATGAATGTGTCGTCGTGCTTGACCCCCGGCCGTTTCGGGTCGCCGAGCCGATATCTGCCGTCCGGGGAGACCGACATCGATGGCAGGTTCGGTATCGACGCGGTGGGCTTGTCCTTCAGCGTCTGCAGTGCGTCGACCCCGAGTTTGATCGAGCTGGCGGCCTGCTGCTCGCCGGTGCCGAAGTTTTTGAGCAGGGCCGTCAGCTGGGTCTGGAACCACGCCGCCTGACCGTCGAGCTTGGCCTGCATGACGTACGCCATCAGCGTGCCGGAGGTCGCCGGATACTTCGGCGCGGTGACGGTGCCGTCGTCGGCGACCTTCATGCCCGCCGCGGGCGCGGCATTGTCGACGATGTTCAGCACCGCCGTGCGCGTCCCGTCCAGCTGGGCGCCGTAGGTCTTGTAGTACTCCGCGACGGAGGTGACCACTTCGTCGATTCGCGTGCCGATCAATTTCTGCGAGACCGAACCGGCCGATGCCGCCGCGCTCGCGACGCCCTTCCAGCCGTGCACGGTCTTGTCGACAGCGGAGGCCATATTTCTGACCTGCTCGGTGAATTCGCCGGTTCCGGTGGTGAGGGCCGCGCCGAAGCTCACCATTGTCGAGGGCCGGCAGCCGCGCACATGGCTGATCGTCGTCGCCATCGGCTCAGGCCAGCTTTCGGAACTGTTCCCCGAAGGCGTGGTCGACCTCTTCGTATGTTTTCGCGCCCGCCCCGGCTACCCGAGCCATCTGTCCGATGCGGTCGCCCATCGCGTGAAACGCTGCCTCCGCGTTCTCGTCGATGGCCGTGCTGACGCTGTGCACGGGCGAGCCCGGCATGGTGACAGCGACATCCAACGTGATGGCGGCGATGAGATCGGCCTGCCCTGTCAATGTCTTGCCCAGCTCCCGCAGCGCAGTCGCGTCTACCTGCAGAATCTCAACCATGGGTCTCCCCGTCGCAGCTGTCGAACCTTTCCCTGCGCGCGACCATAACCGATCGAGATTCCTTACGTAGCACTAACTTTCGTCGACCACGTAGGCCGCACATACCGTTCTCACGCGTAGGGGTCGGTGATTTCGCGGAGGGCGGTGAGTGTCTTGCGCAGTTCGGCAGCGGCGCGTTTCCCCAGGTGGGTGATCCATTCGGACTGAACCTCGGCGGCGGTGCGGTTGGCGAGGTCGGCGGCGGCGCTGCCGGTGGGGGTCAGGCGCAGCAGGCGAGCGCGGCCGTCGGTGGGGTCGGGGACGCGCTCGAGGTAGCCGGCGCGGACCAGCTGGTCGGCGAGGGTGCTCGCGGTCTGCTTGGTGACTTGGGCCTGGGCGGCGAGCTCGGTGAGCCGGGTGCCGTCGGGCCCGATCCTGGCGACCAGGCGTGCCTTGGCCGGTGTGAGTTCGGCGTGACCGCCCGCGGTGAGGGCGGCGAAAACCCGCCGCTCCATCTCCCGGTACGGGACGAACAGGAGTACGCCCAAGTTCACGTCGTCCACACTTCCTCCTTGTTTCGGTCAGTGTATCTGACTATATTGGTCAGAGAAGCTGATCAATATTCGGAGGTCGATCATGGATCGCGAGCAGCAATGGCAGGTCATCGAACAGCAGCGTCGCGCCGTCGCCGACCTACTCGACGACCTCACCCCGGCCGAATGGGACGCGCCGTCGCTGTGCGCGGGCTGGCGGGTGCGTGATGTCGCCGCGCACCTGGCGATGGCACCGCAACCGCCGGGCCCAGCCGCGATGGCCTGGCTGGCGATCCGGGCGGGCGGCAGCTTTCATCGCATGAATCATGATGTCGCAGTGCGCTATTCGACGCGCCCCGGGCTGGCAGGTGAGATCCGCGAGCACGCGGCCTCGCGCCGATTGCCCGCGGTCACCAGCTACCGCAACATCTTCTTCGACGTGATCGTCCACGCCCAGGACATCGCCCGCCCACTGGACCGCACCATCGAAGTGCACCCACGCGCCGCCGCCGCTGCCGCCCAACGGGTCTGGACGATGGGCTGGCCCTTCTGGGCGAAACGCCACCTACGCGGCCTGCACCTCGCCGCCGACGACATCGAATGGTCAACGGGTGCGGGCATTCCGGTACACGGCCCGATCCTCGACCTCCTACTGGTCATGACCGGCAGATCAGTCGCGGTGGGGAATCTGCGTGGACCGGGCGTGGAGGCGCTCACGCACAGCCTGCGCTGAGCACCGTCAACCGCCGATCTTCTGCACCGCCGCCTGCAGCACCCCCTCGTCGACCTCTCCGATCTCGAACCCCTTGCCCACGATGTGCTGGACCAGTGCGGGCTCCGGCGGCAGTCCGTACTTGCGCAGGTAATACGGGACCGCGCCCGGCCAGACGAAGACGCCGTCGGTGTGGAAGTTCAACGGCACGTCGCGCTGGGCGGGATCGAACTCGTCGGCGTCGTGGCCGCGGGCGCTCAGAATCACCGGCGCGTGCTCGAGGTAGGCCAGCACCCGATCCTGGATATCGGAGTCCACCGCAGACCGGTTCACCACCGGTTTGCCCTCGGAATTACGTCCGTCGAACGGCGCGGAAAGTCGAAGTTCGCTCATGTTCGGACAACCTACGCGGCTCCGGTTCGCGACCGTCGCCCGTGCTAATGTCCCTGGTCAAGGCAGTGCTCGGCCGGAAGGGGTGGGGATGAAACGCGCAGGTACGGCGTTGGTGGTTGCCGGTGTGGCGGTTGTCGGGCTGGTGGGTTGTGACTCGGGGGAGTCGCAGTCGCAGGGGACGACGACCACAGCGAAGCCGGCTCTCTGGAACCCGTGCACGGAGATTCCCGACGCCGCGTTGGCGGCGGCGGGGGTGGATCCGGGGACGGAGGAAAAGGGGGTCGCGGGTGTTCCACAGTCGGGTTGGGAGATCTGTGGATGGGATGGACCTGACTATTCGATCACCGTCTACACGACGAACAAGCCTGTGGGCGAGTTCGAGCAGAAGCCCGGCAATGTCGACTTCCGGGACGTGACCATCGCGGGCCGTACGGGACGCGAGTTCAGGGTCACGGGCGCATCCAAGGATCTCGGTTGCGACGTGGTCTTCCCCGCGAACCAGGGCGTCGTCCAATTGCAGATTTTCAACTCGGCGCTGAAGACAGGGCTGGATGATCCCTGCACGTATCTCGAGCGTGTTGGCGACGTGCTCGTTCCGCTGTTTCCGGCCTGAACAGGGGAGGGTTCATGAGTGAAAACACCGCATACAGCGCGTTGCTGACGCAGGCCAAAGCGGGCGAGGTCTATCTGAACGACGAAGCTGCGGCTTTCCACATGTTCAAGGCCTGCGACGACCGACTTGCCGACCTGCAAGAGATCCTGGTTGTCACCCGTCGGGTCCAGAGCGTCACCGGCTTCGGCGACTTCCAGATGGGCAAAGATCTCGAGAAGAAGTTCCTCCTTCAGGCGACTGGAGACCAGAACTCGATCGATGCCGTGGTGAGGAAGGACATCGAGGCCGTGCAACAGCTGCGCGAAGTCTTCTCCATCTCCTTCAAACGCATCGCGGGCAAAGACATCGAGAACGCCAACGCTCTCGACTACGTCACCGAGCAGGTGAGCTGAATGACCGGCATGCCGAGCATCGGCGGCCTCGACCTGTTCGGCAACCTGCGCGACTTCGTGATGTCCCCGTTCTCCGGCGACGACGGCGAACTCGACAGCTCCGAAATCGCTGACATCCAGAACCAGTACAACGCTCAGCGCGACGGCAACCGGCGCAAGGCGGGCGATCTCGGTTTCGACGGCGATTACCGTCCCACGGTGGTGACGAAGAACGATGCCTTCCCGGGGACAGTCGCGGAACTGCGCGCCAAGGTCGACAAGATCGATCTCGACGCCGTCAACGGCCTGATCGGTGCCTGGAACGAAATCTCCACCCGCAACAGCACCTCCCTCGACGAGTTCCGCAAGCAGATCGCGCGCGGGATGTCTCCCGATGTCTGGGCGGGTTCCGCGGCGAACGCGGCGGCGCAAACCGTTGCGGCATATGACGCTACGGGCAAGTTGGTCACCACGGCGGCCGCGCTCACCAGCACCAAACTGGACGAGTTGCGCACCGGCCTCGAGCCGACGAAACGTCTCGTCCCGCACGAGCCCGAGCACCGCAGCGGCTTGGACAACGTCGGCGCCCTGTTCACCGGTCGCGGGTGGCGCGATGATGATGTCGCGCAGGAGAACGCGCGCGTGGAGGCCGTCCGAATCCTCCAAACCGTCTATGCCCCAGTAATTTACGAGTCCGACAACAAGGTCCCGGTGATCCCCGTCCCGAAGACCGTCGATAACGGTGGCAGTGACCCCGAAATCACCGGCAGTGCAACACAACCGACCACCCCGGGTTCGGCAACGCAGCCAACCACCCAACCCGTCACGACGCCGACGACCACACCGGCGTCGACCACCCCCACCACCGACCAGGACGGCACCGACACCGACGACTCGACAGACGATTCGACCGACCCCGAATCCACCACCCCTCAGTCGACCGACCCGACCTCGACGACGCCGACCTCGACCACCCCGAGTGCGACGACCCCCGGTTCGGGCTCCCCCTCTGGATTACCAAGTGGCGCAGGCTCTCCCAGCGGCGGGTCCCCGGGCTCAGGCAATCCAGGCTCAGGCACGCCGGGCGCAGGCTCTCCCGGGGGCGCGGTTCCCGGCAGTCCGACCGCCGCGGGCGCCGGCGCGGGCCGCGGCACCGGTGCGGGCTCCGGCACGGCAGGCCGCTCCGGCATGCCGGGCATGATGGGCCCCGGCGCGGGCAAGGGTGGCGGCAACGACGACGAATCCACCAAGGCGATCCCCGACTACCTCATCACTCAGGAACACGGTGACGAACTCACCGGTCTGGACAATCTGCCCAACACGGTCCCGCCCGTCCTCGGCGCCGACTGAGCCGAATCCTGATGGAACAGAGTAGATCTCCCGTGCGAACCTGGCATCTCACCGCCCTAGATTTCCGCACCCTCTGGGAAGCCGCAGGCCGCGACGTCCTCCCGTACCCTCTGCACCACCGCCACACCGACGTCGAAACCCACGCCGAGATCCTGCGCCTGCGCAGCAAGGCGGCCGAGAATCTGATGGCCGAATTCGACAGCGACCTCGACCGCGCCATGGCCGCCCTGCTCGCCCCACACGCCCGCGTCGAGGTGGCGGGCGCGTCCAAGGGCGTCAAAACGATCCGCGCCCACGGCGGCACCCGCGACACCTACGCCTCCCTCGCTGTCCAAGCCCCCGGCGACGACGCGAACCCCGGCGACGTCACCCTCCACCTCTTCGACCCCGAAGCGCTCGCCCCCGCCGTCCTCGCCACCCTCCCCAAGGTCGCCCCCGGCAAAGGCCGCGAAATCCGCGTCACCGCAGCGGAACTCGCCGCCCCCCGCCCCCACGTCCGCGACCGCTGGAACCCCACCCCCCGCGAACAACTCGAATCCTTCCTGGCGAAACCCACCACCACCCTCACCCACATCGGCGTCTACGCCCACGCCAGCGTCGACAACCGCCACACCGAAGGCCGCGACGACTTCCAACTCCACGACATCCCCGGCGACGGCCGCTACGTCTTCTACGGCGAAACCACCTTCATCGCCAAACCCACCACCCCCGCCCGAATCCAATCCACCCTCACCACCATCCTCACCACCACAGCCACCAAGGCCCGCACCGGCACCTACCTCCCCCGCTGAGCCTTCGGTGCGGTGACCAGCTGACCTCCGGTGTTCGCGTTGGGCGAGATGTCAGTCCAAGACGGTGATTCGTGCGCCGGCGCCGAGAAGATCACTGGCATTGAGCCCGCACATGGCGTGAAAGGTGTCGCTGAAATGTGACGGGCTGGCGAATCCGGCATCGGTCGCGGCGGTGGTGAGGTCCGCGCCCTTCGCGACCGCGCGGCCGACGGCGAGCATTCGCGCCCAGATCCGGTAGCGGCGAAATGTGGTGCCCGCGTGATCGGCGAACAGGTGCAGCAGCCGGGATTTCGACAGATTCACTTCGCCGGCGAGTTGGTCCGCGGTGATCGTTCCGGTCGCGTGGGCGCGGACGATCGCGGTCGCGGCGGCGATTCTCGGATCGAGCGAGATATGGCTGGGACCACACGCGAGATCCATCACCTCGGTGGGGTCGAGGTCATCTCGGTCGGCGAGGCCGAGCAGAGCGGTTTCCTGGTTGTGGTCGATGCCGAACTCGTGCACGCGAACCGACATGTGATCCCAGCAGGAATGCGCGCGAGGTGAGCCAGGGTCGATGTAGCAGAACAACATTCGGGTTTTTCTCGCGACTACCTGATGGAGTGTGCGCGGGGGGATCAACGCGCTCCGCACGGTGCGCTGACCGAACGAATCGGCGTGCAGGGTGAACGGGGCATCGATGCCGACAGCCAGGCAGTGCACCGACCCTGAATGGCGGTCGAGTCGCAGCGAAGGTCCGCGATAGACGGCGTGTCCGATCCACAACCACACGTCCGCGCGCGGTGCTGCCGACGGGTAGCACGTTTCTGGAAGCGGTAGCTCACCCACGGCCGCCATGCTTGCACGAAATCAACCGAAACGAATCGCGTATCAATCGAGAGGACCCCGTGATGAGTGTTGTCACCGAACTCGGCGAATCACGCCTCGTGCACTTGCCGCAGGGCACGGTCCGGATCTACGAACGCGGTCAGGGCGAGCCGGTGCTGTTCGTTCACGGCCTGTTCGCCAATGCCGCCGCGTGGCGCAAAGTTGTTCCACCACTGGCCGATTCGTATCGGTGCGTCACAGCCGACTGGCCTTTCGGAGCGCACCGGATCCCGATGGCTTCCGATGCGGATCTGACCGCGCTGGGGATCGCCCACACCATCGCCGATGTGATCGAGACGCTCGATCTCGATGAGGTGACGCTGGTCGGCAACGATGGCGGCGGCATGCTCGCCCAGCTCGTCGTGGCCCATCGCCCCGAACGAATCGCCAGGCTCGTGCTGACTCCGTGCGATGCCTATGAGAACTTCCCGCCGCCACTGTTCGACTACATGTGCTGGATGGCCCGGACACCGGGGGCGGGCACGCTCATCGGTCGGCTCCTGCGAATCTCCACCCTTCGGCACGCCTGTGCGCGCTCGCGACTCGGATTCGGCGGACTGTCCTGCAATCCGATCAGCAGCGAACTGATAGACCACTACCTGCACGGATTGACACACGACCAGGGCGTCGTGCGCGACAGTCTCGAATTCCTTCGTACGGTCGACAACAAGTACACGCTCGATGCTGCCGCTCGTTTCGCATCGTCCACACTTCCGGTTCTCATCGCATGGGCCGAAGACGACAAGTTCTTCCCCTACGCGCACGCGGAACGGCTCGCGGAAGACTTTCCGAACGCCCGCCTCGAATCGATCACGGACTCGCTGACCTGGGTGGCCGAAGACCAACCCATCCGCACGGCCGACCTGATCAATCATTTCATCGGGTCGACACCGATCCACGTCGATCATCCCGGATAGGCAGATCGGAACCCATCTCGGCGAGGCGGGGTTATCCGTTGCTCACCTGCAAGTCCATGCCGACCGGCCCGTTATAGGCAGTCAACACCCCGCTCGCATTCGATCGGCTGGTCCCCCGGTCAACGTGAATCAGATTGCGAGAACGGTTTTTCCGCGCGCACTGCCCGCACCGAGTACGGCGGGCGCGGCTTCGAGCGGCACCGTCATCTGCACCGGAACAACAACATCACCCGCCGCGACCCGGGACAATAATCGGCTCAATTCCGGTGCGCGACCCTTGGATTCGAAATTGCCGCCGGTGAGGTCGCGGTCGCGCAGCGCGGCTTCGTCGGCTGCCCAGGTCGTCGAATAGGCATGTCCACCGCGACGGACAAGGGTGGCGTGTGACGCGAAATCGCGGGCCGTGCTGATCAAGTCGAACAGCACGTCGATGCCGTCGGGGTGGGTGAAGCGGACGGCGTCGGTGACGCTCGAGTCCTGATGGGTGGCCGGGTCCGGATCGACGAGATTCGGGTCAGCGGGGCGGGTCCGGGTGTAGTCGACAGTTTCGGCGGCGCCGAGACGCGCTACCTGGTCGGTGGCATCGCCGCGCGCGGTCGCGATCACATGGGCGCCGGCGATATTGGCCAGTTGCACGAGGAACGAGCCGACTCCGCCGGTCGCGCCGACGATCAGTACCGTCTGGTCGGGCTGGATACGGGCGGCGTCGACCAGGTCTTGGGCGGTCACGCCTGCGACCGGCAGCGCCGCCGCGGCGACCGCGGTGACGCCGTCGGGGATCGGGACGAGGGTCGCGTCCTCGGGGACCGTGGCGTACTGCGCCCAACTGCCGTGGCCCGCGGGTGCGGTCAGGAATTTGCCGACCACCTTGTCGCCCACCTTGAACTTGGTGACGCCGGTGCCGATCGCCGAGACGGTGCCCGCACCGTCGACGCCGAGGATCATCGGGAAGTCGATCGGCATCTTGCCCTTCAGCAGACCGTCCGCCATCTTCAGGTCGAACGGATTGACCCCGGCCGCGTCGAGTGCCACCTGAACCTCACCGGCACCCGGTTGGGGAACCGGCACATCGGCGAGCTCGGGTGTCGCGCCGAACTTCTGAACCACGATCGCGCGCATAGGGGGTGAACTCCTCGCATCTTCGGGTGGAGCCGGGCACCGTAATCCTAGGCGGATAGCCGTCCGACATGCAGTGATTGGTCGTCTTCGGTGGTGTCGCGGCGTAGCGTGAAGCCGGATCGGAAGTCGGGGAAAATTTTTGAAGTTGAGCGGAACAGACTCAACTTTTCGAGCGTTGAACAAGTCGATACCGGACACACCCAAGGAGATTCGTGGACTCGTTCAATCCCACCACCAAGACGCAGGCGGCCTTCAACGCCGCCCTTCAGGCCGCCGCGGCGGCGGGCAATCCGGAGATCCGTCCGGCGCATCTGCTGGTGGCGTTGCTGGATCAAACCGATGGCATCGCCGCACCGCTGCTCAAGGCCATCGGAGTCGATCCGGCGACAGTCGAACGGGAAGCAGGCGCCCTCGTCGACCGGCTGCCGCGCGCTACCGGCGCCACCACCACACCCCAACTGGGCCGCGAGGTACTCGCCGCGATGACCGCGGCCCAGCGGCTCGCCAGCGAGCTCGGCGACGAGTTCGTGTCCACCGAAAACCTGCTGGTGGGGCTGGCCGAGGGCAATTCGGATGTCGCCCAGCTGCTGCGCAAGCACGGTGCCACCCCGGAAGCCCTGCGCGACGCGTTCACCGCGGTCCGCGGCAGCGGCCGGGTCACCAGTGCCGACCCGGAAGCCAGCTACCAGGCGCTGGAGAAGTACTCCACCGACCTCACCGACCTGGCGCGCGCGGGCAAACTGGACCCGGTGATCGGTCGCGACACCGAGATCCGCCGCGTGGTACAGGTTCTGAGCAGGCGCACCAAGAACAACCCCGTCCTCATCGGCGAACCCGGCGTCGGCAAGACCGCCATCGTCGAAGGTCTGGCGCGGCGCATCATCGAAGGTGACGTACCGGAGTCGTTGCGCAACAAGAAGGTTGTCTCCCTCGACCTCGGCGCGATGGTCGCTGGCGCGAAGTATCGCGGTGAATTCGAGGAGCGGCTCAAGGCCGTGCTCGACGACATCAAGAACAGCGCGGGCGAGATCGTCACCTTCATCGACGAGCTGCACACCATCGTCGGCGCTGGCGGCACCGGCGACTCGGCGATGGACGCGGGCAACATGATCAAGCCTCTGCTGGCTCGCGGCGAGCTGCGTCTGGTCGGCGCGACCACCCTCGACGAGTACCGCAAGTACATCGAGAAGGACGCGGCGCTCGAGCGGCGTTTCCAGCAGGTGCTGGTCGGCGAGCCGTCGGTGGCCGACACCATCGGCATCCTGCGCGGCATCAAGGAGCGCTACGAGGTGCACCACGGCGTACGGATCACCGACTCGGCGCTGGTCGCGGCCGCGACGCTGTCGGACCGCTACATCACCTCGCGCTTCCTGCCCGACAAGGCGATCGACCTGATCGACGAATCGGCGTCACGGTTGCGGATGGAGATCGACTCGCGTCCCGTCGAAATCGACGAGATCGAGCGGGCCGTGCGGCGCCTCGAGATCGAGGAGGTGGCGCTGGAGAAGGAGACCGACGCCGCGTCGAAGCAGCGGCTGGAGAAGCTGCGTCAGGAATTGGCCGACGACCGCGAGAAGCTCAGCCAGCTCACCACCCGCTGGCAGAACGAGAAGAACGCACTCGACTCGGCTCGTGGGCTCAAAGAGCAGTTGGAGGCGCTGCGCGGGGAGTCGGAGCGGGCCGAACGCGACGGTGATCTCGGCAAGGTCGCCGAGCTGCGCTACAAGCGCATTCCCGACCTGGAGAAGGAGCTCGCCGACGCCGAAAAGACCAGTGCCGCAGCGTCCGACGGTGAGATGATGCTCAACGAGGAGGTGACTCCCGACGACATCGCGGATGTGGTTTCGGCGTGGACCGGGGTGCCGGTCGGGCGCATGCTCGAAGGCGAGACCGCCAAGCTGCTGCGGATGGAAACCGAGGTCGCAGGTCGCGTCGTCGGCCAGGAAGAAGCGGTGCAGGCCGTCTCGGACGCGGTGCGAAGGGCGCGCGCCGGTGTCGCCGATCCGAACCGCCCGACAGGCTCGTTCCTGTTCGTCGGCCCGACCGGTGTCGGTAAGACGGAACTGGCGAAATCGCTGGCCGACTTCCTGTTCGCCGACGAGCGCGCCATGGTGCGTATCGACATGAGCGAGTACAGCGAGAAGCACTCGGTGGCCCGACTCGTCGGCGCGCCGCCCGGATATGTCGGCTACGACCAGGGCGGCCAGCTCACCGAAGCGGTGCGCAGGCGGCCGTATTCGGTGGTGCTGTTCGACGAGATCGAGAAGGCACACCCGGACGTCTTCGATATTTTGTTGCAAGTTCTCGACGAAGGCAGGCTCACCGACAGCCAGGGTCGCACGGTCGACTTCCGCAACACCATCCTCATCCTCACCTCCAATCTCGGCGCCGGTGGCGACCGCGATCAGGTGATGGAGGCGGTGCGGCGCGCGTTCAAGCCGGAGTTCATCAACCGGCTCGACGACGTCGTGATGTTCCACGCGCTCGACGCGAAACAGCTGGAATCGATCGTCGACATCAACCTGCGTCAGCTGCAGAAACGGCTGTCCCAGCGCAGGTTGACCCTCGATGTCACCGCCGAAGCCAAACAGTGGCTCGCCGTGCGCGGCTACGACCCGGCCTACGGCGCGCGCCCGCTGCGCAGGCTGATCCAGCAGGCCATCGGCGACAGCTTGGCCAAGGAACTGCTCTCCGGTTCGGTCGCCGACGGTGACACGGTGAAGGTGAGTGTGGACGACGCCACCGACAAGCTCGTCGTCGAACGCGAAGTTGTCCACAGCCCGTGATTTATCCACAGGCCGGTGCGTAGGGACCTCCCAAACGCGCCGGCCTGTCCTACCCTGGAGTCCATGACGAACCCCAAGGATCCGTGGCAACGCCCGGACGACGCGCCGACCGAACGGCTGGGTTCGTCGGGCACCGAGTCGACCACGCAGTACGGCGGCAATGCGTTCGACGAGTGGGGGCAACCGTCGAACCCGACGCGGGCGTTGCCGCCGCACGACGAGGCATGGGGTGCCTACGAAAGTGGTTATCCGGCAGCGCAACCTCCACCTCAGCAGGCGCCACCCGGCTACAACCAGGGGTATCAGGGCGCGCCGCCGCCCGGTTACAACCAGGGGCCGCCGCCCGGTTATCCACCACGCCCGCAGGACGGTGACCAGGGAGAACCGCCCAAACGACACATCGGGTTGTGGATCGCTCTCGGTGTCGGCGTGCTGGCGTTGATCGCGGTCGGTGGAGTCCTGGCCGGTCTCGTGTTGAGCGGCAACGACTCGGACGACAACACCGCGTCGCCGCCGACGACCAGTCAACTCCTCGTCCCGCCGACGCTGAAACAGACCACTCCCGGCGCGCCGCCGAGCACGAGCGGATTGCCCGGTCTGCCAGGTCTGGGCGGCGAAGATCTCGGCGCCACCATGGGCAGCATCACCGCCAATACCGGCACCGAGATCACCATGAGCACCCTCGGCGGATCCGACGTTCGGGTGCTGATCGACGATGCCACCCAGGTGATCTCGTTGACCAGCACGAAGGCGAGCGAGCTTCCGGTGGGCGACATGGTTATGGTGCAGGGCGACAAGAACCCAGACGGGTCGATCCACGCCAAGATCATCATCAGTACGGCGTTGCCGGGCGGCCCCCGATGAGCGACCCGCGCGTCGAATCCCCGGTGCTACCGGGCAATCACGGCGACGGCTGGATAGGCTAGGCGACGATGACGGCTATGTGGTTCGGGTTAGCAGCGATCGCACTCGTGGGTGCGGTCGTCCTGTTGTATTTCGATCGGGTCCAGCGCCAGCGCACCGGACACGCCAGACAGGTGTGGGCGAAGTCCCAGGGCTACACCTATGTGTCGGTGGAACCCGCGCTCGCCTCCACGTGGCGTCGTGGCGCGCTGGCCAAGCTCGGCTACCTCTCGGCGGTCGACGTGGTCTCCGGCATTCGCAAGGGCGAGAAGTTCGTGCTCTTCGACCTGGAGGACGCGGCGACCCTGGTAGCCGTGCGCCGCCAGATCGGTTCCGAGATCGACGTCGACATGCGGCTCAAAACCGCGTCGCCACCGAAGGACCACGATCTGGAACTGCTCGGCGCCATCGGCGACCGGGTCGTGTTCGCCACCGATCCCGAGATCGCGCGTCACGCCGTCGATCAGCGAATGGTCGGCTTCATCGAGTCGCTGTCCGACACCGTGCAGATGCTGTGGAGCGAGGGCAACTGGACCCTCGGCATGCTTCCGGTGGGCAGCGGATCCAAGGACTGGGAGACCGCGATCGACGTGGTGCTCCGGCTGTCCGGCCTGCTGCACGTGCTGCCGCCGGTGGCCGAGCCGAACGAGTTCACCCGGCCACGGTCGAGTGCCAATCTCGCGCCGGGCTTCCGCCCCGAGTACGACGAAGAAGATGCCGATCGCGAATTCGCCTCTAGTCGTGCCGGATTCGATGCCGATGAGCGGGGCCGTGCCCGCTTCCCCGGACCCGACGACCTCG
Source organism: Nocardia sp. A7 (assembly GCF_046549215.1). Lineage (NCBI taxonomy): Bacteria > Bacillati > Actinomycetota > Actinomycetes > Mycobacteriales > Nocardiaceae > Nocardia > Nocardia sp. A7. Next base: position 1,809,038 of record NZ_JAJPWE010000001.1, on the reverse strand, counting down.
ATGACGACGAGCCCTACGCCACGCGCGGCGCGGCGGCACGCCCGCCCGAGACCGACGACAGTCGAGTCGGCACGGACGACGACGAGCCCTATGCGACCCGAGGTGCGGCGGCCCGCCGCGACGATGACGAGTCCCGAGGCGGCCCGCCCCGCGACGATCGCGCGCCGATCGGTGGCCGTGCCCCCGCACTCCCCGCCGATTACGACCCCGACCTCGACGACCCCGAGTTCGAAGACCAGCCTGCCCCCGGCCGCCGCCCACTCGGCGAACCGCCGAAGCGTCCCTCGTTGGCCGTCGTCCCCGAGCCGCGTCCCCGCACCGAGCCCCCACTCGACGACGCGGAACCGGGTCAGCCGGGTGGACCGTTCCACCCCGGTTTCCGTCCGTACCAGGGCCCCGTACCGAAGTGATCCACCTGCCGCGGTAGTCGTCGCGGCACCCCGTCGACCGGAATCGACCAGCGATGTCTGATAGTCCTTCGCGCCCGCCCGGCGTACACCGCCCCGTCGCCATGATCACCGGACCGACGTCCGGTATCGGGCACGGCTTCGCCCACCGGCTGGCCGCCCTCGGCTACGACCTGGTCCTCGTCGCCAGGAACGAGGAACGACTACGCGAGCTGGCCGACGAATTGGCGCGCCGTTTCGCCACGTCGGCGGAGGTCCTCGTCGCCGACCTGGCCGATGACGACGACCGCGCCCGCGTCGCCGCCCGAGCTGCCCGGGGCATCGAATTCCTCGTCAACAACGCGGGTTTCGCGCATTCGGGTGAGTTCTGGACGCTCGAACCCGCGCAGCTGCAAGCCCAGCTCGACGTCAATGTCACCTCGGTCCTGCAGCTCACCCGAGCCGCCCTGCCGTCGATGGTCGCGGCGGGTGCCGGTTCGATCGTGAATGTGGCGAGTGTGGCCGGGCTGCTCTCCGGACGGGGGTCGACCTACTCGGCCTCAAAGGCCTACGTCGTATCCTTCTCGGAGGGTTTAGCGGGAGGATTGGTGGGCACAGGTGTCCGCGTCCAAGCGCTGTGCCCCGGATTCGTGCACACCGAGTTCCACGAGCGCGCGGGCATCGAGATGGGTTCGCTGCCCAAGCGCCTGTGGCTCGACGTCGATCAGGTCGTCGACGGGTGCCTGCAGGATCTGGACTCCGGCCGGGTGATCAGCGTGCCCGGCGTGCAGTACAAGGTGCTCACCGCGGTGGCGGGCTTCGTCCCGCGCTCCCTGGTGGCCCGCATCAATCGCGGACTCTTCAACGCACGCGGAAGGACATGACTCAGATGATCGACCAAGCACGTCAGTCGCTCACGAAGGCCGATCGCGACCAGCTGGCCGCCCTCGTGCGCGAGCTCGCGGTCGTGCACGGCAAGGTGACGCTGTCCTCGGGCAAGGAAGCCGACTACTACGTCGACCTGCGCCGCGCGACCCTGCACCACCAGGCGGCTCCGCTGATCGGTTCGCTGCTGCGCGAACTCGTCGCCGACTGGGACTTCGACGCTGTCGGTGGGCTCACCATGGGCGCCGATCCGGTCGCGATGGCCGTGATGCACGCGCCGGGTCGCGCGATCGACGCGTTCGTGGTCCGCAAGGCGGCCAAGGCGCACGGCATGCAGCGTCAGATCGAGGGCCCCAACATTGTCGACAAGCGGGTGCTCGTCGTCGAGGACACCACCACCACGGGTAACTCGCCGCTCACCGCGGTGCGCGCGCTGCGCGACGCCGGTGCGATCGTGGTCGGCGTTGCCACCGTTGTCGACCGGGAAACCGGTGCTGACCAGGTCATTGCTGACGAGGGGCTGGAATATCGGTCGATCCTCGGGCTCGACGATCTTGCCCTGAGCTAGCCTGGACAACGCCAAAACCGGACGACGACGTGGTCTGGCCGGAAAGTCTGAAGGACGTGTGAGTCACCTGTGGTGAGCATTGCAGTAAACAAAGGTCGCGACAACGTCGCGATGCTCGGGATCGGTGCCTACCGCCCGCAACGCATCGTCAGCAATGCCGAAGTGTGCGAGACCCTCGACTCGACGCCCGATTGGATCTTCGAGCGCACCGGTATCCACAACCGTCGCTGGATCAGCGGCGACGAGACGATCCGGTCGATCGCCGCGGCGGCTGGCGAGCGCGCGCTGAACAACACTCCGATCGATCGAACCAAGATCGGCGCGGTCATCCTGTGCACCTCGAGCTGGCTCAAGCTCACCCCGCACGGCGCGCCCTCGGTAGCATTCGACCTCGGGCTCAACGGGGTCGCCGCCTTCGATTTGACGTCCGGCTGCGGTGGCTTCTGTTACGGGCTCGGCGTCGCCGCCGACCTGATCCGCGCGGGTTCGTTCGACTACGTGCTGGTGATCGGCGCCGAGACGATGACCGTCGGCCTCGACCCCACCGACCGCGGCACCGCGATGATCTTCGGTGATGGCGCGGGCGCTGTGGTCGTCGGCCCGGCCGAGGACAACGGCATCTCCCCGACGGTCTGGGGCAGCGACGGCGAGAACGCCGAAGCCATCGCCCAGGACGTCGATTTCCTGGAGTACATGAACAAGGCGCAGGCCCTGCAGGGCACCGACCCGGCGGTCGAGGCCGTCGGCCGGATGTCGCTGCACATGGAAGGCCCGAAGGTCTTCCGCTGGGCCGCGGTCACCCTGCCGCGCGCGCTCTCGGCGGCACTCGAGTCCTCCGGGGTGGCCAAGGAGGACATCGAGGTGTTCGTCCCGCACCAGGCCAATGCCCGGATCAACGAGCTGATGAAGAAGAACCTCGGTCTGGCCGAAGAGGTCCCGATCGCCAACGACATCGAGAACACCGGCAACACCTCCGCCGCCTCGGTGCCACTCGCGATCGAGGAGATGCTGGTCACCGGCAAGGCGAAGGGCGGCCAGCTGGCGCTGCTGCTCGGCTTCGGCGCGGGTCTGAGTTACGCGGGCCAGGTCGTCACCCTGCCGCCCGCCCCGAAGGAACCGAGCTTCTGACATGCGAGGGTTGCGCGCGGCGTATATAGGGGCGGCGGCGGTCACCGTGTTCGGTGCCGTCACCGGCCGCGACCGCCTGCAATGGGTGGCCAAGCCACTACTGATGCCGCTGCTGGCCGCCGACACGGCGACCAGCGGCGATCTCGCTCCGGCGGAACGTCGACTGCTGCTCGGCTCGCTGGCCGCGGCCACGGTCGGCGACGTGCTGCTCCTCGACCCCGATGACGACCGCCGCCTCATCGCGGGCGCGTCATCCTTCGCGGTCATGCAAACCGGCTACTCCGTGCTCTGGTGGAACCGCGGCGCCCGCCCCCGCCCCGAGATCGCCCTGCCCCGGGTAGTGGCCTGGGTCGGCGCGGCGGGGCTGCTGCGCACCAAAGCCCCGAACCTCGCCCTCCCACTCACCGTCTACGGCGCCACCTTGGGCACCGCCGCAACGCTCGCTTCGGACCCAGCCCTCGCCCCGGACGCGAAAAACATTGCGGGCCTGAACATTCCGAACGCGGACCCCCGCAGCCGCTACGGCGTCGGCGCCCTACTGTTCACGATCTCGGACGGCCTGATCGTCGGGCGCCGCCTTTTCGCAAGAGACGATCGCACCCGCCGAATCACCGAAGGCATCATCCTGGCGACATACGCCGCAGCCCAGTACTTGCTCACAGTTGCGCCTCCCCGCGATTTCGGCCAGACCTAGGATTGTGGACCTGTAGCGTCGGCGCTTTGCGGTCGTCGAGCGGCCGGGTCGGCTCGTGCCCGACGAGTTACCCATGTGCTCGCGAGATCAGTAGTCGAGGTTCGGTCGCACCACGCTGGTCGGTTCATTTCTGGAACGCGGTGTCACACGGCGCTTACCTGCGTGTTGTCGGGGCGCAATACCTCGCGCGCACGCTTCGTAGATGAGCGGGGAAACGCAGTTCATCGAGGTGCACGGGTATCGCCGGGCGTTCCGGATGGCTGGAACAGGGCCGCCGCTGCTGCTCATCCACGGCATCACCGACAGCTCGGGAACGTGGGCGCCGGTGTTCGACGCGCTCGCCGAGCACTACACCGTGATCGCGCCCGACCTGCTCGGCCACGGGCAATCAGATAAACCGCGCGGCGACTACGCCGTGGGGGCCTACGCCAACGGCATGCGTGACCTGCTCAGCGTCCTTGGCATCGAGCGGATCACCGTCGTCGGGCACTCCCTCGGTGGTGGCGTCGCGATGCAGTTCGCCTACCAGTTTCCCGAGAAGGTGGAGCGGATCGTGCTGGTGTGCCCGGCGGGCATGGGGGCGGGCGTGCATCCCGCGTTCCGGCTCGCGACGCTGGCAGGCGCGGGACCGGCGCTGATGGCGATCACCAGCTGGCCGGTCCGCACTGCGGTGACGGCCGTGGTGCCGATCGTCACCGCACTGGGTGGCCTCGGCCTCGGTCCCGACGCCGAATACGTGCTCCGCCTCTACGGCCACCTCGCCGAACCGGGCGCCCGCAACGCTTTCCTGCGCACCATCCGCGCCGCCGCCGACCGCCGCGGCCAAACCATCACCATGCTCGACCGCGGCTACCTCGCCGCCCACCTGCCGACACTGGTCATCGGCGGCACCCGCGACACCGTCATCCCGTCGGGCCACGCCGGTCGCGCCCACCGCGCGTTCCCCGGCAGTCGCATCGAGATCTTCGCGGGCGCAGGCCATTTCCCACACCACTTCGACCCCGATCGCTTCGTGAAGCTGATCCGCGCCTTCATCGAGGAAACCGACCCGGCCGTCTTCGACCCGCTGCGCTGGCAACGAACCCTGCGCCGCGGCCTCCCGATCGTCGGCCTCCCGTCACCCGCGGTGTCGACCGAACCCGCGCCCGTGACCACGCCCGCGCCACCGGCCGCCGCTCTGCAAGCGGTTCAGCCCGCCACCGCGCAGACGGTCGGGTCCGAACCCGCCTAGCGACTCGCGTTGGCACCCGCCTTCACAGGTCCAGGATGATCCGATCCCGGTCCTGCGGATCGACGCGAATCGGAACAGTCTCTCCCACAACCATTTTCGGCTTGTGCACCGGCATCACATCCACCACGATCGTCCCGTGATAACTCTCGGCTCCCGGCACCGTGAGCTCCACGTCGAACTCGATCAGCTCGCTCGAATGATCGGTCCGGCTCAGTTGATGCACCCCATCGATCCGCGCCCACCCCTCCAACCCGTGCTTGCGCAGCCGCCGATCCGCCCGCGTCGGCATCGACGCCCACGCCATCGCGATTCCGCAGCTCGCGCCGAACAGCCCGACCATGATCATCACCTGATACGGCTTCGTCCCCGGCTCGGCGTGCGGGGCCAACCATGCCAACCACACCGCGAGCGCGATCAGATACCCCGCCACGACGCCGACCAGCGCCTGCAGAACCCGCCCATGATCCATCGCCGTCACCACCCAAGAGAAGCGATCACTTCAGAATAGGCGCCCCGCGTCGCCTAGCATGGCCGGGTGAATGAACCAGAGGTCGCGGGCCCGACCGAGTGGGGCGAGCACCCGCACGGCCTCGGTCCGTGGGCGCAGGAATACGACACCCCGGTCCCCACCGACGCCCGCTACGACCCCGTCCTGCTGGTCGAGGGCGACCGCCGCAATGTCGTCGACGCCTACCGCTACTGGACCCGCGAGGCGATCGTCGCCGACATCGACGCCCGCCGCTTCCCCTTCCATGTGGCCATCGAGAACTTCGGCCACGACGCCAACATCGGCACCGTCGTGCGCACCGCCAACGCGTTCGCCGCCGCCGCGGTGCACATTGTCGGCAGACGGCGCTGGAACCGCCGCGGCGCGATGGTCACCGACCGCTACCAGCACCTCGTCCACCACACCGACCTCGCCGAACTGCGCGAATTCGCCGCGCGCGAGTGGCTGACCGTGGTCGCCGTCGACAACGTGCCCGGCGCGGTCCCACTGGAAACAGCGGACCTGCCACGGCACTGCCTGCTGCTGTTCGGCCAGGAGGGTCCCGGTGTCAGCGATGACGCGAAAGACGCGGCAGCCCTGACCGTTTCGATCGCACAATTCGGCTCCACCCGCAGCATCAACGCCGGTGTCGCCGCGGGCATCGCCATGCACGCCTGGATTCGCCAACATGGCGATCTGTCCGCGGCCTGGTAACGAAATGGGTACGCCGATGTCGGTGCCACCTGGCACCATGGAGCCATGACCTCGCGCAGCGGCCGGCGCCCCCAGCCTGAAGATCGTGCCGGATCCGTGCCCACCCCGGCGCTGTGGTCCGAGCGTGCCGATATGGCCGAGTCCGCGATCGTCTCGCGGCATCTGCGGACGCTGTGGGGTTTTCCCGGAACGGAATTGGGTGTTGTCGGCTGGCCCGCCACCCGTCGCGAACGGGCTTTCGCGGGCTGGCACTACTGGTGGCAGGCCCACCTGCTCGACGTCGCGGTAGACGCCGCCAATCGCGTCCCCACCCCCGCCCGGCGCCGACGCATCGGCGCGATCGCCCGCGGCATCCGGCTGCGCAACCTCACCGGTTGGACCAACCGCTACTACGACGACATGGCCTGGCTGGCCATCGCCCTGGAACGCGCCGAACGCACCCAGGACCTCACCTCGGCCCGCGCCGGCCTGCTCGCCCTCGAGCAGAAGCTCTACGGCGCGTGGGAACCCGAGGTCGGCGGCGGCATTCCGTGGCGGATCAAATCGGACTTCTTCAACGCCCCCGCCAACGGTCCGGCAGGTATCGCGCTCCTGCGCCTTGGCCGGGTGGAGCGCGCGCGAGAGATGGCCGACTGGCTCGACGCCACCCTGCGCGACCCCGAATCCGGCCTGATCCTCGACGGTATCCACCTACCCGCCGGCGAGATCGAACGCCCGGTGTTCAGTTACTGCCAGGGTGTGGTCCTCGGTTTGGAGGCCGAACTGGCCGTGCACACCGACGACGACGAACGCCACATCGAACGGGTCAGCAAGTTGCTGGCCGCGGTGGAAGAACACATGACCACGCGCCTGGTGATCAACGGCGGTGGTGGTGGCGACGGCGGCCTGTTCAACGGCATCCTGGCCCGCTATCTCGCGGTGGTCGCCCTGATGCTGCCCGGCGAGGGTCGGCGGGAGGAAACCGCCAGGCGCTGTGCGGCCGCGATCGTGAAGGCTTCGGCCACCGCCGCCTGGGCCAATCGACTCGAGTACGAAGGCGAGCCGCTGTTCGGGTTCGACTGGAGCAAACCGGCTCGGCTGCCCGGCGGCACCACGGGCGCGGGCAAGTTCACCGCCGGCGGTTCGGTGACGGCCTCGGACGTGCCGGAACGCGATCTATCGGTGCAGTTGTCGGGCTGGATGCTGATGGAAGCGGCCTACCAGGTCACCGCGGCCGGACTGTAGCTCAGCGCTCCGTCTCGCCCGCGATGCTCGGCTCGAGATCGTAGTCTTCGAGCGGCTTCGCCATCTCCTGGCGGTAGTGGCGAAGCCCGAGAGCCGTGCCGATCACCAGACCGACGACGAGCGTGCAGACCACCGCTGGCATCAACCAGGACACCTGCTCGAGGAACTCACCGGCGTAATACCCGATCAGCAGCAACACCGGCGCCCAGATGATCGCGCCGATCGTGCTGGCGACGGTGTAGCGGCGATGATCCATCTTGGCCGCGCCCGCCACCATCGGACACAGCGTGCGCACCCACGGAATCCACCGCGCCACCAGCACCGCGAAGAACCCGTGCCGTTCCAGCAGATCGGTGACCTTGGCCAGGTTCTTGGTGTTGATATATCGGCCGTTCTTGCGCGCGACCAGGCGATGCCCGGTGCGCGCCCCGACGACATACCCCACCTGATTACCCGCGATCGCGGCGAGCATCGTGCCCACCGACAACGCCCAGACCTGCGCCTCGCCATTGGCATGCGAGGCCAGCACGATGCCCGCGGTGATCAGCATGGAATCACCGGGCAGGAACAGCCCGATGATGAACGCGCATTCGAGAAAGACGAAAACCAGCACGACCGTGCAGACCACAGCGGGGCCTGCCGAGATCAGTGGATCGAAGCTGCCCACAGCGAGGGTCGACGGTACCGCGGTCACGAGGATCAGTGCGTCTCGTTCGTCGAAGTCGCCAGCTCGCCGCTCTGCGCCGGGACTACCGGTGCCTTGCGCCGCTCGAGCACCTTCTTACCGACCGTGATGATCGCGGGCAGGATGGAGACGAACACGATCAGCAGGAAGATCGCTTCGACGTGGTCGCGGATGAACGGCACATTGCCGAGGAAGTAGCCGATCACCGTGACGCCGCCGCCCCACAGCACCGCGCCGATGATGTCGAACGCCACGTACTTGCGGTAGCTCATCTGCGACACACCGGCCAGCACCGGCATGAACGTGCGCACGATCGGCACGAACCTGGCCAGAATGATGGTCTTGGGGCCGTGCTTCTCGAAGAACTCGTGAGTCTCGGTGACGTAGTGCTTCTTGAAGAAGCGGCTGTCTTCCTTCTTGAAGATGGCCGGACCGATCTTGCGGCCGATCCAATACGCGCACTGGTCGCCGGCGAAGGCTGTGAGAATCACCAACGGTACGAGGACCCAGATCGAGAGGGTCGAACCCGGTTGCGCGGCGAGCATGCCGCCGGTGAACAGCAGCGAGTCACCGGGCAGCAACGGGAACAGCAAACCCGTCTCGATGAAGACAATCGCCAGGATGGCGGGCAGCACCGCATTGGCGAGCCAGGTCTCCTGGAGTAGATACATCGGGTCCAGCAACTGGGTCAACGCAAGGTTGGTCGTCACCGCATCGGATACCGCCAGCAAAGTCACGGCCCCCACAGTACCGGTCCGATCTGTGACATGAGTGCCCTGCGGGTGAACCTTGCCCCACCGGGTAATTCCCCGTTCGTCTTCCTGATTTAGGGTGTGGCCTGACAGAATTGGTTTTTGCACCCCACAAGACGGAGGTCACTGCTGTGCCTATCGCGACCCCGGAGGTCTACGCCGAGATGCTCGGCCGGGCCAAGGCGCACTCGTTCGCGTTCCCGGCTATCAACTGCACCTCGTCGGAGACGATCAACGCCGCCATCAAGGGCTTCGCTGACGCCGGCAGTGACGGCATCATCCAGTTCTCCACCGGTGGTGCCGAGTTCGGCTCCGGCCTCGGTGTGAAGGACATGGTCACCGGCGCGGTGGCGCTGGCCGAGTTCGCGCACGTCGTCGCCGCCCGCTACGGCGTGACGATCGCGCTGCACACCGATCACTGCCCCAAGGACAAGCTGGACACCTACGTGCGTCCGCTGATCGCGATCTCGCAGGAGCGCGTGAACAACGGCCTCAACCCGCTGTTCCAGTCGCACATGTGGGACGGCTCGGCCATCCCGATCGACGAGAACCTCGAGATCGCCAAGGAACTGCTGAAGGCCTGCCAGTCGGCCAACATCGTTCTCGAGGTCGAGATCGGTGTCGTCGGCGGCGAAGAAGACGGCGTCGAGGCCGAGATCAACGACAAGCTCTACACCTCGCCAGAGGACTTCCAGAAGACCATCGAGGCGCTCGGTGCGGGCGAGAACGGCAAGTACCTGCTCGCCGCCACCTTCGGCAATGTGCACGGCGTGTACAAGCCGGGCAACGTGGTGCTCAAGCCCGAGGTGCTGGCCGAGGGTCAGCGCGTCGCGGCCGAGAAGCTGGGCCTCGAGTCCGGTGCGCAGCCGTTCGACTTCGTCTTCCACGGTGGTTCGGGCTCGCTGAAGTCCGAGATCGAGGACTCGCTGCGCTACGGCGTGGTGAAGATGAATGTCGACACCGACACCCAGTACGCCTTCACCCGCCCGATCGCCGGTCACATGTTCGCCAACTACGACGGTGTGCTGAAGATCGACGGTGAGGTCGGCAACAAGAAGGTCTACGACCCGCGCAGCTACCTGAAGAAGGCCGAGACCTCGATGGCCGAGCGCGTGTTCGAAGCTTGCCAGGACCTGAAGTCGGCCGGACGCTCCGTCAGCGGTTACTGATTTTCGCTTCAACAAACGGGGCCCGAGCTCATGAGTCTTGATGTCCGTGTGCTCGGGCCCGTTCGACTGCTCGTCGGCGGCGAGCCGGTAGCGGTCGGCGGGCCCAAGCCGCGCGCTCTCCTTGCCGCGCTCACCGTCAACCGGCGGCGCGCGGTGTCTTCTGCTGTGCTCGCCGAGATGGTCTGGAACGAGGATCCGCCGGATTCCTATGCGGCCAGCCTGCAGGTGTTCGTGTCGAATATCCGCAAAGCGCTGCGCAACGCGGGGATCGATTCGGCACAGGTTCTGCGGACCGAAGGCGCGGGGTATCGGCTCGAAATCCCCGATACCGCCTGCGATCTCGGCCGATTCGAGAGCGCGCGCGAAGCGGGTTCTAGGTGTCTGGACGCGGGCGACCACCCCGGTGCGGCCAACCTTTTCGGTGCGGCGCTGCGGGAATGGACCGGGCGGGCACTGGCCGACCTGGCCGGATTGCAGTTCGCCGACGGTTTCGCCACCGCGATGAACGAGGAGCGGCTACTTGCCGTCTCCGCGCGCGTCGACGCTGAGATCGCCTGTGGGCGGGCGTCTTCGGTGATCGGCGAGTTGGTGTCGATGACCAACGAGCATCCGTTGCGCGAGCCGCTGTGGGGGCAGTTGATCACCGCGCTGTATCTGTCCGGGCGCCAGGCCGACGCCCTGGAGGCGTGCCGACGGGTGCGTGGGGTGCTGGCCGAGGAGTTGGGGATCGATCCCGGCGCGGCGCTGATCGAGTTGGAGCAGCGGGTTCTGCGGCAGGAGCCGTTGAATGTGTTGGCGTCCAGGCGATCTGACCAGGTGGCCGCGGCGATGACCGAGACCGTGACCGAGGTTCCGCAGTCGATTCGGAACGGGAATCTGCGGTTCGCTGATGGGCGTACGCTGCCGATTCCGCACGGCGGCATCAGAATCGGCCGCATGACGGACAACGAACTGGTGCTCGATGATCCGAAGGCCAGTCGCTATCACGCGCACATCATGCCAAGCCGGGCCGGCCTGCTGATCAAGGACCTGCACTCGGCCAACGGGGTCTACGTCAACGAGGTGCCGATCGACAATGGCGCACTTTTGGCTGACGGGGACGTGATCCGCATCGGTGGAACGGTTTTGGTGTTCATCGCGGTGAAGTAGGGGTGCTACGTGAGTCGGATCTCGGCTACGGCTCGACCGAAGAGCTTGCGGCCCTCGGAGACTCCGCTCAACAGCACGGTTGCCGCGCGGCGGTCGGGGTCGACCGACTTGATCTTTCCGGAGAACTCGATGACGCCTGCTTCGGCGGGGGGAACCGGGACGAATCCCGAGAAGCGCACGCTCAGCTTCTCTATGGCGGTCGGATCGCCGAGCCAGTCGGTCAGGTACTGGGCGGCCAGGCCCATGGTGAGCAGGCCGTGGGCGACCACGGTGGGCAGTCCTGCCAGTTCGGCGGCGCGGTCGCTGAAGTGGATGGGATTGGGGTCGCCGGAGACGCCCGCGTAGTTGGCCAGGTCGCCGCGGGTGAGGCGGGCGGTGGCGGGCGGCAGCGGGGTGCCCTTCGCCAGGGTGTCGAATTCGGGGGTGGTGTTGACCGCGACGATCTCGCGCGCGGGGAGTGCGCGGGCGGGGCCGGTGCGGCGGATCAGCAGGTCGCCGGTGCCGACGTCGGCGATGGTGCCGGGGCGCGGGTGCATGGTGATGTTCTCGACGGCCTCGACGATATTGGGGTCGACCTCGACACCGCGACGGGCCACGATCGTGGTGGTGCCCTGCACGGCGACCTGGTCGTGCTGGTTGCGCAGCTTGAAGCCGACATTGATGAAGTCGTTGTCGCTGAACTGGCGGATCGACTCGATCTCGATCTCGGTGCTGATCCGGTCGCCCGCCAGCATCGGGTGGAACAGCTCGAAAACCTGGTCGGTCTGCAGCACCTGCGACAGGTCGTACTCGGAGAGCACAGTGTCGAGCAGGGCGCGGGTGGCGGTCATGCCGATCACCGAGGCGAACGTCGGCGGGGCGATCACACCGTCGTAGCCGAGCTTGCGCGCGTCGACTTCCTGCTGATGGGCGGGGTGCAGATTCTGCACGGCCCTGGCGAATTCTCGGATCTTCTCGCGGCCGACTTCGTAGTGATCGCGGACGGCGAAGCGCTGACCGACCAGCGTCGCATCCGGGACCACAGCTTCGATGTCCGGCTGCACCACTGTCTGTTCCCTGCTCATGATCCGGAAAACTTTACTTGTTTACCGGTCTGGATCACCAGTTATGTGTGACCCGTCATAGCAGGCAGAAGTGCCCACTACGACGGGTCGACGCACGATCAGGAAGTTCCCGCGGGGTCGCACACCTTCCAGCTTCCGTCGGTGCGCTGCAGGTCGAACGTCCGCGCGGTCCGCTTCGACGGATCCGCTGTGGTGTACACCGTGGCCTGAGCCAGTGCGGTATCGCCGGTGATCCGCACCGCGTCCACGCTGTCGACCACCGGAATGGAACCACGCTCGGTGGAGACCTCGTGCACGCCCTTGAACTGCTCGGGAGTGATGCCCTGATAGAACGCGTGCAGCTCGCCACACGTGCTGGCCCGCAGGTCCGCCAGGTCACCGCTGCGCAGTGCGTCGGTGTAGTCCCCGATCACAGCCTTCACCTGTCCTTCGGGCGAATCGTCCGCACCGCCCATGAACGCCACAACGCTCGCGATCAAGGCGACGACCAGCACCGCGGCCCCACCGGCAGCCAGCAGCCACTTCTTGGACCGCTTGTCCCCGGCCGCATCGGCCTCCGCACCCTGCTGCACCCCGATCCGCTGCGGCGGCGCCACCGCCCGCTGCCCATCGGCCAACTGCTGGGCGGGCCGAGTCGGCTGAATATCCGCGGGTGACGGCGCCGACCCCTCCTTCCGCGGCGGTGCGCCCGGTCCGCGCGGCGGCGACGGCTGAGTCTCCTCGACTCCCGGTTGCCCACCACGAGGACCTTGCTGGCTCGGCCCCGCTGGTCCGTGCTGACCTGGCCCCGCTGGTCCGTACTGACCCGGCCCCGCTGGTCCGTGTTGCCCAGGTCCCGCTGGTCCGTGTTGGCCGAGACCCGCCGGTCCCTGTTGTCCCGGGCCAGCGGGGTGCTGGCCGGGACCGGCAGGACCGAGCTGGCCTGGCCCTGGCTGCCCGGCCTGCCGCGGCCCGGCAGGACCGCGCGGGGTATTCGGCGGCGGCGTCATCGCGGGCCGACCACCCGCGGGCGACACCACCCGATCGGTCCCACCCTGCCCCGAGGGCTTCACCCGCTGCACCGGCATGGCGGTGGTCGGCGCATCCGCCGAACTCACCACCCGCATCGCGACGGTCTGATCCTCGGAACCAGCGTCCACGCCCTTCGGCCCACTGGTCTGGAACTTCTCCGTCGCGTCAACGTCAGCCGACTGGTCGCCCAGCGAGTCACCTCCCGCAACAGCACCAGCTCCCGCCGCACCGGCACCGACACCGGGGCCGGGGCCCGCTTCACCGGTTCCAGCGACATCGGCACTGGTTCCGGCGGCACCGAACCCCGCATCGGCGGATTTCGAGGCACCGGCTCCGGGTGCGCCGGGCCGCGAGGTATCGAACTTGGCTGCTCCGGTTCCAGCGGCGCCGGACTTCGCGGCACCGGCTGTACCGGGCAGCGAGATATCGGACTTGGCTGCTCCGGTTCCAGCTGCGCCGGGCAGCGAGATATCGGACTTGGCTGCTCCGGCTCCGGCTGCGCCGGGCAGCGGGGTATCGGACTTGGCGGAACCGGTTTCAGCGGCACCGGGCCGCGAGGCGCCGGACTCCGCGCTCGCGGACTGCGAGGCATCGGCCCCTTCGGTACCGGATCGTGCGGCGGTGGCCGAGTGCGCGTCGGGCCCTGCCGCACCGAATCGTGCGGTCTCGGACCCGGCGGCGCCGGATGTCGCGATTGTCGGACCAGTGGCGCCGGGCTCTGCCTCCGCGGTCGAGTCGGACTGCTGCGCTGCATCGGCGTTCGGATCAGCTGTGGCTGCAGCGTCTTTCGTTGCGTGTGTGGGGCTGTCGCCGTCCTTCGCGCGAGTGCCGGCGGCGTCACCGGCGCTCGACTTCGAGCCCTGCGCATCCGGCGCATCGTCGGATCCAATGCCCCTAGCCGCAGCGGCAGCACCTGCGGCTGCGGCGCCGACCGCCGCTGCGCCGGCCACCGCACCACGGGCGGGCGTGCCGCTCGGTGTGGATATCTCGTCGGATTCCGCATCCGACGCCGCCTCGAGATCGGCCCTGGTCATCCCGGCAGTCGGCACATCTGCCTGAGCCGACTTCGCCTGGGCGCCACCCATCTTCACGGTGTGGTCGTCCGCCGAAGCCCCGCGTCCCGCCGCCGGATTTCGTCCGGGAATCGACATCGAGGTCGTCGGTGCGTCCGGTCCTGCGAGGTCGGCACCCCGCTCGTCACGAGGCGCTGATTGCGGAGCGTCCGCTCGGCCTGCCTGTCTCCCGCCAGGGAGTCCCTGCGACAACCCGGCAAGCGGCGACCCGCCACCAGCCGAATCCTGTTCCACCCCTTGCTCACCCGGCCTGCCACCGGAACCCGAAGGCGCATTCCCTTGCCGACCGACTGGCGATCCACCGCCGGACCCACTCCCTCGCGAAGCACCACCCGGCCACGATTCACCCCCTGCAGTGCCCGGCCCACCCGGTTGCCGAGCACCGGGCGCACCGACAGCCCCACCCCCGACTCGGGGACCACCATCTTGCTGCGAACCAGGCCCATTATCCGGCCCGCGACCGGCTTGGGGGCCGCCTTGCTGTGAACCAGACCCGCTCGGTCCGGGGCCGCTTTGCTGTGAGCCGGGCCCACCGCTGGGTCCGCGTCCAGCTTGCTGCCCACCTGCCTGTTGTGAACCGGGCCCACCGCTCGGCCCACGTCCCGCTGGAGGTCCACCAGCAGGTGAACCTGGGCCACCGTTTGGCCCGCGTCCTGCCTGTGGTGCACCGGGTCCGCCGATCGGACCTGCGGACCGTGGCGTACCTGGACCTGAATGCGGTTGTGCACCAGGCGAATTACCTGGCCTCCCCGAAGACTGTTGTGCACCAGGCGTGCCGCTGGGTCCGCGTCCCGCGTACGGTCCACCCTGCTGCGAACCCGGCCCACCGACCGGCCCACCGGAACGTGGGGCACCCGAATGTGGTTGTGCACCAGGCGCATTGCCCGGCTGTACCGTGCCGGGAGCGCCCGGCCGCGTGCCGCCGGGCGTAAAACCCGGCCGACCCCATGACTGCTGCGATCCCGGACTCGAATTCTGTTGTCCACCAGGTGCATTACTCGGCCGCGCGGAACCCTGCCCGGCGGCGGGCGCATTGCCTGGCTGACCACCAACGGCGTTACCCTGCGGTCCGCGCGGCCCCCCGCCCTGTGCCCGGGGCCCACCGGGAGTATCGGCACCACCCGAACGCTGCGAACCACCGGCCTGATCGCCTTGTCCCGCGGTGGGTCGCGTCCCACCGGAGCGCGCGTCCTGCACGCGCGCGGCAGCATCGGAGCGGCCAGGAAGGTCCCCGCGCCGAATCACCACTGTCTGATCGGAACCCGCGGGCTTCGTCGCGCGGTCCGGCTCGGTGACCGACTGCGGTGCGCCGGGAGGGGAGGCGGACGAATCGTCACGCTGGCCGGGCGCGCCGGAACCGGCAGACTCTGCTGCCGGGTTGTTCTCGTCGGTCGGGTCGGACACCTCTGTACCCCTCGCTCAGGCTCGAACTCTGCACTCTGCGCTCAGCCTAATAGGCACCGGCGCGAAGCGGTCCGAAGTCTGTTGCGCGCGGCTGCGGCGATGGCGAACGTACGCCCGGGGGATCGGAGCGGCGGGCCGGTCGGCGCCTGTCGGAGCCTCGGTGCACAATGAACCCCATGACCTCCTTCGGTGACCTGCTCGGACCGCAGCCGGTCCTCCTTCCAGAACTGATCGACGCCGAAGATGCCATTTCCGCGGGCACCGACCCGGTCGAGGTCGCCGCGCAGTTCCCGGCCGCATCGATCGCGTGGGCCCAGCTCGCCGAGGCCGCCCTGCAGCGTGCGGGCGGCGAGGTGACCCACGACACCGTCGCCGCGTACGCGTTCGCCCGCACCGGCTACCACCGCGGTCTCGACCTGCTGCGCCGCAACGGCTGGAAGGGTTTCGGCCCCGTCCCGTGGAGCCACGAACCCAACCAGGGCTTCCTGCGCAGCGTCGGCGCGCTGGCGAGCGCCGCGAAGACGATCGGCGAAACCGAGGAGTACGCGCGCTGCCTCGACCTGCTCGAGGATTGCGATCCGCGCGCGGCGAACGAACTCGGTCTGGACTGAGTCAGCGGCCGGGGCCGAGTCGTAGGTGAGCGAGCACAAGCCTTTCGCCGCCGTTGCCACGCCGGTAGTCGCGGCCGCCAAGGTCAGTACTGTCGGCCGGTACCGCGCATCGGTCGAGCGACTGCGGCTCTCGGCGATCCCGATCATCCAGTGCGCGCTCGGCGCCGCACTGGCCTGGTTCATCGCCCACAACCTCATCGGCCACATCGAACCGTTCTTCGCGCCGACCGCCGCGGTGGTCTCCATCGGCATCTCGTTCGGTGCGCGGGTGCGCCGCTCGGTGGAGCTGGTGGTGGGTGTCGCGGTCGGTATCGGCATCGGTGACCTGTTCATCGCCCAGGTCGGTACCGGTGTCTGGCAGGTTGCCCTGGTGGTCGGCGGTGCCATGGCGGTGTCGGTCTTCCTCGGCAGCGGTGCGCTCATGACCATCCAGGCGGCCGGTTCGGCGGTGCTGGTCTCGACCCTGAACCAGGCGCCCGGCGCGGGCCCCAACCGCATGATCGACGCCTTGATCGGCGGACTCGTCGGCGTACTGATGGTCGCGCTGATCCCCTTGCACCCGGTGCGCCGCGCCCGCGAGCATGCCGCCGATGTGCTGTCGGTGATGAGCAAATCGATGATCACCTGTGCCGAGGGCCTGCTCGAACAGAACTCGACGAAGGTGTCGGATTCGCTGTCGGCGGTGCGCGACACCCAGCCCCAGATCGACGCCTTACGCGACGCTCTCGCGGGCGGCCGCGAGATCAGCCGTATCTCACCGCTGTACTGGAATTCCCGAAAACGCTTGGAACGCATCCACAACGCGGCCGACCCACTCGACAACGCCATCCGCAATACCCGTGTGCTGCTTCGCCGTTCGCTCACCCTGGTCCGCGACGACGAGGTCCTCGATCCGCGCCTGATCGACCTGGTCGACCAGTTGGGCCACGCCACCGACGTGGTCCGCAAGATGATGCTGGCCGACCCGGGCGAGCAACCCGATCAGGCCGAGGCGCTCAAGGCGATGCGCAGTGTCGCCAAGTGCGCCCGCCCCGAACTCGTTGTGGGGGCGGGTTTGTCGGCGCACGTGGTGTTCGCGCAGATCCGTTCGATCGTGGTGGATCTGATGGTGGTGTGTGGGATGCAGCGGATCTCGGCGATCGCCCTGCTCCCACCCACCGTGCCCAATCCGTATGTGACGCCGGAGGAGTGACTCAGTCGCCGACCGGCGAAACGCGTGGACGTCCCGGACGCAGCGAGAAGCGCTTGCGGTCGAAATCCCACGCCCGGTAGATCGGCCACTGCGAGGTGTGCATGATCCACGCGCCGGTGATCACCGCGCGGTGGAACGGCACGACCGCGTAGCCCTGGTTGGCGATGGTCTGCAGCCCGCGCAGCTGGTATTTCCACCACACGTCCGGCGGGGTCTTGCGGCGGCGCGCGGAGATCTCGGCCCGCAGCGCGGGCAGCTGGTCGATGCGCAGCTTCGCTTTCGACAGGCACAGCGCCAGATCGAGGTCTTCGTGCAGGTCGCGGCGGGTGGTGGTGGCCGAACGCACCTGTTCCCAGGCCGAGCGCCGGATCGCCATGTTGGCGCCGTGCACATTGCCGACGGGCTGGGTCTTGATCATCCCGATCCGTTCCTGCCCGCCGATCGCGGCGGAGAGGAAGATGCCGATCGGGGAGTCGTGATAGGTGCTGATGCCGGTCACCGCCACGGTGTCCGGGTGGGTGTCGAGGTGGGTGCGCACCGTGGCGCCCCATTCGGGGGAGACGAGGGTATCGGCGTCGATCCGGCCGAGATAGTCGCCGCGAGCCTTGTCGAAGCCGGTGTTGCGCGCGAACGCGACGCCGGGCTGCGGCTCGGAGATCAGTTCGATCTTGGGATGGCGGGCGGCGATTTCGGCGACGATCTCGCGGGTGTTGTCGGTGCTGCCGTTGTCGACGACGACGATCTCATCGATCGTGTCCTGGCCGACCAGGCGCTCGAGGCATGCGGCGATGACCGCTGATTCGTCGAGTGCCGGAACGATGACGGACAGGACAGCGGACGGTTCGGTGGGGCTCATACGCACTTTCCGTTCCAGGGTCGATTGTGACCCGAGGCTATCAACGCCAGAAACGGGTCAACTGGCCACCGTAGGCGGCCCACACCTCTGGTACCCCGGAAAGTTCGAACAATGCGTAAACCCCGTTGAAGAACACCTGGCTCAACGGAGTGAAGAAGATGACAGCGAAGAGAATCAACATGCCGTAGGGCTTGATCTGCTCGAGTGAGCGCCGCGTCTGGTAGCTCAGCGACGGCTCGATGACCCCGTAGCCGTCCAGCCCCGGCACCGGCAGAGCATTCAGCAGAAATGCCGTGATCTGCAGAAACGCCAGGAAGCTGAGTCCGCACCAGAACGCCGGGTGCTCCTGGACCGACCCGAAAGCCCGGATCACGATCAGCAGCACCACCGCGCACAGCGCGTTCGACGCGGGCCCGACCGCGCTCACCAGTCGCTGCACACTCGATTTGAATCGTGTCGTATCCACATAAACCGCGCCACCGGGCAACCCGATTCCGCCGAGCGCGATGAATACCAGCGGCAGCCCGATCGACAGCACCGGGTGGCTGTATTTCAGCGGATTCAGCGTGAGATATCCACGCACCTCCACCTCGTGATCGCCCGCCCGCCACGCCACATACGCGTGCGAGAACTCGTGCAGGCACAAACTGATGATCCAGCCGAAGACCACGAGTAGGAAAACGCCCACCTTGGCGCGCACCGAATCGATATCGGCGTCCCAAGCGAGTGCACCGCCGCCCACGGTGATCAGCACGATCAGCAGGAAAACCGGACTCGGCCGGATCGCGCTGTGCCCGGACCGCCGATCCGTGGGGAAGGAGTAAGTCATCGCACCAGTAACCAGGGTTGTTCGAATCGATAAAAGGTCGAGCGGGGGACCGTGCGTTCGGCGGTGATCCCGTCGCGGGTGACCACGCCCCTCGGGGTGCCGAGTTGGGCGGCGCGACCGGATACCCAGGTGCGCTTGCGCATGCCCTTGCGGACTCGCGCGCGGACGCCGGGCATGGTCATCGTCGGCGAGATCAGCATCGTGGAGACGGTGCCGCTGAACAGCAGGGTGTCATCGACGTAGGCCTCGCCCTCAAGTTTCGCGCCGTCGACTCCGGTGATGCTCGCGCGACCGACCAGCACGGTGCCGGTGTCGTCGCGGATCAGCGGCGTCTCGATCGCCCGGCCCTCCACCGCGCGCTTCGCGGCGGCATTGCCCGTTCCGGTCTGATAGACCCGCGAGGCGTAGGTGGTATCGACCGGCACGAAACCGACCTCGACGTGCAGCCGCTCGGTGCGCATCAGGTGGGTGAGAACGGCGGCGAGCGAGGCATCGGCGCCGAGCACGATCAGGCGCGGCAGGCTGTCGGCGGCCAGCACCGGAAGCAGTTCGTCGATGACCGCGATATCGGGGACACGCCCGGTCTGAGTGTTGGGTAACGAGGAAAGCGCGATCGGGACCGGCATATCACCGCATCGAAGAACGTGGGTACTCAAACTGCGCCTACACCCTCCTCGGTCAAGCAAACTCACTGCCGACTGGTAACCGTAACCGATCAGGGCCGGTGGGGTGGGCCGGGGTCGGCGGGCCTCGGTCCGAATACGAGGCGGGCCGCGAACCTCCGCCGGGACCTGATCTTCGCGTCGGCTAGACTGTGTCTCCGGCCACCGCCTCAGTGATAGACGCGCAGCGTCTACGGCAGGTAGCTGCAGTGCTGCATGTGCTGCCGTCGATCTGTAGGAGACTCCGAAATGCCGGCAATCGTCCTCATCGGTGCCCAATGGGGCGACGAGGGTAAGGGCAAAGCTACAGACCTGCTCGGTGAGCGGCTGCAGTGGGTGGTCCGATACCAGGGCGGCAACAACGCCGGTCACACGGTAGTTCTGCCCAACGGCGACAAGTTCGCGCTGCACCTGATCCCGTCCGGCATCCTCACCCCCGGTGTGAAGAACGTCATCGGCAACGGTGTCGTCGTCGACCCGGGCGTACTGCTCGACGAACTCGCCGGTCTGGAAGAGCGCGGAGTCGACACCTCCGGCCTGCTGCTCTCCGCCGACGCGCACCTGATCATGCCGTATCACGTGGCCATCGATAAGGTCACCGAACGCTTCCTCGGCAACCGCAAGATCGGCACCACCGGTCGCGGTATCGGTCCCTGCTACCAGGACAAGGTCGCCCGCGTCGGCGTCCGGGTGGCCGACGTGCTCGACGAGAAGATCCTCACCCAGAAGGTCGAGGCCGCCCTGGAGTTCAAGAACCAGGTGCTGGTCAAGATCTACAACCGCCGCGCGCTCGACCCGCAGCAGGTGGTGGACGAGGTACTCGAGCAGGCCGAATCCTTCAAGCACCGCATCTCCGACACCCGCCTCGAACTGAATCTGGCGCTCGAGCGCGGCGAAACGGTCCTGCTGGAAGGCTCGCAGGGCACCCTGCTCGACGTCGACCACGGCACCTATCCGTTCGTCACCTCGTCCAACCCGACCGCGGGTGGGGCGGCGGTGGGTTCGGGTATCGGGCCGAACAAGATCGACACGGTGCTCGGCATCCTCAAGTGCTACACCACCCGCGTCGGCTCGGGCCCGTTCCCGACCGAGCTGTTCGACAACTTCGGTGAGTTCCTGGCCAAGAACGGCGGCGAGGTCGGTGTCACCACCGGTCGTGCGCGTCGTTGCGGCTGGTTCGACGCGGTGATCAGCCGGTACGCCACCCGGGTCAACGGTGTCACCGACTTCTTCCTCACCAAGCTGGACGTGCTGTCCGGGCTGGACACGGTCCCGATCTGCGTGGCGTACGAGATCGACGGCAAGCGGGTCGAGCAGATGCCGACCACGCAGACCGAGTTCCACCACGCCAAGCCGATCTACGAGGAGCTGCCGGGTTGGTGGGAAGACATCTCCCACGCCCGCACCTTCGAGGAGTTGCCCGCCAACGCGCAGGCGTATGTGCTGCGGCTGGAGGAACTGTCGGGTGCGCGGATCTCGTGCATCGGTGTGGGTCCGGGTCGTGACCAGACGATCGTTCGGCACGACGTGCTCGCTTGATGTGAGGCTGAACTAGTCAGGAGGTCCGGCGCCGGTTGCGGCGCCGGACCTTTCTTGTCTAGCGTCGAAGCGGTTTCGGATGGAGGTGGACGATGGCGGTACGTAGCGGGTTCGCCGTGGTGGCGTTGCTGGCGCTGGCGGTGCTACCCGGGTGCGCCGCCCCGGATGCGCCGCCGCCCTCGACCACGGCAGCCCCGGTGACGTCGGTGCCGCCGCCCGCGCAGACCCTCGTCCCCACGCAGCAACGTAACGAACGCATTCGCGGAATGCTCTACACCGCCGGGTGCACCAGCAACAGCTGCGTCCAGGTCTACTTCGCCTGCCTGGACGGCTACCTCACCGGCGAACCGTGCCAGTTCTTCCGCGACCACCCGCCGCCACCCTGATCACCTTGTGCGGGTGAGGAATTCGCCGACAGCGGGGGCGAGGATCGAGATCTTCGGGTTGTGACTCACCCCGGGGAGCCCGGCGAACTGCGCATTCGGCAGCACCGCGGCCGCCGCCTTCGAGCCCTTGAGGAGCAGCGGCGCGGTCCGGTCGCCGGCGAGCACGAGCACGGGAACCTCGATGTCCTGCCAATCGGCCGGGTCCAGCTTCTTGCCCTGCATGTACGGCTTCATCACGGCCCAGTCGTGCGCGGTCGAATTCGACGTCGCCGCCAGCGTCTTCCAGAACGGTGTCACCCGCATCGCCGCCACCATGAGCAGCGGCATCCCCATCGCCTTGGTCATGTAGTACCGGACGGTCTTCCCGCGATCACCAGCGGCGATCATCGGGTGCAGTTTCGCTTCCAGATCCTTCGGCGGCACATGGCCCTTCGTATCGACCACGAAGGGCGGTTCGAAGGCCACCACCTCGGTGACGCCGGGCACGGACTTCGCGGCCAGCAGCGCGAGCGCGGCACCGGAGGACCAGCCGAACAGCGCCGCTTTCCCGCCCGCGGCCTCGACCAGCGCCGCGATATCGGCGATCTCGTTGGCCGCGTCGTAGACACCGGGTGAATCGGTGCTGTCCCCGCGTCCGCGCCGGTCGTAGTTCAGCACCGTCAGCCCGTAATCGTCGGCCAGCGTCTGCGCGAGTTCGACCATCGTCGGGAACTCGCGGTAACTGAATGCCCCACCGATCAGAACGACGGTCCCCGCGGTCCCCTCGCCGACCCGGTCGTAGGCAATCGTGGTGCCGTCGGCCGACGTCACAGTCTGCATGGGTGATTCCTCTCGCTAACCAGATGACCTTGCTCGTTGAGACGTGCTCCGCTGACAATATTCATCGGTGCGGTGATCAGAACAACATCGGTTCGCCGAACCCCGGTGTGTGCTCGATCTCCAACAGGCGCGCCTTGGTCCCGATGCCGCCCGGCGCGGAGAACCCGTGCAGCGCGTGATCGGCCGCGAGCACCCGATGGCACGGAATGATGAGCGGAATCGGATTGCGCCCCAACGCTTGTCCGACAGCTTGTGCTGAACCAGGGGCACCGATACGACTCGCGATATCGCCGTAGCTGAGCGTGTGGCCGGGGTCGATGTCGCGCGTCACCGCGTACACCGCGCGATGGAATTGCGGGATCCCGCGCAGGTCGACCTCGATCCAGCGAAGCGAGTCGACCGCACCTTCGAGGTGGGCGCGAATCCCCGCGATCGCCTCGACGATCACCGGCCCCGGCGCGCTCTCGGGCACCGGGGCTCCGTCGAACGGCCGGGTGATCCGCGCGAGCGTCTGCTCTTCGCTCGCCTCCGGCAGCTGGAACCGGACAACGGCATCACCGTGCCAGGCGATCGCGCACAGCCCGATGGCGGTGTCGAACAGTGCCGAGACCACCGTCTCGGTCTGCGTCGAGTCACTCATGCGAACAGTGTGCGCCGACCCACCGACAAAGACACACTCACGCGGCGAGCGACCCCCGCTGCGTGTCGGTGGAGCCATTTTCAAGGCCAGTCTTCGGCGACTGGACTGCATCGTCGCCGACCTCGTGCGAGCGCATCGCATCCAGATCCCGATGCAGTCGCTGCTCGTCGTAGGTGCCGAAAGCCCGGTCGTGCGGCAAATATTGGAACGGCCAGTACGGCAGTTCGCCCTTCTTGGGCGAGAAGTGATAGACCGCCACCCCGACGGCAACGGCAACGGCGATGGCAAGGAAAGTGGTCATGTCAGTAAGAATCCACCCACTGGCCTTGCTTATAAATATCCACTTAGGGAATACTGGACTTTATGGCGACAAGAGTGATCGGCGCGGCAGGCTTGGCTCGTGACCTCGGCCGGTGGCGAGACCCCGAAGCCGACGGTGACGCCGAACGCCGCCCGCACCGTCCCGCCTACCTCGCACTGGCCGAGGCCATCCGTCTGTTGATCCACGACGGTCGCGCCCCACTCGGGGTCGCGCTGCCCAGCGAGCGCGATCTGGCGGGCACCCTAGGCGTCAGCCGCACCACCATCACCTCCACGTACTCGTTGCTGCGCGAACACGGCTATCTGATCAGCCGCCAGGGTTCCCGCAGCACCGTCGCGTTGCCGCCGACGATCCAGCACGACGGCGCAAAGCCCAGCCGCGGCATCATGGCCCTGATGGCGCAGCCGGAACTGCCGACCATCGACATGACCTACGCCGCGATGCCCGCCTCGCCGGAACTGCACGACGCGTATTCCACCGCACTGCAAGGGATTCCGGCCTATCTCGGCACGCACGGCATGGACCCGGTCGGTATCCTCGCGCTGCGCGAAGCACTGGCCCGCCGCTATACCGCCCGCGGTCTGCCGACGGAACCGGAACAGATCCTGGTGACCCTCGGTGCGCAACACGGACTTCGGCTGCTCCTCAACGTGCTCGCCTCACCCGGCGCGCGCGTCCTGATCGAACACCCCTCGTACCCGAACGCCATCGAAGCGATCCGCGACGTCGGCGCCCGCCCCATCCCGATCCCGCTGCGACCCGAATTCCCCGATGCCGGTTGGGATCTCGAAGGACTGCGCAGCACGGCGAGACAGACCGCGGCCACCCTGGCCTACCTGGTCCCCGACTTCAACAATCCCACCGGCCTGCTTCTCGGCGCCGAGGGCCGCGCGGAACTGGCTGCCATCGCGCGCGACACCAGGATGACCGTCGTCGTCGACGAATCGATGGGCGAGCTGAACCTGTCGGACGGCCCGATGCCCCCGCCGGTCGCCGCGTTCGCGAAGGGCTCCGAGATCGTCACGATCGGTTCGGCGTCGAAGTCGTTCTGGGGTGGCCTGCGTGTCGGCTGGATTCGCACGAATCAGCCGCTGATCACCAAGTTGCTCGGCATCCGCTCCACTGTCGATCTCGGCACCCCCGTGATGGATCAGCTCGCCACGGTGCACCTGCTCGAAAACGCCGAACCCATCCTCGAACGCCGCCGCGAACAGCTACGCACCCAGCGCACCGCCCTGCTCGACGCCGTCGCCGAAGAACTCCCCGGCTGGCACATAGCAGTCGGCGCGGGTGGCATGTCGGTGTGGGCACAGCTGCCGAGCCCGGTTTCCACGGCACTCGCGGCCACCGCACCCAATCACGGCGTATTGCTCGCCGCCGGACCACGTTTCGGTGTCCAGGGCGCCTTCGAGCGTTTCGTCCGCCTGCCCTACACCCACCCCGAGGCCGACCTGCGCATCGCCGTGAAATCCATCGCCGCGGCCTACGACGCGCTCACCCCCCGCGCCGCCGACCCACTGCAACCGCTCACCTGTTACTGAACGCGCACGGGTTGTGCCCGGTGGACGCTGGTTCGGGGCGGACGGTTTCGTACCCGGCCCCGAACATGAACAGCACCGACGCCACCAACCCCACCGTCGTCAACGGCACCGCGACGGCACTGCGTTCGGACGGATAGCGGAACAACAGCACCAGCAAACACAGCAGCGAAACGGCGGCGGCCAGCAGCAGTCCGGTCGCCAGCCCGTTCAACACACTCACCAGCACCGGCACCGGTGCCTCGCTGTGGCAAAGGGATTCGGTGATCCTGGCTTCGCGGTTGCCGAACGATCCTTCGGCCAGGATGAAGCACAGCACCGCGGTGCCGAAGGTGGTGACCGCGATGCGGGCGGCGAGCACCTTCGGTGGCGTTCGGACGGTTCGGACCCTCAGCCTGTCGTCGATAATGGGACTTTACCGACGACAGGCCGACAAATCAGTCAGCCCAGACCGTTTCGATCGGTGTCGCGACAGTCGGCGGGGGAGTTGGCGTGCCGCCGGGTGTGCGCGAGAAGCGCGGCGCGGGCGCGTGCTGGACGATGCCGTCGACCTCGATCAGACCGGTACGGGCCACGATGTGCGGGTTCTCGGTGGCCTCGGTGAATGTCAGCACGGGCGTGGTGCAGGCATCGGTGCCGTCGAAGATCTCGGCCCACTCGTCGCGCGTCTTGGTCAGGAACTTGTCGGTGAACAGCTTGCGCAGCTGCTCCTGGCCGTTCGGATCGATCTGCATCGGCAGACCTTCCGGATCGATCTCCAACCCGGCCAGCAGTTCCGCGTAGAACTGCGGCTCGATCGCGCCGACGGCCATGTACTTGCCGTCGGAGGTCTCGTAGGTGTCGTAGAACGCCATGCCCGTATCGAGCAGGTTGGTGCCGCGCTCGTCGGACCACAGGCCGACCCCGCGCATGCCCCAGATCATGTGCGAAAGGGCAAGCGCCCCATCGATCATCGCGGCGTCGATCACCTGACCCTTGCCGGAACCCTGCCGCTCCACCAGCGCGGCGAGGATGCCGAACACCAGGAACATCGAGCCGCCGCCGAAGTCGCCGACCATGTTCAGCGGCGGTACCGGGCGCTCGCCCTTGCGACCGATGGCGTTGAGCACGCCGGTCAGCGAGATGTAGTTGATGTCATGCCCCGCGCGATCGGCGAGCGGGCCGTGCTGGCCCCAGCCGGTCATCCGGCCGTACACCAGGCGCGGGTTGCGGGCCAGCGCGTCGTCGGGCCCGAGGCCCATGCGCTCGGTGACGCCGGGGCGGAAGCCCTCGAGCAGCACGTCGGCCTTCTCGACCAGGTCGAGGATCTTGGCGACGTCGGCCGGGTCCTTCAGGTTCGCCTCGACGATCGTCCGCCCGCGCCACTGCGCGCGTTCCATGAAACCGGGCAGCTGGTTGGCGCGCTGCACGCGCACCACGTCGGCGCCGAGGTCGGCGAGTAGTAGCGCGGCGTGCGGACCTGGCCCGATGCCTGCCAACTCGATGACCTTGATGCCCGCAAGTGGCCCCTGCTTGGCGGTGGACTCCGTGCTCACGCGGTGACCTCAGTTCGTCGTCTAACGGTATTGACACTCCGACAATAGCGCTGGGGTGGCGGCGCGGGTAGAGCATGGGCGAGAATTCGGGTAGCGCGACTCGGCGTGGCAACGGGAGGACCCGGTAGTGAGCGTGTGGGGTGAGGTCGTTGTCGGCCTCGTCATTCTGGTCGGCATCGTCGGCGTGATCGTTCCGATTCTGCCGGGGGTGATCCTCATCTTCGCGGCAATCGCGGTGTGGGCGTTCATGACCGGCGGCGCGACGGCCTGGACGGTGCTGGCGATCGCGACAGTGGCGCTGGTGCTCTCCGGCGTCGTGAAGTACACCTGGCCGGGTAAGCGGATGCGCGAGGCCGGTGTGTCCAACCGTGCGCTGCTGGCGGGCGCGGTGCTCGGCATTGTCGGCTTCTTCGTGATCCCGATCGTCGGCCTGTTCATCGGCTTCGTGCTCGGTGTGTACCTGGCCGAGCTGTACCGACTGAAGACCAACGACCTGGCGTGGCCCGCGACAATGCACGCGCTCAAGGGCGTCGGCCTGTCGATGCTGGTAGAGCTGTTCGGCGCGCTGATCGCGTCCGGTGTGTGGCTCACCGGCACGCTCATCAGCTGACTTATCGTTCGATGATCGGTAGCGGACGGGTGTGGTCGTCCGCGCCGGGGAGTTGGTTGCGCGGGATCGGGATGGTCGGATTCTCGGGGCGGTGCAGTGGCACCGGCTCCGGGCGGTGCGCCGCGGGCAACCGGTAGAACTCGCGGGCGTTGTCCTCGAGTACCGCGTGCATATCCGAGCCGACCACCTGGGAGATCAGGTCAACATCGCGTTCCTCGAACGGCCGACCGGCGCGCGTGCCGGGTAGGTCGCTGCCGAACATCAGCGCACCCGGATTGACCGTGTGGATGCGTCGCAGCGTCTCGGCCACGTCCATCTCGACCCGGCCGAAACCCGTCGCCTTCACCCGCGCGCCGCGGTCGACCAGATCGAGCAGGTACGGCAACCCCACCTCGGACATACCGAGATGGTCGATCGAGAGCGCGGGCAGCTTCGAGATCACCGGTTGTAGCGAGGCCAGCATCTGACCGTCGATGTAGAGCTCGACGTGCCAGCCCGCCAATTCATAGGCGCGCAAGGCCTGCAACGTCATCTCGGTGATATCGGCGGCCGCGCGCTTGAGATTGAACCGCAGGGCCCGCACACCGGCCTGGTTCAGCTCCAGGATCTCGTCGTCGGTGGCATCGAGGTCGAGCCGGGTGACGCCGACCCAGTCGGGACCGAGCGTGGACAGTGCTGCCTTCAGATACGTCTGATCGGCGCCTTGGAAAGACGCGCTGACGACAGCACCGCCGCGAACATCGAAGTGCGCCATACGCTGTCGATAGTCATCGATCACGTAGGGCTCGGGAAGGTAGCCTTCGTTCGCGACCAGCGGAAACCGCGGATCGATGATGTGGACGTGGGCATCGAACACTTGTACAGAATGCCCTATCTCGGCAGCGGCGGCAGCTCAGGCCTTGTTCGGCTCGGAGGCGCGCAGCATGTCCTCGCGCTCCACGACCTTCACGCGCTCACGGCCTTCGGGCTCGCCGAGGGCGCGCTCGTGGGCGTCGAGGCGGTACCAGCCTGCCCAGGTGGTGAACGGGATGCCCTTGCCCTCGAGGAACTCGGTGACGGCGTCGAGCTCGGGCTTGGGTGCCGGGGCGAAGGTCTTGGCGTCGTCGAGCAAGCAGGCGATGGTCTCGTTGGCGTCGCCCTTGGTGTGGCCGATGAGGCCGACCGGGCCGCGCTTGATCCAGCCGGTCACGTAGGTAGCGGGCATGAATCGAGCGTTGCCTTCAGCGGTGTCGTCGGAGATCACGCGACCGGCCTCATTGGGAACGGTGCCCGCCTGATCGTCGAACGGCAGCTGGGTGACGTTCTGCGAGAGGTAACCGACGGCGCGGTACACGGCCTGGATGTCCCAGTCGGTGAAATTGCCGGTGCCCTTGACATTGCCGGTGCCGTCGAGCTGGGTGCGCTCGGTCTTCAGGCCGACGACCTTGCCGTCTGCGCCGAGGATCTCCGAGGGGGACTCGAAGAAGTGCAGGAACAGCTTGTGCGGGCGGTCGCCGTGATCGCGAATGGCCCACTGCTCCAAGGTGTTGGCGACCATGTCGACCTGCTTGGAGTTACGACGCGCGGCTTCGGAGCCCTCGTCGTAGTCGATGTCCTCGGGGTTGACGATGACCTCGATCGTCGGCGAGTGATCCAGTTCGCGCAGCTCGAGGGGCGTGAACTTGGCCTGCGCGGGGCCGCGGCGGCCGAAGACGTGGACCTCGACGGCCTTGTTGGCCTTGAGTCCTTCGTAGACGTTCGGCGGGATCTCGGTCGCCAGCAGTTCGTCACCGGTCTTGGCCAGCACACGCGCGACGTCGAGGGCGACGTTGCCGACACCGAGGACCGCGACCTTCTCGGCCTCGAGGGGCCAGGAGCGCGGGACGTCGGGGTGGCCGTCGTACCAGGACACGAAGTCGGCGGCACCGTAGGAACCGTCGAGTTCGATACCGGGGATCGCGAGTGCGCGGTCGGCGTTGGCGCCGGTGGAGAAGATGACCGCGTCGTAGAACTGGCGCAGGTCGTCGAGGGTGATGTCGGTGCCGTAGTCGATGTTGCCGAGCAGGCGGACCTGTTCCTTGTCGAGGACCTTGTGCAGGGCGGTGATGATGCCCTTGATGCGCGGGTGGTCGGGGGCGACGCCGTAGCGGATCAGGCCGAAGGGCGCGGGCATGCGCTCGTAGAGGTCGATGCTCACGTCGGCATCGGACTTCATCAACGCGTCGGCGGCGTAGATACCGGCCGGTCCCGCACCCACGATCGCGATGCGAAGTGGGCGAGTCGCTGCAAGCTGTTCGGTCATTTCTACGCGCACCCTTTGGTCGAGAACTGATTTGACGGCGTCAACTTAGCTTAGGCTAAGTCGGACATCCGCTTAGTGGCAGCTGCCATCGACGTCGGCAGCCGACCGCGATCAAGGCGATTCTAGCTGCGGCGTTGCGGCCACCCGGCGCGCGGTGTAGCTGCCCGCGCGGGTCTGTCAGGATTACAGCATGAACGAGGAGCAAACAGGCTCGGATGACCAGCCCGTAGTGGTGGATCAGACCGACAAGCGTTCCATCGTCCCGTTCGTCGCGGCCGCGGTGATCGCGATCATCGTGCTCATCGGCATCGTGGCGGGCGGATTGCTCTCACCCGCTGAGAAAAATGTCACAGAGGCCGACCGTCTCGCAGCCGCCGTCACCAACTATATCGACGCCCGCTCGCGCAGCGACCTCCGTCCGCCTGCGGGCGTGGCCTGCCCAGGCTTCAACGAAGAGTCCTCAGGCCTCGGCGAACAGCTCGGTGGCCCGAAATCCACTGTCACGATCGACGGCAAGGGTTTCGTGAACGCGACTGTCAACGGCGACCGCGCCAAGATCGACGCGACCGTGGTGGTCAACGGCAACCCGTCGACGTTCAACTGGAAACTGACCCGCGTCGACAGCGCGTGGTTGGTGTGCACCTTCTGAATCGTTTGACACGATGACCGGTGCCGAGGCAATCTCAGATCGCAAGGTCATGAGTGCCAGCGTCAAGCCCCGGCTCGCTGGTCGGCAACCCTCCTCCGCGGTGGGGTGCTCCGGGTGACGACCTGGCCGTGTGTTCCGGAGTTCCGGCACGGCAAGAGCGGATTCACGCAGGAGGATCGACATGACTTACGCCGGCGATATCACCCCTGAGAAGGCGTGGGAGCTGCTCACCGAGCATCCCGGCGCCGTGTTGGTCGACGTGCGCACCGAAGGCGAGTGGGCACACATCGGCATTCCCGACACCAGCTCCATCGAACGCCCGGCCCATTTCATCGAATGGGTCGACGGCACCGGCACGCGTAACCCGGAGTTCGGTGTGCAGCTCGAGAAGGCACTCGCCGGTCGCCCCGACGACGCACCGGTGGTGTTCCTTTGTCGCTCCGGTCAGCGTTCCGCGCACGCGGCGAACCTGGCGACGGCGGCGGGCGTGGCACCGTCCTACAACGTGCTCGACGGATTCGAAGGTGGCCCCGACGCGTTCGGTCAGCGCGGTAGTACCGGTTGGCGCGCGGTCGGCCTGCCGTGGCGTCAGGCATAAGGAGAAAAGCATGATCACCGGTGGTTCGTTCGACAAGCCACTGCCCGAAGGCGTCGGTCCCGCCACGCTCGGCGTGCGTGGCGGCCTGCGCCGTTCCGGCTTCGACGAGACGTCCGAGGCGCTGTATCTGACCTCGGGTTTCGTCTACGAGAGCGCCGAGGCCGCCGAGGCCGCGTTCACCGGCGACGTCGAGCACTTCGTCTACTCCCGCTTCGGCAACCCGACCGTGGCGATGTTCGAGGAGCGCATCCGCCTGCTCGACGGTGCCGAGGCGGCCTTCGCGACCGCGTCCGGCATGTCCGCGGTGTTCACCGCCCTCGGCGCGCTGCTGCAGGCAGGCGATCGACTCGTGGCCGCCCGCAGCCTGTTCGGCTCCTGTTTCGTGGTCTGCAACGAGATCCTCCCGCGCTGGGGCATCGAAACCGTCTTCGTCGACGGTGACGACCTCGACCAGTGGGAGCAGGCCCTCTCCGTCCCCACGCAGGCAGTCTTCTTCGAGACCCCAGCCAACCCGATGCAGACCCTCGTCGACGTCCGTAAGGTCACCGAGCTCGCCCACGCCGCGGGCG
The DNA here is from genome assembly GCF_046549215.1 of Nocardia sp. A7. Classification (NCBI taxonomy): domain Bacteria; kingdom Bacillati; phylum Actinomycetota; class Actinomycetes; order Mycobacteriales; family Nocardiaceae; genus Nocardia; species Nocardia sp. A7. The sequence goes on along the minus strand of NZ_JAJPWE010000001.1, from coordinate 1,777,778 downwards.
CGAAGGTGGTGCTGGACAACGTCTTCGCCACCCCGTTGCTCCAGCGCGGCTTCGAACTCGGCGCCGACGTGGTCGTCTACTCCGGCACCAAGCACATCGACGGCCAGGGCCGCGTTCTCGGCGGCGCGATCCTCGGCGCCAAGGACTACATCGACGGCCCCGTCAAAACCCTGATGCGCCACACGGGTCCGGCCCTGAGCCCCTTCAACGCGTGGACCTTGCTCAAGGGCCTGGAAACCATGCCGTTGCGCGTGCGCCACTCCACCGAATCGGCGCTGAAAGTGGCCGAGTTCCTGGAGACCAGCACATCGGTCGACTGGGTGAAATACCCCTTCCTGCAATCACATCCGCAACACGCACTGGCCACCGAGCAGATGACCGGCGGCGGCACAGTCGTCACCTTCGCCCTCAACGGCGACGACGGCAAGAAGCGTGCCTTCGAGGTACTGAACCGCCTGCGCATCATCGACATCTCCAACAACCTCGGCGACGCCAAAACCATGATCACCCACCCCGCCACCACCACCCACCGAGCCATGGGCCCGGAAGGGCGCGCGTCAATCGGCTTGTCCGACGGGGTAGTTCGCATCTCGGTCGGCCTGGAAGACCTCGAAGATCTCCTCGGCGACCTCGACCACGCCCTGAGCTAGCCGCACCGTCACGAGGTCCTCGCGGCGTCCAGGATCGCGATCGCCTCGTCGATCGGATCGATGACGAAGAGTTCGGTTCCGGCGTCGGTGTCGAGGCGCAGGCGAGTGCGGATGCCGCCGCTGAACAGGCCGCCATCCGGGCTCTGTCGTCCGACGGCACGCAGTTGGGTCAGGGGCGCTTCCCAGCGCTTGCCACCGGTGATCGCCTCGATGTGATTGGGTACGAAGAGCAGGCGGGTTCCGGTCAGGTGGAGGCGTCCGCCGACGGCCCTGCCGCCTTGTGTTCGATTGGCGAGTTTCTGCCAGATGATGTTCTCGGTGGCGTTCAGCGCGGGGGTACCGATCCACAATCCCATGGTTCATTTCCTTGTGTCGTTCCGGTGTTCGTCACCGTGGATCGACAGCTGGCCGGGCGCCGTTAATGGCGCCCGGCCAGGGATCTGAGCAGACCGGTGTCAGCCCAGCGCGCGCAGGCGCGGCGCCAGGTCGCGCTCGAACAGATCGAGAAAGCGGAGTTGGTCCTGGCCGGGGGCGTGGAAGACCAGGTGGTTGAGGCCTGCGTCGAGGTAGGGCTTGATCTTGGCGACGGCCTCGTCGGGGTCGCTGGCCACGATCCAGCGCTTGGCGACCTGTTCGATCGGAAGGGCGTCGGCGGCGGCTTCCATTTCGATCGGGTCGGTGATGCTGTGCTTCTGTTCGGGGGTCAGCGAGAGCGGGGCCCAGAAGCGGGTGTTCTGTAGTGCCAGTTCGGGATCGGTGTCGTAGGAGATCTTGATCTCGATCATCTTGTCGATCTCGGCGGCATCGCGCTCGACCTTGGCGGCACCCTCGGCGACGGCGGGCAGCAGCTTCTCGGTGTAGAGGTCCATGCCCTTACCCGAGGTGCAGATGAAGCCGTCGCCCGCGCGACCCGCGTACCGGGCCACCACCGGGCCGCCGGCGGCGATGTAGACGGGGATGCCGCCCTTGGGAACGTCGTAGATGGAGGCGCCGACGGTGTGGTAGTACTCGCCGTCGAAATCGACGCGATCGCCGGTCCACAGTTCGCGCATCATCTTCACCGCTTCGCGCAGGCGGGCGAAACGCTCTTTGAAATCGGGCCATTCGCCCTTGTAGCCGGTGGCGATCTCGTTGAGTGCCTCACCGGTGCCGACTCCGAGCATCACCCGGTTCGGGTACAGGCAGCCCAGTGTCGCGAAGGCCTGCGCGATCACGGCCGGGTTGTAGCGGAAGGTCGGGGTGAGCACGGAGGTGCCGAGCTGGATGCGCTCGGTGCGCTCGCCGACGGCGGCCAGCCAGGCCAGCGAGAACGGGGCGTGGCCGCCGTCGTGGCGCCATGGCTGGAAGTGGTCGCTCACGGTCGCGCTGTCGAGACCGTGCTGCTCGGCGGCGACGCCGAGTTCGACCAGCTCTCGCGGCCCGAACTGCTCTGCCGATGCCTTGTACCCGAGCTTGAGATCGACCATTCCAGCCACTCCTGTCGTCCGTTGACCCCTGCCACACGACACTAGCGCGCGGTCCGCTCTGGCGTGCCCGTGCCATTTCGTCACCCATCACGTCAGGTTTTAGCGGACAATTAACTGGTGACCGTGAAAGATGAGCAGATCCTGTCGTACCTGACCGACATGGACGGTGTCCTGGTGCACGAGGATCAACTGATTCCCGGTGCCGACGAGTTCCTGGCCGAACTGCGCTCCAACGAGATTCCGTTCCTCGTGCTGACCAACAACTCGATCCGCACCCCGCGCGACCTGCAAGCCCGTCTGCGCCACACCGGTCTCGACATCCCCGAGGAGTCGATCTGGACCTCGGCGCTGGCCACGGCGACCTTCCTCGCCGATCAGCGCCCCAACGGCACCGCGTACGTGGTCGGCGAATCCGGCCTCACCACCGCGCTGCACGAGATCGGCTACGTGCTCACCGACAGCGATCCCGACTACGTGGTGCTCGGCGAGACCCGCACCTACTCCTTCGAGGCCATCACCACCGCGATCCGCCTGGTCGATCGTGGCGCCAAGTTCATCGCCACCAACCCCGACGCCACCGGCCCCTCCCGCGACGGTGTGCTGCCCGCCACCGGTTCGGTCGCGGCCCTGATCACCAGGGCCACCGGCAAGGAGCCGTACTACGTCGGCAAGCCGAACCCGCTGATGATGCGTTCGGCGCTGCGCCGGATCGGCGCGCACTCCCAATCGACGGTGATGATCGGCGACCGGATGGACACCGACGTGATCGCGGGCCTCGAGGCAGGTCTGCGCACGGTGCTGGTGACCTCCGGTATCTCGACCAAGTCCTCGGTGGAGGCCTACCCGTTCCGTCCCACCATGGTGGTGGGCTCGGTGGCCGACTTGATCGGCCGCACCCGGCGCCCGTTCGCCGAGTAGCCATGTGATCCGCATCTCAGCGGAATAGGTTCCCGCCTGCCGTGGTTATAGTTGCCATGGCAACCAAAGGAGGGCCCGTGCAGTTCGGAATCTTCAGCGTCGGCGATGTGACCACCGATCCCACCACCGGCCGCACCCCCACCGAGGCCGAGCGGATCAAGGCGATGGTCGCGATCGCGCAGAAGGCCGAGGAGGTGGGGTTGGATGTGTTCGCGATGGGCGAGCACCACAATCGGCCCTTCGTCCCGTCTTCGCCGACCACGATGCTCGGCTACATCGCGGGCCGCACCGACAAGATCACGTTGTCCACCTCGACCACGCTCATCACCACGAACGACCCGGTCAAGATCGCCGAGGACTTCGCGATGCTGCAGCACCTGGCCGACGGCCGGGTCGACCTGATGCTCGGCCGCGGCAACACCGGCCCGGTCTATCCGTGGTTCGGCAAGGACATCCGCGACGGTATTCCGCTGGCCATCGAGAACTACGCGCTGCTGCACCGGCTCTGGCGCGAAGACGTCGTGAACTGGGAAGGCAAGTTCCGTACGCCGTTGCAGTCGTTCACCTCGACACCGCGTCCGCTCGACGATGTGCCGCCGTTCGTCTGGCACGGGTCGATCCGTAGCCCGGAGATCGCCGAGCAGGCCGCGTACTACGGCGACGGCTTCTTCGCCAACCACATCTTCTGGCCCACTGACCATTTCAAGCGGTTGATCGATCTGTACCGCCGCCGCTACGAGCACTACGGGCACGGCAGCGCCGACCAGGCGATCGTGGGACTCGGTGGACAAGTGTTCCTGCGCAAGAACTCGCAGGACGCGGTGCGCGAATTCCGCCCCTACTTCGACAACGCGCCCGTCTACGGACACGGCCCGTCGCTGGAGGACTTCACCGAGCAGACCCCGCTCACCGTCGGCAGCCCGGAACAGGTCATCGAGAAGACGCTCACCTTCCGCGAGAACTTCGGTGACTATCAGCGCCAGCTGTTCCTGGTCGACCACGCCGGGCTCCCGTTGAAGACGGTGCTCGAGCAGCTCGACCTGCTCGGCGAGGAGGTGATCCCGGTGCTGCGCAAGGAATTCGCGGCCCGCCGCCCCGCACATGTGCCGGACGCGCCGACCCACGCCGCACTGCTGGCCGCGAAGCAAGCGAAGGAGGTGACGGTATGACCCGCATCGCCGTGGTGTCGGCCGGGCTGTCGCAGCCCTCGTCCACGCGATTGCTGGCCGACCGGCTGGCGGCCGCGACGGCGCGGGAACTGGGCGGTGAGGCCGAGCTGGACTTCATCGACCTGCGCGATCACGCCCGCGATCTCGCCGACAACCTGCTCACCGGGTTCCCCGCCCCGGCGCTGCGGGCGGCGATCGACAAGGTCGTCACCGCCGACGGCCTGATCGCCGTCACGCCGATCTTCAGCGCGTCCTACAGCGGCCTGTTCAAGACATTCTTCGATGTGCTGGAACCGGATTCGCTCGCCGGCCTGCCGGTGCTGGCCGGCGCGACCGGTGGCACCGAACGGCACTCCCTCGCGCTCGAGCACGCGGTACGCCCGCTGTTCGCCTACCTGCGCTCGATCGTCGTCCCGACCGCGGTCTACGCGGCGACGACCGATTGGGGTGCGAACGGCGCCGACCAGGCGCTGAACAACCGAATAGACCGCGCCGCAATCGAATTCAGCGCACTGCTACTCGGCAGATCCGCTACCCGACCCACCGACCCCTATACCGATACCACCCCGTTCGAAGACCTGCTCGCAGCAAATCACTGATCCACACCTAATCCACAAGGAGCACACTCATGACCACCGCCATCGCCAAGGGACTCACCGCGGGCACCTGGACCATCGACCCCGCCCACTCCACCGTCGGCTTCTCCGTTCGCCACCTGATGGTGAGCAAGGTCCGCGGCCGCTTCACCGACTTCGACGGCGCCCTCGTGATCGCCGAGGACGGCACCGCCACCGCGCACGCCGAGATCCGCGTCGACTCCCTCACCACCGACAACGCCCAGCGCGACGGCCACCTGCGCACCGCCGACTTCTTCCACGCCGAGCAGTTCCCGGTGATGACCTTCAAGTCCACCGGATTCCGCGGTGAGGGCAGCGATTTCGTCGTCGACGGCGAGTTCACCGTGCGCGGCAACACCAAGCCGGTCACCCTCGAGGTCGAGTTCGTCGGCGTCAGCCCGGGCATGGGTAACGGTGCCGTCGCCGGCTTCGAAGCCAAGACCGTGGTCTCGCGCCGCGACTTCGGCCTCGACATCGACATGCCGCTGCCCGACGGCGGCGCCGTGATCGGCGACAAGATCACCCTCACCCTCGAGATCGAGGCCGTGCTCCAGAGCTGAGCCTCGCACCGATTCGACGCCCCCATCACCGCATCCGGTGGTGGGGGCGTTTCGCGGTCAGTCGTCCTCGGTGATGGTGGCGAGGGCCGTGGACAGCCTGGTCAGCGCCGCGACGGTGGCCACGAACTCCTGCTGGCCCAGTTCCTCGGCGAGTCGATGGGCGATCGCCGCGTGCTGCGGATCGATGCGCTGCACGGCCTCGCGACCGGACTCCGTGGCGACCACCAGTTTGGCGCGGCGATGCGCCGGATTCGGCCGGTATGCACAGAGGCCGTCCCCGACCAGCAGGTCGGCGATGCGCTGCACGCTCTGGCGAGTGATGCCCATCGCCCGGGCGATTCCCGCGACCGGCAGCGGTTCGGTGAGTACCGCGCCGAGCACTTGCCAGCGGGCCGCCGTCAACCCGGCCGGGGCGGCCAATTCCTCGGCGATGGCGAGGAATTGGCCGTTGAGACGGAACGAGGTGATCGCCACGGTGGAGAACAGTTCCTGTTCGCCTGCCGTCATGTGGTCGCCTCGTAGCCGGCGAGCACCGCGTACCCGGCCGGATCCCTCTGCGCGAACAGTGCGTACCACGCTTCGAGAACGTGCGGTTCGTAGAGATCGAGGCGGGCGAAGATCTCTCTGGCGAATTCGAAGGGGGACATGGAGTCCGCGGTGATCACGTCGCGATCGGTGACGGCAGGCGCCTCGACGTAGTGTTGCGCGCCCGCGTAGCCGCTGTAGGCGAGGTATTCCGCGACATTGCTGGTGTGCGCACGGTCGTCGAGCAGGCCTTCCTTGGCGAGACCGAAGGTGGCGCCGCATATGCCGGCAACCGGTACTCCGGCCTCGACGAACTGTGTCGCCTTGTGCGCGAACGCGTTCAGATCATCGCCGTCCCACAGCTCCGCGCCGGGCAGGATCAGCATGGCGCTGTCGGCGGGGTCGAGATCGGCGAGTGCCATGTCCGGGGTGATGCGCATTCGGCCGATCGTGGTGATCGGATCGGCGGTCAGGCCGACCGTCCTGACCTCGAACGTTCCCGGCTCCCGATGCCAGGCGCCGTTGGCGATATGCGCGGTGGCGGCACCGACCTCCCAGTCGGCGAGGGTGTTGTAGACGGCCACATGAACTGTTTTCGTAGTCATGACAGTATCCTGTCATATTTGACAGGATACTGTCAATAAGAATTTTGCTACCCGCTTGTAGCCGAGCCTCCGTACGCTGACGGCATCCGGTGCGAGACAAGGAGGTTCACCCTCGATGACCGACCCTGTACACGGCATGACGGGCACCATCACGTCACCGATTCGGGAGGCGGGCGCGCTGGGTGAGGTGCTGGTCTCGATTCGTGGGGGCACCGAGCTCTACCTCGCCCGAGCCGACGAGCCGATCGCCGCCTTGACCACCGTGTTGATCGTCGCGGTCCATCCGGGGCGCGTCGTCGACGTGGTCACCTGGATTCCACTTCCCACTGAATGAAAGGCCCCATGATGCTGGGCTATCACGTTCCCGATCCCGACGAGGCCATGCTGGTCAGCGGCGCCAAGACCAAGGACGACACCCCGTTCAAGGTGGTCATCGGGCGCGGCACCTGGGTGGTGCCACTGTTCCGTAAGGTCCGCTACCTGTCGCTGGCCATGTTCGAATCCGAGATCCGCGAGCGCTGCGTCACCAAGCAGGCCATCCAGCTCGATGTGCGTGCGGTGATCGCGTTCAAGGTCGCCAACGACACGCAGTCGATCGTCAATGCGGCACAGCGCTTTCTGTCCGAACAGGAGCAGGAGATGTCGGTGCTGACCGGCCGTATCTTCTCCGGCCACCTGCGTTCGATCATCGGCTCGATGACTGTCGAGGAGATCATCCGCGAACGTCAGAAGCTGGCCGACGAGGTGCTCATCGCGTCCAAGGTGGAGATGGGCAATATCGGCCTGTGGGTCGACTCGTTCCAGATCCAGTCCATCGACGACGGCAATCTCGGCTACATCAATGCCCTTGCCGCCCCGCACAATGCGGCGGTCCAGCGCGATGCCCAGATCGCCCAGGCGCAAGCCGCCCAGCGCTCCGCCGAAGCCGAACAGGAGTCGTTGCGCCGTCGCGCCGAATACGAACGCGAGACCGCGCTCCTCAGGGCCCAGTATCAGCGTGACATCGACAAGGCCAATGCCGAAGCGGCACAGGCGGGCCCGCTCGCCGACGCCATCGCCAGGCAGGCGGTCCTGCAGGCGCAGGCCGAGCAGGCCCGCAAGAACGCCGAACTCCGCGAACAGCAGCTCCAAGCCGAAGTGGTGAAACCCGCTGAGGCGGAGGCGGAACGAGTCCGCATCCTCGCGGTGGCCGAAGCCGACCGCACCCGCATCCAGGCCGAAGCGGCGGCATCCAACAACCGCATCGCGTTGGACCAGATGCTGATCGAGCAACTCCCCGAAATCGTCAAGCAGGCCTCGCACGGCCTGGCCGGCGCCAACCTCACCGTCCTCAACGGCCCCGACGGTGTCGGCGAGCTGCTCAACGGCATGGTCGGCCAGGGCTTGACGGTCTTCAACTCCCTGCAGAAGGCGCTGTCGAACGGCGAGGTCGACAAGGTCTGACAGTCGACTCAGTCCTGCCGGCCAACCACGGCGGTCACACGGATCTCGACGCGCATGCCGGGCGCACCGAGGGCGGCGACACCGATCTGGGTCCAGATCGGTGCTCGGTCACCCATCCGCTTGCGGAACTGGTCGGCCATGACGCGGGTCTGCTCGTCGCCGATCGTGTCGTCGGCCGTGGGGATGTGGTAGCTGTCCACGGCGATGACGTCGGTCCAGGTCGCGCCGACGGTGGCGAGGGTCCGCTCGACATTCTCGAACGCCTGGACGATCTCCTCCTCGAGGGATTCGGGGAAGGTGATGTCGTCGTCCCAGCCGCCCTGGCCCGAGATGTCGACCCGGTCGCCGACGCGGACTGCCTGTCGGTAGTGGAGCAGGTCGAACAGCTTCTGGCCGTATCCGGGGGTGCTGGTGAAGGTGGCGGTGCTCATCGGTGCGAACCTTTCGTTTGACTTCATGTTTGAAGTCAACCTAGCACGGAATGACTTCACGTGTGAACCTGATAGGGCTCGCTATGATTGCCCGATGAGTGCGGCGACCCCAGGATCCGACGGCGCGGAGGCCCCGGCATGGCTGAACGCGGAAGAAAAGGAAGCCTGGACCGGGCTGGTCTCGCTCATCCTGCTGCTGCCGGGCCGGTTGGAGGCGCCGCTGCAAGCCGAGGCCGGACTGACACTCTTCGAGTACCTCGTGCTCAGCCACCTGTCCGAGGCCCCAGAGCGTCGGATCCGGATGAGTGAGCTCGCCTTCCTGGCGAATGGATCGCTGTCGCGGCTCTCGAACGTCGTCAAGCGCTTCGAGCAGCGCGGCTGGGTAACCAGGGCACCCGATCCCGAGGACGGGCGCTACACCGTCGCCTCGCTCACCGACTCCGGGTACGCGGTGGTCGTGGCGGCGGCGCCGACGCACGTGCGCGCGGTCCGCGAGTGCTTTCTCGACCAGGTGAGTGCCGCCGACGGGCGAGCGCTGGCCCGGGTCGCCGCGAAGCTGCGCGTGCGCCCGGCCGACCTTGCCTGAAACCTGTTACGCCCGGCGCAACGCGAACATGCGCAGGTCGCGGGTGGTGCGGTCGCGGTAGGCCGCGTAGGCGCCGGTGATCTCGATGAAGCGGGCGAAGATCGCGTCCTTGTCCGCGTCGGGGACGGTGGTCGCGGTGACCGGGATGCGTTCGCCCGCGATAGCCACGGTGGCCGACGGGTCGGCCAGCAGGTTGCCGGTCCATGCCGGGTGGTGCTCCTGGCCGAAGTTGGAACCGACCACGTACAGGGTGTCGCCGTCGTGGACGTAGAGCAGCGGCTGGGTGCGGGCGAGGCCGGACTTGCGGCCGGTGGTGGTGAGCAGGATCACCGGGGCGCCGATCGGGCCGAGCACGGTGTACTTGGCGTCGGTGCGCTCGAGCAGGGCGCGGTCCAGCGGGGTGATCGTGCGGATCAGCCAGGATCCCGGCTTGGTCGCGGCGAAACGGTTGGCTGCGCGCGAGAGCGGATTGGTGCGCGAACCCCACTGCCGGTCCGGGAACTGCGATGTCATGGGGCGGACTATATCGGCGGGATTCACTAAGCTCGCGAACATGGTCGAACAAGCGCCGTCCACCGTGTACATCGCCTCACCCGAGGGGGACACCGGAAAATCGACGGTGGCCTTGGGGGTTCTCGGCATGCTGTGCGCCACCACCGCACGTGTCGGTGTGTTCCGGCCGATCACCCGCTCCGCTGACGAACCCGACTACATCCTCGAACTGCTGCTCGAGCACAGCACCGCCGATATCAGCTATGAGCAGGCCGTCGGCGTCACCTACGAGGACGTGCACCGCGACCCCACCGCCGCGATCAGCGACATCGTGATGCGGTTCCACGACGTCGCCAAGGCGTGCGACGCGGTGGTGATCGTCGGCAGTGACTACACCGACGTCGCCAGCCCGAGCGAGCTTCGTTTCAATGCCCGCATCGCGGTGAACCTGGGTGCGCCGGTGTTACTGGTCGTTCGCGGCGCGGATCGCACGCCCGGCGAGGTCAAGCAACTGGTCGAACTGTGCACTACCGAGCTCACCGCCGAGCACGCTCATCTGGTGGCGATCGTGGCCAATCGCTGCGCTCCCGACGAACTCGACGAGGTCGCCACCGCGCTGGAAAGTTTCGAGGTCCCGTCCTGGACGTTGCCGGAGGTGCCGCTGCTGATGGCGCCGACCATGGGCGAACTGTGCGAGGCGATCGACGGCGAAATCTACAGCGGTGACCCGGAATTGCTGCAGCGTGAAGCCCTGCGCATCATGGTCGGTGGCATGACCGCCGAACACATTCTGGAGCGCCTCTCCGACGGTGTGGTGGTGATCGCACCCGGCGACCGTTCCGATGTGCTGCTCAGTCTGGTGAATGCCCATGAGGCGGCGGGCTTTCCGTCGCTGGCCGGGGTCATCATGAACGGGGGCCTTCGCCCGCATCCGGCGATCGCGCGCCTGATGGAGGGCCTGCATCTCAAGCTGCCGATCCTCACCACCGAGCTGGGCACCTACGACACCGCCAGTGCCGTGCACGGCGCCCGCGGTCGCATGTGGGCGGGCAGCCCGGGCAAGGTCGATACCGCGCTCGCGCTGATGGAACAGCGGGTCGACGCACCGGAACTGCTTCGGCGCGTTCAGGTTCAGTCCTCGACTGTGGTGACACCGCAGATGTTCGAATACCGCTTGATCGAACGCGCCCGTGCCGATCGCAAGCGCATCGTGCTGCCCGAGGGCGACGACGACCGCATCCTGCGCGCCGCCGGGCGGGTGCTGCAGCGCAAGATCGCCGACCTCACCATCCTCGGCGACGAGACCTCGATCCGCGCGCGTGCCGCCGAACTCGGGGTCGACATCGCCGCTGCCCAGGTGATGGACCCACGCACCTCGGGCCACCTCGACGAATTCGCCGCCGAATACACCGAATTACGCAAGCACAAGGGCATGACGCTCGAGCGTGCGCGTGAAACCATGGCCGACATCTCGTATTTCGGCACCATGATGGTCTACAAGGGAATCGCCGACGGCATGGTCTCCGGTGCCGCGCACACCACCGCGCACACGATCCGGCCCTCGTTCGAGATCATCAAGACGGTGCCCGGCGTCTCAACGGTGTCGAGCGTTTTCCTGATGTGCCTGGCCGATCGTGTTCTCGCCTATGGCGATTGCGCGGTGGTGCCCGATCCCACCTCGGAGCAGCTGGCCGACATCGCGGTGTCCTCGGCGGGCACGGCGGCGCGGTTCGGGATCGAACCGCGGGTGGCGATGCTGTCGTACTCGACCGGCGCGTCCGGCACCGGCGCCGATGTCGACAAGGTGCGCGCGGCCACCGAACTCGTGCGTGAACGGGCGCCGGAGCTGCCGGTGGAAGGACCGATCCAGTACGACGCGGCGATCGAGCCAACCGTCGCCAGCACCAAACTCCCCGATTCCGAAGTGGCTGGCAAGGCAACGGTTTTCGTCTTCCCCGACCTCAACACCGGCAACAACACCTACAAGGCGGTGCAGCGGAGTGCGGGCGCGGTCGCGATCGGTCCGGTGCTACAGGGCCTGCGCAAGCCGGTGAACGATCTTTCGCGCGGCGCGCTGGTCGCCGACATCGTCAACACGGTGGCGATCACCGCCATCCAGGCGCAGGGAGACGACAAGTGAGCGACCTCGTCCTGGTCCTGAACAGCGGCTCCTCGTCGATCAAATACCAACTGCTACACCCGGTCTCGGGCGAAGTACTGGCCTCGGGTCTGGTCGAGAAGATCGGCGAGACGCACGGCGGCCGGATCGTGCACGAGGCGGGCCCGGCCGAACTCGAGTACGACGGGGCGATCCCGGACCACAAGGCCGGTCTGCTGCGGGCATTCGAGATGTTCCGCGAGACCGGCCTCGATCTGACCACGATCGGGATCGGCGCGGTCGGACACCGGGTGGTCCACGGCGGCGAGGTGTTCTGGGAACCGACCCTGATCACCGACGACGTGCTGCACGCGATCGACCGACTGTCAGTGCTCGCGCCGCTGCACAATCCCGCGAATGTGGTCGGCATCGAGTCGACGCGAGAGCTGCTGCCCGATGTTCCCGAGGTCGCGGTCTTCGACACGGCGTTCTTCCACACCATGCCCGATGCCGCCAAGACCTACGCGATCGACGCGAAACTGGCTGCGGCCCACGGTATTCGCAAGTACGGCTTCCACGGCACCTCGCACCAGTACGTGTCGGAGAAGGCCGCGGAGTACCTGGGCAGGCCGAACGACGAGCTGAACCAGATCGTCTTCCACCTGGGCAACGGCGCGTCCGCTTCGTCGATCCAGGGTGGGATCGCGATCGACACCACCATGGGCATGACCCCGCTGGAAGGTCTCGTGATGGGCACCAGGCCGGGCGATCTCGACCCCGGTGTCACGCCGTATCTCATGCGGGCGGCCGAGCTGGACGGGAGCCAGGTGGAGCAACTGCTCAACCGCAGCTCCGGTCTCAAAGGCATGAGCGGGGTCAACGACTTCCGCGAATTGCAGCAGCTCATCGATGGCGGCGACACGCAGGCCAAGCTCGCGTATGACGTCTACATCCACCGCCTGCGCCGCTACCTCGGCGCCTACCTGGTGCAACTCGGCACCGTCGACACCGTCATCTTCACCGCGGGTGTGGGGGAGAACAGCCCGGCGGTGCGCGCCGACGCGCTGGCGGGGTTGCAGAATCTGGGCATCGAGATCGACCCGGCCCGCAACGAGACAAGAACCTCCGGCATCCGCCGCATCTCCCCGGACTTCGCCCCGGTGACGGTGCTGGTCGTGCCGACCAACGAGGAACTCGCCATCGCCCGAGCGGCCCACAAGCTGGTCGGCGCGACCTAGAACCAGGACTTGGGCCGCAGGGAGTTGGCGAGGTCGACCAAGGCGTAGCGGTGGTCGCGGTCAGGGGCGTTGCGGGCCAGTGCGCGCAGGCCGGATTCGGTGCCGTCGCGCAGGTCGCGTTCGGTGAATCCGCGGCCGAACAGCTTGGCGTCCTTGCGTTTCGGGGTGTTGCCTGCCTGCAGCCAGGCCAATGCGGTGCCCTGCACCAGGGTGCGCATGAGGGTGGCGCGGTGCTCGCCCGGTGGAATGGACTGGGCACGCGAGGCGGCCAGCCGCAGGACCTGTTCGTCGAGTTCGGCGACAGGGGAGCTGGTGAGCAGCAGCAGGATCGCCGTGGTCTGGGCGGTCGTGAAGTGGCGTGACGCGGCGGGTACGTCGTCGAGGGCGTGCACCGCTTCGCCCACTCGCCCCGCCACCGCCAGCTGCCTGGCGAGGCCGAATGCCGCGCTCACCACGGCGCGGTCGGTGCGCCAGACGGTGTCGTAATAGCGTTCGGCGAAGCTGCGCCACTGTTCGGGGGCGTCGGAATCCCAGTGCTGCAGAATGAGTTCCGCGGTGGCGGCGAGCGCCAGTTTGGGGGCGATCTCACCCGGCAGTACCCGCAGCACCGCCTCGAACGAGGCGAAGGCGGCCTCGTAGTCGAGCTCGAGCAGATACGCCTGACCGGTGAACCAGTCCGTGCGCCAATCGGATTCGTTGGGCACCCGATCGAGCAGATGCAGTACCGCCGCCGACTCGCCCAGCTCGAGCCGGGCCCGCGCCTCGGCGAAGAGCAGTTCACCCGCCAGGGTCTGTGGCGCGTTGTCGGGGTCGGCCTCGGCCCGTTCGCGGGAATCGTGCAACGCCTCGAGCACCCGCTCCGGCTCCGGGTTGGTGGTCGCGGCCAGCAGCGGCGCCGACGGGTCGGCGGGGTCGATCAGCGGAATCGGCAGTGCGCCGACCACATCGCGGGAATCGAGCAGTGGGGAGCGACCGACGCCGTCGAGATAGGCGTCGGTCTGACTGATCAGTTCCTCGGTGCCGAAGCTGGTGCGCTGTGGACTGAACACTGTGGACAGCTGGGGATGTTCGGTGCCGGTGTCATAGGCGAGGATCTCGCGCAGCACACCGGCCAGCTGCGCCATCATCGCGCGCGCCGAGGGAAACCGCTGTGCCGGATCGGGATCGGTGGCCGTGAGCAGGAAGCGGTGGAAGAACTCGTAGCGAGCCAGCAGCGGTTCGTCGGCCGGATCGGGGATGCCGTCGAGGTAGCGGCCGTGCTCGCTGGGCAGTGCCAGGGTGAGCGCGGCGAGGGTGCGGCCGACGGTGTAGACATCGGAGGCGGGAGTCGGTCCGGTTCGAGCGATCTCGGGTGCCTGGAAACCCTTGGTGCCGTACAGGTTTCCGTAGGCGTCGATGGTGGCGACCGCGCCGAGGTCGATCAGCTTCACCTGGTCCTCGGTGACCATCACGTTGTCGGGCTTGAGATCGTTGTAGGTGAGGCCGATCGAATGCAGATGTTCCAGCGCGGGCAGGATCTCCAGCACATACGCGATGGCCTCGGCCAGTGGCATCCGCTCGCCATGGGGCCTGGCGTCGAGGATGTCACGCAGCGAATGGCCGCCCACGTACTCCATCACGATGTAGCCGATGGACCCGTCACCCGCGGTGTGCTCGACGAAGTTGTGGATCTTGACGATGCTCGGGTGGGCCACTTCGGCCAGGAACTGCCGCTCGGCCACCGCCACGGCCTGCGCCTCGGCGTCACCGGTGTGCAGCAGTCCCTTGAGCACCACCCACCGATCGCTCACATTGCGGTCGATGGCCAGATAGATCCAGCCGAGCCCACCGTGCGCGATGCAACCCTGGATCTCGTACTGCCCGGCGACCATATCGCCTTCGTGCAACGACGGCCGGAAATCATAAGCGGCCCCGCAGGTTTCGCATTCACCGCTCGATGACGCGGCCTGCGCGGGCGTCGAACGCCCGACCGGGTTGCCACAGCGCCAGCAGAACCGCCGCCCTTCCGACACCATCGGATCCGCCAGTACGGCGTCGCGCGGGTCGGCGGGGGTGACCGTCGGAATCGGCACCAGCCCGGCCCCGAGCCTGCGCGTCGGCCGCGACCGCGCCGTGCGCACACTGCGCCCCGACCGCGAGGTACTCACCCCACCGGTCTGCGGCGCGGAAGGCCAGGATTCGGAATTCGACTGTGCGTCGGGTTCGGAGCGCGGGGCTGCCTCTGTCGCCGCGTGCGGTGCGTTGGCCGGAAACCGTTGTGCTGCTTCGGTCGCGGCGTAGGGCGCGGTTCCAGAGGGTCGCTGTGCAGCCTCGGTCGCTGCGTAGGGCGCGGATTCGGGGGGACGCTGTGCCGCTTCGGTCGCGGCGTAGGGAGCGGATTCGGGGGTGTGCTGTTCAGCCACGTCCGGGGCGATCTCGAAGATGCGTTGTGCGGCTTCGGTCGGCGCATACGTCGCGGGCTCGTTCGCAGTCGGCGCGGGACGGCTCGCTCGCTGCGTAGCGAGGGGATCATCCGCGTGCTGCGAGGTTCCCGAGTCGGCCGCGGAACCGCCGCTCGATCGTTGGACGCCGCCGGACTCTTCGGTGCGCTTGGTGGCGTCGGTCGCCGGGGTCAGGTCGCGGCTGGTCGCCTGTTTCCGGGCGAACTCCGCGGCCGCCTCGGCGGTGAGCTTCGGCAGCGGCCGGGTCTCGTCGTCTTCGGGCAGTGTCCACCCGCCGGGCAGTGTGCCGGGCCGCTCACGCTGGATCAGCTGGGTGGGCTCGCGCCGTTCCGGGTCGTCCTGTGCTGGGTTGGGGGGTGTTGGCGGTGGGGTGTGTGGCGCTGGCGGTGGGCTGTGGAGCGCCGATTCTGGGGCGTGGGGTGTCGAGTCGGAGCGCGCCTGATCCTCCGGGTCTGAGCCACGTTGCCCCGGTTCGTCATTGGCCGATTTCGTGCTCATGGCCGTCAGTCCTGGTACTTCGGCGCGGGTGGGCTCGGTGTCTCGCCGAGGGTCGCGAGCCAGCGGCGGTGGATGCGAGTCCAGGTGCCGTCGTTGCGGATGCGGTCCAGGGTGGCGTTGACGAAACGCACCAGGTCGTCGTCGCCCTTGGGGATGCCGATGCCGTACGGTTCCGGGCTGATGCTGTCGCCGACCACCTCGGTATAGGGGTCCTGGGCGGCCAGGCCGGCCAGGATCGAGTCGTCGGTGCTCACCGCGTCGACCTGGCGCTGTTGCAGGACCACCAGGCAGTCGGCCCAGGTCGGCACCGTCAGAATCGTGGCGGCCGGTTGGTCGCGGCGGATGTGATCGAGCGAGGTGGTGCCGCGCACCACGCACACCCGCTTGCCCGCCAGATCGGCGATGCCGTCGATGCCGGAACCCTTCACCGCGAGCACCCGCTGATCGGCGCGCAGATACACCGTCGAGAACGCCACCCGCTGACGTCGCTCGCAGGTGATCGTCATTGTCTTCGCGATCAGATCGACGGTGTGATCCTGCAGCGCCCGCTCGCGCTCTTCCGAAGCGAGACTGCGGTATTCGATCAAGTCGGGGTTACCGAGCAGGTCGCGGGCGATCTCGCGGGCGATGTCGGCGTCGAAGCCGACGATGCGACCGGAGAGCGGATCGCGGAAGCTGAACAGGTTGCTGCCCGCGTCGAGGCCGACGACCAGCCTGCCGCGTGCGCGAATAGCCTCGATCGTCGGGCCGGATGCGGTGCTCGGTCGCAGGCTCGCGGTCGGATCGCCGCATTGCTCGCCACCGGTGGCGGGCACCGGGGTGTCGGTGCCGATCGGAATCGCCTTGGCGGGCAACGGCGGTTCGGAATAGACGCCGCGTTGGTCGGGCGCGGGTGTGCTGTCGGAACAACCGGCGAGCAGCCCGACCAGCATCAGCGCCGCGAGGACGCGCCCGCGCCTCACCGGTACTCCCGCAGCCGTGGCCACAACCCCAGCGCTACACACGCCGCCGCCGCGATCCCGAGCACGAACGCACCAGGGGCCAGGAAGGACAGCACGTCGATCGCTTGGGAAACCTTGGCGCGCAATGTCTCCCGTGTCGCGGCACCGGCCTTGTCCAGCGCTCGGTCGAGCGCCTCGACCTGCGCGGCCGAATCGGCGGCGCTCGGACCGGTCGCGACGGCGGCCGCGCCGAGGAAATCGCCCCGCTCGAGGGTGTCGTTCATTCGCTGGTGGGCCGACTGCCAGCGGGTCAGCGCGGCCTGTGCGTGCGCCACTTCGTCGCGGGCGGGCGCGTTGTCGGGATAGCCGGCGAGCAGCTCGGTGAGTCGCGCGGCATTGGCATCGAAGGTGCGGTCGTAGTCGCCGGTCGCGTCGCGGCGAACCAGCTTCACCATTTCCGCTGATCTGGCCTGCTGCACCAGGATTCGGCTCTCGGCCAACCGCGCCGACGGCACCGCGCCTTCGTCCCGGCAGCGAATCATCGCCACCGCGGAGACCGAGCCCGCCGCCACCGTCCACAGCAGCGTCAGCGCCAGCGCGCCGGTGCCGATCAGCAGACCCATATTGAAGAACCGGCGCGAGCGCCGCGCCAGCTCGACCTGCACCCAGACGAGGGCGCCGAGCGCCACCACCAGCACCGTGATCGCCGTCCACGGTGGCTGCACATGCCGGTGCTGGGCGGCGGTCACCGCGTCGAACCGGTGGTCCTCCAGCTCCTCGGCCATCGGCAGCAGGCCGGTCTGCATCTGATGCGAGGCCTCGCTCAGATACGCGGCGCCGACGGGGTAGCCGTTGCGGTTGTTCACCCGCGCGGTCTCGATCAGCCCGCTGTAAACGGGCAGCCCGGTCGCGATGCCGGTGCGCAGGCGGCGATCGGCGCCCGACGGGTCGGCCGCCTCCTCGTCGGAGACGTGCCCGGCCTGGGTCACCAGCTCGGCGGCGGCTTCACCGACGGCCTGGGTGTAGCGGTCGCGGACCGCTTGCGGTTCGAGTCCGCCCGCGATGAAGGCGGTGCCCGCGGCGGCGTCGGCGATCGAGAGCGAGGTGTAGAGGTGGTTGGCCGAATGCGCGTCGGGTTCGGTGTCGTCGAGCAGCACGCCGAGAGCTTGCTGGCGCTCACTCACGGTCGTCGAAGTCACCGCCCCCGCGGTCACACACAGCACCATCAGGACCAGTCCGGCGGCGACCAGCCGACCCGGCGACGAATGCGCGAAACTGCGCAATCGGGCGGGCTGGAACTGTGCGCGCAACGCTCGGACATCGGGTGCGCGCGGTCGGTCGACGGGCACAGTCGGTCGGCGCATCGGCGCCCAGCGCGGTGTCACCGGCGCCGCCGCAGCCGTCTCGGTGTGCGTCACACCGGCCTTGGCCTGCGGCGATGGGGGCAGACGGACGGCCGCCACCTCCGTCGAGGCATTGCGATCCCCCGGTTCGACCATCGTTCACCTCCCGGCGATGTCCGTGCACCACTACTGATGCGGAGTTTATTGTTGTCGTACGGGTAGCGCAGCCCCTCACACACCCCCGAAGCGGTTGCTGTTCGGCTGCTCAGAGGAAAGAGTATGGGATGCGCGGCGACGGAGACGGCTGGTACAAGAGCACCGACGGGATCAAGCACTGGGGCAAGTTCGGTGCGGCGGGACTGCTGCTGCGTGCGCCGCTGCCCGGTGGCGGGTCGGCGGTGCTGTTGCAGCACCGGGCGCCGTGGAGTCATCAGGGCGGCACCTGGGCGTTGCCCGGTGGGGCGCGCGATTCGCACGAGTCACCCGAGCACGCCGCCGTCAGGGAGGCGGAGGAAGAAGCGGGGATCACCGCCGATGACCTCCGGGTTCGGGCCGAGCGTCTGACGATGACCGCCCCGAGCGGCTGGACCTACATCACGGTCATCGCCGACGCCGACAAACCGCTGCCAACGGTCGCCAACAGGGAAAGCGCCGAACTGGCCTGGGTCCCCGAGGCCGAGGTCGCCGACCTGCCGTTGCACCCTGGGTTCGCCACCGCCTGGACCGAACTGCGCGCGGTGCCGTTGCGCGTGCGCGTCGAGTCCGACGCCGAACTCACCGATGCGCTACCCCGCACGATCGAACTGCCTGAACAGGGCTTCTTCTGGCTGCACGCGTGTGTCGACGGCCCCGGCATCGAGATCGTTCTCGACGTGAACGCTCCCGACGGCCCCGTCCTCACCAGAGCCGACATCCTCACCTGATCGCAGCGGGGGGCTTTGCTCAGTTCGCGGTGAGCAGGGCCTGCTTGAGCTCCCGGGCGGCGGCCTCGGGGTCGGCGGCTTCGGTGATCGCGCGCACAACCACAACGCGCCGCGCACCGCCCGCGAGCACCTCGGGGAGTCGCTGCGCGTCGATCCCACCGATCGCGAACCAAGGGAGCGTCGGGTGCGAGTCGGCGGTCGTGCGAAGGAAATCGACGCCCGCGGCCTGGCGGCCGGGCTTGGTCGGGGTGGTCCAGATCGGGCCGGTGCAGAAGTAGTCGAGGTGGCCGTCGATGGCGGCCAGGCCCGCCTGGTTGCGATTGTGGGTGGAGCGGCCGATCACCACATCCGGTCCGACGACACGTCGCGCGTACGCGGGCGGCAGATCCCCCTGACCGAGGTGCAGCACATCGGCGCCCGCGGCCAGCGCGATATCGGCACGGTCGTTCACCGCGAGCAAGGCGCCGTGTCGGCGGGCCGCGGCCTTGATCTCGGCGAGCGCGCCCAGCTCGGCCTTCGCCTCGAGCGGCCCGAATTCGGCCTCGCCCGGCGACCCCTTGTCCCGCAGCTGCACGATGTCGACGCCGCCCGCGAGCGCCGCGTCGACGAACCGGGCAAGATCGCCCTTCTCCCGGCGTGCGTCGGTGCACAGATACAGCAGCGCACTCGACAGGCGCTCCCTGGGCGGGACAGAACGGTTCGGATGGGAGGGCTGCACGTTAGCGACGGTAGTCGCGCTACCGTTGAGACGCGAGCACGGTGCGGAGAACTCCGGTGCACCGCGCTCGGTGGATTCTGGTTTCGGCCGCCTTGATCTGGACCGACCGAAGGGTGCGACGAAGGAGTAGGAACGTGATGCGAACACTGGCGGTCGTCGGCGGCGGCGCCGTCGGACTCGCTGTCGCATGGCGGGCCGCGGCGGCCGGTTGGACGGTCACCGTCTTCGATCCGGAACCCGCGCGTGGCGCCTCCTACGTGGCCGGTGGAATGCTCGCGCCGCTGTCGGAAGGGTGGCCCGGTGAGGATCGCGTGCTCGCCTTCGGGGCGTTCGCACTGTCCGAGTGGACAGCCTTCGCCGCGAGCCTGCGGGAAATCTCGGGTGAATCGATGTTCGTCGCCGACGAGACGCTGACCGTCGCACTCGACGGTGCCGACGCCACCGACTTGCGCACCGTCTCGGACTGGCTGACGGATTTCGGCCATGACCTGCCGGTACTGGATCGCGCCGGAGTCCGTGCACTCGAACCCGCACTCGCGCGCACGGTCCGAGCGGGACTGCACTCGAAAACCGAACCGGCCATCGACAACCGGCGCGTGCTGCGGGCGCTGCGAAAGGCGTGCGCGGGCATCGAGATCCGCACGGAAGCTGTTGTCGCACTCGATGATCTACCGCACGACCGCGTCGTCCTCGCGGCAGGTGCCCGTTCCGCCGAGCTGTGGCCCGGCCTGCCGGTGCGCCCGGTGAAAGGCGAAATCCTCCGGTTGCGTCGCAGGCCCGGCGTCAGCCCGCCACCGACCAGGGTGATCCGCGCCCGCGTCCACGGACGACAGGTCTACCTCGTTCCGCGCGAAGACGGAATCGTCGTCGGCGCGACACAATACGAGGCGGGTTTCGACACCACTGTCACCGTCGGTGGGGTCCGTGACCTGATCGCCGACGCCGAAACCATCCTGCCCGGCATCGCGGAATACGAACTGGCCGAAGCGAATGCGGGATCACGGCCGGGAACCCCCGACAACCTGCCGTTACTCGGCCACCTCGACGACCGGGTCGTCGCCGCCACCGGGCACGGCCGCAACGGCATGCTCACCCTCGCGCTCACCGCGGCGGTCGTGCCTGCCCTGCTCGACGGTGAGACCCCTGAGGCCGCCGAAGTCGCCGCACCCCAACGTTTTCCAGCACTGTCGCAAGGAGGAGTTCGATGACCTCGACCATCCCGATCGGTGTCACCGTCAATGGTGTCGACCACGAGTTCGCCGAGCCGCTCAGCGTCCGCGAACTCCTGGCAAAGCTCGAATTGCCCTGCCAGGGTGTGGCATTGGCGGTCGACGGTGCGGTCTTCTCGAAATCTCGCTGGGACGAACCGGTCGGCCGCGGCTGGACGATCGAGGTGCTCACGGCGGTGCAGGGTGGCTGAGCCGCTGCGCATCGCCGACAAAGAATTCGGTTCGCGCCTGATCATGGGCACCGGCGGCGCCGAGAACCTCGCCGTGCTCGAGCAGGCACTGATCGCGTCCGGCACCGAGCTCACCACCGTCGCGATGCGCCGCGTCGACGCCGCGGGCGGCACCGGCGTCCTCGACCTCCTCAAACGCCTCGACATCACCCTGCTGCCCAACACCGCGGGCTGTCGCACCGCCGCCGAAGCCGTACTCACCGCCCAACTGGCCCGCGAGGCCCTCGACACCAATTGGGTCAAGCTCGAGGTGGTCGCCGACGACCGCACCCTCCTGCCCGACCCCTTCGAACTCCTCGACGCCGCCGAAAAGCTGGTCGACGACGGTTTCGTAGTCCTGCCGTACACCACCGACGACCCCATCCTCGCCCGCCGCCTCGAGGAAGCGGGCTGTGCCGCCGTGATGCCGCTCGGCTCGCCGATCGGCACCGGTTTGGGCATCGGTAACCCCCACAACATCGAGATGATCGTCGCCGCCGCGGGGGTTCCCGTCATCCTCGACGCGGGCATCGGCACCGCCAGCGACGCCGCCCTCGCCATGGAACTCGGCTGCTCGGCAGTCCTGCTCGCCACCGCCGTGACCAGGGCACGAGAGCCCGAACTCATGGCATCGGCCATGTCGGCCGCCGTCCAGGCCGGCTACCTGGCCAGGCGGGCGGGCCGCATCCCCAAGCGTTTCTGGGCTCAGGCTTCTTCCCCATCCGTCTAAGGGTCGAAGATCATCCTCGAGGATGACCCGACTCGCTACTTCTCGGCGACGCGTGGCACGGGTTCATCGGGCAAGCTGGGGCACATGATCGAGCTGAAGGGCCTGACGAAGCAATTCGGCCAGACCGTCGCGGTGCAGGACCTCACGTTCACCGTCCAACCAGGACTGGTGACCGGGTTCCTCGGACCCAACGGCGCTGGCAAATCGACGACCATGCGGATGATCCTCGGGCTGGACAAGCCCACCTCGGGGACCGCGCTCATCAACGGCAAGCTCTACCAGGAGCTGGAACGCCCGCTCACGCAGGTCGGCGCGCTGCTCGATGCCAAGTGGGTGCATCCGAACCGCTCGGCGCGCGCTCACCTGGAGTGGCTGGCCGCCTCCAACGACATCCCGAAGTCGCGGGTCGAGGAGGTACTGCGGCTGGTCGGCCTCTCCGAGGTGGCGAGCAAGAACGCGGGCGGCTTCTCACTCGGCATGTCCCAGCGCCTCGGCCTGGCGGGCGCGC
This sequence comes from Nocardia sp. A7, assembly GCF_046549215.1. Taxonomy (NCBI): domain Bacteria; kingdom Bacillati; phylum Actinomycetota; class Actinomycetes; order Mycobacteriales; family Nocardiaceae; genus Nocardia; species Nocardia sp. A7. The sequence continues at coordinate 1,755,440 of NZ_JAJPWE010000001.1, read as the reverse complement.
TGCTCGGTGACCCGAAGGTGCTGCTGTTCGACGAGCCGGTCAACGGCCTCGACCCGGAGGGCATCCTGTGGATCCGCCGGTTCATGCAGCGACTGGCCGGCGAAGGACGCACGGTGCTCGTCTCGAGCCACCTGCTCTCGGAGATGGCCCAGACCGCCGAGCAACTCGTCGTGATCGGCCGTGGTCAGCTGATGTTCGACGGCTCCACCAAGGAGTTCATCGACCGCGCCTCCGAGCAGTCGGTGCGCGTGCGCAGCCCCCAACTGGATCAGCTGCGCAGCCTGCTCACCTCGCACGGCATGACTGTGAAGGAAGACGGCGACGCCGCGCTGATCGTCGCGGGCGTCACCTCCGACGAGGTCGGCAAGCTGGCCGGCACGAACAACGTCACGCTCTACGAGTTGGCGCCCAAGCAGGCCTCGCTCGAGGAAGCGTTCATGCGGATGACCGGTGGCGCCGTGGAGTACCACGGTGAAAGCTTCGACCAGGCGATGGGAGGTGCGCTCTGATGGGCGTGCTCGCAGCGGAACGAATCAAACTCACCTCTACCCGTTCACCCTGGTGGTGCTCGGCGGCCGTGGTGGTCCTCGGCATCGGCCTCGCTTTGCTGATCGCGCTGGTCACCAATGCCGACAGCACGGGCAACGCGAGCGAGGGCCCGCCGTTGCTCACCCCCACTGTCGCGGTGTCGGGCGTCTCGAGCTTCGGCGTCATGGTGCTGATGATCATGGCCGCGTTGACGGTGACCAGCGAATATCGCTTCGGCGTGATCCGCTCCAGCTTCCTCGCGGTCCCGAACCGATCCAAGGTCGTGCTGTCGAAGACCGCGCTGGTCGGTATGTACTCGGCCGTGCTGACCGGTGTGCTCGCGCTCATCGCGTTCGTCGTGGCAAAACTGATCACCGGTGACGAGGCTCCCGGTCTCGTGCTCGACGGCAACTGGCGGGCCATCTACAGCGTCCCGATCTACGCGTTCCTGTGCGTGATGCTCGCCGTCGGTGTCGGTGTGCTGGTGCGCCAGTCCGCCGCGGCGATCTCGCTGATCGTGCTGTGGTCGCTGCTGCTGGAGAACCTGCTCGGCGCGTTCGGCAGCTTCGGCCGCACCGTCAAACCGTTCCTGCCGTTCCAGAACGCGAACCGTTTCCTGAGCGTGGAGGAGTACGCGGGCGACTGGCACTGGGGCGTGTGGGGCAGCCTGATCTACTTCGCCGTCTTCACGGCGATCGTGTTCGCCGGTGCGCTCGTGGTGGTCAACCGCCGCGACGCCTGACAAGCCAACCCGGGCCGCCCTCGTAATGGCCCGGGTCGCGAGGGCCGCGACCTTGTCGGGAGGTCGTGCGACCCGACCTTCGGGCTTCCGCTGCCCGGTAGCTCGAAGGTAGGACCGCCGGTCCGCTGCACACAAGCAGCGGACCGGCGGTCGTCGTCGGGTGAGATAGCCTTTGGGGCGTGAGTGAAACGCCTTCTGGCGGGGTGAATCCGCGGCGCGAGGCCGCCGCGGATATCTCCATTCCGTTGGAGCCGATCGTGAATGAATCCGGCGAACCCGACAGCGCTGCGCGCGCACGCCGCAAGCGCGCCCAGCTCTCGTCGAAGCTGCAGGCCGCCAACCGTCGGGCCGACTTCATCGGTGCCGTGCGCAGGGCGCGTCAACAGCTGCCCGGTGACCCCGCGTTCGGCGATCCGCTGTCGGTGACGGGTCCAGGAGGTGCGCGCGCGGTGGCGCGGGCGGCGGACAAGATCGTCGGCGGCGCGCCGACCGCGGCCAGGGAGATCGGTTTCGGCGCCCTTCAGGTGTGGCAGGCCGGACTCGAGCGGATCGGCCGTGGACGCGGAAGCGAGGAGGTGACCATCGTGTTCACCGACCTGGTCGGGTTCTCGAGTTGGTCACTGTCGGTGGGCGACGAGCGTGCCCTCGACCTGCTGCGCAAGGTCGCCAGGGCCATCGAGCCGCCGATCGTCGAGCGTGGCGGCCAGGTGGTCAAGCCCGATGGGCGACGGCCTGATGGGGGTGTTCTCCTCACCCGATCGCGCGGTGCGTGCCGCACTGGCGGCGCGCCGCAACCTCGCCGAGGTCGAGGTCGATGGCTACACCCCGCGCATGCGAGTCGGCCTGCACACCGGTTCCCCCCGTGAGATCGGTGGCGACTGGCTCGGCGTCGACGTCAATATCGCCGCCCGCATGATGGAGGCAGGCGGCAACGGCAACACGATGATTTCCAGCGTCACCTTGGCCGCCCTGCGCCCGGAAACACTCGATGAGCTGGGCGTTGTCGCCAAGCCGTACAAGCGCAACTTCTGGGCCGCCCCACTGACCGGCGTCCCCGAAGACGTCAGGATCTTCAAGCTGCACACGGCGCGCTGAGCGCCGTGCCGGCCCGGCTACTCGAGCCAGAGGGCGGCGCCGAGGACCGCGAGGGCGGCGGCGACGATCAAACCGATCGACGTCGCGCGGTTGTTCTTCCAGGTCGTGTACGCGCCGCCGAGGAGGAATCCGGCGAGGGCGAAGAGCAGGACGGACAGCATGGGCTCCATCTTGCCTGGTCGATTGCCCGCGATTAACAAGCACGCGTGCTTGCTTTTTTTCTGAACCGCTGCGATCCTGGGTGCCATGAGTGCTCTCTCCGCTGACCCGGACCTGATCCGGATCGGGAATTGTTCCGGGTTCTACGGTGACCGGCTCAGCGCCATGCGCGAGATGCTGGAGGGCGGTCAGCTCGACGTGCTGACCGGCGACTACCTCGCCGAGCTCACCATGCTGATCCTGGGCCGGGACCGGATGAAGGATCCGAGCCTCGGCTACGCCAAGACCTTCGTCAAGCAGATCAAGGACTGCCTCGGGCTCGCGCTCGAGCGCAACGTCCAGATCGTCACCAATGCCGGCGGGTTGAATCCGGCCGGATTGGCCGAGCAATTGCGCAAGGTCGCCGCCGAACTCGGCCTGGATGCCAAGATCGCGCACGTCGAAGGCGATGACCTGGTGGCGCGCGCCGCCGAACTCGACCTCGGTCAGCCGCTCACAGCCAACGCCTACCTCGGCGCGTGGGGAATCGTCGAGTGTCTGAACTCCGGCGCCGACATCGTCGTCACCGGCCGGGTCACCGACGCCTCGGTGATCGTCGGCCCGGCCGCGGCCCACTTCGGTTGGCGCCGAACCGATTACGACGCGCTGGCTGGTGCCGTGGTGGCCGGGCACGTGATCGAATGCAGCACCCAGGCCACCGGCGGCAACTTCGCCTTCTTCACCGAACTCGGTGACCTCGGCCGCCCCGGCTTCCCGATCGCCGAGATCCGTCGCGACGGATCCTGTGTGATCACCAAGCACGACGGCACCGGTGGCGCGGTCACCGTCGACACCGTCGAAGCCCAGCTCATGTACGAGATCCAGAGCGCGCGCTACGCCGGACCCGACGTCACCACCCGCCTGGACAGCATCGCGCTCAGCCAGGAGGGCAAGGATCGCGTGCTGATCAGCGGCGTCACCGGTGAGGCTCCGCCGCCGCAGCTCAAGGTTTCGCTGAACACCCTCGGCGGCTTCCGCAACGAGATGTCGTTCATCCTCACCGGCCTCGACATCGAAGCCAAAGCCGAACTGGCGCAACGGCAGCTGGAATCCTGGCTGCCGGACAAGCCCGCCGAGCTCACCTGGACGCTGGCCCGCCTCGACCGCCCCGATGCCGACACCGAGGAGCAGGCCAGCGCGCTGCTGCGCTGTGTGGTGCGCGATCCCGATCCGAACAAGGTCGGGCGCGGGTTCTCCAGTGTCGCGGTCGAATTGGCGCTGGCCAGCTACCCGGGCGCCAGCTTCACCGCGCTGCCGGGAAACGGGTCGCCCTACGGTGTGTTCACGCCCGGCTTCGTCGACGCGCACGAGGTGCCGCACGTCGCGGTGCTGGCCGATGGCACCCGGGTCGATATCGCTCCCGCCACGGAAAACGCTGTCCTCGAACCTGTTTCCGAACCAGAGCTGCCCGCACCGCTGCCGCCCGACGAGACCAGCCGCGTGCCGCTCGGCACGATCGCCCTCGCCCGCAGCGGCGACAAGGGTGGCGACGCCAATATCGGCGTGTGGGTCCGCAGTGACGACCAGTGGCGCTGGCTCGTGCACACCCTCACCGTCGAGAAGCTGCAGGAACTACTGCCCGAGACGGCCGAACTGACCGTCACCCGCCACGTGCTGCCCAATCTGCGCGCGGTCAACTTCATCATCTCCGGCCTGCTCGGCAAGGGCGTCGCCTACCAGGCACGTTTCGACCCGCAGGCCAAGGGGCTCGGCGAATGGCTGCGCTCCCGCCACATCGATATGCCGACGGAGCTGCTCGCATGACGTCTGTTTGGGAAACGCCGGAGCGAAAAGAGCTGCGCGCCACCGTGCGTGGGTTCGTCGAGCGGGACATCCTGCCCGACCTCGACGCCTGGGAGCGCGCCGGTGAGCTGCCGCGTGAATTGCACAAGAAGGCCGGTGAACTCGGCCTGCTCGGTATCGAGTACCCGGAATCGGCGGGCGGCGAGGGCGGCAGTGCCATCGACTCGGTGATCGTGGGCGAGGAGATCCATGTCGCCGGTGCTTCCGGTGGGCTGTGGGCGTCGCTGCTGACCTGCGGAATCGCGTTGCCGCACATGATCGCCTCGGGCAACCAGGCACAGATCGACCAGTGGGCCAAGCCGACACTGGCCGGTGACCTGATCGGTTCGCTGGCCATCACCGAGCCCGGCGGCGGTTCCGATGTCGGCCACCTCACCACCACCGCCGTGCGCGACGGTGAGGACTTCATCATCAACGGCGCCAAGACGTTCATCACCTCGGGTTGTCGCGCCGACTTCGTCGTCACCGCGGTCCGCACGGGAGGCCCTGGCGCCGCCGGTGTTTCGCTGATTCTGGTGCCCAAGGACACTCCCGGCTTCACCGTGAGCCGCAAGCTGGAGAAGATGGGCTGGCTGGCTTCGGACACCGCCGAGCTGTCCTACGTGGATGTGCGGGTGCCCGCGACGAATCTGGTCGGCGCCGAGAACAGTGGCTTCGCCCAGATCGCCGCCGCGTTCGTCAGCGAGCGGGTCGGCCTCGCGGTCCAGGCGTATTCGCTGGCCCAGCGCGCACTCGATCTCACCGTGCAGTGGTGCCGTGATCGCGAGACCTTCGGTCGTCCGCTGATCAGCCGTCAGAAGGTGCAGATGACGCTGACGGATATGGCTCAGCGCGTCGACATCTCGCGCACCTACACCCGCGCGCTGGTCGAACGCTATGTGGCAGGTGATCAGAACCTGATCGCGCAGGTCTGCTTCGCCAAGAACAACGCCGTCGAGACCGCCGAATGGGTGGCCAACCAGGCCGTGCAGCTGCACGGCGGGATGGGCTACATGCGCGAGGCCGAGGTCGAGCGCATCTACCGCGATGTGCGCATCATCGGCATCGGTGGCGGCACCAACGAGATCCTGACCATGCTGGCGTCGAAAGTATTGGGGTACCAGGCATGACGACATTCCGTTCCATTCTCGACAACACCTCACCCGAGTACACTGCGGCCGCCGAGGCGATGTCGACCAAGCTCACCGAGGTCGAGGCGGAGTTCGCCAAGGCCATCGCCGGTGGCGGCGTCGACAAGGTGGCCCGCCATCACAAGCGCGGCAAGCTGACGGCGCGTGAGCGCATCGAACTGCTGCTCGACGAGGACTCGCCGTTCCTCGAGCTGTGCCCACTCGCGGCCTGGGGCAGCGACTTCCAGGTCGGTGCGTCGACGATCGCCGGGATCGGTCTCGTCGAGGGTGTCGAGTGCATGATCGTGGCGCCCGACCCGACCGTGCGCGGTGGCGCCTCGAATCCGTGGACGCTGCGCAAGCAGTTCCGGATCAACGAGATCATCAGGGAGAACCGGCTGCCGGTGATCTCGCTGGTGGAGTCCGCCGGTGCGGACCTGCCGACGCAGAAGGAAGTCTTCATCCCCGGCGGCGCGATGTTCCGCGACCTCACCCAGGCCTCGGCCGCCGGAATCCCCACCATCTCACTGGTGTTCGGCAACTCGACCGCCGGTGGCGCCTACATCCCCGGCATGTCCGACTACGTCGTGATGGTCAAGGAGGGGGCGAAGGTCTTCCTCGCGGGCCCGCCGCTGGTGAAGATGGCGACCGGTGAGGACTCCGACGACGAGACACTCGGCGGCGCCGAAATGCACGCCCGCACCTCCGGTCTGGCCGATTACCTGGCCGCCGACGAACAGGACGCGATCCGTCTGGGCCGCAATATCGTTCGTCGCCTGAACTGGAAGAAGCAGGGCCCCGAGCCGCGCGCCGAGGTCATCTCGCCGCTCTACGATCCCGAGGAACTGCTCGGCATCGTGCCCTCGGACCTGAAGATCCCGTTCGACCCACGCGAGATCATCGCCCGCGTAGTCGACGGTTCCGATTTCGACGAGTTCAAGCCGCTCTACGGTTCCTCGCTGGTCACCGGCTGGGCCGAGATCAACGGCTATCCGATCGGCATCCTCGCCAACGCGCGCGGCGTGCTGTTCTCCGAGGAATCGCAGAAGGCCACCCAGTTCATCCAGCTGGCGAACAAGAAGAACACCCCACTGTTGTTCCTGCACAACACCACCGGCTACATGGTCGGCAAGGAGTACGAGCACGGCGGCATCATCAAGCACGGCGCGATGATGATCAACGCGGTCGCCAACTCCACCGTGCCGCACATCTCGCTGCTGGTCGGCGCCTCCTACGGTGCCGGGCACTACGGCATGTGCGGGCGCGCGTTCAATCCGCGTTTCCTGTTCGCCTGGCCGAGCGCGAAGTCCGCCGTCATGGGTGGCGCGCAGCTGGGCGGCGTGCTCACCATCGTGCAGCGCGGCGCGGCCGAGTCCAAGGGCCTGCCGTTCGACGAGGAGGCCGCCGCCGGTCTCGCCGCGATGGTCGAGGCGCAGATCGAGGCCGAGGCCATGCCGATGTTCCTGTCGGGCAGGCTTTTCGACGACGGCATCATCGACCCCCGCGACACCCGCACCGTGCTGGGAATGGCTCTGTCGGCCATTCACACAGCCCCGATCAAGGGCGCCGATGGCTTCGGCGTCTTCCGAATGTGAGATGCGCTGTGGCCATTACTAACGTTCTCGTTGCCAACCGTGGTGAGATCGCGCGCCGCGTGTTCGCCACTTGCCGTCGGATGGGTATCGGTACCACCGCGGTCTATTCCGATGCTGATGCCGCGTCGCCGCACGTGTCCGAGGCCGACGCCGCCGTCCTGCTGCCCGGGAACACGCCGGCCGAGACCTACCTGCGGGGTGAGCTGATCATCGAAGCCGCACTGTCGGCCGGTGCCGATGCGATCCACCCGGGCTACGGATTCCTGTCCGAGAACGCCGAATTCGCACGGGCGGTGCTCGACGCGGGTCTGGTGTGGATCGGCCCGCCGGTCGCGGCGATCGAGCAGATGGGCTCCAAGGTCGAGTCCAAGAAGATGATGGACGCCGCCGGTGTTCCGGTCCTGGCCGAGCTGGACCCGGCCGAGGTCACCGACGCGCACCTGCCCGTGCTGATCAAGGCATCCGCCGGTGGTGGTGGTCGCGGTATGCGTGTGGTGCGCGATCTCGCCGAGTTGCGGGATCAGATCGCCGCCGCCCAGCGTGAGGCCGAGTCGGCCTTCGGTGATCCGACGGTGTTCTGCGAGCGCTATCTGGAAACCGGGCGTCACATCGAAGTGCAGATCATGTCGGACACTTTCGGCAAGACCTGGGCGGTGGGCGAGCGTGAGTGCTCGATCCAGCGTCGTCATCAGAAGGTCGTCGAGGAAGCCCCGTCGCCGCTGGTCGAGAAGATCGACGGCATGCGTGAGCGGCTGTTCGAGGCGGCGCGGCTGGCTGCCGAGGCGATCGGGTACGAGGGTGCGGGCACCGTCGAGTTCCTGGCCGACGAGAAGGGCGACTTCTTCTTCCTGGAGATGAATACCCGTCTGCAGGTGGAACATCCGGTCACCGAGCAGACAACCGGGCTCGACCTGGTCCGCCTGCAGTTGCAGGTGGCCTCGGGTCTGCCGCTGCCCGCGACCCAGCCCGCCCTGCGGGGTCACTCGATCGAGGTCCGCCTCTACGCCGAGGATCCCGCGCAAGACTGGCAGCCGCAGAGCGGTCCGGTGCACAAGATCGAGATCCCCTTCACCGCTGGTGAATTCACCGTTCTCGATCAGCCCGGCGTGCGCCTTGACACCGGCGTCGTCGACGACTCGGTGGTCGGCGTGCACTACGACCCGATGCTGGCCAAGGTGATCTCCTACGCCGAAACCCGCGCGGAGGCGGCGCATCTGCTCGCGACCGCGTTGCAGCGCGCCAAGATCCACGGCCTGGTCACCAACCGCGATCTGCTCGTGCGCGTGCTGCGACACCCGGCGTTCCTCGCCGGTGACACCGACACGGCCTTCTTCACCACCCACGATTTGGCCGTGCTCTCGGCGCCGCTGGTGTCGGAGGCGGATGAGGAGCTGTCGATCGTGGCTGCGGCGCTTGCTGATTCGGCCGCGAACCGAGCCACCTCACGCCTGGCCGGACTCACCCCGAGTGGCTGGCGCAACCTGGCTTCGCAGCCGCAGACCAAGTCCTACGAGAGCCGCACCACCGGAATCCACGAGGTGCGCTACCGCTTCACCCGCACCGGTGTCGCGGTGGATGGCCACGAAGGCCTCGAGCTGATCTCGGTGGCCGCCGATCGCGTCGTCCTCGGTGTTCCCGGCGAACGTGGCTCGGTGCGTAGACAGTTCGAGATCGCCCGCTACGGCGACCTCGTCGCGATCGACTCCCCGCTCGGCCCGGTGGCCGTGCGCAGGCTGCCGCGCTTCACCGACCCGTCCGAGCAAGTCGCGGCCGGTTCGCTGCTCGCGCCGATGCCAGGCAGCGTGATCCGCCTCGGCGCCGCCGAAGGTGACCTCGTCAAGCAGGGGCAGCCGATCCTGTGGCTGGAGGCGATGAAGATGGAACACACCATCGCCGCGCCCGCCACCGGCATTCTCAGCGCACTTAATGTGACCGTCGGCCAGCAGGTCGAGGTCGGAACCGTCCTCGCCGTCGTCGAGGAAGAAGAGCAGGAGCAGGTACAGGCATGAGCTTCATCGAAACCGAAGAGCAGACCGCGCTGCGGGCGGCGGTCGCGTCGCTCGCGTCGAAGTACAACTACCGCGACTATGTGCTGCCGCTCTCGCGCAAGAACGAGCCGCTCACCGAACTGTGGGACGAGGCGGGCAAGCTCGGCTTCCTCGGCGTGAACCTGCCGGAGGAGTACGGCGGCGGTGGCGCGGGCATGTACGAACTGGCGCTGGTGCAGGAAGAGCTCTCGGCGCAGGGTGCTGGCCTGCTGCTGATGGTCGTGTCCCCGGCCATCTGCGGCACCATCATCACCAAGTACGGCACCGACGCGCAGAAGCAGAACTGGCTGCCCAAGCTCGCCGACGGCACCTCGAAGATGGTCTTCGCGATCACCGAGCCCGACGCGGGCTCCAACTCGCACCAGATCACCACCACGGCCCGCCGCGACGGCGACGACTGGATCCTCAACGGCCGCAAGATCTTCATCTCCGGTGTCGATCAGGCCGAGGCCATTCTGGTGGTCTCGCGTACCTCCGACCACAAGACCGGCAAGCTCAAGCCCGCGCTGTTCATCGTGCCGGTCGACGCGCCCGGCCTGGTGAAGAACGTCCAGGAGATGGACGTCATCGAGCCGGACCACCAGTACACGCTGTTCTTCGACGACGTGCGCCTGCCCGCCGACGCGCTGGTCGGCTCCGAGGACGCGGCCTTGGCGCAGCTGTTCGCCGGGCTGAACCCCGAGCGCATCATGGGCTCGGCCATGGCGATCGGCCTCGGTCGCTACGCCATCGACCGCGCGGTGGAATACGCCAAGGAGCGCACGGTCTGGAAGACCCCGATCGGGGCGCACCAGGGCATTGCGCATCCACTCGCGCAGATCAAGATCGAGTTGGAACTGGCCAAGCTGATGATGCAGAAGGCCGCGACCCTCTACGACTCCGGCGACGAGTTCGGTGCCGCCGAGGCCGCCAATATGGCCAAGTACGCGGCGGCCGAGGCCAGCATCAAGGCGCTCGATCAGTCGATCCAGACGCACGGTGGTTCGGGTCTGACTCGTGAGGTCGGGCTGGCGGCCATGCTCCAGGCGGCGCGGATCATGCGCATCGCTCCGGTGAGCCGCGAGATGATCCTCAACTTCGTCTCCCAGCACTCGCTCGGCCTGCCGCGCTCGTATTAGGACATTCGGTGGTCGCCTCGACGGTGGGGCGACCACCCTCTACCGGATGAACAGGAGTCCCGATGAGTGACGCGACGGAAGCACCGTTCGTCCGCTACGAGGTTGTCGACGGGTTCGCCACGTTGACCTTCGACTCGCCGCACAACCGGAACGCGCTCTCGTCCAAGCTCGTTCGTGAGTTGCTCGCCGGATTCGACGCCGCGGCAACCGATCCCGCGGTGCGCGGCATCGTCCTGGCCCACACCGGCGACACCTTCTGTGCGGGCGCCGACCTCAAGGAGGCGAGTACCGCCGATCCCGCGGTGGCCGCCGACGAGCGCACCCGCGTGATGATCGACGTGCTGCGCGGCATCCTCGCCTCGCCCAAGCCGGTGATCGCGCAGATCGAGGGCAATGTCCGCGCTGGTGGCATGGGCATCATCGGGGCCTGCGATCTCGTCGTCGCGGGGCCGGGCAGCAGCTTCGCGCTCACCGAGGTGCGCATCGGGATGGCGCCGTTCATGATCTCGCTCACCCTGGTGCCGCGGCTGGACCAGCGGGCCGCGAGCCGCTACTTCCTGACCGGCGAGAAGTTCGACGCCGCGACCGCGCAGGAGATCGGCCTGGTCACCGTGGCCGCGGAGGACGCCGCCGCCGAGGTGAAACGGCTGTCCGGGGAGCTGCGCAAGGGTTCACCGCAGGGACTGGCCGAGTCCAAGAAACTGGTCAACGCAGCCCTGCTGGCAACCTTCGACGTTGAGGCGCAAGCGCTGGCCGAGCGGTCGGCGAGTTTCTTCGGCACCCCCGAAGTGATCGAGGGTATGACAGCCTTCTTCCAGAAGCGCCCGCCCAGCTGGGCACAATAGTCCGATGGCGACACCCCACGAACCCAAGCAGGACCGCAGCCGGGCCACCCGGCAGCGGCTGCTCGAGGCGACCATCGACTGCCTGGCCGAAACCGGCTGGGCAGCCGCCACCGTGTCGGTGGTCGCCGAGCGGGCCGGTGTGTCGCGCGGCGCCGCCCAGCACCATTTCCCCACCCGCGAGGACCTGATCACCGCTGCGCTCGAGTTCATGTTCGAGTTCCGGATGGACAAGGCCAAGGCCGAAGCCGAGATGGTGAACGCGGTTGCCCAGGGCGAAGGCCGTACGCGCGCAGTCGTTTCCGCGCTCGTGGAGTCCTACACCACCCCGTTCTTCAAGGCCGCGCTGCAGGTTTGGACCCACGCTGCCGCCGACCCGGCCCTGCGCGAACGCATCCTGCCCCTCGAAGCCCGCTTCGGCCGCACCTCCCACCGCCGCGCCGTCGAAGCGCTCGGCGTAGACGACTCCGACCCGGTGGCCCACCACCTGGTCCAGGCGACCCTCGATCTGGCCCGCGGCCTCGGCCTCGCCGACGTCCTCACCGACGACTCCGCCCGCCGCAAACTCATCGTCGACCAATGGGCCGCCACCCTCCACACCGCCCTCAACCTGTCCCACTAACCCCTTGTGACCTGGCCGTTTCTGGGTATATAGTTCGGCCATGGGGGAATATATATCGAGGGATTGTGCGATGACCAAGCGACTGATCGAGATCGACGACGAGCTACTCGAGTCCGCGCAAGACGCGCTCGGGACGGCTGGTGTCTCCGATACCGTTCGCGCGGCATTGAACTCGGCAGTGGTGGCGCATGCGCGCGCCAGTGAAGTCGAGTGGTTGGTCAACGGCGGCATGGCCGAGATGGCAGACAAGGATCGGCGCGACGACGTATGGCGATAACGGCGCGCTATCTCCTCGACACCAGCGCGGCGGCTCGAATGCGCCATCCGGACGTGGCGGCCGCTCTCGGGCCGCTGCTCGAGGCCGGATTGATCGCCACGTGCGCGCCGCTCGATTCCGAGGCGCTCTACAGCGCCCGAAGCCCTGCTGAATACGAGCAGATCCGCTTTCGGCGCCTGGCGGCCTACGAGTATCTGCCCACAAATGACGAACACTGGGCCAGCGCTTTCACGATCCAGCGCGAACTCGCACGGTCGGGCCGCCACCGAGCGGTCGGCATCCACGACCTCCTCGCCTCGGTTCTCGCGGTAGAACATCGTCTCGTCCTGTTCCACTACGACGCCGATTTCGAAACCGTCGCGTCCGTAGTCGACCTCAACCATCGCTGGGTCGCACCGCGGGGAAGTCTCGAGACGTCCTGACCAGCCGATGTCACACTCCGGTTGCCCACTTCGTCGACTCTGTGAACGCGAAAGAAGCGACGAAGGAGTGGCTCATGGTGGTGCAGAAGAAGATCGCGGTGGCTGGGGCGACCGGGCGGTTGGGTCGGCACGTGGTGGATGTATTGGTCGAGCGGGGGCAGCGAGTCGTGGCCTTCTCACGGGCCGACGGGGTGGATATCGAGACGGGCACCGGGCTGGACGAGGCGCTGACCGGCGTCGACATTGTGATCGACGCATCCAGCACGCCCTCGGCGGATCAGCAGGTGGCGACCGAGTTCTTCAGCTCCTCCGCACGCAACCTGCATGCGGCGGGGGAGCGGGCGGGAGTCGAGCGGCTCGTCGTGGTGTCGATCATCGGGATCGATGGGTCGCTCGCCGGGTACAACGCGGCCAAGCTCGCCCATGAGCAGGAGTTGCTGAAAGGTGCACTGCCCGTGCAGATTTTGCGTGCCGCACAGTTCCACGAGCTTGTCGAGGTGATGGTCGGCTGGGGCACCGAGGGCTCGGTGGCCTACGTCGCTGGAATGCGCACCCAACTCGTCGCGGCCCGAACTGTCGCCGAGGCGCTGGTGGACATGGCATTGAATCCGGTTCCCGCACAAGACATCCCGTTTGCGGAAATCGCGGGCCCGCAGCCCGAGACCATGGCCGGTGCCGCCGCTGCGCTCGTCGCGGCACGCGGCACCGACCTCCAGATCGTCGAGACCTCCGACACCGCCGACCCGGACCGGGAACAGTTCGAAAACGGCAGCTTGCTCCCCTCCTCGCACGCGGTCCTGGCAGGCCCGACCTTCGCCGAATGGATCAACGCCACCGTGCTCGCAGACCGGTGACCCGGATTGGCCGGCGGCTACGACTTCGGTTGGGTGAGGTCGTAGAGGGTGACGCCGTCGACCGTGGTCGCGGTGTAGTTCGCCGTCACCCAGGCGGCGATCGCCGAGCTGGTCGACTCGCCGCTCCCGCCGGGACCTCCGCGCCCACCGGCGACGAAGTAGTGGATCTCGCCGTCGGCCACGTACTGCTGGAACTGTTCGAGCGTGGGGGACGGGTCGCTGCCGTTGAAACCGCCGATCGGCATCACGGGCAGTTCGGTGGCGAGCTGATATCCGGCGGCGCTGTTGGAACCGACCGCCGCCGCGACCCAGGTGTAATCCGTGCCGTTCGCCTCGAGCAGGGTGACGATCTGATCGCTCGGCCGTGATCCGCCGAGCAACCCACCGGCTCCGCCCATCCCCTGGTCACCCATCGCCATGCCACCCTGTGCGCCCGCACCGGGCCGCGCCGCGGCACCGTCCGGCGCCGTGCCGGTCCTGCCGCCATCTCCGCCCGGACGCATTCCGGGTCCACCCATTCCACGCATCCCACCGGCACTCGGTCCAGCGGATGGAATCGCGCCGGAGTGCGCGGATGCGAGGGTGTCGACGGAGTAGGCGATCGGCCCGGCGAGTCCGATGAAGGCGGCGGCGAGCGCGGCGATCACCGACTGCTTGCGCGCCAGCGGGAAGACGAAGGCAACCGTGGCGATCACGCCGACGGCCAGGATCGCCCATCGCAACCAGGGCTGGAAGGAAGCACTGCGCGACAACAACATCCATGCCGTCGCCGTGGTGAGTCCTACAGTGACAGCGCCGGCGCACCGCACCCATAGTCGATCACGCGCACCCCACATCTGCACGGCCCCGATCCCGACCAGCGCCGCGACAGCGGGCGCGAGCGCCACCGTGTAGTACTGGTGGAAGATCCCCGCCATGAAGCTGAACACGAGGCCGGTGACGAGAAGCCAACCGCCCCAGAGGATCAGCGCGGCACGACGGCGATCGGTACGTGGCGCGCGCCCGCGCAGCGCGAGGCCGACCACCAGCGCGACCAGCGCGGCCGGAATCAACCAGGCGATCTGACCGCCCTGCGCCGACTCGAACATCCGGGTGATGCCGGTGCTTCCCCACATTCCGTTTCCGCCAGGGGGAAGCTCGCCGCCGGGCCCGACACTGCCGGTCTCGTTGCCGTTCAACCGTCCGAGTCCGTTGTATCCGAGGGTGAGCTCGATGATCGAATTGTTCTGCGAGCCACCGATCCACGGCCGGGAATCCGACGGCCACAGCTCCACCGCCAGCAACCACCAGCCCGCCGCGACAACCATCCCCGCACCGGCGGCGAACAACTGCGCGATCCGCTTTCCCAGCTTCGGGGGCCCGGCGAACAGATACATCAGTGCCAACGGCGGCACTACCAACAGCACCTGCAACTGCTTGGCGAGGAACCCGAATCCGATGAACCCGCCGGTGAGCAGCAGCCATCGCCACCGCCCGTCCGCGACGGCCCGCGTCATCGCCCACGTTGCCGCGATCATCAGCAGGACGAGCAGCGCCTCCGGATTGTTGAACCGGAACATCAGCACCGCGACCGGAGTCACCGCAAGCACCGTGCCCGCGATCAACCCCGCCGCGGGCCCGAACGACCTGCGCACCGTCGCCCACAACAGCGCGACACTCGCCACGCCGAGCAGGACCTGCGGTACCAGCATGCTCCAGCTGTTGAGCCCGAACAGCCGTACCGAAAGTTCCATCACCCACAGCGAAGCGGGTGGTTTGTCCACGGTGATCGAGTTCGCGGCATCGGAGGACCCGAAGAAGAATGCCTCCCAGGATTGCGAACCCGCCTGTACCGCAGCGGCATAGAAGTCGTTGGCCCAGCCGTTGGCGCTCAGGTTGATGAGGTAGGCGATGAGGGTGCCGAGTAGCAGCAGGCCCAATGCCGGTAGTTCCCAGCGCTTTCGGGTCGGTGCGGTGTCGACGATGTCGACGGGTGACGAGGGGGTGATGGTCGTGGTCATCGACGGACCCCCGGTCCACCCGGACGCTGTGCCGAATCCGAGCCACTCGCGGTGGCGCCGACGGTCGAATGCGCGAGGGCAGGTGCGGCCCGGTCGGTGCCTGCGTGCCGGAACACCCAGCGCAGACCGACGAACCGGGCAAGTGTCGCAACGAGATTCGCCCCGATCAGCACGGTGAGTTCCACCGCGACGGGAGCGTCGGGAGCCCAGCGATGCAGGGCGAACAGCGAGCCGCTGGTAATCGCCAGCCCGAACGCGAAGATCGCCAAACCCTGGAACTGATGCGAGAAGGCGTCGTCGCGTCCGCGCACACCGAAGGTGAAGGTCCGGTTGGCCGCGGTATTGCCCACCGCGGTGATCAGCAGCGACACCAGGTTGGCGCCCTGGCCGCCGACCAGCGGTTGCAACAGCAGATACAACCCGATGTAGGCGAGCGTCGAACTCACCCCGACGATCGCGAACCGCACCAACTGCCCGACCATCCCGAGCGGAACACCGGCGACGAGCGGCTCACGCCCGACGGCGGCCCGCAACTGGTCCAGCGGGAGGGTGCCGGTGGCCAGTGCCCTGGTCAACCGCCAGATCCCGCGCAGATCCTTGCGCGCGGTGTCGACGATGTCGACCCGGCTGTCGGGATCGTCGATCCAGTCGACGGGCACCTCGTGAATCCGCAGTCCTGCCCGCTCGGCCAACACCAGCAGCTCGGTGTCGAAGAACCATTCACCGTCGCGCACCAGCGGCAGCAGCTCGCGAGCGACATCGGTGCGCACGGCTTTGAATCCGCATTGCGCGTCCGAGAACCGGGCCCGGAGGGTGGTTTTCAACAGCAGGTTGTAGCAGCGGGAGATGATCTCGCGCTTGGGGCCGCGTACCACCCTGGCCGACGCGTCGAGCCTGGTGCCGATCGCGAGATCGGAATGCCCGGACACCAGCGGCGCGATCAGCGGCAGCAGCGCGTTCAGATCGGTCGACAGGTCGACGTCCATGTACGCGACCACCGCCGCATCCGAGCTCTCCCACGCCGCCCGCAATGCTCGCCCACGTCCCTTGGCGTCCAGGTGCAGCACGGCCACACCGTCGAGTTCCGCCGCCAGCAGCCGCGCCACCGCGAGCGTGGCGTCGGTGCTGGCATTGTCGGCGATGGTGATGCGGGCCGTGAACGGGAATCCGGCCCGCAGATAGGCGTGCAATCTACGCACGCACAGGCCGAGATCGACCTCCTCGTTGTAGACGGGTATCACTACGTCGAGCACCGGCGCGCGGCTGCTCCGCATGGCCTTCTGCTCGGCCTCGGTCTGAGTCATGACTCCCAGACTCGATGGCCGCGCTGCCACCGAGCTGGGACGGAGCTGGGAGGTTGCTGGGGATCGTGATCAGCCGCGACGCACGCGCAACACGCTGTCGACGCGCTGCCCGAGCACGCCGTCGGGGCTGGTCGAGGGGGTGTGGACCAATTCGGCGGTCTCGACCTGCCACTCGGGCCCGAGCTCGAGCTGCTCGAGAACCTGCTCGATGGTCGGGAACACATGGGCGTGCATCTCGCTGGCGGCCCAGCTCGGCGCGGCCGCGTGCGCGCCGATCACCAGCACACCACCCGGCGTGACGGCGGCCGCGGCACTGCGCAGAATCGCGGCCCGCTCGTCCGGCCGCTCCACCGGCGAGTGCAGGAACTGCGCGGACACCAGGTCGAAGGTGCCTGCCGGGAAGCTCGCCTGCAGGTCGTGGCGTTCCCACACGATCGTGACGCCGACTTCGGCGGCCCGCTGCGCACCGCGCTCCATCGCCGTCGCGGAGATGTCGACCGCGGTGACCTGCCAGCCGCGCTGCGCCAGCCAGATCGCGTCGGCGCCCTCGCCGCAGCCCAGATCGAGGGCCGATCCCGGGGCCAGCTCGGAGACCTCACGCACCAGCAGTGGGTTCGGGTTGCCGGTCCAGATCTGCGTCCGTTCGCGGTAGAAATCTTCCCAGAACTCTTCGGCGTTCGCCACGGTGTCGGTCATCGATGCTCCTGGTCAGTCAGGGTAAAAGGATCATTCGATAGTGCACCGGCACCCATGATATTGGCCAGAAAGCTTGCTGTTTCGGCAAAAGTGTTCCCGCTCTCGGTGGGGTGCGTAACTCCGGGTACGGCCCGCCTTAGTATTACTACCGTGACGCGCGGTTACCCCAAGACGAACGAGGTGCCACGTCGTCGTGTCGACGCGCGGACCGAACGCTGGCGCGAGCATCGCGTGCAGGTGCGTATCGAATTCGTCGACGCGGCTTTCCGGGCACTCGATCTGCTCGGGCCCGAGGTGAGCATGGGCGATATCGCCAAGGAGGCCGGCGCGGCCAAACCGAAGCTGTATCGCCATTTCGAGGACAAGTCCGACCTCTACAACGCGATCGTCGACCGCGTGCGCGACATGCTGTGGGAGCGGGTGCTCTCCAGTGTGAATCTCACCGGCGATTCGATCGCCGAACTCGTCCACACCGCGGCCGCCGAATATGTGGCGGTGGTGTCGGCGCACCCGAATATCTTCCGGTTCATGCTGCACAGCCATTTCAGCCAGCAGGCCAAGGAAACCGAACGCGCTCTGGTCGCGGCCCGTCAATCGGCAAGGCGCGCAGCGGAATTCTTCGCGGATCTGTTGCCGACGGAATCGATCGACGTGACCGGGATCGAATTGGTGAACTATTCGATTTTCGGCGCGGTCGCCTCGGCCACGGACTGGTGGCTCGGTGCGAATCAGCGCGAAGTATCGGCGATGCCGGTCGAGCGCTTCGTCGATTATCTGGCCGAGAGCATCTCGGCGCTGGCGCAGGCGCATGCCCGCTTCAACGGTGTCGTCATCGACCCCTCGAAACCGCTGCACGAAGCCTTCGGTCTCGACTGAATCCGTCGCGCCCGGCACGAACTCCGTTGTTCTCGTCGATCACGTCGTTGGGGTCGACGGGGGGTGCGATGGGTTCAGTATGAACCCGGGCACCGACAAGTTCGCGACGCCACGCTACACGTTGGTGGAGAGTCTCCAGAGTGGTGAGACGGGGCCGTGACCTGCGCCGAGGTCGTAGGAGGCGGCCAGGCAGCGGTAGGTCCATTCCTTGGCGAACTCGACCGCGTCGGGCACCGAGTAGCCGTTGGCGAGTGCGCTGGCGATCGCCGCGGCCAGGGTGTCGCCGCCGCCGTGATCGTTGCCGGTGGCGATGCGCGGTGCGGTGAACTCGCGGAAGGTGTCGCCGTCGTAGAGCAGATCGGTGCTGAACTCCGACGTGCGAAGGTGCCCGCCCTTCACGATCGCCCACTGCGCACCCAGTGCGTGCAATGCCTCGGCGGCCTTGCGTGCGGTGGGGTCGTCGACCACCTCGATGCCGGTGATCAGGCGCACCTCGTCGAGATTGGGGGTGACGACGGTGGCGAGCGGAATCAGCGTGGTGCGCACGGCCTCGAGTGCTTCCGCGTGGAGCAGCGGGTCGCCGTGCATGGAGGCCGCGACCGGATCGACCACCAGTGGGATGGTGCCGTCGCGCCCGATGCCCAGCTCGCGACTGACCCCGGCGACCGCCTCGATGATCGCGGTGGAGGCGAGCATGCCGGTCTTGGCAGCGCCGATGCCGATATCGCGCACGACCACCCGCACCTGATCGGCCACGACCTGTGCCGGTATCTCGTGAAAACCGCTGACGCCCACCGTGTTCTGCACGGTCACGGCGGCGACTGCAACGCACGCGTGCACCCCGCACAGTGCCATGGTGCGCGAATCGGCCTGGATACCCGCGCCGCCGCCGGAGTCGGTGCCCGCGATGGTGAGCGCGCGAACGGGGGTCTGGCCATCGAGGGGCAGCGGCAACATCTTCACGCCCCAACCCTACGACCGCTGATGCCGCCGTGAGACCCCACCTGCACGTTGCAAATGAAAACCATTATCATTAATTCTCGTGACCGATTCCCTGACACATCTGCCCGTCACCGTCCTGTCCGGCTTCCTCGGCGCGGGCAAGACCACGCTGCTCAACCACATCCTCGCCAACCGCGACGGCCGCCGGGTCGCGGTGATCGTCAACGACATGAGCGAGGTCAATATCGACGCGGCGCTGGTCGCGGGCCAGGGGCACCTCGATCGCACCGAGGAGAAGCTGGTCGAGCTCACCAACGGCTGCATCTGCTGCACGCTGCGCGAAGACCTGATCGAAGCCGTCGCCCGCTTGGCGCGCGAGGGCCGCTTCGACCAACTGGTGATCGAGTCGACCGGCATCTCCGAACCGATGCCGGTGGCGGCCACCTTCGATTGGGAGTTCGAGGACGGGTTCCGCCTCGGCGACATCGCCCGGCTCGACACCATGGTCACCGTCGTCGACGCCTCGACCTTCCTGGCCGAACTGGTCCGCGGACAGGCGCTGGCGGAACGCGATCTCGAAGCGGGCGAGGGTGATTCGCGCTCGATCGCGGATCTGCTTGTCGACCAGGTGGAGTTCGCCGATGTGCTACTGATCAACAAGACCGACCTGGTCAGCGCGAACGCCGCCGCCACTGTCGAGGCGACCGTGCGCAGGCTCAACCCGCGAGCGCACGTGCTGTGGACCGAAAAGGGTGTCGTCGATCTGAACGAAGTGCTCGCCACGGGGCGCTACAACCCGGTGGTCGCGGCCGAATCCGATGGCTGGGCCGAGGAATTGGCGGGCGGACACACCCCCGAAACCGAGGAATACGGGATCAGCAGCTGCACCTTCCTCGCCGACCGGCCGTTCCATCCGCAACGCCTCGCCGATGCGCTGGAGCGGCTGCGGGGAATGTTGCGCAGTAAGGGCTTCTGCTGGATCGCGAGCCGTCCCGAGCTGGCGGCCATCTGGTCGCAGGCAGGCCCGAATCTGACCTTCGAACCCGGCGCGTGGTGGTCGGAGCTGGAAGTGCCTGCGGGACAAGAACTCGTGTTCATCGGGGTGCGCCTCGACGCGCCCGCCCTCCGGCGCGACCTCGAGGCCGCGCTGCTCACGGACGCGGAGTTCGCGGCGGGTGCGAGCACGTGGACCGGCTACCCCGATCCGTTCCCGGCCTGGGCCGAGCTGCACGAGCATCACTGATTGGCATCTTTGGCGCACGGATCACTCTGCGCTGGTGCATGATTCGAAAGGGCCGCGACCCACGCACCGATGAGGGGAGCGTGGGCCGCGGCACCTGAGCGAATCAGGCGAGGCCGGCGAAGAATTCGCGGATGTCGCCGACCAGCACCTCGGGTGCCTCGTGCGCGGCATAGTGCCCGGCCGCGTCGTTCGCGCCACCCGCGCCCGTGTCGGTGCCGTAGGAATTCCAGCTCACGATCTTGCTGTGATCGCGCTCTGCGAACCGGCGGATCGACTGGAAATCGCCGGCGAACATGGCCAGTCCGGTCGGGACGGTGGTGGGCTCGGTCGGCTGCTCGCCCGCGTGCGCGTCCTCGTAGTAGAAGCGCAGTGACGAACCGGCCGTCCCGGTGAGCCAGTACAGCGCCACATTCGCGATCACGAACCGCGCGTCGAGTGACTCGCCGAACAGCTGCGCGTTCCAGCCGAGCAGGCCCACCGGGGAATCGGCCAGCGCGTAGGCCAGGGTCTGCGGCTGCTGGCTGTGCAGGGTGTTGAAGGCCATCTTGTTCTCGTGGAACCACTGCAGGTGCTGCAGCGCGGCCATATCCGCCTCCGACAGGCCTTCGAACTCGGCCGGGTCGCCGGAGGGGAACGAGTACAGCTGGGTGACGTGCACGCCGATCACGTTCTCGGGCGCGATCCGGCCGATCTCGGGGGAGACCATCGAGCCGCCGTCGTTGCCGATGGCGCCGTAGCGCTGGTAGCCGAGGCGCGCCATCAGCTCGGCCCAGGCGCGGGCGGTGCGGTAGCGGTTCCAGCCGGTGCTGCGGGTGGGGCCGGAGAAGCCGAAACCGGGCAGCGAGGGGATGACCAGGTGGAAGGCGGGTTGATCGGCCGATTCGGGCTCGGTGAGCGGGGTGATCACGTCGAGGTATTCGAGGATCGAACCGGGCCAGCCGTGGGTGAGGATCACCGGCGTCGCGTCGGGACGCGAAGAGCGGATGTGCAGGAAGTGGATGTCCTCCCCGTCGATCTCGGTGGTGAACTGCGGGTAGGCGTTGAGCTCGGATTCCAGTGCGCGCCAGTCGAATTCCTCCAGCCAGTACTCGGCGAGTTCCTGGACGCGGCCGACCGGAACGCCGTAGGCGTCGCCCACGCCGGGCAGCTCGTCCGGGTAGAGGGCGCTGCGCAGGCGGTTGGCGAGATCGTCGAGCCGGGCCTGCGGAACTTCGATGGTGAAGGGGGTGATGGCGGTCATGACGGCTCCTCTTCGTGAAACGGAATGTTTCGTTCTGTTCCAAACGTAGCAGAACGGAGCATTCCGTTTCAAGTGGTAGGCTGATATTCATGGCGAAGCAGACCGAAATCGCAGATCAGCCCCGCTTGCCCGGCCGCAAGGCGCAGGCGGCGCGCAACGACGGACTGATCCTCGATGCCGCGCGGGCGGTGTTCCTCGACGATCCGAACGCACCGATCGCCGCCGTCGCCGAGCGGGCGGGGGTGGGGATCAGTGCGCTCTACCGCCGCTATCCGAGCAAAGAGGTGCTGCTGCGCACGCTGTGCCACGACGGGCTACGGCGGTTCAACGCGGAAGGTGATGCCGCGCTGGCGGATTCGGATGGCTGGCGGGGGTTTGTCGGATTTCTGGAACGGGTTGTGGAGGCCGACGTGCACTCGCTCACTGTTCGCCTCGCCGGCACGTTCACGCCCGATGAATCGATGTTGCCCGACGTGGTGCATTCGGGGGAGGTCGGTGCGGAGTTGGTGCGCCGGGCACATGCGAGTGGGCGACTGCGGGCCGATGTCGATGCTCTCGATGTCGGGCTGATTCTCGAGGCTTGCTCGGCTGTCGCCATGCCTGATCCGGTTCGGACCGCTCAACTGCGCCAACGGGTACTCGCGCTGATGGTGGCCGGGTTGACCGCGGAGGGGGAGCTTCCAGGTCCGCCTCCTGCCGCGGGTGAGTTCGCTTGGCGGTGGGAGCGTCGGTCCTGACGGGATGTTCGGTAGGGACACCTCGGGATTACTCGACCGGGCGATGTTCGTGGTGGCAGACTCGGTGACTCAGCTGGACTACCACGCGGAGGCGCGTAGTGAACTGGACACTCGAAGTTGTGATCGTCCCGGTTTCCGATATCGACCGGGCCAAGGATTTCTACTCCCGTCAGCTCGGCTTCGTCGTCGACCACGACTCCGTCATCTCCGATGACGTGCGCATCGTGCAACTCACCCCACCCGGCTCGGGCTGCTCCATCGTCATCGGCAAGGGGGCGGTGCCGCACATGCCGCCCGGCTCGCTGAAGGGCCTGCAGCTCGTGGTGCCCGATATCAAGCAGGCGCATGCCGAACTCGTGGCGCGTGGCGTCGAGGTCACCGAGGTGCAGGAGCTCGGCGAGAACCCGCGGCCGGTTCCGCATCCGCTCGACAACGTCGGCTTCGTCTTCTTCAGCGATCCCGACGGCAACAGCTGGGGCGTCCAGCAGATCTCGAGCCGTGCGGGCTAGCGCGGAGTAACCCTCGAGCTGATTTGAACCCTGTCGGCGCGGGCCGCTGGGCGGGCACCATGCTCGCATGCTGTTGGACAGGCCCACCGAAACCGACGAGCGACGGATCCCGCTGTACCGCCGCCCGGGCTTTCTGCGTGCGCTGTCGCCGCTCGTGCTGTTGCTCGTCTGGCAGGTCGGCAGCACCAGTGGGTGGATTCCGCCCAAGAAACTGCCCGCGCCGTCGGCGGTATTCGACGCGGGTCTGGAAACCTACCGGTCCGGCCAGCTCGGCGAGGCGCTGTTGGTTTCCGGCCAGCGCGCGCTGTACGGTTTCGCGCTCGGCGCGGTGTTGGCGCTGGTGCTCGGGGTGCTCGCGGGCCTGAGCAGGATCGGCGAGTACGCGGTCGATCCGCCGTTGCAGATGATCCGCACCATTCCGCTGTTCGGCCTGATCCCGCTGTTCATCATCTGGTTCGGGATCGGCGAGGAACCCAAGGTCTACCTGATCGCGCTCGGTGTGTTCTTCCCGCTGTACCTCAATACCTTCTCGGGCATCCGCCAACTCGACCCGAAGCTGCTCGAACTCGGCAGCGCCCTGCACCTCGGCCTCGCCGAACGCCTGCGGCTGCTCATCCTCCCCGGTGCCCTCCCACAGATCCTGGTCGGCGCCCGGCAGAGCCTCGGCATCGCCTGGCTTTCGCTCATCGTCGCCGAACAGATCAACGCCAGTGCGGGTCTCGGCTTCGTCGTCAACAACGCGCGCGAATTCCTGCGCACCGACATCGTGGTGTTCGGCCTGGTGGTCTACAGCCTGCTCGGCCTGCTCACCGATTCGATCGTGCGACTGTTCGAACGTCGTGCACTGCGCTGGCGCCCGGCGGTGCACCGCTGATGGATGTTGCTTCCGCCACCCGCCGCCGTTCGATCGCGAGGTTCCCATCATGACGACTGTCACCCCCATCTCCCCGCCATCGGCCCGTGTGGCCGCCGCGCGAATCACCGGTCTCAGCAAGCGATTCGGTGATCGCACCGTGCTCGATGGGATCGATCTCGAGATCGGCGCGGGCGAGATCGTCGCGCTGGTCGGCCGCAGCGGATCGGGCAAGTCCACGCTGTTGCGGATCCTCAGTGGGCTCGACACCGCCACTCGCGGTGAGGTTTCCGTCGATGACAGGCCGACGATCGTCTTCCAGGAACCACGGTTGATTCCGTGGCAGCCGGTGGTCCGCAATGTCGCGCTCGGCAGGTCCAAGCCGCGCGATCGCCGTGCCGACGAGAAGGCCGCGCGTGAGCTGCTCGCCGAGGTCGGCCTGGCCGGTCGCGCCGATGCGTGGCCGCTGACGCTGTCCGGCGGCGAGTCCCAACGTGCCGCACTGGCACGGGCTTTGGTGGCCGCGCCGACCCTGCTGCTGCTCGACGAACCCTTCGGCGCCCTCGACGCCCTGACCCGACTGACCATGCACGACCTGCTGCTCGGCCTGCACGCCCAGCGCGAATTCGGCGTACTCCTCGTGACCCACGATGTGCTGGAAGCGATCACCCTGGCCGACCGCGTGCTGGTACTCGACGAGGGCCGCATCGCCGCCGAGGTGCCCATCGACCTGCCGCGCCCACGCACCGGCGCCGCACCGGAAGTCGCCGAGTACGCGACCCGCCTGCTCGCCCTGCTCGGTGTCACGAATTGACGCTCGTTCCTGGAACCTGTCGGTCCTGCGCTGCGCGACCGAACTCCGTCCTCACCCACGCACGAAAGTTGTTCCCGTGAAACGCACTCCGAAATCTCGTCTGACCGGTCTGGCCCTCGCCGTCGTCGCCGCGCTCTCCCTGAGTGCCTGCGGCGACGACGCGGCGACCGAGGCCGCGCCGTCGGGGCCGGTCGACCTCAGCACTGTCACGCTGAAAGTCGGTGACCAGAAAGCGATTTCGATCGAGGTATTGCTGAAGGCGTCGGGTCAGCTGGAGAACTTGCCCTACAAGATCGAATTCTCCACTTTCACCGCCGGTCTGCCGCTGGTCGAAGCCGCCAGTGCGGGCGGCATCGATATCGCTCAAACAGGCAATACCCCAGTCATTTTCGGCGCGGCGGCCGATGCCGATATCAAGATCGTCGGCGCACTCTCGGCGACCGGTAAGGGCGATGCCATCCTGGTCGGCAAGGACTCGACCATCGGGTCCGTCGCGGCACTCAAAGGCAAGAAAGTCGCTGTCTACAAGGGCAGTTCGGCCAACGCGAACCTGCTCCTGCAACTGCAGAAGGCGGGCCTGTCGCTGAGCGATATCGAGCCGGTCTACCTCGCCCCCGGCGACGGCTACACCGCGCTCACCCGAGGTGACGTCGACGCCTGGGCCACCTGGGACCCCTACACCGCGATCGCCGAAAAGGAGTCCGGCGCCAAGTCGATCGCCACCGCCGACCAGGCCGCCAACGGCTACAACTTCTGGGTAGCCGGCAACAAAACCATCGCCGACGCGGGCAAATCCGCCGCCCTGACCGACTTCTTCCAGCGCTACGCCGCCGCAACCAAATGGTCATCGGACAACCTCGACACCTGGTCGACCAAGTACGCCGAACTGACCCAGATCAGCGTCGACGCCTCCCGCACCACCTGGACCCGCTCGATCAAGGAGCCGATCAAGCTTTCCGACCAGGTCATCGCCTCCGAGCAGGAGATCGCCGACGCCTTCACCAAGGCCAAGGCAATTCCCGGCAAGGTCGACTTCAAGTCCTACGTCGACACCCGGTTCGACAAGGGGTAGGTGCCGGGGGCGGGACACATCAGGGTTACCCGGCCCGGGCGGGGTGTTTGGGTAGGTTCAGGGGTGGATCGCGTGCTACTGATCCGGATACCGGTTATGACCAGGAATCGGACGGTGAGGTGGCGCGGTGGGTGAGACGACGCAGACGTACGGCGCGATCAGGTGGGCCATGCTCGGGGTCCTGTGCGCCAGTCTGTTGCTGGTGGCGATGGACGCCACGATTCTCAATGTGGCGTTGCCGTCGCTGATCGACGATCTCCAGGTCGGGCCGCTGGAACAGCTGTGGATCATCGACATCTACGGGCTCGTGCTCGGCGGGTTGCTCATCACCACCGGTGCGCTCGGTGACCGGGTGGGGCGAAAGTTGTTGTTCCTCGGCGCGGTCGCGCTCGGCTTCCTGCTGCTGGCGGTGAGCCCGGAACCCACCACCTATCCGGTGGTCGCGCTGGTTCTGGTGTCCTCGAGCCACGCCTTCGATGTCGCGCTCACCACCACGTCCTACATCTCGGCCGTGGTGGTCGCGGTGGTGGCCGTCGGAACGGTCTGGCTGGTCCCCAGGGGGTTCCGCGTCACCGGCGGCCATTGATCCTTGACGCAACCCGAAGGTTGCAATACTCTGAATGGCAACCAATCGGTTGCAAAATAGAGGAGGCGTCATGGGATTCCCTGATCAGATCGTGCGGACTGTCGAGCTCGCGCACCCGCCGGAGAAGGTGTGGGCGGCGCTGACGACGGCCGAGGGGCTCGGGAGTTGGTTCGGAAATGCCGCCACTATCGATCTGCGGCCCGGGGGCGCGGCGCGGATGACGTGGAACGAGGGCGAGCAAGTCGCGAATATGCGGGTGGAGCGGGTCGAAGAGCCGACGGTGTTCGGCTATACCTGGCCGATCAACGGGCTGCCCGACGAGGATCCGCGACGCACCTATGTGGAGTTCACGCTCGAGCCGGTCGGCGCTGGGACGCGGCTGACCGTGGTCGAGACCGGTTTCGCGCAGCTGTCCGAAGACGCCTACAAGGAGGCGTTCGAGGGCAATATCGGTGGCTGGAAGAGCGAACTGGGTGAGCTGGTCGAGTACCTCGATGCGGCCTGAGTTAGAGGCTACAGCCGAACGGGTCTTCGTCGCGCTGGCTGATCCGAGCAGGCGAGCGGTGCTGGCCGCCCTCGCCGCCGACGGGCCCGCCACCGCGACAGACCTCGCCGATCGCCTGCCCATCACCCGACAGGCGATCGCGAAACACCTTGTCCTGCTGTCAGATGCGGGTCTGGTGATCGCGGAACCGGGGGAGCGGCGCAGAGTGCGCTACCGCCTCGACTCCGCCCCCATGCAAGTGGCCCAGCAGTTCCTGGCCGCCATGGCCCGCGACTGGGACGGTCCATTCGACGCCCTCCGAAGACATCTGGATGGCTGAACCGAAGGAAAAGCAATGAGCGACAACAACTTCACCGCGACCACCAACGTCGACGCCACGCCCGCGGAGGCGTTCGCGGCGATCAACAATGTTCGCGGCTGGTGGAACGAAACGATCGAAGGCACCACGGGCACCGTGGGCGACAGCTACCGCTTCGAGGTCCCTGGCGCGCATCGCTGCACGATGACCACCACCGAGTCGATCCCCGGCAAGCGTCTGGTCTGGCACGTCACCGACAGCCACATCTCCTTCATCGAAGACACCGCCGAATGGGAGGACACCGACGTGGTTTTCGACATCGTCGAACGCGACGGTGGCACCGAAATCCGTTTCACCCATGTGGGTTTGCGCCCGGCCGACGAATGCTACGAGGTGTGCGCCAATGCCTGGGGCGGCTACATCACCAAGAGCCTGCACGATCTGATCACCACCGGCACCGGTGACCCGTTCCGCACCGACAGCACCTTCGATTCCGAACTGCTCAAGCACGGCAACACCGACCTGGTGAAGCCGCGTCCCTAGCGCGGTGCCAGCAGCAGCGTCTGGGTGCTGCGGCCCAGTGGCCCGGTCTCGTCGAAGAGCGCCGATTCGGCGAGGCCGATGCCGTGCGGTTGCGGATGGGTGACCGCGTCCAGGCACACCCATTCGCCGACCGGCTGTCGGTGCAGGGTGACAGTCAGGTCGGTATTGATGAACAGGTATTTCGACCAATCTAGGACGGCACTCACACCGTTGCCGGAATCAGCGGCGGCGAGTGCGCGCTCGAGCGGGCTCGGGGTGGTGCCTGCCACGATCGGATACTTCAACCGAATCCAGCAGACCGCGGGACCCGGCTCACCGAAAGACCCGGTAGCGAAGCGATATTCGATGCCGGTGTGGAATCCGATCTCGTGATCGGTCGGGAACGACGACGGCTCCGACGCGGTGGGCAGCGGCCGATTACCGGTGGGCAGGAACTCCGTTGGCAGGTCGAGCGCGGGCTCGGCCAGCTTGAGCCGCCACGCCGTGGCCTGCATCACCGGCCCACGCTCCGACGACAACGTCGCCTCGACCAGTTCGACACTGCGCCCTGACCGCACCACCTTCGCCCGCGCGGTCAGCGGAGCCAGCGGCACCGGCCCCAGAATCTCGACGGCGACCCGCCCGACCTGAAATCCCGGCCGCGGCTCGCACCGCTCGATCACGTGCCCGAGCAGCGCCGAGGGCGGTCCCGCGTGTTGGGCGTCCGGCGACCACGGGCCGCGCGTCAGCTCGGTCGAGATGTACCGATTCGGGTCGGCGGGGTCGGTGAGATAGAAGGCATCGGACACCTCGCCGACGTTACCCCGACCTGCTCGCTGCCCGCCCGGTCGGCCCGGGCGGGCAGCACCGGGTCAGACGACCGGCAGATATACCTTGTTGCCCTGGTCGGCGAACTCGGCGGACTTCGCCGCCATGCCGGCCTCGATGGCGGCCACATCGGTCAGGCCCTGTTTCTCCGCGTACTCGCGGACATCGGCGGAGATGCGCATCGAGCAGAACTTCGGACCGCACATCGAGCAGAAGTGGGCGGTCTTGGCGGGTTCGGCGGGCATGGTTTCGTCGTGGTACTCGCGGGCCGTGTCCGGGTCGAGCGAGAGCGCGAACTGGTCGTGCCAGCGGAATTCGAAACGGGCCTTGGACAATTCGTTGTCGCGGTCCTGGGCGTGCGGGTGTCCCTTGGCGAGGTCGGCGGCGTGGGCGGCGATCTTGTAGGTGATCACGCCGACCTTGACGTCGTCGCGGTTGGGCAAGCCGAGGTGCTCCTTGGGGGTGACGTAGCAGAGCATCGCGGTGCCCGCCTTGGCGATGATCGCGGCGCCGATGGCCGAGGTGATGTGGTCGTAGGCGGGCGCGATATCGGTGGCCAACGGCCCGAGGGTGTAGAACGGCGCCTCGTCGCACAGCTCTTCCTCGAGACGCACGTTCTCGACGATCTTGTGCATCGGCACGTGACCGGGGCCTTCGATCATCACCTGCACGCCATAGGATTTCGCGATCTTGGTGAGCTCGCCCAGGGTTCGGAGTTCGGCGAACTGGGCCTCGTCGTTGGCGTCGGCGATGGACCCGGGACGCAGGCCGTCGCCGAGGGAGAAGGTCACGTCGTACTTCGCGAGAATCTCGCACAGTTCCCGGAAGTGCGTGTACAGGAACGATTCCTGGTGATGCGCCAAACACCAAGCGGCCATGATGGATCCGCCGCGCGAGACGATGCCGGTGACGCGCTTGGCGGTGAGCGGGATATAGCGCAGCAGCACGCCCGCGTGCACGGTCATGTAGTCGACACCCTGCTCGCACTGCTCGATCACGGTGTCGCGGTACATCTCCCAGGTGAGCTG
The DNA here is from genome assembly GCF_046549215.1 of Nocardia sp. A7. Lineage (NCBI taxonomy): Bacteria > Bacillati > Actinomycetota > Actinomycetes > Mycobacteriales > Nocardiaceae > Nocardia > Nocardia sp. A7. The sequence goes on along the minus strand of NZ_JAJPWE010000001.1, from coordinate 1,726,134 downwards.
GGTGGGATCACCGTTCACCTTCTCGAGCGCCTGGTAGATCGGGACGGTGCCGATCGGGACCGGCGAATTGCGCAGAATCCACTCACGGGTCTCGTGGATGTTCTTGCCGGTGGACAGGTCCATGATGGTGTCGGCACCCCAGCGGGCCGCCCACACCATCTTCTCGACCTCTTCGGCGATCGACGACGACACCGCCGAGTTGCCGATATTGGCATTGATCTTGACCAGGAACTTCTTGCCGATGATGGTCGGCTCGAGCTCCGGGTGGTGGTGGTTGGCCGGAATCACCGCACGACCGAGCGCGACCTCGTCGCGCACCAGCTCGGGCGAGACACCCTCGCGGGCGGCGATGAATCGCATCTCGGGGGTGATGATGCCCTGGCGAGCCCAGTGCAGTTGAGTACGCGGGCCTTCGACGGTGGGCCTGTCCCATTCGTCGCGCAGTTTCGGCAGGCCGGTTTCGAGGTCGATCACCGCGTTGTCGTCGGTGTACGGGCCGCTGGTGTCGAAGACATCGAAGTGGTCGCCGTTGGTGAGATTGATGCGGCGAACCGGGATGCGCAGGCCGTCAACCTCCTGGTAGTGCTTGACGCTGCCCCGGATCGGACCGGTGGTGACGGTGTCGACCGTCCCGTCAGAAGACGTGCTCGAGCCCATGATTGTTTCTCCCTACGCCGGCATTACCCGGTCAGGTTCATACGGTCGACGGCCCTGACGCCCGATTGGGCTAGCCGTCCTCTCAGCCCGCTGGTGCGAGCCCCCGTTCGTGTGAATTGCCCCGCCGACGTTACCCGCAGGTGTTCGCGACCCGCCCGGGGATGGACCGGACGGATCGCGCGCCAGGCTCGTTACACCGACGCCGAGTCGAGCTGTTTCGGCGCGTCATGGGTGGTGTCCTCGGCTTCATCGAGCCCGAACTTGTTGTGCAGCATCGCGAGTGGCTTCGGTGCCCACCAGTTCCAGGTGCCCATCATCCGCATGAGCGCCGGTGCGAGCAGGCCGCGGATGACCGTCGCGTCGCTGATCACCGCGAGTGCGCACCCGAGGCCGAACAGCTTCATCATCGACACACCGGAGGTGGCGACGCCGAGGAACACGATGCTCATCAGCAAGGCGGCGGCGGTGAAGATGCGCCCGGTGCGGGCCACGCCCATCGCGACGGCCTCGGTATTGCCCTCGGTGGTCTTCGGCCCGGCCAGCCATTCCTCGCGGATCCGGGAGAGCAGGAAGACCTCGTAGTCCATGGACGCACCGAAGGCCAGGCTGAACATCAGGATCGGCATGGCCAGGTTGAGGGTGCCGGTGGCGGTGAAGCCGAGCAGCCCCGACAGGTGGCCTTCCTGGAAGATCCACACCATCGCGCCGAACGTCGCCGCCAGCGACAGGATGTTGAGGATCAGTGCCTTGATCGGCAACACCACGCTGCCGGTGAACAGGAACAGCAGCACCAGCGTGGTGAGCGCGATCAGCGCGCCCGCCAGTGGCAGTTTGCCGGTGATCGCGTTCACCGAGTCCTGGTTGAGTGCGGCCGGGCCGGTGATCAGGGCTTTCGATGGGGCGGCAACGGCGCGCAAGGTGTCGAGTTGGGTGCCGCCCGCGTCGGAGTAGGGGTCGAGTGAGGTGGCGACCGACAGGTAGGCGCCGTGCTGCGCGTCCGTCATCTCGGGCACGCCCGCGGCCACCCGCATCCCGTTGCGGTACACCGCCGCGCTGCTGAGCACGGCAGGCACGTCGGGCACCTTGGACAGATCGCGCGCGTAGGTATCGAGCTCTGCTGCGCTGCCACGGAATTCGGGCAGCACAATGGTCGCGCTCGAGGCGAGGTCGGCGTCGAACTCGGTACGCAGGATGTCGCCGACTTCGCGACTGGCGACGCCGGTGGGCAGCGACCGGTCGTCGGGGTAGCCGAACTGGACCCCGAGGAACGGCGAACCGAGCAGCAGCAGGAACGCGGTGGTGGCCAGCGCGATCGACATCGGCCGTTTCATCACCGCGACGACGAGGCGGTACCAGAACGTCTGGCGCGGTTGTTTTTCCGTCCGCGGAGCCAGCCGGAACAGTCGCCGCATCGGTGCGCGCAGGTCGCCCGCGTCGATGCGGTGGCCGACCAGGATGAGCAGCGCGGGCAGCACGATCACCGCGGCGGCCGCGGCGGCGGCGACCACGGCGATGCCCGCGTAGGCGAACGACTTGAAGAAGTACTGCGGGAACACCAGCAGCGCCGACAGCGAGAGCGCGACGACAAGTGCCGAGTACACGACCGTGCGACCGGCGGTCTGGATCGCGCGGGTCACCGCGGCCGTCGGCGTGGCGCCCCCGGTCAATTCCTCGCGATACCGGCTGACGATGAACAGGCTGTAGTCGATCGCCAACGCCAGTCCGAGTGCCGTGGTCATGTTCAGCGCGAAGATCGACACATCGGTCAGGGCGGTGAGCACGCGCAGAATGCCCAGCGACGCCGCGATGGCGAACAGCCCGATCGCGATCGGCAGCGCGGCGGCCATGAGACTGCCGAACACCAGGGCGAGCAACAGACCGGTGATCGGGATCGCGATCGCCTCGGCGATGATCAGATCCTTGCTGATCTGGGTGTTGATATCGGCGAACGAAGCGGCCAGCCCGCCGGCCTTGACAGTGACCGGACCGCTCTCGACCTGCAGTTCCTCGCTCAGCATCGCCGCCCGAACGGGCAGCTCGGCATCGTCGCCCTCGATACTGGCCAGGATCAGCGCGTGCTTGCCGTCCTTGCTGAGCATCGCCTGTTTGAGGTCGGGCCGCGCGGTCCAGTACGACTGCACGCCGCTGACGATCTCGGGATGTGCGTCGAGGACGGCGATCGCATGGTCGGCCGCCGAGCGCGCGGCACCGGAGTCGGCCACGTCCTCGGTGGAGATCGTCAGGATGTAATTGGGCTCGCTGCCAGGGAAATGGTCGCTGAGATATTGGCTGGCCTGCACCGAATCGAGATCATCGGTGACGAATCCGCCCGATTTCATGTGCGAGTTCACCGTGGCGCCGATCGCGCCACACAGGACCATCAGTAACAGCGCGACCGCGACCACCCACCGTGGTCGGGCAACGGCGGTGCGGGCGATTCTCGTCAACATCGTCGGGCCTTTTGTCGGGAACTGCTGGAAACGTTCGAACCGTCACCGTATCCCGCGCCCGAATCTGCCCGATACCGCCTCGGGGCGGAGATGGATCGAGTACCATTTCCGCCCCTGGGTGGACGCTACCGCGGACCCGCTGTGGTTGACCCGTGCGCGGGCAGGATTCGTCCGCTGACCCTCCCGAGGCCGATCGGTCTCCCGTCCGTACCGGGGGCGGTGGCCGTGATCGTCACCTCGTCGCCGTCGGCAAGGAATGTGCGCTGCTGATCGTCCACGGTGATGGGTTGCGTTCCACCCCAGGACAGTTCGATGAAGGAGCCGCGTTGAGTCGGCTCGGGGCCGGAGATGGTGCCGGAGGCGTAGAGGTCGCCGGGGCGGATCGAGGCGCCGTTCGCGGTGAGGTGGGCCAACATCTGAGCGGGGGACCAGTACATCCGTGCGTAGGGCGGGCGGGCGACGACCTCGCCGTTCCAGGCGACGGACAGGTCGATGTCGAGGCCGAAGTCGCCGACGCCGCGCAGGTACGGGAGGGGTTCGGGGTCCTGTGTCGGCAGCGGTACGCGGGCCTCGGTCAGCGCGGCAAGCGGCGTGATCCAGGCCGAGATCGAGGTGGCGAAGGACTTACCGAGGAACGGGCCGAGTGGTTGGTACTCCCACGCTTGGATATCGCGCGCCGACCAGTCGTTGACCAGGGCGACACCGAAAACATGCTCGGTGAATTCGTCGATGGTGACCGGTGCGCCGAGGACGGACCCGGTGCCGATGACGAAGCCCAGTTCGGCCTCGATATCCAGCCGCTCGGACGGACCGAAATCTGTTGTGCCGGAACCTGTTCGGCGTTGTCCTCGGGGCCGGATGATCGGCGTATCCGACACGACGACGGTGCCTGCCCGGCCGTGATAACCCACCGGCAGATGCCGCCAATTCGGCAGCAGCGGTGCACTGTCCGGACGGAAGAGTCTGCCGAGATTGGTGGCGTGGTCGATGCTGGCGTAGAAATCGACGTAGTCGCCGATCCGCACCGGCAGCGCCATGCGCACCGAAGACACGGGATACACGGCATCGACCGGCAGCGCGGTATCGGCGAACGCGCGCAATCTTTCGCGGACCTCGCGCCAACGGCTGGGACCCTGCGCGAGAAAGGCATTCATCTCGGGTCGCGCGAACACCGAATCATTCAGTAGCGCAGCCAGATCGAGCACCGTATCGCCCAACCGGCAACCGACTCGGAAATCGCCGTCGGGCGGTGCGAAAACACCGTAGGGCATATTCTCCGGCCCGAACAGCGAGTCCGCGGGTACCTCGACGCGCAACCGCTCCGCGTCGCTCATGCCACTCATCCGAGCCCCGGCCCACGACCTGACCACGTCCACGCATAGGCGGGATCCTCACAGGCCAGCGCCCCTTCGCCGAGCTGTAGCGGCCGGAACGTATCCACCATCACGGCCAGTTCGTCGAAGAAGTCCGCCCCGATGCTGCGTTCGTAAGCGCCCGGCTGTGGGCCGTGCGCATAACCACCAGGGTGCACCGACACCGAACCCTGGGTGATGCCGGACCCCCTGCGCGCCTCATAGTTTCCGCCGCAATAGAACATGATCTCGTCGGAATCCACATTCGAGTGGTAGTACGGCACGGGAATCGACAGTGGGTGATAGTCGACCTTGCGCGGCACGAAATTGCAGATGACGAAATTGGTGGCCTCGAAGGCCTGATGCACCGGCGGTGGCTGATGCACGCGGCCGGTGATCGGTTCGAAATCGGCGATATTGAAGGTGTACGGGTACAGGCAGCCGTCCCAGCCGACGACATCGAACGGATGCGTCGCGTACGTCATCCTGGTGCCGATCACCTCGTTGCCCGCGCGATGCTTGACCAGCACCTCCACGTCGGTCTCCTCGACGAGCAGCAATTCGAGTGGGCCGTACAGATCTCGCTCGCAGTACGGCGAATTCTCCAGCAGCTGACCGAATTTCGACAGATAGCGCTTCGGCGGGGTGATGTGACTCGACGCCTCGATCACATACGCGCGCAACGGTTCCTCGCCCATCGGCAGCCAGCGGTGGGTCGTCGCCCGCGGCATGAGAACCTGGTCGCCTCGGCGTACCGGCAGGATCCCGAAGACGCTTTCCACCACGGCCGCACCGGATTCCACGTACACCAGTTCGTCGCCGATGGCATTGCGGTACAGCGGGGACGCGCCCTTGGCGACCACGTACGAGATCCGCACATCGGCATTGGCCAGCAGCAGCCTGCGCCCGGTGACCGGGTCGGTCGCCACCGCCGTATCGCCGGGGAACAGCAGGGGCAGCCGCAGATGCCGGTGGTGCAGTGGATGATTCGGCGTCAAGGTCTGGTCGGGCAGCTCCCAGACGGTCGCGTCGACGATCGCAGGCGGCAGGGCGCGGTGATAGAGCAGCGAGGAGTCCCCGGAGAAGCCCTCCTCGCCCATCAGCTCTTCGTAACAGAGGTTGCCCCGCTCATCCCGATGCTGCGTATGCCGCTTCGGCGGCACCGCACCAACCCGGCGATAGAACATCGGCTGAACCTCCCGCTACGTCGCAGGCTGAAATTTCTCCCTCCAACGTAACCGAGAACGCGCGGAAAATCCGTCAGAATTCCGCGATCACCGGAGCATGATCGCTGGCGCCCTTGCCCTTGCGTTCCTCGCGGTCCACCGACGCGTCCTTGATCTGGTCGGCGAGGGCGGGGGAGGCGAGGATGAAGTCGATGCGCATGCCCTCCTTGCGGGGGAAACGCAGCTGGGTGTAGTCCCAATAGGTGTAGACGCCGGGGCCGGGGGCGAACGGGCGCATCACATCGCGGAAGCCGAGGTCGAGCACGGCCTGGAAGGCCTCGCGTTCGGGCGCTGAGGTGTGGGTCTTGCCGATGAACAGTTCCGGCGCCCAGACATCGTCGTCGGTGGGGGCGATATTCCAGTCGCCGACCAGCGCGATCTTCGCCTCGGGGTCCTCGGCCAGCCAGCCAGCCGCCTTCGCGTGCAAGGTTGAGAGCCAGTTCAGTTTGTAGGTGTAGTGCGGGTCGGCGAGCGCGCGCCCGTTGGGGACGTAGAGGCTCCACACCCGCACCCCGCCGCAGGTCGCGCCGAGCGCGCGCGCTTCGACCACCGGCGATTCGATCAGCGAATCGCCGGCGTCCTTGTCGAAGCCGGGCTGATCGGGAAACGCGAACTCGACATCGGTGAGCCCGACCCGCGACACGATCGCGACCCCGTTCCACTGATTGAGCCCCACATGCGCCACCTCGTACCCCGCGGCCTCGAACTGTTCGAAGGGGAACTGATCGTCACGGCACTTGGTCTCCTGCAACGCCAGCACATCGATGTCGTGGCGGTCCAGAAACGCGATCGCCCGATCGACGCGGGACCGGATCGAGTTGACGTTCCAGGTGGCGAGACGCACGGTGGCGGTTGTCCTTTCGAAGCTAATGATTCTGCGGGGCGGCGTAGCGGTAGGCGTGGTGTTCGATGAAGCCGAGTTCGCGGTAGAGGGCCAGTGCGCCGGCGTTGCCCACCTCCACCTGGACGTAAGCGTGGCTGGCGCCCTGCTCGGCGCCCCAGCGGATCAGTTCGGCGCACAGCAGCGCGCCGAGGCCTTTGCGGCGGTGCGCGGTCGCCACGGCCACACAGGTCAGGCCGACCCAGCGTCGGCCGTCGGGGGCGGTGGTCACCGCGCCGCGGCCGATGGACAGGGGTTCGGGCAGGCCGAGTGAGGCGAAACCGAGGGTGCCGTCCAAGACCGAGGTGAGCACCGCGAAATCCGGTTCGCGCACGGACGGGTCGAGGGGGATCTCGCCACGGTAGCGATGAGTGCGCAGCCAGCCGTCCTCAGGCTCGCCGGCGATGCGTACCATCGACGGTCCTTGCGGCAGCACGAAATTCGCGATGTCGAGCCCGAGGACAACGGTCTCGCTCCAGGTGTTCCAGGTCGGCGGGACGGGCGCGAGCCGGTCGGGCAGCTGTAGCAGCAGCGGCAACCCCTGACTCGTGTACCAGTCCGCGATCTCGCGCATGGTGTCGATCGACAACACCGCTGGCACACCCGACTCACCCAGCGGCACCGCCGAATTCGCGCGCCCGGTGTAACCGTTACCCGCCCGGACGAGCCAACCGTCGATCCACAGATGCGCGCTGCCTGGCCAGGCCATCGCCGCCGCGGTCTCCAGCGACCGGATCTCCTTGGTGCGAATAGGCCTCGGCCCCAGCGCTTTCAGCGCGACAACGCGATCAGCCGACACCGAGACCAACTCGCCCTCGGCGGTCCGCACCGACGGCGGCGTCAGTGACACCAGTTCGCCGATCACATCGGTGAGCGGCTGGGGATAACCCGCGGGCAGCTGGTACCGCATCACCACGCGCCGCCCGAGTGGAATGTCAGTCGTCATGGCCGAAGGGGTCGGGGACGGTGCCCGGGATCCAGCTCAAACCCGGTGTGCCCCAGCCGTTTCGCTTGATGGCCTTCTTGGCGGCCCGAGCATTGCGGCCGATCAGCACGTCGACGTAGAGGAAGCCGTCGAGGTGGCCCACCTCGTGCTGGAGCATGCGCGCGAAGAAGCCGGTGCCCTCGAGTTCCACGGGCTCGCCGTTCTCGTCGGTCCCGGTGACCTTCGCCCAGTCCGCGCGACCGGTCGGGAACTGCTCGCCGGGCACCGACAGGCAGCCTTCCTCGTCGTCATCGGGGTCGGGCATGGTCTCGGGGATCGCGGAGGTCTCGAGCACCGGGTTCACGATCACGCCCTTGCGGCGGATCGGGTTGCCGGTGGCGTCGAAGTCGGGGCAGTCGTAGACGAACAGTCGCTTGCCGACGCCGACCTGATTGGCGGCGAGGCCGACACCCTTCGACTCTTCGAGCGTGTCGTACATATCCGCGATCAGCTCGGCCAGTTCCGCTGGGGTCTCCGTCACCTTCGCGGTGGGGGTGTGGAGAACGGGGTCACCGACGATCACGATCGGGAGAATTGCCATGGTCGCCATTATCGCCGCTGGCGCGGGCGCGTGATCGGCGGACCCCTGTGGCCCGCGACACCCCTACTGGCCTTCAGTCAACACGCCGTGACATGGGTCGAAGGATCGGGGGCACCCATGGTTGAATGACGACGGTATTCACCCATCTCGTGATACTCGGCGAGGGAGCAAGATGGACGGCGCAGCAGCTCGGCACATCTCCGACGGCCACACTGCGGGCGAACAGGATTCGGCGGCCGACGAGAGCACCGGTCTGAGCCGCCGCGAGCTCGACATCCTGGATTTCGAACGCAAATGGTGGAAATACGCGGGCGCCAAGGAAGACGCGATCCGCGAACTCTTCGCCATGTCGGCCACCCGGTACTACCAGGTCCTCAACGCGATCGTCGACTCCGACGCCGCGCTGGCCGCCGACCCGATGCTGGTCAAGCGGCTGCGCCGACTGCGGGCCAGCAGGCAGAAGTCGCGTGCCGCGCGCAAACTCGGTTTCCAGGTCTGACATGACGGCCACACACCCTCGGTTGCGACTAGGGTTGAGCGGGTGAGCAACCCGAACCCCACTCCCGGCGGCCCGCCGTTGCGCGCGCTGGCGATGGTGTTGATCGCGCTGGCCATTGTCTTCGCCGGTCTGGGTGCGATGTCGCTGTCGAACTCCGATGCCGTGGCAGCCGACGCGGAGCCGACCGAGACCACCACCTCCAGCGCGGTCGCGCAGGCACCGACCACCACGACTGCGCCGACGACCACCAGCGCGGCTGCCGCGACCACGACGACATCCGTCGCGCCGACGACCACCGCCCCGACCACCACCGCCGCGGCGGATGGCCCGGATCAGGCTGTGTCGGTGAAGGTGCTGAACAACAGCCTGGTCGCCGGCCTGGCCGCGCGAACCGCGAGCGAGCTGGGCGCGGCGGGTTGGACCAATGTGAGCACCGGCAACTACAGCGGCGCGAACCTGACCACCACCACCGTGTACTACGGCGGCGGCGCGGGCGACAAGGCCGCGGCCACCGAGATCGCCGAGCAGGTCGGCGGGACGGTCGCGCCCAAGACGGGGGACACCTCGCCGGGCGTTGTCGTCGTGCTGACCGGTCGCTGAACCGGGCGCGGCACGCGGTGCCGTAGGTCGTCTCGCCGCTGTGGCATCATCTTGAGCGGTATAGCCCCAGTCCGATAAGGAGTCTCCTGATGGCCACGTCGACAACTCGTCGCCCGTCCTGGCGCATTGTGACCCCGTTGCTCGCGGTCGCCGCGTTCGGGCTCACTGCGTGCTCCAACAGCCAGGAGTCGAGTGACGTCAAGGGCACCACGCCGCCGGTGTGGACCAGCTCGGCGGCTCCCGGCGGCGAAAGCGGCGGCCACGGTGGCGGTCACGCCGAATCGTCGGCGACCGCGGCCCCCGGCCACGGCGACGATCACGGTGGCGTGGCAGGCGGCCTGAAGACCTCGCTCAAGAACGGTGCGGGTGCTGAGGTCGGCACCGCGACCATCGTCCAAGAAGGTGGCCACCTGGTCGTCACCGTCGAGGCACGCGGTCTCACCCCCGGCTTCCACGGTTTGCACTTCCACCAGAACGGCACCTGCGAGGGTGACTTCGCCTCGGCCGGCGGGCATCTGCAGGTCGGCGGTGCCACCGCGCACCCGGCCAGCGGTGACCTCACCTCGCTGCAGGTCGGTGCCGACGGCTCCGCGAAGCTGGTCACCCGGACCGACACGGTCACCCTCGACGCGGTCAAGGGCAAGGCGCTGATCATCCACGGCGGCGCGGACAACTTCGGCAACATCCCCCCGCGCTACACGCGTGAGGGTGGCACCGGCCCGGACGAGACCACCCTGAGCACCGGCGATGCGGGCGCCCGGGTGGCGTGCGGCGTGGTCGGTTAGCGAGAAACGCATGGCTGGGGGATTCGAGTCGGTTCCGTTTCGCGGTTCGCCCCGGCCGACCATCGGCATCGAATGGGAGATCGCGCTCGTCGACAAGGTGACGCGTGATCTGTCCAACACTGCCTCGGCGGTGTTCGACGCGGTCGGTGACCTGCGCGCGCACGACGGCACTCCGCAGGTCACCAAGGAATTGCTGCGCAACACAGTCGAATTGGTGACCGGGGTGCACGACACGGTCGGCGGGGCGGTGGAAGACCTGCGCGGCACCATGGACGCGGTGCGCCGGGCGGCCGATCCGCTCGGTGTGGACCTGTTCTGCGCGGGCACCCATCCGTTCGCGGCATGGTCGGCCCAACAGCTCACGCGCTCACCGCATTACGACGAACTGATCGAGCGCACCCAGTGGTGGGGCCGCCAGATGCTCATCTGGGGTGTGCACGTGCACGTAGGAGTTTCGCACCGGGACAAGGTCTTTCCGATCCTGAACTCGCTGCTGCTGTCGTATCCGCATCTGCTCGCGCTGTCGTCGTCCTCGCCGATGTGGTCCGGCGACGACACCGGCTACGCCAGCAATCGCGCGCTGATGTTCCAGCAGTTGCCGACCGCCGGGCTGCCGTTCCAGTTCGAGAACTGGCACCAGTTCGAAGGTTTCGTACACGACCAGATGAAAACCGGTGTGTTCGAACAACTCGGCGGCATGCACTGGGACATCCGGCCCGCCCCCAAGTGGGGCACCATCGAGGTGCGGGTGTGCGACGGGCTGTCCAGCCGTGCCGAACTCGCCGCGGTGGCCGCGCTGATCCACTGCCTGATCGTCGACCTGGACCAGCGCCTCGAAAACGGCGAGACGCTGCCGACACTGCCGCCCTGGCACGTGCAGGAGAACAAATGGCGGGCCGCGCGCTACGGGCTCGACGCCATCATCATCGTCGACGATGCCAGTAATGAGCGTTTGGTCACCGACGATCTGACCGAGCTGCTGAACCGGCTCGAGCCGACCGCGAAGCGTCTCGGCTGTGCCGACGAGCTGGCCTCGGTGGCCGACATTCCCCGCCACGGTGCCTCCTACCAGCGGCAACGCCGGGTAGCCGCGCAGACGCAGGGCGATATGGTCGCGGTCGTCGACGCGCTGGTGCGCGAGCTGGATCAATAGCGTTCAGCTGCGCGGTGGGCTGTCGTTAACCCGCCGTTTACGATGGTCGGATGCTTGTCGAACAACCACGCACTGTGGCGGGGGGTGCCACTCTCGGTTCCCGTCTGCGCGAACCACGGATACTCGCAGGCACCGCGGTGGGCGCGGTGCTCGCCTTGCTCATCGGACTGCAGGTCACGGCCTGGATCATGGGTTTCGACGGTCCGCTGGCCAGCCTGGCTCGTGACTTCGTCGGCACGCCGAAGTCGATGTCGGTGCCGTGGGCGGGTCTGGTGCTCGCGCTGGTCGGGATCTCCGCGCGCAGGCGGGTGCTCGCGCTGGCAGTCGCGATCGGGATCGACGCGGTGTGGGTCGCGCTGCGGCTGATCGACGGCAAGCCGTTCGTGGTCGGCAACGGGCCGACGATCGTGCTGGCCGGGCTCGCGGTGATCGCGGCGGTGCGCTGGCAAGGGCGTGAACGCTTCAACGCGTTGAAGGCCGTGGCCCTCGGTGCGCTGCTGGTGCTGGCCACCAAGGTCGGTGATGTGTGGTTGCACCTGACATCGGCGGTGCGGCCGACGGTGCTCGACGAATACGCGTTGCTCGCCGATCACGCGCTCGGTGATCCGTCATGGGTGCTCGGGCGGGTGCTCGATGTGCTCGGACCCGAGGTGTACGCGGTGCTGCACTGGGTCTACATCGAACTGCCGGTGGCGGCGATCGCGGTGGCGGTGTGGCAGTTGCGCAGGGTGGTGACGACCGGGCAGTGGCCGACCCACTATCTGGTGCGTACCTTCCTGGTGCTCGGGCTGGTCGGGCCGCTGTTCTATGTGCTGTTCCCGGTGGTCGGGCCGATGTTCGCGTTCGGTGCCGACGGACACGGCTTCGAGGTGGGCAACTTCTGGCCCGCCGCGTTGCCACCGATCGATGCGAATCCGTCCGCCCTGCCGTTCGACGAGTTCACCCCGCGCAACTGCATGCCCTCGATGCACACCGCGTGGGCGCTGTCGCTGTTCATCCACACCCGTCGCGATATCGACGGCTCGCGCGCGCCGATCTGGATGCGCTGGGGCGGGGCCTTCTGGCTGGCCGCCACGGTCACCGCGACGCTCGGCTTCGGCTACCACTACGGCGTGGACCTGGTGGCGGGCGCCGTGCTGTGCCTGACGGTCGAGTCGGCGTTGCGTGCGCCCGAGCGGGGCTGGGGAGCGTTCCGGATTCAGCTGGTCGGCTTCGGTACCGCGGTGTTCGCCGGGCTGCTGCTGTCCTATCGGTACCTGGCGGTGCCGATGGCGGAATACCCCGTGGCGGCGGGTGCGATCGTCATCGGGCTGCTGGCCGCGGTGGCCGTCGCCTTCCACCACACATGGTTCGCCACCGCTCCCGCACCTGCCATCGAGCGCATCCCGACACCCGCTGCCTAGAACAACCCATCGCGGTGGCGTTGTTCACGGTAGGCGGTGCGGCCGATGAGATGGGCGACCACCGGGGCGGTGATGATCGTGAACAGGCCGGTGAGCACGAGCATCCAGACGTTGACGTCGCCGCGGATATCGATGCCGGTGCCGACGAGCACCAGCATGAGGCCGACCACCTGCGGTTTGGTGGCCGCGTGCATCCGGGTGAGGGTGTCGGGGAAGCGGACGATGCCGATCGACGCCGTGAACGCGAGCGCGCAGCCGGTCAGGATCAGGATCGCCGACACCCATTCCCAGACGCTCACCGGTCGTCACTGACCCGGAATCGGGTGACCGCGGCCGAGCCGAGGAAACCGACAAGCGCGAGCGCCACGATCGCCGGGATCACGGTGGTGTCGTCGCTGTAGGCGGCCCACACCGCGAGCCCGGATGCGGAAATCGCCATCAGCGAGTCGATGCCGACGACCCGATCGAGGGTGCTCGGGCCCGCGAGGACGCGGTAGCTGGTGATCACCGCGGCGGCGGCGAGCAGGACGGCGGCGATGATGGCGACGATGGTCATGGCTGTACCTCCGTGGGGCGGCGCCGTTCGCTTGGTCGTTCGAAGGCGTTGATCATGAGGTGTTCCAGGCGCCGGGTGGTGCGGTAGAAGTTCACCACCGCCTCGTCGGTGCCGACATCGAGTACGTGCACGTAGACCACACACCGGGCGCGGTCGAGTTCGAGGACCATGGTGCCGGGGATCAGGTTGAGCAGGTCGGCGCACATCACCAGCACCAGATCGGACTGGATGCCGAGGTGCACCCGCAGCACGCCGGAGACCGGCGGTCCGCTGGGCCGGATGGCGAACCAGGCCACCTGCAGGCTCGATTCGAGCGCGTAATAGATACTGACAATGATCAATTCGAGAAACGACAGCGGATGGAAGCGCCCGACCACCGGGACCAGTGGCAGGGGCAGCGCGAAGACCACGATCAGCGCGACCACCACACCGCCGAGGACGTTGGCCGCGCTCAGATCGCCCCAGAGCGCGACCCAGACGGCGGTGAGCCAGATCAGCACGCCGACGCGAATAGCGTTGTCGCGGTTGATGAGTCGGCTCATCGCTGCACCGGTCCCAGGACCGAGTTGATGTACACCGACGGGTCGTTCAGGTCGGTGGCCGCGCGTTCGGCGATGCCGAGGACCGGTCCGGCGAACACGGTGAGCGCGAGTCCGGCGGACACGAGTCCGGCGGTGGCCAGCACCATCAGCACGGGCATGCGGCCGGGATCGGTGCGGTCCTCGTAGTACATATCGGTCGAATCCTCCACCAGTGTCGGCAGATTCGCCGCGGTGAGATGACCTTCGGGTGCCTCTTCGCGCGGTCGCCAGAAGGCCTTGCTCCACACCCGCGCCACCGCGTACAGCGTGAGCAGGCTCGTGATCACCGAACCCGCGACCAGCACCCAGGCCAGCACGCTGCCTTCGGCGGCACCGGCCTCCAGCAGCGCGACCTTGCCGATGAATCCCGAAAAGGGTGGAATGCCACCGAGGTTCAAGGCGGGGATCAGGAACAGCACGCCCAGCAGTGGGCTCGCGGTCGCCAGTCCGCCGATCCGGCGCAACGACACCGACCCGGCCTGCCGTTCGATCAAGCCGACAGCGAGGAACAGCCCCGTCTGTACCAGAATGTGGTGGGCCACGTAGAACACCGCACCGGTCAGCCCGGCGGTGGTGGCGAGGCCGATGCCGAACACCATGTAACCGATGTGGCTGACCAGCGTGAACGAGAGCAGTCGCCGGATATCGGTCTGCGCGATCGCGCCGAGGATGCCGACGATCATGGTGGCCAGCCCGCACACCAGCAGGATGTCGTCGAACGCCCCGTCCGGGAACCAGAGCGTATGGGTGCGGATGATCGCGTACACACCGACTTTGGTGAGCAGACCCGCGAACACCGCGGTGACCGGAGCGGGCGCGGTGGGGTAGGAGTCGGGCAGCCAGCTCGACAGCGGGAACACCGCCGCCTTGATCCCGAACGCCACCAGCAGCACCGCGTAGCAGGCGGTGCGCACGCCACTGGGTGTCGCTTCCAGGCGCACGGCCAGTTGCGCGAGATTCAGGGTGCCCGTCGCCGCGTAGGTGAGGCCGATGCCGATCAGGAAGATCAGCGACGACACCATCGACACCATCACATAGGCGATGCCGGTGCGGATCCGTTCCTCGGTGGCGCCGACGGTGAGCAGCACGAACGAGGCGACGAGCAGGATTTCGAAGCCGACGAACAGGTTGAACAGGTCACCGGCCAGGAACGCGGTCGACACGCCAGCGGTCAGGATCAGATAGGTGGGGCGGTAGATCGAGGTCGGCTGGAGTTCGCCACCGTCGGAAATATTCTGTCCCGCACCGTAGATCGACACCACGAGCAACACGAACGCCGAGACCAGCAGCATGGCGGCGCTGAGCCGGTCGACGACGAGGGTGATGCCGATCGGCGTCGGCCAGCCGCCAACCTGCACGGCGGTGGTGCCGTCGCGGTCGGCGAGATACAGCAGCAGCCCGCTGATCACCAGCACCACCGACAGCGCCGTCAGCGTGATCATCGCCTGCAGGCGCGGGCGGCGACCGAACACCAGCGTCGCCGCCGCGGCGAGCAGCGGAACCAGCACGGGCAGTGCGGCGATGGCGGGCAGCAGATCCGGGGACAGGGTCACAGTTCGGGATCCTCCCGTTCGCGGCCCGCCGCGACCTGGGCGTCCTCGGGGTCCTTGCTGACGTCTTCGGTGGTGGTCAGCATGTAGGCGCGATAGGCCAGCGCCAGGACGAAAGCCGCCACGCCCATGGTGATCACGATCGAGGTGAGCACCATCGCCTGGGCGAGTGGGTCGGCCATGCCGTCGGGGGAGGTGTCGGAGCTGCCGAGGATCGGGGGTTCCCCGTCCGGGCCACCCATCGTGAGGATCAGCAGGTTCACCGCGTTGCTGAGCAGCAGGATCCCGAGCAGCATCTTCGACACCACCCGCTCCAGCAGGAGGTAGACACCGCACGCGGTGAGCACGCCGATGGTGACCAGCAGAACGAGATTGGCGCTCATCGCAATTCCTTGTCCAGGCGGGCGCCGAGGCTGCGCAACACGTCCAGCACCAGCCCGACGATCACCAGGTAGACGCCGAGGTCGAAGAACAGGGCGGTGACCAGTTTGAGGTGGCCCAGTATCGGCAGCGTCACCTCGATGATCGTGGAGGACAGCGGGGGCGCGCCGAGCAGCAGCGAGGCAGTCGCGGTGCCCGCGGCGAGGGCGAGGCCGGTGCCGAGCAGGTGTCCGGCGTCGACCGGGAGCGCTTCGCCCAGCTCGTACTGCCCGCCGGCGAGGTAGCGCAGGGTCAGCGCGAGCCCGGCGACCAGGCCACCCGCGAAGCCACCGCCGGGCGCGTTGTGGCCGGCGAAGAAGAAATACACCGACAGCATCATGATGGTGGGGAAGACCAGGCGGGTGGTGATCTGCAGGACCATCGAGCGGTCGCGGCGATCAAGGAGACGGGCGGCGGGCAGCCAGCTCACCGCGTCGGGGTCGTAGTTCGGTGAATCGGCGGCGCGGGGTGCGCTGCCGAAGCGGCGGCTGCGGAAGACCAGCGACGCGACGCCGGTCGCGGCGACGACGAGCACCGAGATCTCGCCAAGGGTGTCCCAGGCGCGGATGTCGACCAGCAGCACATTGACCGCGTTCTTGCCGCCGCCGATCCGGTAGGCCGCGTCGGGGATGGCGTGCCAGATCGGGTTGCCGTGCCGGGCGGCGATGGCGAACGCGGCGAGTACGGGAACGGTGATGCCGACGGCGAGGGCGAGCAGGGCCCGGCGGAATTTGAAGGCCGTGCCCTGGCTTTCGGCGATCTCGGCGGGGAACGCGCGCAGCACGAGCACGAACACCACCAGAGTCAGTGTCTCGACCAGGAATTGGGTCAACGCCAGATCGGGAGCGCCGTGCAGCGCGAAGATCACACCGCACCCGTAACCGGTCACGCCGACCACGAGCACGCTGGCCAACCTGTTGTGCAAAAGGGTGGCGGCCAACGCCATCGCGATCATGATCGCGCCGATAGCGGCCTGCAGGGGCGAATCCCACAGTCGCAGTCGCACTCCCGTTCGCGTACCGACCGCGAGCAGGATCGTCGGCATGATGATCAGCGTGCAGAAGATGGTGGCCTGGCTGGCGGGCAGCGACCCGGACTGCACGGTTCCGGTGATGCGCGAGGACAGTCGATCCATCGCGCGCAGGGCGGCGTCGTAATTGCGATCGGCGTTGCCGAGACGTGGGTGGGCGGGTTCGCCGATCCGGCCGCGGATCAGGAACAGCGCGACACCGGCCGCGACGACCAGCACTGTCAGCGCGAGCGGTCCGTTGACGCCGTGCCAGAGCGCGAGATGGGTGTCGAGGACGCCGGGCAGCGATGCCGCGTAGGGGCTCAGCCAGTGATCGACGGCGGGCGCGCCGAGACCGCCGACCAGTCCCGCCACCGCGAGCACGGCGGGCGGGCCGAGCAGCAGCGGGCCTGGTGCGTGCCAGGTGACCGCGCGCTCGGGATTCGCGGTGATTCCGAAAGCGCCCCAGACGAATCGCAGGCTGTAGGCGACGGTGAACGCCGAACCGACCGTGACGCCCGCCAGCAGGGCGAACCGCACCGGCGGGCTCAACACCTCGGCCGACCACAGTGCGCCGAGCGCGGACTCCTTGCCGACGAACCCGAGCAACGGCGGCAGTCCGGCCATGCTGAGCGAGGCGAGCACCGCGATCGCGCACAGCACCGGCGCGCGCTGACCGAGCCCGGACAACCTGCGCAGATCCCTCGTGCCCGCGCCGTGATCGATGATGCCGACCACCATGAACAGGCACGCCTTGAACAGCCCGTGCGCCACCAGCAGGGCGAGCCCGGCCAGCGCCGCATCGGGGGTCCCGATGCCCATCATCGTGATCATCAGACCCAGCTGGCTCACGGTGCCGAACGCCAGCACCAGCTTCAGATCGTGCACCTGGATCGCCCGCCACCCCGCGAGCAGCATCGTCGCGATGCCGAGCGGCAGGAGCAGCAGATGCCATGGGGGTGTCTGCGCGAGGGCGGGCGCCAGCCGGGCAACCAGGTAGATACCGGCTTTCACCATCGCGGCGGCGTGCAGGTACGCACTCACCGGCGTCGGCGCCGCCATCGCGCCGGGCAACCAGAAGTGCAGCGGCACGATCGCGGATTTGCTGATCGCCCCGAGCAAGACCAAGCCGACCCCGACCGACACCGCGCTCCCGGCCGGGACCGAGCTCGCCGCGAGCACATCCGAGAGCAGGAAACTGTCGTAGCGCAGCCCGAGGATCACGATCCCGACCAGCATCGCCAGCCCGCCGGCGCCCGTCACCAGCAGCGCCTGGATCGCGGCCCTTCGACTGACCGAACGCTCGGCGTAATGCCCGACGAGCAGGAAAGACAGCACCGTCGTGATTTCCCAGAACACGTAGAGCAGCAACATGTTGTCGCTGACGACAAGCCCGAACATGGCACCGGCGAACCCGGTCAGCTCGGCCGCGAACACCCCGAGCCTGGCCTCGTCGCGCTCGAAATAGCGGCCGCAGTAGGCCAGGATCAACGCGCCGACGCCGAGCACCAGCGTGCACATCACCGCGGCGAGGGAATCGAATCGCAGATCGATGTCCATCGAGATCTGCGGCGCCCACCGCACCTGCGTGCGCACGGTGTCTCCCCAGTGCGCGAACACCCAGCCCAGGCTGCCGAGCGGGACCAGCGCCAGCAGGTAGAAAGCGTTGCGGCCGAGCACTCGTACGCACAGCGGGGCCAGCAAGGCCGCCAGTGCGTGAACGAGCAGTACGGCTAGCAACTCCCCCTCCGTCGGGTAGGTAGCGGTCGAGTAGCGCGCCCCGATCCTACGGGCGCGAGCGGGATGTTCGGTGGCACCGAGGCTGTTGCGTCGGCCATGTCACGCGCGAGGTGGCTATGGTCGCGACGCCCGGGGCGTGGCGGGCCGGAGCTGATACAGCACCGCGAGGCAGGCCGCGGCGCCGATGGTGACGGCCAGCGCGACCTGGCCCGGCACCCGCTCGCCCACGGCGGTGCTGCCGGTCGGCCAGTGCCGCTCGTCGGTGGGGATCGACCACACGATCGACGGCAGGAACAGCGCGCCCAGCCCGAGCATCACGCTCGGCAGGTAGACCACCCGGGTCGAGCCGATCGCGAAACCGGCCACCCAGGTCACCAGCACCAGCCCGGCCGACCACGCGAACGCCAACGGAAGCTGTTCGGCCACCGCGGCGAAAGCGCAGATCGCGGCGGCACCGAGCAGTACGCCCCACGGTGACGCCCAGCGCAGGCCGGTCAGGATGGCGACCACACCGACCACGAGAACCACAACGAGATGCCAGCCGAGAGCCGATGCGTCACCGAGCGAATCGGCGGCCGCGGCCAAGGCCACGGCGAGCAGCACACCGGTGCCGTCGCGGCCTGGCAGCAGCACGGCGGCCACGAATGCCGCTGCGAGCGTGACGATCACAGCGAGGACGAGCTGCCAGAAATTACCGCGTAGTCCGTCGAACTCGCGACCGAGCCATTCGGTGGCGAGCAGCAGCGACAGCGACAGCACCGTGGTGGCGATGATCGGAGAGATCGGCAGATCCGCGGCCATGCGCGGCACGGCGGGCACCATGAGGCCGTGCTGGTGGCGCACGGTGTTCACCGCGAGCAGTACGACCGCGGCGCCGATCAGCCAGAACGGGGTGTGCACGGCCTTGTCCGCCGTCGCGGAGGCGTTCGAGGTGAACACCGCGACGACTTCGCCGTAGACGAACACGACCAGGATCCCGAGCCCGAAACCGACCGCCGACCAGCGCATTCGCCACGCGCAGATGCACAGCGATCCGATCAGCGCACCGCCGAACAGCGAGTCGATGTAGTTCTGGGTGGTGAGGACATCGGCGGAGGTCATCGCCTGGCCGATGACGAAGTTGACCGCCAGGGCCGTCGCCCCGGCCGTCGCGGTGAGCCAGACGAGTCCCGGCCGGGTGATCGGTCTGGCCAGCACGGCGACGACGACCGCGACGATGAGACCGAGTGCCGCCGCCCGCGGAACACTGTTGATCAGGCTGGTGACCCGGTACGGCGAATTCATCGCAGACCCGTCACCGTAGGTGAACGGCAGAAACAGCGACATCCCCGCGGCCGCGGCCCCGGCGAATGCCGTGACCGCGTCCAGACCATCGCCGATCTTGGGCACCGTGTGGACGATACCGGCGACTACCCCGCCTACCTGGGATGTCGTGACCGGATCGAGAGGCGGCGAGTTCCGGCCGCGATCAAGTCCTGCTCTCGGCGTAGCGGCGTAGCGATTCGACCTGCGCGGGGTCGAGGGAGGGGCGCACGGTGGCGCGGGCGGTGGCCACGTCCTCGGCGGTGACGTCGGCGGCGGCCATATCGCGGCGCAGTGCCGAGAGCGCGGCCTCGCGCAGCAGGGCGGCGCAGTCGGCGGCCGAGTAGCCGTCGAGATCCTCGGCCATGGCGGCCAGGTCCACGTCCTCGGCAAGCGGAACCGAACGGCCCGCGGTGCGCAGGATCTCGAGGCGGGCGGGACCGTCCGGCGGTGGGACGAAGACGAGGCGGTCAAGTCGGCCGGGTCGCAACAGAGCTGGGTCGATCAATTCGGGGCGGTTGGTCGCACCGACCACCACCACGTCGCGCAGCGGTTCGACCCCGTCGAGTTCGGTGAGCAGCGCGGCGACCACCCGGTCCGACACCCCGGAGTCGCTGCTCTGGCCACGGCGGGGGGCGAGGGCATCGACCTCGTCGAGGAAGATCAGCGACGGCGCCGAATCGCGGGCCCGCTGGAACAGTTCGCGCACCGCTCGTTCCGAGGAACCGACCCACTTGTCCATCAGCTCAGCGCCTTTCACCGAGTGCACGCTGAGTTGGCCGGTGCCTGCAAGTGCCCGCACGAGGAAGGTCTTGCCGCAGCCGGGCGGGCCGTAGAGGAGGACCCCGCGCGGCGGTTCGATGCCGAGGCGGGCGAACGAGTCGGGGTGGCGCAGTGGCCACAGCACGGTTTCGGTGAGTGCCTGTTTGGTTTCGACCATGTCGCCGACGTCATCGAGGTGCAGTGAACCGATCGCCAATTCCTCTGTCCCCGAACGGGACAGGGGTCGGATCACGTCGAGTGCGCCGATCAGATCGTCCTGGGTGAGTTCGGGTTCGGTGTGTTCGCGGCTGGCCCTGCCCGCTGCGCGCACGGCCGCCTCCCGGCACAGGGCGCACAGGTCGGCGACGACGAAACCCGGTGTGCGCGAGCCGATTACGTCGAGGTCCAGCTTTCCGGCGGGTACTTTTCGCAGCAGCTGTTCCAGGAGTGCGCGCCGAATCGCCGCCGTCGGCAGTGGTAGTGCCAGCTCGCGATCGCACAGGTCGGGTGCCCGCAGTCGCGAATCCACCTGGGTGGGATGGGCGGTGGTGGTCAACAGAGCCACGCACGGCGCGCGCACAGCGGCGCGCAGTTGATCGAGAATGAGGGTGGCGACGGGCTCGGCTTCCGCGGGCAGTAGGGCGTCGATATCGGTGATCAGCAGCACTCCGCCCTGCCCGGTGGCGACATCGCCCACCGCCTCGGCGACCGCACGCAGCCGGGTGCCGCTCTCGGTGGCGCCGACACTGGGACCGTCGAGTTCGATGATGCGGCGCGGTGCGGCAACAGCTTTCGCGAAGGTGGCCTTGCCGACACCGGCCGGACCGGTGATGATCACGCCGAGATGTGCCGGTGCGCCGAGCGTTTTGAGCAACTCGGGTTCGTCGAGCGCCAAGCTCAGCCATTCGGCCAACTTGGCTGCCTGGCTCTGCACTCCGGCCAGTTCCTCGACCTGGATCGGCGCGGCCCCCGAACTGACCTTCACCGCACCGGGTTCTGACAGGTCAGACTCCGAAAGTAACTGCTGCCCTGGGCTGTTCGGCAAGGATTGCGGTGCGTCACGGGCCACCGCGTGCAGGATCGCGCCCGCGCCCGCACCCCAGCCGACGGCCGAATTCGGTTGCACGCTCACCGGTCCCGGCATCGGCTCGATGGCCGTCACGGTGAGCAGTTCGGTGGTCCAGGCGATGCCGAAGGTCCGCGAGAGGGCTTGGGTGGCCGCCGAGGAACTGATGTCGGGCCCGAGATCGCGCGGCAGCAGCGACACCGTGTCGCCCACGGTCACCACTTTGCCGAGTAGTGCCTGTCGCAGGGTGGCGGCCGGAATGCTCGCCATCGCGTGCGCCGAACCGCTCAGCGAGATCTGCTTGGCGCCGAAGACCGTCACCGGGGCGACGGTCACCGCCGCGTTCTCCCGCAGCCCCACATTCGACAGCGTCACGTCATCGAGCAGCGCCACCCCCGGCGGACTCCCCGCGGGCGCCTTCGCCACCACCGCCGCGGTCCTGCGCGCGCCGATCAGGGCGATGCCGTCCCATTCGCGCAGACCGAGCGCGGTGAGGGTCTCGGGGTGCAGGCGCACCACCCCGCGACGGGCATCGGCTGCGGAGGGATTGAGCCGGGCGGTGAGCGAGAGTTCAGCCACCGCCCCATTCTGCCGCTTCGCGCCGTGATCAGGAATCGATAGGCCGCTCGCAAGGTCAGACGGTCATTCTGGCTGACATGACGAACTCCGAGCCCCAGTCGGTACGCTGCACCGGACGCGCCGGAGGTGCCGGCGCCGCGATCTATCGGGGAAAGCAGCAGATGAACCGAATCTCCCTCGCCGTTCTGGCCGCCGGGGCACTGACCCTGACACTGGTCGGGTGTGGTTCCGGCGACGACTCCGCCGATGCGAGCGGGCTGCGCAAGGGCACGCCGAGCGCTACCTCGAGTGCGCCCGCCACCACCACCTCGAGTGCCGCGCCCACCTCGGCCGCGGTGAGCGCCGACATCACCTGCGCGCAGTTCAAGACCCTCGACTCCGATGGTGAGAAGAAGGCGATCGATCAGATCCTCGCGGAAAATCCCGGCGGGCCGTTCGAGGGCAGTCCCAACGTGGCGCTCAGCACCGCGAAGCTGATCTGCCTCGTGCCGGGCAATGCCGACAAGCCGGTCGCCGACGCGGCCGGAATGAAGCCGTGACGGGGTGCGGCTCAGTTGATGAGTGATTGCCAGTTCGCGGGTACGCGCGAGGCGGGACCGGGCACGGACTGATCGGTGGGATGGCTCGTCGGCGCGGCGAGTTCGGGGCCGTCGCTGTACATCTCGCCGGTGGCGAAGTTGTAGAACCAGTCCTCGCCCGGTTCGTAGCTCTGCATGAACGGGTGCGCGGTGGCCTCGAAGTGCTTGGTCGCGTGCTTGCTCGGTGAGCTGTCGCAGCAGCCGACGTGCCCGCATTCGGCGCAGCGGCGCAGGTGCACCCACCAGCCACCGCTCGCGTCGCACTCGACGCAACCGGCGCCGCTCGCCGGCACGCTGGGATCGATTCCGGCTTCAGCCATCCTGACCTCCTGTAGTTGGTGTGCCCACATCCTGCGCCGCCGGATGCAACGGCAGGCGGACGATGAACCGCGTGTTGCCGGGTTCGGACTCGACCCGGATGTCACCGTTGTGCTTGTTCGCCACGATCCGGAACGAGATATCGAGGCCGAGACCGGTGCCGTCGCCGACCGGTTTGGTGGTGAAGAACGGCTCGAAGATGCGGCTCCGCGTGTCGGGGGCGATGCCGGGGCCGGTGTCCCCGATCTCGATGACGGCGCAGTCGTTCTCCTGGAAGGTGCGAATCGTCAGCGTGCCCTCGCCGCCCATCGCGTAGACCGCATTGTCGATCAGGTTGGTCCACACCTGGTTGAGTTCGGCGGCGTAGCAGGGGATCGGCGGCAGGCCGCGGTCGTAGTCCTTCACCACGCGGATACCGTCACCGAGTTTGCGGTTGAGCATCACCAGCGTGGAATCGAGCAGTTCGTGCAGGTCGACGACCTGAAAGGGCGCGCGATCCATCTGCGAATACTGTTTGGCCGCGCCGACCAGGGTGGAGATGCGGGTGGTCGAGTCGAAGATCTCGTTCATCAGCAACTCGGTCTCGATGGTGTAGTTCAGCCAGCGCACGGCACCCTCGAACACCGGCGCCTGGCAGGCTTCCAAGGTCGCGTGGACGCCCTCGAGCCAGTCGGTGTCCAGGCCCGCCTGCACGAAGGTCGGCGCCAGATTCCAGCCGTCGGCGATGCCGCGCGCGTCGAACCACTCCGCCAGCGCGTCCTCCCGATCGGAGGCTTCCATCGGACTGAGGTCGGGTGCCTTGGCGACCTGGTCGGCGGCCTGCTCCTGCATCTCGACGAGCTTGACGAGTGCGTCGGCCGGGAACTTGCCCTCGGCCATCATCTTGAGCTTGTGCCGCATCCCGGCGACGCGTTCGCGCAGGCCGGAGGTGGCGCGCACTGCGGCGGCGGCGGGATTGTTGAGCTCGTGGGTGAGGCCGGCCGACAGCGAACCGAGGGCGAGCAGTCGTTCCCGTTCGGCGATCCGCTGACTCGACCGCTGCCCGCCGAAGAACGCGCCCTCGAGCAGGTGCACGGCCATCGGGAACCACTCGTTCATCATTCTGGCGAAATCATCCGCCGCGAGCACGAAGAACCGGGAGCGACGCAGCACATACATCGAGCCGTTGTGGTCCTGGCTCACCTTGTCGCCCATGTACGCCATCCAGGCACCCGCGTACACCCCACGATGGTCGGTGCGATTGGTCTCGACCTCCACGCCGCCGGACAGCTTGGTCAGCCGCACCTCGCCCTCGATCAGCACGTAGAAGCAGGTTGCCGGTTCGCCCTCGCGAAACACCGGACCGGGGTCGACGTATTCGATGCTGCCCGCCGCGCACAACTCGGCCAGCTGGGAGTCGTCGAGCTTCTCGAACAGGAACAGCGTGCGCAGTTCCTCCGGATCACAGATCATCGGACCCCCACTCATGCCAGATACCGGTGGACGAGCATGACGGCCATCGCGCCCTCGCCGACCGCCGAGGCGACGCGCTTGGCGGATTCGGCGTGTACATCGCCCGCGACGAACACGCCGGGCACGCTGGTTTCGAGGTGCTGCGGTGGGCGTGGCAGTTCCCAGCCCGGCGGTCGGGCGCCGTCGATCATCAGGTCCGGTCCGGCCAGCACGTATCCGGCGGCGTCACGGGTGACGACCCCGTCTAGCCAGCCGGTCTGTGGCGCGGCGCCGATGAACAGGAACAGACGCTGCGCGTCGACCTTGTCTTCGGTGCCGGTGCTGTTGTCGCGCAGGATGATGCGTTCGAGGTGGGTGTCGCCGTCGACGCCGACCACCTCGGTCTCGGTGTGCACGACGATGTTCGCGATCCCCGCGATCTGCTGCACGAGATAGTGCGACATCGACCGCTCCAGCGAGTCGCCCCGGACAACCAGGTGCACACGACGGGCATTGCGCGACAGGAACACCGCGGCCTGCCCGGCGGAATTCGCCCCACCGACGATGTAGACCTCCTGCTCAGCGCACTCGGCCGCCTCGGTCATCGCCGACCCGTAATACACACCGCGCCCGGTGAATTCGTCTACACCAGCCGCCGGATGACGTCGATAGTCCACCCCGGTAGCGATCAGAACCGTATGCGCACACAGCTTTCCGCCATCGGCGAACCGCACGGTGCGCGCCGAACCGTTGACCTCGAGCGCGACCACATCCCGAGTGGTGATGATCTCGGCACCGAACTTCGCCGCCTGCCTGCGCGCCCGGTCCGCCAACTGCGACCCCGACACCCCGTCCGGGAATCCGAGATAGTTCTCGATCCGCGAACTCTGCCCCGCCTGCCCGCCGGTGGCCGTGCGCTCCACCAGCACCGTGCGCAACCCCTCCGACGCGCCGTACACCGCCGCGCCGAGCCCCGCGGGTCCGCCGCCGACCACGATCAGGTCGTAGAAGTCCCCACTGGGCTCGACGGTCAACCCGACATTTTCGGCCAGCTCACTGTCGGTCGGCTGGATCAGCGCCGTGCCCTCCGCCGTGATCACCACCGGACAGGCCAGCGGATCGGCACCCGCGGCCTCCAGCAACCGGGTGCCCTCCGGCTCGTCGACCGGATACCACCGATACGGCAACTGATTGCGCGCCAAGAACTCTCGCACCTGCGAGGACCGCGGCGACCATCGATCACCGACCACCTTGGTCTCGTACACCGGCCGCTGCTCGGCACTGCGCCACACCTCGAGCAACCCGTCGATCACCGGATACAGCTTCTCCTCCGGCGGATCCCACGGCTTGAGCAGATAGTGGTCGAGATCGATGACATTGATGGCGTTGATCGCCGCGTCGGTGTCGGCATAGGCGGTGAGCAACACCCGCCGCGCGTACGGATGCAGATCCATCGCCTGCTCGAGAAACTCGATCCCGTCCATCCCCGGCATCCGGTAATCGGCGATCAACACCGCCACCGGCTGCCCCCGCAGCTTCATCTCCCGCAGCGCCTCCAGCGCCTGCTGCCCCGACTCGGCCCGCAGAATCCGATAGTCGGCGCCGTAGCGCCGGCGCAGATCGCGCACCACGGCCCGCGATACGCCTGGATCGTCGTCAACGCTCAAAATGGCCGGTTTGGTTACCGAGGGAGTGCTCACGGGTTCGAGTATCCCCCTGCGGCGAGATGATCGTCAGAGCTGGTGGTGCAGGACCAGATCTAGTTCGGAAGGCGTGAGCAAGCGTTCGAGGCGTTCCTCGCGTTTGAGTCGAGTCCCGCGCGGCATCAAAGCGCTGGGCAGCGCGAAGTCGTCAGGCCCGATGCTCGGCAGGAGCGGGACCTCGTTGATGTGCCTGCGTGGCAGGAGTGAGCGCAGTTTCACGGCCGATCACCTCGGATTTGACGACGGGAACGCTGGGGGCTGAGCTTCGTCGATCAGCAAACGTCGGTAGCGAAAAGTTTGCCAGCATGTCCGAGTTGGTGCAAGTGGGACAAGGTGGACACGGCGAGCCGACCGGTTGGTGGCCTGCTTCGGTGCAGGCCACCCCGGTTCTGCGGGATTTGCTGATCAGCTATTTCCAGGCGGGCATGGTGACAATCTGTGCCGCATAGGACAGCCCGGCACCGAAGGCGATCAGCAGCGCGGTGTCACCCGGCTTCGATTCGCCCTTGCGCAGCAGCGCCTCCATCGCCAACGGCACCGATGCTGCCGAGGTGTTGCCGGAGTCCTCGATGTCATTGGCGAGCGCGCAGCGCTCCGGTAGCTCGAGCACCCTGGCCATGATCTCGATGATCCGCCCGTTGGCCTGGTGCGGGATCATCGCGTCGAGGTCGTTGGTTGTCAGGCCCGCGCGGTCGACCGCCTCGCGGCAGACCTTCTCCAGCGAGTGCGCGGCCCAGCGGAACACCGCGGTGCCCTCCATCTCGAGGTAGGGGCGTACCGCGTCGGTGCCCTTCTCCTCGATCTCGGCGAAGAACTCCGCCCAGTCCTTGGACTGACGGATGGCGTGGTGCTGGGTGCCGTCCGAACCCCAGACGGTCGGGCCGATGCCCTGCGCGTCCGACGGGCCGACGACTACCGCGCCCGCGCCGTCGGCGAACAGGAACGCAGTCGAGCGATCGGTGAAATCGATTGCCTCGGTGAGCTTTTCGACACCGATGACCAAGACGTGTCCCGAAGTGCCCGCGCGGACCAGGTCCGAGGCCATGCCCAACGCGTGACAGAAACCGGCGCAGCCCGCCGAGATGTCGAAGGCGGCCGAGCCGGTCATGCCCAGTTCGGTGGCGATGCGCGGGCCGATGGCCGGAGTGAGCATCAGATGCGTCGACGTGGCCACGATGACGCAGTCGATCTGGCCGACCTGCACGCCCGCGGCGGCGATCGCGTCGCGCGCGGCGGCGACGCTCATGCTCTGGATGGTTTCCTCGGCCGAGGCGAAACGCCTGGTGTTGATGCCCGACCGGGTGCGGATCCACTCGTCGCTCGAGTCGATCGGCCCGGCGACCTCGGCATTGGTGACCACTCGGGCCGGGCGGTAGACGCCCAATCCGAGGATCGCGGTGTGCTCGGCACCCGTCGTCTGGGCGATTAGAGCAGCCATTGTGTGTCTCCTATGTACCTGTCAACCTGCGGCAGCACCGCTGGGTGTACCCGAAGCATCGAAATCTGTCCCTCATCGCCCGTGACTCGTGCGCGGACACCATGTGAACGCTGAGACATGAGGCATCCTCATATTAGCGCGTAAAATTGTGATCTGAGTGTCGATTGTCACAAGAGAGCCGGGGGTATCTTGGTGAGAAGGCGATTGCTCGCCCACCCTTCGAGGGATCGAGGACATCATGCTCGGACTCGGCATCATCAGTTGGATCATCATCGGCGGTCTGGCCGGTTGGATCGCGAGCAAGTTCATGAAGACCGACGCACAGCAGGGCATCCTGCTCAACATCGTCGTCGGCGTCATCGGCGGCCTGCTCGGCGGTTTCCTGCTGAGCCTGTTCGGTGTCGATGTCGAAGGCGCGGGCTGGATATTCAGCTTCATCACCTGTCTGGTGGGCGCCTGCGTGTTGTTGTACCTGGTGAAGCTGTTCACCGGGCGTAAATCGGTCCACTGACCACAGGTGCTTGCCGCGGGCTTCCCGTAGGGTGTGATCGCTTGTAGTCATCACACGAAAGAGGAAGCCCGTGGCACGCCGCCCCACCCCGCCCGGCACGCCCGATACCACCGGCGTCGGACATGTCGTCGACTTGGTTCGGGCCGCTGTCCCCCCGCTACATCCCGCCGGACTGCCGTTCGTCGCGGTGCCGTTGGCGGTGGCGGTCGTCGGCGGCCGCAACAAATGGGTGCGCCGGGCCGGTCTGACCGCCGCGGCAGCCAGCGCCGCCTTCTTCCGGCACCCGCACCGCGTGCCGCCGAACCGGGCGGGCATCGTCGTCGCGCCCGCCGACGGTGAGGTGGCGCTGGTCGACACCGCGGTACCGCCCGTCGAGCTCGGTCTCGGCGATCAGCCGTTGCCGCGCGTGAGCATCTTCCTTTCGGTGCTCGATGTGCACGTGCAGCGCGTTCCGGTGTCGGGCACCGTGCGCGAGGTGCTGCATCAGCCGGGCAAGTTCCTCTCGGCCGATCTGCCGGAGGCCTCCGACGCCAACGAGCGCAACAGCATGGTCATCGACACCGCCGACGGTAAGCAGGTCGTCGTGGTGCAGATCGCCGGGTTGCTGGCGCGGCGCATCGTCTGCGATGCCCGCGTTGGCGACCTGCTCACCATCGGTGACACCTACGGCCTGATCCGGTTCGGCTCCCGTGTCGACACGTACTTCCCGGTCGGCACCGAACTGCTGGTCGCCCCCGGGCAGCGCACGATCGGGGCCGAAACCGTCCTGGCTGTGCTGGGATGATCGAACAGGCGCGGTCGGCACCTCGTAGGCGTCCGCGCTCGGTGCGATTGCTGCCGAGCGTCGTCACCATCCTCGCGCTGTGCGCGGGCCTGTCGTCGGTGAAGTTCGGGCTCGACGGTGAGCTCGGTATCGCGTTGGCGATGGTCGGCGCGGCCGCCGTGCTCGACACCCTCGACGGCCGCCTCGCGCGCATGCTCGACGCCACATCCAAGATGGGCGCCGAACTCGATTCGCTGTCGGACGCCATCTCCTTCGGCGTCGCGCCCGCGCTGGTCATCTATGTGACCCTGCTCGACGGCAACAGCGCGGGTTGGATCGTCGCGCTGTTGTTCGCGGTGAGTCTGGTCCTGCGCCTGGCCCGCTTCAACACCCTGCTCGACGACGATTCCCGCCCGAACTGGGCGCGTGAGTACTTCGTCGGTGTGCCCGCGCCCGCCGGTGCGCTGATCGCGCTGGTGCCGATCGCGTTGAAGGTGCAGTTCGGCGACGGGTGGTGGGACAGTTTCCCGTTCGTCGCCGCCTGGACGGTTTTCGCCGCACTGCTGTGCGTGAGCACCATTCCGACCCTGGCGATGAAGTCGGTCTCGGTCGCCCCGCAGGCGGCAGCGGGTCTGCTGGTGCTGACCGCACTGGCCGCCGCGTTGCTCGTGACCTATCCGATCGTGCTGCTGCTGATCTTGGTCGCGCTGTACCTGGCGCACATTCCGTTCGCCTGGCGGTCGGCGCGCTGGGTGGCCGCGCGGCCGGAGACCTGGCAGCACAAGCCGGCTGAGCGGCGGGCCCAGCGGCGGGCCCAGCGGCGGATGCCCGCGATTCGTCGGCCCGCTATCCGGGGGTCGGCCCGGTTACGTCTGCGTCGTCCGCGCAACGACGACTGAGGGGCACGCGTGGAATCCGATGGCGTCGCGCAGTTTCTCGAGCATCGGCCGCGGCTTTTCTCGTTGGCCTATCGCATGTTCGGGGCGGTGAGTGAGGCCGAGGATGTTGTGCAGGAGGTCTATCTGCGGTGGGCATCGGCCGACCGCGGGGAGATCGCCAATGGCGAGGCGTGGCTGACGACCGTCACGGTGAATCTGTGTCGCACGCAGCTTGTTTCGGCTCGGGCCCGACGTGAGACCTATGTCGGGCAGTGGCTGCCCGAGCCGGTGCCGACCGGCGGTGGTGCGCTCGGTCCGCTGGGGACCGTCGAGGAACGCGAGTCGGTGTCGCTGGCCGTGCTCACCGCGATGGAACGGCTCAGCCCGATCGAGCGGGCCGTGTTCGTGCTGCGCGAGGCCTTCGGCTACTCGCACGCCGAGATCGCGGAGATGCTCGATCTCACGGTGGCCAACACCCAGCAGATATTCCATCGGGCCGGTCAGCGGGTGCGTACCGGCAAACAGCGTTTCGTGGTGTCGCCTGAGCACGCGCGCACGATGATCGAGAAGTTCTTGCAGGCGGCGTCGACCGGGGATGTGGCCGGGCTGCGCGAACTGCTCGCCGATGACGTGGTGTCGGTGGCCGACGGTGGCGGCAGGGTGGTCGCGGCCAAGATCCCGGTGGTCGGCGGCGACGTGGTCGCGCGCTACCTGGCCAAGCTGCGGCGCTTCCTCGGGACGACGGCGCGCTTCGAATTCAGCGAGATCAACGGCGACGTGGGTCTGGTCCTGTTCCAGGACGAGGCGCCGATCGGCGTACTGGTCTTCGACTTCGACGAGGCAGGTGCGATCGCGGCGGTTCGCACGGTCGTGAACCCGATCAAATTGGGCGCGATCGCGGTGTGATCCGTATCACTTCAAGAACCTGTCAGGAACTCGGGGGCTGCTCGGTCTGGTGTGTGTAGGCATTTCGAGAGAAGGAGCCACACCATGACCGGTCAGCATCGGATCGTTGTCCTCGGCGCCGGGTACGCGGGACTCACCGCCGCCCGCGCCCTCGCGAAGAAGACCCGCGACACCCAGATCACCGTCGTGGACGGCCGCGCCGAATTCGTGCAGCGGGTGCGTCTGCACCAAGCCGCCGCGGGTCAGTCGGTCAAACGCCTCGACTTGCGGAAGTCGCTGGGGCGCAAGGGCATCGAATTCGTCCAGGCGCGGGTCACCGACCTGGACCCGGATCGCAAGATCATCGCCGTCGACGGCGAGTGGACGCTGCACTACGACACCCTCGTCTACGCGCTCGGCAGTCAGGCCGACCGCAATGCCGTGCCCGGTGCCGCCGCGCACGCGAAGTTCGTCGCCACCGCCGAGGATGTGACGGAGCTGTCGGGTCAGATCGTGATCGTGGGATCGGGCCCCACCGGCATCGAACTGGCCACCGAACTAGCTGAGTCGCAGCCAGATTCGCGGATCAGTCTGCTCGGTTCCGAGGATCCCGGCGCCTGGCTCTCGCCGCGCGCGCACCAGTCGATCCGTGCCGCGCTCACCCGGCTCGGCGTCCAGATCCGTTCCGGCGTCAAGGTTGTCGAGGTGCTGCCCGATGCTGTCCGGCTCGCCGACGGCACCCTGGTACCCGCCGCGACCACCGTCTGGACCACCGGTTTCACTGTTCCCGACCTGGCTCGTCGCGCAGGGCTGGAGGTCGCCGACGACGGCCGCATCCGCACCGACGCCACGCTGCGCTCGGTCTCGCACCCCGACATCTACGCCGTCGGCGACGCCGCGTTGATGGCTGGTGTAGACGGTCGACCGCTGCGGATGGCCTGTGCGACAGCGATTCCCGCCGGGCAATATGTGGTCGGTGCGATCACGGCGCGCGCGCGTGGCCGCGAACCCGAGCCGATGAACGGCCGCTATGTCGCACAGTGCATCAGCCTCGGCCGTCACGACGCGGTGCTGCAACTCGTCAAGGCCGACGACACCCCGACGAACACGGTGTTCACCGGTCGAATCGGTGTGGTGATGAAGGAGCTGATCGTGCGCGGCACCGCTTTTACGGTCGGCCTGCGGTAATCGCCGGAACGACGCTCGAACACCGCGCCGAGTGCACACTCTTCCCGAGCATTGTCGATATTCGGCCGCTACGCGATGGGTATGCCCTCAGCGCGGTCAGTCGTCGGTGTGCGGCGACGGGTAAGGCTGCTCAGCGTCCACGCCCACGGTGCGATTGCGATTGCGATGAGCACGCCCAGCCATGGCAGCCGCCACCACCAGCGCAGATCCCGCTCGGGTGCCGTTGGTGGCTCGGTCAGCAGACGTGCCGTCGACGACCAGACCACGAACGCGTCCCCGATCGGCATCAATCCGAAGGCGTACCGCTTGGAGCCGGGCAGGGTGACCGGCAGGCCGAGCAATTCGCCTTCGGCGCCGATCGCGGACGCCAACTCGCGGTCACCGTTCACGCGGGCGGCGCCTTGGGCGACAACCGTGGCGGACAGGCTGATACCGGCGATCAGTGGTCCCGAGTCGACATCGCCGCTCCCGTCCACACCTTTCGGATACTCGCGCAGCGCTGGGCCGAAACCGGCTGGGTAGGCGAGGAACTGGTCGCGGTAACGCGCGTACTGACTCTTCGCGAACGCCGGATCGATCTCGGGCAGGAATCGGTGGATCACGGTCTGCGAGGTCGCTCGCGCACCGGTCATCAGCGATCCGTCCGACGGTGAAACCTGGTGCGGGAGCAGGCCGGTGGTGGGGTCGAGCCGGGACTTCGCCTGTTCGAGCCAGCGATCGATCACCGCCGTGTACTTCGCTCCGAACAGCTTGTCGTGCAGTCGAAGCGAGGCGATGGCGACCGTGGAATCGACCGGCCAAGCCTGTCCGGGATAGGCCTGGAGAAAGGGTGTTTCCGCGGCCGCGAACGCCTGCGCGATCTCCGAACTGTGCGTGGAGAACCGTTGCACCGCCGCGGTATCGGTGTCGTCGAGCGACAAGATCGCCCCGCGCAACCAGTTGGTCCACCCAGCGAAGAACACCCCGAACGAGGGCTGCGACCGGGGGCTGAAGATCGCCTTGCCTTCGTCGGATTCCAATCGTGCCAGCGCCCAATGTGATTCGCGCAGGGCCGCATCGTGGAGCCGGGGATCGGTATGCGCTGCCTGTACCCAGGCGAGACCGTAGAGCACGTTCGAGAAGACGTACCCCTCCGGAAACAGTTCCTGTGCGGCGGTAGCCGATCCTTCGTCGAGCGCGTCCCGCACGAAGGCCAACTGACGCGCCGTGGATCCGGGCTGCTCGTCGAGGCCGGGCTGCGGCCACAGCAGTCGTCCGGCGCCGACCAGACACGCCAACGTCACGACGATCCCCACCACGCGCGGCGCCCAGCGCCGAATTCTCCCCATGGCGCCACTCTGCCAGGAATTAGCCGTCAACCAACCGTTGACGATTCCGAATCGTCAACCTAGAGTTGACGCATGAGCACTCCGAACTTTCGCCTCGACGACCTCATCGACGGCATCAAAAAGGCCCGCCCCGACAATGTTCTCGACCAGCTCTCCGACGCGGTGGTCGCCGCCAATCACCTCGGCGAAACCGCCGACCACCTGATCGGCCACTTCGTCGACCAGGCTCGCCGCTCCGGCGCTTCCTGGACCGACATCGGCGCCAGCATGGGCGTCAGCAAGCAGGCCGTCCAGAAACGATTCGTGCCCAAGGGGCCGAGCGACACGGCCGCCATGGATCCCCAGGCCGGCTTCGCCAAGTTCACCGAGCGGGCCCGGCAGGTGGTCGTCGGCTCCCAGGAGGCGGCCCGCGCCTCGGGAAGCGGCCAGATCGCGCTCGGGCACCTGATCCTCGGCCTGATCGGTCAGACGGAGGGTCTGGCCGCCAAGGGGATCGTCGCCATGGGTGTGACACTGGATGCGGTGCGCGATGCCGCGATCGCCTCGCTGCCCGCCGCCGAAGGTGACGTGCCCGCCCTCATCCCGTTCGACGGTGACACGAAGAAGGTACTCGAGCTCACCTTTCGCGAGGCGCTGCGCCTCGGCCACAACTACATCGGCACCGAGCACATCCTGTTGGCTCTGCTGGAACAGGAGAACGGCGCGGGGGTACTCAGCGATCTGGGCCTTGACAAGGCCGTCGTCGAGGCCGAGCTCGTCGAGGTGCTGAATCAGTTCCTGCCCGCGCCGGAGGGCGGGGTCTGAGCGGTCGGTCGTGCCCGGTGCGGCCACCGCGCCGGGCGCGACCTTGCACTCTCGCCACCCGAGTGCTAAAAATGGCTTGGCACTCGTGACTGTTGAGTGCCAGGTCGGGACGGTGAGATCGGGTTCCATCGACACCCTCGGTCGTCCGTCGCGGGCACCTCCTGACCAGCGTACTTTGGGGCGATCCAACCTGTGGTCGTCTCGTGTGTCAGTCATAGACATGTGGAGGATCTCAACGCAATGGCCAAGACAATTGCGTACGACGAAGAGGCCCGTCGCGGTCTCGAGCGGGGTCTCAACGCCCTCGCCGACGCTGTCAAGGTGACGCTGGGCCCGAAGGGTCGCAACGTCGTGCTCGAGAAGAAGTGGGGCGCCCCCACGATCACCAACGATGGTGTTTCCATCGCCAAGGAGATCGACCTCGAGGACCCGTACGAGAAGATCGGCGCTGAGCTGGTCAAGGAAGTCGCCAAGAAGACGGACGACGTCGCGGGCGACGGTACGACCACCGCCACCGTGCTCGCCCAGGCGCTCGTGCGTGAAGGTCTGCGCAACGTCGCGGCCGGCGCGAACCCCCTCGGCCTGAAGCGCGGCATCGAGAAGGCCGTCGAGGCCGTCACCGCTCGACTGCTCGAGACCGCCAAGGAGATCGACACCAAGGAGCAGATCGCTGCTACCGCTGGTATCTCCGCGGGCGACCCGGCCATCGGCCAGCTCATCGCCGAGGCGATGGACAAGGTCGGCAAGGAAGGTGTCATCACCGTCGAGGAGAGCAACACCTTCGGGCTCCAGCTGGAGCTCACCGAGGGCATGCGCTTCGACAAGGGCTACATCTCCGGTTACTTCGTGACCGACCCCGAGCGTCAGGAAGCGGTCCTCGAGGACCCGTACATCCTGCTCGTCTCGTCCAAGATCTCGACGGTCAAGGACCTGCTGCCGCTGCTGGAGAAGGTCATCCAGTCCGGCAAGCCGCTGCTGATCATCGCCGAGGACGTCGAGGGTGAAGCCCTCTCGACCCTGGTCGTGAACAAGATCCGTGGCACCTTCAAGTCCGTCGCCGTCAAGGCGCCCGGCTTCGGTGACCGTCGCAAGGCCCAGCTGGCCGATATCGCCATCCTCACCGGTGGCGAGGTCATCAGCGAAGAGGTCGGCCTCTCCCTGGAGACCGCGGGCATCGAGCTGCTCGGCACCGCGCGCAAGGTCGTCATCACCAAGGACGAGACCACCATCGTCGAGGGTGCGGGCGACGCGGAGGCCATCAAGGGCCGCGTTTCGCAGATCCGCGCCGAGATCGAGGGTTCGGACTCGGACTACGACCGTGAGAAGCTGCAGGAACGTCTGGCCAAGCTGGCCGGCGGCGTCGCGGTGATCAAGGCCGGTGCCGCTACCGAGGTCGAGCTCAAGGAGCGCAAGCACCGCATCGAAGATGCCGTGCGCAACGCCAAGGCCGCCGTCGAAGAGGGCATCGTTGCCGGTGGTGGCGTCGCGCTGCTGCAGGCCGCCCCCGCGCTCGACGGCTTCAGCGGTCTGACCGCTGACGAGGCGACCGGTGTCAACATCGTGCGCGTCGCGCTGTCGGCCCCGCTCAAGCAGATCGCCTTCAACGCGGGCCTCGAGCCCGGCGTCGTGGCCGAGAAGGTCTCCAACCTCCCCGAGGGCGAAGGCCTGAACGCCGACACCGGTGTCTACGAGAACCTGCTGGCCGCCGGCGTTGCCGACCCGGTCAAGGTCACCCGCTCGGCCCTGCAGAACGCGGCCTCCATCGCCGCGCTCTTCCTCACCACCGAGGCAGTAGTCGCCGACAAGCCGGAGAAGTCCGCCCCCGCGGGCGACCCCACCGGCGGCATGGGCGGCATGGACTTCTGATCCCCTGATCAGCTAGTTCCCGCTAGTCACGAAGGCCGGCCCACTCTCGAGTGGGCCGGCCTTCGGCGTTGAATGCGGGTGCGGACTCGGCGAATGGGCCGGAGGTCAACCGACCGGGGTCAAGCGCAGGCGTTCGGCTAGTTCGTTGAAGATGTAGAAGTTGGGGATGGTGCTGACGGGGGCCAGGGACATCCATACGCCGGAGAGTTTGATGCGGATGTGGCCGCTGCGGGCGTCGATGAGTTGGATGTCTTCCCAGGACAGCGCTTCTCCGCGGAAGGTGAGGGCTTCGAGGGAGAGGGAGAGGTCGCCGAAGGGGACTGTTTCGCCGTCGTCTATGGCGGCTACCGCGGCGGGGAGTTGGGTTGCGGTGACGGCGGATTGGATGGCGCGGGCCCATTCTCGGGCGCGGGCGAAACCCTCTTCGTCGATGGTGGCTTCGACACCGCCGGGGCCGGACAGTTCCAGCAGGTAGGTGACGGGGGTGGTGTCGTGGAAGGGGATCGAGTGCTGACGCACTTCGGTGCTGTCCCAACGGAATCCGGCCACGCGCTGACCTGACCGGTAGACGGTGACGCCGTGGTCGAACAGATCGATGCGGGCCGCGCGGTTCTGCCGGTTGATCACGCCGCGGTGCAGTGCGAGAAGCACGGGCGCGGCGGCGATCACGAGCAGTGCGACGCCGCCCTGCCATCCGCCCACGGCCGCGACGATCACGCCGATGGTGGCGATACAGCCCGCGACGATGCCGCAGCCGCGCACGAAGGTGTCGTCGGCGGGGGTCGCGAGAAAGGTGTCACGGTGCGCGCCCAGGTGCTGATACTCCGACATCAGGTGTATCAGTTGGGTCAATGGCACCGCGTGCCGAGTATCGGCTACGTCCTCCGGCCTGTTCGGAGTGATCACTCGTCCCTCCAAGAGGCGTTTTCATCCGCGGCGAAGCGTATGCGAACCGGCGGAATATTGCCACCGGTACAGTACGGAAATTCTGGCCGCGACCGGGCGGAATGCCTCAGCCGATGGCAAATGCGACGAAGAACCCTGCCGCGGTGGCTATCCCGACCCACCAGCCGCCTTCGCGGTAGGCCTCGGGGATGAGCGAGTCGGCCAGCACCGCGATCGTCGCACCACCCGCGAACGCTTGGACCGTGCTGATCGCGGTCGGCGAAACGGAATCGGCGAATCCGTTGCCCAGCACCGTCACCGCGACGAGCACCGCAGCCGTCACCGCCCACAGCGCGAAGGTCCGGCCCGCCTGGAACCCGTGCTGCTCGCGCATGAGTACCGCCCCGCTCAGAGCTTCGGGCACATTGCCTGCCGCGATCGCGACGAGCAACACGAATCCGCCTCCGCCGCTCAGCGATACGCCGAGCGCGAGGTTCTCCGGCACGCCGTCGAGCACGGTCCCCAGCAGCAACGCCCAGCCGATCGCGGCGGGCCCCAGCTTGTTCTCGATGAGGTGGTTGGCGACCACGTACACCCCCGCACCGGCGAACAGCGCGCTGCCCGCGATCAGCGCACCGTCGCGGTGGAAGGCGGGCGCGAACAGTTCCTGCGACATCGCCGCGATCATCGTGCCCGCGCCGAACGCCATCATCGCGGCGAGTACGGCCTTCGGCAGCGTCCACCGCAGTCCCACCGCCACCCCGATCAGCAGCGGGACCGCGGTGCCGAGGCCGTACAGCAGGGCGGTAGACATGGGCAGAGCCTAGGCGAATCTATTCGGACCGGGACGCGCGCGGGGACCTCACCGAGGTGACGGCGGTAGACCATTCGTTCGGCGCCGAGACCGCCTTGGAACTCGCCGCCGTCTCCCATCGGGTTGCCCGCGTCGTGGTCGTCGGCCAAGCCCCCGGACTACCAGGCTGCCAGGATCCCGACGGCCGCGAAGTGGGTTGTTCGCCCGTGGGCGGTGCGCCTGGCGCAGCGGTGCTAGAACTCCGTGACGGCCGAAACGACGAATGTCCCCGGCGTGCCCGTCTGATCCAGCGGCCCACCCTTGTCGAACTGTGACGACACGATCAGTGCCCGCTCGCCCGAATGCACCATCGTCGTCGGGATATTCAGCGCGGGATCGTGGAATTCGCCGGTGCGGGTGGCGGTCGTACCGTTGTCGGTGAGGGTCCAGCGGCTGATGGTGTTGTCGAGGTTGTGGACTATCCACAGCGTGTTGTCGCGCAGGTCCAACCCGTCGCCGTGGCGCGCGTCGCCTCCGGTCAGCATGACCTTGCGGATCGGCTCCGCGCCGCCGGTGAGGTCGATGCGGTACAGCTCGGCCGCTGACATGGCGACGACGATCAGGAACTTCCCGGCCGGGTCGGCGACAATACCGTTGAGTTCGAACACCGTCGGATCACGCGGCCCGAGTGCGGTGGTCAGGTCGTAGGCGACTGTCAATGCACCCTCGGCGCCGATTACCGCCCTGTAGACGACATTGCGCATGCTGTCGGTCAGATACGCCGACCCGTCCGCGCCGAAATCCAGGTCGTTGACGAAACGCGGCGCGTCACCTGGCGCCTCGAAGCGCGCGAGCAGCGCACGTGACCCGGTGTCGTAAACACTCACGCCCACACCCGAATCGATCACCCACAGTCGACCACTCCGATCGACCTTCAGGCCGTTCGCCGTCTTCCTGCCGTCGGCGCCTGCTGGCAGGAACACCTCGGCGCGCGAAGCATCGGCAGCAGTCCGGTACACCGCGCCGTCCGCGAACGACCCGACATAGGTGTCACCGTTGCGCGGGTCCAGGCCGATGCCCTCGGGGTACACAGCGTTGCCGGGCAGTTCGTAGGCGGTGCTCAGCGTGGGGGTGGCGGGCGAGGTCCCGCATGCGGTCAGCGCCAGGCAGGCGGCGGCAGCGGCGACGGTTCTCAACATGATGAAGCCTCTCGGTGATGTAATGCCAAGTATCAAGCAATAGGCAGTAACGTAGATTAGAGTCGTTATGATCGTCAAGGGATTTACGAAGTAATGGGCGGATATCATGCAACGCATGACGTCCATGTCCGCCGCCGAGAGGCTCGGCACGTATATCAAGCGCGCCGAGCAAGCCCTGATCGCGACGAAGACGGCCGCGCTCAAACCCGCCGGGCTGACCGTCGCGCAGTACAGCGCGTTACTGCACCTCGCGGAGAATCCCGGTATCTCGGCCGCGGCCCTGGCCCGGCTGGCCGGTGTCACCCCACCGACCATGAACACCGTCCTGACCAACCTCCAGGAGCGCGGCCTGGTGGATCGGACCCCGCATGAGTGGCACAAGAACGTGCTGGAAACCCGCCTCACCGAAGAGGGGCGGACGGTGATGAACGATGCCGACGTCCGCGCGATCGCGGTGGAGCGCGCATTGGCCGAGCGATTCACCGCGGCCGAACTGGTGGCGGTGCAGGAGCTGCTCACCCGCGGCACGCAGGCGCTCGACGAGATCCGCGACAACCTGGCATAACGAAAAAGAGCCCGCCGGATGATTCCGGCGGGCTCACGCGATGTTCGAGGTCAGCGCTCGGCGGCGGCCTTCACCTTGCTCAGCGTCTGCTGCATCCCCGCGACCAGGTCGGCCTCGAACTGCTCCTCGCCACCCATGGCGACCTTGATCGTCTTCTGCAGCCAGCCGGGCAGGCCCTTGGCGTCGACGGTGCGGGTCTCGACGACGCGGGTGCCGGTAGCGGTCGGCTCGAGCTCGTAGCTCCAGACCGTGCGGTTCTCGTTCATCCGGAAAGCGAACGCCTTGTTCGGCTCGAGGCGCACGATCCGCGAGGTGGTCGGGTAGATCTTCCAGCCGACCTTGTTGACGTTGACGGTGAACGCGCCGTCGCGGACGCCACCGACCGCGACCATCTTCACTGTCGTCGGGCTGAACTCGGGCATGCGGCGCAGATCGGCGAGCACCGACCAGACTTTCTCCGGCGATGCGGCGATGTCGATACTGGCTTCGAGAGTGTTCGGCAACGGTGCCTCCGGGTATGCGTGACAGACGGTCACGCTGAGCATAGGCACCGCGCCGTCACTCGACGTCCCCCCGTGGGCGGATTTCGCCGAAGTTGTTGCCGCACATCGGTACACTCGCGGTTCACATATCGGTCGCTGCGGGTGAGTTGCCCCTGGCGAGACCGAACTTCTCGGGTCTTGTGCGCAATGACAAAAAATTCTAGAGAATTCCTGTAAAACACTCACGCTTCACATTGTGTGTCGGTATCGTCCGAGACGGCAAATGGCCAGTGACAACGAGGTCACAAAACATCGACTTGGAGTGAACATGCTTTACAACATCACTGATGATGGCAGCGACGGCAACATTTTGACCCTGCTGCTCGGACTGCTCACCAGCTCGCTCAGCAGCGGTTCGGCGCAGTCCTCCGGGAACTGAGCGAACAGCAGACAACTTTCGGCTAACGCGCGGTTGGTCGAAAGGGCAAGCCGAAGGGCCTGATCCATGACGAGGGGATCAGGCCCTTCGGTATTGTCAGCGACAATGTCACAGGATGCGAATACGGGACGAATGTATGCCGGGCAACCCGTAGAGGACCGGCAACGCCAGCGGCGTGCGCGTTTTCTGGAGTCAGGCCTGACTGTCTTCGCGCGCGACGGGTACGCCAACAGCTCGGTCGGGGCCATCTGCAAGGACGCGGGACTATCGTCTCGCCAGTTCTACGAGGAGTTCACCGGCCGCGAATCCCTGCTGCTGGAGCTGTACGAGGAGATCGACCGGCTTTCGCGCGAGGCGGTGGCCACCGCGCTCGAGGACAAGTCCGAGTCGACCGTGCTCGAGCAGATCGACGCGGCGGTACGGGCTTACGTCGAGTCGATCGGCAACGATCCGCGGAAGGCGCGGGTGGCCCTGGTGGAAGTGGTCGGAGCGGGCCCCAAGGTCGAGAAGTTCCGTCTCGAACTGCGTCGCGTCTGGGGATCGCTGCTGGCCAGCGCCGCCGAGGACGCGGCGATGCACGGCGAGATCCCCGCGGGCGATTACGAATTGCGGGTGCTCGCGATCATCGGCGCGGTGAACTATGTCGTCGACGGCTGGAGTGGCAGCGACCCGCGGCCCCCGCTCGATGAGGTGATCAAGGTGCTGAGCCGGGTGATCCTCGGCGCGGTCGGGGCTTGATGGCGCGGGCCGAGATCGTCGAGATCCAAGTACCCGACGGCAGCACCCTGCCGGTCCGACTCATCCCGGCCACCGGCGCACACCGGCATCCGGTCACCCCCGACGCACCGCGCGCGGTGGTGGTCATCGTGCCCGGCCTGGCCGTACCCGGCGAGTTCTACGAGTACTTCGGGCAGCGGCTGGCCGCCTGTGGATTCGATGTCGCCATCGGCGAACTGCGTGGTCAGGGCGAGAGCACCCACCGCCCCGATAGCGAAAGTACCTACGGCTACCACGAATTGGTCTCGGTGGACTTTCCCGCGATGCTGGCCGCGGTGCGCAACCGCTTCCCCGCCAGCACGCCGTATCTGCTCGGCCACAGCATGGGCGGGCAGCTCGCGTCGATGTACGCGGCCCGGGTGCGCGGCAGGCTCGGCGGTCTGATCCTGATCGCCTCCGGCACACCGTATTTCCGGGGGTATCGCGGG
Source organism: Nocardia sp. A7 (assembly GCF_046549215.1). Classification (NCBI taxonomy): domain Bacteria; kingdom Bacillati; phylum Actinomycetota; class Actinomycetes; order Mycobacteriales; family Nocardiaceae; genus Nocardia; species Nocardia sp. A7. Next base: position 1,684,779 of record NZ_JAJPWE010000001.1, on the reverse strand, counting down.
GTGTTGGGCCCGGGCATGTTGGTCGGTACCGCGGCGGTGGCGGTCGCGTCGAGCCTGGCCGGGTTCTGGCCCGGTGACATGCTCGGCAAGCGCGCGTACGGCAGGCAGTCCAAAGTGCTCATGTCGGATTGGGCGAGGTTGGCCCGCACCGGGCGATTCGTGCCAGTCGGCGCCGATATCGACTACGACGAGCGGATGTCGCGGCTGAAGTTCCCGGTGCTGTCGATCACCATCGCCGGTGACGACCTGGCCCCGCAGACCTCCGCCGATCACCTGCTGAGCAAACTGCCCGGCGCGCAGGTCACCCGGTGGTTCCAGCCGGAGGCCCTCGGGCACAACGGCTGGATCACCAATCCGGACTCCACGGTCGACGCGGTGGAGAAGTGGTTGCGCGACCGCTGACGGGTTACGCCGATCGGCGCCCTTCGATCAGCATCTGGATGAAGAACTCGTAGACCAGCGCGGACAGGTACGCCGACTGCTTGTTGTCGGCGGCGCCGCCGTGACCACCCTCGATGTTCTCGTAGTACCAGACGGTGCGCTCCTGGGACTCCAAGAGCGCGGCCATCTTTCGCGCGTGACCGGGGTGAACCCGGTCGTCGCGGGTGGAGGTGGCGAGCAGGATCGGCGGGTACTGCCTACCGGTATCGGTGTTCTGATACGGCGAGTACTCGCTGAGGTAGGCCCACTCCTGCGGCTTGTCCGGGTCGCCGTATTCGGCGACCCACGACGCACCGGCCAGCAGCAGGTGGTAGCGCTTCATGTCCAGCAACGGCACCTGGCAGACGATGGCGCCGAACAGTTCCGGGTAGCGGGTGAGCATCACGCCCATCAGCAGCCCGCCATTGCTGCCGCCGATGGCGCCGAGCCGGTCGGGGGTGGTGATGCCGCGGGTCACGAGGTCGCGTGCGATGGCGGCGAAGTCCTCGAAGGCGCGGTGACGATGCTCTTTCAGTGCGGCAGTGTGCCATTCGGGTCCGTATTCGCCGCCGCCGCGAATATTGGCCACCACATAGGTGCCGCCGCGTTCGAGCCACGCCATGCCCGTGCCGCCCAGATAGCCAGGAGTCTTGGAGATTTCGAAGCCGCCGTAGCCGTTCATGATCGTCGGGCCCGGCGTGCCGTGACGGTCGCGATGCCGAATCACGAAGTAGGGCACCGTGGTCCCGTCATCGGAGGTGGCGAAGAACTGCTCGGTCTCGATGCCGGTGGCGTCGAAGTAGCTCGGCGCCTGCCGCAACGTCACCGCCGGTTCACCGATCGCGCTGCTGAGCAGTGTGGTCGGGGTGGTGAAACCGGTTGTCATGAGCATGAACTCGTCACCGCCCTCGAGCGGGTCGAGGTTGGTCACCGAGGTGGACGACATGGCGGGGACGTCGGTGAGTTCGCTGGTCGTCCAGCCGTCCGGGCCGGGGGTGAGCACCCGAAAGCCGGTCTGCACGTCCTGCAGCGTGGACAGGATCAGGTGGTTCTCGGTCCATCCCCAACCATCCAGTGAGGTGTGCGGGTCGGGGGTGAACAGCGCTTCGAATTCTCTTGCACCGGCCAAAAACTCGTTCAGATCGGTGACGATCAGACTGCCGGGAGGGAAGGTGGTGTCGCTCGGTGTCCACTCGGTTTTCAAGCGCACCAGCAGCCAGTCGCGGTACCAGTCGACGTCCGCGTCGGTCGGGGTTTCGATCAGGCGCCACTCCCCGTCCTCGAGCAGCGACACCTCGCTGTTGAAGAAGTCGGTCGAACGGGTCAGGAAGTGTCGCTCGTAGCCGGGGTGGCGGTCGTACCCCACGCCGATCGAGACATCACTCGGCTTTCCTTCGTACACCGTTTCGGCAGCGGACAATTCGGTACCGCGCCGCCAGCGCTTGGCGATGCGCGGGTACCCGGAGTCGGTGAGCGATCCCGGCCCGAAATCGGTGCCGACATAGACGGTGTCGGCGTCGATCCAGCCGATCCGCGACTTGGCCTCCGGCACGAAGAACCCGCCGTCTTCTGGTGCGATGAATTGCCGTGTGGTCAGGTCGAATTCGCGCTCGACGTTGGCATCGGCACCACCTCGGGACAGATGGATGATGGCGCGTTCCTGCGAGGGACGCAGCACCGCGGCGCCCGCCCACACCCAGTTCTCGCCGTCGGCCTCGGCCAGCGCGTCCACATCGATCAGCACATCCCACTCGGGCTCACCGGTGGCGTAGGACGCGAAAGTGGTCCGTCGCCACAACCCACGCTGATGCTGCGCGTCGCGCCAGAAGTTGTACAGCCACGGCCCGCGCTTGCCCGGGTAGGCGATCTTGGTGTCGTCGTCGAGCATCGCGAGCATGCGACGCTCCAGATCGGCGAATCGGTCGGTCGCCGCGAACCGCTGCCCGACCACCTCGTTGCGGGCGCGCGCCCAGTCCAGCGCGCCCTCGTCGGTCACGTCCTCGAGCCAGAGATAGGGATCGGTCACGTTCTCTTCAACGCCGCTCATCCCCATATTGTTGCCGATGTGCGGATTCGCCTGTCGGGCGCGCTGTGGTCACCACTGGTGAGCGACGTCGATGACCACGCGTGTCGGGTTGTCGAGGGTGCTGACGCGGAACGGGAGGCGGGCGCGGACGCCGAGACCGATCGTGGACTGGCCCTCGAACGAGACCGCCCAGGCGAGCTGGCGGAAGGTTCGATAGCCGTTGACGTCGGCCAGCTCTGTGCGGTCGGCGGGGCGGTAGGTCATGTTGCCCGCGTCGTCATGGGCCGGTGCGTTGACCGTCACCTGGAGGAACGCGCCGCCACGCAAGGGGACGGGCGCACCGGAGCCGTCCTCGGTGACGGTGCCGACATAGCGCACCAGGTAGCCCGCCGACGGGCCTGCCAGGTCGACGACCATGCGGTCGAAGCACTCGTGACGGCCCGCCCGCACAGCGGTGAGGGTGGCCGGGGAATAGGTCGGATTCGATGTGTCCTGTGAGCCCCAGACGAGCCCGCAGTAGGACGGGGCAGCGGTCGCGGGCAGGGTCGAGAGGCCGACGCAGGCGGCGAGTGTGGCGAGCAGGACGAGGAAGCGACGCATGTCGCACCGCCTTTGAACTGGGCCCTCTGGTGGGGGGCGGAGTACTCGTCTATCGGACGAATCCGCGGCCGCGTTAGCGGCGGTTCGGTGTCGAATGCGCCGCGAAACGTAGGATCGCAGGTCACGAATCAACCGGAGGTGGATGTGTTCCTGTGGGAGCAGCACTGTTGTCTGCCGTTGCGGCCGACCGCGCGGGTCGCGGACCTGGCCCGGTACCCGGTGGGCTCGTATCTGTCGGTGAACGTCGGGTACTCGGCGGAGAGCAAGGCCGATTCCCTCGCATTGCTGCACCAGTTCCGTGGCGAGGCGCTGGCCGACCCGCGATTCCGGCTGGTCGAGCGATTCGCCGATACCGTTGCGCCCGAGGTGATCGCGCTGGCCTTCGACCTGGAGGACTCGGCCCCGCTCGAGGGCGACCTCGACAATGTCGAGCTGTTCTACGGGCTGGGTGTGCGCTCGCTGCTGCCGACCTACAACCACGCCAACGCGGCAGGCTGCGGCTGCCTCGACACCGTGGACACCGGTCTCACCGGCTACGGAAAAGACTTGGTACGCAAGCTCAATGAGGTGGGCATGTTCGCCGACGGGTCGCACTGTTCACGACGCACCGGCCTGGACCTGTCCACCCACACGTCCGTACCGATGATCTACAGCCACTCGAACTTCGCCGCGCTGCACGAGCATCCGCGCAACATCGACGACGAGCAGGCACGCGCGTGTGCCGCGACCGGTGGGGTGATCGGCATCAACGGTGTCGGGATCTTCCTTGGGTGCAATGACCCGGGTGCGCGCACCGAGCGCGTGACGGCGATGGCCGATCAGATCCGCTACGGCGTCGACCTGGTTGGCATCGACCACATCGGGATCGGCTCGGACTACTCGTTCGACGGTCACCAGTTCAACGAGGAGATCAGCGAGAACCCCGGTGCGTTCTCCGACGCCTACACCAAGTGGGGCCCGCTGCAGTGGACTCCGCCAGAGGACCTACTCGGCGAATCCGACGTCCCCGGGCTGGACGACCTCCTCGCCGAGCGCGGCTTCACTCCCACCGAACGCGCGGCCGTCTTCGGCGGCAACTTCGCCCGCGTCGCGAGCCTGGTCTGGCGCGAGTGAGGTTGGACGGTTGATCACCAGGCCCTCAGGGAGGCATCGCCCGAGAAGGAAAATCCACCAGGGCCTAGTGATCGACTGACCAGTAGTGGTCATAGGCATCCGGGCCGGTGGTCAGGCGAGGTGGACGAGCATTTTGCCGGTGTTGGCACCGGTGAGGACGCCGAGGAAGGCGGCGGGGGCCTGGTCGAGGCCCTCGTACACGGTTTCGGTGGTGCGCAGGGTGCCGTCGGTGAGCCAACCCGCGGCCTTGGCGATGTATTCGCCGAAGATCGGGAAGTGGCTCGTCACCAGCATGCCGCGCAGGGTGGCCTCCTTCGTAGCGGCGAGGTAGAGATCGGGGGTCTGCTGGGTGGTGGCGCCGTTGTAGCCGCTGATCGCGCCGACCAGGGCTATGCGGCCGTGCTGGTTGAGTGCCTCGATGGCGACCTTCAGGTGTTCGCCGCCGACACTGTCGAGATAGACGTCCACCCCCTCGGGCGCCGCAGCCGCGAGCTGACCACCGAGATCGCCTGCGCGGTAGTCGATCGCCGCGTCGAAACCGAACTCCGCGAGCAACGTTCGGGCCTTGGCGGGACCACCGGCTGAACCGATCACCCGCTTCGCCCCGAGTGCCTTGGCGATCTGGCCGGCCACGCTGCCGACAGCTCCCGCGGCGGCCGAGATGAACACGGTGTCGCCGGGCTCGACCGGGGCGACATCGGTGAGTGCGGCGTAGGCGGTGAGGCCGGTGGTGCCGAGCGCGCCCAGAAAGTGCTGCGGCGCAGCGAGTTCTGGATCTATCAGGGTGACGGTGGCGGCGTCGACGATGGCGTGTTCGCGCCAGCCGGCGAAGTGCGAGACCGTGGCGCCGACCGCGATATCGGCCGAGCGGGACGCGATCACCTCGCCGACCGCTGAACCCTCGAGGGCCGCACCCAGTTCGAAGGGCGGAATGTAGGACGCCTTGTCGTCCATTCGGCCGCGCATGTACGGGTCGACCGACATCCAGGTGTTACGCACCAGAAGCTGGCCATCGGCGAGTTCCGGCAGCTCCCGCTCCACCAGGGCGAAATCGCCGGCGACCGGTGCGCCGTTCGGACGGGCGGCGAGGTGGATCTCGCGGGTGAAGGTGGGCAGTGCGCGGATGGCCGTGTTCGACATGATCGAGCCTTCTTTCGAGGTCAGCCGGGGTTTCTCGCCGGTGACAACTACGCTATGACCCGCGATCCGACCGCACGAGGTCCTCGCACGCCAGCACCCGGTCCCTTCGCGCCACCTCGTGCGGGGCAGCGCCGACTGATTCACCAGTCGCGCGGTGCACGTACTACAGAATTCGCCGAGTGGCATGGCCGATGCTGATCGCGTGGCCCTGTCCGCGCAGCATGGTGGATCAGGGTGCTGAGGGGTCGACTGCGCCGGTCCATCGGTGGAGGGCTTTTCGTAGGGCACGGTCGTCGGTGAAAGCCAGGCGCTGGGCGATAACGCTCTTCGTGAAGCCTTGGTCCAGCAGGTTTTTCGCGCGTTCGTGGCGGAGCAGGTCCAGTTCGTCGCGCCAGGACGTGCCGTGTTCGGCGAGGTGGCGCTGCAGGGTGCGCTGGCTCATGGCCAGGCTTTTCGCGACGCGGGGCAGGGCTGGGTCGCCCGCGTCCAGTGCCGCGCCGAGGGCGATGCGAAAGGCATCGAGGGGGTCGGCGATCGGACGGGCGCAGGCGAGGACCAGGTCGGCGTGGCTGCGCATCAGGTCGGCCAGCATCGGATCCGCGCGGGCGAGCGGTGCGTTGGCGTCGTCGGCGTGGAAGGTGATCGCGTCTGCCGCAGCGTCGAATTCGATGTCGGCGGTACCGAATACGGCGATCAGACCGGTGTGATCCGCCGGTGCGGCGTGGCCGAAACTCACCCGGGTCGGCACGAGTGGGCGGCCGATCGCCTCGCGCGCGCGGCGCAGGTAGTAGGCGAGCACGTACTCGTTGACCACCGTGGCCACCGCCGGATCACCGGCTGATGTCCGGTAGCCGACGGTGAGATCCCCGTCGCCGGAAAGATCGAATCCCTCGGTCGCGGCGGTCACCAGGCGGTGGTACGGCTGGGCCGCGCGCAGCGAATCCGCCAGTGTCGCACCGGTTGTCACCAGGTAGTCCCAGGTGTTGAGTGAGCCGAGTGGGGCCGCCGCGGCGATCGCCGCCCCCGAGCCTGCGCCGGGTCGTGCCTGCGCGATCAACTCCCACAACCTGAGCAGCGAACTCATCGGAATCCGATTGAGCTCCCCGCGCAGAATCACCTCGTCGATACCGGCCACCCGGGCCAGCTGATTTTCGGCCGCGCCCGCCGCCCTGGCCGCCCGCACGAGCAGCCGGACGAGATGGGTCGAGGCCGTGCCGTCGAGCCGGCTACCGATTCCGCCCGCCGACCCAGCACCGCTCACCATCTCGACCTTACTGGCCGGGTCGTCGCCATCGCCGAGCTCGGCGACCAGCGGTTCCCGAACGTGCGCGTCGACAGGTGGTCGGGTGCACATCTCACCGATGTGGGGGACGGGTGGGTGAACTCCACCGAACAGAGTTAGGCTCGGTGACGTGACTTCCCACTACGATGTCGTCGTTCTCGGCGCTGGTCCCGGCGGATATGTCGCCGCGATCCGTGCCGCTCAACTCGGCCTGCGAACAGCGATTGTCGAGCAGAAATACTGGGGTGGCGTGTGCCTGAACGTGGGCTGCATCCCGTCCAAGGCACTGCTGCGCAACGCCGAGCTGGCCCATATCTTCCACAAGGAAGCCAAGACCTTCGGCATCTCCGGTGAGGTCAGCTTCGACTTCGGTGTCGCCTTCGATCGCAGCCGCAAGGTGGCCGACGGTCGGGTCAAGGGCGTGCACTTCCTGATGAAGAAGAACAAGATCGACGAGTTCGACGGTCTCGGTACCTTCACCGGCCCGAACTCGATCGATGTCGCCCTGACCAAGGGCGGCGCCGAGACGATCACGTTCGACAATGCCATCATCGCCACCGGCACCACCACCAAGCTGCTGCCGGGCACCGAGCTCTCCGAGAACGTGGTCACCTACGAGGAGCAGATCCTCACCCGTGAGCTACCCGGCTCGATCTTGATCGTCGGCGCGGGCGCCATCGGCATGGAGTTCGCCTACGTCCTCAAGAACTACGGCGTCGACGTGCGGATCGTCGAGTTCCTCGACCGCGCGCTGCCCAACGAGGACGCCGACGTCTCCAAAGAGATCACCAAGCAGTACAAGAAGCTCGGCATCACCATCAGCACCGGTGCCGCCGTGCAGTCGATCGACGACGACGGCTCCAAGGTCACCGTCCAGATCAAGGACAACAAGTCCGGCGCGATCGAGACCGTCACGGTCGACAAGGTGCTGCAGGCCGTCGGCTTCGCGCCGCGGGTGGAGGGCTACGGCCTCGAGACCACCGGCGTCGCGCTCACCGAGCGTGGTGCCATCGAGATCGACGACTACATGCGCACCAATGTGGCGCACATCTACGCGATCGGTGACGTCACAGCCAAGCTGCAGCTCGCCCACGTGGCGGAGGCGCAGGGCGTGGTCGCGGCCGAGACCATCGGCGGCGCCGAGACGATGCCCCTCGGTGACTACCGGATGATGCCGCGCGCCACCTTCTGCCAGCCGCAGGTCGCCAGCTTCGGTCTCACCGAGCAGCAGGCCCGCGACGAGGGCTACGACGTGAAGGTCGCGACCTTCCCGTTCATGGCCAACGGCAAGGCGCACGGTCTCGGCGACCCGACCGGCTTCGTGAAGCTGATCTCCGACAACGCGCACGGCGAACTCATCGGTGGCCACCTGATCGGCCCCGACGCGTCCGAGCTGCTGCCGGAGCTCACGCTGGCGCAGAAGTGGGACCTCACGGTCAACGAGCTCGCCCGCAATGTGCACACGCATCCGACGTTGAGCGAGGCTGTGCAGGAAGCGCTCCACGGCCTCGCGGGGCACATGATCAATCTCTGAGATATCGGCTGATGGGCCGGGCACGCGGATCGCGCGCCCGGCCCTTTTGGTTTCTATTCGGTCTTTTTCTCGGTGTTGATTTGGTGAATCGGGTTCGATAACCGATGATCAACAACACCTCCAGGTAAGTTCTCCACGCTCGTGTTCGACATGTTCGTGTTCCATGAGATGGTCCCCTCACCCGGGTTGACTCGCGGTGGCGGGCACGGTTGAGAGGTTACGACTCGATGAGCAAGCGCATTCTCGGTTGGGCAGCACGTTGCGCGGCGATCGCCGCGGTGGCTGTGGCCGGACTCGGCACGGTGACACCGGCCGTGGCTGAACCTCTTTTCCCCGGTGGACCAGATGTCCCGGGTGTTCCCGCCCTTGTTCCCACCGCATCGCCGTGCCCGGTTGTCGAAGCCAGGGCCTGCCTGCGGCTGTCGACGAACGAGGCATGGCTGGTCGACAACGGCCGGGTGATCTTCGGGCCGACGCCGATCTCGCACGGCATGGCCGGATACGAAACCCCGCCCGCCGTGACCAAGATTTCCTTCAAGCGGGAATTCCACTGGAGCACGATGCACAATGCGCCGATGCGCTGGGCCACGTTCTTCAATGGCGACATGGCATTCCACGTGGGACCGGTCGATTCGAAATCGCACGGCTGTGTGCGCATGACCGAAGACGGCGCCCACCGCTTCTTCGACTACCTGAAGCCGGGCGACATCACCCAGGTGATCGTGTAAGTACACGGTCGTACTCACCGGGCCGAACCGACCCGGTGAGTTAGCGTCTGCCCATGCGTAAGTGGTTGATCAGCGTGGCTGTCGGGATCGTTGTGGTTTTGGCGGTGGCGGCAGGTTTGTATGTGCTGATGAATTCGCGGACCTATCAGGTGGCGGGGCGGCTGGTCGATCGGGTCGACACCGACGAGAAGGTCGTCGCGTTGACCTTCGATGACGGCCCGACCGCGCGGACGCCGGAAGTGTTGCGGGTGCTGGGGGAATCGCGGGTACCCGCGACCTTCTACCTCGTCGGCGAAGATCTGGCCGCGCATCCCGAATACGGTGCGGCGATCGTGGGCGCCGGTCACGAGCTCGGCAATCACACCTATTCGCACCGGCGGATGGTGCTGGTTTCCGGCGACACCGTGCGCGATGAGGTCGAGCGGACCGACACCGAGATCCGTCGTGCCGGGTATCAGGGGCCCATCACCTTTCGCCCGCCCTACGGCAAGAAGCTGTGGGCGCTGCCGCGTTACCTGGCCGACCACGATCGCACCACGGTGACCTGGGATGTGGAGCCTGATTCCGCGGGTGGCGCGTCCCGCGAGGCCATCGTCGGTGACGCGATGGGCAAGACCCGGCCGGGTTCGATCATCCTGCTGCACGTCATGTACGGCGCCGAGTCCCTTGCCGCGGTGCCCGAGATCGTGAACGGGTTGCGTGCGAAGGGCTACCGGTTCGTCACTGTCTCAGAGCTGCTCGCGCGGTGAGCTGATCCTGGACGCCCCGGCGCGGTGATAGCTCTCCTGCGCGGCACGGACCGCGTCCATGTTGGATTCGAGGACGACGACCAGCGATCGCAGTTGGCCCGCCACCTCCTCGCCCAGTGTTGTGAGGGTGTACTCGACGCGGGGTGGGATCGCTTCCAGCACCTCGCGATGGACCATGCCGTCGCGTTCGAGTGCCTGCAGGGTCTGCGAGAGCATGCGCTCGCTCACACCGTCGACTCGACGGCGTAGGGCACTGAAGCGGACCGGACCGTCGAGCAGCGCGACCAGGGCCAGCACGCCCCACCGTCCGGCGATGTTCTGCAGGACCGGGCGAGAATCACAATTGCGCGCGAAGACGTCGGCTTCCAGCGTGGGGTCGTGATCCGCGGGGGACGTCTCGGGCATGCACCCATTCTACCCACTTGACGGTAGCGCCCCACAAGTCCATAGTACTTACTAATAGTTAGCACTAAGGCGATGGAGGCAGCAATGACCGTGGCAGTGACAGCAGCAAGCGGAAAGCTCGGCCGGTTGGTCGTGGAGGCTCTGCTCGACGCGGGGGAGCGACCGGTCGCGATCGTGCGCGATCCGCGGAAAGTGGCCGATCTGGCCGCGCGCGGTGCCGTCGTGCGCCAGGCGACCTACGACGATCCGGCCGCCCTCGATGCCGCCTTGGCTGGCGTGAATCGCGTGCTGCTGATCTCGGGCAATGAGTTCGGTCAGCGAATTACCCAGCACACCAATGTCATTCGTGCCGCCGAGCGTGCCGGTGTCGAACTGCTCGCCTACACCAGCATCCCGCGCGCCGACAGCAATCCGATGGTGCTGGCCGCCGAGCATCGCGGTACCGAAGAGGTGCTGGCCACCGCCTCGGTACCGACGGTGCTGCTGCGCAACGGGTGGTACTGGGAGAACTACGGCGGTTCCGTCGCGCACGCGGCGCAGGTCGGTGTCCTGCACGGGGCAATGGGCGATGGCCGCGTCTCGGGCGCCGCCCGTGCCGACTACGCCGAAGCCGCCGCGCGCGTGCTCACCAGCGAAGGACACGAGGGTCGGGTCTACGAACTGGGTGGCGACGAGGCGCTGACCGGCGCGGATCTGGCCGCCGCGATCGCCGAGGCGCAGGGTGCCACGGTCAGCTACGCGAACCTCACTCAGGACGACTACACGGCGGCCCTGCGCGCGGCGGGCCTGGACGACCAGTACGCCGCCGTCCTCGCCGACGCCGACGCCCGCATCGGTGAGGGCGTACTGGAGGTGAACACCGGCGACCTCAGCAAGATCCTCGGCCGCCCCGCCACCTCGGCCGCCACAGTCTTCGCTCGGTAGTCGCCCAGCGGCACCTACTCGGGACAAGAGCACCTGGGTAACTCGCCGGGCACGGGCTAACCTGACCAGATGAGCGACCTTCGACCAACGTCACCCAGCCCCGCCCTTCGGTCCGGCTCGAAGACCAGGAGCGGCGCAAAGGCGCACTCCTGGTTGAGTGGACTGCTGTTCTTCATGGGCGCCCTGCACTTCGTCGCGCCGAAGCCGTTCGACAAGATCGTGCCGCCGCAGCTGCCCGGCGACCCGCGGACCTACACGTATGCGTCCGGGGTCGCCGAGCTGGGCGTGGCGACCGCGCTGGCCGTGCCGCGCACCCGGCGGCTCGGTGGTTGGCTGGCGGTGGCGCTGTTCATCGGCGTCTTCCCGGCCAATGTGCAGATGACGGTGGACGTGGTCGGTAATCCGAAGGCGCCCAAGGTGTTCAAGGCAGGCGTGCTGGCGCGGCTGCCGTTGCAGATCCCGATGATCGTGGCCGCGCTGCGGGTCGCGCGTCGCTGATCACACCCACTGGACGAGCTGGATGACGATCCCGTTGGGGTCGGTCATCTGGAAGTAGCGCTCGCCCCATTCCTCGGTTTCGATAGGGGTCTCGATCGGGACGCCCTCGGCCCGCAATCGGTCGTATTCGCGGTCGATGTCGTCGACGACGAACACGACAAGCAGTCCCTCGCCCGCGTTCCCGGCGATGCGGGCGGGCTTGAACGAGCCGAGCCCGGTGCGCAGGTAGATCACGTCCATGCCCGCGTCTGCCCGTGCCACGTTCACGAACCCCTCGGCGGCCATCTTCTCGGTGAAGCCGAGGTGGTCGATCAGGAACTGGGCGGAGGCCTGCGGATCGGCGACGTTGAGCGAGAGGGCGGAAGCGGTGATCTGCAAGGGGGTCTCCTCGGTGTCGATGAACTCCGTACGTCGTACGCCTTTACTGTGGGAGGTTCTGCGGGCGCTCGCTATATGACCTCGGTCACACCGTCAGAACTTGTCTCGCTCGATCCGCAGGGTCGTGATGGTCGAGGCAAGACCTTCGTACTGGTTGATCAGCAGCACGATCTCGATCAGTACCCGCTCGTCGTAGTGCTCGGCCAGGGCGGCCCACGTCGCGTCGTCCACGTCCCGGCTGGTCACCAGCTGATCGACGACGCTCAACAGGGCCCGCTGACGAGGCGTCCAGCCTTCCGCCTCGGGGCCCGCGGCCACCCGCTCGATCTCCACGGCGGACAGCCCCGCCTTGCGTCCGAGCCGACGATGATGATCGGCCTCGTAGTCGCACTCGCGCAGCTGTGCGACGCGCAGGATCACCAATTCGGCCTCCGCACGCGGCAACCTGCCACCCGGCATGAGCTTGCCGGAGAAATGCAGCCAGCCGCGAAAAAGTCCGCCCGTGCGACCGAGGGTGCTGAAAAGGTGCGCGTCTTCGGTGCCCGACGCGCGGGAAAGTACTTGCCAGACAACCCAGTTGATCGGTCCGAGTTCACCGAACCGGCCCGGCGAAACGCGTGGTAGGGGCGCTGAATCCATCTCTTGTCCACCTTTCTTCTCGAACATCGTCGGCCCGGAACGGAGCGTACTCGCCGGTATCGACTCCAGGGGGCAGTCGTATATTCGCGCCGGTTTTCTTTGGTTTCCAGTGGTTTTCGGAACAGTTGCGCGTCATGATCGGTGGGTACCGCAGCGCGCAGCGGCGGTGCGAAGTCGCAAGCCTGGTAGGGGAAAATCGCACATGCTGGTTCGGATCAGACCGGGTGCCGAGCTCACCGGCGCCGAGCGCGAGCTCGTGGAATGCCTGCGCGCCTATCCGAGTACGGGGCTCGCGCTCCTCGATTGCCGGGTGGGTGACCGGCGACTCGGCGCGGTGATCGTGACGCCACGCGGGATCACGGTGCTCGAGGTCAAGGGTTTCCGGCGGCGCCAGAGCGGGCTGCTCAGCGCCGGCGCCGACGGCACGTGGATGATCAGCGACAGTGCGCTAGATTTAGACGCCGAGCCGTCGAACGGTCTCACCGACCGGGTCGAGCACGGGGTGCACGCGGTGCGCGTGGCGCTCGAGCAGGCGCTGCAGGACAGCAAGCACGTGTCGGGCGCGGTGGTGCTCGTGCCGTATCGGGGCGTGGTCGTCCGGCCTGCCCGCACCGCGCTGCGGCCTGGACTTGATGTGCTGGTCGCGAACACCGTTGATGCGCATGAGCTGCGGGTATACCTCGAGGGGTTCTCGGCGGGGCCGCCCGAATGGACGATCGATCGGGTGCTCAACACGTGCGCGACCCTCGGTGGGGTCGAGGTGCCCTCGCGTGCTGAGCTGGCCGAAGAGGGTTTCGCCGACAGGCGATCCGCGCAGGCGCCGGTGGTGGCGCCGGTGCGCAGATTCAGCGAGCCCGCCCCGCCCCCTGACCCGTCGCGCCGCGGAAAGCTCGTCGGTATCGGACTGTTCGTCGGCGCGCTGCTCGGCATCCTCGTTCTCTTCGTGGTGGTCGGCGTGGCGCTGGTGCAGGACTCGCCGAATTCGCGCCCGATGTCGGACACGACGCAGACCTCGACGACCCGTGCGCCCACGTCGGTGACTCCGCGCAAGACCGAGTGCTGGCCGTTCCAGCCGGACTGTTGATCAATCCCGCACGACGCGTCCGAGTTTGGTGAAGGCGATCGCCTGCTCCGCACGTACTCGAACGTGGGCGCGCGAGGTTTCGATGTGGGTGGTGAGAGTGCGCAGGGCTTGTTCGTCGTCACCGGCCAGTACCTGTTCGGCGATGCTGATGTGATCGGCCGTCATGGCCGCGACCCGTTCGGCGGTGGGCACGTCCATGGTGCGCACCGGGCGAACCCGCAGGTAGACGGCGGTCAGTGCCTCCGCGAGAGCGGAATTGCCCGCCGCCCTCAGTAGTTCGGTGTGGAACTGCTCGTCGGCGGCGACCAGGTCGAGGCCGGGTTCCGGTGGGGTGTCGCGGAATTCGAGCCAGCGGGCCAGCTCGGCGCGCACGGTGGGCAGGTCGTGTTCGGCCGGGATGCGCACCTGCACGGAACCACCGTTGGCGATGCGCTGAAAACCGCGTGCTTCCAGCACAATTCGTAGCTCGTAGAGTTCGTCCAGTTCGTGCAGGCGTGGGCGGTAGAGATACAGGCCGTCGACATGGCGCTGGACCAGGCCATCGGCCTGCAGGCGCGCCAGCGCCTCGCGCACCGGAGTGCGCGAGACGCCGTAGCGCTCGGCCAGCCGTTCGGCACGTAGCCGTTCGGTCGGAGCCAGCTCTCCGGTGGCGAGGTCGCGCCGGAGTTCGTCGTAGACGCGCTCGGCCAGCGGAACCCGCCCTCTGCCGCCGGCGGGACCCCCGGACTCGCCCGAGCGCCCGCCGGTAGCGCGACGTGCACCATCGCCCGAGCCCCCGGTCGCCATGTGCGTGTCTGCGATCAGATCGCCATCGCCGCGCGGACCGCGGCTTCCGCGCCCGCACCGCCTGCCCCGGTCGAGCCGAGATGCCCCGAGTGCACCACGTAGTACTGCTGCGCGGCCTGCAGCGCGAAGCCGATGTGCTGTTCCACCAGCAGCACACTCAAACCGCCACGCTGCGTCAATTCGATGATGGTGCGCTCGATCTCGGCGACCACCGATGGCTGGATGCCCTCGGTCGGTTCGTCGAGGATGAGTAGCTTCGGCTCCGTGATCAGCGCCCGCGCGATGGCGAGTTGCTGACGTTGACCGCCCGAGAGCAGACCGGCCTTGCGGGTGAGCAGGTCCTTCAAGGCGGGGAACAGATCGAGCGACTCGTCGATCAGCGCCTTGCCGCGTTTACGTCCATCGGCAACCACCTGCAGATTCTCCGCGGTGGTCAGCTGCCCGAAGCTCTGCTGACCCTGCGGCACGTAGCCGATGCCGCGCTTGACCCGTTGCGAGGGTGAGAGTTTGGTGATCTTCTCGCCGTTGAAGGTGATGGTGCCCGACTTGGTGGGCAGCAGGCCGACGGCGGTGCGCAGCAGGGTGGTCTTGCCCGCGCCGTTGTGGCCCATGATGGCGACCACGCTGTCGTCGGGCACGGTGAGGCTCACGCCGTGGATCACCTCGGTGCGCCCGTACCCGGAACGGATGTCGTGTAGTTCAAGCATCGGCCGACTCTCCTTGTGTCGCGGGGCTTGTCGCAGCGAGATTCGCGGTGCCGAGATAGACCTCCTGCACCTTCGGATCGGCCTGCACCTGTTCGACGCTGCCCTCGCTGAGCACCTTGCCGCCCGCGAGCACGGTGACCGAGGTGGCGAAGGAGCGCATGAAGTCCATGTCGTGCTCGACGACGATGACCACGCGGTCACTACCGATGCGGCGCAACAGGTTTCCGGTCTCCTCGCGTTCCTCGGCGCTCATGCCCGCGACGGGCTCGTCGAGCAGCAGCACCGACGCGTTCTGCACCAGCAGCATGCCGATCTCGAGCCACTGCTTCTGCCCGTGCGCGAGTACCCCGGCGGGTTTGTCGCGCAGTGCGGTGAGACCCGTTGTCGCTAAGGCCTCTTCGATACTCGGCAGCACGGATTTGCGACTGCGTAGCAGTGACCAGGGCGAACGATCGGCGCCCGCGGCGATATCCAGGTTCTGCAACACCGTGAGCTGTTCGAACACACTGGCCGTCTGGAAGGTGCGCCCGATGCCGAGACGGGCGATCTGGTGCACCTTCTTGCCGAGCAGTTCGGTGCCCGACTTCTGCGCCGAACCGGTGGCGGGCACCAGGCCGGTGATGGCGTCGATCAGCGTGGTCTTACCCGCGCCGTTCGGGCCGATCAGGAACCGCAGGTCACCCTGCAGCACCGTGAGATCGACGTCGGTCACCGCCTTGAAACCGTCGAAACTCACCGAGAGACCACGGATTTCGAGGTAGTCGCTGTCCATGCCGGCGTTGCCGCCCGCTCGTGGTTCGTGTGTCATCGCGCTTGCACCTTCTCTTCGGTGACGACCGCTGGTTGCGCCGGTGCCGGTGGCTGCTTCTTGCGACTGTCGAGCCAGCCCTTCAGCATCGGCCACAGCCCGGCCAGGCCGGCGGGGATGAATCCGACGACCACGATGAAGAGCACGCCCTGCATGTAGGTCCAGCCCGACGGGAACGACTCCGACAGCGAGGTCTGTGCCCAGGCGACACCGATCGCGCCGAGGACCGGGCCGAGCAGGGTGGTGCGGCCACCGATCGCCACCCCGATGAGGAAGGCGATGGAGGGCACGACGCCGATATCGGCGGGGGAGATGATGCCGACGATCGGAGTGAACAGCGCGCCCGCGATACCGGCCAGGAACGCCGCGACGACATACGCGACGATCTTGATATTGGCCGGGTCGTAGCCGAGGAAGCGCACGCGCTCCTCCGCGTCACGCACCGCGACCAGCAGTTCGCCGTAGCGGCTTCGGTTGAGCTGGCGAATCAGCGCGACCACCACGAGCAGCGTGCCCGCGGCGATGAAGAACAGCATCTGCCGGTTGGCCGGGTCCGAGAGCCGGAATCCGAAGAAGGAACGGAAGTCCGACAGGCCGGTGAAGCCGCCGATGGCCTGCTGGCCGGTGAGCAGGATGGCCAGCGCCGCGGCCAGCGCCTGGCTCAGGATGGCGAAGTACGCACCGCGCACCCGGCGCTTGAACACGCCGTAGCCGAGCACGGCGGCGACCAGCGCGGGCAGTACCAGGATGCCGAGGATGGCGACCGGCGCGGAACTGAACGGCTGCCAGAAGGCGGGGAGTTCGCTGATGCCGGAGATCTCCATGAACTCCGGGACGTCGTTGCCCATGCGGGCGGCGTCGGCGAGTTGCATGTGCATGGCCATGACGTAGGCGCCGATGCCGAAGAACACGCCCTGGCCGAGGGTGAGCATTCCGCCACGACCCCACGCCAATCCGATGCCCGCGGCCACGATGGCGAAGCAGAGGAACTTTGCGAGCAGGTTCAAGCGGAAGTCGCTCAAAACCGCCGGGGCGACCGCGAACAGCAGGATCGCCGCGAGAGCGAAACCGGCCAGAGGTGTGAGTCGCGGGTATGTGCGGAGACGTTCGGTGAGTGCGGTCATGCCAGGCTCCTCGTCCGCACGGTGAACAGGCCCTGCGGGCGGACCTGCAGGAAGATGACGATCAGCACGAACACGATCACCTTCGCGATGGACGCGGTGGTGGAGTATTCGATGAACGAGTTGAGCAGGCCGAGCGCGAACGCCGCGATCACCGTGCCCTTGATCTGGCCGAGGCCACCGATCACGACCACCAGGAACGCGTCGATCAGATAGCTCTGGCCGATGGTCGGGCTGGTCGATCCGATCAGGGTGAGCGCCACACCGGCGACACCGGCGAGGCCGGAGCCGATGAAGAACGTGCTGATATCGGTGAAACGGCTGGAGATGCCGCTGGTTTCGGCGAGTCCGCGGTTCTGGACGACGGCGCGAATCCGTCGGCCCATCGGCGTGGTCTTGAGCACGGCGGCCAGGGTGGTCACCGCGACGATCGCCAGCACGAGGATGAAGATGCGGGTCTTCGGCACGACCGCGCCCGCGATAGTGATTCCGCCACTGAGCCATTCGGGCACCAGCACGTTCTTGGCCGGTGCGCCGAAGATGTCACGCGCGGCCTGCTGCAGCACGAGCCCGACACCGAAGGTGACGAGCAGCGTGTCAAGTGGCCGGTCGTACATGTAGCGGATCAGCCCCATTTCCAGGGCGGCACCGAGCAGACCGCCGATGAGGAAGCCCATCAGCAGCGACACGACCAGCGAGACACCGGCCGACGAAAAGACTTGCTGCACTACATAAGTGGTGTAGCAACCGGCCATGATGAATTCGCCGTGCGCCATATTGATGACGCCCATCTGACCGAAGGTCAGGGACAGACCGAGCGCGGCGAGCAGAAGAATGGATCCCAGACTCAACCCTGTGAAGAGCTGACTGATCAGCACGTCCATTGCAGTGGACTCCTTGGAACTGGGGCGGTGTGGGACGCGCTAGCCGCGCGTCCCACACCTGTCGGGCTGTTTACTTGAGGCCCTTGGCCCACTCGTAGGACTTCAGGTACGGGTCCGGGGTGATGGCCTTGCCGGAATCCCAGACGGTGTAGATCAGGCCGTCGGGGCGGATCTCACCGATGCGGGCGGTCTTGGTGATGTGGTGGTTGGAGCCGTCGATGGTGACGGTGCCCTCCGGGGCGTCGAAACTCACGCCGTCGGCCGCGGCCTGGATGTCGGCCACCGCGAACGACTTCGCCTTCTCGACGGTGTTCTTCCACAGGTAGACCGAGGCGTAGGCGGCTTCCATCGGGTCCGAGGTGGGCTTGTCGGCGCCGAAGGCGGCCTTGTAGTCGGCGACGAACTTCTTGTTCGCCGGGGAGTCGACGGTCTGGTAGTAGTTCCATGCGGTCAGCTGGCCCGCGATGTTCTGCGCGCCGATGCCGGCGACCTCTTCCTCGGCGATCGACACCGAGACCACCGGCATCTCAGTGGCTTTCAGGCCCGCGTTGGTGTACTCGCGGAAGAAGGCGACATTGGAGTCACCGTTGAGGGTGTTGAACACCGCGCCCGCCTTGGCGGCACGCACCTTGTTGATGATGGTGGAGAAGTCGGTGGAGCCGAGCGGGGTGTAGTCCTCGCCCTTGATCTCGATGCCGTTGGCCGCCGCGTAGGCCTTGATCTCGCGATTGGCGGTCTGCGGGAAGACGTAGTCGGAGCCGACCAGGTAGAGGGACTTGATGCCCTTCTGCTTCAGGTAGTCCAGCGCGGGGACGATCTGCTGGTTGGTGGTGGCGCCGGTGTAGAAGATGTTCTTGGAATCTTCCAGGCCTTCGTACTGCACCGGGTAGTAGAGCAGCGAGTTCAGGCTCTCGAACTTGGGCTTCATGGCCTTACGGCTCGACGAGGTCCAGCCGCCGAAAACCGCTGCGACACAGTCGGAGCTGATCAGTTTCTCCGCCTTCTCGGCGAAGGTCTTCGGGTCCGACGCACCGTCTTCGAGCACGATCTCGATCTTCTTGCCGTTGACCCCGCCCGCGGCGTTGATCTGGTCGATCGCCAGCTTGGTCGAATTGGCCACGGTCACTTCGGAAATGGCCATGGTGCCCGACAGCGAGTGCAGCGACCCCACCTTGATGGTGTCTTTGCTGGTGTCGACGCAGGAGGCGGCGGTCGAGCCGGTCGACGCGTCGTCGCGCGCACCACAGCCGGTGAGCAGCAGGCCGGCGACGGCCACCGCGGCAGGCACGACAAGTGCCTTGACCAAACGGGATTCAGACATGGGCGGGTCTCCTCATCAGGTGTAACGGCGGCGCCACACGCGCCACAACGAACACCGCCGCTGCCTGGGTGTACACCGAGTTGTATACAGCGGCTGTATTCGTGATTCGAGACAGTAGATGGAACTTGTTGCCCCGGAATGTCGCCCGGTCACGTGCCCGTTTCGTCTGTTTCGTCCATGTGAATTGTTCGCCGTGGGACCGCCGTACCTACGGTTGCGTAGGGGCGCGGCGGTGCGGCACGCTCGATTCGTACGACGTCGAGCAGCCGAGTCACGCGGCAATCGGGCCGTGTGCGCCTCAGTCGAGGAGGGCCCCATGGGGCACTACAAGGCGAACGTGCGTGACATCGAATTCAATCTGTTCGAGGTGCTGAACCTCGACAAGCTTCTGGATACCGGCGCCTACGGCGACCTGGACTCCGATACGGTGCGCCAGCTCCTCGACGAGGTGAAACACCTGGCCGAGGGGCCGATCGCGGACTCGTTCGCCGAGGCCGACCGGCACCCCGTGGTCTTCCACCCCGATACCCATGACCTCACCGTGCCCGATCCGCTGCGCAAGACGGTGAATCTGGTCCGCGAGGCGGGCTGGTACCGCCTCGGCATGCCGGCGGGCATGGACGGCACCGCCGCCCCGAACGTGGTGATGTGGGCGATCAACGAGCTCATCATCTGTGCCAATCCGGCGGCCAGCTTCTTCAACATGGGCCCGGTGATGGGCTCGGTGCTCTACGAGGTCGGCAACGAAGATCAGAAGCGCTGGGCGCAGGGCGGTGTCGAACGCGGGTGGCAGGCCACCATGGTGCTCACCGAGCCAGACGCCGGATCCGATGTCGGCGCGGGCCGCACCAGGGCCGTGCCGCAGCCCGACGGTTCGTGGCACATCGAGGGGGTGAAACGGTTCATTTCCGGCGGTGACGTGGGTGACATGGCGGAGAACATCTTCCACCTGGTCCTCGCCCGGCCGGAGGGCGCAGGCCCCGGCACCAAGGGGCTGTCGCTGTTCTACGTGCCGAAGTTCCTCTTCGATCCCGAGACGCTGGAACTGGGCGACCGCAACGGTGTGTACGTGACCGGGGTCGAGCACAAGATGGGGATCAAGTCGTCGCCGACCTGCGAGATGACCTTCGGTGGCAGCGCGGTGCCTGCCAAGGGCTGGCTGGTCGGCGATGTGCACAACGGCATCGCCCAGATGTTCGAGGTGATCGAGAACGCGCGGATGACGGTGGGTGTGAAGTCGTCAGGGACGTTGTCGACCGGGTACCTGAACGCGCTGGAGTTCGCCAAGACGCGGGTGCAGGGCGCGGATCTGACGCAGGTCGCCGACAAGGCGGCGCCGCGCGTCACCATCACCCATCACCCCGATGTGCGCCGGTCGCTTGCCATGCAGAAGGCCTATGCGGAGGGGTTGCGAGCGGTGTATCTGTATACCGCCGCGCACCAGAACGCGGACATGGCGCAGCTGGTCTCCGCTGCCGATCCCGAGACCGCGCACCGCGTGAACGACCTGCTGCTGCCGATCGTCAAGGGCGTCGGATCCGAGCGTGCGTACCAGCTGCTCACCGAGTCTCTGCAAACTCTCGGTGGCTCGGGCTATCTGCAGGACTATCCGATCGAGCAGTACATCCGCGACGCCAAGATCGACTCGCTCTACGAGGGCACCACGGCGATCCAGGCCCAGGACTTCTTCTTCCGCAAGATCATGCGCGATCGTGGCGTCGCCCTGGCCCACGTGAACGCTCAGCTCAGCGGCTACCTCGACGATGACACCGGCCGTTTCGCCACCGAGCGTGCCCTGCTGCGCACCGCCCAGGCCGACATCGGCGCCATGGCAGCCACCCTCACCGGCTACGCCATGGCGGGCAGGACCGCGCCCACCGAGCTCTACAAGGTCGGCCTCGGTTCTGTTCGCTTCCTGATGTCGGTCGGCGACCTGCTCATCGCCTGGCGCCTGCTGGTCCAGGCCGATATCGCCGCCGCCGCGCTGGCCGCCGACGCCGCACCGCGGGACCGCCCCTTCTACCAGGGCAAAATCGCCGCGGCGAGCTTCTTCGCCAAGAATGTGCTTCCCGAACTCACCGCTACCAGGAACATCCTCGCCACCATCGACAACGACATCATGACCGTCCCGGAGGAAGCCTTCTGAGTGGGGCGAAACTACTTGATCAGGTAGGGCGAGACCGAGCTGCGGTGTTCGCTGATGTCGAGGGCTTTGCCCAGGGGTGGGAAGGCGCGTTGGGGGCAGTTGGAGCGCACGCAGACTCGGCAACCCGCGCCGATGGGGGTGGCGGTGGCTTCGCCGAGGTCGATGCCGTCGGCGTAGACGACCCGGCTCGCGTGACGTAGTTCGCAGCCGAGGCCGATGGCGAAGGTCTTGCCGGGTTGGCCGTAGCGGGTGGCACGGCGTTCGACGGTGCGCGCGATCCAGAGGTATTTGCGGCCGTCGGGCATCTGGGCGATCTGGGTCATGATCTTGCCGGGGTAGGCGAAGGTCTCGTAGACGTTCCACAGTGGGCAGGTGCCGCCGCTGGCGGAGAAGTGGAAACCCGTGGCGGACTGGCGTTTCGACATATTGCCCGCGCGGTCGACGCGCACGAAGGAGAAGGGGACGCCGCGCAGGGTGGGCCGCTGCAGGGTCGAGAGGCGGTGGCAGATGGTTTCGAAACTCTGCGAGAAGAAGGCCGACAGGCGCTCGATGTCGTAGCGAAAATTCTCGGCTACGTCGTGAAAGTGTGTGTAGGGCAGGACCATCGCGGCCG
This sequence comes from Nocardia sp. A7, assembly GCF_046549215.1. Classification (NCBI taxonomy): domain Bacteria; kingdom Bacillati; phylum Actinomycetota; class Actinomycetes; order Mycobacteriales; family Nocardiaceae; genus Nocardia; species Nocardia sp. A7. The sequence continues at coordinate 1,662,873 of NZ_JAJPWE010000001.1, read as the reverse complement.
CGAAATAGTTCGCCAATCCCAGCATCGCGAGTTTGTGCGAGGAGTCGGAGGCGAAATTGCCTTCGTCGACCAGCTTTTCGAGCAGCGGACCACATTCGAGGTAGGCGAGTTCGGCGGCGAGTTTGAAGGTGCGCTGTCCGCCGGACAGATGTGGGGAGATCTCGAGCTGTTTGGTGTCGGGGTCGTAGTGGTGCAGCACGCCTTCGCCGAGGTCGATGCGTTCGCTGATCCGCACGCCGTGCGCGCGCAGCAGGCGCACGATCTCGGTGCTCACCTCGCCACCGTGGAACCGGATGCGCGCGGTGAGATCCTCTGCGGCGGTATCCAATTCGTGGATGTAGTTCTGCCGCTGATAGAAGTAGTCGCGCACTTCCTCGTGCGGCTTGCTGATCGCGGCGCTGCCGGAACCGTCGGCGAACCGGTCCTCGGTGGCCGCGGCCAGTTGGGCGCTGGTGTTGCGGTAGCGGTTGTGCATGGCCACCAGGGCGCGCGCCATCGACGGATGCGCGGACACCATGTCGGCGATCTGCTGGGTGTCGGCCTCGATCCCGAGCTCGGCATCCATCACCACCTCGGACAACTCGGCGATGAGCCGGGTGTCGTCCTGGGCGGAGAAGAAGGTGGGGTCGACCCCGAAGACCTCGTTGATCCGCGTCAGCACCGGCACGGTGAGCGGTCGCACGTCGTGCTCGATCTGGTTCAGATAACTCGCCGAGATCTCCAGTTTCTGCGCGAGCGCCACTTGGCTGAGCCCACGCTCGGTACGCAGCTGGCGCAGCCGCGCTCCGACATAGGTCTTGGCCATATGTCCAGTTTAGGGGCGATTTCGCAGGCTTGCCAATGGATTCTTAACAGCGGGCTGGAGCTCTGTGTCACACCCTCGCGATACTGTCGTGAGGTGCTGTTCAGCGATGTCGTCACGGCCTCGGAGACCGTGCGAGCGACCCGGTCGCGCAAGGCGAAGATTGCCGCGTTGGCCGGGCTCTTCGGTGCCGCGGGGGCGGACGAGATCGGCATCGTGGTGGCGTGGTTGTCCGGGGAGCTGGTGCAGGGCCGGATCGGGGCAGGGTGGCGCACGGTGGCGGGGCTCGACACCCCGCCGAGCGGCGAAGCGCGGCTCACGGTCGCCACGGTGGACGACGTCTTCACGCAGCTCACCGGACTGAGCGGCAAGGGATCGACCACCGGGCGTCGCGAACTGCTGACCGCGCTGTTCACCGCCGCGACCGCGGCAGAACAGTCCTTCCTGGTCCGCCTGCTCACCGGCGAACTCCGTCAGGGTGCGCTCACCGCGATCGTCGTCGAGGCCCTCGCCCAGTCCACCGGCATCCCCGTCGACGTGGTGCGCCGGGCCCATATGCTCTCGGGCCAACTGCCCGTCACCGCGATCGCCGCGCTCGCCGGGGGCGAAGCGGCACTGTCGGCATTTCGCCTCGAAGTAGGACGTCCGGTGGCGCCGATGCTCGCCTCACCCGGCGGCTCGTTGGACGAGGCACTGGCCGAACTGGGCTCCGACATCAGCGTCGAACACAAACTCGACGGTGCCCGCATCCAAGTTCACCGCGACGGCGACCAGGTGTGGGTCTTCACCAGAACCCTGCGTGACATCACCGCCGGCGTCCCCGAGCTCGTCGACCTCGTCAGATCCCTCGATTGCACCACCGTTGTCCTGGACGGCGAAACCCTCGCACTCACCGACGCGGGCCGCCCACGCCCGTTCCAGGAGACGATGAGTCGCTTCGCCACTATCGGCGACCCGCGCCAACTGCACCCGTACTTCTTCGACTGCCTGCATCTGGACGGCACCGACCTCATCGACGAACCACTGCGGGTCCGCCGCACGGCACTGGAACAGGTCGCGGGTGAACACAGCATCCCCGCGCTCATCGCGCCTACTCCCGAGGCCGCCGCCGACTGCTACGACGACGCGCTGGCCGTCGGCAACGAGGGCGTGATGGTCAAGGCGCTCGACGCCACGTACGCCGCGGGCAGACGTGGAAAAGCCTGGCAGAAGATCAAACCCGCCCACACCCTCGATCTCCTGGTGATCGGCGCCGAATGGGGTTATGGCCGCCGCACCGGTTTCCTGTCGAATCTGCATCTGGCGGCCCGTGATCCGGAGACCGGCGAGCCGGTGATGGTCGGCAAGACCTTCAAAGGCCTCACCGACGAACTGCTCCGTTGGCAGACCGAGGAATTCCCGCGCCACGAAACCGGTCGCGACGGCCAGGCCGTGTACCTGCGCCCGGAACTGGTCGTCGAGATCGCGCTCGACGGCGTGCAGACCAGCACCCGATATCCCGGTGGCGTGGCGTTGCGGTTCGCCAGAGTGGTCCGCTATCGGCCGGACAAGGAACCCGCGCAGGCCGACACGATCGACGCGGTGCGCGCACTCGGCGGAGGTCACTCCGGGTAATCACGACTTACCCGCAACAGTTCGGCAATCGGCCGACGGCATGCGACACACTGTTCGGGTGAGCGCCGAACTACTGGTCCTGTTGATCGTCATCGTCACAGCTCTCGCATTCGACTTCACCAACGGATTCCACGACACGGCCAATGCCATGGCGACCTCGATCGCCACCGGTGCGCTGAAGCCGAAGACAGCGGTGGCGCTCTCGGGTGTGCTGAATCTGATCGGCGCGTTTCTGTCGGTGTCGGTGGCGGCGACGGTGGCCAAGGGCATCGTGCGGTTGAACGAGGTGAGCGGGCAGGACCTGCTCGTCATCGTCTTCGCCGGTTTGGTCGGCGGCATCCTGTGGAACCTGTTCACCTGGCTGCTCGGCCTGCCGTCGAGTTCCTCGCACGCGCTGTTCGGCGGGTTGATCGGCTCGACGATCGCCGCGCTCGGCTGGAACGGCGTGATCTGGGCATCGGGTTCGGACGGCGTGCTGATCAAGATCGTGCTGCCCGCCTTGCTCGCGCCGGTGATCGCGGCCCTCGTGGCGGCCCTCGGCACGTTCCTGGTGTACCGGATCACCCACGGCGTCGACCAGGCGAAGACCGAGGAGGGTTTCCGCTGGGGTCAGATCGGCTCGGCCTCGCTGGTGTCGCTGGCGCACGGCACCAACGACGCGCAGAAGACGATGGGCGTCATCTTCCTCGCGCTGGTCGCCTACGGTTCGCTGGACACCGACGACCACATGCCGCTGTGGGTGATGGCTTCCTGTGCGGTCGCGATCGCCCTCGGTACCTATCTCGGTGGCTGGCGGATCATCCGGACCCTCGGCAAGGGTCTGGTCGAGATCGAGTCGCCGCAGGGTCTGGCCGCCGAATCGACCTCGGCCGCAATCATTCTCACCTCGGCGCACTTCGGGCTGCCGCTCTCGACCACGCAGACCGCGACCGGCTCGATCCTCGGTACCGGCATCGGCAAGGGCGCGGAGGTGCGCTGGCGGGTGATGGGGCGGATGGCCGTCGCCTGGCTGCTGACGCTGCCGATGGCAGGCATCGTCGGCGCGATCTGCTGGGCGCTGGCACATCTCATCGGTGGGCTCGCGGGTGTTCTCGTGGTGTTCGGCGTGCTGATCGCCGGTGCGCTCGGGATCTATCTCCGATCGCGCCGGGACCCGGTCGGCACCCACAATGTGAACGAATGGCCCGACGGCCGGGCGCCCACCTCGGCACAGTCGCCGATCGACCAGAACCACGCCGGGTAGAGGGGAGCGAACAGTGCACACCGTGATCACCAATCTGAGTTCACTGTGGGAAGTGGTGCTCGCCGCGCTGATCTTCGGCGCCGGCGTCCCGGCGGTCTTCGCCTTCGCCGTGCGGTGGTGGGCCGATGCCGAGACCGTCGACGAGCAGGGCCGCGTCCATCGCAACTATTCCGCGCTGGCGGGGGCACTGATCTGCGTGTCCCTCATCGTCGTGGTGGTGATCACCGGAATCCTGTTCACCGCCAAGGCTTTCATCGCCCACCAGTTCGGCATCCACCTGTTCGGCCAATCGTGAATGAGGACGCCATGACCGATCCGAACCCCAGCCCCTCGGTCCGCGGCAACCTGCTCTCGCGGGTGCTCGGCTGGTTGCGCGCCGGGTATCCGCAGGGCATTCCGCAGTCGGACTACGTCGCCTTGTTCGCGGTGCTGCACCGCCACCTCACCGATTACGAAGTGGTCGTGATCGGGGAGCGGCTGGTGGAGGCCAGCCGTCAGGGCGAAACGATCAGCGAGGCCGATATCGCCGCTGCTATCGCCGATTTCGCGAAGCAGCAGCCCGCCCCCGACGATGTCTCGCGCGTCGCTTCGCATCTGGCGGCCGGTGGCTGGCCGTTGGCCGCACCGCTCGACGACGAACCACCTTCCGAACAGTATTGATCGCGCCCGCTTCGACAATTCCGTTGCGCCAGCGCAATTCACCGCGACAATGACGAATCGCCGGGCTGGCAGGCGATCGCGCGCTAGCATGCATCCGTGGTTCGGCGTGCGGATGTAACCGATAGTGGTCGTAGTTACGGTGGATTGTCGCGCCAGCAGCGAGTAGCGCTACGCCGCAACCGGTTGACCGACGCGGCGCTGGAACTATTCGGCACCCAGGGATATTCGTCGACCTCGATCGAGCGACTGTGTTCGACGGCGAATGTGTCGACCCGCAGTTTTTACGAAGACATCGGCAGCCGCGAGGCCTTGTTGATCGCCCTGGTCGACCGGTTGAACGCGGCCGCGTTGCGTCGCCTCGACGAGGCATTGGAACTCACCAGCGAACAGCCGCTGGTGGTGCGCGTCGTCGAGAGTTTCCGCGCGTTTCTCGCGGTGACCTGCCGGGATCGTCGGTCCGCGCGGGTGTTCTATGTCGAGGTCGTCGGGGTGAGCCCGGTGGTGGAGGAATGGCGGCGCGCGCAGCGGCGGTCGATTTCGGCGCTGCTCACCCGGGAAGCGCAACGGGCCGCCGAACGCGGCGAGGCGGAATCGCGGAGCCTGCACCTGTTCGGCCTCGCGGTGATCGGCGCGGTGAATTCGCTGGCCCAGGAGATGGTGCACGCCACCGTTCCCGGTGACGCGATCTCGGTCGACGAGATCTGCGACGAAATCGCCTATTTCATCCGCTCCGGGCTCACGGTGCGCACCGCGATCGCCCCCAGCTAGCTGCCCGCAACGAGAAAAACGGGAGGCATCCGAATCCGGACGCCTCCCGTTTTCAGTGGGAGATCAGATACCCATGCCATCGGCGAGCAGCGGCCACGAGTCGTGCAGCGCCTGCTCCCAGTACGGCCAGTAGTGGGTGCCCATCGGGGTGAACTGGTAGGTCGCCGGGATACCGAGCGAGTCCAGCTTGGTCTTCAGGTTCTGGCTGCAAGCGTTGGTCGCCGCTTCGATGCCGATCCCGAGACCGAGGTTGACCACGCCCATCGGGCCGGGCGAGCCGTTGAGGTAGTACGCCACGTCGGCGTTGGTCGGCATGCCGCTACCGCTGGAGATGTAGAGGTTGGTGCCGCGCAGCTTCTCGGCGTTGACGACCGGATCGTTCTCGACCCAGGCCGGATCGTTGTCCGGGCCGTACATGTTGACGGTCTTGCCGCCCGCCCAGGTCTCCGTCGAGAACTTGACGGCCTGCTTGCCCATCGGGTCGGCGATCTGCGCGCAACCGCTGTAGGCGGCGACGGACTTGAACAGACCCGGCTTGGCCTCGGCCAGCTGCAGCACCGAGGTGCCGGAGGTGGACAGCCCGGCCAGCGCGTTGCGGCCGGTCGAGTTGAGGGCCCCGTCGAGCAGCGGCGGGAGCTCCTGGGTGAAGAAGGTGGTCCACTTGTTCAGACCCAGCTTGGGGTCTTCTTGCTTCCAGTCGGTGTAGTAGCTGCCACGGCCACCGACCGGCTGGATCACATTGACCTGCTTGTCGGCGAGGAAGGCCAGCGACTGGGTCTGTGCGGCCCAGCTCGCGGTGCCCTCACCGCCGTCGAGGCCGTTGAGCATGAAGAAGTTGGGGGCGGGCTTTGACTCGTCGACGGGACGCTGCACGTCGATCGTGATGTCCTTCTTCATCGCGGCCGAGTACACCTTCAGATGCCACACGCGTCCGTCTTTGACGATCGAGGACACGGCCGAGGGCTTCTCGGGTGCGGCGGAGGCGGCGCCACCGGCGACAACGGCCACCGACAATGCGGCGGTCAGAGCCACGGCGGTGGTGCGCAGCGCGGCCACGGTACGTAGTGCAGAGAGCTTCATCGAACAGTCGGTTCCAGTCCACATGCCCTGTCGGGCACGTCATCGCAGTGCTTCCCCTGGTCGGTCGAGAGCTTAGGCGCTCGAGCGTCTCGGGGCTGTCAGATCCTCCGACACTCTATGTCCTCTCACATCGCCGAATCGTTACCGGTTCACATTTATCGTGACCTCGCCCACGATTAACGGGGCCGCAATCTGGGCCCCGATTCGGAAATGCCGCCGCAACCAGCCGCTCTTATGGTGACGAGCATGGGTAAGGAAATCCCCGGTAGCGCGACCACCGGGATCGAGATCAGTGCGTTGAGCAAGACCTTCACGGTGGGCCGTAACACCGTCAACGCGCTGGACTCGGTCGATTTGCAGACGTCGCACGGCGCATTCCTGTCACTGCTCGGGCCGTCGGGCTGCGGCAAATCGACGGTGTTGCGGATTCTGGCAGGCCTGGACGAACCGAGTGCGGGCACCGCGCGGATCAACGGCCTGTCCCCGGAACAATTGCGCGGCGGTCATCAGCTCGGCATCGCGTTCCAGGATTCGGCGTTGCTGCCGTGGCGCAGCGTGGAGTCCAACATCCGGCTGCCGTTGCAGGTGGCCGGGCTGCCCGCCGAACCGGACCGGATCGCCGAGCTGATCGCGCTCGTCGGCCTCGACGGGTTCGAGAAGGCCAAGCCCGCGCAGCTGTCCGGCGGTATGCGCCAACGGGTTTCGATTGCCCGAGCACTGGTCGTGCAGCCGTCGGTACTGTTGCTCGACGAGCCGTTCGGCGCACTCGACGATATGACCCGGCAGCGGTTGAATCTGGAACTGCTGCGCATCTGGACCGAGAAGCCCGCGACCACGTTGATGGTCACCCACGGCATCGGCGAGGCCGTGTTCCTCTCCGATGTGGTGGCGGTGATGAGTCCGCGACCGGGGCGGGTGCTGGAATTGGTCGACATCGATCTGCCGCGTCCGCGCACACCCGAGATGATGCGCACGCCCGAATTCCACAAGCTCTGCGACTACCTGTCGGAGTTGCTGTTCGGGCGGGGTGGGGTGGCGTGAGCGTGCAGCGGGTCGGGGTGGGCCGGATCGCCGGCGCGCTCGGGGTGGTCGGGCTGATCGCGCTGTGGTGGGCGCTGGCCGCCGCGGGCACCGCGGGCGGGACTATTCCCAGCCCTTGGCGGGTGCTGTCGACCATGTGGGCGGACGGGTGGGGGCTCTACGGCCCGAACTTCCAGGTCACCGCGATCGGGGCCCTACAGGGATTCCTGTGGGGGAACGTGCTGGCGATCGGGATCGCGGCGCTGATCATGTTGGTGCCGCGGATCGAACCTCTCGCCACCCAGCTGGCCATCCTGAGCTACTGCACGCCCCTGGTGGCTTTGGGTCCGATCATCCTGGTGGTGTTCGGCGGACGCACGCCCACGGTGTTCCTGGCCGCGATGTACTGCTTCTTCACCACCATGGTCGGTGCGGTGAGCGGCTTGCGTTCGGCCGATCCGGCCAGCCTGGATCTGGTGCGCGCCTACGGCGGTGGCCGATGGCAGCAGCTGTACCGGGTGCAAGCTATCGCCGCGCTACCGAATACGTTCGCCGCCTTGAAGATCGCCGCACCGTCGGCCGTGCTCGGCGCGATCATCGGTGAGTATCTCGGCGGCGTCGACAGCGGCATCGGAGTCGCGCTCACCGCGGCGCAGACCGCCTACAACGTGCCACGGACCTGGGGCATGGCGGTCGCCGCGGCGGCACTGGCCGGGCTGGGTTACCTACTGGTGGCGGGGGCCGCCCGAGTGATCACACCGTGGACGACTGCGGAGGAGGGCCGATGACCAGCACCGTCGTACGCCGGATCGGTCGCTTCCTGCTGCCGCTGGCGACCTCGCTGATCCTGCTGCTCGTCATCTGGACGCTGTTCCTTCGCCTGTTCCCGCAGATCGGGCCGCGCGTTGGCAAGACGCCCGCGGATGTCTGGGCCTACCTGGTGACTTCGGCGGGTGCGCCGACCGCGCGGCAGGCGATCTTCGACGACCTCGCGATCACCCTCGGCGACGCGGCATCGGGCTTCCTCGTGGGGATGTTCGGCGCGCTCGGCGTCGCCGCGCTGTTCGTGCTGTATTCCGCTGTGCGGCAGACATTCATGCCCGTGGCGATGCTGTTGCGTTCGGTGCCGCTGGTGGCACTGAGTCCGATCGTCGTGCTGATCTTCGGCCGCGGCACAGCGGGGGTGACGGTGCTGACGGCGATCGTGGTGTTCTTCCCAGCTTTGGTGATGATCATGACCGGCCTACGTGAAGCACCAAGGCAGGCAATGGAATTGGTCACCGCCTACGGTGGCTCACGCTGGACACGGCTGCGGATGGTCGCGGTGCCCGCCGCACTGCCGTCGGTGTTCGCCGCGGCTAGGGTTTCGGTGCCCGGTGCGTTGATCGGCGCACTGCTGGGTGAATGGCTGGGCAGCGGAACAGGATTGGGTGCCAGCCTCGTGCGGGCCATCCCGATGTTCCAGTACAACCGGCTGTGGGCCTCCATCGTGGTCGTCACGGTGGTGTCGGTGCTGCTGTACGCGATTGTCGGCGTCATCGAAAACCTGGTGCTCGCGCGCTTCGGCCCGAACGCGGGATCGTAGTACGCCAGCCGCCAAATAACCCATCCGCAAAGAGAACGAAACGCATCGAATCTACATTTTGCGTATGAACAGTATCGACCGTCGTTCCTTTCTCCGCTATTCCGCACTGACCGGTGCCGCGCTGGGCGGTGCCGGTCTGCTCGCCGCCTGTGGTGGTAGTTCGGCCACTTCCTCGAACGGTTCGACCGACGACGGCTCGAAATACGGCAAGGTCGCTATCCAGTTGTCGTGGATCAAGAACATCGAATTCGCGGGTGAGTATTTCGCCGATTCGAAGGGCTATTTCAAAGATGCGGGATTCGGTGCGGTAGATCTCGTCGCGGGTGGTGCGGCGTCGACGTCGGTGGAAGCCGGTCTCGATACCGGCAAGGTCTGGCTCGGCCTCTCCGCGCCACAGACCACCGCGCCCGCCGTGCTGGAAGGGCTACCCGCCAAGATCGTCGGCGCCACTTTCCAGAAGAACCCGTTCGCGATCGTCAGTTCGGCGGGCAAGCCGATCAAGTCGCCCGCGGATATGAAGGGCCGCAAGATCGGTGTGCAGGACACCAACCAGCTCATCTTCAGCGCCCTGCTGGCCGCCAACGGCATCAGCCCCGGCGATGTCACCGTGGTGCCCGCGCAGTTCGATCCGACCCCGCTGGCCAACGGTGAGGTCGACGGCTGGGTGAGCTACGTGACCAACGAGCCGATCACCCTGGCGGCCAAGGGCTTCGCCAACGACCACTTCCTGTTCGCCGACTTCGGGCTGCCGCTGGTCGCCGAGACGATGACCGTCAGCCAGCACACCATCGACAACGAGCGCGACAAGCTCAAGGCCTTCCTGACCGCCCAGATCAAGGGCTGGAAAGACGCCGTCGCCAGCCCGGCCGAGTCCGCGCGCCTGGCCGTCGAGGTCTACGGCAAGGACCTCAAGCTGGACCTGGCCGAGCAGACACTGGAAGCCACCGCGCAGAACGACCTGGTCGTGTCCGACTCGACCAGGACCGATGGCCTGTTGACGATGTCGGATGCGCTGATCGCGCAGAACATCGCCGCGCTGAAGACGGCCAAGATCGACATCAGAGCAGACCAGCTCTTCGACATGTCGGTGATGCGTGAGATCTACGCCGAGAACCCGGGCTTGAAGTAGAGCGTGCGCTAGATCGCCATGCCGACGGCGGCTGTGGAGCGGTAGTCGCGCTGCGCGGCCAGGCGCAGGCCCGCGCGGGAAGCGAGGAAGTCGGCGGTGATGAAGACGGCGGTCTCGGCGGGGGTACGCGGGCCCGATTCCAGGCCCGCGGGCACGTGCACGCGGGCCAGGGTCGGCTCGTCGAAGCCGCCCGCGCGCAGGTCGTCGAGGCGACGGGCCTGGTCGGCGGGGGTGCCGAGGGCGGCAAGGTATCCGAGTTGGGGTAGTCGTAACGCGACGGTGAGCAGCGGGATCTCGAAGCGCGGCTCGTTGGCCAGCACCACGATCGCGGTCGTGCTGTCCACCTCGCCGGCGGCGGCGAGGGTGTTGAGGTAGCGATGCGGCCAGTCGACGACCACTTCGGCGCCGGGGAACGAGGCCGGGTCGGCGAACTCGGGGCGCGAGTCGCAGATGCTCACCCGGTAGCCGATCATCCGCGCCTGCGCGACGAGGGTGGCCGCATAGGCGTTGGCGCCGAAGATGATCAGGCGCGGCGGCGGGCTGTACGAGGCGACGAACAGATCCGATTCGGGCAGCGCGACGAGTTCGGTCGCGTGCTTGCGGTCGGTGACCAGATGCTGGCCGATCACATCGGGATCCTGATTCCAGACCACGGTGAACACGGTGACCCGGCGATGGGCTTGGATATCGGCGGCGATGGTGGGGAATTCCGGAAAGTCGCGGCAGGAGAACGGTTCTACGAAAATATCGACGAGCGTGCCGTCGTCGGCGCTCGATTCCAAACCGGTGAGCATGCTGTAGCGGCGCAGTTGCCGAACGCCGGTGCGGCCCGCTTCCAGTGCCGCCTCGTAAACGGTCTCTTCCAGTCGACCGGAGGCGATGGATCCGAAAACGCCACCGTTGGGGGTGACGAGCATCGAGGAGCCGATCGGCAGAGAATTGGAGCCGATGGTACGGACCACGGTGGCGAGGCCGCCCGTACGGCCCGAATGCCACACTCGCAGAAGGTCATCGACGATATCGCGCATATCTCAACTCTCCGATCACCGTGCGGCGACTTCCGGGAAATCGCGATCGGTCCCTGTCGCCAAGTCGTCGCACGTGACGCACACCATATCCTGTCGACCTGCCAAATAGGAACCGGCACCGTTATCGCCTGCGACTACCCCGAAAATGGCTTCCCAGTGCTTGTTCTCGATCACAACTGGGTGTCCAGGTGTGTTGTAAAACACAGCGCGGGCAAGTCCGCTCTGGCTCGCACCTGCCGCGGCGAGCACTCTGGCGACGACATCGGCCCCGATATCGGGGGTGTCGACGGGCAGAAACGCCACATAGCGAGTGCCGGTTTCGTCGGCCGCGCGCAAGCCCGCGCGCACCGTCGCGGAGAGTCCGGTCGCCCAGTCGGCAACCCACCGCCATTCGGTGTGCGCGGGCAGTGCGAGGTCGGTCGGATCGGGTCCGGTCGCGCCGAGCGCGACGATCACCGGATCGCACCCACCGTCGCGCAGCGCGGTGATCGCCGCGCGCAACCAGGCACCGTTTTCGGCGAGTGCCTTGGGTTTGCCGTATCGCGTGCCCGCACCCGCCGCGAGGACGATGCCCGTGCACGAAATGTGCGCGGGCAAGTCGACTGGGGGCATGTTCGCGAAGGTAATGACGCAATGTTGCCGCTCGATTACGGCAGGGGAGCGCAGCGGCGACGACACGCCGACGTGATGGATTGCACATCGGTGGCGACAGGCCGGGGATCGCGCGATGCTGGATCGATGACGAGCGAAGGGTTGAGCCTCGCGGGTTTCAACGATCTACCTGCGGTGACGGCCGAAGAGGCACTGCTGACCTGCTGCTCGGCGCCACGCTGGGCACGGGCGATCACGGCCGCGCGGCCCTATGCCACCACAGACTCGCTGCTGGCGGCGGCCGACGCGGGCTCGGCGGCGCTGGACGACGCCGAAATCGACGAGGCACTGGCCGGTCACCCGCGCATCGGCGACCGCCCGACCTCGGCTGCCTCGGCGCGTGAGCAGTCCGGGGTAGCGGGCGATGCGGTGCGCTCCGCCCTGGCCGAGGGCAACCGCGCCTATGAGGCGAAGTTCGGCCATATCTACCTGGTCTGCGCGGCAGGTCGTAGCGGCGAGGAATTGCTCGCGATCCTGCGGGCCCGGTTGGACAACGATCCGGCTACCGAAAGGCAGGTCATGCGAACAGAATTGGCGAAGATCAACCGGTTGCGCCTGGCAGCGCTGGTGGCGCCATGACGAGCTTGAGTACCCATGTCCTCGATGCCGTGCGCGGGGTACCCGCCTCGGGTGTCGCCGTGTGGCTCGTGCGCGGTGAGCAGCGGCTCACCGAGGCGCTCACCGATGCCGACGGCCGGGTGAAAGAGCTCGCGGCCGGGCTGAATCCGGGTGACTACCGACTGTTCTTCGATACCGGCAGTTACTTCGCGGCACAGGGCACCGAGACCTTCTATCCGGAAGTCTGCGTCGCATTCACGGTGAGTGAGCAGCCGCATCTGCATGTGCCGCTGCTGCTGTCGCCGTTCGCCTATTCCACCTACCGAGGGAGCTGAGATGGCACTGAGTGGTCCGATCGTGCTGACCGATAACCGATATGGCAAATCCGAGAATCGGGTGGTGCGTTTCTACAAGGAGAACGCGCGCCACGAGATTCGCGATGTGAACGTCTCGACCGCCCTGCGCGGCGATTTCGAGGCGGCCTACACCGATGGTGACCAGCGTCACGTCTTGCCCACCGACACCCAGAAGCACATGGCCTTCGTGTATTCGAAGAAGCCGGGCCTCGACACCATCGAGGACTACGCGCTGGCGCTGGCGAAGCACTTCGTCGACGCGGTCGAGCCGGTGTCGAGTGCGCGGATCGACGTCGACTCCTATGGCTGGCAGCGAGTTGCGATCAATGGCGCCGAACACGAGCACACCTGGGTGCGGCAGGGGCCCGAAGTGCGCACGGCCGCCGTGACCGTGACGGGCAAGGGCGCCGAGCAGCAGCGGTGGGTGATCGGCGGGATCAAGGACCTGGTGCTGCTCAAGTCGACCGGCTCGGAGTTCGCCGACTTCCTCACCGACGAGTACACGACCCTCGCGCCGACCCACGACCGGGTGCTTGCCAGTTCGCTGGTGGTGCAGTGGCGGTTCGCCGAGACCAGCGGATTCGACTGGGACGAGGTGTACGCCAGGGTTCGCGCCACGCTGCTCGAGCTGTTCGCGACCACGTACTCCAAGGCATTGCAGCAGACGCTGTACGCGATGGGAACGGCTGCGCTGGAACGCTTTCCGATGCTCGCCGAGATCCGGTTGTCGGCGCCGAACAAACATCACTTCGACTACGACCTGGCGCAGTTCGAGATCGAGAACAAGGGTGAGGTGTTCTTGGCGGCCGACCGACCGTACGGCTCGATCCACGCCACCCTGGCGCGTGCGGATGCTCCTGATGCGGGCATTGCGTGGCAGCCGTGACCGATCTACTGATCTACGGATGCGCGGTGGTGACCGTCGATGCGGCGGGCACCGAGTATCGCGATGGCTGGGTCACTGTGCGTGGCAACAAGATCGATGCCGTCGGTGCGGGTGCGCCGCCGGAGTTCGGTCCCGAGGTGGCGCGGATCGACGGGCGTGGTTGCGTGCTAACCCCCGGTCTGGTCAACACCCACCACCACCTGTACCAGTGGATCACCCGGGGGCTGGCCGCCGACAACACGTTGTTCGAGTGGCTGACCATGCTGTATCCGGTGTGGGCGCGGATCGACGAGAAGTCGGTGCGGACGGCGGCCACCGGTGCGCTGGTTTCGCTGGCCCGCAGCGGGTGCACGACGTCGTCAGATCACCATTACGTGTTCCCGCGTGGTGGCGGCGATCTGCTCGCCGCGGAGATCGGCGCGGCGGCCGAGGTGGGGCTGCGGTTCCATCCGGCGCGTGGGTCGATGGATCTCGGACAGAGCAGCGGCGGGCTGCCGCCGGACTCTGTTGTCGAGTCGATCGACGACATCCTCGCCGCGAGCGCCGCGGCCATCGAGGACTGGCACGACCCGTCCTTCGACGCGATGGTGCGGATCGCGCTCGCCCCCTGCTCGCCGTTCTCGGTGACCGCCGACCTCATGCGCGAGTCCGCGGCACTGGCCCGCTCCGCCGGTGTCCGGCTGCACACCCACCTCGCCGAAACCCTCGATGAGCAGCAGTTCTGTCAGGACAAGTTCGGTTGCACGCCCGCCGAGTACATGGAACAGCTCGGTTGGCTCGGTGACGATGTCTGGTACGCCCACGCCGTGCACCTCGACGATCCGGCGATCGCCGCGATGGCTCGCACCGGGACCGGGATCGCCCACTGCCCGACCTCCAACGGCCGGTTGGGTGCCGGGATCGCGCGGACCGCCGACCTGATCGCCGCCGGTGTGCCCGTCGGTCTCGGGGTCGACGGTGCGGCCAGCAATGAGTCGAGCTCGATGATCGAGGAGCCGCGCAACGCGCTGCTGTACGCGCGGGCGGTCGGTGGGCCGCGGGCGATGACAGTGCGCACGGCGCTGGAGCTGGCGACCATGGGTGGCGCGCGGGTGCTCGGGCGAGCCGAGGAGATCGGGTCGATCGAGCCGGGAAAGCTGGCGGATCTGGCGCTGTGGCGGCTGGATACGGCCGCGCACGCCGGCATCGAGGACCCTGTGGTCGCGTTGGTGCTCGGGTCGGCGCCGCCGTTGGCGGCCTTGTTGGTGAACGGACGCGAGGTTGTTCGCGACGATGTGGTGCTGACGGTGGACGAGGCGTCGGTCGGTGCCGATGTCGCGCAGGCGCAGGCGACGCTGCTCGACGGTGCGTGAGTGCGGGCTCGTCGGCTACGACGGCGTGCTGAACTGCGGTTTTGTCCGGATCGGCGCACACTGGATGGCGTACACCGGGTTAACCGCGGCGCAATCTGGCGCGGGTTTCGTGCAACATCGTGGCAACTCCCGGCCCCTACTGTGGCCGGTGAGGTAAGCGAGGTGAACGTGGATCTGGATACTGTTCGAGAGGTTGTTCTCGCACGTGAGCGCGCCGATCTGGCGCAACTGGGCGCGGGGTGCGGGGTGCTGGCAGGAGGCAGCTTCCTGTTCTCCGAACCGCATGATCACCTCGACCGGCTCATCGACATCACCACCCTCGACTGGGCGCCGCTGACAGCGTCCGCGCAGGGGCTCGAGATCGCCGCGACATGCACCCTGGCGGAGTTCGCCGGTGCCCGTCCCGGCCGCGAACTCGGTACGCCGCTGCTGCGTCCGGAGTGGCCGGGTACGGCGCTGTTCGCCCAGGCCTGCCGTGCGTTGTTGGCCTCGCACAAGATCTGGCGCACCGCGACGGTCGGCGGGAATGTGTGTCTGTCGCTGCCCGCGGGCGCGGTACTCGGCGCGCTCGTCGCCCTGGACGCGACAGCGGTGATCTGGCCGCGTGGTGGCGGCGAACGGCGAATTGCCCTGCGCGACTTCGTCACCGGGCCGGGTGAGAACCTGCTGGCCTCTGGCGCTGTCGTGCGCTCGCTCCTCGTCCCCACCACGAGCCTGCTGGCGCACACCAGCTTTCGCAAGATCGCCTTGGCCCCGCTCGGTCGTTCCGGGTCGGTGGTGATGGGCAGACGCGATGCCGACGATCGATGCGCGATCACCATCACCGCGGCGACCGTGCGCCCAATCGTCCTCGACTTCGGCTACGTCCCTTCGCAATCCGATCTGACAGATGCCCTGGCGGACCTGGACAACGACGTGTGGTTCGACGATCCCCACGGTGCACCCGACTGGCGCGAGCACGTCACCGGACTGCTGGCCGCCGAGGTGGCCGCCGAGCTGTCGGCATTCACCACCACGGAACAAGGAGGTGGTGCATGAGGCTCGATATCGACGGTCGCGCGGTGGAAGTCACCGCGCGACCAGGCCAGTGCCTGCGCACGCTGCTGCGTGAACAGGGTGCGCTGGCGGTCAAGAAGGGCTGCGATTCCGGCGACTGCGGAGCCTGCTCGGTGCTGCTCGACGGCGAACCCGTCCACTCCTGCTTGATTCCGGCCCACCGCGCCGCGGACCGCGCGGTGACGACGGCCGCGGGCCTCGGCGATGCGGACGGCCCGAACCCCCTACAGCGCAGTTTCGTCGAGAACGCCGGGTTCCAATGCGGTTTCTGCACCGCCGGAATGGTGGTCACGGCATCAGGTCTGGCCGCCGCGCGTTCCGACACAGCTGTGGACAACTTGCCCGCTCATGCTGTCACCGACGCCGAACGCGCCGAATTGCTGAAGGGGAACCTGTGCCGCTGCACGGGTTATCGTGCCATCGCCGACGCTTTGTCCACACCCTGTGCTGCACTGTGCACAACTACCGAGGCCGACTCGGAGCGGCGCCGTTCGGACGATTCCAGTGGCGGTGTGGAATTCGCGACCGGGGTGGCCGCCGGTGAGGTCACCACGGTGTCTGCTGAGGAGGGGCCGAGCGTCGGGATGCCCGCGGTGTTGGCGGCGCAGGCGCGGGTCGGTGGGGTGATGCGGCGAAAGTATCGGGCCGGGCAGGTCGGCGACGGCGTGCGTGCGCCTGCGGGGGAGCGGATCGTGCGGGGTGGGGAGCCTTTCACGATGGATGTGGTGCCGGGGGCGGGGGAGCAGATGCCGCCGGTTGCACCGTGGCATCTGGCCGTACTGGCCAGTCCGCACGCGCACGCTCGGATCGTTTCCATCGATGTGTCGGCGGCGCGCGCTGTTCCGGGTGTGCACGCGGTGTTGACGCATGTGGATGATCCGCAGACCGCGTTCTCCACGGCCCGCCACGAACTGCGCGAGGACGATCCCGACGACACCTTCGTGCTCGATCGAACGGTCCGGTTCGTGGGGCAGCGCGTCGCCGCCGTGGTGGGGGAGACCCTCGACGCCGCACGTGCGGGAGTGCGGGCCGTTCGAGTCGAATACGAAGTGCTGGCGGCGGTATTCGAGCCCGAGGCCGCTCTGGCCGATGATGCGCCGAAGCTGCACGCCGACAAGCCGGACTCCGCGCGGATCGCCGATGCGCAGCGCAATCTGATCGCCGAGATCCACGGCGGCGTCGGCGATTTCGACGCGGGTATCGCACAGGCCGCGAAAGTCGTGCGCGGCGTATGGAATTCCCCCCGCGTGCAACATGTGCACTTGGAGACCCACGGCGGGATCGGCTGGCTCGATGACGCGGGCAGACTCGTCGTCCGATCGAGCACCCAGGTGCCGTTCCTGGTGCGTGACGAACTCTGCCACGTATTCGGGCTCGATCGAGATCGAGTGCGGGTGTTCGCGACTCGCGTCGGCGGTGGGTTCGGCGCCAAGCAGGAGATGCTGGCCGAAGACCTGATCGCACTCGCCGTGCTGCGCACCCGGCACCCCGTGCAGTACGAGTTCAGCCGCACGGACGAATTCACCTCGGCCACTTGCCGTCACCCGATGCGCGTCGCGGTCACCGTGGCGGCCGACGCGGCGGGCACCCTGACCGCCCTCACGGTGGACGTCCTCGCCGACGCGGGCGCCCACGGCAACCACAGCGCCGGCGTGATGTTCCATTCCGTCGGCGAATCGGTGGCCGTCTACCGCTGCCCGAACAAGCGAGTCGACGCACAAGCGGTGTACACCAACAACATTCCCTCCGGTGCGTTCCGAGGCTACGGACTCGGTCAGGTGATCTTCGGCGTCGAATCGGCCATCGACGAACTGGCTCGCGAACTCGGCATCGACCCCTTCGAGTTCCGCCGCCGCAATGTGGTGACCCCCGGCGACCAGTTCACCGGCGCCGAAATCGACGAGTCCGACCTGACCTTCGGCAGC
The DNA here is from genome assembly GCF_046549215.1 of Nocardia sp. A7. Taxonomy (NCBI): domain Bacteria; kingdom Bacillati; phylum Actinomycetota; class Actinomycetes; order Mycobacteriales; family Nocardiaceae; genus Nocardia; species Nocardia sp. A7. The sequence goes on along the minus strand of NZ_JAJPWE010000001.1, from coordinate 1,645,160 downwards.
TACGGCCTCGACCAGTGCCTCGACACCGCCCAGCGGGCGCTCCGACGCGGCAACGGTGTCGACGCCCCCGGCCAGGACTGGCAGGTGGGCGAGGGAATGGCTGTGGCGATGATCGCGACCGTGCCCCCGCGTGGCCACCACGCCGACGCCACGGCGAGGTTGCTCCCCGACGGATGCTACGAGATCGGCGTCGGCACAGCGGAATTCGGCAACGGCACCACGACGGTCCACGCCCAGCTCGCGGCAACGGCGCTGGCCACTGCCGCCGAACGGATCGTCATCCGTCAATCCGACACCGACGTCGTCGGCCACGACACCGGCGCCTTCGGTTCCACCGGCACCATGGTCGCGGGCAAAGCCTCCTACGCGGCGGCGCTCGAACTGCACGCGATGCTGCTGGCCAGGGCGGCGAAGGTGAGCGGTCACCCCGAACGCGACTGCCTGCTCGAAGCGGGCGGCGTGCGCTGCGGCGCCGAACTGATCACCGCGGCCCAGCTGCTCGCCGACGGCGAGCTCATTGCCCACGGCACCCACGCGGGCACCCCGCGCTCGGTGAGTTTCAATGTCCACGCGTTCCGGGTGGCGGTCCAGCCGTCGACCGGCACGGTGCGGATCCTGCAATCGATCCAGGTCGCCGACGCGGGCACCGTGCTCAACCCGGTGCAGCTGCGTGGTCAGGTGGAGGGCGGGGTCGGGCAAGCGATCGGGACCGCGCTCTACGAGGACATGCGGTCCGACAATGGTGTGGTGACCACCCGGACGCTGCGCCACTATCACGTCCCGCAGTTCGCCGATCTGCCCCGCACCGAGGTCTATTTCGCCGAAACCAGTGACGAACTGGGCCCGCTGGGTGCCAAATCGATGAGTGAGTCCCCGTACAACCCGGTGGCGCCTGCCCTGGCGAACGCGATCCGCGACGCCATCGGTGCCCGCCCGAACCGATTACCGATGACCGCCGATCGTGTGTGGCGTGCCATCCAGGAAGGAACCGCCGGGTGAGTACCCGTATCCCCGAACACATTCGGGCCCGTATCGACGCTGTTCTCGACTCCGTCGACGCCGACTTGCGCGTGCGCTACCCCGGAGCGGGCGACCGGGTGCAACCCGTGCACACCGCCTACGTCCCGGCCGACCGCGCGTCCGCACAGACCCCCGCCGAGTGGGGCGCCGCCGCCTTGGAACTGCTGCATCGGCACGCCGACTTCCTCGTCGGCCTGGACAGCACCGGCGCACTGCCCGCCGTGCGGCGCCGACTCGCCGAACACCCCGTGCAGGACATGCGCATCGACTTCGAAGACGGTTACGGGTTCCGTTCCGACGAGGAAGAGGACGCTGCGGCGAAGACGGCAGGCGAGGCGCTGGCGGCGTGGTCGGGAAAGCCCGGCGCGCCATCCTTGTTCGGAGTTCGTACCAAGGGTCTGGCCGCGAACGAACGCCGCCGCGCCTTACGAACCCTCGAACTCGTGCTCGACGGGGCGGGTGGCGCGCTGCCCGGCTTCGTGTTCACGGTGCCGAAGATCCGCGCTGCCGAACAGGTCTCGGCGATCGTCGACCTGTGCACCGGCCTCGAGCGCGGCCACGGGCTACCCGAACGGTCGCTGCGTTTCGAACTGCAGATCGAAAGCCCGCAGGCGATCATCGCCCCCGACGGCACCGCCCCCATCGCCGAGATGATCCACCTGGCCGACGGCCGTTGCAGCGCACTGCATTTCGGTACCTACGACTACACCGCCGCCTGCGGCATCGCGGCCACCGATCAGGCCCTCGACCACCCCGCGGCCGACTACGCCAAGTCGGTGATGCAGGTCGCCGCCGCGCAGACCGGGGTGTGGATCTGTGACGGCTCGACCCAGATCGTCCCCGATGTCGATCCCGAAGGCGCCATGGCCAACCACCATCGCCTGGTCGACCGGGCGCTGCGGCGCGGCTACTACCAGGGCTGGGACATGCACCCCGGCCACCTGATCACCCGGTGGCTCGCCACCTACGACTTCTTCCGCAGCGCGTCCGAGGTGGCGGTGCCGCGGCTGGTCGCCTATCTGGACCGGCGCGGCGGGGGTGTGATGGACGAGCCTGCGACGGCCGAAGCGTTGGCGAGCACCGTGCTGCGCGGTCTGCGTGCCGGCGCGTTCACCGAGGCCGACCTGCTTGCCGACGCGCCTGGGTTGACCAGCGATGTTCTGCTCGACCTGGTCGCTCGGCGCTCGCGCACGACGTGACATATAGCGGTATACCGGTAATATCGGTGCCCCGCGCGGCTGCGGCCGTCGGCACCCGACTCAGGAGGCACCCGTGAGCCGATCCAACGGCACCGACGATTTCACCCTGCTCCCGGACCTGGCCGTCCGCTCCCTGGGTGGTTCGGTGATCTGGGCGAACGACGAATTCTTCGCGGAGAAGGAGAACCTGGTCAATCCGGGTCCGTCGGAGTACCAGCCGGCGACGTTCGGGCACAAGGGTCAGGTCTACGACGGGTGGGAGACCCGTCGTCACCGCGGCAAGCCCGGTGACGACTCGGCCGTCGTGCGGCTCGGCGTGCCCGGTGTGATCCGTGGTGTCGTGGTGGACACCGCCTGGTTCAAGGGCAACTTTCCGCCCGAGGTCTCGCTGTCGGCGCTGGCCGTCGATGGCTATCCGCCCGCCGAACAGATCGCCGCCCGCACCGACTGGGTGACCCTGCTCGACCGCGTGAAGGTCGGCGGCGACAGTCGCAATCCCTTCGCCATCGACGACGAAAACCGGTGGACCCATGTGAAACTCACCATGCATCCCGATGGTGGCGTCGCTCGCTTGCGCGTGCACGGCGAAGGTCGACCCGACACCGCGCTGCTGGGCCTCGGCCCGCTCGACCTCGCCGCGCTGGAGAACGGTGCCGTCGTGCTCGACTGCTCCAACCGGTTCTACAGCTCACCGAATCAGCTGCTCTATCCCGGTCTGGCCAGGGAAATGGGCGACGGCTGGGAGACCGCGCGCCGCCGCGACGACGGAAACGATTGGGTGCGTATCAAACTCGCCGGACCCGGCGCTGTCCGGCTCGCCGAGATCGACACCTCCTGCTTCCTCGGCAACAGCCCCGGCGCGGCCGCGCTCACCGGATTCACCAGTGACGGAACGGAAGTCGAGATCCTGCCGCGCACCGACCTGCTGCCCGACACCCGCCATCGCTTCCCGCTGACCCCCGTGGCCGCCTCGGTGGAAGAGGTCCGGCTCGATATCTACCCCGACGGCGGCCTCGCCCGCCTGCGGCTCTACGGCGAGCTCTCCGCGTGACCGGGGCACGCGACTTCGTCGGCTACGGGCCGACCCCGCCCGATCCGCAATGGCCCGACGGCGCGCGGATCGCGGTGCAGTTCGTGCTGAATTACGAAGAGGGCGGGGAGAACAACGTCCTCGACGGTTCGCCGCATTCGGAGACCTTCCTCTCCGAGATGACGCCCGCCGAGGCCTTCCCGAACCGGCACATGAGCATGGAATCGCTCTATGAATACGGTTCCCGCGCCGGGTTGTGGCGAGTGCTGCGCGCCTTCGAACGGCGCGGTCTGCCGCTCACCATCTTCGCGGTCGCTCGCGCTATGCAGCGCAATCCCGAAGCGGTGGCGGCTTTTTCGGAACTCGGCTACGAAATCGCCAGCCACGGACTGCAATGGAAGTCCTACCAGTTGGTCGACGAGGACACCGAACGCGCCGACATGGCCGAAGCGGTGCGCATCCTCACCGATCTCACCGGTGCGGCGCCATTGGGCTGGTACACGGGCCGCGACTCACCCCGAACCCGCGAATTGGTCGTAGAACACGGCGGTTTCGTGTACGACTCCGACTCCTACGCCGACGACCTGCCCTACTGGACCGAGGTGCAAGGCCACAACCACCTCGTCGTCCCCTACACCCTCGACACCAACGACATGCGCTACGCCTCCCCAGCAGGCTTCGCCAACGGCGACGAGTTCTACGCCCACCTCCGCGACGCCTTCGACATCCTCTACCGAGAAGGCTCCGAAGGCGCCCCCAAAATGCTCTCCATCGGCCTGCACTGCCGCATAGCAGGCCGCCCCGCTCGCGCCGCCGCCCTGGAACGCTTCCTCGACCACGTCCAATCCCACGACCACGTGTGGACAACCCGCCGCATCGACATCGCCGAACACTGGCGCAAAGTCCACCCGGCCCCACGCTACTTGGAGTAGTGCGGGGCCGTTCTTGGCTTAGGGTCAGGTGAACAGAGTCTTGACGAAGGGCACCGAGTCGACCAGGGAGGCGTTGACGGTTCCGCTGTGGTCGGTGGGGTAGGTGTGGAGGGAGGTGGGTTGGTTGTTGGCTTCGAGGACAGCGAAGTAGCGGAGGGTTTCGGGGGTGACCACGTCGGTGTCGATGAGGCCCTGGGCCAGGAAGAGGGGGCGGTCGTAGCCGGATTCGGGCAGGCCCATGTAGCGGGTGAGGAGGCCGTGGATATCGGGGATGGTGGACAGGGGGCGGGTGAAGAAGCTGCCGATGGCGGGTTTCGCCGCGGACAGTTCGTCGCCGAGGGGGCCGATGCAGGCGGTTTGGGCGCGGGCCAGCCAGGTGCGGCCGGAGTCGGTGAGGAAACTGTCGATGTTCAGGTCGGGGTAGGTGGTGCGCAGGCCGCTGAGGATGTAGAGGACGTAGGCGGTGAGGTTGGAGCTCACGGCGATGGGTGGCATGCCGGGGCCTGCCAGTTGGATGACGTCCTCGATGTAGGCAGGCACACCGGTGCCAACCGCGCCGCGGTAATCGAGTGCGGGGCCGCCGAATTCGGTGGCGTAGCGGGCGGTGAACACCGCGGCGCCCGCGCCCTGGGACTGGCCGACCACGGCCCACTTGTTCGACAGCGACGAGTACTGCTCGGTGGCGGCCTTGACCGCGTCGACCACATTGTGCGCTTCGGCGACGCCGTTCAGGTAGGGGTGTTCGCCGGGTCCGCCGAGGCCCGCGTAGTCGGCGGCGACGATCGCGTAGCCCTGGTTCAGCCAGGCGCCGAGGTAGGCCCAGTCGCGCTCCACAGCGGCGGGTCCGGCCACGCTGTAGGCGCAGTCGTCACCGAGTCCGACGGTGCCGTGCGCCCATGCCATCACCGGCCAACCACCTTCGGGTGCCTCGCCCGCGGGGAAGTACACGGCCGCGCTGGTGGTGGTCGGCCGGTCGCCCGCGGTGGTCGATCGGTAGAGCAGGCGCTCGGCGCGGGCCGCACCGGGCAGGGTCGCCGCGGCGGACAGTGGCTCGACGCCGATGGCGGTGCCCGCCGCCTCGGTCGGTTGCGCGCTCGCCACCGGTGTCAGGCTCAGTGCCGCCGCCAACACGGTCAGCGATGCCGCCGCGATCCTCGAAATCCTCATGGACCCACTCTTTCGTCTGCGTGGACGAACGTCCAGGACGTGAATGTGGGTGCGCCCACTTCCGAGCATCCTGCCGTCTCGGTGAACGAGTGTCCCGCACACCATCCGGTGCACCCACTTTTGGGGGCGATGGGAGCGCTACCCGCGTCGTGACCGAATCGAGTGGCGACACGCACATCATTCGTGTCCGGCGTGGTGTGTGAAACGACTCACAGACTGCAAGGCTCGGCAGTGTCGGGTCGCGTCCACCCGATGATCGCTAACAGTACGAGCGTTATGCTAAAACTCCTGGTCAGCACTACCCGCCGGTAGATCTGGTGCTTGCAATCCACCCGCTAATTTCGCAAAGTTAGCAAACGCACCGGCAAAACTAGCTGAGATTTACACAACCAACAGGTAGACGGCCATTTCTGGGTGTGCCATTGTTTGGAAGTACACCCCCTGGGCCCTAGTAAGTCCTAGCAAGCCTGCAAATTGCGCCAGCAGTACGAGATGTGCAACCGAAAGCGTTCAGCCGCCGGTTGATTCGCACGCCGACTGCGTGGAGCACCGACCACACGAGGAAGTGGAGTCAAGAGATGTCTCTCCCCGGCACCCCGAAGACCGCAGCGGAAATCCAGCAGGATTGGGACACCAACCCGCGTTGGAAGGGCCTGACCCGCAGCTACACCGCTGAGCAGGTTTCCAAGCTGCAGGGCAACGTCGTCGAGGAGCACACCCTCGCCCGTCGTGGTTCGGAGATCCTGTGGGACCTCGTGAACAACGAGGACTACATCAACTCGCTCGGTGCACTCACCGGCAACCAGGCCGTGCAGCAGGTTCGCGCCGGCCTGAAGGCCATCTACCTGTCCGGTTGGCAGGTCGCCGGCGACGCCAACCTGTCCGGCCACACCTACCCGGACCAGTCGCTGTACCCGGCGAACTCGGTCCCGACCGTGGTCCGTCGCATCAACAACGCGCTGCTGCGCGCCGACGAGATCTCCCGCGTCGAGGGTGACGAGTCCGTCAAGAACTGGCTCGCCCCGATCGTCGCCGACGCCGAGGCCGGCTTCGGTGGCGCCCTGAACGCCTACGAGCTGCAGAAGGCCATGATCGCGGCCGGCGCCGCGGGCGTGCACTGGGAAGACCAGCTCGCCTCGGAGAAGAAGTGCGGCCACCTCGGTGGCAAGGTGCTGATTCCCACCCAGCAGCACATCCGCACCCTGACCTCGGCGCGTCTGGCGTCCGACGTCGCCCAGGTGCCTTCGGTGATCATCGCGCGTACCGACGCCGAGGCCGCCACCCTGCTCACCACCGATGTGGACGAGCGCGACCGTGAGTTCCTTGACGGCACCCGTACCGCCGAGGGCTTCTTCGGTGTGAAGAACGGCATCGAGCCCTGCATCGCGCGTGCCAAGGCCTACGCCCCCTACGCCGACCTCATCTGGATGGAGACCGGCGTGCCGGACCTCGAGGTCGCGCGCAAGTTCGCCGAGTCGGTTCGCAGCGAGTTCCCGGACCAGCTGCTGGCCTACAACTGCTCGCCTTCGTTCAACTGGAAGGCGCACCTGGACGACGCGACCATCGCGAAGTTCCAGCGTGAGCTCGGCGCGATGGGCTTCAAGTTCCAGTTCATCACCCTGGCGGGCTTCCACTCGCTCAACTACGGCATGTTCGACCTGGCGCACGGCTACGCTCGCGAGGGCATGACCGCGTTCGTCGACCTGCAGGAGCGCGAGTTCAAGGCCGCTGCCGAGCGTGGCTTCACCGCCATCAAGCACCAGCGTGAGGTCGGTGCCGGCTACTTCGACACCATCGCCACCACCGTGGACCCGAACACCTCGACCGCGGCTCTGAAGGGCTCGACCGAAGAGGGTCAGTTCCACTGATCTCGACCGGAGTTGCTTTGACCAGCAACGCCTTTCCTCTACTCCGGTAGGGGTGTACGCCCTCCCTCGCCGATCAGCCCTCGGCGAGGGAGGGCATCCCTATACTTTGGTCGCTATGACCTCCCCAGCCACCCCACAGCCAGACACACAGCAGGAGCGGGACGTGAGCAGCAGCGAGAAGATTCAGCGCGTTGGCATCATCGGCGCCGGACAGATGGGCGCGGGCATCGCGGAGGTGTGCGCACGCGCGCATGTCGACGTACTCGTCTACGAGACCACCCGTGAACTCGCCGCCGCAGGCCGCGCACGCATCCTGCGTTCGCTGGATCGTGGCGTGAGCAGCGGCAAGATCACCGAGCGGGAGCGTGAGCAGGCGGCCTGGCGGCTGCGGTTCACCTCCGACCTCAGCGACTTCGCCGACCGTCAGCTGGTGGTCGAGGCCGTTGTCGAGAACGAAGACGTCAAGACGGCGATCTTCAGCGAGCTGGACAAGGTCGTCACCGACCCCGACGCCGTGCTCGCCTCCAACACCTCCTCGATCCCGATCATGAAGATCGCCGTCGCCACCGCGAACCCCGAGCGCGTGGTCGGTCTGCACTTCTTCAACCCGGTGCCGGTGCTGCCGCTGGTCGAGCTGGTCACCACCTTGAAGACGAGCGAGCCGGTCGCCAAGCGCGCCGAGCAGTTCGCCGCCGAGATCCTGGGCAAGCAGATCGTGCGCTCGGCGGACCGCTCCGGTTTCGTCGTCAACGCGCTGCTGGTGCCGTACCTGCTCTCGGCCATCCGGATGGTGGAGTCGGGCTTCGCCACCAAGGACGACGTCGACAAGGCGATGGTGCTCGGCTGTGCCCACCCGATGGGCCCGCTGGCGCTGACCGACCTCGTCGGCCTCGACACGGTGAAGTCGATCGCGGACTCGATGTACTCCGAGTTCAAGGAGCCGCTGTACTCGGCCCCGCCGCTGCTGATGCGCATGGTCGAGGCCGGGTTGCTCGGTAAGAAGACCGGCGCCGGTTTTTACCAGTACGGCAAATAGAAGTTTGCTCACCGGAGGCCACCGACATCAGCTGCGACGCGATGTCGGTGGCCTCCGGCCATTTTCGGGGTGTTTGCAGGGGGAACGGCGAAGGGTCGCCCTTGCGGCCTAAGCTGCTGTAGCCGGACGCGCTCGCGCACCCGGTGTTATGTCGAGCGCAGCGTGTGATCGAAAGGGAGTATCGGCGGTCATGGTCAACGTCACCGATGGATTCGGGTCGAGCGTTCTCGGATACCCGAGGATCGGTCCGCACCGGGAGCTCAAGCGTGCGCTCGAGTCGTACTGGCGCGGATCGATGGAGCGCGAGGAACTGCGCGCGGTAGGTCGCGATATCCAGGAGCGTCAGTTCAACGAGCTGGCCGCGACCGGACTCACGCAGGTGCCGGGCAACACGTTCTCCTTCTACGATCACATCCTCGACAACGCGCTGCTGTTCGGTGCGGTGCCCTCGCGTTTCAAGGAGTTCTCCGACGGGCTCGACCCGCTCGACTTCTACTTCCTGATGGCGCGCGGCAACCCGGACACCCCGCCGCTCGAGCTGGTGCGCTTCTTCGGCACCAACTACCACTACCGTCAGCCCGAACTCGACGCCGACACCACGTTCTCGCTGCATCCCGAGGCCCTGCTCGACGAGTGGGACCGGGCGGCCGCACGCGGGATCGAGCTGCGTCCGGTGGTGCTCGGCCCGGTGTCGTTGCTGCTGCTGTCGAAGGCCGGGCATGTGCCGGGCGAGACCGAGTTCGACACGTTGAGCCTGCTCGATCAGCTGCTGCCCTTCTACGAGGAGCTGTTCGAGATCCTCGCCAAGCGCGGGTCGACCTGTGTGCAGCTCGACGAGCCGTGCTTCACCGGTGAGCGCACGCCTGCCGAGCTGGCCGCGTTCGAGAAGGCCTACACCCAGCTGGCGAAGGCGCCGCTGCGGCCGCGCATCCTGGTCACCGGCCAGTACGGCGATTTCGGTGAGGCGCTGCGGATTCTGGCCGCGAGCAATGTCGAGGCGATCGGGCTCGATCTGGCCTCCTACCGGATGCAGCCGGAAGAGCTGGCGGCGATCCCGGGGATCAAGCGCAAGCGGATCTACGCGGGTGTCATCAGCGGCCAGAATGTGTGGCGGGCCGACCGGGTCGTCACGCTCAACTACCTGAACGCGATCGCCGAGGTGTGCCCGGATCTGGTGGTGTCGACCGGCACCACCCTGCTGCACGTGCCCTATGACGTGCTCGCCGAGTACGACATCGAAGGCAATGTCGCCGACCGGCTCGCCTTCGCGAAACAGAAGGTGGGCGAGGTCGTCTCACTCGCCAAGGCGCTCACCGACGGCCCGTCGGAGAACTGGCGTAAGCGGCCGACCGAGGTGCATTTCAAGCAGAAGCACGCGGTGCGCCAGCGGGTGTACGCGGTGACGCCCGAAATGCGCGAACGCGCGCCCTACGACGTGCGCGCGGCGGCGCAGCAGGAGCGGTTGAACCTGCCGCTGGTGCCCGCCACTACTTTGGGCTCGTTCCCGCAGAGCGGCAAGCTCCGGCAGGCTCGGCACGAGGTGGCTTCCGGGCGACTGTCCGACGACGACTACCGCAAGCTGGTCGAGGCCGAGATCGAAGCCACGATCCGGCTCCAGGAAGACATCGGCCTCGACGTGTTCGTGCACGGTGAGCACGAGCGCAACGACATGATCCAGTTCTTCGCCGAGCAGCTCGACGGTTTCGCCACCACCCGTTTCGGCTGGGTGCAGGTGTACGGATCCCGTTGTGTGCGACCGCCGATCGTGTACGGCGATGTGGCACGGCCCGCGCCGATGTCGGTGGAATGGACCGCCTACGCGCAGTCGCTGACCGACAAGCCGGTGAAGGGCATGGTCACCGGGCCGGTCACCATGCTCGCGCGTTCGTTCGTCCGCCAGGATCAGCCGCTCTACGAGACGGCCGACCAAGTGGCACTTGCCATTCGGGACGAAGTGGTGGACCTGGAGAAGGCCGGGATCGCGATCATCCAGGTCGACGAACCCGCCATCCGCGAGCTGCTCCCCGCCCGCCCGCACGGCCGCGAGGAGTACCTGCGCTGGGCGGTCGGCGCGTTCAAGCTGGCCACCTCCGGTGTTCGCTCCGACACCCAGATCCACACCCACATCGGCTATTCCGGTCGCACCGAGGTGGTCGACGCGATCGACCAGCTCGACGCCGACGTCACCGCGATCGTGGCGACCCGCTCGATCGAATGGGTCATCGAAGCCCTCACCGAGGACCTCTCCTCCGGCCACGGCCTCACCCACGGAGTCGGCCCCGGCGTCTACGAGAGCCGCTCGGCCCGTATTCCCGACATCGACGAGTTCGACGAGCTGCTCACCCAGGCCGCGAATGCGGTGACACCGCAACGGTTGTGGGCCAATCCCGACGGCGGCCTCAAGACGCGCCACTACTGGCAGTTGGAGCCTTCCCTGCGGAACATGGTCGCTGCGGCTCGACGGGTGCGCCGGCGGGCATTGGCCGCGGAAGCAGCGGCCGCTACAGCCTCGGAATGATCTGAATGTCGAACGGGCGCACCGAAATCGGTGCGCCCGTTTCGTATATCGCCAGCGAGACGACACGGCCGAGATCGCAGTATTCGGCCCGGTCGGGCCCTACCGTGGGTGAATGGAACAGCGAATCAGCCTGATCACCCTTGGTGTCGCCGATCTGGCCCGAGCCTGCGCCTTCTACGAAGCGCTCGGCTGGTGTGGCCAGGAGATCGAGGAGACGGTCTTCTTTCAGGCGGGCGGGCTGGGCCTGGTGTTGTGGGGACGGGACAAACTCGCCGCGGACTCCGGTCTGCCCGATGACGGCACCGGCTTCGGCGGGATCACCCTGGCGCACAACGTGCGCTCCGACGCCGAGGTCGAGGAACTGCTGGCGGTGGCACAGACAGCCGGCGCCACGATCACCAAACCCGCGGCCACCAACCCCCTCGGCTTCCACTCGGGCGTCTTCCTCGATCCGGACGGCTATCCCTGGGAGGTCGCGCACAACCCGGGTTTCCCCCTGGCCGCGGACGGTTCGATCACCATTCCCGACTTCAGCGCCTGAGCCCAGTGGACACAGCGCTGTCCGGCCGCAGCGGGCTCGTCCCTGCGCGCGCAGGTCGGGCCTTTCTCGTCGGTCTGCCTTTACCCAAGATTGCACGCGATAAACATGAGATTGCCTGAACCTCAGCGGATCTCGGCAGCAGCGACTACAGTTCGCGACGGTACCGTCAGGTCAGGAGGGGGCGCGGTGCTCGATTCGCATCACCATCAGGGGAAGTTCGGGCACGATTACATTCGGGTGCTCGCCTCCGCGGCCGGGCTTGTCTGGTCGACCGATGACCTCGATGTCGACGGGGTCGACCTGACCATCAAGCAACCGGGGCGGACCAAGTACGGGCACTCCCCGCAGATCGAAGTGCAGATCAAGACCGTGTCGCGTCCGAAGTACCGGCAGGGACAGCTGATCTTCGGCGGGCTCAGCCATACCCAGTTCAATCAGCTCGCCGGCATCGACTTCGCCGTTCCACGTTATCTTTTCGCCGTTCACGTGCCTGCCGTCGCTGACCTGTTCACCGACTCGGTCACCGGCGGCCTGATGCTTCGGCACACGGGATACTTTCTCTCACTGCGTGACCGGGCTCGATTCGCTGTCGACAATCCCAAACGCAAGGTCTCGGTATCGATTCCGGTCAGCAATGTGCTCGACGTCGAGGCTCTCGCCACACTCGTCGCCGGATCGCCGCGGTAGCGCCCGATGGTCGCGACGCCCCGGCTAGATGAGGTCATCGAGTATCTGCAGGCACAGGGGTGGACGCCCCAGACGAGGTGGCGCAATGGCCGGGTCTGGTCACACGGGGAGTTCGACGTGCTGGTGCCCGACGGCGAGGTCGTCGACTTCACCGCACGAATGCGGGCGCTGGTGCGGTGTGTCGCGGATTCCGAGCAACGATCCACGGAAATCGTTGTGCGTGACATTGTCTCCGGCGGCGTCGACATCGTCGGATATCGTGCGGGCGACGCCACCACCGAGGTTTCGGTCGAGGCGGGCACAGCTGCGTTGACGGCACTACGGTCCTTGCTCGTCATTTGCGCGGACCAGGTGGCGGGCAGTGAGATCAGGATCGCGACCATGCGTGAGCACGCCGTTTCCGAACTGCTCAACAGCACGGCATTGCTGCCGCGTCGGGATGTCTTCGGGTTCGATCTCGTTCTCGCCGGGCCAGGTTCGAGACTCAGTCGACGTGCGGCGGTCCGGTTGCTCGACGTCGCCGCGACAATGCGGGAGGCCACGGACGGTCTTGGGTTCGGCATGGGCGCCGAGATGTGGTCCGACACCGTCGAGATGTTCAGCGCGCTCGGTTCGGCAGAGCGCGACCCGATGCGGTTCGAGTTGAGTTTCCACTGGTCACGCCAGGTTCCACGGCCAGGTGTCATCATCGAATTCTCCAGCGCCGAGATCGCTCGACTGCCGCGGTTGCTCGACGTGGGCACCATCGCGTCATCGCCACTACCCACCGAATCGCTTCCCGGCGCCGAACAGCCCGCGGTGATCGAAGGGGTGGTGGTCGGGGTGGACAACGACGGCGAACCGAAGGCGACTGTGCGTGGCGTGCTCTTCGTCGACGCGACCAGTACGGGGCGGCAACGACGTGTGACGGTGCTCCTTCGAACGCCCGAGGAGTACGTGAAAGCGCTGGTGGCGCACAGGTCGCGAAGCAGGGTGCGGGCCACCGGAATCTTCGACGGCAGACGTGACCTACAGATTTCCGAAAACGGATTCACCGTCATCGACGGCGACGGATCGTGAGAGAACGGATCGAACATTGTCGGATCAGATGAGTCCACGAGAACTTGCTGTGCTGCTGACGCTGTTGGCAGAGGCACGCGAACTCACCAACGCGGAGTTGTTCGCGGTGGCCGGGGTGACGCTCGATGGCAAACCGCGACTTCGGCTCAACAAGCTGGGCCTGGTCGACAGCGCGAAGGTTGGTCGCGCACTCGTGCACGAGCTCACCGAGCAGGGGGCCGAGTGGTGCACCGAGGAGCTCGCGCGCCCGCGCCCGGAGAAATCCGGGTCCTATGGCGGGGCGCTGTACGCGGTGATGGCCGGGCTGCACCGGCATCTCGAGACCTCAGGACAAATACTCACCGATATCTTCGAGCCCGATGTGGCGGGCCAGATCATCCGGAAGTACGCCGAGCTCACCAAGGGCAAACCAAATCAGGTCCGACTCTCCGACCTGCGTAACAGGTTGGCGCACATCCCGCCCGCCGACTTCTCGGACGCGATGACGCGGCTCGCCGATCGCGACGGCGTGCACGTACGGGCGGAAGCCGACCGCAAGACATTGACCGATGCCGATCACGCGGCGGCGATCGTGCTGGGCGGTACCCCTCGTCATCTGCTGACCGTCGAGGCGGTGCGGTGAACGAGTTGGAATATCGCGCGCTCGCGCGGGTGCAGTTCAGCACCGCACTCGGCCCGGATTCGATTTGGCGGCCGCAGAGCTACCACGTCGAGGAGCTGCATCGCGCGGCGTCGGCGGAGATCGCCAGGGCGATCGGTCTCGCGAAGGATCGGCCCGAGATGTCGCCGACCGGGTTCATTCTCAACGGCGATCCCGGCGTCGGGAAGACCCATTTGCTCGGCTGGATCAGGCAGCACGTCCAGGACCCGGCGGTGGGCGGCTTCTTCTTCATGCCGAAGCTGATCGATGGAAAATCGTTTTGGGACGGGGCCGTCCACGGGGTGATGAACCGGTTGATCGACGCCGACGGTGGGCAGCTGCGCAGATTGTTGGTTTTCCTCGCCGGACGGGCTGGATACGACAGCGAACGCACCGCGCGAATCGCCGGGCCGATGCGGCCGAAGCCGACAGACATCGATCAGTTTCTGACCGACCTGGCTGGTCCGGAACCACAGCTGGCTTATCAATGCCAAGACACGCTGCGGGCACTGGTGCTGTTCCGCGCCGGCGGACCCTTGCGCGACGTGGGCGACAGCTATCTCATTCTGCGCGACCCCCTGGACTCCGAGGTCGCCAAGGAGTGGGGCTTTCGCAATGGAAACCACAATGCGCAGTTGATCTTTCAGGATCTGATCCGATTGTTCGGCGCGGCGGGTCCGGTGGTGATCGCGCTCGACCAGATCGACGCCGTGATGGCGGATTCGGCGAACCGGGGCGGGGCGAAGGCGGCGAACCTTGCGGACAGCTTGATGAAGCTGCGCGAAGAGACGGTGCGCACGATAATCATCGCCGCGTGTATCCCCACCACCTGGGACTACCTGAAGACGCAGGGGCTGGCCTCATCCACGGACCGATTCACCGAGCGATTCTTGGCCACTGCGCTACCCGGCGCCCCGGTGGCGGCAGCCGTTGTCGCGGGTCATCTGGCGGTCCAGTACGACGAGGTCGACTTCACGCCGCCGTACCCGACCTGGCCGATCGCTGCTCGCGCCTTCGAGGCCGCCGAGGTGACCAGCTACACCCCGCGCAGATTGCTGCAACTCGTCGCCGAGCACGTGCGCAACTGCCTGGATCGAGGAGAGATCCGCGAACTCGGCGACTTCGCCGATATCGGCAGTGGTGCTGAGGCGCATGTGCCGGTGCCGCAAGTGGATCTGCGTGGGTTCGACAGCCGATTCGCGACATTGCGCGAGGCGGCGGATTCCACGATGCCGCTGGACCCGGCCAACGAGGACGAGGTCATGGCCGCCCTGCTCAAGGCCGCCCTCCAGTGCTTCGTACTCGAGCAACGTGATCGCGACGACCTGAGCATCGACCCGGCGACCGCCACGGGGCGGGCACTGCACGCACGCCTGCTTCGCACGGTCGACCCGATCGTCGAAGAGCAAGAACACTGGAGTTTCCGGGCGATCGGGCACACCCATCATCTGGCTGTGCAGTCCCGGATGCGTTCTGCGGTTATCGAATCCGGCATCGAAGAGTCCGAGGGCAACCGCCACCTGACCATCCTGCGCAATATCCCGTTCTCGAAGGGTCCTAAAACCGCTGCGATGCTGACTGATCTGGCGACGGCGGAGGGCAGCACGTTGCCCATCTCGCAGGATGATCTCCGAACCTTCACCGCGTTGCAGCAGATGCTGGCCGAGGCGACGCCGGGTTTCGACGGTTGGCTGGTGGAGCGCGCACCTGCTGGAAAGACTCAATTATTTCGCCGGGTGTTCAGTGATCTTCCCGAATCGGTCCCTGCGCACCCAGCTTCGGACGAGACCGACAGCGGCAGTCACTCCGAGATCGGACCAGCAACTCTCGCTGTGGTCGAAGCCGCTGGACCGACGGTCACACTCGGTCGTGGGCTTGCCGACCAGA
Organism: Nocardia sp. A7; assembly: GCF_046549215.1. Taxonomy (NCBI): domain Bacteria; kingdom Bacillati; phylum Actinomycetota; class Actinomycetes; order Mycobacteriales; family Nocardiaceae; genus Nocardia; species Nocardia sp. A7. The sequence continues at coordinate 1,629,576 of NZ_JAJPWE010000001.1, read as the reverse complement.
GCGAATTCGTAATTCCGCTGGAATTGCTGCGGAAGCATCTCGTCTTGTTTGCCAGCAGCGGCTCCGGCAAGACCGTGCTGCTCCGGCGACTGGTGGAAGAAGTTGCGCTGCACGGAGTTTCGGTGATCGTCCTCGATGTCAACAATGATTTGTCCAGGCTCGGCGATGCGTGGCAGGAGGTTCCGTCGGCGTGGCAGCCGGGCGATGCCGAGAAGGCCGAGCGGTACCTGGCCGAGACCGATGTGGTGGTGTGGACCCCACGCCGCCAAGTCGGCCGACCCCTCATCCTGAATCCGCTTCCGGATTTCGGCGCGGTGCTCGACGACCCGGATGAACTGCGGACCGCTGTGGAAGTGGCCGCGAGTGATCTGCTCGCGCGTTCCGGTATCGCACGGACGAAGGCCGCGCAGGCGCGCGCGGTCCTGTTGGAGGCGCTCACTCATTTCGCTCGGTCGGGGGAGACTAAATTGCCAGGGCTGATCGCCCTGCTCGCCGACCTGCCCGACGGCGTGAGTCGCGTGCGTAACGCAGCCCGGATCGCGGCCGAGATGTCGGACGGGCTCACAGTTTCCATGATCAACGACCCGCTGTTCGGTGGCGATGGTGAACCCCTGGATCCCGGCGCATTGCTGACGCCCGCGCCCGGTAAGAAGGCGCGAGTTTCGGTGGTCAGTTGCGTCGGGCTGCCTGATCCTGACCAGCGTGCCACCTTCGTCAGTCAGCTACAGGTGGCCTTGTTCACCTACTTCAAGACAAATCCTGCGGGCGACCAGCCGCTGGGTGCGCTACTCGTGCTCGACGAGGCCCAAATGCTCGCGCCGTCGGGCAAGAGCACTCCGGCTACGGAAAGCACGCTGATGCTCGCGGCGCAGGCACGAAAGTACGGACTGGGAATCGCCTATGCCACGCAGGCGCCGAAAGGGTTGGACAACAGGGTGGTCGGCAACACGGCGATCCAGTTCTTCGGCAAGCTGGGGACGGCGGTCCAGATCCAGGCAGCCAAGAGCATCGCCGCCACGTGGGGTGGAAATGTCGACGACATCGGCCGTTTGAAGACCGGCCAGTTCTACGGCGCTACCGAAGGGCGGGCGTTCCGCAAACTCGCCACCCCGCTGTGCTTGAGCCACCATCCGGCCAGTCCGCCCACAGAGGCCGAAGTACTCGAACGTGCGCGGCGCGGGCAGGATTAATATATTACGGTACGTACTGTACTGTTATGGAATGAACGTGAAGACTTGGCCGGATTCCCTCCGTGTAGCGCAGGTTCGGATCGCGCGGCCGACGGATCGGCTCGACGAGGTGGTGCGCTTCTACGTCGACGGGCTCGGGCTGCGGGAGCTGTACCGGTTCGAGGACCACGCCGGATACGACGGGGTGATGGTCGGGCTGCCCGGCGCGGATTATCACCTCGAATTCACCAGCCATGTCGACGGGAGTCCGGGTGCGGCGCCCAGTGCTGAGAACCTGCTGGTGCTCTATTTCGACGGTGCTGCGCCGATGTTCGACGTGGTGGAGCGGCTCGGTGAGTTCGGTGTGGAACCGGTGGCCGTGGAGAATCCGTACTGGGCGGCCAACGGCGGCATGGCATTTCCCGATCCGGATGGGTGGCTCGTCATGCTCGTGCCGCGGCCGGTGTTCTGATGCCGGGACGTGCGCGCGAGGACCGGATCGACGTCGCGGTGCTGGCCGCGACCCGGCAGGTGCTCGACGACAACGGCTACGCCGAACTGTCGATCGGTGCGGTGGCGACCAAGTCGGGCATCCATCGCCCGGCGATCTACCGGCGCTGGCCGTCCAAACGGCACCTGGTCGTCGCGGTGGTCGCCGATCTGCTCGGTGTTCGGCCGACGGCCGACACCGGCGATCTGCGCGCGGATCTCACCGCGGCGCTGTGCGACCTCGTCGCCGCGCTGCGCGACACCCCACTCGATCGGGTGCTGCCCGCGCTGGTGGCAGACCTGGCGAACGACCCCGAGCTGCGCGCACACTTCCTGTCCACGGTCTTCGAGCCACGTAGGGAAACCACCGCGAACGCCCTGCGTGCGGCGATGACACGCGGCGAAGTGGATCCGGGGATAGATCTCGACTTCGTCCTGGACACGGTGGCCGCGCCGATCTACTTCCGCGCACTCTTCGGCCATCTGCCATTGGACGACGCACTCGTCGATGCCTCGGTCAACGCTGTCCTGGGGCTGGTGCGCCCGGCTCGGTAGCCGAAGGCGGTCGGGAGTTGGCTGCCGACCGGGGCGGTTGGTTGCCGCTACGGTCGCCGGATCATGGCTTGGGCGCCTGCGGTGAGTTCGGCGGCGGTGGGGGCGTTGGCTGGGTCGATCAGCCATTGCAGGAGTAGGCCGCCGATCATCGTTTGCAGGATGGCGCCGACATTGGTGTCGCCGTCGCCGAAGGCGTCGGTCAGGCCGCGGCGGGCTCGTCCCTGCGCGTCGGCGAGCTCGGTGCGCAATTCGGGGGAGTGCAGTGCCTGGTTGAGGCATTCGGCATTGGCGTGCCACAGCGGTGCGTTGTCGACGAACGAGGTGATCAGGCTGTGCCAGAACGCTTCGAGGCGAGCGGTGGGGTCGGCCGGATCGTCGGCGGGTAGGGCGTCGAGGATCTGGGTCACCGCGGACGCGCTGGATTCGAGCATCGCCTGTTGCAGCAGCTTGTCGCGGGTGCCGAAGTGGTAGTTGATGGCCGCGAGGTTGGTGCCGGAGGCGGCGACGATATCGCGCACGGTGGTGCGGGCGTAGCCGCGTTCGGCCAGGCACTGCTTGGCGGCTTCCAGGAGATCTTCGCGCGTTCCCACCTGTGCACGATAGCAATACATCCGTTTGTGACAGCCGTTTCAAACAAACGTCAGTGACATATGTATGAAACGGATGTATGTTTCGAGCATGACCTCTCGGCGACGCATCTCCCCTTTCGAATCCAGCTTCTTCGGCATCGGCACGACCATCGGCAGCGTGCCGACCGGCGGGATGCCCCTGTTCCTCGGCACCACCGTGCACGGCGCGCTCGACCCCGCGATCCTGCGGACGGTGCTCGACGAACTCGCCGCCGCGCATCCGCTGCTGCGCAGTCGAGTGGTGACCGAAGACGGCGTGGGATATTTCGTCCGCGACGACGAGTTCCGGCCTCGGCTCGACATCATCGAAGGTGGGGAAGCCGAATATCTGGCGCTGGTCAACGGGCCACGGGACTGGAGTGACGGGCTGTTTCGCGCGTACCTGCTGCATGCGGGATTGCGGCAGCAGGTCGTGCTGGTCGTCCATCACGGAATCTCCGATGGCAGATCGGGATTCGCGTTGCTGGGCCAGATGTGGCGCCATTACACCGCGCACGCGACGGGTGTCGCTGTGCCGGAGCCGGATTCGGACCAGAGTTTGCCTGCGGCGATGGATACTCTGCTGGCCGAAGTGGTTTCGGCCGCGGAGGCCCAGGCATGGCTGGCCGAGGTCAGGGCGGGCGCGGCGACGATGCGCCCCGAGGACGCGCCACGAACACTGCCCCGCGACGGTGTCGACACCGATCCGCTCGGCCGATTCGCGATGCAGCGCATCGAACTGACCGCCGAGGAGACCGCCGAACTCGTGACAGTGGCGCGCTCCCATGGTCTTTCGGTGAACAGCGTGGTCACCGGTACGGCGCTGGCCGCCCTGCGCACCCGGTTTCCGGAGTCGGGCGTCGTGCCGATGTTCTGTGGGTACGCGGTCGACGTCCGCGGCGAATTCGATCCGCCGGTGCCCGCCGACACGCTCGCCAACTTCGCCTCAGGCGCGGGCACACTGGTCAACGCGACCGGCGAAACCAGCCAGCTCGAGCTTGCCCAGCTGGTCGAAACCGGCCTGCGCACCGCCATGAACCGCCGCGAAGCCGTGATCTTCCCTCTCGCCGCCCAACTGGCGACCGACGAATTCACCGCCGCCCTCCTCGGCGCACCCCCCGCCATCGCCATCTCCAATATCGGCCGCTTACAACCCCATCCGACCCCCGACCACATCGCCTTCGTCCGCGACGACATCTACGCCATGGGCCCCGCGATGCCCCCGAAGATCACCGCCTTCACCCGCGCGGGCCGCCTCACCCTCCAACTCGAATACGACACAGCCCTCTACCGCCGACCCCAGATGGAAAAACTCCGCCTCACCCTTGTCGAACTGCTGCAAACGCTCGAATGACTGTTCTGCGTCGGTGTGCTAGTTGGGGGTTCCCCTGGCCAGTACTACGTCGATGGTTCGGGTGGCGCCGTTCGGGGAAGTGATGTCGAGTCGGATGGGGTCGGCGGGTTCGCGGGTGTTGATCGCTGCGCTCAGTGCTTTGGCGGTGGTGATCGAGACGCCGTCGATCGCGGTGATCACATCCCCGATGGTGATGCCTGCCTCGCGGGCGGGTTGGCCGTAGAAGGCCCAGCTCACCTGGGCGCCTGCCGGTCTGGCATCGATGACCTGCACGCCGAGGGTGGCGGTCGGGCCGATGTGGACGGTGTCGGTCGGCGTCCCCGAACGGATCTGGGCCACGATCCGCATGGCGGTGTCGATCGGCACCGCGTACCCGTTGGGTGCTCTGCCCTCGGCGCGGGAGTTCTCGCCCGATGCCGCCGTGATCACCCCGACGACCGCCCCCGACGCGTCGGCCAGCGCACCACCGGACTGCCCGCCCATCACCGGCGCGGCGATCTCCACCATGCCGTTCAGTGCCTTGCGGGTGAGGTCGGCGGAGTTCATGGCGACGATCGTCGCGTCCAGATCGGTGATCGGACCGGCGACCGAGGTCGGCTCGCCGCCGTCGCCGCCCGCATCGCCGATGGCCAGCACATCCTGGCTGATCCGCAGGTCAGCGGACGTGCCAAGGCGTGCGGTCGGCAGTCCTGTCGCGCCGTCCAGCGACAACAGCGCGATGTCGGCGCCGGAGTCGTAGCCGAGCACGGTGGCGTCGTAGACGAGCCCGTTGGCGATATCGGTGACCCGCAGCGTCTCGGCCCCCTTGATCACATGATGACTGGTCAGAATCTGCCCGTCGGACGTGAGCACGATCCCCGACCCGGCCGCCCCGATGCCGAAACCGGCGGCGTCGACATCGATATTGACCAGCACCGATTCCAGCTGCCCGGCGACCAGCGCCGGATCGAGCGGCACCAGGACGGGTGCCTGTGCTTGCGCCACGAATTCCGGCTCGACCAGCGCGAACTCCCCGCGATACCCGAGCAGGGCGCACACCCCGAGCAACGCCACCACCATCGTCACCAGCACTCGTCCGACACGCTTCACAGCACATGTCCTCTCTCGCGAGCCGACCAATCCATTGTCACCCGTTTTCCGCGTCCGCCGGTCTCGAAATGGACGCGGTCCCCCAGGACCCAGGCTCGACCTGTCCGATCCGGTCCACGACCGGGCGTCGATGCGCGTAGTTGGCAAAAGCACGCATGCGGCTGTAGGCATGTAGCCATGAGCACCGCTGCCGCCTACGCCAAGCCATCCCCCGACGGCGCCTTCGAGAAGGTCACCATCGAACGTCGCGAGGTCGGTCCCGACGATGTGCTGATCGACATCAAATACGCCGGTATCTGCCATTCCGACATCCACACCGCGCGCGACGAGTGGGGTGGCGCGAAGTACCCGTGCGTGCCCGGTCACGAGATCGCTGGCATCGTCGCCGCGGTCGGCTCGTCGGTGCGCAAGTACCAGGTGGGCGACCGGGTCGGCGTCGGCTGTCTGGTGAACTCCTGCGGTAAGTGCGTGCCGTGTTTGGCGGGCGAGGAGCAGTACTGCACCGGCGGCGCCACCTGGACCTACAACTCCCCGGTGCCCGAAACCGCGCAGCCCGGCGGGTACACGATGGGCGGCTACTCCACCCAGATCGTGGTCGACGAGAGTTTCGTGGTCTCGATTCCCGAAGGGATCGGCCTCGATGTCGCCGCGCCGCTGCTGTGCGCGGGCATCACGCTGTATTCACCGCTGAAGCACTGGAACGCGGGACCGGGCAAGAAGGTCGCGATCATCGGGATGGGCGGGCTCGGGCACGTCGGTGTGAAGATCGCGGCGGCGCTTGGCGCGGAGGTCACGGTGCTCAGCCAGTCGCTACGCAAGCGCGACGACGGCCTGCGGATGGGTGCCCATCACTACTACGCGACCAGCGACAAGGAGACTTTCCGTCAGCTGCGCGGCCAGTTCGACCTGATCATCAACACCGTCTCGGCCGACCTGCCCATCGACAACTACCTGCGCCTGCTCGCCCTCGACGGCACGCTCGTCATCCTGGGTCTGCCGGAGCACCCGATGAGCGTCACCGGCCGCCATCTCGCCGGTTTCCGCCGGTCACTGGCCGGTTCGATGATCGGTGGCCTCGCCCAGACCCAGGAGATGCTGAACTTCTGCGCCTCGCACGGGATCGGCGCGGAGATCGAACTGATCTCCGCCGACGAGATCGACTCCGCCTACGACCGGGTGGTCGCCAGCGATGTCCAGTACCGATTCGTGATCGACACCGCCACGGTGTAACCGTCGCGGCGGCGGGCTGCGGGTGCGCGTCCTGGGTACCGTGATATTTGTGGTTGCCGAGGACGAATCCGCTGAACCCGCCGCACAGTCCGCCGATCTGCCTGTCTTCTGGTCGGTGCGAACGCCGCCGCGCTGGCTGCCGCGCGCACTGCTGTACGTGGTGGTCGCGGTAGCCGGCTTGATCGCGGCGTTCTGGGTGCTCGGCAAGATGCAGGGCCTGTTGACCGTGCTGTTGGTGTCGATCTTCCTGGCGTTCGCGATCGAGCCCGCGGTGAATTGGCTTGCGGCGCGCGGTGTTCGACGCGGTGCGGGCACCGGCGCGGTGTTCCTGCTGGTGCTGGTGCTGATCGTCGCGTTCGTGTGGACGCTGGGCGCGTTGCTGGTCAACCAGGTGACCATGCTGGTGAAGAACGCTCCCGACTATGTCCAGGACCTGGTCAACTGGGTCAATTCGACGTTCCACCAGGATATTTCGGGCGACGATCTGACCAAGTACGCCTCGGAGTGGAGTTCCACGATCGAGAAGTATCTGGTCGGTCTGGCCGGAAACGTCTGGGGCATCGGCACTGTCGCGATCGGCGCGCTGTTCCAGCTGCTCGGGGTGCTGTTGTTCACCTTCTACTTCGCCGCCGACGGACCGCGTTTCCGCACCTGGGTGTGTTCGCTGCTGCCGCCCAGAAAGCAGAAACATGTGCTGCGGGCCTGGGACATCGCGGTCGAGAAGACCGGCGGCTACATCTATTCGCGGGCCCTGCTCGCCCTGTGCTCGGCGATCGCGCACTATGTCGCGCTGCGGGTATTCGATGTGCCGTCGGCGTTCGCTCTGGCGTTGTGGGTCGGCGTTGTCTCGCAGTTCATTCCGACTGTCGGTACCTATATGGCCGGTGCGCTCCCCGTGTTGGTGGCGCTGGTGCACGATCCGATCACGGCGCTGTGGATTCTGCTGTTCATCGTCGCCTATCAGCAGTTCGAGAACTATGTCCTGCAACCGCGCATCACCGCGACCACCCTGGATATGCACCCGGCGGTGGCCTTCGGGGCGGTGATCGCGGGCGCCGCGTTACTCGGGCCGACCGGCGCCCTGCTCGCGATCCCGGTCACCGCCACGCTGCAGGGGTTCGCGGGCGCCTATGTGCGTCGCTACGAAGTCACCGAAGAAGCCGACGCGCCACCGCCGAGGAAAAGTAGGCGGAAGAAGACCGAAGCCGCATCCACCGACTCAGCAACATGAGACGCTGCCTGACCGATCACGGCGAGCGGCGGCGGTAGCGTTCGCCGGATGGACACCATGAACTCGGTGATCGTCGACGTCAATGATGCTTTCTGGAACTGGCTGCTGATTCCGCTGGTGCTCGTGGCCGGGCTGTACTTCACCGTGCGCAGTGGCGTGGTGCAGGTGCGGATGTTGCCGGAGATGTTCCGGGTTGTCACGGAGAAGGGGCCGACGGCGTCCGACGGGAAGAAGTCGGTATCGGCGTTCGGGGCGTTCAGTATTTCCGCGGCGGCGCGGGTGGGGACCGGCAATATCGCGGGGGTCGCGACCGCGATCAGTGTCGGCGGGCCGGGGGCAGTGTTCTGGATGTGGGCGATGGCCACCATCGGTGCCGCGTCGGCCTTCGTGGAATCCACGCTCGCTCAGCTCTACAAGCGGCGCGAGAGCGAGCCGGGGACCTTTCGTGGCGGCCCCGCCTACTACATGGAGCACGGGCTGCGGCGTCGTTGGCAGGGGTTGGCGTTCGCGGTGATCATCACGGTGACCTTCGGGTTCGTGTTCAACGCCGTGCAGGCCAACACCATCGTGGCCACCAGCCGGGTCTCGCTGTCGGAGCTCGACGGTGACTGGTACGCCCCGCTGGTCGGGCTCGGTCTGGTCGTCCTGCTCGGGCTGGTGATCTTCGGTGGGGTGCGCCGGATCAGCCGGATCACCGAGGTGCTCGTCCCGGTGATGGCCCTGGTGTACCTGTTGCTCGGTATCGCGGTGGTCGTGTTGAACATCGACGATCTGCCGCGGGTGTTCGCCGATATCGTCGGCGGGGCGTTCGGGCTGCGCGAGGTGGTCGGCGGTGGCATCGGCGTCGCCATCACGCAGGGGATCCGGCGTGGCATGTTCTCCAACGAGGCCGGACTCGGCTCGGCTCCGAACGCCGCTGCGGCCGCGGATGTCTCGCATCCGGTGAAGCAGGGGCTCGTGCAGTCGCTCGGCGTCTACTTCGACACCCTGCTGATCTGCTCGATCACCGCGTTCATCATCCTGACCAGCGACCCCGACCTGTCCGAGCGCCGCACCGCCGACCTCACCCAGAACGCACTGCAGACATCACTTGGCACCTGGTCGGGCCACGTGCTCACAGCGGTGGTGTTCATGCTCGCGTTCAGCTCGATGATCGGCAATTTCTACTACGGCCGCTCCAACATCGAATTCATCACCACTCGTCCCCAGGCGCTCACGGTCTTTCGAATGCTGGTGGTGGTGGCCGTCTTCGGTGGCGCGCTCGGCTCGGTGAGCCTGATCTGGAACCTGGCCGATGTGTTCATGGGCGTGATGGCCCTGGTCAACCTGGCCGCGATCATCCCGCTCGGCGCCATCGCCTTCCGCCTGCTCGCCGACTACCGTGCCCAGCAGAGCGCGGGCAAGGACCCGGTGTACGTGCACAGCGCCGACATCGCCGACCCGGCGGGCGTGCAGTGCTGGCAGGCAACGATTGCGTCGAGCTTGCCCGGTAAACCCACCCACTAGTGGTAGGCATGGGAAATGGCGAAACAATGGACCGAACCGGCTGATATCGCGCTGCGCGCCGACGGTCTGCGCGTCGCTGATCTCGACCCATCGAGCACGCCGGGCTTCGCCGGCGACAAGCGTCTCGGTAAGCAACTGCTCGCCGAACGGGCGACGGTGCTGTCGGTTCTGCAGGAGAAGCTGTTCGCGCACGGTCGCACCGGTGGGCAGCGCAGTGTGCTGCTGATCCTGCAGGGCATGGACACCGCGGGTAAGGGCGGGATCGTGCGTCACGTCATCGGTTCGGTCGACCCGCAGGGTGTCGACCACGCGTCCTTCGGGGTGCCGACCGAGCTGGAGAAACAGCACGATTTCCTGTGGCGCATCCGCAACAAACTGCCCGCGCACGGCCAGCTCGGCGTGTTCGACCGCTCCCAGTACGAGGACGTGCTGGTCGTGCGGGTGCACGATCTCGTGCCGCAGGCGGAGTGGGAGCAGCGCTACGACCAGATCAATGCCTTCGAGAAGGAGATCGCCGACGCGGGCACCATCATCGTGAAGGTGGCCATGTTCGTCTCCCTCGACGAACAGAAACGCAGGCTGCGCGAACGCCTGGAACGTCCGGACAAATACTGGAAGTTCAACCCCTCCGACATCACCGAACGCGCCTACTGGCCCGAATATCAGAAGGCCTACCAGGCCGTTCTCGATCGGACCGATACCGATTACGCGCCCTGGTACGTGCTGCCGTCGGACCACAAGTGGTACGCGCGCCTCGCGGTCACCGAGTTGCTGATCACCGCACTGGCCCAGCTGGAACTCGACTGGCCGCCCGCCGACTTCGATATCGCCGAGCAGTTGCGTCGACTCGACGAGTCCTGACGACGAGCTTTGCGGAAACTCTCAGGTTCGGCCCGCATGATGTCCCAGGTGGGGAGCAAACGAGCGAAAGGCGTGTGACGACGGTGAGCACGGGCAAGAGGCCCTCGGGCAGGAATCCGCTGGCAGCGGCCGAGGCGGCCGACAAGAAGCGCAAGATCGCGATCCAGGTCGGCGTCGCGGCGGTGCTGGTCGCGCTGGTCGCGGCCATCGGCATCGGCATCGCGGTGAACCAGTCCGATTCCGACACCGAGTCGGGGACCAGCTCGGCGGCGCAGTTGCCCGCGACGGGCGGGGCGGTCACCGAGACCGGCACGGTCGTGATCGGCAACCCCGATGCCAAGGTCAAGGTGCGCGTGGTCGCCGACCTGCAGTGCCCGGCCTGCAAGCAGTTCGAGGCCGCCAACGGGGAAGTGCTGGCCAAGGCCGCCGCCGACGGCACCGCCTCGGTCGAGTACCAGATCATCTCGTTCCTCGACAAGGCCTCCACCAACCAGTACTCCTCGCGCGCGGCCAACGCATCGTTCTGCGTGGCGAAGTCGGATACGACCAAGTACCAGTCCTGGTTGCAGACGATGTTCGACAAGCAGCCCGCCGAGGGCGGCGCCGGTCTGAGCAACGACGAGCTCATCGAGATCGCCACCGAAGTCGGGTACACCGATCCCGCCGTGGCGACCTGCATCAACGACAAGCCGTACAACGACTACATCCAGCAGGTCACCCAGACCACGCTGCGCAGTGGCGTGGAGTCGACGCCGTCGGTGTTCATCAACGGCCAGCTGAACAAGTCCGACGCGATCTTCACCGAGAACGGCCTGGCCGCCGTGATCGCTGACGCGGCCAAGTGATCACCGCCCCCGCCCGCTCGGCCTGGCTGCTGCTGATCGCCGGGCTGGCGGGCTGGCTGGCGTCGTGCACGCTCACCGTCGAACGGTTCAAGCTGTTCGTCGACCCGGACTACGTCACCTCGTGCAGCATCAACTCGGTGCTGTCGTGCGGGTCGATCATGAAGACCGACCAGGCCGCGGTCTTCGGTTTCCCCAACCCGCTGATCGGCGTCGTCGGGTTCTCGGTGGTGGTGACCCTCGCCGTGCTGTCGGTGGTCGGTGTCGGGTTCCCGCGCTGGATCTGGGGTGGGCTGTGGATCGGCACCGTGCTCGGCATCGCCGGGCTGTGCTGGCTGATCTTCCAGAGCCTGTACCGGATCAACGCGCTGTGCCCGTACTGCATGGTGGTGTGGGTGGCGGTGCCGGTGCTGTTCGCGGTCACCACCCAGGAACTGTGGGGCCGCTCGCGGGGCGTGCTGGGGATCCTCGCCGAATGGCGTTGGACCCTGGTCGTGGTGTTCTACGCGGTGGTGCTGCTGCTGGTGTTCCTGAAGTTCCAGGACTACTGGCTCAGCTTGGTTTAGTGGCGTCCACGTATTGCATGAAACGGTGGACGCGCTGGTCGATTTCGGTCAGGCCCGCCCTGGCGAACAGCTTCGGGAACGTGTCGCGGTCGAACAGGCGCAGCCCGCTCAGGCTCGCGGCCAGGCTGCTCGCCGAGCCGAAGAGGTTGTCCTCGGCATAGCTGGTGCTGATCGCGATGCGGCCACCAGGGGCGAGGACGCGGATCATCTCGCGGGTGGCGACCAGCGGGTCGGGGATCAGATAGAGCGCGCCGAAACAGCAGACGGCGTCGAAGGTGCCGTCGGCGAAGGGCAGGATGCGGGCGTCGCCTCGGACGTAGCCGACGCGGGGGCTGGCGTTGTCGGTGGCGGCCTTGGCCAGCATCGGCGCCGAGTAGTCCAGGCCGGTGACGAAGCCGCCCTTGGTCAGGTACTCGCTGAGGTAACGGGTGAAATTGCCTGGGCCGCAGGCCAGATCGAGGACCTTCATGGGGCCGCTCAGGCGCAGCTTGTCGACCGCGTCGCGGCGGTCGGTGCCGGTGGTGCGGCCGCTGGCGAGGTAGAACAGCGTGGGTCGCCACGCGTGCTCGTACACCGCCGCCAGCGCTGGGGCGTTCATCGTCCTGCGGGCGAGATTCACCGGCGTGCTACCTCGATGGTCATGCCGGTCTCGCGCAGCCGCTCGGTGAGCGCCTCACCCATCGCGGAAGCGGGCGTGAGCACGCCCGCGCGCTCGGGCAGGGTGTCGAAGGCCAGGCTCAGCCCGCTCTGGCCGAGCAGCACGGCGGTGGCCTGGTAGCCGGGATCGCCGGTGCCGGAGAAGGTGGCCTGGTATTTGGCGCCGGAACTGGTGCGCGCGAAGGTCTTCATGGTGAACCACCCACTGCGGCGGGCCTTCTCGTCGGGGCCGGTGCCGGGCTTGGGCAGGATCCGGTCGAGCAGCTTGCGGCCGAGCGACACCCTCGAAAGGACCGCTCCCGAGGCCATGCCTGCCACGATGCCGCCCGCGATACCCGCGGCGACCAGCGGCGCGGCGGCCGAGGCTCCCGCGTTCATCACCTCGCGGTAGCGGAACTGCTTGCCGTAGGCCCAGCCGAGCAGGCCGTTGGTGCGGCGCACGACCTTGGTGTTGTGCGAGGCCATCACGAACGTGGTGACCCAGCCGCTCAGGCTCGCGTCGATGCTGTCGGCGCGGGCCAGCGCCTGATCGGACTGGCGGCCCACGTCGGGTTCCATGCTGCGGTCCGGGCTCAGCGAATACGGGTGGGCCAGGATCTTGCCGCGCGCGGAATCGGCGGCGACGTCCTCCATCATGGCGCGTCCGGAATCGATGGTGCCGCCGCTCATGCCGCCCTTGAGATAGGCGACCAGGGTGGTGTCCTCGAGTTCGCCGGTGTCGTCGGCGAGGGTGGCGCGGTAGATCTCGTACACGCTCAGATCCGACGGAATCGAGTCGTAGCCACAGGAATTCACGATCTTGGCGCCCGAGTCGACCGCGGTCTGCTCGTAGCGCTCGATGGCGTCGTGGATGAACAGCGGCTCGCCGGTGAGGTCGGCGTAGTGGGTGCCCGCCGCGGCGCACGCGCCCAGCAGCGGCAGGCCGTAGCGCAGGTACGGGCCGACGGTGGTGACCACGACCTTGGTGCGCTCGGCCATCGCCGCCAGCGATGCGGGATCGCTGGAATCGGCGACGACGAGTTCCCACTGCGCGGCGGCCGGGCCCAATTCGTCGCGGGTGGCGGCGAGCTTGCTCGCAGAGCGACCGGCCAGGGCGATCTTGGCATCGGCCGGGGCCGCGGTGAGCAGGTATTCGGCGGTGAGTTTGCCGACGAAACCCGTTGCGCCGAACAGGATCAGGTCGAACTCACGGTGCTGCGGCATGACGCGCCTTTCGCGAAGATGATCAGGGCTTGGTGGCCGGTGTGCTCGCCTTGCGGGCGCGAGTCTTCTTCGCCGGCTTCGGCGGGTGGGAGCTGAGCCAATCACGGTGGGCCAGACCGAGTTCGGTGACCGGCGGATCGCCGTAGAGCCATTCGCGGGCGATCAGATGCCAGTTGTTGGTGCTGTCGAGCTGGCCGAGCATGCCGAAGGTGAGGAAATCGGCGCGGCGCGAGAACAGGTGTTCCGGCGGCAGATTCTGCTGCTTCATGCCGGTGAACTCGCTGGCCCTCGGGTCGACGGCGAGCAGGAACGCGCCGCTGGCCAGTTCGGGGGTGATGGTGAGTTCCTCGTCGACCAGGCACCATTCCGAGGCGGCGAGCACGTATTCGAGGCATTCCTCGGCGCCGATCTCCTCGGGCGAATCGATCACGCCGCGATCGATCATCAACTGCCGCAAATCTTCCGCGCGGTCCTCGGCGGCCGCGCGCAGGCACTGGATTTCGAATCCGACCAGCTTGGGGTCCATCCGGTTGAACAGCCCGAAGTCGAGGAAGGCGACCCGGCCGTCGCGCGCGAGCAGCACATTGCCCGGATGCGGGTCGCCACAGAACTCGTTGAAGCTGAACAGCGAGCCGACATAGAAGCGGTAGATGATCTCGCCGACCCGATCACGCACGGCAGCAGGCATTTTCCGGATCTCGTCGAAGCCGTGGCCGTCGATGAACTCGCTGACCAGCACACGGGTGGTCGACAGCTCGGGAACCGACGACGGCACCACGATGAACGGGTGTTCGCGGTACAGATGCGCGATCTCGGCCTGGGTGGCGGCTTCGGCCTGGTAGTCGAGCTCGCTCTCCATGTTGAGTTTCAGCTCGTCGAGCACCGCGGGGGTGATCCATGGCATCGCCGAGGCCAGCACCCGGCGGAACATGGTGAGGTTCTTCAGGTCCGCGCGCACGGCGGCGTCGACCCCGGGGTACTGGACCTTCACCGCGACGGCGCGACCGTCGGGCAGCGTGGCCCGATACACCTGGCCGATCGAGGCGGCCGCGATCGGCTCGGGATCGAATTCGGCGAAGATCTCCGCCAGCGGGGCACCGAAATCCTGCTCGATCACCGCCCGCATGGACTCGAACGACACCGTCGGCGCCGCATTGCGCAAGACGGCGAGGCGCTGCTGGAACCGCTCGCGATGGTCCTCCGGCACCAGATCCAGATCCAGCACCGACATCATCTGGCCCAGCTTCATCGCCACGCCCTTCATGGTGCCGAGCACCATGACCACCTGTTCGGTGGTGCGGATCATCGACTCCTCGGCCATCCGCGCGCGCACTGCCTCCGAGCGGCCGCGCATCGATAGCCTGGTCTTCTTCGAGCGGATGACCGACCCCGCCGCCACCGCCCCCAGCTTCGTCCCGCGGGCAAGCCGGGAAGTCGGCACGTTCTTCGCCATCGAGGTACCTCCGTTGGTGCCGACGCGCACGGCGGTGACACAAACCACAGCGTCCCGCCCGGGTTCAGCGTAGCCAACCGAGCTGGGTTGTCGAGCCCGGCTCCCGTTAACGGACGAAAGTGCCGGTCAGGACAGCTCCGGGGGGACTTCGGGGAAGAGGTGCGGCTGCGCGGTGAAGTACGACGGTGAGCCACCGGCGCGGACGATGCCCTCGAGCGCGCTCCACGCCATCATCGTCAGGTAGTCGATGACGTCCTGGCGGGGCATGGCCTTGTCGGTGGTCGTCCACCAGTGCGTGGCCAGTTGGATGCCACCCACCAGCACGTAGGACCACAGCATCGCGCCGTCGGTGCGCACGCCCTTGTCGCCCGCCCGCTCGACCAGCACCGTGGTGACCACCTCGGCGAACAGCCGCTCGAACTCCGCGAGCGAGGACTTGTCGCCCGCGGAATTGCTCATGATGAACCGGTAGACCTCTGGGTCGTCGTCGACGGTGCCGACGTACTCGGTCATCGCGGCGCGCACGAGTTGGTATTCGTCGGCGTCGAGGCTGATCGCGCCGTAGACCCGGGGCAGCAGGGTGGTCTCGATGAAGCGCTGCATGGTGGCGTGGACCAGGTCGTTCTTGTCCGCGAAATAGCGGTAGAGGACGGTCTTGGACACGCCGATCTCGGTGGCGATCTCGTCCATGCCCGCCTGGCTGCCGCGCACCCTGATGGCATTGAGGGTGCCGTCGACCAGTTCCTCGCGGCGGTCGATCTTGTGCTGTCGCCACCGACGTTTGCGGCCGTCGGCCGGGCTGCCGCCGCGCACTGCTGCTCGGCTCGACTGCTCGCCGATCTCGACAAGGTCTTCGGTGGACAGGACAGCCCCCTTGTGGTCGATGTTGGCGTCTCTGTCCAACAGCTTAGGCGCGCCGGTGTGGGGTGGCGCTCCTTTGGTGCACGTTGGGGCATTTACCACACTTCGTTGTTTACCCGCGCGTACGACAAACCAGGCGGTTCGCCGTGTCGTCGGCAGCGCCACGCGGGGTTGGCGGCGGCACACTCGCCGCGCGCACAGCAGAATGGGGGCTATGGAGAAATCTCCCGGCAACACGGCGGTTCTCACGCCGCGCACCGAGCCCGCCACGCAGCCCGCCGGCTTCGACGTGCTGACCGACGAGGCGGGCAAGAAACGCGACCTGTTCAAGATGAAGGCGCTGGCGACCAGTTTCCTGCTGGTGGCCAGTGTGATCTATCTGCTGTGCCGGTGGCTCGAATCGCGTGGCGGCGGTGGCGAGTGGGTCGGCTATGTGCGCGCGGCCTCGGAGGCGGGCATGGTCGGCGCACTGGCCGACTGGTTCGCGGTCACCGCGCTGTTCAAGCACCCGCTGGGTCTGCCGATCCCGCACACCGCGATCATCCGCAAGAAGAAGGACCAGCTCGGCGAGAGCCTCGGTGCCTTCGTCGGAACCAACTTCCTCGCCCCCGACGTGGTCTCGACCCGCCTGGAGGCCGCCCAGATCTCGCTGCGAGTCGGCCGGTGGATGGCTGATCCCGGGCACGCGGCCCGGGTGGCGCAGGAGAGCGCGACGATTTTGACCGCGGTCGTGAACACCCTGCGCGACGAGGACGTCGAGGAGATCATCGACAACACCATCGTCAAGCGGATCGCCGAACCGCTGTGGGGGCCGCCGCTGGGCCGGGTGCTCTCGGAGATGATCGCCGACAATCGGCAACGGCCGCTGATCGATCTGCTGGCCGAGCGCGCGCATCAGTGGGCACTGGGTTCGCAGGACACGATCGACCGGATCGTGGTGCGCGACGCGCCGCAGTGGGCGCCGAAATTCGTCAATACGCTGCTTTCCGAGCGAATTTATCGGGAACTCGTCGAGTTCACCTGGAAGGTGCGCTCCGATCCCGATCATGAATTGCGCCGGGCCGCCGATCGCTTTCTGCAGGATTTCGCCGATGACCTGCAGAACGACGACGCGATGATCGCCAAGGCGGAGAAGGTCAAGGCCGAGATCATGGGCCGCGAGCAGATCACCGGAATGGCAGAGGCCACCTGGCGGGCGGCGAAGCGGTTGATCTTGGAATCGGCCGACGATCCGGATTCCACCCTGCGGCGCAAGGTGGCCGAGAATGTGCAGCAGCTCGGTGAGCGTTTCCGCGACGACGCGGCGATGCGTGGCAAAGTGGACGGGTGGATCGATCGCGGTGCTCGCTATCTGGTCGGTAATTACTCCGCGGAGATCACGACGTTGGTGACCGATACGGTCGCGCGCTGGGACGCCGACGAGGCGAGCAGGAAGATCGAATTGCAAGTGGGCCGGGATCTGCAGTTCATCAGGATCAACGGCACGGTCGTTGGCTCGCTCGCGGGCCTGGCCATCTATACGATCTCGCAACTTTTGTTCCACTGAGCCGCTGGTCAGAGGGTCTTTGTGGTGGTTAGCACACCGGGTGCTAACTGGAGTGCTTGCAATAGCTAGCACCCTGTTCTAGTATTGGCCTTACAACGCCAGAAGGTGAGCGATGACAGACCAACCCGAGAGTCGTGTAGCGCACGCGGCTCAAGATATCGGAGGTTTCATCAGGGCACAGCGCGAAGGCGCGCAGGTGTCACTGCGTCAGCTCGCCGCTCTGGCGGGGGTAAGTAATCCGTACCTGAGTCAGATCGAACGCGGATTACGTAATCCCTCCGCCGAAGTACTCGCGCAGATCGCCAAGGCACTGCGGGTTTCCTCGGAGGTGTTGTATGTGCGGGCCGGATTTCTGGAACAGCGTCCGCACAGCCCGGTCCGCGACGCCCTGCTCGCCGATACTTCGGTATCCGAGCGGCAGAAACAGGTGTTGCTGGAAATCTATGAGTCGTTTCGCCGGGAAAACGGGGAAGAAGCCGGCTCAGGGGGGAACGAACGAGACAGTGACGTTTCGTTCACGACAACTGACACTCCGCCACACCAGGAGAATGAAGACTGATGACCGAAAAGACCGCCACTGTGTCCAAGCCGCTGTTCGCCACCGTCGGCGCCGGTGATGCCATCTACGCCGTCGTGAACGACGTTGTCGCCGACGTCCGTGGCCGCGTTGTCGCCACCGATGCCAAGGCCCGCGTCGAAGGGGCCCGCGAGCGCTTCGCGAACGTGCCCGCCGACGTGCAGGCCCAGCTCGACACCCTGCGCGAACGCATCTCCGGCCTGCCGTCGGAACTGCCGGAGGATCTCGCCGAGCTGCGCGAGAAGTTCACCCCGGAAGAGCTGCGCAGGCTGGCCGAGCACTACTACCGCCAGGCGCTCGACATCTACGCCGATCTCGCCGTTCGCGGTGAGGAGACCGTCGACCGGCTGCGCACCAACCAGTCCGTCGACGAGCGGATCGGCCGCGTCGAGACCCTGTACAAGGATGCCTCCGCTCGCGCCGAGGATGCCCTGGTCAAGGTCAACGACCTGCTGGGCCGTGGCAAGGCCGAGGCCGAGGCTGTGGCCGACAAGGTCGAGGCTGTTGTCGAGGCCGAGGTCGTCGCCGTGACCGACGAGACCGTTCCGGCCAAGGCGCCTGCCGCCAGGAAGGCCCCGGCCAAGAAGGCCGCGCCCGCCAAGAAGCCGGCCGCGCCGAAGACCATCTGAGAGCCTTCGCGTATCTCCGCTGACAGCGGCCCCGTACACCCTGTGTGTGCGGGGCCGCTGTTCGTATGATGGGGGCGTGAACATTGTGAATGGGATGACCTCGCTGATTCTGCTGGTCCTGTGGGTCTGTGCCCTCGGTGCGACGGTGTTCGCACTCATTCACGCGGTCCGGCAGCGTTCGGACGCCTTCACCGCGGTCGACAAGATGAGTAAGCCGATCTGGCTGGCCATTCTCGGCGGCGCGCTGGTGTTCCTGCTGCTCGGAGCGGGCGGGCTGGGGTTCATCGCGATCATCGGAATCGTCGCGACCGGTGTCTACCTGGTCGATGTGCGTCCGAAGGTCGACGAGGTGCAGCGCGGCCCGCGCTGGTAAAAGCTCGCGGCAGGGCTCGCGGGTGCGTGGTACGCAGTGTTACTGTATCTAGCAGTAACACGAAGGAGTGTGCCGATGCGTGCAACGTTGCCGACGGCTCTGGTGAACCTGGTCGATCAGGCGTCCACCGTGGTCAAGACCGTGCTGGCGGCCCACCGGGCCGACCTGCGAACCCGTTCGCACGGGATCGCGGCCTTCGATCCGCCGCGAATGCCCTATGACGTGATCCCGGTGGTCACCGCCGATGGGGCCCGCCTTCGGGTGCATGCCTACGGCCCGGTCGATGCGCCCGTCATCGTATTCGCGCACGGCTGGACCTGCTCGCTCGAATACTGGAACGCCCAGATCAACGCCTTCGCCGGCGAGTACCGCGTGGTCGCCTACGACCAGCGCGGCCACGGCGAGAGCACCAACGGGTACGCCCGCCCGAGCACGAACCTGCTCGCCGACGATCTGTGCGACGTACTCGACGCGGTTCTGCTGCCGGGTCAACGCGCGGTGCTCGCCGGACACAGCATGGGCGGGATGACGCTCATCGCCTGGGCGGGCCGCTACCCCGAGCGGGTCGCCGAGCAGGCCGCCGCGGTGATCCTCACCAATACCGGCGCGCACTCGCTGGTCGAGGTGTCGACCATGGTTCCCGGACTCAATGTGCCGCTGCGGATTCTGCGCGGTCGTGCGTTGCCGTCGCCGGATTGGCTCGGCAAGCTCATCCTCGGCACCCCGGTGCTCATGCCGCCGATCAAGCCGGTGCGCTGGATCTTCGCCCGCCAGGTGATGACCCTCGACACCTCGCGCGAGAAGCTGAACTACGCGCTCTCGGTGGTGCGTGGCTGCCCGATGATGACGCGCTCGCGGTACGGGTTCCTGCTCACGGGGCTGCACCTGGGCGATGACGCGAAGAACTTCTCGGTCCCCACCACCGTGCTCGCGGGCGATCGCGACGACATGACCCCGGCGATCCACGCCGAGCGCCTGGCCGCGCTGCTGCAGGAAGCGGGCACCCTGGCCGGCTTCAAGGTGCTGCCGACCGGGCATCTGGGCAACGTCGAACGCTTCGACCTGTTCAACGCCGAGGTGGCCGAGGTGCTCGCCGCCGTTCGCGAGCCCGTGCGCGCCCTGGCCTGATCGCCTGCGAGAATCGGCGGATGAGTTCTACCGCTGTGACCTCGGACGACCATCGGTTCGTGCTGACCCTCGGGTGCCCGGACCGGCCGGGCATCATCGCCAGGATCTCCTCGTTCATCGCTGAGTTCGGCGGCTCGATCTCCGAGGCCGGGTACCACTCCGACGGTGATATCGGCTGGTTCTTCACCCGGCAGGCCGTCAAGGCCTCGACGGTGCCGTTCGCCATCGACGAGCTGCGCGCGCGCTTCGCCGAGGTGGCCGCCGAGTTCGGTCCCGAGACCGACTGGCAGCTCCACGATTCCGGCCTGCCGCGCCGGGTGGTGCTGCTGGTCAGCAAGGACGGGCACTGCCTGCACGACCTGCTCGGCCGCGCGCAGGCCGGTGAACTGCCCGCCACCATCGAGGCGGTGATCGGCAACCATCCCGACCTCGCGGGCATGACCGAGGCGCACGGGGTGAAGTTCCATCACGTGCCGTTCCCGAAGGACCCGGCCGAGCGTGGTCCGGCCTTCGAGCAGGTGCGCGAACTCGTCGACTCCCACGATCCGCACGCGGTGGTGCTCGCCCGTTTCATGCAGGTGCTCCCGGCGCGGCTGTGCGAACACTGGGCAGGGCGCGCGATCAATATCCACCACAGCTTCCTGCCCTCGTTCGTCGGCGCGCGGCCCTATCACCAGGCGTACGCGCGCGGGGTGAAGCTGATCGGGGCGACCTGCCACTATGTCACCGCCGAATTGGACGCGGGACCCATCATCGAGCAGGACGTGATCCGGGTCGATCACGCCGATGACGTGCGCGACATGGTGCGACAGGGACGCGACATCGAGCGGGTCGTGCTCGCGCGCGGGCTGCGCTGGCACCTGGAGGGCCGGGTGCTCGTGCACGGTCGGCGCACGGTCGTCTTCGAGTGATCTATAGGTTGTAAAACGGTGCGGGATAACGGAATTCACCGGTCACGGCGGAGTCGTACGCGGTGAGCGGGCGGACCTGGAAGTACGGTGCCCAGTCGGCCTCGTCGGGCACGATGCCCAGGCGCGGACCGGGGACGAAGCCGAACCGGACGTAGTAGTCGGGGTCGCCGACCAGGCCGACGACCGACTCGTCGAGGGCATCGGCGGCGCCGAGGGCGGCATGGACCAGCGCCGAGCCGACACCGGACTTCTGCCGCTCCGGGTTGACACCGAGCGGGCCGAGCGCCAGCACCGGGAACGGGCCGATACCGGCTCTGGTGAGGCAGATGTGGCCGACGACGGTGTCGTATTCGAGCGCGACCAACGACAACGTCGGCATCCACGCCTCGTCGGTGCGTAGCGTGTCGACGAGAGCGGGTTCGGGTGGTTCGGTGACGGCCGGATCGCCCGCGTAATGCGGGGCGAAGGCGGCGCGGTGGATCGCGGCGATCGCCACGGCGTCCGCTGGGGTCTCGCGACGGATCAGCACAGGCATAAGTGTCCAGGATTCGGGTAGGTGAGCGCAATGATGTGCGGTGCCCGATCTGCCTGAAACGTCGACGCCCGCTGTCCCGGACGCGGCCGTGGGTATGCCATGCTCGGCAAATGACTTCCGCGCCGCTGACCCGGGCCGCCGTGGCCGACATGATCGACCACACCCTGCTCGCCCCGGAAGCGACTCCGGCAGAGGTCGACTCGCTGATCGCCGAGGCGCGCAAGCTCGGGGTGTACGCGATCTGTCTGTCGCCCTCGATGTTGCCGGTGCGCGCGCCCGGTCTGGTGGTGGCGACTGTCGCGGGTTTCCCGTCCGGCAAACATCATTCGCTGGTGAAGGGTGCCGAGGCGCGGCTGGCCGTGGACCAGGGCGCCGCCGAGGTCGACATGGTGATCGACGTTGGTGCCGCGCTGGCCGGTGATTTCAATGCCGTGCTCGCCGACATCATCACCGTGCGCGAGGCGACCGCGGATCGGGCCGTGCTCAAGGTGATCATCGAATCGGCCGCGCTCACCGATGCGGCGATCGTCGGCGCGTGCCGGGCGGCCGAGCGGGCCGGTGCCGATTTCGTGAAGACCTCCACCGGTTTTCATCCCAGCGGCGGTGCGAGTGTGCACGCGGTGCGGTTGATGGCCGAGACCGTCGGCGGGCGGCTCGGGGTGAAGGCCAGTGGTGGGATCCGCACCGCAGAGGACGCCGCCGCGATGATCGAGGCCGGTGCCACGCGGCTCGGGTTGTCGAAATCGGCCGCGGTGCTCGACGGTTTCGCCGAATGAACTGATCAGCAGGTGAACTCGGCCTGCTGACGGGATGGGTCGCGCGCGGCGTCGAGGGTGGTCTTGCCGCCCGAAAGATGCACTGTCACACCGTCATCGGTGACCTTCAGCTCCTGTGCGCGCAGGCCGAGCGGGTAGCTCTGCAAGCTCTGGGTGAAGGTCTCGACGATGCCCTGCACGAGGTCGGTGGGCAGGCCGATGCCGAGCAGCTGCGCCGACTTCGTGTCCACGGTGATATTGCCGTCGCGGATCAGCGGCTGCACTTCCAACTGGGCGAGGCCGCCGAGCACGTCGAGAGTCAGCACGCCGGTGCTCGCCGAGGAGCGCACGCCGCTCACCACGGTGCCGAGCGTCTCGCGGATGCCGTCGTTGTTCCAGGTCACGTCGGCGGTCGAGGAGTCGATGGTGCCGCCGCCGCGTCCGCGGTCGACGAGTTCGATGTCGTTGAATTTCGCGTGCACGACCATGCCGACCGCCGGGCCGAACTTGTTGTCCTCGCTGTCGACGGTGAGCGAGCCGACCTTGCCGTCCACATACGACAGCAACACCGGTCGCAGGCCGAACCCTACGTCGATGCTCGAGCCCATCTGTTGCTCGAACGCACCGCTGATGCATTGTGAGATCTTGTGTCGGGCATAGGCCTCGGTTCCGCCGATGGCCGCGACGAGCAGGATGGCGACCACCGCCAACGCGATCACCAGCGGGCGCCGACCGATTCTGGAGCGTGGGGAGTTCTGCGGGGTGGTCATGACATCGGATTCTTCCCGATCTTTCTGTGTCCGCTCTGAGGAGGGAGTGAAAGCCTGCACAGCAAAATGTGACCTGCCGCACTCGAGCGGGCGTAACCTGGGCGGCATGGCTGGCGAGGGCGCGCGCCGGGTGGCGGGGACACCGGATCATCGGTGGCGAGTGCTGCGCCGGCTCGCCGGACGGCACGCGGGCTTCTTCACCACGCGTCAGGTGTTGCGCACCGGGTGCGAATCGCAGGTCAGGGCGGCATTGGGCGACGGGTCGGTGACCAGGGCCGGGGTCGGGATGATGCGGCTGGGGCAATGGCGGGTGGGACCGCTGGATGAATACGCGATGTGGGCAGCTTGGTTCGACGGGGCGGCGGCGGTGTCGTATCAGAGTGCGGCGGAACTGCACGGGATCGGCAGGTTGGGGCCGCGGTTCCTGCATCTGTCGGTGTCGGCGGGGCGCCCGCCGGTGACACCGCGACTGGTGCTGACCCGACGCAAGCTCGCCGAGGTGGATGTGGAGTCCGCAGGGCCGTTTCTGGTGACCACACCGGTGCGGACCCTGCTGGATCTGGCCGAGACCGAGATCTCGCAGTCGGCGTTGGACGAGGTGGTGGCCGACGCGGTGGCGATCCACCGGTGCGATACCGACGAGATCTGGTGGGGTGGGCAGCAATTGGCGCCGCGGGCGTCGACGCGGGTGCGCCGGGCGTTAAGCCGGGTGTGACGGGGCGACCACGTCCCAGGGGACCGACAGCACACAGTCGCGCATGCGTCGCCGATAACGCTGCAGCGGGAACCCGTTGGCACGCAACATCTCCGCTGCTTCGCGCCAGCGAATGCGCGGGCCGTACGGCGCCATGGCCGCCGATCGCTCCCAGGCTTGGTCGGCGGCGGTGAGGAGGGCGTGGACGCGTTCGCCGGGAATGTTGCGGTGGATCAAGGCTTTCGGCAGACGCTCGGCGATATCGGAGGGTCGGTCCACGGTGAAGGGATCCCAGGCCAGGGTGAGGGAGAGGGGGCGGTGGCGGTCGAGCAGCACCCAGGCGCAGCGGCGGCCGAGTTCGTCACAGGTGCCGTCGACGAGGAGGCCGTCGGGGGCCAGGTTGGACTGGATTCGGGACCAGGCGTCGGGGACCGCGTCCTCGGGGTACTGGCGCAGGACGTTGAACGCGCGGACCAGGGTGGGTCGCAGGCCCGCCAGTTCGAAGCCACCGCGGGCGAAGCGGACGCCGTCGCGGGGGGCGACGACGCGGGCGGGGTCGATTTCGAGGCCGACCACTTCGAGATCGGGGCGGACCGTGCGCAGGCGAGCGGCCAGTTCGACGGTGGTCCACGGGGCGGCGCCGTAGCCGAGGTCGACAACCAGGGGGGAGGTGGATTCGCGCAGTGTCGCGCTGACGAGTTCGTCGTTGACGAGCCAGCGATCGCTGCGGCGTAGGCGGTTGACGCCGGTGGTGCCGCGGGTGATGGTGCCGACCGGGGGGATGGCCTTGCGGCTCGGGGCCACGGGTTGGGGTTGCCGAGGTGCGTCAGACCGACTTGTCGGCGGTCTGACGGTCGAGGTAGCG
This sequence comes from Nocardia sp. A7, assembly GCF_046549215.1. NCBI lineage: Bacteria > Bacillati > Actinomycetota > Actinomycetes > Mycobacteriales > Nocardiaceae > Nocardia > Nocardia sp. A7. The sequence continues at coordinate 1,605,119 of NZ_JAJPWE010000001.1, read as the reverse complement.
CAGGGTTTCCTCCTGCTCGGCGCGGAACAGGTCGACCAGGTTCACCAGCATCAACTGCTCCAGGCGCGGGCCGACCATGGGGATGAAGACCTTGGCGACGGGGGAGAAGCGCATGGTGGCGCCGGTTTCGGTGGGGAAAAGGCGGATGGAGCCGGTGAGGCTGCCGGGGCCCGCGGGGATCGAGGCGGAGAACTTGCCCTCGGTCTCGTCGTGAGCGAAGGGGCCCCAGCTCTCCTTGCGGGTGATGACCATGTCTTTGCGCATGACGGTCTGGGCGATCTCGGGCAGCATCTCACGCGGCAGCGTGTGGTGCAGGACCACCTCGATGCCGTCGTCGGTGACGTCGAGGCTCACCACCTCGTTGTTGGGCGCGTACTTGCGCATCTCGGCGACGCGGGCTTCCCAGTAGTCCCTGCTCTGGAGGGCTGTGTACAGCTCTTCGGTGGTGTGCAGCGGGTAGCGGGCGGAGTAGTCCAGTCTGCGTGCCATGGCAGGACACGTTACGGGGTTGAGGTGCGAACGGAGGGAAGAGGTGGGTTGTCTGTGGTCGGTCCTAGAAATCGAGGCCGACGGTTACCGGTTCCGGTTCCAGAGTCACGCCGAAGCGCTCCCACACGCCCGCGCGGACGGTGCGGGCCAGGGCCACGATGTCGGCGGCGGTCGCGGTGCCGCGATTGGTCAGGGCGAGGGTGTGTTTGGTCGAGAGGCGGGCGGCGGCGGTGTCGCCGGGGAAGCCCTTGGCGAACCCGGCGCGTTCGATGAGCCAACCCGCCGAGAGTTTGGTGCCGTCGGGGGCGGGATAGGTGGGCACCTTGACGTCGTCGCCGACGTGCGTGGCGATCGCGGCCAGTACCTGGGGCAGCTGCTCCTCGGTGACGACCGGGTTGGTGAAGAACGAACCGGCACTCCAGGTGTCGTGATCGGCGGGGTCGAGGACCATGCCCTTGCCTGCTCGCAGGCGGAGCACTTCCGCGCGCACCTGTGCGACGGGGCGGGTCTCGCCGTCGGCGGCGCCGAGCACCTTCGCCAGTTCGCCGTAGCGCAGCGGCGCGCTCATCCCGCTCGGATCCAAAGCGAAGTCGACGGCCAGGACCACGGCGTCGTCGCTGTGCTTGAGCACGCTGGTCCGGTAGCCGAAGCCGAGCTCGGCGGGCTCGGCCCAGCGCACGTCGCCGGTCGCTCGATCGAGCAGACGCACCCGGCGCAGCAGCGACGCGACCTCGACCCCGTAGGCGCCGACGTTCTGCACCGGGGTCGCACCGGCCGAACCCGGAATCCCGGACAGGCACTCCAGCCCGCCTAGCCCGGCCGCGACGGTCGCCGCGACGACCTCGTCCCAGTTCGCGCCCGCCTCCGCCACGACACCGTCGGTACCGAGCTCGACGCCGGTGGTGCGGACGCGGACGACCACGCCGTCGAAGCCCGCGTCGTCGATGAGCAGGTTCGACCCACCCGCCACCAGCAGGACCGCGATACCGGCCCCGTCCAGTGCCCGCACCGTGGCAACCAGGGCCTCGGTGGTCGGACACTCGGCGAGCAGCGCGGGCCCACCCACCCGCAAGGTCGTCAATTCGGACAAACGCACCGAATCCCGGACCGTCGCGCCGGTATCGGCAAGCAGGTCACGCAGCTGTTCGGAGGACACCACCCGTGTTGTACGCACGTCCGCAGACGGTACCGTGTCGAGCATGGCTACACCTCTGGCGTTCACTGCCGGCTACACGCATTCCGTTGATGCGGTGCGCGCCGCGTACTCCGACGAGCAGTACTGGAAGGCCCGGATCGCCGAGGTCGGCGGCCCCGGAGCCCGGCTCGACGCCTTCGCCGTCGACGGTGACCAGGTCCGCGTCCAGATGGTGCAAGCCATCCCCGCCGATCAGCTCCCGCCCGCCATCACCGCAGTGCGCCCCGGTGACCTGGTCATTCCGCGCACCGAGACCTACACCGGCACCGGCGGCATCTTCGAAGCCCACGTCGACGGCGCCCCCGCGGTGGTCCGCGGCACCGTCACCATGGCCCCCGACAGCGGCACCGGCTCCACCACCGCCATCAACGGCACCATCGAGGTGAAGATCCCGCTCTTCGGCGGCAAGATCGAGGCGGCCATCTCGGAACGCCTGATCGAACTCCTCGGCAACGAGGCCACCTTCACCGAGGAGTGGTTGAACCGCGGGTAGTCGCGCCTGCGCGAACCCTGACGGCGGGTTTCGGCATCGTCGGTGAGACAGCTGTCACGAGGTAGAGGTCGATAGCTCGGCGTACATTCGATGCGTGAGCAAACATTCGGTAACCGGTATGTTGCGCGCGCGGAGTGCTGCGCGGCGGGGTTCGTCGGCGCAGCGGCGTGCGCTGCACAGTCGGGGCGGACGGTCCGTGGTTGCGGTGATCGTGCTGGCGGTGCTTGTGGTGCTGACCGGGTGTACGGCCGACGGGCCGGGTGAGGCCGCCGAGGCGGCGGCACCGGTCGCACAGGTCACCATCGCGCCCACGCCCGGCGCCGTCGATGTCGATCCGGTCGCGCCCGTTTCGGTGACGGTCGCCCAGGGCACGATCGACCAGATCGCCCTCACCAATGCCGGTGGCAAGCAGATCACCGGCCAGCTCAGCCCGGACCGCACGACCTACAAGGTCTCCGAGCCGCTCGGCTACGGCGCGTCCTACACCTGGTCCGGCACGGCCATCGGCGCCGACGCGAAACCGGTCCCGATCGAGGGCACCTTCACCACGATCAGCCCGCAGTCGACCATTCCGGCCACGATCAATATCGGTGACGGCCAGGAGGTCGGCATCGCGGCGCCGATCATCCTGAAGTTCGCCGGGCCCGTCACGAACAAGGCGGCGGTGGAGAAGGCACTCACCGTCACCACCGACCACGACACCGAAGGGTCGTGGGCCTGGCTGCCCGACGACGGCGGCTCGCGCGTGCACTGGCGTCCGAAGAACTACTGGACGCCGGGCACCACGGTGCACGTCGCCGCGAATCTCTACGGCGTCGACCTCGGCGGCGGCGCCTACGGCGACTCCGATGTCACCTCCGACTTCACCATCGGCCGCAGCCAGATCGTCATCGCGAACGCCCCGAGCCACCGCATGCAGGTGGTCCGTGACGGCGCAACGATCTTCGACTTCGCTGTCTCCTACGGCGAAGGCAACGAGCCGCGCAATGTCACCCGCTCGGGCGTGCACGTGGTCACCGAGAAGTACGAGGACTTCATGATGTCGAACCCGCCGTACTACACCAACGTGCGCGAACGCTGGGCCGTCCGCATCTCCAACAACGGCGAGTTCATCCACGCCAACCCCGAATCCCTTTCCGCCCAGGGCTCTTCGAACGTCACCAACGGCTGCATCAACCTCTCGCCCGGCGACGCCCAGGCCTACTTCCCGACCGCCCGCTACGGCGACCCGGTCGAGGTGACCGGCACTTCCATCGAGCTGTCCCAGGCCGACGGCGACATCTACGACTGGGCCATCGATTGGTCGACTTGGCAGTCGATGTCGGCACTGCCCGCAGGCTCGGGAGTCGCCGCGCCTCGCTAGCCGATCCGTATCCACTCAGGCGTAGGCCAAGGTCTTGGTCGGCCAGCGCGGGTGGTTGGCGTCGATGACGTAGTTGTGGGTGTGCTGGTACCGGTTGGGGCCGATCTCGATGGCGTCGACCAGGATCGCCGGGTCGACCGAGCCGAGTTCGTGGACGTGGGTGATCTCGGTGGGGTCGTGGTGGGGCCAGAAGCGGACCGCGGCGGCCGTGCCGATGGCGGCGATGGCGGCGAGGGTGGCCCAGGTGGTGGTGAAGCCCGCGGTGGTGGCCAGCCAGCCGGTGATCGGGTAGGTGATCAGCCAGGCCAGGTGGGAGAGCGAGAACTGGGCGGCGAAGAGGGCGGGGCGGTCCTGTGCGCGGGCGGAGCGGCGCAGGACGCGGCCGGTGGGGGTGAGGATCAGGGCGGTGCCCGCGCCGATGGTGGCCCAGGTGGTGAGGGCGGCGGGCCAGTGCCAGTCGCCGGTCGGCAGGGTCGAGAGGGTGAGGGCGGCGGTGAGCCCGGTGAGCAGCACCGCCGCTCCGGTGAGCATGACCGGTCGCTCGCCGCGGCGGTCCAGGATCCTGGGCAGGGTGAGGGCGATGAACATCGTGCCGAGGCCGTTCGCCGCGAGCAACAGCGCGACGCCGGACTGGTTGCCGCCCAGCACATCTCGGGCGTAGTTCACGGTGTTGACCATCACCACCGAGCCCGCCGCGGCGACCACCAGGTTCAAGCCGAGCAGCCCACGCAGCCGCGGCGTCGCGGCGAACAGTCGCAGCCCGGCCGCGAGCCGCTCGGTGATCGCGCCGTCGCCGACGACCGCGTTCGGAATGCGCGCGGCCATCACCAGGGCGACCGAGACCGCGAAGCCGAGGCCGGTACCGACGAACAGCCAGTGGAAGCTGATCAGGCTCAGCGCCAGCGCCGCCAGCATCGGGCTGAGCAGTGTTTCCATGGTGGCGGCGAGCTGGGCGGCCGACAGCGCCTTCGTGTAGTCGCGTTCGTCGGGCAGGATGTCGGGCAGAATCGCCTGGTAGGTGGGGGTGTAGGCGGCCGAGGCGATCTGTAGCAACGTGATGAGCACGTAGATCTGCCAGATCTGGTCGACGAAGGGCAGCGCCAGCACGATCGCGCCGCGAACACCGTTGAGCGCCATCAGGAATTGCCTGCGCGGCAGCCTGCCCGCGTAGGCACCCGCGATCGGCGCGATGGTCACGTAGGCGACCATCTTCAGCGTCAGCGCGGTGCTGAGCACGATGGCCGCGTTGCCGCCTGCCAGCTCGTAGGCGAGCAGACCGAGGGCGACGGTGGTGAGTCCGGTGCCGAACAGGGCCGCGACCTGGGCGGTGAACAGCAGTCGGTAGTCGCGGTGGGCGAACAGTGAGGTTCTCATGTGCCGACCCTTTCAAGTCTGCTTATCTGCGTATGAATGCAATAAGCATCATATAGCGGGAAATATTCCCGAACCATCACGAACTCTTCGACTTGACCTCGAGGAAAGTTGAGGTAGGACGGTAGAGCGCAGCGGCGGCCGAAGGGTCGTCACCGACGAACAGGAACGTCATGAGCGCCACGGTTGACCACGTCCGAACCGCCACCGCCCCACTGCGGCTCACGGTCGTCATCGGCAGCACCAGACAGGGGCGCTTCGGCCCGACGATCGCGAGCTGGTTCGTCCGGCAGGCCGCACTGCGCGACACCATCACCGTCGATGTCGTCGACACCGCAGGCATCGAACTGCCGCACGCGTTCGGCGCCGCCACCGACCATCACTCCGTGGCGGAAGCCACCGAAAAGCTGTCGCGCGCCGACGCGTTCGTGGTGGTGACACCCGAGTACAACCACAGCTACCCGGGCTCACTGAAGAATCTGATCGACATCCACCACGCCGAATGGCAGGCCAAGCCGGTCGGTTTCGTCTCCTACGGTGGCATCTCCGGCGGCCTGCGCGCGGTGGAGCACCTACGTCCGGTCTTCGCCGAACTGCACGCGGTCACCGTGCGCGACTCGGTCGCCTTCCCGAATCCGTGGGGTCGATTCGACGCGGCGGGCGAGCTGACCGCCGCCGACGGTGCCGACGATGCCGCCGCGGTCATGCTGGATCAGCTGAGCTGGTGGGGCGAAGCCCTGCGCGCCGCGCGCACTGCTCACCCGTACGGGAAGTGACGGCCATGACAACCATCACGGACTCGGTCACCACCCGCAATCCGATGCGCATCGCCCTGGTGTTGGTGCTCGGCATGATCATGGCGACGCTCGATCAAACCATCGTGAACGTGGCCATCAACAAGCTGTCGATGGAGTTCGATGCGGGTCTGAGCACGATCCAATGGGTCGCCACCGGGTACTCGCTCGCCCTCGGCGCGGTGGTGCCGACATCGGCGTGGCTCGTCGGCCGGTTCGGTGCCAAGCGGCTGTATCTGATTGCGATCACCGCGTTCGTGATCGGCTCGGTGCTGGCCGGGCTGTCGTGGAACATCGAGTCACTCATCGCTTTTCGGCTGATTCAAGGCGCCGGTGGCGGGCTGCTGATGCCCGTCGGCATGACGATCCTGCTGCGCGCGGCCGGACCGGATCGGCTGGGGCAGTTGATGAGCACGCTCGGGTTGGCGATTCTGGTCGGGCCGCTGCTGGGTCCGGTGATCGGCGGTTATCTCATCGACGAGGTGTCGTGGCGGTGGATGTTCTTCATCAATCTGCCACTGGGTGCGCTGGTGCTGGTGCTGGCGGCCAGGGTGGTGCCCGACGACGCGCCGGAACCGCCGCGCGCGCTCGATGTGCGGGGACTACTGCTGATGTCGCCGGGGCTGGCACTGGTGATCTACGGCGTGACCGCGGCGGGCGAGAGCGCCGGGTTCGCCACGCCCGCGGTGCTCGTGCCACTGCTGGTGGGAGCCGGGCTGATCGCCGCGTTCGTGCGGCATTCGCTGACCACACCGGTCCCGCTGCTGGATCTGCGCGTGCTCGGCAACCGGACGACCGGAACCGCCGCGGTGCTACTCGGAGTGTTCGCCGGTGGCTACTTCGGTTCGATGCTGTTGCTGCCGTTGTACTTCCAGGTGGTGCGCGGCGAATCAGCATTGATGGCGGGAGCTTTGGGCATCCCGTTCGCGTTGGCATCGGGTGCGACGATGCAGGTGGCGGGCAGGTTGATCGATCGGATTCCGCCCGGCCGGTACCTGCCCGCGTCGATCACCGTGGCGCTCACCGGTTTCGTGCTGTTCGTGGTCCAGCTCGACGCGGACGCGCCGTACTGGGCGCTCTGCCTCACGATGGTGCTGATGGGGGCCGGCGGTGGCGCAACGATGATGCCGGTGATGACCACGGCGACCAGATCGTTGAGCCGCGCGCAGCAGCCTGTCGGGTCGACGGTGCTGAACATGATCAGCACCACGTCGATGGCGATCGGCACCGCGGTGGCATCGGTGACGCTGGGTGCGCTACTTCCGGTGACGGGTGGGCTCCAGGCGCTGCACGCCATGACATCGGCTCAGCGGGCTGAACTCGCGCCCGCCTTGGCCGAGGCGTTCGCGCACACCTATCTGATCGCGCCCACGATGATCGCGCTGTCTCTGATTCCAGCGTTCTTGCTGCCGCGGCGACGGTGAAACCGGGCCGGGCTACGCCTCGACGGAGGCGCTCGCGCGCTCCTTGCTCAGCTCGACGGTCTGGTCGGTGGTGAGCCCCTGCTGCTTGGCCAGCAGGTCGCGGATCTCGATGAGCAGCTCGGTCTCGGTGGGCTCGGCGTCCTTGGTGGTGCCGAACTTGTTCTTCAGCGACTTCATCGGCAGCAGCAGCACGAAGTACAGGACGATGGCGACCATGAAGAAGTCGATGAACGCGGTGATGATCGGGCCGAGCGCGATGAACGTCGCCGGCTTGCCCGCGACCAACTGGACACCCAGACCCAGTTCATTGGTCGAGCCGAACACCGCGAGCAGCGGATTGATCAGCCCCTTGCTGAACGAGGTGACCACCGCGGTGAACGCGGTACCCATGACGACAGCGACCGCGAGGTCGATGACGTTCCCGCGCATCAGGAAATCTTTGAATCCAGTGAAAACGGACTTGATACCGAGCATCGGTCTTCTACTCCTAGGACTGGCTGACGGCAAGCGGCCATGCTAACGGCGGGCTTCGAGGTATGGCGAATTCTCAGCAACCAGGGTGGCGAGCTTCACGTTTAGCGCCAGCAGTGTCCCAGCGCTGGGGGAAGTGCTCAGGTGCGGCGGGCGAAGGAGCCGGGGCCTGCCTGGTCACGGGGTTTGACGACGATGGTGTCGAGGTTGACGTGGGGAGGGCGGCTGGCGACGAAGCCTACGATCTCGGCGATGTCCTGGGCGTAGAGGGGGTCGATGCCCTCGTAGACCTTGGCGGCGCGGTCGGCGTCGCCGTCGAAGCGGACCAGGGAGAACTCGGTTTCCACGGCGCCGGGGGCGATCTCGGTGAGGCGGACCGGCTGGCCGAGGAGTTCGCCGCGCAGGGTGCGGTGGGCAACAGCCTGCGCGTGCTTGGCGGAGGTATAGCCGGAGCCGTTGTCGTAGGTGTGCATGGCGGCGACGGAGGTGATGGTGACGATCAGGCCGTCGCCGGAGGCGATCAGTTTGGGCAGGAGTGCCTTGGTGACGCGCAGGGTGCCGAGCACGTTGGTCTCCCACATCCAGCGCCAGTCGTCGAGGTCGGCGTCGATGACCGGGGCCAGGCCTTTCGCGCCGCCCGCGTTGTTGATCAGCACGTCGACGTGGTCGATCGCGTCGGTGAACGCGCGCACCGATTCCTCGGAGGTGACGTCGAGTTCGATCGCGGTGCCGCCGATCTCTTCGGCGAGGCGCTGCACTCGATCGAAACGGCGGGCACCCACATAGACGTGATAACCCTGCTTGGCCAGTTCCCGGGCGGTGGCTTCACCGATCCCCGAGCTGGCTCCGGTGACGACAGCGGTGCGGATGCTCATGTTCGCGGATCTTATTCGCCCTGGATCCACGGCCGCCATGGCTCCGATCACGGTGAGTTGGTGAGGTTAGCCTGTCGGTATGGCTATCCGTGATGCAGTCAGTGCCGATGGAACGACGATCGTCTACCGGGTGAGTGGTGCCGGTAGGCCGTTGGTGCTGTTGCACGGGTGGGCGGGGAATCTGCGCTGCTGGGGTGCGGCCGCCGATGAGCTGGCGGAGCGGTATCGGGTGATCGCGGTCGATCTGCGCGGCCACGGCTACTCCGACGATCCGGGCGCCGGTTATGACGATCCCAAGGCGTGGGCGGGCGATGTGGCCGCGGTGCTGGCCGCCGAGGGCATCGATGCCGGGGCGGTGCTGCTCGGCTGGTCCTATGGCGGGATCGTCGCCACCGACTACCTCGCCACCTACGGCACCTCGGCGGTCGCCGGTGTCGTCTACTGCGGTGCGCCCGCCCATATCGGCCGTGATGTGCCCGGTGCGGCTCCCGGACCGTCGATGGCGAAGGCGATTCCGGGCGTGTTCGACGAGGCCGCCGGACGGGCGGTCCGGGCGTTCGCGGTGTTCGGCAATGCCAATACCGGGCCGGGCGAGGACAAGGGCGTCGATGCGCAGCGGCTGTTCGGCGGCAGTCTCGCGACCCCGCCGTCGGTGCGCAAGGCGCTGTTCTACCGCACGATCGACAACACCGAAACCCTGCGCGCCCTTGATGTTCCGGTCCTGGTGCTGCACGGCACCGATGATCCGGTGGTCCCGCCGGCCAACGGTCAGTACATCCTCGACAACGCCCCTGACGCCCGTGGTTCCTTCTGGGAGGGGGCTCAACACGGGCTGTTCATCGAAGATCGCCCGCGCTTCGTTGCCGAGGTCAGCGCGTTTGTCGACGCGCTGGCGTGAGGTCGGCAAGTCCGGTGACCTCGCCGTTTCGGGTCAGGCGAATATTTTCGCAAGTTCGTTGCGTCACTTTTTCGCAATTCATGGCATCGCCTAGGGTGGTCCAGTAGGTCCACAGCTGCCCATTAGGGCGGGTATGGTCGGAGTATCCGTGCAGGTACAGTCATCGGTGTGATCAGTGCGCTGTGCTGACGTGATCAGTCTGTGATTGTCTCCGCGCACCAGATTCAGCCAGGGAAACAGTATTCCGGATAATCTTCTGGGAATCGTCACAGACTTCCGGCGAATTCGTCTGTAGCGTTCAGGAATGTCGTTGAATCGTAGATTCCAGAGGATTCGGCGTCGAGAACGGAGTTCGATGATGTTCGGTCGGGCAGTGGGCGCACGGGTCGCGTTGGCCGTGTTGGGTGTGGTGGCCGGAGTAGTCGTCGGGGTGCCCGCGGGGGCCGATCCCGGCCAGGCGCGGATCGAGGATCAGCGGGTCGAGCCGGATCGCACCATCGATGTGGGCGTGTACTCGCCGGCGATGGATATCGTCACGCGGGTGCGGGTGTTGCGGGCCGCGGATCCAAAAGCGCCCGCGCCGACGCTGTATCTGCTCAACGGGGTCGGCGGCGGCAGCGACGGCAACTGGCTCGACCGCACCGACGTCGTCGAGTTCTTCAAGGACAAACAAGTCAATGTGGTGATCCCGTTCGGCGGGGCAGGCAGCTATTTCGCCGACTGGCGCACCGACGATCCGGTGCTCGGCAAGCAGCGGTGGACCACGTTCCTCACCAAAGAACTACCGCCCGTGATCGACGCGGAGTTCGACGGCACCGGCGCCAATGCCATTGCGGGACTGTCGATGGCGGGCACCTCGGTGTTCCAGCTCGCGCTCGCCGACCCGGGACTGTACCGGGCGATCGGGTCATACAGCGGATGCGTGCGCACGAGTGATCCACGTGGACAAGCGATCGTGCGGACCGTGGTGGGCAGCAGGCTCGGCAACGCGGCCAATATGTGGGGCCCACCCACCGACCCCGAGTGGTCGGCCAACGACCCCTACCTGCACGCGGAATCGTTGCGCGGCACCGACGTCTACATCTCCTCCGGCACCGGCGTTCCCGGCCCGTACGACAACATCTTCGCCCAGGGCGACCCGGTGCAGATGAGCATGCAGTTGCTGTTCGGCGCCGGGCTCGAAGCCGTCACGAATCTGTGCACCCAGCAGCTGCGCGATCGACTGCAAACGCTCGGCATCCCCGCGACGGTGGACATGCGCCCCAACGGCACCCACTCGTGGGGCTACTGGGAGCAGGACATGCACAAATCGTGGCCGGTGTTCGAGGCGGCGCTGCACCGAGCGTGACGGCCGAAATCCGCTCGCGCTCCGCCGTCGAATCGGGCAGGCTCGACCGCGACGAGTACGTGAACTCACACGCGTTCGCGCTGTGACAGCCGTCACCGAACCCGGTAGGGGCAACGGTGGCGGCGTCGCGGCGTGCACACTGGAGGGTGTGAGTCAGCGTCGTCCCGATCTTTTGCCCCATCGCATCGCGGTGCTCTCGGTGCACACCTCGCCGCTGGCGCAGCCCGGCACCGGGGACGCGGGCGGGATGAACGTCTACGTGCTGCAAACCGCGCTCGAGCTGGCCAAACGGGGCACCGAGGTGGAGATCTTCACCCGGGCGACCTCCTCGGAACTGCCGCCGGTCGCCGAAGCCGGACCCGGCGTGATCGTGCGCCACGTGGTCGCGGGCCCGTTCGAGGGACTCGACAAGCACGAGTTGCCCACCCAGCTGTGTCCGTTCACCGCCGAGGTACTGCGCCAGGAGGCACGGCACCTGCCCGGCCACTACGACCTCGTGCACTCGCACTACTGGCTCTCCGGCCAGGTCGGCTGGCTCGCGCGCGACCGCTGGCGGGTGCCGCTGGTGCACACCGCGCACACTCTCGCCGCGGTGAAGAACGCCGCGCTGGCCGAGGGCGATACCCCCGAACCCGAGACCAGGGTGATCGGCGAGAAGCAGGTGATCGCCGAGGCCGACCGGCTCGTGGCCAATACCGATGACGAGGCCCACCAGCTCGTCGACCTCTACGGCGCCTCGCCCGACCGCATCGACGTGGTGCCGCCCGGTGCCGACCTGACCCGCTACCGGCCCGGTGACAAGCTCGCCGCGCGTGCCGAACTCGGGCTGCGCGCCGACGAGCAGATCGTCGCGTTCATCGGTCGGATCCAGCCGCTCAAGGCTCCCGATGTGCTGGTACGCGCCGCGGCCGAGCTGATCGGTCGCGACCCGAACCGCAAGCTGCGCGTGCTGATCGTCGGCGGACCGTCCGGTACCGGACTGGCCAGGCCCGACGCGCTGATCGAACTGGCCGCCGACCTCGGCATCGCCGAGCGGGTCACCTTCCTGCCGCCGCAACCGGCCGACAAGCTCGTCCAGGTGTATCGCGCGGCCGACGTGGTCGCGGTGCCCAGCTACAACGAATCCTTCGGTCTGGTCGCCATCGAGGCACAGGCCAGCGGTACGCCCGTGCTCGCCGCCGACGTCGGCGGTCTCGGCACCGCGGTCCGCAACGGCGAGTCCGGCCTGCTCGTGCCGGGGCACCGCACCCCCGACTGGGCCGACGCGCTGGCCGCCCTGCTCGACGACCCCGACCAGCTGACCCGGATGGGCGCCACCGCGGTGGCGCACGCGAGCATGTTCTCCTGGGCGCACACCGCCGACGGTCTGCTCGACAGCTACGCTGCCGCGATGGCCGGATTCCGCACCGAACGCGGTCCGATCGCCCTGCACGCGGGCGAGACCAGGCAGGTCAGATCGCGGGCGCTGCTGCGGCGCCGGACAGGAGTGCGCAGGTGAGTGCCGTTTCGCAGGTTATCGACGACACGCTGCGTGATCGCGAGATCGAATACACCCGCCACGGGGACGACACGTTCATCGTCGTGCTGCCGGGTGAGCGCAAGCTGAAGACCACGGTGATGCTGACCGTCGGCAAGCACGGTGTCCGCATCGAATCGTTCGTCTGCCGCAAGCCCGACGAGAACTTCGAAGGCGTCTACAAATACCTGTTGCGGCGCAATCGCCGCCTCTACTGTGTGGCCTACACCCTCGACAACGTCGGCGACATCTACCTCGTCGGCCGGATGTCGGCCGAATCGGTCACCGCCGACGAACTCGACCGCATCTTCGGGCAGACCCTCGAAGCCGTCGACAACGATTTCAACATCCTGCTCGAGCTCGGCTTCGCCGAATCCATTCGCAAGGAATGGAAGTGGCGCGTCTCGCGCGGGGAGTCACTGAAGAACCTGCGCGCCTTCGAGCACATCATCGATGAGGCCGACAAGGTCTGAGAAACAAGCGATGCCGGACAGGAGAGTTCCTGTCCGGCATCGTTGTTCTCAGCTCAGCAGTTGGTCGGGACCGGTTCGTTGCGGAAGCGGGACTCGACGTAGTTCCACGCGTCCGGGAAGCCCGCCGCGGCAGCGGTCAGGTGCTCGGAGATCTCGACGGTGGTGAACTGCACCTGCGCACCCGCACCACACCAGTGGGCGACGGACTCGGCGACCGGACCGTACGGGGTCAGGGTGTCGTACTTGCCCTGCCAGATGTAGGTGGGTGCGGTCGGGGTGCCCTGGAAGTGCACGAGGCTGTTCTCGCGCAGCACGCCACGAGCGACCTGGCTGCCGAGCAGTTCCTTGGACGCGGCCATCTGATCGGCGTTGCGCATGGCGCCGTGGAACAGCAGGAAGCGTCGGCACGCGTCCTTGGTGAAATCACGGAACCACAGGCCGTTTTCGTTGAGCTGGTCCGACACCGGCACCTGCTCGGGGTATTCGCGCTCGATGCCCATCGCGGCGGCGAAGGCCAGGCCGAAGCCGGGGTGCGGCGCGAAACCGAGTGCGTCGGCCATCATTTCGAGGTCGGCGGGGATGCCGCCGGACACCACGGCCGAGAGCTTCAGCTCCGGCGCGTAGGTGGGCTGCAGCGCACCGGCCCATGCGGTGGCCATGCCGCCACCGGAGTAGCCGGCGATCGCGACCGGCGAGTTGCCGACGCCGAGTTCGGCGACCTTCTGCACGGCCCGCACGCTGTCGAGGGTGACCATGCCGCTGAGCTTGGCCGCACCGTAGGCCACCGTCGGGCCGAGGTAATCGGGCACCGAGATCGCCCAGCCGCGCGCCAACGGCAGCATGGCGCCGGGCGCGTCCTGCAGCTCGCCGTTGAACAGCGACTGCGACGGGTTGCAGCGGGTACCGATGGAGTTGATCAGCGCCTGGTATGACACCAGCGGCGGGTTCTTCACGCCGACCGGCATGAGCACGGTGGTGATGCCCATGATCGCGTTGCCCGCCGAATTGGTGGAGCGGAACGCGACCTGATGGCCTTCGGTGCCCGGGTACATCCAGGTGTCGATGTGGCGGGTCCGCACGACGTCACCGGGTGCCAGCGCGGCGATGTCGGCCGGTGCGGTGAAGAACGGATCCGGATCTGGCGTCGGATACAGCGGGTTAGCACCCGCGGGTGCGGCGAACAACCCCACAGAGAGCAGACTCAATACCAATACAGCGATTCTCGACACAGCTTTCCTTCATCAACAGTAGTGCTGCCCAACTAGAACGACCCGACCCGTGTCGAAGTATCTAACGAAAACCCGTGATTTGTACCGACCAGTAGTCAAAGTGTCGTGTGCCACATGTTGTGATCGGTCACACCGGGGCCGAACGGGCACGCTCGAGTGCTGGTAGGCGGGGTAGGCAGGAGTGGTGATGGCGGTGCTCGCGCTCGATATCGGGGCGACGAAATTGGCTGCGGGACTTGTGGATCGGCACTACGGGCTGCACGGGGTGCGTCGAGTGGCCGCTGCCGTCGACGATCCGTGGGCGGCCTGCCGTGAATTGCTGCTCGTTGTGGCAGGCGACAACCAGGTGAGCGCGGTCGGGATCGGGTCGGCGGGGCCGGTCGACGTGCCCGCCGGGGTGATCAAGCCGTTGAATCTGGTGGCGTGGCGCGACGGGTTCGCGATCGTCGACCAGGTGCGGGCACTGTTTCCGGATGCGGTGGTGCGGCTGGCCATCGACGGTGCGTGTCTGGTGCTGGCCGAACATCGGGTGGGTGGGTTGCGCGGAGTGGACAACGGGCTGGCGTTGACGGTGTCGTCGGGGGTCGGTGGGGGAATCATCGCCGACGGGCGAGTCGTGGTGGGGCGCACGGGGAATGCCGGTCATCTCGGGCACCTGGTGGTGCCCGGCGATGACACCGCCTGTTCCTGTGGGGGATTCGGCTGTGTGGAGGCGGTGGCGAGCGGGCTGTCGTCGGTGCGATGGGCGCGGGCGCGTGGCTGGGCGGGGGACAGTGGTGTGGAGCTCGCCTCGGCCGCGAACGGGGGTGACCCGATCGCGTTGGCGGCGATGGAACGTGCGGGAACCGCTTTGGGGCAGGGGATCGCGTCGGCCGCCGCGCTGTTGGATGTGGATCGGGTGGTGATCGGCGGGGGATTCGCGCATTCGGGGGAGCCGCTGTGGGGGCCGTTGCGTGCCGCGGTTGCCAGGCATTCGCGGCTCGATTTCATTCGGGAATTGTCGGTGGAGCTGTCGACCCTGAGTGAGGGTGCGACGCTGGTCGGAGCTGGGGTGCTCGCGGTAGAAGCTGGGTGAATCGGCGGTCGGCGCCGTGGGTTGCGGAAAGACTCCCCATGGTGTTCGGCGCGTTCGGGCGGGCGCGGCGTTGCCCGGCGTAGCCTCGACGAGGTGGCTGCCGACTACGTGCCGGGCGATGTCGTCCATATTCCGGAGGGTCCGTTCCAAGGGGTGTGCGCCGTAGTGCGCGAAGTCGACTCGGTGGCGTCGCGATTACAGGTCGACGCACTGGTCAAAGGTGGGCCCTACGAGATCGTCATCGGCTTCGACGAGGTGGAGTGGGCCTGATCCCGGCGCAATGCCAGAATGGCCCCTATGACCTACACCCTCGTGCTGCTGCGCCACGGCGAGAGCGAATGGAATGCCCTCAACCTGTTCACCGGTTGGGTGGACGTCCAACTCACCGACAAGGGCATCGCCGAGGGTAAGCGGGCCGGTGAGCTGCTCAGAGAAGCAGGCATCCTGCCCGACATCGTCTACACCTCGCTGCTGCGCCGCGCGATCAGCACCGCCGACAACGCGCTCGGCACCGCCGACCGGCTGTGGATCCCGGTCGTGCGCGACTGGCGGCTCAACGAGCGGCACTACGGCGACCTGCAGGGCAAGAACAAGGAGCAGGTCCGCGAGCAGTACGGCCAGGAGCAGTTCATGCTGTGGCGTCGCAGCTACGACACCCCGCCGCCGCCGATCCAGCCCGACAACGCCTACAGCCAGGCCGACGACCCGCGCTACGCCGGCATCGAGGTCCCCGAGACCGAGTGCCTGCTCGATGTCGTCAAGCGGATGGTCCCGTACTGGGAGGACACCATCTCCAAGGACCTGCTGACCGGCAAGACCGTGCTGGTCGCCGCGCACGGCAACTCGCTGCGCGCGCTGGTCAAGCACCTCGACGGCATCTCGGATGAGGACATCTCCGGCCTGAACATCCCCACCGGTATCCCGCTGGTCTACGAACTCGACGAGAACATGCGTCCGGTGAAGGCCGCCGAGTACCTCGACCCGGCGGCTGCCGCGGCCGGCGCTGCCGCTGTCGCCAATCAGGGCGGCAAGTAACTCCGCACGCTTCGGCCCCGCACCGTTCACCGGTGTGGGGCCGTTGTGCTGTCCGGGCGCTGTGACACTCGCGGGGGCTGTCTGACGGAGTCAGCAACGTCACAGCGAACTTGTCGTTGGCGCGGGTGGGATCGGTCAGCAGACGCCGACATCGACGGTGCGGCGGATGGCATGGATGAGGCTGGTACGCAGGCACCGGAATGCGGAATCGCCCCCACGAGTCGACGGCGAACTCACCGAAGTGGCTGGGATCTGCTCGTTCCCATTGATGCGCGCCGCGCATGGGTGGCCCGTAACCGCTCCGCGGTGACCACCGACACACCTCGACTGACACGCCCGGCGGAGGCCTGGGTGCCCGCCGGGTGAACGGCAAGAGAACGCCATGCCAAGTGCCTGTGACCTGCGCGAAACTTCGTCGACCCGGCGACGTTATGTCGGTCCGCACTCGTACGATCAATCTTGTGAGTGTTCCGCAGGCGGTGCTGTTGGCAGTCCTCGCGGCTGTCGTCGGACTGGCAGTCGGGGGCCTGCTGATTCCGTTCGTCAATGCCAGGCAAGCCGCCCGCACCCAGGAAGACACCGGGCTGACGATGTCGCAGGTGCTCGACCTGATCGTGCTCGCGTCCGAGTCCGGCATCGCCGTTGTCGACGAATACCGCGATGTGGTGCTGGTGAATCCGCGCGCCGAGGAACTCGGGCTGGTCCGCAACCGGTTGCTCGACGAGCGCGCCTGGGCCGCCGTGGAGAAGGTCCTCGCGACCGGCGAATCCGCGGAGTACGACCTCACCGCCAAGAACCCGCTACCCGGGCGCGGCCGGATCGCCGTGCGTGGGGTGGCCCGCAAACTCTCCCGCGAGGAAACCAGCTTCGTCGTGCTGTTCGCCGACGACGATTCCGAGCAGGCCCGCATGGAAGCGACGCGGCGCGACTTCGTGGCCAACGTCAGCCATGAACTCAAGACCCCCGTCGGCGCGATGAGCCTGCTGGCCGAGGCCATGCTGGAATCGGCCGACGATCCCGAGGCCGTGCGCCACTTCGGCTCCCGGGTACTCGGCGAATCGCGGCGTCTTGGCAAGATGGTGACCGAGCTGATCGCGCTGTCGCGCTTGCAGGGCGCCGAGAAATTGCCCGACCTGGCCGTGGTCGACGTCGACACGGTGGTGCAGCAGGCGGTCGACCGCTCGCGCACCGCCGCCGAGGCCGCGGGCATCACCGTCAGCACCGACCGGCCCAGCGGGCTGGAAGTGCTCGGCGACGAGACGTTGCTGGTTACCGCACTGTCGAATCTGGTGGAGAATGCGATCGCGTATTCACCACAGAGTTCGCACGTGTCGGTGAGCCGGTCGCTGCGCGGCGATCATGTCGCGATGGCGGTCACCGATCGTGGGATCGGGATCGCCAAGGAAGACCAGGAGCGGGTGTTCGAGCGGTTCTTCCGCTCCGACAAGGCCCGTTCCCGCTCGACCGGCGGCACCGGGCTCGGCCTGGCCATCGTGAAACACGTGGCGGCCAACCACAACGGCGAGATCACCCTGTGGAGCAAACTGGGCACCGGCTCGACGTTCACGCTGCGCATCCCCGCCCATCTGGAAACCGATGGGGACGAGGATGCGGAACCGACGCCGGAACTCACCACAAGAGAAACCACCGTCCCGCGCACTATCGCGGGACGAACGAACGGTGTGGAGGCACGCAGATGACGAGTGTGTTGATCGTCGAAGACGAGGATTCGCTGGCCGAGCCGCTGGCGTTCCTGCTTCGCAAGGAAGGCTTCGACGTCACCGTCGTCGGCGACGGCCCGTCCGCGCTGGCCGAATTCGACCGCTCCGGCGCCGATATCGTGCTGCTGGACCTGATGCTGCCCGGCATGAGCGGCACCGACGTGTGCAAGCAGTTGCGTACGCGCAGCGGCGTGCCGGTGATCATGGTGACGGCGCGCGACAGCGAGATCGACAAAGTCGTCGGGCTGGAACTGGGCGCCGACGACTACGTCACCAAGCCGTACTCGGCGCGCGAGCTGATCGCGCGAATCCGGGCCGTGCTGCGCCGTGGCGCCGGTGACGAGCTGGATTCCGGCAGCGAGAACGGTGTGCTCGAGGCCGGGCCGGTGCGGATGGATGTGGATCGCCACACCGTGCACGTCAACGGTGGCCAGGTCACGTTGCCGCTCAAGGAGTTCGACCTGCTCGAATACCTGCTGCGCAACTCCGGCCGCGTACTCACCCGCGGCCAGCTGATCGACCGGGTCTGGGGCGCTGACTACGTGGGCGACACCAAGACCCTCGACGTCCACGTCAAGCGCCTGCGCTCGAAGATCGAGGCAGACCCGGCCAAGCCGGAACACCTGGTCACCGTACGAGGCCTCGGCTACAAACTCGAAGCCTGACCCCACCCCGATAACGAAAGGATCCCGTCGGCGCACCGACGGGATCCTTTTCGTTCATAGACGAAATGCCTGAGGCAGGCGGGCCTGCTTACAGCACGCTCCAGGCGGTGCCGAGGGGGGTTTCGATCTTCTTCAGGGAGACAACTTCCACGCCGTCGAACTGCTTGCAGTCGTAGATCGGCACGTCGGTGCCGTTGCCGCGGCAGCCGATGGGGGAGGAGGTGCCCACCGTGGAGATGATGATGTACTTGCCGTTCTTGGCGGCGTCGATCGCGGCCGGGTCGTTGTAGTTCACGAAGTCGGCCGTGAAGTCCGCGTACGCGGCCGGATCGCCGTTCGGTTCGGCATTGGCCAGGCCGGTCATGGTGAGGGTCGCGCCGATCGCGAGGGTCGCTGCGTAGATCGCTTTCTTGGACATGAACAGCTATCCAACCCGAGTTCGGTGACGGATGCACGACCTACAGGTGAACCGCATGGTCACGAGGCTTTCACTCCGAGTGATCCGATCTGTGAGATTCGGGGTTCATCCGCTCGGCCTCGACCGTGGCCGGATGCACCGCGACCAGGCTCAGACCCTCGCGACGACGGCAATGCCGGGCGAGTTCGTCGTAGGCGGGCGCACCGAGCAGCTCACGCAGTTCCGGGCCGTAGGACTGCCAGACCGGCTTCGCGCCGACGTGGGCATCGGGGGAGCCGGTGCAATACCAATCCAGATCCAGACCGCCGGGCCCCCAGCCGCGCCGGTCGTATTCGGTGACCACGGTGCGCAGGATCTGCACGCCATCGGGGCGCTCCACCCAGTCCTGGGTCCGCCGGATCGGCAGCTGCCAGCACACGTCCGGCTTCACCTCGAGCGGTTCGATGCCCTTGCGGACCGCCATGATGTGCAGCGCGCAGCCGGGGCCCGCCGCGAAACCGGGGCGGTTGAGGAAGATGCAGGCACCGTCGAAGCGGCGGGTGCGCAGGGCAGGTTCGTCCTCGAGTTCGTCGAGTTCGAGGTAACCCTTCTTGACGACTTTTCCGTTCTCGGTGGCTTCGCCGATGTTCTGCCAGTCACCGGGTGTGAGCATCTTCACAGCACCGTTGAGGCGCTTGCGGTCGTCCTTGTCCGCGAGGAAAGCGCCGTGTGAACAGCAGCCGTCATCGGGGCGTTCGGCGATGATGCCTTGGCAGGCAGGGGTGCCGAACACGCACGTCCAGCGCGACAGCAGCCACGTCAGATCGGCGACGATCTGGTGCTCGTCGTTTGCTGGGTCGGTGAACTCGATCCACTCCCGCGGGAAATCGAGCTCAACTTCCGGGGCCGGATCGATCTTATTACCAGGTCGGAGCCCGGTCTCCGCGGTGCCAACTGCGCCTTCGGTCACAACTCGTGACGCTAACAGTTCAGTCGCCTGGCTTGCGGTACCGGATCACCAAGTACCGTATTCGTGTGCGGCTTGGTGTTCTCGATGTCGGAAGCAATACCGTCCACCTGCTCGTGGTGGACGCGCATCGTGGTGGACACCCGATGCCGATGAGCTCGTCGAAGTCGGCCTTGCGGTTGTCGGAGAGCATGGATTCGATGGGCCGGATCACCGAGGAGGGTGAGGCGCGGCTGATCGCGACGATCCTCGAATTCGCTGATCTGGCACGTAATTCCAAGTGCGTCGAGCTGATGCCGTTCGCCACGTCGGCGCTGCGTGAGGCGACCAATTCCGAGGAAGTGCTCGCGCGAGTGCGGGCCCTGACCGGAGTCGAGCTGCAGGTGCTCTCCGGTGACGACGAGGCCAGGCTCACGTTCCTCGCGGTGCGCCGCTGGTTCGGCTGGAGCGCGGGCCGGATCATCAATCTCGACATCGGCGGCGGCTCGCTCGAGCTGTCCAACGGCGGTGACGAGGAACCCGATGTGGCGCTGTCGCTGCAGCTCGGCGCGGGCAGGCTCACCAGGCAGTGGCTGCGCGACGATCCGCCGGGCAAGCGCAAGATCGCGGTTCTGCGCGACTGGCTCGACGCCGAACTGGTCGTCCCGTCAAGGACGATGATCGATGCGGGTAGGCCCGATCTGGCCGTCGGCACCTCGAAGACATTCCGTTCGCTGGCCCGGCTGACCGGCGCCGCGCCCTCGGCCGCGGGCCCACGAGTGCGCCGTACACTGACCAGCTCCGGTCTGCGCCAGCTGATCGCGTTCATCTCTCGGATGACCGCCTCGGATCGCGCGGAACTGGAAGGCGTGAGTTCGGACCGGTCCCAGCAATTGGTGGCAGGCGCACTGGTCGCGGAGGCGACTATGCGGGCGTTATCGCTCGACAGCATCGAAATCTGCCCATGGGCGCTGCGCGAAGGCCTCATCTTGCGCAAACTGGACGCTGAGCCCAATGGCGGCGGACCGGTCGGTGTGCCGCCGGTGACACCGGTCGCGGAAGTGGAGACAGCATGAGCAGCGGCGGTCAGCGCCCGGAGACGGTAGCTTGCTTGACGGTGTCGAAGGCGGTGGCTCGCGTCAGTTCGCGGGGCAGTAGAGCGTGCCGGAGGGACGCAGTATGAGTGGCGAGGATTCCAAGCAGCTATCGGTGGCCGAGCTGCTGGCGCGTAATGCCGCGCAAGGGGCCGCACCCGCTGCCTCCCGTAGCGGCGGTGGACGACGGCGGCGCAGTGGACGTGGTGTCTCGGTCAACGATCTGACCGGTGAGAACGCCGCGGTGAAGCCGAACTCGCATGCCGCGCCCGCGCCGCCCGCGCCGGAGCCCCCGCCCGCCTACGTCCCCGCGCCGACCTACGCGCCGGAGCCCACGCCGACGTACGAACCACCTGCGAGCTACCAGCCCGCGCCCTACCCGCCGCCCGGTCCGGCTGAGCCCGCGTTCTCGCCGATGTCGGGTCCGATCACCCGATTCGACCCCGACGCGGGGTATTCCGCGCCCGATCCGCTCGGTCTCGCCGAGCCGCGACCGTCGTCCGATCCGTTCGGGCCGTTCCGGGCCGAGGCACGCGACACCGCTTCCCGTGGTGCGCCGGGCCGACTCGGCGTTCCCGGTGGTCCCGCGCAGCCGGTCGATCCCGGTATCGCCGAGATGTTCGGTTCCGGTGCGCTGCCCGCTGTCGGTGGGGGCAGGCGGCATCGGCCGGACGAGCCCGAGGTCGCGCCGTATGCCGAGGCGCCGTCGCCGCCGCCGGTGACCGGTGGGCGGGCCGCGCGCAGGCGGGCCGCCGAAGCCGCGGAAGAAGCCGTGGCGCCCAGCCCGGCGCCGAGCCTTCCGGCGTTCGACGCCCCGCTGTACGCGGCGGGCATCGACGCGCCGCAAGCGTTCATGGGTCGTCCGGGGCAGTCGCGTGGATTGGACGATCTTCCCGAGATCGGTCCCGGTTTCGGCAATCAGCCGGGATCGGGCTTCGGCGAACGGTCCTTCGACACTCGGCCCGCGCCGGGCTTCAACGGGCGACCGGGCGAGTCTTTCGACGGCAGGCCCGCACCAGGCTTCAACGGGCGGCCCGGCGACTCTTTCGACGGGCAGCCCGCCGACGGACGACAGGGCCCCGAGTCCGCGCGAGGGTTCAACGGAGCGGGTCGCAATGGCGCGCCAGGGTTCCCCCCGCCGGGTCGTGGCGATGCCGCGCCAGGGTTCCCCCCGCCGGGTCGTGGCGATGCCGCGCCAGGGTTCCCCGCGCCGGGTCGTGGCGATGCCGCGCCAGGGTTCCCCCCGCCGGGTCGTGGCGATGCCGCGCCAGGGTTCCCCGCGCCGGGTCGTGGGGACGCGGCGGCGGGGTTCAACGGCTATCCGCCGAATCCCGATGCCACGCAGGCCTACAATCTCGCGCCCGGCGTGGATGCCCCACCGGCACGCGGTGCGGATCAGCGTCCGTCGCTGGATCGCAGGCGGGGCGAGCCGAAGTCCGGTGGGCTGCCGTCGTGGTCGGCGCGCAGGCACCGTCCTGACAAGGCCGCGCCCGCGCCGGAGAGCGGTGGTTTCCCGACGGCCGCGTGGTCGCCCGTCAGCCAGGAGCAGCCGCTGGTATCCGGGCAATCGGTGGCAGGCGATCTGCTGCGGCAGCGGGCCGATCGCCGGCCCGACGCCGACGCGCTCACCGAGGTGCACCCGCTCGGCGTCAACCGGACCGATGACGACGAGCCGGACACCGACGACTACGCCGAGTCCGACTACGTCGACCGCGACTACGTCGACAACGACTACTCCGAATCCGAGTACGACGACGCGGGTTTCGACGACGACTACGACGACGATTACGAACCGAAGCCGACCAGGGCCGGCAGGCGCGCGGCGACGAAAGCCGCCGCGTCGAAGCTGACCAGTCGGGCCAGGTCGAAGGTGTCACGCCTGGCCGAGCCGAAGACCGCGAGCCCCGCCGAGGCGCGGGCCGCGAGCCGACTGTCGGGCAATCGGGCGGGTGGGTCGGTGGCGAGCCGGGCCGCACGGGTGTCGAGCATGGCGCGCGGCGGCGACGACAACGATATCCGTCGCCAGTGGATGATCCTGGGCGCGCAGAGCTTGGGTGCGGCGGTCGCCGGAATGTTGCTGTTCAAGGGTTTCGAGACATTGTGGGAGTCGATGGCGTTGGTGGCGCTGGCGCTGGCGACGGTCGTGATCCTCGGTCTGGTGGCGCTGGTTCGCATCCTGCGCCGCACCGACGACATCTTCAGCACGGTGATCGCCGTCGTCGTGGGCGTCTTCGTGACGCTGGGACCGCTAGCCTTTCTCCTCAGTACCAGCTGAATACAGGGAGTGGGCTGTGGGGAACGCACGGGCGAACATCGCGATCGGGCTGTCGACGGCCTCGGTGTATCCGGAGAACACGCAGGCGGCGTTCCGCTATGCCGCCGAATTGGGTTACGACGGTGTGGAATTGATGGTCTGGGCCGAACCGGCCAGCCAGAACATCGCGACCGTGCAGTCCTACGCGAAGCGCTACGGCGTGCCCGTGCTGGCCGTGCACGCGCCGTGTCTGCTGATCTCCCAACGTGTTTGGGGTGCCGACCCGGTAGCCAAGCTGGAACGCAGCGTGCGCACCGCGGAGGCGCTCGGCGCCGACACCGTGGTGGTGCACCCGCCGTTTCGCTGGCAACGCCGCTATGCCAGGGGTTTCGCCGAGCAGGTCGGTGAGCTCGAGGCGCATCATCCGGTGAAAGTGGCCGTGGAGAACATGTTCCCGATGCGCGCGGACACCCTGTTCCGCGACGGTGCGGTGCGCAGGTTGGAACGTCGCGCTGGTCCCGGTCGTGCGGTGAGCGCGTTCAGCCCCTCCTACGATCCGACCGACACCGGCTTCGACCACTACACCCTCGACCTCTCGCACACCGCGACCGCGGGCACCGACGCGCTCGAGCTGGCCCGCCGGATGGGCGAGGGTCTGGTCCACCTGCACCTGGCCGACGGTCGCGGCGCCGCGCACGACGAGCACCTCGTACCCGGCGACGGCACCCAGCCCTGCGCGCAACTGTGTGAACACCTGATACACACCGGTTTTCGCGGTCACGCGGTCGCCGAGATCAACACCCAGAACGCGCGAACCACCGCCGAGCGCTCCGCGCAACTGGCACGCACTCTCGAATTCGCCCGCCGTCACCTCACCGGCGCGACGCCGGATCCCCAGCCCCGCCACGCCGACCTGCCGTGATCGCGCGGCGTGGCACTGTCATCGCACATGGCCGTGACCCGCGGACCAGCGCGGAATAGTTCCGGCCCCCGCGTGCTTGTACGCTGTACGAATTGCTGTGCCCCTCGACCAGGAGTGACGATGACGCGAGAACTCGCGACCGACGCGCCGTTCAGCCAGGTTCTCGACCTGACCGAGCTCACCACCACCGATGCCGAGACCGGCCGCTACGCCGGCGTCATCGACCCCACCTGGACCATCGGGCCCAAGGTGCACGGCGGCACCATGGTCGCGGCCACCGCCGCCGCGGCGACCCGCTGGCTCACCGAGGCCGACGACTCGCTGACCGAGATGGCGCCCATCGCGGCCAGCACCGACTTCCTCGGCGCCCCCGACCCCGGCGAGGTCGAATACGCGGTGCACATCCGCAAGAAGGGCCGCCAGATCTGCCTGGCCGACGTCGACCTGATCCAGCACGGCCGCACCCTCGTCCGCACCGCGTTCACCTTCGGCTACCTCGATTCCGCGCAAACCCGCTGGACCGGCCCCGACACCGACATGCAGGCGGAGCCGAGCGACCAGGCCTTCCAGTACACCCCCGATTCGCCGATGGGCAAGATCGTGCACGTCAGCCAGGGTGCCCACATGGTGATCGACCCCACCTGGGGCGAATTCCTGCGCGGCGAGACCGGCCCGCCCCGGCTGCGCCTGTGGATCCGCCCGTTCGACGGCGACGAAGCCGATCCGCGGGCGCGCGCCGCCTTCGCGATGATGGCCGCCGACATCAGCCCGCCGGTGCCGATGAACCTCGGCCACTTCGGCTGGTCGCCGACGGTCCAGATGACCACCTACCTGCGCCGCGTCCCCGCGCCGGGCTGGCTGCGCGTCATCGCGACCGCCCGCGAGGTCGGTGAGCGGATGTTCGATGAGGACCACCTGGTCATCGATGCCACCGGCGCAGTGGTGGCACAGAGTCGCCAACTGGCCTTGATCCCGGCGGCGCGCTGAGCGGGCCCACCCCACTAACCTTGTGCGCATGACGAGAATTGTGGTGGTCGGTGGCGGTCGGATCGGTGAGGCGCTGGTGGCCGGATTGCTGGAATCCGGCCGGGCGAACAAGGATCTGGTCATCGTCGAGCCCCACGCCCCGCGTGCCGCGCAGCTGGCCGAGCGGTTCAAGGTGAGGGTGAGCGGATCTGTCAGCGAAGCGGTGGTCGGTGCCGACATCGTGGTCATCGCGGTCAAGCCCGGTGTGGTCGACTCGGTGCTCACCGACCTGTCCAAGGCCGACCTCGGCACCGATAGCGATCAAGTGCTGGTCTCGCTGGCCGCCGGGGTTTCCACCGCACGGCTCGAGTCGAAACTACCCGCGGGTTTCCCCGTCGTCCGCGTCATGCCGAACACGCCGATGCTGGTCGGGCAGGGTATGTGCGTGCAGGCGCCCGGCCGCTACGCCAAGCCCGAACAGCTGGAACAGGTCGGCGAGATGCTCGAGGCCGTCGGCAAGGTGGTGACGGTGCCCGAATCGCAGATGGACGCGGTCACCGCGGTGTCGGGTTCGGGGCCCGCGTATTTCTTCCTCGTCGTCGAGGCGATGGTCGACGCCGGTGTCGGACTCGGTCTCACCCGGGAGGTGGCAGGCGAACTGGTCGTGCAGACCATGATCGGATCGGCGGCCATGCTCGACGAAACCGGGCAGAGCCCGGCTGATCTGCGGGCCGCGGTCACCTCACCCGGCGGCACCACCGCCGCGGCACTGCGCGAACTCGAACGTGGTGCGCTGCGCTCGACATTCACCGAAGCGCTACACGCGGCGAAGCGGCGGTCCGCCGAACAGGGCGCAACGAACGAGTGACGATCGGGTACCCGGTTTGAAAACCGATTTCTCACACCCGTCGCAGTAATCCCACTGGTCCCGCTAAGCTCGTAGAAGCACGTGCGTGTCTGTTCCGCTGGTGGGGAAGCCGGCGGCGCGGGCGTGCCGGAGGTCAATGGTGCCATGATGTCTGCGAACAGAATGTCAAGTAATCCATCGGCGTCGGGCGGTGGTTCGGGTTCGCCCGGGCCGCGGGTCGGCGCCACCCCGCAAACGGTGATCGGCGGTGGCACGCAGTTTCTCACCGTCGCCGAAGTCGCCGATCTCATGCGGGTGTCGAAAATGACGGTGTACCGGCTCGTGCACTCGGGTGAACTGCCCGCGGTGCGTGTCGGACGCTCGTTCCGAGTGCACGCGAAGGCGGTGCACGACTACCTGGAGACGTCGTACTTCGACGCCGGATGACATAGTCCGGCCAGGTACAAGGGCGGTTTCGTCACTGCTCGGGTGTCCCGGTAGCATGGACAATCGGTTCGTGTCCGCCTGCCGGTGGCACCGTTCGTGGTGTCCGGTTGCCCCGGCGGCGCGGACGCCAGACGACGCACGTGACCAACGCGTGTGTATGCCGAGTAGAGAGAACGCGAGGAAACCCTATGGGTTCTGTGATCAAGAAGCGCCGCAAGCGTATGTCGAAGAAGAAGCACCGCAAGCTGCTTCGCCGCACGCGTGTTCAGCGTCGCAAACTCGGCAAGTAAGCCTGCGTGCCTGCGATGGGCCCGTCACCTTTCGAAGGTGGCGGGCTCTCGCTGTGAAATACCCCGGTTTGTGAATCTCACTATCCACGATCGGGTCGCCAGTGTTAAAAGCTTGTAGATCGTGACGGCGAGTGGCATGAATGCGGCTACTCTGGTACGCGAAACACGATGAGCAGGGGGCTTTGAGTGGGATCAGGTCCGAGTTCCGACACACGGGAACGACACGCGCCGAGAGTTGTGCTGGTCACTGGTGCCAGCCGCTTCTTCGGTGGCAATGTCGCGGCACGTCTGGCTGCCGAACCCGGCGTCGAACGTGTCATCGCGGTCGATACTGTGACCCCGAGCCGTGAGCTCCGCCGAAAAATGGGTAGTGCCGAGTTCGTGCGCGCAGATATCAGAAATCCGCTGATCCGGAAGGTCGTCGAGGGCAACGACGTCGACACCGTCGTGCACGCGGCTGTCCTCACCCAGCCGCCTGCCGGTGGCGGACGCGCGGTGATGAAGGATCTCAATGTCCTCGGCACGATGCAATTGCTCGCCGTGTGTCAGAAAGCGCCGTCCGTGCGGCGTGTGGTCGTGCGGTCCTCGTCGGCGGTATACGGCTCCAGTGCCAAGGATCCGGCGAAATTCACCGAGGAAATGGGCGCGCGCACGCCGCCTTCGGGCTGGTTCGCGCGCGACATGATCGATATCGAGGCGCTGGTGCGTGGAATGGCGCGGCGCAGGCCCGATATTTCCGCGTCGATTCTGCGTTTCGCGCCGATCGTCGGTCCGCGTCTGGCTGATCGGGGCGTGCAATATCTGCGTTCGCCGATCACGCCGACCGTGCTCGGTCGCGAAGCCAGACTGCAATTGCTGCACGAGGAGGACGCGGTCGCGGTGCTCGTGCACGCGGCGCAGCGTGCACACGGTGGCACGGTCAATATCGCCGGTGACGGCGCACTGGCCATGTCACAGGCGATCCGCCGGGCCGGGCGCATCGTTGCCCCGGTTCCTTTTTTCGTCTTTCGCACGGTCGGTCGCTCGCTGATGGGCCCGATCATGCGTGGCTTCAGTGGCGAACAACCCGACTACTTCTACTTCGGCTGCGGGCTCGACACCACCCGTATGCGTACCGAACTCGGTTTCACCCCACGCTGGACCACGGTCCAGGCGTTCGATGACTTCATCGCGGGCGCAGCGTTGCGGCCAGTCTTCGATCCGGCTTGGATCGACGCCGCGGAACACAAACTGCTCGGCCTCATCGGGGCCGGTACAGGAGCGCGTACATGAACGAGGGAGCGAAAGTCATTCGTCTCGACGTGAATGTCGAGACCCGACAGCGACCGCAGACCCGCCGATGGCCGGATCAGCCGACGCAGGCGATGCCGGTCACCGCCCTCAGCGAGCGCAGGCCGGGAATGCCCGCGCTGCCGCCGAAGTCACTCACCGACATCGTGCGCGATGCCGTCGGCGAGCAGATCGAACGGACCGCGGAATTCGCGCGTCGCCGGCTCACCGGGGACTACCAGATCGACGAGTTCGGCTACGACCGGCATCTGCTCGAATCGGTGATCCTGCCCGCGCTGCGGCCGCTGTCGGACTACTGGTTCCGCGTCGAGGTCGCCGGCATCGAGAACATTCCCGCCGTCGGTGGCGCGCTGCTGGTCGCCAATCACGCGGGCACCGTGCCGATCGACGGGCTGATGC
Organism: Nocardia sp. A7; assembly: GCF_046549215.1. Classification (NCBI taxonomy): domain Bacteria; kingdom Bacillati; phylum Actinomycetota; class Actinomycetes; order Mycobacteriales; family Nocardiaceae; genus Nocardia; species Nocardia sp. A7. The sequence continues at coordinate 1,576,832 of NZ_JAJPWE010000001.1, read as the reverse complement.
TGCAGCTGGCCGTGCACGACAAGCATCCACAGCAGCGGGCGCTGCGACTGCTCGCCGCCGATCTCATCTTCGAGATGCCACTGCTGGGCGCGCTGGCCCGCAAGGCCGGGCACACGATGGCCTGCCATCCCGATGCCGAGCGACTGCTGCGCTCCGGGCACATCGCGGGGGTGTTCCCGGAAGGATTCAAGGGCGTCGGCAAGAACTACGCCGATCGGTACAAGCTGCAGCGATTCGGGCGCGGTGGTTTCGTGTCGGCGGCGGTGCGAGCCGGGGTGCCGATCATTCCGGTGTCGATCGTCGGTTCCGAGGAGATCTACCCGAAGCTCGCCGATATCAAGCCCCTAGCCCGCCTGCTCGGGCTGCCGTACTTCCCGGTGACGCCGCTGTTCCCGCATCTGGGGCTGTTGGGTGCGGTGCCGATGCCGTCGAAGTGGTACATCGAGTTCGGTGAGCCGATCGCGACCACGCCGTTCGAGCCGGAAGAGGCCGATGACCCGATGACCATGTTCGAGGTCACCGACCAGGTCCGCGAGACCATCCAGCAGACCCTGTACAAGCTGCTGGCCAAGCGCCGCAACGTCGTACTCGGCTAGTTCTCGCGGTGGCGGGCCACGACCGCTGCCACCGCACCGCCCGCCGCGCCCAGTGCCAGCGCGGTGGGCACACCGATCTTGGCCGCCTTGCGGCCGGTACGGAAGTCGCGGATTTCCCAGCCTCGGTTCTTCGCGACTTCGCGCAGGTCGGAGTCCGGGTTGATGGCCACGGCCGTGCCGACCAGCGACAGCATGGGAACGTCGTTGTGGCTGTCGGAGTAGGCGGTGCAGCGCTTGAGGTTGAGTCCTTCGCGGATGGCGAGGGTGCGCACCGCGTGCGCTTTGCCGAGGCCGTGCAGGATGTCGCCGACCAGGCGGCCGGTGAATTTGCCGTCGACACTCTCGGCGACGGTGCCGAGTGCGCCGGTCAGGCCGAGACGTTTGGCGATCACATTGGCCAGTTCGACCGGGGTGGCCGTGACCAGCCAGACCTGCTGGCCGGCGTCCAGGTGCATCTGGGCGAGTGCGCGGGTGCCCGGCCAGATCTTGTCGGCGATGATCTCGTCGTAGATCTCCTCGCCGAGCGCGGCGAGTTCGGCGGTGGGGCGGCCCGCGATGAAGCTGAGCGCCTTCTCCCGGCCCGAGACCATGTCGGAGGAGTTCTCCTTGCCGGTGACCCGGAACTTCACCTGCTTCCAGGCGACATCGAAAAGGTCGGAGGTCTTGAAGTACTTGCGCGCGGCCAATCCCCGGGCGAAGTGCACGATCGAGGCACCCTGCACCAGGGTGTTGTCGACGTCGAAGAACGCCGCGGCGGTGAGGTCGCGCGGGACCTCGGGCCCGCCCCCGGTGCCTTGTTCGGCGAGCTCGGCATCGTGCAGCTCGAGCGCGGCGTCGGCGCTGGCCTCACCGGCCAGGTTGGCGCGCAGCTCTTCTTCGCTCGGCCCGAACGGGCTGCGCGGCAGCCGTGCGAACTGTTCCTGTAGCTCCTGACCGAGGCGGCTGGGCTGCCACCGCGCAGGGAACTCCCCGAATCGTCCTGCGACGAATCCGGCCCTAGTCACCTTCGAACGTTCCGGCACCAGTACCCTCCGCTAGTCGCGCGAACCATGTCCACAGTAACCGGCGGCACCGACAACCCGCTGAGGGCTCGGGGATTAAATAGGGCTCATGACTAATCCCACACCGACAGTGACCCTGTTGACGCGCGCTGGTTGCGGTATGTGCGGCGTGGCGCTGACGCAATTGCGGACGATCTGTGGTGATTTCGGTCTCCCGGTCGCCACCGTGGACGTCGACGAAGCCGCGGTCAGTGAGCCGGAACTGCGCGCGGAATACGGTGATCGCCTGCCGGTGGTCCTGTTGAACGGCCGTGAACACAGCTATTTCGACGTCGACGAGCCCCGTTTGCGGGCCGACCTGAGCCGGATCGCTGGTCGCGAAGGAAAATGAGGCCGAATTCACCGACTTTGTGAACGCCTGCACAAGCGGTTACGGTGGTGACACGCAATCCGCACCGCCGCTTCACGCGGCGGCGGTAACCGGGTTTGTACCGCCCCTATGGCACCGGTCGCGCTCTCGTAATTGCAGCGACCCACACCGGTGAACGAAACAGAGGATCCGGACCGCGATCAGGCCCGGAACGAGGAGCCGACGACGTGACAGAGCAGCACGAGACGCCGAGTGGCGCCTCCGGCAAGGCTCTTGTGCGGGACATTCCGCAGGCCACGGTGACTCGTCTCGCTACCTATCTTCGGGTTCTCGCCGGGTTGGCCGACGAGGGTGTAGTCATCGTATCGAGTGAGGAACTCGCTGTCGCGGCGGGTGTCAATTCGGCGAAGCTGCGCAAGGATCTTTCCTTCCTCGGACCCAACGGTGTGCGGGGTGTCGGCTATGACGTAGCCAAGTTGCGCACCAGGATCGAAGATGTGCTCGGACTGTCGCAGGGACATCGGGTAGTGCTGATCGGCGCGGGCAATCTGGGTCGCGCGCTGGTCGGGTACGGCGGATTCGGGGTACGAGGCTTCACCGTGGTCGCGATCTTCGACAACGACCCGTCGGTGATCGGCCAGTCGTACGCCGGTCTCGTCGTGCGCGATGTCGAGCAGCTCACCGCCCAGATTCCGGCGTTGACACCGACGATCGCCGTGGTGGCAGTGCCCGACGAGGCCGCCCAGGACGTGTGTGACCGCCTCGTAGAGGCCGGACTGCCGTCGATTCTGAGCTTCGCGCCGCTGGAGCTTCGCGCGCCCGCCCATGTCCAGGTTCGCCGCGTCGACCTGGCGATGGAGCTGCAGATGCTGTCTTTCGACGCCGCCCGCAACGATGCGCCCGCGCTGCCCGAGATCGCCGAGGTCGGCTCCGGCCGGATCGCGCGGCGGGTACCGCCCCCGAACCATCTCACCCATGCCGCACCGGTCGAACCGGCCCGCGGCAGGTCGACGCGTCGCACCGCGCCGCATTCGGCCACGCCCCACTCGGCAACGGAGCCAAGCACCAAGGGATCGGTGATCACGCCATGAGCGAGCGTCTGCGAGCGAAACAGCGACACGGCGTGCGGACGCGCATGACGCGACCGAGCATCTGCGAGGTGCGGTCATGAGTGTTCTGCTGGTCGGGATTTCGCATCGGAGCGCCCCGGTATCGGTGCTGGAGAAGGTCGCCATCAGTGAGGCCGATCGGCCGAAGCTGGTGGATCGGCTGCTCTCCTCGAGTCATGTGTCCGAGGCGATGATCGTCTCCACCTGTAACCGGGTCGAGGTCTACGCGGTCGTCGACGCCTTCCACGGTGGCCTCGGTGAGGTGAGCGAGCTGCTCACCAAGCACTCCGGACTGCCGCTGGGCGATCTCACCAAGCACGCCTACGTGCGCTACAGCGAGGCCGCGGCCGAGCATCTGTTCGCCGTCGCCAGTGGCCTGGACTCGATGGTCGTCGGCGAGCAGCAGGTGCTCAGCCAGATTCGCAGTGCCTACGCCAGCGCCGACGGTCAGCAGGCGGTCGGACGCACGCTGCACGAGTTGGCCCAGCACGGGTTGCGGGTCGGCAAGCGGGTGCACTCGGAGACCGGGATCGACCGGGCTGGTGCCTCGGTGGTGTCGGTGGCGCTGGACCGGGCGCGCGGTGTCGTCGGCGATCTCGCCGGGCGGACCGCGGTGGTGGTCGGTGCGGGCGCGATGGGCGGGCTGGCCGTCGCGCATCTGTCGCGGGCCGGGATCGGGCGCATCATCGTCGTCAACCGGACCCTCGAACGCGCACAGCGTCTGGCCGAAACCGGGCGCACCATGCACGGTGTCGATGCTCAGGCGGTCGAGATGTCGCGGCTCACCGAGGCCATGGCGGGCACCGATGTCGTGATCACCTGTACGGGCGCGGTCGGGTCCGTGGTGACCCTGGCCGACACCCATCGCGCGCTCGCGGACCGGGCCCGCACCGACGCCGCCGAGCGGCCGCTGGTCTTCTGCGATCTCGGTTTGCCCCGCGATGTGGAGCACGCCGTGGCGGGCCTGCCCGGCGTCGCCGTCATCGACATCGAATCGCTGCAGCGCGATCCGGCCGCGGGCGCCGCGGCCGACGACACCGCCGCCGCGCGCGTCATCGTCGCCGACGAACTCGCCAAATACCTTGCCGGGCAACGCATGGCGGAGGTCACCCCCACGGTGGCCGCCCTGCGTCAGCGTGCCGCCGATGTGGTGGAGGCCGAACTGCTCCGCCTCGATTCGCGGCTGCCCGACCTGGCCGACCCGGCCCGCGACGAGGTGGCGCGCACCGTGCGCCGCGTCGTCGACAAGCTGCTGCACGCGCCGACTGTGCGCGTGAAACAGCTGGCATCCACGCCGGGCGGCGACAGCTACGCCGAGGCGTTGCGTGAGCTGTTCGAACTGAAACCCGGTGCGGTGCAAGCGGTTGCCGCTCCGATGGAGGTCGCCGCGGGCGAGTCCGCGCTGGCCGACGACTTCACCGCAGGCCACCTCGGCGATGGGCCGTCCCGCTTGACCGAGTCAAGACCCGACACAGGCAGCATGCGAAACCACGCAGCGCCGCTCGGGCATGCGCAGGAGGAAACCGCATGACCACGACAGTGCAGGAAGAGGACACCGTGACCGCAGGCAGCGCCAGTGCGCCGTGGCGGATCGGCACGCGCGGCAGCCTGCTCGCGCTGACACAGGCGGGCACCATCCGTGATGCGCTGATCTCGGTGGGGCAGCCCGCCGAACTGGTGGTCATCAAGACGCCGGGCGACCTGTCGTCGGAGCCGGTCCAGCAGATCGGTGTCGGCGTGTTCACCTCCGCGCTGCGCGACGAGCTCGCCGCGGGCGGCATCGACATCGCGGTGCACTCCTATAAAGACCTCCCCACCGCGCAGGACCCGCGCTTCACCATCGCCGCGATCCCGCTTCGCGAGGACCCGCGCGACGCGCTGGTGGCTCGCGACGGCATGGTCCTCGGCGAACTACCCGCCGGTGCCCGCGTCGGTACCTCCGCGCCGCGCCGCGCCGCGCAGTTGCGCGCACTCGGGCTCGGCCTCGACATCCTTCCGCTGCGCGGCAATATCGACTCCCGCCTGCGCAAGGTGAGCGAGGGCGAACTCGATGCCATCGTCATCGCCCGCGCGGGCCTGTGCCGGATCGGGCGCACCGACGCGATCACCGAATCGCTCGAACCGGTGCAGATGCTACCCGCCCCCTCACAGGGTGCGCTCGCGGTCGAATGCCGCAGCGACGACCCGCAATTGATCGAGGTACTCGCCGGTCTGGACGATGCCGCGACCAGAGCCGCGGTGCTCGCCGAGCGTTCGCTGCTCGGTGAGCTCGAGGCAGGCTGCACCGCGCCGATCGGAGCGCTCGCCGAAATCGTCGAGTCGATCGACGAGGACGGCCGGATCTTCGACGAACTCTCGCTGCGTGCCTGTGCCGCCGCGATCGACGGCTCCGACGTCTTGCGCGCCTCGATCGTCGGCGCGCCGAAAGACGCGGCCGAACTCGGTCGCACGCTGGCGCGCGAACTGCTGGACCTGGGTGCTCGCGCATTGCTGAGCGTCACAGACGAACCGGCGCCCACCGACTTCACTAATTCCAGCCCGATGGAGAACAACCGATGAGCAGCAGCCGAGCTACCAAGAAGCAACCAGGGCGGATCCTTTTCGTCGGATCCGGCCCCGGCGACCCGGCCCTGCTGACCGTGCGTGCCCGTGAGGTGCTCGAGCGGGCGAAGCTCGCGTTCACCGACCCCGATGTCGACAAGGGCGTGCTCGCCCTGATCGGCATCGCTCACGAGCTGGGCGATGACGGTGTGCGCCCGGTCGACGTGCGGCCGGCGCTCGGCGAACCCGCCGAGGTGGCCAAGACGCTGATCGCCGAGGCCCGCAACGGTCACGACGTGGTCCGCATCGTCACCGGCGACCCGTTGACCACCGATTCGGTGATCAACGAGGTCAACGCCGTGACCCGTTCGCACATGGTGTTCGAGGTGCTGCCCGGCCTGCCCAACGGCTCGGCCGTGCCCAGTTACGCGGGCATCGCGCTCGGCTCCGGGCACACCGAGGCCGATGTGCGCGGCGAGGTCGACTGGTCGGCGCTGGCCGCCGCGCCCGGTCCGCTGGTGCTGCACGCCACCTCCGGGCACCTGGCCGAGACCGCGAGCGCGCTGGTGGAACACGGCATGGCGCCGCAGACCCCGGTCGCGGTGACCGTGCGTGGCACCACCCGTCAGCAGCGCACCATCGAGGCCACGCTGGCCTCGCTGAACAACGCCGCTTCCGAGCTGGTCGGCCCGCTGGTCGTGACGGTCGGCAAGGAAGTCGACAAGCGCGCCAAGATGTCGTGGTGGGAATCGCGTGCCCTCTACGGCTGGACCGTGCTCGTGCCGCGCACCAAGGATCAAGCAGGCGAGATGAGCGAACGGCTCGTCACCCACGGTGCGATCCCGATCGAGGTGCCGACCATCGCGGTGGAGCCGCCGCGCAGCCCCGCCCAGATGGAACGGGCCGTGAAGGGTCTGGTCGACGGCCGCTACCAGTGGGTGGTGTTCACCTCCACCAACGCCGTGCGCGCGGTGTGGGAGAAGTTCGCCGAGTTCGGTCTGGATGCTCGCGCGTTCTCGGGTGTGAAGATCGCCTGTGTCGGTGAGGCGACCGCGGAGAGGGTGCGTTCCTTCGGCATCAACCCCGAGTTGGTGCCGAGTGGCGACCAGTCCTCCGAGGGTCTGCTCGCCGACTTCCCGCCCTACGACGACGTGTTCGACCCGGTGAACCGGGTGCTGTTGCCGCGTGCCGACATCGCCACCGAGACTCTCGCCGAGGGCCTGCGTGAGCGCGGCTGGGAGATCGACGACGTCACCGCCTACCGCACGGTGCGCGCTTCGCCGCCGCCCGCGGAGACCCGCGAGATGATCAAGACCGGCGGTTTCGACGCGGTCCTGTTCACCTCGTCCTCCACGGTCCGCAACCTGGTTGGTATCGCGGGCAAGCCGCACGCGCGCACCATCGTGGCCTGCATCGGCCCGAAGACCGCCGAGACCGCGATCGAGTTCGGTCTGCGCGTGGACGTGCAGCCCGAGTCGGCGCAGGTGGGTCCGCTGGTGGAGGCACTGGCCGAGCACGCGTCGCGTCTGCGCGCCGAGGGCCTGCTGCCGCCGCCGCGCAAGAAGAGCCGCCGCAGCAGCAGCCGCTAGATTCAGCAGATACCCCGAAAGCCCGCCCGCAACGGCGGGCTTTCGGCGTATCAGGGTCATCGGCTATAGCGCAGCAGCGTGCGCACCAGCCGGCAGGTGGCATCCGAGGGCGGGCGGATGTCGATCTTCTCGGCGGTGCGCCGGATCGTGTCGTTGGTGGCCTGATTGGGTAGGTACACACCGGAATCCAGCAGCGCGATGGTCAACCGCATGGCCTTGAGCCGACGATTGTGCGCCACGTACCAGCGACGCGGCCTGCCCGCGGGCAGGCGCTTCTTCTCCAGCGGTACATACGGCGCGGTGATGACAGTGGTCTTGGCGGCGATGGCATTCATTCGGCGTCCTCCCGTCGTGTGTGGGTTCCGCCCCCGATCGTCGGAACCCTCGAACACGCTTTCGATTATAGCGACGGGTACCGACATTTTTGGGGGCATTCGAGGGCGCACGCACGCGGGTGAACTCCAGTACAGTTCGAGCTGACGAACCGATTCTGGGTGGGGGTCACGAGCTGTGAGCGGGTTCGAGGTCGAGATCAATCAACTGCGAAATACGGCCAAGGCGGCGGGATCTGCCGCGAGCCAGGCCAGGGCGGTGAGCCCGGGTACCGGCTTGGACGCCATCGCGACAGCGCTGCCGGGTGGGGATGCGGCGAAGAACGCGCCCACACTGGCGTCGACGTTCAATGAGCGCGCGAAGGGGTGGGCGGGCGAGATCGGCCAGTGGAGCGAGACGGTCGCGTCGGCCGCGACGGTGTACTCCGAAAATGAGAAGGCCGCGAAAGAGGCCTTCCTGCCATGACTGTCGGCTACGACGACGTCCGCAAATGGGACGCTGATGCGGTGGACAGGGTGGCCACCAACCTGTACGGGCGGCGGGACAAGCTCCTCGGGCTGCAGGACGAGCTCGACGACGCCAGGAAATTGCCCACCTGGTACGGCCCCGCCAGCGAGAAAGCACGCAGTTCGCTGGGGGATACACGGGACAAGGCCGAGATCCTGATCGCGCAGTTGTCCGCCGTCGAATCCGCCTTGAAGAACGCGTCGGACGAGGCGGCCGCACTGAAGACCAGGGTCGCCAACAACGACGCCCTCGCCGACACCTACCAGTTCCGGATCGCCGCCGACGGCGCGATCGTGGACATCAGGCCCGCCGACCCCGCGCCGAGGTCGCGCGTCGAGGCCGAAGAACGCGCCGAGATCCGACGCCACCGCGAAACCATCAGGAAGCAGCTGGTGCTGGAAACCAGGGCGATCCTCACCGCGGCGACCAACATCGACGTCGCCCTCGCTCGAGTGATGCAACTCGCGCAGGACGGCAAGATCAGCGATCACGGAGCGACCACTCTGGCAGGCGCGAGCAAGGGCGGGGAGATCGACGCCAAAGTGGTCGAGATGGAGCAGTCGCTGCGCGACGCCGGGTTGCTCACCGGACCGCCCGTGTCCGGCTACTACCGGCAGTGGCTCGAGAACGCCGTGCGCCGTGGCGTGCCGATCGACACGATCGTGAAGATCGCGTCCGAACACGACATCACGCCGGAGGACTTCAAGGTCCTCGACGGACTGGAAGAGATCCGCGAGGACGAAGACGGCGACGGGACCTTCAAGTCGTACTTCCTGCTGCCGACCGGCATCAGCGGGGACGACGCCGCCAAGGCGGTACGGATGACCTACATCATGAACGCGGGCACCGATTACGGCACCGAGGGCGAAAAGACCGACTTCGCACCCACCCCGTACGGATCCGAGGAACTGCGGCGAATCACCGACCGGCAAAAGGAGAACTCCTGGAGCTACGACGACGATGTGGGTTTCGTGCACAGCAACGGTGGCCGGTTGGTGACCACCCCGAACGGCATGATGATGGGCTTGGGCGGGAACGTCGTCCAGGACCAGTTCAGCCTGAACGGCGGGACGGCCTGGGGCGATACGTTCATGCTGAACATCGACGACCCGAAAGATCCGGCGCAACAGCTCCGAGAGGTGGCGAGGTCAGGCCACGCTTGGTACGAGGGCGATGACGGCCCGTACCGATCCGGTCTCGACCTGGACCGACTGCTGCACCACGAGGAGCGCCACTCCCAACAATGGGCGAGCGAAGGCTACGCGGGCTTCGTCACCTCCTACCTGTGGGAACAGGCCACCGGCGGCAACGAGACCGAGGAAGACGCGGGACTTTCCGATGGCGGATATAACTAGACGGCGCGTTGCCTGTGCTGCCCTACTGGTGGTGGCGGTGATCGCGGCGTGTGACTCCACAGCGCAGTTCGCGCCCTCGCTGCCACCGGCGGCCGGGTTCCGCGTCGATGACGGTGTTCTGAAACTGTGGACGGGCACCCCGTGTGACGGCGTCACCGGCATGACGTTGATCTTCGACTCCGGCACCTCCGAGAGCACCGAGCAGGTGTGGACCGCGCCGCTGCCGGGGGTGCTGGTGGAGCGCATGGATCTGCTGAGGACCGCCGGGGGATCCGCCACGAACACCGGTGGCCCTCTCCAACTCCAGCAACCGCTGCCCGCGGACTACGACTGGACCAAGGCAGACTCGCTCGTCTTCTCCGTCGACGGCCCGAAGGCCAACGGCGCCAGGCTCGATGTCGGCCAGGTGCTACGCGAGTCGGCCCAGCACCCGTCCGAAAGCTACCTGTTCGGCCAGCGCGGCTGGATGAACGCGGCGGACGTCCAACGCGAGAACCAGAAGTCGTTTCTGACCGTCTGCACGCCCGACCCGGAGTGATAGCGACGCACTCGAACCCCGCCATGTTCGCCGATAACTGTCGGACCGCTGTGATCTAGTAGCGCGCAACGCAACCCGAGGAGATGCGATGACGGTGGACGAGATCGACAAACGGCTGAGCACCCACGTCACGGCGGACGAACTACTCGGTCTGGCCTGGCTCGTCGCGACCGGTGACGACGTATCCACCGGCGCCATCGGCCATCTCGACGCCGCACGTCACACATCGGTGCGCACCGACACGATCTTCCGGATCTCCTCGATGACCAAACCGCTTGTCGCGGCAGCGGCCTCGATCCTGATCGATGACGGCGTGCTCGACCCGGCCGAACCGGTCGATCGGTTGCTGCCCGAACTCGCCGGGCTGCGGGTGCTGGCGAACCCCGCCGCCGAAGTCGCCGACACGGTCGCGGCGAAACGCCCGATCACCGTTGACGATCTGCTGACCTTCCGCCTCGGCTGGGGCATGGACTTCACCGACTTCTCACCCAAACCGCTGGACGCCGTATGGAGCGACCTCGGCCTCGGCTGGGGCCCGCCGACGCCCGCGCAGATGTCGCCCCCGGACATCTGGCTGCGACGACTCGGCAGTCTGCCGCTGCAATTTCAGCCCGGCCAACGCTGGCTCTATCACGTCGGCGCACCGATCCTCGGCTTCCTGGTCGCCAGGGCAGCGGGCACGCAGCTCTCGGAATTCCTGGCCGAACGCGTCCTGCTCCCACTCGACATGACAGACACCGGTTTCTCCGTCCCCCCGGACAAGCTGGCCCGATTCGGCCCGCATTACGCGGACACAGACGGTGTCCGCTCGGTCTTCGATCCGGTTGACGGCCAATGGAGCTCTCCACCTGCCTTCGAAGGTGGCGGCGACGGCTTGGTCTCCACCCTCGCCGACTACCACCGTTTCGCCCGCATGTTGCGCGACCGCGGCGTCCTCGACGGCACCCGTGTCCTGTCCGAGCGAGCCGTCACCGCCATGACCACCAACCACCTCACCCGGGAGCAACTTCTCCGCGGCGGCCCGAGCCCCGACGGCAGCGCGGGTTGGGGATACGGCGTCGGCGTCCAGCTCCGCGACGCCCCCGCCGGCCCCCGCGCTGGTGCGTACGGCTGGAGCGGCGGCCTCGGCTCGACCTGGTCCAACGACGGCGCGGTGACAGCGATTCTGCTCACCAACCAGGCTTGGAGTTCGGCCGGTCCGCCCCCGGTCTTCGCTACCTTCGAGCAGATTCTGGGCGAATCGGCTCGTGGATCCGACCCGTTGTAGGCGCTGCGGCGACCAACTGGCGGCAGGCGTATTCTGCGGGCTATGACCGCTTTCGACCGCCCACGGCGGTTGCGTAGGACACCCGCGTTGCGCCGACTCGTCGCCGAAACAACGTTGCAGCCGCGTCAGCTGGTGCTGCCGATGTTCGTGGCCGACGGCCTCGACGAGCCGCGCGAGATCAGCTCGATGCCGGGTGTGTATCAGCACTCCCTGGATTCGCTGCGTAAGGCCGCCGTGGAGTCGGTGGCCGCGGGCGTGGGCGGGCTGATGTTGTTCGGGGTGCCGCTGCCCGAGGACAAGGATCCGACCGGTTCGCAGGCCAGTGATCCGAACGGGATCCTGAACCGTGGTCTGCGTGCGCTGGCCGAAGAAGTCGGGGACGCGACGGTCATCATGGCCGACACCTGCCTCGACGAATTCACCGATCACGGCCACTGCGGGGTGATCGGCACCGACGGCGCGGTCGACAACGACGCCACCCTGCATCGCTATGTGGAGATGGCGCTGTCGCAGGCCGATGCGGGCGCTGACCTGCTCGGGACCAGCGGGATGATGGACGGCCAGGTCGGCGCGATCCGGCGCGGACTCGACGCGGTCGGCCGCACCGACACCGCCATCCTCGCCTACGCGGCCAAGTACGCCTCGGCTTTCTACGGCCCGTTCCGCGAGGCCGTCGGTTCGTCGCTGGACGGCGATCGCCGCACCTACCAGCAGGATCCGGCCAACCGCCGGGAATCGCTGCGCGAACTCGACCTCGATCTCGCCGAGGGCGCCGACATCGTGATGGTGAAGCCCGCGATGTCCTACCTCGACATCCTGCGCGATGTCGCCGACCGCTCGACGGTCCCCGTCGCGGCCTATCAGATCTCCGGCGAGTACGCGATGATCACCGCCGCCGCCGAGCGTGGCTGGATCGACCGCAGGGCCTCCATCCTGGAGTCGCTGATCGGCATCCGGCGGGCGGGCGCGGACATCGTGCTCACCTACTGGGCGACCGAGGCAGCACACTGGCTGTCGTGATCGCTGCGCCGAACAAACCCGAAACCCTTCCCATGCCGGAAGACGTCGGCACCGCCCGTCAATTGTGGTGGGGAATCGCCGGCCTCGGCGTCATCTACGCCTTCGCCAGCGTCGCCACCATGACCGGGGAGCGCGACAAGCTCAGCAAGCAGTTCCTCGACGAGATGCACAAGACCGATCCGGCCTTTCCCGCGTCGACCGTCGACCTGATGGTGCTGGTGGCTTTCGCGCTGACCGCGCTGGTCGGCGTGCTGCTGGCCGGGGTCACCGTGGCCGTCGCGCATCAGCTCGGCCGGGGCAAGTCCTGGGCGCGCACGGTGCTGACGGTGGTCGCGATCTGGCTCGGGCTCGGTGCCTTCGCCACCATGTTCACCTTCGCCGCTGTCGCGAATCCCGCGACGATCGTGGCGGGCGGCACGGCGATCGTGCAGGGCGTGCTGGCTGCCGGTGCTGCGTTCCTCAGCTACCGGCCGGAGTCGACGAAGTACTTTCAGTCCCACCGGAAGTGACCCTGCACAGTGTATGGTGAGGATTATCACACCGTTTGATCGGAGGCAATGATGCGCGTGGTGATCGAGCAACCGCACAGCCTGCGACGCGACCTGTTGGTCATCGGGTTGATGGTCGTTCTCACCCTCGCTGTCATCGCGCTGATTCTGCTCCCGAGCCTCATCGGCTGATTCGATCCCGCTCCTGGCAGGATCGCAGGAATGAAACGCTGGATCGCGCTGTTCGAACTCGGCTTCGCCGCGCTCTTCCTGGCCTGCGCGGTCGTCAGCTGGCGGGCTGCACGGCGCACGGCCGAATTCGCGGGCACCGAAGAACACCCGGGTTTCGTGGCGGTGCGCTACGTGCCGCCGTTGCTGGTGCTCGCCTGCGCGCTGGTGACGGTGGGCGGGTTGCTGGTGATAGATGCCGCCGCCAGGATCTATGCCGGATCTGTAGCGCGGCGCGGTGTCGAACCGATGATCTAGCGAAAGCCGAATTCCGATGTGTGCGTGGGGGTTCGGGACGCGAGCTCGCACCGCGGGCTCCCTCGAGGAGGAATCGATGACCAGACTGACCGCCGGAATCTGTACCGTCGCCGCCGCTGTGGCGACGATCGCCCTGGCCGCGGCACCCGCCCAGGCAGCTCCCGGCCTGCCGCTCACCCCGATGATCGCCGAGCAGGCCGCCGGTGGCGGTTTCGCCCCGGAGACCGGCTCGAGCGCGATCTACAACGGCCTCATGTGCCAGCTGCACACGATCTCCGCTGAAGTTCCTTGCATGTACACCTAAGAAACCCACTGCTGGTAGACGTCGACGACGCGGCCGCCGCGTGTGCCCGGCGCGTTCAGGAAAACGGAGACGGTGCCGTCGGGATGAGCCGCCGCCTCCGTCACCACCTGACGCAGGGTGGCGCGGATGCCGCCGTCGGCGTCGCGGTACAGCGCGGTGTCGGTGTGCAGACCCGCGCCGATCCGCTGAGCGGGCACGAACATCGCGGTGATCGCCGGGATCGGCCCCGACCCGAGCGCCACGGTTTCCTCGTGGCTGAGCTGAGCGCCGATCCGATCGGGTTGGGCCTGTGGTGCGAACGCGGTGGCCGAACCCGCGCCGAACAGCAGTCCCGCCGCGACGAACCCCGTGCCAAGGGCAGTGCTGGTGACGCCGAAACGCATGAAATACCCTCTCGCTGATAGCTGATTTCTCTGCGGCTCAGGTGCTGAGCCGCCCGGAGCGTAGTCGCAGGCCAATGGGCCTAGATTGAATTCTTTCGCCGATCTGGGCGGCGTGTCGGGCGTGTCGTCGGTGGGTCGCTGCGGTCTGGGTCACTGTGCTGCACCCTGTCGTCCGGCGTGCCGAGGCGAACTGAGACACTGGAATCCGTGAGTCTTACGCAGGTACCGGTTTCGGCCCAGCTCTTCGAGCGGGCGGCCGCCGTGATCCCGGGTGGCGTCAATTCCCCGGTTCGTGCGTTCAACTCGGTCGGCGGTACGCCGCGGTTCATCACCTCCGCGAGCGGCTACACCCTCATCGACGCCGACGGCAACGACTATGTGGATCTGGTGTGTTCGTGGGGCCCGATGATCCTCGGTCACGCGCACCCCGCCGTCGTCGAAGCCGTGCAGCGGGCCGCGACGAGCGGACTGTCGTTCGGTGCGCCGACCGAGGCCGAGATCGAGCTCGCCGAGGCCATCGCCGCCCGCGTCGATCCCGTCGAACGGGTCCGCCTGGTGAACTCTGGTACCGAGGCCACCATGAGCGCGGTGCGCCTGGCGCGCGGTTTCACCGGCCGCGCCAAGATCATCAAATTCTCCGGTTGCTACCACGGTCACGTCGACGCGCTGCTGGCCGACGCGGGCTCCGGCGTGGCGACCCTCGGCCTGCCGACCTCGCCCGGTGTCACCGGTGCGCAGGCCGCCGACACCATCGTGGTGCCCTACAACGACCTCGTTGCCGTCGCCGCCGCCTTCGAGGCGCACTCCGGTCAGATCGCGTGCGTCATCACCGAGGCCGCGGCGGGCAACATGGGCGCGGTCGCGCCGCTGCCCGGCTTCAACGAAGGCCTGCGCACTCTCGCCACCGACAACGGCGCACTGCTGATCATGGACGAGGTGATGACCGGATTCCGGGTCAGCGCGTCGGGTTGGTACGGCCGCGAAGGCGTCGCCGGTGACCTCTACACCTTCGGCAAGGTGATGAGCGGTGGCCTGCCCGCCGCCGCGTTCGGCGGTCGCGCCGAGATCATGAACAACCTCGCCCCGCTCGGCCCGGTCTATCAGGCGGGCACGCTGTCCGGTAACCCCGTCGCCGTCGCGGCGGGCCTTGCGACGCTGCGCGCGGCCGACGCGCAGGTGTACGCCGCGCTGGACCGCAACGCCGATCGCCTCGGCTCGCTGTTCGCGAAAGCCCTGACAGAGGCCGGTGTCGAGCATCAAGTCCAGTTCGCAGGCAATATGGTGAGCGTGTTCTTCGCCGAGCGCCCGGTGACCGACTACGCCGGCGCCAAAGCGAGCCAGACCTGGCGTTACCCCGCCTTCTTCCACGCCCTGCTCGACGCGGGCGTGTACGCGCCGCCCAGCGCGTTCGAGGCATGGTTCGTCTCCGCGGCACTCGACGAGGACGCGTTCGACCGTATCGCCGCCGCTCTGCCCGCCGCCGCCCTCGCGGCCGCGGCCGCAACCCCCGAAGGATCCCCAGCGTGAGCTCCGACCAGCCCGACGCACAATTCGCCCCAGTCCCGGCGGATAGCGACGAGGCGCCCCATCCTGTCCCCGTCGCCGTGCCGCCCGTCCTCGACGACGACCCGTCGACCGTCGAAACCATCGTGCATGTGCTGCGCCACGGCGAGGTGCACAACCCGAACGGCATCCTCTACGGCCGACTGCCCGGCTTCGGTCTCTCGGTGGCCGGACAGTCGCAGGCCGGTGCGGTCGCGCGCTCGCTGGCCGATCACGACATCGCGATGGTGATCGCCTCCCCGCTGCAGCGCGCGCAGGAGACCGCGGCGCCGATCGCGGCCGCGCACGACCTCGTCGTGCGCACCGACGAGAACCTGATCGAAGCGGGCAACACCTTCGAGGGCCTGCGCGTCTCCGTCGGTGACGGTGCCCTGCGCAAGCCCCGGCACTGGTGGAAGCTGCGCGACCCGTTCACCCCGTCCTGGGGCGAGCCGTACCTGCAGATCGCCCACCGCATGCTCGCCGCCGTGAACAAGGCCCGCGTCGAGGCCGCCGGTCACGAGGTGGTGCTGGTCTCGCACCAGCTGCCCGTGTGGACGTTGCGCCGATTCCTGCAGGGCCAGCGGTTGTGGCACGACCCGCGCAACCGGCAGTGCTCGCTCGCGTCGCTGACCTCGCTGGTCTACCACGGCGACACGCTCGTCGACATCGTCTATTCCGAGCCCGCAGGCGCATCGGATCCGTCGGTACACGGCGCATGACACGCTTGTCTTCATCGGGATCCGCCCGTGGCCGTCGGTCGCGGGCGTTGACCGCCGTCCTGTCCGCGCTGGCGATTGTCGCCGTCGCGGGATGTTCGACGGGTACCGATGCGGTCGCCACCGGTGGCGGGACCTTCGAATTCGTCTCACCCGGTGGTAAAACGGAGATCTACTACGATCCGCCCGCCACCCGCGGGACGATCGGCACGCTCTCGGGGCCCGATCTGATGAACGAGGGAAAGACCGTTTCGGTCGATGATTTCCCGAACCAGATCGTGGTCGTGAACCTGTGGGGACAGTGGTGTGGCCCGTGCCGCGCCGAGTCGCCCGCGCTCGAAAAAGTCTTCGCGGCGACCAGAGATCAGGGCGTCGCGTTCCTGGGGATCAATGTCCGTGACCATCAGCGCGACAAAGCCCAGGACTTCGTAGTGGACAACAAGATCGAATACCCGTCCATCTACGACCCGTCGATGCGAACCTTGCTCGCCCTCGGCGGAAACTTTCCCACCAGTGTTATCCCGACCACGTTGATCCTGGATCGTCAGCACCGGGTCGCCGCGGTCTTCCTTCGCTCGCTACTGGCCGAAGACCTTCAGCCAGAGATCGAGCGCATCGCCGCCGAGGAGAAGCAGTGAACAGCCGTCGTCGTCCAGGAAATCTGACCGCGTGTCGTCCCCGTCAGGGCGCGCGCCGAATGGGTGCGGGCTGGACGGTCGATGACCGTTGGGCCGGCATCGCGACCGTGCCGCGCAGTGTCGCCGGTGCCGGTCTGTTCGATTTCGGCCCCGCTGAACCGGCCGAGACCGAGCGCACTCTGTCGTTGCCGCGCGACGAGCAGCAGGACGCGGACACCACCGAGTGATGGTGCTCGCCGCAGTCGGGGATTCCTTCCAGCAGACGGCGGCATCGGGTCCGCTTCTGTTGGCGCTGGGTGCCTGCCTGCTCGCGGGCCTGGTGTCGTTCGCTTCACCGTGTGTCGTGCCGCTCGTCCCGGGCTATCTGTCGTATCTGGCCGGGCTGGTCGGTGCCGAGGCGCCGCCTGCCACCAGCACGCAAGCCACGCTCACCGCGCAACGCCGTAGCGCGAAGATGCGGGTGGCGGGTGCCGCCGGACTGTTCGTCGCCGGGTTCACGGTGGTTTTCGTGCTGGCCACGGCCACTGTTTTCGGCGTGATCCAAACCCTCAACGTGAATCGGGAACTGCTGCAGCGCATCGGCGGTGTGGTGACGATCCTGATGGGTCTGGTGTTCATCGGCCTGGTTCCCGCCCTGCAGCGCGACACGCGGATGGAGCCGCGCAGGCTCACCAGCATCCTCGGCGCGCCACTGCTCGGTGGCGTGTTCGCGCTCGGCTGGACGCCGTGCCTCGGGCCGACGCTGTCGGGTGTGATGGCGGTGTCCGCGGGCACCGAGGGCACCACCGCCGCGCGCGGGGTGACGTTGATCGTCGCCTACTGTCTCGGTCTCGGGCTGCCGTTCATTGTGCTGGCCTTCGGGTCGGCCGGTGCGTTGCGCGGGGTCGGCTGGCTGCGGCGCAATTCGCGCACCATTCAGGTAATCGGGGGTGTTCTGCTCGTCGCCGTCGGCGTCGCGCTGGTCACGGGGGCATGGGACCAGTTCGTCGGCTGGGTGCGTGACGGGTTCGTCTCCGAGGTGACCCTTCCGATCTGATGACTGACACACTGACCACTCCGACCACCCCCACCCCGCCCGTCCGGCAATCGCCGCTCGGCCGAGCCTGGGCCCTGGTCCGTAATGCTTGGCGCGGCCTGACCAGCATGCGCACCGCACTGGTGCTGCTGTTCCTGCTCGCACTCGCCGCGATTCCCGGCGCGCTGCTGCCGCAACGCAGCCTGAACGCGCAGAAGGTCGACCAGTACATCGCCGACCGTCCGACGCTCGGCCCGTGGATGGACCGCTTCGAACTGTTCGACGTGTTCGGCAGCTTCTGGTTCACCGCCATCTACGTGCTGCTGTTCATCTCGCTGGTCGGCTGCATCCTGCCGCGCTGCTGGGATCACTACCGGGCGCTGCGCACCCCGCCGGTGCCCGCGCCCCGCAACCTCGGCCGGTTGCCGCACCACTCCAGCGAGACCGACGACCGCACGCCCGACGAGGTGATCGAGGCCGCGAAGGCTTCCTTGCGTGGGTGGCGGACCGAGGTCCGCCCCGGTCAGCGCGACGGTGAGGTGACGCTGTCCGCGGAAAAGGGTTACCTGCGCGAGTTCGGCAACCTGGTGTTCCACCTGTCGCTGGTGGGGCTGCTGGTCGCGATCGCACTCGGCAAGCTGCTCGGCTACGAGGGCAATGTCATCGTGATCGCCAATAACGGTCCCGGCTTCTGCACCACCTCGCCCGCGGTCTTCGACTCGTTCCGCGCGGGCAACACCAACGACGGCACCGGCATGACGCCGCTGTGCGTCAAGGTGAAGGACTTCAAGGCCGACTACCTGCCCACCGGCCAAGCCGAGATGTTCCACTCGAACATCGAATATCAGGCGGGCGCGGACCTCAGCACCGACACCTGGCGCAGCACCGAGCTGCGGGTGAATCATCCGCTTCGCGTCGCCGGCGACCGCGTCTACCTGCAGGGACACGGCTTCGCGCCGACGTTCACCGTCACCTTCCCCAACGGGCAGACCCGCACCGAGACCATCCAGTGGCGGCCCGACGACGCCCAGACCTTCCTGTCCAGCGGTGTGCTACGCATCGACCCGCCCGGTGGCATGTACGCCACCGACGAGGAACGGCGACAGAACCAGATCGCGATCGAAGGGCTGTTCGCGCCGACGGCGTTGTTCCACGGCAGCTTGCTCACCTCGTCGTTCCCGCGGATGGACGACCCGGCGGTCGCGGTCGACATCTATCGCGGCAACACCGGCCTCGATACCGGCCGCTCGCAGTCGCTGTTCTCGCTCGATTCGGAGATGATCAAGCAGGGTCGGCTGTCGAAGGAAGCGCGGGTCAACCTGCGTCCCGGCGAGTCGACCACGCTGCCCAGCGGGGCGAAGGTCACCTTCGACGGTGCTCAGGAGTTCGTGAACCTGCAGGTCTCGCACGACCCCGCCCAGCAGTGGGTGCTGGTGAGCGCGCTGACGATGATGGCCGGTCTGCTGGTGTCGCTGTTGCTGAAACGGCGCCGGATCTGGATCCGGGCGTACCCAGTCGAAGCCGCGGCGGGTACCGTGGGTCAACGACGCGCCGTAGTAGAAATGGGCGGCCTGGCCAGGAGCGATCAAGCTGGTTGGGGTGCCGAATTCGATCGACTGCGGACACGGTTGCTGGGAGCGGAGAAGTAATGCCCTCGCGCGCACTCGACACGGAGACGGAATCCTGATGCAGATCGACGAAACGCTGGCACGGTACAGCGACTTCGCGTTCATGTCGGCCATTGCGGTCTACGCGCTGGCGACTGTCCTGCTGATCGTGCAGTACGCCTCGGCCCGCACCAAGCAGGTCGCGGCGCGTGAACTCGTCGCCGCGGGCGACCCCGGGTTGCCCGGCCGGATCGAGACCCCGGCCGCCAGGCCACTCGGCGAGCGCCTGGGCAACATGGCGTTCTCGGTACTGCTGGTCGGCGTGGCCCTGCACATCGGCTCGATCGTGCTGCGCGGTTTCGCGACCCACCGCTTCCCACTGGGCAACATGTACGAGTTCACCACCATGGCCACCGCGGCCGCCGTGGTGATCGGCCTGATCTTCCTGCGCGACCAGCGCTACCGCGCCATGTGGGCGTTCCTGCTCGTCCCCGTGCTGATCCTGATGTTCCTGGCAGGCACGGTCCTCTACGCCGACGCCGCTCCCGTGGTCCCCGCGCTGCGCTCGTTCTGGTTGCCGATCCACGTCACGATCGTCAGCATCGGCAGCGGCGTCTTCCTGGTCTCCGGCGTAGCCAGCCTGCTGTACCTGTTCCGCATGCGTCAGCCCGCGGGCGAAGAGTCCTCGAACATCTTCGGCACCATCGCCCGCCGCCTCCCCGACGCCCGCACCCTCGACCAACTAGCCTACAAAACCACCATCATCGGCTTCCCCCTTTTCGGCGCAGGCGTCATCCTCGGCGCCATCTGGGCCGAAGCCGCCTGGGGCCGCTTCTGGGGCTGGGACCCCAAGGAAACCTGCTCCTTCATCGCCTGGGTCCTCTACGCCGCCTACCTCCACGCCCGAGCCACCTCCGGCTGGCGAGACACCAAGGCAGCCTGGATCAACATCGCCGGCTTCGTAGCCATGCTGTTCAACCTCTTCATCATCAACATGGTGATCTCGGGTCTGCACAGCTACGCGGGACTGAACTAAACGTCTTCTACCTGCGCGTTCAGGTCGTCTTCGTCGTCGGCAGGGTCCAGCTGATCGGCCTCGGTACGCAGTGAGTACGCAGTGGAACCGGGCCAATCTCTGATCGCGGCCCCGACAGCGGTACGAGTTGTCTCGTCAGCATCAGGCCACAGGTGCGCGTAATACCGCAGAGTCGTGATCGCGCTGCCGTGACGGAGACGTGCCTGGACCGCCTTGATATCGGCACCTCGGCGGATCAGCAGCGAGGCGTAGTAGTGCCGGAAGTCCTGGAAGCTGAATTCTTCGGGTAGGCCGGGAACCTTCGCCTTCGCCGCCCGCAGGTTCCACGCGATCACCCATGGCGACACCGGCTTGCCGAGTTCATCGCAGACCAAACGCTCACCGCGGAACGTCTTCGCCGACACCTCGAGCATCGCGACGAGCTCTGGCGGCACCGGCACCGGCTTAGTACTGGAATCGGTCTTCAGCTCTCGCGCGGGCCACTGCTGGCGAGGGGTCACGACGCCGTTCGCGAAATCGACATCGGTTGTCCGAAGTCCGGCAGCCTCCGAGATCCGCAGACCCACGAACGAGCCAAGCAGCACGGCGACCCGCAAGTGCGGAGGCATCGCGTCATGCAGTGCCCAGATCTGTTCCGAGGTCGCCACGTAGACCTTCTGCTGTCCAGTCTTCGGCGAGGTCCGGCGCGAACACGGGTTGCGAGCCAGCAGGCCGTCATGCATTGCATCACCGAGGATCTGCGCCAATCGAGAGTGCAGGCTGTAGACGTAGCTGTCGGCTAGGCCCTCATCCTTGAGCGCCACCATCCACTTCTTCACCGTGGACGGCCGAACCGCCGAGAGTTGCAGCGATCCCAGCCCGGCATTGATCTTCTTGACGTGCCAGGCCGCCAGCTCGACAGTCGTGTCTCGGTGGTTGGCGTAGCCCTTCAGCCATTCGGTTGTCCACTCTTCTACCGTCTGCTGAGCATTTCGCGGCGCGACGTGGGTGCCCTGCACCAGAGTCGCAACCTGAGTGTTGAGCCACTGTTGCCCGTCCGTCTTTCTGGTGAACCGCTTCGTGTGCTCGTTGCCGGTGTCATCGACGTAGCGAGCGCGCCAGCGCTTGCCCTTGCCGTCGAGCTTGGACGGAACGCGCCGCACCGTGCCGTCTGGCTGGCGTTCGTCCTTGGTCCAGAGGTCTTCGACTCCGGCGCGGCGGTTCCGTCGTGCGGTCATGGTCAGGCGGCCCCGCCGGTCGCGGTGGCCTGCTCCTGCTCGGCGATCCAGGCCAGGATGGCGCTCTCACGCCAGACGCGGCGGCGGCCGAGTTTGAAGCTGCCAGGGCCTGAGCCGATGTGCGCCCAGTAGCGCCAGGTCGCAGCAGGGATTCCGGTCAGGGCTTCGCAGTCCTTGGCCTGAAGGTAGCGATCGTGGGGCTTGGTCTCGGGGGTAGACATGGTGATTTCCTCGTTTCGGTGGGCTCGTGGGGCCGATACGGCCAGTGGCGAATTGGTGGTGGGTGTCCAGTCGGTGATCGGCGTTCCGGCGGGGTCGTCCAGTCCGGCCGGTGCGGCGTCTACTCGCTGTCCAGCGGTGTTGAGCTGCCGTCTACTTGTGTCCAGTTGGCTGGACGCTGGTGTCCAGTCGCGTCTAGTCACAGCGATGCCGCCTTGCCGTGCTCGGCGGTAGCTGCGCCACCGGGGATGACGGTCAAGTCGGGCCGCTGCAAGGCCGGGGAGACCCGACGCGCCAGCACTTCGTCCAGGTCGGCCAACCGCATACGCGGCCCGCCGGTCAGGTCGAGCCCCGCGGCTGCCTCACGAACCGCGCGCTTCACCGCGTCGCCGCGGCAGTAGAAGATCAGGCCATCGCATCCGACAGCCTTGGCGGACAGAAACGCCCGGTACATGGCCGATTTCGTCACTGCCGGGGCCCGGCGGAACTGGTCGACCTGCACAGCCCATAGCTCGCCGGAGGCGTTCGTGTAGCGGCCGTGGTGGACGTGGGGCCGCTTCTGGCCGGGCTTGGTGGGACCGAGCTCGGAATACAGGACGCGTTCCGAGATCCACCGATCGACGTCCAGGCCGGTCAACGCGGTCCGGAGCGCGAACAAAGCGGCGACGTGCGCAGCCCGTCCCGGGGTCGGTGACCAGTGCTGCACCTCGACGCCGAGCAGCGACTCCGCGGCGGTGCGGGTGGGGAACACCCATGCTGGACCGGGGACCGGTCGGACGTTGAGGCCGCTGATCATGTCGGTATCGCGCCAGCGCTGCGCCATCCGGTATGCCGAGCGCATGCTGAGCCCGTGCATAGACGCGACCAGGTCCAGCGGTGCGCCGTACATCTCGGCCAGAATCGTCAAGCTGGTCATGTCGCGGGCGCCGAGAATATGACGTGTCATCGTGGGTTCTCCTCTCGCCGTGAAGCGGTGACGGCGGTCCCACTGTGGTCTGGGTAGACGGCCGGGTGGACGCGCGGAGTCGCGGTGTCCAGCAGTAGACGCCGGGTGTCCAGCCACGAAATGCGGCTGTCTAGGTGGTGTCCGGCGGTCACCCGCCGAGGGGTAGAAGGCATGGGTGTGCTCCCTGAACAGACAGACCGAAACGGCCTGTCGGGTAATGGGGCTGAGCGCCGCGAGGTTCGGCGGCGGGGTTTTGCCGGCATAACCGGCGGGCGGTCGGAGGCTCGTGCCGCGCGGGCATCGGTGGCCGATGCGGCACGAGACTCGTAGTCGGCTGACTACCGGTCGTAGTCGGCTTCGCGGGTGCCCTGCTGGCGGGCCACAGCGTCGGCGAGCGCGTTGCCGGAGCCGCGGTAGTCGGCCAAGGCGGACCGAGGAGCGGGGGCCCAGCTCATGAGTTCACGCATCCGCTCGCGCGGCTCCATGAAGTCGATGGCCCGATACACCCGGCCGTCCGGCGGGGAGCCGCCGATCACTTCGCCCTGTATTTCGGGTCGAACCAGCGAGCGGTTCGCTGCACGATCCGCGGTGAGGTACCGGCTCTGCTGGAAGGTGTCGGGCCAGAGTTCGCGCTCCGGAACGCCGAGCGCGACGGCGATCGAGTGCTGATGCACCGGGTACGGGATCCGGCCTTGGCCGATCCACCGCTGCACGGTCTTCGGGTTGACCTGGACCACTTCGGCCAGCTGATCCGGCGTCAGCCGCGCATCGAACACCGCGTCGCGCAGACGTTCGTTCGCCGTGCTCTGCTGGCGGCCCTTCGGCAGCGCGGCGGTCACCGGTCGTACCCATCTCGCTCGGCCTCGAGGGCAGCGAAGGCGTTGACCGAACGGGCGTGGCGGGCGAGCGCGTTGCCCGAGCCGACGTAGTCAGCCAGGGCACTGGGCTGAGGCTGTGCAGTCGGCATCGTCAACAGGTCGGATTCGGCGAGACCGGCGTGGTAGCCGAACCGGACACGGCCGTTTTCCTGCACGGTGCCGTTCTTGGCGATGTCTTCCAGTTCGGCGCGCTGGGCGGGTTCGATGTCGATGCCATCGGTGGCCATGTACTGACCGTTTTCCAGGAAGTATTCGACCTCCGGCGCCGCGGGGCGATCCTGGCTACGCGCGGCGGAACGCTCGGCGTATGCGGCGGTGCCACGCCCGAACTGCTCTTTCAGCTGCCGGTTCGTCATGGTCCGACGCTCGTGCTCGGTGGTGCGGGCGTCACCACCGAGGCCGGTGCCAAAGTAGCGGGGGTAGCTCCGGCTTGCGCTGGTGGACTGAGCAGATGGATTTACACTGGACATGCTTCGGGCTCCGATCCCAGAAGTGAACTGCTGAAGCAGCGGGAACTGCTTCGGTGACTGGCTCCCCGGCGACTGTGAATCGCTGGGGAGCCTTTATTTGCCAGGGCCACCACCCGGTTGGTTTATGCCCATAAACCAACGTCGCCAACTTTGTCAGTGCTGGTTTATGGGTATAAACCTGATGGTAGGCCGCTATGCCGCGTGGGTCAATACCCCCTAAACTGGCTGTATGTCCGAGTTCGAGGAGTTCGAAGCGGTGCGCCGCGACCCCGACCCGCTGCGGCGCGGTCGGCGGGCGACGGAACTCATCACGCTGTACCAGCAACGCGGAACCGAGCTGGCGCGTCTCCGTCGTGCGGCGATCGAGGATGCCCGTGACACCCTGGGGATGAACTACAGCGACATCGCCGCAGAACTTGGCCTAACGAAGGGCCGCATTGCGCAGATCCGCACCAGTGCGCCCGAGCCGGAGCGAGCGTTCTTCGGCGTCGGGCCGGTGGCGGTTGGAATCCCGAGGCGGATCGGAGTGGAAGACGGTCGGGAGCGCCCCTATTTCGATGCCGTGGACATGGCCACGCGGGGGGACAGCGAAGAGCTACTGAGCCGACTGGCTCTGACCAGTACGCGGTTTGACGTTGATCCCGACCGGGCTGATCTCCCGCCCGGTGACACCCTGCTGATCTGTGGTCCGAAGTCGGCGCCGGTCGCCCGCGAACTGCTCCATGCCGACCCGTACTTGCGTTTCGTCAACGAAGACGGTCAGTGGTGGATTGATGATTCGAGCACTGGCGTCCGGTTCGACTCGCCGTATCGCAGGACCCCGCCGACCTCAGGCGATGTCGGCTACTTCGCTCGACACCTGGTTGATGGGCGGGTTGTGGTTCATGTCGCAGGTATCACGAGCATCGGGTCGCGAGGTGTCGTGGACTGGCTGAATGCCAACCTTGCAAGCCTGTTCCGCCGGGCGGAGGATTCGTCGTGCAGCGGAGTTGTCGCATGCGAGTTCGACGCTGACCTGAGGATCACGGGAAGCACTCTGGTGAGCGGCCCTCACCAGTGGTAACCATCGAGTCGGTGGCGTCGGCTCAGTTGGCCGGCCGAACTCTGAATGACGACCGGCTGATCGCCACGAGGTCGGGGATAGCTGTCCTGGATGGCGCTTCGTCGCATGTCGAGGATGAGCAAATTTCGGGTGGCGAGTACGCCGAATTTCTCGGTGCTGCGATCGGCCGGCGGCTTGACGAGCAGCTGCCGATAGCGGTGCTCCTTGAGGAGTCCATTGCCGAGGCGGCCGAGGTCCTCGAGCTGGGTTCAATCTCGGCGCCGCCATCGAGCACGGTGGTGATTGTCCGCGCCGATCCACGGGGCGAAGCCGCGGTCGAACTGCTGGCGCTCGGCGACAGCGTGATCGTGGTTGGGTACGCAGACGGACTGCAACGCGTCATTTGCGACGAGCGCCTTGGAGCGTTGGGGCTCCCCGAGTCGGATAGGTACCGGTCGCGGCTACGGGCAGGGACCGGGTTCGACCGGACCCACAAGGGGCTCCTTGCGGATCTGCAACTCGGTGAGCGGCGCGCCAGGAATCGGGATGGCGGGTACTGGATCGCGTCAGAAGATCCGGCTGCTGCCCGTCATGCGCTGACCGCGCGGGTCCCGCTCGCTGACGTCGAGTGGGTGCTACTCGCAAGCGATGGCGTGGCCGAACCAGTGGGGGAGCTAGGTCCAGCGTGGAACGACATCGCGCAACTCGACTCATCCGGGCTAGCCGCACTGCTCGAACGGCTCAATGCCTGGGAAGCCGAAGTCGACCCCGATGGACGTCTCATGCCTCGATCGAAGCGGCACGACGATAAGACGATTGCCGTCGTGCGGTTCTGCGTCGACGGCACCGCATAGATCGGCACGCACACCACCAGGAGCCCTGGCCCGTGATCGTGTCGGGGCTTCGTCGTGTTCCAGCCTGCCCGGCTTGGGAGGTACTGCCGCACGAGCTTCGCTCGCTTGCCTCCAAGGATCTGCCTACCGCAGTTCGGTCGGTCGGCAGTCTTGGGACTGCTACGGCCTGCTGCTTGCCCAACCGTTCTTCTGGCCCTTCCTCCGAAGGCAAAATTAGCTCGGATGCTGGGCCGGTCAAGGGTGGCCGTAGGCCATCGCCGGAGGCGACGCGTAGCGCCCTTGAGGGGACCGGGAGCCGGGCGCACCCTAGATGCCGAGGAAGGGCCTCCCTCGTGGTTTCGGCTGGGCGGCAGCCGGTTTGGCGGTGGCACGAACTAGCGAAAAGTGCGCGAAAAGCCCGCACCAACTTGTGACGCCGCCGCGACACGGAATCACGGCCTGGATATGTGGTGTGAGCTGGGCTTTAAGGCGGGATTTCTGCTCACTCCCTCCCCTCCCCAGTTCCACATCTCATCTCCCACTACGTGAACAGAAGATGAGATGTGGAACTGGGGAGGGGAGGGAGCAATCAGAAATCAAAGATCAAATAAGAGATGGGTGGGGTGGTGGTTGAGAGAAAGAGAAGTGGTGCAGTGAGGTGGTATCGGTGGGTTTGCGAGGTGGTTGTGTTGTGAGTCAGTGGCGGTGGTGTAGTCAGGTGTGTGGCTGCGGTCTAGTGCCGCGGCTGTTGTGGTTGGTATGGGTGCGGTGGCGCGTGTGTCGAGTGCGTGGTGGCGCGGTTCGCGACCAGGAGCGGGTGCAGTGACGCGGTCGTTTGCTAGCGGAGCACGCGTTCGCGGGTTCAAGCGTCAGTTGTGTACTGGCAGTTGGAGATCGTCTATTAAGGTCACCGTATGCGGGTGGGTGTCTACATCGACGGGTTCAATCTCTACTACGGTGCACGTGGCCAGTGCGGGCGCAGCACGGCTGGCTGGCGATGGCTGGATCTACGCCAACTCGCGGAGAATGTCGTAGCTGCACAATCCGGATGGTCCGGACCAGTCATTGAGCAGGTTGTCTACTGCACCGCGCCGATCAGCGGAAAAGACAATCCTGCAGGTCAGCTTGAGCAGGACACCTACCTACGTGCCCTTCAGCATGCGAAATCGATCGATTTTCTGTCAAAGGGTAACTACGTGTATCGCGTGGCCACGGCACCGCTCGCTATCGAAGGCAAGAACCATGCACCCGTGCTGAGCAATCCAGCATGGCCGGTGATGGTGAAGGACGGCAGCGGGAAAGAGGACTCCCAGGCGACGTTCTTCGTGAAGGTCGCCCGCCGTGAGGAGAAGGGGTCCGACGTCAACGTCGCTTCGCATCTGCTGATTGATGTGTTGGAGAAGAAGGTAGACGCGGCCGTGGTCGTCAGCAACGACAGTGACCTGGCCTATCCAGTGTCAGAGGCACGGTTGCGCGTACCCGTCGGAACAATCAACCCCGGGAAGGGCTGGCCAGCGAAGAAGCTGGCAGGAGCTCCTTCCGACGGTGTGGGTGGACATTGGTGGTACCAATTCACTGCTGCCGACTACAAGGCTGCCCAACTTCCGGATCCAGTCGGTCACCTCACGAAGCCGTTGCCGTGGTGAGCGAACATGGCTGCTAGCACATCGAGCATGTTGCACATGGTTGGTTTGTTGCACATGGTTGGTTTGTATTGCACTGTTGCTGTCTTCATGGCATCATTGGTGCATACCACGCGCTCCCTCTGGGGGCGGGTTTAATCTCACTAGGAGAGGCTCCGTCATTGGCGGGGCCTCTTCTAGCGTTTGAGGACCTTGTAGCCAAGAGTCATGGCGTGATGGGCTGGTATCGCGAGCTGCGCTCGCGCCTGCGTTCCGCTGAGACTGGCCTGGTGGTTTCCCTCTCCGACCGGCCTGGTCTGAGGGCTATCACCTCGCCCGCCCTCCATCAAAACGCCTTCGGCGCCGCGACGCGGTGGCTGCGCCATTCTGCCTCCGGTCGACCGAGGTGATCGAGACGCCCTCAGGCCGATCGGAGAGGGAAACCACCAGGCCAGCCCCGGGCTCCACTCCTGAAGAGCTTCGCGGCCGGAGCCCGCGCGCGGGGGCTCTGCCCACCGGACCCCCCGCTCTCGGCGAGGCCAGGCGTCCCAGAGAGGAAAGGTGCAACGGTGGCGGCTTCGTCGGTCTACCGGAGCCTCCAGATATCGAGTTGGCGCGTGCCGGGCGAAAGCCCGCCACGCAGAATGATCAAACATGCAGTTCAAGGGCCATTTTTGGGTGAACTGCGCTCGAACTGTCGTGACATGGCCGCAGAGTCTTCAAAAGTACCGATTTAGTGTCGTCTTGAGGGGCGCGCCGAACCGGGGATTGACATACTTGTAGGGCATCCACTAGGCTCGCATTTTTCCATGACTACGAGGCGCGAGCCTAGTGGATGCGGGTGCAGCCGCCGGTATCCTTCCTGCTCAGGCCCTATTCTGTCGACGCGATTCGACATCGTCTTTCGTCGCGCTTGACCGTGCCCGGCGCGCAGCTGGCGTTCGGACAGACGGGGAGTTGGTACGCAGTCAGTACGCAGCGTCATTCGTTGGAGCAAACGCCGCCAACGCCACACTCGGCTAAATCCCTGGTAGATCGAGTCACCAACGCTGGCTATCAATAGCAAACACCGAGAAAGGTGTTCATCATCAACATGGTGATCAGCGGTCTGCACAGCTACGCAGGCCTGAACTAGTCGTTCTGTCGCACCTGATACCGGACATACGTAAGGCCCAGCGGCTCGGAAGAGCTTCTGGGCCTTTGGTGTTCGTATCCGCGGATCAGCAGTAGTAGCAGATCTTGTTGGCCGGGAGCTCCACGTGGCAGTTGAGGCAGACCGGTTTGCGGACCGGTTCGGGCTTGGGGATGGCGACGGTGGTGCGGGGGGCTCTGGGGCGTTTGACGGCTGCCTCGGCTGCTTCGGCGGTGGCCAGGTCCTTGGAGGTGGACTGGCGGATGGCGGCGACCTTCGGGGGGAGGGTGGGCAGGCCGCCGTCGGCGGGGAGGTCGGTGGCGAAATGCTGGTAGCACTGCCAGCGGGCCGCGGCGGCGTGCATTTCGAGATCGTCGGGGATGGGCAGACCCGCGAGTTCGAGGATGTAGCGATAGCCGGTGCCGACCGTCTGGTTCTTGCGTACGCAGAGGGCGCTCAGCGGTGGCTCGTTGTTCTGGTGACAGTGCTCGGCGACCTTGTCCAGGACAACGGGTAGCCAGTGCTGCCACTTCACCGCGGTGTGGATGCCGGATTCTTCCTGCACCAGCTCGGCCAGCTCGGTGTTGACGATGAAGTTGTTGAAGCGGGTGGCGGTGTCGGCCAGCACTTCATGTGCCGCACGAGTCCACTCCGACCGTGCCTCGGTGAACGTCACGGCGCTGCCGTCGGCCGCGCGCCAGGTGGTCGGGACAGAACCCTGCTGCACATCGATCATCGGAATACGTTATCTACCCAGCTCTTTCGCCGCACAACGGGGGTATGTGCGTCAGCTCACGGCGACACACTTCGCGAGGCTACTCGGTGGGGCCGGAGTCGTCGCGGGGTTGTTTGCCGAGGCGCCACAGGAATTCCGGGTCGTCGTCAGGGCCGAGAATCGGTCTGCGCGGGGGCGGGCCGGAATTCGGTCGGGGCAATTCGGGGCCGAACGCCTTCCAGCACAGCACCGCGATGGCCACGATCGCGATGAGTGCCAACAGGTACGTCACGTCGCTCACCTCCTGCTATCGAGGGTAGCCGTGTCCGCGCCGTGTGCACATCCGCAACGGGAGGGAAATATTCGGCGAACGCGAGCCCGTGGGGGCTCGCGTCTGCCGGCGAGTCAGCGGGGTGCTGCCTCGGTGGTGAGCGATCTGAGCAACTGCAAAACCTCGGACTCGCGGAAACGGCGATGTCCGCCCGGTGTGCGCAGGGAGCCGAGCCTGCCGGCATGAGCCCACCTGGTGACGGTCTTGGGGTCTACGTGGAACATGGCGGCCACTTGGCCTGGTGTCAGCAGAGTGTCCTGAAGGCCGACGGTGATCGCAGTCATAGCTAACCTCTCCGTTTCGACAGTTCCCTCATCAGTGGCGTCATCGTCGCACTGCGACCCCTACGTAGTCGAACCACCTACAGTTGGTAAAGGGGAAGTAATAGACAAAAGCCACGAACGAGGCCGCCGGCCGTGCGCAGCTGGTGAACGCTGACGCGTCGGCGCCTATTAGGCTGTAGTCGTGAGTGAAGCAACAGGTCAGCAGGGTTCCGGCGCCGGGAAGCGACTGGTACGCAATCTCGCGCTCTACACACTGGCCAGGCTCGGGCTGGTCGTCGTGATCGCCGCGCTGATCGTCGGCGTCGCCAAACTGATCGGTGTCGAGGTGCCGGTGATCGTCGCGGCGCTGTTCGCGTTGATCGTCGCGATGCCGCTCTCGCTGACATTGTTCAAGAAGCTACGGGTGAAGGTGAACGAGGACATCGCCGTCGTCGACGCGCGCCGCCGCCAGGACAAGGCGCAGCTGCGGGCCCGCTTGCGGGGTGACGACGACAGCACGTCGGCATGAAATACCTCGACCGCAGCGCCCCGCGTGACTGGGTCGACAATGCCGTCCGGCTGATCGACGCCGACACCCAGCGGTCCGCCGACACCCACCTGCTGCGGTACCCGCTGCCCGCCGACTGGCCGGTGCAGCTCTACCTCAAGGACGAATCGACTCATATCACCGGCAGCCTCAAGCACCGGCTGGCGCGGTCGCTGTTCCTGTACTCGATCTGCAACGGCTGGGTGGGCGAGGGTACGACCGTGGTCGAGGCGTCGTCGGGTTCGACGGCGGTGAGCGAGGCCTACTTCGCCAAGCTGCTCGGCCTGGATTTCGTCGCGGTGATGCCGGCGAGCACCTCGCCGCAGAAGGTCGCTCTCATCGAAGCACAGGGCGGCCGTTGTCATTTCGTCGATCGACCGCCGGACATGTACACCGAGGCCAAGCGCCTCGCCGCGGAATCCGGCGGGCATTTCATGGATCAGTTCACCCACGCAGAGCGGGCCACCGACTGGCGTGGCAACAACAACATCGCCGAATCCATCTTCGAGCAGCTGGCGCTGGAGAACCATCCGGTGCCGGAGTGGATCGTGGTCGGCGCCGGCACCGGCGGTACCAGTGCGACGATCGGGCGCTACATCCGTTATCGCAGGCACGCGACGCGCTTGGCCGTGGTCGACCCGGAACACTCGGCGTTCTACGGCGGCTACGAGACCGGCGACCCGGGCTACGAAACCGGAATGCCTTCGCGCATCGAGGGAATCGGCCGCCCGCGCGTGGAACCGTCGTTCGTCGGTCAGGTGGTCGACCGCATGATCGTGGTGCCCGACGCGGCGTCGATCGCCACCGCCCGCCACGCGAGTACCGCGCTCGGTCGCCGCGTGGGCGGCTCGACCGGCACGAACCTGTGGGGTGCCTTCCATCTCGTCGCCGAGCTCGTCGCGGCGGGTCGTAGCGGGAGTGTGGTCACGCTGCTGTGCGACGGCGGCGACCGGTACGCGGGCACCTACTTCAACGACGACTGGGTGGCCGCCCAGAACATGGATCTGACCGGCCCGACCGAGATCCTCACCGAATTCGCCACCACCGGCCGCTGGAACGGCTGACAACTTCTCCGCCCCTTCCGTCCGGGGCGTTCGCGCTCAGCGATGTCAATTTTTGTTGACAAACCACGCAGGCGTCAATCAAAATTGACGTCATGACCGATGCAACAACTCTCGCCTCAGCGGCAGGCAGTCCTGACCCCGCGGTCGGGCTACGCGCTGTGCTCGCACTGCGCAGATTGGCCGACCGCCTCGAAACGATCCAGGTGGCCAACGCCAGAGCCAATGGATGGTCGTGGCAGGCCATCGCCGAGGCGCTCGAGGTGAGCAAGCAAGCGGTCCATCAGAAACACAATCGGAAAGGTGGAACCCGCTGATGTTCGAGAAATTCAGTCGCGAGGCCAAGCTGGCAGTGGTGAGCGCGCAAGCCGATGCCAAGGAACTGGGCGCGCGGCAGATCGGACCGGAGCATGTGCTGCTCGGCGCCGTGTCCAACGCCGATCCCGACCTCCGGGCAGTGCTCGCCGCTCGCGGCATCACCACCGACGGCATCCGCGCTGGTCTCACCGCCCGCGGTGACGAGCCGCCGCTGGGCGCCGATGACGCGCAGGCCCTGCGCTCGATCGGCATCGACCTGGACGCGGTGCAGGCCAGCATCGCCGAGAACTTCGGACCACATGCCTGGGAGCAGGCGGAACCGGAGGCCAAACGCGGCATGGTCGCCCGACTGCTCGGCGCCGGGCACATCCCGTTCACCGGCACGGCCAAGAAGACGCTCGAACTCGCCCTTCGTGAGGCGATCCACCGCAAGGATCGCGAGATCACCTCGGCCTACCTGCTACTCGGAATCCTGCGCGGAGCCGACCCGGCCACCACCGACCTGCTCGGCGGTGGGGACGCGGTGTCGGGTCTGCGCACCGATCTCTACGCGATGCTCGACCGCGCCGCATGAATTCGACTGCGTCAGAGCCCCGCAATGTCCATTTCCGGGCCTAGCATTGCCTGTATGCAACTAGCAATCCGGTTGGTCATCAACGCCATAGCCATCTGGGCCGCGGCCGCGTGGATCGACAAGATCGATGTCATCGTGCCGGCCGAGTGGCAATCGGAGTGGGGCAACTGGGGCAAAGCCCTGGTCCTGCTCATCGTCGCGCTCGTGTTCACGGCGGTCAACGCCGTGATCAAGCCGATCGTGCAACTCCTGTCGCTGCCGTTCGTGATCCTCACGCTCGGCCTGTTCCTCTTCGTGGTCAACGCGGGGATGCTGTGGCTCACCGCCAAGATCACCGAGATCACCGACTACGGCCTTCGCGTCGACGGCTTCTGGGCGGCGTTGTGGGGTGGCTTGATCATCACGCTGGTCAACTGGGTGCTCGGCATTCTGGTCCCCGACGGCGACTAGCCGACGAGCCCGACGGCCAGCGCGCTCAGCGCTGACCACGCCAGCAACGCCAGCCCGGAATCGCGTAGGGCGGGAATCAGTTCCAGCCCGCCCTTGCCGGTGCGCACGGGGGCGTTGGCCCGGATCGCCAGCGGCAACGCGAGCAACCCGGCCAGCGCCCACGGCGTACTCGCGATCAGCGCGAGGCTGATCACGAACGGCGCCGCGAGCAGCACCACGTGCAGGGTGCGGGTGCGCGCGTCGCCGAGTTTCACCGCGAGAGTGACCTTGCCCGACTCGGTGTCGGTCGGGATATCACGCAGATTGTTGGCCACCAGCACCGCGCTGGAGAACGCGCCGACACCGATCGCGAGCAGCAGGCCGACCCAGTCGACCCGCAGCGCCTGCACATACTGGGTGCCGAGTACCGCGATCAACCCGAAGAACACGAACACCGCGATCTCGCCGAAACCGCTGTAGCCGTAGGGCTTGCTACCTCCGGTGTAGAACCAGGCACCCGCCAGGCACACCGCGCCGATCAGCACCAGCCACCACGCCGTGGTCACGGCAAGCACCAGGCCCGCGACCGCGCCGATCGCCAGGCTGAGCACCGCGGCGGTGCGAACAGCCTTGGGGGAGGCCAGCTTCGAGCCGACCAGCCGCAGCGGACCAACCCGCTCGTCGTCGGTGCCGCGAATACCGTCGGAGTAGTCGTTGGCGTAGTTCACCCCGACGATCAGTGCCAGCGAAACCAGCAGTGCCAGTGCCGCTTTCCACCACACGGCCCCGTCGAGCGATGCGGCCGCGCCGGTGCCCGCGAGTACCGGCGCGATCGCGTTGGGCAGCGTCCGCGGCCGGGCGCCCTCGATCCATTCCGCTGCTGTAGCCATGGTTGGAAGCCTAATCCGACCCGGGGACCGCGCGCGCCTCAGTCCCTCGCCGCCGACCGCTGCGAAGGGACGGCTGAACCGGACACGGTGGCTGGGACCAGGTGCTGCGGCGTCAGGCCGGGGCGGATTCGGCGATCGTCTTGAGTTTGGCCAGGCCCTTGTCGAAGTCCTTGCCGATGAGGTTGTCGATCGGGAACACCTTGCCGAGCACGCCCATCAGACCGGAATGAGTGCCCGTCATCTTCCAGGTCACCTCGGTGCCACCGGCGACCGGGTCGAGGGTGAACGTGACGGAATTGGTGGCTTTGAACGGCTTCTCGAAGTCGAGTTCGACACCGATCTCACGTGCGGCGTCGGCTTTGATCTCCATCACGCCCGCACCGGCTTTGCGGTTGCCACGCCAGGCATAACGGGCGCCGACGCCGGATTCCGGGCCGGTGTAGGTGCGCGCGAGTTGCGGGTCGGCGTCTTCCCATGGCGACCACAGTCGCCACTGGTGGAAGTCGGCGATCAGTGCGTGGATTCGTGCCGGTTCGGCGGCGATGGTGGTGCGCCGCGACACCTCGAAGTTGCCCATGTGGGTGAGCCTAAAGCGAGGTGGGGACAAATTCGCGGGACACATCGACCGTGGTGTCACAGTGTGCGCGGACCGGGAACCCGGCACAGTGCTCGCCTACGATGACATCCGGCATGTCTGTACAGCACCGCGGCCCCGAGGGGTCGCCCTCCGAGGCACTTTCCCGCGTTGTCGTGGGGGTACTCGGCGTGATCGCGATCCGCCGCGACGACGCCATGATCGCGTTACCCGGCGCCCGCGCCAGATTGCTGCTCGCTGCCCTCGCGGTGCACCCCGGCCGGGCGCGCAGCGCACCATCGCTGATCGATGAGGTCTGGGGCGATCGACCGCCTCGCGCACCGATGAACGCCCTGCACACCCAGGTCTCGCGACTGCGCGCGCTGCTGCCAGAGGGCGCGCTGGAGATCGGACCCGCGGGCTACCGGCTGACCTTGCCCGCCGACAGCGTCGACCTCACCGCGCTCGCCGCGCTCACCCGCCGAGCCGACGAGTACCTGGCCGCGGGAAACACCGCGGACAGCCTCGCCACGATCGCACTGGCGCGCACCCTGTGGCGCGGCGAACCGGGTGCCGACCTCCCCGATTCCGCCCCCGCCGACGACCTACGCGCGGCCGCCGACGACCTGCGCCGCCACCTCGATCACGTCGAACTCACCGCGCACACCACCGAGCGCGACTTCACCGCCGCCATCCCGCTGGCCCGTGCCGCCACCGCGGCCGACCCGGTGGACGAAGCCGCCCACACCACCCTGATCCGCCTCCTCGCCACCGCGGGCCGAACCAACGAAGCACTCGAAGTCTTCGCCACCTACCGCCTGCGACTGATCGAAGAACTCGGCGCAGACCCGGGTCCGGCTCTGCTCGCCCTCAACACCGCCGTCCTGCGTGGCGAGCCGATCGAAGCTGAGCTCGGGCGCACGAGCAATGGCGATTCGCCTGCCAGGTTGGCGTCGAGCCACACCCCGACACCGCGTACAGCGGCCGGCCTGCGCGCAGCGCCGAATGAATTGCTCGGTCGCACAGCGGATCTCGATGCCATCGCCGACCTGACACAGCGCTCCAGGGTGACGACCGTCCTGGGGCCGGGCGGCACCGGCAAGACCAGGGTCGCCAACGCGGTGGGTGAACGGCTGTCCCGTTCGGTGCCGGTGGTGCTCGTCGAATTGGCCTCGGTGCAGGCCGAATCGGAGGCAGGCGCCGAATCGCGCACCGGCATCGAGGTCGCGATCGGGCAGGTGATGGGCCTGGGTGAGGTGCGCGAGTCGGGCGCTATCCGGGCGGGCAGGCACATCGACCCCAGCACCCGCCTGCGTGCGGCGCTCGCGGCGCGGCCGATGGTGTTGATTCTGGACAATTGCGAGCACGTGATCGAGGCCGCGGCCGAGGTGGTCGCCGATCTCGTGGGCAGTTGTGCCCAGCTGACCGTGCTCACCACCAGCCGCTCACCGCTGGCGATCACCGCCGAATCCGTCTATCCCCTCGCCCCTCTGCGAATCGACGCGGCTGGTTCACCTGCCACGGAACTGTTCTCGGCCCGGGCGCGGGCGGTACGCCCGGACGTGCGTCTGGACCCCGACACGGTGGCCCGGCTGTGCCGGACCCTCGACGGCCTCCCCCTGGCGATAGAACTGGCCGCCGCGCGGGTTCGCACGATGAGCGTCGCCGAGATCGAGACCAGGCTCGAGCATCGTTTCGCCCTGTTGCGCAGCGGTGATCGGTCCGCGCCACACCGGCATCGCACGTTGCACGCGGTGATCGCCTGGAGCTGGAACCTCCTCGACCCCGAGCAGCAGGTGACGCTGCGCAGACTGAGCCGTTTCCCGGCCGGGTTCTCCCTGTCCGCGGCCGAGATCGTCGCCGCGGGACCGGATGTGGCCGCCGCGGTCGACGGGCTGGTGGGTCAATCCCTGCTCACGGTCCTCGACGACCCCGACGGCGCGGGCATCCGCTACCGCATGCTCGAAACGGTCCGCGAGTTCGGCGCCGAACAGGTCACCGCCGCCGACGCGGTGACCGACGGCGCGGAATCAGCGCTCGTTGTCGACAGAATGTTCTGCTGGGCAAGCGAATTCGCGCTGTCATCGTTTCGCGGTTACCGCGGTGGCGATCAGGTGACGTCGGTTCTCGCGATAACCGCCGACCTGGACAACCTGGTCGCCGTGCTGCGCACCGCTGTCGATCACGCCGATTCACACACCGCCTACTCGGTCTTTCCGGTCGTGGCCATGGTCTGGGTGATGCGCGGCGCACATCTGGAATTCACCGGGTGGGCACTGCGATTGGTTGCCCTCGTGCCGCCGCCACCGTCCTCGGGTGAGGCCGCCGACCTGCAGATGATCGCGCATCTGCTGACCTGCCTGCACATGCTGTTCCTCAAGGACGGTGGCGTCCGCGCGACGGCGATCGTGCGCATCCGCGCGCGTCGGCTGCTGACGAACCCCGATCTTGATCCGGGCCTGGCCTTCCTCGGTGCGGTGATCACCGTGCGGCTCGCGGCCTTCCGCTTGGGCAGGCTGTTCGCGCGCCGTACGCGCTCACCTCATCAGCAGGTCCGGGTCGCCGCGCTGGTGGCGCGCGCCAACTTCTGGGAGAACGCGGGCAACGGCGCAGGCTCGACGCGCGACTCCTTACGCGCACTCCACGACATGGACCCGGCCGAGGTGTGGGGCATGGCGACGGTGTGTCAGCACCTGGCCCAGCTGTCCGGCCAGTCCGCGCACTATGGCGACGCCGTCCACTACTACCGGCGCGCGCTCGAGCTGATGGGCAAACTCCGGGTGCACGACGAGATCATGGAGAGTCGCTGCTACCTGGCCGCTTCGCTGGTCGGCAGCGGCCAACTCGAGCAGGCACGCGCCGAACTCGATTTCATTGTGCGATTGGATGATTCCGGCGTCAGCCCGGTCGACGACCCCACCGTCCGCCGCAACCACCGGCTGGCCAACGCTGCCACCGCCCTCGCCGAACTCGAGCTCGCCGAGGGCGATATCGACGCAGGGCTCCGCCACTACCGCCGCGGTCTGGAGCTGATCGGGTGGCCCGAGTTCGAACCGACGCCAGGCCCCGGTTCGCTGGTGACAGCGGCGGCCACCGTGAGCGCCCATGTGCTGCACGGCCGGGCGGCCGTTGTCGCCGGCCTGGTGACCGAGATGATCGAGACCGCCGATCAACGGTTGGCACAGTACGTAGACCTGCCACAGATAGGTGTGGTCGCGTGCGCATACGGTTCCTACCTGCTCGCCACCGAGCCCGGGAACCCCGACGGACTCGAACTGCTCACGCTGGCAAGGACATCGATGGCCAGGCAGGACGGCCCATCGACGGCACTGGCCGCGCACTTCGCCCTGCATCGCAGTGCGGTGGGCGATGCCGCGATGGATGCCGCGCTGCATCGCGCGGCGAGTACCCGCCGGCTCGACGCCGCCATGCGGATCATGGAGATCATCGCCCGACCGCGCTGACCCGACAACGGCACCCGACCCAGTGGATCGGATGCCGTTGTGGGAGTTCAGGCCCGGCGCATGTAGGCACGCACCGCCAGTGGCGCGAACACCGCGATCACCACGAGCGAACCGACCAGTGACCAGACGAGATCGGTGCCGTAACTGTTGGAGTTCATCAGTTCCCGGCAGGTGTTGACCATGTAGTACACCGGGTTGGCGTGGTTGAGCGCCTGCATCCAGCCGGGCATGGTGCTCACCGGGGCGAAGGCGCCGGACATGAATGTCAGCGGGAACATCACCATCATCGAGATGCCCTGCACCGACGCGGCGCTCTTGCCGGTGACACCGACCAGCGCCCAGATCCAGCTCACCGCGAACGAGCACACCACCACCATCAGGCAGGCCGCGACCACACCGACCGGCCCCCCGCCGGGCCGGTAGCCGAGGGCCAGCCCGACCAGCACGGTCAGCGTCGAGGCGATGGCGTAGCGCACCATATCGGCCAGCAGAGCGCCGGCCAGCGCCGAAACCCGGGCGATGGGCAGGGATTTGAAGCGGTCGAACACGCCCTTGTCCATGTCCTCGCGCAGTTGCGTACCGGTGACCACGGAGGTCAGCACCACGGTTTGCACGAGGATGCCAGGGATGAGCACCGGCAGGTAACCGGACACGCTGCCCGAGATCGCGCCGCCGAAGATGTAGGTGAACAGCGCGGTGAACAGGATCGGCTGCACCGTCACGTCGAAGAGCTGTTCCGGATTGTGTTTGATCTTGAGCAGGCCGCGATAGGCCATGGTGAACGAGGTGGAGACCGTGTCGCGCAGGCCGATTCGGTCGCTGGCCTCGGGCAGATCGTCGGTCTGTGCGGGAGCGGTGAGAACAGCGGTCATGCCGCGCTCCGTTCGGTGTCGTCGGATTCGTCGGCCGGGTGGCCGGTGATGGTGAGAAAGACTTCGTCGAGCGTCGGCTTGCTGACAGCGATCTCGGCGACCCCGATCTCCAAGTCGCGCAACCGGATCAGCAGGTCGGCGGTGAGATTCGGGTCGGGCAGCGGCGCGGTGAGCCTGCCCGCTTCGGGGCTGATCTGCGCGCTCACACCGAGGAAGTCGCCGACGATGCGGCGGGCTTCGTCGAGCTGTTCGGGATCGACCAGCGTCAGGTGCACAGACGAGCCGCCGACGGAGGCTTTCAGTTCGTCGGCGGTGCCGTCGGCGATCACCTTGCCGCGGTCGATCACCGCGATCCGGTCGGCCAACTGGTCGGCTTCGTCGAGGTACTGGGTGGTGAGCAGGACCGTCGCGCCCTCGCGGACCAACCTGCGGATGGTCTCCCACATCTGCGCGCGGGTGCGCGGATCGAGGCCGGTCGTCGGTTCGTCGAGGAACAGCAGTGGCGGGGTGGAAATGAGACTGGCGGCGAGGTCGAGGCGCCTGCGCATGCCGCCGGAGAAGTTCTGCAGCGGTTTGTTCGCGGCCTCGGTGAGGTCGAACTCCGCGAGCAGTTCGACAGCCTTGCGACGGGCATCGGGCCTGCTCAGTCCTAGCAGCCGACCGAAGATGATGAGGTTCTCGGTGGCGCTGAGCATCTCGTCGACCGAGGCGTACTGGCCGGTGACACCGATCAGTGAGCGCACCGCGTTCGGCTGGGCCACCACGTCGCGGCCGAAGATCCGGGCGCTACCGCCGTCGGGCCGGAGCAGGGTCGCCAGCATCTTGATGGTCGTGGTCTTGCCCGCGCCGTTCGGCCCGAGCACGCCATAAACAGCACCGCGCGGCACCGTCAGGCTCACTCCGTCGACCGCTCGCTGCTCGCCGAACACCTTGACCAGCCCGTCCGCCTCGACGGCGGGGGATGAAGTGGGTGTGTAAGTCATGAGCACACCGTGCCCACCCCGACTTGCACGCCCCTTGCACGGCACTGACAGCGTCTTGCACCAGGAGGTCTTCACCCTCCGGGCCGAGAACACGCGCGCGTCGGCGCGCCGACTACTTCTCCAAAAGAAGCTTGCGCAGTGCTGTGCGGTCTGGTTTGCCGGGGCCGCGCAGCGGGATCTCGGACAGGACCGCGAGCTCACGCGGTGCGGCGATCGAGTCGAGTTCGGCCACCACATGCGCACGCACTTCGTCCAGCGTGGGCGCGGCACCCGGCGCGGGCACGATCGCGACCGCGACCCGCTGACCGAGCCGTTCGTCGGGCAGACCGAGCACGATGCATTCGCGGATACCGGGATGGTTGGCCAGCACCGCCTCCACCACCTGCGGAATCACCAGCAGCCCGCCGGTCATGATCGCCTCGTCGAGCCGCCCCGAGATCGACAGCACACCGTCATCGAACGAACCCGCGTCCTCTGTCCGGAACCAGCCGGGCTCGGCGAAGGCCGGATGATCGGGCAGATTGCGGTAGCCGCGCGCGATCATCGCACCGCCGAGGATGACGCGACCGTCCTCGATCCGTATCTCGGTGCCATCGAGCGGCACGCCGTCGTAGACGCACCCACCGCAGGTCTCACTCATCCCGTACGTGCGCACCACGGTGATACCCGCGTCCTGCGCCCGCTCCAGGACCGGCGCGGGCGTGGCGGCACCGCCGACGAGTACCCCGTCGAGTTCGGCCAGTGCCTTCGACGCCACCGGCGAATCCAGGGACTTGATCAGCTGGGTCGGCACCAGCGCGGTATAGCGACGCGGTCCACGCATCGCGCCGACCGCCCCGGCCAGCGCCTCGGGCAGGAACCCGCCCGACACGTCGAGCACGGTCGGTTCGGTCCCGGCGAGAATGCTGCGCAGCAACACCTGGATACCGGCGATGTGATGGGTCGGCAGGGCCAGCAGCCAGCTGCCAGGGCCGCCGAGGCGCTCGTGGGTGGCATTGCCGCTGGCACGCAGGGCCTCGGCGCCCAGCAGCGCACCCTTGGGGATACCGGTGGTACCCGAGGTCGTCACGACCAGTGCGACATCGTCATCGATCGGATCGCCCGGTCTGAGCGCGTCGGAGAGCCTGCGCGCCTCACGACGGTCGGTGGTCGGGATCGGCAACCAGGCCGGACCGCTGGCGTCGAGGGCTTGCCGCAGGTGGGGCATCACTTCGCTCACCCCGGAACCGGTGGGCATCTGCAGCGTCCGCAGGGTTCTACTCACCCCACACCTCCGGATACAGCTTGCCGCGCGCCCTCACGGCTTCGATCGTGTCATGCGACCGACAAGACCCAGCCAACGGGTCGGTTTGTCGGGAAAAGGGTCGGGAAAGCCAGACATAGCCACTGCGATTCAGTAGATGGACACCACTCGCACTGCGGTCCGGACGACGTCGGTCGGGCGCTTGCTCGCAGTCATCGTGCGCGGCCGAGCCCCCATCGGCAACTCGGCTCGGCCGCGGACACCGGCCTCTCACTCCGCCGACCAGCGCGCATCCCGCCGGATCGGATGCTCGGCGGGAACCTGTACCAGCACGATCGCGACCCCGTCCGGGTCGCGCACCCACATCTCCCACAGACCCCACGGTTCGAGCACGGGCGCGCGCTCGATCGGAATCCCGTTCAGCGCCAACTCCGCCGCCGCGTCGTCGACATCACGCACCTGCAACCAGATCGCGCCGTTGAAGCTGCCCGGCTGCTCGCTGCCACCGTGTGCGGCCACCTCGATCAGCGACTGCCCGGCGTAGAACACCGTGCCGCCCGGGTATTCCCGGGCGATCGCCAACCCGAGGCTGTCGCGGTAGAAAGCCAGCGTGCGCCCATAATCGCTGGGCCGCACGATGATCCGGCTGTTGAGAATCTCCATGGGGTGTCCGTTCTCAGAAGTACCAGGGGTAGGGCGTCCAATCGGGCTTGCGCTTCTCCAGGAACGAGTCCCGGCCCTCGACCGCTTCGTCGGTCATGTACGCCAGGCGAGTCGCCTCACCCGCGAACAGTTGCTGACCGACCAGACCATCGTCGAGCAGGTTGAACGCGTACTTCAGCATGCGCTGGGCCTGCGGCGATTTGCCGTTGATGTCGGCGGTCCACTCGAGCGCGACGTTCTCCAGCTCGGCATGGTCGACGACCTTGTTCACCGCGCCCATCTGGTGCATTTCCTCGGCGGTGTAGGGCCTGCCGAGGAAGAAGATCTCGCGGGCGAACTTCTGGCCGACCATCTTCGCCAGGTACGCGCTGCCGTAACCACCGTCGAACGAGCCCACATCGGCGTCGGTCTGCTTGAACCGCGCGTGCTCACGCGAGGCCAGCGTCAGGTCGCAGACCACGTGCAGGCTGTGCCCACCACCGGCGGCCCAGCCGTTGACCAGCGCGATCACCACCTTGGGCATGAAGCGGATCAGCCGCTGCACCTCCAGGATATGTAGTCGGCCTGCGCGCGCCGCGTCGACCGTGTCGGCGGTCTCACCGTCGGCGTACTGGTAGCCGTTGCGACCGCGAATGCGCTGGTCGCCGCCGGAGCAGAACGCCCAGCCGCCGTCCTTCTCGCTCGGACCGTTGCCGGTGAGCAGCACCGCGCCCACGTCGGGGCTCATCCGCGCGTGATCGAGCGCTCGGTACAGCTCGTCGACGGTGTGCGGGCGGAACGCGTTGCGCACCTCCGGTCGGTCGAACGCCACCCGCACCGTGCCCTGCTCGAGGTGCCGGTGATAGGTGATGTCGGTCAGGTCCTCGAACCCCGGGACGGTCTGCCACAGCTTCGGATCGAAAGTCACGGACACGATTATCGCCCCATGGTCCGACAGCGCGGTACGAGGTCGTAACACCGCAGCTAGAGCGGTCGCCGCATACTGTGTTCACCTGATGCGTATAGTTGCGCCTGCTCGTACATCGAACCGATCCGGAGGAACCTGAAAGTGGTTGCAGCACTGTCTGAATCCCTGCTCGACGACGCCAAGCGTCCGGCTTTCCTTGCTGACGCCGTCGAGGTGCTCGACGCCGAGGTCTCGGACAAAGGTGGTGCGTCCGGCCTGGCCGTGAAGGGTGGCTACGCGGCGGTCAAGAAGATCAGCCCGACCATCGTTCCCGACGGCCTCGCGTCGCTGGCGCCGAAACTGCTCGATCAGCTCCAGCCGTACTGGGCCGAATTCACCACCACCGGCACCGGCACCTTCGCCGATCTGCTGGCGGCGAAGTCCGATCAGGTCGCCGAGTCGCTGCTGGCCGTCACCGACGCCCGCGCCGAGTCGTCCACCCGGCCTGCGCTGAAGAAGGTGTACTCGTCGATGCGTGGTTCGGCCAAGAAGCACGTCATCGAGGCGCTGCCGCGCGTGGGCGATCTGGTCCAGAAGCACGCGGGCTGAGCATGGCGGGGTAGCCCCCGCAGCGATCGTGGTATCGAGGCCGGTGCGAGTTCGGGTCAACCGAACTCGCACCGGCCTTTCGCGTCCGTGGGGTGAGCACCCTCACGTCACCGGGGTGTGTAGTGGCCGCGAACACACTGATTCCCGGTCGGCGGTAAATTCCGAGATGGCCTGTGTGACAAAT
Organism: Nocardia sp. A7; assembly: GCF_046549215.1. Lineage (NCBI taxonomy): Bacteria > Bacillati > Actinomycetota > Actinomycetes > Mycobacteriales > Nocardiaceae > Nocardia > Nocardia sp. A7. The sequence goes on along the minus strand of NZ_JAJPWE010000001.1, from coordinate 1,533,423 downwards.
ATTACCGCTCCGGTGAACGGCAGGATAATTGCGGGTTGCCGCGAATTCGGCAAACGCGCACCGGGGAAATGCGCGATTGACAACCACCCTGCCTTATCGGTTACGTTGCCAATCAAGCAATTCGGAACGTGAATTGCTTCGAATGCATTGCACAGGTCGAAAGGAAGTTTGCTCACATGATCTCTCGCAAGACCCTCGCCGCCACCGGTGCTGCCGCTGCCGCCACTGTCATGTTCTTCGGTCCCGCCGTCGCGAGCGCCGATACGGGTTCCGCCGAGGCCTCCTCGGGCTCGGCTGACGTGCTGACCGGCTCGTCCGCTGGTTCGGGCGTGCTCGAGTCGGGCAGCGCCGCGGTCGACAGCGCGACCTCCGCCGTCCTCAACATCATCGAATCCATCACGGGCATCACCGATCTCACCGCCCCTGCCGAGTAGCTGAGTATTTGTTCGACCAGCCGTTCATGGGTTGGTAGAAATCCGGCGGCGGGCCAGTGGCTCGTCGCCGGATTTATTTCTCCAGATCTTCTCTTTTCGATTCGGTAAATATCTATCGCGCGGTTGAATAGTTTATTTTTCGTCGCCGCGCTCGGGCTCTTCGGTACATAGTTATTTCGTGTGCTGTCCGACTCGGTGACGCAGGCAACGCGGGCCAGGGGCAGACGGGTGCGCGCTGGTCTGACAGGCTGTGATTGTGAATCCGTCTACTGCGCAGGCACGAGTGGTCGTCGACGAGCTCGTCCGCGGCGGCGTCCGCGAGGTGGTGCTGTGCCCCGGATCGCGCAACGCCCCACTGGCCTTCGCACTGCAGGCGGCGGACGTGGCCGGGCAGCTGCGGCTGCACATGCGCGTCGACGAACGCACCGCGGGATTCCTCGCGATCGGCCTGGCGGTGTCTTCGGGGCGGCCGGTTCCGGTCGTGATGACCTCGGGCACCGCGGTGGCGAACCTGGGTCCGGCCGTGCTGGAGGCCAACTACGCGCGGGTGCCGGTGATCGTCATCAGCGCGAATCGGCCCTACGAGATGCTGGGCACCGGCGCCAACCAGACGGTGGAACAGCTCGGGCTGTTCGGCTCGCAGGTGCGTGCCACGATCAGCCTCGGGCTGGCCGAATCCGAAGTGGGGGAGTCGGCCTACCCGCGACAGAACAGTGTGTGGCGCTCGACGGTGTGCCGGGTGCTCGCCGCCGCGCGCGGAACCCGTTCCGGCAACGCGGGACCCGTGCAGTTCGACATCCCGCTGCGTGAACCGCTGGTCCCCGAGCTCTCCGACGATCCGCTGCCCGTCGGTCGCGAGGGGGAACGGCCGTGGACCGCAACCCAATACGCCACTCTCGACGTGCCGCTCGACATCGACCTGACCCCCGACACCGTCGTCATCTCCGGCCACGGCGCACGGCTGCTGCCCGAACTCGCCGCGCTGCCGACGGTGGCTGAGCCGACCGCGCCGATGCACGGGCCCGCCCTGCATCCGCTCGCGCTGTCGCTGCTGAAGCCGACCCAGGCGATCATCACCGGCCGCCCGACCCTGCACCGGCAGGTCTCGCGGGTACTCGCCGACCCGAACGTCACCGTGTTCGCGCTCACCACCGGTCCGCGCTGGCCCGACGTCTCCGGCAATGTCGTCGGCACCGGCACCCGCGCGGTGACCACCGGCGCACCGAGCCCTGCCTGGCTTGCGCGCTGCTCCGAACTGAACCGGCAGGCCGAATCGGTGGTCCGCGCCGAACTGGCCGCGCATCCGAAGGCGACCGGCCTGCATGTGGCGGCCGTGGTGATGGACGCGTTGCGCGAAGGTGACCAGCTGTTGCTCGGCGCGTCGAACCCCGTGCGCGATGCCGCGCTGGTCTCCCATCCCCGGCCGGGCATCCGGGTGCTGTCCAACCGCGGTGTGGCCGGGATCGACGGCACGGTCTCCGGTGCCGTCGGTGCCGCCCTCGCGCACCCGGGCCGCACCGTGGCACTGATGGGCGACCTGACCTTTCTGCACGATGCGGCAGGCCTGCTGATCGGGCGCGGCGAACCACGGCCGGACAACCTCACGATCGTCGTCGCCAATGACGACGGCGGTGGCATCTTCGAGCTGCTCGAACAGGGCGATCCGCAGTACGCGGGGGTGTTCGAGCGGGTTTTCGGCACCCCGCACGGCATGGATCTGGCCGCACTGTGCGCCGCCTACCGCATCCCGCACCGCCAGGTCGATCCGGCCGAACTAGCCGTAGAACTGGCCACCGGCGTGCCCGGGCTGCGGGTGCTCGAGGTCGCGACCGAGCGGTCCAGCCTGCGTGAACTGCACGCGGGCCTGCGGGCGAAGATCGCCGGTTAGGCGTACCTCCGCCTCCGCCTCCGCCTTCGCTCCGGCCGTCCTACCTTCTACCTCAGGGTTCCTCGGCGACGGTGAATCCCTCGCCGCCGCCGTCATCCAGGGGGACGGGGATGGTTTGTTCGATCACGTCCGCTGGATTCGCGGTGTCGGCGTCGCGGGCGATGTTGGCCGCCATCTCATCGGTGTAGTCGGCGTCTACGTAGGTCGGATCGTCGGGGTCGTCGTCACGGAAGGCGGACTGTTCCTGTTCGATGCGATCTGCCTCGGGGACCTCGTCGAGTGCGGGTTCGTAGTCGATCATCGGGTCTCCTCTTCGTCGTCGTTGCCTCGGACGTTGATTGCCTCGGACGTGATGTGTCGCTGATCGGGCCCTGCGCTGTCCAGGGTGCGCCGATCCGGAGCGCACGGCAACCCCGCACCGATTATTTTCGGGGCGCGGGGTCGTCATCATGAGTGCAGCCGTCTGTCCGTCGACGAGGAGTCGCTCATGGAACCGCAATTCGATTTCGAACCCGCCGCTCGGTCGCTTGTCGCGGTGGTCGACGGCATCTCCGACGACCAGCTCACCGACCCCACACCTTCCGGTGAGTCCACCGTGCGCGATCTGCTCGCCCACGTCGTGGGGCTGACCGAGGCTTTCCGGCAGGCCGCGACGAAGGAAGCGGTGGGAAACTCGGCGCCCCCACCCGACGGCGCCGACCTGACGTTGCCCGCCGAGTGGCGCACAGTCATCGCCGCGCAGGTCGAAAAGTTGACGGCCGCATGGCGGGTGGCGCAGGCCTGGGACGGCGATACCGAAGCCGGTGGCGTGGAGATGCCCGCCGCTGTCATGGCGATCGTCGCGCTCGACGAGATCGTCATCCACGGTTGGGATCTCGCCGTCGCCACCGGTCAGCAGCTGACGGTGGATCCCACCGACCTGGCGATCCTGCACGAATTCCTGCGCGACACCGATCCCGCGGGCACACCCGGCCTGTTCGGTCCGATCGTCGAGGTCCCGGCCGATGCACCGGCTTTCGACCGGTTGCTCGGCCTCACCGGTCGCAACCCCGCCTGGCGTTCAGCGGCTGTCGCCTGATACCCACGAGGCGCGCGGCTACCACCTGTCTCTCGCCTCTCCTCAGCCGCCGTCGGCAGCTATGACGAAGATCCCTGCGGCGGCTGCGAGGGTGGCGGCTTCGGCTGATCGGTCGGCGATGCCCTGATCGATCGGGTCGCCGCTGGCCAGTAATCGGTAGTAGAGCGGCGCGGAGACGGCAGAGAGAACGGCGCGCGGGTCTGTGCCGATGGGCGCCTCCCCCCGGATAACGGCCTGCTCGACGCACGGCGCCCATTCGTTGAGTCGAATGTCGTAGAAGGTGTGCAGTGCGGCGGCGGTGGCGTCGTCGCAGGTGGCGGCGGCGATGACGGCGCGGAAAAGATTGCTCTGGCGACCGTCGGCGAGCGTCTTCGCGACCAAGCGCGCGTTGGCTGTCAGGTCGTCGAGCAGCGAGCCGGTGTCGGCACGGGGCAGCGACTGTTCGGCCATGTCGACGAGCAGGTCGGCGACCAGGCCCGCGGGGGTCCGCCAACGGCGGTAGACGGTGGTTTTGCCGACACCGGCCCCGGTGGCGACCTCGGCCAGGTCGAGGTGCGCGAATCCGCGGTCCGCGAGGAGATCACCGGCCACTTCCAGGACGGACTCGCGTACCCGCGCGGTGCGTCCGCCAGGGCGAACGGACCCCGGCCAGGCGATATCGTGATCCATAACGGAACTCCTGTTTCATTTAGCGCGGATCGGGTGTACCGTCGGTCGTGTTAACGAAACTATAGACCCTTTTAGGAGCTCTCATGGAATATCGGCGGCTCGGCGCATCTGGTCTTCTCGTTCCGGCACTCGGCTTCGGCGCGGGCACCTTCGGTGGCCGCGGTGCGCTGTTCAGCGCATGGGGCGATACCGATGCCGCGCAGGCAAGGCGCTTGATCGACATCAGCCTTGAGGCTGGTGTCACCCTGTTCGACACGGCCGACGTCTATTCCGACGGCGCGTCGGAGGAGGTGCTCGGCGCGGCCATCAAGGGCAGGCGCGACCAGGTACTGCTGTCGACCAAATCGGCACTGCCCACCGGCCCCGGCCCGCAGGAAGCGGGATCGGGCCGCGCCAGGCTGATCCGTGCCGTCGACGCGTCACTGCGCCGTCTCGGCACCGACTACCTCGACCTGTTCCAGCTGCACGCCTTCGATGCGGGCACCCCACTGGCGGAAACCTTGACGGCCCTCGACGATCTCGTGCGGGCGGGCAAGATCCGCTACCTCGGCGTCTCCAACTTCGCCGGCTGGGAGTTGATGAAAACGCTCGCCACCGCCGAGGCTCTCGGCCTGGAAAAGCCGGTGGCGCATCAGGTCTACTACTCGTTGGTGGGTCGCGACTACGAATGGGAACTGATGCCGCTCGGCGCCGATCAGGGCGTCGGCTCCATCATCTGGAGCCCGCTCGGCTGGGGCAGGCTCACCGGCAAGATCCGTCGCGGACAACCCCTTCCAGCAGGCAGCCGCCTGCACGAAACGGCCCAGGCAGGCCCACCGGTCGACGATGAACGCCTCTACGACATCGTCGACGTGCTGGATCGGATCGCCGCCGAAACCGGCCGCAGCGTCCCACAGATCTCCTTGAACTGGTTGCTCACCCGGCCCACCGTCGCCACGGTGTTGATCGGCGCCCGCAACGAGGAGCAGTTACGTCAGAACCTCGGTGCCGTCAGCTGGCAGCTCGACCCCGAGCATCTGGCCGCCCTCGACGCCGCGAGCGCGACCACGCCCCCGTACCCCTACTACCCGTACCACCGGCTGGCCGACTTCGCCCGGCTCAACCCGCCGGCAGTCCGCGCGGCGTGATCCGACAGTTCAGTACACGTCGCGCACATACCGCTTTTCGGCAACGAGTTGCTTCTTGAAGGCCAGTGCGCCCGCCTCGTCCAGTTTTCCGTGGATCTGGGCGATCCGCAGCAGGGTGTCGTCGACATCCTTGGCCATGCGGGCGGCGTCACCGCAGACGTAGAAGTGGCCGCCGTCGCGCAGCCACGACCACAGCTCGGCGCCGTGCTCGATCATCCGGTGCTGGACATAGACCCGCTCGCGTTGATCGCGGGAGAAGGCCAGGTCGAGTCGGGTGAGGAAGCCGGAGCGGAACATGTCCTCCAGCTCGGTGCGGTAGTAGAAGTTCTGGGCGGCGTGCTGGTCGCCGAAGAACAACCAGTTGCGACCGGTCGCGCCGATGGCCCGCCGCTCGTGCAGGAAACCGCGGAAAGGAGCGATACCGGTGCCCGGCCCCACCATGATCATCGGGGCATTCGGGTCGAGCGGCGGACGGAAATGCGGTGCCCGCTGCAGAAAGATCGGCACCTCGGTCGTGCCCCGGTCGGCCAGGAATGTCGAACACACCCCGCCGCGACGGGCGGAAGTGCCCACCGGGTCGCCGTAGCGGACGACACCGACCGTCAGCTGTACCTCGTCGGGTGTGGTCAGCGGGCTGGAGGAGATCGAATACTGGCGGGGCTGCAGCTTTTTCAGTGCACCCAGCCAGTCGACGAGATCGGTGCGCACCGGGAAGTCGCGCAGCACATCGACGGCCTGGCGATCCCACAGGTAGGAGGCGAGCTCATTGCGGTTGTCGCGCCGCAGCAGCTTGGCCAGCTGCGGGTGCGGGTTGCGTTCGCCGATGAAGCCGAGCAGATCCTGGCTCACCTTGGTGATGTCGTAGTGCGTGCGCAGGGCATCGGCGAGTGTGAGTTCATGGTCGTCGACTTCGATCATGCGCCGCCCGTCCAGGCCGGTGCAGACAAGCCATTCGTCGACCAGGTCGGGACAGTTGGCGGGGAGCACGCCCAGCGAATCGCCCACCTCGTAGCCGGCATCGAGATCGTGGAGGTCGAAACCGAAGCGCCGCACCTCTTTCGGCGAACCCGGCGCGCTCAGGATCTCGTTGCGCATCAGCGTGGCGCGGACCGGGGATTGGCGGGTGAACGGTGCGGCGGTGGCGCGCTGTGTGAGGGAGGGCGTCGGCGCGAGTCGGCGGTCGAGCACGGTGGCACCACCGCGGCCGACGGGCGACGGCATCGGGCGAGCCGAATGCGTGTGCGGGGCAACACCATCAGGACCACCAGGGAGGGAGCTGTTCGAGATGCCGACCAGTGAAGCACCCGTCGGCGCCCTGTCTCGACCGCGTCGAGCACCGTCCGGTGAAGCGGTGCGGCCCAGCGGGGCGCCACCCGCCGAGCCATTGCGACCCTGTGCGCCGATTGGGGAGGTGCCGTCATCGGGTGATCCGCTGGTGATCGCGATCAGGACGTCATCGAGCCACTGGTCGGCGCCGTCGGCGAAGTCGGGTTCGCTGTCCACCCGCGGCAGCAGTCGCTTCGCCCCACGCTCGGCGAACAGGGTGTCGAGCTTGCGGCCGTGACCACAGAAATCGTCGTAGGAGGAGTCACCGAGCGCGAACACCGCGTAGCGAACACCGTTGAGGCGGATGATGCTGTCTTCGAGCCTGGTCCAGAAGTCGGCGCCGTTGTCCGGCGGGCCGCCGTCACCAAAGGTGCTCGTCACGATGAGGACGTCACCAGTGATCGAGGTCAGCTCGCACGAATCCATATCGAGCAGTGTGGGCGTGAGGCCCGCTTCCGCGAGCCGGGCGGCGACGGTGGCGGCCAGTTCCTCCGCGTTACCCGTCTGGGAGGCCCACAGGACGGTGATCGGCTGCGGGGCGGGGCTGTCGGTGGCTTCGGCGTCGGCATTGCGGGAATACATGCCGGCCAGCAGACCGTCGACCCACAGTCGTGACTGTGACGACAACGGTGCGCTCACCGGCAGCACCGGCTGTCCGGTCACCGGCAGTGATTGCAGTGCGGCGAGATAGCCGCCGAGGTAGATGCGTTCGGTCTCGCTGAGCGTGGGTGAGGTACCGGCGTCCAGGCCGAGGATCCCGGCCAGTGGATGCGCGGCGGGTTGCGCGGGCAGCTGTGCGGGTTTCGGAGGCGCCTGTTCGGTGGTGGGGGCCGGGCCGACCCGGCGCAGCGCCACCGCGCACGCCTTGAACTCCGGCTGTAGCGAGGCAGGATCCACCGCGTCATTGGTGACCGCGTTGATCGTCAGATATTCGCCCTGTTCGTCATTCCAGTGGAAAGGAGCAAAACAATCACCAGGTCGCACCCGGTCGCTGATCAGCACCGGCAGCACAGCACGGCCCCGGCGCGACGCGATCTCGAGCTGGTCGCCCGGCCGCAGGCCGAGTCGTTCGGCGTCGGTGGGATGCACCTCGACGAACGGCGCACCGTTCAGTTTGGTCAGCTTGGCGACCTTGCCCGTCTTGGTCATCGTGTGCCACTGATGTTGCAGCCGACCGGTATTGAGCAGGAACGGGTAGTCGTCGTCGGGCAGTTCGGCGGCTGGCAGATGTGGTCGGGGGAAGAACATCGCCCGCCTGCTCGGGGTGGCGAACGCGAGCCGCGGGGTGGTGCCGTCGGCCGCCACGTGCAGCGGCTGATGGGTGCCGTCGTTGAGGTAGCGGATCGGGTTGCGCGGTGTGCCGGGGTCGTTGCACGGCCACTGCATCGGGCCTTGCGCCAGCCGCTCGTAGCTCATACCGCTCAGGTCGTAGCCGGTGGCCGGATTGGTGAACTGCTGCAATTCGGCGAAAACCTCAGCGCTGGACGCGAAATCGAAGCCGGAGAAGCCCATGGCCGTGGCGACCTGGGCGATCAGCAGCCAGTCCGGCCGCGCGTCGCCGAGCGGGTCGACCGACTGCCGCAGCAGGGTGACGTTGCGCTCCGAATTCACCATCACCGCATCGGCTTCGGCCCACAACGCGGCGGGCAGCAGCAGATCGGCGTAGGCATTGGTCGCGGTCTCGGCGTAGGCGTCCTGCACGACGACGAACTCGGCCGCCTCGAGGCCCGCGATCACGGTCTTGCGATTGGCAACGGTGGCAACGGGATTGGTGCAGATGATCCACGCGGCCTTGATCTCGCCGTCGGCCAGCCCGCGGAACATGTCGATGGTGCCGGGGCCCGCCTCGGTGCGCAGGGTGCCGTCGGGCAGGTCCCAGGCGGTTTCGACGAAGGTGCGGTCGGCGGGGGAGAGCAGGCTGCGCTGGCCGGGCAGACCGGGGCCCATGTAGCCCATCTCGCGTCCACCCATGGCGTTGGGCTGGCCGGTGAGCGAGAAGGGCCCACTGCCGGGCCTGCAGATCGTGCCGGTCGCCAGGTGCAGGTTCACCAGGGCATTGGTGTTCCAGGTGCCGTGCGTGGATTGGTTGAGCCCCATCGTCCACAGCGACATCCACTCGCCCGCCTCGGCGATCATCGTGGCCGCGGTGCGAATGTCTGCCTCGGCCAGGCCGGTCAACTCGGCAACCCGGGCCGGGGGATAGTCGGCGAGGAACTCCGGCATCGCGTCCCAGCCCTCGGTGTGCTCGGCGATGAACGCGGTGTCGATCGCACCACCGGCGACCAGCAGGTGCAGCAGCCCGTTGAGCAGGGCGAGGTCGGTACCCGGCGCGATCTGCAGGAACAGGTCGGCGCGGGCCGCGGTATCGGTGCGGCGTGGGTCGACCACGATCAGCTTGGCGCCTGCCTTGAGCCGCTCGGCCATGCGCAGGTACAGGATCGGGTGACAGTCCGCCATGTTCGCGCCGCTGACGAGGAACAGGTCGGCGTGCTCGAAATCGTCGTAGGAGCCGGGCGGCCCGTCGGCGCCGAGCGATTGTTTGTAGCCGGTGCCCGCACTGGCCATGCACAGGCGCGAGTTGGCTTCGATGTGCTTGGTTCGCAGGTAGCCCTTGGCCAGTTTGGTGGCCAGGTACTGGGCTTCCAGCGACATCTGGCCGGAGACGTAGAGGGCGATGGTGTCGGGGCCGTGTTCGTCGAGGATCGCGCGCAGGCGGGTGGCGGTTTCGTGCACGGCCTCGTCGACCGGCAGCGGGACCGGGACCTGGCCGCGTTCGGGGCGCCGGTAGGCGGTGTCCATCCGGCCCGGTGCGGCCATCATCTCCGCGTGGGTGGCGCCCTTGGTGCACAGCCTGCCCGCGTTCGCCGGATGCAGCTTGTCGCCGCTGACCTTCGCGATCAACCGCGCACCAGACTGATCAGTCTTTGTCTGGGCGCTTATGCCGCAGCCGACGCCACAGTACGAGCACTGTGTACGCACAGTGTCCGTGCCGCGGCCGTCCGCTTCCCCTGTCATGACTCGATCATCCGCATTGGTCGTTGCGCCGGATTTACCGAACGTTATGTCCAGGTGACAATCGACCTCACAAGTCAAAATCTCGACGGTGAGGATTCCGCCCGAATATCACCCCTGATCAGGGCGCATTCCGGGCCGTCGGCACGCAAACACGCGCGAGCCGGGGTGACCGGACTCACGCCGGCCACCGACAGTGTTTCAGCCCAATTTGTAGCCACGGTGCAGTGCCACCACGCCACCGGTGAGATCACGCCACTGCACCGAGTCCCAGCCGGCGTCCGCGATCCGGCGGGCCAGCCTGCGCTGGTTGGGCCACGCACGGATCGACTCGGCCAGGTACACGTACGCGTCCGGGTTCGAGCTCACCGCCTGCGCTACCCGCGGCAGCGCCTTCATCAGGTACTCCATGTACACGGTGCGGAACGGCCCGAACACCGGTGTGGAGAACTCGCACACCACCACCCGTCCGCCCGGCTTGGTCACCCGCAGCATCTCGCGCAGCGCCACATCGATATCGGCGACATTGCGCAGCCCGAACGAGATGGTCACCGCGTCGAACGAATCGTCGGCGAACGGCAACGCCATCGCATCGCCCGCCACCATCGGCACCTGTCGGAATCGGCCCGCCGCCAGCATCCCCTGGGAGAAGTCGGCCGCCACACACCAGGCGCCGGACTTGCCGAGTTCGACGGTCGAGACGCCGGTACCCGCGGCCAGGTCGAGGACCCGTTCGCCGGGACGCAGCCCGAGAGCGCGTCGCGTCGCCCACCGCCAATACCGATCCTGGCCACCGGAGATGACCGTATTGGTGAGGTCGTAGCGCTTTGCCACACCGTCGAACATCGACGCGACCTCGTGGGGTTGCTTGTCCAGCGAAGCCCGAATCGGTTCTCGCTGCTCTGTTGTCGCCACGAACCGAGCTTAGAGTTTTATCGCCGCGATAGCGCGAGTGGGTTTCACCACTCAGGCGGTGCGCGGCAATCGCTCGCGCGTCCCGGTGACGTCGGCGTAGTGGCCCATCAGCTCGGTGCAGACCGCGGGCCAGGTGCGGTGCAGGACCGACTTGCGCGCGGCCGCCGCGAACAGGCCGCGCTGACCCGCGTCACGCAGGGCCGACACCGCGCTCGGCAGCAACTCCGCGAACCGGTCGACCGGCAGCAGGTACCCGTTGCGGCAGGGGGAGATCAGGTCCCGTGGCCCGCCTGCGTCGGGCCCGATCACCGGTACCCCCGAGGACAGTGCCTCCTGCACGCCCTGGCAGAACGTCTCGTGCTCGCCGGGATGCACCATCACGTCCAGGCTGGCGTAATGCGTGGCCAGCTCGCTGCCACCCAGTTCGCCGGTGAACACCGCGTCCGGCATCAACTTGCGCAGCCGGGCCCGCTCCGGTCCGTCGCCAACCACGACGAGCTGGATCGACGGGTCACCGGCCAGCGCGGCCAGCCGCTCCACGTGCTTTTCCGGCGCGAGCCTGCCCACGAACCCCACGACGAGCCGATCATTCGATCCCAGCCAGCTCGCCCGCAATTCGTCACTGCGCGCCGCCGGGTTGAACCGGGCGATATCCACGCCCCTGCCCCAGCGATGCACCCGGGGAATCCCGTGCTCGGCGAGGTCGTGCGCGGCCGCCGACGACGGCGCCAGCGTGCGGGTGGCGCCCTCGTGAATTCGGCGCGTCCACGCCCACGCGGCCCGTGCGGCCAACCCGAGCCCATAGCTCTTCGCGAACCCCGCCACATCGGTCTGATACACCGCGACGGTAGGCAGATCCAGCCGCGTCGCCGCCGCGAGCCCGCCGGCGCCGAGCAGGAACGGCGAGGCCAGATGCACCACATCGGGATCGAAAGCGGCGATGGCGGCGGTGATTCCCGGTTGCGGCAGTCCCACCGGCAGCGAACTCACCTTCGGCACCATCATCGCGGGCACGCGGTGCACCGGGAAGCGGCCGTGAAAGCGAGGTGCCGGTGGGACGCCGCGCAGGGTATCGGGCGCCACGATCATCGCCTCGTGGCCGTGCTGGTCCAGGTGCTCCAACACCCGCAGCACGGAGTTGACGACGCCGTTCATGTTCGGCAGGAAAGACTCCGAGACGATGGCTACGCGCACACTTTCAGGGTGACCGCTACACCGCGCGATACCCCCACACCGACATGAAGCCGGGACGAACAGCAAACGAAGTTACGCCTCGCGCTGCTTGCGTCGCACTATCCACAGCACCGGCATGGCCAGCGCCCAGGCCACGAAGATCACCGAGGCCGCCGGAACGATCGCCACCCGCGCATCGCGTCCCGCCACCCGGACCAGGTCGGGATCACGCGTGCTGTACTCCACATTGATCCGCTGACCAGCGGTCAGATTCGTCGGATACAGGATGCCGACCTTGGGATTGTGGGTCACGCTGTCGGGCGTCACGTAGATCACCGCCGAGCGCAACCGGCCCGCGGACAGCACCTCACCGGAGGTCACGCCACGATGGCGCTCGATCTCGAAATCGTTGCGCCAGGCCGCGAGTACCAGCAACACCATCAGCACGCTGACCACGGTCGCCGCCCCGACCACCCACATCCGAACCCGCCGCAGGCGCTTGGTCCGCCGTTCCGACAGGCTGGTCTCCGACACCCGCCACACCCTACCGGCTGTATCTTCGGCGGCTGGTGCCTGCCGGAGCCGGGGTTGACGAATCCGCTTACCATTCCCGTCATGTCCCGCAAATTCAGCTTCACCGTGCCCTATGCAGTCCCGGTCGAAGAGCTTCACCGGGCACTTGTCGACGATGCCGTCTGGCAGGCGCGATTCGCCGCCGCCGAGACCGCGACCATCGAACTCTCCCATCCCGACGGCCCCAGCTCGATAACCATCCATATGACCGAAACCCCAGGTAAAGACAAGGTGCCCGCCCTGGTGCGCAAGGTGCTCAAGAGCGATCTCGTCCTGGTTCGCACCGACAACTGGCAGCCGCTGGACGGCGAGATCGCCAAGGGCAGCTTCACCGGCAACACCAGCGGCATCACCATCGAGATGTCGGGCACCTACGAACTGCGCCCCACCGCCGAGGGCAGTGAAATCGAGGTCGTCGGCACCGTCAAGGTGAAGGTTCCGCTGGTCGGCGGTGCCATCGAGCCATTGGCAGAACAGCTGCTCCAGCGCGTCCTCAACAGCGAACGCAAATTCATCGAGAGCTGGTTCGCCAAGCTCTGAGCCGTCGGCGACGGGTGCCGCTTCACCGAGCGGCACCCTCGCGCACCGGGCGACGCGATGCCTCGCTCACGACTGCTCCGCTCGCCCGCGCTCGGTCATCAGCTGAAGGGCGGGAGTTCGTCGGCGCGCAGAGATGCTCGCCCGGCCGCACGCCATGCGCGCGCGGTGAGGTCGAGGTCCTCATCGGTCACCAGGTTGCCCATCACACGAACCGCCGTGCGCTGCAGGTACTTCGAGCGCATCACCGGCGGCCCACCGAGGGGGACCATCCTCGGCTGGGTGGCCAGGCCGGCGAGTCTGCGCGCCACCGAGAAGGTGCGGCCGTAGCGGTCGCGCAGTAGTTGCGGCCACACCGCGGTCAGGTCGGGCTCGTCGAGCAGACCCGCGAGCAGGTGTCCGCCTTCCAGGCCGTAGTCGATGCCTTCGCCGTTCAGTGGGTTCACGCAGCCCGCGGCGTCACCGACCAGCACCCAGTTCCGGCCCGCCACATTCGAGACCGCGCCGCCCATCGGCAGCAGTGCCGAGGCCACCGCGCGCAGTTCGCCCTGGAGTTCCCATTCCTCACGGCGCAGCCGGGTGTAGTGCTCGAGCAGCGGCTTGAGCGCGACATGGGAGGGCCGCGCCTCGGTGGCCAGCGAGCCGACGCCGATGTTCACCTCACCGTTGCCGAGCGGGAAGATCCAGCCGTAGCCGGGGACCAGTTCGTCGGCGGCGTTGCGCAGTTCCAGATGCGAGGAGATCCACTGGTCGTCACTGCGGCCGGACTTGATGTAAGCGCGGGCGGCCGTGCCGTAGGCGTAGCGGCGATGCCAGGTGCGGCCCAACTGTTTTCCGATGGGGGAGCGCACGCCGTCGGCCACCACAAGTACCCGGCAGCGCACCGTGTGGGTGTTCTCGCCGATGCGCACCGTCACCCCGGTGACCCGCTCGCCCTCGCGCAGCACCTCGGTGACCTTCGCGCCGTCGACCATCCGCGCACCGGACTTGATCGCGGTCTCGCGCAGCTTGTCGTCGAGTTCGGTTCGGGGGACGGCACTTCCGTACGTCGGGAACGACCCGCCCGGCCACGGCAGCAGCGCCTCCTTGCCGAAGCCTGCCATCCGCAGGCCGTGGTTCACCGTGTGCGCGCGCAACCATTCGCCGAGACCCAGGTGTTCCAGTTCGGCGGTGGCGCGCGGTGTCAGCCCGTCTCCGCAGGTCTTGTCGCGCGGGAAAACCGCCGAATCGAGCAGCAGTACATCGCGTCCGGCGCGCGCGGCCCACGCCGCCGACGCGGAACCGGCTGGCCCTGCTCCGACCACCAGTACCTCGACGGCGGCAGGCAGTGGAGCACGGTCGGCAGGGGTGAGATCCGGTGAACCCATGGCTCAATACTGGCACTGTCGGCCGCTGTGCGAGAGTGTCGGGTACACCGGGAATAGTCACTGTGTGACGGGGTTCATCGGCCATAGTGCCGGAACACGCTAGGTTGCTACCCGTCGGGGTCGGACACATCGCTGGGAGAAGATAATGAGCACATCGGCTGTGAGCGACGAAAGCACCGTGGTCGCCGGGGTGGATCTCGTCGATCCCGAACTCGCCGTCATCGTGCGCGACGGACTGGCAGCGGTCGAGAAGCTGCTCGTCGACGAACTCTCCGACGGCGCGGACTTCCTCCAGGAGGCTGCCCTGCACCTGGCCAGGGCGGGCGGTAAGCGGTTCCGGCCGCTGTTCACCGTGCTCACCGGCCAGCTCGGCCCCAATCCCACCGACCCGGCGCTGGTCACCGCGGGCACGGTCGTGGAACTGGTGCACCTGGCGACGCTCTATCACGACGATGTCATGGACGAGGCGACCCAGCGTCGCGGTGCGGAGAGCGTCAACTCGCGCTGGGGCAACAACATCGCGATCCTGGCGGGCGACTACCTGTTCGCCCACGCCTCGCGCCTGACCTCCACCCTCGGCCCCGATGCGGTCCGCATCATCGCCGAGACCTTCGCCGAGCTGGTCACCGGCCAGATGCGGGAAACCATGGGCGCCAAGCAGACTCAGGATCCCGTCGAGCACTACCTGCGCGTGGTGTGGGAGAAGACCGGCTCGCTCATCGCCGCCGCGGGCCGCTTCGGTGGCACCTTCTCCGGCGCGGGCCTCGAGCATGTCGAACGCCTGGCCCGTCTCGGTGACGCGGTCGGCACCGCCTTCCAGATCTCCGACGACATCATCGACATCTCGTCCTCGGCCGAGCAGTCCGGCAAGACGCCGGGCACCGACCTGCGCGAAGGCGTGCACACCCTGCCGGTGCTCTACGCCCTGCGCGAGTCCGGCGCCGACGGCGACCGCCTGCGCACCCTGCTGGCCCGCCCGCTGGAGACCGACGCCGAGGTCGACGAGGCGCTGGAGCTGCTGCGCCGCTCACCCGGCATGGCGCTGGCCAAGGAAAAGCTGGCCGAATACGCCGACCTCGCCGACACCGAACTCGCGGCCCTGCCCGCGGGCCCGGCCAACGACGCCCTCACCCGCCTCGTCCGCTACACCATCGAGCGGGTCGGCTGACGAGGAACTTTCGGGGCGGGATTCGCGTTTCTCCTTCATGCCCAATGGGATCAAGACCTTCGGCTTGATGGTTGGGATGTCGGCGCTGATCGTCGCCATCGGGGCGATGTTTCGCAGCCCGACGATCCTGATCATCTCGATCGTGCTGGCTGTCGGCATGAACGCCTACGCCTACTTCAACAGCGACAAGCTGGCGTTGAAGGCGATGCACGCGCAACCGGTGAGCGAACTGGAAGCGCCGGTCATGTATCGGATCGTGCGCGAGCTCGCGACCACGGCGCGCCAGCCGATGCCGCGGCTCTACATCAGTCCGACCAGCGCCCCGAACGCGTTCGCGACCGGCCGCAATCCGCGCCACGCCGCGGTCTGCTGTACCAGTGGCATCCTGCAACTGCTCGATGAACGCGAACTGCGCGCGGTGCTCGGCCACGAGCTGTCCCACGTCTACAACCGCGACATCCTGATCTCGTCGGTGGCGGGCGCGATGGCCTCGATCATCACCGGCCTGGCGAACATGGCGTTCTTCGCGAGCTCGTTCGGCAACAGAGACGGCAACGGCCCGAACATCGTCGGTGTGCTGCTGGTCTCACTGCTCGGCCCGATCGCCGCGGGCCTGATCAGGATGGCGGTCTCGCGATCGCGGGAGTTCCAGGCCGATCAGTCCGGCGCCGAACTCACCGGCGACCCCCTCTCCCTGGCCTCGGCCCTGCGCAAGATCGAACGCGGCGTCCAGGTGGCACCGCTTCCGCCGGATCCCAAGATCACCAGCGAATCGCACCTGATGATCGCCAACCCGTTCCGCACGGGCGACCGCGTGGCCCGCTGGTATTCCACCCACCCCCCGATGGACGAACGAATCAAGCGCTTGGAAGAGATGGCGGGCGGTAGTCACCCGTACTGACCACCACGGGTTTCGGCCGCCTCGAATCCGAGGCACAAGGGGCCGAAAACCCCGCGGCGCCAGCCGCCGAATTACCTGTAGTTGACGAACTGCAGGGCGATGCCGAAATCCTCGCCCTTGAGCAGCGAGATCACTTCCTGCAGGTCATCCCGCTTCTTGCTGCTGACCCGCAGCTCCTCGCCCTGGATCTGAGCCTTCACGCCCTTGGGGCCCTCGTCGCGGATCTTCTTGGAGATCTTCTTCGCCTTCTCGGTGTCGATGCCCTGCACCAGCGTGCCGGTGATCTTGAACACCTTCCCCGACGGCTGCGCCTCGCCGGCGTCGAACGCCTTGAGCGAGATATCGCGACGGATCAGCTTCTCCTTGAAGACGTCGAGCGCCGCCTGCACCCGCTCCTCGGCATTGGCGGTCAGCACGATGGCTTCCTCGCCCGACCACGCGATCGACGCATCGGTGCCCTTGAAGTCATAGCGCGAGTTCAGCTCTTTCTCCGCCTGATGCAGAGCGTTGTCGACCTCCTGACGATCGACCTTGCTCACGACGTCGAATGACGAATCAGCCACACTGCGCTCCTGTCCTGTGAAGGTCCGGCGAATTCCGGCCGGGGTTCTACCGGCCACCGAGACAGTTGTACCCGCATCGGGGGCCGACGTGTGCTCGCAGGGGGTCTGTGCAGGCGTTTTGATAGTCCGGGTGGGTACGTTGTAAGCTGCTCAGCGCACCGGAAACGGCGCACACGGCAGATTGCCCGAGCGGCCAATGGGAGCGGACTGTAAATCCGTCGGCTTATGCCTACGTAGGTTCGAATCCTACATCTGCCACATCGAACCCCGTCGATCATGAGATCGGCGGGGTTCCTTGGTTTCTGAGGTACGGTCGGTAGGTAGCTATGCCGAATCGGGCCCGTTCCCGGGGCCGCGGACGGGCAAAAACATGTCCTGACCACGCGATTTGGTGGTGCATGGTGTAGGTGTGTAATCTCGTTCAAGACGCCGGAGCACGGGGTCACGCTGATCGGCTTGCCGATACGGACTCTGTGCCACGTTGTCATGCCCCCTTAGCTCAGTCGGTAGAGCGTTTCCATGGTAAGGAAAAGGTCAACGGTTCGATTCCGTTAGGGGGCTCGCCGGATTGCCGGTGGTGAGCGGCTTACCGCGGCATCATCGGGATATTAGTCCGCCGTGGCGGTGTAGCTCAGTTGGTAGAGCAAACGACTCATAATCGTTGTGTCGCCGGTTCAAGTCCGGCCATCGCTACCAATTTCAACTCAGCCCAGACCGGAAAGAAGGCAAATCGTGGCCGCGAAGTCCACCGATGTCCGGCCAAAGATCACCTTGGCCTGCGACGAGTGCAAGCACCGCAATTACATCACCAAGAAGAACCGGCGTAACGACCCGGATCGCCTCGAGCTGAAGAAGTTCTGCCCGAACTGCGGAACTCACCGGGCGCACCGCGAGTCGCGCTAGTTTTCAAGAACATCTGCCAAAGGCCGGACGAGAGTCCGGCCTTTGTGCTTTTCGCGGTAAGTTCACGCGAAGTTCGGGGCTGATACAGCACAGGGACGAGTCACGTTCAACACCGGTCGACTTCGGTGCTGTCCAACAAGTGAGTAAGGTCCACGTTGTGACAGTGAACACCGGAACTCACGAAGCGGTCTCTTCCGCAGCCGCCGAATCCTTCGATCCCGCCGCTCACGCGGCGTCGATGGTCGGCCACCACTACCGCGTCGACGACTACTACGAGGTCGGCCGCGAGAAGGTGCGCGAATACGCCCGTGCCGTGCAGGACTACCACCCGGTGCACTGGGAAGAGGACATCGCCCGTGAGTACGGCCATCAGGGTCTGCTCGCCCCGCTCACCTTCATTTCCCTGGTCGGCATCCTCGCCCAGCGCAAGCTGTTCGAACAGATCGTGACCGGGTACGACCTGAGTCAGATCATGCAGACCGATCAGATCCTGGAATTCCACCGCCCGATCCGGGTCGGCGACCAGTTGACCTGCGATGTGTATCTGCATTCTTTCCGGCAGGCCTTCGGTGGCGACATCATCGTGACCAAGAACATCGTCACCGCCCAGGACGACGAATTGGTGCTCACCACCTACACCACCCTGATCGGCCGCAGTGGTGGCGACATCGATCCACGGATGTCGGTCGCGGTGCGCAATGTACTCATGCACGGACTCGGCGAGGAAGAGCCCGCCCATCACGCGCCGTCCGAGCTTTCCGTCGGGATCGTCCCCGATCCGATCACCAAGCAGCCCGTACCGACGGTCAGCGTGCACGCCCTGTCCTTCGACAGCGTGGCGGCAGGTGACGAGCTGCCCCCGCGCTCGGTGCGACTCACCCGCGGCGACCTGGTCAACTACGCGGGTGTGTCCGGCGACGCGAACCCGATCCACTGGAGCGACGAGGTCGTGAAGCTGGTCGGCCTGGACGACGTGGTCGCGCACGGCATGCTCACGATGGGTCTCGGCGGCGGTTTCGTCACCTCGTGGCTGGGCGATCCAGGCGCGGTGAAGGAATACAACGTCCGTTTCACCAGCCCGGTCTATGTCGGTTCCGAGGTCCCGGCCGAGGTCGAATACACCGGCAAGGTGAAGTCGGTCGATCCGCGGACACGGACCGCCGTGGTCGCCATCACGGCCAAGTCGGCGGGCAAAAAGATCTTCGGCCGCGCCACGGCAACCGTCCAGTTGTCCTGACCTGGTCGAGTGTCGGCGATTGGCGATAACCGCGCGCGGTGACGTATAGTCGGGACTCTGGGGTCACGAGATGCTGCGCGCTGATCTTCCCGAGGGGCTAGCTCCTCATGGAAGCGGCGCGCGTGTTGTGTGGCGCTAGGAACAACCGAATATCGAATGTGGTTGGGCATTACAGCTCAGGCTGGTCCAACCGAAGGGGCGTAGCTCAATTGGCAGAGCAGCGGTCTCCAAAACCGCAGGTTGCAGGTTCAAGTCCTGTCGCCCCTGCCCTGAATGCCAGCGACGAGAGAGGATCGACGTGAGCGACGAGCGGGATACTCGCGAAGACGGCGAGGACACCGCCGCTGCCACTCGACCGAGTGGCAAGCGGTCTGCTCGTCGTGTGCGCGCGTCGGATGCTCCGGCAGACAACGGATCGGTGGCCACGCTCGATCGGCCATCGGCCTCGCGCAAGGCGGACAAGACTGCCGGCAAGGCCAAGACGGGCAACCCGTTCAAACGGGTGCTCAAGTTCCTGCGAGAGGTCATCGCGGAACTGCGCAAGGTGATCTGGCCCAACCGGAAGCAGATGGTCACCTATACGGCCGTCGTTCTGGTGTTCGTGGTCTTCATGGTCGCGTTCATCGCCGGGATCGACGTAGCGTTCGTCAAGGGTGTCGACTGGCTGTTCGGCTGATCGCCGACACCCACGCCGGTAGCCGATCGCGGGCCGGAACGACGGAGTGTGCCTCCGCGCACCCGACCTGGCCCAGAGGATGTACGTGACGACACAGGAAGCGAGTGCCTCAGTGAGCACCCCGGAGAACGACACCAACGACGAGTTCCCGGTTGACGACACTGTCGTGGCGGAAACCGCCACCGACGAGGTCGAGGCCGCCGAGCTCGCCGATGCCGATGTGGCCGATGACGACGCCGCTGCCGAAGAGGTCGTCGACGAAGCCGTGATCGACGAGGTCGCCACCGAGGAAGACCCCGAGGCCGACCCGATCGAGTCGATGAAGATCAAGCTGCGCCGCGTGCCCGGCGACTGGTACGTCGTGCACTCTTACGCCGGTTACGAGAACAAGGTCAAGACCAACCTCGAGACCCGCGTGCAGAACCTGGGCCTCGAGGACTACATCTTCCAGGTCGAGGTGCCGACCGAAGAGGTCACCGAGATCAAGAACGGCCAGAAGAAGAACGTCAACCGCAAGGTGCTGCCGGGCTACATCCTGGTCCGGATGGAACTGAACAACGAGTCGTGGGGCGCGGTCCGCAACACCCCCGGCGTCACCGGTTTCGTCGGTATGACCGGCGGTGGCCCCGGCGCCAAGCCGACCCCGCTGACCATCAACGAGGTTGTGAAGTTCCTGGTCCCGGCCGGTGCGCAGGCGCAGAAGAAGGCCGCCGCGGCCGCCGCCGGTGGTTCGGATGCCGGTAGCTCGGCTTCGGGCAAGCCCACCATCGAGGTCGACTTCGAGGTCGGCGAGTCGGTCACCGTCATGGACGGCCCGTTCGCCACGCTGCCCGCGTCGATCTCCGAGGTCAACGCCGAGCAGCAGAAGCTCAAGGTGCTCGTGTCGATCTTCGGTCGCGAGACCCCGGTCGAGCTGAATTTCACCCAGGTCTCCAAGATCTAGGATTTTCCACACTCACGTCAACGGCACCGCTCACCGGCGGTGCCGTTGGTGTTTGTGCTGGTCGCCCCCGATTGCTGGGGCGTGTGGCCGGTCGAGTAGAGTGTGATGGTTCGTGTTCTGACTTCCCCGCAGTACTTGTCGGGGCATAGTCGTGCGCGGATACGAGGCTTACGGCAACCGTAAGGAACCGAACCCCAGAAAGCCAAGGAAGAAAGATGCCCCCCAAGAAGAAGAAGCTCGCCGGGATCATCAAGCTGCAGATCCAGGCCGGCGCAGCCAACCCGGCACCGCCGGTCGGCCCCGCGCTCGGTCAGCACGGCGTCAACATCATGGAGTTCTGCAAGGCGTACAACGCCGCGACCGAGTCGCAGCGTGGCAACGTCATTCCGGTCGAGATCTCGGTGTACGAGGACCGGTCGTTCGACTTCAAGCTGAAGACCCCGCCTGCCGCTCGTCTGCTGCTCAAGGCCGCCGGTGTGCAGAAGGGCTCCGCTGAGCCGCACAAGACCAAGGTCGCCAAGGTCACGATGGACCAGGTCCGCGAGATCGCCAAGACCAAGGCCGAGGATCTCAACGCCACTGACATCGATCAGGCCGCGAAGATCATCGCCGGTACCGCGCGTTCGATGGGTATCACCGTCGAAGGCTGAGCGAATCTCGCTCCATGTGGGAGGGCCGGCCAGGCCCGACAACCACATCTGAACTCGAAACTTTAAGGACAGAAAATCATGGCAAAACGAAGCAAGGCGTACCTCGCCGCTGCTGAGAAGGTCGATCGCGACGCCCTGTACACCCCGCTGGCCGCCGCGCGCCTGGCGAAGGAGACCGCGACCACCAAGACCGACGCGACCGTCGAGGTCGCCGTCCGTCTCGGCGTGGATCCCCGCAAGGCCGACCAGATGGTCCGTGGCACCGTCAACCTGCCGCACGGCACCGGTAAGACCGCCCGCGTCATCGTGTTCGCCGCGGGCGAGAAGGCTTCCGAGGCCGAGGCCGCGGGCGCCGACGCCGTGGGCGCCGAGGACCTGATCGAGCGGATCCAGGGCGGCTGGCTCGACTTCGACGCCGCGATCGCCACCCCGGATCAGATGGCCAAGGTCGGCCGCATCGCGCGTGTCCTCGGCCCGCGTGGTCTGATGCCGAACCCGAAGACGGGCACCGTCACCAACGATGTGACCAAGGCCGTCAACGAGATCAAGGGCGGCAAGATCAACTTCCGCGTCGACAAGCAGGCCAACCTGCACTTCGTCATCGGCAAGGCGTCCTTCGACGATGCCAAGCTGGTGGAGAACTACGGTGCCGCGCTGGACGAGATCCTGCGTGTGAAGCCGTCGACCGCCAAGGGTCGCTACGTCAAGAAGATCACGGTTTCGACGAACACCGGACCGGGCATCCCGGTGGACCCGAACCGCACCCGCAACCTCCTCGACGAGGATGCGTGAGCTTCGGCTGACAGCTAGCTCCTGGAGCAACCACGAGGGTGGGAACGCACTGCGTTCCCACCCTCGTGGCGTTTGCCGGCTCAGTCGTTGTGCGGTTCGGATTCCTTGTCCCGCCAGCCGAGCAGCACCGATTCACCGCTCTGCGGCTTCCACGGCAGGAAGACGGCCACGATCACCGCGCACACCAGCACCGCGCCGGTGGCGACCAGCGAGGCGGCGTGGGCACCTTGCAGCGTCGCCGACTTCATGGCGACGATCAGGTTCTCGCGCTGGGTTTCGAGGAACGGCGTGAGCTCGCGTTTACGCAGCTCGAGCACGCTGAGCGGACTGGCCTTGACCAGGCTCTTCTCGTTGTCGTTCATGATGCCCGTCGGGATCGCGTCGACGCGTGCGCCGATCCGGCTGGTGTAGTACGAGGCCACGATCGAGCCGAGTATCGCGACGCCGAGGGTGCCGCCGATCTCGCGGGTCGTGTCGTTGACGGCCGAGCCCGCACCCGCCTCGTCCAGCGGTAGCGAGGACATGATCGATTCGGTGGCCGGTCCCTGCACGATGCCAAGACCCAATGCCATCAACACCATCGAGGGCAACACGCCGATCACGTAGCTGCTGTCAATGGTGACCTGCCCGCCGAGATAGAGGCCTGCGCCGATGAGCACCAGGCCGATCACCAGCACCGCGGTGGTGCCGACCCGTTGCGCCAGCAGCGTCGCGACCGGTGCGCCGATCGCGACCGAGATGGCGAACGGTAGGGACGCGATACCGAATTCGAGCGGGGTGTATTCGCGCACGCCCTGGAAGTACTGGGTGATCAGGAAAAGGAAACCGAACATCGAGAAGTAGCCGATGGCGATCGCCAGCGCGGGCAACGAGAATCGACGGTTGCGGAACAGTCGCATATTGAGAATCGGTGCGGCAGTGCGCAATTCCCAGGTGACGAAGCCCGCGAGCAGCACGGCACCGAGCGTCGCGGTGCACAGCGTGGTGAGCGAGAGCCAACCATTGTGCGGCGCTTCGATGATCGACCACACCAGCAGCGTGATGCCCGCGATCGAGAGCGCGATACCGACGAGATCGAGCTTGCCGATCTGCTCGGCGCGCGATTCGGGCACCCAGATCAGTGTCGCGACCAGCGCGACCAGCGCCACCGGCACGTTGATCCAGAACACCGAGTGCCAGCTGAAATGTTCGAGCAGCCAGCCACCCGAGATCGGGCCGATGGCGATCGCGAAACCGGCCATCGCGGTCCAGGCGGCGATGGCAAGGGCTCGTTCGCGCCGGTCGGTGAAGATATTGATGATCAGGGCGAGGGTGGCGGGGAAGACCGCCGCGGCGAACACGCCCATCGCGGCCCTGGCGACGATGACCTGCGTCATCGTCTCGGCCAGCGCGCCGCCGACCGACATCGCCGCGATGCCGACGAGGCCGATGGTCATGATCCGGCGGCGGCCGTAGCGGTCGCCGAGATTGCCTGCCGCCAGCAGCAGGCCTGCGAAGGTGAGGGTGTAGGCGTCGACGACCCACTGCAGGCCGGAGACGCCGGTCCGTAGTTGGACGCCGATCGAGGGGAGGGCGACGTTGACGATGGTGTTGTCGAGCACCACCAGCAATTCGGCCAGACAGATGACGACGAGCGCGAGGAACCGCTGCGAGCGCCGGTCCAGCAGCATTGGTGGAGCGACTATGGAGGTTGCCATAGCAATGGAGTGAACCAGATTACTGTCACTGCGCGTAACACCTTCTTTGTGGGATTGCTGCCACATCGCTGGCCATAAGTGGCCTGCATCACAACGAATCCGGCCGAATCGGACCGCGCGGCACCCGTTTTGGCAGATGGGGGTCGGTGCAGGTACAGTGGTCAACGGTCATGCGGGATGTGTATGCATCCGGTGAAGACCACACCCATTCGTTCTACCGAAGACCGTTGGTCGTTGATGCCGAATTTCTCGGTGTCGATCGAAGGTCCGGCGACATTGCCGGCGACCCACGCAGGGAGAGCTGAGGCCGAAGATATTTTGCGCCCCGGTACGCCTTGCGTCCGGGGCGTTCGTTTTGTCGCCGGCCCCTGATTCGGTAGTGCATCAACGAAACCGACATCAGAGAGGAGGCGAAGTATGGCGAAACCTGAAAAGGTCACCGCTGTCGCGGAGATCGCGGAGCAGTTCAAGAACTCCACGGCCACTGTTGTCACGGAATACCGTGGCCTGTCGGTCGGCAAGCTCACCGAGCTGCGTCGTGCGCTCGGCGCCGACGCCACGTACTCCGTCGCCAAGAACACCCTGGTCAAGATCGCGGCCGCGGAAGCGGGCGTCGAGGGCCTGGACGACTTGTTCGTCGGACCGACCGCCATCACTTTCATTTCGGGTGAGCCCGTCCTGGCCGCGAAGGCCCTCAAGACCTTCGCCAAGGACAACAAGGCACTCGTCATCAAGGGTGGCTACATGGACGGCGCTGCGCTGTCCGTGGACGAGGTCGAGAAGATCGCCGACCTGGAAACCCGCGAGGTCCTGCTGGCCAAGCTGGCAGGCGCGATGAAGGGCAACCTGTCCAAGGCTGCCGGTCTGTTCAACGCTCCCGCGGGTCAGGTGGCCCGTCTGGCCGCCGCGCTGCAGGAGAAGAAGCAGGCTGCCGAAGGCGCTGCCGAGTAATACCCCCGCTCGGGTATTACGCCCGCGCGCACAGACATTCACCACCGAAAGGAACAAATCATGGCCAAGCTGTCCACTGAAGAGCTGCTCGACGTTTTCTCCGAGATGACCCTGCTGGAGCTGTCCTCCTTCGTGAAGGCGTTCGAGGACAAGTTCGAGGTCACCGCCGCTGCCCCCGTCGCCGTTGCCGCCGCTGGTGGCGCTGCCCCGGCCGAGGTCGCTGAGGAGCAGGACGAGTTCGACGTCATCCTCGAGGGTGCCGGCGACAAGAAGATCCAGGTCATCAAGGTGGTCCGTGAGATCGTCTCGGGCCTGGGCCTGAAGGAAGCCAAGGACCTGGTCGAGGGCGCCCCGAAGCCGATCCTGGAGAAGGTCGCCAAGGATGCCGCCGAGGCCGCCAAGGCGAAGCTCGAAGAGGCCGGCGCCAAGGTTTCCGTCAAGTAATTCGGAACCTGTGCTGTTGTGAACGGGCGGTCCTTTATGGGCCGCCCGTTTGCTATTTGTCCCGGACATGCGAAAGTGTTCCGGGTCGTGGGAACCGTCGCAGGTTACTCTTCAGTCATGTAAGGGTGTGCCCCGTCTCACTGATGGGTTACAGTGACCGGACCCACACCAGTCGTAGCGCACCGCCGTGATGTGAGCGCGCGGGAACGCGGGTGGGGTGCTCGCAGGGATCAATGGAGGTAGCAGTGGGCGTCGAGGTCAGGACCGAGGGTGTAACAAAATCCTTCGGTTCACAGCGAATTTGGCAGGACGTGTCGATCACGCTCCCTTCGGGTGAGGTCAGTGCGTTGCTCGGGCCTTCGGGTACGGGTAAGTCGGTGTTCCTGAAGTCGCTCATCGGTCTGCTGCGGCCCGAGCGCGGGTCCATCTTCATCGATGGCACCGACATCATGACCTGCTCCAACAAGGAGCTCTACGAGATCCGCAAACTGTTCGGCGTCCTTTTCCAGGACGGCGCGCTGTTCGGCTCGATGAACCTGTACGACAACATCGCCTTCCCGCTTCGTGAGCACACGAAGAAGACGGAATCCGAGATCCGTCGCGTGGTCATGGAGAAGCTCGAGCTGACCGGTCTGCTCGGCGCCGAGGGCAAGCTGCCCGGCGAGATCTCCGGCGGTATGCGCAAGCGCGCCGGTCTGGCCCGCGCGCTGGTCCTCGACCCGCAGATCATCCTCGTCGATGAGCCCGACTCGGGCCTCGACCCGGTGCGTACCTCGTACCTGGCGCAGCTGCTGCTCAACATCAACGCGCAGATCGACGCCACGATCCTGATCGTCACGCACAACATCAACCTGGCCCGTACCGTGCCGGACAACATCGGCATGCTCTTCCGCCGTCAGCTGGTGATGTTCGGTCCCCGTGAGGTGCTGCTCACCAGCGAGGAGCCGGTGGTCAAGCAGTTCCTCAACGGCCGCATGATCGGCCCGATCGGTATGTCGGAGGAGAAGGACGAGGCGCAGATGGCGCGCGAGCAGGCGCTCGTCGACGCCGGTCACCACCACGGTGGCGCCGAGGAGATCGACGGCATCATCCCGCAGATGAAGGCCGAGCCCGGCATGCCTGCCCGTCAGGCGGTGTTCCGTCGCCAGGCGCGCGTGCGCGAGATCATCCACACGCTGCCGCACGCGGCGCAGGTGGCGATCCGCGAGTCGCTCGACGCCTCCGACGACACCCACGTGATGGCGAACTACGGTGGCAGCGATCAGCCCACCGAAACCTTCAAGACCGTTCCGCACGGCCAGATCAAAGGCTGAGCGACTTTCGCAGCCTCGATGAGCCCCGGCCCACGGCCGGGGTTCATTTGCGTTAAGGGCCGGAAAACAACCGCTGACCGGCCGCCTCATCAGTTGGCGCGCACGGCGTGTCGCGGGTAAAATGACCGCGGTTCGAGACCGGGGATGTCCAGCGGCCCAGGCGATCTCACTTCGCGAACAGACCACCCCGCGGCACTTGACGAGGCGCGCGCGAACCGTCACCCTATTCACAGCGGCGTGAGCTGTTAAGGGGCACCAGCGGCCGACAACTGGTCGGCCGAAGCGGCAGCGAAAAGTTGTCGCGGCGCCGAAGGAACCCGACGTAGCCAGCGTCCACGGGCTTCGGCGCGTTATCCGTGCGGGCGGTCACACGGATGGTATGTTGACACTCCCTTGTCTAGGGGTGTAAGTTTGGACGTTGCGCTGGCTGCCTCCTGTCCACACCTTGATTCGCACTCGAAAGTTCCACCCTTCCGGTGTTACTTCCGCTGCTGCTTGTTCTGGTTTCGTTCGGGCTGTAACCAGCGGAACTCGTAGCAGACAAGCGACGGTCGCGGACCACCACGCGACGCGCGTGAGGTGCTGGAAGGACGCATCTTGGCAGTCTCCACCCAGACCAAGGCTGGTATCCCCGGAGCCCCGTTGAGGGTTTCGTTCGCGAAGATCCGAGAGCCCTTGGAGGTGCCCGGACTTCTCGACCTACAAACGGACTCGTTCGCCTGGTTGGTCGGTACACCCGACTGGCGCGAGAAGGCAGCCGCTCGCGGCGACGTCGGTCTCGCAGGCGGCCTCGAGGAGGTGCTCGAAGAGCTCTCTCCGATCGAGGACTTCTCCGGTTCCATGTCCCTGTCGTTCTCTGATCCGCGCTTCGAAGAGGTCAAGGCCTCCATCGACGAGTGCAAAGAGAAGGACATGACCTACGCGGCGCCGTTGTTCGTCACCGCGGAGTTCATCAACAACAACACCGGCGAGATCAAGAGCCAGACGGTGTTTATGGGCGATTTCCCCATGATGACCGACAAGGGCACCTTCATCATCAACGGCACCGAGCGTGTCGTCGTCTCTCAGCTGGTCCGTTCCCCGGGCGTCTACTTCGATCACAACATCGACAAGACCACCGAGAAGGACCTGCACAGCGTGCGCGTGATTCCGTCGCGCGGCGCGTGGCTGGAGTTCGACGTCGACAAGCGCGACACCGTCGGTGTCCGTATCGACCGCAAGCGTCGGCAGCCGGTCACCGTGCTGCTCAAGGCGCTGGGTTGGACGACCGAGGAGATCGTCGAGCGTTTCGGCTTCTCCGAGATCATGATGTCCACCCTGGAGAAGGACAGCACGCCCGGCCAGGACGAGGCGCTGCTCGATATCTACCGCAAGCTGCGTCCGGGCGAGCCGCCGACCAAGGAGTCCGCGCAGACTCTGCTGGAGAACCTGTTCTTCAAGGAGAAGCGCTACGACCTGGCCCGCGTCGGTCGTTACAAGATCAACAAGAAGCTCGGCATCCACGTGCACGAGCCGGTGACCTCCTCGGTTCTCACCAAGGAAGACATCGTCGACACCATCGAGTACCTGGTGCGCCTGCACGCCGGTGACCGCACGATGACCGCCCCCGGCGGTGAAGAGGTCCCCGTCGAGATCGACGACATCGACCACTTCGGTAACCGTCGTCTGCGCACCGTCGGTGAGCTCATCCAGAACCAGATCCGCGTGGGCCTGTCCCGCATGGAGCGTGTCGTTCGTGAGCGGATGACGACTCAGGACGTCGAGGCGATCACGCCGCAGACCCTGATCAACATCCGCCCGGTTGTCGCGGCGATCAAGGAGTTCTTCGGAACTTCGCAGCTGTCGCAGTTCATGGACCAGAACAACCCGCTGTCGGGTCTGACCCACAAGCGCCGCCTGTCGGCGCTTGGCCCGGGTGGTCTGTCCCGTGAGCGTGCCGGTCTGGAAGTTCGTGACGTCCACCCGTCGCACTACGGCCGCATGTGCCCGATCGAGACCCCGGAAGGCCCGAACATCGGCCTGATCGGTTCGCTGTCGGTGTACGCGCGGGTCAACCCGTTCGGCTTCATCGAGACGCCGTACCAGAAGGTTGTCGACGGCAAGGTCACCGACGTGGTCAAGTACCTGACCGCCGACGAGGAAGACCGCTACGTTCGCGCGCAGGCCAACTCCCCGGTCGACGCCGAAGGTCGCTTCCTCGAGGAGAAGGTCCTCGTCCGCCGTCAGGGCGAAGAGGTCGAGTTCGTGTCGCCGGCGCAGGTCGACTACATGGACATCTCGCCGCGCCAGATGGTGTCGGTCGCGACGGCCATGATCCCGTTCCTCGAGCACGACGATGCCAACCGTGCCCTCATGGGTGCGAACATGCAGCGTCAGGCCGTTCCGCTGATCCGTTCCGAGTCCCCGATCGTGGGCACCGGTATGGAGCTGCGCGCAGCCGTGGACGCTGGTGACGTTGTCATCAACGAGAAGCCCGGTGTGGTCGAAGAGGTCTCGGCCGATTACGTCACCGTGATGGCCGACGACGGCAGCCGCAAGTCCTACCGGATGCGCAAGTTCAACCGGTCGAACCAGGGCACCTGCTCGAACCAGCGTCCGATCGTGGACGAGGGCGATCGGGTGGAGAAGGGGCAGGTCCTCGCGGACGGCCCCTGCACCGAGAACGGTGAGATGGCGCTGGGCAAGAACTTGCTCGTCGCGATCATGCCGTGGGAAGGCCACAACTACGAGGACGCGATCATCCTGTCGCAGCGCCTCGTGGAAGAGGACGTTCTCACCTCGATCCACATCGAAGAGCACGAGATCGATGCCCGCGACACCAAGCTCGGTGCCGAGGAGATCACTCGGGACATCCCGAACGTCTCCGACGAGGTCCTCGCCGACCTCGACGAGCGTGGCATCATCCGCATCGGTGCCGAGGTGCGCGACGGCGACATCCTGGTCGGCAAGGTCACGCCCAAGGGCGAGACCGAGCTCACCCCGGAAGAGCGTCTGCTGCGTGCCATCTTCGGTGAGAAGGCTCGCGAAGTTCGCGACACCTCGCTCAAGGTGCCCCACGGTGAGTCCGGCAAGGTCATCGGCATTCGCGTGTTCTCGCGTGAAGACGACGACGATCTGCCTCCCGGTGTGAACGAGCTGGTCCGCGTCTACGTGGCCCAGAAGCGCAAGATCCAGGACGGCGACAAGCTCGCCGGTCGCCACGGCAACAAGGGCGTCATCGGCAAGATCCTGCCCATCGAGGACATGCCGTTCATGCCCGACGGCACGCCGGTCGACATCATCCTGAACACCCACGGTGTGCCCCGTCGTATGAACATCGGCCAGATCCTGGAAACCCATCTCGGGTGGATCGGTAAGGCCGGCTGGAACATCGACGTGGCCGCGGACGGCACGCGTCCCGATTGGGCGGCCACGCTGCCCGAGGAGATGCTGGCCGCGCCCGCCGACTCGAACATCGCCACGCCCGTCTTCGACGGTGCCAAGGATGACGAGTTGACCGGTCTGCTGGCATCGACCCTGCCCAACCGTGACGGTGAGCGCATGGTCGACGAGAACGGTAAGTCGACGCTGTTCGACGGTCGCTCCGGCGAGCCGTTCCCGTACCCGGTCGCGGTCGGTTACATGTACATCCTGAAGCTGCACCACCTGGTCGACGACAAGATCCACGCCCGTTCGACCGGTCCGTACTCGATGATCACGCAGCAGCCGCTGGGTGGTAAGGCGCAGTTCGGTGGTCAGCGATTCGGTGAGATGGAGTGCTGGGCCATGCAGGCCTACGGCGCGGCGTACACGCTGCAGGAACTCCTGACCATCAAGTCCGACGACGTGGTCGGCCGCGTGAAGGTCTACGAGGCCATCGTCAAGGGCGAGAACATTCCGGAGCCGGGCATTCCGGAGTCGTTCAAGGTGCTCCTCAAGGAACTCCAGTCGCTGTGCCTCAACGTCGAGGTGCTGTCTTCGGACGGCGCCGCGATCGAGATGGGTGGCGGCGAGGACGAGGATCTGGAGCGCGCTGCGGCGAACCTGGGCATCAACCTGTCCAGGAACGAAGCAGCAACCATCGACGATCTGGCGAACTAGGTGGTAAGCGCGGTGCGGGTGTCCTCTGGAAGGGATGCCCGTACCGCGCACCGCGATCGACCGAACTAGTGAACTTTTGCTCGAATTCGACCCGAATAGGGGAAAGGAAGTTACGTGCTAGACGTCAACTTCTTCGATGAACTCCGGATCGGCCTTGCCTCCGCCGATGACATCCGCCAGTGGTCTTTCGGCGAGGTGAAGAAGCCGGAGACCATCAACTACCGCACGCTCAAGCCGGAGAAGGACGGGCTCTTCTGCGAGAAGATCTTCGGTCCCACCCGGGACTGGGAGTGCTACTGCGGCAAGTACAAGCGTGTCCGCTTCAAGGGCATCATCTGTGAGCGCTGTGGCGTCGAGGTAACTCGCGCCAAGGTGCGTCGTGAGCGGATGGGCCACATCGAGCTGGCTGCTCCCGTTACTCATATCTGGTACTTCAAGGGCGTTCCGTCGCGCTTGGGTTACCTGCTCGACCTGGCGCCGAAGGATCTCGAGAAGATCATCTACTTCGCCGCCTACGTCATCGTCGGTGTCGACGAGGAGCTGCGTCACAACGAGCTCTCCACGCTCGAAGCCGAGATGGAGGTCGAGAAGAAGGCTGTCGCCGATCAGCGCGACGCCGACCTCGAGGCCCGCGCGCAGAAGCTCGAAGCCGACCTGGCCGAGCTGGAAGCCGAGGGCGCCAAGTCCGACGTGCGTCGCAAGGTCAAGGACGGCGGCGAGCGCGAAATGCGTCAGCTGCGCGACCGCTCGCAGCGTGAGCTGGACCGTCTCGACGAGATCTGGACCACCTTCACCAAGCTGTCGGTTCAGCAGCTCATCGTCGACGAGGTGCTCTACCGCGAGCTGGTCGACCGCTACGGCGAGTACTTCACCGGTGCCATGGGCGCGGAGTCCATCCAGAAGCTGATGGAGAACTTCGACATCCACGCCGAGGCCGAGAAGCTGCGCGAGACCATTCGCTCGGGCAAGGGCCAGAAGAAGCTGCGTGCGCTCAAGCGTCTGAAGGTCGTCGCGGCCTTCCAGACCAACGGCAACTCGCCCATGGGCATGGTGCTCGACGCTGTCCCGGTGATCCCGCCGGAGCTGCGTCCGATGGTGCAGCTCGACGGTGGCCGTTTCGCCACCTCCGACCTGAACGATCTGTACCGCCGCGTGATCAACCGCAACAACCGCCTCAAGCGACTGATCGATCTCGGCGCCCCCGAGATCATCGTCAACAACGAGAAGCGGATGCTGCAGGAGTCGGTCGACGCACTGTTCGACAACGGCCGTCGTGGCCGTCCGGTCACCGGACCGGGTAACCGCCCGCTGAAGTCGCTGAGCGATCTGCTCAAGGGCAAGCAGGGTCGTTTCCGTCAGAACCTGCTCGGCAAGCGCGTCGACTACTCGGGCCGTTCGGTCATCGTCGTCGGTCCTCAGCTGAAGCTGCACCAGTGTGGTCTGCCGAAGCTGATGGCGCTCGAGCTGTTCAAGCCGTTCGTGATGAAGCGTCTGGTGGATCTCAACCACGCGCAGAACATCAAGTCCGCCAAGCGGATGGTCGAGCGTCAGCGTGCCCAGGTGTGGGATGTCCTCGAAGAGGTCATCGCCGAGCACCCGGTGATGCTGAACCGCGCGCCCACCCTGCACCGCCTCGGCATCCAGGCCTTCGAGCCCCAGCTGGTCGAAGGCAAGGCCATCCAGCTGCACCCGCTCGTGTGTGAGGCGTTCAACGCCGACTTCGACGGTGACCAGATGGCCGTGCACCTGCCGCTGTCCGCGGAGGCGCAGGCCGAGGCACGCATCCTGATGCTGTCGTCGAACAACATCTTGTCCCCGGCGTCGGGTCGCCCGCTGGCGATGCCGCGTCTGGACATGGTGACGGGCCTGTTCTACCTGACTCGTCTCGACGAGGACGGTGCGGGCACCTACCGGGCCGCCGCCAAGGATGTGCCGGAGTACGGCGTGTACTCCTCGCCCGCCGAGGCACAGATGGCCGTCGATCGTGGCGAGCTGACCGTGCGGTCCACCATCAAGGTGCGACTGACCGAGCAGCGCCCGCCGCGCGATATCGAGAACGAACAGTTCCCGGACGGCTGGAAGCGCGGCGAGGCCTGGCTGGCCGAGACCACGCTGGGTCGCGTGATCTTCAACGAGCTGCTCCCGGCGGACTACGCGTTCATCAACGAGCCGATGCCGAAGAAGCGTCAGGCCACGATCATCAATGATCTGGCTGAGCGCTACCCGATGATCGTCGTCGCGCAGACCGTCGACAAGCTCAAGGACGCCGGCTTCTACTGGGCCACGCGTTCGGGTGTCACCGTCTCCATGTCGGACGTGCTCGTTCCGCCGGAGAAGCCCGAGATCATGGAACGCTATGAGGCCATGGCGGACCTGATCGAGAAGAAGTACCAGCGTGGTGCGCTCGATCACGCCGAGCGCAACAACGCTCTGGTCAAGATCTGGCAGGAAGCCACCGAGGAAGTGGGTGCCGCGCTGCGGACCCACTACCCGCCGGACAACCCGATCATCACGATCGTCGACTCCGGCGCCACGGGTAACTTCACCCAGACCCGTACCCTCGCGGGTATGAAGGGCCTGGTGACGAACCCGAAGGGTGAGTTCATCCCGCGCCCGATCAAGTCCTCGTTCCGTGAGGGCCTGACCGTGCTCGAGTACTTCATCAACACCCACGGTGCTCGTAAGGGTCTTGCCGACACCGCGCTGCGTACCGCCGACTCGGGTTACCTGACCCGTCGTCTGGTGGACGTGTCGCAGGACGTCATCGTCCGCGAAGAGGACTGTGGCACCGAGCGCGGCATCGTGGTGCCGATCGCTGAGAAGCTGGCCGACGGCACGATCATTCGTGACGCGCACGTCGAGACCTCGACCTTCGCTCGGACCCTGGCGTCCGACGCGGTCGACGCCAAGGGCAACGTCATCGTGACGAAGGGCGCCGACCTCGGCGATCCCGCGCTGGAGGCGCTGCTCGAGGCCGGTATCACCGAGGTGAAGGTCCGCTCCGTGCTGACCTGCACCACCGGCACCGGCGTCTGCGCCACCTGCTACGGCCGTTCGATGGCCACCGGCAAGCTGGTCGATATCGGCGAGGCCGTCGGCATCGTCGCGGCCCAGTCCATCGGTGAGCCCGGTACCCAGCTGACCATGCGTACCTTCCACCAGGGTGGCGTCGCGGGCGACGACATCACCGGTGGTCTGCCGCGTGTTCAGGAGCTCTTCGAGGCCCGTGTCCCCAAGGGCAAGGCGCCGATCGCGGAGGTCTCGGGTCGGGTGCGTCTCGAGGACGACGACCGCTTCTACAAGATCACGATCATCCCTGATGACGGGTCTGAGGAAGTCGTCTACGACAAGCTCTCGAAGCGTCAACGTCTGCGTGTGTTCAAGCACGACGACGGCTCCGAGCGTCTGCTGGCCGACGGTGACCACGTGGAGGTGGGTCAGCAGCTGCTCGAGGGCGCTGCCGATCCGCACGAGGTGCTGCGCGTGATGGGTCCCCGTCAGGTGCAGGTCCACCTGGTCCACGAGGTCCAGGAGGTCTACCGCTCGCAGGGTGTGTCGATCCACGACAAGCACATCGAGGTCATCGTTCGCCAGATGCTGCGTCGTGTGACGATCATCGATTCGGGCGCGACCGAGTTCCTGCCCGGTTCGCTCACCGAGCGCGCCGAGTTCGAGAACTCGAACCGTCGCGTGGTGGCCGAAGGCCGCGAGCCGGCTTCGGGCCGTCCCGTGCTGATGGGTATCACCAAGGCGTCGCTGGCCACCGATTCGTGGCTGTCGGCGGCTTCCTTCCAGGAGACCACCCGAGTGCTGACGGACGCGGCGATCAACTGCCGCTCCGACAAGCTGATCGGCCTGAAGGAGAACGTGATCATCGGTAAGCTGATCCCGGCCGGTACCGGTATCAACCGTTACCGCAACATCACGGTGCAGCCGACCGAAGAAGCCCGTGCCGCGGCGTACGCGGTGCCGTCCTACGACGACACCTACTACTCCCCGGACAGCTTCGGCTCCTCCACCGGCGCAGCAGTGCCGCTGGACGACTACGGCTTCAGCGACTACCGCTAAGCAGTAACCCGAACGCCCCGTTCCCTTTTGGAACGGGGCGTTCGTCGTCTTTGGGTCAGCGGACTCGCTGGCAGGCTTTACCCGCGATGTGACAGCGTTCCTCGAAGCCGCGAGGTAACCAGGAACCGCTGATCAGTTGCGGGTGATGGGGAAATCTCGCCTGGCTGGCGATGAGGAACGCCGGCGCCGCCCACGGTGTCGCCAATTCGAGGTAGTGCGATGTGGTGGCTTCGGTGAATCGGATTCGGAGCCGGTCGGGTTGGGTCAACTCGATGTGCTCCAACGCCGCGAGCGGGATCGGGGACGAGCGATGTTGGTTGGCGAGGTGGATTCGACGATTCGTGAGGGTGATGCGGCCGCTCGGCTCCGGTATCCAGCGTGGCAGCGTCGCCTGTTCGTGAGCCGCTGCTGCTGCTGCGTTTGCCACGCGTGCAGACTCGGCCGCCGCTTGAACCATCTGAACCGCCATACGCTCGCTTCGTTGTCTTGCGTTGAAGGCTGCGGCATTGGCTGCCGTGCGTGCTCGTTGGATATCGCGGCGCGAGCTGCCGCGTGGTGCAACAAAGGCTGGAGTTGACGGCGAGACGGCCGCGATCACCGCTGGGGCAATTGTTGCCGGCGGTGGCGGCGGCAGCTCAGGGCTACGGAACACCGCCCACACGCCCTGGCCTTCACCGAGGCAGGTCTCCTGCTCCTCCATCACGATCGACGTCGGGTACGGCTCGAGCGCCGCAATGCCGCCCGCCCGCAGCCGCGACAGCATCTCGCAGGCGTACAGCAGGTGGTCGTCGACCCAATTCCAGCCGACCTGCGCAGCCAACGCCCGTTCGACATCTGCCATCGGATCGTGCACCTTCACCGCCTGGGTTGTTGCTGCATAGGAGGTCATCCAGACTAGCGGCCTCGTCCGCATCGTAGAACCGCTCGCGCATGGTTACCTGTCTCGGGACTCATGACCGCCGCCTTGACCGCTACCCGCTGGACGACTACGGCTTCAGTGACTACCGCTAGTCCGTAGGTAGGCAACAGATTTCGGCCCCCGCTCTTTCGAGAGCGGGGGCCGTTTTCGTCGGGCCGTCAGGCCTGCGTATCGGCAGGCTCGGGACGTTGGCGGGACGGGGCGGTGCGGGCGTGGGTGGCGTAGAGGGTGAGGCCTACGAAGGTGAGGCCGCCGACGAGATTGCCGATGACGGTGGGGATTTCGTTCCAGATGAGGTAATCGGCGATCGAGAAGTCGCCGCCGAGGAGTAGGCCGGAGGGGAACAGGAACATGTTGACGATGGAGTGTTCGAAGCCCATGTAGAAGAACAGCATGATCGGCATCCACATCGCGATCACCTTGCCCGACACCGAGGTCGACATCATCGCGGCGACGACGCCGGTGGAGACCATCCAGTTGCACAGCACGGCGCGGATGAACAGGGTGAGCATGCCCGCGGCGCCGTGTTCGGCGTAGCCGAGGGTTCTGGATTCGCCGATCTCGCCGAGCTTTTCGCCGACGACGCTGGGGTCGACGGAGAAGCCCATGGTGAGGATGATCGCCATCATCACGGCCACGGTGAACGCGCCGGCGAAGTTGCCGACGAACACCAGCCCCCAGTTCCGCAACATCGAGCGCACCGTGACGCCGCGGCGCTTGTCGATCAAAGCCAGGGGAACCAGCGTGAAGACGCCGGTGAGCAAGTCGAATCCGAGTAGGTAGAGCATGCAGAAGCCGACGGGGAAGAGCACGGCTCCGAGCAGTGGTTCGCCGGTGTTCACAGTGATGGTCACCGCGAAGGCGGCGGCGAGGGCCAGGATCGCGCCCGCCATATAGGCGCGGATCACGGTGTCGCGGGTGGACATGAACGCTTTGGCTTCGCCCGCGTCGATCATCTTCTCGACGAAGTCCGCCGGTTTGAGATAGGACATGGAAACCCCTTCGTAGTGGTTCTAGCGCAGGAGTTTTCGCTGTCGAGATTGCCTTTCGGTCACCGGGGGTTGCCCCCGCGTAAATAGTGGTATGCCACTATGGCGAGAGGTGCTGCCGAATGGCAGGCTGGCGGCGACCCCCGATCTAGGAGCCCGCATGCAACCGATCCTGAGCAAGTCCGCCGCCGCCGACCTCGTTGTCGCCGCCCGCATCCGCAAGAGCCTGACCTGGGCAGGCATCGCGGAATCGCTGGGCGCACCGCTGGTCTGGACGACAGCGGCCCTGCTCGGCCAGCACCCGATGACCGCCGAACAAGCCGCCGCCGTCTGTGCCCTGCTCGATCTCGACGACACCGTCGCCGAAAGCCTGTGCCTACAGCCCTCCCGCGGCGCCGACCCGGCAAAGCTGGCCGACCCCACCATCTACCGCCTGGTCGAAGCCGTCTCCGTCTACGGCCCCGCCCTCAAAGAACTCATCCACGAGGAATTCGGCGACGGCATCATGAGCGCGATCAACTTCAACATCGACATCGCCCGCCGCCCCCACCCCGACGGCGACCGCGTCGTCATCACCCTGGACGGCAAATTCCTCGACTACCGCTGGTGAACCGCACGATGTCGGCGGTCAGGATCCTTGCTCGGACCGAGCCGCGGGGATCCCCGTCTGGGTGTCTGCCGGTGTCTCGGGGTCGCCGAGGGCGGCGGTCGAGGGTTCGCCGAGGCGGACGGTGACGACGCCGATGAGAATCAGAGCGCCGCCGAGTAGTTGGATCGGCCGGGGTGCTTCGCCCAGGAGGGCCCAGGCGAAGATCAGGGCGGCCAGGACTTCGGTGAGGGCTACGAAGGAGGCCAGGCGGGAACCGAGGCGGCGGGTGGCGGCGATGCCGGTGACGTAGGCGATGGCGGCGGTGACTATTCCGATGAGCAGGATCGGAATCCACCAGGGGGTGGTGAATTCGGCGAACACGGCGGGGTTCGTGGTGGCGCGTAAGGGGACGATCCCGACCACGCCCGCGAGGACCAGCATCAGGCCGCCGATCAGCAGACCGCCCGCGGCGAGCACGGTGCCGGGGAGTTCGCCGCCCTCGGCCGACAGCAGGAAGTACGCGGCGGCGCCGACCATCGACCCCAGCGCCCACGCGATGCCGATCGGATCGGTGGACACCCCGGACAACACGTCGAGGACCAGCATCAGGCCGGTGATGCCGAGGGCGGCGCCCGCGATGGTGGCCGCGCCGGGCCGTTGACTATGACGCGCCCACAGCCAGCCGACGATGGCGATCGGGGCGGCGAACTCGATCAGCAGCGCGGTGCCGACCTCCATGCGTGCGACCGCGTTGAAGTACGCGAGCTGGGTGCCCGCCACGGCGACCAAGCCGTAGACGGCGATGAGCCTCGCGTTGGCGCGCACGAGTTGCCAGTTGCCCTTCGAGTGGTGAATTGCCAAGGGCAGCAGCACGACCCCGGCGAGCAGCACGCGTGCGGCGACCACCGCGGCCGCACTCCATCCCGCGTCCATGAGCCCGCGCGCGAGCGGCCCCGACATGCCGAACGAGGTCGCGGAGGCGAGGGCGAAGAGCAATCCGGTCCGGATCCGACTCGCTGCGCCGTCATGAGTCAAGGTCACCATGACTAATGACGGTAAAGAGCTTGCGGTAATATGTCAACGTGGTTTTTGCTCATGACACCGAGGCGGCGCTCCTGGCGGCGGTCGAGCTGGTCAACTCCGCGGAAGACCCCGACACGCTCACCGAGACCGCCCAGCTCGCCGAGTTCTTACACCGGCATGTCTATACGGGCGCGCACTCCGGTGACCCCGCCGAACTGGTCGCCGTCCGGGCATTGCGCGGGCCGCTGCGCGTGCTGCTCACCAGCGACCGCGATGCGGCCGTCGTGCTCGTGAACGAGACCCTCGCCGAGCACCGCGCCCTGCCGCAATTGGTCCGCCACGGCGACGTCGACTACCACGTGCACGCCGTCCCGCCGCAGGCCCCGCTCCCGGTCCGCATCGCGGTCGAAACCGCGATGGCGATGATCGACCTGATCCGCGCCGACGACCTGAGTCGCCTGTCGATCTGCGCCGACTCGGATTGTGCGGGACTGGTGCTCGACCTGTCCCGCAACCGCTCCCGCCGCTACTGCAGCACCGCATGCGGCAATCGCAACGCCGTCGCGGCCTATCGCGCGCGTCAACGCTGAGGGATACGCGGCTGCTCGGCCGTGCATCAGCCCAGCGTGCGCACCTTCGGGCACTTCTTGCCCGCCAGATGACACTTGTCCTCGAAACCGGCGGGCAGCCAAGTCCCGTTCTTCAACAGCGGATGGTGCGGAAAATATTGCAAGGCCGCGGTGACGAAAAGGAGTGCTGCCCAAGGAGTCTGGACCTGTATCTGCTGGAGTGTGCCGTCACGGTCGGGGAACCGGCAGCCGACCCGATCCGGCGCCGTGAGGTCGATGGATTCGAGCGCGGACCAGTGCAGCGAAAACGAGCGATCGGGATTGGTGAGGTGCAGGCGCCGGTTCGAGATCATCACCGACCCGGGGCGTTCGGCCACCCAGCGCGGTTGCGCGGCGGCCGCCGCCTGTGTGCGCCGGGTCCGGTTCACGACGGCATTGCCCAGCTGCGCGGCCGCGACGATCGGGTTCGGGCCGACAGCGGTGGTACGGCTGCGAGTCCAGCTGCCGTCGCCGGTCGCCCGCCACGTGTACCAGTTGACCGACCCCTCGGCCAGCCCGACCTCACCGGGCTCGATCCGCACCCGCGTCGCCGTGTGTGGGATCAGCGCGATCTCACCGCGCGCCAGCAGATCGGCCACCCCGCACGTGTACAGCAGGTAGTCGTCGAACCACGTCCACCCGGCCTGTTCGGCCAGGGCGCGTTCGATATCGGCCAGCGGGTCGAACACCACTCTCATCACCACCCACCCGTGCGGACTTACTGCTTCAACGGTAGCGGAGACCAGTGACAACGCACTGCCCGTCACCCCGCGAAAGTCGGTGTCGCTGTCCACGAGAGGATCAAAGGAGGCGACGCACGGCCTCGACGATCGCGCGGCGGTGATCATCGGTGGTCTCAGTCGCGGTCTCGGACGAGCAGGCGGGCACGCTGGCGACATTGGTCGGGTTCCATGCGAGAGCCATGCTCAGGACGAGCGTCAGCAGCGTCGCGGGGGAGAACTCGGAGCCGATGCCGTCCTTCTGCTGTGCCGCGGCAAGCGCGTCCAGTTTGGCGTCGCGGGCAGGCGCCGCGCCGACCAGATCCCGGTTGCCACGCTCGAGGCGGTGCCAGGTGGCCAGCCGGATGACGTCGGGATGCCGACGGCAGTAGTCGAACAGCTGCCCCGCGTACTCGGGGAGGTTGTCGGGGGTGAACGGGACCGAATTCAGGCCGTGGGTGACGTGGGCGTCGATGACCGCGTCGAAGAGTTGATCCTTGCTACCGAAGTAGACGTAGATGAGGTTCTTGTTCGCCCTCGCCGTTTTGGCGATCCGGTCCACACGGGCGCCGGCGATACCGTACGTGGCGAACTCATCCGTGGCGGCCTGGAGAATGCGGGCCTTGGTGGCGTCGGCTCGGGACATCGCCTGCGTCATCCGATTCCGAAGACGGCGAAGGCCGCGTCCGATGCGACGAGCAGCACCGTGCACCACAGGGCGACTCCGGTCATCAGCCAGCGGATCAGCCGCCAGTTGGGTATGCCGAGCGCCGCACCGAGTAGGGCCGAGCCCCAGGTGCCGAAGAGCGCAGGGCCTACGATCCCGAAGCCCGCCACGCCGTAGCGGTCGAGGACTCGGCGGGCCCGCCGTCCCGCCGCGCCGGAGAGTCGGTCGCCTTCCTCAGGCGCTGCGCTGGTGACAACGATGGTGGACGCACCGTCGACTTCCGTTGCCGAATCGGCCCGTGCGGCGGCGGATTTCCGGCGGACGCGCCAGGACTGCCAGCGCAGCCGGGCGCGCTCCATCGCGAATACCGCGAAGACCACACAGCAAGCCGCGCCCAGCAACGCCGCGAACAGCGCGACCGGGCCGGGCAGGGATAGCGAGAGGCCGACAGGGACCGCAGGGGTGCCCAGCACAAAACCCGCGAGCACGGTCCCAACGAATCGCACCATGCAGATTCCTTTCAGCCGCGTCGTGCGGTTCGCTGGGCTGCTCCAACGACCACGAAAGTAACTAACTGGTTAGTATTGTGTCATGAAAGACACCAACGCTGTGCTGAACGAGCTGGCGGCCGGCAAGTATCTGCTGCTCACCACGTTCCGACGCGATGGCACCGCGGTCCCCACGCCGGTCTGGGTGATGCGCGACGGGGAAACGCTGGCGGTGTGGAGCGCGGCGGACGCGGGCAAGGTGAAGCGGGTCCGTAACGGGGGTCGGGTGGCGCTCGCCCCCTGTGACTGGCGCGGAAAGTCGCTCGGCTCCGCGGTTCCCGGCTTCGCCGAGGTGCTGGCGCCGGATGCGAGTGCGCACTTCACCGCTTTGATGAAACGCAAGTACGGGCTGGTCGCCCGGATCGGGCTACTGGGCAGCAGGTTGCGCGGAGGCTCCGAACGGATGGTGGGCCTTCGGGTCCGGCTGGACGGTTGAGCGTCTCGTCGAGGCACCCGGAAATCGGGCTGATCGCAACGTGACAGGCGATCAGCGTGCCGCGTTCGCGGGTCCGACGCCGGTTCGTGGACGTCGCGCGAACTCCGGTGCGTGCTCGGGGCGCAGGCCGATGCCGCCGAGGTAGGCGGTGATGCCGGCGAGTGCGGGCACGGCGTCGACGACGCGCAGGGGCAGGGGCGCGGTGTGCAGGGTTCCCCGCAACGCGGGCGCGATGAGCATGTCGTGCTCGCCGCGCTGGGATCGTTGGGTGAAGCTCGCGGGCAGCATCCGTCGGCGCTGGACCTTTTCCAGGTCGGCGGTCCGCACGGTGCCGTCGAGCAGCGGCTGCGCCAGGGTGCGCGCGGCCGCCACGGCGTCCTGCACCGCGAGGTTGACCCCGACCCCGCCGACCGGTGACATCGTGTGCGCGGCGTCGCCGATGCACAGCAGGCCGGGCACATACCACCGGTCGAGCATGCCCACCGTGACCTCGAGCAGTTTGACGTCGTCCCAGGTCCGTATCGCGGCGGTCGACTCGGTGGACCAGCCGAAGAGTTCGGTGACGCGATCACGTAGCCACTGCACGTCGTGCGCGGCGCGAAGCTCTGCGTCGCAGCCCTTTTCGATGATGTAGCCGGTCTGGTAGTAGTCACCGCGGTCGATGGCCACCGCGGAATTGCCGTTGGTGAAGCGGGCTTGCACGGCCCCGCCGTCGATGTCGTCCACCGCTTTCGGGATGCGGAAGAACCACATGTCCATCGGAACGTCCTCCATCCGCTGACGCAGGCCCGCGGCTTCGCGCGCCACGGAATCGCGTCCGTCGCAGGCGATCACGAGATCGGCGCGCAGTGCGTGTTCGATGCCGTCGGCATCGAGGTAGCGCACACCCGCCACCGCACCCGCGTCGTCGATCAGTCCGGTCGCGGTCGAGCTCATGCGCAAGGTGAAGGTCGGTTCTTCGGCCGCGGCGCCCGCGAGCAGGTCGAGGAAATCCCATTGCGGCACCATGGCGATGTGCCGGTATCTACCGGGAATTCGGGTGAGATCGGCGGCGACCACCATGCGGTCGCCCGCGTACATGCACATCCGGGTCAGTTCGGATCGTGGCAACCGTGCGAACTCGGTTCCCAATCCGAGTTCGTCGATCAATCGCACCGTGGACGGATGCACGGTGTCGCCGCGAAAATCTCGGATGAAGTCGGCATGTTTTTCCAGGACGGTGACGTCTACACCGGCTCGTGCCAACAGCAGCGCGGCCATCATTCCCGCGGGGCCACCGCCGACGATGCAGCATGTGGTCTTGTCCATGAGTGGTTCCCCTCGATGATTCCCGCCAAAGTTCTACGACAAAGCGTAGTAGTCAATTCCGGGCGCCGTCCAGGGTTTGACGAAAGGGCTTGACCGAATGGCCGCGCCGCGCAATACTGAACTAGATGGTTCAGTATGACTTCCTAGACGCCTCGTTCGGGGCGCTCGCGGACCCCACACGCCGGGGCATCCTCGAGCAACTCGGGCGTGGGCCCGCGAGTATCAGCGAGTTGGCCGAGCGGTTCGAGATGACGTTGACCGGCATCAAGAAACACATCGGGTTGCTCGAGGACGCGGGCATGGTGGTCACCGAGAAGCGTGGGCGGGTGCGGTACTGCCGGATCTCCGAACGCGTCTTCGATCGTGAGGTGGCCTGGATGCAGGGTTATCGGCAGATGCTCGAGGCCCGGATGGACCGTCTCGGAGAATTCCTGCAACGAACGGAGCCAGACCGATGAGCACAACCACCAACTCCACCGACAATGCCGTCATCACCTCCACCTCGGACCGCGAAGTCCACATCGAACGCGATTTCGACGCGCCGCTGGACCGGGTGTGGGACGCCTTCAGCCGCATCGAGCAGCTCTCGCGCTGGTGGGCCCGCGGCCACATGGTCGACATCGAGCGCTGGGAGTTCCGCAAGGGCGGGCACTGGCGTTTCGTCGAACACGACGGCGGCGAGTCCTACGGTTTCGAAGGCCGCTTCCGCGAGATCACCCCGAAGGAGCGCATCGTGCAGTCCTTCGAATGGGACGGCATGCCCGCCCACATCTCCATCGACGCCACCACCTTCGTCGACCTCGGCGACGGCCGGACCAGGGTCGTCACCGACAGCGTCTTCCACACGGCCGAGGAATGCGCGGGCATGCTGGCCACGGGCATGGAGGGCGGCCTCAACGACAGCTACCGCGCCCTCGACGCCCTGCTCGCCGAGGGCCGTCAGAGGTGAGTGCAGCCGGTCGCTCGTTTACGTGGCTTCAAGCGCAGCGGCGGTAGTGGCGGGGCAGGTATCCGCTCGTCGGGGCTGTGCCCGACGACCAACGGAAAGCGACTGGTGTCGCGGGCTTCCCACGCCTCACGAGCGGCGACGATCTCCTCGTGACCGCGGGCGACGAAGTTCCACCACATCACCAGCTCCTCGGCGAAGGGTTCGCCGCCGACCAGCGCGAAATGTGCGCCGTCGGTGCTGGTGAGGCGCAGCTCGGCGCGGTCGGTGCCCAGGTACAGCAGCGGTCCGGGTTCGAGTTCGGTGCCCTCGACCGTCACCGTGCCCGCGATCACCAGCACCGCGTGCTCGAACCCGGGCTCCAACGGCAGCCGCACGTCGGTGCCGGGTTCGAGCACGATGTCGGCACCGACGATCGGCGTGTACGCCTTCGCCGGTGAGGTGAGGCCGCCCAGCGCGCCGATCAGCACGGTGGCGCGCAGCCCTGGCGCCGCGTAGACCGGCAGTTCACGATGTTGTTCGAAATGTGGATCGATGTCGGTCGCGGTGCCGGGCAACGCGATCCACAGCTGCAGGCCGTGGCCCGCCTCGGCGCCGGGCACGCCGAACTCCGAGTGCGCGATACCGCGACCGGAGGTCATCAGGTTCAGCTGCCCGGGTGCGATCTCGACGTCGGAGCCCACCGAGTCGCGATGCCGGATGCGCCCGTCGAGCGGCCAGGTCACCGTCTGCAAGCCGATGTGCGGATGCGGCAGGATGTCGGGGGAGGCGCCCGCCTCGGTCGCGGCGGCCGAACCGAACCGGTCGAGAAAACACCACGCGCCGACGGTCGGTAGATCGCGTTGCGGCAGTGTGCGTTCCACATACACCCCGCGTACACCGCCCAGCGGCACCTCCCTGGCCGGGTACAGCTCGGTGATCGGACCCGGACGCGGCGACGGCTCACACAGCGCCTCGTCCGGGGCGATCTCCATGTCGCTCATTCCGCGATGCCCTTTCCGACCACGTGCGCGTCGTACTCGGGGTGCTTGTCCAGCCAAGCGCGGATGAACGGGCAGTGTGCGGTGATGGTGCGTCCGCGCGCGATCACGTCCTCGATGGCCTGACGGGCGAGCACCCCGCCGAGCCCCTTGCCCGCGAACGCGTCGTCGATCTCGGTGTGGATGAAATCGGTGTCGTTGTCGCGTTCGATGTACTCGGTGAAACCGGCGAGCTCATCGTCGAAGAACACGTCGTAGCGGTTCTTCTCCGCATTGCGCACGACGCGGCGCTGCGGCTCGGCGGTGTTGGCTTCGGCCATGTGCTGACGCTCCTTCCGCACCGCTTCCGGTGCGCTGAGGATCGGTACGTGAACGCGCCGACCGGTGTCGGCGACCCGGACGATCACCGACAAGTGTGCCTCGAAGAACCGTTCGTCTGTGGCTGCCTATTCCGCGTGGCACCCGCCGCTCGAATGCTATTCGCGCCCGGCCGAGGTGGACGTCATATCCGCGTACCGGCTGCCTGCCACCTGCCCGGCGATCGGTTCCAGCGTCGCCAGGTCCTCGGCCGACAGACGCACCGACGCCGCCGCGACATTGTC
This sequence comes from Nocardia sp. A7, assembly GCF_046549215.1. Classification (NCBI taxonomy): domain Bacteria; kingdom Bacillati; phylum Actinomycetota; class Actinomycetes; order Mycobacteriales; family Nocardiaceae; genus Nocardia; species Nocardia sp. A7. The sequence continues at coordinate 1,488,604 of NZ_JAJPWE010000001.1, read as the reverse complement.
GGCCAGCCTGGTCCGTTTGCGGGTACCGGGGATCGGCACCACCGACAGGTTGTGCACACCCGCTCTCGCGTGCACCCATGCGAGGGCGACCTGTGCCTTGGTGATGCCGTGCGCTGTGGCGATCGCGGCCAGCGGCGCGAGCAATTCGGCGTTGTGCTGGGCGTTGTCGCCGGTGAAGCGGGGCTGGAATCGACGGAAGTCCTTGTCGCTCAGCTCTTTCGCCGAGGTGAACGCACCGGTGAGGAATCCCCGGCCCAGCGGCGAATACGGCACGAACGCCACTCCCAGCTCGGCCGCGGCGGGCACCGCGCTGCGTTCCACATCGCGGGAGAACAGCGACCACTCCGACTGCAGTGCCGCGATCGGGTGCACCGCGTGCGCGGCGCGCAGTTCGTCGCCGGTCACCTCGGAGAGCCCGAGCGCGCGCACCTTGCCCGCCGCGACGAGTTCGGCCATCGTGGCGACGGTCTCCTCGATCGGCACAGCTGGATCGCGCCGGTGCATGTAGTACAGGTCGATGGTGTCGACACCGAGCCTGCGCAGACTGGCGTCGACGGCGGCGCGGATGTAGGCGGGGGAGTTGTCGAACCCGCGGAAGGACGGGTCGTCGGCCTTGCGCACGATCCCGAATTTCGTGGCGATCAACAGGTTTTCGCGGTTGGCGCGCACGAAGTCGGCCAGGAATTCCTCGTTGTGGCCGGAGCCGTACACATCGGCGGTGTCGAACAGGGTGACACCGAGTTCGAGTGCGTGGTCGAGGGTGGCCCGCGATTCGGCCGCGTCGGTGTCGCCGTAGAACTCGCTGATGCCCATGCAGCCGAGACCCTGGGTGCCGATCAGCGGTCCGTCGGCGCCGAGGGTGGTGGTCGGCAGTGTCGCGGTGGTGCTCATATGTCGCTTCCTTCGCTCGTGTGCACGGTGATCGTGGCGGGACGGCCCACCGGGGATCGGCCTTCGTAGACGGCGATCTTGTAGTCGAGCACGGCCACGGTCTGTTGCAGCTCCGCGATCTTGTCGAGCACGTCGGATCTGGTCTGCCGGAACATCTCCAGCCGCTGCGGGTAGGTCTGCTCACCGGCCCGCACCAGTTCGGCATAGCGGATCATGTCGGCCACCGGCATGCCGGTGAGCCGCAGCCGTCCGATCAGCGCCAGCCACTCCAGGTCGCGGTCGCTGAACCGGCGGTTGCCGGTGTGATCGCGACCGATGTAGCCCATCAGCCCGATCCGCTCGTACCAGCGCAGCGTGTCGCGGCTCAGGCCCGATCGATCGGCAGCCTGACCGATCGAGTACTTCGGGCGCTCGTGCTCATGATCTGCGCTGTCGGTGCGCAGGGCGGCGTCCTGATCCATCGTGCTCGTCCCTTCCCGTGGAACTTCCTCGACGCTATCCACCTGGAGTGCACTCCAAGCAAGCTTAGATTTTCCACGGGCAAGCGACGTCAGCTGTAGTTCGGCAGTTCCTGGATGGCCCACTTGTTGCCGTCGGGGTCGGTGAAGAAGGTGAACCGGCCCCAACCCAGGTCCTCGACGGGGGAGGCCGCCACCCCGGCGGCGATCAGCTGTTCATAGGCCTTGTCGGCGCTGGCCACGACCATCTGCATCCCCTCGACGCTGCCCGGCGCCGCGCTGGTGAGGCCACGTCCGATGCAGATCGAACACCCCGAACCCGGCGGGGTGAGCTGCACGAACCGGATATCCGGGCTCGGTGTGTGGTCGTGATCGGCGTTGAAGCCGATGCTGGTGTAGAAATCCTTGGCCCGGTCGACATCGGTGACCGGGATGGCAACGAGTTCGATTTTCCAATCCATGTGGTCAAGCATGACACCGTGGTCCGACAGAAACGTAGTGTGGATCACATGGCTGGTAAGGACATCGACCGCGTCAGGGCCCGCTCGGCTTGGGAAACGGTCAAGGAGAGCCCGGTGATCACCGCGATCGCGGTGGCGCCGGTGGTACTCGTGCTCGGCGTGGTGTGGGCGCTGACGAACGGATTCGTCGCGCTCCTGCTCCTGGTGCTACTCGGCGTCGGGGTCGTCGTCGGAGGCAAGTTGCTGAAGTGAACCCGACACCTCAGCGAGGCACATGAAACGACGTGAGTTCGCCGGTGCCGGGGCCCAGTTGTGCCCACGGTCGGTCGAATTCGAGCACCGCGAGCGCCGAGGTGGGGAATTTGCGGCTCAGTTCGGTCGCCTGATCGGATTCGCGGTTGCCCGCCAGTTCCCATGCGGTCCAGGGGATTCCTGGCACATGGCCGACGAGCAGCAGCGTCGAGACGGAGTCGTCGGTGAGTCCGATCAGCTCCAGCAGGGTGTGCGGGTTCGCGTCGTAGATGTCATCGGTGTACTCGACCGGCGCGGTGATGCCGGTGCGCGCCAGTGTCTGCCTCGTCCGTTCGGCGGTCGAGCAGCGCACAGCGTCGATCGGCGGCTGGGTGGCCCGCAGCCAGTCACCGGCCAGTGCCGCTTCGCGTTCGCCACGCGGTGCGAGCGGGCGGGCGTGGTCGTCGACATTGTCGGGGTAGGCCGATTTTCCGTGCCGCATCAAGATCAGGGTCGCCACCATGAGACCACCGTAATCCTGGGCAGCGGTGAGGTGACAGTCACACTCGAGGCACACTGAAAGCTGCGTCACCAACGATACGTTCGCGGCACACCCCGTCGCGAGCCGTCGTGGGGGCGTCTCGAGCCACCGACCACACATTTCGAGGATCTGCACCTATGGCCTACGTCATCACGCAGCGTTGTTGCAACGACGCCAGCTGCGTCACCGAATGCCCGGTCGACTGCATCCGCCCGACTCCGGATCAACCGGAGTTCGCCACGGCGGAGATGCTGTACATCGACCCGGACACCTGCATCGACTGCGGTGCCTGCGTCGACGCGTGTCCGGTGGACGCGATCTTCTCCGAGGATGACCTGCTGGCCTCGCTGTCCAGGTACCGCGAGATCAACGCGGCCTACTTCCAGCGTCACCCGCTCGAGTCGAACTTCGACCCGTTGAGCACGCCGGTTCGTCCGCCCAAGAGCTTGGGTACGTTGCGCGTCGCGATCGTCGGCGCGGGACCAGCGGCCTGCTATGCCGCCGACGAGCTGTTACGGCGTAGTGATGTCGAGGTCGAGATGTTCGACCGGCTCCCGACACCGTGGGGTCTGGTGCGTGCGGGCGTCGCCCCCGATCACGCGGGCACCAAGAACGTCGCCGAGATGTTCGAGTCGGCCTTCCGCCGCGACACCCTGCAGTACTACCTCAATGTCGAGGTCGGCGAGCATATCGATCATCAGGAGCTCCTCGACCACCACCACGCGGTGATCTACGCCGTCGGCGCATCGAGCGACCGCGCGCTCGACATCCCCGGCGAGGATCTGCCCGGCAGCCACTCGGCCACCGAGTTCGTGGCCTGGTACAACGGCCACCCCGACTTCGCCGAGCGCGAATTCGACCTGTCCGGCGAGCGCGCGGTGATCGTCGGCAACGGCAATGTCGCCCTCGATGTGGCGCGCGTGCTCACCGCCGACCCGGACGAGCTCGCCAAGACCGATATCGCCGACCACGCGCTGGACGCGCTGCGTCGCAGCAATATTCGCGAGGTCGTCGTCCTTGGCAGGCGCGGCCCGCTGCAAGCCGCGTACAGCTCGCCGGAGTTCCTCGCGCTCACGCATCGCAACAACGTCGATGTGATCGTCGACCCCGCCGATATCGAGCTCGATCCGCACAGTCGCGCTCTGCTCGACGATCCGAACATCGAACCCTCCCTGCGTCTGAAGTACGAACTCGCGCAGGAGTATTCGACGGCGAAGCCGGATCTGTCGAACAAGCGGATCGTCTTCCGCTACCTCGCCACGCCGACCGCCGTGCACGGCACCGACGCGGTCACCGCGCTCGAGTTCGTGCGCAACGAATTGACCGAGGAGAACGGGCAATTGGTGGCCACCGCCACCGACCGCACCGAAACCATCGACGCCGGACTGGTGCTGCGCTCCATCGGCTACCGGGGCGAACCCGTCGCGGGCCTGCCCTTCGACGAGCGTCGCGGCACCGTGCCCAGCGAGCACGGCCGGGTCATCGAGGCTACCGAGCCCGTCCCCGGCGTCTATGTCTCCGGCTGGATCAAGCGGGGCCCGCGCGGCGTGATCGGCTCCAACCGGGTCGACGCCGAGGAAACCGTCGAAGCGGTGATCGCCGACTTCATCGCGGGCAAACTCACCGCACCGACCGGCGATCGGGCCGCTCTGCGCGCACTGCTCGCGCAGCGCCAGCCCGACCTGGTCGACCGCAAGGGCTGGAAGACCATCGACCAGGCCGAGAAGACCGCGGGCAAGGCGGCAGGCAGGCCACGGGTCAAGTTCACCAACCGCGCCGACCTCCTCAAAGCAGCCAAGGGTTAGCCGATGGCCCCGGTCCCCACGTGGGTCCGGGGCTATTGGGGGAGGGGCATGATTCTGACGACGGTCGTGGTGACGCCGCCGACCACGAACCACAGGCGCAGGACCATCTGACCGGTGTTGTCGCCCGGTTCGTGACGGGCGCGCACGGTGATGTGCTCGCGGGCCAGCACCGGCGCCACGTACTCGATCACGGCGCGGTGCGGCCCGGCGACCAGCTTCGGGAAGTCGACGAGGAACTGCTCGACGGCCTGCCAGTAGCAGGCGTTGTTGACGTGGTTGTACTGGTCGATATCGGTCGCGCGCACCGGGAACGGCAGGTCGGTGTCGGACTCGCGCGGCGCCGGATCGGTGAGATAGGGCCGCCAGCGCAGGCGGTGCTCGTCGGTGGATCGGGCCAGGTAGGCCAGGCCGTCGTCGCTGATCCGGGCGGGCAGATTGCTCGATTCGCTGAGGTTGATCCAGAATCCCTCGGTCTCGATCAGCCCGCCGCGTTCGCTGGTGATCCGCGTGCGCATGTTCGTCCACCGGGTGGACATCGACGAACACCAGCGCTCGAGGTGCACGTTGTCGGGCCACACGACCGGGCGGATCACGTCGATGACGGTGCGGCGCACGATCCAGGTGGGGTCGGTGAGGTGCAGGGCCGTCTGATTCAGCTCGTCCCAGGCGATATCGGACAGATAGCGCGCCACAGCATCCAGGCGCAGCCGTTGATAAGGATCCACGTCGCCGGCCCGGACGGGCCACGCCGTGGCGAAACCCGTGCCCTCCTGGGGAAGCGGGGCCAGTGGCTGATCGAGTGACACGTGTGCTCCTTGCACGGCACACCAGGTGTGCCGCGACTTCTTGCGTAGTTCTGTACACGACTTTACGGGTCGCGGATCACACCCTCACGCCGAGTCGGGACTAGCGGTACCAGGTGCCGGTCACCACGGCGGTACCGGCGCGATTGTCTTACATGACAGAGGCGTCCGTGCCCAGGTAGCCTGCTGTAATGGCCGGCGGAGCAATGGCGGGCTCGATGTTCGGGCGCTATGAGATTCGCAGACTTCTCGGAGTCGGCGGTATGGGGGAGGTCTACGAGGCCTACGACACCTCCAAGAATCGTGTTGTCGCCCTCAAGATGCTCAACCGCGATCTCGCTGTCGACCCCACCTTCGTACAGCGCTTCCGTCGCGAATCGCAGGCCATGGCGAGCGTGCAGGAACCGCACGTCATCCCGGTGCACGACTGGGGCGAGGTCGACGGCGTTCTCTACATCGACATGCGCCTGGTCAAGGGCGTGGATCTCAAGGAACGGCTGCTGCAGTACGGCAGGCTCACGCCCGTCGAGGCGGTGCAGGTGGTCGAGCAGATTGCGTTCGCGCTCGACGCCGCGCACGAGGTGGGCCTGGTCCACCGCGACGTGAAACCGGGCAACATCCTGCTCACCGGCAACCTGTTCGCCTACCTGGTCGACTTCGGCATCGCCCATACCGCCACCGACCCGCAACTCACCAGCGCGGGCAGCGCGGTCGGCTCGATGGCGTACATGGCGCCGGAGCGGTTCGACAGCGTGCCGATGTCGCCGGCGGTGGACACCTACGCGCTCACCTGTGTGCTCTACGAATCCCTGGTTGGCCGGGTGCCGTTCCCGGTGAACAGCCTCGCGGGCGCGATCGGCTCGCATCAGATGGCCCCCGCCCCGCGCCCCAGCGCCGCCGACCCCACCCTGGCCACCTTCGACCCGGTCATCGAACGAGGCATGGCCAAGCGTCCCGACCAGCGCTACGCCTCGCCCATCGACCTGGCCCGCGCGGCCAGAGCCGCCCTGATCCAAGCCGAGCGCTCCACTCCCGCAACAGTATCCGGCCCTCGAATCGAGATCACCGGCCCGCAAACGCCATCGCCCAGCGCCGAGGGACCGCCGTCCCCGCCGACGACCCGTGGCTCCGCTGTCGTCCCAGCCGACTCGCAACTCCCTCCGGCTCGGGACCCGGCGGCCATTTCGCGTGATTCGCAGGCGCCCCCGACTCGGGACTCCGCGGCCTTGTCCCGCGACTCGCACTCGCCCCCGACAACCCGTGGTCCGGTTGTCGCGGACTCACGCACCCCGCCGACTCGAAACTCCGCGGCGCTGTCCGCCGAGTCGTCGCCGCCGACCCGTGGTTCGGCAGCCCTGTCAGCCGGATCCCTGTCCGCGCCGATGACTCGAGGGCTTCCGCAGGCCCGCCCGGTGACCGGCGACAGGCCCGTCGGTCCGACGCAACGGGTCACGGGTCCGCCAGCCGCCGAACCGAATTCGACCCGTCGCGTGACCGGACCCCAATCCGCGGGCGCGTATCGGGCGGCCGAGCACGATCCCACCCTCCTGCGGGCGTCGCCCGGCCTCGACCAGAGGAGTGGCTATACCCATCCGTCGGCGCCGATACTCCTTCCCCCGCAACGCAATTCGGCGACACCGATCCTGGCCGGTGCGCTGGGTTCGCTGATCGTGTTGGCGGCGATCGGTATCGGGGTGTGGTTCATGATGAGCCTCGATGACCGTCGCGAGGTAGCCGGCCCGCCCGCGTCCGGGGTCGTCGAACCCTCCGTGATCGACACCGTGAGCCAGTCGGTCCCCACCACCGCGCCGTCGCCGACCGGAACCACCGTCCCCCCGTTGCAATCGGGCGTCTACGGCGCCGACGGCCAGGGCTTCCTATCGGTGGGCCCGCGCTGCAACGACAACGATGCCGCGATGTCCATCGCCCGCACCACCAAGTCGCGCGTCGTCATCTGCCACACCGGTGACCAGCGGTACTACTACAAGGGTGTGCGAGCCAGCGACGGCGCGGGAATCGAACTCGACGACCCGGTACCCCTCGGCGGTGGCGCGTACACCGCGACCAATCCGACAGACGGCACCCAGTACCAGCTCAACGCGTACAGGTTGACGATCACCAAGGCCGGTTCGGTGCTCGCCGATGAACCGGTGACCGAGTTCGCCCATCGCTGATCCCGCGGCCGGGTTATGTTCGCGGGGGAATGTCATCAAGAGAGGTGTCGAAAATGCGCGCAGCCCAGGTCGGCAAGTTGGACGGTCCGTCGGCGATCGAGATCGTCGACCTGCCCGAGCCGGTGGCTTATCCGGGCGGTGTCCTCATCGACGTGCACGCCGCGGGCATCGCCTTCCCCGACGTACTGATGACGCGCGGTCTCTATCAGATGAAGCCGGGCCTGCCCTTCGTCGTCGGTGGTGAGGTGGCGGGCGTCGTGCGCGAGGCACCGGAGGGTTCCGCGCTGCGCCCCGGCGACCGGGTCGCCGCGCTGACCATGCTGGGCAACGGTGTCGCCGAGGTGGCGGTCGCGCCCGAACATGCCGTGTTCGGGCTGCCCGACAACGTCTCTCTCGAAGCAGGTGCGGGCGTCCTGTTCAATGACCTCACCGTCCATTTCTGCCTGACCAATCGCGGCAGGCTGGCCGAGGGCGAGACCGTTCTGGTGCACGGCGCGGCAGGCGGCGTCGGCACCTCCACCCTGCGGATGGCCAAGGCGCTGGGCGCGGGCCGGGTGATCGCGGTGGTCAGCACCGACGCGAAAGCCCAGGTGGCCAAGGCCAATGGCGCCACCGATGTGGTGCTGACCGAAGGCTGGCTCGCCGCGGTGAAGGAGCTGACTGGCGGCCGCGGCGTCGACATCGTCCTCGACCCGGTCGGTGGTGACCGCTTCACCGACAGCGTCCGCTCGCTGGCGGGTGGCGGGCGACTGCTGGTCGTCGGCTTCACCGCGGGCGAGATCCCGACCGTGAAGGTGAACCGCTTGCTGCTCAAGAACGTCGAGGTCGTCGGCGCGGCCTGGGGCGAATGGGTGATGACCCACCCCACCTACCTCGCCGAACAGTGGGCCGAGATCGCGCCGCTGCTGGCCTCCGGTGCGATTCCCGCTCCCGATCCGGTGCTCTACCCGCTCGACAGGACCGCTGAAGCCGTTGCGGCACTGGACAACCGAACCGCTACCGGCAAAGTGGTCGTGCAGCTGCGCTGAGCTGTCGTCGGGTCGTCGAAGGAGTGGGATGCAGCTGTCGAACCGGGTGCTGAATCGGACGCTGCTCGCCCGGCAGCACTTGCTGGAGCGCTCGACGCTGACCACCGCCGAGATGTGCGATCACCTGGTCGGTCTGCAAGCCCAGGATGTTCCGCCACCGTTCGTCGGGTTATGGAGTCGGATAGTCGATTTCGATCCGGCGACGGTGACGAACGGCCTCGATGACCGGTCCCTCGTCCGGATCACCCTGATGCGCGGCACGATTCACCTCGTCACGCCGCCGGACGCGCTACGCATCGCACCCCACATCCAGCCGGTCCTGGAAAACGCACCGTTCCGTAAGGGTTTCAACTTCGGCGCGATGGTCGGCCTCGACCCCGACGAGGTGCGGGCGCACGGTGAGGCGGCGCTCGGCGACGAACCGATGTCGACGGCGGACCTGCGCGCCGCCGCCGCCCGCTGCTACCCCGACCGCGACCCCGGTGCCGTCGTGCAGACCTGGCTGTACCAACTGCCCGTCCTGCAAACACCCCCGCGTGGCCGCTGGCGCGACAACAGCCGCCCGGTCTGGTCGCGAATCCAGCCCTGGCTGGGCGCACCACTCGAACCGAGCTACCCGGCATCGGAACTGATCCTGCGCTACCTGCGCGCGTTCGGTCCCGCCAGCACGATGGACATGCAGGCCTGGTCACGGCTGCCTGCCATGAAGAAGGCCGTCACCGAACTCGGCGACCGGGTCCGCACCTACACCGACGACCGCGGCCGCACCCTCTACGACGCCGCCGACCTCGAACTCGCCGACCCCGACCTGCCCGCCCCCGTCCGGCTGCTCGGTTGGTTCGACAACGCCCTGCTCTCGCACAAGGACCGCGCCCGCATCGTCGGCGACACCTCCGCACCGCCCCTGCGCACCTTCACGACCAATGTCTCGCCGATCCTGATCGACGGTTTCCTTGCCGGGATGTACAAGATCTTCGTCAACGGCGGCACCGCCCGACTGTGCATCAGCCCGAATCGTGACTGGACGAAAGCCGAAGCGGCGCAGGTGGAACCCGAGGCGGCAGCGCTGCTGGCCTTCCAAGAACCCGAATCCGAGCAGGTCGTCGAGATCCTGGCACCGGGTGCGGACCTACGCCTGTGACATCGCTTTAACGTCGGGGCAACAACCACTTCCTAGGGTCGTCCCCACGACGTTCATGGCTGCAACGGACGACGTGCTCCGCTGAATCCGGCGAGCGAACCAGCCGCATCCCGAAAGAGGTGCGCGCATGGAATCTGTTGCGTCCGTCGTCATTACCGATGTCACCGTCTACACCGAGCAGGGCTGGGCGCCCGGCGAGGTGGTGGTGCGCGACGGTGTCGTCATCGGCTTGCGGGCCGGTCCCGAACACGCCGACCTGCCCCGTTTCGACGGCGGCGGTGGCCACCTGCTCCCCGGCTTCGTCAACACCCATACCCATCTGCAACAGGCGGTACTGCGCGGGATCGGGGAGGGTCTGCCGCTGCTGGAATGGCTGCGCTGCGTCGGCGAACGCACCGTCGCCGCCACCCCCGAACAGACCTACCTCTCGGCGTTGGCCGGTGGTCTGGAACTGCTGCGCAGCGGCGTCACCACGGTCGTCGAACACCTGTGGCCCAGCCCGTCCGACGAGGTCCATCAGGCCATGATCCGCGCGCTGCGGGAACTCGGCATCCGCGTGGTCCTCGGGCGCGGCATCGCCGACCGCGCCGACATCACCCGCAAGTGGGGCCTTGACCCGCGCCTCATGCAACCACTCGACGAGGCATTCGCCCACGTCGACGAACTCGACAAGCAGTTGCTCGGGACCCGCATCACCACCGCTCTCGCCGTCCCCAATCCGCGCTGTCTCACGCCCGACGGCATGGTGGCCGCGCGCGAGTACGCGCAGGCCACCGGCAAAACGGTGTCGATACATGTACTGGAGACCACCACCGATGACGACATGTGTCGATTGCATGCAGGCGCCTCGGCCGTCGACTACCTCGACGCGAGCGGTTTCCTCTGGGACCGCACCCTGGCCGTGCACTGCGTCAACCTCGACGACCACGGTCGCAAGGTCTTCGCCGACCGCGGCGTCACCGTTTCCTACAACCCGGTCTCCAACATGCGTCTCGGCAGCGGCGTCGCCCCGGTCCCGGAGATGCTCGCCGCGGGTATCGACGTCACCCTCGGCGTCGACGGTGCCGCGAGCAATGACACCCAGGACATGTTGCTAGCCCTCCGGATCGGCGCATACCTGCAGCGTGCGGCCCACAAACAAGCCGATCTGCTCGGCTTCGAACACATGCTGCGAATGGCGACCGGTGCGGCGGGCCGGGTCCTCGGCCGCCCGTCACATACCGGCATCGCCCTCGGTGACCGCGCCGACCTCACCCTCGTGCGCTTCGACCGCGACTTCGCCTGCCTGCCGGTACTCGACCCAAGCGCCACGTTGCTCACCGCCGCGTCGCCGCGCGTGATCGACACCGTGTGGGTCGACGGTGAGCCCGTGATCCGCGATGGCCTCAGCACCCGCATAGACCACCAGGACCTCGCGCAGCGTCTGATTCGCATGCGATGACTGTTAATGCAACGGAAACGAACAACACATTGCATGTAATTCAGCTAGCCAATACTGAACGCACCCCAAAGTTGCACGCAACACCGATATACCGCAGGAGAAGGTGATCACGGTGACGCTCTACGACACGGTGAACGACGCCGACGCGAGGACGCTGCTGTCCGGCATGGAGGTTTCCTTCGCCGGCGTGAGCAAGCGCTTCGGTGGCGAAGAGGGCACGCTCGCCCTGACCGATATCGACCTCGACCTCCGCGAAGGCGAATTCGTCGCGGTGGTCGGCCCGTCCGGCTGTGGCAAGTCCACGCTGCTGCGCCTGGCGGCCGGCCTCGAGCAGGTGAGCTCGGGAGCCGTTGCGGTGCGCACGAATTCGATCGGCTTCATCTTCCAGGAAGCCACGCTGCTGCCGTGGCGCAAGGTGCGCCGCAATGTCGAACTCTCGGCCGAACTGGCCGGTGTCGACCGCAAGACGCGCCGTGAACGGGTCGAGCGGGCGATCGAAGCCGTCGGCCTGGCCGACTTCGCGAACAAGCTGCCCAGTCAGCTCTCCGGCGGCATGCGCATGCGCGTCTCCCTGGCCAGGGCGCTGTCGCTGGAACCACGCCTGATGCTGCTGGACGAACCGTTCGGCGCCCTCGACGAGATGACCAGGCTGAACATGCAGGAAGAGCTACTTCGCCTCTACCGCGACAATGCCTTCACCGCCCTGTTCATCACCCACTCGGTCTCCGAGGCCGTGTTCCTGGCTTCGCGCGTGGTGGTGATGTCGGCCAGGCCCGGCCGCGTCCACGAGGTGATCGACGTCGACCTGCCCTACCCGCGGGACCGTGAACTCCGGTTCGAACCCGCCTTCACCGAACTCGTTTCGCGCATCTCGCGCTCGTTGAAAGAGGCTGCCTGATGGTGAGTGTCGCGGCCCGTGTTCCCGCCGCCACGAAGGTGCAGCTGCCCACCGCGCAACTGCGCAAGTTCGGCAGTGCCCTGGTGGCGCCGACGGTGTCGATCACCTTGGCGCTGGCCGCCTGGTACGCGGTGTCGATGCTGATCCTCAGCGAAGGCCGCCGCTTCCTGTTGCCGCCACCGCATGTGGTGTTCGGTGAATCGCTCGCCGATCCGAAGAAGCTCGAGGTGATGCTCGAGGCGCTGGCCGTCACCGCCAGGGTCGCGATCACCGGCCTGCTGATCTCGGCGGTGCTCGGGGTGGCGATCGCGGTGCTGATGAGCCAGGCCAAGCCGATCGAAAACGTGGTCTACCCGTATGCGGTTGTCCTGCAGGCGATCCCGGTGCTGGCGGTGGTACCGCTGATCGGCTTGTGGCTGGGTTACGGCTTCGCCGCCCGCACCACCGTGTGTGTGCTGATCGCGATCCACCCGATCATCGCGATGACCCTGTTCGGCATCAAATCGGTCGACGGCAATCTCCAGGAACTGTTCACCCTCGGCCGTGCGAGCCGCCTGCGCCGCCTCTGGTCGCTGCAACTGCCCGCCGCGCTGCCCTCGACCCTGACCGGATTACGCACCGCCGCGGGACTTTCGGTGACCGGCGCGATCATCGGCGACATGTTCTTCGCGCAGGGCAAACCCGGCATCGGCACCCTGCTCGACACCTACCGCGCCCGCCTGCAATCCGAGGACCTGATCGGTGCGCTGTTGCTGGCTGCCCTGTTCGGCGTGCTCGTGTTCACGGTGTTCACCGTCATCCAGAAGGTCAGTGTCGGCCGCTGGCACAACTCCGCCAACTAAGGATCATCATGAAGACACTTCCCCTGCGTCGTATCGGTATTGCCGCGCTGGCTGTGCTGCTGGCAGGCACCGCGTCCGCCTGTTCCGACGACACCACCGACGCACCCGCTGTCGCGCTCGAACCGGCCCCGGCCGAACAGCAGCTCGCGGGCGCCTGCCCGGCCACCGTGGTCGTCCAGCTCCAGTGGGCGCCCGAAACCGACTCCGGCCCGATCTTCGGCCTGCTCGGCCCCGGCTACCGGGTCGACGCCGACAACAACAAGATCACCGGCCCGCTCGTCGCAGGCGGCAAGGACACCGGTGTGCAGCTGGAGATCCGCGCGGGCGGCCCGGCCATCGGGTTCCAGACCGTGCCCTCGCAGATGTATGTCGACCAGAGCATCACCCTCGGGCTCGCGCACTCCGAGCACGCCGTCGCCGCCGCGGGTCAGCAGCCGATCGTCGCCGTCACCACCCTGCTGCGCAACAGCCCGCAGATGCTGATGTGGGACCCGAAGACCAACCCGGACTGGCAGGGCATCGCCGATATCGGCAAGTCCGGCAAGCCGGTGGTGGTCTCCAAAGGCCAGCTGTACCCGGACTGGCTGGTCGCGCGCGGGCTGGTGAAGAAGGAGCAGGTCGACGCGTCCTACGACAACTCGCCGTCGCGCTTCGTCACCGATCCGTCCTTCGCCCAGCAGGGCTTCGCCAATGCCGAACCCTTCACCTACGAGCACGAAGTGCGGGCCTGGAACAAGCCGGTCGGCTACCAGCTGCTCAAGGACGTCGGCTACGAGGGTTACGCCCGCACCGTGAACGTGCGCGCCGACAAGCTCGCCGAGCTGCGCCCGTGCCTGCGGAAGCTGGTGCCGATGATCCAGCAGGCCACCGCCTCGTTCAAGGCCGATCCCGGTCCCGTCAACGACGTCGTCGTCGACGTGGTCGAGCAGAACCCCAAGCTCAACCCCTACAGCGCCGAACTGGCCGAATTCGGCTCCAGGGCCCTCATCGACGGCGGCCTGATCGGCAACGACACCGACGGCGTCCTCGGCAGTTTCGACGAGGCCCGCGTCCAGCGCATCATCGACGAATTCGGACCCATCCTGCGAGCGGGCGGCGCCGACGTGCCGAACGGCCTGACCGCGAAGGACCTGGTCACCAAGGAATTCCTCGACCCCGCCATTTCCGTCACCGGATAAGGAGACACCCCATGACCACCAACTATGACATGTCCGAGGTTTCGCGCGAGAAGCAGATGGGCGGGCTCGGCAAGGAGACCACCGACCGCGAGATCCGCGTCATCGACCTCACCGACTTCGAGAATCGGCGCGCCGAGATCACCGAGGAACTGTGGGCCGCCGCCACCGAGATCGGCTTCTTCCAGCTCTCCGGCCACGGCATCGCGCAGCACCTGATCGACGAAATGTTCGGCACCACAGCCGATTTCTTCGCGCTGCCCGAAGAGATCAAGGGCAAGTACCCCCTCGTCAAGAAGAACAACGCGGGCTGGGAGAGTCTGAGTCAGGTGCGCCCGTCCATCGGCGTGCCCGATCAGAAGGAGTCCTATCAGATCACCCGGCCGCACATGGACGAGCTGTGGCCCAGTGAGACCGAACTGGCTGGATTCCGTTCCCGTGTGCTCGATTTCGAGCACCGCGCCTGGGCAGTGGCGATGCGGGTGCTGTCCTGCTTCGCCGACCGCCTCGGCTTCGAACGCGAACACTTCACCGCCGCACACGATCCCGGCTCCGAGAACTACCAGAGCGCCCTGCGTCTGCTGCACTACTTCGCCGTTCCCGAAGAACTGCGCGGTGTTCCCGGCCGTTGGCGGGCCGGTGCGCACACCGACTTCGACTGCCTCACACTGCTTTTCCAGCGTGACGGGCAGGGCGGACTACAGGTGTGCCCTGGCAAGGAGATGGAAGAACAGGAGTGGACCTCCATCACTCCCTCGTCGAGCCTGATCACCTGCAATATCGGTGACATGCTCACCCGCTGGAGCGACGACCTGCTGCCGTCGAACTTCCACCGCGTCCGTAGCCCCGGCGAGGGTGAGTACCAGGGCGAGCGCTACAGCATCGCCTACTTCGCCCAGGCCGACCGCGACGCCGTCATCCAGGGGCCTGCGGGCAAATACCCGCCCGTCACGGCGGCCGACTTCCTGACTCAGCGGGTCCAGGCGAACTACCGGCCCCAGGGATGACCGAAGCCTCGCTGCTCGGCCAGTCCGTCCATCGGCAGATCAGGCAGATGGTCCTCTCCGGCGAGCTGACCCCGGGCCAATCGCTCAGCGTGCCCGCGCTGGCGACCAAGCTCGGGGTCAGCCGCAGCCCCGTCCGCGAAGCGGTGCAGCAGCTGATCTACGAGGGTCTCGCCGTCAGCGCGCCGCACGCCGGGGCGAAGGTAGCCGCCGTCGACGACGATCGCATCCGCGACGTCCTCGCGGTCCGGGCCGCCCTCGACGGCCTCGCCGCCGCCGCGGCCGCCACCCGACTCACCGAAGCCGACCTGGACAAGCTCACCGGCATCATCAGCGCCCAGGAAGCGCACCTCGACGATCCGACCGACGCCACCCGTGACGCCCAGCTCGACCTGGAGTTCCACACCTTCATCCGCGACGCCTCCGGCAACGTCTGCGTCGTCGACGAACTGGCTCGCCTCGAAGCCCAGGCCCACCTCTACCGCGGCGACCTGTGGTGCTCGGCCCGCAACCGCCGCGTCGCCCTGCGCGAGCACCGCCGCATCGTCGAAGCCCTCGAATCCGGCCATCCCGAGTCGGCCCGCGCGGCCGCGGAAGCCCACGTGCACGGCCTGCTGACCCGCCTATCCAGGAAGTGATCCGCCCTCAGCGATGGTCGCGGTAGGCAGGCGCCTTCGCGGTCCCCGCCGGGGTCAACGTGCGCAGCAGCGGCATCGTCCGATGCGCGACCACCGTCGACAACACGACCACGCTGTGCGACCGCACCACCGAGCCCGTCCGATCGATGCTCAACAACACCGCCTGCAACCCCGCATGCGAATCGGCTCCGATTCGGCACAGCACATCCCCGGAGCCGGTCGTCGCATACGCCTCGAGCACCCCCGCGATCGCCGCCAGTTCGGCACTCACGGTGTCCAGCGCGCCCTGCGCGATCTCCAACGTCACGAACGCCTGCACATCGAAACCCGCTGCGGTGACATCGATCTGCGGATTGTAGGAGGCGATCACCCCGGATTCCTCCATCCGGTTGATCCGCGCCTGCACCGTCGCCCGCGCGACCTTCGTCCGTCGCGACAGCTCGAGAATTCCGGCCTTCTGGAACTCGTGCATCGCGGTGAGGATCGCCAGGTCGAGTTCGTCCAATTTCGCGGGCGTACGCATGCGAGGACCTCCATGTCCGGTTGCTATTCAAATTGTCCACCATTTATGCGCATCTGGTGGCTTCTCGAGCCAGCCTGTTCAGACGAAAATGGAGTAGTTGCCCACCTGCCGCGCGACGCGATTTCCTAGGTCATGACCATTGAGCAGCAGCTCGTCGGGCTGATCGAGCACGACGACAGTGTCGATCCGTTTCCGGTGATCGGGTGGGACGCCCTCGTCTGGGTCGTCGGCAACGCGACGCAGAGCGCGCACTTCCTGCAATCGGCCTTCGGGATGCGACTGGAGGCCTACTCGGGCCCCGAAACCGGCAACCGCGACCACAAGGCGTTCGTGCTGCGCAGCGGGGGAGCGCGGTTCGTGATCACCGGCGCGGTCGATCCCGACAGCCCACTCGTGCAACACCACGACCGCCATGGCGACGGCATCGTCGACATCGCACTCGAGGTCCCCGACGTGGACCGCTGCATCGCCTGGGCCCGCGAGCACGGCGCCACGATCCTCGTCGAACCCCATGACGAAACCGACGAATTCGGCACTGTGCGCTCGGCCGCGCTCGCCACCTACGGCGACACCAGGCACACCCTCGTCGACCGCTCCGGCTACGCGGGCCCCTATCTCCCCGGCTATATCGCGCGCACCTCCACCCGCGAACCGGGCAAGCGCGTCTTCCAGGCGATCGACCACGTAGTCGGCAATGTCGAACTCGGCATGATGGATCGCTGGGTCGACTTCTACCGCGGTGTCATGGGATTCACGAACATGGCCGAGTTCGTCGGCGACGACATCGCCACCGAGTACTCCGCGCTGATGAGCAAGGTCGTCGCCAACGGCAACCACCGGGTGAAGTTCCCGCTCAACGAACCAGCGTTGGGCCGCAAGCGTTCTCAGATCGACGAGTACCTCGAGTTCTACCGCGGTCCCGGCGTCCAGCACATCGCCCTGGCCACCGGCGACATCCTCGCCACCGTCGACGCCCTGCGCGCCGAGGGCGTCGAATTCCTCGCCACGCCCGATACCTATTACGAGGACGCCGAATTGCGCGCTCGGATCGGTGCCGTGCGCGTTCCGGTCGACGAACTACAACGCCGGGGCATCCTGGTCGACCGCGACGAAGACGGCTATCTCCTGCAGATCTTCACCCGCCCCCTCACCGACCGCCCCACCGTCTTCTTCGAACTCATCGAGCGACACGGCTCACTCGGTTTCGGAAAGGGCAACTTCAAGGCGCTTTTTCAAGCCATCGAACGCGAACAGCAGGCCCGCGGCAATCTGTGAGCGGGTCCGCGGAGCCGTTAGAGTTCATGGCATGCGGATCCCCTCGGCGATCATCACCGGCGTGACCTTGGTCGTCATGCTGACGTCGTGCGGATCGGGGGGCGACTCCGATGCGCCGACAGGGCCCAACCGACCACCACCGAAGGTCGCCTCGCTCGGCCCGTTCGTCGGGGAGTGCGGCCACGTCACCGACGACGAAGTGCGCGATCTGGCCGGCCTCGGCCAGATCGCGCGGGTCAACAAGAACGCGACCGGCTGCAACTGGCAGTCGGCCGGATTGTCTTCGCCCAGCGTCACTTTCGCCTCGTACCGGGGCAGTCCGATCGAACGCGAGAAGGCGTGGGTTTCCAGCGTCGGCCGCGAACCGGAGACCATCGATGTGGGCGGGCGTTCCGGGTTCATGGCACTCGACCCGCAGGGCACCGTCTGCGACCTCGCCGTGCAACTCGACGACGACTTCTTCGAATGGTCGATGACCACCGGCCTCTTCGCCACCGGCGGCAACCCGTGCGACCGGACCAGGAAACTGGCCGAGCTGACCGTGGGACGGCTGCGATGAGGGCGGGCAAGATCGCCGCGGCCGCGGTGCTCACCCTCGCGCTGGCAGGCTGCGGTCAGCAGATCGAGGGCAGCGCCCAGCCACTGGGTCAGGGTGGCGGTGGCGAGACGATCAATACCGACTTCGACAAGCTGCTGCGCGAGTGCGAGGTGGTGGCCGCCGACAAGATCGGCGAGATCATCGGCAACGCCCAACAGGTGAACGCCTCGTTCAGCGGCGCCGTCTGCATGTGGGATATCGAGGACGCCCCTGGTGGGGGAGCCATGGTCAGCCTCAACTGGTACGAGATGGGTACGCTGAACAACGAGAAGACGACCAACGACAAGTTGGGCTACCTCTCCGGCGACATCACCGTGCAGGGCCGAAGGGCGCTGCAGGTGCGCCGACCGGGCGACAACGACTCCTGCGGCGTCACCGCTCCGGCCGCCGATGTCGGCGTCGTCGGGTGGTGGATCAACTACCGGCCCGGCTCGGCGCACCCCGATCCGTGCGCGGGCGCCCAGAAACTGGTCGAGCTCACTCTGGATCTGGCCCGGTAGAAGCCATAACGGAGCCCCCCGCTTTGACCCCGAAACGGGCACGCGGGTATCGTAGATCCCTGTGCCCGGATTGCTACGGGCAAGTTCGTGTGTGAACGTAGGCCAGCGAAAGCGGCCGATACGTTCCAGCGTGCCTTGAAAAGGGCACTGAGCGCCACAGCGACACGCCCGACCACGGGTTAACGGAAACGTGGTCTGACGTGCGAGTGAAAGCTCGATGAACTGCAAGACACTGCACACCAAGCGCAATTACCAATAAGGAAAGCCGGTCTATGCCAACCATCAACCAGCTGGTCCGCAAGGGTCGCCGCGACAAGGTCACCAAGACCAAGACTGCGGCCCTGAAGGGGAGCCCGCAGCGTCGTGGCGTGTGCACTCGCGTGTACACCACCACCCCCAAGAAGCCGAACTCCGCGCTCCGTAAGGTCGCGCGTGTTCGCCTGACCAGCGCGATCGAGGTCACGGCGTACATCCCCGGTGAGGGTCACAACCTGCAGGAGCACTCGATGGTGCTCGTTCGCGGCGGTCGTGTGAAGGACCTTCCCGGTGTCCGTTACAAGATCATCCGTGGCTCGCTCGACACCCAGGGCGTGAAGAACCGCAAGCAGGCGCGCAGCCGCTACGGCGCCAAGAAGGAGAAGAGCTGATATGCCACGCAAGGGCCCCGCACCCAAGCGTCCGCTGATCAACGACCCGGTCTACGGGTCCCCGCTGGTCACTCAGCTGGTCAACAAGATCCTGATGGACGGCAAGAAGTCCACCGCCGAGCGCATCGTCTACGGCGCACTCGAGCAGGCGCGTGAGAAGACCGGCACCGATCCGGTCGTCACCCTCAAGCGCGCGCTGGACAACGTCAAGCCCGCCCTCGAGGTGAAGCCCCGTCGTGTCGGTGGCGCCACCTACCAGGTGCCGGTCGAGGTCCGCCCGGGCCGCGCCAACACCCTCGCGCTGCGCTGGCTGGTCAGCTACTCCCGCGCCCGTCGCGAGAAGACCATGGTCGAGCGTCTCGCCAACGAGCTCCTCGATGCCAGCAACGGCCTCGGTGCCGCTGTGAAGCGTCGCGAGGACACCCACAAGATGGCCGAGTCCAACCGGGCCTTCGCGCACTACCGCTGGTGATTGCCGTAGCCCGGCCCGTCACTTAAAAGGGAGAATTTCGTGGCACAGGACGTGCTCACCGACCTGAACAAGGTCCGCAACATCGGCATCATGGCCCACATTGATGCGGGCAAGACCACCACGACCGAACGCATCCTGTTCTACACCGGTATCACGTACAAGATCGGTGAAGTTCACGATGGCGCGGCCACGATGGACTGGATGGAGCAGGAGCAGGAGCGTGGTATCACCATCACCTCCGCGGCTACCACCTGCTTCTGGAAAGACAACCAGATCAACATCATCGACACCCCCGGGCACGTCGACTTCACGGTCGAGGTGGAGCGTTCGCTCCGCGTGCTCGACGGTGCGGTCGCGGTGTTCGACGGCAAAGAGGGTGTCGAGCCCCAGTCCGAGCAGGTGTGGCGTCAGGCCGACAAGTACGACGTGCCGCGTATCTGCTTCGTGAACAAGATGGACAAGCTCGGTGCGGATTTCTACTTCACCGTGCAGACCATCAAGGACCGTCTCGGCGCTCGTCCGCTCGTGATCCAGCTGCCGATCGGCGCTGAGAACGACTTCGAGGGCATCGTCGACCTGGTCGAGAACAACGCCAAGGTCTGGAAGGGCGAGACCAAGCTCGGCGAAGAGTACGAAGTCGTCGAGATCCCGGCCGACCTCAAGGAGAAGGCCGAGCAGTACCGTCAGGAACTGCTCGAGACCGTCGCCGAGTCCGACGAGGCGCTGCTCGAGAAGTTCTTCGGTGGCGACGAGCTCACCATCGAGGAGATCAAGGGCGCCATCCGCAAGATGACGGTCAACTCCGAGCTGTACCCGGTGCTGTGTGGTTCCGCGTTCAAGAACAAGGGCGTTCAGCCCATGCTCGACGCGGTCATCGATTACCTCCCTTCCCCGCTGGACGTCGAGGCCACCACCGGCCACGTGCCCAACAAGGAAGAAGAGCTGATCACCCGCAAGCCCAACGTCGACGAGCCGTTCGCGGCCCTGGCGTTCAAGATCGCGGTGCACCCGTTCTTCGGTGAGCTCACCTACATCCGGGTGTACTCGGGTCAGGTTGCCTCCGGCGCCCAGGTCGTGAACTCGACCAAGGGCAAGAAGGAGCGTCTGGGCAAGCTGTTCCAGATGCACTCCAACAAGGAGATGCCGGTCGCGACGGCTTCGGCAGGCCACATCTACGCGGTCATCGGCCTGAAGGACACCACCACCGGTGACACCCTGTCCGACGCGCAGAACCAGGTCGTGCTCGAGTCGATGACCTTCCCGGATCCGGTCATCGAGGTCTCGATCGAGCCCAAGACCAAGTCCGACCAGGAGAAGCTCGGCACCGCGATCCAGAAGCTGGCGCGCGAAGACCCGACGTTCTCGGTGAAGCTCGACCAGGAGACCGGCCAGACCGTCATCGGCGGCATGGGCGAGCTCCACCTCGACATCCTCGTCGACCGTATGCGTCGCGAGTTCAAGGTTGAGGCCAACGTCGGCAAGCCGCAGGTGGCCTACCGCGAGACCATCACCAAGAAGGTCGAAAAGCACGAGTTCACCCACAAGAAGCAGACGGGTGGCTCCGGCCAGTTCGCGAAGGTCATCATCGCTGTCGAGCCGTTCGTCGGCGAAGACGGCGCGACCTACGAGTTCGAGAACAAGGTCTCCGGCGGTCGCGTGCCCCGTGAGTACATCCCGTCGGTCGACGCGGGCGCCCAGGATGCCATGCAGTACGGCGTGCTCGCCGGCTACCCGCTGGTGAACCTGAAGGTCAGCCTGCTCGACGGCGCGTACCACGACGTCGACTCCTCGGAAATGGCGTTCAAGATCGCGGGTTCGCAGGCCCTCAAGGAAGCGGCCCGTAAGGCCGGTCCGGTGATCCTCGAGCCGCTCATGGCGGTCGAGGTCATCACGCCCGAGGAATACATGGGCGACGTGATCGGCGACCTCAACTCCCGCCGTGGCCAGATCCAGGCCATGGAGGAACGCAGTGGTGCCCGTGTCGTCAAGGCGCTGGTTCCGCTCTCGGAGATGTTCGGTTACATCGGTGACCTGCGGTCCAAGACCCAGGGTCGCGCGAACTACTCCATGGTGTTCGCCCAGTACGCGGAGGTTCCGGCCAACGTGTCCAAGGAGATCATCGCTAAGGCGACCGGCGAATAAAACCCTCTTGCGGTCCAGTGACACACTGGACCACAAGTGCTGGACGTCAAGAAAAAACCCGATCCCCACCCCCAGTGGGGATGACACACGCACTGCTGCAAATGCACGCACCAACAAGTCCAGGAGGACCCACAGTGGCGAAGGCGAAGTTCGAGCGGACGAAGCCGCACGTCAACATCGGCACCATCGGTCACGTCGACCACGGCAAGACCACGCTGACTGCAGCGATCACCAAGGTGCTGGCTGACAAGTTCCCGACCCTGAACGACGCGTTTGCGTTCGATCAGATCGACAAGGCGCCGGAGGAGAAGGCTCGTGGTATCACGATCAACATCTCCCACGTCGAGTACCAGACGGAGAAGCGCCACTACGCGCACGTCGACGCCCCGGGCCACGCTGACTACATCAAGAACATGATCACCGGCGCGGCGCAGATGGACGGCGCCATCCTCGTGGTCGCGGCCACCGATGGCCCGATGCCCCAGACTCGCGAGCACGTGCTGCTCGCCCGTCAGGTCGGCGTGCCTTACATCCTGGTCGCGCTGAACAAGTCGGACATGGTCGACGACGAGGAAATCCTCGAGCTCGTCGAGATGGAGGTCCGCGAACTGCTGGCTTCGCAGGAATTCGACGAGGACGCGCCGGTCGTGCGTGTCTCCGGTCTGAAGGCCCTCGAAGGCGACGAGAAGTGGGCTGAGTCCATCGTCGAGCTCATGCAGGCCGTCGACGACTCGATCCCGGAGCCGGTCCGCGAGACCGAACTCCCGTTCCTGATGCCGGTCGAGGACGTCTTCACGATCACCGGTCGTGGCACCGTCGTCACCGGTCGTATCGAGCGCGGCATCGTCAACGTGAACGAGGAGGTGGAAATCGTCGGCATCAAGGAGAAGTCGACCAAGACCACCGTCACGGGCATCGAGATGTTCCGCAAGCTGCTCGACCAGGGCCAGGCGGGCGACAACGTCGGCCTGCTGGTTCGTGGCATCAAGCGCGAAGATGTCGAGCGTGGCCAGGTTGTCGTCAAGCCGGGCACCACGACTCCCCACACGGAGTTCGAGGGCCAGGCCTACATCCTGTCGAAGGACGAGGGCGGCCGCCACACCCCGTTCTTCAACAACTACCGCCCGCAGTTCTACTTCCGTACCACGGACGTGACCGGCGTCGTTACCCTCCCCGAGGGCACCGAGATGGTCATGCCCGGCGACAACACCGAGATGACTGTCAAGCTCATCCAGCCGGTCGCCATGGACGAAGGCCTGCGCTTCGCGATCCGCGAAGGTGGCCGCACCGTCGGTGCCGGTCGCGTCACGAAGATCATCAAGTGAGTCTGTAAGACCCACTGCACAACCTGAACGGCGTCGCTCCCCCGGGAGCGACGCCGTTCGGCGTTTCCGGGAGAGGGTCAGTCGACAGTGTCGAGCCGCACGCGGACAGTGACCCGGCCCCGGGGATCCCGATGGGCGACCGCATGGCCGACGTGGTCGACGCCGTCGATGCGGAGGGTGACAGGGCCACCCTCATCGAGAAAGTTGCGCCACCACTTCTTCTTGTCGGGCATCGCGGCGCCGATGACGTACTCGTCGCCGGAACGCCGATAGTTGACCGGCGTGGTGAAGGTCCGCCCGGAACGCCGGCCCACATAGCTGATCTGCGCGAACGACTTACCCAGGACCTTCCCGATGACGGGGGCCTCTGTCAATGCGACCACCCCGGCATTCATCCCCCGCAATCCCCGACGCAACAACGATTCCTGAATCAACGGCTTCTCCTGCCTGATGAAGGACGAATGTGCTGTTCCCCAAGCTACCGAGGATCCTTGGCAATGGGCTGAGAGTCGTTAATAGGCAACTGGTTCGGTGCTTCCGCTGGCTTGCGATGACCTCGCAGGTCATCGTGGTTGTCGGTAGGGCTCGGTAGCGTTCGGGGCACTATCGCATTCGAGAGGATTGGAGGCGTCGTGGGTAGGGCTGCGCTCGAACGGGAATTGGATGTCAGCGAGGGGGTGCTCGAGCACGGGATGCCTTATCTGGCGTTCGGGTCGGGGCGGCCGCTGGTGTTCTTGCGGTGGTTCATGCCCGACCATGTGAATCCGAGCGGGTGGCTGCGGTCGAGCGAGATCAAGACGATGGCGCCGTTGGCTCGGAACTTTCGGGTGTATGCGGTCAATCGTGCGCCGGGGATGGCGGCCGGTACCTCGATGGCCGATATCGCGCGGGAGCACGCGGAAGCTCTGCACAGCGAATTCGATGCTCCGGTAGATGTTCTCGGCATTTCCTCGGGTGGTTCGGTAGCGCTGCAGCTCGCCGCAGACCACCCGTCAGCTGTGCGCCGACTGGTGATCGCATCCTCGGCCTACCGACTCGACCAGGCCGCGCGCACGTCGCAGATGAACTACGGCGAGGCCGCCGCCGCGGGCAAACGCTCCCTGCATCACCTGGCAACCCAAGGCATCGAATCGCCATGGAAGGCCCGACTCATCGGCGCCGCGGCCTGGCTGGCGGACCCGCTGTTGCGCCCGAAGAACCCCGCCGACACTCTCGCCTTCGTGCACGCCGAAGACGGCTTCGACCTGACCGACCGCCTCGCCGACATCACCACGCCCACCTTGGTCGTCGCCGGCGAGCGCGACGAGTTCTACGACCAATCCTCCTTCCGCTACACCGCCGAAGGCATCCCCGATTCCCGTCTGATCATTTACCCGAACACAAGCCACCTGGGAGCGATCAAACACGCCCGGTTCGCGCCCGATGTCACCGAGTTCCTCTCTGTAACAAGCTGACTCAGCGAATCGTGGCCCCGTAGACGTGCTCGACGGACAACGCCATGAGCACGCGCCGGTCCGAGACCATGACCTCGCGGTATTCGTTCCAGTCGGGGTGCTCGCCTGCCGCTGCCCGGTAGTAGCCGACCAGTGCCTCGACCTCCGGGCCGTTCGGATCGGTTCCGGGGCCGGTCAACGTGGCGGTGCCTTCGGCGGTGGCCCATGACCATCCGTCGGCGCTGGTGACCTCCAGCGCGGCGCGCGGATCGCGACGGAGGTTGACCGTCTTGGCGCGGCCTTCGGTCATGGAGACGTAGATGATGCCCGCGGCGCGGTCGTAGTAAGGGGTGACGGGGGACAGCTGGGGGCGGCCGTCGGATTTGATGGTGGCGAGGATGCCGATGCGGGAGTCGGCGATGAGAGCGTGCAGGTCGAGGGGAGTTTCGGGCATCGTTGGCTCCTAGGGCGGTGGGCTGCTTGTTGTGACGAACCGTGCCGGTTGCGCGTTTATGCCCGGGCGACGGAAAACCCGTCGACAGCGTGTGACCTCCTCGCGTAGAACTGGTCGCATGGTTACAGCACTTCCGCAGCCGCGGTTCTAGTTCGCATCGGGTCATGAAGGCGCCGGTGCGGCGCCGCGTGATCCGACGCCGTGCCGTCCCCGGAACGCCAGACAGGCGAGCGTCGATTCATCGACAAGAACCAGCCTGGGGGATTCCATGACCAGAATCGATCTCGCCCGAATTCGCAATATCGGCGTGGAACGAGCACCAGTGCGGCGCCACCGGTTCGGCGGCCTAGGCGCGGGTTGCGTCCGGCGTGTCGGTGTCGACCATCGTCGGTGCTCGTCGAGTCCCGGCGGTCAGCAGCCGTAGCGCGTCAGCCGAACCCGCGTCGCGCGCGGTGTAGACCTCGAGCCGGTGATCGGGGCTGTCGGGCTGCAACCACACCTGATAGTCGACATCGACGCGACCCACCGTCGGATGGTGCAGATCCATCGGTCCGACAGTGCAGTCGGCGACCTCCGCCGCAGCCCACAGGGTGGCGAAAGTGGTACTGCGCATGGCGAGTTCGCCGATCAGTTCGGCCAGGCGCGCGTCGGTGGGGTGCCGTCCGGCGGTCAGCCGCAGGTAGCCGACGTGGATGCGGGCGAGCTCGTCCCAGTTGCGGTACAGGTCCCTGGCGTGCGGATCGAGGAAGAACTGGCGCGGAATCGACGGTCGCCGCTCGGGATCGCCGGGTGCGGTGAAGTCGAGGTGTTCGCCGACGAGCGCGTGCCCGGCGCGATTCCAGGCGAGCACATCGCCGCGGCGGCCGAGGACCACGGCGGGCATGGTGTCACCGAGTGAGGTGAGCAGCGTGAGGACCCGAGGGTGGGGTTGCTCCGGTTCGCTTCTGATCAGGCGGGGGACTGATGGTTGGCCCGCGAGGTTGTGTAGGTGGGTCGTTTCGGCGGGGTCGAGTTGGAGCACCCGGGCGAGAGCGTCGATGACCTGCGCGGAGACGGTTCCCGCCTGGTCCTGTTCGAGACGGGTGTAATAGCCGGCACTGACGCCGGCGAGCTGAGCGAGTTCCTCGCGACGCAAGCCGGGAACGCGGCGGGTGACGCCGAAGGTGCGCAGGCCGATCCGCTCGGGGGTGGTTCGGTCGCGGCGGGACTTGAGGAATGTTCCGAGGCTTTCCAACTCCATCGTTCCGATCGTAGGCACCGGACGGTGGGTGTGCCTACCCCTGCCGGGTGTACCCATGTCAGGAGTCTGGTTGTCACCCGCGACCGATCGCAGGGTGGTGGTATGAATCGAATCCGAAATGCCGAGCTGCGGGCCTGGCTCGGCCTGCTGGTAGTCCTCGGGCCCGTGCTGCTCGTCGCGATGGACGGCTCCGTGCTGTTCCTGGCGATGCCCGCCGTCACCGACGCACTGTCACCCTCGGCCGACCAATCCCTCTGGATCCTGGACAGCTACGGCTTCGCGGTCGGCGCACTGCTGATCGCGTTCGGCACCATCGGCGATCGCTACGGCCGCAAGCGGCTGCTGATGATCGGCGCGGCGATGTTCGGCCTCGGCTCGGTGGGCGCGGCCTTCGCCACCAGCCCCGAACTGCTGATCGCCTTCCGTGTCCTGATGGGGGTGGCCGGTGCGACGCTGTTGCCGTCGGCACTCGCCGTGCTCGGCACCCTGTTCACCGATCCCCGCCGACGCGCACAGGCCATCGGTATCTTCGCCGCCACCTTCGCCGCCGGTTTCGCGATCGGCCCGATCGTCGCCGGTCAGCTGCTGAGCCATTTCTGGTGGGGTTCGGTGCTGCTGATCAATGTGCCCGTGGTGCTGGTGTTCCTGGCGTCGGCGCCGATTCTGCTCGGTGAGGTGCGCGCGAGCGGTGGTGTGAGCGTCGATGTCGCCAGCGTGCTCACCTCGGCATCCGGACTGCTGCTGAGTATGTACGCCGTGAAGTATGTTGCCGCGGAGGGTATTTCGACCGGATCGCTGGTTCTCGGCTCGGTCGGTGTGGTGCTGCTCGCGGCGTTCGGACACAGGCAGCGACGGATCGACAACCCGCTCGTCGACTTCACCCTGTTCGGCAATCCCGTCTTCACCATCGCGATCATCACCGGGTTCCTGCCACTGGCGGCCTGGTCGGCGACGGCGTACCTGGCGGCGACCTACCTGCAATCCGTGCTCGATATGTCCATCGCCGACGCCGCGCTCCTCGCGGTCCCCGGCGCCCTCGTCCTCACCGTCGCCGCCGTTGTCACCCCGGCGGTGGTGGCCCGCGTCGGCTACTCGGCAGCCCTGGTCACCGCCCACTTCACCATCGCGGCAGGCCTGTTGCTGCTGTTGCCGACCGGCACCGGCGCCGGTATCGGCTGGTACATCGCCGCGACCGCGGTCGCGGGTATCGGCTACGGCATCTCGTTCAGCGTGGTCGCCGACATCGCCGTCGCGGCGGTCCCCGCCGAACGCGCGGGCTCCGCCGCCGCCCTGGCCGAAACCGGCAACGAACTCGGCAACGCACTCGGCATCGCCCTGTTCGGTTCCCTGGCCGCCGCCCTGTTCCGCGTCAACGGCCCCGACCTAGCCCCCACCCTCACCGAAACCCTGCACCTGCCGGGTCTCCCCGCCGCCGTCCTCGACGACGCCCGCAGCGCCTTCGTCAGCGGATTGCACATCGTCGCGGCAACTGCGGCCATCCTGCACGGCATCCTCGGCTCGGTGGCCATCCGCATTCTCCGTAGCGCGGGGAAATCGGATTCGCAGCCGACCGGGTCGCCATCTCGCCGACGACGCCCGGCGGACATCCGAAGCTGACGGCTCGAGGCCGCCCTCAGCCGAGTTGGGTCATCCCCGCCGCGACCACCTGGGCGACGTTCGTCAGGTCGTCGGCCGTGGGAACGGGGAGGCCGTCCAGGGCGTGGAGGCGGTCGGTACTGGCGATGGCGAACATGGCCGACACCCAGGCGGCAGCGCAGGCGTGCAGGGTGCCGGGCCGCACGGGCACCGGGGTGCTGGCCTGCAGGACACGGGCGGTGACGTCGAGGAGCTGGTCGCGCAGGGTGCGCAGTTTGCGCCGGACGTCGGGGTGGGTGTCGGCCTCGCGCCACATGATCACCCGCAGGACCGAGGAGTGGTGGTCGCGCAGGTTGATCGCGGTGTCGAGATTGATCAGGCTGGCGGCCGGATCGCCGAGGGTGACCACGGCGGCCAGGTCGTCGATCGGGTGTTCGGGGACGCGTTCGCGCATGAGCGCGGACAGGATCGCGTTCTTGGTGGGGAAGTAGTAGAAGACCAGCCCTTTCGGCACACCGGCGGCCGCGGCGAGGGCGGCCGTGGGAGTGGCATCGAATCCCTGTGCGGCGAACAGGTTTTCGGCGGCGTCCAGGATGAGTTGCCGGGCGTCGCCATCGCGTTTCGCGTTGCGGCGCCCGACTCGTCGGCCCGGCATCAGTGATGTGGAGCCATGTTGTGCAGGCGCTGGTTCATCGCGGGCAGCGCGGCGACCGCCACCACCGCCGTCACCACGCCGACCACCCATGCGGTCCAGGATGCGCCGCGGAACGCGGTGAAGTCCATGGCCCACGGCGAGATGAACAGCAGCACGCCGAACACGCCCATCGCGTAGTCCGCGACGGACAGGTCGTCCCTTGCCATCTGGATCAGACCGGTCGCGGCGATGAGGGCGCCGAGCACGATGAGGGTCCAGCGAGCGTTCTCGTTGGTGTCGAGCCACAGGGGCGACAGTGCGGTGAATGCGCCGAGCACAACGGCCAGAAGATCTTGTGCGCGACTGTTGGTGAACATGGGGATATGCCTCCTCGTTGAGACGAAAATACCTCTGACCTCGGTCTACTCCTGATTGACCGCCCGGTCGATACCGGAACCGGCACGGTTGGGTTGCGACGTGGGTGTCACAGGTGACCCGGTGCACTGGTACAAACATCTGGGGACCGTAGTGGTCCGCGGCACAGCGGAAACATGGCATGCGCGGTCAGTGGCCGAGCAGGTCGAGAGGACACAACATGAGCGCGCCCATCGTGATCGTCGGAGCGGGTCTGGCAGGCTTGCGCACGGCCGAGGAACTGCGTCGGGCCGGGTACGAGGGCGGTGTGCTGCTGCTCGGCGACGAGACGCGCCCGCCCTATGACCGTCCGCCGCTGTCCAAGCAGTTCGTGCGCGGTGAGACCGACGACACCACCCTTCGTCCGCCGGAGTTCTTCGCGGACAAGAACATCGAGCTGCGCCTCGGGACGGCGGTGACCGGCGTCGACACTGCCGCGCGCACCATCGCCCTCGCGGACGGCAGCACTCTCGGCTACGACCAGCTGATCATCGCGACCGGTCTGCGCCCCCGCAGACTCCCCGGCCTGCCCGCCGTCGCGGGCGTGCACGTGCTGCGCGCCCATGAGGACGCGCAAACCCTGCGCGCCGAACTCGACGGTGCGAACCGCGCCCTGATCATCGGCGCCGGTTTCATCGGCTGCGAACTCGCCGCCAGCTTCCGCGCCGCCGGCGTCGAGGTCACCCTCGTCGAACCGCAGCCGACCCCGCTGGCCTCGGTCCTCGGCGAGCAGATCGGCGGCCTGGTGGCGCGATTGCACCGCGACGAAGGCGTCGACCTGCGTTGCGGCGTCGGCGTCGACACCCTGCGTGCCGACGATTCCGGCCGGGTGTCTGGTGCGATCTGCACCGACGGCACCGAGATCGACGCCGACCTGGTCGTGGTCGGCGTCGGCTCGGTCCCCGTCACCGACTGGCTGGCCGATTCCGGCATCGAACTGGCCGACCGGTCCGCAGGCGGTGGCGTGCTCGCCGACGAGGTCGGCCGCACCTCCGCCGACGCCGTCTGGGCCGTGGGCGACGTCGCCGCCTGGCAGCACGACACCGGCGTCCGCAAGCGCGTAGAACACTGGACCAGCGCGGGCGAGCAGGCAAAACTGCTGGTCACCGCCCTTCTCGGCGGCGCACCCCCCACCATGGCCCGCGTACCGTACTTCTGGAGCGATCAGTACGACATCAAGATCCAGGCCCTCGGCACCCCATCGCCCGACGACGACGTCACCGTGGTCAGCGACGACGGCCGCAAATTCCTCGCCTACTACTCTCGCGACGGCATCCTCACCGCAGTCCTCGGTGCTGGCCTGACCGCCCAGGTGATGAAACTGCGCGCGAAGCTGGCCACGCCCACCCCGGTAGCCGACCTCCTCACCGTCACCAGTTGATGGTCAAGTGATCACCAGGCCGCCAGGGAGGCATCGCCCGAGAGCGAAAATCCCTCATGGCCTGGTGATCGTCTGACCGAGTGCGCTAATGGTGGTCGCTTCGTGGCGTTGTAATACGGTGGACACCGTGATCGTCGCGCTCATCGATTCCGGCCTCGGCCTCCTGCCGACGGCTTCGTGGTTGCGCAAGCTGCGGCCCGATGTCGACCTGTTGCTGCTGCTCGACCCCGATGGTGCGCCGTGGGGGCCCAAGCCGGAGCAGTGGGTGGTCGAGCGGGTTGTCGGTACGGCGCGGCAGGCGGTCGAGGCGGGGGCCGAGGTGATCGTGCTGCCGTGCAATACCGCCAGTGTCACCGCGTTGGAGCATGTGCGGGCCGAGGTCGGGGAATCGGTGCCGGTGATCGGGACGGTTCCTGCCATCAAACCCGCTGCCGCGCAATGTAATTCGGTGGCAGTCTGGGCGACGGCCGCCACCACCGCCAGCCGGTATCAAGCCGACCTGATCGCCAGATTCGGCGGTGACGCGAAGGTCGTGGGAGTCGCCTGCCACGGGCTGGCCGACGCGATCGACCGCGGTGACATCGCGGCCATCCGCGAGTCGATCGCCGATTCCGCCGCCCGCACTCCGGCCGACGTCGAGGGCGTGGTCCTCGGCTGCACCCACTACCCGCTGGTCATCGACGCCATCGTCGCCGCCCTGCCCGACGGCGTCCGCCTTTTCGACAGCGCCCAAGCCGTCGCCGCCCAAACCGTCCGCAAGATGGACGAACTCGGCCGCCCCACCACCGGCAATGGCACCGTCACCGTCCGCACCAGCGGTCGGCCGGGCGAATTACCCTCCGGTGCGGCAACATTCGAGTCGGGTCGACTGCTCGGTGCGCTTCCCGCCTGATCTATCGACCGGAGGTGCATGTGTCCGAACTCCCTACCGCTGCCCAAGTACGCAGGGTCCTCGCAGACCTGGCGAACCCCACTGACGCGCATCACCTGCAGCGCTTCTTCAAATCCGGCCCTGGCGAATACGGCGAGGGCGACATCTTTCTCGGCATCCGAGTACCCGTCACCAGAAAGGTGGCGAAACAGTTCGACACGCTTGCGCTTTCGCAGATCGACGAACTCCTGGACAGCCCCCTCCACGAGGAACGCCTGGCCGCCCTGCTCATCCTCAACGCCCGCTTCGCCGCCGCCTCGAAACCACGCACCCGCGACGACAAGGCCCGCGCGGAAATGGTCGAGCTCTACCTCGCCGCGGTCAGACGAGGGCGAGTCAACAACTGGGATCTGGTCGACGCCTCCGCCGAACACATCATCGGCCCCTGGCTGCTCGACAGGGATCGCACCCTGCTTTTCGAGCTGGCCCAACAGGATTCACTCTGGGAGCGAAGAGTAGCCCTGCTATCCACCTTTGCCTTCATCAAGGCGGGCGACCCGAGCACCACCCTCGAACTCGCCGACATCCTCAAAGCGGACCGCCGAGATCTCATCCAAAAGGCTCTCGGCTGGATGTTGCGCGAGATCGGTAAACGCGTCGACCCGACCGCGCTCACCGACTTCCTCAATGCCAACGCGCCCGAATTGGGCCGTACCGCGCTGAGCTACGCGACCGAACATCTCGATCCGGAGCAGCGCGCCGCCTACCGCGCGATGCGTTAGAACTGAATCCGCAGGTGGTCGGTCACCGGCCGCGCCTGGCAGCCGAGGATGTACCCGTTCTCGATGTCCTCGGGATCCAGGATCTCCGCATTGGCCATCTCCACTTTGCCTTCCAGCACCGTGCAGGCACACGACCCGCACTCGCCCTCTTGGCAGGAGTAGGGCACGTCGAGGCCCTTGTCGAGCATGATGTCGACCAGCGTCTGCTTGCGCGGCCACGACATCTTGTGCACCTCACCGTCGAGCTCCACCTCGACGGTCGCCGCGTCGGCTGCCTCGGCCTCGGAGACCTCGGCCGGTGCGTGATCGGCGAACGGGTCACCGGCGAGGGAGTTGAACACCTCGGCATGGGTCCGGTTGCGCGGTACCCCGAGCGAGCCGAGCGCGTCGTGCACCAGATCCATGAACGGCTTCGGCCCACACATGAACGCTTCGTAGGCGAGGTAGGGCCGGACCAGCGTGCCGAGCATGTCGGCGGTGGGCAGGCCGAGCAGCGGTTCGAGCCAGTGGATGACGGTGAGTCGCTGGGGATGCTTGCCGACGAGATCGCGGAGTTCGTCCGCGAAGATCACCGAGTTCGCGTCGCGGTTGGCGTAGACCAGCACGACCTTGCCCGAACCCTGTGACAGCGCCGACTTCAGAATCGACATCACCGGCGTGATCCCGCTACCGGCGCCGAACAGCAGCATGTCCTCGTCGAGGTTCTTTGGCGTGAACACCCCCGACGGCGGCAGCACCTCGACCTGGTCACCGGCGGCGATGTTGTCGCAGAGCCAGTTCGAGCCGTACCCACCCTCGGTGCGCTTGACGGTCACCTTCGGCAGGTCGTCGGTGAACGGCGAACTGGCCAGCGAATAGCAGCGCGCGACCGAACCGGTCTGCTCGCTCGGGATGCGCAGCGTCAGGAACTGGCCGGGGGAGTAGGCGAAGCGCTCGCGCAGTTCGGCGGGCACGTCGAAGACCACGGAGTGGGTGTCGGCCGTTTCGGCGATCACCGCGGCGACCCGCAGCACTACCGAGCGTGAGCCGTGCGGAACCTCGACTGTGGTCATGTCGTCCTCTCGGGCAAAACTAGAACGTGTTTCAGTTTCATGCTAGGCCGGGACGCGCCTGCAGGGCAAGCTGTGCCTCGAGTCCGGCGACCAGTACCTCCATCCCGAAGTCGTAGGAGTACTTGCCGCGTAGGTCGGACATGTACTTCGTGGCTCGGGCCACGGCCTCGGGTAGCAGCACGTCCGCGGGCGCGGAACGGTCGCGCGGGTTCACTCTGCTGCGGCCGAACAGGTAGGTGTGGATGGTCGCGTAGGCGGCCAGCACGTTGCGGTCGTTGAAGCCCGCGTCGAACAGGATCTCCATCACGGCGTCTATCAGGTCGAGCTGCTTGCCGAGCATCTGCTCGAGCAGGATGTCGCCCAGGCCGGGATGCGTGCGCAGCTTATCGTCTATCTGATCGATCAGATCGCGCAGGCGCTGCTGCCACGGACCGGACTCGCGCGGCGGCTTGCGCACCCCGACCAGTGCGGCGCTGGCGACCAGATCCAGCAGCTCACGCTTGTCGGCCACGTAGTAGTACGGCGCCATCGGCGAGACTCCGAGCTCGCGCGAAAGCCGTCGCATGGACAGCTTCTCGACCCCGTCCTCCCGCACCACCTTGAGTGCCGCGTCAACGATCTCGGCCTCGGACAGTGTTGAATTCGCGCCACTCCCCGCCCCTCCGTGGTTACGCAAGCTTCCTCCTCCGGGGCTGAAACTCGCGGCGCACCGTCGAATTCGCGCCCGCCCCACCATGGTTACGCAAGCTTCTGCCTCACCTGTAGCTGTCACCGGGCCATCGGCCCTTTTCTCATTCGTGCCCCCGGAAGTCTAGAGGGGTTCGTACCCGGCGGGGCGGGGTGTGCGCAGAGAAAGATTTTCCGATTCCGCCCTTTATGGCAGTCACTGACGTTAAGGTCCGTGGTGACCGGCAACACAATGGAGGTAGTCATGCCTGAGAACACCACGCCTGCGACCGTCGAATCCGACGAGGACCTGGTCACCGAGACGCTGATCGAAGAGGTCAGCATCGACGGCATGTGCGGCGTGTACTGACCATGCTCGATCTCGACACCCGTTGGACGCTGCACCCGCGGGTGTCGTTGCGTCCGGAGTCCTTCGGCGCGCTGCTGTACCACTTCGGCACCCGCAAGCTCTCGTTCCTCAAGAGCCGCGATCTGGTCGACGTGGTCCGGTCGCTGCCCGCGCACTCTTCCGTGCGCGACGCACTGCGTGCCAAGGGCATCGACGCCTCCGACGCGCACGTCAAGGCGCTCGCGCAGCTGGCAGACACCGACATGATCGTGCCGACACCGGGTCCGGTCACCGCCGCGCCGACAGCCTTGGCCGCGGGTGACGGAACCCAGGGCGGCAGGCTGATCGACCGTTTCGAATCAGGTCTGGCCGCACCGATCTGTCTCACCTGGGAACTCACCTACGCCTGCAACCTGTCGTGCGTGCACTGCCTGTCGTCCTCGGGCCGCCGCGACCCGAACGAACTGAACACCGAACAGTGCAAAGCGCTGATCGACGAGTTCGAGCGCATGCAGATCTTCTACGTCAACATCGGCGGCGGTGAACCGACCGTGCGCCCGGACTTCTGGGAACTGGTCGACTACGCCACCGCGCACAATGTGGGGGTCAAGTTCTCCACCAACGGTGTTCGCATCAACGAAGAGGTCGCCGCGCGCTTGGCCGCCAGCGACTACGTCGATGTGCAGATCTCCCTCGACGGGGCCGACGCCGCGGTCAACGATGCCGTGCGCGGCCCCGGTTCCTACGACACCGCGATCAAGGCACTGTCGAACCTGGCCGCGGCGGGTTTCCAGGACGCGAAGCTCTCGGTCGTGGCCACCCGCCACAACATCTCCCAGCTCGACGAGTTCAAGGCCATCGCCGACAAGTACGGCGCCACCTTGCGACTCACCCGCCTTCGCCCCTCGGGTCGTGGCGCCGATGTGTGGGACGAACTGCACCCGCTGCCCGAACAGCAACGTGAGCTCTACGACTGGCTCGTCCGCAACGGCGAAGGTGTCCTCACCGGCGACTCGTTCTTCCACCTGTCCGCATTCGGCTCGGCCCTCCCGGGTTTGAACATGTGTGGCGCGGGCCGGGTGGTCTGCCTGGTCGACCCGGTCGGTGACGTCTACGCCTGCCCGTTCGCCATCCATGACCGCTTCAAGGCCGGAAACATCGTCGCCGACGGCGGTTTCGACGCGGTATGGACCGACTCGGAGCTCTTCGCCGAACTGCGCGAACCCGTCGACGGTGGCGCGTGCACGAAATGCTCGCACTACGACGCCTGCCGTGGCGGCTGCATGGCCGCGAAATTCTTCACCGGCCTGCCCGCCAACGGACCCGATCCGGAATGCGTGCAGGGCTACGGTGAAGCGGCCTTGACGGCACCGGGGCGCACCATTCCGCGCCCCGCCGTCGACCACTCGCGTCCGGTGCGCAGCCGCCCCAGAGTGTCGCTGCCGTTGACCGTGAAGCGCCCACCGGCCAAGGCGTGCAACGAGAGTCCGCTCGGTTGACGAAACCGGTTGCCGGAAGTGCGCTACCGATCTTGTTGACGCTTCCGGCAACCGGTCGCAGCGGCATTTCGGACAGACTTTCGTCCTTTTTTGTGGGGTGATGATGTCTGCGGGCCCAACTGCGAATAGCATGCGAGGAATGCGCCATGATCGTCTGCCCGACGGCTTCGGGGTACGGATCGATCCACGGGTACGCGCATTTTCCGGGGGTCGGATCCTGATCGGAGGATCGCCCGCACGGATGCTGCGCTTGGCCCCGGAGGCCGCCGAGTTGATCGGCGACGGATACCTGGAGGTGACCGACACCAAGTCCGCGATCGTCGCACGCCGACTGCTCGATTCCGGCGTGGCCAACCCGCGCCCGCGGCTGGAACCGTCTCTCGACGACGTCACCGTCGTCATTCCGCTCTACAACAATGCCGACGGACTCTTACGTCTGTTGGCGGTGCTGCGCGGACACAATGTGATCGTCGTCGACGACGGTTCCGACGAGCCGGTCCGCATCCCGCCGCGACCGGGCCGCGGTCAGGTGACGGTGCTGCGGCACGAGAGCCCGCTCGGCCCCGCGGCTGCCCGTAATGCCGGATTACAGGCGGCGACAACGGGCTTTGTCGCGTTTCTCGACTCCGATGTGGTCCCGCGCAGCGGGTGGCTCGAGGTCATGCTCGGACATTTCAGCGATCCGCAGGTCGCGCTGGTCGCGCCGCGCATCGTCGCCCTCGACTCCGAGTCCAACGCGCTCGCCCGCTACGAACACACCCGCTCCTCCCTCGATCTCGGCCGTCGCGAGTCGGCGGTGCACGCGCGCGGCATCGTGTCGTATGTGCCGAGCGCGGCGCTGCTCGCCAGGCGCGCGGCACTGCTCGGCGAGGGTGGATTCGACGAATCGATGCAGGTGGCCGAGGATGTCGACCTGTGCTGGCGGCTCGAACGCGCCGGCTGGCGATTGCGCTATGAGCCCGCCGCGCATGTCGCCCACGATCACCGGGTGGCCTTCCGTGCCTGGTTCGGGCGAAAGCTGTTCTACGGCACCGGTGCCGCACCGCTCGGGAAACGGCACTCGGGCCTGGTCTCACCGCTGTCGGTGCCGACCTGGACCGTGCTGGCCAGTCTGCTGTTCGCGACCCTGTCCAAATGGGGTCTGCTCGGTGGGCTCGTCACCCTCGCCACGGCTCTCGTTCGCCTGCGCCGGGTCTTCACCGAACTCGACAACCCGACCAGAATCGCGGCGGTCTACCTGGCGCGCGGCTACTTCGCAGGCATGTGGCGACTGGCTTCGGCGATGTGCCGCGACTACTGGCCGGTGACGCTACTGGCGGTCATCGCGTCGAGCCGCATCCGCAGGATCGCCATCACGATGGCACTCGCCGACGGCCTGGCCGACTGGTTCACCCATCGCGATGCGGGCGGCCTCGACCCGCTGCGCTATGTGGCCTACAAGCGCCTCGACGACGTGGCGTACGGCACCGGCCTGTGGCTCGGCGTCATCCGGGCGCGCAGTTTCGAAGCGCTCAAACCGAGCATCCCACCCCGCTGAATTCCACCGCGTGACGAGCACTCTCATCGTCGGAGCCGGGTCGGCGGGCTGCGTCCTCGCCGCCCGGCTCAGTGCGGATCCGGCGCGTTCGGTGCGCGTGTTCGAAGCCGGACCGGCCTATCCGACGAGGGGGGAGCTGCCGCACGAACTGCTCGACCCCGGTCACCTACCTGTCGGTCCCGAATCCGGGGTCGTGTGGCGATACCGGGGAAACCTGGTGCGCGGCAAGCTGATCGGTGGCTCCGGTGCGATCAACGGCAGCTACTTCATCCGCCCACCCGCCACCGACTTCGCGGCATGGAGTGCGGTGGCAGGCCCTGCATGGTCATTCGAATCGGTCCTGCCCGTGTTCTGCGACCTGGAAGATGACGCGGATTTCGGCTGGGCCCCCGGCCACGGCGTCGGCGGCCCGATCCCGATCGAGCGAACCAGGGACTTCACCGAGTTCAGCGCCGAGTTCGCGCAACGCTGCGCGGCAGCGGGATTCACCGAGATCCCTGACCTCAACCTCGCGCGGTCGGGTGCCGACCACACGAATGGTTTCGGCCGAGTGCCGTTGACGGTGTCGCACGGTCTCAGATCGGGACCGGCCATCACTCATCTTTATCCAGCGATGGAGCGACCCAATCTCTCGGTCGCCGGCGACACCATGGTGACTCGGTTACTTCTGCGCGGGACCCGGGTGATCGGGGTGGAGTGGTCGCGTGGTCGCGAGCGGGGGCGAACCTATGCCGATCAGACGGTGTTGTGCGCGGGTGCGGTGGAGTCGGCAGCGCTGCTGATCCGATCCGGGATCGGCCCCGAACCACTGCTGCGCTCGCTCGGTGTGCCGATCGTGGCGCCCGCTCCGGTCGGCGCGTGGTGCACCGATCACCCCGAGGTCGGCGTCGAATTCCCCGACGACGAGCCCGACGAACCCGCTGTCCCGCTCGAATACGTCCTCGCGAGCGACGATCTCGAACTACGCCCGTACACCCAGAGGTTCACGCCGGGTCATCGCCGAATCGGGGTCGCGCTGATGCATCCCGAGTCGGCCGGCGAGCTGACACTGGTCTCGGCTGATCCGGCCGTCCCCGCCCGCGTCGACCAGCGCTATCTCCGCGGTGAACGAGACCGTGCCCGTCTTCGTGACGGCGTAGCGCTCACCGCCGATCTCCTCGGTCGACGAATCGGGCCCGTCGACGACCCCTGGCTGCGCGCCAACCTCGGCACTTCCCAACATCTTTCCGGTACCTGCCGCATGGGCCCGGCCCACGACGAGCGAGCGGTGGTCGACGAACACGGCCGCGTCCATGGCATCGAGGCGCTGGCGGTCGCCGATCTGTCGATCGTCCCGGTCCCGCTGCGCCGCGGCCCGCAGGCCACCACCGTGATGCTCGCCGCAGCCATAGCGGACCATATGGTCGTGTGACGAAGTGTCGTTCGATACCACGATGTGACCTGCGGGACAAACCCTGACTTCTGTCGTTTTGCCTGATATCTGCCCGGTACAGTTTGTAGCGGGAAAGAAAGGCAAATGGTCAGCAATCTTACAGGTGGGAGGCCCCCACGGCAGGCATCGGAGTCGGGCGCACAGCTCGGTGCTCTGGAAGCCTATGCCGCACAGGCCCATGGATTTCTCAGTGCCGGTGGTGAACAGCTGACCCAGCTGGCCGGCTTACTACGTCCGCTCGTCCTCGAATCATGGCTGCGCAGTGTGCGCGGCGGAGTCGACCCGACGGACGTCATCGACGGTCGCGGGTTGCGCGGTGCCGATCTGGAGCGTTATCGCGATGCCCATCCGATCGCCGCGCTCATGCCACTGATCGACAAACTGCTGGTCCAGGACGCGTCGCAGGCGGGATTGATCGTGACCGTGGCCGACCAGTTCGGGCGCGTGCTCTCGGTGCACGGCCATCCCGAACAGGTCGCCGCCGCCGCCGAGATCGGCGTGCGCGAGGGCGACGATCTCAGCGAACGTCGCATCGGCACCAACGCCGTCGGCCTTGTGGTGCGCACCGGCCGCGCCACCTGGATCCACGGACCCGAACATTTCCTGCATCGGATGCACCAGATCACCGGCGCCGCGGCCCCCGTACACGAGCCGGACGGCCGCCTGATCGGCGTCTTGATGATTGCCGGCGGGATGCGGGTGGCCAAGCCGGAGATCCTCGCTCTGGTCAAAGCCGCCGCGACCGCCGCCGAAATGGACCTGGTACTACGGGCGATGCGTGCGAGTCACGGCATCGCGGCGCCTGCTCCGGTGAACCGCGACGACACCGAACAGGCCACGCTCGGGCTCGATGTTCTTGGGCTGGGGCAACCTCAGCTGAGCATCGCGGGGGAGCGGGTGTCGCTTTCGCAACGGCATGCCGAGATCCTGCTCTTGCTCACCGAACATCCCGAAGGCCTCGGCGCCGACCATTTGGCTCTACTGCTCGACGACACCGATCTGGACAACGGCACGATCCGCGCGGCGATGTCGCGGCTGCGGTCGGTGATCGGCGCCTCGGTGGTCGGTTCGCGTCCATACCGTCTCCGTGTGCATGTCGCAACCGATGTGGAAGAGCTCCGGGCCGCGCTCGACTCCGGTGATACCGCATCCGCATTGCGCTTGTATGCGGGCCCGGTGCTGCCGCGCTCCTCCGCTCCCGGCATCTGCGACATCCGCGACGAGCTCCGCGTTCGATTGCGGACCGCCGTGCTCGCCGCCCCCGACGCGGCCGTGCTGCGCCGCTGGACCTCCTGCCCGGAAGGGCGTGACGATGCCGCGGCGTGGGCCGCCTACCGCGCCACCGTCGACCGTGATTCGCCGCTGTATGCGCAGATAGAAGCCAAGATTCGGGTGCTCGACCGGCGCATCGGCGCTGATGCAACGCAGATGCAACGTTTCGGCTCATAGTGTCCCGGTCTGAAGGTGTGGTGGCTCACATTCGAACGTCTGAAGTGTTGGAGCCCGCACTCAGGTCCAGGTCATGCCTACCGGCCGGTACAGACTGGACGTTCGACCGATTTTTTTAGCGGAAAAAGGTTCTTTTTATAAATTGAGCGCCTACTGTCGGCACTGCATGGACAGGTACCCATGTGACGTAACTGACAAAGTCGTTGGAGGAATGATCAACAGCTAGGCACCCGCGACGGACGCATCGTCCGTTGCCCGGCGACCCTACGGTCGCCCTATCTCGTCCACATGATCTGTCGGGGATCTTGCGCGAGTGTGGCTGCACGCCCACCGCGTTCACAGCGAATCTTTCGGCTCGAGGTGTATTCGTGCTGCCCGAAACAGGTTCGATCTGCTGTTCTTTCGCGATACGAGGAGGCTCTGGTGCACGGTACGGAGTTGGGTGGGTACAGCGCACGACCACAGGAAGCGCGGGTCGATGGACTGCCGTTTCCGCTGACCCCGGCCCAACTCGGTGTCTGGTACGCACAGCTGCTCGACCCCGACGTCCCGATCACCATCGCCCAGTATGTCGACATCCACGGTGAGCTGGATCCTGCTGTGCTGCAGCAGGTTACGGCCGAAGCCGCACACGCCTACGGTTCGCCGCTGGTGCGTATCGGCGAGTCCGACGGCGTCCCGCACCAGTACGTCGACCACACCATCGCGGTCGAGCGAGAACTGCCGCTGATCGATCTGCGCCACCACGACGACCCCGTCGCCGCCGCGCGGGATTGGATGCGCGCGGAGTTCGGCGCCCCCATCGATCTGCTCACCGACCGCCTGGTGGCGGGCGCGGTGCTGCGCGTCGGCGAAACGCGCTGGTTCTGGTATCTGCGCGGCCATCACATCGTGCTCGACGGGTACGGCGCGTTCACCAACTCCCAGCGCATCGCCGAGCTCTACACCGCGCGGATGCTCGGCACCCCGGCGCGCGAGGTGGTGCCGGGCGAGCTGTCCACGCTGGTCGAGGGTGAACAGCGGTATCGCGAGAGCACCCGTTTCGTCGGCGATCGCGAGCACTGGGCCCAGCGCATCGCGGGCCTCGACAGCCCCACCGCGCTCGATTCCCGCACCGCCCCGCGTTCGGCGATCAACCTGGTGACCGGCGGGCGGCTGTCGGAAAAACTGGTCGACCGGCTGGAAACCATTGCCGCCAGCGATGATTCGACGATCTCCGCCGTTCTCCTCGCCGCTTTCGCCGCCTACCTCGGCCGTCTCACCGACCGCCCGGACGCGGTACTGAGCCTGCCCGTCACCGCCCGCACCACCGCCGTGATGCGGCGCTCGGCGGGCATGCTGTCCAATATCGTGCCGCTGCGACTGCCAACGGGCGCGGCGGGTTCGGCCGCTACCTGGGGTGAACTGCTGCGCGCGGCGCGGGTCGAGGTGGCGGGCGCGCTGCGTCATCAGCGCTACCGCGCCGAGGACATCCGCCGCGACGCCGAGGACGACGGCCGCCCGGCCCGGCGCTCGCTGTTCGGCCCGCTCGCCAACTTCATGCTCTTCCGCAGCGACCTCACCCTCGGCACCACCACCGGTCGCTACCGGGTGCTGTCCACCGGCCCGATCGAGGACCTGAGTCTCAACGTCTACTACGGCGACCGCGACCGCGTGCACGTCGACTTCGAGGCCAACCCGCACCTCTACGACGCCGACACGCTGGCCAGGCACCACGCCCGCTTCCTCGGTTTCCTCGAGCGCCTCGCCGCCGCGGACCTGGACACCGCGCTGAGCGCGATCGAGGTGGCGACCGAGCTGGAACTCCAGGTCAGTACGCGAATCTGGAATTCCACGCGGTTCGATGTGGATGTCGCGCTGGCCGAGCGTTCGGTGCCGGCGGCGACCCTGCCCGCGATGTTCGAGGCTCAGGTAGCGCGGACCCCGGACGAAGTGGCTGTGCGTATGGCGTCGTCATGGAGTGACGCGGATCGCGCCCATTCCGATGACCTGACGCTGACCTATCGTGAGCTGGCTCAGCGCGTGAATCGCCTGGCCCGGCGCCTGCGAGCGGACGGTATCGGTCCGGAATCGCTGGTGGCACTGAGTATTCGGCGGTCACCGGAGCTCGTGGTCGCGATGTACGCGGTGCTGGCGGCGGGCGCGGCCTATGTGCCGATCGACCCGGATCACCCGGTCGACCGCATCGCGCACATCCTCGCCACCGCCGCCCCGGCCGCCGTGCTCACCACCACCCGCGACGGTGTGCCCGTCGACGGCCTGCCGGTACTGGCCGTGGACACCCTGGATCTGAGCGGCTACGACGACACCCCGCTGACCGACGCCGACCGCACCGCGCCGCTGCGCCCCGGACACCGGGCCTACGTCATCTTCACCTCCGGCTCCACGGGGCTGCCCAAGGGTGTCGCGGTGGAGCACGCCGCGATCGTGAACCGACTCGTCTGGATGCAGCACACCTACCGGCTGCACGGAAGCGATGTGGTGCTGCAGAAGACCCCGATGACTTTCGATGTCTCGGTGTGGGAGTTCTTCTGGCCCTTGCAGATCGGTGCCACCCTGTTGCTCGCCGAGCCGGACGGTCACCGCGACCCCACGTATCTGCGTCGGGTGATCGCCGAATACGGCGTCACCGTGGCACATTTCGTGCCGTCCATGCTCGAAGTCTATCTCGCCCAGCAGGAAATCGCCGAACGCACCTCGCTGCGGCTGGTCTTCGCGTCCGGCGAGGCACTGCCCGCCGCACCGGCTCAGCGACTGCGGCTGCTGACGGGTGCGCGGCTGCACAATCTCTACGGCCCGACCGAGGCCGCCGTCGATGTCACCTTCCACGAGGTCAACGACGGCGACCGGGTCACGGTGCCGATCGGCGCGCCGGTGTTCAACACCCGGCTCCATGTTCTCGACTCGCGGCTCCGGCCGGCACCGGTCGGGGCTCCGGGTGAGCTGTATCTGTCGGGGGTACAGCTCGCCCGGGGCTATGTGGGACGTGCCGAACTCACCGCAGGGCGTTTCGTCGCCGCGCCGGGTAGTTCGAGCCCGGTGCCCGGCGAGCGGATGTACCGCACCGGTGACCTGGTTCGCTGGACCACCAACGGCGAACTGGAATACTTGGGGCGCACCGACTTTCAGGTGAAGCTGCGCGGTCAGCGGATCGAGCTCGGCGAGATCGAGGCAGTGATGGAGAGCGTCGACTCGGCGGCCCGCGCGGTGGTCGTGGTCCGCGACGACGCGGGTGTCGGTGAGCAGTTGGTCGCCTACGTGGTGGAAGCCGAGCCGGGCTCGGTGACGGTCGATGAACTGCGCGAGACCGCATTGCGCGCGCTGCCCGCGTACATGGTGCCCGCCGCCTTCGTGCTGCTCGACGCCCTGCCGGTGAACGCCTCGGGCAAGCTGGATCGCGCGGCGCTGCCCGCCCCCACCCGCACCGTCGTCAGCTACGCCGAGCCCGTCGGCCGGGTGGAGCGCACGGTGGCGAAGGTATTCGGCGAGGTGCTCGGCCTCGACCGCGTCGGGCGCGACGACGACTTCTTCGCCCTCGGCGGCAACAGCCTGGTCGCCACCCGGGTAGCGGCCCGCCTCGGCGCCGACCTGGGCTGTCGCCTCGGTGTGCGCGACCTGTTCGGCGCGACCACCGTCGCCCGCCTCGCCACCGTCATCAACGAGCGCGACGACACCGGCGTCGCTGACCGACTCCCGGTGCTCACCGCCCGTCCCCGCCCCGCGCTGATCCCGCTTTCCCCCGCGCAGCAACGCATCTGGTTCCTCAACCGCTTCGACCCCTCGACGCCGGGCTACAACATGCCGTTCGTCATCCGCATGCGCGGCACCGCCGACCTCCCCGCCTTGGTCGCCGCTCTCGATGCGGTGGTCGACCGCCACGAAGCCCTGCGCACCGTGTTCCCCGCGGTCGAGATCCCCGGCGGTGAGGTAGCCGAGCAGGTCATCCGCGATGCCGGGCTTGTCCGCATCGGCGAGCCCACCGAGGTATCGGCCACCGATCTCGACGCCGAACTGACCCGATTCGCCTGTGCTGGTTTCGATCTCGAGCACGAGGCACCTTTCCGTGCGCGCATCTTTGTCGTTCCGAACACCGGCGACAACGTTGTGGATAACTCCGCGTCGCAGGGATCCGGCCGAGTCGCCGCGGAGCCCCTCGGTCGTGACGGTGTGGCGCCGGGGGAGTGCGTGCTCGCTGTAGTGCTGCATCACATCGCGGCAGACGGAGTTTCGTTGCAGGTGTTGGTGCGCGACGTGCTCACCGCCTACCGTGCCGCCACTGACGGTGTCGAGCCCGGTTGGTCGCCGCTGAGCGTGCACTACGCCGACTACGCCATGTGGCAGCGCGAACTCCTCGGTGCCGAAACCGATCCGCAGTCACTGGCTTCGCGCGAAATCGCTTTCTGGGAAAGGACTCTCGGTGGTCTGCCGGACCAGCTGGCGCTGCCCGCCGCCCGTCAGCGTCCGATCGAGCCGACCATGCGTGGCGCACGTACCGCGTTCACCATCGACGCCGACCTGCACCGCCGGCTCGCCGACCTGGCCGAGCAGGCAGGCGCCTCGCTGTTCATGGTTGTGCACACCGCGCTGGCGGTGCTCCTCGCGCGCCTGTCCGGCACCACCGATATCGCCATCGGCACCGGTGTCGCCGGCCGAGGTGACCGTGCCATCGACGACCTGATCGGCATGTTCGTCAACACCCTGGTCCTGCGCACCGAGGTCGACCCCGCCGCGAGCTTCACCGCGACCCTCGAGCACACCCGCGAGACCGATCTGGCCGCCTTCGCGCACGCCACCGTGCCCTTCGATCGCCTGGTCGACGTCGTCAACCCAGCCC
Source organism: Nocardia sp. A7 (assembly GCF_046549215.1). Classification (NCBI taxonomy): domain Bacteria; kingdom Bacillati; phylum Actinomycetota; class Actinomycetes; order Mycobacteriales; family Nocardiaceae; genus Nocardia; species Nocardia sp. A7. The sequence continues at coordinate 1,443,968 of NZ_JAJPWE010000001.1, read as the reverse complement.
GCTCGCAGGCCCGGCACCCGCTGTTCCAGGTGGCGCTCAACTTCCAGGCAGTCCTCGACACCACCTTCGAACTGGCGGGCTCGCCGGTGACGGTGCGCGAGATCGAACTCGACATCACCAAGTTCGACCTGCAGATCACCCTCGCCGAACGGCGCGGTGCCGCAGGCGAACCAGCGGGCATCGACGCCGTCACCCTCTACGCCACTGACCTGTTCGACGAGCCCGAGATGATCGCGCTCGGTGCGCGTTTCGTGCGACTACTGTCCGCCGCGGCAACGTCTCCCGATTCCGCTGTCGGCGACCTACCGCTACTCTCGCCCGCCGAACACTCCCATCTCACCAACATGCGCGGCGTACCGGTCACCGCCACCGGCCTGCTGCCCGACCTGCTGGCGGACGCCGTCGCGGCGGGCCCGGATCGCGAAGCGGTCACCGATGGCGACCGCATCCTCACCTACCGTGAACTCGACCGGACGTCGTCACGCCTGGCCAGGGTCCTCATCGACATCGGCGTCGGCCCCGACGACGTGATCGCCGTCGGCATCCCCCGCTCCATCGACTCGGTCCTCGCGGTGTGGGCTGTCGCCAAGTCCGGTGCCGCCTGGCTGCCCGTCGACCCGAGCTACCCACGCGATCGGATCACCCATATGGTGACCGATTCCGGTGCGCGACTGGGTCTTACAGTGTCCGAGTCGCAGTCCGCTCTCCCCGGCCCGATCGACTGGCTGGTCCTGGACGAACTGAAGCTGATGGCCGAATGCGCCGGGCGTTCCAGCGATCCCGTCACCGACCTCGACCGCGCCCGCCCCCTGCGCGCCCAGCACCTCGCCTACGTCATCTACACCTCCGGCTCCACCGGCTTGCCCAAGGGCGTGTTGGTCACCCAGGCGGGCATCGCCGGTTTCGCCGCCGAGGAAACCGCACGCATGTTCGGCACCGCCGACGCCCGGGTCCTGCAGGTCGGCTCCCCGTCCTTCGACATCTCGGTGATGGAATTGCTGCTCGCCGTGCACTCCGCCGCGACCCTGGTGATCGCCCCGCCCGGTCGGCACGTGGGAGCCGAACTGGCCCAACTGCTTTCGGAGCAGCGCGTCACACACGCCCTGATGACTCCGTCCGGCCTTGCCGTGCTCGACCCAGCCCCACTCGACACCCTTCGCATGGTGATGGTCGGCGGCGAAGCCTGCCCGCCCGACCTGATCGCCCGCTGGACCGCGGGCCCCGTTCCGCGCGCATTCGTGAACGCCTACGGCCCCTCCGAGACCACGGTCGCCACCAACATCAGCGCCCCACTCACCGCCGACTCCCGACTGACCCTCGGCACGCCACTACGGGGAATCACCCAGTGGGTACTCGACGCGCGGTTGCGGCCGGTTCCCGTCGGTGTCGCGGGCGAGCTGTACGTCGCGGGAGCCCAGGTAGCGCGCGGCTACCGCTCCCGCGCGGCCCTCACCTCGACCCGTTTCGTCGCCTGCCCGTGGGCGCCGTCCGAGCGCATGTACCGCACCGGCGACCTGGTCCGCTGGACCACCGAAGGCGCCCTCGACTACGTGGGTCGCAATGACGACCAGGTCAAACTCCGGGGTTTCCGGATCGAACTCGGCGAGGTCGAATCCGCCCTGCTCGCCCAGCCGTCGATCCGCCGAGCCGTCGTGCTCGTCCGCGCCGACGCACACCGCGGCGACCAACTCGTCGCTTACCTCGTGCCCGCCGCCATCGAAGAAGTGCATGTCGACGAGATCGCCGCTGCCCTGCGCGGCGCGCTCGCCGCGCACATGGTGCCGTCCGCGTTCGTCGTGCTCGATGCGCTGCCGCTCACGCCGAACGGCAAGCTCGACCGTCGGGCGCTGCCGGAGCCGGTATTCGCCGCGCGTTCCTTCCGCGCACCCGCCACCGGCACCGAGTCCGTGGTGGCCGGGGTGTTCGGCGAAGTGCTCGGGGTCGAGCGGATCGGTGCCGACGACGACTTCTTCGCGCTCGGCGGCAATTCCCTCGTCGCGACCCAGGTGGTGTCGCGGCTCGGTACCGCGCTCGGGCGCACGGTGTCGCTGAAGGCGCTGTTCGAAGCGTCGACCGTCACCGCGCTCGCCGCCCTGCTCGGCTCCGCGGAAGCGGTGGCGCCCCGACCCGCCCTGGTGGCAGGCGAACGGCCGCGACAGATTCCACTGTCCTACGCCCAGCAGCGCATGTGGTTCCTGAACCAGTTCGACGCCGAATCGGTCGCCGACAACATCGCCGCCGCCATCCGCCTGACCGGCGCCATCGACTACGCCGCCATGAATGCGGCCGTGGCCGTGGTCTTCGCCAGGCACGAGGCGCTTCGCACCCGCTATCCCGCCGTCGACGGCGTCCCGTTCCAGCAGGTGCTCGCCACCGACCAGCTGACGATCACCCTCGAACCGCGCGCGATCGCCCCGGCCGACCTAGACAACCGGATCCGCGCCATGGCCGCCGTCCCGTTCGCGGTCGATCAGGAACCACCGGTCCGCCTACACCTGCTGCACACCGCCACTGACGAGCACGTCCTCGTCCTCGTGCTGCACCACATCGCCGCCGACGGCTGGTCGGTCGCCCCGCTGACCCGCGATGTGATGGTCGCCTACGCCGCCCACCTGGCGGGCACCGCTCCCGAGTGGCCACCACTGCCGGTGCAGTACGCCGACTTCGCGCTCTGGCAGCGCGCCGCGCTCGGCGACGAGGGTGATGCCGATTCGGCGCTGTCTCAACAGATCGACTTCTGGGCAACGGAACTCGCGGATCTACCCGACCTGCTCACGCTGCCGAGTGACCGGCCCCGGCCGGCTGTCGCCTCGGGGCATGGTGCGCGCCACGCTTTCACGGTCCCCGTCGAGATCACCGAACGGCTGCGCGGTATCGGCGCGGAGACCAACGCATCGCTGTTCATGGTGCTGCACGCCGCATTCGCCGCGACGCTCACCAAACTGTCCGGCCAACAAGATATCTCGATCGGAACCCCCGTCGCGGGTCGCGGCGACCAGGTGCTCGACGACCTGGTCGGCATGTTCGTCAACACCCTCGTGCTGCGCACCCGGATCCACCCCGGCGCCACCTTCGCCGAATTCCTCGGCACCGTCCGCGACAGCGACCTGCGCGCCCTCGCCAACACCGACGTCACCTTCGACCGGCTCGTCGAGGTGCTCAACCCCGACCGCTCGACCGCCCGGCACCCGCTGTTCCAGGTGATGCTCGACTTCCAGAACAACTCCAGAACCGAACTCGAACTCGCGGGCCTGACCGCCACGGAGATCGAAATCGACACCCGGACAGCCAAATTCGACCTGCACCTGACTCTGCGTGAGACCACCGACGGTCTGCTCGCTCGCTTCGAGTACGCGACCGACCTGTTCGACGCGCAGACCATCACAGATTTCAGCACCCGCTTGCTGCGGATGCTGGACGCGGTGACCGCCGATCCCAGCGTCGTGATCGGCGACATCGACCTCCTCGACACCGCGGAGCGCACCCGCCTGCTCGATACCTGGAACGACACCGCGTACCCGGTCGACGAGCGCATGACACTGGCTTCGCTGTTCACCGCACAGGCCGAGCGCACCCCGGACGCGACCGCGCTGTCCTTCGACGGTGAATCGCCGCACGCCCTCACTTACGCCGAGTTCGCACACGAAGTGAATCGCCTTGCTCACCTGCTGATCTCGATCGGTGTCGGCCCCGAGCGCACCGTAGCCCTCGGCATGCGTCGCTCGACCGACCTGGTCGTCGCCATGTACGCGGTCCTCGCCGCCGGTGGCGCCTACGTGCCGCTGGATCCGGAGCACCCGGCTGAGCGCATCGCCGGGGTCCTCGCCGCCGCCGACCCGGTCTGCGTACTGACCCGCGCGATCGACGACATCGACTTCTCCGCCGTGGACTCCGCCACTCGCCCGGCGATTCTCGACGTCGAACAACTCGACACCACGGACTATTCGCCCGATCCGATCACCGACGCCGATCGCCTCGCGATCCTCACCCCCGACAACGCCGCCTACCTGATCTTCACCTCCGGCTCCACCGGGCGGCCCAAGGGCGTCGTCGTCTCCCACGCCGCCATCGTCAACCGCCTGGTCTGGATGCAGGACGCCTACCGCCTCACCCCCGACGACAGCGTCTTGCAGAAGACCCCCGCCACCTTCGACGTGTCGGTCTGGGAGTTCTTCTGGCCCTTGCAGATCGGCGCCCGCCTCGTCCTGGCCCGCCCCGACGGTCATCGCGACCCCGCCTACCTCACCCAGTTGATCGATACCGAACAGATCACCGTCGCCCACTTCGTCCCCTCGATGCTCGCGGTCTTCGTCGCCGCGCTCGACGATGCGAAGCGCTGCGCATCGCTGCGCATGGTGTTCGCCTCCGGCGAGGCGCTGCCACCCGCGCCCGCCCAACTGCTGCGTCAGCTCACCGGTACGGCTGTGCACAACCTGTACGGCCCCACCGAGGCCGCGGTCGACGTGACCTTCCACGAGGTGATCGACGCCGATACCGTCTCGGTTCCGATCGGCGCACCTGTGCACAACACCCAGGTGTACGTCCTCGACAGCCGACTCCACCCGGTCCCCGTCGGCGTCCCGGGTGAGTTGTACCTGGCGGGCGCGCAACTCGCGCGTGGCTATGCAGGCCGCGTCGATCTGACGGCGGACCGCTTCGTCGCCAACCCTTTCGCTGGAAGTGCGGGCGGCCGGCGGATGTACCGGACCGGCGACCTGGTCGCCTGGACGGCAACCGGCGAACTGGAGTACTTGGGCCGCACCGACTTCCAGGTCAAACTGCGCGGTCTGCGGATCGAACTGGGCGAGATCGAAGCCGCGTTGTCCGCGCTGCCCGAGATCACCCAGGCCGCTGCTATCGTCCGCGACGACGTCCTGGTCGCGTATCTCGTCGCAGCACAGCACGTCGACGTAGCTGAGGTGAAGTCCACGCTCTCGCGCACCCTTCCCGCCTACATGGTCCCCGCGACCTTCGTCGGCCTCGACGAGTTCCCGCTCAACACCGCGGGCAAGCTCGACCGGAAGTCGCTCCCCGCACCGAGTTTCGAAGCGGCTGTCTTCCGTGCGCCGTCCACTGAAGTAGCGCGAGTCGTCGCAGCCACCTTCGCCGCGGTGCTCGGCTTCCCCGCCGATCGCGAAGTCGGTCTCGACGACGACTTCTTCGCCCTCGGCGGCAACTCCCTCAACGCCACCCAGGTCGCGGCCCGCCTCGGCGCCGCCCTCGATACCCAGATCCCGGTCCGCCTGCTGTTCGACGCACCGATCGTGGCCGACCTGGCGCACCGGTGCACCGCCCTGCGCGGCACCGGTGGACGCCTCGAACTCACCACTCGTGAACGACCCGAACAGATTCCGTTGTCAGCGGCTCAGCGGCGGATGTGGTTCATGAACCGCTACCTCGCCGACGTCGATGGCATCGGCGACGCCGTCGACAACATCCCCGTCGCGCTGCGCTTGACCGGCGACCTCGATGTCGCCGCCCTGGAAGCGGCAATCGCCGACGTGATCGGCAGGCACGAGACTCTGCGTACGAGTTACCCCGAAGTCGCCGAGGGCGCACAGCACGCTGAGCGCACGCCGATCCAGCCAGCGGTGCGAAACTCGCCCGCTGAGCCGAAGAAGATCGGCAAGGAGTGGGCGACCCCGATCCAGCTGATCGCCGACTCGGTCACCATCAGCCTGCAGGCCGAAGATATCTCCGAAGCCGAGTTGCCCGCGCGTCTGCTGGCCTGCGCCGCAGTCCGTTTCGACCTCACCGCCGAAATCCCGGTTCGCGCGAACTTGTTCGCGGTCAACGGCGATCATGTGCTCGTCCTCGTCGTCCATCACATCGCCACCGACGGCTTCTCCCTCGGCCCCCTCGCGGCCGACCTGATGACCGCCTACACCGCCCGCCGCGACGGCACCGACCCCAGCTGGTCCCCGCTGCCGATCCAGTACGCCGACTACACCCTCTGGCAACACGAAAACCTCGGCGATGCAATCGATCCCACGTCTCGCGCGCACACGCAACTGTCCTTCTGGCGCCACCGCCTCGCCGGTCTGCCCGAGCAGCTCGACCTGCCGACCGACCGCGCCCGGCCCGCCGAATCCACCTACCGGGGCGCCGTCCACCGCTTCCAGATCGACTCCGATCTGCACAGCGAACTGCGCGAACTGGCCCGCAAGCACGAGGCCACCCTGTTCAGCACCGTGCACGCGGCACTCGCTGTTCTCCTGGCCAGGCTGTCCGGCGGCAGCGATATCGCGATCGGCACCCCGGTCGCGGGCCGCGGTGAGGCCGCCCTCGACGGCCTGATCGGCATGTTCGTCAACACCCTGGTCCTGCGCACCCAGATCGACCCGCGCGCCGAGTTCGAAACCACGCTCGACGCCGTCCGCGCGGCCGACCTCGACGCCCTCTCGCACGCCGACATCCCGTTCGAGCAGATCGTCGATGCCGTCGATCCGGCGCGAGCCCGCAACCGCCACCCCCTGTTCCAGGTGGCACTGGTGCTGCAGAACTTCACCGTCCCCGCGCTCGAGGCGGCAGGACTGCGTGTGGAGCCTGTCGATTTCGACGCCGCCGTGGCGAAGTTCGATCTCCAGTTCACCGTCGCGGAGTCCGACGACATCGACGGACGCGCGAACGGAATGTCCATCGAAATCGCCTACGCCACAGATTTGTTCGCGCAGGACAGCGTCGCGGTGCTGGCCCGGCGATTCACCCAGGTGCTGGCCGCCGTCGTCGCCGACCCGACCGTCGTGATCGGCGACATCCAATTGCTCAGCGCCGAAGAACAGCAGCGCACCCTGCACGATTGGTCGTCCACCGGCGCCTCGGTGGCGGCCACCGACACGATGGTGGACCGGTTCGCCCGTGCCGCCGCCCTCGACCCGAACGCTGTCGCCGTGAAAGCGGGCGATACCACCCTGACCTACGACGAGCTCGATGCCTGGTCCAACCGTCTTGCCCGTCGGCTCGTCGCCGCGGGTGTCGGGCCGGAGTCGCTGGTGGCGGTCGCGCTCGCACGCTCGGTGGAGTTGCCCGTCGCTTTGCTCGCGGTGCTGAAGGCGGGGGCCGCCTACCTGCCGATCGACCCGAACTACCCCGCTGATCGCATCGAATACGTCCTCGACGACGCCCGGCCGCACTGTGCCATCACCAACGACGACACGGGTCTGGCGCACGGCTGGTTCGGTGGCCCGGTCATCGACCCCGCCGCGGGCAACCTGACCGATTTCGCCGCCGAACCCATGACCGACGCGGACCGGCACACGCCACTGGCCCCCGCCAACGCCGCCTACGTCATCTACACCTCCGGCTCGACCGGCCGCCCCAAGGGCGTTGTCGTTCCGCACGCGAATGTTGTCGCCCTGCTGGACAACACCGCGAGCCGCTTCGACTTCGGTCCCTCGGATGTGTGGACGATGTTCCACTCCTACGCCTTCGACTTCTCAGTGTGGGAGCTGTGGGGCGCCCTGCTCCACGGCGGTTCGGTGATCCTGGTCGACTACTTCACCTCGCGCTCGCCCGAACAGTTCCGCGAACTGCTCCGCACCGAACGCGTCACCGTCCTCAACCAGACTCCGTCCGCGTTCTACCAGCTCATCGCCGCGGACCTGGCCGACCCGGTGCCGACCGAATATGCCTTGCGCACAGTGATCTTCGGTGGTGAGGCGCTCGAACCCCAACGACTCGCCGGCTGGTTCGCCCGCTACCCGGACTCGACCCGCATGGTGAACATGTACGGCATCACCGAGACCACCGTCCACGCCTCTTACCGTGAGATTGCCCCGAACAGCGGTTCCGCCAGCGTGATCGGCGGTGCCATCACGGGACTCACGCTGCGCGTGCTGGATTCGCGCCTTCGTCCCGTGCCGCTCGGTGTCCCCGGCGAAATCTACGTATCCGGGCCGCAATTGGCTCGCGGCTACCTGGGCCGGCCCGACCTGACCGCCGGCCGTTTCGTCGCCGACCCCTACGGCCCTGCCGGCTCTCTCGCCTACCGTTCGGGCGACCTCGCTCGCTGGACAGTGATGCCCGACGACGCCGCCGAGGTGTCCGCGTCGGCGCGCCCTGGTTCGGAATCGACCGGCCGTACAGTGCTCGGATCGCCCGACGCTCGCGCGGCCCGCGTCGATCTCGAATATCTGGGTCGCGCCGACCAGCAGGTCAACCTCCGTGGGTTCCGCGTAGAACTCGGTGAGATCGAGGCTGCGCTGTTGCGCAGCTCGCTCGCCCCGCGCGAGGTCGCGGTCCTGGTCCGCACCGACCTCGTCGACGAGCCGCGGATCGTGGCCTACCTGGTCACCGAGGCCACCGACCTCGACACCGCCGCCCTGCGCACGGAACTGGCACGCACCCTGCCCGAGCACATGCTCCCGGCAGCCATCGTGCCGGTCGACCGCATCCCGCTGACGGTCAACGGCAAGCTCGACCGCGCCGCCCTCCCCGCTCCCGTCTTCGAGACCACCGCCTACCGCAGGCCGACAACGGTCACCGAGCAGATCATCGCCGACGTCTACACCGAGGTCCTCGGCCGTACCGACGACCAGCCGATGGGTGCCGACGACGACTTCTTCGCCCTGGGTGGCAGCTCGCTGCTGGCAGCCAAGGCCGTCGCCCGCATCGGTGCGGCCCTGGATCGGCGCGTCGGTGTGCGAACCCTGTTCGAGGCGCCACGCGTGGCCGAGTTGGCTGCGGCGGTCGATGCCCAGTCCAAGGTCGACCGGCCCGCACTCGTCGGCCGGGCCCGCCCCGAACTGCTTCCGTTGTCCCCGGCCCAGCAGCGCATGTGGTTCCTCAACCGCTTCGACCGCGCATCGGTGGCCTACAACATCCCCTTCGCGCTGCGCCTGAGCGGTGCGCTCGACGTCGACGCGCTGCAGGCCGCGATGGCCGATGTCGTGGCCCGCCACGAATCGCTGCGCACCGTGTACCCGGAGGTCGACGGCACACCCGTGCAGTCGATCATCGGCGCCGCCGACGCGATGTCAACGGCGGCCTCGGCGGTAGCGACCAGCGAATCCGCACTTCCCGCCGCGATTCGTGAACTGGCCGAGACCACCTTCGACGTCACCACCGAGATCCCGGTGCGCCTGCGCCTGTTCCAGCTCACCGACACCGAATTCGTGCTCGCCGCCGTCCTGCATCACATCGCCGCCGACGGTTCCTCGATCGCGCCCTTCGTCACCGACCTGATGCGGGCCTACACCGCCCGGCTCGCCGACACCGCCCCCGGCTGGGCGCCGCCGGCGGTGCAGTTCGCCGACTACGCACTGTGGCAGCGCGACCTGCTCGGCGACGAAGCGGACCCGGAATCGCTTGCTGCCCAACAGGTCGACTACTGGCGATCCCAGCTGGCCGGACTGCCCGATCAGCTCGCCCTGCCGACCGACCGCCCACGCCCACCCCGCCAGAGCCTGCGCGGCGACAAGGTGAGCTTCACCGTCGACGCCGACCTGCACGCCGCACTGTCCGCCCTCGGCCGCACCAACGGCGCCACCCTGTTCATGGTCGTGCACGCGGCCTTCGCGGCCCTGCTCGCCCGGCTCTCCGGCACCGCCGACATTGCCGTCGGCACCCCGAACGCGGGCCGTGGTGAAGCCGAACTCGACGAGGTCATCGGCATGTTCGTCAACACCCTCGTCCTACGCACCCCGGTCGCGGCCGCCGCGCCGTTCACCGACCTGCTCGCCGCGGCCCGCACCGCCGACATCGCCGCGTTCTCGCACGCCGATGTGCCCTTCGAGCGGTTGGTCGAGGTACTCAACCCCGCCCGCTCCACCGCGCGGCACCCGCTGTTCCAGGTCGGCTATTCGTTCCAGAACCACGACCGCGGTCAGCTGGAACTGCCCGGCTTGACCGTCTCCGGTATCGACTTCGATGCCGGTGTCGCGCAGTTCGATCTGCACCTGTTCGCCCTCGACAACTACGCCGCCGACGGCACCCCGGCGGGAATCGACATGGCCCTTGGCTATGCCACCGATCTGTTCGACGCGGAAACGGCGCAACGTTTCGCCGGTCAGCTGCGCCGGATTCTCGAATCCATCGCGACCGCGCCGGATCGCGCAGTCGGTGATCTCGATCTGCTCGGCGCGGACCGCGTGCTGCTGCTCGAAACCTGGAACGACACCACCCATCCGGTCGAGCCGACCACGCTCGCCGAACTGGTCGTCCACCAGGCGAACCGGACTCCGGACGCACTCGCGCTGGTAGACGACGAGACCGGCGAGTCCATGGATTACGCCACCTTCGACGCCCAGATCAACCGTGTCGCCAGGCTCCTGATCGCCGAAGGAGTCGGCCCGGAACGCACCGTCGTACTGGCCATGCGTCGTGGCATCGACCTCGTGATCGCCATGCACGCCGTAGTCCGGGCAGGCGGCGCGTACGTGCCGATCGACCCCGATCACCCCGCCGACCGCATCGCCTACATCGTCGCCACCGCGGCACCGCTGTGCGTGCTCACCACGGCCGCCGACGGCCTACCGATCTCCGTGGACGTACCCGCCTTCGAACTGGATCATCGAGCGCTGCAAGAACTCTCGACGGATCCGATCACCGATGCCGAGCGTACTGCCCCACTGCGCCCCGAGCACCCCGCGTACATCATCTTCACCTCCGGCTCCACCGGCCGCCCCAAGGGCGTCACCGTCCCGCACGCCGCGATCGTCAACCAGCTCGCGTGGCTGCACGACCGCTTCACCATGACCACCACCGACCGCATCCTGCTGAAGACCCCCGCCACCTTCGATCTCTCGGTCTGGGAATTCTGGTCCCCCCTCACCGCGGGCGGCGCTCTGATCGTCACCCGCCCCGGCGACGAACGCGACCCAGACCGCTTGCGCGCCAGCATGACCCGGCACGGCGTCACCGTTCTGCACGCGGTGCCGTCGCTCATCGGCATGCTCTTGGCCGCCGAAACCGTACCCGCGCTGCCGCTTTCGCTCCGGGCCGTGCTGGCGATCGGCGAGGCGCTGCCCGTCGCCACCGCCGCTCAGTTCCGCGCCACCGGCACCGACGCTGTACTGCACAACCTGTACGGCCCGACCGAAGCGGCCGTCTCGGTCACCGAATATGAAGTGGCACAGAATTTGTCGCATACGGTGCCGATCGGTTTCCCCGCCTGGAACAGCGCCGTGTACGTCCTCGACCCTCGCCTGCGTCCGGTCCCGATCGGTGTCGCCGGAGAGCTCTACCTGGCCGGCGACCAACTCGCTCGCGGCTACCACGGCCGTTCAGCCCTCACCGCCGACCGCTTCGTCGCCAACCCCTTCGCACTCGCCGGCACCGGCTCCCGGATGTACCGCACCGGCGACATCGTGCGTCGGCGCGCCGACGGCGCCCTCGAATACCTCGAACGCGCCGACTTCCAGGTCAAGATCGGTGGCTTCCGCATCGAGCTCGGCGAGGTCGAAACAGCCCTGCTGCGCTGCGCCGGTGTCCGTGCGGCGGTCGCGGTAGCCAAGACCGATGATCAGACGGGCGCCCGTCTGATCGCCTATGCCGCGGTCGCCGACCTGACACCAGGCGACGAACAAACCATCGCCGCCCAACTGCGCGCGCAGCTCGCCGCGGACCTGCCCGCCTACATGGTTCCCGCCACCCTGGTGGTCCTCGACGCGCTACCCCTCAATGCCAACGGCAAGGTCGACCGCGCCGACCTGCCCGAACCCGCGTTCGCCGAAGCAGCCTTCCGCGCTCCGGTCACCGCGGTCGAACAGCTGGTCGCCCGGACTTTCGCCGAGGTGATCGGCTGCCCGACCGCCGGGCTCGACGACGACTTCTTCGCTCTCGGCGGCAACTCGCTGATGGCAACCCGCCTGGCCGCCCGCCTCGGCGCCGCGCTCGGCACCCAGGTCCCGGTAGCGGCGGTCTTCGACGCGCCGACGGTTACCGCGCTGGCCGAACGCCTCGCCACTGTCGATCGCACGAGCGCCCGCCCCCCGCTGACCACACGCACCGGCGAAGGTCCCGCGATCCTCTCGCCCGCGCAGCAGCGCATGTGGGTCATGCACCAACTGTCGCCGCAATCCTCGGCGTACCACATCCCGGCCGCCATCCGCCTCACCGGCGACCTCGACCTCCCCGCGCTGCAGGCGGCCATCGCCGACCTGCTGGCCCGCCACGACACCCTGCGCACCCGCTACCCGGACACCGCGGCGGGCCCGGTCCAGCAGGTGATGCCCGCCTGGTCCGCCGCCGTCGACCTCGCCCCGATCCCAGTCGCGCCCACCGATGTCGAAACCCGTATCGCGGCACTCGTCGCGCAGCCCTTCGACATCACCGCCGCGCCCCCGGTCCGAGTCGCGCTCTACCGCCTCGGCGACAACGATCATGTCCTCGTCGTCGTGGTGCACCACATCAGCGCCGACGGCTACTCGATCGACCCGCTCACCCGAGACCTGGTGCGCGCCTACGTAGATCGCGCCGATGGTCGGGAACCCGGCTGGGCCCCGCTGGAAATCCAGTATGGCGACTTCAGCACTTGGCAGCGTGCGCTGCTCGGCTCCGACACCGACCCGGACAGCGTGCTCACCCAGCAACTCGCCTACTGGACCCGTGAACTCGCGGGAGCACCCGAACTACTCACGCTGCCCACGGACCGCGCACGAGCCGCACGCCGGGAAATGCGCGGTGCGACTGTCGACTTCGACATCGACAGCGTCCTCACCCGCCGCCTCGACGGCGTAGCCCGTGCCAACGGAACCACCCTGTTCACTCTGGTCCACAGCGCCCTTGCCGTCCTGTTGGCCAAACAATCCGGCAGCACCGACATCACCATCGGTGCCCCGGTATCCGGTCGCGGCGCCCGCGAACTCGACGATCTCGTCGGCATGTTCGTCAACACCGTCGCCCTGCGCACCGAGGTCGATGCGCGCGCACCCTTCACCGACCTGCTCGCCCAGGCGAAGCGCCGCGACCTCGCCGCCCTCTCGCACGCCGACGTCCCGTTCGAGCAGGTCGTCGACGCCATCGGCCGCACCCGAACCGGCGCCTACACGCCGCTGTTCCAGGTGATGCTGACCTTCCAGAACATGCCACCGGGCGGCATCGAACTACCCGGCCTCCGCGTCCAGACCCTGGACCCCGGCCTTACCGAAGCCAAGTTCGACCTGCACCTCACCGCCCTGCAGCGTTACGCCGAGGACGGCACTCTCGACGGGTTGGACGTCCACTTCGGTTACGCCACAGACCTGTTCGACGCGTCGACCATCGAAATACTGGCCGAACGATTCCGCAAGATCCTCACCGCCGTCGCCGCCGATCCCACCGTCGCAGTGCGTGCGATCGACATGCGCACCGACGCCGAAAAGACCCCGACCACCTATACGATCGCCGATCTCCCGAACCTCGTCGGTTCGGCAGCTCGGCTCGCGCCGGCGACCGTGGCATTCACCCACGGCGAGCACGCCATCTCCTACGCAGCCCTCGACGCCAAGCTCACCGCGGTGAGCAGGGCGATGGGAGCGAAGATGAAACCCGAAGCGCTGGTGAACGTCGCGCTGGCCGGGCTCGTGCCCGGCGTGCTCGCCGCACTCGGCGCGGCCGGTCTCACTTCCACGCTGCAAACACTGGTGACCGATGCCGCCGCGGTGACAGCCGGGACAGCGTCGGTTGACGACTCGGAAGGACAACTCTGATGTCGCACACGGATTCGGTCACGACCGCCGCCACCCTCGCCGCGCTCCTGCGTGACCTGGACGGCGAACAACCACGTGACCCGGCGACCCTGCTCGCCGCCTTCGCCGGCCACGCCGACCGCGAACCCGACGCCCTCGCGGTGCGCGACGGCGAAATCTGGCTCTCCTACGGCGAATTGGCCGAGCGAGTCGATGCGTTGGCCGCTGCTCTCGTGGAGCACGGTGTCGGCCCCGAGACCGTCGTCGCGGTCTCGCTGCCACGCTCGGCGGAACTCGTTGTCGCCGTGCACGCGGTACTCGCCGCCGGCGGTGCCTTTGTCCTGCTCGACCCCGCTACCCCCGGTGACCTGCAACGACGCACCGCTTCATTGGCCGCGCCGACCTTGATCCTCACCACCGACGCCACGCCGCACCCCACCGGTTTCCCGGTTCTGTACACCGATGCCACCGTCGACATCACCCCCGGCGAACTACCGGGGCCGGGCGCCGACAACCCCGCCTACCTGGTGGTCGATGTCGTCGCCTCGGCCGCCGTTGTAGTAGGACATCGTGCGGCACAAGCGAATTCGTGCTGGCGCCAACGACTCTGTGGCATCGGCCTCGGCGACTCCGTTCTGTGGCACGCGCCGCTGACCGGACAGGCCGCAGTGGGGGAGATGCTGCTCGCCTTGCAGACCGGCGCCACCTTGGTCGTCTCACCGTCGGCGGTGCTCGCAGACGCGATCGCCGAAACCAGCGTTACAGCAGCATGTTTCGATCAAGCCCAACTGGCCGAACTGGCAGCACTGCCCGACGCGGAGGAACGCCTCGACTCGTTGCGCGTGGTGCTCGGCTCGGGTGGATCACTACTGGCGAAAACCGCCGCTGCCCTGCGCGAGGTGAGCGGAGCGACCCTGTGGCACGTGTACGGCAGACCGGAGACCGCCGGCGAGTTCGTCGCGCACGAGGTGACCGGCGCCGACCTCGAGGTGGTGCCGTTCGGATCGGCCGCCGACGATGTCGAGCTGCTGATTCTCGACGAGCACCTGTGCCCGGTCGCCGACGGCGAGATCGGCGAACTCTACGTCTCCGGTGTGCAATTGGCGCGCGGGTACGTCGGTAGGCAGGCTACCGCCGCGACCTTCCTGGCCAACCCCATCGGCCCGGTGGACGACCGCATGTTCGCCACCGGCGACCTGGTCCGGCGCCGACCACCGGGCGATGCCTGGACCGCCGAGATCGAATTCGTCGGCCGCATCGACGACGGGCCCTACTCACGTTGCGTGGGTCTGCCCGACGAGCTTCTGCTCGACGAGTTCGAAGCCCAAGCCGCCGCAACCCCTTTCGACCCGGCCGTCGTCCATGCGCCGAGCGACGGCCCGACCTCGATCATCACCTACGGTGATCTCGACCGGCGCACCAACCAACTGGCCAGGCACCTGACCGCCCTCGGCATCGGACCGGAATCGGCTGTGCTCGTAGATGTTCCCCGGTCGATCGAGTTCTTTGTCGCCATGTACGCCGTCCTCAAAGCCGGTGGCGCGGTGGTGCCCGTCGTCACCACCGTGCTGCCACCGATCGTCGATCCCGCGCTGGTCCTGACCATCGCCGCCCGCGAACACCTCGGGACCTACGACATCCCGACCGTCACGGTCGACCGGGTGGCCCTTGCGGCCTACTCCAGCGAGCCGATCGCCCGAAGTGAACATCGCACCCCGGTCCTGACCCAACACCCCGCCATCGTGCTGTTTCCCCCCGGCTCCACGCACAGTGTCACCATCAGCCACGCCGCCGCCGTCCATCGGGTGACCGCCATGCAGGCTCGCCACCACCTCACCACCCGCGACGTCTACCTGCACCAGGCCCACATCGGTGACACCACCGCTTGGCACGGCTACCTGCTCCCCCTTCGCGTCGGCGCCACGGTGGTCCTCACCGAACCACCCGACCCCACCCGATTAGCCGCGCTCATCACCAGCTACGGCGTCACCACCACCGACTTCATCCCGTTCCACGCACCCCCCGCGGGCGACCGCCTGTACCGCACCAGCGACCTCGCCCACACCGAAATCGAAGGCACCCCCACAGTATTGGCCCACCTCAGCACCCTGATCAGAAAGGGCACCCCATGACCAACCCGTTCGACGACGACAACGCCCAGTTCTACGTCCTGGTCAACACCGAAGGCGAACACTCCCTCTGGCCCACCTTCGCCGCCGTCCCCGGCGGCTGGACAGTGGCCTTCGGCGCCGCCCCCCGAACCTCCTGCCTCCACTACGTCGAATCCCACTGGCTCGACATGCGCCCCAACTCCTTGATCGCCGCCATGTCCAACAAACCCTGACCGCGCGCATCCCCGACGTTGTCGTCAACCGCTGCCTGGAAGACTTCGGCCAACTCACGGCAGACCGCGTCTTCATCGTGGTCGAGGTGGTCTCACCCTGGTCGAAGCGCCGAGATCGAATCCACAAGATGGCCGACTACGCCGACGCGGGTATCCCACACTATTGGATTGTCGAGTTCGACAAGGTCGGCGCGGTCAGCGTCGAACGCTATGCACTCGAGGTCCGAAAGCAGGCCTACACACACGTGGAACCACCCACCGCGATGGCCACGGCCTAGCAGTCGATGTCACCACCCCGTTCCGGATCGTCGTCGAATGGGACCAACTCACCGTCGCACCACGCGTCTGAGCTGTCCCACAAGGGCGCACACTCAGTCGAGTCGGGTCATCGGTGGCGGCTTCCACTGTCCGTCGAGGGCGTCCTCGCGGGGAGCGTAGAGGCGCAGGGTCAGGGAGAAGTCGCCGGTCGAGGGGATGGGGAGCCAGTTACCGGCGGGGACTTCCGGGCGAGGGTCCTGTTGTTGGATCGCCAGTTCCACGGATCCGTCGGGGGCCGCGACGACGGCGGGGTGGTGGCCGATCGAGTAGATCTGGTCGGGGTTGGGGACCAGGAAGCCTTGGGTGTCGTAGGCGGTGATCGAGGCGAAGGCTTCGACGGGAGGCCATTGGCCTGCTTCGAAGCGGATTCGATAGCGCAGAGGGCGGCCCTGGTCGGTGGTGGGGGCCTCCAGGTTCGCGTAGAGGACGTCGCGGATGGGGGCGAGACCAGGGGAACGTCGGGTGGTGGCCGCGCGCCGGAGGTAGTCGGTGCCGAAGGTGCCCAGGTCGATGGGGATCTCCCAGCCGTTGACGTAGCGGGCGGTCGGGTCTTTCCAGTCGGCGATGCGGCGCTGGCCCTGGCGGACGGCTTCGTCGAGGACCTCGGCGGATTGGTCGATGACGGCCCCGCCCGGTTGGATGTCGATCGCGGCCAGTTTGCGCATCAGCGGTTCGTCCACGACGGCGGGGGGATCGGCCAGCATCAGTCGGCACAGGCGGTTCAGGTAGGTGCGACCGTCCAAGGCGGCGATTCGCTTCGTCGGTGGCTCGGGTCCACGGTCGATCGGGTGGACGCGGCTGACCGTGGCGTCGAGTTCGCCGCGGTTCCAGGCGCTCAGCGGGATCAGTTTCAGTTGCTGCTGCCACTGGTTGACCTTCGGTGCGTCGGCAGCGCCGTTGATCTGGATCCGGCCCACGATCGTGCTCCGCGTCGACGGCATGTGCAGCCGCGTCATCCGCGCGGGCAGCTCGCCCGCCCACTGTGGTCCGGTGAGGGCGTAGGTGAAGGGCGGGCCGTCCGCTTCGTCGGTGGTTCGTGGGTTCTCGCTGGTCAGGTCGTGCACGGTATTCGCCCACCCGTCGATCAGCTGGAACAGCCAGAACCGGTCGGGTTCCATCCCCGGGATCTGCAGCACCATCGGCTCTTCGGCGAGGTCGAGCCATGCCTGCGAATACACCATGTCGTGGCTGAGCCGGGCCACCCCGCGATCGTAGGGATCGGGCAGGACACTGTGATCGATGGTGTTGGTCGGCCCGCTCGCCGCGCGCATGATGTCGAGCAGGATCATCGGGTAACCGAAGACGTAGGCGTCGGTCGCCAGGGTCAGCACGTCGTCCGGACGGTCGGTGGTTGTGTCGGTCGACCAGCGCGCCGACCCGTCACCACATCCGGGCAGTGCGGCCGCGGCAGCTGCCGCGGCCGCGAGCCCGAGCAGCGAACGCCTGGTCAGCGCACCCGCGCGTGGATCCATGCACGCTCCGTTCGACGGACTGATCACCGAGGGTATGCCGCGCCGAGAACGAGCCGCCTCATCCGCGACGGATGAACTGCCTCAGCCGAGCAGTACCCGCCGCATCAGGAAGCCCACCCTGGCCCGGCCCGCGATGGGGTCGTCGCCGAACCCCTGACCGAGGTCGATGACCATCGCGAATGCCGCGTGCACCAGGAATCGCGCCTCGGCCGCGGACAGTTCCGGCCGCATATCGCGCACCAGCCGCGCCCATTCCTGCACGCTCAACCGCTGGATATTGCGCAGCACCGCACGCTCCTCGGCGGGCACGTGCCCGAACTCGGCGTAGTAGACGACCGCGAGCGCCCGCTCGTCGAAGGTGTCGGCGACGAACTGCTCGATCAGCACACCCAGCGCCGCGCCGCTGTCGGGCGTGCTCGCGACGGCGGGCCCGATCGCCCCTGACACCCGGTCCGCAGCGCGCCGGAACGCGGCAGCGAGGATATCGCTCTTGCCGCGATAGAACCGGTACACCGCCGACGCCGCCGACAACCCCGCCGCCGAGGCGATGTCCTCCACACTGACATTCGGGTAACCGCGCAGGTGGAACAGCTCCACCGCTTTACGCAGCAGCAGTTCGTGTTTGAACGAATCCGGGATCTGGGCGCGGGTTCCCAGCTCCGAAACTGTGGCGGCGGGCGGCAATTCGCTGTCGGTCAGTGCCATACACGCCGCGCCGAGCAACCTGTTCACCGTGCGAACGGGCAGCGCGGCGTGGTGATCGGCGACGCTGGTGATCACGCCGAGAATCGCCGTGGAGATCATTCGCAGCTCAGCCGTGGTCAATTCGGGACGCAGCAGCGCCAGCTGTTCGTCGAGGGCGACCAGCACCGAACTCTGCTGCTCGTCGAGCACCACGCGATCAGCCGGTTCGAGGTAGCGGCCTTCCCACCGCACCAGCCGCACCGTCGCCCGATTCTCCACGGTCGCACCGATCAGCCCGGTCAGCATGTGCCGCAACCGTTGTGCCGCGGGCAGCGGGTCCTGCGCCGCCACCTCGACCGACGCGGTGAAGGCCTGCCCGACCCGAAGTAACTCCTCCCGGAACAACGCGTACTTACTGGGGTAGTGCCGATACAGCGCGGCCGAACTGATTCCCAGCCCGGTCGCGATGTCCTCCATGCTCACTCCGTGATACCCGGCGGCCCCGAACGCCACCGCCGACGACGCGGCGATCTGCGCCCGGCGATTCTTCGGCCGCCGCCGAACTTCGGCCCCAGCTACCCCACGCGCCCCACGAGACTCGCTGACATTCATAGTTCAAGTGTATTAGCCCTTGTCGGGCGGGGTGATCCGGGCATACCAGTCGAGGAGTGCGGGGTCGTCGACGGCGCTGCGTTCGACGACGCGGGCGGGGTCGGCGCCCTGAAAGAGCTTCTTGATGGGGACTTCCAGTTTCTTACCGGTGCGGGTGTGGGGGATGCCGGGGGCTTCGCGGATCTCGTCGGGGACGTGGCGGGGGGAGACCTCGGTGCGGATCGCTGTGGCGAGGCGGGTTTTCAGGTCTTCGGTGAATTCCGCGCCGGGGGCGAGCACGACGAACAGGGGCATCCAGTAGCCGCCGTCGGGTTGTTCGGCGCCGATCACCAGTGCCTCGGCGATCTCCGGGAACTGCTCGACGACCTGGTAGATGTCGGCGCTGCCCATGCGGATGCCGTGGCGGTTGAGGGTGGAATCGGAGCGGCCGTGCACGACGATGCTGCCGTGTTCGGTGAGCGTGATCCAGTCGCCGTGGCGCCACACGCCGGGGTAGGTGTCGAAATAGGCGGCGTGATAGCGCTTTCCGTCGTCGTCGCGCCAGAAGCTGACCGGCATCGACGGCATGGGCGCGGTGACCACCAGCTCGCCGACCTCGCCGCGCACAGAGTTGCCCTGCTCGTCGAAGGCGTCGAGGGCGACACCGAGATACGGCGCCGACAGCTCACCCGGCCACACCGGCACAGTCGGTGCGCCGCCGACGAACGCCGACACCACGTCGGTGCCGCCGCTGATCGAGCTCACCTGAACATGCTCGCCTGCATTGTCGTTCAACCACAGTGCGCTCGATACCGGCAGCGATGAACCGGTGATACCGACCGAGCGCAGGGCGGACAGGTCGTGCTCGGCACGTGGCACCGAGCCCGCCTTGATGCAGCCGAGAACATAGCCGGGGCTGGTGCCGAACACGGTGGCACCGACCTGAGCGGCCAAGCGCCACAGGGCATCCGGGCCACCGGCGGTCGGGCTGCCGTCGTAGGTGACGACGGTGGTACCGGTCAGCAGGCCCGCTACCTGGAAGTTCCACATCATCCAGCTGGGGCTGGTGTACCAGAAGAACGTGTCCTCAGGTCCCATATTCGATTGCAGCGCAACGGCTTTTAGATGCTCGAGCAGCACACCGCCGTGGCCGTGCACGATGCCCTTCGGCAGTCCGGTGGTGCCGGAGGAGAACACGATCCACAGCGGATGATCGAAATCGACGTGGACCGTTTCGATGACACCGAGACCGGCATCGGCGACCGCGTCCGCCCATGACATCGCGTCGGGTACGTCCAGCCCGAGTTGCGAAACGACCACGGTCGCACGCAAGTCCAGCCCGTCCCGCAGGGCGGCGATATCGGCGCGCTTGTCGTGTTCCTTGCCGCCGAAACGGTAGCCGTCGGCGGTGACCAGCACCGTCGGGTCGAGCTGGCCGAGCCGGTCCAGCGCGGCCTTCGCGGAGTAGTCCTGGCCGCAGGCACTCCACACCGCGCCGATGCTGGCGGTAGCGAGGAAGGCGACGATCGCCTCGGGGATGTTCGGCAGATAGCCGACCACTCGGTCACCGGCTCCGACACCCTGCTCACGCAAGGTGCGCGCGAAAACCGTGACCTGCTCGATCAATTCGGCCCAGGAGACTTCCCTCGGCTCGGCATCCTCGTGCAGCGCGATGACCGCGGGGCGGCTGAAATCGGCCATCCGGATGACCTGGTCGACGTAGTTGAGCCGGGTGCCTGGGAACCACTGCGCGCCCGGCATCTCCCGTGATCCGAGGACCTCACCGGCGGTCTCGCCGAGTTCGAAGTAGTCCCACACGGCCTGCCAGAAGTCGGCGACATCGTCCACCGACCATTGCCACAGCGCCCGGTAGTCGGGGTATTCGTCGCCGGTTCGCGCGGTGACGAAGGTGGCGAAGTCGGTGATTCGGGCCGATGCGACGTCATGTGCGTTCGGTACCCATTGCGGTTGCACCGGATGTCCTCCTCGAACTGGGCTACGGCAGGTATCGGGAGCGGGTTACCCGAAGATCAACCGGGCACGCCCGCGCGCCGGACGATCTGTTCAGCGTGCCGAAGTACCGGCGCGTCGACCATACGACCCTCGAACGCGAAGACGCCACGGTGGTTGGGCACCTGCGCCAGTATCCGGTGCGCCCAGTCGAGCTCGGCGGGGTCGGGCGCGTAGCCGTCGCGGATCACGGCGACCTGATTCGGGTGGATGGCGACCTTGGCGTCGAATCCGATGGCGACAGCGTCGGCGGTCTCCGCGGCGAGGCCGTCGAGATCCTTGATGTCCAGGTACACCGAATCCATCGCGAAGCAGCCGAAAGCCTTGGCCGCCAACAGAGTTGACGAACGAACGTGACGGGCGACATCGCGGTAGCTGCCGTCGGCGTGCCTGCTCGAATTGCCGCCGAGGCCCGCGACCAGATCCTCGGCACCCCACATCACGCCGATGGCGTTGTCGGCCTGCGTCGACTCGGTGACCCGCACCGCGCCCAGCGGCGATTCGACCAGCACGATCACCTCGTAGTGCTCGAGGCGCCGAACCTGTTCAGCTGATTCGCATTTGGGCAGCATGACCCGGCGATAGGCGGTCTGCGCGAGCGCCGCCAGATCGGCCGCGTAGTCGTCGGTGTCGGCGGCGTTGACGCGAATCACGGTGTGCTGCGGGTCGAGTGGAGTGTCGATCAGGGCCTGCCTGGCCGCGGCCTTGTCACCCGCCGCGACACCGTCCTCGAGATCGAGAATCACCACATCGGCCACCGCGGCGGCCTTCGCGAAGCGCTCGGGGCGGTCGGCCGGGCAGAACAGCCACGCGGGACCACTCGGCTGCCAGGTACTCATGCTGACTCCATTCGGCGGGTTGCGCGGTGGCACCGTCGGTCGCTCACGCGGCGGGCGCCTTGCGAACCAAGGTCTGGCGGACAGCGGTCGCCACCACGACCCCGTGCTGGTTACGCGCGGTGTGCGCCAGGCTGACGATGCCCTCACCCGGACGGCTCTTGGATTCCCGCTTGTCGGTGACCAGCGTTTCCGCGTACATGGTGTCGCCGTGGAACAGCGGCGCGGGCACCGTCATCTCGGAGAAACCGAGGTTGGCCACCAGCGTGCCCTGGGTGAGTTGGGCCACGGAGAGCCCGACCAGTGTCGACAGCGTGAACATCGAGTTCACCAGGCGCTGGTTGAACGGCGGCTGCGCGTCGGCGAAGGCCGCGTCCAGGTGCAGCGCCTGGGTGTTCATGGTCAACGTGGTGAACAGGACATTGTCGGCCTCGGTGATGGTGCGCCCGGGCCGGTGCTCGTAGATCGTGCCGATCTCGAACTCCTCGAACCACAGTCCACGCTGGACCACCCGCCGCGGTTCGCTCACAGGCCGAGTTCCCTTGCGATCAGCATCAGCTGTACCTCCGTGGTGCCCTCGCCGATTTCCAGGATCTTGCTGTCACGGTAGTGCCTTGACACCGGGTAGTCGTTCATGAAGCCGTTGCCACCGAAGATCTGGGTGGCGTCGCGGGCGTTGTCCATCGCGGCCTCGCTGGCGACCATCTTCGCGATCGACGCGGCCTTCTTGAACGGCTTGCCCGCCAGCATCAGCGCGGCGGCGTCGTAGTAGGCGGTGCGGGCGACGTGGGCGCGCGCCTCCATCCGGGCGATCTTGAACGCGATGGCCTGATTACGGCCGATGGCCTGCCCGAAGGCTTGACGTTCGCTCGCGTAGCGCACGCTCTCGTCGACGCACCCCTGCGCGGCGCCGACGGCCAGCGCGGCGATGGCGATGCGACCCTCGTCGAGGATGCGCAGGAAGTTGGCGTAGCCGCGACCGCGCTCGCCGAGCAGGTTCTCGTGCGGCACCCGCACATCGGTGAAGCTCAGCGGATGAGTGTCGGAGGCGTTCCAGCCGACCTTGTTGTAGGCGGGCTCGGCGACGAAACCGGGGGTGCTCGTCGGCACCAGGATGGTGGAGATCTCCTTCTTGGCGCCGGTCTGCCCGGTGACCGCGGTGACGGTGACCAGGCGGGTGATGTCGGTGCCGGAGTTGGTGATGAACTGCTTGCTGCCGTTGATCACCCAGCTCTCGCCGTCCTGCACGGCGGTGGTCCGCGTCCCGCCCGCGTCACTGCCCGCGTCGGGCTCGGTGAGTCCGAAGCCGGCCAGTGCCTGTCCGCTGGTGAGCTGCGGCAGCCATTCGGTGCGCTGCTTGTCGTTGCCGAAGCGGTAGATCGGCATGGCGCCCAGCGACACACCCGCCTCCAGGGTGATCGCCACACTCTGGTCGACCTTGCCGAGTTCCTCTAGTGCCAGACACAGCGCGAAGTAGTCGCCGCCCATGCCGCCGAACTCCTCGGGGAACGGCAGGCCGAACAGTCCCATCTCGGCCATGCCCGCGACGACCTCGTACGGAAAGCTGTGTTCGGCATCGTGTTTCGCCGACACCGGCGCGACGACCTGGTTGGCGAAGTCGCGCACCGTCAGTGCGAGCTGGCGGTATTCCTCCGGCAGGGAACCGGTGGACAGGTAGTCGGTCATGCGGGGGTTCCTTCGCGCTCGGTGTCGGGCTTCGTGGCGGCAACAGCGGCGTCTGTCGACTCTGCGGTCGCTGTGTCGATGGCTTCGGCGGGATGGGCGAGGACACGCACCAGCACCTGGTCCAGCTTCACCTGGGCGCCCGGCGCCGCGAGCACCTCCACCGTGCCTGCCACCGGGGCGGTGAGCGTGTGCTCCATCTTCATGGCCTCGATCACGATCACCGGATCGCCGATGGCGACGGTCGCGCCGCTCTCGACCGGTGCCGCGATCACCGAACCCGGCATGGGACTGCGGATTTCGGCGTCACCGACGTGCGCGGCATCGCCACGCACGGCTGCCTCGGCGACCTCGCGCAGCACGGCGAGCGCGCCGTCATGGCTCACCCACAGCTGACCGTCGGCCTCGGCGATGCGGTAGACGCGGCGCAGTCCGTCGACCGTCAACGTGAGGCCGTCGGTCGAGGCGGTGGCGGTGAGCGTGCGTGGCTCGAGTTCGCTCGGTGTCGATTCAGATCCTGGCGCGTCGAGCCGGACCGTCGCCGAATCCGGGGTGCCGGTGATGAATACGTGGCGCACCTGGTCGCCCGAAGACAGTCTGATCGAGGTCGGTGCCGGTGCGCCGAGGCGCCAACCCGAGGGGGTCGACCACGGGTCGCCGCCGGTGGCGGGCCAGCGCCGCAACCAGTGGTGTGTCGCGGCGGCGATGAACGCGTCGTCGGTGACCTCGGTGGGGACGAAGTCGGCGACCCGGCGATCCAGCAGTGCGGTGTCGAGGCGGCCTGCCTGCACATCCTCGTCGGCGAGCAGGAACCGCAGGAACTCGATATTGCTCGTAACACCCAGCAGCACAGTCTGTTCCAGCGCGCGGTCCAGCGCGGCGAGTGCGTCGGCGCGCGTGGTGCCGCGCGCGATCACCTTCGACAGCATCGGGTCGTAATCGCTGCCGACCACGGTGCCCACCGACAGACCCGAATCCACCCGCACGCCTGCACCTTCCGGCTCGGTGAGTGCGAGCACGGTGCCGCCGGTCGGCAGGAACCCGCGACCGGGGTCCTCCGCGTAGACGCGCGCTTCGATGGCATGACCGACGAGGTGGATCTCGTCCTGGGTCCGCGCCAGCTTCTGACCCGCGGCCACCCGCACCTGGCATTCCACCAGGTCGACACCGGTCACCATCTCGGTCACCGGATGTTCCACCTGCAGGCGGGTGTTCATCTCCATGAAGAAGAACTCGTCGGGCTGATCGGCCGAGACGATGAACTCCACGGTGCCCGCACCCACATAGGCCACGCTGCGGG
Organism: Nocardia sp. A7; assembly: GCF_046549215.1. Classification (NCBI taxonomy): domain Bacteria; kingdom Bacillati; phylum Actinomycetota; class Actinomycetes; order Mycobacteriales; family Nocardiaceae; genus Nocardia; species Nocardia sp. A7. The sequence continues at coordinate 1,419,123 of NZ_JAJPWE010000001.1, read as the reverse complement.
CGGTATTGCAGGCCGCGGTACCGATCCGGGCCCTGGTCCGCGCGTCCAACAGCGGCGACGGCGCTTCCTCGATCACCTTCTGGTGCCTGCGCTGCAAACTGCATTCACGCTCACCCAGGTGCACCACATTGCCGAACTTGTCGGCCAGGACCTGCACCTCGATGTGGCGGGGCCGGTTGACGAACCGTTCCAGGAACAGGGTGTCGTCGCCGAAGGCCGCACCGGCCTCGCGGCGAGCGCTCACCAGCGCGGCGGGCAGATCCGCGGGGTCGGTGACCCGGCGCATGCCCTTGCCGCCGCCACCGGCAGACGGCTTCACGAGTACGGGGTAGCCGATTTCTGTTGCGGCGGCGATCAATTGGTCGTCGGTCAGACCGGGTTCGGCGATGCCGGGCACCACCGGTACCCCGAAGGCGGTCACCGTCTTCTTCGCGGTGATCTTGTCGCCCATCACCTCGATGGCCTTCGCGGACGGTCCGAGGAACACGATGCCCGCATCGGCGAGCGCGGCCGCGAAAGCCGAATTCTCGGACAGGAAGCCGTAACCCGGATGCACTGCCTGCGCGCCCGAACGAACAGCGGCGTCGACGACCTTCTCGATCGACAGGTAGCTCTCGCGCGCGGGCGCGGGCCCGAGCCGCACCGCGATATCGGCCTCACGCACATGGCGCGCGTCGGCATCGGCGTCGCTGTACACCGCGACCGAGCGAATACCCATGGCGCGCAGGGTCTTGATCACACGCACCGCGATCTCGCCGCGGTTGGCGACCAGGACGGTGTCGAATTCGACGGGGTGGTTCTTGTTCAGCATGTCGCTCACATCCGGAAGACGCCGTAGGAAACGGGTTCGAGCGGCGCCTGCGCGCACACCGAAAGGGCAAGGCCGAGCGCGGTTCTGGTGTCGGTCGGCGCGATCACGCCGTCGTCCCAGATGCGCGCGGTCGCGTAGTAGGGGTTGCCCTGGGTCTCGTACTGCTCGCGGATCGGGGCCTTGAACGTCTCCTGATCCGCCGCCGACCAGGGCTTGCCCGCGCTGTCGAGCTGGTCGCCGCGCACCGTCGCCAGTACCGACGCGGCCTGCTCGCCACCCATCACCGAGATGCGCGCGTTGGGCCACATCCACAGGAAGCGCGGCGAATACGCGCGCCCGCACATGGAGTAGTTGCCCGCGCCGTAGGAGCCGCCGATCACCACCGTGAGCTTCGGTACCCGGGCGCACGCGACCGCGGTGACCATTTTCGCGCCGTGCTTGGCGATGCCGCCCGCCTCGTAATCGCGCCCGACCATGAAGCCGGTGATGTTCTGCAGGAACAGCAGGGGGATCTTGCGCTTGTCGCACAGCTCGATGAAATGCGCGCCCTTCATGGCGGATTCGCTGAACAGCACGCCGTTGTTGGCGACGATGCCGACGGGATGACCGTGGATGCGAGCGAATCCGGTGACCAGGGTCTTGCCGTATTCGGCCTTGAACTCCTGGAATCCGCTCTCGCCGTCGATGATTCGGTCGATCACCTCGTGGACGTCATAGGGCGTGCGCGGGTCGACGGGGACCACGTCGTAGAGCTCGTCCTCCGGCTTGGCGGGTGGGGTGCTCGGCAGCACCTCCCACGGCGCCTCGGGGCGGGGGTCGAGGGTCGCGACGATATTGCGGACGATCCGCAGTGCGTCGCGGTCGTCTTCGGCCAGGTGATCGGTGACGCCGGAGGTGCGCGAGTGCAGCAGGCCGCCGCCGAGATCCTCGGCGGTGACGATCTCGCCGGTCGCCGCCTTCACCAGCGGCGGGCCGCCGAGGAAGATGGTGCCCTGGTCGCGCACGATCACCGCTTCGTCGGCCATCGCGGGCACATAAGCGCCGCCTGCGGTGCACGAACCCATCACCGCCGCGATCTGGGCGATGCCCTTGGCGCTCATGTTCGCCTGGTTGTAGAAGATGCGGCCGAAGTGCTCGCGGTCGGGGAACACCTCGTCCTGGTGCGGCAGGAAGGCGCCGCCGGAGTCCACGAGGTACACGCACGGCAGGTTGTTCTGCGCGGCCACCTCCTGTGCGCGCAGGTGCTTCTTCACCGAGATCGGGTAGTAGGTGCCGCCCTTGACCGTCGCGTCGTTGGCCAGCACCAGGCACTCGCGGCCCGCGATACGGCCGATGCCGGCGATCACGCCCGCGCCGGGGCACTCGTCGTCGTACATGCCGTTGCCCGCGAGCGGAGCCAGCTCGAGGAACGGGCTGCCCGGGTCGAGAAGCTGGTCGACGCGCTCGCGCGGGAGCAGCTTGCCCCTGGCCACGTGCCGTTCGCGGGACTTCTGCGGACCACCGAGCGCGGCCGTGGCCAGTCGCTGCCGCAGATCCGCGACCAGGGCGCCGTGCGCGTCTCGGTTGCTCGTCGCGGTGCCTTCGGTCTCGTGCGTAACCGTCATCACGCCATTCTCTCACTCGGTTAGTCGCCAATAACTGAAATTCAGGTTAATCTTGATTAACCAAGTTGTCCAGAGGGGGCGGCCACGATGTCGATAACCGAGCCTGTCCAGGTGACTCGCCGCGAGCAGCTCAAGGCCCAGCGCCGCGAGCAGTTGCTGGCCGCGGGCGCCCGCCTCATCGCCGAGCGCGGCTTCTTCGGGGTGCGCCTCGACGACCTCGGCGCGGCGGTCGGCATCAGCGGACCCGCCGTCTACCGTCACTTCGCGAACAAAGAGGCACTGCTGGTCGAACTCCTCGTCGGCATCAGTGAGCGCCTGCTGGCGGGTGGGCGCGCGGTTGTCGACGAGTCACCCACGGCGGCAACAGCACTCACAGCCCTGGTCGACTTCCACCTCGACTTCGCCTTCGGCAACCCCGAACTGATCCGCATCCAAGACCGCGATCTCGACAACGTCCCTACCGCGGAGCGCCGGACGCTGCGCCGAACTCAGCGCCACTATGTGGAAATCTGGGTAGGCGTCCTGCGCGACCTCGACCCGGCCCTCCCCGAGGAAACCGCGCGTATCCAGGCCCACGCCGCCTTCGGCCTGATCAACTCAACCCCCCACAGCGCGTCCGCGGCAACCGCGTCGAGAGCCCGCCCGGTACTCCGCCACATGGCCTTGGCCGCATTGTCGGCCGACTAGTTCGTGCCTGACCAACGTGGGCGGCTCGCGGTCAGTCGAGCTGGCTCCAGAGCCAGCCGGGGCCCACGAATTCGGCGCCGTGGGCCGCTACCCGAGTGCGGAGTTCACGGTCGGCGGTGACGACGGTGATCTGTTCGTGCGAGCCGGTGCCTGCGACCACGTCGACGATCTTGTCGTCGCCCGAGCCCTCGGCGAGGACCACCGTCAAGCGCGGCGCGGACGGTACGGCGCCGTCAGCGGCGGCCCGGGCGGCACCTTCGAGGACGACAGTGACTTCGGTGTCAGCGGGCAGACGGGTCGTCAGGTCCGCCACGTCAGCGAGGAACCTGTGAGCCGCACCGGCGCGATCCTTCCACCACCCATTGGCGCGCGAGCCGATGACGTTGGCCGCATCCACCACAATGAGATGCCTCAGATCGCTCACCGATTCAGTCTGCCCGCCGTCGCTGGCCGCCGCCGAACCGGACTGTGCAAGGTATACAATTATTTGTATACTGAGTCTGGTGAAGCGACTCGAGTTCGTTGGCACAGCACTTGATGACCTGCGTGAGTTCCCTCTCGGCGCCCGCCGCGAGTGCGGCTATCAACTCGACCGCGTTCAACGTGGCCTCGAACCAACGGACTGGCGACCTATGCGATCCGTCGGGCTCGGAGTCTGCGAGATTCGAGTTCGCGAGGATTCGGGCGCATTTCGCGTCATATACGTCGCGAAACTCGCTGACCGCATCCTTGTGCTGCACTGCTTTCAGAAGAAGACTCAGAAGACATCGGAGTCTGATCTGGCGCTGGCGGCGAAGCGGTACGCGCGAGCCGGTGTTGCGAGTAAGAAGGGAGAGCGCTGATGGCGGACGGGACGTTCGACAGCGTGTGGGATGCGATCGAGGACACCCCACAGCAGGCAGAGAACATGCGGCTGCGGTCGCGCCTGATGATGGCGTTGACCGAACACATCGAGAGTTCTGGCTGGACTCAGGTCTCGGCTGCTGAGCGCCTCGGCGTGACACAGCCTCGAGTTTCGGATCTGATGCGGGGAAAGATCGGCCTGTTCAGCTTGGATGCGCTGGTGAATATGGTTGTCGCGGCGGGGATGCACGTAGAGATGAGTGTTCGCGCGGCGTGAGTGACTGGCCGATTTCGTCGGTCCCCGGATGTGCCGTCTCGGTGATTTACGCTGAGTAGATGGCCTCTATATCTGATCCTAAGGTGCGCGAATTCCTTTCCCACGGCACGCGAACGGGCAAGGTGGCGTTCGATGCCGCTGACGGGCGTCCGCTGGTGACGCCGGTCTGGTTCATCGTCGAAGGCGACGAGTTGGTTTTCAATACCGGTAAGAACACGGCCAAGGGGCGGGCTTTCGCGCGTGATCCGCGGATCGCGTTGTGTGTGGATCTCGAGGAGCCGCCGTATGCGCTGGTTGCGGTGCAGGGCACGGTCACGTTGTCCGAAGACCTCGATGAGCTCGTGCGCACGGCCACCGCTATCGGCGCCCGGTACATGGGTGCGGACAAGGCAGAGGAGTTCGGTAAGCGCAACGGGGTAGCCGGTGAGCTCGTGGTGCGAGTGCGGCCGACGAAGATCACCGCACAGTTCGATATGACGGGCTAGCGGGCGCCGGTCATGGGGACTGCGTCGGGGCCGGGGGTGGTCGGGTCGTAAGGCGGGGGGTTGGTGCGGTCGAAGGAGGGGGACGAGCAGGTCGCGCCGACTTCTGGGGTGGTGTAGGGGTTTTCGCGGAGGGCGACGAGGAACTGGTCGATGCGTTCGTCGGTGGCGGAGTCGAGGGTGAGTTGGTGGCCCCACGACTGCAGCGCGATCGGGTGGTCCATGTCGGGGATGGGGGACATGAGGGTGTACTGCCGGTCGGTCACCTTGGTGCTCAGCGTCGCCTGATCCTGCGCGCTCACCTTCGCGGGGTCGTAGGCGATCCACACTGCGCCGTGTTCGAGGGAGTGCACCGCGTTCTCGGAGCGCAGGGCCTTCGAATAAACGACGCCGGTGCAGGCCGCCCATTGCGAATCGTGCGGTCCGCCGACCGGGGGGATCGATGGGTAGGCGACGCGCTGGGTCGGCAGCACGTGCGGCTGTCCCGGCGCGATCTCGGTGACGACGACGCCGCGAATCCGCAGCGAGGGATCTCGGTTGTCCGCGGAGGGCGCGAAGCTGTCCACGGCAGCGGTGGGCTGACCGACCACCGTGTCGGTCGAGCACCCGGTCGCCAGCGTCGCGGCGACGATCACTGCCGCGACGGCGCCCGCGCCCCGCATCCCACTGCCTGACACCCGCATCGCGGAACCCCCGTTTCGTCGTCGCCTGCTGTCCGACACAGAACCTACTTGCCCGGACGCCTGATGCGCACTCCTAGACTCCCGTGCATGACCGTGCATTTCATCGGGGCAGGCCCCGGCGCCGCCGACCTGCTCACGGTGCGGGCGGTAAATCTCCTGCGCGAGAGCCCGGTCTGCCTGTACGCGGGCACCTACCTCGACCCCGAGGTCCTCGCCCACTGCGCGCCCGGCACCGCACTGATCGACACCCAGCACCTGAACCTGGACCAGATCATCGACCACCTCGTGCGTGCCACCGAAGACGGTAAGGACGTGGCACGTTTGTGCTCCGGCGACCCGTCGATCTATTCGGCCCTCACCGAGCAGACCCGCAGACTCGACGCCCACTACGTGCCGTGGGACATCACCCCCGGCGTCCCCGCTTACGCGGCTGCCGCGGCCGCCCTCGGCACCGAACTGACCGTCCCCGAGGTCGTGCAGTCGGTAGTCCTCACCCGAACCCGGGCTCGCTCCACCGCGATGCCGGGAGGCGAGGCCCTCGCCAACTTCGCCGCCACCGGCGCGACCCTGGTCCTGCATCTCGCGATCACCCGGATCAGGGTCCTCGCCGAGGAGCTGGTCGCCGAGTACGGCGCGGACTGCCCGGTCGCCGTCGTCTACCGCGCCAGCCAACCCGAACAGCTCGTCTTACGCGCCACCCTGACCGACATCGCAGACAAGGTGGAAGCGGCCGGACTGCGCCAAGCCGCGGTGATCCTGGTCGGACGGGCGATGGCGGTATCGATCGACTGCGCTCAGTCGCATCTCTACGACCCCGCCCGCGTCCGGCCGTAGCCCTGAGCAGGACCGCGCATCGCGACGACCTCGGCGTTTGCCGCGTTGCCCGGGCCGGTCACGAGCAGACCGATCGGTGTGAGCCATCACTCAGTTCCCGCGATGCACCACTCACCCACCGGCGATGTGAGGACATAGACAAGCGTCAGCAAACGCGGGCCAGTGGGCTCACCTGGGGCGATGCCAGCCAGCTATGGAGGCGGTTGGTTGCGGGGCGGGCGCACCGGTAGATTGGTTTGATGGTTTGCGATGAGTAGACCGGCGCTAGTGGAGTGGGCGGTCAGGTGCATGGTCTCGGCCGTGTAACGAGACCGGCCGGGCCGATAGATAGTGTCAATGGACATTTTTGCCTGATTGATTCGAGAACTGAACCCGAGACGCGGGCGCCACGCTGGTAGGTAGGTGGGCGCTCGCGTTCCGGTGTCGGCGGGGAGCGCCTACCCAGGTGTTCCGGAAGCGAGGTTTGGGTTGGACCGGCTGGATTTCGGCGGAAACGGCGAAACTGGTGACGGACGTGGAGACTCTTCGGAGTACTTCCCGCTCTCGCCCGCACAGCTGGGTATCTGGTACGCGCAGCATGTCGACCCGCTGGTGCCGATCAATATCGCCCAGTACGTCGACCTGCGCGGACGCCTCGATGTCGCCGTGCTCGAGCGCGCGAGCGCCGACGCGGCCACCGACATCGAATCGGGCTGGCTGCGCATCGTCGAGATCGACGGTGAGCCGATGCAGACTGTCGACACCACCCAGGACGACACGCTGATCTATGTCGACCTGCGTGGCGAGGCCGACCCCGAAGCGGTCGCCGCCGAGTGGATGCGCGCCGAGTACAGCCGCCCGCTCGACATCGTGCGCGACCGCCTCGTGCAGGCCGCCGCGCTGCAGCTCAGCGACGACCACTGGTACTGGTATGCCCGCGTCCACCACATCGTGCTCGACGGTTTCGGCGCCAACAACTTCGTCAACCGCACGGCACAGCTCTATACCGCCGCGGTCACCGGCACCCCGGCCCCGCCGAACAAAGCCACCGATCTGCGCGCGCTCTACGAGTCCGAGATCGTCTACCGCGACAGCACCCGTTTCCAGTCCGACAAACAGCACTGGGCCCAGCGCGTCGCGGGTCTGGAAGAGGGCAGCAGCCTCACCGGCCGCTCGGCCCCGCCCTCGCCGGTCAACGACGTCACCAGCGCGGCGCTGAGCACCGCCCAGGACGAGCTGCTCACCGCGGCGATCGCCCGCCACGACAGCACCGCGGCTCCGCTGCTGATCGCCGGTTTCGCCGCCTACCTGGCCCAGATCACCGGCACCTCCGACGTCATCCTCAGCCTCCCGGTCACCGCGCGCACCACCGCGGTGATGCGTCGCTCCGGCGGCGCGACCTCGAACATCGTCCCGCTGCGCCTGCACGTCGGCCACGACACCACCGTCGCGCAGCTGCTGCGTTCGGTGACCACCGAGGTCTCCGGCGCCCTGCGCCACCAGCGCTACCGGCACGAGGACATCCGCCGTGATTCGGCGGGCGACGGCGTGGTCTCCACGGAGTTCTTCGGCCCGTGGGTCAACATCATGCTGTTCGACAACCACCTGAGCTTCGGCGGCATGGAGGGCACGCTCAACGTGCTGTCCACGGGCAGCATCGAGGACCTGGGCGTCAACTTCTATCAGTCGCACGGTGGCACCCGCTCCCACATCGACTTCGAGACCAACCCGAACCTGTACTCGGCCGCCGAGGCGCGGACCCACCACGGCCGGTTCCTCGAGTTCTTCGACCGGTTCCTGGCCGCCGACGCCGACCTGCCGGTGTGGGCGCTGCCGGTCACCGGCGCTGCCGAGCTGGAACGCTCGCTGACCGAGTGGAACGACGCGGCACACGAGGTCCCCGCGACCACCCTGCCCGCCCTGCTCGATGCGCAGGTCGCACTGACCCCGGACAACATCGCCCTCGACTTCGAAGGCGAAACCCGCACCTACGCCGAGTTCGCCGCGTCGGTGAACCGCCTGGCCCGCTTCCTGATCGCCGACGGCGTCGGCCCGGAATCCCTCGTCGCGCTCGGCATGCGCCGCTCGCTCGACCTCGTCATCGGCATGCACGCCGTGCTGCGGGCCGGTGGCGCGTATGTGCCGATCGACCCGGATCATCCGGCCGACCGCACCGCCTACATCCTCGAGTCCGCGGCACCGGTCTGCGTCCTGACGACCACCGGCGACGACCTCGACCTGCCCGATACCGTCGCCCGCGTCGAGATCGATCGACTCGACACGTCCGGTTTCGACGCCACACCTGTGACCGATGCCGACCGGCTCGCCCCGCTGCGCCCGGACAACACGGCCTACGTCATCTACACCTCCGGTTCGACCGGCCGCCCCAAGGGCGTCGCGGTCACCCACCACGCGATCGTCAACCAAGAGCTGTGGATGCTCGACGAGTATCGGTTGACCGCCGACGACGTCTACCTGCAGAAGACCGCCACCACCTTCGACGTGTCGCTGTGGGGGTACTTCCTGCCGCTGATGGTCGGTGCGAAGCTGGTCATCGCGAGCCCCGACGGTCATCGCGACCCGCTCTATGTCGCGGACATGATCGAACGCCACGGCGTCACCGTGACGGACTTCGTGCCGTCGATGCTCACCGTGTTCGTCTCCCACGCGACGCAGTCCCAATGCGCAACGCTGCGTGCGGTTTTCGTCATCGGTGAGGCTCTGCCCCCCGAGACCGCCGCGGGTCTTCGCGCGATCTCCGACGCGGGTCTGCACAACCTCTACGGCCCCACCGAAGCCGCGGTCTCGGTCACCTACTGGGAAGCCACCGAAGCCGACACCACCGGAGTACCGATCGGTATCCCCGAGTGGAATGTCGAAGTCTACGTACTGGATTCGCGTTTGCGCCCGGCCGCGATCGGCGCACCGGGTGAGCTGTATCTGGCCGGTCGACAGCTGGCCCGCTGCTACCGCGGTCGCCCCGACCTGACCTCGGACCGCTTCGTCGCCAACCCGGTCGGCGCCCCCGGCGAGCGGATGTACCGCACCGGCGACCTCGTGCGCTGGAACGCCGACGGCGTCCTTGAGTACATCGGCCGCACCGACTTCCAGGTGAAGTTCCGTGGTCAGCGCATCGAGCTCGGTGAGATCGAAACCGACCTGCTCGCGCACCCGACCGTCAGCCAGGCCGCGGTCCTCGTGGTCGACACCGCGACCGGTCAGCAGCTCGTCGCCTACATCGTGTCCGCGCCCGGCCAGTCCGCCGACCCGGCGACGCTGACCAGGTTCGTGTCCGAGAAGCTGCCCGCCTACATGGTGCCCGCGTCGATCATGGTGCTCGACGCGTTCCCGCTCAACACCTCGGGCAAGCTCGATCGCAAGGCACTGCCCGAACCCGTCTTCACCGCTGCCGCAGGCGATTTCCGCGCCCCGCGCACCCCGGCCGAGCAGATCGTGGCCGGCATCTTCGGCGACGTGTTGAGCCAGGAACGTGTCGGCGCCGACGACAACTTCTTCGAACTCGGCGGCAACTCGCTGGTCGCCACCCAGGTCGTCGCCCGCATCGGGGCCGCCTTCGGTATCCAGCTCGGTGTGCGCGCGCTGTTCGAGACCCCCACGGTGGCCGGACTCGCCGCCCGGGTCGAATCCGTCACGCCCGCAGATGTTTCAGCGCCGCGTCCGCCGCTGGTCGCGCAGCCGCATCCCGAGCAGGTGCCGCTGTCGCTGGCCCAGCAGCGGATGTGGTTCATCAACCAGTTCGACCCCACCGCGCCCACCTACAACCTGCCCTTCGTGGTGCAGATGAAGGGCCGCGTCGACGTCGACGCGCTGATCGCCGCGCTCAATGATGTTGTGGTGCGCCAGGAATCGCTGCGCACGATCTTCCCCGACGCCGACGGCGGCTTCCAGCGGGTACTCGGCGCCGACGAATTCGACCTCGGCATCGCGGTGACCCCGATCGACCAGTCGCGCCTGCGCGAGGAGCTGATCGACTTCGCGTCCACCGGCTTCGACGTCACCTTGGAACTGCCGATCCGCGTACAGATCTTCAAGGTCGTCGGCGGAGCGGCTGAGTCCAACGGCGCCGCTCCCGAGGGCTCCGCGTGGTCACGCTCAACTACTACCGCCGGTCACGGCGCGATTGCACCCGAATACGCCGTTGCCTTCGTCGTCCACCACATCGCGGCCGACGGCTTCTCCTTCGGTCCGCTGGCCCGCGACGTCGCCACCGCCTACCTGGCCCGTGCCGCGGGCCAGGCCCCGGCCTGGCCGCCGCTGCCGGTCCAGTACCGCGACTACACCCTGTGGCAGCACGAACTGCTCGGCGCCGAATCCGACCCGACCTCGATGGCCGCACGCCAGCTCGACTACTGGCAGCGCGCACTGGAGGGTCTGCCCGACCAGCTCGACCTGCCAAGCGACCGCCCGCGCCCGCAGCAGCAGAGCTTCCGCGGCGCGCGCGTCAGCTTCGAGATCGACGCCGACACCCACGAACAGCTCGCCGCCGTGGCCCGCGCCAACGGCGTCACCCTGTTCATGGTCGTGCACGCCTCTCTGGCGGTGCTGCTCGCGCGCCTGTCCGGCACCACCGACATCGCCGTCGGCACGCCCATCGCCGGCCGTGGTGAGCAGGCGCTGGACGATCTGATCGGCATGTTCGTCAACACCCTGGTGTTGCGTTCCGACGTCGACCCCACCCAGCCGTTCACCGAATTCCTCACCCGCACCCGCGAAACCGACCTGAACGCGTTCGCCAACGCGGATGTGCCGTTCGAGCGGCTCGTCGACGTGCTCAACCCCTCGCGCTCACAGGCCCGCCACCCGCTGTTCCAGGTGGTGCTGTCGTTCCAGGAGATGTCGCACGGCACCCTCGAGCTGCCCGATCTCACGGTCACCGCCGACGAGGTCGAGGTCGACATGGCCAAGTTCGACCTGCAGTGGACGTTGACCGAGGAACACACCGGCACCGGTTCGCTGTCGGGCATGACCGGCGTGCTCACCTACGCCATCGATCTGTTCGATCAGTCGACCGTCGAAGAGCTGCTGCTGCGCTGGCGGCGTGTGCTCGACGCGATCCTGGCCGATCCGGCCGTCACCGTCGGCGCGATCGACGTGCTCGACGACGCCGAACGCGCCGACCTGGTCACCCGTTTCGGCGCCCCCGCCGCGGTGGCGCGCACGCTGCCGCAGCTGATCGCCCAGGCCGTCCGCGACCCCGAGGCGACGGCCGTGGTGTTCGAGGGGACAGCTGTCTCCTACGGCGAGCTCGATCGCCGCTCGAACCAGTTGGCGCGCTTGCTGATCCAGCAGGGGCTGGGCGCCGAGGACTTCGTCGCCGTTGCCGTGCCGCGTTCGCTGGAGTCGGTGCTCGCGGTGTGGGCGGTCACCAAGACCGGCGCCGCGTTCGTGCCCGTCGATCCGAACTACCCGGCCGACCGCATCGTCCACATGATCACCGATGCCGGTGTGTCCGTTGGCATCACGGTCACCGGTGAGGCCGACGAACTGCCTGATTCGGTGGGCTGGGTCGTAGTCGACGACATCGATCTCACCCATATTTCCGATGCCCCGCTGGCCCCGCGCGAACTGGTCCGCCAGACCGACCCCGCGCAGCCCGCGTACCTGATCTACACCTCCGGTTCCACCGGTGTGCCCAAGGGCGTCGTGGTGACCCATGCCAGCGTCGCCAACTTCTGCGCCGAGCAGATCGATCTCTACTCGCTCGACTCCACCACGCGCGCACTGCATTTCGCCTCACCCTCGTTCGACGCGTCGGTGCTGGAAATGCTGCTCGCCATCGGCCGCGGTGGCACGCTCGTTGTCGTCCCGCCCGGCGTCTACGGCGGTGAGGAACTGCGCGACATCCTCATCACCGAACAGGTCACCCACGCGTTCGTGACCCCCGCCGCGCTGGCCACCTTCGACGCGCGCGGCCTCGATCACCTGCGGGTGCTCGCCGCCGGTGGTGAAGCGGTCCCGCCGGAACTGGTCGCCAAGTGGGCGGTGCGCCTGCCCGACGGTTCGCGCCGCATGCTCGGCAATGTCTACGGCCCCACCGAAACCACCATCGCGTCCAACCTCAGCGAAGGGCTGATCCCGGGGGAGCGGGTCGTCATCGGTGGCCCCATCCGCGGCGTCCACACCCTGATCCTCGACGACCGCCTGCGCCCCGTGCCGGTGGGCGTCGCGGGTGAGCTCTACATCGGCGGCGTCGGTATGGCGCGTGGATATCATGCGCGCGCCTCGCTGACCGCCGACCGTTTCGTCGCCAACCCCTACGCCCCCGGTGAGCGGATGTACCGCACCGGTGACGTGGTGCGCTGGACCGCCGAGCGCAATGTGGAATACGTCGGCCGCTCCGACTTCCAGGTGAAGGTCCGTGGTTTCCGGATCGAGCTGGGCGAGATCGACTCCGCGCTCGCCTCGCACGAGACCGTCGACTTCGCTGTCAGCATCGGCCACAAGAACAAGGGCGGCAGCACCTCGCTGGTGTCCTATGTCGTCGCGGTGCCGGGCACTTCGATCGACATCGCCGAGCTGACCGACCACGTCGCGCAGCGCCTGCCCGCGTACATGGTGCCGTCGTCGATCATGGTGCTCGCCGCGATCCCGCTGACCGTGAACGGCAAGCTCGACCGTCGCGCGCTGCCCGCGCCGGTGTTCGAGGTGCGCGAGTTCCGCGCGCCGACCACCCCGATCGAGCAGATCGTCGCGCAGGTCTTCGCCGACGTGCTCGAGCTGGGCCGGGTCGGTGTCGAGGACGACTTCTTCGAACTGGGCGGCAACTCGCTGATCGCCACCCAGGTCGCGTCCCGCATCGGTATCGCGCTGGACACCCGTGTCCCGGTCCGCATGCTGTTCGAGGCCCCCACCGTGGCCGCGCTGGCCGCCCGCGTGGAGTCCCAGGCCGGTGACGGTGCGCGCAAGGCGCTGGTCGCGCGCGAACGTCCCGACCGGGTGCCGCTGTCGCTGGCGCAGCAGCGCATGTGGTTCCTCAACCGCTTCGACACCGCGTCGGCGGTCAACAACATCCCCGTCGCGATCCGGCTCTCCGGTGACCTCGACGTGGCCGCGCTGCAGGTGGCGGTCATCGACGTCATCGACCGGCACGAGTCGCTGCGTACCGTGTTCCCCGATTCCGGCACCGGCCCCGTGCAGGTGGTCCTCGATGCCGCGCAGATCGTCCCCGACCTCACCCCGTACCGGGTCACCGAGGACAATCTGATCGATCACCTGATCGACCTGGCCTCGATGGCGTTCGACGTGACAAGCGAAGTGCCGCTGCACGCAAGGCTTTTCGAGGTGTCGGAGTCCGAGTACGTGCTCGGCATGGTGGTACACCACATCTCCGCCGACGGCTGGTCGATGGCCCCGCTCTCGCGCGACGTGATCATGGCCTACGCCGCCCGCACCTCGTGGGAAGCGCCGACCTGGGCCGAATTGCCGGTCCAGTACGCCGACTACGCGCTCTGGCAGCGTGAGGTGCTGGGTTCCGAGGACGATCCGCAGTCGCTGATCTCGTCCGAAATCGCCTACTGGGCAAATGAACTCGCTGACCTGCCCGACGAGATCGTGCTGCCGGCCGATCACCCGCGCCCGCCCGCCGCCTCCTACCGCGGTGGCACCTACAGCTTCGTCATCGCGAGCGAAACCCAGCGCTCCCTGGTCGAATTGGGCCGCCGCTACAACGCCTCGCTGTTCATGGTCATGCACAGCGCCCTCGCGGTGCTGCTGGCCCGCGCCAGCGGCACCAGCGATATCGCGATCGGTACTCCGGTCGCGGGCCGTGGCGACCAGGCGCTCGACGACCTGGTCGGCATGTTCGTCAACACCCTGGTCCTGCGCTCGCAGGTCGACGGCGCCACCCCGTTCGCAACCCTGCTCGATCAGGCCCGCGAGACCGACCTGCAGGCCTTCGCCCACGCCGACGTGCCGTTCGAGCGGCTCGTCGAGGTACTGAACCCGGCCCGTTCGCAGGCACGCCACCCGCTGTTCCAGGTGATGCTGTCGTTCCAGAACAACAAGCAGGCCTCGCTGCAGCTACCCGGTCTCGCGGTCAGCGGCATCGACTACGACCCCCAACTGGCCAAGTTCGACCTGCAGCTCAGCCTCACCGAGGTGCAGAATACCGACGGTGAAGCCGGTGGCATGGCGGCCGAATTCTCCTACGCGCTCGACCTTTTCGAGGAATCGACGATCGCCGCGTTCGCGCGCAGGCTCGACAACATCTTCGCCGCGATCGTCGCCGATCCCGAGGTGATGGTCGGCGATATCGATCTGCTCGCGCCCGAGGAACACGCGCAGGTCCTCGTCGACTGGAACGACACCGCGCACGCCGTCCCGCACGCCACCCTGGTGTCGCTGTTCGACGCGCAGGTCGAGCGGACCCCGGACGCGCTCGCCCTGGTCTTCGACAACGAAGAACTGTCCTATCGCGAGCTGCAGGAACGGGCCAACCGCATCGCCCGGCGCCTGATCGCCGACGGTGTCGGCCCCGGTGACCATGTGGCACTGGCGATTCGGCGCTCCACCGAGCTGGTCGTCGCCATGTACGCGGTGCTGCAGACCGGCGCCGCCTACGTGCCGCTCGACCCGGATCAGCCCGCCGACCGCATCGGCCACATCATCGACACCGCGAAGCCGCGACTGGTGCTCACCAGCCGTCGCGACTCGTTCGACGCCGACGGCGTCACCGTGGCCGCGGTCGAGAACATCTCCTCGCCCGCCGACTTCAGCGGTGCCCCGATCACCGATGCCGAACGCGTGCAACCGATTCGGGCCACCAACACCGCCTACGTGATCTTCACGTCCGGCTCGACCGGTCGCCCCAAGGGCGTCGCGGTCGATCACGCGGCGATCGTGAACCGGTTGCTGTGGATGCAGCACGAGTACCCGATCGACGCCGCCGACGCCGTGCTGCAGAAGACCCCGGCCACCTTCGACGTGTCGGTCTGGGAGTTCTTCTGGCCCTTACAGACCGGCGCCCGCCTGGTCGTCGCCAAGCCCGACGGCCACCGCGACCCGGTGTACCTGGCCCAGATCATCGCCGAACGTGACATCACCACCGCGCACTTCGTGCCATCGATGTTGTCGGTGTTCGTCTCGACCCTCGGCAGCAACGGCAACGGTGACGCGGTGCGCCTGCGTCAGGTGTTCGCCTCCGGTGAGGCGCTGCCCGCGCCCACCGCGCAGCGCCTGCGCGAGCTCACCGGCGCCCGTCTGCACAACCTGTACGGCCCCACCGAGGCCGCGGTCGACGTGACCTATCACGAGGTCGTCGATGCCGATGTGGAGTCGGTGCCGATCGGTCGCCCGGTGTGGAACACCCGGGTGTTCGTGCTGGATTCACGACTGCACCCGGTGGCACCCGGTGTCGCGGGAGAGCTCTATCTCGCGGGCGATCAGCTGGCCGTCGGCTACCTCAACCGGGCCGACCTCACCGCCGACCGTTTCGTCGCCAACCCGTACGGCGCGGCCGGTTCGCGCATGTACCGCACCGGCGACCTCGTCACCTGGACCGCGGTGCCCGCTGCGAACGGTCTCTCCCACGGCGAGCTGAACTACCTGGGCCGCACCGACTTCCAGGTGAAGCTGCGCGGTCTGCGCATCGAACTCGGTGAGATCGAGACGTCCCTGCTCGCACAGCCGGGTATCGCACAGTCGGTCGTGGTCGTGCGCTCCGACGCGCACGCCGGTGACCAGCTCGTCGGTTACCTTGTGCCCGAAGCGGGCACCACCGTCGACGTGGCGGCGGTGAAGGCGGGCATCACCGCCGAACTGCCCACCTACATGGTGCCGTCGGCCCTGGTCGTGCTGGAGGCCTTCCCGCTCAACGCTTCCGGCAAGCTCGACCGGAAAGCGCTGCCCGCGCCCGTGTTCGAGGCGAAGGTGTTCCGCGCGCCCTCGACCCCGATCGAGGAGATCGTCGCCGAGATCTTCGCCGACCTGCTCGGCGCCGATCGCGTCGGCGTGGACGACGACTTCTTCGCACTCGGCGGCAACTCGCTGGTGGCCACCCAGGTCGCGGCCCGGCTGAGCACAGCACTCAACGCCGAGGTCGGCGTACGCACCCTGTTCGAGGCGCCCACCGTCGGCGCGTTGGCCGCACGCGTGGAATCGCACGCGGGCACCGGTCTGCGTGCCGCGCTCACAGCCCGTCAGCGCCCCGAGCACCCGCCGCTGTCGCTCGCGCAGCAGCGCATGTGGTTCCTGAACCGCTTCGACGTCGCCGATACCGGCACCTACAACATCCCGGTCGCGGTCCGCCTGCAGGGCCTGCTCGACCTGCCCGGCCTGCGCGGCGCGGTCGCCGACATGATCGCCCGCCATGAAACCCTGCGCACGATCTACCCCGTGTACGTCGCGCCCGAGCCGGGCCGCGCCACCATGGCCGACGGCAGCGCCTACCAGAAGGTGCTCGCCGCCGCCGGTTCCATTCCGGACGTCGAGCTGGTCGAAGCCGACGAGACCGACATGGCGACCTCGCTCTACGAGTTCGCCCGCCGAGGCTTCGACGTCACCGCGAACGCGCCGGTGCGCCTTCGGGTCTACGAGCTCGGCGAACGCGAACACGTGCTGGTGATGGTGGTCCACCACATCGCCGCCGACGGCTTCTCGCTGCGTCCGCTGGTGCGCGACCTGATGACCGCCTACGTGGCCCGCACCGCGGGCACCGAACCCGGCTGGCCCCCGCTGGCCGTGCAGTACGTCGACTACGCGCTCTGGCAGCGCGAGATCCTCGGCGACGAAACCGATCCGACCTCGCTGATCTCCGAGCAGCTCGACCACTGGCGCGGCGCGTTGGCCGACCTGCCCGACGAACTGCGCCTCGGCCACAAGTCGCGGCCCGCGCAGGCCAGCTACCAGGCGGGCACGCACCGCTTCGAGCTGCCGGGCGAGCTCGTCGACGCGCTGAACCAGGTCGCGCACGACCACAGCACCACCCTGTTCATGGTGGTGCACAGCGCGTTCGCCGTTCTGCTGTCGCGCCTGTCCGGTACCGACGACATCGCCATCGGTACCCCGGTGGCGGGCCGCGGTCAGCAGGCGCTCGACGACCTTGTCGGCATGTTCGTCAACACCCTGGTGCTGCGCGCGCGGGTCGACCCGGCCGCCACCTTCACCGAGCTGCTCGGTCAGGTCCGCGAACACGACCTGGCCGCCTTCGCCCATGCCGACGTGCCGTTCGAACGCCTCGTCGAGGTGCTCAACCCGGCGCGCTCGCAGTCGCGCCACCCGCTGTTCCAGGTGATGCTCTCGTTCCAGAACCTGGGCCGCACGACCCTGGAACTGCCCGGCCTCACGGTCTCCGAGCTGGGCATCGACCAGCACATGGCCAAGTTCGACCTGCAGCTCGCACTGAGCGAGGTGCCCGACGACAGCCACATGGACGCCGAACTCGTCTACGCGACAGACCTTTTCGACGCCGACTTCGCCGCCAGGTTCGGCGCCCGGCTGCTGCGCGTGCTCACCGCCATCGTGGTCGACCCCGCGGCACCCGTCGGCGACATCGAGCTTCTCGACACCGCCGAGCGTTCCCTGGTGCTCGATCGCTGGAACGACACCGAATTCGCTGTCGACGCCGCGCTGAGCACCCCGAGCGACGACGATCCGGCCACCCTGAACGCCCTGTTCGAGGCCCAGGTCGCGCGGACCCCCGACGCGATCGCGCTCACGTTCGAGGGGACGAGTCTGTCCTACGCCGACTTCGCCGGGCGCGTGCGTCAGCTGGCGCGCTGGCTCAAGGACGCCGGTGTCGGCCCGGAATCGTATGTGGCCCTTGGCATGCGGCGCTCGATCGACCTGCTGGTCGGCATGTACGCCGTGTCCGCCGCGGGTGGCGCGTACGTGCCGCTCGACCCCGACCACCCGGCCGAGCGCATCGAGCACATCCTCGAGACCGCGCAGCCGGTCTGCGTGCTCACCTCAGGTGAGGGCATGCCCGCGGCCGCCGGTCGCGAGGTACGCATCGACCAGCTCGACCTGTCCGGCCACTCCACCGCGCCGGTCACCGATGCCGACCGGCATCGCCCGCTGCGCTCGGACAACACCGCCTACGTCATCTTCACCTCCGGCTCGACCGGTCGCCCCAAGGGTGTCGCGGTCAGCCACGCGGCGATCGTCAACCGCCTGGTGTGGATGCACGCCGCCTACGGCCTGGCCGCCGACGACGTGGTGCTGCAGAAGACCCCCGCCACCTTCGACGTGTCGGTGTGGGAGTTCTTCTGGCCCTTGCAGGTCGGTGCGCGCCTGGTCATCGCCAAGCCGGACGGGCATCGCGACCCGGCCTACCTGGCGCGGCTGATCGTGGCCGAGCAGGTCAGCACCGCGCACTTCGTGCCGTCGATGATGGCGGTGTTCGTCACCGAACCGCTTGCCGCCAAGTGTGTTTCGCTGCGCAATGTGTTCGCCTCCGGTGAGGGCCTGCCCGCGCCGACGGCACAGCGTCTGCGTGAACTGACCGGCGCCGCGCTGCACAACCTCTACGGCCCAACCGAAGCCGCGGTCGACGTGACCTATCACGAGGTCACCGACGCCGACACCGAGACGGTGCCGATCGGCGCCCCGGTGTTCAACACCCGCCTGTACGTGCTGGATTCGCGGCTGCGGCCGGTTCCGGTGGGTGTCGCGGGTGAGCTCTACCTCGCGGGTGTGCAGCTGGCCCACGGTTATGTCGGTCGCGCCGACCTGACGATGGACCGCTTCGTCGCCGACCCGTTCGCGGGCGGCGAGCGCATGTACCGCACCGGTGACCTCGTCACCTGGACCGCCGACGGCGAACTGGAATACCTGGGCCGCACCGACTTCCAGGTGAAACTGCGCGGTCTGCGCATCGAACTCGGCGAGATCGAGTCGGCGTTGACCGCACTGCCGGAGATCGCCCAGTCCGTGGTCGTGGTCCGCGCCGACGAGCACACCGGCGATCAGCTGGTCGCCTACGTCATCGCGCAGGCCGGCGCGGGCGTCGACACCGACGCGGTCAAGGATGCCCTCGGCACCGCGCTGCCCGTCTACATGGTGCCCGCCGCGTACGTGGTGCTGAACGCGTTCCCGCTCAACGCTTCCGGCAAGCTCGATCGCAAGGCGCTGCCCGCGCCGGTGTTCGCGGCGCGGGTCTTCCAGGCGCCGGTCACCCCGGTGCAGCAGATCGTCGCCGCCACCTTCGCCGAAGTCCTCGGCGCCGGTCAGGTCGGCCTCGACGACGACTTCTTCGAACTCGGCGGCAACTCACTGGTCGCCACCAGGGTCGCGGCGCGCCTGTCGGAGGCGCTCGACATCCAGGTGCCGTTGCGCGCGCTGTTCGAGGCCTCGACGGTGGCCGCCCTTGCCTCGCACGTCGAAACGCACACCGGCCGTGGCGGACGGATCCCGCTGGCTCCGCGCTCGCGCCCCGAGTTGGTGCCGTTGTCGCAGGCCCAGCAGCGGATGTGGTTCCTCAACCGCTTCGACAACCGCACCGCGGTCAACAACATCCCCGTCGCGATCCGCCTCACCGGTGACCTCGATGTCGCCGCGCTCGAAGCGGCCATCGCCGACGTGGTCGCCCGGCACGAGTCCCTGCGCACCTTCTACCCGGCGGCGGATATCGCCGCGGATGCGGTGGACGAGGGCGCCGGCTACCAGCAGGTCCTGCCGGCCGACGAAGTCCGCTTCGCGCTGCAGGCCCAGCCGGTCGCCGCGAGTGACGTGGTGGCCCGCGTGATCGAACTGGCGAGCGTGCACTTCGACGTGACCCGCGAAGTCCCGTTCCGCGCGAGCCTGCTGCGCGTCGACGACCGGACCCACGTGGCCGTGCTGGTCATGCACCACATCAGTGGCGACGGCTTCTCGCTGCGTCCGCTGCTGCGTGATGTCGTCATCGCCTACACCGAGCGCACCCGCGGCGAGGTCCCCGCGTGGGCGCCGCTCGAGGTCCAGTACGCCGACTACACCCTGTGGCAGCGCGAGGTCCTCGGCGAGGAGTCCGATCCCGAGTCGGTCGCCGCGAGCCAGCTCGCCTACTGGACCGAGCAGTTGCGTGACCTGCCCGATCAGCTCGAGCTGCCCGCCGATCGCCCGCGCCCCGAGGTCGCCACCAATGCCGGTGACCTACACCGCTTCTCGGTCGACGCGCAGCTGCACCACGCGCTGACCGAGATCGCCCGCGCCCGTGGCGTCACCCTGTTCATGGTGATGCACGCGGCACTGGCCACCTGGGCCGCGCGCCTGTCCAACAGCACCGACATCGCCATCGGCACCCCGATCGCCGGTCGTGGCGAGCGCACGCTCGACGACCTGGTCGGCATGTTCGTCAACACTCTGGTGCTGCGCAGTGAGGTGGACTCGAGCGCGAGCTTTAGCGACCTGCTCGACCAGATCCGCAGGGTCGACCTGTCCGCCTTCGCCAATGCCGATGTGCCGTTCGAGCGCCTCGTCGACGTGCTCAGCCCCACCCGTTCGCAGGCCCACCACCCGCTGTTCCAGGTGGTGCTCACCTTCGAAGCGGCCACCGCCGCCGACACCGGCACCGTCGCACTGCCCGGCCTCGACCTCGACGTGGTCGACTTCGATCCCGGCACCGCGAAATTCGACGTGCAGCTGACCGTGGGCGAAGCCGCCGACGGTTCCCTCGCCCTGTCGTGGAACTACGCCACCGATCTGTTCGACGCCGAAACCGTCGTCGCCTTCGGTGACCGCTTGGTCCGCATCCTGCGCAGCGTCGCCGAGAACCCCGACGTGATCGTCGGCGACATCGACCTGCTCGGCGAGGCCGAACAGCGCGATGTCGCCCAGCGCTGGGTGTCCTCCGGTGTCGACGCCATCGGCCTGCCGGTCATCCATGACGCCAGCACCCCCGCCGGCTACCGGCGCGGCCTGTTCGGCAACAAGCACACCACCCTGGTGGACCTGTTCGACGCCGCGGCCGCCGCCTACCCCGATCGCATCGCCGCCAAGTTCGGCATGGAATCGCTCACCTACGCCGAACTCGATCGCCGCGCGAATGTGTTGGCGCGCAGGTTGATCGACGACGGCGCGCGCCCGGAATCGCTGGTCGCGGTGATCCTGCCGCGATCGCTGGACCTCGTCGTCGCGCTGCTCGCCGTGGTCAAGACCGGCGCGGGCTACGTGCCGGTCGACCCGACCTACCCGGCCGAGCGCATCGCCTACGTGCTCGAGGACTCGCGCCCCACCAGCGTCGTCCTCGATTCCACCGTCCAGGTGACGGTGCCCGCGCACCTGCCCTCGGTGGTGCTCGACGGATTCGCCGTGGAAACCGGCAATATCGAGGACGCCGACGACGCCACGATCACCGACGCCGACCGGCTCGCCCCGCTCTCGCCCGACAATGTCGCCTACGTCATCTACACCTCCGGCTCGACCGGCCGCCCCAAGGGTGTCGCGGTCGCGCACCGCAATGTGGTGCGTCTGTTCGCCAACACCGATCGCGACTTCGGCTTCGGCCCGCGCGATGTGTGGACGCTGTTCCACTCCTACGCCTTCGACTTCTCGGTGTGGGAACTGTGGGGCCCGCTGCTGTTCGGTGGCTCGCTGATCGTCGTCGACTACTACACCTCGCGTTCGCCCGAACAGTTCCTGGAACTGCTGCGCGTGGAGCAGGTGACGGTGCTCAACCAGACGCCGTCGGCGTTCTACCAGCTGGCCGAGGCCGACCGGAACGCTGGACCGGGTCTGGAACCCCTCGCGCTGCGCTACGTCGTGTTCGGTGGCGAGGCGCTGGAACTGCGCCGCCTGTCGGATTGGGTCGCGCGCCACGGCGACAGCTCGCCGACGCTGGTCAACATGTACGGCATCACCGAGACCACGGTGCACGTGTCGTTCCGTGCCCTTGACGCGAAAACCGTTGCCGCCGCCGCTGGTTCGGTGGTCGGCCGGGCCATCGCGGGTCTCGGCGTGTACGTCCTCGACAACCGGTTGCGTCCGGTGCCGGTGGGTGTGGCGGGTGAAATGTATGTCGCCGGACCGCAGTTGGCGCGCGGCTACCTCGGTCGCCCCGATCTGACCGCCACCCGTTTCGTCGCCAACCCGCTCGCGGGGCCGAACCAGGGTGGTTCGCGCCTGTACCGATCCGGGGACCTCGCGCGCTGGAACCGCTTCGGCGAACTCGAATACCTCGGCCGCGCCGACGACCAGGTGAAGGTCCGCGGCTTCCGGATCGAGCTCGGTGAGATCGAAGCCGCCGTGCTCGCGCAGCCGGGGATCGCCCAGGCCGCGGTCATCGTGCGCGAGGATCAGCCGGGTGACCAGCGAATCGTCGCCTACGTGGTCGCCGAGGGCGAACACGTACCCGACCTCGAGGTCATCCGCAGCGGTGCGGCCGAACAGCTGCCCGCCTACATGGTTCCGGCGGCGCTCGTGCGCCTCGAGTGGATCCCGCTGACCGTCAACGGCAAACTGGACCGCCGTGCGCTGCCCGCCCCCGCGGTGCAGGCGCGGGCCTTCCGCGCACCCGTCACCCCGGTGCAGGAAACCGTGGCCGCGGTCTTCGGCGATGTGCTCGGGCTGGACCGGGTCGGCGTCGACGACGACTTCTTCGACCTCGGCGGCAACTCGCTGATCGCCACCCGCGTGGTCGCCCGTATCGGCGCGGCGCTCGGCGCGACGGTGCCGGTGCGCGCGCTGTTCGAAGCCTCCACCGTGGAAGCCCTCGCGGCACGGGTGGAATCGCACACCGGCGGCACCGCCCGCGCGGCGCTGGTCGCTCGTGAGCGTGCCGAAGGTGAACTGGTTCCGCTGTCGTTCGCGCAGCAGCGCATGTGGTTCCTCAACAAGTACGACACCACCTCCGCCGCCTACAACCTGCCCGTCGCGATCCGCCTCACCGGCGAACTCGACACCGAGGCACTGGCTTTGGCGTTGGCCGATCTGGTCCGCAGGCACGAGTCACTGCGCACCCGCTACCCCGAGCACGGCGGCACCCCGGTGCAGCAGATCGTCGCGGCGGAACGCATCTCGCTGGACCTGCGCCCCGTCGCGATCGATCGGGACGCGCTGTTCGAGACCGTCACCGAGTTCGTCTCCACCGGTTTCGATGTGGCCGAACAGGTTCCGATGCGCGCTCGGCTCTTCCGCGTCGCCGCCGCTGACAACGGCGCGGACGAGTCGGGTTCGTCGGCCGGTCGCACCGAGCACGTTCTTGTTGTCGTCGTGCACCACATCGCCGCCGATGGCTTCTCGATCGCTCCGCTGACCCGCGACGTGATGCGTGCCTACACCGCTCGTGCCCAGGGCACCGCTCCCGGTTGGGCACCGCTGCCCGTGCAGTACGCCGACTTCGCGATCTGGCAGCGCGCGGTGCTCGGCACCGAGGACGATGCCGACTCGCTGATGTCGCGCCAGGTCGGCTACTGGCAGTCCCAGCTCGCCGGGGTCCCCGACGAACTGACGCTGCCGTTCGACCGCGCCCGTCCGGCGATCGCCTCGCACCACGGTGCCACCGTGCACCGCGAGCTCTCGCCCGAGCTCATCGCCAAGCTCGACGAGGTCGCCCGTCGCCAGGGCGCTTCGCTGTTCATGGTCATGCACACCGCCCTCGCAGTGCTGCTGGCCCGGCTGTCGGGCTCCGACGACATCGCCATCGGCACCCCCATCGCGGGCCGTGGTGAGCAGGCGCTCGACGACCTGGTCGGCATGTTCGTCAACACCCTGGTGTTGCGCACCGGCGTGCGTCCGGCCGAGTCCTTCACCGACCTGCTGGAAAACGCGCGCAAGGCCGACCTCGACGCCTACGGCAACGCCGACGTCCCGTTCGAGCGCCTTGTCGAACTGCTCGCGCCCGAGCGCTCGCAGTCGCGCAACCCGCTGTTCCAGGTGATGCTGGCCTTCCAGAACCTCGACCGCACCACCCTCGAACTGCCCGGCCTTGCTGTCTCCGCGCTCGACCTCGACGAGAGCGTCGCCCGCTTCGACCTGCAGTTCACCCTCTCCGAGCTGGGCGAACCCGGCCACGGTGGGATGGCGCTGGCACTGAACTACGCCACCGAACTCTTCGATGAGGACACCGTCGCCGGCATCGCCGTGCGCTGGCAGCGCGTCCTCGAGGCTGTCGCCGCCGACGCGTCGATCACGGTCGGTGCGATCGATGTCCTCGACGCCGCTGAGCGGACCGACCTGGTGTTCCGGGTGGGCGAACCGCCGGTGCCCGCACGCACCCTGCGCGACCTTCTCGCGGCGGCCGTTGCGCAGAACCCGACCGGTCCGGCCGTGGTGTTCCAGGGGACGACTGTCTCCTACGCCGAACTCGACGAGCGCTCGAACCGCTTGGCGCGCTTGCTGATCGCCGAGGGCATCGGCGCCGAGGATCTCGTCGCGATCGGCGTCCCGCGCTCGGCCGACTCGGTGCTGGCCGCGTGGGCGGTCGCCAAGACCGGCGCGGCCTTCGTCCCGGTCGACCCGACCTACCCCGCCGACCGCATCGCCCACATGGTCACCGACTCCGGTTCGCCGCTTGGCATCACCGTCGCGTCGGTGCTGGGCGGACTGCCCGACATCGCACCGCGTGCCGCCGGCGATATCTCGGCCACTGAACCGGCCGGCCTCGCGTCCACGTCGGAGTCCGACCCGACGCTCGCCGGCTCTGCGCCCGCGGCCGGTTGGCTCGTCCTCGATGAGCTCGACCTCGCTCGCTTCGACGGCGGTCCGATCGCCGACGACGAGCTGGTGCGGGTGACCACCCCCGAGCAGCCCGCGTACGTCATCTACACCTCCGGCTCGACCGGTGTGCCCAAGGGCGTTGTCGTCACCCACGCCGGTCTCGCGAACTTCGGCGAGGAGCAGGCCGAGCGCTACGCCCTCGACTCCGACACGCGCGCACTGCATTTCGCCTCACCCTCGTTCGACGCCTCGATCCTCGAACTGCTGCTGGCCCTGGCCCGCGGTGGTGCGCTGGTCGTCGTCCCGCCGGGTGTCTACGGCGGCGACGAGCTGTCCGAGCTGATCCGCACCGAGCAGGTCACCCACGCCTTCATCACCCCCGCCGCCCTGGCGACCTTCGATCCCCGCGGTCTCGATTCGCTGCGCGTCCTGGTCGCCGGTGGCGAAGCCGTCCCCGCCGATCTGGTGTCGAAGTGGGCGGTTCCCTTGGCGGACGGCACAACTCGTGCCTTCCACAACGGGTACGGCCCCACCGAGACCACGATCATGACCAACATCAGCGCCGCGCTGGTGCCGGGCGAGCTGGTCACCATCGGTGGTCCGACGCGCGGCATGCGGTCGCTGATCCTGGACGCCCAGCTCCAGCCCGTTCCGGTGGGTGTCGCGGGTGAGCTCTACCTGTCGGGCATCCAGCTGGCCCGCGGCTACCACGCCCGCGCCGGACTCACCGCCGACCGGTTCGTCGCCGACCCGTTCGTTCCGGGAGAGCGGATGTACCGCACCGGCGACGTCGTGCGCTGGACCGCCGAACGCACCGTCGAGTACGTCGGTCGCTCCGACTTCCAGGTCAAGATCCGCGGCTTCCGCATCGAACTGGGTGAGATCGACTCCGCCCTCGCCTCGCACGAGACCGTCGACTTCGCCACCACCGTCGGCCACAAGAGCACCGCGGGCGCTGTCTCGCTCGTCGCGTATGTGGTTGCCAGGCCGGGTCATTCGATCGATGTCGCCGCACTGACCGCGCATGTCGAGGAGCGTCTGCCCGCGTACATGGTGCCGTCGTCGATCATGGTGATCGACCATGTGCCGCTGACCCCGGTCGGCAAGCTCGACCGAAAAGCGTTGCCGGAGCCGGTTTTCGCCACCGAGGTCACCTTCCGGGCGGCGCGCAACCCGGTCGAGCAGACCATCGCCGAGGTCTTCGCCGAGGTGCTCGGTGTGGAGCGCGTCGGCGTGGACGATTCGTTCTTCGCCCTCGGCGGCGATTCGATCGTCTCCATCCAGCTCGTCTCTCGCGCCAAGGCTCGTGGCGTGCTGTTCTCCCCGCGCAACGTCTTCGAACAGCGCACCGTCGCGGGGCTGGCCGCGGTCGCCGAAACCGCCGATGTCGCAGCGGCTTCCGCGATCACTCTTGCCGAGCTGCCGGGCGGTGGCGTCGGCGAGATGCCGCTGACCCCGGTCGTGCGCTTCATGGCTGAGCGAGCCGGTTCGTACAACCGCTTCAACCAGACCATGGCACTGGAACTGCCGGTCGGCGTCGACCGCGCGGGCATCGCCGCCACCGTCGGCGCGGTCATCGACCGCCACGACATGCTGCGCTCGCGCCTGCACCAGGTCGACGGCCGCTGGGTCGTCACCACCGCCCCCACCGGCACCGTCGACGCGACCACCCGCATCGACCACACCACCTTCGACCCCACCGTCTCCGACGCCGAACTCGTCGACATCGCCGCGGCCGCACTGGACGCGAGCCTGGATCGACTCGACCCGGCCAACGGTGTCGTCGTGCGATTCGTCTGGCTCGAGCCCGTCGCCGGGAATACCCCGACTGTCTCGGTGGCGGGTGCGGATTCCGACTCGGCCACGGCCACCCCGTCCGCCGCGCGTGCGGGTCGACTGATCGTCGTCGCCCACCACCTCGTGGTCGATGGTGTGTCCTGGCGCATCCTCGTCCCCGACTTTGTCGCTGCGTGGGGTCAGCTCTCCGCCGGTCAACAGCCGGAGCTGGTCGCCCCCGTGACCTCCATGCGGGCCTGGGCGCATGCCCTCGCCGACGAGGCGAAGAGCACCGAGCGCGCCGCCGAGCTCGACTTCTGGCGTGACGTCGTCGCCACCCCGGACCCGTTGCTCACCGAGCGGCCCATGGATCCGGCGGTCGACGTCTCCGGTGTCGTGGAGAAGCTGCCGGTCGAGGTGTCCGCCGAGGTCACCAAGGCCCTGCTCACCACCGTTCCCGCGCTGTTCCACGGTGGCGTCAACGACGGCCTGCTCACCGCGCTGGCACTGGCCGCCGCCAAGTGGCGTTCCCTCCGTACCGGTACCTCGCGCAACGCCGCGTCGAACGGTCGCCGTTCGGCCAGCGCGGCGGGGTCGGACAACGACGCGCTGCTGGTCCGTCTCGAAGGCCACGGCCGTGAGGAAGAGGTCGCGCCCGGCGCCGACCTGTCCCGCACCGTCGGCTGGTTCACCGCGATCTTCCCGGTCCGCCTCGACCTGGCGGGCATCGATATCGACGCCGCGCTCGCCGGTGGTCCGGCGCTGGGTCAGGCCGTCAAGGCCGTCAAGGAACAGCTGCTCTCGGTGCCCGACAAGGGCATCGGCTACGGCCTGCTGCGGTACATGAACGCCGAGACCGCCGTCGAGCTGCCCACGCAACTCCCCGGCCAGATCAGCTTCAACTACCTCGGCCGCGTCGCCGACAGCGATGTCCCCGACGCCCTGCGCGGCTTCGGCTGGATCCCCGCACCCGAGCTGGCCGCCCTCGGCGGTGCCTACGACGCCGACATGCCCGCGATGGCGCCGCTGGACGTCAACGCGATCGTCGTCGGCGACAAGCTCAGCGCCAATATCGGCTACCCGAGCACCCTGCTCGCCGAAGCCGAGGTCCGCGAATTCGCCGACCTGTGGATCACCGCACTGGAAGCCGTTGCCCGGCATGCCAATTCGGCCGACGCGGGCGGTCACACGCCGTCCGACTTCGCCCTCGTGCGTTCCACCCAGCGCGATATCGACACCTGGGAGAAGCGCTACCCCGAGCTCACCCAGGTGTGGCCACTCGCGGCACTGCAGGCAGGCCTGTTCTTCCACGCCCGCCTCGCCGCCACCTCGGTCGACGTCTACACCGCCCAGGCGGTCCTCACACTCACCGGTCGCGTCGACGCCACCCGTCTGCGCGCCGCCGCCCAGGCCCTCCTGGATCGCCACGAAACCCTGCGCACCGCGTTCGTCACCGACCACGACGGCAATGCCGTGCAGGTCGTCCTTGACACCACCCGCGTCGCCTGGACCGAACACCACCGCATCGAGACCGGCGAATTCGCCGACCTGGTCGAAGCCGACCGCACCGCCCGCTTCGACCTGGCCGACCCGCCGCTCATCCGCTTCACCCTGATCCAGATCGCCGAACACGAGTGGCGCTTCGTGGTGTCGAACCACCACATCCTGCTCGACGGCTGGTCGACGCCGCTGGTCATGCGCGACCTGCTCGCCCTCTACGCCCTGCACGGTGACGCGAGCGCACTACCCGCCGTCCGCTCCTACCGTCACTTCCTGGAATGGGTCGGCCGCCAGGACCACTCGGTCTCGGTCGAGGCCTGGTCCGACGCGCTGCGCGGCGTCACCGAGCCGACCATGCTGGCCCGCCCCGACGCGAGCCGCGAGATCGCCGCGTTGTCCGACGAGTACCTGTTCGACCTCGACGAGCCGACCACGGCGCGGCTCGTGGCGCTGGCCGCCGACCTCGGCGTCACCCCGAACACCGTCCTGCAGGTCGCCTGGTCGATCGTGCTCGGCCGGATGACCGGCCGCGACGACGTGCTCTTCGGCACCACCGTGTCGGGCCGTCCCGCCCAGCTCTCCGGCGTGGAATCCATGGTCGGCCTGTTCATCAACACGGTCCCGGTGCGCGTGCGGTTCGACGCCGCCGAATCGGTGCGCGAGGTGCTCACCCGCACCCAGGGCGAGCAGGCCGACCTGCTCGACCACCACTACATCGGCCTCGCCGAGATCCAGTCGGCGGCGGGCATCGGTGGCCTGTTCGACACGCTGGTGGTCTTCGAGTCCTACCCGGTCGACGCCGAGGGCATCAAGGCCCAGGCCGCCGACATCGACGGCATGGCTGTCACCGGTCTCGACGCCGCCGACGCCACCCACTACCCGCTGTCGCTGATCGCCCAGCTCGACACCCAGCTGCGCATCCGCGCCGGCTACCTGAGCGAGCTGTTCGACGCGGCCACCGTGCACCGCATCGCCGAGCGCCTGATCCGGGTACTCACTGCGATCACCACGGAACCGACTGTCGCCGTGGGCGATATCGAACTGCTCGACGCCGTCGAACGCGAACTCGTCGTGCGCGAGTGGAACGCCACCGCGCACGAGGTCGACCAGCGGGCCACCCTCGTCTCGATGTTCGAGGCTCAGGTTGCCCGCACGCCGCAGGCCACCGCCCTCTCTTTCGAGGGGACAGATCTTTCCTACGCCGAGTTCGCCCAGCGGGTCTACCGCCTGTCGCGCTGGCTGATCGACCGCGGTGTCGGCCCGGAAACCTATGTGGCACTTGGCATGCGCCGCTCGATCGACCTGGTCGTCGGCATGTACGCGGTGAGCGTGGCCGGTGGCGCCTACGTGCCGCTCGACCCCGATCACCCGGCCGAGCGCACGGAATACATTCTGGCGACAGCGGATCCGGTGTGCGTGCTCACCTCGGGGGCCGATCTGGAGATCGATACCGCGCAGGTCCGCATCGACCTGCTCGACCTGGACGGCTACACCGACACCCGTGTCACCGATGCCGAGCGGATCGCGCCGTTGCGTCCGGAGAACACGGCGTATGTGATCTTCACCTCGGGTTCGACGGGTCGTCCGAAGGGTGTGGCGGTCAGCCATGGCGCGATCGTCAACCGTTTGGTGTGGATGCAGGAGGCTTACGGTCTGACCGAGGCCGATGTGGTGTTGCAGAAGACGCCTGCCACGTTCGATGTGTCGGTGTGGGAGTTCTTCTGGCCCTTGCAGATCGGCGCGAAACTCGTTGTCGCGAAGCCCGATGGGCACCGTGACCCGGCTTACCTCGCCGAGATCATCGCCACCGAGGGCGTCACCGTCACCCACTTCGTGCCCTCGATGCTCGCGGTGTTCGTCGCCGACGCCGCGGCCGCGCGCTGCGACTCGCTGCGCATGGTGTTTGCCTCCGGTGAGGCGTTGCCGCCCAAGCCCGCTCACCGTCTGCGCGAGCTGACCGGTGCCGCGCTGCACAACCTGTACGGTCCCACCGAGGCCGCGGTCGACGTGACCTTCCACGAGGTCGTCGACACCGATGTGGACACCGTCCCGATCGGTGCGCCGGTCTTCAACACCCAGGTCTACGTCCTCGACGCGCGCCTGCGCCCCGTCCCGGTCGGTGTCGCGGGTGAGCTCTACCTGGCGGGCGATCAGCTGGCGCGCGGTTATGTCGCGCGGCCGGACCTGACCGCGGACCGCTTCGTGGCCAACCCGCTGAGCACCGACGGCGCACGCATGTACCGCACCGGTGACCTCGTCGCCTGGACCGAACAGGGTGAGCTGGAGTATTTGGGCCGCACCGACTTCCAGGTGAAGCTGCGTGGCCTGCGCATCGAGCTCGGCGAGATCGAGTCCGCGCTCACGGGGCTCGACGAGGTGGCCCAGTCGGTGGTCGTCGTCCGCGGCGATCAGCACACCGGCGACCAGCTGGTTGCCTACGTCATCCCGGCGACCGGCCGCACCGTCGACATCGAGGACGCCCGAGAGGAACTGGGCAACAACCTGCCCGCCTACATGGTGCCCGCGGTGATCATCGTCCTCGACGAGTTCCCGCTCAACGCCTCCGGCAAGCTCGATCGCAAGGCGCTGCCCGCGCCGGTGTTCGAGGCCGCGGTGTTCCGCGCCCCGACCACTCCGGTCGAGGAGATCGTCGCCGCGACCTTCGCCGATGTGCTCGGCCTCGACCGGGTCGGCCTCGACGACGACTTCTTCGCCCTCGGCGGCAACTCGCTGACCGCCACCCAGGTCGCCGCCCGACTGTCGGCCGCGCTGGAGACCGATATCGGCGTGCGCGAACTGTTCGAGGCCTCCACCGTCGCCGGGCTGGCCGCCCGCGCCGAGACGCACTCCGGTGCCGAGCGCCGCGCACCGCTGGTGCCGCAGCAGCGTCCCGAACGGGTGCCGCTGTCGCTTGCCCAGCAGCGCATGTGGTTCCTCAACCGCTTCGACCCCGAATCCGCGGTGGACAACATCCCCGCCGCCGTCCGGCTGTCGGGCCTGCTCGACCGTCAGGCGCTGCAGGTGGCCGTGGCCGACGTGCTCGCCCGCCACGAATCGCTGCGCAGCTACTACCCCGAGGTTTCCGGCGCCGGCTACCAGGTGATCGTCCCGACCGGCAAGGTCATCCCCGACCTGGCGCCGATCGAGACCACCGCCGACCAACTGCCGCAACGACTCGCGGAACTGGTACGCACCGCGTTCGACGTCACCGCGGAGGTGCCGTTCCGCGCGGCCCTGTTCGAGGTGAGCCCCACCGAACACGTGCTCGCCCTTGTCGTGCACCACATCTCGGCCGACGGCTTCTCCATGGGCCCGCTGACCCGCGACGTGATGACCGCCTACAGCGCCCGCGTGGAAGGCGCCGAACCGGCCTGGCGTCCACTGGAAGTCCAGTACGCCGACTTCGCACTGTGGCAGCGTGCCGTGCTCGGTGATGAGGACGACGCGAAATCGGTGATCGCCCAGCAGATCTCGTTCTGGGGTGCGAACCTGCGCGGCCTGCCCGAGCAGCTCGACCTGCCCGCCGACCGGCCGCGCCCCGCGGTCGCCAGCGGTCGCGGTGCCACCCACACCTTCGAGATCGACGCGAAAACCCATGCGGCACTGGCAGAGCTGGCCCGCAGCCGCGGCGCGACGCTGTTCATGGTCACCCACGCGGCCCTCGCCCTGCTGCTCTCGCGCCTGTCCGGCGAGCACGACATCGCCATCGGCACCCCCATCGCGGGCCGTGGTGAGCGCGCCCTCGACGACCTGATCGGCATGTTCGTCAACACCCTGGTGCTGCGCACCGAGGTCGACAGCGACGCCGGCTTCACCGACCTGCTCGGTGCGGTCCGCGCGAGCGATATCGCGGCCTTCGGCCACGCCGACCTGCCGTTCGAACGCCTCGTCGAGATCATCAACCCCGCCCGCTCGCAGGCCCGCCACCCGCTGTTCCAGGTCATGCTGGCCTTCCAGAACACCGCCCAGACCAGCCTGGAACTGCCCGGCCTCACCGTCAGCGGCGTCGACCTGCCGATCGACGTGGCCAAGTTCGACCTCCAGGTGGTGCTCACCGAGAAGCCGGGCGACACGTCCGGCATCGTCGCCGAACTGATCTACGCGACCGACCTGTTCGACGCGGCGACAATGGACCGCTTCGGCGACCGCTTCGCCCGCCTCCTCGCCGGAATCGCGGCGGCCCCGAACCGCGCCGTCGGCGATATCGCGCTGCTGGACTCGGCCGAAACCGCGCTGGCCGTGCATGGTTGGAACGACACCGCCCGCGAGCTGCCCGACGCGGGCACGCTGGTGGACGAGTTCGCCCGCCAGGCGCTGGCCACCCCGGACGCGGTCGCGATGGTCGACCCCGCCACCGGCGAAACCCTGACCTATGCCGAATTCGCCTCGCGTGTGCACCGTTTGGCGCACCGCCTGATCGAAGCCGGTGTCGGCCCGGAGACCCTGGTCGCGCTCGGCCTGCGCCGCAGCATCGAACTGGTCGTCGCCGCCTACGCGGTGCAGGAAGCAGGCGGTGGCTACGTGCCGCTCGACCTGGACCAGCCCGCCGACCGCATCGCCTACGTCTTGGAGACGGCCGCCCCGGTCGTCGTCCTCACCACCACCCGCGACGGTTTCGGTGGCAGCGCGGCTGACGCTGACCCGCTGACGCTCGTCATCGACGCGCTCGATCTCTCGGACTACCCGGCGACTCCGGTCACCGACGCTGAGCGGATCGCGCCGTTGCTCCCGCAGCACCCGGCGTACGTCATCTTCACCTCCGGCTCGACCGGCCGCCCGAAGGGTGTGGCCGTGCCGCACTCGGCCGTGGTGAACCAGATCCGCTGGATCACCGGCGAATACGGCATCGATGCCGACGATGTGGTGCTGTTCAAGACGCCCGCCACCTTCGACGTGTCGGTGTGGGAGCTGTTCGGCCCGTTGAGCACCGGCGGCCGGATCGTCGTGGCGAGCCCCGACGGTCACCGTGATCCGCAGTACCTCGCCGATGTCATCACCGCCCACCGTGTCACGATGACCTCGTTCGTGCCGTCGATGCTCACCGTCTTCGCGGGCAGCATCGATGCCGGCGCCGTCGCGGGCGGAGCGCTGTCCTCGCTGCGGGCCCTGCTGATCGCCGGTGAGGCGTTCACCGCCGACGCGGTCGTGGCACTGCGCAAGGTGAGCGACGCGGCCCTGTTCAACCTGTACGGCCCCACCGAGTTCACCGTCCACGCGACGCACGGCCCGGTCGCCGACCACGTCGACGGTGCCGTCCCGATCGGTTCGCCGGTCTGGAACTCGCAGGCCTACGTCCTGGATTCGCGTCTGCACCCGGTCGCCGCCGGCGTCGCCGGTGAGCTGTATCTGGCGGGCGCGCAACTGGCCCGCGGCTACTTCGGCCGCCCGGACCTCACCGCCGACCGCTTCGTCGCCGACCCGTTCGCCGCTGTGGCTGACGGCGGTGCGGCGCAGGGCAGTGGCCGGCGCATGTACCGCACCGGTGACCTCGTGCGCCGCGACGAGAACGGCGTCATCACCTATCTCGGTCGCACCGACTTCCAGGTCAAGCTGCGCGGTCTGCGCATCGAACTCGGCGAGATCGAAGCGGCGCTCACCGCGCAGAACACCGTCACGCAGGCCGTCGTGGTCGTGCGTTCGGATGCGCGCACCGGTGATCAGCTCGTCGGTTATGTTGTCCCCGCCGCCGGTGCGACCGTCGAAATCGATGTTCTGCGTACGCATCTCGCCGCGCAACTGCCGTCCTACATGGTTCCGGCCGCGTTCGTCGTCATCGACGAGATGCCGCTGAGCGCCAACGGCAAGCTCGACCGGCGGGCCCTGCCCGAGCCGGTGTTCGAGGCGCGCGAGTTCCGTGCCCCGAGCACCCCGATCGAGGAGATCGTCGCCGCCACCTTCGCCGAGGTGCTCGGCCTGTCCGGCGACCGCGCGGTCGGCCTGGACGACGACTTCTTCGACCTGGGCGGCAACTCGCTCATCGCCACCCAGGTGGTCGCCCGCCTCGGTGCCGCCCTGGATACTCGCGTCCCCGTACGCGTGCTGTTCGAGGCGCCGTCGGTGGCCGCACTGGCCGCCAAGGTGGAGACGCACGCGGGCAGCGGCAGCCGTCGCGAGCTCGTCGCCGGTGCGCGGCCGGAGCAGATCCCGCTCTCGCTCGCCCAGCAGCGCATGTGGTTCCTCAACCGCTTCGACAGCGCGACCGGCGTCAACAACATCCCCCTGGCCGTCCGCCTGACCGGTGACCTCGATATCGACGCCCTGCGCCAGGCCGTCGCCGACGTGGTCGACCGGCACGAGGTGCTGCGCACCGTCTACCCCGAAACCGCCGATGGCCAGGGCGTGCAGGTCGTGCTCCCCGTGGGGCAGATGCCGATCTCGCTCAGCCCGAGCACGGTGGACGAGGACGAGATTCGCGATCGGATCAGCGAACTCGTGCTCGCCGGGTTCGACGTGACCGCCGAGGTCCCGGTGCGCGCCGAGCTGTTGCGCGTCGCGGGCTCGATGGACGGCTCGCAGCCCGACACCCACGTGCTGGTCTTCGTCGTGCACCACATCTCCGGCGACGGCTGGTCGGTGCGCCCGCTGGCCCGCGACGTGATGATCGCCTACGCGGCCCGCTCGCGCGGTGAAGCGCCCGGCTGGGCCCCGCTGCCCGTGCAGTACGCCGACTTCGCCCTGTGGCAGCGCGAAACCCTCGGCTCCGAAGCGGATTCGGCGTCGATGATCGCCCAGCAGGTGGCCTACTGGTCGCAGCACCTGGCGGGTCTGCCCGACCAGCTCGACCTGCCCGCCGATCGCGCCCGCCCCGCTGTCGCGTCCAATCGCGGCGGTGTGCACGAGTTCTCGATCGACCCGACCCTGTCGGCGAGCCTCAACGCACTCGCCCGCGAACACGGCGCCAGCCTGTTCATGGTCGTGCACGCGGCCTTCGCCGCACTGCTGGCCCGCCTGTCGGGCAGCGACGACATCGCCATCGGCACCGCCGTCGCGGGCCGTGGTGAAGCGGTGCTCGACGACGCCATCGGCATGTTCGTCAACACCCTGGTGCTGCGCAGCACCGTCGACCCGGCGCAGCCGTTCGCCGACCTGCTCGCACAGACCAGGGAGCACGACCTCGCCGCCTTCGGTCACGCTGACCTGCCGTTCGAGCGGCTCGTCGAGATCCTCAACCCGGCCCGTTCGCAGGCCCGCCACCCGCTGTTCCAGGTGATGCTGTCCTTCCAGAACACCGGCGAGGCGTCCTTCGAACTCCCCGGACTCGAGGTCGCCGGCGTGCCGCTCGATGTGGTCACCGCCAAGTTCGATCTGCACCTGAACCTGGCCGACCGCCACCGCGCCGATGGTTCCGCCGACGGCATGACCGCCGAATTCGCCTACGCGACGGACATGTTCGACGCCGACACCATCGCCGCCCTCGCGCAGCGCCTGGTGCGGATGCTGACGGCGGTCGTCGCCAAGCCGACCCGCGCGATCGGCGAGGTCGACCTTTTGGCCCCGGCCGAATATCGCCAGGTGATCACCGACTGGAACGCCACCGAGCACCCGGTCGACCAGGCCGCGACGCTGGTCTCGATGTTCGAGGCGCAGGCCGTGACCAGCCCGAACGCGACCGCCCTCACGTTCGAGGGGACGAGTCTGTCCTACCGTGAGTTCACCGCGCAGGTGAACCGCCTGGCCCGCCACCTCATCGCCCAGGGCGTGGGCCCGGACACCATGGTCGCGCTCGGCATGCGCCGCTCGCTCGACCTGGTGATCGGCATGTACGCGGTGAGTGTGGCCGGCGGCGCGTACGTGCCGCTCGACCCCGACCACCCGGCCGAGCGCACCCACTACGTGCTCGACACCGCGGCGCCGGTCTGCGTATTGACCACTGTCCGTGACGAATTCGATGCGGGTTCGACCGCCGCGCTGAACATCGAGCGCCTGGATCTCTCGGGTTACTCGGATGCGCCGGTCACCGATGCCGAGCGGATCGCGCCGTTGCGTCCGGAGAACACGGCGTACGTGATCTTCACGTCGGGTTCGACGGGTCGTCCGAAGGGTGTGGCGGTCAGCCATGGCGCGATTGTCAACCGTTTGGTGTGGATGCAGGAGGCCTACGGTCTGACCGAGGCCGATGTGGTGTTGCAGAAGACGCCTGCCACGTTCGATGTGTCGGTGTGGGAGTTCTTCTGGCCCTTGCAGATCGGTGCGCGCCTGGTTGTCGCGAAGCCCGACGGCCATCGCGATCCGGCTTACCTCGCCGAGATCATCGCCACCGAAGGCGTCACCACCGTGCACTTCGTGCCGTCGATGATGTCGGTGTTCGTCGCCGAACTGGCCGAATCCGCCGCTGTGGCACTCGCCGACGGCGTGCGGGTTTCGAGCAGCCTGCGCCTGGTGTTCGCCTCGGGTGAGGCGCTGCCCGCGCCGACCGCCCAGCGGATGCGCGCGCTCACCGGCGCGGCCCTGCACAACCTGTACGGACCCACCGAAGCCGCGGTCGACGTGACCTTCCACGAGGTCACCGACACCGACACCACCTCGGTGCCGATCGGTGCCCCGGTCTTCAATACCCAGGTGTACGTGCTGGATTCGCGTCTGCACCCGGTGCCCGTCGGCGTTCCCGGCGAGCTGTACCTGGCCGGTGTGCAGCTGGCGCGCGGCTATGTCGCCCGTCCTGACCTCACTGCCGACCGCTTCGTGGCCGACCCGTTCGCCGTGGTATCCAGCAGCGGGACAGCCGCCCGCATGTACCGCACGGGTGACCTGGTTGCCTGGACTGCCGAGGGTGAACTGGAGTACCTGGGCCGCACCGACTTCCAGGTCAAACTGCGTGGTCTGCGCATCGAACTCGGCGAGATCGAGTCGGCGTTGACCGGACTGCCCTCGATCGCCCAGTCCGTGGTCGTGGTCCGCTCCGACGAGCGTCTCGGCGACCAGCTGGTCGGTTACCTGATCCCGGCCGCCGGTGCGAGCATCGACCTCGACGCCGTGCGCACCGAACTCGGCGGCGCACTGCCGACCTACATGGTTCCGACCGCGTTCGTGATCCTGGATGCCTTCCCGCTCAACGCCTCCGGCAAGCTCGACCGCAAGGCGCTGCCCGCGCCGGTGTTCGAGGCCAAGGTGTTCCGCGCGGCGTCCACCCCGATCGAGGAGATCGTGGCGGGCACCTTCGGCGACGTCCTCGGCGTGACCCGCGTCGGTGCCGACGACGACTTCTTCGAACTCGGCGGCAACTCGCTGCTGGCCACCCAGGTCACCGCCCGCATCGGCGCCGCACTGGACACCCAGCTCTCGGTGCGCGACCTGTTCGAGGCCTCGACGGTCTCCGCGCTGGCCGCCCGCGCCGAGCGCAACGCGGGCTCCGGCCGGACCCGTCCACGCCTGACCGCGGGGGAGCGGCCCGCCGCGATCCCGCTCTCGCCCGCCCAGCAGCGCTACTGGTTCCTCAACCAGTTCGACACCTCCACCTCGGCGGTCGACAACATCCCGCTGGCGGTTCGCCTCACCGGTGAACTCGACGTGCCCGCGCTCGAACAGGCCATCGGCGACGTGTTCGCCCGCCACGAGATGCTGCGCACCACCTACCCGGGCTCGCCCGACGGCCCGCACCAGGTGATCCTGCCCATCTCGCAGAGCCGCGCCGTGGTGCACCACATCGCGGTCACCGAGGCCGAACTGCTCGGCAGCGTCATCGAATTCGCGATGACCACCTTCGACGTCACCCGAGAGGTGCCGCTCAAGGTCGCGCTGTTCGAGCTCAACGAGACCGACCGCGTGCTCGCGTTCACCGTGCACCACGTCTCCGCCGACGGCTCCTCGATGGGCCCGCTGGCGCGCGACATCATGGCCGCCTACGTGGCCCGCGTGCAGGGTGAGGCGCCGCAGTGGGCGCCGCTGCCGGTGCAGTACGCCGACTACGCGCTGTGGCAGCGCGAGGTCCTCGGCGACGAGACCGATCCCGAATCCCTCGCGGCCAAGCAGGTCGCCTACTGGCGGGAAGCGCTCGCCGGGCTGCCCGACCAGCTCGAACTGCCCGCCGACCGGCCGCGCCCACCCGCGCAGTCGTTCCAGGGCCAGGCCATCCGCTTCGAGATCGACCCGGTCCGCCACGCGGCCCTGCACGAGCTGGCCAGGGCGAACAACGCCTCGCTGTTCATGGTCGTGCACGCCGCGCTCGCGGTGCTGCTGGCCCGCCTGTCGGGCACCGACGACATCGCGGTCGGCACCCCGATCGCGGGCCGTGGGGAACGCGAACTCGACGACCTGATCGGCATGTTCGTCAACACCCTGGTGTTCCGCACCGCCGTCGACCCCGGCGCCTCCTTCGCCGAACTGCTCGCCGACGTGCGCAACCGCGACCTGGAAGCCTTCGCCAACGCCGACGTGCCGTTCGAGCGCCTCGTCGAGGTGCTCAACCCGGTCCGCTCCACCGCGCGCAACCCGCTGTTCCAGGTGGGCCTGTCGTTCCAGAACCTGGCCGACACCACGTTCGAACTGCCCGGCTTGACCGTCAGCGCCGTGGACTACGACTCGCAGCTGGCCAAGACCGACCTGCACGTCACCCTCTACGACCGCTACACCGACGACGGCGCACCGGCTCAGCTGGTCACCGAATTCGAGTACGCCATCGACCTGTTCGACGAGTCGACGGTCCAGAGCTTCGCCGACCGCTTCCTGCTGGTACTCGACGCGGTCGCCGCCGACGCCACCATCCCGGTCGGCGACATCGACCTGCTCACCACGCCGGAATCCGCGCAGATCGTCACGGCGTGGAACGACACCGCGCACGCGGTCGACACCGACGCCACCCTGGTGTCGCTGCTCGACGCGACCGTGGCGGCCACTCCTGACGCCATCGCGTTGGTCGTGGACGAACCGGAATCCGACGCGGACGTCGATGCGTCGCGCACTCGGGGCGTCGGCGGGCGTCGGGAGCTCACCTATTCCGAGCTCGATACCGAGGTAAATCGTCTTGCACGGCACCTGATCTCGCGCGGGATCGGTACCGAGGATCGGGTGGCCCTGGCCATCCGCCGCTCCGCCGAGCTGATCATCGCGATGTACGCCGTGGCTCGCACGGGTGCGGCGTATGTGCCGATCGACCCGGATCAGCCCGCCGAGCGCACCGACTACATCCTGGAAACCGCTGCCCCAGCGGTCGTGCTGACCACCGCGAACGCCGAATTCAGTACGGCGGCAGCCGAAGTGGTGGTTCTCGACGAGCTCGACCTGAGCGATGTCAGCGCTGCGGCGATCACCGGGGCCACCGTGGTCCCCGCGAATACCGCGTACGTGATCTTCACGTCCGGCTCGACCGGCAAGCCCAAGGGTGTCGCGGTCTCGCACGGTGCAATCGTGAATCAGTTGCTGTGGGAGACAGCCAAATTCGGTATCGGTGCCGATGACGCGGTGTTGCTCAAGACCGCGGCCACCTTCGACCTCTCGGTCTGGGAGTTCTGGACCGCCGCCGTCGCGGGTGCCCGTCTGGTGGTCGCCACCGCCGATGGTCACCGTGACCCGGCCTACCTCAACGACCTGATGCGGGCCACCGGTGTCACCACGCTGCACGTGGTGCCGTCGATGCTCGACGCGTTGCTCACCGAATCCGGTGCGGCACTACCGCGCACGTTGCGTCGCGTCCTCGCTATTGGTGAGGCGTTGCCCGCCGCGACCGCGCAGCGTTTCAGCACGGCCAACACTGCCGCGTTGTTCAACCTGTACGGGCCGACCGAGGCCGCGGTCTCGATCACCAGCCACGCGGTCACCGCTGCGGATGCGGTGTCGGTCTCGATCGGTGCGCCGGAGTGGAACAGCCGTGTCTACGTACTGGATTCGCGTCTGCGTCCGGTTCCGGTCGGGGTGTCCGGTGAGCTGTACCTGGCCGGTGCCCAGTTGGCCCGCGGTTACTACGGTCGCGCGGATCTGACCGCCGATCGTTTCGTCGCGGACCCGTTCTCGGTGGTCGGTGAGCGGATGTATCGCACCGGTGACCTGGTGGCGTGGAACGCCGAGGGTGAACTCGATTACCGGGGCCGCACCGACTTCCAGGTGAAGATCCGTGGCTTCCGCATCGAACTCGGCGAGATCGAAGCCGCGCTGCTGCGCAGGCCGGGCATCACTGCCGCGGCGGTGCTCGCGCACACCGATCCCGTCGTCGGCGATCGCCTGGTCGCCTACGTCGTGGCCGACTCGGTGGTGGACAAGCTGGCCCTGCGTGCCGCGCTGGCCGAAGAGCTGCCCTCGTACATGGTGCCGACCGTGTTCCTGCAGCTCGATGCGCTGCCGCTCAACGCCAACGGCAAACTCGACCGCAAGGCTCTCC
Organism: Nocardia sp. A7; assembly: GCF_046549215.1. Taxonomy (NCBI): domain Bacteria; kingdom Bacillati; phylum Actinomycetota; class Actinomycetes; order Mycobacteriales; family Nocardiaceae; genus Nocardia; species Nocardia sp. A7. The sequence continues at coordinate 1,378,746 of NZ_JAJPWE010000001.1, read as the reverse complement.
CGGAGCCCGAGGTCGAGAAGGCCGTGTTCCGCGCGCCGGTGAGCCCGAGCGAGCAGCTCGTCGCCGCCACTTTCGCCGAGGTCCTTCGCCTCGACGCCGACAAGCGCGTCGGGCTCGACGACGACTTCTTCGCCTGGGGCGGTAACTCGCTGCTGGCCACGCAGGTCGCCGCCCGCCTCGGCGAGTCGCTCGACACCCGTATCCCCGTCCGCCTGCTGTTCGAGGCGTCCACGGTGGCCGCGCTGGCTCATCGGGTCGAGCAGCACGCCGAGACCGGAGATCGCAAGGCGCTCACCGCCGGCCCGCGTCCCGAGCACATCCCGCTCTCGCTCGCGCAGCAGCGGATGTGGTTCCTCAACCGCTTCGACACCCAGTCTGCGGCCTACAACGTGCCGGTCGCGGTGCGCCTCACCGGTGATCTCGACGTGGCCGCGTTGCGTGCCGCGGTCACCGACCTGGTCTCGCGCCACGAGATCCTGCGCACCGTCTACCCGCAGACCGAAACCGGTGCGGCACAGGTGATCCTGTCGCCCGCACAGGCCGCACCGGAACTGATCGAACGCACCGTCACCGCCGACGAGGTGGAATCGGCGGTCGCGGAACTGATGTCGACGAGTTTCGATGTCACCGTCGAGGTGCCGCTGAAGGTAGCGCTGTTCCGCGTCGAGAACACCGATGAGTTCGTCCTCGCCCTGGTCGTGCACCACATCTCCGGTGACGGCTCCTCGGTCGCCCCGCTGACCCGCGATCTGATGACCGCCTACGCGGCCCGCTCGATGGGTTCGGAGCCCGGTTGGTCGCCGCTGGCCGTGCAGTACGCGGACTACAGCATCTGGCAGCGCGACCTCCTCGGCAGCGAGGACGACGCCGACTCGATGGCGGCCAAGCAGGTCGCGCACTGGAAGCAGGCCCTCGCGGACCTGCCCGATCAGCTCGACCTGCCCGCCGACCGTCCGCGCCCCGCGGTGCAGACCTTCGCCGGTAGCAAGGTCGACGTCCAGATCGACGCCGACACCCACCGCGCGCTGGTCGAACTGGCCCGCGCCGAGGGTGCGACGCTGTTCATGGTCGTGCACACCGCCCTCGCGGTGCTGCTCGCGCGCCTGTCGGGCACCGACGACATCGCCATCGGCACCCCGATGGCCGGTCGTGGCGAAGCGGCACTGGACGACATGATCGGCATGTTCGTCAACACCCTGGTCTTCCGCACCAAGGTCGACGGCGGCGAAGCGTTCACCGAGCTGCTTGCCCGTCAGCGCGAGGACGACATCGCGGCGTTCGCCAACGCCGACGTGCCGTTCGAGCGCCTCGTCGAGGTGCTCAACCCGGTCCGCTCCACCGCACGCCACCCGCTGTTCCAGGTCGGCCTGTCGTTCCAGAACCTCAGCCGCGCCACCCTGGAGCTGCCGGGCCTGACGGTCTCCGGGCTCGACATCGCCACCGAGCTGTCGCAGTTCGATCTGCACCTGATCGCCACCGACCGCTATGGCGATGCCGGTGAGCCCGAAGGTATTTCGGGTCTGTTCACCTACGCGACGGACCTGTTCGACCACGCCACCGTCGAAGGTTTCGTTGAGCGTTTCGTCCGCCTCCTCGGCGCGATCGTCGCCACCCCGCGCACCGCGGTCGGCGATATCGAGCTGCTGGCCCCGGCTGAACGCACCCAGATCCTCGACGCCCGCAACGCCACCACCTACCCGGTCGACACCGAGGCCACCCTGGTCTCGCTACTCGACGCGACCGTCGCCGCCGATCCGAAGTCGACCGCGCTGGTCACCGACGACGGCGCCCAGCTCAGCTACGCCGAACTCGACGCGAAGGTGAACCGTCTCGCGCGGCATCTGATCTCGCTCGGTGTCGGCCCGGAGTCGCGGGTCGCGCTGGCCATGCGCCGCTCGGTGGATCTGGTGGTCGCGATGTACGCGGTGGCCAAGTCCGGTGGCGCGTATGTGCCGGTCGACCCCGATCAGGCGGCCGAGCGCACCGACTACATCCTCGAGACGGCGGCACCGGTCTGCGTGCTGACCGATGCCGACTTCGCCACGGATGTCGCGCCGGTGGTTCGCATCGATGAGCTCGACCTCGAATCTCTCAGCGCAGCAACGATTTCTGATGCTGAGCGCACCGAACCGCTGCGTCCGGAGAACACCGCGTACGTGATCTTCACGTCCGGCTCCACCGGCCGCCCGAAGGGTGTCGCCGTCCCGCACCACTCCATCGCCAACCAGCTGCAGTGGAAGCTGATCGAGTTCGGCATGGACGCCGCCGACGCGGTGCTGCTCAAGACCGCCGCCACCTTCGACCTCTCGGTCTGGGAGTTCTGGTCGGCAGTGGTCTGCGGTGGTCGCCTGGTGATCGCCTCGCCCGACGGCCATCGCGACCCGGCCTACCTCAACGAGCTGATGGCTCGCGAATGGGTCACCACCCTGCATGTGGTGCCGTCGATGCTCGACGCGCTGCTCGCCTCAGGGATGCCCGATTCCGTGTGGCGGGTCCTTGCCATCGGTGAGGCGCTGCCGGGTTCGCTCGCTCAGCGTTTCCGCGCCGAGTTCAGTCGCACCGAGCTGTTCAACCTGTACGGCCCGACCGAGGCCGCGGTCTCGATCACCTCGCACCGCGTCAACGCCGCCGACCAGGCGTCGGTCTCCATCGGTTCGCCCGAGTGGAACAGCCAGGTCTACGTGCTCGACGAGCGTCTGCGCCCGGTGCCCGACGGTGTCGCCGGTGAGCTGTACCTGGCCGGCGCGCAGCTGGCTCGCGGCTACTTCGGTCGCGCCGACCTGACCGCCGACCGCTTCGTCGCCAACCCGTTCACCCCGGGTACGCGCATGTACCGCACCGGTGACCTGGTGACCTGGAACAACCGCGAACTCGACTACCGCGGGCGCACCGACTTCCAGGTGAAGATCCGCGGCTTCCGTATCGAGCTCGGCGAGATCGAAGCGGCGCTGCTCGCGCTGCCCGAGATCGCCCAGGCCGCGGTGGTCGCCAAGTCGGACCCGCGCACCGGTGACCGCCTGGTGGCGTACCTGGTCGGCGCCGGTTCGGCGGGTGCTGTGAGTGACAGCAGTGCGTCCGCCGCGACTGTGGATGGATCCGCCGAAGTCGATGTAGCACTGGTCAAGTCGACGCTGGCCGCTGGTCTGCCCTCGTACATGGTGCCTGCCGCGTTCGTCGTCATGGACGCGCTGCCGCTGAACGTGAACGGCAAGCTCGACCGCAAGGCACTGCCCGAGCCGGAGTTCGAGGCGCAGGCCTTCCGCGCGCCGTCGACCCCGATCGAAGAGATCGTGGCAGGCGTGTTCGCCGATGTGCTCGGCGCCGAACGTGTCGGTGCCGACGACGACTTCTTCGCCCTCGGCGGTAACTCGCTGCTGGCCACCCAGGTCGCGGCCCGCCTCGGTGCCGCACTGGACAGCCGGGTGCCCGTTCGCCTGCTGTTCGAGGCGTCGACGGTGGCCGGTCTCGCGGTGAAGGTCGAGCAGGGTGCGGGTGCCGGTGGGCGTCGCGCGCTGGTCGCCGGACCGCGCCCGGATCAGGTGCCGCTCTCGCTCGCGCAGCAGCGCATGTGGTTCCTGAACCAGTTCGACACCGCGTCCTCGGTGAACAACATCCCCGTCGCCGTCCGCCTCTCGGGCGCGCTGGACGTCGAGGCATTGCAGCTGGCCGTGGCCGATGTGCTCGCGCGGCACGAGACCCTGCGCACGGTGTACCCGTCGACCAACGGCACACCGCACCAGGTGATCCTGCCGGTCGAGGGCAATGTGCCGGATCTGACACCGGAAACCGTTGCTCCCGAACAGGTTCGCGACAAGATCGCCGACGTCATCGCCACCGGCTTCGACGTGATCGGTGAAGTTCCGTTGCGCGCCAAGTTGCTTCGCGTCGAAGCCTCGGGCAGCGCCGAGTCCGCGAACTCCACGGTGGGAGCGGATGCCGAGTTCATCCTCGTCTTCGTGGCCCATCACATCAGTGCCGACGGCTGGTCCATGGGCCCGCTGACCCGCGACGTGATGATCGCCTACGCCGCCCGCGCGGCCGGTGAAGCGCCGGGCTGGGCGCCGATGGCTGTGCAGTACGCCGATTTCAGCGTCTGGCAGCGCGAGGTGCTCGGCTCCGAGACCGACGAGACCAGCCTGGTCGCCCAGCAGGCCGGCTACTGGAAGCGCGCCCTCGCCGGCGTCCCCGACGAGCTGAACCTGCCCCTCGACCGGCCGCGTCCGAGTACGCAGTCCTTCGCCGGTGGCCGGGTGCTGTTCCCGATCGGTGGTGACATCCACGCCGGACTGTCCGCCATCGCTCGCGAGCAGAACGCGACGCTGTTCATGGTTGTGCACACCGCGCTGGCGGTGTTCCTGGCGCGCATGTCGGGCACCGAGGACATCGTCATCGGCACCCCGATCGCGGGCCGTGGTGAGGCCGAACTCGACGACGTGATCGGCATGTTCGTCAACACCCTGGCCCTGCGCACGCAGGTGGGTGGGCAGCTGAGCTTCGCGGAGCTGCTGACCCAGGCCAAGGAAGCCGACCTGGCCGCTTTCGCCCACGCCGACATCCCGTTCGAGCGCCTGGTGGAACTGCTCAACCCCGAGCGCTCCACCGCACGGCACCCGCTGTTCCAGGTGGCGCTGTCGTTCGAGAACCTGCCCGACGCCAGCTTCGAACTGCCGGGCCTGTCGGTCTCGGCCGTCGACTTCGACGTCGATACCGCCAAGTTCGACCTGCTGCTCACCGTGCGTGAAGCGGCGGCCGGGGACGACGCGGGCGCCTACGCCGAGTTCTCCTACGCCAGTGCGCTGTTCGACCAGTCGACCGTGGAGAAGTTCGCGCAGCGCTTCCAGCGTCTGCTCGCCGAGGTCGTCGCCGACACCACCACCCCGGTCGGTGACCTCGAACTCCTCGACGAGACCGAGCGCACCGAACTGCTCACTCGCACAGGCGGTCCCGCCGCTTCGGTGAGCACCCTGCCGGAGCTGCTGGCCCAGGCCGTGGCAACCAACCCGACCGGACAAGCGATTGTCGCTCCCGGCGAGTCGGCCGACAGTGGTCTGGTCGGCGCGCTCACGGCCGCGTCGGAATCGATCGCTCAGTCGGTCTCATCGCTGACCTACACCGAGCTCGACGCGGCCTCCTCGCGTCTGGCGCGGGTCCTCATCGAGCGCGGGGCGGCACCCGAAACGGTCGTGGCCATCGCCATGCAGCGTTCGCTCGACACCACCCTCGCCATCTGGGCCGTGATCAAGTCGGGCGCGGCGTTCCTGCCGGTCGACCCGAAGTACCCGGCCGAGCGCATCGCGCACATGATGTCGGATTCCGGTGCGGCACTGGGCATTACGGTCTCGTCGGAGGTCGATCACCTGCCCGCACCCGCACTGGGTGACTGGCTGACACTCGACGACTCGACCATCCAGGCCGAGATCGCCGCACAGTCCGACACCCCGATCGCCGAGGCCGATCGCCGCGGCGCGGTCCGCCCCGGCAACACGGCCTACATGATCTACACCTCGGGTTCGACGGGCCTGCCCAAGGGCGTCGTCGTCACCCACGCCGGTGTGCCCAACTTCGCCGCCGCCCAGGTCGGGCAGTTCGGTCTCGACAAGAACGCGCGGACCCTGGCCTTCGCGTCACCGTCGTTCGACGCGTCGATCCTCGAGTTCCTGCTCGCGGTCGGCTCGGCGGGCACCCTCGTCATCACGCCGGTCGGTGTGGTCGGCGGCGAGGAATTGGCCGACATCATCGCGAGCCAGCAGCTCACCCACGTGTTCCTCACCCCGCTGGTCGCGGCGTCGATGGAACCCGCGGCACTGGCCGGACTCGAAGCGCTGATCGTCGGTGGCGACAAGGCACCCGTCGACCTGGTCGCGAACTGGCACAGCGCCGGGACCGACCCGGCGCGGCACCGGTTCTACAACGCCTACGGTCCGACCGAGGCGACCATCGCGACGAACCTGTCCGATCCGCTGCTGCCGGGCGACACCATGAACATCGGTGGTCCGATCGCCGGCGCGACCGTGTACGTGCTCGACAACCGTCTGCGCCCGGTCCCCGAGGGTGTGGCCGGTGAGCTGTACCTCGGCGGCGTCCCGCTGGCCCGCGGCTACCACGCGCGCCACGGCCTCACCGCCGAGCGTTTCGTCGCCAGCCCGTACCCGGTGTCGGATGGCGGGGCAGCCGAGGGCCCTGCGGGGTCACGCTCCGCTACCTCCTCCGGGCCCGCCGGCAGCCCCGCGGTGGGCGCGCGCCTGTACCGCACCGGTGACGTCGTCGCGTGGCGCACGGTCAACGGCAAGCCCGTCGTGGAGTACGTGGGCCGCAACGACTTCCAGGTGAAGATCCGCGGTTTCCGGATCGAACTGGGCGAGATTGACGCGGTCCTCACCGCGCACGACGACGTCGAGTTCGCCGCCACCATCGGCCGCAAGACCGACGCGGGCGCCACCATCCTGGTGTCCTACGTGCGCGGCACTGTGGACCCGGCCGCCCTGGTCGAATACGCGGCGCAGCACCTGCCCGCGCACATGGTCCCGGCGGCGGTGATGGTCCTCGACGAGATCCCGCTGACCCCCGCGGGCAAGCTGGACCGCCGCGCGCTGCCAGAGCCGGTTCTCGCCCCACGCGAGTTCCGCACGCCGACAAGCGAAATCGAGGCGATCATCGCAGGCGTCTACGCCGAGGTGCTCGGTGTCGACGCCGTCGGCCTGGACGATTCGTTCTTCGCCCTCGGCGGAGACTCGATCCTGTCCATCCAGCTGGTCTCGCGCGCCAAGGATCGCGGCGTGCTCTTCAAGCCGCGTGATGTGTTCGAAAAGCGCAGCGTCGCAGGGCTTGCCGAGATCGCCGTGCTCGCGGGCGACGCCGAACAGATCGTCCTGGAGGAGCTGCCGGGCGGCGGTGTCGGCGATATCCCGATGCTGCCGATCATGCGCCAGATCCTGGCGAGCGGCTCCACCTACGACCGCTTCTCCCAGTCGATGGTGCTTCGTCTGCCCGAGAACATCACCGCCGAGGTCCTGCACGCCACGATCGGAGCGGTCTTCGACCACCACGACGTGCTGCGTTCGCGGGTCGCGAAGGACCCCGAGACCGGTTGGGTCTTCGAGGCTTTGGCGCCGGGCGAGGTCGACGTGACCACCCTCGTGCGTCGGGTCGAGGTCGCCGGTGACATCGCCGACGACCAGCTCTCCAAGCTGGCCAGCGTCGAGTACGACGAGGCCATGGGTCGGCTCGACCCCGCCCGCGCCGCCATGGTGCAGTTCGTCTGGTTCACCTTCGGTGCGCCCGCCAAGGGCCCGCGCCGCCGCGACGTGCTGCTCATCGTCGGCCACCACTTCGTGATCGACGGCGTCTCCTGGCGCATCCTGATCCCGGATCTCGGCATGGCCTGGGGTCAGATCGCGGCGGGCCAGCAGGTCACGCTGCCGGTCAACGGCACCTCGATGCGACGCTGGGCGCACAGCCTGGTCGAGCAGTCGACGGATCGTCGCGCGGAACTGCCGTTCTGGCGCGAGGTTTCGGCAACGGCTGACCCGCAGCTGGGTGCGCGCGCCTTCGACCCGCGGGTCGACACCTTCGCCACCGTCGACCGGGTGCAGGTCACCCTCTCGACCGAGGTCACCGACGCGGTCCTCACCGCGATCCCCGGCCTCTACCACGGCGGCGTCAACGACGGTCTGCTCACCGCGCTCGCGCTGGCCGTATCCCGTTGGCGTGGTGACGAATCCGGCACCGCGGCACTGATCAAGCTGGAAGGCCACGGCCGCCAGGAAGAGATCGTCGCCGGTGCGGATCTGTCGCGCACCGTCGGCTGGTTCACCACCGCCTTCCCGGTCCGACTCGAGCTGGCCGGTGCCGACCTCGACGACGCGTTCGCCGGTGGCGCCGTGCTCGCCGACGTCATCAAGTCGGTCAAGGAGCAGATGCTCGCGGTGCCCGACAAGGGCATCGGCTACGGCATGCTCAAGTACCTCGACGGCGCTGACCTGCCCAGTGTCGGCCAGATCAGCTTCAACTACCTCGGTCGAGCGAGTGCCGGTGAGATTCCGGCCGAGCTCGCCGAACTCGGGTGGGTGCCGGTGGCGGATCTGGGTCAGCTCGACGCCGAGATGGACCTCGACATGCCCGCCAACGCGACCCTCGACATCAACGCCATCGTCAACGACGGCGACGAGGGGCCGCAGCTCGGCGCGAACATCGCCTTCCCGAAGGGGCTGCTCACCGCCGACCAGGCGCAGGAGTTCGCCGACCTGTTCGTGGCGGCGCTCACCGCGCTCGCCACCCACGCTCAGCGTGCCGACGCGGGTGGTTTCACCCCGTCCGACATGCAACTCGTGCGGGTCGGCCAGTCCGATATCGAGCTGTGGGAGCGCGACTACCCGGCGCTGTCCGAGGTGTGGCCGCTCTCGCCGCTGCAGGCGGGCCTGATGTTCCACGCCATGCTCAGCTCGGCGACCGTCGACGTCTACACCGTGCAGGCCGTCCTCGACCTGACCGGCACCCTCGACACCGAGCGGCTGCGCGGCGCGGCCCAGGCCGTGCTCGACAGGTATCCGAACCTGCGGACCGCGTTCGTCACCGATTCGGCCGGTCAGCCGGTGCAGGTGGTGCTGTCCGAGCTCGAGGTGCCGTGGCGCGAGGTCGATCTCACCGATCTGCCTGAAGACGAGCGGATGCCGCGCATGCGGCAACTGCTGCGCGCCGACCAGGCGAACCAGTTCGACATGGCCACCGCGCCGCTGATCCGCTTCGGTCTGTACACGACCGGCGAGGGCACGGCGCACCTGGCGATCACCGTCCACCACATCCTGGTCGACGGCTGGTCCATGCCGCTGCTCATGCGCGACCTGCTCGTCCTCTACGCGGTGCACGGTGACCTCACCGCGCTCCCACGGGTGGCGTCCTACCGCAACTTCCTGTCCTGGCTCTCCGGCTGGGATCGTGAAGTGTCGCTGCAGGTCTGGGCCGATGCGCTGGCCGGGGTCGAAGGCCCCACCCAGCTCGCGCCCGCGCCGCGCACCGAGGAACGCTACGAACTCGGCAAGGTCATCGTCGAGATCGACAACGACCGCACCAGGGCCCTCGGCAAGTTCGCCGGTGAACTGGGTGTCACCGTGAACACGCTGCTCCAGACCGCGTGGGGCATCGTCGTCGGCCGCCTGACCGGGCGTGACGACGTGGTGTTCGGCGCGACCGTGTCCGGTCGCCCGGCGGAGCTGCCCGGCGTGGAGTCCATGGTCGGCCTGTTCATCAACACCCTGCCCGTGCGCATCCGGATCGATGACCGGATGACCGCGGAGAAGCTGACCCAGCGGGTGCAGTCCGAGCAGGCCGAACTGCTCAGCCATCACTTCGTCGGCCTGTCCGATATCCAGCGGGTGGCGGGCATGGGCTCGCAGTTCGACACGCTGGTGGTGTTCGAGTCCTACCCGATGGACAAGGATGCCGTCACCGCGGCGAGCTCGATCGACGGCATGCAGGTCACCGGTGTCGGCCTCGATGACGCCACCCACTACCCGCTCACGCTGGTGGTGATGGCCGAGTCGACCATCGAGATCACGATGAAGTACCTGACCAGCACCTTCACCGCCGACGAGATCCGCACGCTGTCGCAGCGCCTGCTGCGCGTGCTCGACGAGCTGCTCGACAACCCGACCGGCCTGGTCGGCGACATCGACATCCTCGACGCGAGCGAACGGGCCCAGCTGCTCGCCGATTCCGGTGTGACAGCCGCCGCTTCGGCTCCGGTGGCTTCCGGTGTCGGCGCGCAGACGGTGGCCAAGGTGCTCGCCGAGGTCGTCGAAGCCGATCCGCAGGCACCCGCGCTGCTGCGTGGCGACAGCGAAATCGCCTACAGCACACTGGATCGCAAGTCCTCACAGCTGGCCCGCGTGCTCATCGCCCGCGGTGCGGGCCCCGGTGACGTGGTCGCGATCTCGCTGCCCCGCAGCGTGGATTCGGTCCTCGCCGCCTGGGCTGTGCACAAGGCGGGCGCCGCTGTACTGTTCGCCGGCGAACTCTCCGGCGTCGAAATCGCCGCCGCTGGAGCTGCTTTCGGCATCAGCGCGGCGCCGGTCGCGGGCGTGGCAGGCCAGTGGTTGGTCCTCGCCGACGTCGAAGACGAGATCGCCGCAGCCGCGGCCCACCCCGTCTCCTACGCCGACCGGGTCCGCCCCCTGTCCGAAGACCACCCCGCCTTCGTTCAGGTCGCAGGCGCCACCACCACGACGCTCACCCAGAGCGCCGCGATCACCCTCGCCGAAACCCTGCGCGACGAACACGGCATCGACTACGAATGCACCACCTACACCACCCACGCCTCCGGCCCGGCCGCGATCCAAGAATTCCTGGTCTCGTCCACCGCGGGAGCATTGTCGGTGCTGCCTGCCGGTGCGGTCGAAGACGACCTGGCCGACGGCGAGGTCACCCACTGGTTCGTCACCGCGGTCGACCCGACCGCTGCGGCCGACGGCGAGGTCACGGTAATCGTCGCCGAGTAGGTATTCGCAGTCGAAGTGTTGAGGAGCTAGCTAGCTAGCGGGATTTTATGCTAGCCACCTTGCTGTCGTGAGTGCTATCTTGGTAGCGTTGATGAATGATCGCGGAGCAACCGACCAGGAAGGTCCTGCAAGCCCTGAAGAAGGAGGGCTGGTCGAAGCTGCGCGATGGAGCAGGCAGTCACTCGATATACGGCTGCCGTGCAGGCAAGCACGACGTGAGCGTTCCCGATGGACATCGAACTATCTCGCCAGGGGTGGTCCGAACCATCAACAAGGCCGTCGCGGCGTGCGATTGCCCGGAGGAGGACGAATCATGAGCACAGCAATCACCTACGACGTACACGCGAACCGCGTCGGGCGGTGGTGGGAGATCACCGTTCCTGACGTCTATGGCGATGATCCGTGTGGTCAGGCCAGGCATCTCACCGATGTGGGGTACGAAGCACGCACCATCATCGCGGCGAAGTTGGATGTGCCCCTGTCGCATGTCGAGACTCGACTGGTGGTCGATGATTTCGGCGATGCACGTGACGTCAGCGGGCGGGTTCAGCACATCTCGGACCTTCGTTCGAAGATCGAGCGCCTCACTGATGAATTGAACGAGGAGCAACGCTCGCTTGTTCGGGAACTACGCCGTGAAGAAGTCCCTGACGTCGATGTCGCGACGTTGCTGAACGTCGCGCGTCAACGGATCGGCCAGCTCGCGAAGTAAGGGTGCGGTGCCGATGTGATGTGGGGTCTTTGTTCTCGAAATGTGCTCGACGCGCAACCGGGATAGGGTCCGGGTTCGCTTCGGGAACAGGAAGGGAGCGGTTGTTATTGCGCTTCGGATTTGGCTGAGCAGTGCGGGGGCGGCGACCGTGCAGGTTATGCGGTTGCTGCGGGAGAATCCCGACGGGGTCGCGGTCACTATTTATGCCAGCAATGTGGATCCGAGTGCGGCCGCTCTCTCAGCGTGTGATGTGTCGGCGATCGAACCTCGGTACGTGAGCAACGAGGAGTATGCGCAGTTCGCGCTCGACTTCTGTCGCACGCACCGCATCGACGTGCTCATACCGCCGCGGCGCCTCGACGCGCTCGCGGGTCGGGTGGCGGACTTCGCCGAGGTCGGGACCAGTCTCATGTGTTCGCCGTTGGCGGCGGTGAAGGCACTGACCGATAAGGTGCGCACCTATGAGATCGCCGGTGCGGCAGGGGTTCCCGTGCCACCGTGGCGGGAGGTTCGCGATGCGGACGAGTTCTGCGCGGCCGTCGACGAGTTGTCGCTGGGTGGGGAGACACTGTGTATCAAGCCGAGTGGTGAGTTCTCGGCGTTCGGGTTTCGCATCCTGGATGACCGTCCGCTGACCATGGCGAGTTTGCGGGTCGCACCACGACCGGTGGCCTCGGTCGCGGCGATCGCGGGCGCGATGCGCCGGGCGGCGGAGGAGGGGGAATTCGTGCCGCCGCTGCTCGTGATGCCGTTCCTCGAAAGTCCGGAGATCAGTATCGATTGTCTCTCGGCTCCGGGAGGTGAACTGCTGGTGGGTATTTCGCGCGCCAAGCAGGGACGTTTCCGCATGCTGCTCGATGATCCCGCGGCGGTCGACATCGCACGCCGACTCGTTCGGCACTTCGAACTGGCCTATCTGACGAATGTTCAATTGCGTTATCGCGGTGGACAACCGGTGCTGCTCGAGGCGAATCCACGACCCTCGGCGGGTCTGTTCCACACGTCCTTCGCCGATGTGAACATGCCATGGGCCGCGGTTCGTCTGCTCCTGCAAGGGGATTCGGGACTGCGCAGACCGCCGCGTCTGGGCGCCTGTCTCGCGGTGGCCGAAGCGGTCATGGAGGTCGCTCCGCTGGTGGATGGTCAACTTCCGGGCGGTGTGCGCCGAAGCGCGGATCTGGTTCCCGGCTGATCGAGAGCGTGGCTCATTCGCCGGTGGTGAGCAGGCCCCGGTTCATGGCGACAATGACGGCATGGGTGCGGTCGTTGACGTCGAGTTTGGCGAAAACGCGCAGGAGATGGGTTTTGACGGTGGCTTCGGCGATGACGAGGCGTTTGCCGATCTCAGGGTTGGAGAGACCGTCGGCGACCGCGCGCAGGACCTCGATTTCGCGGGGTGTCAGGTTGACCGTCTCGGGTCGGCGGATGCGAGCGACCAGGCGTTCGGCGACGCGCGGTGCCAGGACCGTGCGACCGCGGGCGGTGGAGTGGATGGCGTCGACGAGTTGATCGCGGGTGGTGTCTTTGAGGAGGTAGCCGATGGCGCCCGCTTCGATGGCGCGTTCGATGTCGACGTCGGTGTCGTAGGTGGTGAGAATCAGGACACGGGTACTGGTGCGGCGCACGATCTCTCGGGTCGCGGCCACGCCGTCCAGAACCGGCATCCGTAGATCCAGGAGCGCGACGTCCGGGGACAGCCGTTCGGCGAGGTCGATGGCTTCGGTTCCGTCGGCCGCCTCGCCGACGATCTGGACGGACGGCTCGGCCTGCAACAACGCGACGAGACCCGCGCGCATCACGACGTGATCGTCGGCCAGGATCAGGCGAAGGGGCGCGGTCACGTCAGCTCCGCCGGGAGCAGGGCGAAGATCCGGGTGCCCTCGCCGGGCGAACTGGTGACGGCGAACTCGCCACCGAGTTCGGCGAGCCGACTGCGCATCCCGTTCAGGCCGAATCCGCGCGCCTGCTGTGGCGTGAAACCGATTCCGTCGTCAGTGATTTCGAGTTCGAATCCGGCATCGGTGTGGGAGAGGACGACGCCGACGGTGCTCGCCTTCGCGTGCTTGCTCACGTTGGCCAGCGATTCCTGCGTGCAGCGCAGCAGGCCGATTCGGGCGGGTTGGTCGCACACGATGTCCGCCAGTTCGGCGTGCACGGTGAGCCCGGTGTCTTCGACGAAGCGATCGAGGACCCGTCGCAGTGTCTGGGCGACTCCGCCGCCGTCGGAAGCAATGCCGCCGAAGAGAGCCCTTGCCTCGGTGAGGTTTTCACGGGCGGTCCGTTCGATCGATCTGAGCTGCTTGGCCGCGGCCGACGGATCGGTGCCGATGCCGTCGCGGGCGGCTTCGGCCAGCACGATGATGGAGGCGAAACCCTGGGCCAGGGTGTCGTGGATGTCGCGGGCGATCCGTTCGCGTTCCTCGGCCGCGCCTTGCCGCTGATGGGCCGCGGCGAGATCCGATTGGGTGCGTGCCAGCTCGGCGCCGAGTATCCGGGTGCGTTCGGTGCTCTGGCTCATCACCTGGTCCGCCCAGAGTCCGAGCAGGACGCCACCGGCGTAGCCGAGCACGGTGAAGATGGCGTTGCCCGAGGAGAAGTTCGGCCCGGTGAGGTGCCCGAGGGCCGTGGCCGCGGCCGCCGCACTGGTCATGCCCACCGCGCGCGCCGGGGTCGGGGTGTAGATCCAGAACAGGGGGAGCGAGACGATGAAGAATGCCGCGCCGCCGTCGAGCAGGCTCGCTGTCACGCCGAGCACGAGGATCAGCAGGCAGAGGAAGCGGGTCGGCCCGATGACGCGGTTACGCGGAAACAGCGTCAGGGCAATATAACCGGCCCCCAGCACCGCGATCAGCAGCCACGTCGAGTACTTCGTCGCATCGACGCGATCGTGCACCGCGATCACCGGTGGGCCGAGCCCGAGCAGCACCCAGCATCCGGCGTAGCACCGGCGCAGAATCCGTACCCGGCTCGGCTGCTTTTCCATACCGGTCAGCCTACTTTCGCCGGTTCCGCGGTGACGGCGGGTCGTGCGGGCCACCAGGTGCGATCACCCAGCAGCAGCAACAGCGCGGGCAGGATCACGATCCGGATCACGAACGCGTCGAGCAGCACCGCCACCGCGAGGGCGAAACCCATCTGCTTCATCTCCATGATGTGCAGCGGAACGAAGCTCGCGAACACCGTGACCATGACGAACGCGGCACTGGTCACCGCGCTCGCCGAACCACCGAGACCGTCGATCACCGCCTGGCGGGTCGCCATGCCGCCGCGCACGAGCTCGCTGATGCGGCTGAGCACGAAAATCTGATAGTCCATCGACAGTCCGAACAGGATCACGAACAGCAGCAGCGGAACGCGGGAGCCGATCGAGCCGGTCGATTCGAAATCGAGCAGGCTTTCGGCCCACGTGTTCTGGAAGACCGCGGTCAGCAGACCCAGCGCCGCGCCTGCCGAGAGCAGATTCAGCACGACGCTGATCAGACCGAGCACTACCGACCGGAACGTCACGACCGTCAGGACGAACGTCACCAGCAACAGTGTCGCGATGATCAGGGGCAGCTTCTGTTCCTGATGACGCGGGTAGTCGGCATAGCGGGCGACATCGCCGGTCACCGCGTAGTCCACGCCGGTCAGTGCGCCGATCGTCGCCGGGAGGTATTCGGTGCGGAGGCGTTCGAGTGACTCCTGGGCGGCACCGTCGCTGACGTGGTGTGGCACCCGCAGTTCCAGCACGTTGACCCGCGCGTCGGGGGAGGTGCGCAGCTCGCCGTTGCCCGCGAGCGCGGGATCGGACTCGGCGCGCGCGGCCAAGGCGTGCAGCGCGGCCCGCACCTCGTCGGCTTGCGCCGGTTCGGCCGCCACCACCACCTGGTGCATCGACTTCAGTTCGGGAAACGCGGTATTGAGACGATCGAAGGTTTGCATGGCCGCGATGGTGCGCGGGTGGGAATTTCGGCCCATGTCGGTGAGCTCGAGCGCGAACAGCGGCGCGGTGAGCGCGAGCATGATCCCTACCGAGATGGTCAGCGCGGCAGCCGGGCGGGCAGCGGTCAGACGCAGCAGCGAACCGGTGAGTCGACCCGGACCCGATTGCTTCGCGGGCTTGCGCGCCGCACGCCGGTCGGCGCGCTCGGTCAGCACCGTGAGCAGGGCGGGCAGGGCGGTGAGCGAGCTGGCCACCGCGACCAGGGTGACGAGAATGGCGCCGGTCGCGATCGAGGAGAAGACGACATCGTCGGCGAGGTACATCGTCGCGGTGGAGACGGCGACGGCGAGACCGGAGACCACCACCGCGCGGCCCGATGTCGCGGCGGCCAGTTCCACCAGAGCCCTTGAACTGAGCGCACTTCCATCGCGGGCACGTTCCTCACGTGCGCGCTTCAGATAGAAGAGGGTGTAGTCGACCCCGACCGCCATCCCGATCAGCAGAATGATGTTGGTGCCGACGCCGTTGTCGGGGAACAGATGTGAGGCGGGCAGCGACAGGCCGATCGCGGCGACAATGGACGAGATGGCCAGCAGCAGTGGAACCAGAGCCATTGCCGCCGAACGGAACACGATGAGCAGTGTGAGCAGGGTGATCGGCAGTGCGATCAGTTCGGTCTTCGCCAGGTCGCGCCCACGCAGGGCCTCGACCCCGCTGCTGATCGAGGGGCCGCCGGTCTGCTCGATCAGGAGGTTCGGATACGCGCGTTGCACCTGATCGGTCTGCTCGCGCAGCGGCGCCACGTGTTTCTTGGCATCGAGTTCCGCCCCTGCCATCGTCACATCGATGCGCAGTACTGTGTTGTCCGATGAAAGTACCGGTACAGCAACAGATTCGACTTCGGACAAGCCCCGCATCCGGTCGGTGATCTCCTGGCCGGCGCGGTCGGCCGCGGGCCCGCCGCCGGTGATCAGCACCCGTTCCATCGGTTGCTGTTGCAGCCCGCCCGAGGTCGCGATCGCCTCACCACGGCCCGCCTCACCGATCCAGAAGTCCTCGGTAGCAGCGGGTTTCCCACCGATTGCGCAGCCGATTCCGACACACAACGCCACGAACACGAACCAGCCGACGATGGCCCGCCACGGATGGCGCGCACTCGCAACGGCGATCGGTACCAATCTATTTCGCATGCCGTCAATGCTGCTCGGGTGACCGGTGCCGCAGACAGCATCGACCGGTCGAACTTCGTGTCCACCGATCGGTGGACACCGCGGGCGTTGTCAGCGGGTGAGCAGCCCGGCCAACCCGTCCAGGAGTAGATCGAGGCCGAAGGTGAAGTCCGCCGCACCGGAGTGGGTGCCCGCGATGACGAGCGCGGCGAGGGCGTGCATGTGCGGATGTGTTTCGGTGGGAATGAGCGGGAGGAATTGTTGTGCGGCCGAGGCATATTCGGACCGGTCGAGGGGGAAGTTGATGGCTTGGAGGGTGAAGCCGTAGATGTGGCTGTCCATGGCGTTCCAGGCGCGGTCGGCTTGTTCGTAGGTGAAGCCCGCGGTGATCAGGCAGCCGAGGGTGGCGTCGATGTAGCGAAGCATGGCGGGGCCGACGTTGACGCGGGAGCCGAGTAGGCCGGTGGCCCAGCGGTGGGCCAGGAGGACCTCGTGGGCGGAGGTGGCTCGTCGGCGGAGTTCTGTTCGCCAGTCCGCGCCCGCTCGGGGGACGTAGATCTCCGCGACCACCAGGTCGATGATGCCGTCGTAGAGGTCGTCCTTGTTGGCCACGTGGTTGTACAGCGACATCGCTTCCACGCCGACGGTCTTGGCGAGGTTGCGCATGGACAGGGCGGCCAAGCCCTGCTGGTCGGCGAGGTCGATGGCGGCGCGCAGGACACGCTCCCTGGTGAGCGGGGTACGCGGGGGCATGGCACTCCTGACTGTTCCTTGACCTACTTACGGCGTAAGCGTAGCGTCTCGCACTAGAGACTTACGCTGTAAGTGCGAGACGAGGGACAATTCTCATGACCGATGTGGATACGGCTTCGATGACCGCCTGGATTGCGCCCCGATACGGCAGGGGTGAGGTGTTGCGGACCGAGGTCGTGCCGCGGCCGATGCCGGGGGAGCGGGATGTGGTGGTCCGGGTGCGGGCGGCGTCGCTGTGCAGTGGGGATCTGCATCTGCTCACCGGGACGCCGTATCTGCTGCGGCTCGGTTTCGGGTTGCGCAGGCCCAAGCACCGAATGATCGGGCAGAACCTGGCGGGCGAGGTGGTCGCGGTCGGCGGGAGTGTCACCGAATTCCGCGTTGGTGACCGGATTTTCGGCGAAGTGTCCAGTGGGGCGTTCGCCGAATATGTCCGCGCCGACGCAGGCTCGTTCGCCGTCGTGCCCGCCGCGTTGAGCATGGAAGATGCCGCGGTGATCCCGGATTCGGGAATGACCGCGCTGCAGGGGCTGCGTGATATCGGCAAGGTCGGGCCGGGGCAGCGAGTGCTGATCAACGGCGCGTCCGGCGGGGTCGGCAGTTTCGCAGTGCAGCTCGCGAAGGTGCTCGGCGCGCACGTGACAGCCGTGTGCAGCACCCGGCATCTCGAGATGGTGCGGAGCATCGGTGCGGACGTCGTCATCGACTACACCGTCGACGACTTCACCCGCACGGAGGTTCCCTACGACGTGATCTTCGACCTGGCAGGCAACCGCACACTGCGGGCGATCCGTCGAGTGCTGGCCGCGGACGGCATCTTCATCTCCTCGGCCGCCGCGCCCGGCAACAACTGGTTCGGCCCGATCCGATGGCTGGGTCAGGTGGCACTCACCGACCTGTTCGCGCGGCAGACCCTGAAGGCGCTGCTCATGCGACCCACTGCCGCCGACCTGGACTATCTGGCCGGATTGGCGGTCGACGGGAGATTGCGGCCGGTGATCGAGCGGCGGTTCGCGTTGTCCGACACGGCACTCGCCGTCGCCGCGTTCGAGCAAGGGCACGCGTCGGGCAAGACCGTCCTCATCGCGTGAGTGCCCGCCGATGTGCTGCTCAGTCCCCGAGTTCGCCTGCCGAGCGCCAGGATTGGCGTTCGGCGGCGAACGCTTCGGCTTGGACAGCGCGGAATTCCTCGATGGAGCTCGCGTTGTCGGTGAGGAATTCGCGGTAGTCCGCGAGCCGGAATTCGCCGTCGGTGGCAGTGACGTCCACCTTGCCCGCGGCGAAATCCGCACGCAGGTCGAGGAGTTCGTCGGCCTCGACGGGGTGCCATTTGATCCGGTCGAAATACCGCAGTAGCCAAGGGGTTTCCGCGTCGGTGGCGAACCGGTCGACCCCGGGTCCTGCGGTTCCCGCAGGTCGGGCGCGGTGGTTCCACACCTGGGTCGTGCGCCCGACGAACTGGTAGCCGCCCGGGCCCTCCATGCCGTAGATGCAGAGGTAGGCGCCGCCGATGCCGACCGCGTTCTCGGGGGTCCAGGTGCGGGCCGGGTTGTACTTGGTGGTGACCAGGCGGTGGCGCGGGTCGGTGGGGGTGGCGACGGGGGCGCCGAGGTAGACGTCGCCGAGGCCCAGGACCAGGTACTCGGCGTCGAACACGGTTCGGTAGACATCGTCGACCGAGGCCAGGCCGTTCATGCGGCGGATGAACTCGATGTTCCACGGGCACCACGGTGCGTCGGGACGCACACCGTGCATGTAGCGGATGATGGCCTCGCGCGTGGACGGGTCGTCCCAGGACAGCGGTAGGTGCACGGTGCGGCTCGGCACCACGAGTTCGGCCGAATCCGGCAGGTGCGCTTCGGCTTCGGCCAGCAGGGCGAGGAGCTGGGTGATCGGCAGGACGGCGGGATCGACGCGGATCTGCAGGGAGCGAATGCCCGGGGTGAGCTCGATGACCCCGGGCGCACCGATGGCGATCAGATGCTGGTGCAGG
Source organism: Nocardia sp. A7 (assembly GCF_046549215.1). NCBI lineage: Bacteria > Bacillati > Actinomycetota > Actinomycetes > Mycobacteriales > Nocardiaceae > Nocardia > Nocardia sp. A7. The sequence goes on along the minus strand of NZ_JAJPWE010000001.1, from coordinate 1,359,701 downwards.
GCATGAACGCGGGCGCGTAGGCCGAGATCCAAAGTGAGCGTGCCGTATTCGACGAGCACGCCGTCGTCGCCCTGCCTGCGGTAGGTCACGCCGGTCTCGTCGTCTACCTCGGCGCGACGCAGTACTCCGTCGTCGCCGTCACGGCCGGCCGAGAGCACCGTGCCAAGGTACGCACGCCTGCTCGCGCCGAGCGCCGCGGCGGGCGCGGCGTGGTCGGCGCGGACGGGAACGAAACGCACCTTGTCGCCGGGGGTGAGCTGACCGAGTTTCCAGCGCTCGGCCGCGACCACGGTGACCGGGCAGACGAAGCCGCCCAGGCTCGGGCCGTCGGGACCGAGCAGGATCGGGGTGTCGCCGGTGAAGTCGAGTGCGCCGATGGAGTAGGCGTTGTCGTGGATGTTGGACGGGTGCAGGCCCGCCTCGCCGCCGTCGGTACGCGCCCACTCCGGCTTCGGGCCGATCAGCCGCACGCCGGTGCGGTCGGAATTGAAGTGCACCTCGTAGTCGGTACCGATGATGGTGTCGAAGTCGTCGCGGGTGAAGAACTCCGGTGCGCCGTGCGGGCCCTCGGTGACCGCCAGCTCCCAGCGCCGCCCGAAGGCGGGGATGTCGGCCATCGGGACGGCGGGCGCGAGACGAGTCGTCGGCTCGCCGAGGGCGAGCGAGTCGTCGGCTCGCAGGGCCGCACCGGTGCCGCCGCCGAACTTGCCGAGGGTGAATGTGGCGGCGCTGCCGAGGAATTGATCGACGTCGATGCCACCCGAGACGAGGATGTAGGTGCGCATGCCGGGACCGCGGATCGCGCCGACATCGAGGACACCGCCTGCCGGGACCTCGACGGTGCGCCATTGCTCGGCCGGGCGACCGTCGACTCGCACCTCGGCGACCGCGCCGGTGACACACACCCACGTCGCCGCGGTGAAACGCAGCGCGGGTCCGCCGAGGGTGCACTCGAGCCCTGCCGCGCCTTCCGGGTTGCCGAGCACCCGGTTGCCGAGCCGGAACGACAGGTCGTCCATCGGCCCGGAAGGCGGAACACCGATGTGCCAGTAGCCGATTCGGCCGGGCCAGTCCTGCACCGTGGTCTGCATTCCGGCGCGGACGACGTCGATGCGCCGAGCAGGCGACGGCGCGACCGGCACGGTGGCCGTATCCGCGATGGGCACGGCGAACGAACCGAGTTTCGAAGAGATCTTGTCGACGCGGGTGTCGGTGAGGCTCATCGGGTCACCACCATGCGGACGGGGGTGGGGTCGAAACCGTTGCAGGGGTTGTTGATCTGGGGGCAGTTGGAGACCAGGACGAGGGTATCGATCTCGGCGCGCAGGGTGAGTTTCTTGCCGGGGGCGGAGAGGCCGTCGACGATGCCGAGGGTGCCGTCGGGCTCGACGGGGACGTTCATGAACCAGTTGATGTTGGAGACCAGGTCGCGTTTGCCCAGGCCCCACTCGAGGGCGGCGGTGAGGAAGTTCTCCACGCAGGCGTGCTGGTGGCGGGTGTGGTGGCCGTAGCGAAGGGTGTTGGATTCCTGGGAGCAGGCGCCCGCGATGGTGTCGTGGTTGCCGACCTCGTCGGCGACGACCGTCATCAACGGGGTGCCGCCCTCGGTCAGCAGGACACTGCCGGTGGTGAGGAAGATATTGCGCTGGGCGGCGATGGTGGCCTGGGCGCTGTAGCGGTCGGTGTGGTCGACGGCGGAGTAGAGCAGGCAGTCGACGGCCTGATTGCCGTGCAGGTCGATGATGTCGAGGTGATCGCCCGCGCGAATGATGGCCGACCACGGTGCCTGGGCGGGGACGGTTTCGTCGAGGACGATGGTGCGGGTGGTGGTCATGCGCGGACCTCCGTGTTCTGTGCGGCCGACCAGGCTTCTTCGGTGTTGTCGACGGCCCGTTGGTATTCGGGGTCGATGTTGGTGGCACGGTCGGTGGGGGCGGGCCAGGCGATGATGTCGAGGTCGCCGGTGGGGCGTGGGTCGAGGGGGTGGGGTGCGTTGGCGATCAGGAGGGTCAGGGGTAGGTGGACGATCAGGTCGACAGTGGCGCCCTGGTGGCCGTTGCCGGTCGACTCGATCGCGCCGTTCGGTGCGACGCGGGCGCCGCGGAACAGCGCGATGGAGGGGCCGACGTCGCGGGGTTCGAGGCCCTGTTTGGCGGCGGCGAGGTGGAGTTGGCGGCGGGCTTCGGGGGTGGGGCCGCACAGGGTGTCGTGGTGGCCGGAGGTGTCGGCGAGCACGGTCGCCAGGACCCTGCCCTGGTCGGAGAGCAGTGGGTGACCCGCGCTGAGGTACGCCTGCCACGGCACTTTCACGGTGTCGGCGACATTCATTCGCTCCCATGGTGATTCGGCACGCAGCAGGAACAGGTGGGCGCAGGTGGTGCCGGCGGGGTCGGCGAGTCGCACACGCGTGCCGCGGCCGAGGACGATGTTCGCGTAGCCGCCCGCGGGGATGCGCTGTGCGATAACGACTTCGGCGGGATCGACCCCGGGTGGGGTCTCGGGGCGGGCCATGGTGGCCGATGCGGCCTGGGCGCGGGCATGGGCGCGGGCGCCGTCGGTGGATCGGGTACTCATCGTTACTCCTCGGCGAGTGGGTTGACGAACGCGCGACGACGTCGGGCTCCTGGTGCGAGCCGGGCGCAGTCGCGCGTACTCGAATCAGACTGTCGCGGGCGCGATTTCCGCTTCCGGCTCGGCGTTCTTCGGGGCTGCGACCACCAATCGGTAGACGATGGCACCGACGGCGAGGATGACCGCTACCGACAGTGGGCCTGCCCAGAGCTGCCACCAGCTGCCACCCGCGGGGGTGTAGACCTCGGGGCGGGGCCAGGCGAGGTTGATGACCATGGCGATGCCCCAGACCACTGCGAGGGCGTTGATGGGGATGCCCCAGCGGCCAAGGTGGAACAGGGTCTTGTCGTCGGGGGCGGGCAGGCCCTTGATCCTGCGGACCAACAGCGGCACGGTGACCAGTAGGTAGGCCAGGTACAGGCTGACGATGCAGACGCTGGCCAGGGTGGCGAAGATCGCGGGGTTACCCAGGTTCAGTACCAGCAGGCCGATGCCGAGGGCGCCGATCACGACGGCGGGCCACACGGGGGTGCCGAAGCGTGGGTGCACGGTCGAGAGAGCCTTCGCGAAGGGCAGTTTGCCGTCGCGCGCCATCGAGAACAGCAGGCGCGAGCCCGCGGTCTGGATGGCGAGGGTGCAGACGATGACCGCGACCGCTACGCAGCTCAGGAGTATCGAGCCTGCGGGGCTGTTCAGCTTCGAGGTGATGACGTAAGCCATTCCGCCGGCGGACAACTCGCCGTCGGACAGGCTCGGCGCCGCCATCAGGGCACCCAGCAGCATGAGGCCGCCGCCCAGCGCCGACACCGACAGGGCGAGCAGGATGGTGCGGGGAGCGACCTGGCGCGGGTTCTTGGTCTCCTCGGAAAGCTCACCGGCGGAATCGAATCCGACCATCACATACGCGGCCATCAGGCCCGAGACCAGGAACGCGGCCCAGTAGGGGCCGGGGGAGGCCTGGTCGGTCTGGAACACCACGTCGGGGCCGCGCTCGGTGTTGACGAAGAACAGCGCGATGATCGCCAGCACGCCGACGATCTCGACGGTGACACCGATCGAGTTGATCTTCGACATCAGGTCGATACCGATCACATTGATGGTGGTGGTGACGACCAGCAACACGCTGCCGAGCAGCACGGCGTTCATCGCGCCGTCGCGGGAGGTGAGGGCGGTGTCGGTGCCGATGAGCTGGAATCCGCTCCAGATCGAGGGCAGCACCACCTGCAGCGCGATCGCGGCCGCGGCGGCGGTCACGACCTGGGCGATCACCATCATCCAGCCGGCGAACCAGCCGATCAGCCCGCCCGCCAGGCGACGCGACCACTGATAGATACAGCCGGAGATCGGGTAGCGGGCGGCGAGTTCGGCGAAGTTCAGCGCGACCAGGAACTGGCCGGCGAACACGAGCGGCCAGGTCCAGAAGAAGGCGGCGCCGCCGAACGAGTAGCCGAAGCCGAAGAACTGGAAGATCGTGGTGAGGATGGAGACGAACGAGAAACCTGCCGCGAAGGACGCGTAGCGCCCCAGTTTGCGGTGCAGGACCGGCTGGTAGCCGAAAGCTGCCAGATCGGCGCTGTCGCGGCCGAGTTCGGTTGGGGCGGCGGGAGATTCGAGTGTCGTGGCCATATCGGTGTCCTTCAGCGGTTCGGCCAATATCTATCAGTCGATAGTTTTGCGCGCGCGATCGCTCGAACGGTGTCGTGCGTGTATCGACTGGGCGGCCCGCGGTAACTTCTGCGTTGCGTGAGTTTCTGTCAAATGACAGAAATGTGACCGCCGGATGTTTTCGCTGGTGAGCTGCCCGCTGCGGTGCAGGCAGTAGCCCGATGACAGAATCTCCGTGTGGCGAATCTCGGGCCCGGGCGTCCCCGGCTGGAACAGCGGCGCAGGCAGGGAACTACGCCGCGCGCGGAGATCCTCGACGCGGCGGCGGAGCTTTTCACCACCAAGGGGTACGCCAACACCTCGACGCGCGCGGTCGCCGACGCGGTCGGTATTCGCCAGGCCTCGCTGTACCACCACTTCGCCGCCAAGGACGACATCCTCGACGCACTGCTGGCCGAGACAGTGGCCGGGCCGGTGGAATTCGCGCAGCGGATGATGGCCGAACCCGACGACGCGGTGACCCAGCTCTACGCGCTGGCGCTGTTCGACGTGCGCCAATTGCGCACGGCACGCTGGAATCTGGGTGCGCTGTACCTGCTGCCGGAGCTGCGTACTGAACGTTTCGTCGCGTTTCGGCGACGCCGTGACGAGCTGCGCGGGCACTACGAGCGACTGGCCGCCGAATCATCGGCCGCCGCGGGACAATCCGACGACTCGCGGATGCTGCCGTTCCGTCTGGTCGAGACGGTGATCGCGATCAGGTACGACGAGGACGCGGCGACCGTCGAGGCCGAGCGCGTCATCCCGGACGCTGTGCTGCGTATCGTCGGCCATCCGGGCGACATGGACGCGGTGCGGGCAGCGGCTGCGGAGCTGCTCGCACGGCTGGGCGAGATCGATCCCGCCTGAGGCGCGGTACCCGGTAGGGCACCGCGCCGCGACTCTCAGCTCTCGATGAAAGCCAGGACGTCCTTGATGAGCTCCTGCTGGTAGGCGCCGAAGACGCCGTGCGGCGCACCCGGGTACACCTTCAGCGTGCCGTTCTTGACGAGCTCGATCGACTTCAGCGCCGCACCCGCGATCGGCACGATCTGGTCGTCGTCACCGTGGGCGATGAAGATCGGCACCTCGAGCGCCTTCAGGTCCTCGGTGAAGTCGGTCGCCGAGAACGCGGCGACGCACTCGTAGGCGGCCTGGATCCCCGCGAGCATGCCCTGACGCCAGAAGTCGTCCTGCGCGCCCTTCGAGACCGTGGCGCCCTCGCGGTTGAAGCCGAAGAACGACGGTGCGAGCTCCTGGTAGAAGTTGGAGCGATCGGCCAGCACACCGGCGCGAATTCCGTCGAACACCTCGATCGGCAGGCCGTCGGGGTTGGTTTCGGTCGCGACCATGATCGGCGGCACCGCGCCGATGGTGACGACCTTGGCCACCCGGTCCTTGCCGTGCTGTGCGGCGTAGCGAACGACTTCGCCACCGCCGGTCGAGTGGCCGACCACGACGACATCGCGCAGGTCGAGTGATTCGACCAGCTCGGCGAGATCACGCGCGTAGGTGTCCATGTCGTTGCCCTGCCACGGCTGCGACGAGCGGCCGTGTCCGCGGCGGTCGTGCGCGATGACGCGATAGCCGGCATCGGCGAAGGTCTTGAGCTCCAGCGCCCACGCGTCGGAGCTGAGCGGCCAGCCGTGGCTGAAGACGACGGGTCGACCGGTGCCCCAGTCGGAGTAGTAGATCTCGGTGCCGTCGGAGGTGGTGAAGTAGGGCATGGCGCTCCTGTCGGAGATGCGGACGGATAGGTTGCCCATAGTTGTCGAGCGCCGGTCCGCTGTCACCTACCGGAACGGCCGAAGATCCCCCCATTCAGGACAAGCATTAGATTTATCGGCATGTCCACACCCCGGAATCGTTTACGCCACCGTGCGTCCAGTGATACACGGCGTATCGGGTTTCTCCTGTTCGACGGGGTGAAAGCGCTCGACTACATCGGTCCAGCGGAGGTATTCGTCGAGGCGAACCAGTTCACCGATGCCTACGAGATCGTGCTGATCTCACCCAGCGGCGCACCGGTGTACAGCTCGGTGGGCCATGGGGTTGCTGTGACGACGGCCGTGGCGGACGCACCCGCGCTCGACACACTTGTGGTGCCGGGCAGTGAGGTGCGACCCGCCGAATTCGTGCGCCCCGATCTCGTCGAGGCCGCCCGCGTCCTCGCGGCGCGCAGCCGTCGGGTCGTTTCCATCTGCAGCGGTGCCTTCGTCCTGGCCGAACTCGGACTGCTGGACGGTCGAAGCGCGACCACACACTGGAAGTTCGCCGCCGAGCTCGCCCGCCGGTATCCCCGGGTCGACGTGCAGGCGGATCGAATCTTCGTGCAGGAGAACGACATCGCGACCTCGGCGGGTGTCGCCGCCGGCATCGACCTCGCGCTCGCGCTGGTGGCCGATGATCTGGGCAGCGACATCGCTCGCCAGGTCGCCCAGGGGCTTCTTGTCTATCTGCAGCGTTCCGGCGGCCAGACCCAGTTCTCGACACCCATGCGCGCCGTCGCCCTGTCACCCGGTCCGGTGCGCGCGGTCACCGACCTGATCGCCCGGGACCCCGCCGCGCGGCACAGCGTCGGGGACCTCGCGCGATACGTCAATGTGAGCGTCCGCCACCTCACCCGGCTGTTCACCGAGGAGACCGGGCTCAGTCCGGCCGAGTACGCGGCGAATGTGCGCTTCGATCTCGCCCGGGCCGGGCTCGAGGCAGGTAATACGGTGAGCCGGGCCGCCGCCGACGCGGGTTTCGCCAGTGCCGAGGCACTGCGCCGGGCCTTCGTCGCCCGGCTCGGGGTGTCGCCCTCGGACTACCGGCGCAGGTTCGAATCCGAGGCGAGTGCGTAGCGGGCCTCAGCGGGCGGTCGGCGGGGCGATCTGCCAGTGCTGGTTGAGCGCACCCGCGATCTCGGGCAGCACGGTGATCGGGATTCGCTTGGCGCGCAACATCTCCCGGATCTCACTCACCTGTTCGCGTTTGCGCATGTCGTAGGCGCCGGTGACGGGGCGGATCACCGGCGGGATCGACAGCAGCACGAGCTCGTCGGCCGACTCACCGGTGAGGTCGAGTGCCAGTGCCCAGCGGGCGTGCTCGTCGAGGGTGAAGCGCCCCGCGACCACGCGATCCCACGGCACGGTCGACGAGCGGAACGGGGTCCGCGCGTAGATCGCGTGCTCGTGCAGTTCGATGACATCACGGACGAACAGCGCGACACCCACCGCGAATCCGCCGATCGCCCCGACCAGCAATCCGGTGATCACCCGGTTCACCCCGAACATCGCCAGGAACAACCCGACGACGCCCGTGGTGACCAGGACTGCGATCAAGCAATAGAACATGCTCCGACCAGTGGGCACGACACCGGCACGCACGACCGCCATGCGGACCTCCCTCTCCGTGATTCGTGGCCCACCCTAGCGGCCGCGCTCAGGAGCCGAGCGAAACCGCTGCTTCGGAGGTCTCGACGAGGAAGGTGAAGGTCTCCTGGAAGTACAGCTGCACGGTCTCGGCGTCGTGGCTGAGGTAGCCGATCGACAGGTCCTGGCCGAGCGCGAGCTCGAAGTCGCCGCCGCGGGTGGTGAGCGCGAAGCCGCCGGAGATCGCCGGCGCCCAGATGATCTCGCCGTCGATCAGCCGCTCGATGTGGGTGCGGATCGGGTGACCGTGATCGGAGGTCTCGCTGACCTGGGTGTACAGCTCGGCGCTGAGCACCACCGAGTACGGGCCCTGCACGCCGGCCAGGCGCAGGCCGGTGAGGGCGTGCGAGATGGCATCGGGAATGTCGACGACATTGTTCGGGAGGGCGACGGGGGGGTTCGAGGCGGCCTCGCGGATACCGGTGATGGCCGCCGCGGCGTAGCTCTCGAAGATCGCCCGGTCTTCGGCGAAGGCGATTTTCTGTGCGGCGTCCTTGAGGTTGTCGAAATCGGCATCGTCGGCTCCACGCGCGATGTCGTCGAGTTCGGCGCGTTGCAGGGTGAACGGCACTCGCAGCTCGATCACCGGTTGAATGACGCGCTGACGGGCCTGCACGCCGTCGTCGGGCGAGTCGATCGAGGTGACCCGGCCGAGATTGCGGGCCGAGAAGTCGAAACCGTGCGGTCCCGACACATCGACGACACGGCGGCCCGCGATATTGCGCTTGAACGTGCGGGTCGCCTCCTCCTCGATCTGCGACCAGGCTTCGCTGGTGATCGGCGCGAGTTCGCGATGCAGGTTGTTCATTCAGTTACTCCTTTTCATCGTGCCGATTGCGAGGGAGCCGTCCGAGCGATCGGCCGCCGCGTTCGCCCGTTCGACGGGGGCTATCTCCGGCAGTGTCGCCGGCTCGATCTCGGCGCCCGCCGTGTCGGGCGCGTCGGGCAGGTCGTCGAGGAAATCCACGGTGGGAGTGAAGAAGAGGGTGCCGGTGACCGCGAAGGAGAAGTCGAGGATGCGGTCGTAGGCCGCCTCGTCGGTGCCGAGGAACATCCGCTCGAGCATGCGCTCGGTGACGCTCGGGGTGGCGGCGTAGGCCACGTAGTAGGTGCCGAACTCGCCGGTGCCGATGGTGCCGAACGGCATGTTGGCGCGCACGATCTGACGCTCGGTGCCGTCGGCGTCGGTGATGGTGTTCACCGCGACATGCGAGTCGGCGGGCTTCACGTCGTCGGGCAGTTCGTAGTCGGCGAGCTTGGTCCGCCCGATCACCCGCTCCTGCTCCTCGATGGACAGCGCGTTCCACTGGTCGAGCGGGTGGGTGTACTTCTGCACGATCACGTAGCTACCGCCGGTGAAGGCGGGATCGTCGTCGCCGATCAGCGCCGCCGAGGCCGCCGCGCCACCCTCGGGGTTCTCGGTGCCGTCGACGAAGCCGAGCAGGTCGCGCTGTTCGAAATACCGGAAGCCGACCGTCTCGTCGACGATCGTGGCCGCGCCTTGCAGGCGCGCGCCGATCACCATGGCGAGTTCGAAGCACGGGCCCTGGGTTTCGCCCCTGATGTGGAAGAACAGGTCGCCCGGGGTGGCCGGCGCGCTGTGGATGGGACCGCTGTAACCGGTGAACTCGTGCAGCTCAGCCGGTTTGGGGCCCACGAACAGTCGATCCCAGGCCGCCGAGCCGATCGAGGTGACGCAGGTCAAACCCTCACCGGGTACCCGGAACCCGATCGACCGGCGCAACCCGGAGATATCGGCCAAGAGGTCACGGACCGCGGATTCGCCACCGGTGTCGATGGTGGCGACGAGGAAGATCGCGGACGGCGTGAGTGGATCGAGGATCGGCTGTGGCTCACCCATGGCGTCCACAGTACGGCTCCGCCCCGACAGGTTTGATCACACCTCGAGGTGTCAGCGCATTCGGGGCGATCGACCTGCTACTTCGCGACGGTCAGCAAAAATGTGACGTCGTCGACGGCTTTGACGCTGTGGCGGGCGCGCGGCACGACGATCAGATCGCCCGCCGAGCCCTTCCACTCGTCGGTACCCGCGATCAGCACCAGCGTTCCGGAGAGCACCTGGATGGTGGAATCTCCCGCATTGTCGTGTTCGGCCAGGCTCTGGCCCTCGGCGAGGGCCACCACTGTCTGGCGCAGCACGTGGGTGTGGCCGCCGATGAGGGTTTGCGAGCTCCGGCCGCTCGTCGAAGTGGCGGCCAGCTTCAGCTGTTGACGGGCCACCGCGGTCAGCGATTTCTTGTCCATGGATCGGGCCTTTCGCAGGCATCTCGCGGGCAGGTCTTGCGAGGAGTATGCCCGACGGCGCCCACGCGTTCGGGCGTTTTGCCGGGACCGTTAGCGGTGTGTTGTCAGTCGCGGGCGTAGCGGCGAATGCGGTAGCGCAGACCGGTTTTCGAGGTCAGCCACGGCGCGTCGTCCGCGTGCCATTCCGGGCCGATCACCGGGGCGAAGGCGTCGCCCACCACGGTGGTGTCGACCTCGGTGACCAGCAGTGTCGTCGCGAGCGGCAGCGCGGCGCGGTAGATCTCGCCGCCGCCGGCGACCCAGGTGTCGGTCTCGCCGGTCATGGCCAGCGCGTCCGGCACCGAAGCGGCGCGTTCGGCACCCTCGGTTGACCAATCAGTCTGCCTGGTGACTACGATGTTGCGGCGACCCGACAGCGGCCGGAAATTCGCGGGCAGCGAATCCCAGGTCCGCCTGCCCATGATCACCGGGTGGCCCATCGTGGTGTCGCGGAAATTGGCCATGTCCTCGGGTAGCCGCCACGGAATGGTGTTGTCGACGCCGATCACACCGTCGTTCGCCTGCGCCCAGATCAGGCCGATCATCGTCACACTGCCACCGGCGCCTTGATGCCGGGGTGGTGTTGGTAGTCCGACAGCTCGATGTCTTCGTAGGCGTAGTCGAACAGGCTCGTCGCCGGGCGCAGGTGCAGCGTCGGGAACGGGAAGGGCTCGCGGGTGAGCTGCTCGCGGACCTGGTCGACGTGGTTGTCGTAGATGTGCACGTCGCCGCCGGTCCAGATGAACTCGCCCGGCTCGAGCTCGGTCTGCTGGGCGACCATCAGGGTGAGCAGGGCGTAACTGGCGATATTGAACGGCACACCGAGGAACAGGTCGGCACTGCGCTGGTACAGCTGGCAGGACAGTTTGCCGTCGGCCACATAGAACTGGAAGAAGGCGTGGCAGGGGGCGAGGGCCATCTTGTCCAGGTCGGCCACGTTCCAGGCCGAGACGATCATCCGGCGCGAATCCGGGTCGGTGCGCAGGGTGTGCAGTACCTGGGCGATCTGGTCGATATGGGTGCCGTCGGGGGTCGGCCACGAGCGCCACTGCACGCCGTAGACGGGGCCGAGTTCGCCCTTGGCGTCGGCCCATTCGTCCCAGATGGTCACGCCGTGTTCGCGCAGCCAGGAGACGTTGGAATCGCCGCGCAGGAACCACAGCAGTTCGTAGGCGATGGATTTCATGTGGACCCGCTTGGTGGTGATCAGCGGGAACGAGTCGGCCAGGTCATAGCGCAGTTGGTGACCGAAGATGCTGCGGGTTCCGGTGCCGGTGCGATCGGCTTTGGGCGTGCCTTGCTCCAGAACGTGCCGGAGCAGGTCCTCGTACTGTGTATCAGGGGTGGCCACGACTTGCGATTCTACGGGGGTCGGCCCAGTCGGCAGGCACCTGGCAAGCTCTTCGCCTATGCGCAAGCTCTCCGTGATCGGCATCGGCGCCGGCGACCCCGACCAGGTGACGATGCAGGCGGTCAAGGCCATGCGAAAGGCCGAGGCCTTCTTCGTGATCGGCAAGGGCGCCGAGAAACAGGAACTGGTCGACGTGCGGACCACGATCCTGGCCGAGCACGTGGACGGGCCACACCGGATCATCGAGATCACCGATCCACCGCGCGAGCGCACCCCCGCGGACTACGCCGGTGTGGTCGTGGACTGGCACGAACGGCGCTCCGAACTGCTCGAAGACGCGTTCGATCAGGTCGACGGCATCGGCGCGATCCTCGTGTGGGGCGACCCCGCGCTCTACGACAGCACGCTGCGGATGGTCGAGCATGTGCTGGCGCGTGGGCGTGTGACCTTCGATTACGAGGTGATTCCCGGCGTGACCAGCATTGCCGCGCTGGCCGCCAGGCACCGGATGGTGCTGCACCGGATCGGCGAACCCGTCCACGTCACGACCGGGCGCCGACTCCGCGAGGAAGGGCTGGGACCGGGGTCGACGGTGGTGATGCTCGACGGTGAGTGCTCGTTCACCGAGGTGCGTGGCGACGATGTCCACATCTGGTGGGGCGCCTATCTCGGCATGCCCGATGAAATCCTGATCGAAGGCAGTCTGCGCGAGGTCGAAGGCGACATCGTGGCTCGCCGCGCGGAGTTGCGCGCGGAAAAGGGCTGGATCATGGACGTGTATTTGCTCCGCAGCTAGCTAAACTGGCAACCGTGCCCGAGCTGCCGGAAATAGAGGCGTTGGCGCAGTTCCTTCGGGATCATGCGGTCGGCGCTGTGGTCGGCCGTGTGGACGTGGCGGCCCTGAGCGCGGTGAAGACCTTCGATCCGCCGGTCACCGCGCTGTCCGGCCGTGATGTCACCGGTGCGGGGCGGTGGGGGAAGTTTCTCGGAATGGATTGTGGCGGACTGTGGTTGATCACCCATCTGTCGCGTGGCGGCTGGTTGCGGTGGGTCGATGAGCCGAATCCGTTGCCGCCCAAGCCCGGCGGTAAGAGCCCGCTCGCGCTGCGCGTGCACTTCTTCACACCGGAGGGCGCTACCCCCGCGATCGACTTGACCGAGGCGGGGACGAAGAAGCGGCTGGCGGTGTACGTCGTCGAGGATCCGGCAACGGTGCCGGGGATCGCGCGGTTGGGACCGGACGCGCTCGGGCTGACCGAGGACGAGTTCGCCGCACTGCTGAAAAGCACGTCGCAACGGATCAAGACCGCGATCGTGGACCAGACCCTGCTGGCCGGGATCGGCAACGCCTACTCCGACGAGATCCTGCACACCGCGAAGATCTCCCCGTTCGCGAACACCAAAACGATGCCGGCGGACAAGGTTTCGCAGTTGTACACCGCGATGCGCACAGTGCTGCTCGACGCGGTCGACCGCTCGGTCGGGCAGAACGCGGCCCGGTTGAAGGGCGAGAAGCGTTCAGGCATGCGGGTTCACGCCAGAACCGGACAGCCGTGCCCGGTGTGCGGGGACACCGTGCGCGAGGTGTCCTACGCGGAGCGGTCGTTCCAGTACTGCGCCACCTGCCAGACCGGCGGCAAGGTGCTCGCCGACCGGCGGATGTCGCGGCTGCTCAAATAGTCTTCTCCCGCCAGGCTTCCAGCAGCCGCAGCCAGAATTCGCTGACGGCCGGAAAGGCGGGCACTGCGTGCCACAGCGTGTCCAGCGGCACCTGTCCGACCACCGCGATGGTGGCCGCGTGCAGCTGTTCACCCATGTCGGGGCCGACGAAGGTGGCACCGAGAATGCGGTGGGCGGCGGTGTCGACGACGAGTTTCGCGCGGCCGTGGAAGTCGTCGCGCGAGAGCGCGGACCCCGCGACGGCGATATCGAGTTCGACCGTGTCCACCGCGAATCCGGCGGTGCGTGCCTCGTGTTCGGTGAGGCCGACGGCCGCGAGTTCCGGTGCGGTGTAGACGACTTGGGGAACCTGCTGGTGGTCGGCGCTCGCGGTGAACCGCGTGCCGTCCAGCGGCTTGCCCTCGGCGCGGGCGGCGATCACGTCACCGCACACTCTGGCCTGATACTTGCCCATATGTGTCAGTGCCACACGGTGATTCACGTCGCCGACGGCGTAGAGCCACTCGCCTGGCACGTCGCGCGCGGTCAGCTGGTCGTCGACCTCGATGTATCCCGGTGCCAGCCCGACTGTGTCCAGACCCAGTTTCGCGGTGGCGGGGGTGCGGCCGGTGGCGACGACGAGTTCGTCCACCTCGAGTTCGCCGTCGTCGAGCACCAGGGTGACCGTGCCACCGTGAACGCGGCCAACACCGGTGTCCTCGGGATCGCGGCGCGAGACCAGCAACGGTTCGGTATGGAACCGCACCGTGACGATGCCGGTGTCACGCAGGCCCCGCAGGACCAGTTCCGAGGCGAACGGCTCGTTCCGCGGGAGCAGGCGGTCGCCCCGGACCAGCAGGGTCACCTCCTCGGCACCGAGTTCGGCCAGCCAGGTCGCCGTTTCGCAAGCCACGACACCGCCGCCGATGATGGCGACCCGGCGCGGGACGACGGTCAGGTTGGTGGCGTCGCGGGAGGTCCATGGCATGGCCTCGCGCACGCCCGGGATATCCGGGATGGTGGCGGTGGTGCCGGTCGCGATGACCACCGCGTGCCGGGCGCGCAAGACCTGGACGCCGTCGTCGGTATCGACCTCGACGAGCCGCTCGCCGATCAGGCGGCCCGCGCCGCGGACGGGATCGATGTTCGCCGATTTCGCCCACTCGACCTGGGAACTGTCGTCGTGGTTGTGCACGAACGAATCGCGGCGGGCCAGCACGTCGGCAACCTTCGGGCCGCTCGTGCGCACCCCCGGCATCGCCGCGCCGAGGCCGAGCACGGCGCCGGGACGCAGCAGCGCCTTGCTGGGAATGCAGGCCCAGTAGCTGCACTCGCCGCCGTACAGCTCCCGCTCGACGAGGGCGGCGGTGCGGTCGCTGCCCGCGATGGCGTAGGCGGCGGCGTTCTCACCTGCCGGGCCCGCGCCGATGACGACGACGTCGTATTCGAGCTCGATCACTGCAGATAGCCCTCGACCTCACGGGGGGAGCGCAGCCCGGTTTCCTCGGCGGATTCGCCGGAGCCGTGGCGCGCACGACGCTGCCGCAACAGATCCCAGGCCTGATCGAGCATCACTTCCAGCTCGGCGAGCTGCTGACGTTCGGCGATCGGGTCGATCTCGCCGGCCGTTGCCTTGGCTCGCAGTGAGTGCTCGTCGTCGACCAGCTGCTTGATCCGCGCCAGAATGTCCTGATCGGTCATGTGCTCACCTCTTCGAGTAGTCGACAGGGGTAGTCCTGGTCCATGCTACGACCGCGCGGGTCCCGCGGTGGCAGGCCTCGGCGAGCGAATCAGCGGCGATCGGCATTGCGCGTGCGAGGTCGGCGCTGGTCAGGGCGGTGTAGCCGATGGCGATACCGAAGTGGTGTGGTTCGGCGATGTGGTGGCGAGTCAGGCCGTCGAGCAGGACTCCGCGGGCGCGGGCGGTGTCGACGGCGTGGCGTTCGGCGGCGGGGTCGGGGAGTTCGACGACGACATGGGAGCCCGCGTCGTCGCCGATGACGGGCAGGCCACGGCGGGCGAGTTCGTCGACGACGACGGCGCGCCGTGGTGGCACGACCCGGCGGAGTCGGCGCAGGTGCCGGGACAGGTCGCCGTGGCGGGCGAATTCGCTGAGGACGCGTTGGCCCGCGGGGCTGGGGGAGCTGCCGACGCGGGCGCGGTGGGTGAGTACGGCGTCGGTGATGTCGGGGCGGGCGACGAGCCAGCCGACGCCGAGGGTGGTGGCGATGATCTTGCTGGTGGTGCCGAGGTGGACGACGACGTCGGGCGCCATCGCCGCCAGCAATGGTAACGGCGCTGTGTCGTAACGCAATTCGCCGTCGTAGTCGTCCTCGATGATGAAAGCGCCGGTCCTCCTAGCGAATTCGATAAGCTCGACCCGGCGCGCCGCGGGCAGCATCGCACCGAGTGGAAACTGATGTGCCGGTGTGCAATACACCGCGCGCACACCCGATGGAATTCGATCGACACGCAAACCGGCGGTGTCGACGGGCACCGGAACCACCTCGATCCCCGCTGCCCGGAACGCGCCGACCGCCCGCAGGTAGCCGGGATCCTCGATGGCGACCGTGTCGCCGGGACGAAGCAGCGCCGTGGCGAGTTCACCCACCGCCGCGCTGGTGCCCGAGGTGGCCAGGACCACCGATCCGGCCCCGGCGGCCAGCCCTCGATGGCGCAGGAGGTGATCGGCGATCGCCGCGCGGAAGTCCGGTTCGCCCGCGCGGTTCTTGCGAGCCTGCGGCGTTTGGTCGCCTGCCGCGCGCCAGGCGCGGCGCCACGCCGCGGAGTCGACCGCGTCGGCGCACGGTGTGCCGGGGCTGAGATCGAGCAGGCCCGCGTCGGGATCGGTGCTGTGATCTGCGTCGGTGGTCGGTGGCGCGGTGGCGGGGGCGGTGCTGAGGTAGGTGCCGGAGCCGTGTTTGCCGGTCAGCCAGCCTTCGGCGTGCAGTTGGTCGTAGGCGCCCGCCACTACGGCCCGGCTCACCCCGAGTCGCTGGGCCAGGGCGCGCGAGGACGGCAAACGGTCGCCGACGCGCAGCACCCGGTCGGTCGCCGCGGCGCGTAGGGCATCGGCCACCTGCACCGACAGTGGTTCGGGCGCGGTGCGGTCGAGCGGAATCGGAAGATCGTCGAGCATCGTCCACCTCGAATTGGCCTGTTGAACTACTGCTGAATTGGACCTACTCATGGTCCACTCCTTCGACGAAGCTCATCTTATGAGCACGCACGACGTCAACCGCAGCCCCCTGTCGCCGACCCCGCGCACCACGCTGACCCGCGCCAAGGAGCGCGGCACCACCGATCGCGCCGCACTCGACGCGGTGCTCGACGCGGGCCTGATCTGCCACCTCGGCGTGCTGCTCGGCGGTTCACCGGTTGTCCTGCCGACCATCTACGGCCGCCTCGGCGACACCCTCTACCTGCACGGATCCACCGGCGCAGGCAATATGCGCGCCGCCATCGACACCGATATCTCGATCGCCGTGACCCATGTCGACGGCCTGGTGTATGCGCGCTCGGCGATGCACTTCTCGATGAACTACCGATCCGCGGTGATTCGGGGTAGGGCCGTGCTGGTCACCGACGAGGTGGAGCGAGACAACGCGCTGCGGGTGATCGTCGAGCATTCCGCGCCTGGCGCCTGGGATCGGGTGCGCCCGCCCAACCGCAAGGAGATGGCGGCGACGATGGTGCTCGCGCTCGACCTCACCGAGGCCTCGGTGAAGGTGCGTTCGGGGCCGCCGAAAGACGACGAGAGCGACATCGAGACCGGCGGTGTGTGGGCCGGGGTGCTGCCGCTGCGCCAGGTCTGGGGCGAGCCGATCCCGGCCGCCGACCTCGAGCCGGGCCTCGACGTCCCCTCCGACGTCGAGGCCAGGGTGACACCGGTCGAAGCGCCGGTGAGGTGAAGTCTGGTCAACCCGTGCCGGTCGCTAGTGCCCCGCCGAGCCGAGCGCGATCAGGTCCTTGGCCGAGACCTCGGGCAGATACGCCTTCGTGAGCGCGATGCCGATGCGGGGCAGGTCCGCCTCGTCGCGGTAGCACAGGTACACCGGCTCGTGCCGGGGCTGGAACTTGGCCTTGAACGAATGCAGTGACCGGAAGCCGTAATACGGCTCCATCGCGGCGCCGAGCCCTTCGAGCAGACGATCGATCGGTTCGGCGTCGTCGGTGCCCGCACTGCGCGCCAGCGGTGCTCCGGACAGCGAAACGAGCTCGGCGCCTTCCTCTTTGAATGTCTGGCAGGCCGAGGCGATGAGAAATTCCACCACCGGCCGGAAACCGTCGGGTCGCCTGCGCATCACGTCGAGGGTCCAGCCGCGGATCTCGCCGCCGGGAGCGTAG
Organism: Nocardia sp. A7; assembly: GCF_046549215.1. NCBI lineage: Bacteria > Bacillati > Actinomycetota > Actinomycetes > Mycobacteriales > Nocardiaceae > Nocardia > Nocardia sp. A7. The sequence continues at coordinate 1,342,409 of NZ_JAJPWE010000001.1, read as the reverse complement.
ACGGGCAACCACGAGGTGACGCCGTGCACGCTGCCTTGCGCGTCGACGGCCAGTCCGACCCGTACGGCCGGGTCGAGTGCCTCCTCCACCCCGCCGAGCGTGAATCCCATTTCAGGCAGGCCCTTTTCACCCACCCACTCCTCGGAGATGGCGCGCACCTGGGCGATCACCGCGAACGGCTCATCGGCCAGCTCGACGAGCCGGAACTCGATACCCTGCTTGTTCGCCTTGTTGATGGCGGACCGGATGTCCTGCCACGCTTTGCCTTTGAACTCGAGTTCGGGCAGATCGACGATCGTGTCCTCGGCGATCTGCACACTGCGCCAGCCGAGTTCGCCCGCGATGTCTGCGACGGTCCGGGTGGTGGAGAACAGGCACGGAATCAGTCCGTCGGATTCGCAGCGGTCGGTGAACCCGGCGATGGTGGCGGGCAGCAGATCGACGGGCCCGATCGGGTCGGTGAGCGCGATGACGGTGCCCGCGTGGCGCTGATAGGTGACGCAGCGTTCACCGTCGGCGGCGAACCAGTATTTGTTCTCCGGCCAGGTGGTCATCCACGACATGGTGCTGCCGCCGTAGCGGGCGAGCAGAGTGCGCACGGCGTCGCCGGGTTCGGTGCCGGTGAGCGCACCGTCGGAGATCTTGCGGCGCCAGGGGACTCGAAACGCGCTGCGGCCGCCGTAGAGCAAGGCCGCCTCGCCCGCCCACAGCAGGGCCGTGCCAACAGTCACCGCGCCGGTGGTCTCGTAGTCGGTGCCGATGGCCACGCCGAGCAGTACCAGCGTGAGCACCACGTGCAGCAGACCGTAGGCGAGAGTGGCCAACCATGCCCAGCGCCTGCCCTTGCGCAGCTGATCGGCGACCACCGCGATCACCACCACCGTGAGGATCGTGCTCCACAGCGAGCCGCGCTCGTTCTCGGTGGGGCCGAGCAGGCTGTTGGCGGGGAAGAAATACACCGCCACCGAGGCCGCCGCGATCACGAGCAGTCCGGCGAAGGCGAGCATGCGTACCTCGCGTCGGGTGCGCGGCCAGAAGCCGTGTTCGGTTCGGCTGAAAAGCTTTTCGCCGAGCGGCAGCCAGATGGCGAGCGCGAGCAGATGCATGAGATCTGCGAAGGTCGATTCGAACAGGAACGTGATCGACACGTGCGCCACCAGCACGGCGCGTACCCGCAGTCGCCACGGCGAACGCAGGGTCGCCGACAGCGCGGCCAGCGCCGCGATGGCCGCCGTGGTGAACCCGACATCGCGTACCTCGGAAAGCCGGTCGGCCCAGCCGAGATGGGTGTGGGCCAGCAGCCCGACCGTCACCGACGCGCCGAGAACGCCGATCAACTGGCCCGACAGGCAGACCAGCGCGGTGCGCACGGTACCCAGACGCCACTCCGTCCAGCCGACCGCGCCCGCGAAAATGACCGCCATACAGAGGTATTGGAACGGGGTGAGTCCGAAGAACCAGCCCGACAGCGGCGTCCACCACTTGCCCTCGGTGAGCGGTGGCCAGCCGTAGGCGATATCGGGGTACCAGGAACGCTCGTCGAGCCTGCGCCAGAGGCCGCCGGTGGCGAGGCCGAGGATCGCGACCACGGCGAGGAAGCCGAGCGTGAACGGCAGCCTGCGGATCACGGTGTGCGCCATGGCGACGCCGCGTGCGGGGGCCGGTTCGGTGGCAGCTGCGTTCTCGTCCATGGAACCACCCTTTGCTGCGAGTGCGCCGCACCGGCGCGGTGCGGTCTTCTGTGTACCGTATGTCATCGCGGCCGTACCGGGACCGTGATGCGAACGCCGAGGGCGGTCGAGGGCATCTGTGGAGGTCAGCGATGACGCGAATCACCGATCTTTCGTTGCTCACCGGATGGTTGCCGGTGGCGTTGACGGTACTGGGCGCGGTGGGTGCGGCATGGTTGCTGTTACCTCGCGTACGGCGGTATGTCACGACGACCATGCCGCTCGTGCTGCTGTCCGCCGCGGTGCTGACCGCGACGCTGTACCTGTTCGTCGAGGAGGTATGGCGGCCGTTTCCCGATCCGATCGCCGTGTCGGTGTACGTGCTGATCGGGATCGCGGTGGCCGCGGTGCTGCTGGTGGTGCCGCGAATTCTGGTGCGCCGCACGGTGGGAGCCGGGGTCGTGACGGTGCTCGCGGCCGTCGCTGTGCTGGTCGCGGTGGGTGTTCGGATCAATCTGGTGTACGCGTCGTATCCGACGGTCGGCGCGGCACTCGGTGTCGAGCAGGTGGACCGAGTCGAGCCCGGTGAGCTGACGCGGCGCGAGCAGGTGGTGAGCGCGCGTCCGCTCGAGCCTGCCTGGCACACGCCGGGTGGACTGCCCGACGGCGGGCGGATGCTGACCGCGACGGTGCCGTCGACCGCGTCCGGGTTCACCGCGCGCGAAGCCGAAATCTATTTGCCACCTGCCTATTTCGCGGATCCGCGGCCGCTGTTGCCGGTGCTGGTGTTGCTCGCCGGTGAGCCAGGCGCGCCGCAGGACTGGTTCGTCGGCGGGCAGTTGGCCGAGACCATGGACTCCTTCGCCCGCGCGCACGACGGGCTCGCGCCGGTGGTCGTGGTGGCCGACGGGACGGGTTCCCAGCTGGCGAACCCGCTGTGCCTGGACTCCCAGCTCGGCAATGTCGCCACCTATCTGGCCGTCGACGTACCAGCCTGGACGCGAGCGAACCTGCAGATCGACCCGGATCCGCGCTCGTGGGCGGTGGGTGGACTGTCCTATGGCGGGACCTGTTCGCTGCAACTGGCCACCAACTATCCCGAGGTCTATCCCACCTTCCTCGATATCTCCGGCCAGGACGAACCGACGCTGGGTGACCGGCAGCGCACCGTTGATGCCGCGTTCGACGGGAATGTCGAGGCTTTGTTGCGGGCCAATCCGCTCGATCTGCTGCGGTCGCGGACATATCCGGACTCCGCCGGTGCCTTCGTGGTCGGTGCCGACGACGCGATGTATCGGCCGCAGGTGGAGCGGATGTATCAGGCGGCGAAGGACGCCGGGATGGACGTGCGATTGCGGATCCTGCCCGGCGGACACAACTTCGCGCTGTGGGCGCGGGCGTTGCGCGATCAGCTGCCCTGGTTGGTTACCCGGCTCGGTCTGACACCCTGATCGGCGCGGGCACGCGCGGGGGTTCGCAGAGTACAGTTCGACGCATGTCCGAGGCGGAAACCCCAGGTAGGGACGTCGGGTCGTACACAGATGCGCAGCTTGTCGACGCCGCGCTCGGACTCCTCGACACGGGTGGCGTCGAGGCGTTGTCCATCGGCGCGGTGGCGCGTCGGCTGGGGGTCGACGCGGAGGTGGTGCACGCGCGCGTCGGTGGCTCGAAAGGCCTCGAACGGGCCGTGATCGAACGCGTGCTGGGGTCGGTGTCGCTGGGGTCGCTCGCCGACCACGGCGTGGAGTGGACCGCGGCGGTGATCCAGTTCGCGCTCGGCATGCGCGGTCGGCTGTTCGACCACCCCGCCGTCGCGGAGTTGATCATGTCGGGGCCGATGGACAGTCCGTCGGCGGACGGGCCGGTGGCGCGCGAGATCACCGAGTCGCTGTTCGTCTGCCTCGCCCGTGGGGGACTGCAGGCACCCGCCTGCGCGAACGGGGTCTACGCGGTGCTGGTGTACGTGCTCGGGTCGATCGCCCTCGATGTGGCCGAAACCGAGGGAAAGCCGCCGCTCCCCGCGGAATCCGAGCGGATCGAAGCGCGCCGCGCGGCCCTGCGCGACCTGGACCTGACCCGATGGCCACGCACCGCCGCGCACCTGGAACAGATCGCCGCGTGGACTTCCGTCGATCAGTTCGTCTGGGGGCTTCGGGTGTTGCTCGTCGGGATGACGGCGACCTGAGATCGCCCGCCGGTACATGCCTGCTGACTACCAAGGGTGGGAGATCAATCCCATTGCTGCGCAGGATTTCTCGATCGCTTCGGTGAGGAAATCGTTGTCGGCGGCGAGGCCGACCAGGGCGAGCGTGTAAGTGCTGTCGAGGCGGGAGAGGTAGCCGGCGAGTTGGGTGCGGGGGAAGGTGGTGATGCCGGGATGGATCGCGCGGGCGGCCACTCGGGTGCAGTCGTGCGGGCCGATTCTCCGCACCGTGTCGGGTAGTGGGCCGATATTGGAGCACAGGATGTCTCGCTCGCCCGCGCCCTTGCTCAGGATGTAGGCCAAGCGGTCGGGAACGACCTGGAGGATTTCCTCGGGCAGGCCTGCGGGGCTCGATATTCGGCGCTGGTAGGCGGCCTTGGCTTTGTCGCGGATGGCCGCGGGGGTGTCGTGGTGTTGGACGGCGATCTCGGTCATCGCGAGGTCGTTGTCGACGCGGGGCTCGTCGCGGGTGTCCACCGGGAGGCTGGCGGTGATCGTAGGGTTCGGGAATCCGCTGTGCCACAGAATGTTTGCGACCAGGTGGATGAACAGGCTGTTGGCGGTTCCGCCGAGGGTGATCGCGGTGGCGTCCCAGTGGGCGGCGTCGAAGGTGAGGAGTATCGGTCGCAGGTGCCGTTCGGTGGTGTCAGCGCGCAGTGATCGTGGGTGTTGTGCTGTCGACAAGGGCGGGGTATCGGCAGAGGTGCCGCCCGATACCGGCCCTGGCTCGCGGGGGACATCAGAGGGCTTGTCCCAGGTGCGGCGTGCCAGCGGTCGAGGGAGCTTTCGGTGCAGCGCCTTGGCGGTACCGCCGAAGATGGTGAGCCATTGGGAGGCCGCGTCCGCCCACTCCGAAGATGCCGCGCCGTCGCGTATTTCGACTGTCGGAGTCGGGTGGGTGTGGGGTGGTCCGGCGCTCACCGCTTCCATCGGAGATTCGCCCGTTGAATCGGGTTCGAGTGATCTGAGTGCGGCGGTGACGGCGTGGATCAGTCCGCGGGCATCGGCCAGCGCGTGCGAACAGGTCAGGGCGACAACGGTTCCGCCGTCTTCGAGGCGGGCAGCGGAGAGGCGCCAGCCGGGGCCGTACTCCGGGTCGAGGTCAGTGCCGAGAGTGTCGGCCCAGGCAAGGATCGCGTGCTCGGGGAGCGGGCCGAACTCGTGATCGCCGACCGGCGTTGCGGGCCAATCGGTCTCGGCGTGGTTCGGGAGGAGGTCGAGGGGGTGGGCGTTGGTGTTGGGGTGCCAGGTGCGGCGGGCGCCGGGGACGCGGGGATTGACCACTCGGCGGCCGAGTTGGCCCAGACGCAAGCGGTGGTGGATCTCTTGCAGCAGCACGGGTTTCATCGCGTCGGGAGTGCGCCACAGGCCTTGCAGGGCGATGGGGGTGCCCATGCCGCGGTGGGTGCGCAGGAAGATCTCGTCGACGACGGTGAGGGGGTCCATCAGCGGTGGTCGGTGCTCCCGTGTCTGCCCGCACCCGCGGCGAAGCGGGCGGCGCCGTCGAGTGCACCGCCGGTCAGGGCGGTCATACCGTGCCGGAATTCGATGCGAAGCGCCTCGTCCTCGGGGTGGCCGTGCTGGTCGTAGAGGGCGGCGCGGTCGGTGCGCAGGCAGGTTTGAGGGAGGGCGGCGAGTTGGGCGGCCAACTCCTCGGCGGCGCGGCGGGCGTCGCCGGTGGGCACGACGCGGGTGACCAGACCCATCTGCAGCGCCTCGGCCGCGCTCACCGCGCGACCGGTCAGGATCATGTCCAGCGCGCGGCCCTCGCCGACGATACGCGGAAGGCGCACGGTGCCGCCGTCGATCAGCGGGACGCCCCAGCGTCGGCAGAAGACACCGAAGGTGGCGTCCTGCTCGGCGATGCGCAGATCGCACCACAGGGCGAGTTCGAGCCCGCCTGCCACCGCGTACCCGGAGACCGCCGCGATCACCGGCTTGGACAGGCGCAGCCGGGTCGGACCCATCGGGCCGTCACCGTCCTCGGTGGCCTGATTGCTGTTCTCGGTGCCGAGCGCTTTGAGGTCCGCGCCGGAGCAGAAGGTGCCGTGATCGCCCCACAGCACAGCCACCGAGGAGGTGGGGTCGGCGTCGAAGGCACGGAAAGCCGCCACCAGCGCCCGCGCGGTCGGGCCGTCCACGGCATTGCGGGCCTGCGGGCGATCCAGGATCACCGTCGTGACCGGGCCCGCGTGCTCGACGCGCACCGAATTCGCCGCTGCGCTCGCCGGCCCGCTGCTGACCGTGGGTGAACCTGTTTCCATGCTTCGACAATACGGCCACGGTGCTCTTGTGTGAAGAGGTGAATCAGTGGTTCACTTCTTCACATGGTGTACCGCAGGACCCCGGCCGTGCAGGCCCGGCTCGACGCGCAACGGGCGCTGATCGTGCACGGTGCCACGCGCGTGCTCTCGCGCGACGGGTTCGCCGGGCTGTCGATGGCCGCGGTCGCCGCCGAGGCGGGGATCGCCACCGGCACCGTGTACAAGCAGTTCGAGAACAAGGCCGAACTGGTCGCCGCGGTCTTCGAGACGGTGGTCGCCAGGGAGGTCGACGCGGTGCGGGCCGCGGTGGCCGACGGTGACGTGGTCGGGCGGGTCACCGCCGCGGTGGAGACCTTCGCGGGCCGGGCCATGAAGAATCCGAAACTGGCCTATGTGCTGCTGGCCGAGCCCGTCGATGCCGCCGTTGACGCGCAACGGCTGGAGTTCCGGCGCGCGTTCGCCGCCTCGTTCGAGACCGCCATCGCACACGGCGTCGCCGAAGGCCGTTTGCCCGCACAGGACTCGAGCCTCACCGCCGCCGCCCTCGTCGGCGCGATCGGCGAGGTACTCGTCGGCCCGTTGGCCGCCGCACCGCACGCCGAGACCGTCATCCCCGAACTGGTCGCTTTCGCCGTACGCGCGCTCGGTGCGCGCCCGGAATCGTTGTAGTCGAAGGAGTTACAGAACATGTTGACCCATGAAGTGTTCAACCAGGCCCCGCCGCTGATCCCCTTCGATGCCGCGCGCAACCCCGCGCTGCTGGAAGGCCTGCACCGCGAAGGAGCGGGCTGGGCCGAGGCCGAGGTGCGCGAACTCGGGGCGCTGGCAGGCGGTGTCGAGGCGCAGGAGTGGGGCAGGCTCGCCAACGAGTACCCGCCGGTGCTGCACACCCACGACCGCTGGGGCAATCGGGTCGACGAGGTGGAGTTCCACCCGCACTGGCACGACCTGATGAATGTCGCTGTGACACACGGCCTGCACGGTTCGCCGTGGCTCGACGAACGGCCCGGCGCGCACACCGCCCGCGCCGCCAAGTTCTACACCTGGGGTGCCGCCGACGCCGGACACATGTGCCCGATCTCGATGACCTACGCGGTGGTGCCCGCGCTGCGCCACAACCCCGACTTGGCGGCCCGCTTCGAGCCGCTGTTGGGTTCGCGCACTTACGATTTCGGTCTGCGCGAACCGTCGACCAAGGCCGGGCTCATCGCGGGCATGTCGATGACGGAGAAGCAGGGCGGCTCGGACGTCCGGGCCAACACCACCACCGCCGCGCCGCAACCCGACGGCTCGTACCGCGTCGTCGGGCACAAGTGGTTCACCTCGGCGCCCATGTCGGACATGTTCCTCACCCTGGCCAAGGCCCCGGGCGGCCTGTCGTGCTTGCTGCTGCCGCGCGTGCTGCCCGACGGCACCCGCAACCCGATCCGCATCCAGCGGCTGAAAGACAAGCTGGGCAACAAGTCCAACGCGTCCTCGGAGATCGAATACGAGAACGCCACCGGCTGGCTCGTCGGCGCCGAGGGGGCAGGGGTCAAGACGATCATCGAGATGGTCAACATGACCCGCCTCGACTGTGTGATCGGCTCGGCCACCGGCATGCGGCTCGGTGCGGTCACCGCCATCCATCACGCCAGGCACCGAGAAGCCTTCGGCGCCAAGCTGATCGACCAGCCCGCCATGCGCAATGTGCTCGCCGACCTCGTCATCGAATCCGATGCCGCGACCACGGTGATGATGCGACTGGCCGGCGCCACCGATCGCGCGGGCAGCGATCCCGCAGAGGCCGCGCTGCGCCGGATCGCCCTGGCCATCACCAAGTACTGGGTCTGCAAGCGAGCTCCCGCGCATGCCGCTGAGGCGCTGGAATGCCTTGGCGGCAACGGCTACGCGGAGGAGTCGGGTATGCCACGGCTGTACCGCGAGGCACCGTTGATGTCGATCTGGGAAGGGTCGGGCAATGTAGCCGCGCTGGATGCGTTGCGCGCCATGGGACGTCAGCCCGAGACCGTCGAGGCCTACTTCGCCGAGGTCGGTCTCGCCCGCGGCGCCGATCCACGCCTCGACGACGCGATCGACCGGGTGGGCAAGGAACTCACCGACCTGTCCGACATCGAATACCGCGCCCGCCGCGTCGTGGAACTGATGGCACTCGTCCTCCAGGGCGCACAGCTGGTGCGCCACGGTCACCCCGCCGTCGCGGACGCCTTCTGCGCGACCCGCCTCGGCGGCGACTGGGGCATCGCCTTCGGCACCCTGCCCGTCGGCGTTGACACCGGCGCGATCCTCGAACGAGGGTTCGTCGACGTGCGGTGAGTCCGAGGGCTGCTCGGTCCGGCATGGCGTGAGTCCGGTGCACCAGTCGAGCGGACTCACCGATATCCGGTGCGCGCGCCGGTAGGGTAAGGCGGTGACCTGGGCGAGCGGGGTGCTGTCGGTGAGCGAACTGGCCCAACGGGTTCCGGTGCGCCACGAGCGTTTCCTGCTCGGAATCGCCGGACCACCGGGAGCCGGGAAATCGACACTGGCGCAGCGGCTCTGCGCCGAGCTGATCGGTGCGGGCAGGCCGACAGTCGTCGCACCGATGGACGGCTATCACCTGCGCAATGAGGTGTTGCGAGCTCGGAACGCGGTGGCGCGCAAGGGCGAGCCGGATACCTTCGACGCGGCCGCGTTCGTCGCTGATCTGCGGTTGCTGCGCGAGACTCCCGTCGGTTCGCCGGTGCCATGGCCGCTGTTCGATCGGGCGATCGACGAACCCACCGACGGCGGGGTGGTTGTCCGCGATGAGCGCGTTGTCCTTGTCGAGGGCAACTACCTGCTGCTGACCGAGGCCGAGGCGCCGGGCTGGGCCGACGTTCGCGGGCTGCTCGACGCGTGCTGGTATCTGGACGCGCCGCGACGAGTGCTCACCGAACGACTCATGGACCGGCACACCGCAGGGGGGCGAACACCGGATCAGGCGCAGGAGAAGGTGACGGGGAGCGACCTGCGCAACGCCGATCTCATCGCGGCCAGTCGGAGCCGGGCTGACCATGTGTTGACGGCTGAGGGGCACGGCTACCGCGTGATCTGATTCGTTTCGAACGCTGCCCCGACGTACGCGGCGCGTGTGGCACGGAAATCGGCGGCTTCGGGGCAATCATGGAGTGATGACGCGAGGTCGGCGGTTCCCCAGGCATGCGATGCGCAACGGTGCGGCGGCGTTTTGCTCGGTGTTGCTGTACTACTGCGTGCCGGTGGGTTGGATGTTCGAGCTCGACGCGTGGCCGGGGCGGCTGCTGGGAGTGTGTCTGTTCCTGGCCGGGGTCGTGGGACTCGGCTGGCTGGTCTGGCGGCGGATCGAGAGCTACCTCAGGGCGCCGAACGCCACGGGCGCGCAGGTCGACGGATTGCTGCTGCTCGTGTGTGTCGTCGGCGTCGTGTTCGCCCTGTTCTACTACCGCTTGCAGCAGCTTCATCCGGATCAATTCGACGGGCTCGAAACCCGCACCGACGCGCTGTATTACACGCTCGTCACGCTCGGTACCGTCGGCTTCGGCGATGTGCACGCCGTCGGTCAGTCCGCGCGCATCGCGACGATGGTTCAGATCGTGTTCGACCTGGTGGTGCTCGGCACCCTGCTCACCATCATCACGACCAGCGTGACCAGCCGGGTCCAAGCCGCGACTCGTGCCGCGCGCGAAGTCAGCGGCGATGCGCCCGATACCACTCGATGAGCCCGTCGGTCGACGAATCACCCACCGACACCGGCTTTTCCGGGTCGCTCAGCAATGGCATCAGGGCCAGCGCCTGTTGCTTGCCCAGCTCGACACCCCACTGATCGAAACTGTCGACACCCCAGATGATGCCCTCGACGAACACCTGGTGCTCGTAGAGCGCGATCAGCTGACCCAGCGCCGACGGCGTGAGCTGCGCCGCCAGGATCGTGGTGCTCGGCCGGTTGCCCGGCATCACCTTGTGCGGCACCAGTTCCGGGTCGGTGCCCTCGGCGCGGATCTCCTCGGCGGTCTTGCCGAACGCCAGCACCTTCGACTGCGCGAACAGGTTGCTCATCAGGATGTCCTGCATGCTGCCGGTGCCGTCGCGGGTCGGCAGGTCGTCGGTGGACCTGGCGAAGCCGAGGAAATCGGCGGGGATCAGGCGGGTGCCCTGGTGCAGGAGCTGGTAGAAGGCGTGCTGGCCGTTGGTGCCTGGCTCGCCCCAGAAGATCTCGCCGGTCGAGGTGGTGACCGGGGTGCCGTCGGCGCGCACCGACTTGCCGTTGGACTCCATCGTCAATTGCTGCAGATAGGCCGGGAATCGGGCCAAATCATTCGAATAGGGCAGCACCGCACGGGATTCCGCGCCGAAGAAGTTCGAGTACCAGATGCCGAGCATTGCCAGCAGCACCGGCGCGTTCTCTTCCAGCGGCGCGGTGGCGAAATGCTTGTCGATGGCGTGCATTCCACTGAGGAACTGCGCGAACTTCTCCTTGCCGATGGTCACCATCACCGACAGACCGATCGCCGAATCCACCGAATAGCGCCCGCCGACCCAATCCCAGAAGCCGAACATGTGCGCGGTGTCGATGCCGAAGGCGGCCACCCGTTCCGCGTTCGTCGACACCGCGACGAAATGCTTGGCGACCGCTTCCTCGCCCAACGCGTCGACCAGCCAGCGGCGGGCGGCGGTCGCGTTGGTGAGGGTTTCCAGGGTCGAGAACGTCTTGGAGGCAACGATGAACAGCGTCGTCGCCGGATTGAGGCCGGCGAGCTTGGCGACCAGATCGGTGGGATCCACATTCGAGACGAAACGAGCATCGATGCCCGCGTCGACATAGTGGCGCAACGCGCGATACACCATGTCGGGGCCCAGATCCGAGCCACCGATGCCGATGTTGACGATGGTCTGGATGCGTTCGCCGGTCGCGCCGCGCCACACGCCCGAGCGTACGGAATCGGCGAATTCGCCCATCCGGCCCAGGACGTCGTGCACCTCGGCGTCGGCATCGGTGCCGTCGATACAGAGCTGATCGCCGACCGGCAGGCGCAGGGCGATATGGCCGACCGCGCGGTCCTCGGAGGTGTTGATGTGCTGGCCCGAATACATCGCGTCCCGGCGCTGCGGCACCCCGGCCGTGCGCGCGAGATCGATGAGCAGGCGCAGGGTTTCGCGGGTGACGCGATGTTTGCTGTAGTCGATGTGTAGGTCGGCCACCCGCAGCGTCAGCTCGCGGCCACGTGCCGGGTCGTTGGCGAACAGTTGCCTTAGATGCATCGGCGCCACGGTGCGGTGATTGCTGTGCAGTGCCTGCCAGGCCGCCGACGCGGTGATGTCGCTGCTGCTCACGAGCCGAGGGTACCGCGTTATCGGCGCGCTGGCGCGCGCGTGCCCGCGGCCCCGAGGGGCCGGGCTTAGTCTGGGCTCATGGTGTCTGAACGCGACGTACTTGATTTCGTGCCCAAGGGTTTGTGGATCGGTTCCGGTCCTGTCGAGGCCACCGGGGGTGGGACTTTCGACGTGCGCAATCCGGCCGATGGGTCGGTGATCGCGCAGGTGGCCGACGCGACTCCCGAGGACGCGATGCGGGCGCTGGACGCGGCCGTCGCGGCGGGGCAGGCGTGGGCCGCTACGCCGTCGCGGGAACGGGGCGAGATCCTGCGGACGGTGTTCGAGCAGCTCACCGCGCGCGCCGAGGAGTTCGCGCTGTTGATGACGCTGGAAATGGGCAAGGCGCTGTCGGAGAGCCGCAATGAGGTGCGCTACGGCGCCGAGTTCTTCCGCTGGAACAGCGAGGAGGCGGTGCGGATTCACGGGCGGTATCTGAACGCGCCGTCGGGGACCGGGCGGATCATGGTCGCCAAGCAGCCGGTGGGACCGTGTCTGGCGATCACGCCGTGGAATTTCCCGCTGGCCATGGGCACGCGCAAGATCGGGCCCGCGCTGGCGGCCGGCTGCACGATGATCGTCAAGCCTGCCTCGGCCACACCGCTGACCATGCTGGCGCTGGCCAAGCTCTGCAGCGAGGCGGGCTTGCCCGACGGGGTGCTCTCGGTGGTCACCACGCAGCGTTCCGGGGCCGTCACGAGCCCGCTGATCGACGATCCGCGGCTGCGCAAGCTCACCTTCACCGGGTCCACCGAAGTCGGCAAGAAGCTCGTCGCGGCGTCCGCGAATCGCCTGCTGCGCACGTCCATGGAATTGGGCGGCAACGCGCCGTTCGTCGTGTTCGACGATGCCGATATCGACGCCGCCGTGGCCGGTGCGATGCAGGCGAAGCTGCGCAACGGCGGCGAGGCGTGCACCGCGGCCAACCGCTTCTACGTGCAGCGTGGGGTGGTCGCCGAGTTCACCGAGAAGTTCGTCGCCGCGATGGCCGACACCGTCGTGATGGGCCCCGGCACCGATCCGGCGACCACCCTCGGCCCGCTGGTGAGCGAGGACCAGCGCGAGATCGTGAGCGACCTGGTCGACGACGCGGTGTCGGTGGGCGCGCGCGTGCTGATCGGCGGCAAAGTCCCCGGCGGTGCCGGGTGGTACTACCCGGCCACGATCCTGGGCGATGTCCCGCCGACCGCCCGCATCCTGCGCGAGGAAGTGTTCGGCCCGGTTGCCCCGATCGTTGCCTTCGATACCGAGGACGAGGGCGTCGCCGCCGCCAACGACACCGAATACGGCCTGGTCAGCTACGTCTTCACCCGAGATCTCGACCGGGCGCTTCGCATCTCGGAGGGTTTGGAGAGCGGCATGGTCGGCGTCAACCGGGGCGTCATCTCCGATCCGGCGGCCCCGTTCGGCGGTGTCAAGGAATCAGGCTTCGGTCGCGAGGGCGGCACCGAGGGCATCGAGGAGTACCTGAACACCAAGTACATCGCCCTGACCTGAGCCAGGCCGAAAAAACAACCGCCCCGGGGATGGTGTCGCACCCGGGGCGGCTTTTCGCAGCGGCGAACTGGCTGGTCGCCGCGTGGTTGGGGGGTGGCCTAGCGGCCGAGGCGGCCGCGGCCGAGGCGGAGCAGGAGCATGGCGAGGGTGTGACCCTCCTGGCCGAGCTCACTGAAGCGCTCGAGGACTTTCATCTCACGGCTGTGGACCAGGCGCGTGCCACCGGAAGCCATCCGGGTGCGGCCGATGATTCGGGAGATCTCGCTGCGGCGTTTGATCGCGGCGAGAATCGTGGCGTCGAGTTGGTCGATCTCGAGGCGAAGCTTGTCGATCTCGGCTTCGGATTGCGGCAAGGCCGAATCGGACCCGGTCGTGGTAGCAGGGGTGCTCATCATTCATCTCCTCGTGTCAGAACTTGGATCGGTCGGACCGAACGGCCTGTTACCCGATCTGTTCCGTCACCCTGAAACTTTTCCCGATGGGCAGTACTTGATCCCCCCGAGAGCGCGCAATCAGACGTACTCCCCGTCACGATATCGGATCGGTGCCCGATCCGGGCACGCCGAGGAGCGCTCACCATGGTGCCCAGTCTGCCATGGGCGGGTAGGTAGTCAAAACAGTTCCGTTTGTGAATTCGCTGAGAACGTTCACCACGTGCGGCCCGCGCCGAGCTGGCCGGGTTCACCAGTGGTTTGCCGGGCCGTCGTCGGCTGGTCACCTGGGCGGGAGCAGTTCGCAGCTTGTCGGTGCCCGCCGGTAGCGTGGACAGACGATGGATATCACGGTCGCTCCCCACGCCTCAGCAGCCGATCCCAGCGAACCAGCGCCCGCGCCTGATCGTGGTGCGCTATCGCCTCGGGACGGTGGTGCGTCCACGCTTGCCCAGGCCGCGGCCAGGAACAGCGCCGAACAGTCGCAGCGTCGTCAGGAGCGCGAACAACAGCGTGCCGAGGAGCTCGAACGACTGCTCGACGGGCTCAATCCGCCGCAGCGTGCCGCGGTGATGCACGCGGGGTCCCCGCTGCTGATCGTGGCGGGCGCGGGCTCGGGCAAGACCGCGGTGCTCACCCGCCGGATCGCCTATCTGCTCGCGGCGCGTGGCGTGCGCACCGGTGAGATCCTGGCCATCACCTTCACCAACAAGGCCGCCGCCGAGATGCGGGAACGGGTCGCCGGGCTGGTCGGTCCGCGGGCGGCCACCATGTGGGTATCGACTTTCCACTCCAGCTGTGTGCGCATTCTGCGGATGCAGGCGGCACTGCTGCCCGGCTTGAATTCGAATTTCTCGATCTACGACGCCGATGATTCTCGTCGGTTGCTCACGATGATCAGCCGCGATTTCGAGATCGACACCAAGAAGTACTCGGCGCGTTTGCTGTCGACTGCCATTTCCAATCTGAAGAACGAACTGATCGGTCCGGAAAAGGCCGCCGCCGACGCCGAAGCCGACGACACCGAACTGCCCGGACTGGTCGCCAGGGTCTACGCCGAGTATCAGCGACGCCTGCGCACGGCCAACGCGATGGACTTCGACGATCTGATCGGCGAGACGGTGGCGCTGCTGCAGAACCATCCGCAGGTCGCCGAGTACTACCGGCGCCGGTTCCGGCACGTGCTGGTCGACGAGTACCAGGACACCAACCACGCCCAGTACGTGCTGGTGCGTGAGCTGGTCGGGCATCACAGCGAAGCGGGAGAGCAGGCGGTCGAACCGAGCGAGCTGTGCGTGGTCGGTGATGCCGATCAGTCGATCTACGCGTTCCGTGGCGCCACGATTCGCAATATCGAGGAGTTCGAACGCGACTTCCCCGATGCGGAAACCATTCTGCTCGAACAGAATTACCGTTCCACCCAGCACATTCTGTCCGCCGCCAACGCGGTGATCGCGCGCAACGAGAACAGGCGTGAGAAGAAGCTGTGGACCGATTCCGGCGAGGGTGAACTGATCACCGGCTACGTCGCCGACAACGAACACGACGAGGCTTCCTTCGTCGCCAAGGAGATCGACCGGCTCGTCGACTCCGGCGATGCCAACTACGGCGACGTCGCGGTGTTCTACCGCACCAACAACAGTTCGCGTGCGCTGGAAGAGATCTTCATCCGCATGGGCCTGCCGTACAAGGTCGTCGGTGGGGTGCGGTTCTACGAGCGCAAAGAAGTGCGCGATGTGGTGGCCTACCTGCGGGTGCTGGAGAATCCCGAGGACGCGGTGAGTGTGCGCCGCATTCTCAATACGCCACGGCGCGGGATCGGTGATCGTGCCGAGGCGTGCGTGGCGGTGCATGCCGAACAGCGCGATATCGGGTTCGCGGCCGCGCTGCGTGATGCGGCCGACGGGAAGGTCGCGCTGCTGAATACCCGTGCGCAGCGGGCCATCGCGGGGTTCCTCGACCTGCTCGACGAGATTCGTCTCGCCGGAAAGCGGGCCGACAGCGACTATCCCGATGTGGGCAATGTGGTCGAGGCAGTGCTCGATCGCACCGGATATCGCGGCGAGCTGGAAGCTTCCGACGACCCGCAGGATGGGGCGCGGCTCGACAACCTCAACGAATTGGTCAGCGTCGCACGCGAATTCAGTTCCGAGGCGTTCAACAATGCCGAGGCCGCGCGGGAGGAAGGGCTGGTGCCAGAGGCCGGCGACGGTGAGCCGGAGCCGGGGTCGCTGGCGGCGTTCCTCGAGCGGGTGTCGCTGGTCGCCGACACCGATCAGATCCCGGACGAGGGCACGGGCGTGGTCACCATGATGACGCTGCACACGGCCAAGGGGCTGGAATTCCCGGTGGTTTTCGTCACCGGGTGGGAGGACGGGCAATTCCCGCATATGCGGGCGCTGGGTGACCCGGCCGAGCTGGCCGAGGAACGTCGGCTGGCCTATGTGGGGATCACGCGGGCGCGTCAGCGGCTCTATCTTTCGCGCGCGGTGGTGCGGTCGGGTTGGGGGCAGCCGGTGTCCAATCCGGAATCGCGGTTCCTGCAGGAGATTCCGCAGCATTTGCTGGATTGGCGCAGGTTGGAGCCGGTGATGTCGCCGGTGCAGCGGGGGCGGCGCCGGGGTGAGGACAGCGGGTTCGATCGGGATTGGACGAGCGGGAGTGGCTGGGATCAGCGACCCGGTGTGCGTGGGGGAAGTGGGGAACGCCGCCCTGCGCCGGGCGGTGCGGTGAAGCGCAACAACACCGAACTCGTGCTGGCCGTGGGGGATCGGGTCACCGATGACAAGTACGGGTTGGGACGGGTTGTCGCGGCTGATGGGGTGGGGCCGTTGGCTACGGTGACCATCGACTTCGGGTCCGCGGGCAAGATTCGATTGATCCCGCAGTTCAGTCGAACCATCGTGAAACTGTGAGCCGCGCCGAGCCTTAACCGAACAGGTCGGTCAGGGCTTCGTCGAGGGTGGGATATGTGAAGTCGAAGCCGACCTGGTGGAGGACTTCGGAGGTGGCGTGGCGGCCGGTGAGGCCGAGGGCGGGGTCGGTGCGCAGGGCCACCGCGCCGATTTTCAGAATGGCCGACGGCGTCGGTGGCGATGGGGGGCGGTGCAGGGTTCGGCGGAGCGTGGCCATGAGTTCGGTGTTGCGGACCGGGAATTCGGTGGCGGCTACGAGGATGCCGTTGGGGAGGGTGATCTTCTGGTCGAGGCCGAGGGTGGCGCGAACGATGGCCAGCCAGTCCTCGATGTGGATCCAGCTGAACCACTGATCGCCGGGCCCACGCGGCCGCCGAGGCCGGCCTTGGTGAGTTGACCGAGGCGTTTGAGGGCGGGGGCGTCGGGGTCGAAGACGATGGAGGTGCGCAGGATCGTCCAGCGGTCGGCGGTGGTGGGGTCGAAGGCTTCCTCCCACGGCTGGGCGACGCCGGTCATCTGGGGGAGGCCGACCGGAATGGGAGTTGTTTCGGTGCACCGGGTTTCGCCCGCGTCGGACCAGATGGCCGTGGTGCTGGCTTGGACCCAGTAGTCGACGGGGGTATCGCGCAGGCGTGCGGCAGCGACCAGTGCGGTGGTGGAATCGACTCGGCTGGAACGTAATTCGGCGATATTTCGTTCGGTCGGCCTGCAGTCGACCAGCTTGCCCGCCAGGTTGATCACCGCGAGGCGGCCGGGTTCGCGCAGTTCGGCCGACCAGGCGCCGACCGAGCGGCCGTCCCATTCGGTCTGGCGGAACGGCAGATTCGGGTTGCGGCGGCGGGTCAGCAGGGTGACGCGCTGTCCGCGGCAGGTCAGGTCGGCGGCGATCTGGAGACCGAGCGCGCCGCTGCCGCCCGCGATGACGACGTTCAGCGCGTCGTCGACGGGGGCGAGTCCGGCCAGGCGAGCCAGCCGCGAGAAGTTCACGCGCGCATCGGTGTCGATGAAGGGGCGAACGACCGTGCGAGCCGCGGCGGCAGACGGGCCGGTGAAGCGCAGTTCCTGGGTGATCTCGGTGCCACCGTCGCGTGGCGTCAGCCGCCAGGCGAGGTGCATGGTGCCCGCGGGTTCGGGCTGCTCGATCCTGAGCTCACGATTCGGTTCGAACACGGTGACGGTGAACGGTTCAGCGAAGCGCTCGTGGATCCGTGCCGAGAGTTTTCCGTTGGGGAGGTAGTCGCCGGTGGCGCCGACGGCAATCGGCGCGTGCATCCGCACCGACCGCACCCCGGGATTCCACTCCGGCCACTGTTCGAGATCCCCGAGCACCGCCCACACCAATTCCGGTGCGAGCCCGATGAACTGCGTGTACTTCGTCGTACCAGCCATGACTGGAACGCTAATCGGGAAAGGCGGCACCGGGAAGGGTGCCGCTCATCACCTCAGTCGCGCTGGGAGCCCAGGCTGATGCCGCGGGTGGCCAGCCACGGGACCGGGTCGATCTTGTCGGTGCCGTTGAGCCAGACCTCGAAGTGGCAGTGCGGGCCGGTGGAGAAGCCGCGGTTACCCATGGTGGCGATCTGGTCACCCGCCATCACGCGCTCGCCCTGCGAGACGGTGGCGGTGTCGATGTGGCCGTAGATGGTGACGGTGCCGTCGTCGTGCAGGACACGGACCCACATGCCGAACCCGGATGCCGGGCCCGCTTCGATGATGGTGCCGTCGGCGACCGCGTAGATCGGGGTGCCGATCGGGCCCGCGACGTCGATGCCGAGGTGCTGGACACCCCAGCGGGCACCGAAACCGGAGGTGTAGTTGCCCGCGGCGAATTTGGCGAACAGGGGCCGCAGTTTGGCGGATTCCTGGGCGGCGAGGTCTTCGGCGAACTTGGCGCCCTTGGCGAGGATGTCGTCGAAATGGTTCTTGTCGGCGATGGCGGTGGCGTCGAGCACCTGCGGTGCCGCGCCGGTGCCCTGATCGGCGATGTCGGCGGTGCTCATGGACTGGGCGGCGATCTCGTGGACCTGGCCCGCTGCCTCGTAGTCGATGCCGTGTGCGGGCTGGCCCGGATCGGCCATCGCGGCCTGTCCGGCGGCGACAACCGCGCCCGCGGCAACGGCGATGACCGCGGCGCGGCCCTTCAGCGCGGCGGGCGGTGCGGGGACGCGGTGTGCGCCACCACGACGATCGGCGCGGCGCGGCGCGGGTGGTTCTTCGGCAGTGGTCTCTTCGGCCACGGGCGCCCAGTCGGTGCCGTACGCACCGGTGTCATAGGACTCGTCCGCGGTCCATTCGTCCTCGGCGGGCGTCCAGGCAGCGTCGTCGGACCAGGTGGTCTGGTCGCGCCATGCGTCGTCGGTCTGGGGCCATGCGGCCGCGGCGGGGGCTCGACGGGCCTGCGGATGCGCCGTGTATTCGTCGGCATACCGATAACGCGGGCCGGAGCGGGTGCGATTTTCGACTGGAAGGGTGGAGCGGTGGTTCATCGGATGAAGTACCTCACGCTATGTCGTCCTCCTCAGTCCTGACTTGCCAGTCGTGACCTGGTTGTCGTGACCTGGTTGTGACATCGACCGCATTGACGGTAACGAAGCGATTGCAGAGTGGCAAGCGCTGGTCGGAAACCTACACCTCTGTGTGACATTCGTCACCGTAACGCGGCGGAATATCTCACCGGTTTCCAGCACCTCGGGTGAGGCTCGTCGACGACATAACGTAGTAGATGTCGGGGTTCTCCGACTTTAGGCGGCCCGACCTGCCAAGGCGTCGTGAAACGCCCGAGGACTACTCGCCAGTAGCGTTGGCCAGCGGTTTTTCGGGCCTCCCGTTATGGCTCGTGACCTGCGCCACTTACTATGAACGTGGTCGTTTACCCCTCCCCGTGACTAGTTACAGTCCGACCGACCCGCTACGACGTCGGGCCGCCAACAAAGACGTTGTCATAGCAACGCAGACGAGACGGTGAGTACATGGATCTCTTCGAATATCAGGCGAAGGAGCTCTTCGTTAAGCACGGAGTGCCTTCGTCCGAGGGTCGTGTTTGCGACACGGCTGAAGAAGCACGCGCCATTGCCGAGGAAATCGGCAAGCCCGTGATGGTCAAGGCGCAGGTCAAGGTCGGCGGCCGCGGCAAGGCTGGCGGCGTCAAGTACGCGGCCACCCCGGAAGACGCGTTCACGCACGCGCAGAACATTCTCGGCCTCGACATCAAGGGCCACATCGTCAAGAAGCTCCTGGTCGCAGAGGCCAAGGACATCGCGGAGGAGTACTACATCTCCTTCCTGCTCGACCGTTCCAACCGCACCTACCTGGCCATGTGTTCGGTCGAGGGCGGCATGGAGATCGAAGAGGTCGCCGAGAAGACTCCCGAGCGCCTCGCCAAGATCGCCGTCGACGCCGTCAAGGGTGTCGACCTGGCCTTCGCCCGTGAGATCGCGGAGAAGGGCCACCTGCCCGCCGACGTGCTCGACGCCGCGGCCGTGACCATCCAGAAGCTGTGGGAGGTCTTCATCAACGAGGACACCACCCTGGTCGAGGTCAACCCGCTGGTGCGCACCCCCACCGATGAGATCCTCGCCCTCGACGGCAAGGTCACCCTGGACGAGAACGCCGAGTACCGGCATCCCGACCACCTCGAGTTCGCCGACGTCGACGCGACCGACCCGCTCGAGCTCAAGGCCAAGGAAAACGATCTCAACTACGTCAAGCTCGACGGCGAGGTCGGCATCATCGGCAACGGCGCCGGTCTGGTCATGTCGACCCTGGACGTCGTCGCCTACGCCGGTGAGAACCACGGCGGCGTGAAGCCGGCCAACTTCCTCGACATCGGCGGCGGCGCTTCGGCTGCCGTCATGGCCGCCGGACTGGACGTCATCCTCGGTGACGAGCAGGTGAAGTCCGTGTTCGTCAACGTCTTCGGTGGCATCACCGCCTGTGACGCGGTCGCCAACGGCATCGTCGGCGCGCTGAAGACCCTGGGCGACGAGGCCAACAAGCCGCTGGTCGTCCGTCTGGACGGCAACAACGTCGAAGAGGGTCGCCGCATCCTCGCCGAGGCCAACCACCCGCTGGTGACGCTGGCCCAGACCATGGACGAAGGCGCCGACAAGGCTGCCGAACTCGCCGCAGCCAAGTAAGGAACGCAAAAAATGTCCATCTTCCTGAACAAGGACAACAAGGTCATCGTCCAGGGCATCACCGGCGGCGAGGGCACCAAGCACACCGCGCTGATGCTGAAGGCGGGCACCAACGTCGTCGGCGGCGTGAACGCGCGCAAGGCCGGGACCACGGTCAAGCACACCGACAAAGACGGCAACGAGATCGAGCTGCCCGTGTTCGCCTCCGTCGCCGAGGCCATCGAGAAGACCGGCGCCGACACCTCCATCGCGTTCGTGCCGCCCGCCTTCTCCAAGGACGCCATCATCGAGGCCATCGACGCGGAGATCCCGCTGCTCGTGGTCATCACCGAGGGCATTCCGGTGCAGGACTCCGCCTACGCGTGGGCCTACAACGTGGAGAAGGGCGAGAAGACCCGCATCATCGGCCCGAACTGCCCCGGCATCATCACCCCCGGCGAGGCGCTGGTCGGCATCACCCCGAACAACATCACCGGTAAGGGCCCGATCGGCCTGGTGTCGAAGTCGGGCACCCTGACCTACCAGATGATGTACGAGCTGCGCGATTTCGGTTTCTCGACCGCGATCGGCATCGGCGGCGACCCGGTCATCGGCACCACCCACATCGACGCCATCGAGGCGTTCGAGAAGGACCCCGAGACCAAGATCATCGTCATGATCGGCGAGATCGGTGGCGACGCCGAAGAGCGTGCGGCCGCCTACATCAAGGCCAACGTGACCAAGCCGGTCGTCGGCTACGTCGCCGGTTTCACCGCGCCCGAGGGCAAGACCATGGGCCACGCGGGCGCCATCGTTTCCAGTGGTGGCGGTACCGCGCAGGCCAAGCAGGACGCGCTCGAGGCTGCCGGCGTGAAGGTCGGCAAGACGCCGTCCGCGACCGCCGCGCTCGCTCGCGAGATCCTGGAGAAGGCGTCCATCGCTTCTGCTTGATCTGCAATCTCACACTGTCGAAGGCCGCCCTCAGGTGCAACCTGGGCGGCCTTCGTCGATTTATCCACAGGCGGTGGTTTATCCACAGCCTGCATCGGTAGGTGATGACCGGGGGCGTGGAGTGCAGTAGCGTCAGGTATCGGATCAGGCACCAGTCAGTTCGACGCGACCGATGCGCACGACTCGACAAGGAGACGACGAGACATGTCATACCCGACCGGGGGCTCCGGGTACAACACACCCGCGACACCCGCCGCGCCTCAGGGCCAGAGCACCGGAGCCACTGCGGCTGCGCCATCGACCGCGACCGGTTCGGAAGGCAAAGGGCTGCCGTTCATTCTGACCGCGGCGACCGCCGGACTCGGCGTGCTGACGTTCCTGCTCGGCTTCCTGCCCTACATCGGTTCCGAGCCGACCACCATCGGCGGCACCACCATCGGCACCGATGTCACGTTCAGCCTGTTCGAGTGGTCGGGCAGCGGTGCTGTCCTCGCGCTGCTGCTGGTCGCGGGCCTGCTGGCCGGGGTGTCGTTGCTGCCGAAGCAGGATCTGCTCGGCGTCGCCGCCGCGACCGCACTCGCCGGTTTCCTCACCCTGGTGATCGTGACCTTCGTCGGCGCGCCCGAAGGTGCCGAACTCGAGATCGGCGCCTACCTGGTGCTGTTGCTCGCTTTCGCGACGGCGGCCGTCGCCACCGCGGCGTTGCTGTTCAAGCTCGGCATCATCAAGCCGCCCGCACCCAAACCCGCTCAGCCGCAACAGCAGCCGGGCCAGTACGGCCAGTACGGTCAGCAGGGTTACGGCCAGCAGGGCTACGGCCAGAACACCGGCCAGCAGCCCTACGGCCAGACCGGGTACGGCCAGCCGCAGACCGGTGGGCAGTACCCGACGCAGTCGCCGTCGCCGTACGGCCAGCAGAGCTCGCCGTCGATGCCGCAGGCACCGCAGCCGTCCTACGGCCAGCCGGGTCAGCAGCCGTCCTACGGCCAGCCCGGTCAGCAGCCGCCCTCGCCGTACGGCCAGCAGTACGGTGCCCCGCAGCATCAGGCGTCGCCCTATGGCGCGGCCCCGCAGGCACAGCCGCGTCCTGATGAGAGCGCGACGCAGACCTTCGGTGGCGGGCAGCAGCAGGGCCAGCCGTTCGGTGCGCCGAACTTCGGTGGCGCGCAGCCGTCCGCGCCGGGTCAGCCGCAGCCGTTCGGTGGCGAGCAGACCGCGGACCCGGCGTCCGACGCCACCACCGCGTTCCGCCCGAACGACGACAACAAGTAGAAACCGACACGGCTGCCACGTGGTGGTCCAGGTTCGATCGCGAGCCCACAGGTCCGCCTGTGGGCTCGCGGCGCGCCTGACCCGTGGCCGCCGGGGAAGCTGCCACGCTGAATTGTCATGAGCTCCCGTAACTCCCTCGTGCGCCGGACCGCCGGGTCACGCGGCACCGGGGAGACCGTCGCACCACCGTCCGGGCCCGAGCCCGGCTGGTGGTCACTCTCGCCCGAGCGGGCGCGGACCCTGCTGCTGGTCGCGGCGAGGCCGACGATCACCGCCATGGCGGCCACGGTGCTGCTCGTTCTCGTGGTC
This sequence comes from Nocardia sp. A7, assembly GCF_046549215.1. NCBI lineage: Bacteria > Bacillati > Actinomycetota > Actinomycetes > Mycobacteriales > Nocardiaceae > Nocardia > Nocardia sp. A7. The sequence continues at coordinate 1,319,412 of NZ_JAJPWE010000001.1, read as the reverse complement.
ATGCTCACCACCGGTACCGATCTCACCAGCGCGCCCGCCGCGGTCGCCGCGACTTGGCTTGCCGCCCATCAGGTTCCGTTCACGGTCGGCCGGACGACGCTCGGCCTGCTCCCGCTGGTACCGACGGCCGTGCTGGTCTGGCTGGCCGCGCGCGAATGCGCGCGTGCGGTGCCGAACCGGCCGACCCCTGTCGAACTGGGGTGGTTGACCGGCGCGGTGCTGGCCGGGCCACTGTTGATGACGGCCGTCTGCCTCGCCGTCACCGGCGATGCCGCAGGCGTTATTCCGCTCCAGTCGCCCGGTCCGGTCGCGGCGTTCGGGTGGGTCTTCGTGCTGTATCTGGGTGCCGCCGCCGCGGGGATCGCGAGCCAGGCGTGGAGCTCGCTGTGCGCGTTCGTCCCGATCGAGATCCCGGAATGGGCCGTCCTCGGCGCCCGTGCCGCGCGCCGCACCGTGTTGCGCATGCTCGGCTGCGCCGCGCTGGCCACCGTGATCTCGTTCTTCGTGCATCTGTCCCGGTTCGACGGTGCGTTCGCGCGGGCACACAATTTCACCGATGTGCTCGGCATGGCCGTGCTTTCCCTGCTCTACCTGCCGAATGTGGTGATCGGCGCGGCGGGGATCCTCAGCGGGGCCGCCGTGCTGTTCGGGGCCGGATCGGTCGGTCTGTTCGGGGTGACCGGCGGACACATGCCGGTAGTGCCCGCGCTGATACCCGTGCCCGAAGGGCCCGCGTCCCCGTGGTGGGCCGTGCTGCTGCTGGTGCCGCTCGCGGTCGGCGTGCTCGGCGGGATCGAACTCGGCCGCACCAGTGACGATCGGCCCGGCGCGCCGTGGGCGACCCTCACCTGCGCCGCGCTGTCCACACTGACGTTCCTGGTGCTCGCGATCCTCGGCAGCGGTCAACTCGGTGCCGTCGGGTGGGTCGGCGTCGACCTGTTGATGCTGGTCGTGCTGATGGTCACCTGGTTCGGGTTCGGCGGCTTCGTCGGGATGGCGTTCGCCCGCCGCTTCCTGACGCCCGCCGCGCCCGCCGAGGACTACTACGACGATGACGACGAGTACGACGAGTACGAAGACGACTACTACGACGATGACGAGTACGACGACGAGGATCACGCCGACGACGAGGACCCGGTCGAATACGACGATCCCGCAGTCGAAGTCGACGGCGAACTGGTCGAGGACTTCGACGACGAGCTCGAAGTGAGCATCGCCGCACCGGGCTCGACCGACGAGCCCGCCGACGACATCGTCGACGTCGAAGTGGTCGAGTCGGACCTGCCGGACGAGGACAAGACCCCCGGTCGCTAAGCTCGACCCGGCGCCTGTCGCCATCGCCGCCGCCCGATCACACGCAGGAGTAGAGCGCTGACGTCCTCGTTTGCCCCGTGGAAGCCCGCCAGAACACCGGCCACCGTCGTCGTTCTGGCCTCGGGCACCGGCTCGCTGCTCAACGCACTACTGGCCGCCGCACGCGAGCCCGGCTACCCGGCGCGGATCGTCGCCGTCGGCGTCGACCGGGACTGCCAGGCCACCGCCCACGCCGATGCCGCCGGGGTGCCGCACTTCAAAGTCGGGCTCAAAGATTTTTCGGATCGCGAAGCCTGGAACGTCGCCCTCACCGAGGCCGTCGACGCGCACAAGCCCGATCTGGTCGTCCTCGCGGGCTTCATGAAAATCCTCGGCCCCGCGTTCATGGAACGCTTCGGCGGCCGACTCATCAACACCCACCCCGCGCTGCTGCCGTCGTTCCCCGGCGCGCACGGGGTGCGTGACGCGCTCGCCTACGGCGTGAAGGTCACCGGCTGCACCGTGCACCTGGTCGACGCGGGCGTCGACACCGGCCCGATCCTCGCGCAGGAGGCGGTCGCGGTGGTGCCCGGCGACGACGAGGACACGCTGCAGGAGCGCATCAAGGTTGTCGAGCGACGGTTACTGGCGCAGGTCATCGCCGCCGTCGCGACGCGAGGCATTGTCTCCGACGGACGAAAGGCAGAAATACCGATGAGCGAGCACGCCGGTGAGTGAACGTAAGGCGATCCAGAGGGCGCTGGTGAGCGTCTACGACAAGACCGGGCTCATCGAGCTCGCCACCGGGCTGCACGCAGCCGGTGTGGAGCTGGTGTCGACCGGGTCGACCGCGGGCAAGATCGCCGAGGCCGGGATACCGGTCACCAGGGTCGAGGATCTGACCGGGTTCCCGGAGACCCTCGACGGCCGGGTCAAGACGCTGCACCCCCGGGTGCACGCGGGCATCCTGGCCGACACCCGTCGCGCCGAGCATGTCGATCAGCTCGTCGAACTCGGTGTCGAGGCGTTCCAGCTGGTGGTGGTGAACCTGTACCCGTTCACCCAGACCGTGGCCAGTGGCGCGAGCGTCGACGAGTGCGTGGAGCAGATCGATATCGGTGGGCCGTCGATGGTGCGTGCCGCGGCGAAGAACCACCCGTCGGTGGGTGTGGTCGTCGACGTGACCGACTACGACGATGTGCTCGCCGCGGTGAAGTCGGGTGGGTTCACCCTCGCCGAGCGGACCGCCTTGGCCGCCAAGGCCTTCCAGCACACCGCGAGTTACGACGTGGCCGTCGCGAGCTGGATGGGCTCGGTCGCCGTGCCCGCCGTCGCCGAGGAGACCGAGCAGTTCCCCGGCTGGGTGGCCGGTTCGTGGGAGCGCGCCGCGGTGCTGCGCTACGGCGAGAACCCGCACCAGGCCGCCGCGCTGTACACCAGCAACGACGGCACGGTCGGGATCGCGCAGGCGAAGCAGTTGCACGGCAAGGAGATGTCGTACAACAACTACACCGACGGTGACGCCGCCTGGCGTGCCGCGTTCGACTTCGACGAGCCCGCCGTCGCGGTGATCAAGCACGCCAACCCGTGTGGCATCGCCGTCGCGGGCGATATCGCCGAGGCACATCGCAAGGCGCACGCCACCGATCCGGTGAGTGCCTACGGTGGCGTGATCGCGGCCAACCGTGAGGTCAGCGTCGAGATGGCCGAGCAGGTCGCCGAGATCTTCACCGAGGTGATCATCGCCCCCGGGTACGCGTCCGGTGCGGTGGAAGTGTTGCAGCGCAAGAAGAATGTGCGCGTGCTGGTGGCCCAGGCGCCGCAGCGCAAGGGTGTGGAGCTGCGCCCGATCAGCGGTGGTGCGCTGCTGCAGGATCGCGACGTCCTCGACGCCGCGGGTGACGACCCGGTCAACTGGACTCTCGCCGCGGGCGACCCGGCCGACGTCACCACCCTGGCAGATCTCGAATTCGCTTGGCGCGCATGCCGTTCGGTGAAGTCGAACGCGATCCTGCTCGCCGAGGACGGCGCCGCGGTCGGCGTCGGCATGGGGCAGGTCAACCGCGTCGACTCCTGCAAGCTCGCCGTCGAGCGCGCGGGTGAGCGGGCGAAGGGTTCCGTCGCCGCCTCCGACGCCTTCTTCCCGTTCTCGGACGGACCGGAGATCCTGGTGGCCGCGGGCGTTCGCGCGATCGTGCAGCCAGGCGGTTCGATCCGCGACAAGGACACCATCGAACTGTGCAAGGAAGCCGGCGTCACCCTGTACCTCACAGGTGCCCGCCACTTCGCGCACTGAGTCGATACCCGAACGGGTGCCGCGCCGAATCCTCGGTGCGGCACCCGTTTTCGGTTACCCGGCGTCGAGTACCTCGCGGGTACCCAGTGGCGAGCTCAGTGGCATGCTGCCGACCCTGGACGGTACTGCCCTACTGTGAACTCTCCGCGAACCCTGCGCATAACCCCTCCATTTCGCCGCTGCGGCGACTAGATTCGGCTGAGATGCGGCACTGTGGCAATCGGTCGGCATCTACTGTAGCGCTCTGTAATCAGCAATCTTCGAAAGGAACAACGTGGCCGACACGCTGCGCGTAGGCGAAGAACTGGGACTGGGTCAGTCCCTGACCGGCGGTGCGTACACCCTCACTCTGCAGCCGGACGGCAATCTGGTGCTGAGTGAGCCCGACGGCAACGTCGTCTGGGCGGCCATGACGCATGGGCAGGACGCGCAGCGCGCGGCTCTGCAGCACGACGGCGACTTCGTCGTCTATAACGGTGGCGGCGCGCGGATCTGGGCGACCGACACCAGCGGGAAGAACGTCGAGAAGCTGGTCGTGCAGTCCGACCGCAACGTCGTGCTCTCCGGCACCGACGGTTCGGTCGCGTGGTCGACCGCCACCGCCACCGACAACCCGCTGCCCGCTCCCGAGCCGGTCGCCGCCGCTCCGATCGCCGAAGAGGTCCCGCCGCCGCCGGCCGCGCAGACCTACACGGTCGAGTCGGGCGACACCCTGTGGGCCATCTCGGAGCGCTTCTACGGTGACGGCAACCGTTACCACGAAATCGCCGCGGCCTCGGGTATCGACAACCCGGATCTCATCAACGCCGGTCAGGTACTGACCATCCCGTAATCACACACGAAAGTGGCCCCGAGGCAACAGCTTCGGGGCCATTCTCGCGTTCGCGGACGCCTACTTGGTGGTCGTGAACGGCAGCAGCGCCATCTCGCGCGCGTTCTTCACCGCGACGGCGACCTGGCGTTGCTGCCGCGGGGTCAGGCCGGTCACGCGGCGGCTGCGGATCTTGCCGCGATCAGAGATGAAGGTGCGCAGCAGGTTGACGTCTTTGTAGTCGACGTACTCGATACCCGCGGCGATCAGCGGATTCTTCTTCGGCTTACGGCCCTGGTCGGCGCGTGGCTTCTTGGTCGGTGCTCGCTTCACTGCCATGGGGGTCTCCTCACCAGCTCGATTTGTGGACCCCGGGGAGCTCACCCCGATGGGCCATCTCGCGCACACGAATCCGGGAGAGGCCGAATTTTCTCAGGTAGCCGCGGGGGCGACCATCGGCAGCGTCCCGATTGCGCAAGCGTACCGGACTGGCATCACGCGGCTGATTGCGCAGTTCCGCCTGTGCGGCGGAGCGTTGCGCGTCGCCGGTGCTCGGCTTGCGGATGAGTTCTTTGAGCTCGGCCCGACGAGCCGCGAACCGTTCGACGATCTCGCGCCGCTGTTCGTCGCGGGCGATCTTGGACTTCTTCGCCATCAGCGCTCCTCGCGGAAGTCGACGTGGCGGCGCACGACCGGGTCGTACTTGCGCAGGACCAGCCGGTCGGGGTCGTTGCGGCGGTTCTTGCGGGTGACGTAGGTGAAGCCGGTGTCGGCGGTGGACTTCAGCTTGACGATCGGTCGGATATCGGTCGTTCTCGAGGCCATGTTCGCTCCTAGATCTTGTCCCCGCGAGCGCGGATCCGGGCCACCACAGCCTCGATCCCGTCGCGGTCGATGGTCTTGATGCCCTTGGTGGAGACCGTCAGCGTGACGCGACGGCCCTCGCTGGGCAGGTAGTAGGTCTTGTGCTGGATGTTGGGGTTCCAGCGTCGGTTGGTGCGCCGGTGCGAGTGCGAGACGGCTTTTCCGAAGCCGGGTTTGCGACCGGTGACCTGGCAGTGGGCCGACATGCGACCTCCTTCCATGGTTATGACAACCATTTTCGACAACGAATATTCCGCACTGTACAGTCGCCCTGACGTAAATGAAAATCATTGTCGAAAGGGGTTTCGGATGCTGGACCAGTTAGACCGGAGAACGCCCGTGGTGCTGCTGGCAGGCTTCTCCGGACCCGCCATGAGTGGCGTCGAGCACATCGCGGCGACGCTGAGCCAGGACGCGGGCACCGTCGTGGTGCATCACGACCTCGCCGAACTGCGCGAAGGAGTGGTCCGCCGCACCGTGCGCACCGCGGGCAACGTCACCACTACGGTGCTCGAACTGGCGCACGGGTGTGTCTCGTGCACGCTGCGCGCCGACCTGCTGCCGATGCTGTGCACGCTCGCCACGCGCGGGCATGTCGAGCGCATCGTGCTCGCGCTGGATCCCGGCATCGAGGCCGAGGCGCTGTGCCAGGCGATCGAGCACGTCGTGGTCAGCGGCGTCGCCGATCGCGTCGACGCGCCCGCGGGCCGCTCCGTGCGGATCGAGGCCGTGCTGACCTGTCTGGACGGGCAGCAGTGGCTCACCGACGCCACCGGCGACGAGGTGCTGGCCGATCGCGGGCTCGCCTCGGCGGACGACGAGCGGACGGTCGCCCAGGTGGCCATCGGCCAGGTCGACTTCGCCGACGCGCTGGTCGTCCTCACCGCCGGGGCCGACGCGCTCGACCGCGAACGCCTCGGGGCGGTACTGGACCGGCTCGCACCGGTCGCCCCCGTCGCCTGGCTCGGCGAACTGTCCGGCTTCGACGCACTCGAGATCGGCGCCCTGCTGACCCGGGTGCCCGCCGACTCGCGCCGCGGCCGGATCTTCGACGCGCACGCGCCGCTGTTGCGCGGGCAGCCGCCGCTGAGCACCGATTGCGGTGTCTCGATCGTCGAATTCGCCGCCCGCAGGCCGTTCCATCCCGAGCGGCTGCACGAAGCGCTCGACGTCCTGCTCGACGGCGTCGTCACCGCCCGCGGCCGGATCTGGCTGGCGACCCAGCCCGACCATGTGGTGTGGCTCGAATCGGCGGGCGGCGGCCTGCGCGTCGGCGGTGCCGGTCGCTGGCTGGCGGCGATGACCGCCGAGGAACAGGCTGCCGCGGACCCGGATCGGCGGGCGATGGCCGCGCTGGGCTGGGACGAGCGGTTCGGCGACCGCGATGTGTCGCTGGTGATCCTGGCCCACGACGCCGACCCCGCCGAGATCCGGCACGCCCTGCACTGGGCGCTGGTCGAAGACGACGAGCTGCTGCTGGTCGACCGGGCCCCCGAACGAGTCGCGTTGTGGGAGGACCCCTTCGGCGACTGGCACGAAGATCCCTGCGCCGATCCCACCGAGGCCACGGCTTCGGCGACCGAGCGCACCAATCCGAGAGGAGAAACGGCATGAAAACGGGCATCCACCCCGACTACCACCCCGTCGTGTTCGAGGACGCGAACACCGGTAAGCAATTCCTGACGCGGTCGACCTCGACCAGTGACCGGACCATCGAGTGGGCAGACGGGAACATCTATCCGCTGCTGCTGGTCGACGTGACCTCGGATTCGCACCCGTTCTGGACGGGTACCGCCCGCAACCTGGACACCCAGGGACGGGTCGAGAAGTTCGAGCGCAAGTACGGAAAGCGCTCGCGCGCAGGCGGGGAAGGCTGAATCATGGCGGTCCCCAAGCGCAGAATGTCGCGCTCGAACACCCGAAGCAGGCGCGCACAATGGAAAGCCGAAGTGCCACAGCTGGTCCCGGTGACCGTGGCGGGCGTCGAATACCGCGTACCGCGCCGCATCGTCAACGCCGTCCGCAAGGGCATGATCGACCCCGCCCGTCTCTGAATCCGCTGGGCAGCTGGCGCCGTGGGTTATGCGGCCACGGTCCTGCGGGCGTGAGCTTCCACGGGTCGGCGAGTTGTTCTGTCCAGGGGTCTTGCTGCGACACTGTTATGCCTGCTCAGGGCTGCATGGGAGGTCTGGGGCAACTGCCCCGTTAACGGTGTGATGCGAGCCACTTGGCACGGACGCCACGGAGGGCTTGCGGAAAGTTTGCTGTCGGTCGAATTACCAACTCTTGGTTTGTTTTTCGCCACAAGAAAATTCCCGAACCACTGATGCAGAGTCCCTCACGGGTATGTACTCTCGTGCGGGAGGGCGGGTTCTCCGAGTCGGGGGAACCCGCCCATCGCCACTTCAGAGGCAGTTTTTCGGGAGATCTCCGCGGATCGCGAGCGTTCGGCTCAGCAGGGCGGACGACCGGAAATATTCCGACAAACCGGACGTTAGCTGGTTGCCCTCAGCGAGCCGAAACGGGCTGGCGCACCGCGGCCACCGCGTCTCGCCGATCCGGCGCCACCAGCACCGCGGTGATCGGCACCGTCAAACCGAGCGCGCCGATCACGAACATCGGGAACACCAGATCGAACAGCGGCATCCCGGCAGGCGTGCGGATACCCGGATCGATCGAGAATGTCAGCGCCGCGATGGCCGTGTAGTACATCGCCGCGACCCCGAGCGCGAACAGCACCGACACCAGCACGCGCATCGGCACCCGCCGGACCGCTTGCGACGCCCACAGCGTCGCGGTACACAGCGCCATCGACACCAGCACGGCCACCCCGATGAGTCCGAGCGACTCGTCGACGGTGCCCTGCACGGCGACCGCGTCCAGGGTCAGAAAGGTCGACAAGCCGACACACAACCCCATCGTCAACCCGCCGATGATCAGCCGCGGCACCTGCGTGGTCCGGCCACTGATCAGCAATCCGGCCAGCACACCCACCACCGCGATGGCCAGCGCCGCCGCGCCGAGCGCGACGTTGTACCGCATGACACTGTCGTTCACCCGCATCGCGAGCAGCGCGACCGAATTCGCCAACCACAGCCCGACACCACCGAGCGAGACCGCGGCCATCGTCAGCCAGAGCAGCCGGAACCGGATCGAGTACTTCGCGTGCCGGATACAGGCGAAGGCCACCAGTGCGCCGAGCGCCGACAGATCCAACGCCAGCCACGCGATACCGGTGCCGTGCCCGAAGGTTTCGGCACCGGACGCCGCGAGCAGGTCAGGCACGCCTGCCCGCTCCTTCGAACTGCTGCGGCTCGAGCTGGGCTATGGCGTATTCGGTCACCGCCGCCAGCGCCTGACGGACCTCGACGGCATTGCGCGCATCGATGTCGACGATCGGGATGCCCTCGCGCACCGAGAGCGCTTCGCGCAGTTCGGCGATGGGGAAGCGGGGGGCGTTGGGGAAGCGGTTCACCGCGATCAGGAACGGCAGCCCGCGCGCCTCGAAGAAGTCGACGGCGGCGAAACTGTCCTCCAGCCTGCGGGTATCGATCAGCACCACCGCGCCGATGGCGCCACGGATCAGGTCGTCCCACATGAACCAGAAACGCTTCTGGCCCGGGGTGCCGAACAGGTAGAGCACCAGGTTGCCTGCCAGCACGATGCGGCCGAAGTCCATGGCGACGGTGGTGGTTTCCTTTTCCGGCGTCTCGGCGAGGTCGTCGATGCCGTCGGAGAAATGGGTCACCATCGCCTCGGTGCGCAGCGGCACGATCTCCGACACCGCACCGACGAAAGTCGTCTTGCCGGCGCCGAATCCGCCGGCTACGACGATCTTGGTCGATGCGACCCGTTGTTCTTGTGCAGGCGGGCGCATGCCATCAGAGGCCACGGAGTCCACGCAAAGTCCTCTCCATCAGTGATCGGCGTTCGTCGTAGCTCGCCTGTTCGGTCAGCGTCGAATGCACTCGAAGAATCCCGCCCACTACGAGATCGCCGATCATCACCCGGACCATACCCAGTGGGCGACCAAGGTATGCGGCAATCTCGACGACAGAAAGCCGATGTGTGGCAAGACGCACGATTTCGATCCGCAAATCGCCTGCGGACCAGTCGTTGTGCGCTGTATAAGAAACCGTTTCCACGACCGCCTCCAGTGGCAGCGCGATCGCGGGTTCGGTACGGCCGGAGGTCAGGGCATACGGCCTGACTCGCGTCGTCGGCCGGTGATCGGATCCGTAAGGGCTCGACATCTCACCTCAGCCGGCGGAGCGGGCGGTGGCGGTGACCGCCGAGCCCACCCGGTCGACGAGCAACGCCATCTCGTAGCCGATGCGGCCGATGTCGTGGCTCTTGTTGGCCAGAACCGCCAGGTGTGAACCGTTTCCGACGCTCATCACCAGCAGATAGCCCCGCTGCATCTCCACGATCGACTGCATCACCTTGCCGCCGTCGAACAGGTGCGCCGCACCCATCGACAGACTGGCCAGGCCCGCGGTGACCGCGGCCAATTGCTCGGCGCGGTCGGAGGGCAGGTGGGGACTGGTCGCCTGGAGCAGCCCGTCGGCCGAGACGAGCACCGCGTGCGAGACGCCGGGCACGTCGCGGGTGAAGCGGGCGACCAACCAGTTCAGATTCTCGTCTGTGGGGTGCGCGTTGCTCATTCGAGGCCTCCGTCGTTGTGCTGGATCTCGGCACGGCCGCTACGGACGCCGCTGAGATGTCGGGTCAGGTTGTTGCGGATCTCCTCGGGGTCACGAGCACCGTCTTCCTCCGCGGGGGTGAGCCCGCCGGGGACGAGCTGCGCGCCCGGCTTGCGGATCGGCAGCCCGCCGCTCGTTCGCGAGGACGTGGGTGGGTGGTCCGCCTCTGCGGCGGCCGACCAGCCCGCGTCACCGGGGGCGCTCCACGACGCGCCGGTGCCGTTACCCGGTTCGGTAGCGGCGGAGGCGGGTTCGACGAGCCATTCCGAGACCATCCGCTGGTAGATCGGGGTCGGCGCCGGGCCGGACACCGGCTGCAAGCGGGTGCTCGTCGTCGGCATCGGGTCGGCGTCGATGGGGCGCGACTCCGGCTCGGGCTCCGGCTCCGGCTCGGGTTCGGGCTCTGGCGGAGTGGCAGGTGCGGAGCGGGTGGCGAGGTCGGCCAGCGCGCTGGCGGGGATGCGCTGTGGCAGGCCGAAAGGCAGCGAGTCGGCTGGGAGCGTTGGCGGCTCGGTGGACACCGGGAGATCGTCGGTGTCGTGTTCGTGCTCGGCCCACATGCCTACCGGTGTCGCGTCCTCGTCGGGTTCGACAGCGACCGACTTCGGCAGGGGTGCCGGTGCCGCGGCCGGAACACGTTGCGGGAGACCGACACTGGTGAGCGGGGGTTTCGGCGTACTCGCACCGTTGGTCGGCACGAGCGGATTCGGAGCGGTCGGCGTGAAGATCGGGGGCAGCGGCGACGCCGGGAGATCGGGCAGGTCGAGCCCGGTCACCGCGTCCAGCGAGACCAAGGGGCGCGGTCCCATCGGCATGATCGGATTCGGCCCGGTGATGTCGGCCGGAGTCAGTGCGTACGGGCCGATTCCGGCGGGCACGATCGGATGCGGGCCGGTGGACGGGCCCGACGAGACCGGCGGCGACGGCGCGACGAGTGCGCTGGGCAGATGCACGCTGGCGGTGATGCCGGGCTGCGGCGCCGCACCGCTGGTCCGGCGCAGGCTGACCGTGATGGTGTGGCGCTTGGCGAGCCTGCCCACCACGAAAAGACCCATGCGACGGGCGGTTTCGATGGTGACCTCGCCACCGGAGGCGAGCCGCTCGTTGGTGGTGCGCAGATCGTCGGCCGACATGCCGAGGCCGCGGTCGGTGATCTCGATCAGATAGCCGCTGTCGACCGCCCGGCCGACGATGACCGCCACCGACGTGCTCGGCGGGGAGTAGCGCAGCGCGTTGTCGATGAGCTCGGCGAGCAGGTGCTCGATATCGACCGCGGACTCACCGGCGACGACACCGTCGGGCACATTGCCGATCTCGACCCGCTGGTAGTCCTCCACCTGCGAGACCGCGCTCCACAGCATGTCCGACAGCGGCACCGGCGGCAGATGACCGCGGCGCAGCACGGTGCCCGCGAGCACGAGCAGGTTGTCGCCGTTGCGGCGCATGCGGGTGGCGAGGTGGTCGAGGCGGAACAGGGTCTGCAGGCGCGAGGGGTTGTCCTCGTCGTGCTCGAGTTCCTCGATGAGCGCGAGCTGCTGCTCCACCAGCGACTGGCTGCGCCGCGACAGCGTCTCGAACATGTTGCCGATCTGCAGGCGAAGGCGGGCCTGGTCGCCCGCCAGATTCAGGGCCTGCTCGTGGATCTCGTCGACGGCGCGGGCCAGCTGCCCGATCTCGTCGGTGGAATGCACACCCACCGGGGTGATCTCCGGCGTCGCGCCGCCGCTGCGGACCACGGCGAGCTCGTCGGGCAGCTTCACGTGCGCGACCTCGAGCGCGTCGCGCCGCAGCCTGCGCACCGGCACCACCAGGGTGCGGGCCACGGCCAGCGCGAGCGCGAGGCCTGCCAGCAGCATGCCGAGCACCAGGGTGGTTTCGCGCAGCGCGCCGGTCTGGGCGGTCGCGGTATTGCTGTCGAGGGTGTGGTCAACGGTGTCGAGCAGTGCGGAGATGGTGGAGGAATAGGTGTCGGCGCTGACCTGCAGGGTGTTGAGCACCGCGGCGTTGGTGGTCGGGTCGCCGTTGTTCTGGCTGAACACGCTGATCCGGGTCTGCACCGCGTCGAGCAGCGCCGCCTGATTGCCCGCGCGCTCGGGCAGCACCATCGCGTAGGTCTTGATCATGTTCGCTTCGGCGCCGAGCTCGACGAGCATCTTCGCCCGCGCGCTCTGGCTGCGACCGGACTCGGGCGCGACGACCAGCGTGCGTTCCCTGGTGAGGATCCGGCGGGACTGGTGCAGCGCGGTCAGTTGCAGGAAGTAGCGCTGGACGACGGTGTCGTCGACCTGCGGGGTCTGGGCGAGCGCGTTGCCGATTCGCTCGCCGATCATGTCGGTCTGCTCGCTGACCATCGCGGGGGAGCCGCCACGCACGGTATTGCGCAGGGTGGCGCCGGTGGTGACGGCCGCGTTGAGCTCTCTGGCGACGCCGGGTTCGATGCGGGCCGAGCGCAGGGCGCTCTGGACTTCGGCCAGCGCCTGGTCATAGGTGGTGAGCGCGGCGTCGGTCTGTGGGTCGGCGATGGCACCCCAGTTGGCGGTCGCGGCGACGGCGAGTTGTTCGGTCGCGGTGGCGAATTTGACGACCGGACGGATGACGGTGGCCTGTTCGGTGGCCGCGCCGAGCTGCGACATCGTCTGCAGTTCGTTGTTGATGCGCAGCACCGCGAAGGTGGTCGCGAGCATCACCGGCAGCACCAGCACCACACCGACCTTGCGCGTAACCGACCAGTTGGACAGGCTGAATTGCCAGGACCGCGATGCAGGTTCCATCCGCGTGCGTTGCCTCTGCTTCCACGTGTGACCCCGGCCCGCGCGGGGAGGTCGCGGAGCGATGCGAGCGCAGAACCAACTGGAGGTCTTCTTTTACCGCAGGAAAGATACCGTGCCGAGTGGGCATCGGCAATCCGGGCCACCCGGTAGATAATTCGCCGAATATGCGCTGACACAACAACGATTCGTTCCGCGTTGTCAAGACCTACAACGTACATCGGGGGAGAACACGACGCTCGGCGCGCCGAGTCCTCTCAGTACGTTCTCAGTCGGTCACGGCAAACTACTGCACATGCGCATTCTGGTAGTCGACGACGATCGCGCGGTGCGGGAATCACTGCGCCGGTCACTGAGCTTCAACGGCTACACCGTCGACCTCGCCGTCGACGGCCTCGACGCACTGGAAAAAGTGACCGCATCCAGGCCCGATGCCCTGGTTCTGGACGTCATGATGCCGCGTCTGGACGGCCTCGAGGTGTGCCGACGGCTGCGCAGTACCGGCGACGATCTCCCGATTCTCGTTTTGACCGCGCGCGATTCGGTGTCCGAACGGGTGGCCGGGCTCGACGCGGGCGCCGACGATTATTTGCCGAAACCTTTCGCGTTGGAGGAATTGCTCGCGCGTTTACGGGCGTTGCTTCGCCGGCGAACGCCAGATCCCGGTGAAGCGTCGGAGGCGATGATGTTCGCTGACTTGTCGCTGGATCCGGTCACGCGCGAGGTTTCACGGGGCGAACGTGCGATCAGCCTGACGCGCACCGAGTTCTCGTTGCTCGAGATGTTGATGGCCAATCCGCGCCGGGTGCTCACCCGCGGCCGAATCCTCGAAGAGGTCTGGGGCTACGACTTTCCCACTTCCGGCAACGCGCTGGAGGTCTACATCGGCTATTTGCGGCGCAAGACCGAGGCCGACGGCGAAGAGCGACTGATCCATACCGTGCGTGGCGTCGGCTACGTGCTGCGCGAGACCCCTCCGTAGGCGGGCGGTATGGCACCCAAGGAACCCGCGGTCGCCGTTCTCGGCAGGCCGCCCGACGCGAGCGAGATGCGTCCGCCGACCCCGCTGACCCGGTCGGTCTCCCTGCGCTGGCGGGTCACCCTGCTGGCGGCGTCGGTGGTGTTGATCGCGGTCGCGGTGACCTCGATCGCGGCCTACGCGATGGTGGCGCGCGCGCTCTACGCCGATGTCGACGCCCAGCTCGAGGCCCGCGCGGCGACCATGATCAACAACAATTTCGAGACCGCGGGCTTCCAGTCGATCGTGCTGGCCGGGCTGTTCTCCAACGATGTCGGCGTCGCGCTGATCTATTCGGGGCACAAGCCGTATATGCCGCCCCAGCAGACGATTCCGCCGGTCGGCGCCCAAGAGCTCGACGTGGCCGACGGCAAGATCAACTCCTCGCTGCGCACCGTCGGTGACCAGCGGGTACTCGCCGCGCGCACGCACAGCGGCGCGACGCTGATCATCTCGCAGAAGCTCTACCGCACCCGCGAGGTGCTCGATCAGCTGGCGTGGCTGCTGTTCGTGGTCGGCGCGTGCGGTGTCGTGCTCGCCGCCGCGGCCGGAACCGCGGTGGGCCGCACCGGCCTGCGTCCGATCGCCCGGCTCACCGCGGCGACCGAGCGTGTGGCCCGCACCGACGACCTGACACCCATTCCGGTGACCGGTGACGACGAATTGGCCAGACTCACCGAGAGTTTCAACACGATGCTGCGCGCGTTGACCGAATCACGCGATCGTCAGCGCCGTCTCGTCGCCGACGCGGGCCACGAGCTACGGACCCCGCTCACCTCGTTGCGCACCAATATGGAGTTGCTCATCGCCTCCGGCAGACCGGGTGCGCCCCGGCTGCCGGACGAGGACATGGCCGAACTGCGCGCCGATGTGGTGGCCCAGATCGGCGAACTGTCGACGCTGGTCGGCGACCTCGTCGACCTGGCCCGTGAGGACGCTCCCGAGACCGTGTACGAGCGGGTGGATCTCGGCGAGGTGGCCGAGCGTGCGCTCGAGCGTGCGCGGCGCAGGCGGGTGGGGATCACCTTCGTTGCCGATCTGGCGCCCTGGTTCGTCTACGGGCACGAGGCGGGGCTGGAACGGGCCGTCCTCAACGTCCTCGACAACGCGGCCAAGTGGAGTCCGCCGGATGCGGTCGTGCGGATCACCATGCGCCCGGCCGGGCCGGGACTGCTGGAACTGGCCGTCGGCGACGCGGGCCCCGGTATTCCGACCGGTGAACGCGAACTGGTCTTCGAACGCTTCTACCGCACCACCGCCTCGCGCTCGATGCCCGGTTCCGGGCTCGGTCTCGCGATCGTCAAGCAGGTGGTGACCAAACACGGCGGCACCATCGCGATCGACACCTCCGATCGGGGCGGCGCGCTGGTGCGCATCGTGTTGCCGGGGGAGGCGCCGACCGTTCTCCACGAGTCCGACGACGGGTGAACCGCCGGAGTCTCGGCGAACTGATAGTCCGATCTCAGGCACCTCTCAGTAGTCGTCAGCAAGCTGGTCTGCAAGCGTGAGGAGACAGACACCATGACCGACGATCCCCAGCAGCCTGCTGACCATCCCGCCGAGTCGGGCCCCGGCGGCGCGGGCCACCCCGGCGAGCGGGGACTTCCGAGCGGGAATCAGGGGCAGCAGGCAGGCTTCGGCGGCCCGTCGCCCTACGGCGGACAGCCGCCCTACGGCGACCGGGCGCCGCACGGCGGACCGGCGCCCCACGCAGGACAGTCGCCCCACGGCGACCAAGTGCCCTTCGGCGATTTCGGGCCCAACGGCGGCCAGCTGCCATTCGGCGGCCGGCACCCGCAGGGTGATCAGGCGCAGTACGGTGCGCAGGCATTCGGTCCCGCGCCCGTCCCGCAGCGAAAGCCGTTGCGGCTCGGCCTGATTGCCGGTGCGACGGCGTTGGCACTTGTCAGCGGTGGCGTCGGTGGCGTTGTCGGGGTGCTCGCCGCCGACTCGGGTTCCGCGTCGGTGACCAATGCGCTCGAGGTGCCGAAGCCCTCGGTCAACACTGTCGCCAACGCGCCGACCGGGTCAACGCAGGCGGTGGCGCAGCGGGTACTGCCCAGTGTCGTGATGATCAAGGTCGCGGGTAGCCGGGCTTCCGGCGAGGGTTCCGGTGTCGTGCTGTCCTCGGACGGCTTGATCCTCACCAACAATCACGTCGCCGCGGGTGCGGGTGCCTCGGCGAAGATGGAAGTGGTGTTCAGCGACGGCAGTACCGCGTCCGCCACCATGATCGGCGCGGATCCGGTCTCCGACCTGGCCGTGATCAAGGTCAACGGCAAGACCGGGCTCACCCCGATCGAACTCGGCACCTCCGACGGGCTGGCCGTCGGTCAGCCGGTGATCGCGATCGGTTCACCGCTCGGCCTGGCGGGCACGGTCACCACCGGCATCGTCTCCGCCCTCAATCGCCCGGTCTCGACCAGCGGTGAGGGCACGCCGAGCCAGGTGAACCCGGTCATCGACGCGATCCAGACCGACGCGGCGATCAACCCGGGCAATTCCGGCGGCGCACTGGTCGACGGGCAGGGCAAGCTGATCGGCATCAACACCGCCATCGCCAGCCTCGGCGGCGAGGCGGCGGGCGGCACCCAGAGCGGTTCGATCGGCCTCGGCTTCGCGATCCCGGTGGATCAGGCGCGCCGGGTCGCCGACGAACTGATCAAGACCGGCCGCGCCACCTACGCCCAGATCGGCATCAAACTGCGCCCGCAGGACACCGCCGCGCGCGTGCTGGAGGCGACCCCCGACGGGCCAGCCGCCAAGGCGGGCATCCCGGCGGGCGCGGTCATCAGCCGCCTCGACGACCGGCCCATCGATTCCGGCGACGCGCTGATCGCAGCCGTCCGCTCACACCAGCCAGGAGACAAGGTGAAGGTGACGTACACCGACGAACAGGGTGGTAACTCCAAGACCGTCGAGGTCACGCTGACCGCTGCGGCGGCGGAAGGCGGGCGATGATGCGTTCGACCGCAAACCTGTCGTGCGTAAGCGCTACGGTGATGACCATGGACATCGATGCTCCCGTGGCAGGGCGCGCACTGGTTGTTGTCGTCGACGATCGGACGGCTCATGGCGGCGTGGATTCGCTCGGCCCGCTCGTCACCGAACTGCTCAACGAGGCCGGTTTCCTCGTCGACGCCTCGGTGACGGTGCAGGCCGAGGAGGTCGAGATCCGCAACGCTCTCAATACCGCGGTGATCGGCGGTGTCGACCTGGTGATCTCGGTCGGTGGCACCGGCATGTCGCCGCGCGACATCACCCCAGAGGCCACCACACAGGTGCTCGACCGTGAACTGCCCGGCATCACCGAGGCGCTGCGCGCGTCCGGCCGGGTCGCGGGATCGCTCGACGCCGGCTTGTCGCGTGGTGTGGCGGGCATCTCCGGCAGCACCCTGGTGGTGAACCTGCCGGGTACCCGCGCGGCGATCCGCGACGGCATGGCCACCCTCGGGCCGCTGGCCAGCAAGGTGATCGGCGAACTGTCCGGTCTGGACGAATGACGTCGGAGCCCCGTGACGCGGTTCCCGGCCCCGATGATCAGGGCCGGGAACCCGCTTCGGCGCAGGAGCTCCGGCGCAAGGCGGCCGAGGCGGCGCGCCTGGCCAGGATCTTCGGCGATGTGCTGCCGGAAACCACCGGTGACGAGCGCGGCGAGGGTTCGCGCGGCGCCGGCGGCGACGAATGGTTACGATCCCAAGTTCCGCCGCACCACGGGTGATCGCCCCGTTATCTACGTAGCCACTACGTAATAGGCGGCCTTCGATAAGCCGTTTTCGACACGAACGCGAACTGCGGACAAATACTCGAGACCACGCGAAAGCGTGGTCTTTTGTCGTTCGGTGACCCAGATCGTTACCTGTGGACCCGTCCCGTCAAGACCTCATGACAGGAGCCTTCGTGACTGCATCAATGCACGTCAAGGCATGTGGCGATGTACGAATGTGTGCTGCGCTTCACAGTGAAATTTACGAACTCTTTCGTTGCCGTGTCCATGGATCGGCGTTTAATGTTCGCCATTGAGCCACCAACTATTGGTCCCTGCAGTACTCCCACTTCCGTGCGTTGAACTACCCGGTGGAACTCTGGCTCGGGTTCGCCACACCGGCCCCGGTCGTATCGTCGAAATAACAGTTAGTTACGTAACGGCAACAAAGGGGCGACACACTGATCTGGGCCCTGTGAGGTCCGTTTGTCCGGCTTCGAAAGTCGAGGTCGGCTGTTAGACACCTGATGAGGGGAAGTATGAGCGAGAACCGCACCACCGGTGTGCGCCGTGGCGTCCGTGCCGCGGGCGTCGGCGCTGCCGCGGCCGCCGTGGCCATGGGCCTGCTGTCGACCGGTGCCGCCAACGCCGATACCTTCGTGCCGTTGCCGGACGGCCAGAAGGTCAGCCCTGCTGGCGTGACCATCACCCGCACCCACGAGTCCGCACTGATCTCGCCGTCGCTGTCCGCCAATGGCGCGGGTCGCGTCGTCTGGGTCTCGGGCACCGCGATCGCCGAGGTCACCGAAACCCCCGAGGGCGAGGTCGGCCCATGGAACGGCCCGACCAACCGCCCCGGTTCCAACAACTCGTCGACGCACGGCGCCTCACAGCTGAACACCGGCTACATCGTCGGTTGCCAGGTGAGCATCGCCGATGACGCCATCGGCGCGGGTGTTTCCGCTGGAGTGAACACCACCGGCGGCAGCCTCGGCGGTTCGATCGGCTTGAGCCTGGGCCCCGGCGAGGTCAAGTTCGTGCAGATCAGCTCGAAGGACATTCTGAAGGCCGGTACGT
Organism: Nocardia sp. A7; assembly: GCF_046549215.1. Lineage (NCBI taxonomy): Bacteria > Bacillati > Actinomycetota > Actinomycetes > Mycobacteriales > Nocardiaceae > Nocardia > Nocardia sp. A7. The sequence goes on along the minus strand of NZ_JAJPWE010000001.1, from coordinate 1,300,876 downwards.
ACGCGATCGATTACCAGGACGCGGAAATCGAGATCCAGGGCTGCGCCGGCTACGCGCAGGCCCGGGCGTACACCGTCGTCGAGATCATCGGTGACAACTACTCGAAGACCACCCTGTACGGCATGCCGTTCAGCATCGGCTGACGTCTTCGATCCGGCACGAATCTTCTTCTCGCTGCGGCGAACTCAATCCTCGAGGGACAAATCCTATGATCAACCGTAAGTTCATGGCGAAGGTGGCGGGCGTCAGCGCCGCGGCCACCGTGGCCGTCGGCCTGTTCTCCACGGGAGCGGCCAACGCCGATACCTTCATTCCCCTGCCGGGCGGGCACATCACCAAGACGCTGTCCGACGGCACCGTCGTCGACATCGCGCTGGTCGGCGAGTCTGCCAACATCAGCCCGTCGATGGGCTCCAGCCCGGTCCACCGCAACGCGTGGGTCTCGGGTAGCGCTCAGGTCACCGTTTCCGACGGCGGCTCCGGCAAGATCTACCCGGGCTACACCGTGGGTTGCCAGGTCAACATCGCCGGTGGCGGTGTGAGCGGTGACGTCGAAGGCTCGGTCTCCGGCGACACGGGCGACGTCGCGGTCGGCACCGGCGGCGAGCTGTCGCTCGGCCCCGGCCAGTCGAGCTCGTTCTACATTCTCGACCGCGAGCAGGCCGACGACTACGGCAGCGAATCGCACAGCAAGAACAACAAGTTCAAGAACGGCTCCGGCTCGGTGACCTGGTCCGACACCACCATCGGCCTGACGGGGTGCGCGGGCTACGCCCAAGCGCGTGCCTTTGTCTCCGTCGAGGTCGAGACCGACAACGTCATCTCCTGGGTGACCCTGTGGGGCGCTCCGTTCAGCCTCGGCTGATCTGTTCGTATCCCGAACTGAAACGGGCCGGTCGCTACTGCGACCGGCCCGTTTTGTTGTGCGTTCAATGTCGCGCCACTGGACAATATGAGCCCGCCTCATTATGTTGAACCCGATTCATAGCTTCTCGATTCACCTCCCGGCAGGCGCTGTCGTCCTGTTGCCAGCGGTGCCTGTCCTCGCGACACACCCCAGCTGGGTCCGGGCGCAACACAGATATCGGCCTCGATGGTCGAGGTCGGATTTGCGTACACCTCGAGGGGAAGAATGAGCGAGAACCGCACCATCCGCGGGCGTCGCGGCGCGTGCAGCGCAGGCGCCGCAGTGGCCGTGACGATCGGCCTGTTGTCGGCCGGTGCTGCCAACGCGGACACTTTCGTACCGCTGCCGGACGGCCAGAAGATGGGCCCCGGAGTTACTTTGAGTCGTACCGGCGAGCATGCCGTCGTCTCCCCGTCGCTGGCCGCCAACGGTGCTGGTCGCGTCGTGTGGGTATCGGGCAACGCCCGTGCCGATGTGCAGGTCACGCCGGAGGGCGAGGTCGGGCCTTACAACGGCCCGTCGAACCGTCCCGGCTCCAACAATTCCTCGACGCACGGCGCGTCGAACCTGAATACGGGTTACATCGTCGGTTGTCAGGTGAGCATCGGTGACGAGGCGATCGCAGCCGGCCTGTCCGGTGGAATATCGACCGCCGGTCCCTCGGCCGGTGGTGCGATCGGCCTTCACCTCGGCCCCGGCCAGGTCTCCTTCGTGCAGATCGATGCCAAGGACATTCTGAAGCCCGGCGTCTATTCGGTGGAGTACCAAGACGCGGAGATCGAGATCCAAGGTTGCGCCGGCTACGCGCAGGCCCGCTCCTACTCGGTCGTCGAGATCATCGGTGACCATTACTCCAAGACCACGCTGTACGGAGCGCCGTTCAGCATCGGCTGATCATCGGCCGCATCGAAACTCTTTCTCGTTCACACGAATTCACCCTCGAGGGGTCACTGTGATGATCAACTGCAAGAGCATGGCGCGAGTAGCCGGGTGCACGGCGGCGGCGACCATGGCATTGGGTTTGCTGTCCACGGGTGCGGCCAACGCCGACACTTTCGTTCCGCTGCCGGGCGGCCACATCACCAAGACGCTGTCCGACGGCACTGTCGTGGACATCAGCCTGGTCGGCGAGTCCGCCAATATCAATCCGTCCATGGGTTCCACTCCAGCTCATCGCAACGCGTGGGTGTCCGGTAGTGCGCAGGTCTCGGTTTCCGGTGGTGGCGGTGGCAAGATCTTCCCCGGATACACCGTGGGTTGCCAGGTCAATATCGCTGGTGGTGATGCGCTCGGTGACTCCGATGCGGAGAGCACTTGGGATGGATCCGAGCAGAAGGCCGGGGTCGGCACCGGCGGCGAGCTCACCATCGGCCCCGGCCAGTCCAAGTCCTTCTACGTACTCGACCTGGAAATGGCCGATGACTACGGCAATGAATCCCACAAGACCCGCAATGCCTTCAAGGGTGGCTCGGGCTCGGTGACCTGGGCCGACGAGACCATCGGCCTGTCCGGCTGCGGTGGTTACGCCCAGGCTCGCTCCTTTGTGAGTGTCGAGGTGGAAACCGACAACGTCATCAGCTGGGTGACCCTCTGGGGCGCGCCGTTCAGCCTCGGCTGAGGAATCGCAACGGATGAATTCGGGTTCCGCTCACCGAGGTGAGCGGGACCCGAATTCGGTGTGGGAGTGCCTGATCAGTAGGTCTTCTTGCCGTCGGCGTCCGACGCCGGTTCCGGCAGGTAGCTGTGCTTGCCGTTCGATCGACTGTGCTGTTCGGCGAGCAGGTCTCGGATCTGGATGAGCAACTCGCTTTCACTGAGTTTCTCGTCGGCCTCGGGGAATCGCTTCTTCGCTCTGGTCGCGGGCACCACCAGGATGAAGTAGAGGATCAGCGCGACCAGCACGAAGTTGATCGCCGCGGTGATGATCGGCCCGATCTCGATGAAGGTGGCCGGTTTATCCGCGATGAGCTGGAAACCGAGGCCCATCTCGTTGGATCCGCCGAACACCGCGAGCAGCGGATTGATGATCCCGTTGGTGAACGCGGTGACGATCGCGACGAACGCCGTGCCGATGACGACAGCGACGGCAAGGTCGACCACATTGCCGCGGAGTAGAAAATCCCTGAAACCTTTGAGCATTGCCGATGTCTCCTTCGTTCAGGAGCCGGCCCGGGGCGCTGCGCTCCATTCGAATGCTGCGAAACGGTCTGCTTGGTTCCTGAGTGATGCTAACCAGGGATCGGGCAAATTTCTCGCGAACTACGCCGGGCGACCGATAAGGCAGTCAGTGGAAGACGACAGTCAGCGCCGTCCGCAGCGACGCACCGGCGACGGCGGTGGCGTACTCGGTATCCAGTGCGAGCAGGACCACCCGTTCCGCCCCGCGCCGATCACCCGTCGCGGTGACGAGCACGACCGCGGCATCGGTGGCCAGCGTCCGAGCGGGCTTGGTCGCCCCTGGCCCACCCGCGTCCTCGACACCGACGACATCGACTCGATCGCCCGCCCGCAACACATCAGCCACCGCCGCGTCGGCCAACCGGATCGGCACGATCCGCGCGTCGGCACTACCCGCGGCCGCGGCGGCCAGCCGTGGCCCGACGACGCGAAGATCGGTGAAGGTTTCGCCCTCGTGCATGGCGCCGGTCAACGTCGCGCCGAGCAGGGGATCGGTCTCGCTGATCGAACCTGTTGGCAGTGAACGTGATTCGTGGTGATCGATGCGAAGATCGTCGGCAGTGAGCAGCCGTCCCGGCGCGAGTTCGCGAGCCGCGACAACCACGGCGACCTTCGCTCCGCCAGGGTCACCGCGCACGAACAACACCACGGCGGCGACCGCGAGCACGGCGGCGGCGATGCGCCGGGCGAGCAGCGCATCGGCCCAGCCCGGACGGTTACCGAGGGCGAAACGCCAGGAACTGCCACGTCCCAGATCGGCGAGACTGCGAGTCATGGCGAAAGCGTAGAGCCGTGGCAGGGCGACGAAGTCGCCGAAAGCCCCGCCTGTGGATAACTACGGGGCTGTGGATAACTGTCGAAAAGTCAGCTGGCGGCGGCCGGAGTGGAGGTGGTGCTCGCACTCGACGACGAATCCCCGTTGCTGCTCGATCCGTTGCCGCTCGATTCGTTGCTACTGCCGCTCTCGGTGGAGGTCTTCGCCGGCTCGCTCGCGGTAGACGCGCCACCACGGCTGTCGGTGCGGTAGAAACCGCTGCCCTTGAACACGATGCCGACCGAGTTGAACAGCTTGCGCAGCTTCCCGGAGCACTGCGGGCATACCGTCAGTGTGTCGTCGGAGAAGGACTGAACGATATCGAAGCGGTTGTCACACTCGGTGCACGCGTACGAATAAGTTGGCACAGGATCCTCCGCAAGTCTCTCGTCGATCTAGCACTCTACCGCCGACACTGCCAACGTCGCGAATCGCCGTTTCATTCCGGCGAAACGGGCAGGTCGCGGCCCAGCTGGCGCAGTCCACCGCGCGGGGTGAGCGCCCAAGCCATTCGCCGATCGTGCGGTTCCTCGGGAAGCAGGTCGACCAGTTCATCATCCCGGACGACGGCGATGAGGTGCGCGGTTGCCCGCGCCGAGCCCAGCGTCCGGTCGTAGTAGCCCGCGCCACGCCCGAGCCGCACCCCACGCCGGTCCACCGCGAGCGCGGGGACCAAGATCGTCGCGGCCTCGCCGACAACAGCGGGCGGCAGCGTCTCGGTGGCTGGTTCGAGCAGGCCGAAGCGGGCCTTGTGCAGTGAATCGGCGCCCTCGTAGCGCGCCCAGCTCAGCGGACCAGGCTCGCCGGTCACCGGCAGCAACACCGTGGCGCCGCCTGCGCGCAGCACGTCGAGCATGCGCAGATCGCCGGGTTCACCGCGGGTCGGAACGTAGGCGCACACCACGCCGTCGTTCCCGGTGAGCCGGGCTGTCGAAGCGGCGAGCGCGGCCGCCTCGACCGCGTGTTCGGCGGGGTCGACCTGTGCGCGTGTGGCCAGGATCTCGCGGCGCCACGCATATTTGGTGCGCTCACCGGGCATCTCCACAGCGACCACCTTAGTCTGCACAGGCGTGCGGCGATCCGATGTCCCTTGCGCACGGCCGGAAGGAAGGCGTCGGTACGCCTAAACTTCGGCCGACGCCGGATCGCCGCGAGGAGACGATCGGACGGCACCGAATGGATAGGGTATGCGCATGACAGACAAGACTTCCGGTTTCCGCACTGCGGTGGTACCCGCGGCCGGACTCGGAACGCGGTTTCTGCCTGCCACCAAGACGGTGCCCAAGGAGTTGCTGCCGGTGGTCGACACCCCCGGCATCGAGCTGGTCGCCGCGGAAGCCGCCGATTCCGGTGCCGATCGACTGGTGATCGTCACCTCGCCGGGCAAGGACGGCGTTGTCGCGCACTTCGTCGAGGATCTGGTGCTGGAGAGCACCCTGGCCGAGCGCGGGAAGTTCGCGCTGCTGGAGAAGGTTCGCAAGGCCCCGGCGCTGCTCGACGTGACCTCGGTCGTGCAGGAGGAACCGCTCGGCCTCGGCCACGCGGTCGCCCAGGCCGAGTCCGTGCTCGACGACGACGAACTGGCCATCGCCGTCCTGCTGCCCGACGATCTGGTGCTGCCGTGTGGCGTGCTCGAGACGATGAGCCGGGTGCGCCGCGAGCGCGGCGGGTCGGTGCTGTGCGCCATCGATGTGCCGAAGTCCCAGGTCAGCGCCTACGGCGTCTTCGACGTCGAGGAATGTGCCGACGGCGCCGAGATCGATGTGCTGCGGGTGAAGGGCATGGTCGAGAAGCCCGACCTCGCCGACGCGCCGTCGACCCTGGCCGCCGCGGGCCGTTATCTGCTCGATCGAGTGATCTTCGACGCACTGCGCCGGATCACGCCGGGCGCGGGCGGGGAACTGCAGCTCACCGACGCCATCGCCCTGTTGATCGCCGAGGGGCACCCGGTGCACGTGGTGGTCCACCGTGGGTCGCGCCACGACTTGGGCAATCCGGGCGGTTATCTTCGAGCTGCTGTGGATTTCGCCCTCGAGCGGGACGAATACGGCCCGCAACTGCGCGAGTGGTTGAATTTCCGGCTCAGCCCGGAGTGGGACCCACAGTCGCCCGTCGCCTAGATACACCGCCGCCATAGATTCAGGAGCTCGATGCGCTCGGTTGAGGATCAGCTGATCAAGGTCACCGCGGCCGCGGTCGCACCCCGGCCGGTCCGGGTGGCGATATCCGAAGCCCAGGGTTTGCTGTGCGCCGAAGACGTCGTCACCGAACGGCCGCTGCCCGGCTTCGATCAGGCCGCCATCGACGGGTACGCGGTGCGCAGTGTCGACGTCACCGCCGCGGGCGTCGACGTGCGCGACGAGCAGGGCGAGCTGATCGACCTCACCCTGCCGGTGGTCGGCGAGGTGGTGGCCGGTTCGCGCCAGCCCATCCGCTTGCAGCCGCGCCAGACCGTGCGGGTCGATACCGGGGCGCCGATGCCGACCCTGGCCGACGCGGTGCTGCCGGTGGAGTTCACCGACGGTGGGCGGGCCAGGATCAAGGTTTTCGAGCCGGTTCGCTCCGGCGATTACGTCCGCCGCGTCGGTGACGACGTGCAGCCCGGCGACGTGGCCGTGCGCGCGGGCACGATCATCGGCGCGGCCCAGGTCGGCCTGCTCGCCGCGGTCGGTCAGGACAAGGTGCTCGTGCACCCGCGTCCGCGCCTGTCGGTGATCTCCATCGGCGGCGAGCTGATCGACATCGACCGCACGCCGGGCCCCGGCCAGGTCTACGACGTGAACTCCTATGCCCTGGCGGCGGCCGCGCGTGACGCGGGCGCCGATGTGAACCGGGTCGGCATCGTCAGCGCCGATCCGCGCCGACTGCGTGACGTGGTCGAAGGGCAGCTGGTGCGCTCGGAGGTCGTGGTGATCGCGGGTGCGGTCGGCGGCTGGGCCTCCGATCAGGTGCGCGAGGCACTGGACGGTCTCGGCGAGCTGGAGATCGACCGGGTGGCGATGCACCCGGGTTCGGTGCAGGGTTTCGGGCGGCTCGGCCGCGACGAGGTGCCCACCTTCCTGCTGCCCGCGAATCCGGTGAGCGCGCTGGTGGTGTTCGAGGTGATGGTGCGGCCGCTGATCCGGATCGCGCTCGGCCGCCGTCAGCCGATGCGTCGAATCGTGAACGCGCGCACCATTACTCCCATTACTTCGATGCCGGGTCGCAAGGGCTACCTGCGCGCGCAACTGCTGCGCGACGAGGCGACCGGCGATTACCTGGTGCAGCCGCTCGGCAACGGCAATGGCAACGGCGGCTCCTCGCATCTGCTGGCGACCCTCGCCGAGGCGAACAGCCTGATCGTGGTGGAACCCGACGACACCGATTTCCGCACCGGTGACGAAGTGCAGGTCGCGTTCCTGGCGCAGCGCGGCTGAAAAGTGGAATCCATGAATGTATTCCGGGCCGGACAGCATCCCGGATGGCCCGCCCGGCTCGGCCCGGTGCTGGTGGCGGGCGGCAAGGTGACATTGCGACCGGTGCGTTTTCGCGACGCGGCCGCGTGGAGCCGGATCCGATTGCGCGACCGCGACCACCTGGAGCGCTGGGAACCGACCGGGCGCGGCTCGTGGGAGGCGCGCAATCACGCGTCGAACTGGCCGTCGCTGTGGACGAGTTTGAAGGCCGAGGCCCGGCGTGGGGCGATGATCCCGCTGGTCATCGAGGTCGACGGGCAGTTCAGCGGTCAGCTCACCATCGGCAATATCGTGCGCGGCGCCCTGCGATCGGGCTGGATCGGGTACTGGGTGGCCAAGGATCTCGGCGGTCAGGGCGTGGCGACCGCTGCGCTCGCGCTCGGCCTCGACCACTGCTTCGGCCCGGTCGGCCTGCATCGCGTCGAGGCGACGGTGCGGCCGGAAAACCTGGCCAGCCAGGCGGTTCTGCGCAATGTCGGCTTCCGGGAAGAGGGCCTGCTGCGCCGTTACCTCGACGTCGACGGTGCGTGGCGCGATCACCTACTGGTCGGTCTGACTGTCGAAGAGGTTATGGGCACTGTGGTGGATCGCCTGGTCAGGGAGGGTCGGGCGGCACAGCCGTGAAATTTCTGTTACTCATGTGGCAGGTGTGCACGGCGCGCCTGCCACACGGGCGCGTCTGCCCGAATTAACCTACGGACGTCAGTGGTGCGTCCACGGATGGACAACATGTAGGTGGGGACGGGAGGTGATGACCGCGATGCCGAACTCGATCCTGTGGATCGGACTCGTAGTGCTGTGGGTCTTCGTCCTGTTCCCGATCCTGGCGGACCGGCATCCCCGGATCCGCCGCACCACTGATGCCGCGCTCGCCACACGCGTGCTGCACCGTGGCGGGGCCGAACGACGGATCCGCATCGGGGCCGCGGGCGGTCACGAGAGTGACCCCGATTATCGACCCCGTGTGCTGAGCAAGCGCCCCCACCGTACTGATTCGGAGGATCGGATGACGTCCGAAGAGCCCGTCACCGAAGATGACGACGAAGAGTTGACCCCCACCGTCGAACTCGAAGCGGCCGAGGTGGGCACCGACGAAGTCGAAATGCCTTCCGAGGCAGCCGATCTCGACGACGACGCGGCTGAGGACGCGGTGGTGGAACCACTCTCGACAGAAGTCGAGGACGATCCGCCCGTTGCCGCGCGCATCCCCGCCGCGCCACCGGCCCGCCTCGACGACCTCACCACCGATGACGCCGAATTCGATGACGACGACTTCACCCCGACGCGTCGCGGTCGCGGCGGTTACGACCCGGAGGCCGACGAGATCGCCCGCGCCGCCCGCTACCGCTTCCGTCAGCGCGCGGTGATGGGCTTGATCATCGGCATGATCTTGTTCGCCGCGTTCGGGCTGCTGCTCAACTCGATGTTCTGGTGGGCGTGCGGGCTGTCGGCAGCCGTGTTCGCCGGCTACCTCGCCTACTTGCGCAAGCAGGTCCATGTGGAGGAGGAGATCCGCCGTAGGCGCGCGGCCCGCCTCACCCGCGGCAAGCGCCAGGAAGCCGCTGAGGCCACCCCCGAGGCGACCACTACCCGTCGCACCATGGACCGTGACACCGCACGCGCCCTGCGCCGCCGCTCGACGCTGCTCGACACCGACGACGAGGACCCGAGGTTCGAGTTCCTCGAGATCTTCGATCCGGCCACTTCTCGCGCACTCCGCAACCGGGTCGACGACCTCGGTCAAGCCGTCGGCGAGTAACTGGTGAATCCACGCAAATCAGCAGGTCAGAGTACCGATTCGGTATCCGGGCGCAACCCCTGATACAGTGTCACAGCGCGGTTCACCAGGGCCGCACGGGGCTATAGCGCAGTTGGTAGCGCGTCTCGTTCGCATCGAGAAGGTCAGGGGTTCGATTCCCCTTAGCTCCACAACACGACGCCGCTCGACCATCAGGTCGGGCGGCGTTCGTCGTTCGATCGGGCGGGCGGCTGCGGAGCTTGAACGGCGGATGAACAGATGCCGATGTGTGAGGGGCATTTACAGTCGTATTGTGATCAATAACAGCGTGCATGGTGAAAGATTCGCTCGGAATTCCTCAGTATTCGCTTGCCCATTGTTTTGGGGGCATGCGGCGAACGCGAGCTCGGAATTAGCCGGACGTTACTGATTTCGGCTGAGTTGTACGTCACATTCCGTCCGCTTGGAATTGAATTCCCAGCTCATCGTGGTCGCGCTCACCGGATTCCACCGATTGGAAGCAATCAGCTATTGGTGTGAAGTTTATTTGCGGAGCCGGTGGGTAGCCGCTAACGTTTTGATAAATCTGAATAATCCGCGCAGGACCGCGAGCGCTCGCTCACCAAGTTCGCTGCCGGGGAGGAATCGGTTCATCAGCGAACAGATGTGACGCCACCATCGGGAGGGGGCGTCGAACGCGTCTGTCGGAAAGCATCAGAGGCAGTTCATGACAGCGGTCATCGAGGCTCGTACCGAGCCCGAAGATACTTCGAATACCCATCCGTCGTTCGCCTTTCGTGGCGTCGCGCTGATCGCCGCGATCACCGCGGTGGTGCTGACGGTGACGGCCGGGCGCTACGACTTCTTCGGCGACGAACTCTATTTCCTTTCCGCCGGACGACGACTCGACTACACCTACGCCGATCAGGGCGTGGTGGTGCCACTGTTCTCGTGGATCGCCGACCAGCTCGCGCCGGGATCGGTTACGGCGCTGCGGTTCCCGGCGGTCGTGATGGGCGTGGGTGCGGTCGTGGTGTCGGCACTGATCGCCTACGAGCTCCGGGGCAGCCACCGCGTCCAGTTGCTCGCCGCAGCCACCTATGCGACGTCCTACCTGGTGGCCACCCAGGTCGTGTTGAGTACCTTCTCCTTCGACGCCACCCTCACCGCTGTGATCACGTGGCTGCTCATCCGCTGGGTGCGCACTCGCCAGGACTGGCTGATCGTCGTGGCGGGAGTTGTTGCCGCGGTGGATATGCAGGTGAAGTGGATGATCCCGATCGTCTGGGCGTGCCTCGGCCTAGCCGTCATCATCTGCGGTCCCCGCGAGGTACTGCGCCGCCCCGCGCTGTGGGTGTCGACCGGCATTCTCAGTGCGTCCCTGATCCCGATTCTCTATTGGCAGTCCCAGAACAACTGGCCGCAGCTGGCCATGGGCCCGATCATCGGCGCGGAGCAGGATGCCACGGGCTACGGTCCGATCGGATTCATGCCGCAGTGGCTCGGATTGGCCGGCTTCCTCGGCGCATTGCTGATCGCCATCGGGTTCTGGGCGGTCTTCACACAGGAATCACTGCGGCCCTATCGCTTCATCGCGGTCGCCTTGGTGATCATGACCACATTTGTCATCATCACCCATGGTCGTCCCTACTATCCGACTGGCTTCTTCCCCGCCATGTTCGCCCTCGGCGCCGTCGGTCTGTGGCAGTACGACCGGAAACGCTGGATGCACTTGGCGTTGATTCCGATCGCCGCGCTGTCGGTGTTGACGTTCATCGCCTCGATCACCGTCACGCCCCTGCCTGCCAGCTGGCGTACCCCGGCCCAGGACGCGATCGATCTCGGTGTCCGGTCTGCCTTTTGGGGAACCACCAATTGGTCGGACATGACTTCCGCCGTCGCCACCGGGTACCACGCTCTGACGCCCGCGGAGAAGGCGAACGCGGTCGTTATTGCCCAGGGTTACTGGCAGGCCGGCGCTGTGGAGCAGTTCGGCGGTGCGCACAACCTGCCCGCCACCTACAGCCCGAGCCGTGGCTTCGGCTTCTTCGGCCCGCCACCGGACACGACAACATCGGTGATCTACGTCGGTATGGACACCGCCGAGGCCGACCTGCGAACCCGTTTCACCCAGGTGGAGCGGGTGGTGCACCTCGACGACCCCATGGGCATCCCCGGCATCGACCGCATGACCGCCGTCTGGGTGTGCAAGGGCCCGAAGCAGCAGTGGCCGACCATGTGGGACTCCATGACCACCCTGTACTTCGACCTCGGTCTCTGGCGAGACCACCGGGCCACCACCCGCCCCACTCACTGAGGTACGAACGACGAACCCCCCGGCCGCGCGGCCGGGGGGTTCGTCGTTCGAGAGCCGAGGGTCAGTTCTTGACCAGCTCCGGTTCGTCAGCGGCGTCCTGCACGGGTGCGGCGTGCGGGTCCGTCGCCGCGCGGTTCGGCAGCAGGACCGCCATGACGATCACAACCAGGGCCAGGGCGGCCGAGATCAGGAAGGCCAGGCGCATGCCGTCGAGGGTGGCGGTGGCGGGTGCGACGCCCTCGTCGATGAGCGAGGTGCTGCGCGCCGACATGACGGTGACCACCAGGGCGGTACCGAAGGCGGCCGCCACCTGCTGGATGGTGCCCAGCATCGAGCTGCCGTGCGAGTACAGGTTCATCGGCAGAGCGCCCAGACCCAGGGTGAACACCGGTGTGAATGTCGCGGCCAGCGACACCATCAGCAGGATGTGCAGGCCGAGCAGCTGCCAGTACGGCATGTCCGTCGAGATCTGGGTGAAACCGGCCAGCGAGGCGAAGATACCGATCGAGCCGGGGATCACCAGCGCGCGCCCACCGAACCTGTCGAACAGCTTGCCGACGGTCGGACCGAGCAGACCCATCGCCAGACCACCCGGCATCACCAGCAGACCGGTCTGCAGCGGGCTAAGGCCGCGCAGGTTCTGCAGGTACAGCGGCAGCAGGATCATCGAGCCCATCATCGCCAGGAACGCGACCGACATCAGGACCAGCGCCTTGGTGTAGGTACCAAGCAGCAGCACGCGCAGATCCAACAGCGGAGTTCCGTTGCGCTGCAAGCTGATCTGACGCAACGCGAACGCCGCGATCAGCGCGACACCACCGGCGGTGATCAGTGCCGCGGTGGCGTAGCTGTCACCGTGGAACTTGCTCAGACCGAACACCAGCCCACCGAAGCCGAGGGCCGCCAGCGCCACACTTGGCAGGTCGAGCGTGCCGGGCTGTGGTTCGCCGATGTTCTCGAGCTGACGTAGACCCAACCAGGTGACCACACCGGCGATCGGCAGCATCACCACGAACAGCAGGCGCCACGACTCGATCCCGGGGATGTCGATCTGCAGGATCAGGCCGGAGATGACCGGTCCCATGGCGGGCGCGACCGAGATGGCCAGGGTGACGTTGCCCATCACGCGGCCACGGTCCTGCTCGGCCACGACAGTCATCAGGGTGGTCATCAGCAGCGGCATCATCACCGCGGTGCCACCCGCCTGGATGACACGGCCGATCAGCAACACCGCGAACGTCGGCGCGAGTGCCGAGATCACGGTGCCCGCGATGAACACGGCCATCGCGGCCGCATAGGCCTGACGGGTCGTGACCCGCTGCAGGAACCAGCCGGTGGTGGGGATGATCGCGGCCATCGTGAGCATGAACGCGGTGGAGACCCACTGCGCGGCGACCTCGGTGACGTGCAGGTCGCTCATCAATCGCGGGATCGCGTTGATCATGATGGTTTCGTTGAGGATGACGACGAAGGTCGCGAGCACCAGCACGCGGATGACGATCGGTGTCTTGCCCTTCGTCGTCGGCGTGGATAGATCGGCTGGCATCGGGTACCTCCGGGAAGCATGGGATCTGCTGGGCGCGAGCTGTGGCCCGATGCCGAGTCGACGATGTCTCGGCACCACACGAGAAAAGACGGATTCCGTCGGTCCAACTCATCGGGCGCCGGTCAGTATTCCGGTCGGGTACGACACAAATCACCTGGTTTTTCCGATGCGCGTCGGCAGCGATGGCGCGAGAGACGCAGGTGCGGGCGTTATCGAAGCGGATCTCGCGGCAGATGGTGAGCCTGGTCACTGCCCGATCACGGCTGCGGCGCGACGGAGTGTTTCCCCGTGTGGGCCCTGGAATGGGGGGTACAACCGAATGGTGACTGCATCGAGAACGTGGCTTGCTGTGGTGTGCGCGATTGTTGCTGCTCTCGGGGGTGCGAAGGCGTCGGCCGAGCCGGGTGCCTATGTGGCGGGGGAGGCACCACTGGGTGGCAGGTCCGCTCAGCTCGATGTGTACTCGCCCGCGATGGGGCGGGTGATCCAGAACAAGGTGATCAAGGCGGCGGGGGCCGGGGCGCCCACGTTGTATCTGCTCACCGGGGCGGGCGGCGGGGCCGACGGGATCTCGTGGTGGGACGACACCGATGTCCGCGAATTCTTCGCCGACAAGTTCGTGAATGTGGTGATGCCGGTCGGTGGGGCGTTCACGCTCTACACCGACTGGATTTCCGACGATCCGGGCGTCGGTCGGGTGCGGTGGGAGACGTATCTGACCCAGGAGTTGCCCGGGGTGATCGACGGCGCGCTCGAGGCGAGTGGTCGCAATGCCATCGCCGGGGTGTCGATGAGTGCGGCCTCGGCGCTGGACCTGGTCATCCAGAGCGGTTCACGGTTTTCCGCGGTGGCGGCGTTGAGTGGTTGCCCGTGGGCCGCGGATCCGTTGGGGATCGCGATGGCCAGTGCGCAGGCGGTGCGCGGCGGTGGGAATCCGGGGAACATGTGGGGGATTCCCGGTGGGCCGGGGTGGCAGGAACACGATGTGTTCGCCAATGCTGGGCGGCTGGCGGGTAAGACTATTTTCCTGTCCGCCGCGACGGGGTTCCCCGGCGCGCAGGACCGTGGCTTGCCGATGCCGCCGATCGAGACTCTCGCGGGGGCGTGCACGGCGGCCTTTGCTGGGCGGCTCGGGCAGTTGGGGATTCCGGCTGTGCACGTCCATCGGGCGACTGGTTCGCATACTTGGGGGCAGTTCGAGGCTGATCTGCATGAGGCTTGGCCGCATTTGGCTGGTGCTATCGGGTGAGGGGTAGTTCCGGGGTTCGGTAGTCCCGGGAGGTTTGACGCTGTGTTTATTGGCGCGCTGGCGCGCGCGTGTCCGCGGCCCCAAGGGGCCGCCGGTCAGGCACCGGTGCTTGCTCCTTCGTCGCCTACGCACCGGCGCCTGACCGGCGACCCGGCCGCGGACCGGCCACTTCGTGGCCGTCCCTCCCTAGGGGTCGGGAGTGCGGTGGGTGGGATTTGGTGGGGTGTGTAAGGCGGGGATTCGCTGGGGAGTCGGGGGGTTGATCGGGGTTTGGGGTTGGGGTTGGGGGAGGGGGGTGTTGGGCTTGCTGTTCTGGCGGGTGCGGCGGAACCACCACTGCAGGAACGTGATGCCGATCAGGGCCAGTAGGGCGGTGGTGAGGCTGATGGACAGGCCGGGTGGGCGCCAGGTGACGGTGAGGGGTGCGTTGTGGGTGCCGGGGGGGATGTCGACCGCTACGAAGGTGCCTGCGACCGCTCGGATGGGGATCTCGCTGTTGCCCAGCGTTGCCGTGTAGCCGGGCCAGGCCAGGCGGGACAACACGATTCGGCCGCCGGTTCCGGAGGAGACGGTGGCGCGGTTGGTGAGGCCCGCTTCGGGCATCACGGTGGCGTGGACGCCGGATTCGTGGGCGATCAGGTCACCGGGGGAGGGCAGTGGGTTCAGTCGTTCCAGTACCCAGATCTGGTGTTCGTGGCCGGGGTAGTGCACGAATGTCCAACCGGCGGGGGCGGGTTCGGTTCCTGCGTGCGGGTACTGACTGCGTTGCAGGACGATGCGATCCAGTCGCATCAGGTCGACGATCGGTGTGTCGGTGGACGGTTCGACAGCGAAGACTCGTCGGTAGGCGTCGGGGCAGGTGCCACCGTCCCATGCCATGCACAGCAGACCGGCGAAGGCCGCGTGCCCGACGGGGGTGTATCCGTTCACGTACTGCAGCCCGAGGTTCTTGGCGTAGCTGCCCAGCGCGATGGAGCCGTAAGTGCCTGCGAGCGTTCGCTCTTCGTCGCGCACCATGACGCGGTCCGCCAATTGCAGTGTGCGCCCGTCGAAATCGGGGAATGCCGCCGTCATCTCCGATCGTCGTTCGGGGAATCCGTAGGGCATCGGCGTCGGTGGCGCGGAGGCCACCTGGGCGAACGCGATCGGGAACGTCGCGACGATGGTCAACGCAGCCGCGGCCGCGGTCCCCCGGGTACGCGCCAACCACACCGCCCCGGCGCCGAGCCCGACCACCGCGAACACCGCGAGCGCATGGCGTTCGACGAGATCCGGTGCGGCGGAGAACGATCGAATGAACAGCAACCCGATCAGCGCACCCGCCGCCGCGTACCGCCGCCGCGAGGGACCGAAATCGCCGTAGCGACTGATCAGCACGCACACCAACACCAGCAGCGCGATCGCGAGCATCGGCAACACCCGCGCCGGCCAGCGCAGCGGACCGATGGCCCCGGGTCCGGCCGTCCACATCAGGGTCGCCGCCGCGAACAGTGCGATCCCGCTCCACGAGGCGGCGGCGCGCGCGGCGGCTTTCCAGTCGATGAACGCCAGCGCCGGAATCACGAACCAGGCGATATAGACCATCGGCAGCGGCTGCACATGCCCCCACCACGCGGTGAACGCCGGCACGGTGCTCGGCAGGCTCGCATTGAGCGATTCCGACCACGGCACGGTCAGGAAGGGGTCGTTGTGGATGGTGGACACGTCACCGCGCCAGGTGGCCTGCGAGGACAGCAGGACCGGCAGGTTCGCGATCATCGAGGCGAGTACCGCGAGCGCGGAGGCCGCGAGCAGTCGCAACACCGGCGCCCACTTGCGCTGGTACAGGTACTCACCCGCGGCGACGGCGGCGATCATCAACCCGGCTTCGACGGCGGGAAAGGCGTATTGGACCGACAGCGTCAGGTACAGGAACACGAACAGTGGAATCGGCCCGGTGCGCCCCCGCGTGTAGAGGACCGCCGAGGCCCAGGCGTGCACCAGCCAGGCCGTGCCGGTCTGCGAGGTGAACCAGCTGGCCTCGTCGAAGAACAGGAACCAGCCGCTGAACGGAAACGCCACGCCCGCGACCGCGGCCCACGGCGCGCGGGCACCGTAGGCCAGGCAGATACGGAACACGCCGAGCGCGGCGATCGCCGAGAACACGAACTTCACGGCGGTCGCGTACAGCGCGAGATTGTCGAACGAGGGCGCGAGCAGGTACACCAGCAGTTGCGCGGGGTTGTAGAGCCCGGCTTCCTCGAGGCTGTAGTTGCCCGCCATCCATTCCCACGGCACCATCGCCGGGAATCGGCCCGCTCGCAATTCGGCGCCGAGCAACTGCCACATGGGCACGTATTGCGCCTCGGTGTCGTCGGTATAGAAGTGTCGCGAATCCCCCAGTAGTACAGCGAGATACCCGACCAACACAGCAATGACGACAACACCGGCCCACTGCGCAACTTGTTTTCGCGGTTCGAGCTCCGCGCGTACCCACACGAGCGCGGGAGCTTAAGGCATCGAGATGAATCGAACAATAGCGCGTGGTATCCACTCCGCGATGGTGGACGTTTGTCCAGCTCAGGTGCGGTCATGGTGGGGTTTGATAGCATGGCCCAACCCGAGCAGGACCCTTCGAGAGAGTCATCAATTGCAGTTCGAATTCGTCGAGCGGGACGAGACCTGGGTGGCCGGGCTTCCGGTCCGTAGTCCCAAACGCGCACTCGGTGAGCTGCGTGACCGCGACCTCGAGGCCGCCTGGTCGGCGGTCCTGCATCAGGATCTCGGCGGGCCACTGGCCAGCGCCTACACCGACTACACCGGCGAGCTGAGCACCTACAACACCCAGATCGTCGGTTATCAGTGCGATTCGCTCGCGCAGGTCACCAGGGGACATCTGGCGGCGCGGCTCCCGCGCGGTACCTACGCGCGCTTCTCCTCGGTGGGTAACTTCCCGCAGGTTATGACGGATCTGTGGACCCAGATCGCCTACGCCGAGGAGCACAACCAGATCAAGCGCACCTTCACCGGCGATTTCGAGTGCTACCCGCACGCCTACAAGATCGACCTGTACCTGGCGGTCGACCCGCGATGACCTATTCGATAGTGGTCCGTGGCGCGGCGCTGTACGGCGGACTCGTGGTGCCGCGGGTGCACCCGAGCTTCAAGGTGAGCAACAGCGACCTGATCGAATTCCTCAAGGACCGGCTGCGCGACCGTCCCGAGGGTGGCGAACCGCTGCACACGGTCTACGTCCCCGATCCGGCGGGCAACTGGAACGCGCTGGTCGCCCGCGAATACGCCACCCCCGACGACGTGCCGGTCGGCGATCTCATGCTGGCTGTGCCCAAGGGCATCTACGCCCGCTTCGCGCCCAACGGTGATTACCACGATCCGGTCGAAGACGTCTGGGCTCAGGTCGACGACGCGACCGCGTCCGCCGAGATCTCCCGCGCCTACCGTGAGGAGATCGAGGTGTGGCACGGCCCCGAGGCGGTCGAATTGTTCGTGTCGATCACAGTTGATAGCTGAAAGTTAGCCGAATTCGAACCGATCGGTTTGGATTAACTCCACTCCCGTGCGTGCACCCGTTCTGACCTGCTGTTATTTCAACTGGCTCAGAAGGTTACCGGAAAATTAGCCACTCGTGTGGTGCATTCGTTCCGAATGACGGATACTGCACCAGTTGGCATCGGTAGGAAGCCGACCGCGCGTGGGCGTTGAGCACGGAGTAGGAACACGATGGCTGTCGAAGTGATACTGGCTGGAGTGTGGTTGCGGAGCATTCACCGTCGCACCGAATCGGTCGACGTGCTCCCGGTACAGGGCCGGCACGCTCGGTGACCGGCCCCGACTATCCGGCGATGGACCATCGCCCCCTCGTTCTCGATCCGGCCGATCCGGCCGACGCGGCAACTCTGCGGCAGCTGACAGACCTGGCCGAAATCCGCACCAATGATCTGCGCGCGGGGCTGCGTGCCGAGTTGGACCGGGTCACCGGCCTGCCGCCCGGGATCGACGCGGACGAGGAACGCTGGATCTATTACCCGTGGCGGCGCGCGCTGGTCGCGGTCCTCGGGCCCGCCGCGTTCCGGGCGATTCGCTCCGACCGCAACCGCAACAAACTCACCAGGGGCGAACAGCAGCGCCTCGCCCAGCTGACCGTCGGCGTCGTCGGGCAGAGCGTCGGCCACGCGATCGCCTACACCCTGGCACTCGAGGGGGCATGCGGGCTGCTGCGCCTGGCCGACTTCGACACGATCGAACTGTCCAATCTGAACCGGGTGCCGGGCGGGCTGTTCGATATCGGCGTGAACAAGTCCGTCGTCACCGCGCGCCGGATCGCCGAACTCGACCCCTTCCTGCCGGTCGAGATCTGGCCCGCGGGCGTGCTGGCCGACACAGTCGACGAGTTCCTCGACGGGCTCTCGGTGGTCGTGGAGGAATGCGATTCCCTCGACATCAAATTCGCGGTCCGCGAGGCCGCGCGCAGGCACCGGATCCCGCTGCTGATGGAGACCAGCGACCGCGGCCTGTTCGATGTCGAACGCTACGACCTCGAACCCGACCGAGAACCCTTCCACGGCCTGCTCGGCGCGACCACCGGCGAGCAGCTGGCCGGGCTCGACACCAAGGCCAAGGCGCCGCACGTGCTGCGCATCCTCGATCCCGGACAGCTGTCGTCGCGGATGGCGGCCAGTCTCGCCGAGATCGGTGAAACGATCACCACCTGGCCGCAACTCGGCAGCGACGTGCAACTGGGCGCCGCGATCGTGGCGGCGGCGGTCCGCCGGATCGGGCTCGGCGCCAAGCTGTCCTCCGGCCGGACCCGCGTCGACCTCGACGCCACCCTGGACTCCCTCGCCGAACCCGGCTATCTCGACGACGGCATCGACGGCATCGTCGACGAGCCCGTCGAACCGCCGCCTGCCGACCCGGTCGATGCGATCCTCGCCTGCGCCCAGCGCGCGCCGTCCGGCGGCAACGTGCAGCCATGGCGATTGCGCGGCGACGCCGCCGCGATCGAACTCACCCTCGATCCTGCCGCGACCACCGCCATGGATCTGCACCTGCGTGGCAGCGCCGTCGCGGTCGGGGCCGCACTGCACAACGCCCGCGCGGCCGCCGCCGCGCACAATTTGCTCGCGGACCCCGAACTGATCGTCGACGACCCGGCGGCCCCCTTGATCGCCCGATTGCGACTGCGCGCGGGCACCGACCCCGATCTCGCCGCCGACTATCCGCTCGCACTCGCCAGGCACACCAACCGCCGCCTCGGCATCCCGATGCCGCTGCCGGGAACGGTGCTGCCCGCGCTGGCCGTCGCCGCGGCGGCCGAGCGGGCGAGCGTGCGCGCGATCACCGGCATCGACGCGCTGGCCGAGGCGGCGCTGCTGCTCGGCGCCAGCGATCGCGTCCGCTACCTCACGCCCCAGCTACACGAACAGCTCTACGCCGAATTGCGTTGGCCGGGTGATGATCTCACCACCGGGATCGACGTACGCACGCTCGATCCGGCCCCGGATGAACTGGCGAAGATGCAGGTCGGCCGTCGCACCGATGTCATGGGTCGGTTGCGCGAGTGGTCGGCGGGTTCGGCACTCGGCGAGTTCACCGTCGACCGGGTACGGGCCAGTTCCGCGCTGGTGGCGATCACCTTCGATACCGGTGACGGTGCGCCGGATCTGGCCGACTACGCACGCGCCGGTGCCGCGGTGGAAAGAGTGTGGCTACGTGCGCAACTGCTCGGTCTCGCGGTGCAGCCGGTGTCGCCGGTGTTCCTCTATGCCGACCGGCCCGATGATTTGCGCAGCGTTTCTCCCGAGTTCACAGATACACTTGCCAGCATTCAGAGACGTTTCCTGGACCTGCTGGGAATCCCTGAGGATGAGAACGTGGCATTGGTTCTTCGTCTGAGCTACGCCGCGGCTGCGAGCGTTCGCAGTCGACGGTTGCCGGTGCCCGGCAGTAGGACTGTGCCGGTGCCCGGCAGTAGCAACGACGGATAGCGCGGATCGGAGACAACGTGCCTCGGCAAACGCTCGACTCACTGGTGACACAGGTCGCCTCCGAGTTGATGGGTGTCGACGCCACGACCATGGTGGCGGTGAGCGAGCGTGTGCTCGCCTCCCTGGTCGAGCACTTCGATGTCGACGTGAGCTATTTACGCCACACCGACCGTGCGCGGCGTGCGACCGTCCTCATCGCGGAATGGCCACCTCGCACCGACATTCCCGATCCCGATCCGCTGCGCGAAGTCGAATTCGAGCATGCCGATTCGGTCTTCCGTGCCCTCGAATACGCCGTCGAACCGATCATCGTGCGACCCGATACCGCCAGCGCCGACTATCAGGAGACGATCCGCAAGTCCTCGGGCATCCCCGAGGTAGCGATGGCGTGTGTGCCCCTGGTCTCGCGTGGCGAGTCGACCGGCGTGCTCGGCTTCGTGAAGATGGGCGACCGTGCCTGGACCAAGCGCGAACTCAACGTTCTCAAGGCGATCGCCGCGCTGTTCGCCCAGCTGCAGGCGCGGGTGGTGGCCGAGGAGAGTCTGCGCTACTTCGCCTTGCACGACGACCTGACCGGCCTGGCCAACCGCCGCGCCCTGCTCGAATACATGGAGCAGCGATTGCAGTCGGGCAACTCGGGCCCGGTCGCCACCTTCTTCCTCGACCTGGACCGGCTCAAGGCGCTCAACGATTTCCTCGGCCACAGCGCGGGCGACAATTTCATCCGCGCGCTGGCGCACCGGCTGCGCGAGAACCTGGAACCCACCGACATGATCGCCCGGCTCGGCGGTGACGAATTCGTGATCGTGCCCGCGTCGCCGATGGATGCCGTTGCCGCCGAACTCGAGGCAGGCCGCATCCAGGAGCTCATCGGCCGTCGGGTCTCGGTGGGTCAGGAGTCGGTCAGCCGGGGCGTGAGTGTCGGTGTGGCGCTGGGCATTCCGGGGGAGACCTCGGTCTCGGATGTGTTGCGGCGCGCCGATCACGCCCTGCTGTCGGCGAAGGCAGGCGGCGGCAACGGGGTGGCGGTGTTCACCGATGCCATGCGCGCGCAGTTCGAACTGCAGGACGACGTGGAACTGAATCTGCGCAGCGCGGTGTCGGACGGTTCGCTGGTGCTGCACTATCAGCCCGAGGTCGACCTACGCACCGGCCGGATCGTGGCGCTGGAAGCGCTGGTGCGCTGGCAGCACCCGACGCGTGGTCTGCTGCCGCCCGGCGCGTTCGTCTCGGTGGCCGAGGCGACCAACCTCGCCGGTGAACTCGGGCGGTGGGTGATCCGTTCGGCCTGTTCGCAATTCGCGGACTGGCGGCGGCGCGGACTCGCCTCGAATGTGGTGATCCGGATCAATGTCTCTCCGGTGCAGCTGGTCTCGGCCGACTTCGTCGAACGCATCGAAGACATCCTGCGACTGTTCGGCATCGATGGCAGCTCGGTCTGCCTCGAGATCACCGAACACGTTGTGGTGCAAGACCTGGTACGCACCCGACTCACCCTGCGTGGGCTCAAACGGATGGGCGTGCAGATCGCCATCGACGACTTCGGTACCGGCTACAGCTCGCTCTCGCACCTCAAGGCGCTGCCGGTGGACGCGGTGAAGATCGATCGCGGCTTCGTCCAACGTCTCGGCGACAGCAACGACGACCTGGCGATCGTGAAATCCATTATCGGACTTGCCGGTTCGTTCGGGCTCGGGGTGGTGGGTGAGGGCGTCGAAACGGCGATGGCGGCACGGACGCTCGTGGGGCTCGGCTGTTATCGCGCCCAGGGCTTCCTGATCGCGCGGCCGATGCCCGCCGAAGAGGTCGAGGCGCAGTTACGTGAGGGCCGCATCCCCCTCGATCTCGATCTGCCTCGCGCGGGACGCGGCGTGGCGCCGAACTGATCGTGGACACGTCGCCCGGCCGATGGCTGCTGCTGGAGACCCTGACCGAAGATCTCGAGCCCACCCTCGTCGCGGACGACGCGCAAGCCAAGCAGTGGACCGAATCCGCGCGCCTGCATCGCAGCATCGGCCTCGCGCCCGCCCGCCTGGCGATCGACGCGGTTCGGCGGTGCGCGGGCGGCGAGACCTCGCAGCGCGCGGTCGTGGGTGCGACCCTGATGCTGGCCGAACCGGTTCGGTGCGCATTCGGTGGGGTGCACGGTGTGCAGATCTGGATCGGCCCTGCGTACGCGCCGGTGCGGCCGCGACGGCGCGTCGCCGCCTGGGATTTCGAAGCGGACACCGAACTCGCCCATCACGGGCCCGGGCTGGAGGAACTCGTCTTCGCCAGGGCGCCGGAGCAGGTGCAGGTGGTGCGCACGCCGCCAGACGCGTTCGGGCGGATGGTTCGCTTCGACGGCAGGGTCGACTATTTCGACATGGCGACCAGGCTGGAACCGGGCGGGCGCTGGCAGGGCGAGGTCGACATGCTCGGCGACGACGCCCGCGTTCGCCGGTTCCAGATGGTGACGAGGGCGCGACCGGACCAGCACAGGGTGAGCGCGTTGATGCACGCGATCCCCGAACTCGGTGACGATGCCGTAGCCGTCGATTCCGACGTCACGATGTTGCGGGCGGTGTCGCAGCGCAGCACGGTCGGCGTCGGCTTCATCTTGCTGGCCAGCGCGGTGATCTACGAGTGGGCAGCCGAGCCGCCGCTGCCACTGGATCGATGGGCGGTGGAGCGACCGACCATCGACCCCGCCGACATGGCCGTGCTGCGTGCCGCCTGCGCTGCTGCCGCCCGACAGCCCGATACCGTCCAGCGGTTCGAGTTGCGGGTCCGCTTCGCCGAAGGAGAATGGATTCGCGCGCGCGCCGAGCTGGTGACGATCACGACGGGCGCCACCGGGCACGGGTTGCTGCGAGTCTGGTCAGCGGTCGACGGCGAGTCCACCGGCGCCTGATGGCCGACCGCCCGGTTCTTGCGGGTGCGACGCTTCTTTCGACGCTGTTCACTCCCCGTTCCTCGGGCATAACCCCTGGGTAACCCGCGCGGCGCGACGATCGGCGTGTGCGCATCGTGCAGCTAGCCAATTTCTATGGCCCGCGGTCGGGTGGGTTGCGCACTGCCCTGCACCACCTCGGTGAGGGTTATGTGGCAGCGGGACACGAAGTGGTGCTGATCGTGCCGGGGTCGCGTCGTTCCGAAGAGGTGCTGCCCACCGGGGCATTGCGGATTACCCTGCCCGCGTTGGGGATTCCGTGGACCGGTGGATATCGGGCGGCCGATCCGCGGCGGGTGGCCGATGTGCTGTCCGGTTTGTCGCCGGATGTGCTCGAGGTGTCCGACCGGCTGACGTTGCGCGGTTTCGGCCGGTGGGCCCGACGGCGCGGGGTGGCGAGTGTGATGATCTCGCACGAGCGCCTCGATCGGCTGCTCGGCCAGTTCCTGCCCGGTCCCGCCGCGCGACGCTGCGCCGATGTCGCCAACCGGCGCACGGCCGACGACTACGACATGGTCGTGTGCACCACCGCTTTCGCGCGCGAGGAGTTCCTGCGGATCGGTGCGCCGAACGTGGAACTGGTGCCGCTCGGCGTCGACCTCGACCTGTTCAGCCCGCGCCGCCGTGACCTCGGCCTACGCGCCGATCTCGGTGTCGCCGGGCATCCGATGCTGGTGCACTGCGGCAGACTCTCGGTGGAGAAGCGCGTCGATCGCAGCATCGAAGCGGTCGGCGCCCTGCATCGAGCAGGGGTCCCCGCCCGCCTGGTCATCGCGGGCGACGGTCCGCGCCGCGAGTCACTCGAACGCCGCGCCCGCACGCTCCCCGCCCTGCCCGGCGGCGAGCCCGCGGTCCACTTCACCGGCTTCATCAACGACCGCGCGATGGTAGCGAAACTCCTTGCCACCGCGGATGTTTCACTGGCCCCCGGCCCACACGAAACCTTCGGCCTGGCCGCACTGGAGGCCTTGGCCGCGGGCACCCCGGTGGTAGCCAGCCGCTCCTCGGCCCTCGCCGACATCGTCACCACCGAATGCGGTGCCATCGCCGCCGACCGCCCCCGGGCCTTCGCACGAGCGGTCACCGACGTCCTTGCCATGCCGACCTCAGGCCGCCGCCTTGCCGCTCGCACCCGAGCCGAACAATTCGGCTGGCCGCGCGCCGTCGCGGGCATGCTCGCGGTGCTGGGACGCTGAAGCTCAGTCTTCGGTGGATCTGGCGGCCAGGACGGCGTCGTAGAGTTCGCGGCGAGAGGCGCCCCGGCCCACGGAGACTTCGGCGCAGGCGTCTTTGAGTCGCATGCCGCTCGCCACCAGTGTTTCGACCTCGTCGACCAGTTCGGCGGGTTCGGCCGAAACCGGTTGGGAGCCTTCGAGAACGACGGTGATCTCGCCCCGGGCGCCGTCGGCGGACCAGGCGGCCAGTTCGCCGAGGGTGCCGCGGACCACTTCCTCGTAGGTTTTGGTGAGTTCGCGGCAGATGGCGGCGCGACGGTCGGGGCCGAGGACGATGACCGCGTCGGCCATGCAGTCGGCGAGGCGATGGGGTGCCTCGAAGAAGACGATGGCGCGTTGTTCGGAGGCCAAGGTGCGCAACCACTCTCGGCGCTGACCGCCCTTGCGTGGGGCGAAACCGTCGAAGCAGAAGCGTTCCACCGGCAGGCCGGACAGGGCCAGCGCGGTGGTGACCGCGGACGGACCGGGCAGGCAGGTGACCGGCAGGTCGCGTGCGACGGCGGCGGCGACCAGTCGGTAGCCGGGGTCGCTCACCGACGGCATGCCGGCATCGGTGACCAGCAAGACCTTCAGGCCGCTCTCGATGTCGTCGAGCAGGGCGGGGATGCGGGCGGTTTCCACGTGGTCGTAGAAGCTGACGATGCGGCCGGTGATCTCGACGCCGAGCGCCTTCGCGAGCGATTTCGTGCGGCGGGTGTCCTCGGCGGCGACCACGTCGGCCGAACCGAGCGCGTCGCGCAGCCGCTGCGACGCGTCGCCGATGTCGCCCATGGGGGTTGCCGCTAAGACCAACACAGTGATGTCCCGCCTCTTTCGGTATTTTGGCCGCAGGCGATCGAGTGCGGCGAGCGGTGCGTGCGATGAGCAGTGGAATGGCGCCCGCCCATTCTGTCAGGCGAGCGTGCTGCCACTGTGCGCGCGTGGGTGGGGAAACGAGGGGGCATCAGTGTCGGGTCGGACTTCGGTGGGCGTACCGCCTACGATCGGGGCGTGATCCCGGTGACCGATGAGCGCGCGATGCCACCATCGCGCCCCGTGTCGGCGGTGGTGAGTCCCGCGCCGCTGCGCCCGGCTCCCGATTTCGGTCCGCTCGACACCGCGCGCGGCTGGGTGGTCACCGGTGTACTCACCTTCATCGCCGCGCTGTCCCGAATCATCAATCTCAACTACCCGACCGACGCGCGCACCCCTGTCTTCGACGAGAAGCATTACGCCCCACAGGCCTGGCAGATGGTCACCGGCGGTGGCGTGGAGGACAACCCCGCCTACGGACTGGTCGTGCACCCACCGGTCGGCAAACAGTTCATCGCCATCAGCGAGGCGATCTTCGGCTACAACGCGTGGGGCTGGCGCGGCACCGCGGCGCTGGCGGGCACGATCCTGGTGCTGCTGGTGGTACGGATCGTGCGCCGGATGGCCCGGTCGACGCTGATCGGCGCGTTCGCGGGCGTGCTGCTCATCGCCGAGAGTCTGACGTTCGTCTCCTCTCGCATCGGCATGCTCGACATCTTCATGTCGCTGCTGGTCACCGCGGCTTTCGGCTGTCTGATAGTCGATCGTGACGATGTCCGCGAGCGAATGGCTCGGGCGGATCTGGCGGGGCGGGTCGGTATCTCGGGCTTGGGGCCGCGGCTGGGCGTGCGCTGGTGGCGGTTCGGCGCTGGTGTGCTGCTCGGGCTGGCGTGCGGCACCAAATGGTCGGGCGTCTACTACATCATGTTCTTCGGCCTGCTCAGCGTGGCCTTCGACGTGAGCGCGCGACGTGCGTACGGGGTACGCAAGCCGTGGCTGGGCACACTGGTGCGCGATGTGGGACCGGCCCTGTACGCGCTGGTGGTGATTCCACTGGTCGTGTACTTGTCCTCGTACTGGGCGTGGTTCGCCAGCGAGAACGGGGTGTTCCGGTACGCGGTCGGCAATCAGGTCGGCAGTGGCGGTCCGTTCGCGTTCCTGCCCGACGCGCTGCGCTCGCTCTGGTACTACCAGGGCGAAACCCTCGACTTCCATTCCAGCCTCACCAATTCGGCGGGCAATCACCATCCGTGGGAATCCAAGCCGTGGACCTGGCCGATGAGCCTGCGCCCGATGCTCTACTACTACGCCGACGGCACGGTCACCGGTTGCGGCGAAGCGCAGTGTGTGAAGGCCGTGATGGCTGTCGGCACGCCCGCGCTGTGGTGGCTGGCGCTGCCGCTGATCGGCTGGATGGTGTGGCGTTCGGTGGTGCGCCGCGACTGGCGCTACGCGGCGGTGCTGGTTGGCTACGGCGCCGGGCTGCTGCCGTGGTTCCTCACGATGGACCGGCAGATGTACTTCTTCTACGCGGTGGTGCTCGCGCCGTTCCTGGTGATGGGGATGGCGCTGGCCCTCGGTGACATTCTCGGGTCGGCCAGGCCCGCGGGGCTACCGCGAAGTCCGACGGGCACCTACCTACCGGCCCCGGTGAACGAGCGGTACGCGCTCGGACTGCTGATCGTCAGCATCTATCTGGGCTTGGTGATCGCGAACTTCGTATGGCTGTGGCCAATCCTCACGGGGCAGGCGATCACGCCGCAGAACTGGCAGGACCACCTGTGGCTGCCGAGCTGGCGGTAACCGCCTCTCCGCGTATTCAGGCCAGACTCAGGTGGTTGTTTCGGGTCGACGCGGCCGACGGTATCGGGTCGCTGCGTCAGCCCGTGCCCGGTGAGTTACCCATGTTCTGGCGTCGTTCAGGTGTTCAGTGCTCGGTCGACGAGAGTTAGGGCGTCTGCGTCGTCGAGGCCAAGTCGTCGGGTGGTCGTCACGTAGTCGACGGCGGCGCGGCTGGCGATGTCGCGGGTGGGGTCGCCGGAGGAGGCGATGAAAGAGCCTTGGCGGCCACGGGTTTCGAGCACACCGTCGGCTTCCAGCTCGCGGTAGGCCCGGGCGACGGTGTTGGGGGCGATGCCGAGATCGGCGGCCAGCGCGCGGACCGTCGGGATCTTGGTGCCCGCGGTGAGCGTGCCCGCGCGAACCTGTTCGATCACGGCCATCCGCAGTTGCTCATAGGGCGGCTGGGTGGAATCGGTGGACAGCTCGACGTGGAACACGATGCTCACACCTCGTCTCGGGACAGCGGGCAGGACATACAGCGGGGGCCGCCGCGGCCGGAGCCCAACTCCGAGCCGCTGATGGTGACCACCTCGATCCCCGCTTCGGTCAGGCGCGAGTTGGTCATCTCATTGCGTTCGTAGGCCACGACCACACCGGGCGCGAGGGCGAGGGTGTTGTTGCCGTCGTCCCACTGTTCGCGCTCGGCGTCGGGTCCATCGCGGCCGGTGTCGATCACGCGCAGCTTCGCGATGCCCATCGCCGCGGCGGCGGCGGGCAGGAAGGGTTCGGGTCCGGTGATGCTGATGCGCTCGAGATCGCCACGCCTCGAGAAGCCGTCTTCGCGGCGGATCGTGAACGCCTCCAACGACTTCCGCACGCCCGGGTACATCACCACCGCATCGGTGTCGACCATGGTGCAGACGGTGTCGAGGTGCATGGTCGCCCGGTTCTGCGCGATCGGCACCACCAGCACGGTGTGCGCGAGGTCGTCGTCGAACAGGCTGCGCGCCAATGCCTCCGCGCCCGCGGGTGTGGTTCGTTCGCCGACACCAACGGCCACAACGCCTTTGGCGAGCAGCAACACATCGCCGCCCTCGATGGGGGCGGTGTGCGATTCATAGGCCCGCCGCACGCCGAGGAAGCGCGGATGGAACGCGTAGACGAGGTCGGTAAGGGAGGTCTCGCGGCTGCGGGCGGGCAGTGCCAGCGAGGTGATCGCGACCTTCGGGCCGACCCAGAACGAGGAATCGCGGGTGAACAGCAGGTTCGGCAGCGGATCGATGACGAAATCGCCGCCGTGGTGCATGCGCCGTACCAGCGACGTGGCGTCGGGGCCGAACGGCAGCTCGTCGAAGGTCATTCCGGCCATCAGGATGTCGGCGAGCGCGGGGGCGTCGAATTTGCGCAGTTCGGCGGCGAGTTGGTCGGCCAGGCCGTGGCCGAGCCTGCGGGCGTCGACCGCGGCCGAGATGCCCTGAATTCTGGCTGCCCCACTGGCACTGAGGGTTTCGGTCAGCAGATCTGCCAGCAACAGCACTTCCACCCCGCGTTCGCGCAGTACGGTGGCGAAGGCGTCGTGTTCGGCTTGCGCGCGCTCGACCCAGGGGATGCCGTCGAAGAGCAGCTGGTCGTTGTTGCTCGGGGTGAGTCGGCGTAGTTCGGCGCCGGGGCGGTGCAGCAGCACCGTCCGTAGCCTGCCCACCTCGGAGGTGACGGTGAGGCGCGAGTCGGGGGCGGTTCCCATCTGCAAACCGTAATGCGAGGACGGCGTGTCTGCGAACCGCAACGCGCTGGTCGGGGTCGGTCGTGTGCGCGGTCGCACACCTGTTCCGCTCATTTTTCGTACACGACACGAATACCTGAAGTATTGTTGAGGTGAATGTGGGAGGAGATACAGATGACGATGGCCGATTGGCAAACGAAGGAGCTGACCCCCGGGCAGCTTTCCGATCGTAGTGGAGTCGCAGTGTCCGCGTTGCACTTCTACGAACGCGAAGGTCTCATATCGAGCCGTCGAACCAGTGGCAATCAACGTCGATATTCTCGCGAGACTTTGCGTCGGGTCGCCTTCATTCGTATCTCGCAGCGCGTCGGCATCCCACTCAGTGAGATCCGCTCGGCATTGGACCGCCTCCCCGAAGGCCGCACCCCCACCCGTCGCGACTGGGAGAACGTATCGACGACCTGGCGCGCGGACCTCGACGACCGCATCACCCAACTCGTCCGGCTGCGCGACAACCTGACCGGCTGCATCGGCTGCGGCTGCCTCTCGCTCGGTTCGTGCAAACTCGTCAACGAACACGACCGACTCGGCTCGGAGGGTCCCGGCGCGCGCGTGCTCGACGTGCAGGTGAACTGCCCGCCCAAATCAGGGTGCGTCTAGATGTTGTCGGACGACTGGGGCATCATCGCGGTATGACTTCTCTGGATACCAAGGCGAAGACTCTGCTCGCGCTGCACCGTCCGGGAAATCCGGTGGTGCTGCCGACCGTGTGGGACGCATGGTCGGCGAATGTCGCTGTGGCTGCGGGTTTTTCGGGATTGACCATGGGCAGCCACCCGGTCGCCGACTCGATCGGTCGCGCCGACGGCGAGGGCATGAGCTTCGATGAACTCCTCGCCCGCGTCGTCCAGGTCACCGCATCGGTCGAGGTTCCGGTCTCGGTCGACATCGAATCCGGCTACGGCCTCGAACCGCTGCAACTGATCGACGGGCTCCTCGCCGCGGGCGCCGTCGGCCTCAATATCGAGGACACGGTCCACAGCGAAGGCAAGCGCCTGCGCTCGCCCGCCGAACACGCCGACCTGGTCCGCGGTCTGCGCGAAGCCGCCGACGCGGCAGGCGTGCACGTGGTGGTCAACGCCCGCACCGACCTGTTCGTGCGCCAAGACGGCGACGAGGCCGACCGCCTCGACCGCGCCATCGCCCGCCTGACCCTGGCCGCCGAAGCGGGCGCCGACGTGCTCTACCCCGTGGGCAGGCACGCCGACGCCGACCTGCGCCGACTCACCACCGACCTGCCGTTGCCGATCAACGCGATCGGCCAGCCGGGCACCCCCGCCAAGGACCACTTCGCCGAACTCGGCGTAGCCCGCATCAGTTTCGGCCCGTTCCTGCAGGCCGCGCTGGGCGCCGAAGCGACCAAGCTGCTCGCCACCTGGACGTAGCAGCGTGGCCGGCGACTACTCCTTGGGCTCGAGGTAACGCGGGAAGATCGGCTCCGGCGCGGGCAGATCCAGGCCCGGCGCCAGGGGAGTGGCGATGTCGGCGAAGGTGCGGCCTTCCTGGGCGAGCAGGTCCAGGATCTTGGCCGCGGAGCCGGGCATCACCGGTTGGACCAGGATCGCGACGATGCGAACCACCTCGAGGGTGACGTAGAGGACCGTCGCCATGCGGGCCAGGTCCTCCTCGGTGCCCGACTTGCGCAGCGCCCAGGGGGCATTGGCGGAGAAGTAGCGGTTGGTTTCGCCGAGGGTGAGCCAGATGGCTTCCAGGGCGAGATGCATCTGCTGGGCGTCGAACTCGCTGCGGCACTTGGCGAGCAGCGCGTTCGCGCGGTCGAGCAGGGCGCGGTCCTCGTCGGCGAATTCGCCCGGGGTGGGGGATTTGGCGTAGCAGTTCTTGTTGACCATGGTCAGGCTGCGCTGGACCAGGTTGCCGAACTCGTTGGCCAGGTCGCTGTTGATGCGGCCCGCGATGGCGTCGTTGCTGTAGCTGCCGTCCTGGCCGTAGGAGATCTCGCGCAGCAGGAAGAAACGCACCTGATCGAGACCGTAGGTGGACACCAGCGCGAGCGGGTCGACGACGTTGCCCGTCGACTTCGACATCTTCTCGCCCTTGTTGTACAGGAACCCGTGCACGAACACCCGGTCCGGCAGTTCGATCCCCGCCGACATCAGGAACGCGGGCCAGTACACCGTGTGGAAGCGGGTGATGTCCTTGCCGATAATGTGCAGGCTCGCCGGCCAGAACTTCTCGAACGCGGCGGAGCCGGTGTTCGGAAAGCCAACGCCCGTCAGATAATTGGTGAGCGCGTCGACCCACACGTACATCACGTGTTCGGGCTCGCCGGGGACCGGAACGCCCCAGTCGAAGGTGGTGCGCGAGATCGACAGATCCTTCAGACCGGCCTTGACGTAGCTGACGATCTCGTTGCGCCGGGTCGATGGCGCGATGAACTCGGGGCGCTCCTCGTAGAGGGCAAGGAGCTTGTCCTGGTATTCGGAGAGCTTGAAGAAGTAGTTCGACTCCTCGGTCCAGGTGACCGGGGTCTTGGTCTCGGTGGACTCACGGGTGCCGTCGGCGAGGAGAGTGGTTTCCTCTTCGGTGTAGAAGGCCTCGTCGCGCACCGAGTACCAGCCCGAGTAGTTGCCCAGATAGATGTCGCCGTTGGCGAGCATCTTCTCCCAGATGGCGATGCTGGCGGCTTTGTGGTCCTCGTCGGTGGTGCGGATGAAACGGTCGAACGAGATGTCGAGGGCCTTGTCCATCGCCTCGAAGACATCGGAGTTGCGGGCCGCCAGCTCCTGCACCGGAATGCCTTCGGTGGCCGCGGTCTGCTGCATCTTCTGACCGTGCTCGTCGGTGCCGGTCAGGAAGAACACGTCGTAACCGTCGAGTCGCTTGAAGCGGGCGATCGCGTCGGTGGAGATGTACTCGTACGCGTGGCCGATATGCGGCGCACCGTTGGGGTACGCGATGGCCGTCGTGACGTAGAAGGCGGGCGCCTCGGCGCCTTCGGCTGCACTCATGATGGGAACTACTGTAATCCGGGTGCCAAACACGAATCGTCCGGCTCCGCCGGTTCCCGAGCCGCTCGCGCCGCTGATCGATGCTCACACGCACCTCGATGCCTGTGGCGCGACCGATGCCGCCTCGACCACGGCCATCGTGGATCGGGCCGCCTCGGCCGGTGTCGGGCACGTGGTGACCGTCGCCGACGATCTCGCGGCCGCGCAGTGGGCCGTGCGGGCGGCGCAGTGGGATCCGCGGGTGTACGCCGCCGTCGCGTTGCATCCCACCCGCGCCAATGCCCTCGACGACAAGGCCAAGGCCGAGCTCGAATTCCTCGCCACCGATCCCCGCGTGGTCGCGGTCGGCGAGACCGGTCTCGACTACTACTGGCCGGGCAAGCTCGACGGCTGCGCCGATGTCGAAACCCAGATCGAGGGCTTCCGCTGGCACATCGACCTGGCCAAACGCGTGCGCAAACCGCTGATGATCCACAATCGCGAAGCCGACCACGACCTGCTCACGGTCCTGCTCGACGAGGGCGCGCCGGATACGGTGATCTTCCACTGCTTCTCCTCCGACACCGCGATGGCCGAAGCCTGCGTGGCCGAGGGGTACGTGCTGAGCTTCTCGGGCACCGTGAGTTTCAAGAACGCGCACGAACTACGCGAGGCCGCCAAGCTGGTGCCCGACGACCAGATCCTGGTGGAAACCGACGCGCCGTATCTCACCCCGCACCCGTATCGCGGTGCGCCGAACGAGTCGTACTGCCTGCCGTACACGGTGCGCGCGCTCGCCGAAGTGCGCGAACAGGACCCGCAGGCGCTGGCCGAGATCACCACCGCCAACGCGCGCAGGCTGTATCGAATTCGGTAGTCCGTTTCGTCTGGTCGGCAGGGGGCTGGACGATAAACGTGATTCGGCTCACATTTGCCCGCTCATGCCGTTATCTACCAGCGTCGTCTATATCGAATCGTGATCTACTTTCCCGCTGATCGGGCCGCCTGGTGTTGTCTACCGGGCATCGCGTCGTTATCGTCCTGTAATCATGTCAGCTATTGCGCGGATCAACTCGTCACGTTCACCGCTGCTGTTCGCAGCGATGGCGGCCATGCTGCTGATTCTGCTCGTCGGCGCCTCGCTGGCCATCGTCAATCACAAGACGGTCGCGCTGGTCATCGACGGCGAACGGACCGAGCTCTCGACGATGTCGCGCGATGTGCGCGCCATCCTGGCCGACGCGGGCTACGAGATCGCCGAACACGACCAGGTGATCCCCGCCGCGGGTGCCAAGGTCGGCGACGGCGCCACCATCACCTTGAATCGTGGCCGCGAGATCACGGTCACCATCGACGGTGTCGAGCGCAAGGTGTGGACCACCGGCACCACCGCGGGCGACGCGCTGGTGGCGATGCAGATCCCGTCCGACACCCATGTCCTACCGTCCCGCGCCGAGAAGCTGCCCCTCGCCGGTGCCGCGCTGAGCGTGTACACCCCGCGCAACATCTCGCTGATCGACGGTGGCGCCGCCCCGGTCGATGTGCGCCTCGCCGCCGCGACCATCGGCGAATTCCTCACGGCCGCAGGCGTTCCGCTCAAGGACGAGGATTTCACCGAGCCCGCCGCCACGACGCCGCTCGCCGAGGGCATGCAGGTGGTCGTCACGCGTCAGCGCACCGAACAGCGCACCGAGACCCTCCCGCTCGATCCCACCGAAACGGTGATCGAGGACGTGACCATGAACATGAGCCGCACCGTGGTGGAGAACCCCGGCATGCCGGGTCTGCACGAGGCGACGTTCGCGGTGAAGATGGTGAACGGGGTCGAAGCCGCACGCGTGCAGGTGAATTCGAATGTGATCACCCCTGCCCAGCCCAAGACCATTCGCAAGGGCGCCAAGCCGGGGACCGAGGTGCCGCCGGTTCGCGACGGTGCGGTGTGGGACGCGCTGGCCAAGTGTGAGTCGACGGGGAACTGGGCCATCAACACCGGAAACGGGTACTACGGCGGCATCCAGTTCGATCAGAGCACCTGGGAACGACAGGGCGGGTTGAAGTACGCACCGCGCGCCGATCTGGCCAGCCGTGAAGAGCAGATCGCGATCGCCGAGGTGACGCGAGCGCGTCAAGGGTGGGGCGCTTGGCCTGCGTGCACCGGGCGCTTGGGCATCAGCTGATTTCCAAGACTAAGGATTCTCTGTCAATCAGGGAGTCGGGGTCCGGTCGATCTGTACACTCGCCCAAGATCTTGATCACCTGGTAGAGAGACCGAACTGTGCTGAAAACCCCGATTCGGGCGGCCGTTGTCGCCGCGCTGGCCGCGAGCGCTTTCACGGCCGCGGGCTTCACTCCCGCCATGGCCGAACCCCCCGGTTCGCTCATCGCCGCGCAGGCCGAACCCGCGGGCTGGCACGGACTCACCAAGGGCTCGTCGGTCGAATATTGGACGATCGACTCGGCTGGCGTCCAGCGCCCGGCCAGCGGCGCGATGTTCCTGCCCGAAGGTGACGCACCGGCGGGCGGCTGGCCGATCCTGGCCTACGCCCACGGCAGCTCGGGCTCCGGCCCCGGATGCGGCGGCCAGGCCGACCCGGATCTCGCGCCGCTGCCGCTGCACCGCGCGTCCGAGGATCGGCTGATCAAGCGGTTCGTCGACCAGGGTTACGCCGTGGTCACCCCCGACTACCTCGGCCTCGGCCGGTTCGACACCGGTCCGCACCCTTACCTCGAGGTGCGCAGCGAGGCGACCGCGACGATCGATCTGGTCCGCGCGGCCCGCGCCGCCAGTCCCGCGCTGTCGCGCACCTGGAGTGCCGCTGGCACCTCCCAGGGCGGTCACGCGGCGCTGAGCGCGGCGCATGCGCAGGCCGAGTACGCCCCCGAACTGGACTTCCGCGGCACCGCCGCGATCGACGCGGCCTCCGATGTGGAGAAGATCCTGCCGTTCCTCGGGCCGGATGTGCCGTCGGTACCCGGACTTTCGGGCACCACCTCGTTCATCGTCAGCATTCTGGCCGGGCTGCGCGCCACCCACCCGGAGCTCGACGTGGACTCCTATCTGACCGAGCGCGGCAAGGCGCTCGTCGATGACGCGGGCACGCAGTGCCTCGACGAGATCCTCGCCGCGACCAAGGGCGTGACAACGGCCGACTTCCTGGCGCGCCCACTCGCCCCGCTGCGTGATCCGCTCGCCGCGTACATGATGCTGCCGACCAGCGGCTACGACGCCCCGATCCTGCTGACGATGAACATCACCGACACGATCGTGCCGTCCCCGCTGCACGCCGCGCTGGTGGCCCAGCTCGCGGCCAACGGCGTCGACCAGCAGGTGGTCACCGGTACCGGCCAGCACGGCTCGGTCTCGTCCGAGCAACTCGCCGCCATCGATGGTTTCCTGGCACGCGTCAATACCGCCCCGACCCAGCGCTGAGCTGCCACGGCGGCGAGGTTGGTAGGTTCTAGCAGTGTCCGAACCACAGAATTCCGCCCGAGGTAGCCGTGCCGCTCTGCTCGGTCCCGTCGAGGTGCGGACCCTGGCCGAGCGTTTCGGCGTGCGGCCGACCAAGCAGCTCGGACAGAATTTCGTGCACGACGGCAATACCGTGCGCCGCATCGTGTCGGCGGCCGGTGTCGGTGCGGGCGACACCGTGCTCGAGGTCGGTCCGGGTCTCGGCTCGCTGACCTTGGCGCTGCTCGACGTGGTCGACCAGGTGGTCGCCGTCGAGATCGACCCCGTGCTCGCCAACTACCTGCCCGAAACCGTCGCCGATCGCGCGCCCGGCCTGATCGAGCGTCTGCGCGTGGTCGAGGCCGACGCGCTGCGGGTGCGCCCGGAGCAGCTGCCCGCCGTGCCGACCGCGCTGGTGGCGAACCTGCCCTACAACGTGGCGGTACCGGTGCTGCTGCACCTGCTCGCCACTTTGCCGAGCATCATGGTGTCGCTGGTGATGGTCCAGGCCGAGGTGGCCGACCGGCTGGCCGCCGAGCCCGGTAATCGGGTCTACGGCGTGCCGAGTGTCAAGGCCGGTTTCTTCGGCAAGGTTCGCCGCGCCGGTCATGTGGGGACGCAGGTCTTCTGGCCGGTGCCGCGTGTCGAATCGGGCCTGGTGCGGATCGACCGCTACGCCGAACCGCCGTGGCCGATGGACGACGCGCATCGCCGCCGGGTGTTCGAGGTGATCGACGCGGCGTTCGCGCAGCGCCGAAAGACGCTGCGGGCGGCGCTGTCCGGGTGGGCGGGCTCGCCCGCCGAGGCCGAGCGCCGGCTCGTCGCCGCGGGTATCGATCCGACGGCTCGGGGCGAGACGCTGGAGACCGCGGCGTTCGTCCGGTTGGCGGCGACGACTTAGGTCCGCCAATCGTGGGTTCTCGCACGGGAACCCGCAGTACACCGGCCGTTCACCGGTGCGGGTTGTACACCCCTGTGAAACCAATTGTGGATAACCGGTTTTCGCCGGGTCCGGAGTTGATCATGGTCGGACAGTGGCGTTCCCGGTGGAACCCCGAAATTCGGGTCGCGCCACGTCTGGGTATGGATGTGGATGACATTGTGGATGATTCGTTGTGCGCCGCGACAAGGGTGAACCGCCGGTGAACGGCCGGTCCGACGCTGCTGGGTGAGACGCCAAGGGTCTCACCCAGCAGAAGCGGAGTCGTCTCGACATCGGCAAGGTCAGGCGCTCAGCGCGTAACCCGCTTCGTCGACCGCGGCGGCCACATCGGTATCGGCCAGTTCGCCCGCGCTGTCGACGCGAACGAGACCGCTGGCGAGGTCGACATCCACCCCGGTGACGCCGTCGATCTTGCCGATCTCCTGCTTGACCGAGCTAACGCAGTGTCCGCAGGTCATTCCCGTGACGGTGTAGGTGGTGGTGGCCATGGCCGACTCCTTCGCTGTTCGATCATACGGTCCAGGGGTATGTCCCCGACTAGAACGAAGATACCCCCTGAGGGTATTGATCGCAAGCCTTCGGCCGAGCGGTGCGCGTTCGACGTGCGTACTCGTCGGTGGTACCCATTACGCTGGGTAACCGTGCTGTCAGTTGTGCCCAGCCCGGTCGTCGTGCGAGCTCCGTCGAAGGTGAACCTGCATCTCGGAGTCGCTGATCTGCGTCCGGATGGGTACCACGATCTGACCACGGTCTTCCAGGCATTGTCCCTCGCCGACGACCTCCGATTGGCCCCGTCGGCCTCGCTGTCCGTGCGGGTCAGCGGTGAAGGCGCCGCCGAGGTGCCCACCGACCGCACCAACCTGGTCTGGAAGGCCGCGGTTCGCCTGGCGCACCTGGCAGGGCGCGCCCCCCTGGTCGAGATCGCCATCACCAAGGGCATCCCCGTGGCGGGCGGCATGGCGGGCGGCAGCGCCGACGCGGCCGCGACCCTGGTCGGGCTCAACGAGCTGTGGGATCTCGGCCTGGCCCGCGACGAGCTGTCCTCGATCGCCGCCGAACTCGGCAGCGATGTCCCGTTCGCCCTGCACGGCGGCACCGCCCTCGGCACCGGCCGCGGCGAACGCCTGCTTCCGGTGCTTTCGCGCAATACCTTTCACTGGGTTCTCGCGCTGGCGAAGGAGGGCCTGTCGACCCCGTCGGTTTTCCGCGAACTCGACCGCCTACGCGCCGAGGGTGAGCCGCCGCGTCTCGGCGACCCCCAAAAACTCATGCAGGCACTGGCCGCGGGCGACCCGCGCACCCTCGCACCGCTGCTCGGCAACGACCTGCAGGCCGCGGCGCTCTCGCTGAAACCGGAACTGCGCCGCACCCTGCGCGCGGGCGTCGGCGCGGGGGCGTTGGCCGGCCTGGTCTCGGGATCGGGACCCACCTGCGCGTTTCTCTGCGAATCCGAGGAAGCCGCGATCGGTGTCGCCGCCGAACTGGCGGGTGCCGGTGTGTGCCGCAGCGTGCGCACGGCCAGCGGTCCGGTTCCGGGCGCCCGCGTGCTCGACACCGAGGCGCAGGCCAAACGCTGAACCACCCACCTGAGCCTGGCCGGAACGGCGCGCGCGGAGCAGTCAGGGGCCAATCCTCTATGATCGAAATCAACAGATTTCGTATGGACATGGGTAACTCGCCGGGGACGGGCCAACTGATCCAGCAATCCAACGTAGGCCGCCGACGCACGCCTCCCCGCGCCTGAGTCTGGCCCAAAGTCGCGGGGAGGCGGAACAGGCTATACCTATGTCCAACCTGATCAACCTCGAACAGGTCTCCAAGAGCTTCGGCGTCAAGCCGTTGCTGGATGACGTCTCCCTCGGAATTCACGCGGGGGAGCGGATCGGGGTGGTCGGCCTCAACGGTGGCGGTAAAACCACGCTGCTCGAGGTCATGACCGGACTGGAGCCGCCGGACAACGGCCGGGTGAGCCGGGTCGGTGGGCTGCGGATGGCCGTGGTCACCCAGCGTGGCGTGCTGCCCGAGGGCGCGAGCATCGGTTCGATCGTGTTCGCCGGGCTGTCCGACGACCTGTCGACCGTGGATATCGCCGACCACCAGTGGGCCGCCGATTCGCGCGTTCGTTCGATCCTCGAGGGCATCGGCATCGCCGATCTCGGCCTCGACACCCTGGTCACCAATCTCTCCGGTGGCGAGCGCCGCCGCGTCGCGCTGGCGGCGGCCTTGGTGCGCGACCTCGACCTGCTGGTCCTCGACGAGCCGACCAACCACCTCGACATCGAGGGTGTGCAGTGGCTGGCCGAACACCTGGTCGCCCGGCGCACCGCACTCGTCGTCGTCACCCACGATCGTTGGTTCCTCGACACCGTCGCCAACCGCACCTGGGAGGTCGTCGGCGGCAAGGTGGAGGTCTACGAGGGCGGCTACGGCGACTGGATCTTCGCCCGCGCCGAGCGCGCCCGTCAGTCCGACGCCTCGGAATCGCGCCGCCAGAACCTGGCCCGCAAGGAACTGGCCTGGCTGCGCCGCGGCGCCAAGGCTCGCACCTCCAAGCCGCGCTACCGCGTCGAGGCCGCCGAGGCGCTGATCGCGGATGTGCCCGCGCCGCGCGACTCGGTCTCGCTGGCCGCTTTCGCGCGCAAGCGCCTCGGCCGCGTGGTGATCGAACTCGAGGACGCCGCACTCGCCACCCCCGACGGCCGGGTGCTGGTCGACGACCTCACCTGGCGGCTCGCGCCGGGCGAGCGGGTCGGTCTGGTCGGCGTGAACGGGTCGGGCAAGACCACCCTGTTGCGCGCGCTGGCCGGGGAGACCGAGCCCGCCAAGGGCAAACGGATCCAGGGCCAGACCGTGCAGATCGGTTGGCTGCGTCAGGAACTCGACGATCTGCCCACCGATATGCGAGTGCTCGAGGCCGTGCAGCAGGTAGCGCAGCGAATCATGCTCGGCGACAAGGAGATCTCGGCAGGCCAGCTCGCCGAACGGCTCGGGTTCACCCCGGCCCGCCAGCGCACCCCGGTCGGCGACCTCTCCGGTGGCGAACGCCGTCGCCTGCAGCTCACCCGCATTCTCATGGCCGAGCCGAACGTCCTGCTGCTCGACGAGCCGACCAACGACCTCGATATCGACACCCTGCAGCAACTGGAGGACCTGCTCGACAACTGGGCGGGCACGCTGGTGGTCATCAGCCACGACCGCTACCTGGTCGAGCGCATCTGC
This sequence comes from Nocardia sp. A7, assembly GCF_046549215.1. Lineage (NCBI taxonomy): Bacteria > Bacillati > Actinomycetota > Actinomycetes > Mycobacteriales > Nocardiaceae > Nocardia > Nocardia sp. A7. The sequence goes on along the minus strand of NZ_JAJPWE010000001.1, from coordinate 1,261,603 downwards.
GACTCCACCTGGGCCCTGTTCGGCGACGGCAAACTCACCAACCTGCCCGGCGGCATCGACTCCTACCTCGCCAAGCGCGCCACCATGGCAGGCAACGTCAAGCCGCTCACCGCGAAAACCGGTGGCACCTCGACGGATTCGTCCGACCGCCGCGCCGCCCGCAAGGAACTGTCGAAGGTCGAACGCAGCATCGCCAAATTCGACGAGCGCGAACAGAAACTGCACAAGGCGCTGGCCGACGCCGCGACAGACCCGGACAAGCTGGTCAAGCTCGGGTCCGAGTTGAAGGAAGTCGTCGCCGAAAAGGAAGCAGCGGAAGAGCGTTGGATGGAATTGGCTGAGCTCGGCGAGAGCTAGGTCGCGGTTTCGCGGCCGTCGCCGCCGATGACGACCGGCAAACAGGTCTGGACGAAATCGGCGCCGAATTCGGTGAGCAGGATGCTGCGGTAGGTCACCTTCGTGCCGAAACCGGGGCGCTTCAACGCCTCCCGTACCTGCTCCTGCGCCTCGATGACCTGGTAGCGGTGCGGGTTGCCGACAGGGTCGCGGGTCGTTTCGATGAGTCCCAGCCTGCGCAGGTTGGGCAGGTATTGCGGCACCCGGTTCGGAAATCGCAGGCCCGCGTGCTCGCCCAGCATCGTCAGCCCGCTGATCAGCCGCTCACCGCCGAACGCGCGCTGGCGACCGGTGCGCACGTCGATGGACGGCTGCGCCCCGTCGATGTGCAGAAACCGCAGGATCCGGGCCTCGTCGGGCGTGATCTCGGCGAGGATGCCGGGGTAGGCCGGATGCGTGTCGGGCTGTGCGGAGTGGGTGCTGGCGGACAGGCGAAGCAGTTCCGCGCCCTGTTCGCGCAGGGTCGGTGCGCCGTCGTCGCGGTGGTGTTCGGTGCCCGTCGGCAGACCGAGCGCGTGCCGAAGCCGGTCGCGCACTTCGGTTTCCGCTTCGGCGAGCACCTCGTTGGGTGGGGTGCCCGCCATGCTGCCGCGCAGCACCGTGACGGTCACCCCGAGTGCGGTGTCCAGCGTCCACAGGGTCATGCCGGAGGCGGCGGTGAACGCCACCCGGGCCACACCGGTGGCCGCCCGCACCGTGCGCGCCGGTGAGACGGGCAGCAGGCCACCACGCTTGTCGAGCGGCGGCACCGATCGTCGCACCATGTCGGTGGACGGAGTCCCGTCGTCTACATCCATGTCGTCGCTACTCCTGTTCCGAAGACCAGGATATGAGCGTATCCGGCGATCAGCCCCAGCGCGCCGCCATGGACGAAAAGTAGCCATTCGTCCTGTTTGATCGCCGCGCGCAGCATGTCCACGAAGTCATGGGGGGAAAGCGCGGACATTTGCCGTGCGATGTACTCGTTGACCTGCCTGCCCTGCTGGACATTGAAGGCGGGATCGGCGAACGCCATCGGCGCGATCGTCATCGCCTGCGCGGTGAGAGTTGTTTGCAGCGTGTCGTATTCGCGGCTGCCGAGCATGAATTTCACTGCGGGCCGCGCGGGTCCGAGCGCCCGGTCGGCGGCCGGGCGCAGGGTGTCCTCGAGCATCTGCAGGGTGCGGTCCGAGCGCGGGCCGTTGAGCAGCTCGTCGCCGATGTTGGCCACCGTGACGACCTCGGTGGACACCAATGCCGCGTAGCCGGCGGTGATTTCGGGCTGACGCTTGATCAGCAGACCCTGCCGCCACGGGCACCACCACTTCGGCGTGGCGGGCGCGAAGATCATATTCAGGCCAACCCAGTTCACCACCCAGCCGATGATGATGCCGCCGACGGGCAGCACGACCAGCGGCGAGAGCCCGGTGGTGTGCAGCACCAGGACCAGCAGCAATCCGCAGGGCGCGCCGAAGTAGGCGCCGAAATTCTGCATGAACCGCAGCTCCTTGGCGCCGAGCACCTGGAACAGCTGGTTGAGCAATTGCGGGCGGGCCTGGAAGTAGCGGATCACCATCTGCTTCACATCGAGCAGTTGGTCGATATTGGCGCCGAGTTCGATGGTGAGGTCGCGCAGGATCTCGGGCAGTTGCGAGCGCACCCGCTGATGGATCATCTCCCTGACCCCATTGGGCAGGTTGTACCAGAGCTGCGGGTGTTCGCGGCGCAGGATCACCTCGACGATGTCGCGGATCTGGGTGTCGGCCACCTCGGCCAGGTGTTCGGCCAGCTTCTCCGGGTCGAGCTCGCGATAGAAGTCGGCGACACTGCCCAGTTTGGACAGGCCCTTGTCGACCGCGATACTGGCCATCTTGTCGGCGCGTGAGGGCACGATGCCCTGCCAGCCGATCCGGCCGTCATAGCTGAGCAGCGGCAGGACCTGGATCCGCTTGGGCAGGTAGGGGAAGACCGCGCGCAGACCGGGCAGTCGGAAACCATGGAATTTGATCGGCTGGAACAGCATGAGAATGCCGGTCCAGTTGGTTATGTAACCGATAATTCCTGTGAAAAGAGGAATAGTCAGAATTTCTAGCAGGAGTGTCGGGTGTAACCCGAACACACTTTCCAACACGCCACGCCCTCCTGCCGATACCCGGTGACCACCGCCTCACCGAGAACCAAAATTTATCACCCCCGCGGCGAGGTGACCCTACTGTGAGTCAGGGAACTGGGTCCATTCGTCGTGTGTCAGACCACAGGGTAGTGTCTGAGACATCAGTCACAGAACCTGTCCCGAATGCCGTACTCCCCTTGGCGAGTCGGACACAATGACCACCACCACCTTTCGTGACAGGCCACAAATATCGTGCAGAGGGGACGCGCGATAGTGGCAGTACTGTTCACATGGCGAGACTTCGGAGTAGGACGTGACAGACGACAGGACCGGACAGGACCTGGCCCGTGCCGGTACCCGCGCCGTCGAGCGCAGCTCGGATGTCGAGCAGCGACAGATCAGTAATGAGGCACGTTTGATCCGTGGCGTTTTCCGAGCCGCCGGATTGGCCGCCGGTACCGCGGTGCGTGGCAGCCAGTGGGCGGTCGGCACCACCTATGAGGTCACCAAGGAACTCGCCCAGGCGGCGCTCGACGGCGAATCCTCCGCCGATATCGCCGAGCGCACCGGCAACGCCCTTCGCTCCATCGCGCGCAGCGCACTCGGCGTCACCGAGGGGTCGGTGCGCGAGATCGTCAGCTATGTACCGACGCCGAACGGGACGAACCAGCAGGCCGTCACCGTCGGCCCGTACCTGCAGTCGGCCACCACCGATGACCTGCGCCGACGTGGCGACGCGCTGCTCGCCCGTTCGGCGGATGTGTACTTCACCGAAGACGTGCACCCGGCCTACGACCGCATTCTCGACGAGGTCGCCCCCGACGAGGCCCGCATCCTGCGGTTCATGGCCCTCAACGGTCCGCAACCCTCGGTCGACGTGCGCACCAACCGCCCGCTCGGCATCGGCTCGGAGCTGGTGCAGGGCGACCTGACCTCGGTCCCCGAACAGGCAGGCGTGCGCTACCCGGACCGCGCGCGGTCCTATCTGATCAACCTCAATCGCCTCGGCCTCACGCTCACCTCCGACGATCCGGTCGTGCTGAGCCGGTACATGGTGCTGGAAGTGCAGCCCGTCGTCGAGCAGGCGCTGAAGAAGGCGGGCCGCGCGCCCAAGATCGTGCGCAAGAGCCTTCGCCTCTCAGAATTCGGTGAGGATTTCTGCCGTACCTGCTTCACCATCGGGTAGCCCAGACAGCCGGGGGCGCCGGCGCCGGAGGTCACACTCCGGTGTCGGCAGTGATAGCGATCTGATACAGAACGGGCGGCGAGCCGTTTCTGGTGGGATCGTGGAGAGATGGAGCAGGGTCCGGAAACTCCGAACGTGCACGTCGACGAACCTGTCGCGTCCGCGTGGGTCGGCCCGGCGCCGTTGCTGCCCGGTGACGATGCGCCGTTGGTCGCCGGGTCGGACTCGGGGGAGGCATGGATGGCATCAATGCCGTCGGATGACGACGAACAGCCGACACCGATCGAGCGCCCGCCGGATCACCCCGACGACCTCATCGCGATCAGCAGGCTGAAATACCGCTACCTGCGCAGCCTCGACACCAAGTCCTGGGATGAGTTCGCCGACACCTTGGTCCCCGAGGCGACCGCCACCTACAGCGAATACCTGCAGTTCGAGTCGCGCGAGGCGTTCCTGGCCTTCCTGCGCAACACCCTCGGACCGCACGTGATCACCGAGCACCGCTGCGACCATCCCGAGGTCGACGTCGACGGTGACACCGCCACCGGCACCTGGTACCTGGCCGACACGGTGATCATCCCCGAACACAACATGTGCCTGCGTGGCGCCGCCTTCTACACCGACAGCTATGTGCGCTGCGACGACGGGCACTGGCGCATTTCGCACACCGGGTACGAGCGCACCTACGAGGTGGTGCTCTCGCTCAGCGATCTCCCGAGCCTGCGGCTCACCGCGAGCCGCTGGGGCATGATCGCCCAGGAGAACCACATCTCGCCGGTGGAGCGCAACCCCGGACCGGCCGCCTAGCCGACCCAGACAGCCCCGTTCTCAATCCGCGGTCGCGACCAGCGGTTCCAGCGTGAGTTTCGGGTGTTCCTTCTCGATGTACTGCAGCCGCCACTTGTCGCTGAACAGCGCCAGAATCGCACCGTCGGTACGGGTGAACACCTCGACCCCACGCTGGCGATCGAGCTCGGGCGCCGACTCCGCGTCGGTGCGCCGGGCCAGGGTGAAGGGCAGGAAGTCCAGCTGGGTCTCGACGTTGAACTCGCCCTGCATCCGCGCGGTGACCACCTCGAACTGCATCGGACCGACCGCGGCGAGCACCGGCGTGGCGTCACCGCGCGCGTCGTTGCGCAGCACCTGCACCACGCCCTCGGAATCGAGCTGGTCGATGGCCTTGCGGAACTGCTTGTACTTGCCCGCGCTCTGCGCGCGCAGCGTCGCGAAATGTTCTGGGGCGAAGCTCGGGATCGGCGGGTATTCCACCTTCTTGTCGACGAACAGCGTGTGGCCGGGTGCGAGCGCGTTGGCGTTGACCAGGCCGACCACGTCGCCGGGGTAGGCGGTGTCGACCGTGGTGCGCTCGCGGCCGAAGACCGTCAGCGCGTATTTGGTGGCGAACGGGCGACCGGTCTGCGCGTGGGTCACCACCATGCCGCGTTCGAATTCGCCGGACACGATCCGCATGAACGCCAGCCGGTCGCGGTGGGCGGTGTCCATCCCGGCCTGCACCTTGAACACCACCGCGCTGAACGGGTCACCGGTCGTGCGCTCCTTGCCCGTCACATCCTCGCGGGAGCCGGGCGCGGGCGCCAGTTCCACCAGCGTCTCGAGCAGTTGGCGGACACCGAAGTTCAGCATGGCGGAGGCGTAGATGACCGGTGAGGTCTGGCCTGCCAGAAACATTTCCTGATCGTGGTCCTGGCCGGTCGCCGAGAGCAGTTCGCTCTCCTCGGCCGCGGTCGTCCACTCCTCGCCTTCGCGCGCTTGCGCCTCGTCGGCGGTGAGGTATTCCTCGGGTGCGATGGTCGCGCCACCGGCGGTGCGGGTGAAGTGGATGTACTCGGCCGCCTCGCCCTCGGGCCCGCGGCGCAGCAGACCGCGGAAATCGCCCGCGATGCCGACCGGCAGGAACAGGGGAGTGGGCGTAAGGCCGATCCGCTCGCTTATCTCGTCGAGCAATTCCAGCGGCGCTTGGCCCGGCCGGTCCCACTTGTTGATCACGGTGATCACCGGTATGCCGCGGTGGCGACAGACCTGGAACAGCTTCAGCGTCTGCGGTTCGAGGCCCTTGGCCGCGTCGATCAGCATCACCGCGGCGTCGACGGCGGTGAGTACGCGGTAGGTGTCCTCGGAGAAATCGGAGTGGCCGGGGGTGTCGACCAGGTTGATCACATTGTCGACATCGGACCCGGCGGCCCGGTAGTTGAACTGCAACGCGGTCGAGCTCACCGAGATGCCGCGCGCCTTCTCCATCTCCATCCAGTCCGACACGGTCGACTTGCGACCGGCCTTACCGTGGATCGCGCCCGCTTCCGAAATCATCCGAGCGTGCAGAGCGAGTGCTTCGGTCAGCGTCGACTTGCCCGCGTCGGGGTGCGAGATCACGGCGAACGTGCGCCGACGGGCCACCTCGGCGGGCAGCCCGCGTGGGGTGGTGGCGACGACTTCTCCGGACTCGGTCAACGGACGGACCTTTCGCAGTGGGCGGCAACCTATCCAGCGTAGTGGGCGGGCCTATCGCCAGGTCGTCGGGGTATCGGCCCTGATTTTTCCCGGCGATGCGGGTGCGCTACCATTGGCGAGTTGTCTCGGCGAGGGTGAGTGCCCGTTTGGTGCGCACACCGTGATCGACGCGGCTCGGCTGAGTTGTTTGGGCCGTCCTCGTTCGTTCTTCGTCCGACGAGTAGACCTTGACCCCGGAGTTGGGTCACCCATGACCAGCCGTAGGAGCGCATTCGTATGTCCGACGCCAATCTGATCGAAGCCGCCGTCCGCACCGAATTCGGTAAGGGCGCCGCACGCCGTACCCGTCGCGACGGCAACGTGCCCGCCGTGCTGTACGGCCACCACGCCGAGCCGCAGCACCTGTCGCTGAACGCCAAGGCGTTCGCCGCGATCCTGCGTCTGCACGGCACCAACGCCATCCTGAACCTGCAGATCGACGGCCAGCCGCAGCTGGCGATGACCAAGTCGGTCGTCGTCCACCCGATCCGTCGCTACATCGAGCACGCCGACCTGCTGATCGTCAAGCGTGGCGAGCGCGTCACCACCGACGTCAACGTCGTGGTCGTCGGCGAGGCCACCTCCGGCGCCCTGATCACCCAGGAACTCAACACCCTGTCGATCGAGGCCGACGCGATGAACCTGCCCGAGACCATCGAGGTCTCGGTCGACGGCATCGCGCCCGGCACCCAGATCCTGGCGGGCACCATCGCGCTGCCCGAGGGCGTCACCCTGGCCGGTGACCCGGATGCGCTGATCGTCAACGTGATCGAAGCGCCGTCCGCCTCGCAGATGGACGACGAGGGCGCCGAGGCCGACGCCGACGCCGCGACCACGGAGACCGCTGCCGAGTCCGAGTAGTACTGCGCTACGGTTCGGCCTGTGACCGAATCTTCCGGGCCTGCGCTCGTAGTCGGACTGGGTAACCCCGGCCCCGAGTACGAGCGCACCCGCCACAATGTGGGCTTCCTGGTCGCCGATGTGCTCGCCGAGCGCGTCGGCGGCCGTTTTGCCGTGCACAAGAAATCCGGCGCCGACCTGCTGCAGGCGCGTCTGGACGGCCGTCAGATCCTCATCGCGAAGCCGCGCACCTACATGAACCTGTCCGGTCGGCCGGTCGCCGCGCTGGCCAAGTTCTTCTCGGTCCCGGTGGATCAGGTGATCGTGGTTCACGACGAGCTTGATCTGCCGTTCGGCACCCTGAAGCTCAAGCAGGGCGGTGGCGAGGGTGGACACAACGGGCTGCGGTCGATTTCGCAGGCGTTGACCACCAAGGAGTACCTGCGGACCAGGATCGGGATCGGACGTCCACCCGGTCGACAGGATCCGGCCGACTACGTGCTCAAGCCCTTCGCCGCGCCGGAGCGCAAAGAGGTGCCGGTGATCGTGGAGCAGGCCGCCGATGCGGTGGAGCTGCTGTTGAAAGTCGGGCTGGAAGCGGCCCAGAACAACCTGCACTGAGACACTCGGCGCGCCAGGGCACTTGGCGCGCCGAGTGCGTTCTCAGCGCAGGTGCACCGCGGTAGCGGAGCGGCGGAGTTTGCCCGAGGAGGTCTTCGGGAGGGCGCCGGGGCCGAGGACCGCCACGGTGCGGGGGCGCGAACCCACCTCGGCGAAGACCTCGTGGACGATCTCCTTTTCGATGCGTTTGACCTCGTCGGGGTCCTGGTAGTCGTTGGATTCGACTACCACCGCGAAGCTTTCGCGCTTCTCACCCGCGTCCAGGCGCACCGCCACCGCGTTGCCGGGGCGGACTCCGCCGACACGCAGGGCGGCCCGTTCGATATCGGTGGGGTAGATATTGCGGCCGCCCATGATGATGACGTCCTTCATACGCCCGCACACCACCATCAGGCCCGCGTCGGTGAAGTAGCCGATGTCGCCGGTGTCGAGCCAGCCGTCGGCGTCCTGGGCGGGGCGGAAGCCGTCGACGGTGACATAGCCCGAAGTGACCGCGGGACCGCGCAATTCGATGACACCGACCGAGCGAACGGGCAGCGGCTGACGTTCGTCGTCGACGACGCGGCCCTCCAGATCGTCGACCAGATAGCCCAGCGTCGGCAGCCTGCGCGGGGTGCCGTGGTGGCCGTCCTCGGCGATCGGCACCGCCTTGCCGACGGCTTCGAGCAGGTCGGCGTCGATCACGTCGAGCACCTGTCCGTGGCCGGGGTCCGGGATCGACACGGCCAGGGTGGTTTCGGCCATGCCGTAGACCGGCGTGAGCGCCATCGGATTGAGCCCGAACTGCTCTCCCGCGGCAGCCAGCGCCGTCATGGTGTCGGGGTCGACCGGTTCGGCGCCGTTCCACATGTAGCGCACGCTCGACAGGTCCAACGTGGCCGGCTCGGCCTGGCGCAGTCGCCGCGCCAGCAGGGAGTACGCGAAATTCGGTGCAGCGGTGACGGTTCCGCGATATTTGTCGATCAGCTCGGCCCACAGCAGCGGCCTGGCCAGGAAGTCCAGCGGCGTCACGCACACCACTTCGGCGCCGAACTGCATGGGCACACTGAGGAAGCCGACCATGCCCATGTCGTGGAACAGCGGCAGCCAGCTGATCATCACGTCGTCGTCGGTCTGGAACTTGACCCGGTTGAACATGGCGTACGCGTTGACGTAGAAGTTGCCGTGGGTTATTCGCACCGCCTTGGGCGATCCGGTCGACCCGGAGGTCAACTGCTGCAACGCGATATCGTCCTCTGTGGTCGGCACCGGATCGGCGTCCGCGCCATTGTGCAGGTCGTCGATGCGCACCACGGTGATCCCGCGTTCCCGCAGCACCGGTTCGGCGGCGGCGAACGGCGCCCCGAGGACGACGGCCCTCGCGTCGATCATCCGCAGCACCGTTTCGGTGTCGCGCACCCAGACCTCGAGGTCGGTGCGCGGCGTCGGCTGATGCAGCATCGTGATCGACGCGCCACGCATCCAGATGCCCTGGCAGGCAGGCGCGATGTCGACGGGCAGGCCGGCCAGCACGCCGACAGCGTCGCCGTGCCCGATCCCGGCGGCCGCCAGGCCACCCGCCATCCGTCGCGCCTGCCGATGAATCTCCCCCCAGGTCTGCCGCAGCGGCGCCTCCGGCTCTCCGGTGACCAGCCCCTTCGAGCTGGTCAATGCTGTGCCAAACATTTCGTCGGTGAACCTGCTCAACGTCGGTCTCCCTTTACGCCAACGATCGGTTACGGCCGTGCTGTGCACTCCCTACAGAAATCCCGCCCCGCCCCGCGCGTGTTAACCCAGGCTGACAACTCCAGCACCCCTGCTGATCAGCCCTTGACAGCGAAGCTAGCTGCGTAGCGGTCTACGTATGGTCTACCCGATAGCGTGGTAATTCCCCGCATCAGCAAATCTGTTGCCGTTCTGACCTGGGCGTGATGATCTGCTGCGGGAAAGTGCCGTGCTGGGTGGACCATGATGCGCACCTTGGTGAAACGCAACAGTTTCCGACCGCGAAGGTTCATGCGATCGGTACCGTCCATGACCACGGGCACCACCGGCGCCCCGGTGGCCATGGCAACGCGCAGCGCCCCGGTGCGACCACGATAGACCCTGCCATCCCGTGCCCGTGTGCCCTCGGGGTGAATTGCCCAGCCACCGCCTCACGGGGCTCAGCGGGTGAGGTCGGCCAGCGTCGCGACGAAGCGATCGAGATCGTCCGGGCTCACGAAGTAGTGCGGGGAGGCGCGCAGCACGGCGGGCAGGGTCCGCTCGGACATGTCGAGCAGGGTGGAGCCCGCGTGGCTCACGGTGACGGTGATCGCGTGCTCGGCGAGCCGGTCGCGCAGCTGTTCTGGGTCGTGGCCGTCGGCGGTGAACGAGACGATGCCGCTGTGTTCGGTGCCCAGGTCGCGCACGGTCACGCCGGGCAGCTCGGGCAGGGTTTTGCGCAGGTACTCGGCTCGGGTGGCGACGGCCGCGTAGACCTCGTCGGGTCCCTGATCGAGCAGGTAGTCGACGGCGGCGCCGAGGCCGAGGCGAGCGGCGACACCGCATTCCCAGAATTCGAAACGGGCGGCGCCGTCGGCGAGGCGGTATTCGCCGGGGCTCACCCACGCGGCGCTGTGCAGGTCGAGACGGGCCGGTTCCATCGTCTGTGCCAATTCGGAACGGACGTAGAGGAATCCGGTGCCGCGTGGCCCGCGCAACCATTTGCGGCCGGTGCTCGACATGGCGTCGACCCCGAGTGCGGTGACGTCGATGGGCAGCTGACCGGTCGACTGGCAGGCGTCGAGCAGCACCAGCGCGCCGGCTTCGTGGGCGATTCCGGTGGCCTCGGCGACCGGGTTCACGAGGCCGCCGTTGGTCGGTGCGTGCTGGAGCGAGACCAGCCGCACGCGCTCGTCGAGCATGTCGGCCAGTGCGTCGGTGTCGAGGCGTCCGGTGTCGTCGCTGGGAATGCGCTCGACCACCGCGCCCGTGTGCTTGGCCCGCTGTAGCGCGGCGATCGCGTTGCTGGCGTAGTCAGCGCCGGAGATCAGGATCCGGTCACCGGGACCCAGTGGGACCGAATAGGCGAAATCGGCCCATGACCGGGACGCGCTGTCGCTGAGAGCGATGGTGTCGGCGGTGGTGCCGATCAGGGTGGCGATCGAGGATTTCACCTTGGCGAGGTCGTCGATGCGCTCGTTAGCCGCACGGTAACCACCGATCTCGGCTTCGCGGTGTAGGTGGGCGATCATTGTGTCGATGACGACCTGCGGCGGCAGTGACGATCCGGCGCTGTCGAGGAAGACCTGACCGGTGGAAAGTCCTGAGGTGGCGGTTCTGATCGCGGCGAGGTCAAGCATGGTGACGACGATAGCGCCCCGAGGCGTTCCCCTTTTCGACACTTTCTCTGTCGGTGGTCCTCGCTACTCTGGAATGAGCGAAACGCAGGTTCCCCGGCAGCGCACAGCACGTGGAGGTTGATATGGCGGTCACTCTAGAACGCTCATCGTGGCCCGATTACGCCCCCGACCAGGGCGAAATGTCGTCCAGGGCGGCTGCGGAGGCCTACGTCGGCGGCGTGTGTTTCAAGCTTGGACCACCTGCGCTGATCGGCGCCGAACTGGAGTGGCTCACCGCCGGGCCCACCGGTTCCCGCCCCTCGCTCGACCAGTTGGCAGCGGCTCTCGGGCCGCATGCACCGACCTCCATCGCCCCGGCCTCGGCCGCGGTTCCCTTGCCGGGCGGGAGCATGGTCACCCTCGAACCCGGTGGTCAGATCGAACTTTCCAGCGCACCGTTCGCCGATCCGGCAGCGCTGACGCAGCATCTGCGCGCTGACGCGGCCCGTTTGCGGGACCTGCTCGCCGCACAAGAGATCAGCATCTTCGCCGCCGCCGCCGATGCGGGCCGTCCCGCCGAGCGACTGCTCCGGTTGCCCCGCTACGCGGCGATGGAACGTCGTTTCGACGGCGTCGGGCCCTTCGGCACGCTGATGATGTGCAATACCGCCGCCACGCAGGTCAGCGTGGACGCGGGCGCCGATCCCGCCGAGGTACGAGCCCGCTGGACCGCCCTATATGTGCTCGGCCCCACCCTGATCGCCGCCTTCGCCTGCTCACCGCGCCTGCACGGCGTCCCGCGGGGCGACTGGGCTTCCCAGCGCATGCGTACCTGGTTGCGCCTCGACCCCTCCCGCGCCAGACCCCCGGTGTCCGACTGGGCCGATCCGATCACCTCCTACGCGCACTGGGCCCTCGACGTGCCACTGCTGTGCGTGCGCTGCGCCGATGAAAACGCCGACTGGTCCCCACCTCCCGGCGCCACCTTCGCCGACTGGCTGTCCGGCGCCCTCGACGACGAAGTCGGCCGCCGCCCCACCCGCACCGACCTGGACTATCACCTGACCACGCTGTTCCCCCCGGTCCGAGCGTCCGGTCACCTCGAGGTCCGCTACCTCGACACCCAACCCGGCGAAGCGTGGACCACCCCGATCCACCTGTTCGATGCCCTGCTGTCGACCCCGGCCGTCCTCGCCGAGGCGACTGCCCTCGCCGCGCCCACCGCGGGGGAGTGGTTGACGTCCGCCCGATGCGGATTGCTCGACCCGCAATTGCGCCGTGCGGCCGTGGACGTGTTCGACCTGGCCGCCGCCCATGCGCGAACCCCCGAGGCAGCTGCGGAATTGGCAGCATCAGCCCGCCGTTGTCGGTCCGGTCGCAGCCCGCTCGCCGAAATCGACTCCTCGCGCAACGGCTCGTCGCGATGACCTCACGGCGGATCGTCCGTCGTTGGCAAGCCGCTTTCCGTCTGTCCGAAGTCGTTGTCGACCAGTCTGTTTCGGAGCTCTCGTGAGTCTTTCTGTCCCCGCCGACCACAGTCATCGCGACCGCACGCGCGCCCGGATCGCCGAGGTCCTGTCGCGTGCACGCCGCCGCACCGCCACGCTCACCGACAGCGTGGACGAGGCCGATCTCGTCGCGCAGCATTCGCCGCTGATGTCGCCGCTGGTCTGGGATCTGGCACATATCGGGAACCAGGAAGAGCTGTGGCTGGTGCGCGATGTCGGTGGGCGCGATGCGGTGCGTGCCGATATCGATGAAATCTACGACGCGTTCAAGCACGCCAGGGCCAATCGTCCGGGGCTGCCGCTGTTGGATCCGGAGCAGGCGCGCGGTTACGTCGGCTCGGTCCGCGAAAAGGTCCTCGATGTCCTCGATTCCAGTGACCTGGCCGGTACTCCGCTGGTGGAGAACGGGTTTGTCTTCGGCATGATCGCCCAGCACGAGCAGCAGCACGACGAGACGATGCTCGCCACCCACCAATTGCGGATCGGCGCGCCGGTGCTGTCGGCCCCGCCCGCGCCTGCCGCGCAGGTGCCGGTCGGCGGCGAAGTCGTTGTCCCGGCAGGCGAATTCTTGATGGGCACCTCGGCGGATCCGTGGGCGCTGGACAATGAACAACCGGCCCACCCGGTGCATGTCGACGGTTTCGCGATCGCTGCCGCGCCGGTGACCAACGGGCAGTTCCTTGCGTTCATCGATGACGGCGGCTACGACCGTCCCGAGCTGTGGTCCGAGCGCGGCTGGGCGCATCGGCAGGAGGCGGGCTTGGTCGCGCCGCAGTTCTGGGAGCGCGACGGCGACGGATGGACACGCATGGCCTTCGGCGTCCGCACCCGCCTGCGCCTCGACCAACCGGTAGTGCACGTGTGCTGGTTCGAAGCCGAGGCCTTCGCGCGCTGGGCCGGAAAGAGGCTGCCGACGGAGGCCGAATGGGAGAAGGCGGCCCGCTTCGACCCGGAAACCGGTGCGTCCCGGCGGTATCCGTGGGGCGAGGACGAACCGGACGCACGCCTGGCCAACCTGGGTCAGCAGCATCTGGAGCCCGCCGATGTCGGCGCCTACCCGGCCGGCGCATCGGCCACGGGCGTGCATCAACTCATCGGCGACGTCTGGGAATGGTGCTCATCGGGTTTCGAGGCCTACCCCGGCTTCCGCGCGTTCCCCTATCGCGAGTACTCGGAGGTGTTTTTCGGCGGCGACTACCGCATCCTGCGTGGCGGCTCGTTCGGCACCGACGAGGTCGCCTGCCGCGCCACTTTCCGCAACTGGGACCACCCGATCCGCCGCCAGATCTTCGCCGGGTTCCGCCTCGCCAGAGACCTGCGTGAGGACGAACTCTGATGTGCAGACACCTCGGTTACGTCGGCCCACCGGTGGGGGTCGGCGAGCTGGTCGTGCGCGGCCCACACTCGCTCTACGCGCAGTCCTGGGTGCCGACCGACATGCGCGCGGGCGGCACCATCAACGCCGACGGCTTCGGCGTCGCCTGGTGGCGCCGCGCCGATGTCGGCGTGGAAGGCGCCCGCGACGCGGTAACCCGCTACCGCAATCACGCCCCGATCTGGACCGACCCCGCCGTCGCCGAGGTACTCGGCCAACTCGAATCCCGTTCGGTGATCGCCGCCGTCCGCTCGGCCACGGTCGGCATGCCGGTAGAGCGCTCCGCCTGCGCCCCCTTCACCGACGAACACTGGGCGTTCAGCCACAACGGCGTCATCCCCGACTGGCGAACCACCCTCGTCGCCGTCCTCGCCGATCTGAACGAAGTCTTCGCCACTGCCTCGCGGGATCTCGATGAATCGCCCAGCTCCGCGATGTTGTTCGATTCCCCTGCCGTGTTGTTGCAGGCAGAATCGCTCACCGATTCCGCCGCACTGTGGGTGCTGCTGCGAGGCCTACTCAGGGCGATCGCCCCTGCGGGTCCGGTCACCTCGCCGGACGATGCCCTGCAACTTCTGGTCGCGGCGGTGCTGCGGCACCAACCCGGTACCCGCTTGAACTTGTTGCTCGGCAACGGAATCCAACTGTGGGCCACCACCTGCTGGCACGCGCTGTCGGTGCTGGTCGCCGACGACTACACCGTGCTGTGCTCCGAACCCTATGACGCCGACCCGCGCTGGCAATCCGTCGACGATCACCAGCTGGTCGCCGCCACGCCCGGCCACTGCACCATCACCGCCCTGGAACTCCCCGCCACCGAAAGGGTCCGTTCATGACCGCGCCGCTGCTGGACATCCACCTCACCGACGACGATCTCACCACGGCCTTGCGTACCGACGCCCGCGTCGGCCTCACCGCCGACCCGAAGTCCTTGCCACCCAAGTGGTTCTACGACGCACGCGGCAGCGAACTCTTCGAGCGGATCACCGAACTCCCGGAGTACTATCCGACCCGCACCGAACGGGCCCTGCTCGAGCGGGTCGTCGGCGAGATCGCCGCGGCCGCCCACGCGGAGGTGCTGGTGGAGCTCGGTTCGGGCTCGGCCGCCAAGACCCGCCTGCTGCTGGATGCGCTGACTGCCGAAGGATCACTGAAAACCTATGTACCGCAGGATGTCTCGGCATCGGCACTGCGCGGTGCGGCCGACGAGATCGCGGCCGAGTACCCCAATCTGTCCGTGCACGGAGTGGTCAGCGACTTCACCGACACCCTGCACAACCTGCCCCGCGGCGGCCGCCGCATGATCGCCTTCCTCGGCGGCACCATCGGCAACCTGGTCCCCGCCGAACGCGCCGAATTCCTGGCAGGCATCAACGAGGTGCTCGAGCCCGGCGAACTACTGCTGCTCGGCGCCGGCCTGGTCATCGACCCCGCGATCATGGTCCCCGCCTACGACGACGCCGCGGGCGTCACCGCCGAATTCAACCGCAACGTCCTGCACGTCCTCAACCACCGCCTCGACGCGGACTTCGCCCCCGAAAAATTCGATCACGTCGCCCACTGGGACCCCGAAAACGAGTGGATCGAAATGCGCCTGCGAGCCACCGAAGCGATGACCGCCACCATCGAAGCCCTCGACCTCACCGTCGACTTCACCGCAGGCGAAGAAATGCGCACCGAGATCTCCGCCAAGTTCCGCCCCGAATCTCTGTCCGCCGAACTCGACAAAGCAGGCTTCACCCCCACCCACACCTGGACCGACTCCGACCACCGCTTCATCCTGACCCTGGCCGAACGCCGCTGACCAGGGCCGACAACCGTCGACGATCTACAGGTCCTCGCCGTTGACGGCGTCATCGTCGAAGAGGTCGCCGTCGATGCTGTCGTCGTCGCGCACTCCCATCGCGCTTTCCTCGGCGGGGCGTTCGTCTTCTTCCATCGCCTCGTGGCGGGCGCTGCGCTCCGTCCGTTCCGCGGCGACTTCCTCGTTGATGCCGAGGAAGCCGTCGGCCTCGGCTTCGTGGTTGCGGATCACGTGGTCGGCGGGTGGGTCTTCGACGTAGCGCTCGTACTCGACGATGTCGTCGGCTTGATCGTCGTCGCCCATGTCCATGTCCAACGGTTCACGGCTCATGGTTTCCAGTATCGACCTGTCGATGGCCGTGCGTCACGAGCCACGCTCGCACGGACTACGGGCGTCGGCCGCTCGTGTCCTCCGGTACGCCCTCCAGCACGGCGGCGAACCATTCGACGAGCGGGCGCAGGTCGTTCCAGGCGCGGCGGATCTCGGTCGCGGCGGCCGGGGTGGTGAGCCAGTCCGGGGCGCCGAAGTCGCGGTGCACGGTGAGCGACTTGTGGCGCAGCAGGTCGATGCGGGGATGGTCGATGGCGTAACCCTTCGGCTTGGTCTTGAGCTTGTCGCCGCCGAGGGTGAAGCCGGCTGCCGCTGTCGCGGCCAGAATCTTTTCGAGTTCGGCGCCGCGCACGTCGTCGTCGATCGTGGCCCGCACGACAGCCAATGCCGTGGGTGAGGGCCGGAAGCAACCGCCCGCGATGAACAGTCCCGCCGCGCCGATCTGCACGTACCAGCCGACGCCCGGTGATACGCCCGCCACCGCACCTTGATGCGTTTTGTAGGGCAACTTGTCGGCGGAGAAGCGGACATCACGGTAGGGCCGAAAGATTTTGGCCTGTCCGAATTCCGCCGCGAGCTCGGCGGTGAGCGCGATCATCGGGGCGCGCACGGCCTCGTCGTAGATATGTTTGTGCGCGTTCCAGAAGGCCTTCGAATTATCGGCCTCGAGGTCTTCGTAGAAGTCGAGTCCGGCGAGCGGGAATCCGGTGAAAGCGTCCATTCAGATGCCGCCGATCAGCGCCACGAACACGATGACGAGGATCGCGGCCAGCGCCGCGATCGCCCCGTTGACGATCGCCGCCCACTTGCCCATCTCCTCGCCCTTGGCATGCCCGACCACCCCGAGCACGATCCCCGCCGGCGCGGTGACGAGCACTGGCAACCCACACAACGCCAACCCACCGAAAACCGAACCGGCGGCGCAACAAAAACTGAAGATCGACCACACCGGCGTGTTGTCCCTGTATCCATAGCCGGGCGGCGGCGGATACGGCTGATAGGGCGCAGCACCGTACGGTGGCCGAACCGGCACGGGATACCCCGGCGCAGGATTACCGGAAACGGGATAACCAGCGGCGGGATAACCAGGAACGGGATAAACCGGCGGCGGCGCCGGATACGGCGGCAACTCGACAGCCGGACCGGAATGAGCAACCTCACCCCAAGGCCGCGTCACAGGCGGCGCCGGATAGGACACCGCACCCTCGGCGGGCACCGCCTTCGCGATCCCACCCCAAGCCTCCCCACCCGACGACGAATCAGGCGCGTCCTGCACCCGCCCCTTCCCCAACTCGACCGGCCGTTCTGGTTCGGTATCCATGTTCCCCCTCCCGTCCCGACCTACAGGACCACCATGCCCCAAGACCAGCCGACGCGCCACGCCCGAAAAGACAAGCACCAGCACAAGCCCCAACTGATCTCGAGAGAACATGGGTAACTCACCGGGAACGGGCTACCTCCCCACCTCCGAAGTCTTGCCGCGTCCCCAACTCCCCCGCACCTAAGTCTGGCCAAAAGACCCGGAGAGGCGGAACAGCTAGGCGTTGCCGTTGAAGAGGCCGGTTACCGAGCCGTTTTCGAAGACCTCGCGAATCGTGCGAGCCAGCAGCGGCGCGATCGACAGCACCGTCAGCGTCGGGAACTTCTTGTCCTCGCTGATCGGCAGCGTATTGGTGATGACGACTTCCTTGGCACCACAGTTGGCCAGCCGCTCGGCGGCCGGATCGCTGAGCACACCGTGGGTGGCCGCGATGATCACGTCGCCCGCGCCCGCTTCCTTGAGCACCTTCACCGCACCGGCGATGGTGCCGCCGGTGTCGATCATGTCGTCGATCAGCACGCAGGTGCGGCCTTCGACGTCACCGACGACGCGGTTGGACTTCACCTGGTTGGGCACCAGCGGGTCGCGGGTCTTGTGGATGAACGACAGCGGCGTACCACCGAGCGCGTCGGCCCACTTCTCGGCGACCTTCACACGGCCCGCGTCGGGGGAGACGACCGCGAGGTTGTCCGTCGGGTAGTTGGTGCGGATGTAATCCGAGAGCTGCACCAGCGCGTGCATGTGATCGACGGGGCCGTCGAAGAAGCCCTGGATCTGGTCGGTGTGTAGGTCGACGCTGATGATGCGGTCGGCACCAGCGGTCTTCAGCAGGTCGGCGACCAGGCGAGCGGAGATCGGCTCGCGGCCGCGGTGCTTCTTGTCCTGACGCGCGTACGGGTAGAACGGCAGCACCGCGGTGATCCGCTTGGCCGAACCGCGCTTGAGCGCGTCGATCATGATGAGCTGTTCCATCAGCCACTGGTTGAGCGGCGCGGGGAAGCTCTGCAGCACGAAGGCGTCGGAGCCACGGACCGATTCCTCGAACCGGACGAAGATCTCGCCGTTGGCGAAGTCCTGCGCGGTCTGCGGGGTGATGTCGACATCGAGTTCCTTGGCGACCTGCTCGGCCAGCTCAGGATGTGACCGGCCGGCGAAGAGCATCATGTTCTTCTGATTGTCGATCGAGAACGCGGTCACTGCTGGTTGCCATCCTTTTGCTCGATTGTCTTCGAAGACGTCTCGTCTGCCGCGATGGCTTCCGCCGCCGCGCGCGCCGCAGCGGTTCCTGGACGGTAGCGCTGCACCCAGTTTTCAATAGTGCGCTGTGGCCCACCCGACACAGCAAGTGCACCCGGTGGAACGCTTCTGCGCAGTACAGTACCCGCACCCGTATACGCCCCGTCACCCACGGTGACCGGTGCGATGAACATCGTGTCGCTACCTGTGCGCACATGGGAACCGACCACAGTGTGGTGCTTGTTCACCCCGTCGTAGTTCACAAAAACACTGGAAGCGCCGATGTTGCTGTGCTCGCCGATGGTCGCGTCGCCGACGTAGGTGAGGTGCGGCACTTTCGAGTGCGCGCCGATCGAGGCGTTCTTGGTCTCGACGAACGCGCCGAGCTTGCCTTCCTTGCCGACGACGGTGCCCGGCCGCAGATAACTGAACGGCCCGATGGTGGCGCCGTCGCCGATCTCGGCACGCTCGCCGTGGGTGCGGATCACGCTCGCGCCCTCGCCGACGAGCACATCGGTGAGTGTGGTGTCCGGCCCGATCTCGGCGTCCTCACCGATCTGGGTCTCGCCGAAGAGCTGGGTGCCGGGGCGGAGCACCGCGTCGCGCCCGATCCGCACGCTCGCGTCGACCCAGGTGGTCGTCGGGTCGACGATGGTGACGCCCGCGCGCATGTGGCGTTCGAGAATGTAGCGATTGAGGGTGGCGCCCGCCTGGGACAGCTGCACCCGGTCGTTCACGCCGGTGACCTTGTTGGAGTCGACCAGTCGTGCGCCGTGCACGGGATGGCCAGCCTCGCGGGCCAGTCGCAGCACGTCGGTGAGGTAGAGCTCGTGCTGGGCGTTGGCGGTGGACAGCCGCCCGATCATGGTCCGCAGCACCGACGCGTCGAACGCGTAGACGCCGGAGTTGACCTCTTTGATCTTGGCCTGGGTGGGAGTCGCGTCGGCGTGCTCCACGATCTCGGCGATCTGGCCGTCGTCGTCGCGCACGATCCGGCCGTAGCCGTTGGCGTCGTCGGGCACGAAGGTCAGGACCGTCACGGCGGGCCGGTGGGCGTAGCTGCGGTGCTCGTCGAGCAGCGCGGAAAGGGTGTGCCCGTCGAGCAACGGCACATCGGCCGAGGTGACGAGGAGGTCGCCGTCGAAGTCCGCCGGGATCGAACCCAGTGCGCACTGCACCGCGTGACCGGTTCCGAGCTGCTGCTCCTGCACCGCGCACACGATCTCGCGGCCGAGTTCGGAGCCCACGTCCGCGACGGCGGCTCCGACCTTCTCGCGGTCGTGCCCGACAACGGTGATCAGGTGGGTCGGATCGATCTCGTCGGCGGCGTGCAGCGCGTGCGAGAGCATCGACCGGCCTGCCAACGGGTGCAGCACTTTCGGAGTCTTCGACCGCATTCGCGTCCCAGCACCTGCTGCGAGAACGACGACGGCGGTCTGCGGTGGCATGGATCTCCCTCGGCTGCCTGTCAGCGAGTGCTGTGGCGGGTTCGGTCGGTAGATGGTGCGGGCCGACGATACGTCACTGTGTGTCCGTGTGCTCCGCCGCCAGGACTCGAACCTGAACTATCTGAACCAAAATCAGAGGTGCTGCCATTACACTACGGCGGATCGCCACACCAGTGGGCTGTCAGAACCCACCACTGTGCTACGGCACGGAGTGATCCTCGCACATGATCCTGCCCTCGGGCGAATCTTGTGTACGCCTGTCGCGTCCGTGCTCGGATGTCGTTGTTAGCCTTCTGGAACGCACGTACTGATTCTTGTGAGTCGAAAACGCGGAGAGGCGGGGGCACGCATGTCTTCCAGTGAGCCGGGTCGAGCTGCCAGGCCGAGGATGACCGGTACGCAGCGCAGGCAGCAGTTGATCGAGATCGGTCGCGCGTTGTTCGCGGAGCGGGGCTATGACGCGACATCGATCGAGGAGATCGCCCAGCGCGCGCAGGTGTCGAAGCCGGTCGTCTACGAGCACTTCGGCGGCAAGGAGGGCCTCTACGCGGTGGTCGTCGATCGCGAGATGTCGATGCTGCTGGAGATGGTCACCTCCTCGCTCACGCGCAACCGCTCGCGGGTGCGCTTGGAGCAGGTCGCGCTGGCCCTGCTCACCTACATCGAGGAACGGACCGACGGCTTTCGGATCCTGGTCCGTGACCAGCCCGCGGCCAGTTCCGACGGTCGGTTCTCGAGCCTGCTCAACGAGGCCGTCAATCAGGTGGCGCATCTGCTCGCCAGCGATTTCGCCCGCCGTGATCTCGATACCAGCCTAGCCACGCTCTACGCTCAGGCCCTGGTCGGCATGGTGTCGACCACCGCCACGTGGTGGCTCGACGAGCGCACCCCGCCCAAAGAAGTGGTCGCGGCGCACTTGGTGAACCTGTGTTGGAACGGTTTGAGTCATTTGGAAGCCGAACCGGGTCTCAGCTCCGAATGGAATACGGGGACTGCCCCGACCATCGGTGGGGTAGCCGGACGTTAGCGCACGCGGTGTGGACCGAATCCATGATTCGGCTGCCACATTGGCGCCTGGTGGTACGGTTCACCCATCCTTTTGGGTGCTGCCGGGCGGTATGTCGAGCAAATTTCGGGTTGTCGGTCTACTTCAGGATGGCTGGATTATTGGATGACCGGCGGATCTGATGGCTAGGCAAGCACGCGCGGAGATCACCCGCGACTCCGTCCTTGCTGGCGCTGCCGATGTCTTTCTCCGTTTGGGCTACGCCAACGCGAGCCTCAGCGAAATCATCGCGCAGTCCAATGTGACCAAGGGCGCCTTGTACTTTCACTTCGGCTCCAAGGAGGAGCTGGCCAGGGCGGTGGTCGATCAGGGCAACGAGCGCCTGATCGGATCCTGTCAGGGCTTCTTCGATTCCCGGGTGCCCGCGCTGGAAGCGGGCATCGGGATCACCTATGTGGTGGCCGACCTGTCGATGAACGATCCGATGGTGGGCGCGATGCTCAAACTCACCCATCAGATCGGTGACTATCGCGGGGCGCAGGGCGACAATATCGCCAAGACCTGGGGTGAGACTTACCGTTTGCTGTCGGAGCGGGCCATCGCCCAGGGCGATCTGATCGCCGATCTCGATCCCGATGTGGTCGGCGTGCTACTGCAGGAACTGACCGCGGGCGTGCACATCGTCGCGGTCGGCACCGAATCGATGGATCAGATGGCGGCGCGGATGGAGCGGGCCTGGTACTTCTTGCTGCCCTCGCTGGTGCCGCCGGAGAAGCTGTCGTACTTCCGGGAGTTCGCCGCGCGCAGGCTGCGTCGCTACGTCGTCTAGTTCACACGCTGCGGTCGGTGGCGAGCACCGCCCGCACATCGGCGTCGGATCCCGTCGTCGCGATCCGGACTTCGTCGCGGCCGAAGGCATGCAGTAGCAGCTCCGAGGGTGTGCCGGTGAGTGTCACCGCGTCGCCGTCGCCACGATGTGCCGTGATCTCGGCTCCCCGCAGCGAGGCGAGCACGACCGGGACCGGCGACTTGCGGTAGGCCGCGCGGGCGACGGTGCGCAGGGCGGTCCACAGCCGATCTTCGTCGCGCTCCGCCAATTGCCTTGGCTCCCAGCCCGGTTCGGCCCTGCGGACGTCTTCGTGGTGGACGAACATCTCACTGAGATTGACCATCGCGTCGACCGGTCGCAGGGGCGACCACCACGGCGGCCCGGTGCGCACCAGCTCCAGCAGTTCGGCGAACGGCCGCTGCGCGATCTGCGTCTGCTTCGCTTCGAGGTACCCGGACATCGGCCGGAAGACGATGCCGATCGAAGCGTCGGGCCTGCGTTCCCTGACCACCAAGTGGGCGGCGAGATCGTGCGCCGTCCAGGTGCCGCACAGGGTCGGCGCGGCAGGGCCGACCTCGGTCATCGTTTCCACGAGGGCGTGGCGTTCACGTCGAGCCAGACTCACACCTCGACCTTACGCGCGTCGCGACGTTCACCACCGAGCGATCCCGTCCAGCGGCGCGTTTCAGCCGCCGTTCATCCACTGTCGCTTCAGGTTCCAATGGTTGGCCCACCACGCCTGTTCCGCCGCGGGGTCCGAGCCCGCCGGCGGGGGTGGCGATTCTCCCGGGAACAGCCCCTGCGGATCCGGGGGGCCGACCTTTGTCGGTGCCGGAGAGTCGCTCGGCACGGCCGCTTCCGGTGAGCTCGGTGGCGCCGGGGAGTCGGTGGGGCCTGCCTCAGGTGCAGGCACCCAGGTGGGCTGTGCCGGACCACGAGGCGCGGTCGTGGTGGGGACCGCAGCAGGCGACGGCGGCGCCGGAGCAGCGGCCGAGGGTGTGGCGGGGGTCGGAGCGGGTGCCAGGGGTGGGGCGGGCTGCTCCGGTGTTGGCGGGGCCGGAAGCCGGGCATCGGCGGTGGTCGGCGCCGAGGACGACGGTGGCGGCAGGCTGGTCGCATCGACCGAACCCGCTTTCATCGCCGGCGCGCTGTCGTCCAGCACCTGTGCCACCGCGAACCCGGACACCCCGAGGAAAACGGCGAGTGCCGCCGCGCTCAGCAGTAGCCGCTTGTGGCGCCCCGGAGTGCGCGGAGGTTCGGCGTATCGCTTGCCCACCTGGTCGGCGGCGATCAGCGCGGCTCCGCGCGCCGTCGCCTGTTCGTAGTCCGGCACGAGGACAACGCGCGCGGTGAGTTCGTAGCGCAAGGCGCCCGCGATCTCGGGATCGCCCGCTGACGAACCGCAGAGGGCAACCGCGTCGGGATGGGTCGGGATCGGCTCGAGCATCGAGCGCAGGTGACCGATCGTCTCGGTCATCGCGTCGGCGTCGAACGCGTCCACGGGACCGTCGACCGCAGTGCCGTCGGCGAATCCGGTGGTCCATGTCTGCGATGCCAGGATCTTCCGACGATCCGGCCCGACCACCACGGCGGTCGCGGTGCGATCGGCGAGGTTCAGCAGCACAACGGTCCCGAACTCGTCGAGTTCCGGCATGGCACCGACCAGCGCTAACAGTGCCGATCGGGTCGAAACCAGCGACGATGTCCGCCACTGCCCGTCCGCAAGCTGCGACACGATCCGCTGCCGGTCCTCCGCCGTGTGATAGGCCACGGCAACGTCGGCGACGACCGGCGCTGACTCGGTGAGCGCGTCGAGTGCGCCGACGACCGAGCCCCCGTCTTCGACACGCTGCTCGACTGTCTGAAGGACCGCGGACCGTTTCCCCGGCGCGGTGGACAGGAGTACCCCCCGGACGACAGCGCGTTCCGCTGATATTCCGACCGTGGTCGTCATGGATCACCTACTCGATAGACGTATAGCTTTCTGGGGTTCGTCGCGAGTACGTTCTGCGACTGGTCGATATCCCAACTGTGATGTCTCTCATAGTCGCCTATTACCCCTGCGGCGGCTCTTACTCCGGGGTCAGCCGCAGGCCGACCCCCCGGAATCACTCATCTAGACTTCGAGACGGCTGCCTCGCCTATCCCGTCTGCGCATTCAGGAGCGAACAATGTCCTCCCTTCGTCCTCCGCTCGCCGGTCTGGCCGAAGTGGTCGCGGGTGATGCCGCGCTGCGGATGGTCACCGACCTGGTCGGCAAGTCCGGGGTGGAGTTGGTCGCGCCGTCGGCTGTGCGGCCGTTCGTCGCCGCGACGATCGCCGATCAGCGCCCCCTGGTGGTGGTGACCGCGACCGGTCGTGAGGCCGACGATCTGACCGTGGAGCTCACCGAGATGCTCGGCCCGTCGGTGGCGATGTTCCCGTCCTGGGAGACGCTGCCGCACGAACGCCTCTCGCCCGGCCCCGACACGGTGGGCCGCAGGCTCGAGGTGCTGCGCCGCCTCGCCCATCCCGAGGACTCGGTCTACTCCGATCCGCTGCGGGTGGTGGTCACCACGGTGCGTTCGCTGATGCAGCCGATGACGGCCGGTCTCGGCGATATCGAGCCGGTGGTGTTGCGGGTCGGCGGTGACCACGATTTCGACGAATTGCTCGCTCGCCTGGTCGAATTCGCGTACACCAGGGTCGACATGGTCGGCAAGCGCGGTGAGTTCGCGGTGCGCGGCGGGATCCTCGATCTGTTCGCGCCGACCGCGGATCATCCGGTGCGCGTGGAGTTCTGGGGCGACGAGGTCACCGAGATCCGTCCGTTCTCGGTCGCCGATCAGCGCTCGCTGAGCGAGAACACCGTCGACGTCGTGGTCGCGTCCCCGTGTCGCGAACTCCTGCTCACCACCCCGGTGCGCGAACGCGCCGCCGTCGTCGCCGCCGACAACGAGGCCGACGCGTCCCTGGTCGAGATGCTGAACAAGATCGCCGAGGGCATCCCGGTCGACGGCATGGAGGCCCTGCTGCCGGTCCTGGCACCGGGCAAGCTCAGCCTGCTCACCGAGGCCCTGCCCGCCGGTACTCAGTTGCTGCTGTGCGATCCGGAGAAGATCCGCACGCGCGCAGCCGATCTCGTGCGCACCGGTGAAGAGTTCCTCGAAGCCTCTTGGACCGCGGCCTCTTTCGGCAGCGATGCCCCGCTGGGTGCCAACGGCCTCGACCTGGCCGCCTCTGGTTATCGCGCCCTGCCCGAATTGCGCACCAGCGCGGATGAACTCGGCCTGCCGTGGTGGACGTTGAGCCCGCTCAGCTCGGGCGACCCGATCGAGGTGAACCTGCCGGTGCAGTCGGGGCCCACCGCGCGCGGGTCCGAGGAACTGGTCGCGACCATCTTCGCGTCGCTGCGCGCCCACGTCGCCACCGGCGGCCGCGCGGTCGTCGTGGTGACCGGCCACGGCACCGCGCAACGTGTGCTGGAACGGCTGGGTGAGGCCGAAGTGCCCGCCGCGCTGCTGGCTTCCGGCGCGGTCCCGGAGCCGGGCGTGGTCGGCGTGCTGTGTGGTTCGCTGCACGACGGCTTGATCTTCGACGACGCCGGGCTGGTGGTCGTCGCCGAATCCGATCTCACCGGCAACCGGGTCACCGCGCCCACCGAGGGCAAACGGCTGCCGGCCAAGCGTCGCAACCAGGTCGACCCGCTCGCCCTCGCCGCGGGCGACATGGTGGTGCACGACCAGCACGGCATCGGCCGGTTCGTCGAGATGATCGAGCGCACCATCGGCGGCGCACGGCGTGAGTACCTGGTGATCGAATACGCGCCGAGCAAGCGCGGCCAGCCCGGCGACCGGCTGTTCGTGCCGATGGAATCGCTGGATCAGCTCTCCCGCTACGTCGGTGGCGAACTGCCGAGCCTGTCCAAGCTCGGCGGCTCCGACTGGGCGAACACGAAACGCAAGGCGCGCAAGGCTGTTCGCGAGATCGCGGGCGAACTCGTTCAGCTCTACGCCGCGCGCCAGGCCGCACCCGGCCACGCCTTCGGCCCGGATACGCCGTGGCAGCAGGAGATGGAGGACGCGTTCGCGTTCACCGAGACCGTCGACCAGATGACCGCCATCACCGACGTGAAGTCGGATATGGAGAAGGCGGTGCCGATGGACCGCGTGGTCTGCGGCGATGTCGGTTACGGCAAGACCGAGATCGCCGTGCGCGCCGCGTTCAAGGCGGTGCAGGACGGCAAGCAGGTCACCGTGCTCGTGCCGACCACCCTGCTCGCTCAGCAGCATCTGCAGACCTTCACCGAACGTGTCGCGGGCTTCCCGGTGACGGTGCGTGGTCTGTCGCGGTTCACCGATGCCGCCGATTCCAAGGAGATCCTGGCCGGGATGGCCGACGGCTCGGTCGACATCGTGGTCGGCACCCACCGGTTGCTGCAGACCGGTGTGCGCTGGAAGGACCTCGGCCTGGTGGTGGTCGACGAGGAACAGCGCTTCGGTGTGGAGCACAAGGAACACATCAAGGCGCTGCGCACCCACGTCGACGTGCTCACCATGTCGGCCACGCCGATCCCGCGCACCCTGGAGATGAGCCTGGCGGGCATCCGCGAGATGTCGACCATCCTCACCCCGCCCGAGGAGCGTCACCCGGTGCTCACCTACGTGGGCGCCTACAACGACAAGCAGGTCACCGCCGCCATCCGCCGCGAGTTGATGCGCGACGGTCAGGTGTTCTACGTGCACAACCGGGTGTCCTCGATCGACAAGGCCGCCAAGAAGATTCGCGATCTGGTGCCCGAGGCACGGGTGGTGGTGGCGCACGGTCAGATGAACGAGGATCAGCTCGAGAAGACCGTGCAGGGATTCTGGGAGCGCGAATACGACGTGCTCGTCTGCACCACGATCATCGAGACCGGTCTCGACATCTCCAACGCGAACACGCTGATCGTGGAACGTGCCGATTCGCTCGGCCTTTCGCAGTTGCACCAGTTGCGTGGGCGCGTCGGTCGTTCGCGTGAGCGCGGCTACGCCTACTTCCTGTATCCGCCGGAGAAGCCGCTCACCGAGACCGCCTACGACCGCCTGGCCACCATCGCGCAGAACTCCGATCTGGGCGCGGGTATGGCCGTGGCGATGAAGGACCTCGAGATCCGTGGCGCGGGCAACGTACTCGGCGCCGAACAGTCCGGTCATGTCGCCGGGGTCGGCTTCGATCTGTATGTGCGACTGGTCGGCGAGGCGGTGGAGGCCTACCGTGCCGCCGCCGACGGCAAGCCGATCGTCACCGAGGAGAACAAGGAGGTGCGTATCGATCTGCCCGTCGACGCGCACATCCCGCCGGACTACATCGCCAGTGACCGCCTGCGGCTCGAGGCCTACCGCAAACTCGCTGCCGCCCAGGAGGATACGGCCCTGTCGGCGGTGATCGAGGAGCTCGTCGACCGCTATGGCCCGCTGCCGGTGGAGGTCGGGCGGCTGGTGTCGGTGGCCAAGCTGCGCCTGCTCGCCCGCGAGTACGACGTGTCCGAAATCGTGGTCACCGGTTCGTCGCTCAAGATCGCTCCGCTGAATCTCCCTGATTCCAAACAGCTTCGGCTCAAGCGGATCTACCCCGCGGCCAATTACCGTCCCGCGAGCGGTCTGATCACGCTGCCACTGCCGCGGGTCACCGACAGTGTCGGTGCCGACCGGGTGCGCGACGTGGCGGTGCTGCAGTTCGTCGCGGACCTGCTGCTGGTACTCGATGGCAAACCCCAAGGGATGGTGGATCTTTCGGTTCCGATGGAAGCGCCGGCCGTCCGATGAGCTCGGAGATCTCCCAGGAGCAGGCCGACACCGCTGTGGTCGCCGCGGGACTGTCCGATGCCGTCGAGGTGATGGACCGTCTCTGGCATTTCGGCGGCTGGGAACGCACCCAGACCCACGATTCGCTGCGCCCCTATCTCCTCGAGGAGACCTACGAACTCCTCGACGCCATCGGAGCAGGCGACGCCGAAACCATCAAGGAAGAACTGGGCGATCTCCTCCTGCAGGTCCTGTTCCACTCCCGAATCGCCGAACACGCGGGCGAATTCACCGTCGACGATGTCGCGGCGACCCTGGTCGACAAACTCGTCCACCGCAGCCCCTACCTCACCGACGCCGATTTCTCCTCGGGAACCTCGACAGCCGACAAGATCGCCGCGCAGGAAAAGGCTTGGGAGGAGCGCAAATCCGCGGAGAAGTCCCGCCGCTCCTGCCTCGACGGCATAGCCATGGCCCAACCCGCCCTCGCCCTCGCCGAGAAGATCCGCACCCGCAGCGCCGCCGCGGGCCTGCCCGCGGATCTCGTCCCTGACACCCTGCGTGTGGTCGAGCTCGGCGGCCCCGATTCGGCAGAGGAACGCCTCCGCAAAGCCTCCATCGCCTTCGCGACCGCCATCCGCACCGCCGAGGACACCGCCGAAGCCGAACGCGGCACCCGATCCCCGCTCACCGCGGACGACTGGCGCACCTGGTGGCCGCGCTGAGCCTCGGGCACCATCAGTTACCGATTAGCTAACGACGTGCTGTGGGTTCGTAGCGTCTGAGACGTTGCTGAGATCTTGTGGACAATCGTGCGCGCGCCAGCGAGCAAGGGCCGCACCGCTTTAGACTCGTAGCAGCTCGCCGTTCGCGGCGGGGCAGGGGTCCGGCGATCGTCGAGGTGAGGTTGATGGGTACAGAGGTAGATCCCGCAGGACAGGACGTGATGACCGACCATCCCGAGCTGGATGTGCTGCCCGTGTGGCCGCAGGAAACCATCGCGGTACTGGTCACCACCGATCCCGCGCCGCACGCGATCCCCGTTTCGTGGCCGGTGCGCGCGGGTGACCGACGGATTCTCATCAGTTTGAAGTTCGATCGCGGGTCGCTGGCACGGTTGCGGGCGCGGCCGGAGGTGGCGTTGCTGATTCTGGGCGGCGGCAATGTGGCGTTGTGTGCGCGCGGACGGGCGAAAGTCATCGCCGAGCAGATGCCGGGGGCCGAGGACTACACCGCCGTACAGCTCGACGTCGATGTGATCGACGACCATCGGCAGTCCGCGTTCGCCGTCGACCGTGGCATCCAGCGTACCGTCCTCGACGACACCGAATTGCGGGCGCTGGAGGGTCGGGTCGAGACTCTGCGAACCTGGGTCGACAACGGACCGGCAGCGTAAGTTCTTCTACTGCACACCATCTGGACAGAAGGGTTCTCATGAGCGTCACACTCGCCAAGGGCGGCAATGTCTCGCTGTCGAAGCAGACCGACAACCTCACCAAGATAGCTGTCGGCCTGGGCTGGGACGTGCGCACCACCACCGGTGCCGACCACGACCTGGACGCCAGCGCGCTGGCCACCGGCACGAATCTGAAGGTGCTCTCCGATCAGCACTTCATCTTCTACAACAACCTGCGCTCGCCCGAGGGCACGATCGAGCACACCGGTGACAACCTGACCGGTGAGGGCGACGGCGACGACGAGATCATCAATGTCGACCTGGCCGCCACCCCGCCGACGATCACCAACATCTTCTTCCCCGTCTCGATCCACGACGCTCAGGCCCGCGGTCAGTCGTTCGGCCAGATCCGCAACGCCTACATCCGCGTCACCGACGCGAACACCGGCGTGGAGCTGGCGCGCTACGACCTGTCCGAGGACGCGTCCACCGAGACCGCGATGGTCTTCGGCGAGCTGTACCGCCACAACAACGAGTGGAAGTTCCGCGCGGTCGGCCAGGGGTACGCCTCGGGTCTCGAGGGCATCGCTCGTGATTACGGCGTGAATCTCTGACGAACCGCGACACAGGCGGGCGACGTGGTGTCGCCCGCCTTCTGTGTGTTCGCCCTCATCCCGCTTGGCCGACGGGCACGCGCGGTGGCCGCGCCGTGCTGGCCTGAGCGAGCAGCGCGAAGTACTTGCGGAGCATGAGCGCGGCGGTGGTCGCCAGGCCTGCCGTCAGGCCCCACCACACGCCTGCCGCGCCCAGGTGCAGCGGGAACGCGAGCAGTAGCGCCGCCGGAAGACCCACACCCCAGTAGCCGACCAGCGAGAGCCGGAAGCCCGCGGATGTCTCCTTGAGCCCGCGCAGCAGTCCGGTGCCGATGTTCTGGGCGGCGTCGAAGAACTGCAGCACGATACCGATGAGCAACAGTGTGTGCGCGATGGCGATCGTGTCGGTGTCGGAGGCATCGAGGAACGGCGCCAGCACGAGGTCCGGGGCCAGCACATAGACGACACCGGTGACGACCGCGAGCACCGCGGCCATCCGCAACGCCAGCCAGGCCAGCGCCCGCGCATGGCTGAACTCGTCGCGCGCGACAGCATCGCTGACCAGAATCGACGCACCGTGGGAAAGGCCGATCGCCACCTGGAACACGATGTAGATGATCTGGTAGACGACATTGTGCGCGGCCAGCGCGGCGGGCCCGAAGCTGCCCATCACCAGCGCGAGCACCGAGAACATGCCCGCTTCCGAACCGTAGGTCAGCGCGATCGGGGTGCCGAGCCGCAACTCCTCGCGCACGGTCGACCAGCGCACCGGCCACGGCGTCGACGGCAGGGTGCGGCCGAGTTGTTCGTCGTGGTGCACCATCGCCCAGAGCACCCCGAAGGTGATCAGGAAGACCAGCGAGGTCGCGATGCCCACACCCGTCAGGCCCATGGCCGGAATGCCCGCCCAGCCGTGGATGAAGGCCAGCGCGAGGACCAGGTTCAGGGCCACCGAACCGAGCGTGACCAGCAACAACGCCTGCGGACGCTGCATGCCGACCGAGTACTGCCGCAGCACCTGGAACCACAGACACGGCAGCAGCCCGGGCGCGAGCGCGATCATCATCGGCCGGGCCAGCTCGAGCACCGCCGCGTCCTGACCGAGCCAAGGCAGTACCCAACCCAGCCCGACCAGCAGCGCACCACCGAGCAGACCGGCGATGGTCGCGATGACGAACGCGGCCCGCACCACCGCGCGCACCTCGTCGTCGGCGCAACCGCCACGCTTACCGGCCGCGCCGAGCGCGCCGGCGATCTGGTTCCCGGTGCCGGTGATCAGCCCGACGCACATCGTCCGGATCTGGTTGAACAACACCAGCGCCAGCCCGCCCGCGGCGACCTCGCGCACACCGAGCGTGCCCATCAGCGCGAGATTGGTCGTCGAGACCGCGATCTGTGCCAGCTGGGTGAGCGCGATCGGCGTCGCCAGCCTGGCCAGCGCGCTGCCGTCAACACGGACGCCGCTCACCGGCTCGCTCCGGGGTAGCTGCTCGGGTGGCGCGCGGTCGCGCTCACTCAGACCTCCATCAGTGCGTTGTGGCGCCGCAGCGGTGAGTACCGGCGCAGCAGTGTGGTCACTTCGGCTTCGGCGGCGGGGTCGAGCAGGTCGCGGGCGCTCATCCAGTCGTCGTCGAACACGGTGTCGAGATACTTCTCGCCACCATCACACACGATGGTCACCACGGTGGACCCGGCCGGGAACTCCTCGAGCCGCGCCAAGGCATTGTGCACCGAACCGCCCGCCGAACCGCCGATCAACAGCCCGTGTGTCCTGGCGACGGCGCGGGTGGTGGCGAAAGCGTCGACATCGCTGACCTTCACGCCCTCGTCGAGCAGCGAGTAGTCGACGGCCGTGCCGATGGTCGCGCCGGGCGGGGTGCCGGTGCCCGACTGCCAATACGGTCCGCCTTCACCACCGAAGGCGATGGAGCCGACCGGCTCGACGCCGATCACCCGGGCGGGCAGGCCGAGCTCGCGCAGGCGGGTTGCGGTGCCGAACAGGGAGCCGCCGGTGCCGACCGCCGAGAGCAGGATGTCGACCCGGTCGACCTCGGCCAGCAACTCCTCGGCGACGGCGTAGTAACCGACGGCGTTGGCGTCGTTGTTGTGCTGTTCGGTGAAGTAGGCGTCCTCGCGCGCGGCCGCCATCGCCTCGGCGAGATCTTCCCGCGCCGAGGTGGCCAGTTCGTCGCTGTCATCGTCGGCGACGAACACCAGGTCGGTGCCCATGGCTCGCATCGCGCGCAACTTGTCCTTACAGGCGTGGTTGTCGACCACGGCGGTGAATCGATAGCCACGTTCGGCCGCGACCACCGCCAAGCCGAGTCCGGTGTTACCGGACGTCGACTCGATGATATGCCCGCCATCGCGCAGCAAACCCCGCCGCTCCGCGTCGAGCACCATCGACCGGGCCATTCTGATCTTGGCGGCACCGGTCGGGTTGAACTGTTCGAGCTTGAGCAGCAGTCGGGTGCCGGTCTCGGTGACGGCGAGTTCGAACAGGGGGGTGCGGCCGATCAGGTCCGTCACGCGCGTGACGAGAGCCATGGGGTGTTCCTCCATCGGATTGCCGAGCTCGGGTGTATCAGCGGGCGGTGTGGTCCAGACTCCAGCGCAGTCGGTCGGCGTCTGCGCGCAGGACGACCTTGGGCGGGAGCGGGAGTTCGTGAAAACCGGATTCGTTGGAATCCATCTGATACCCGGCGGTGTTCGGGTAGACGAGCAGGTCGCCGGTTCGTGCGCGGCGGGGGAGCGGAATGCGTCGTCTGCTCAGCAGGTCGGACTCCAGACAGGTGGTGGCGCCGACACAGGTGGGGGTGAGGTGGCCGGGGGTGTCGGGCCACAACACGGGATCGGGGAGGTATTCGCTGTCGAACCACTGTTCGGACAGGCTCAGGCTGGTGCCGTCGACGGTGAGAATGTCGTACGGGTTTCCCTGCGTGGTCCGGGTTTTCACGCCTTGCACCCGAAAGACGGAGCTGCCTGCGCGGTCGAGCAGCGCCCGGCCGGGCTCGACAGCGAGCCGTATTCCATTGTCGCGCAGCAGTCCCGCAAGATCGTTGTGGGCGAGCACGGCCGCGAGCATGGCCGCACCGGGAACCGGGAAGTGGTAGGGGTAGTAGTCACCGGGCGGTTTCGTGTGAAACCACTTGTCGCTGAGGGTGTTCTGGAACTCGGTCCACGTCGAGGCATCGAGATAGTCGACCCCGAAGCCGCCGCCGATCGAGATCGTGTCCGCCGGATGGCCGTTGACCCGTGCGCGCCTGCAGTGCCCGACCATCGCCGCCGCCTGCTCGGAGCGCGCGACGGCGTCATAGCCGGACAGGTGGAAACTGAAGCCCGACAGTGTGATCGGTGCGCTGACGGCCTGGATGGCCTGCTCGAGTTCCATCGGATCGAGCCCGAACCGGCTGGTCGAACCTTCCGGTAGCACCCGCATCAGCACGCGCACCGGCAGATCCAGCGCGGTCAGCCGGTCGAGTTCATCGAGTGAGTCCAGCGCGATCAGTGCTCGATGCCGGGCGGCCAACCACAGCAACTCATCGGATTTCGCGGGCCCGGTGACCATCAGATCCTCACCGCGCACCCCTTGCCCCAACGCCGCGATCAGCTCGCCGGTGCTGGCGACATCGATCCCCGCACCGTTCTCGGCGCACGCACGAGCCACACATGCCGCCTTGTTCGCCTTCTTCCCGAAGTACACGAACCCGTCGACCTCGGCGAACGCCGACTGAAATGCTCTGATGTTCACCGAGACCCGCTCCGGGAACAGCACATGAAACGGCCCACCGACCGCCTCGGCGATATCGCCGAGCACTTGCGGATCCGCGAGCAGCCGCCGCTCGAGCGCATCGATGTAGGCGGGCATCGGTGGTGCGCAGTGCTCGGGCAGCACCTGCGCGCCCGTCAGTCCCACAACGGCACCTCCGTGCCGCGCCCTTCGGAAATCGCCCTGGCGGCCAGCGCGTGCGCGACCGCGATATCGGTGAGTACCAGCCCGCTGTTGTAGACGAAGATCTTCTCGTCCTCGCTGCGCCGGGCCACGGCGCCGCGGG
The DNA here is from genome assembly GCF_046549215.1 of Nocardia sp. A7. NCBI lineage: Bacteria > Bacillati > Actinomycetota > Actinomycetes > Mycobacteriales > Nocardiaceae > Nocardia > Nocardia sp. A7. Next base: position 1,227,992 of record NZ_JAJPWE010000001.1, on the reverse strand, counting down.
TGAGTACCTGCGGCAGTTCGGCGTCCACCGAACGCAGGGTTCCGTCGGGTCCGACCATGTCGGTACCCGTCAGTGCCATCTGCGCCGCGCTGGTCGCCACCACCCGATCGGCCTCGACCAGCGCCGAGGGCGCGAGGCCGTAGCCGACCAGCACCGCCACCGAACCCGGTGCCAGATGCGAGGATTCGAGCGCGACCTCGGTGCCGGGACCGGCCGTCGCCAGCACCACGTCGGCGGATGCCGCCGCCGCGTACGGGTCGTCGACCACGTCCAGCAGCGCGTGCGGTGCCGCGTCGGCCAGGTGCGCGTGCACGGCGGCCAGCCCCTCGGGATGGGTGCCGTACACCATCAGCTTGCGCAACTGCGGATTCGCGGCGAGCAAGTGCGGCAACGCATTACGTCCCTGCGTGCCGGTGCCGATGAGCAGCACACTCTCGGCACCGCGCCGTACCGTCTCGCGCACCAGCAGCGCCGACACGGCGGGCGTGCGCAACGCACCGACCCGCGCGCAGTCCATCATCGCGATGGGGGCGCCGGTGGTGTCGTCGTAGAGCGTGATGGTCGTGTAGTACCGCTTGGTGCTTCGGTCGTGACCGGGATCGAATTTGTAGGAGGTCTTCATGGCCACCACGCGCCGCCGCCCGTCGCGGCCGAGCATGGCGTAGGACACCGACGAACCGCCGGGGTCGGCGACGCTCAGCTTGCGTGGGTTGTCGGATTCGCCTGCCGCGAAGGCGAGATAGGCCTCCTCGACGGCACGGACCACCTCGGCGGGCGTGATCGGTACGTCGGCCAGATCGCTGCGGGAGAGTACGCGCAGCCCGATGCCGCGGTCACGGTTGTTCAACGGATCCTCGTTCATCTGTCATGCCCCGCTCTGCTGTCCGATCAGCGGCCGCCCGGAACGGCGCGACCACCTGTTGGCCATACCCATTCTCGGACGACTCCTGCGCGCGCCGACGGCGTTCGGGCAGCCGGATATTGACGCGTTTGAGCCAGCGGTCGGTGCCGTCGTAGCGTGCGCGGAACGGAACGCGCCCGTGCACGGCCACATCGTTGTCCACCAGCAGGATCTCGCCGGGGGCCAGCGCGGGGGCGTGACTGACCCTGGCGAGTTCGGCGGTGAGCCTGGCGTACGCGGTGCGGAAGACCGCGTCCGCATCGTCGAGCGGGGTGTAGGCGGGATCGTAACGTGCTGTGGCGGAGCCGTTTTCGTCGAGCCACAGCGTCGGCAGCGGTGGTGCGAGTTGATCGAAGCCGGTGCCGTAGGAGACATCGGGCAGGATCGGCAGCGTCGGGGTGGTGAGCGTGCGCAGATCGTCGTCGGACAGGCGAACCTGGCGCACCGAGGAGACCGTGGTGGCGACCCGGTCGGGGTTGCGCAGGCAGATCAGCATCAGCAGGTTCGCGCGCTGCGCGTGGAAGGCGTCCTCGGTGTGCGGGCTCAGCAGGGTGGAACTGCTCGCGCCCGACTGCTCGTCCTCGTGGCCGGCGGCGGGCACGATGTTGTTGACCAGCCTGCCGTTCTGCTGCCCCTGCCAGCCGAACGGTTCGCCGGCACACCGCGCGAGCAGCAACAACGCGATATCCAGGGCGAGTGAGCCGTGGTGTGCCTGCTCGGCAGCGGCCTGCCAGTGCGCGGGTGTCGGACCGAAATCGTCATCGACGGGCAGTCCTCGGACCACGGTCGCGCCGGTTGTGGTGGCGGGTGGTCGAACTGCGTGGCGCAGGCTCTCGGGCAGGTCGCGGACGCGCTCGGCGATCTGCGCGATCAGCGCGGGGTCGTGCAGGGTGGTCGTATGCGGTGCGTCACCTAATCGGTGGCGGATGTCGGTCGCGAGCGACCGGAGCGCCGTGGCGGCGTCGGGATCGAGCTCGCGGTATTCGATGTCGTGCTGGTGAATCGTCATACGTTCGGAGAGAACGCTTTTCACCGGCTTCCCTTCTTCGCATCAGTCGAACGCGGGTGATCTTCATGCTCGCTGTGCGAAGGTAGCGTCTACCATATGATTAGGCAAGACTTACCTAATGTGTCGGCGAGGGAAATAGCCGATCCATATAACCTAGCTTTTCTACCGGAGTGGCCGTTGTAGGCGCTGACCGGGGTGTCGCGGGTCGCTGCGGTTCGGTGACGGTCGATGTGAAGCTGCCCACTCGGGGTGGTTTTTAGGCTAGCCTCGCCTGGTTTGCGGCGTCGGGAAAGGGGTTCCGGCGCACGCGGTTCGAGGAGGAAAACGATGGGTTTCACTCGCAGGCAGCTCTTCCGGTCCGGGGTCGGGGTCACCGCACTACTGCTGGCGTCCGCGTGCACCAGCGATGATCGATCGAGTACCGCGCAACGGGGCGGCACACTGCGCGTCGGCGCGCTCGGCACCGCCGCCCGCAGCGAACGCGACCCGCACGCCAACCTCAGCAACGACAGCGATTTCCTCATCACCTCGCTCGTCTACGACGCGCTCACCGTCCCCGGCGCCGACCCGACCGTCGCCCCGCGCCTCGCCTCGAAATGGGAGCCCAGCGCGGACAATCGCCGCTGGACCTTCACTATCGCCGACGGCGCGACCTTCCACAACGGCGCGCCGGTCACCGCCGACGACGTGGTGTGGTCGATGCGGCGCCTGCGCTCGGTCGGCGGCGCGTCGAAGATGCCGGTGGCCGAGAACGACATCGTCGCCGACGGACCGAACCGTGTCGTGTTCACCGTGCCCGCGCCCAATACCCAACTGCCACTGCTGCTTCGGCTGATGACGTTCACTGTGCCGAAGGACACCACCGACTTCGCCGCCGCGATCGGCACCGGCCCGTTCCGGCTCGAGTCCTATCAGGGCGGCAATGCCAGACTGGTGCGCAACGAACGCTGGCACGGCACGCCGCCGCTGCTCGACGCCATCGAGGTGACGATGTTCGACAGCGTCACCGCACTGGGCAACGCGGCGCTGGGCGGGCAGATCGACCTCGCCTCCAATGTGGGCGCGATCGCGGGGCGCACCGCCGCGGGCCGCGGTGACCTGCAGGTCATCCGGCGCGCCAACGACACCATGCTCGGCGTGGCCATGCGAACCACCGACGGTCCGTTCGCCGATGCCAGGGTGCGTTCGGCGCTGCGCCTCGGCGTCGACCGCACCGCGTTGATCAACCAGGTGCACTCCGGTTACGGCACGGTCGCCGCCGATGTGCTCGGCACCGCCGACCCGCTCTACGACAGCACGCTGCGCCGCGAGCGTGATGTCGAGCGAGCCAAAACACTGCTGCGCGAAGCCGGTTTCGACACCGGTCGCAGCTACCCGTTCGTGACGAAGGCCGAAGTGCCGGGCGAGGTCGAATCGGCGAAGGTGATCGCCACCCAACTCGCCGAGATCGGCGTCCGCCTCGACGTGCAGGTCGCGGAATCGGCCGCGTTCTATGACCAGACCTGGCTCAACGCGCCGCTGTACACGGTGTCGTGGGGGACCAACGACTCGGTGCTGTTCCTGGCCGACAAGCTGATGACGTCCGGCTCCAACCGCAACGAAACCGCTTTCCGCGACGCCGAATTCGACGCGGCCGATGCGAAGGCCCTCGCCGCGTCCGGTGACGAGTACTCGCGTGCGGTGCGCGAACTGCAGCGCATCGAGTTCGAGCGTGGCGGTTATCTGGTGTGGGGCATGGCCGACGGCGTGGACATCGCGGCGTCGACGGTGCGTGATCTGCCGACGCTCGGCGGGTTCGCGCGCGTTCAGCTGGAACGCGCCTGGCTGGCGTGACGGCGATGAAAATCCTTGCCCTGCCGATGTTCCGGCGGATCGCGCTCTTGGTGACATTGCTGGCCATCGTGTTCTTCGCGGTGGATCTGCTGCCCGGAAACGCGGCACGTTCGGCGCTCGGCAGGGAGGCGGGGCCTGCCGAGCTCGCGGCGAAGGAACACGAGCTCGGGCTGGATCGCGCACTGCCGGTGCAGTTCCTGGACTGGATCTCCGGGGTGTTCACCGGAGATTTCGGGCAGACCGCGCGGGGGAACTCGATCGGCGCACTGCTGGCCGACAAGTTCCCGCAAACGCTGCTGCTCGGCGGGCTCGCGTTGCTGCTGACCATCGTGGGGTCCTTGGCACTCGGCTGCTGGTGGGCGATGCGGCCGACCGCGCTCGGTTCGCGAATTCTGCAACCCGTCAGCACTGTCGCGGTCGCCGTGCCCGAGTTCGTCTGCGGGACCATGCTGATCCTGGTGTTCTCGTTGGCCACCGGTTGGCTCCCCGCCGTGACCATCACGAGCCGATCCGGGTTTCCCGCCGGGCCGGAAATGCTCGTGCTTCCGGTGTTGGCGTTGGCGATTCCGCAGATCGGCTGGAACGCCAGAGTCGTGCGTTCGGCACTGCTCGACGTCACTGCCGCGCCGCATGTGGAAAGTGCTGTGCTGGAAGGACTTCCGACCCGCACCATTCTGCTCCGGCACATGCTGCCGTTCGCCGCGCCGACCATCGTCGCCGGTTACGCCACCTCGGTCGGGATGCTGTTCGGTGGCGCGCTCGTCGTCGAAACCCTCTTCAACTATCCGGGCGTTGGAGCGGTGCTCGCCGGGTCTGTCGCCGACCGGGACGCCACCGTGGTCGCGGCGGTGGTCGCACTGACCGCGATGGTGATCATGGTGCTGCTCGCGGTCGCCGACTTCGTCCGGGCATGGGCGTCGCGGAGCGCACGATGACGGCACCAGGGCCAGTCGCGGATCAAGATCATCAGGCCTTGGTGGATTCTCCCTCTCGGCCGATGCCTACCGGAAGGCCTGGTGATCGCATGTCCAGGTGGGGTGCGGCGTGGTGGCGGTACTCGGTGGCGGTCGGGGTGGGGCTGGTTGTGGTGCTCGCGGTGGCCGGGCCGCTGTTCGCGCCCTATCCGGGTGAGAAGGCTGTCGGTATGCCCTTCGCGCGGCCAGGCGGGGGAGCTCTGCTCGGGACCGATCGGCTCGGCCGGGATGTGCTCAGCCATCTGCTCACCGGGGGTACTCAACTGCTGCTGGTTTCCGCGGTGATCGCGGCGGCGGTGACGGTGCTCTCGGCCGTGCTCGGCGCCGTCGCCGCCGTGCGTCCGCGCGCGGGCAAGGTGATCGAACTCTGCGGTGACCTGGTCATTCTGCTGCCCGCGGTCCTCGGCATTCTGCTGGTGCTCACCGCATGGCCGCAGGGTGGTGTCACCGCGCTGATCGCGGTATCGCTGCTGTTCGGAGTTCCCTACTGTGCCAGGATCTTCGCCGCCGCCGCGTCCACCATCGCGACCTCCGGCTACGTCGAAGCCGCCATCGCCAGCGGAGAATCTCTGTCCCACCTGGTCTTCCGCGAGATTCTGCCGAATCTGCGCGCCGTCTTCACTACCCAGCTAGGCCTCCGCTTCGTCGTAGCCATCTACCTCGTCAGCACCATCGCCTTCCTCGGCGTCCCGGCGCTCGGCCCCGACAACTGGGCGATCATGGTCCGCGACAACGCCTCCGGACTGCTGCTGAACCCATGGGCCGTCCTGGCGCCGAGCGCTGCCATCGCCATCGTGGCGGTCGGTGTGAACCTGGTGGTGACCAGTGGTCCCCGGAACCGGCCGAATCCGAAAACCACCCCGGATGCTGTCGAAGCAGTCGCGGTGGGCGCGGATTCGGGAAACGCGGCGGTGGTGGACGGGTTCAGCGTTGTCGCTGACAGCGGGGCGGTGTTGCTGGCGCCGTTGTCGTTTCGACTGAAAGCCGGGACCGTCACCGCGCTCACCGGGGCGTCGGGCGCGGGCAAGTCGACGGCGATGCGCGCGCTGCTCGGGCACCTGCCTGCAGGTGCTCGTCGAGCGGGCGCGGTGGTGGTCGCGGGGCACGACGTGTTCTCGCTCGATGCCGGCGCGCTGCGCGGATTTCGGCGCCGACACATCGCCTATGTCGGCCAGGACCCCGGGTCCGAACTCAACCCGCTGCTCCGCGTCCGAGCGGTCCTGGCAGATGCGGCCCCCGGCAGTTCCGACGCCGACCGACTTGCCGTCCTGGAACAGGTCGGCCTCGACCCCACCCATCTCCGCCGCCGCTGCGCCCGTCTCTCCGGCGGCCAGCAACGCCGTGTAGCCCTGGCCCGAGCCATCCTCCGCCGCCCCCGGATCCTCGTCCTCGACGAACCCCTGGCGGGCCTGCACGGCAGCCTGCGCACCGAGATAGCCCGTTTGATCTCCGCCCTCGCGACCGAAAACTCCATCACTGTCCTGCTTTCCGGCCACGACACCGAAGCGATCAACGCGATCGCCGACACCGTGATCGAACTCCACCCACCCGGCGACCGGGTCGCTGCCGCAGTGGACTCAGGCGAACACCGACCGTCGGCCGGACAGCCAGGCGCGACCTCGGTCACCGGCGTCGCTGAGACTTCTTCGTTCAGCGGTCGACAAGCTCCGACCACCATTCCGGCGGCAACCACCGACGCAATCGCCTTGCACGCCAAGGTGATCAGCGCGTTGGCGGGTGGTCACACGGTGCTCGAGAACATCGATTTCAGCCTGCCCGCAGGTGCCGCCCTGGCCGTCGTCGGACCGTCCGGGGCGGGGAAGACCACCCTCGCGCGGGTGGTCGCGGGCTTGCATGCCGACGCGGTCGGGTCGCTGGAAATAGGTGGTGTACGGGTCCCGATGGGACAGAAGCGGCGAATCGAGCCCGGTGCCAACGGCATTCAACTGGTCACCCAGAACCCGCGTGCGGCGTTGAACCCGCGCCGCACCGTCGAACAGGCACTCGCCCGCCCCCTGCGACGCATCGCGCGGGTGCCCGAGCACGAAATCCCCACCCGCGTCACCGCGCTACTCGCCGCCGTCGACCTGCCCACCGACCTCGCCGCCCGCCACCCCCACCAACTCTCCGGCGGCCAACGTCAACGAGTGGCCCTGGCCCGCGCCCTGGCCGCCGACCCGGCCATCCTGATCTGCGACGAGATCACCACCGCCCTCGACACCGACACCGCCGCAGCCATCATGTCCCTACTCGACCGTGTCCGCGCCGACCAAGGCACCGCGATCATCCTGATCAGCCACGACATGCCCCTGGTCCGCGGCCACTGCACCGACCTCCTGGTCCTGGACAAGGGCCGAATAGTCGAAACAGGCACCCCCACAACAGTTCTCACCACCCCCACCCACCAAGCCACCGCCGCCCTACTCGGCTGAACCCCCGCTGGGTACTCCGTTTCCACCTGATCTCGTCAGTACATGGGTAACTCACCGGGTACGGGCCAACGCGATTCCAGCCCAGGTCTGGCCGCCAACACAGCCGTACAACCGCCTGAGTCTGGCCAGAAATCCCGGGGAGGCGGAACTGAGATGTGCATAAGGTGCGTTGGATCTGGATGATTGAGCTGGTGAAGGTGCAGAAAGTCGGCGTGCTCGCCGCAGTCGCGATCAGCGCGCTCTTAGCGGGGTGCAGTTCGCTCGCGTCGATCCCCGATGACATGCCGCCCGGACCTGGCGTGCCCCTGCCCATGATCGATGTCGACGCACCCGGTCGCGCCTCGTCGCAGTTGCGCGGCTGGGCCGACGAGCAGTCCGGCGCGGTCGGCATCGAACCGGTCGCGCTCGAGGCCTACGGGTACGCCGCGGCCGTGCTGGCGAAGTCGAGGCCCGAATGCGGGATCGCCTGGACCACCATCGCAGGCATCGCCAGCGTGGAGAGCGGGCACGGCACCCATCGCGGTGCGGGCATCGATGCCGACGGCGTAGTACGCCCGGCCATCATCGGTGTCGCTCTCGACGGCACCAACGACAACGCCGACATCCGCGACACCGACGGCGGCCGCCTCGATGGCGACACCACTTACGACCGTGCCGTCGGCCCGCTGCAGTTCATCCCCGAAACCTGGAAGCGCTGGGGCGTCGACGCCAACGGCGACGGCGTGGCCGACCCGCAGAACATCGACGACGCCGCCCTCACCGCCGCCCGCTACCTGTGCACCCGCGGCGGCGACCTGACCTCGGCCGACGGTTGGCAGCGTGCCCTGTTCGCCTACAACCAGTCGAACAAATACATGCATGTGGTGCGCGATCGCGCCGCGATATACAGCATCGGGCGCCACGTGTAGTTGCGCGTAGCCCGGAGTGCCGGTTACTCCACACCCCGCCGAGACGATAGGCTCGGCTCCGCACGGCCTTTTCCGTGATACCTACCGTGCCTTCCGTCGTAAGGAGCAGTTTTCGTGGCCATTATCGAACAGGTCGGAGCTCGCGAGATTCTGGATTCGCGCGGCAATCCCACCGTCGAGGTCGAGATCGCCCTCGACGACGGCACCCTGACCAGGGCAGACGTACCTTCCGGTGCGTCCACCGGCGAGCACGAGGCCGTCGAGCTGCGTGACGGCGGCGACCGCTACGGCGGCAAGGGCGTCACCAAGGCTGTCGAGGGTGTCCTCGACGAGATCGCACCCGCCATCATCGGCCTCGACGCCGTGGAGCAGCGCACCGTCGACCAAGTCCTGCTCGACCTGGACGGCACCCCCGACAAGTCCCGCCTCGGCGCGAACGCCCTGCTGGGTGTGTCGCTGGCGGTGGCGCGCGGTGCCGCCGAGTCCTCGGGTCTCGAGCTGTTCCGCTACCTGGGCGGCCCGAACGCCCACGTGCTGCCCGTGCCCATGATGAACATCCTCAACGGTGGCGCGCATGCCGACACCGGCGTGGACGTCCAGGAATTCATGATCGCCCCGATCGGCGCACCCACCTTCCGCGAGGCGCTGCGCTGGGGCACCGAGGTGTACCACACCCTCAAGGCCGTGCTGAAGGAAAAGGGCCTGGCCACCGGCCTCGGTGACGAGGGTGGCTTCGCCCCCGACGTCGCGGGCACCGTGGAAGCTCTCGACCTGATCAGTGTCGCCATCGAGCGCGCGGGCTACAAGCTCGGCACCGATATCGCGCTCGCTCTCGACGTGGCCGCCACCGAATTCCACACCGAGGGTGAGGGTTACAAGTTCGAGGGCAAGATCCGCACCGCCGCCGAAATGGGCGATTTCTACGCGGACCTGCTCACCAGGTACCCGCTGGTCTCCATCGAGGACCCGCTCTCGGAAGACGATTGGGACGGCTGGGTGGCACTCACCGACGCGATCGGTGACAAGGTGCAGCTGGTCGGCGACGACCTGTTCGTCACCAACCCCGAGCGCCTCGAAGAGGGCATCGCCAAGGGCGCGGCCAACGCGCTGCTGGTGAAGGTCAACCAGATCGGCACGCTGACCGAGACCCTCGACGCTGTCGAGCTGGCGCACCGCAACGGCTACAAGACCATGATGTCGCACCGTTCGGGCGAGACCGAGGACACCACCATCGCCGACCTCGCGGTCGCCGTCGGTTCGGGCCAGATCAAGACAGGCGCTCCCGCGCGTTCCGAGCGGGTCGCCAAGTACAACCAGCTGCTGCGCATCGAGGACGCCCTCGGTGATTCGGCACGCTACGCGGGTGACGTGGCCTTCCCGCGTTTCACCGGCGAATTCTGAAGGTCGTACAGGGGCGGTAGCGAATGACCGAGCGACGTGCGCGTGGAACCAGTCCGGGTGGACGAGGTGACAGGCGCACGTCGCGGGCCGCGCGCTCCCGCCCCAGCCTCGACACACCGGGCCGCCCCACGGCGGCCAAACGCCCGACCCGGCGACACCCGCAACCCGCGGGTGCCACCCGCAAGTCCAACGGCAGACTCGAACGCAGCGAACACACCATCCTCGGGCTCTCGACCGGTAAAGCGGTGGTCCTGGCGGCGGTGCTGTGCGGTCTCGCACTGACACTGGCCGTGCCCACGCGCACGTACTTCAGTCAGCGCGCCGAAGCCGTGGCACTGGCCAAAGAGCGGACGGAACTCGAAGCCGACCTGGCGGGCTTGCGCGATCGTCGTGCGCAACAACAGGATCCCGCCTACATCCGCTCCGAAGCGCGCGACCGCCTGCGCCTGGTGATGCCCGGCGAAACCCCCTACATCGTGCAGATCCCCGGCATCGAAGCACCAGCGCCGCCGCCGATGAGCACCCGAACAGCGGCGCCCGACCCCTGGTACACCGACCTGTGGCGCAGCATCGCCGAACCAGCCCCGGAAGGACCACGGTGACGACACCGAACGAGCAAGACCTCGAGATCATCGCGAAGCAGTTGGGCCGCGAGCCTCGCGGAGTGCTCGAAGTCGCCTACCGCACCCCCGACGGCCTGCCCGCCGTGGTGAAGACCGCGCCCCGCCTGCCCGACGGCACCCCGTTCCCCACGCTCTACTACCTGACCGACCCCCGGCTCACCGCCGAGGCGAGCAGGCAGGAATCAGCCGGGGTGATGCGCGAGATGACCGAGCGCCTGGCCACCGACCCCGAACTCGCGGCCGCGTACCGCCGCGCGCACGAGAGCTACCTGGCCGAACGCAACGAAATCGATTCTCTCGGAACCGATTTCACCGGCGGCGGGATGCCCGATCGGGTGAAGTGCCTGCACGTGCTGATCGCGCACTCCCTCGCCAAGGGGCCCGGCCTGAACCCCTTCGGTGACGAGGCCGTCGCGCTGGCCGCCGACGCAGGCTTCCGCGGTACCGCGGTCCCCGCCGACTGGCCCGCCACCAGCAAGCCCGACGAGCAGGCATAATCGCGGACAGTGCCCGTGCGCGGGTCGAGACCTCTGGAGGACACCATGAGTGAGCGCATCGCCGCAGTAGACTGCGGCACCAACTCGATCCGCCTACTGATCGCGGAGGTCGGGGCAGACGGTGGCCTCACCGATGTGCACCGGGAGATGCGCATCGTGCGCCTCGGTCAGGGTGTCGACGCCACCGGGCGTCTCGCGCCCGAAGCCATCGAACGCACGCGCCTTGCGTTGGCCGATTACGTCGATGTGATGGTGGCGCAGGGTGTTTCACGCGTCCGCATGGTCGCTACTTCCGCCACCCGCGACGCTGCCAACCGTGACGACTTCTTCTCGATGACCCGCACCGAGCTCGGCCGAGCGGTGTCGGGCGCGGTCGCCGAGGTGATCACCGGCGACGAAGAGGCCCGCCTGTCCTTCGCTGGTGCCGTCGGCGAATTGTCCGCCGATGCAGGACCTTTCGTCGTAGTCGACCTCGGCGGCGGTTCCACCGAGCTGGTAGTCGGCGATGAGAACGGTGTCCAAGCAGCCTATTCCGCCGATATCGGCTGTGTCCGTATCACCGAACGCTGCCTGGCAGGCAACCCACCGACCGCCGACCAGGTCGCTGCCGCAAGAGAATTCGCCCAGCAGAAGCTCGACGAGGCCTTCGAGAAGGTTCCCGTCGACAAGGTGCGCACCTGGGTCGGCGTGGCAGGCACGATGACCACCATCACCGCCGTCGCCCTCGACCTCCCCGAATACGACTCCGCGCGAGTGCATCTCACCCGCCTGAGCCTGGCCGAGGTCAACCAGGTCTGCGACCGCCTGATCGCCATGAACCACGACGAACGCGCCGCCCTCGGCCCGATGCACCCCGGCCGCGTCGACGTGATCGGCGGCGGCGCCGTGATCACCGAAGTCCTCGCCGACGAATTGTCCAGCCGCGCGGGAGTTTCCGAACTCATCGTCAGCGAACACGACATCCTCGACGGGATCGCCATGTCGATCGTGAACACCGCGGCCTAGTCGGACTCAGCTGCCGGTGCGCTCGCGATGCTTGCATCCGGGCCAGCAGCACGGCCGCCGCTGACCTTCTTCGAGCTCTTCCTGGGTGCGACGAATGCGCCGTGCGCGAGTCGCGTCCTGTTTGGCGTCCTCGACCCAGCAGATGAACTCGTTGCGGGCCAGTGGCGTGATGTCCTGCCAGGCGCTGAGCGCCACGGAGTTGGCGAGCAGCGCCGCGCGCAGATCGGTCGGCAACTCGTGTACGACTCCGCCGGAGACTTGTCGATTGCTCATCAGTCCACGGTAGCGCGCACGCCTTCGACCTGCGGTTACGGGAAAGAGCTGGATTTCTAGAACTTGTTCTAGACAAAGTGGCGCATATGTCTCATCATGGAGTCATGAGCACAATGACGTCTCATTCGGCGCGATTCGAACTTCGTTCCGGAGAGACCTGGCGTGACCCCTGGTCCATGTATTCCGCACTGCGTGATCACGACCCTGTTCATCGGGTGATCCCCGCCGAGCAGGAAGGCAACGACTTCTACGTGCTGTCCCGGCATGCCGACGTGTGGATGGCGGCGCGCGATCCCGCGACCTTCTCCTCCGCGTCGGGGCTGACCGTCGACTATGTCGACCTGGTCGCCGCCGGGTTCGGTGCCGTCAAGCCGTTCGTCTTCATGGATCCGCCCGAGCACACCGATTTCCGGCGTCGGGTGTCACCGGGATTCACTCCACGCCAAGTGAATTCGGTCGAGCCCGCGGTGCGTAGATTCATCGTCGAACGCATCGAGCGGCTGCGTGCGGCGGGTACGGGCGACATCGTCAAGGACCTGTTCAAGCCGCTGCCCACCATGGTGGTCGCCCACTATCTCGGTGTGCCGGAACAGGATCACGAGAAGTTCGACGCGTGGACAGAGAACATCGTCGGTGGCGCGGTCGCCGGCGCCGGGCTTGCCGCAGGCGACCAGAACGCCTTCACCGCGGTCGGCGAAATGGTCGGCTATTTCAGTGAATTGATCGCCCGCCGCCGCGTCGAACCGGGCGACGACACCATCTCGCACCTGCTGGCATCCGGTCTCGGCGCCGACGGCGACAACGAGGGCCTGGTCGCGATCCTCGGCTTCGCGTTCACCATGATCACCGGCGGCAACGACACCACCACCGGCAACCTCGGCGGCGCGGTCCAGCTGCTCACCGCCAACCCCGACCAGCGCCGGCTGCTCATCGACGATCCCTCGCTCATCCCGGACTCCATCGAGGAGTTCCTTCGGATGACCTCACCGGTGCAGGGCCTGGCACGCACCACCACCCGCGATGTCGTCCTGCACGACACCGTCATCCCCGAGGGCCGCCGCGTGCTGCTGCTCTACGGTTCGGGCAACCGCGACGAACGCGAATTCGGCCCCACCGCAGCCGAACTCGACGTCCGACGCAACCCCAAGCGCATCCTCAGCTTCAGCCACGGACACCACCACTGCCTCGGCGCGGCCGCCGCCCGCATGCAGGCGCGCGTCGCACTGGAGGAACTTCTCACCCGCTGCCCCGACTTCACCGTCGACCTCGACGCGGTGCAGTGGTCGCAGGGCAACTACGTGCGCTGGCCGGTCTCGGTGCCGTTCCGTGCGGTGGGTTCGGCATGAACGGTGACTGGCTGGCCACCGACCGGGCGGACCTGGCCGCCGAACGCATCATCGACGCGGCCGCCGAATTGTTCGCCGAACACGGGGTGGCCGCGGTCGGGATGGCCGAGATCGCCAAGGCCGCAGGCTGCTCCCGCGCCACGCTGTACCGCTACTTCGACAACCGGCACGCGGTGCGTCTGGCGTTCGTGCACCGCGAGACCCGCCGCATCGTCGCCCAGCTCGACGAGCGGTTCCGCGACATCACCGACCCAGGAGAACGCATCGTCGCCGCGATGCTCGGCGCGGTCGAGGAGGTCCGCGCCAACCCTCTGCTCATCGCCTGGTTCCGCCCCGCCGACTCCGGCACGGCGGGCCGCATCAGCCAGGACTCCGACGTCATCGAGTCCCTGGCCGCGACCATCTTCGGCCCCACCGGCCTGACCGACCCGGAACGGAACCGGCTGGCCCGCTGGCTCACCCGCATCATCGTCTCGCTGCTGTCCGCGCCCGGTCGCGACGCCGCCGAGGAACGCGCCATGCTCGAAGAATTCGTCGCACCCGTCATCACCCGTCCCTTCGTCTCACCGAACTAGCAGGTGTTCTCTGTCTGAGCCCGCTACACCGGGGGCCAGGTCGGCGGCGCGTGTCGCGTCGGTCGATAGGGGTTTCGGCGTGGGAGGTTCGCGCGTGGACCCGGTGGTATCGGATGCGGTGGCATCGACTCCATGATGTTGCGCGGTAGCGGCATGGTCTCGTCGAAGAGGGAGACCGCGCGAAAGGGTTGGGCATCGATGACGGCCTGGGCGGGCTCGCGGCGGGATTGGTCGACGATCAGGATGGCCAGCATCGCCACCGCGGCGAACGCGATGCGCTGGTGGTTTGCGGGGTGGTCGGCGAGGCTGATGGCAAGGAACCCGCTCATGCCCGCCGCCGCGGCAGGTGCGGTGAGAGAGCCTGCGGCACTCGCGGTTACGACTTTCCAGATGCCGATAATGGTCAGCGCGGTAATCGCGAGCAAGCCACCGACCCCGGCTTCGACCGCGTAGTTCAACCACATGTTGTGGGTGTGGTGGAACTCCTCCGGACTGTCGATCACCTCGTTGAGCCAAGGCCCGGCCCGTCCCGGCCCGACCCCGAGCGGATGATTCACGGCGATCTCGACCGCGGCCGTCCACACGTCGGCTCGAACCCCCACCTTGCCGCGAGTGATGATCACGACGAACGCGAAGCAGGCGGCGACCATCGCTCCGATCGGCAACAACCACGGCACCCAACGCTCCGCCGTGGCGTGCTTACCAGGCCGCAGCCGCCGCAGGAGCGCGAAAACAACCAAGCCGGCCAGCGCCGCGACAGCGCCGCCACGCGACCCGGTGAGCACCACCGCCAGATACCCGAGCACCACCAACCCGCCACTCACCAACTGCGCCCGCATATTGGCGAGTGACCCGGATGCGGCCGCCGCGACCGGCAACAACAACACCAGATACGCGGCAAGCAGATTGGGATTGGAAAAGGTCCCGACGGCCCGAATCATGCTGTCGCCACCACAGACATCGTGCGAACCATCGAGCGACCCGCGACAGAATCCGGTCGGCGTCTCCTGCACCACCTGCTGCAACGCGACAATGCTCGCGATCGTCGTGCAAGCCAACGCGAGCAATGCGATCGCGGGCCACGAGTCGGGCACCACCCGCCGCACCCCCACCGCGAGATAGTAGACACCGACGATCGTGACCAATCCACGCCAGATTGACCACGGTTGTCCCGCCAGCTGATTGGCAACAGCCGACGAACCGAGCAGCAACGCGAGCGGAATGTCGGCAGGCGTGCGCCACCGAGCTTCACCGGTGCACACCACGGCGACCAGCCCGACACAGATGACCAACCGGGTCGGCGTCACAACCCAGAAGATCGACCCGTCGGGCACAATGTCGGCCACACACTCCAGCGCGATCGCGGCAAGGCACAGCAGTGCGGTCGCCCTTGCGACAACGACCCGCATCGGTGCGCGCGGTGGCATCTGCGCGGCCGGGTCGCGATAACTCATCCGCAATGTTTCGCGCATGAGGATTGCCTGTTAGCCACCACCAGGCGAGCATTCGATGACAAGTCAGTGCCCCACAGGGACTCGAAGAGGATGTCTCACGTCGTAGGCGGGTAGTCGCGATCTGGCCGGAATCTGGTGTGGTTTCGGCCGAACCAGCTCCACCTGTTCTCGGCTCACAAGTCGGTGTCGAACGTCCGAAATCCTTGTCGTAGCGGTACTTGGTCGTATAGTTCACACCACTGAGCCGCATCGAGTAGCACTCTGGAAAACAGTCTGGCTATTACGTAGCGCTGCTGCGGATTCGGAAGTGAAATCCGAGCACTGGTGGATCGTTCGTCGAATCAGGGGAACACATGAATTCCACACGTGGACATATGCGACATCGGGCCGTCGAGTCCGTAGCGGGCGCCGGGTCGCCGGAATTCTCACTACCTCAGCTCTCAGAAATGACAGTGCTCGGCTAGCAGAAGTGAGGGATCGCTGTGTCCACACCGAAATCCGATGCAGACGTCGAACAGGCCGTCAGTGCGCTGTTTCCCGACCTGTATTCCGAGTTGATCCGGTTGGTCCGGATTCCGTCGATCGCCACCGAAGGGTATCCCCCGGAACCGCTGTTCCAGGCACACGACCTAGTGGTGGAGTTGTTGAGGGACAGCGGAGTCGAACAGATCGAGGATCTACGGATCGAAGGGAAAACCGCACCGGTCATCATGGCGACGGTCCCGGGCCCGCACGGCGCCCCGACCGTGCTCATGTACACCCACTATGACGTTGTCCCCGCCGAGGACCTCGAACTGTGGGACACCCCACCGTTCGAGCCGGTGGAACGCGATGGTGCCATCTACGGGCGCGGCACCGCGGACTCCAAGGCCAACATCATCAGCATCATCGGGGCACTGCGCGCCTACGGAGGTAAACCGCCGGTCACCGTCAAGCTCGTGCTGGAAGGGCAGGAGGAATTCGGTAGTCCCTTCGACTTCTATCCCGTCGACAACCCGGCGCTGTTCCAGGCAGACGCGATGGTCATCGCCGATGTCGGCAGTGTCCGGCCGGGTGTACCGACCCTGACGGTGGCATTGCGCGGGTCGGCGCAGGTCACAGTGGAAGCGCGAACTCTGGACGCGGACAAGCACAGTGGCCTCTACGGTGGTGCCGCCCCGGATGCGCGGCTGGCGTTGATCCGTGCGCTGTCCTCGCTACACGACGACGCGGGCGACGTCGCGGTGGACGGGCTGCGCCGCGAGTCGTGGACCGGCACCTCCTACACCGATGAAGAGTTCCGTGAACTGGCCGAAGTGCTGGACGGCACACCGCTGATGGGTACCGGTGGCATCGGTGAGCGAATCTGGTCGGGACCGGCGATCACGGTGATCGGATTCGACGCACCGGCGCCCGATGCCTCGGTCAACGCTGTCGCCGGCTCGGCGCGAGCGGTGCTGAACGTGCGGGTACATCCCGAGCAGGAGGCCGCCCAAGCGCAAGCCGCGGTGATCGACCACCTGCGGGCGCTGCGTCCGTTCGGGATCGAACTCTCCGTCACCGCGGGTGAAGTCGGCAACGGATTCGCCGCGCCGACGGGCGGTCCTGCCTTCGATGCGGCCAAGTCCGCGCTGGGGCAGGCGTGGGGCGCCGAAGCCGGACAGATGGCAGGCGGTGGCTCGATCCCGTTGGTCATGGCGCTGCACACCGCGGTCCCCGAAGCCGAGAAACTGCTGTTCGGCGCTACCGACGGCTACGCCAACATCCACGGCCCGAACGAGCGTGTCCTGCTCGACGAGGTCGCCAAAGCGACGCTGGCCAAGGCGTTGTTCCTGCGTGAGTACGGCGAGAACTTCGCCGCCGCACGAAACGGAGCGGGTCGATGAGTACGGACACCACCGCGCAACCGACGCCGCACGCTCGGCCACGCAAGAAGTTCGAGTTCCCCGGCGCCGTCACCGTGTTGGCGATCGTCATGGTCCTGGTCTGGATCGCGGCCCTGTTCATTCCGGCGGGCAGATTCGCTACCGATGCCGTCGGTGCGCCGATTCCGGGAACCTTCGAAGAGGTCTCCGCGCCGCTGTCCTGGTGGGAACGGATCCAGCAACTGATCCTTGCCCCGGTCAACGGGCTGTACGGAGTCCAGGACCTGGGCACAGGCTTCGTCGATCCGGACAACCTGGGTCGGCTCTTCGGTTCGGTCGGTGTCGTGCTGTTCATCATGGCGCTCGGCGCGTTCATCTCCGTCAGCTTCGCTACCCGCAGCCTCGAGGTCGCCGTCGGTCGGCTGGGTGCGCGACTGCGTGACAAGGCATGGCTGCTGATCGCGGTCATCATGGTGCTGTTCTCGGTGCTCGGCACGACCATGGGTTTCTCGGTGGAGACCTTCGGCTTCTACGCGTTGGTGATTCCGCTGATGCTGGCCCTCGGTTACGACCGGATGGTCGCCGCGGCGACCATCATCGTCGGTGCGCTGATCGGCAACATGGCCTCGACGGTCAACCCGTTCTCGATCGGCGTCGCCTCCGGTGAGGCGGGCGTCTCGATCGGTGACGGCATCGTGCTGCGGTTCATCCTGTGGATCGTGCTGACCGCGGTCGCCGTCGCGTTCGTGCTGCGCTACGCCGCGCGGGTCCGAAAAGACCCGTCGGCCTCGGTCGTCGGGTTCGACGAAGAGCCCGATCCCGAGGACGAAGCCGACGGCGCCCTGGACGAGCAGCTCAGCACAACCCAGAAATGGGTGCTGGCCATCACCGGGTTCACCTTCGCGCTGATGATCTTCTCCGTCATCCCCTGGTCGGCGATCTTCGGGTCGACCTCCGGTCCCGCCGAATACGACCAGTATCACGAAACCCTCACCGAGCCCTATTGGTTCGAGCTCAACTGGTGGTTCCCGCAGCTGGCCATGCTGTTCATCATCGCCGCGATCGTCGTCGGGGTGGTCGCTCGGATGGGGGAGAAGGAGACCGTCTCGCTCATCACCCGCGGCGCGGGCGACATGGTCGGGCCCGCGATCGTCATCCTGCTGGCGCGTGGCGTCTCGGTGATCATGACCAACACCCAAACCCTCGACACCGTTCTCAACGCCATGGAACAGCTCGTCGACGGTGCCGCGGCCGGGATCTTCGCGATCCTGGTCATGATCGTGAACATCCCGCTGGCGTTGCTGATCCCGTCGTCGTCCGGGCACGCCACCCTGGCGATGCCGCTGCTGGCGCCGCTGGGCGACTTCGCCGGCGTCAGCCGTGCACTGGTGATCACCGCGTTCCAGATGGGACACGGACTCACGATGCTCGTCGCGCCGACCAATGTGGTCGTCGTCGGCGGATTGGCGATGGCCAAAGTCGGCTACGACAAGTATCTGCGCTTCATCTGGCCGTTGATCGCCGTCAACTTCGTCATCGTCTGCGTGGTTCTCGCGGTGGCCGCCGTCGTGGACTGACGTGGATCCCGCCGATATCACCTACCTCGTGCTCGCCGCGGCGGTGGTGCTGTTCGTCTGGAACCGGCTGTCGGTCGGCGTGGTCGCGATCGCCGTCGCCTTGGCGCTCTACGCCACCGGGGTGCTGTCGTTGGACCAGGCCCTGTCCGGGTTCGGTGACCCGACCGTCGCGTTCATCGCCGCGCTGTTCGTCATCAGCGAGGCACTGGACGCGACCGGGGTCACCGCCTGGGCGGGACAGCAGCTGATCGCGCGAGTCGGCAGCAGCCGCACCCGGTTGCTGGTGTCGATGATGATCGCCTGCGCGGTGCTGACCGCGTTGATCAGTGTCAATGGTGCCGTGGCGGCGTTGATTCCGATGATCGTGATTCTCGCGGTCCGGCTCGAGCGGCCGCCATCGCAACTGCTGATGCCGTTGGCCTTCGCCGCGCACGCTGGTTCGCTGCTGGTGTTGACCGGTACGCCGGTCAACATCATCGTCTCCGAGGCGGCTGCCGACGCGGGCGGCCGAGCGATCGGCTACTTCGAATTCGCTCTCGTCGGTGTGCCACTGCTGGTCGGCACCATCGTGATCGCAGTCGCCTTCGGCGCGCGCCTGCTGCCCAACAGCACACCGGCGACCATGCCGCCGGATCTGAGTATGTTGGCCGCGACGTTGACCCGGCAATACGCCCTGCCCCGTGACCTGATCCAGCTGCGGGTGAGCGGACGATCCGAGCTCATCGGCACCGACTCGCACACCCTCGCGACGCTGCTTCCCGAAGGCGCCTCCCTGCGCGGGGTCGCACGAGCGGGCCGGGCGAACATCGAAGGCCCGATCAGCGCCGGGGACACCCTGGTCATCTCGGCCGAGAACAGCGTGGCCGACTTCGTCGACGAGTACGCACTGACGCCGTGTGGCCGCATCGAGACCAGTCCGGACAGCCTGATCGGCACCGAGTACGGCGTCGCCGAGGTGATGATCCCGCCGCGCTCGGAGTTCATCGGGCACACGATCTTTCCCGGCATGATGACCGCGGGCGGAGACCTGATATTGCTGTCGGCGCAACGCTCCGGTGAGAATCTCGGACCGAAACCAGCCACCTTGCGGGCCGGCGACACCCTGCTCCTCCGTGGTTCCTGGAACGCGCTGGTCGAACACATCGCCGATCCCGAAGTTCGCGTGGTCCACGAGCCCGATCTGATCCGGCGCCAAACAGTGCCGATGGGGCCGGGCGCCAAACCTGCCATGGCCATCGTCGCGGCGATGGTCGTGCTGCTGGCCTCCGGGCTGGTACCCGCGGCGGTCGCGGCGCTGCTGGCCGCCTGCGCGATCGTAGTGTGCCGCGTCCTGACCGTCGACCAAGCTCACCGATCGATTTCGTGGACCACCCTCATTCTGGTCGGCGGCATGATCCCGCTGTCCACCGCCATCCGCGAAACCGGCGCCGCCGACCAGCTGGCCTCGATCTTCCTGTCCGTCTTCGGCGACCTCGACCGGCACCTGCTCTTGATCGGGTTGTTCGGCGTGACGGTCGTCCTCGGTCAGCTCATCAGCAACACCGCGACCGCGCTGATCGTCATACCGATCGCGGTCGCCATCGCCGACGAAATCGCAGTATCACCGCTTCCGCTCCTGATGACTGTCGCCGTCGCCGCGGCAGCGTCGTTTCTCACCCCGGTCGCGACTCCGGCGAACATGATGATCATGGGCCCGGGGAATTACCGATTCGGCGACTACTGGAAACTCGGTCTGCCGATGCTGGCCTGGTTTCTGATCGTCACCGGGCTCGCGGTACCGCTGATCTGGTCCCTCTGAATCCGGGTCCGTTCGCTTTGAAACGCGGTACGTGCGTCGGAATCGGTGACGAGGTCGAGCACACGCCGAGCCTGATCGGAGAAGGCGATCCGATTCTGGTCGGGATTCGCGGTCTCCGATTCGGTCGGGGTGTAGATCGAAACACACCAGTTATCGACAACGGCGGCAAGCGATTTGATTTCGCCGCGCGTGGGAATATCGACACTCAGCACCTCGGCCTCCACGGAGTTCGTCGTTCCGGCATCAGCACTCGATCAGCTAACTGCATTGGATTACTGCGCTCGGGCGGGCAGTGCCGACATCGGCGCCGGTCGCGGTGCGGGAGCTCGCGGATGTTGTCGCCGAGTGCGAAGACTTCTTCGGCTCCGTCGTTGGCGGGTCGATGCGGCCGCGGAAGGGCCGCTGTCCTTTGGTGGTGTCGACGACGCGGGTGATCGTCGTGCGATGGAGGCGTTCAGATGATTCCGCCGTTGGTGTAGATGATCTGGCCGTTGATCCATCGGGCTGGGCCGGCGAGGTGGGCGATTGTCTCGGCGATGTCCTCGGGCCGGCCGAGCCGTTCGAGGGGGGTCATGTTCTTCAGGGCGTCGATGGCCTGCTGGGGTTTGCCGTCGAGGAACAGTGGCGTGGCGGTAGGGCCGGGAGCGACGGCGTTGACGGTGATGTTGCGGCCGCGCAGTTCCTTCGCCAGGATCAGGGTCAGGGCATCGACCGCGCTCTTGGTGGCGGCGTAGGCGCCGTAGCCGGGGAGCGCGAGCTTGACGACCGAGCTGGAGAAGTTGATGATCGCGCCACCGTCGCGGACTCTGCGGGCAGCCTGTTGGGAGACGACGAACGCACCGCGGACATTCGTGCGGTGCATCCGGTCGAAGTCCTCGAACGACAGATCGACCAGGGGAGACAGCAGCATCACCCCGGCGGTGTGAACCACGACGTCGACCCCGCCGTACGCCGCTTCGAGTTGATCGAACATCCGCGCCACCGCCTTCTCGTCGGCGACGTCACCCGAGACGAGGGTCGCCCGGCCACCCGCCGCGGTCACGGCGTCGGCGGTTTCCTGGGCGCGGTCGCGGTTACCGGCGTAGTGCACGCCTACTGCCATGCCCTGTGCCGCGAGGCGGACGGCGACAGCGCGGCCTATCCCGCCCGATGCTCCGGTGACCAGGGCGACACGTGCGCTGCCCACTGCGGAGTCGGCGTCCGGATCGGTGAGAGGTGCTGTGGGGTCGGTCATTTGAACGCTCCATCGGTATGTCACGGTGCCGCTGTGACGTTATGTGTACGATGAGTTCATTAAAGCATGGATGTGAACGCACTGTCCATATATGTAGCCCGTCGGTGCGTCGACAGACCGATAATCAGGAGGCAGACACCATGGGGCGAGGCCGCAGACCCACCGAAGAAGTACGCGCCGAGATCATCGAGACGGCGGGAAAGCTGCTGCTCGAGGCTGGTATGGCCGGCTTCACCATAGAGAAGGTCGCCGCACTCAGCGGCGCGAGCAAGGTGACGATCTACAAATTCTGGCCCTCGAAGGGGGCTTTGGCGCTGGCGGGATATTTCACCGCGGTCTCCCAGACTCTCGCGTTTCCCGACACCGGCGATATAGAGGCCGACCTGCGCGCCCAACTGCGCGCGTTCGTGCGGCTGCTGACCGACACGCCCGCCGGGGCAGTGCTGCGTGAACTCATCGGGGCCGCGCAAACCGACCCGGACCTGCTGTCGGCGTATCTGTCCTCGTATTCCTCTCCCCGCCGCGCCCTCGCGATCCAACGACTCGACGCGGCCCGCTCACGGGGACAACTGCGCGAGAGCCTCGACAGCGAGAGCGTCATCGACCAGCTCTGGGGGGCGTGCTACCACCGCCTACTGCTGCCCGACCAGCCCATCACCACCGAGTTCGCCGACCGACTCATCGACAACCTGTTCCACGGAATCGGAAGAACCACCGAGCGCCATCCGAGCGGTGACTCGCAACGTCCCGCTGCCCCCACTATCGAACCGGAGATACCGTGCCCGACCACACCGCGATCATGAACGCATTGGCTCTCAGCTCCGCCTCGACGGCTCGGGAACGCACCATCGATATCACCACCACCGGGGCGCGCTCGGGCGCACCACGACGAATCGAGATCTGGTTCCATCACATCCGCGGCCACTGGTACCTCAGCAGCACCCCCGCCCGCCGGAACTGGTACTCCAACCTGATCGCGAACCCGCATTTCGTGTTCCACCTCAAGAACGGACCCCACGCCGACCTGCGAGCAACTGCCGTGCCGATCACCGACCCCGCACACAAGCGTCCCGTCATCGAATACATCGTCGAGGACCTGAACCAACCCCGCAACGCGGCCAACGTCCATCAGCCCCAACATGTCGAGGACTGGATGACCGGCAGCCCGCTCGTAGAAATCCTGTTCACCGATTTTCCGACTTCCAGCCAGCCCGCCGACGCAAAAAAACCGTGACCGGCAACAGGAAGTCGGCCAGGAATTCTTGGCATACTTTTGGTCTCACCCCGCAGCTTGCGAGCAACTCCGACCCAGTGACCGGGCTTGACCTGGCAACTGAGTGCCCCCACAGGGACTCGAACCCTGACTGTGCGGATTTTAAGTCCGCTGCCTCTGCCAATTGGGCTATAGGGGCTGTCCCGGACAGCGTAGCGAATCGTACGGGTGTACCGGAATCCTGTTGGCCGACAAGGTCGGCCCGGCGTGTCGGAACAGACCACGCCGGGACCGATCATGTCATCGAAGGGGCTGGTCAGTCGCCAGTCGCGGCCTTTTTGCCGAGGACCGAGTGGCGGCGGCCGTAGGCGAAGTAGACGGCGAAGCCGATGGCCATCCAGATCAGGAAGCGCAGCCAGGTTTCCACCGAGAGGTTCACCATCAACCACAGGCAGGCCGCGACGGCCAGGATGGGGATGAGGGGGACCAGGGGGACGCGGAAGCCGCGGGGCAGGTCGGGACGGGTGCGGCGCAGGATGAGGACGCCGACCGAGACCAGGACGAAGGCGAACAGCGTGCCGATGTTCACCATTTCTTCCAGCGTGCCGAAGTCGACGAAACCGGCCAGCACGCAGCAGATCACGCCGACGATGGCGGTGAGCCGCACCGGGGTGCCGCGCTTGCCCGTGTGGGCCAGCGAGCGGGGCAGCAGCCCGTCGCGCGCCATCGCGAACAGCACGCGGGTCTGCCCGAGGAACAGCACCATCACCACCGTGGTGAGGCCGGCCAGCGCGCCGATGGAGATGACCGTCTTGGCCCAGTCGACCCCGACAATCGAGAATGCCGTTGCGAGCGTGGCATTTTCGCCCGCCAGCTCGGTGTAGGGCACCATGCCGGTGAGCACCAGCGTCACCGCCACATAGAGCACCGTCACGATCAGCAGCGAACCGAGGATGCCGCGCGGCACCGCCTTCTGCGGGTTCTTGGTCTCCTCGGCGGCGGTGGCGACGACGTCGAAGCCGATGAACGCGAAGAACACGATGCTGGCCGCGGCGAGCAGGCCGTACCAGCCGAAGCTGGTGTCACCCGCGCCGGTGACGAACTGGAACAGCGTCTGGTGCAGCCCGCTGGCGCTTTCCTCGGCGGGCTGTGACGGCGGGATGTACGGGCTCAGGTTGGAGGCCTTGAAATAGGTGAGGCCGAGCACGAGCACCAGCGCAATGACGGCCAGCTTGATCGCCACCGCGACCGCCGATACCCGCGAGGACACCTTGGTGCCGACGGCGAGCAGCACACCGAGCACCGCGAGCAACAGCACCGCGCCCCAGTCGAAGGTGATCGACCCGAATTGCACAGTGGCGGAATCGAATCCGAATACCGTGCCGAGGTATTGCGACCAGCCCTTCGCGACCACCGACGCGGCGAGCGCGAATTCCAAGATCAGATCCCAGCCGATGATCCACGCCACCAATTCACCGAAGGTGGCATAGGAGTAGGTATAGGCACTGCCGGCGACGGGCACGGTCGAGGCGAATTCCGCATAACAGACCGCGGTGAGTCCACACGCGATCGCGGCGAAAACGAATGCCAGCGACACCGACGGCCCGGCCACATTGCCCGCGGTGCGCGCCGTGAGCGTGAAGATGCCCGCGCCGACGACAACGGCCACGCCGAAGACCGTGAGATCCCAGGCCGTCAGATCTTTACGGAGTTTGGAATCGGGATCGTCGGTATCGAGAATCGACTGCTCGACGGATTTGGTGCGGAACAACCCACTGCCTCGGCTGGGCGAACGGCCCACGCCTGGAGTGTCCTGCGGTGTCGGCACGGTATATCTCCTTCTGCTGCGAAAATCGTAAACGGGGATTACCCGGAATTCAGGTCAGTGCACTCCCTGCATGCGGCGCTTGATCCAGGGCGCGCACGCGGCGACGACGAGACCTGCCACGATGGCGGCGCCACCGCTGAACCCGAAGTAGGCGGCCTCGCTGTCGGGACTGTAGAAGCGGGCCAGCGTGCCCGCCATCGACGTGCCGATACCGACGGAGAAGAAATACAGCGCCATCATCTGCGAGCGGAACGCGGCGGGCGCGAGATGGGTGGTCACCGCGAGACCGATCGGTGAGAGCAACAGTTCCGAGACCGCGAAGCCGCCGAGGATCGCGAAGACCGCGAGTACCGGCACGGTCTTTCCGTCGAACCCGCTGAGCAGCGCGAACAACCAGAACGCGATGCCCATCCCGATCACGCCGAGCGCGAACTTCATCGGGGTGCTGGGAGCGCGATTGCCGAGCTTGGTCCACATGAGCGCGAACAGCGGCGAGAGCGCGATGATCCACACCGGCTCGACCGAGCCGATCCAGCTCGCAGGCGCCTCCCAGCCGAAGATCCGCCAGTCGATGCGCTCGTCGGAGTACACCGCGAGCATGGTGAACATCTGCTGGAACAGCGACCAGAACACCGCGTTGGCGATGAACAGCGGGATGAACGCGACCACCCTCGTTCGCTCGATCGGGGTCACCTTGGCACTGCGCAGCAGCACCGTGAAGTAGGCGATCGAGGCGACCACGATGACACCGGTGGTGACGTCGGAGAGATTCTCGAGGGTGATCAGCTTCGTCAGCACGGCCACCAACACCACGACCGCGGCGACGGCGACACCGATCAGCACCGGGGTCAGCTCACGGCGGGTGATGGGATTGGGCACCTCGCGCCCGTGGGTACCGAGGTTGCGGCGGAAGATCACGTACTGGGCCAGGCCGAGCGTCATACCGATCGCCGCGGCGCCGAAGCCGACGTGGAAACCCCACTCGCGTTGCAGCAAGCCGGTGAGCAGTGGGCCGCAGAACGCGCCGATATTGATGCCGAGATAGAACAGCGTGAACCCGCCGTCGACTCGCGCGTCCGTGGGCGCGTAGAGGGTGCCGAGCAACGACGACGCGTTCGCCTTCAGCCCGCCACTACCCAGCGCGACGAGCACCAGGCCGACGCCGACACCGGCCAGCCCGGGCAGTACCGCCAGCGCCAGATGCCCGGCCACCACCACGACACCGCCGTAGAAGACGGTCCGCTCCATCCCCAGCACCCGGTCGGCAATCCAGCCGCCGAGCACGGTGGACAGGTAAACCAGGCCACCGTACGCGCCGACGATGCCGAGCGCGGTGCTCTGGGCGATGCCGAGGCCGCCCTCCGCGGTGGAGTAGTAGAGGTAGTAGCCCAGGATGGTGAGCATGCCGTAGAAGGAGAAACGCTCCCACAGCTCGACACCGAACAGATTGGTCAAGCCGATGGGATGACCGAACAGGGTGCGCTCGGCCGCCGCGTCGGCGGGGTTCGGCGGGTCGCCGAGCCGTGTTTCTTCCATGGACATGAGGGCAACGATCCCACGTCGAAACGGTGGACAGCAATTTCCCCGCATCATCTCGGCTTCGGCGTGCCGCGCCCGGCTGGCACGCGCGAACACGTCCGGCGGAGCTCGCCGATTCGAATTACGCTGGGGTGAAGAGGATTCCCGCGACGGACGAGGAAATCAGACGTGCTGACAGCCGAGGTGACCGTGCCGGTGCGGCCCGAACGAGCGTTCGCGAGCCTGGCCGACGGCTGGCTGTACGCGAGCTGGGTGGTCGGCGCCTCGCACATCGGCAAGGTCGATCCCGACTGGCCTGCCGTCGGCAGCCGCATCCACTACCGATTCGGGCTGTGGCCGGTACTGATCGGCGATACCACCGAGGTGCGCGCTGTCGACCCGCCGCGCCGACTGGAGTTGGAGGCTCGGCTGTGGTCGGTCGGCTCGGCGTGGATCACGCTCACGCTCGTCGAGGAGCAACCGGGGCACACCACGATCCGGATGGTCGAACGCGCTGCCCGCGGCCCCGCGCAATTGATCCCCGGGGTGGCGCAGGATCTGCTGTTCGCAGCACGTAATCAGGAATCACTGGATCGGCTGGCCGATCTGATTCGTGCGCGTTCACAAAATGAATGACACGAAGGATTTCACGCCGAAAGGCGGACAGTGGCAAGCACTGGCCGCTTAAGCAGGACCGACCGCCGTGGCCGAAGAATTCGGCCACGGCGGGATCGATCAGCTCGGTTGGGGCAGATCGCAGTTGTCGACCTTCGGGTTAGCGCCCACATAGTTCAATGGGCCCGCGATTATCGTCACCGCGATGGTGCCGAGCGTCGCACAGTTCTGATCGCGTTCGGTGTAATACCCACGCTGGCCCGCGGCCAGAACACCGATCAGCAACCAGACGAGCACGACGATCGAAATGATGCGAGAACTACTGCCAGTCATGACATTTCCTCTGGTTCTACGGATTCTACGCATGCTCAGTAGTAGTGCCGACGGCCACCGACCGCGCGTCCGGTGCTGCCGATCAATGCCAGCACGACGCCGACCACCAGGAGGATGACTCCCACCGTGTTGAGGAGCGGGATGCCGAAAACGAGTCCGGCTATGAGAAGAACTGCGCCGAGAAGAATCATCAGAGCTCACCTTGTTCGGTGTCGGGACAGTGGAATACCGGTGGGCACCCACACTCTCCGAATGCCCGCTTTTCTCGACCTGAAACAGGCTGTGCCGCAAAGGTTGGGCCCTGAGCCGCCGCGGCGGCTCAACGGCGGCTCAGGGGTGAATCAGCGGGCGAAGATCGGCAGCACGGCCGAGCCCGACGAGGGCGGACGCGGGGCGCTGGAGCCGAGGTCGGCGTCGAACGAGCCGGTGCCGCTGCCCGCGTCGACCGAGCCCGCCGAACTGCCGGTCGGCGGGCCGAGCTCGACCGAACCTGAGGGGAACAGGTCCCAATCGGCGCCGCCGACCGCGTTCGCGGTGCCTGCGGTGCCGAGCAGGGTTGCCGCCGCGATGACGGCCAGCAGGCCTGTCCTGGCGGCGGTGGATTGACGGATGGACATGGGTGATACCTCCGAGCGCTTCGCTGTGATAGCCCCCAGACGGTAACTGAAACACACTGATTTCACACCGGATCGGTGTGGTCCCGCTAAGCCTGCGGTCGCTGACCCACTTCCATCTGCACGCGATAACGGTCGGCGCGGTACCAGCTCTCGGTGTGCTCGATCGGCACCTCCGCGCTGAACGACACGCGGTCGAAATGCAGCACGGGACCGCCCTTCTTGACCCCGAGCAGCGCCGCGATGCCTGCCTCGGCGGCCTGGGCGTCGACCGTCTGCACGGCTCGTTCGATCGGCCTGCCGTAGCGATCGGCGGTGGTCCGGTAGATCGAACCGGTGAGGTCGTGCGAGATCAGGTCGGGGACCAGCTCAGGATTGAACCAGGCGTCGTCGACGCTGATCGGATCCTCGTCGGCCAGCCGCAACCGGCGCACGTGATAGGCGAGCGCGCCCTGGGGCAGGCGCAGCGCGCGGGCGGTCGCCCCGGGCGGGATCGCTTCCTCGGCGACGAGCACCAGGGTGGTCGGATGATGACCGAGCGCGCGCATCTCCTCGGTGAACGAAGCCAGGTGCAGCCGCGATTGCACGGGCCGGTGCGCGACGAAGGTGCCCTTACCGCGTACCCGGACCAGATATCCTTCGTTGACCAGTTGGCCCACCGCCTCGCGCACGGTGATCCGGCTGACGCCGTAGTCCTGCATCAGGTTTCGCTCGCTGGTCAGCAGATCGCCCGGCTGTAGCTCGCGCGTGCACTTCTGCAGCAGAATCGCGCGTAGCTGTTCGTGTTTGGGCACTGCGCTGTCGCGCAGCGGTGCGGGCATCGCCAGTGGCTCCTTTTCTGGTAGGCCGACCGGTCCCTACTGGTCCTATCCGGTTGATTCGAGAGTACGCGACCGGCGCCGGGGAGCCCAGAGATCTCGGCCCGCCTCAGCGGATGCCCGGCGTGCGTGGGTCGGTGCCGATACACCCCAGGATGACGCATCCCGGCGGCGAATCCGCGAACGGGGCCTTCGGGGTCTCGCCGAGGCAGTCGAGGAAGTTGCAGCCGGGGTAGGCGTAGGGGCCGACGCCGACAGTGCCGAAAAAGGCGTCGGGCCGGGCGATCATCGGGTCGGTCACGCTCACGTCGGGAGGCTCCTGATACGGCCCGGGGTCGGGGATCTGCTGGTCGCGGAACGCGGAGACGAGCGTGCGCAGCACATCGTGGGTGTAGGTGGTCGAGGCGCCAACCGTCGCGACACCGGTCCAGTTCAGCACCAGGCCGAGACTGGGCACGATGAAGCTGTCGTTGCGCAGCATTCCCGACATCTTCACCGCGTCTTCGGGTAGTCCGGGGAACTCGAGGCGACACGGCGCGCCGTTGAGCACGAACAGGAAGCCGTAGCAGGGCATGCTCGCCGACGGCGAGACGGCGGCGCGCATGTAGTCCTCGGAGATCACCTGCTGGGTGTTCCAGCGGCCTCGATTGCCAACGAGCAGACCGAGTTTCGCGAAGTCGTCCGGCGGCAGGATCAAATGCGCATGGCCATAAGTGTTTCCGGCGCGATCACGAGCCCAGTAGTAGTCGGTGTTGGCAATGCCCAACGGGTCGAACAGCTTTCGCTGGGCGAAGGCCTGGAAGTCCTCGCCAACTGCCTGCCCGACTACATAGACCAGCAGATCGACCGCACGCTGGCTGTAGCGGAACATCGTGCCCTGCGGACGCTCGATCGGCATCGCGAGTGCCTGCGCGACGACATTGGGATCGAGTTGTGCCAGCCCCGTCACGCCCTCGGCGGCAACGGCGACCTCCATGCCGGAGGACTCCGTGAGCAGATTGCGCACAGTGATCGCACGGTGCGCCGCGTCGCCGAGACCGGGTGGCAGATAGCGGCCGATCGGCTCGTCGATCTGGAGCAGGCCCTCGTCGACGGCCGCCCCGGCGACGAGCGCGACGACGCTCTTGGTCCCGCTCCACAGATTCCATGCCACCCCGCCGGATTCGGCATTGCGCGGGCCGGTCGCGATCAGGCAGTTGTTGCGGTAAAGCTGGATGTTGAACCGGGTCACGTCGGCGGCGCGCGCCATCGCGGTGGCCAGCACGGCGGGGTCGAGTGCGGCCTCGTCCGGTGTCGCGGTCTGCGGGGTGCGGCCGGTGGTCACCTCGCACTGCTTCGCGGTGCCGGGGTCGGCGTACGCCGGGCCGGAATGCCAAGCCCCCAAAACTAGGGTCAGCGCGGTAATCGTCGCTGCCACAACGTATTTCGGATAGTGCACGGAGCCCTCCAGATGGTGTCGGGAGGGAATCGTGAACGGTCACGTTCTTGTTACGGGCGCCTCAGCTGCCGTACGGCGTGCACACCGCGATCGCGATGTCCTTGGACGTGTTGAACGTGTCGATCACACCGTTGAGTTCGTCGGTGGGCACCCGGCGCTCGAGGGTGTCGGCGAGCCCATTGGTCTTGTCGATGTAGTCGCGCAGCGGCACGGCCAGATCGGGGATCACATCGCCGGTGATCCTGCGGTCGAGGTCCTTGGCGCTGTTGCGCAGGGTGGTGACCGCGTCCGTGGCCTTGGCATCGGCGTCGGGTGCCTGATCGTTGGAGGCCGCGATGTAGGCGTTGAACGAGGTGACCGAGGTCTTGTTGGCCGAGCGAAGGCCATCGCACGCCGTGTCGTTTGCCGCCTCGATCTTCGCTGCCCGCGACGACGAGGCCGCCGCCGACGAGGCCGCCACCTCGGAGGTGTACGAGGCGAGCTCGCCCTGGTTGACCTCGGCGGTACCCGGCACCTGTGTGGAGCAGGCGCCGATGAAGATGACGCCGGTCGCGGTGGCCGCCAGCGCGGTCCCCAGCCCCAGCCGTTCCAGTACTCGCATGTCTCTCTCCTGCCTCGAGATTGCAGGCACCGGTTGGGCCGGAGCCGAACATATCGACCGTACTGGCTGATTCCGGGTGACGTCAGGTCGCAGGGGCGATTTCGATGACGAAACGAGACGCGGCGCCGGGGTGTCGACCCGGCGCCGCACCCGATCAGTTCTGTCCGAGCATGCCGCGCATGGTGGTGATCTCGGCCTCCTGATCAGCCACGATCTTCGTCGCAAGCTCTCGGGATGCCGGATTGACGCCGCTGTTCAGCTCGGTCTGGGCCATCCCGACAGCATCTTCGTGATGGTCGATCATCATCTCCAGCCACTGCTTGTCGAAATCGGCTCCGGTAGCGGCTTGCAGACTGCTCATCTGCGCGTCGGTCATCATGCCGGGCATGTCGTGCCCGCCGTGGCCCCCGGCGCTCGGCGCCGGCTCGCTGAAGCCGGTGAGCAGGTCGGTGATCTGCGCCATCTCCGGCGCCTGGGCCTTCTCCACCTGCGCGGCCAGCGCGATGAGCTGCTGGTTCTCGGTGCGGCTCGGCACCATCTTCGCCATCTCGACGGCCTGCGCGTGATGCGGGTACATCATCTGCAGGAAGCTGATGTCGGCATCGTTGAAGTCGGTGCTCGCGGCCGCGCTGGTCGCGGTGGTGGTGGTGTGCTCGGTGGCGTGGGTGGTGGTCGTGCTGTCGTCGCCGCAACCCGCCGCGAACAAGACGGTGGCGGTGGCGGCGAGGAGAACGTGGGTACGGCTGATGGACATGGTGATCCTCCTGGGGATTCGGGTGAGGTGTCGAAACTGGCGAGGCACGAGCGGTGCCGCGCCGGTCAGATCCGCAGAATCGCCAGTTGGGAAAGGGTGAGGACGGTCCATGGTGGTGGGCGGGTTCGTCCGCCGCGCCAGATTCGGGGTGTGCGCCGGGCCGCTTCGGCGGTGTCCGCGAGGCGGTAGAGCAGGACCAGGGACAGTGCGATGGTGAGTGCGACCAGGACGAAAACACAGCCGTGCACGGCGGTGTGCTCATCACAGCCCGCCGAGCCGCAGCCGGTGTGTGGGTCCGCAGCAGCGGCGACATGGAGTGTCGAGCCGGGTGGTGTTGCGGCGAGATCCTGCCCGGAGTGGTCGGTCGCGGCGTGGTCGTCGGTCGGGGGCGCGGACAGCCGCTGATCCGGGTGCTCGGTCAGTGTCGTCGCGACGGCCGGTGCTTCCGGAGTCGACGGGTGGGCGCTCGCGTGGGTGGTGCCGAATACCGCCGAGTGCATCGCGACGATTCCGGCCAGCAGCATCAGCACGGCGAGCGCCCTGGCGATGCCGGGTGCGCGCGCGGGCGGATGCTGGTCCATCACGGCGACCAGTCTAGCGATCGTCATCGTGATACCCGGTAGGGGTAGGAATTACTGGGTGGCGATGTCGACGACCAGGCGCGGGGGATCGGCCAGCGCGGTGACGGCGAACGGCGGCTGATCGGCGTCGATGCCGATGAACGACTGGGTGACGCCCTCGTAGACCAGCTTCTTGTATACCCCGGTGATGGCGGGCGCGCCCGGATCGGTCACCGGATCCGGCCCGTCGAACGGGGGGACCGTCGAGTCGAACGGGTACGCGGAGCCGAGGATGCGCACCTCGAGAATCGCGCGCCCCGCCACGTCGACGGTCTTGCCGCTGCCGTCCTGTACCGCGCGATCGGTGTAGGCCACCTGCCAACCGGGAGATCCCGTGCCGCCGAGTTCGAAGACCACACGGTCGAAGCCGGGCTGACGGCCGATCCGAATATCGGTGACGGTCAGCGCCGCACCCGAGGAGGCCGCGCCGGACTTCGGACTCGCATCGGTGGGCACCTCGCCGGTGGCATCGGCGAACGTGCTGGTGGTGCTCGTCGCCGTCGTTGTCGGCGCCGCGGCAGGCGCGTCGTCGGATTCGCAGGCGGACGCCGACACCGCGGCTGCGGCGATCAGCACGAAGACGAGAGCGTTGCGCATGTGGCTGATGGTACGCAGGGACGGTGGCCCGGTGGGCGAATGAACCCGGGGCGTGTTCGGCTACCGAAAGTTTGCTGAGGACTCGGAAGTGAGAGCTGTTCTTGTCGATGCGCGCAGGTCGCAGCCGGGATTTTCGGTGAACGCGTACCAGATCGGCGGTTAGCGCCGCCCGCGGCGAGCGGCCGCGGCGCGGGTCGGCGCAGATGGCGGCCGAAGCATTGGGGAACAACGGAATTCGTGAGTTACGCGCGTTCGAGGTGATCTGCAAGGACGTCGCAAATCAATGGAACCTGTTATTGCTCATCGAAATACATCCGACGACACCCCTTGTGAGCCTGCGCACCGGTCGATACCGGGCCCGGATGTGACGGTGGGGCAACGATCTAGCACACTTGCCGGGTGGACAGTGTTGAGGACGTATTCGACCGACTACGCCGGTATCCGGATGTGGAGGCACCGAACCTCTATGCCGTCGACGCCGCCGACCGACTGATCCTGGACACGGCCGCGGACGTCCTCGCGACCGCGGGTAGCGGCGAGGTTGCGGTGATCGGCGACGCTTACGGCGCGCTCACGCTCGGCGTCGCAGCCGAGCACGGACTCACCGGCCTGCGCGTGCACCAGGACCTGATCACCGGCGAATCGGCGCTCGCGGCCAACGCCAAGACCCTCGGGTTCACCGATCGCTACACCACCCACGCACTCGACGCCGACCTGCTCGCCGGCGCGCGGGTGGTCCTGATGCGATTGCCACGGATGCTGTCAGGCGTATCCGAGATCGCCGAGGCCATCGCCCGCTGTGCCGCCGACGATGTGGTGGTGTTCGCGGGTGGTCGCGACAAATACCTCACCCCGGCCATGAACGCGGTGCTCGCCGAATCCTTCGCGCAGGTCCGTGCGGGCCGTGGCAGGCAGAAGTCGCGGGTGCTCATGGTCAGCGAGCCGCTGCCGGTGGGCGAATCCCGGTTCCCGGTGCGCGAACACGTCATCGAGATCGACGGCGATGTCGTCGCGTTCGGTGCGGCGTTCTCGGGATCGCGTCTCGACATCGGCACCCGCTTCCTGCTCGAACACATGGACCGGATGAAGCCCGACGCGCGCGATGCCGTCGATCTCGGTTGTGGCACCGGCATTCTCGCGGTCGCGCTGGCCAAATCGCGCCCGCACATCCGGGTGGTCGGCACCGACCAGTCCGCCGCCGCCGTCGCCTCGGCCAGGGCCACCGCCGAAGCCAACGGTGTCGCCGACCGGGTGACGGTGGTGCGCGACGACGCCATGTCCTCGGCCGCCGACAACAGCGCCGACCTGGTGCTGTGCAATCCGCCGTTCCACGTGGGCGCGGCCGTGCACACCGGTTCGGCGATCAAGATGTTCGTCGAGACCGGGCGGGTGCTGCGGCCCGGTGGCGAGTTGTGGACGGTGTACAACTCGCACCTGAACTATCGCGGAGTGGTGGAGCGGATGGTCGGACGTACCGATGTGATCGGCCGGAACCAGAAGTTCACGGTCACGCGGTCCGTTCGTGGTCTGCGCGACGTACAACGATAGGGCGACCCGAAAGCGGTAGAGTCCGATTTGTCCGAACGGGCGGTGGTGTGGTCACAGGCCGGATCGCCGGGAACTTTGTCCGATCGTGGCGCGTTGAACAGGGCAGTTGGAGCTTCACAGCTACTCGTAACTCCAAGAAAGGCGCACGGTGCGTACCTCATCGAATCCGGTGTTCAAGAACCTTCCCCGCCAGGAGGGTGTCGGCGGTTACGCGAACTTCGGTTCGGGCGTAGCCGGCGCGGGCCAGCTCGGTAACCAGCAGTACGGCGAATACGGGCAGCAGTACGGCCAGCAGTTCCAGCAGCCCCCCGCCACCCGCGCGATGACCATCGACGACGTGGTCACCAAGACGGGCATCACCCTCGCGGTGCTCACCGTCTCGGCGATCGCCTCCTACGCGCTGTCGACGGCCAACCCGTCGCTGGCGCCGCTGTTCGTCATCGGCGGCGGCATCATCGGCCTGGTGCTGGTCCTGATCGCGACCTTCGGTCGCAAGATGGACAACCCGGCCATCGTGCTGGCCTACGCGGCCTTCGAGGGCCTGTTCCTCGGCGCGCTGTCGCTGATGTTCACCGACGTCACCTTCGGCGGTGTCGGCGGTAGCGCCCTGATCGGCCAGGCGGTGCTCGGCACCTTCGGCGTGTTCTTCGGCATGCTCGTCGTCTACAAGACCGGCGCCATCCGCGTCACCCCGCGTTTCACCCGCATGCTCATCGGTGCGATGGTCGGCGTGCTGGTGCTGATGGTCGGCAACCTGATCGCGAGCTTCTTCACCGACGGCGGCTTCGGCCTTCGCGACGGCGGCCCGCTGGCGATCGTGTTCAGCCTGGTCTGCATCGCCATCGCCGCGTTCAGCTTCCTGCTCGACTTCGACGCCGCCGACCAGCTGATCCGCGCCCAGGCCCCCGAAAAGGCCGCATGGGGCGTGGCGCTGGGCCTCACCATCACCCTGGTCTGGCTCTACATCGAGATTCTCCGCCTGCTGAGCTACTTCCAGCGGGATTGATAGAAGACAGAAAAGCGGCCCACCTCATCGAGGTGGGCCGCTTTTTTCGTCTATCTCAGCTCAGGCGCTCGATGACCAAAGCCATGCCCTGGCCGCCGCCGACGCACATGGTTTCCACGCCGAACTGCTTGTCGTAGGTCTGCAGGTTGTTCAGCAGGGTGGTGGTGATGCGGGCACCGGTCATGCCGAACGGGTGGCCCAGCGCGATCGCACCACCGGAGACGTTGAGCTTGTCCTCGTCGATCTTCAGTTCACGCGCCGAACCGAGCACCTGCACGGCGAAGGCCTCGTTGATCTCGAACAGGTCGATGTCGGAGATCGACTTGCCCGCGATCGCCAGCGCGCGCTTGACGGCCTCGACCGGGCCCAGGCCCATGATCTCGGGCGACAGGCCGGAGACGCCGGTGGAGACGATGCGGGCCAGCGGGGTCAGGCCCAGTTCCTTGGCCTTGGTGTCGCTCATGATGACCAGCGCCGCGGCGCCGTCGTTGAGCGCGCAGCAGTTACCGGCGGTGATGGTGCCGTCGGGACGGAACACCGGCTTGAGCTGGCTGACGGCTTCGTAGGTGACGCCGGCGCGCGGGCCGTCGTCCTTGCTCACCACGGTGCCGTCGGGCAGCGTCACCGGGGAGATCTCGCGCTCGAAGAAGCCGCTCTTGATGGCCTCTTCGGCCCGGTTCTGCGAGCGAACGCCCCAGCGGTCCTGGTCCTCGCGCGAGATGCCGGTCAGCGACGCGACGTTCTCGGCGGTCTGGCCCATCGCGATGTAGGCGTCGGGGAGCAGGCCGTCCTGACGCGGGTCGTGCCACGCGCCCGCGCCGCCCTCGGCGGTCTTGGCGGTGCGGGCCTCGGCCTCGGCGAACACCGGGTTCTTGGTATCGGGCGAGCTGTCGGCCGAACCACGGGCGTAGCGCGAGACGGTCTCCACACCGGCGGAGATGAACACGTCACCCTCGCCCGCCTTGATCGCGTGGAAGGCCATCCGGGTGGTCTGCACCGACGACGCACAGTAGCGCTGCACGGTCGTGCCGGGGACGACGTCGAGGCCGAGCTGGATGGCGAGGATACGGCCCATACCGAAGCCGCCCTCACCGGCGGGGGAGCCGGTGCCGAGGATGATGTCGTCGATCTGCGTCGGGTCGAGCGAAGGCACCTTGGCCAGCGCGGCCTGGACCATCTGCACGGTCAGGTCGTCCGGGCGCATTCCCGCCAGTGACCCCTTGACGGCACGGCCGATGGGGGAACGGGCGGTGCTGACGATGACGGCCTCGGGCATGAGGACTCCTTTTCGCGTTGTTCGACGTGAACGGCTGTTTACATGCCGGTCGTTCTCGAATCTACGTCTCCAGCTGCGCGACGGGAAGAGCAGGGCGGTCGCGCACCTGCGCGATCAGCACGGGAAGCAGCTGGGCAGCGGCCAGTTCGTAGCCTGCCGAGGAAGGGTGGAATCCGTCGGTGGCGAACAGGATTTCGGGCGAGGCCCGGAACTCGGACGCGACCAGCGGCGAACCCATCGGCACCGCGATCCCGCCCGCGATGGTGGTCGCGACCGTCTGCGCCTTGGCCAACCGCACACTCCAGTTCGCGACGATCGTGCGCAGCGGTTGCTGGATCGCGGTGACGGTGCCCAGGTTCGGGCAGGTGCCGACCACCACCAGTGCGTCGGCCTCACGCAGTCGCGACACCGCCGCCGCGAGCCTGCGCGCCGAGGCCCGAATGGAGTGCTTCTTGGTGATGTCGTTGGCGCCGACCAGGATCACCGCGGCATCCGGCGGTGGCCCCGCGACGAACATCGCGTCGACCTGCCCGGCCAGGCCCTTCGACGTGGCACCCGAGATCGCCTTGGTGCTCAACCGGATTCGCATGCCGGTGGCTTCGGCCAGCCCGCGGGCCAACCGCACCCCCGGCACATCGGCGGCACCGAGACAGCCGAGCCCGGCTGCGGTGGAGTCGCCGAAGATCATCAGGTGCAGGTCGACGGGTGTCGATTTGCGCCACGGCTCGGGAAGAATCGCCCCCGGCGCGTACACACCGTCGGCCTCGGGCGGCTTCGAGGTGTCGCGGCCGATCACCGCGCGCGCCGCACCCGCCTGCGTCATCAGCAGTCGATAGGTCGCCCAGGAGACCGTTCCGGCGCTCGATCCGGCGAGCACCGTCGTCGCTCCGGTCACGACAGCGGTTCGCCAGCTGATTCGAGGTGCGCTCACATCCGAAAATTCTACGACGCTGGTCTACCTCTTCGTGCCTCCGGCCGGACCCGGGTGTCACCAGGGCACCGGCCGGAGTTCGGGTGGGCGTGGGTCGGCCCGCACCCGACGAGTTACCCATGTACTCGCGAAATCGGAGGTTCTGCGACGATGGTGGTATGCGCATCGCGGATCATGTGGTTGACCTCATCGGCAACACCCCCCTGGTTCGGCTGAACTCGGTGGTCGGCCCCAACGCGGGTCTGGTTGCCGCGAAGGTCGAATACCTGAACCCGGGCGGCAGCTCCAAGGACCGGATCGCGGTCAAGATGATCGACGCGGCCGAACAGGACGGACTGCTGAAGCCGGGCGGCACGATCGTCGAGCCGACCTCGGGCAATACCGGTGTCGGTCTGGCGCTGGTCGCTCAGCAGCGCGGGTACAAGTGCGTGTTCGTGTGCCCGGACAAGGTCAGCGAGGACAAGCGCAACGTCTTGCGTGCCTACGGCGCCGAGGTCGTGGTCTGCCCGACCGCCGTGCCGCCGGAGCACCCTGACAGCTACTACAACGTCTCCGATCGCCTGGTCCGTGAGATCGAGGGCGCATGGAAGCCCAACCAGTACTCGAACCCGGGCGGCCCCGACAGCCACTACGAGACCACCGGCCCCGAGATCTGGGCCGACACCGAGGGCAAGATCACCCACTTCGTCGCGGGTGTCGGCACCGGCGGCACCATC
Source organism: Nocardia sp. A7 (assembly GCF_046549215.1). Lineage (NCBI taxonomy): Bacteria > Bacillati > Actinomycetota > Actinomycetes > Mycobacteriales > Nocardiaceae > Nocardia > Nocardia sp. A7. The sequence continues at coordinate 1,189,882 of NZ_JAJPWE010000001.1, read as the reverse complement.
TCCGGCACCGGCCGCTACCTCAAGGAAGTCTCCGGCGGCACGGTCAAGATCATCGGCGCCGATCCCGAGGGTTCGGTGTACTCCGGCGGCACCGGCCGCCCGTACCTGGTCGAGGGCGTCGGCGAGGATTTCTGGCCCTCGGCCTATGACGCGTCGATCCCCGACGAGATCATCGCGGTCTCCGACGCCGATTCCTTCGAGATGACCCGGCGCCTGGCTCGTGAGGAAGGCCTGCTGGTCGGCGGTTCCTGCGGTATGGCCGTGGTCGCCGCGGTCGAGGTCGCCCGCCGTGACCCCGAGGCCGTAGTGGTCGTGCTACTGCCCGACGGTGGCCGCGGCTACCTGTCGAAGATCTTCAACGACCAGTGGATGAGCTCTTACGGCTTCCTGCAGACGCCCCTGGAAGCGGGCCCCGAACCGCTGGTCGGCGACGTGCTGCGCGGCAAGTCCGGCGCCCTGCCCGACCTGGTGCACACCCACCCCTCGGAGACCCTGCGCGACGCCATCGAGATCCTGCGCGAATACGGCGTCTCCCAGATGCCCGTCGTCGGCGCCGAACCCCCGGTCATGGCAGGCGAGGTCGCGGGCAGCGTCACCGAACGCGACCTGCTCTCGGCCGTCTTCGAAGGCCGCGCCAACCTGACCGACTCCGTCGCCCAGCACATGAGCCCGTCGTTCCCGCTGATCGGCTCCGGCGAGCCCCTCTCCACCGCCACCAAGGCCCTGTCGGACTCAGACGCCCTGATGGTCGTCGAAGACGGCAAGCCTGTCGGCGTCATCACCCGTCATGACCTGCTCGGTTTCCTGAGCACCGGCTCGATCTGAGCCAGTACCTGGCGAGACGTAGTCGAGCGGCTTCCCACCGGAGTGGGAGGCCGCTCGATCTGTTCACGATGACGTTCGGTTCAGCGGATGAGCGTTGAATGCAACGCCACCCACTGCTCCGGATGAACGTAGGCGACGACCGAGTCGGGCGCGATGCCCGCGCTCGTCATGGCTGTGTCCACACCCTGGTAGCGGGTGCGCAGGGATGCACGAACCGTGCCGCCCACTCCGGAGAACGCGGTTCGTACCAGCTCGGTGTAGGAATCGCGGTGTGGGACAAGCGGTTCCGGCCGTCGGGTGATGCGCAAGATCGCCGAGTCGACCGAGGGGATCGGGCGGAAGTTGTCGCGGGGGATGTGACCGCGCAGGTCCCAGGCGAACCATGGCCAGGTCGTCGCGGTCAGTAGGCTCCAGCGGCCGTAGTCGCCGGTGCGTTTGCGGGCGTATTCGCGTTGGGTGAGCAGGGTTGCCGAGGTGAGGGTCGGTGCGGTCAGGCACCAGTCGACGATGTCGGCGGTCACGGAGAACGGGATGTTGCCCACCACGGCGAACGGCTCGCGGGGAGCCTTGGCCTTGGTGAAATCGCCACGGACAACGCGGATTCCGCGCTCGGAACGGGTTCGTGCCGAGAGCTTGGCCGCGAGCAGTGGATCGATCTCGTACGCGGTGACCTGTGCGCCCTGTCGGGCCAGGGCACGCGTGAGAATGCCTTCGCCCGCACCGGGTTCGAGGACGAGTCCCGCCGGTTCGGCCGCCGACACGATCGAGTCGACGGCGATCTGGTTCACCAGAAAGTTCTGGGACAGTGTCCTTCGCGTGTGATCGCGGGCGGTCCGACCGCCGCTCTTACCGGTGACCTTGCGCTGAGTGTGTGAGTAGTTTCGGTGTGAATAGTCCTGCGCCACGGCAGTTGCCCCTTCGGGTCTTCGAGTTGATGGAAGCTCGAAGGGCCCTGGGCGCGCCGGTGGACGCCGATGAAGTTATCCGCGTCCGCTAGCGGGCCAGAGCCCGGTGGTAGCGGAGGCGAATCAACAATTGGCACGACATGCGAGCAACTCTAGGAAGCGGCCGATCGGCGGGCAACCGAATTTCGACACGAAGGGTGCGGGTCCGATCGCCACCACGGCCAGCCGCCCCCCGACCACGGTGACGGGTGTGCTCATCCTTCGGTCAATGTGCCGTTGACCGGGCGTGAGCAAATTTGTCGCTATTCATCGGATTCAATGAGGATTGCCTGGGTACATACCACGAACAGGTGCTTCGGCAATCAGCCGCACTGATCGGCAAGAGCGAAAGGACAGGCCGTGGATACCTCCGTCATTGCGATAGATTTCCAGCAGGGCTTGACCGATGCGTGGAGTTCGGTCGCGCAGTTCGTCCCCAAAGCGGTGGCGTTCATCGCCATCCTTCTCGTCGGCTGGATCATCGCGAAGGTGGTCGCCAAGATTGTGAACGCGGTGCTGGAGCGCGTCGGATTCGACAAGCTCGTCGAACGCGGCGACCTGCGGAAAATGCTGTCCCGCAGTAAATATGACGCTTCCGACATTATCGCCAAGATCGCCTATTACGCGATTCTGTTGATCGCGCTACAGATCGGTTTCGCGGTATTCGGGCCGAACCCGGTCAGCGCGCTGCTCACCAGCATCGTGGCGTGGCTGCCCAAGGCCGTGATCGCGATCGTGATCGTGGTGATCGCCGCGGCCATCGCCCACGCGGTGAGCGACCTCCTCACCAACATGCTCGGCGGGCTGTCCTACGGGGCCATGCTCGGCCGGATCGCGTCGGTGTTCATCTGGGGTATCGGCATCATCGCCGCGCTGAACCAGATCGGCGTCGCGACCGCGGTGACCACCCCGATCCTGATCGCCGTGCTCGCCACTATCGGCGGCATCCTGGTGATCGGTGTGGGTGGTGGCCTGGTCAGGCCCATGGAACAGCGCTGGAACAACTGGCTCGGCAATCTGGAATCGGAGCTGCCCGCGATGAAGGGGCATGCCCAGGCCTACCAGCGCGGGCGTGAGGATGCCGAGCGTCAGGGCGCGCAGGTGGCGCCGAGCACGACCCAGCGGGCGAGTACGACCGAGCAGGCGTGGGCTACCCCCGCTGCGAGCTACCCGGAAGGCGAACCCGGCTGGGGTGGCGAAACAGCTAGATGACCAACCGGCGCCGGCGCACCGTCATCTTTCCGGTGGCGGGGCGCCGCTTCGGTGTGTTCGCTAGTCGGCGGCGTACGCGCACACCGCGGCAAGGCGCAACTGCAGCCAGTCGGCGTCGTGCCAGTTGTCCGGCGCACCCGCGAAGAATCCGTCGGCCCGCTCGGCGAAATGATCGAGAAGTCCGCGGACATAACCGGCGAGCAGAATGATGAGTGGCACCCGTGCCGAATTCTCGACGCCGAGGTCGAGAATGTCGCGTACGGCAGCAGCGTGCTGATCCAACTGAGCGGACAGGGCGGGCACCGCGGCGGCGATGGCTGCCGCGGGCGCTCCGAACTCGTTGGTCAGTTGCTGTAATTGTCGTTGCGCCGAAAGTTCGAGCAACGCGGGACCTGGCGCAAACATAACGATATGATAGCAATCCGGTCGGCGCCTATGAAATCGTAATGTTTCAAGATCAATGGTGCGGCTGAGCGAATATGGCGCAACATCGTGCGCGATCGATCGAATTCCGTTGAGCGCAACCATGGTCGCTCCCAGCGTGCCCTGCTGGACTGGTGTCCATGGGCAGCGAACGTCGGAAATTGAAGACCGTCACCGGGGTCAGCGGATCGCGCGACGTGTACGCCGCGGCACTCGACCCGACCCGCTCGACGCTGGACGAAGCGGTGCGGGTCGCGCGGATCGCGCAGGACAACAAGATCGGCGCGCTCTTCGCGGCGGACCTGCTCAGCTTCGGCGCGCAGGGGGCGATCGGTGCGCAGGAACCACTGATCCAGCTCGCCGCCCTCAGTGCGGTGACCACGGATGTCGGCCTGATCGCCACCGTCTCCACCACGTTCCATCACCCCTACAATCTGGCCCGGCTCTTCGGCACACTCGACCACATCAGCAACGGCCGCGCGGCCTGGAACGCGGTGACCTCGTCGCTGGGCGAGGAGAACTACGGCGGCGGTGATCTGCCGAGTCCGGAGGAGCGGTATGCGCGCGCGACGGAATCCATCGAGGTGGTCAACGCGCTGTTCGACAGCTGGCGCCCGGGTGCGCTGGGACCGGACGGCAACGGCGGTGTGACGCTCGACGACGCGCTCGTGCGGCCGATCGACCACGCCGGACAGTACTTTTCGGTGCGTGGTCCACTGAACATCCCACCGTTGCCACAGGGCAGACCGGTGCAGTTCCAGGCCGGCCAATCCGCGGGTGGTGTCGAACTCGGCGCACGATTCGCGGAGGTGGTGTTCACCTCGCTGCCGACGCTCGAGGACGCGATCACCTACACGAAGAAGATCCGCACTCGCGCAACAGAATTGGGCAGGCCAGAAGGGCTACCGCTCATCTTCAGTTCCTTTCACGCCACCTATGGCGCGACGGAGGAGGAAGCCCGCCGGTTGGTTCGCGAGGCCGCCGAAGCCACCGATTTCGAGGCGGGACGCCGCCAACTCGCCGACATGCTGGGCGGCGACATCGACCTGTCCGACCTACCGCTGGACAAGCCGATCCCGGAAACTCTACTGCCGCAACCGGATTCGGTGCATCGGCGACGCGGACGCGTCGAGATCTTCGGCAAGCTGGCCGCCACCGGCGCGACGCTGCGCGAACTCGTCATCGCCGCCAAGGACACCGGTCACTGGGCCGCGGCGGGCACACCCGAGCAGCTGGCCGACGCGATCGAGGAGCGCTATCGGGCGAACGTCCTCGATGTGATCTCCCTCGGCGGGCTCACCGATGCGCGCACCCACGATTTCGTGGTGAACGGTCTGCTGCCCGAGCTGCGTCGCAGACATCTGCTCGATTCCGATTATCTGGGCGGGACCTACCGCGAGAACCTGGAACTACCTGTAGCGGGGGCATAGCCGACGAGAGGTGATCGTTACCGCTGCAGTTGCGCGAACCGGGCATCCGATGGACTCCGAATGGGTATAACCGTTCAGAGACAACTTTCGGCAAACAAGCTCGGTGAGCGAAGGGATCCGCAGTGCAGGTCACCGACCCGGCCGTTCAACTGTTCGGCATGAGCCCGGTTATCGCTGTCAGCGCAGGGTATTCGGCACAGACGAGGATCGCCGGTGCCTGGCACCGGTCGCCTTTTGCGCCGTTGCTCGGCCGCCTCGTCGCCGCGATCATCTGGGGCTGCGGCAGCGTCGCGGTTCTGACCGTGTTCGGCATTCCCGCAGCGATCACCGTGCCCATCGCGCTGACCGTGCTCACGGTGGTGATCGTGACGCTCGCCGCGGCCTTCGCCGGCGGCATGCTCAGGCCCGCGCCGCGACCGGCCGCTCCCTGACTACCGGAACGCGTTGGCGTCGGTGAGCGCCTTGCCGATGACCAGCTGGTGCACCTCGGCGGTGCCCTCGTAGGTCAGCACCGACTCCAGGTTGTTGGCGTGGCGCAGCACCGGGTAGTCGAGGGTGATCCCGTTGGCGCCCATGATGGTCCGGCATTCGCGAGCGATCTTGATGGCTTCGCGGGTGCTGTTCAGTTTGCCCACGCTGATCTGCTCGCCGGTGATCTCGTGCCGATCCTTCAACCGGCCGAGGTGTAGCGCGAGCAACTGTCCCTTGCCGAGTTCGAGTGCCATATCGGCCAACTTGGCCTGGGTGAGCTGGTAGCCCGCGAGGGGTTTGTCGAACACCTCGCGGCTGCGGGCGTAGTCGATCGCCGCGCTCAGGCAGTCGCGCGCGGCGCCGAGCGCACCGAAGATGATGCCGAACCGTGCCTCGCTCAAACACGCCAGCGGCGAACTCAGCCCGCGTGATTCGGGCAGCACCGCATCGGCGGGCAAGCGCACGTCGTCGAAATCCAGTGCGGCGGTGATGGATGCGCGCAGCGACAGCTTGCGGTGGATCTCGCGAGTGGTGAAACCCGGTGTGCCCGCCGGAACAAGGAAGCCGCGCACCCGCGGCTTGTCCGTGCCGGGCTCGTCCGCGTAGGCCCAGACGACCGCGATATCGGCCACCGACCCGTTGGTGATCCACATCTTGGACCCGTTCAGCACCCAGTCGTCACCATCGCGACGCGCGCGCGTGCGCATGCCGCCGGGGTTGGACCCGAAGTCGGGTTCGGTGAGCCCGAAGCACCCGATCACCTCGCCCGCCGCCATCGCGGGCAGATACTGCTGCTTCTGTTCCTCCGACCCGAAGAAGTGAATCGCCGCCATCGCCAGCGAACCCTGCACCGACACCATGCTCCGCACCCCGGAGTCGATGGCCTCGAGTTCCTGGCAGGCGAGTCCGTACGCGGTGGCCGACGCGCCCGCGCAGCCGTAGCCGTCGAGGTGCATACCGAGCAGCCCGAGCTTGCCCAGTTCCGGCGCGATCTCGCGGGCCGGGAACGTGCCCTGCTCGAACCAGTCGGCAAGGTGCGGCCGCAGTCTGCGTTCCCCGAATCGCGCCACCGTGTCGCGGATTTCGCGCTCCTCCTGCGACAGCAACGGATCGATGGCGAACAACTCTTCGACAGTGACCATGGCGTGAGCTTAACCGCAGTACCACGCCCGAATCCGACACTTCGACCAGGCCGATACCCCAGCGATCGCACGCGAAGCGAGCCATCTAGTCTGGGCTGATGAGTGAGCTGGGATTCTCCACCAGGGCCGTGCACGCCGGATACGAACCCGATCCTCAGACCGGTGCGGTCAACGTGCCCATCTACGCGAGCTCGACCTTCGCCCAGGACGGCGTCGGCGGTATGCGCGGTGGTTACGAGTACGCGCGCACCGGCAACCCCACCCGCACGGCGCTGGAAGCCAACCTCGCCGCCCTCGAATCGGGCAGCTACGGGCGCGCCTTCGCCTCCGGCATGGCCGCGACCGACTGCGCGCTGCGCGCCATGCTTCGCCCCGGCGATCACATCGTCATCCCCGACGACGCCTACGGCGGCACCTTCCGGCTCATCGACAAGGTCTTCAGCCAGTGGGGCATCGAGCACTCGCCCGCCCACATCGCCGACCTCGACGCGGTGCGCGCGGCCATCCGCCCCAACACCAAGCTGGTGTGGATCGAGACACCGACCAACCCGCTGCTGAGCATCGGTGACATCCCCGCGCTGGCCGATATCGCCCACGAGGCCGACGCGAAACTGGTCGTCGACAACACCTTCGCCACCCCGTACCTGCAGCAGCCGCTGTTGCTCGGCGCCGACGTGGTCCTGCACTCGACCACCAAGTACATCGGCGGTCACTCCGACGTCGTCGGTGGCGCGCTGATCACCAACAGCGCTGAGCTCGACAAGGACTTCGCGTTCCTGCAGAACGGCGCGGGCGCTGTGCCCGGCCCGTTCGACGCCTTCCTCACCCTGCGCGGCATCAAGACCTTGGCCGTGCGCATGGAGAAGCACTGCGACAACGCCGAGGTCATCGCGGAGTTCCTCACCAACCACCCGGCCATCTCGCAGGTCATCTACCCGGGCCTGCCCACGCACCCCGGCTACGAGATCGCGCAGAAGCAGATGCGTCGCAGCGGCGGCATGATCTCGGTGCGCCTGGTCGGTGGCCGGGAAGCAGCGCTGAAGTTCTGCTCGCGGACCGAGATCTTCACGCTGGCCGAATCGCTGGGCGGGATCGAATCGCTGATCGAGCACCCCGGCGCGATGACACACGCGAGCACCGAGGGCTCGGCGCTGGAAGTCCCGGCCGATCTGGTCCGGCTCTCGGTCGGCATCGAGGACATCAGCGATCTGCTGGCTGACATCGAGCAGGCCCTGAGCTGAGCGGGGACGCCGGCACATGACGAAACGGCCGCATCCGGTAACCGGATGCGGCCGCTTGCGTTCGGGTTCTGGACGTGCGGGTTCAGCGCGCTCAGCTGTGGTACGGCTCCGCGCTGACCAGCGTGACCTTCATGGTGTTGCCGTTGGGGAGTGTGTACTCGCGGGTCTCGCCCACCTTGGCATCGATCAGCGCGCCGCCGAGCGGCGAGTTCGGCGAGTAGGCCTCGAGACCGGTGGCGCCGAGTCCTTCTTCACGGGTCGCGATCAGGAAGGTCTCGGTATCGCCTTCGTCGCCGTCGTAGTAGACCGTGACGACCGAACCCGGCAGTGCCACACCGGATTTGGTGGGGGCGACGCCGACCTTGGCGTTGTTCAGCAGTTCCTGCAGCTGGCGGATACGCGCCTCCTGCTGGCCCTGCTCCTCACGCGCGGCGTGGTAGCCACCGTTCTCCTTGAGGTCGCCCTCTTCGCGGCGCTCGTTGATCTCGGCGGCAATGACCGGACGATTGGCAATGAGCGAGTCCAACTCGCCCTTGAGCCTGTCGTGCGACTCCTGGGTAAGCCAGGTCACATTCTCGGTCATCTCGATCACTCCCTAGTAGTTGTTCCCGGCGCACCGGGATTCCCTGAGAAACCGGCGCGAGACCTCCCGAAGAAGGGCATGCACCAGCCCGACGGCTGAAGCGATCCTGGGGGTGAACCCGATACCCACCTACAGCACCGCTGGCCGCCAATGCAGCAAACACGGCTCCGAACCCCGGAACCGTGTATCAGACCATTTTAGCATGTCTCATAAATATGCAGGTCAGGCTAGTCGGCTGGGCTATTCGGCCCGGAGATAGCCCGGAATCTGGTCGCTGCAACCATAAATGTCGCCCGCCGAAGCGCGTGCCGATGACTTGACCGTAGTGCTCACCAGCACGCTGGTCGAATCCGAGCCGGGGACGAGTACTTCGCGCCGTCCCACCTCGACGAGATCGCGATCCATCGCCCGCACGAAACAGACCACGGCCTGCTGTGGGTCGTCGCGGGTGACCTTGATCCGCACTTCCAGGGTGGCGTCGTCGACGACCACATAGCCGAGCTGTTCGGTCTCGACCGCCTTCGGGCCGTACTGCTGGAAGCCGAGATAGGCCACTACCAAGCCCGCGGCAACGACGCCGACACCGAGCAGAACCAGCAGCCACAGGCGACGCGCAGGCGGTTTCGTGCCGTATCGATCGGCGTGTCGCGCTGCCGCGGCGGCCGAGGTCGCGTCGGAGTCGGGTGCGGGCTCGGTCATCGGTTTCGCGCTCCCGGGGGTGGTCGGAACAAACAGGGGGTCGGATGGAACTATAGGTAACGACATCTGACACCCGCGAGCGAGAGCGACGGTGAACGAGAAGTGAGTGGCCTTCGCCTCATGGCAGTGCACGCCCACCCCGACGACGAATCGAGCAAGGGCGCCGCGACGACCGCCAGGTACGCCGCGGAGGGCGTCGAGGTGCTCGTCGTGACGTTGACCGGCGGCGAGCGTGGCAGCATCCTGAACCCGGCCATGGACACCCCCGGTGTGCTCGACCGGATCAACGAGATCCGGCGCGAGGAGATGGCCGCGGCCGCCCACGCGCTCGGCGTGCGCCAGCACTGGCTGGGGTTCGTCGACTCCGGCCTGCCCGAGGGCGACCCGCTGCCGCCGCTGCCCGATGGCTGCTTCGCGCTGGTGCCGCTCGAGGAATCCACCGAGGCGCTGGTGCGGGTGATCCGTGAGTTCAAGCCGCAGGTGATCACCACCTACGACGAGAACGGTGGCTACCCGCACCCCGATCACATCCGCTGCCACGAGGTGTCGATGGCCGCGTACGAGACCGCGGGCGATCCGACGAAGTTCCCCGAGGCGGGCGAGCCGTGGACGCCGCTCAAGCTCTACTACGACCACGGCTTCAGCATGAAGCGCCTGGAAGCCTTCGCCGACGAGTACGAGCGCATCGGCGAACCGTTCCCGCTGCAGGAGTGGCTGGACCGGATGAAGCAGTATCAGGCGGCCCGCGGCGACATCATGGGCCGGGTCACCACCCAGATCGAATGCTCGAAATACTTCCCCCAGCGTGACGACGCCCTGCGCGCCCACGCGACCCAGATCGATCCCAACGGCGCGTTCTTCGCGATCCCGTTGGAGATGCAGCAGCGGCTCTGGCCGACCGAGGAGTTCGAATTGGCCAAGACCAGAGTGTCCACCGCTATCCCGGAGACCGACCTGTTCGCCGGCATCGAGGACACTGACCGGTGATGTTGGTCTACCTCGCACAGCAACCCACCGGCCCCGAGTTCGGCAAGGCCTCCCCGCTCGGTCTGCTGGTCATCCTGATCCTGCTGGCAGGCACGGTGCTGCTGGTCCGCTCGATGAACAAGCACCTCAAGGGCCTGCCCGAAACGTTCGAGCCCGAGCATCCGGAACCGGATCAGAAGGCCGACGACGGCACCGAGCCCGGGCTGATCACCGTGGCCGAGGAACCCGCCGACCCGCCCAAGTCGAGCGGTTAGCCTGCTCGAGCCAGATCGGAGACGAGTTCGCCCACCAGATCACGCGCGGTCGTGGCGTGCTCGGTCAGCGATCGTGGCGCGCCGCTCGCGCTCAATTCGATCAAGGTGTTCATCAGACCGAACACCACGACGAGCCTGCGCAGAGCCGCGCGGCGTTCGGACACGGTCATCTGGGCGGGCACGGACTTCGGGGTGCTCATCACAGCTATGGGATCGTCTCTGGTCGTGAGTTCGTTTCCGCCGACATCGAATTGATGCGGTGGCCGACTACCAGTCGATGAGATCGAGTTCGTGCAGGCGCCGGAACACCATCATCGAGCCGGGCGCCACGTGCTCCATCGCGGCGTACTCGCTGACGGTGAAATAGCGGAATTCGGCGATTTCGCCGGTGGCTTGGGGTTCTCCGGTGAGCTCGGCCCGGAAACAGGTCATGTGCAGCCCGGTGTTCTTACGGTGCCCGAACGCCTCGGCCTCGAAGATGCCGAACTCGGCCACACCGGCAAGGCCGACGCCGAGTTCTTCCTCGATCTCGCGATGTAACGCCTGTAAAGGGGTCTCGCCGGGGTCGATCTTGCCGCCCGCCATGTAGAAGACATCCTTGCCTTCGGGACGCGTCTGAATCAGCCTGCGGTCGCGGACATGGGCGAGGGCGGCGGTGCGGATCATGGGCATCACTCTATGGACCGAACGGCTTCGGTTCCTATCGAACCGCACTGGTGTCTGGGTCAGTTCACGGTGACGGCGGGATGGTGCGGGGATCGGCGCCGGTCAGCGCGCGGGAGGTGTCCTTGAGGTCGACGCCGGAGCGGCCGAGTGCGCGGGCGCCCGCGACGAGGCCCGCCACCACGCGGGCGGCGTCGGCGTAGGTGAGGCCGTCGGGCGGGTGGATATTGGAGACGCAGTTGCGTTCGGCGTCGGCGCGGCCGGGGCGGGGCGAGTGGGTGAGGTAGATGCCGAGGCTGTCGGCGACCGAGAGGCCGGGGCGCTCGCCGATCAGCACCAGAACCGTGCGCACACCCATGGCTTCGGCGATGTGATCGCCCAGTGCCACCCTGGCCTGGGTGGCGATCACCGGCGGGGCGAGGGTGTAGTGGTCGCCGAGTTCGGTGGCGAGGGCGGCGAGGAGGCCGCGGGCGTGGTCGGACAGGGCCAAGGGGGAGAGCCCGTCGGCGAGGACGAAGCCGATGTCCGCGCCGGAATGCGGGACCGCGGTCAGGTCGTCGGGCAGTCTGCCGAGGTCGGGGCGGCGCAGGTATTCGGCGCGATCCGCCGCCCGGCTCGCGACGGTCACCGGTGTGCCGAGGCCGACGGCCGTGATCTGCTCGGTGAAAGTCGCGACATCCAGGGGCAGATGCACGGCGTCGCGGGCTGCGGCGTGTGCTGCGCGCAGGGCGAGGACGTCGGTGGTCGGCAAGGCGTCTCCGGTGCGGCCGAGTCCGATCCTGGCCTGGGTGCTGCCGCGGAGCTCGCGCCAGAAGTCCGCTACGACAGCCTGATTCGGCTGATCGGCGCTCATCGGGTGGCCGTCAGGGCGCGCAGGGGCGAGGAGAGTGGTTCTACCTGTCGCACACGGCCGTTCGCGTCGAGCATGCCGAGACCGGACAGCCATGCCTCGAATTCCGGTGCGGGGCGCAGGTTCAGGACCTGGCGGGCATACAGGGCATCGTGGAACGACAGGCTCTGGTAGCCGAGCATCACGTCGTCGGCGCCGGGGACCGCGATGACGAAGGCGCACCCGGCCGCACCCAACAGCGTGAGCAGGGTGTCCATGTCGTCCTGGTCGGCCTCGGCGTGGTTGGTGTAGCAGACATCCACGCCCATCGGCAGGCCGAGCAGCTTGCCGCAGAAGTGGTCTTCGAGTCCGGCGCGGATGATCTGTTTCCCGTCGTAGAGGTACTCGGGACCGATGAAGCCGACGACCGTGTTCACCAGTAGTGGTCGCAGATCCCGGGCCACGGCGTAGGCGCGGGCTTCCAGGGTCTGCTGATCCACCGGCCGATCACCGACGCCGAGATGGGCATTCGCACTCAGGGCCGACCCCTGCCCCGTCTCGAGGTACATCACGTTGTCGCCGACGGTGCCGCGCCGCAGCGATCGCCCCGCCTCGTTTCCTTCCCGGAGCAGCGCAATGTTCACGCCGAAGCCGGTATTCGCGCCTTCGGTGCCCGCCACGGACTGGAACACCAGGTCGACCGGGGCTCCCGCCTCGATCAAACCGATGGTCGTGGTGACATGGGAGAGCACGCACGACTGGGTCGGGATGTCGAAGCGCAATCGCACCTCGTCGAGCAGGCTCAGCAGATCCGAGGTGGCCTGCGGCGAATCGGTGGCGGGGTTGATCCCGATCACCGCGTCGCCACAGCCGAGCAGTAACCCGTCCAAGGTGGCGGCCGCGATCCCGCGCGGATCGTCGGTCGGATGATTGGGCTGCAACCGTGTGCTCAACCGGCCGGGCAGGCCGATGGTGGTGCGAAATCCCGCGGTCACCTCGATAGCCTTGGCCACCGCGATCAGATCCTGATTGCGCATGATCTTGCTGACCGCGGCCACCATCTCCGGCGTCAGACCCGGCGACACCGCCGCCAGGGTCGCGGCCGAATCCTCGGTGGCGGCAACGGCGAGCAGCCAATCCCGCAGGCCGCCGACCGTCAGGTGCGCGATCGGTGCGAAGGCCACCCGGTCATGACTGTCGATGATCAGCCGGGTGACCTCGTCGGTTTCGTAGGGCACCAGCACCTCGTCGAGAAAGGTGGACAGCGCCACCTCGGACAGGGCCCATTGGGCCGCAGCACGTTCGGCGTCGGTCTCCGCCGCGCAACCGGCCAGCTCGTCGCCGCTGCGCAGCGGAGTGGCTTTGGCCATCAGCTCGACCAAGCCGTCGAAGGCGTAGGTCGTGACGCCGATGGTGCTGCGGTACAGGGTCATCGGGTTCCTTTCGAACGATTTCCTCGGCAGGCTCCGTGCGGTCTACTCCAGCTCGGATTCCGCTTCGGCGAGCGCGGCGAACTCCTCATCGGGCGACTTGGCGACCAGGTGTTTGCGACTGTAGAGCCCGAAGTAGGCCATGAAGGCGACGAACACACCGAGCGTCCACAGCGCGGCCTGCTGGTCGACCAGGAACGTCGCCGCCACCGATGCGGCCGCGATGACCAGCGCGAACGCCGTGGTGACGATGCCGCCGGGCGTGCGGTAGGGGCGCGGCATGTTCGGTTCGCGGACGCGAAGCACGATGTGGGACACCATCATCAGCACGTAGCTCAGTGCCGCGCCGAACACCGCCATGTTCAGCAACATCGCGCCCTTGCCGGTGAGCGAGAGGGCGAAGCCGATGATGCCGGGCACGATCAGTGCCAGCATCGGAGCCTTGCGGGAGTTGGTCACCGACAGGACCGTCGGCAGGTAGCCGGCGCGCGAGAGCGCGAAGGTCTGGCGGGAGTAGGCGTAGATGATCGAGAAGAAGCTGGCGACCAGGCCTGCCAGGCCGATGTAGTTGACCACCTTGGCCATCGAGCTGTCACCGAGCGCCTCGACCAGCGGGTTGCCCGAGGCCGACGCGCTCTGGGCGCCGAGCGCGCCGGTGACCAGGAACAGCACCACCGCGCCGGTGACGACCAGTATCAGCATCGCGACGATGATGCCCTTCGGCACGTTCTTCTCCGGCTCGCTGGCTTCCTCGGCCGCCAGCGGTACGCCTTCGACGGCGAGGAAGAACCAGATCGCGAACGGGATGGCGGCCCAGATGCCCAGGTAACCGAACGGCAGGAACGCCGACGACCCGGTCGCGGCGGGGTCGGCCGCGATGTTGGTCAGGTTGGCGGTGTCGAACCTGCCCACGGCCGCGAAGGCGAAGATCACCAGGCCGACCAGCGCGATCCCGGTGATCACGAACATCGCCTTGAGTGCCTCACCCGCACCGGTCAGGTGGATGCCGATGAACAGCGCGTAGACCGCCAGATACACCCACCAGCCGTCGGTGATCCCGAACAGGTTCAGTGAGTCCACGTAGGCGCCGATGAAGGTGGCGATGGCGGCGGGCGCGATCGCGTATTCGATGAGAATCGCTGTGCCGGTGGCGAATCCGCCCCACGGTCCGAGTGCGCGCCGCGCGAAGGTGTAGCCGCCGCCCGCCGCGGGCAGTGCCGAGGACATCTCGGCCATGCCGAGCACCATCGCCAGATACATCGCGGCGATGACGACCGTGGCGATCAGCAGACCGCCGAATCCACCCTCGGCGAGACCGAAGTTCCAGCCGGAGAAGTCGCCGGAGATCACATAGCTCACGCCGAGCCCCGCGAGCAGCACCCAGCCCGCCGAGCCCTTGCGCAGGGTGCGTTTGGCGAGATAGTCGTCGACTGGTGCGCCCTCGCCGGTGGCGGGGCTGGCTTCTGTACTCACGGTGGTGCTCCTCATCAACAAGCAATGCGCGTTTGCCCGGCAACGGTGATCGTCGAGGGTTGAAGAATGGTTGACGACTGTTACGGCCGTGGATCGGTCAGGTCAGCGGTGCGTATCGAGCACCGCTGACCTGCGAAAACGACCTGTTTACGGGTGTTTCAGATCACCCGGTTTGCGGCGGCGTGGATTCCAGCGCGGCCGCCTCCTCGTCGGTGAACAGGCGGGATCGGATCAGAAACCGCACGCCCTCGGGAGCTTCGAGGGAGAATCCGCCGCCGCGGCCCGGCACCACGTCGACGGTGAGGTGGGTGTGTTTCCAGTACTCGAACTGGTCGGCGCTCATCCAGAACGGGGTGTCGCCGGGCAGGTACCCGAGCAGCACGTCCGAACCGCCGACCCGGAATTCCCCACGCAGATAACACATCGGCGAGCTGCCGTCGCAGCAACCACCGGACTGGTGGAACATGACCGGGCCGTGCTGCCCGGTCAGTTCCCGCAGCAGCGCCGCCGCCTTCTCCGTGAGGTCGACGCGCTGCACCATCAGAAGAAGCCGAGCTTCGTCGCCGAGTAGCTGACCAGGATGTTCTTGGTCTGCTGGTAGTGATCGAGCATCATCTTGTGGTTCTCGCGCCCGATGCCGGACTTCTTGTAACCGCCGAACGCCGCGTGCGCGGGGTAGGCGTGGTAGCAGTTGGTCCACACCCGGCCCGCCTTGATGCCGCGGCCGAGGCGGTAGGCGGTGTTCATATCGCGCGTCCACACGCCGGCGCCGAGGCCGTAGAGGGTGTCGTTGGCGATCGAGAGTGCCTCTTCGGTGGTGTCGAAGGTGGTGACCGCGACGACGGGGCCGAAGATCTCCTCCTGGAACACGCGCATGTCGTTGGTGCCCTTGAAGATCGTCGGCTCGATGTAGAAGCCGTCGGCCAGCCCGTCGACGCTGCGGACCGCGCCGCCGGTGAGTACCTCGGCACCCTCCTTCTTGCCGATGTCGATGTAGGACAGGATCTTCTCGAACTGATCGTTGCTGGCCTGGGCGCCGATCATGGTCGTTTCGTCGAGGGG
Source organism: Nocardia sp. A7 (assembly GCF_046549215.1). Taxonomy (NCBI): domain Bacteria; kingdom Bacillati; phylum Actinomycetota; class Actinomycetes; order Mycobacteriales; family Nocardiaceae; genus Nocardia; species Nocardia sp. A7. Next base: position 1,174,214 of record NZ_JAJPWE010000001.1, on the reverse strand, counting down.
GTTGCCGCTGATGATGGCCTTGGTGCGCTCGACGCAGCGGGCCATGAACTCGTCGTAGATCGACGAGGCGATGAGCGCGCGTGACGGGCAGGTACACACCTCGCCCTGGTTGAGGGCGAACATCACGAAGCCCTCGATCGCCTTGTCGAGGTAGTCGTCGTCTTCGGCCATCACGTCGGCCAGGAAGATGTTGGGGCTCTTACCGCCCAGCTCGAGGGTGACCGGAATGATGTTCTCGCTGGCGTACTGCATGATCAGCCGGCCGGTGGTGGTCTCACCGGTGAACGCGACCTTCGCCACGCGCGGGCTCGAGGCAAGGGGCTTGCCCGCTTCGACACCGAAACCGTTGACCACGTTGAGAACTCCCGGCGGCAGCAGATCCGCGACGAGTTCGACGACCTTCATGATGGAAGCTGGGGTCTGCTCGGCGGGCTTGAGCACCACCGCGTTGCCCGCGGCGAGCGCGGGAGCCAGCTTCCAGGTGGCCATCAGGATCGGAAAGTTCCACGGAATGATCTGTGCGACAACACCGAGCGGCTCGTGGAAGTGGTAGGCGATGGTGTCTTTGTCGACCTCGCTGATACCGCCTTCCTGTGCGCGCAGCACACCGGCGAAGTAGCGGAAGTGGTCGACCGCGAGGGGGAGGTCGGCGGCCATGGTCTCGCGGACCGGCTTGCCGTTGTCCCAGGTCTCGGCGACGGCGAGGGCCTCGAGGTTGGCCTCGATCCGGTCGGCGATCTTGTTCAGGATGTTGGCGCGCTCGGCGGCCGAAGTCTCACCCCAAGCGGGGGCCGCGCGGTGGGCGGCATCCAGGGCCAGCTCCACATCGGCGGCGCTGGAGCGGGCGATCTCGCAGAACGGCTGCCCGTCCACCGGGGAGGTGTTCTCGAAATAGCGCCCTTCTACCGGCGGAACCCACTTGCCGTCGATGAAATTGTCGTATCGCGGCGCGTAGCTGACGATGCTGCCCTCGGTACCCGGCTTGGCGTAGATCATGTGCGGTGGCTCCTCGCTGATTCCGATGAATCGTGACGCCCATCACTATCCACGCCAAGGGTTGATGAAACGTTGAAGCCGGACTGATCAGACGCGAAGGGCGCTGTGCAACCGGGCGGTGGCGACGGCGCGGCGCGGGTCGCGGGTGGGGAGTAGGGCGAGGGCGTGTTCGTGGACGGCTACGTCGTCGGGGGCGGCCTCGCCGTAGGACAGGGCGTGATCGGCGTTCGGGCTGGACAGGACCGCGTTGCGCAGGGCGACTTCGAGGTAGTCGCGCCATTCGCTGATGCCCGGCGTCTCCGAATCAGGGAGCAGCGGACCGTGATACAGGCGGACGGCGGTATCGAGGTCGCCATGCTCGATGGCGCGCAGCACATCCACGGCATCGCAGGCCAGGGGAGTGGTGAATCTGTATACGCGACTGGTGATTTCACCGCCGGTAGCGCGTCGCAGGTACGACATCTCCGATTTCAGCGTGCTCGCCCCGACCGCGCGATCGCCGTAGACGGCGTAGTGCAGGCGCTCATGGTTGTAGCCGTCGTCGTCGAGTGCGAGCAGGGTCAGGATCTCGAGCTGCCGCGGTCGCAACCGGATCTGCTGACCGTCACGCATCAACCTGCCGGTGCCGAGGCAGGTCAGTCGCATCCCGGCTGGTGCGGGTATCGCGGCATGCAACTTCGATTCGATCGCGCTGGTCATCGTGCGCACGGTGGCCATGGCCAGCGGATGCGAGCGTTTCCAGGTGGTCGACAGGTCGAGCACGCCGAGTAGTGTCCCGTCGGCGGCCCGGATCGGCGCGCAGTAACACACCCAACCGTGCAGCGCCGCGACAAGATGCTCGGCCGAGAACACCGTATGCGGCTGATCGGTCCGCAACGCCAACGACAGCGCGTTGGTCCCCATATGCGCCTCGTCCCACCGCCCACCCGGCGCGAAATTCACCTGCTCGGCCCGCCGCTGCATCACCGGCCCGCCGTAGGTCCACAAAATCGTGCCCGAAGCATCGGTCACCGCCGCGACATACCCCGCGTCATCGGCCACACTGTGCAACTGCTCTTTCAACTCCGTCACCGGCCCCCGCAACGGCGACTCCGCCCACCGCGGCCCGATATCGGTCTCACTGACCGGCGCGTGATCCCGCCCGGGATCCACCGTCCGCAACGACCGCAACCAACTCTGCGCAACCTCGGTCCGCACCCCCGAACTCCGCTGCGCCCCTGAAACGCCCGCCCCCGAACCCCCCGCCCCCGAAACCTCCGCCCCGCCCGGCACCCACAGAGCCCACTCCCGCTCCAACGCAGCCCGCTGCGCGGAAAGCGTGAGCTGCGGTGCCATGGCGGGTCCTGTTCGGATGTGATCGGAGGATTCCTCCCCATAATGCCCCATTCCCGCACGTCGAACCCCAGTTTCAGGGTGTGCGGCGCTGCGTGGTGAGCCTCACGGTGGAGGCAACGAGCGCGCACGGAACGCTGTAGCGCGTTGTAGCACGCATGGCTACACTCAGGGGCATGAGGCAGATCAGCCAACGCGAACTGCGGAACAACTCAGCGGCGATCATGGACGCTGTGGAGGGTGGTGAGACCATCCGGGTGACGCGTAATGGGGTCGAGATCGCGGAGGTTCGGCCGGTGAACCGTCGGCGGAGGCGCAGTAGTGCCACAGAATTGGTCGCGCGCCATCGTGCGTTGCCGCGCGTGGACTATGCGGCTATGCGCCAGGAGGCGGACGAGTTCTTCGGTTCGGAAGATCGGATCGGCGACGACGACCCATGGGGTGGGCGGTGAGTATTCGGCATCCCGTTGGTGTGCTCGATACCTGCACCTACCTCAATATCGGTGACCTCGACCCAGCGAGGTTGCCCGAGACATCCGAGATCACCGCGATCACGCTGGCCGAGCTGAATCAAGGCGTCGCGATGGCCAAGGACCCGGTAGCGCGTGCGGAACGCTCTGAACAGCTCGGCGCCGCGATCGTCGAATTCGATCCGCTGCCGTTCGACGAGGCCGCCGCGACGCGTTACGGAACGTTGGTCGCCCTGACGATCGCAGCCAAGCGTGACCCGCGCCCGCGACGGATGGATCTGCTCATTGCCGCAATCGCCTCCGCCAATGATCTGCCCTTGTACACACGCAACTCCGCCGATTTCAAAGGTTTGGAATCGATGGTCGAGATCGTCGCGCTCTGATCCGAGCGGAAGCGCGGATCGCAGTCGCTGGTCGAGGCAGGTTGCGAGGGCTCAGCCGAGCTCGGTGGTGCGGGTGCCGAGGTCGAAGTGGATGCCGGCGCCGAGCATGGTGGTGGCGGGGAGGCCGATCATGGCTCGGAAGGATTCGCTGAAGTGGGAGGGGGTGGCGAAGCCCGCGTCGATGGCGGAGCGGGTGAGGTCGTGGCCGTTGACGGCGTTGGTGATCGCGGAGACCATGCGGTTCCAGCGTTGGTAGCCGCGGAAGGTAGTGCCGCAGTGTTGGGTGAACAGGTGCAGGAAGTGGCCGGTGGACAGGCCGAGGTTCGCGGCGATCTGGTCGGCGCGCAGGGCGTTGGCCGGCTGGTCGCGGATCGCGGCGGCGAGCTTGGCGATGCGGGCGTCGGTGCCGAGGTTCGGGCCCGCGATAGCGCGGTGGTAGAGGAGATCCGGGTCGACGACGGGTTCGCCGCACAGCTCGACGAGTTCGCGCTCGCGACGGTGACTCAGGCCGAAAGTGCCTGCCGCGGCGGTCATCTCGTCGGCGATCATGGTCGCGGGCGCACTCGACGGGTCGATGAACAGCACCAGAATCCACCCCTGCGTGGCGACGACGCGGTGCGCGGTGCGGGCAGGCGCGAAGCAGCTGCCGGTGCGAATCGGACCGCGGGCGGTATGCACGGTCAGCGGCCCGTCCAGCCCCACGGTGAGCATCGCGACCGGCGGTGAATGCGTGTCGGGCAGCAGATCCGGGCCGACGTACCCGATGTGCCCCGGCCGGGCCCACGCGGTCGGCATCCGCACCGAACCGCGGATCTCCGAACGGGCAATGATGCTCACCCTCACCAGGGTATCGACGTGTCGCCGCGAACAGCGGTGCTCGGCGCGCGAATGGCGTCGGTATCGGCTATTTGTCCCCCGGTGTGTAGGGGATGCCATCGGCAGCAGGCGCTACGGCTCTGCCGATGAACCCGGCGACCACCACCAGGGTGACGACGTAGGGGAGCATCCCGAGGAACTCGGTGGGGATCGGGTTGCCCGGCATGGTGTTGAGGAAGCGTTGCAAGGCGCTCGAGAAGCCGAACAACAGGGCCGCGGTGAGGACGCCGAACGGGTGCCAGCGGCCGACGATCATCACGGCCAGTGCGACGAAGCCAAGGCCCGCGGTCATGTTCTTGCTGAACGACACATTGTTGGCGATGGTGAAGAAGGCGCCACCGAAACCGGAGAGCGCACCCGCGGCGGTGACGTTCCAGAACCGCAACCGGTTGACATTGATGCCCGCGGCATCGGCGGCGGCGGGGTGTTCGCCGACGGCGCGGGTGCGCAGGCCCCACCGGGTGCGAAACAGCAGGAACGAGACCACGAACACGCAGGCCAGCGCCACATAGACAAAGATGTTCTGGTCGAACAGCACCGGCCCCAGAATCGGGATGTCGGGCAGGAACCCGAGCGAGTCGCCGAGTTTGCGCACGCCGACGGGCTGGTTGAGGGATCCGTCGGCGCGCATCAGTCGCTCGTAGAGGAAACCGGTCAGCCCGAGCGCGAGCAGGTTGAGGATGATGCCGGTGACGACCTGGTTGACCTGGAATCGAGTCGCCAGCCAGGCCAGCAGCAGCGTCGAGCAGACACCGCTGATGGTGGCGGCCAGCATCCCGACGTAGGCGTTGCCGCTGACCGACGCCAGCAGCGCCGCGGTGAACGCACCGGCGAGGAACTGGCCTTCGATCCCGAGGTTGATCACACCGGAGCGTTCCGCGACGACACCGGACAGCGCGCCGAAGATGAATGGCAACGACAGGAAAAGCGTTGTCGCCAAGACGAACTCGATGGGAAATCCGACACCGGGCGTGACCGTCCATGACAGGGCGCCGATCACGAGCGCGGCGATACCGGCACCGATCGTCACCCCACCGAACCGCGGCAGGCGGGTGTCGGGCAACACCAGCAGGGCGATTCCGGCCAGCGCGGCAAGCGCACTCAGCGTGACGACGACCGGGAGTGTTCCCACCGTCCAGCTGGATTCGACGGTTTGGTCGAGCCGGTAGCTCGTGGTCCGGCCGCCATCGATCAACAGCAGACCGAGCCCGCCGAGCGCGATGCCGGCGCCGATCAAGCCGAAACCCGCGCGGGTGCACCGCCGCTGCACCCTGTCGGACACCGCGATCTGCGCCTGGGTGCTCACCAGCCCCTCGCTTCCAGAGTGTTGAGCCCGCCGCGCGGTGTTCGCAGCCGCAGCAGGGTTTTGACCAGGGCGGGCGCCGCGACGAACAGCACGATGACGGCCTGCAACAGGGTCGACATCTCCACCGGAATAGCGGGCTGCATGTGCAGCGTGCCGGATTTCAGCGCACCGAAAAGCAGCGCGGCGGCGACGATTCCGCCGGGATGGGCCCGCCCGAGCAGGGCGACGGTGATGCCGTCGAAACCGTATTCGACCGCCGTGCCCGGATTCAGCGTGTACGGGCTCAGGCCGAGCGCGATGGCCGCGCCACCGAGTCCGGCCAACGCCCCGGCCGCACCCATGGTGGTGGTGAAGGTGCGCCCGATGTCCATGCCCGCGGTCTGCGCGGCCTGATCGTTGGCGCCGACCGCGCGGATGCGGAAACCGAAGGTGGACTTGCTCAGCAACCACCAGGTTCCGGCCGCCAGCGCGATGCCGAGCAGCAGCCCGACACTCACCCGCAGCCCCGACCCTGCCCAGCTGAGCAGTTGCGGCAGCCGCGCCGATTCGTCGACCGGCTTGGACACCAGTTCCCTGGAGGTGACCGAGCCGATGAACGCGGTGCCCAGCGCCCACACCAGAAAGTAGGCGGCGATGTTGTTCAGCATGATCGACGAGATGACTTCGTGCGCACCGGTTCTCGCCTTGAGATAGCCGGGTATGGCGCCGAACAACCCACCCGCGAGCGCACCCGCCAGCAGCGCCGCGGGCAGATGCGCCACCAGCGGGAGATCTACCGCGAAGCCGACGATCAGCGCACCCAGCATGCCGAACACGAACTGCCCCTGCGCACCGATATTGAACAGGCCGGCCCGGAATGCCAGACCCACTGCCAGCCCGGTGAAGATCAGCGGGGTGGCGTAGGTCAGCGTCTCCGAGATCGGGCGCAGCACCTGCGCCAAGGTGGCCTCGCCCGCGAAGAACTGTTGCAGGCGCCCGAAATCCAGGATCGAGCCCTCGAACAGGTCCTGGTAGGCCTTGGCGACGGCCCACCAGGAGGCGCTCACGGCGTCGCCGGGCCGCGCGAACAGATAGCTCCACGTGCCGCGCACACCGGGATCGGACACGATGATCAGGACCGCGCCGATCGCGAAGGCGAGCAGCAGCGAGTAGACCGTCACCATCACGTTGTTGGCTTCGGTCAGATAGCGAACAAACGTCGGGCCGAACCCTTTTCGGCTCTTCTCGGTGGCGGTGTTCACGCGTTCTCCGGGGAGGAATCGGGCAGATGGCCGATCATGAGCTGGCCCACCTCTGATCTCGGGCGATCGGGTGTTACTTCGCCCACGATGCGGCCGTTATAGATGACCGCCACGCGATCGGACAGGGCGAGAATCTCGTCCAGTTCCGCCGAGATGAGCAGGACCGCCGTGCCGTTGTCCCGTTCGGCCACCAGCCGGGCATGGATGAACTCGATGGCGCCGATATCGACGCCGCGTGTCGGTTGCGCGGCCACGATGACCTTGCGCGGGCGGGAGAATTCGCGGGCGATGACCACCTTCTGCTGATTGCCGCCGGACAGTGCCGAGACGTGTTCGGCCGGTCCCTGCATGCGAATGTCGAACTCCGCGATGGCCTTCTCGGCGATCTCACGCACCGCTGTGTCATCGACCACGCCGCGCCGCGACAGTGGTGCCTCCCGGTACTGGTTGAGCACGATGTTCTCCGCGACGGTGAAATCGCCGATCACACCGTCGCGCGCCCGATCCTCGGGGATGTACCCCAGCCCCGCCTCGATGCGCTCGGCCGGGTGCCAGCGCGTGATCTCGGTGCCGAGCATGTCGATGGAGCCGCCTGCCGGTGCGGCGGTGCCGAGGATGGCCCGCGCCAATTCCGTCTGACCATTGCCTTCCACCCCGGCCAGGCCCACGATTTCCCCGGCGCGTACCGTCAGGTTCAGGCCGTCGAGCACCGGAAGGCCGCGCTCGTCGAGCACGGTGAGGTCGGTGATCGCCAACGCGGTCGCGCCCGGTTCGGCGGGTGACTTGTCGACCGTGAGCGTCACCTCGCGTCCCACCATGGCGGCGGCCAGTTCGGCCTCGCTGTCGCCGGGGGAGGCCTCGGCGACCACCTTGCCGCGCCGGATCACCGTGATGGTGTCGGCGACCGCCTTCACCTCCTTCAGCTTGTGGCTGATGAAGATGATCGACATCCCCGAATCCGCGAGATTGCGCATGATCGCCAGCAACTCGGCGACCTCGGGTGGCGTGAGCACCGCGGTGGGTTCGTCGAGAATCAGCAACTCGGTGTGCCCCGAGAGCGCTTTGACGATCTCCACCCGCTGCTGCACCCCGACCGGCAGGTTCTCGCAGATCGCATCCGGGTCCAGCGCGAGTCCATAGCGGCGCGAGACCTCGTCGACCGCCCGCCGGGCCGCGGCACGGTCGACGATTCCGGCCTTGGCGTGCTCGCGGCCCAACTGGACGTTGTCGGCGACGCTGAACGGGCCGACCAGCTTGAAATGCTGGTGCACCATGCCGATGCCCGCCGCGATGGCGTCGCCGGGCGATCGAAACCGCACCGGCGCGCCATCGATCAGGATCTGGCCCTCGCTGGGTTCCAGAATCCCGTACAGCATGTTCATCAGCGTGGATTTCCCCGCGCCGTTCTCGCCGAGGACGGCGTGGATCTGGCCCGGCGTCACCACCAGATCGATGGCGTCGTCGGCGACGAACTCACCGAACTTCTTCGTCAGGCCACGTAATTCGAGGAGCATGCGCTACTTCGGGGCGGCCGGGGAGGCAACCACCACGGTGCCCGCGACGATGTCGGCAGCCAGCTTGGTGAGTTCCTGCTTCAGTGTGTCGGCAACCTTGCTGTCGAAATCGTGGAACGGTGCCAGCGAGACGCCCTTGTTGTTCAGCGTGCCCACGTAGCGGCCGTCCTTGGCGCCCGCCGCGACGGCATTGTTGATCGCGACCTGGATCGCCGAGGAGATGTCCTTCATCGACGACGACAGCATGATCTGCTTGTACTCCGGAACCGCCTCGTAGCCATCGGAATCCACCCAGATCATGGTCGCGTTGCCCTTGTCCTTGATGGCCGAGGCGCCACCGAGGCCGACCGGGCCCGCGACCGGGTGCACCACGTCGGCGCCCTGGGCGAGGAAGTTCTCCGTGAGCGAGCGGCCCGCGCTCGTATCGTCGAAATTGCCGGTGAACGAACCCTTCTGGGCCTGGGTATCCCAGCCGAGAACCGCGGTGGTGGTGTTGTGCACCCTGTTGTACTCGGCCACCCCGGCGGCGAAGCCGTCCATGAAAATGGTGACCGCCGGAATCTGCATGCCACCCCAGGTGGCGACCTTTCCGGTCTTGGTGGTGCCCGCCGCCAAATAGCCTGCCAGGTAGGAAGACTGGGCCGCGTTGAACTCCATCGAGTACACATTCGGCAGGTCGACATGGGAGTCGACGATCGCGAATCGCTTGTCGGGATTCTCTTTGGCCACCGCGGTCACCGCGTCCGCCATCAGACCGCCGACGCCGATCACCAGGCCACACTTCTCGTCATCGGCCGAGGCGCGCAGGTTGGGTTCGTAGTCGGCGGTGCTGTTGGACTGCCGGTAGCTGCCGGAGATGGCGGCATTGGCGTCGACCGCGGCTTTCACCCCGCCCCAGCCGGATTCGTTGAACGACTTGTCGTCCACGCCGCCCGCATCGGTCACCATGCAGGCGCGGAAACCCGCGTCCGCGGAGCCGTAGGTGTTACCGGAGGCGGCGGCGTCCTTGCCTTCGGGCGGTGATCCGCAGGCGGGCAGCAGTGCGAGCGTGAGGGCAGCACCGCAGGCGACGGTGGCCCGCAGGGCGGTGGCAGTTCTCATTCGTCACATTTACCCGATTTCGGACCGGTGTGATCGGAAATGAAACATTCATTTACCTAATCGGCGCGCAGGGATAACCGCACAATATGAACAATATTCAGCCGGTGGTCGCCGGGAGGGCGGATAGGTCGTGCTGTGACTGTGGCCGGTGTGGGAGGCTGGCCATATGAACCGATTGGCCGGTGCGACTTCGCCCTATCTGCGTCAACACGCGGATAACCCCGTGCACTGGCGGGAATGGAGCGCTGAGGCGCTGGCCGAGGCGGCCGAGCGGAATGTGCCGGTACTGCTGTCGATCGGATACGCGTCCTGCCACTGGTGCCACGTGATGGCGCACGAGTCCTTCGAGGATCTCGCGACCGCCGAGCAGATGAACGCCGACTTCGTCTGCGTGAAGGTGGACCGGGAGGAGCGGCCCGATCTGGACGCGGTGTACATGAACGCCACCGTGGCCATGACCGGGCAGGGCGGCTGGCCCATGACGTGCTTTCTCGCGCCCGACGGCGCCCCGTTCTATTGCGGCACCTACTACCCGAAGGTGCCACGCGGCGGGATGCCGTCGTTCACGCAGTTGCTGAGCGCGGTGACCGAGACCTGGGTCAACCGGCGCGATGACGTGGACAAGGCCGCCCGCCAGGTGACCGAGGCACTCCAGGCACAGGCGGCGGGACTGCCCGACGCCGAATTCGCCCTTGTCCCTGAACTTCTCGACCAGGCTGTGCTGGCGATCGCCGCCGACGAGGACGCGACGCACGGCGGATTCGGTGGGGCACCGAAGTTTCCGCCGTCGGCACTGCTGGAAGCACTGCTGCGGCACTGGGAACGCACCGGTGACCAGGCGGTGTTCGATCTGGTCGAGCGCACGGCCGAGGCGATGGCGCGCGGCGGGATCTATGACCAGTTGCGTGGTGGGTTCGCGCGCTACTCGGTCGACGCGGGCTGGCTCGTTCCGCACTTCGAGAAGATGCTCTACGACAACGCGCTGTTGCTGCGTGCCTACGCCCACCTCTCGCGACGCACACCGGCGATGCCGCTGGAATCGTTGCCGCACAGGGTGACTCGGGAGACGGTCGAGTTCCTGCTCGGTGATCTCGGGACCGCGGATGGCGGGTTCGCGTCGGCGCTCGATGCCGACACCCACCTCGAACCGGGCGGACCCGGCGTCGAGGGCGCCACCTATGTGTGGACACCCGCCGAGCTGATCGGCGAACTCGGCCCCCTCGACGGCACGTGGGCCGCCGACGCGTTCGGTGTCACCACCGCGGGCAATTTCGAACAGGGCACCTCCGTGCTCACCCGGCACAGCGATCCCGTCGACGTCGAACAGTCCGCGCGCTTCGATCGGCTGCGTGCCCAGCTGTTCGAGGTCCGTACCAAACGCCCACAGCCCGCCCGTGACGCCAAGGTGGTCACCGCCTGGAACGGCATGGCCATCACCGCGCTCGCGGAATCCGGTGCGGCACTGGAGGAGCCGTCGTGGATCGCCGCGGCCGTGCGCTGCGCCCGCTACCTGCTCGAGGTCCACCTCGTCGACGGCCGACTGCGCCGCGCCTCCCTCGACGGTGTCGCGGGCGCCCCGCCCGGCGTGCTCGAGGACTACGCCTGGTTCGTCACCGGCCTGCTCGCCCTCTACCAGGCCACCGGCGAACCCGACTGGCTCGCCGCCGCACAGTTGTTGCTGGACAACACGATCCACCATTTCGCCGACCCCGAACGTCCCGGCAGCTGGTTCGACACCGCCGACGACGCCGAAACCCTGGTCGCCCGCCCGCGCGACCCCGTCGACGGTGCCACCCCGTCCGGCGCCTCCGCCCTGGCCGAAGCCCTCCTGACCGCCTCGGCGGTCGCCGACTCCGACCGTGCCATCCGCTACCGCGAACTCGCCGACCACACCCTCGCCCGCGGCGCGATCCTGCTCGCCCGCGCGCCCCGCACCGCGGGCAACTGGCTCTCCGTCGCCGAAGCCGCGGTCCGTGGCCCCTACCAGGTGGCGATCGCGGCCACCGAACAGTCAGCCGCCGCAATGGAACTGCTCGCCGCGGCCCGCGACGCCGCCCCCGGCGGCTCGATCATCCTCGCGGCCCCACCGAATACCGCGCCACTGCTCACCGACCGCCCACTGGTCGACGACGCCCCCGCCGCCTACGTCTGCCGAGGCTCGGTGTGCGACCTCCCGGTCACCGATCCCGCCGCCCTGACAGCAGCGCTTCGGCGGTGAGCGGCTCCCCGCGTCACTTACCCGGCGAGATGTCGGTCCAGGTCCGGGTTCGGCCAGGGATACCGCGCAGCCGTAAGTCCTTGTAGCGCTTCCACTTGGCTCGCTCGGCCGGGGTCGCTGCCTGCAGGATCGCATCGCTCACCAGCACCCGCCGTGGCGCTTCCTTCGCCACCGCGGTGAGCCGAGCGGCCGCGTTGACCGCATCGCCGATGACCGTGAATTCGAGGCGGGTGTCGGCGCCGACGTCGCCGGCGAACACCCGCCCGCGGGCCACCCCGATGCCGACGTCGAGTTCGCCGGTGGCGACGACTTCGTCGCGGATGCGGCGGGCGGCGCGCAGGGCGGGCGTGGCGTTGTCCTGCAGGGCAGAGGGCGCGCCGAAGATGCACAGCGCGGCGTCGCCCGCGAACTTGTTCACCAGGCCGCCGTTGTCCTCGGTGGCCGCGACGACGGTGGCGAGCAGCCGGTTGAGCTTGTGCACGAAATCCTCCGGCGCCATCTCCGCGGAGAGCTGCACCGAGCCGGTGACGTCGACGAACAGCGCCGAGACGATGCGCACATCGCCGGTGAGGTCGGTGCCGCCCGACAGTGCGCGTTCGGCCACGGTGGAGCCGACGTGCCTACCGAAGACGTCCTCGGTGTGCATCTGGTCGCGCAGGGTGGCGGCGAGTTCGTTCACGGAGTGTTCGAGCCGCCCGATCTCGCTCGCGCTGCCGACCGGCACCCGCACATCGAGTTCGCCACGGGTGATCCGGTCCAGCGCCCGGTACATCGTGCGCATCGGCGTGGCCACCGAGCGCGCGAGCAGCGCGGTGGCGAGGGCGCCGACACCGAGCGCGAGGATCGAGAACAGCCAGGCGGCACGCACCCGGTCGGATGCGGGTGTGGTCCGGTCGCTGAGGACGACGATGATGATCAGCCCCGGCAGCGCACTGGATACCGCCCAGGTGACGAGCACCCTGACCAGCACGGTCGAGCTGGGATGCACGGTCGGCCCGAGCACCGCGGCGATGATGGGCACGGCCGGTCGGATCAGGCGGTCCAGGATCAGATAGATCGCGCCCGCCGCTTCCAGCCCGCCGAGGGTGAAGCCGGCCAGCAACACGGTGACATTGTGATAGTCGGTGAACCGGTCGACCAGCCACACCGTCAGCACGACGCCCGGCGTCCACAGCACGAGCGCGCGCAGGGTGATCGCGGCGGGCAACCGGATCAGGATCCGCGCTTCCTCCGGCGTCGGTTTGCGGTTGTCGTCGAGCCAGCGCATATATCGGCGCCGGTCGTAGAGCGCGATCCCGATCCCGACGGAGAAGGCGAGTACCGGATAGATCAGGATCAGCGGCGCCGCATCGTGCCAATCGGTGCCGACCCGGCTGAACACCCCGCCCGCCCAGCTGACCAGGAAGATGGCCGTGACCCCGACCATATTGGCGGTGATGACCACCAGCGCGAGCCCCCAATAGGACTGCAGCGCCCACCGGACCAGCCGGTTCACCGCGCACGCCCGAACCCGGCGCCCGAGGACGCCCGGGCATCACGAGCTGCGCTGACGGGTGACACAACTGTCGAGCATAGAAGGCGCGCGGGTCCGCGCCGCGCGCACGCGCCGTTCAGCCGAGCACGACCAGCCAGATCGCGATGTAGTGACACAGCGCCGCCACGACGGTCATGGCGTGGAAGAACTCGTGATGCCCGAAGTCGGGCCACGGATTCGGCCACTTGGTGGCGTACAGAACGGCTCCCACGCTGTAGATCACCCCGCCAACGGCGAGCAGCACCAGCGGCGCCACCCCCACGTTGTGCAGCAGCTCGGGGATCACCGGCACGATCGCCCAGCCGAGCAGCAGGTACAGCGGCACCCCCACCCACGCGGGCGCGGTCGGCCACAACAGCTTCAGCGCGACCCCGGCGGCGGCCCCCGCCCACACCACGATCAGCAGGATCTGCCCGGTCCGCCCCGGCAACCCGAGCAGCGCGAACGGCGTGTAACTGCCCGCGATGAACAGAAAGATCATCGAATGATCGGCCCGTTTCATCCGCACCCGAGTCCGCACACTGGCCCAGGTGACCCGGTGATACACCGCACTCACCCCGAACAGCGCACACACCGAGACCCCGTAGAGCAGCGTCGACCACCCCGCGGTCAACGACGTGAGAAACCCGAACACCACCAGCACGGTCACCGCAACAGCGGCAACCCCCACCGCCCAGGTATGAATCCACCCACGAAAGCGCGGCTTGACCACTGCGGCGACATCGCCCAGCACGTCCTCCATGAAACCCTCCCGAGTAGTAACCTACGGTACCGTAGGTTGCGCCCCAACCGTACGTCAAACCCTCACCCCAACACCACAAACGTGCCCACAACCACACCCACCGATCTCGCAAGAACATGGGTAACTCCCCGGGCACGGGCTAACCCACCCCGCCCGAAAAGCTTGCCGCGTCGCCAACTCTCCCCGCACCTGAGTCCGGCCAAAATTCCCGGAGAGGCGGACCAGCGTAGGGTGCGGGCGTGGAGTTTCTCGGTCGGGTGCGTGGATTGCCGTACCGCATCTACGAAGCCAGGCTGTCGCAGCAGTTGGCTGACAAGCAGCACCCTCGCCACGTCGCCGTGATGTGCGACGGCAATCGCCGCTGGGCGCGCGAGAACGGGTTCACCGATGTCAGCCACGGCCATCGCGTCGGCGCGCTGAAGATCGCCGAGCTGGTCGGCTGGTGTTCGGACCAGGGCATCGAGATGGTCACCGTCTATCTGCTCTCCACCGAGAACCTGCGCCGCGATCCCGACGAGCTCGAGACGCTGTTCGAAGTCATCACCGATGTCGTCGAGGAACTGTCCGCGCCCGAGCAGAACTGGAGCGTGCGGATCGTCGGCTCGCTCGAGGGTTTCCCCGAACTGATCGCCAAACGCCTTCGGGTGGCCGCCGAGCGCACGAGTGGGCGCGACGGCGTGCACGTGAATGTCGCGGTGGGGTACGGCGGGCGCCAGGAGATCACCGACGCGGTGCGCTCGCTGATGCGGCAGGAGATCGCGTCGGGCGAATCGGGTGAGGATCTGGTGCAGTCGATTACGGTCGACGCGATCGGCCAGCACCTCTACACCTCCGGTCAGCCCGACCCGGATCTGGTGATCAGAACCTCTGGTGAGCAGCGACTTTCGGGTTTCCTGTTGTGGCAGAGCGCCTATTCGGAGATCTGGTTCACCGAGGCGTATTGGCCGGAGTTCCGGCGTGTCGACTTCCTGCGCGCACTACGGGATTACGCCGCGCGCCACCGTCGTTTCGGCGTGTGATGTCGTAGCGGTCGCGTACTCTGCGGTCAGTGGAACCCGAACAGCCTTCTTACATCAGCTATGAGGAATTCGGCAGGCGTTTCCTGGAATACGCCGTCTCCGAGCAACGCATCGCCGACGCGTTCGGCCAACTCACCGGAGCCGCTTTCGATTTCGGTCCGATCGGGGTGGGGCCGGGTCGCCTCGCCAAGGTCACCGCGCAGGTGCAGCTTGGCCAGCCGCGGATTCTGCGTTTCATCGACGCTTTCATCTCCTTCGAACTGACCATCCCGTTGCACGTGGATCTGGTCCTCGATCTCGCGGTCGACCGGTCGCGGTTCCGCGTCGACGGCACGGTGCATCTGCATCTCACCGCGCGCACCGCCGACCCGCTGCGGGTGGTGATCGATATCGCCGAGCCGCGTCCCGGTGATGTGCGGGTCAATGTCGCCAGCAACTCCAAGCGCGGTGAGTTGCTGCGGGTGCTGGCCAGTGTCGACCACGAGATCCGGCGGTTCGTCGCCCGGTATATCGCGCAGGAGATCCGCAAGCCCGAGATCGCGGCGGTCCGCAATATCGACGTGGCGACCAGGCTCGACGCGGCCTGGACGTTGTAGCCGAGTAAGCCCCTATCGACTGCGTCGCGCATTAGGCTGCTGCCCGAGACCGGGCCCGACGACACATTGCAGGGGTGTGAGCTGTGGGAATTGCGACGAAGGCGAGCGGATGGTGCGCGCGGATCGCGGTGGTCGGTGCGGTGCTGGCCGTCGCGGGTTGCGGTGGGGTCGACCAGCCGGCGCCGCCACGACTGACGCCCGCCGAGGAGCAAGCCGCGAAGGGCTCCGTGTTCGCCTATCGCACCGATGCCGAGCTGGCGGTGGTGCGTGGCACCGAAACCGTCCGTGCGCCGGGCAGTTTCGGGCACTCGTCGGCCGCGGTCACCTTCACCGAGGACGGGCAGTACGCGTTCGCGGTGGAGACCAGCAGCAAGACACTTGTCGCATTGGGTGTGCAGGACCGGTCGGTGACGCGCATTCCGTGTGAATGCACCGACGCGGTGGCGTTGCGTGGGTCGGTGGTCGGCTGGTGGCGCGAGCCGGGGCAGATCATGAGCATGGACCTGGCCGGTACCGAGCCGCCGGCGCCCGAGCGCGAGCTCGTCCTGCCGGATTCGCCGAGCCCGATGACCGGCGGCACGTGGGACGGCGCCAAGCTGGTGGCGGCCACCGACGAATACGTGCTGCTGGCCCGGGTCGAATCGCGCGGTCTGTGGTGGGAGAAGAGCCACCTCTACGCCATCGGCCCCGACGTCATCCTGCCGCTGGGTCGCGTGCCCGGCATCGACGCCGGACTCTCGGCCGCCGCCGGACCCGATGGACACACCTTCGTGGTGGCCGGTGCGACGGCGCGCAGCGCGACCTGCGGCAGCGGCAATGTGGCCACCATCGACGCCGCCACCAACGGCGTCCGCGCGTTGCCCACGCTGCCGGGCGAGTGCTCGGCGGCCTACAGTCCGCGCTGGAGCACCGACGGTTCGATCACGATCGCCACCCGCAAATGGGCCGACCTGCTCGGCGCGCCGAGCATGGTCGACCGGTTGCAGTCGGCGGCGCAGGGGTGGGCGCCGGTCGGGGAGTACCCGGTGGTCGACATGCTCCCGCGGGCGCAGGAGTCGATGATCGAGGTGGTCGCCGGTGAGCCCACCGATGCGCGCGGCACCCCGCACGGGGTGTTGGTGGTCCACAAGGGCGGCACCCGTGAGGAACTCGCGAAGCAGGTCATCTCGTTGGGCGCGCCGGTCACCGCGGCGAGCTAGGTCCCTCGTGCGCGAGACGATCAGAGTTTGCGCAACCGCAACCTGTTGATCGTGTGGTCGGAGTCCTTGCGCAGCACCAAGGTTGCGCGCGGCCGAGTGGGGAGGATGTTCTCCACCAGGTTGGGCCGGTTGGTGGAGTGCCAGATATCGCGCGCGGCCGCGGTGGCCTGCTCGTCACTGAATGAGGCGTAGTGGTGGAAGTGCGCGTCGGGGTCGGCGAAGCCGGTCTCACGCAGCGCGAGAAAGCGCTGCACATACCAGTTTTCGATATCCTCGATGCGGGCATCGACGTAGATGGAGAAGTCGAACAGGTCCGACACCATCAGTCGCGGACCGGTCTGCAGCACGTTCAGGCCCTCGACGATGAGAATGTCGGGCTGACGAACACAGTGCTTCTCGTCGGGCACGATGTCGTAGGACTTGTGCGAATACACCGGCGCGCAAACCTCTTCCGCGCCCGACTTCACCTCGGTCACGAATCGCAGCAGCTTGCGCCGGTCGTAACTTTCGGGAAATCCCTTGCGGTGCATGATGCCGCGACGGGTGAGTTCGGCTGTGGGATAGAGGAATCCGTCGGTCGTCACCAGGTCGACCCGTGGATGGTGATCCCAGCGCGCCAGTAGTGCCTGCAGCACACGCGCGGTGGTCGACTTGCCGACCGCCACACTGCCCGCGACACCGATCACGAACGGCACCTGCTTGTCGGGATGCTTCTCGCCGAGGAAGGTGGCGGTGGCGGCGAACAACCGCTGCCGCGCCGCGACCTGCAGATGGATCAACCTGGCCAGCGGCAGGTAGACCTCGGCGACCTCCTCGAGGTCGATCTGCTCGCCGAGACCGCGCAGGCCGGTCAGTTCGTCCTCGGTCAGGACCAGGGGAGTCGACTTGCGCAGGGTGCGCCACTGGCTTCGATCGAACTCCACATAGGGGCTCGGTTCACTCATCCGTGCCACCTACCCGACCCCCCGTCCGGGCGCATCCGCACAGCTTGGCTGCCCGTCTGGGGAGATCCGGGATAACTCTGACCGCATAGCGAGATTGTGCTCCGTGCTCGCCGCCCGCGCGCAACAGGGGGTTTGGCTACCGGTCGGTAACTAGCGACAATGCCGAGGTAAGGCGCCATTTTCTGATCGACCACGTAATGTCGGGCGGATGGGGCCACATCCACTTGTCACTGAATACCTGCGCCTCGGTTTGGCTTTCGATCGCCTCGAAGAGGGCTTCGTCGATGCCTATACCGGCGATCCGCAGCTGCGGCGCGATGTCGAGAACGCCGCCGTTCCCGAGCCCGCCGAGCTGGCCCGGCGCGCCGTCGACCTGCGCGCCGCCCTGCCCGATGCCGGGCTCTCCACCCAGCGCACCGAGTTCCTCGACGCCCACCTGGTCGCGATGGAGTGCTCGGCCCGCAAGTTCGCCGGCGAGCGGATCGGTTTCGTCGACGAGGTCCGCGCATACTTCGACGTCGACATCGCCCCCGGTGACCCCGACGACTACCTCGAAGCGCACCGGCAGATGGACGAAGTGCTCGGCGGCGACGGGCCGCTGGCCGAACGTGCCTCGGCCTACCGTCGCGGCGACGAGATCCCCCCGGAAAAGCTCGCCACCTGCGTCGAAGCGTTCTCCAGCGCGTTGCGCGAGCGGGTGCGCGACCGGTATCCGCTGCCCGACCACGAGCACGTCACCTACGAGGTCGTCGGCGACAAGCCGTGGTCCGGCTTCAACTACTACCTGGGCAATTTCGCCTCGACGGTCGCGATCAACTCCGATCTCAAACAGCACATGGGCAACCTGCCCGCGCTGATCGCGCACGAGGCCTACCCCGGCCATCACACCGAGCACTGCCGCAAGGAAGCCGGACTGGTCGCGGCGGGCGAGGACGAGCAGACGCTGTTCCTGGTCAACACCCCGCAGTGCCTGATGGCCGAGGGCCTCGCCGACCTGGCCCTGCAGTCGATCGTCGGACCCGGCTGGGGTGTGTGGGCTCAGGAGATCTACGCCGATCTGGGACTTCGTTTCGACGGTGAACGGGCCGAGCGCTTCTCGACCGCGTCGGCGAAATTGCTGAACGTGCGTCAGGACGCCGCGCTGCTGCTGCACGATCAGCATCGCAGCGAGGACGAGGTGGCCCTGTTCCTGCAGCGGTGGATCCTGGCGACGCCGGAACGAGCACGGCAGTCGTTGCGGTTTCTGTCCTCGCCGCTGTGGCGGGCCTACATCAGCACCTACGTCGAGGGCTATCGGTTGCTCGGCGGCTGGCTCGACGGTGCGGTGGACGCCCAGGATCGGGTGGAGCGGTTCGGTCGCCTGCTCGACGAGCCGCTGACACCGGGGGCGATCCGGCGGATGAGCGCGGTCACCGGCTGATCGCGAACCTGGTCAGGCGGCCTGTGACCCTGGTCTCTCGGGTGGCGGCTGCGACGGTGTTGCGGTATCCCCGTGCTCGGCTCGCACAGGGTCGGCAATAGACTCGCAGGCGTGACGCAGACGACCGCTTCGGTGAATACCCAGTCTCTCGGTGAGCTCGATCCCGAGTTGGCCGCCGCGATGGCGGGCGAGCTCGCCCGCGAACGCGACACCCTCGAGATGATCGCCTCGGAGAACTTCGTGCCGCGCGCGGTCCTGCAGGCGCAGGGCTCCGTCCTCACGAACAAGTACGCCGAGGGTTACCCGGGCCGCCGCTACTACGGTGGCTGCGAGGCCGTCGACGTGGTGGAGACGCTGGCTCGCGACCGCGCCAAGGAGCTGTTCGGCGCCGAGTTCGCCAATGTGCAGCCGCATTCCGGCGCGCAGGCCAACGCCGCGGTGCTGATGGCGCTGATGAACCCGGGCGAGACCCTGCTCGGCCTCGACCTCGCGCACGGCGGTCACCTCACCCACGGCATGCGCCTGAACTTCTCGGGCAAGCTCTACGACGTCCACTCCTACGGTGTGTCGAAGGAAGACCACCGCATCGACATGGACGAAGTGCGTGACATCGCGATGAAGGCCAGGCCGAAGGTGATCGTCGCAGGCTGGTCGGCCTACCCGCGCCACCAGGACTTCGCGCGCTTCCGCGAGATCGCCGACGAGGTCGGCGCCTACCTGTGGGTCGACATGGCGCACTTCGCCGGCCTGGTCGCCGCCGGTCTGCACCCCTCGCCCGTGCCGTACGCCGACGTGGTGTCCTCCACCGTGCACAAGACCCTCGGTGGCCCCCGCTCCGGCCTGATCCTGGCCAAGCAGGAGTTCGCCAAGAAGCTCAACTCCGCGGTGTTCCCCGGCCAGCAGGGCGGCCCGCTCATGCACGTGATCGCCGCCAAGGCCGCCGCCTTCAAGATCGCCGCCACCGAGGAGTTCGCCGACCGTCAGGTGCGCACCCTCTCGGGTTCGCGCATCCTCGCCGAGCGCCTCACCGGAGCCGACGTGAAGGACAAGGGCATCTCGGTGCTCACCGGCGGCACCGACGTGCACTTGGTCCTGGTCGACCTGCGTAACTCCGAGATCGACGGCCAGCAGGGCGAAGACCTCCTGCACGAGGTCGGCATCACCGTCAACCGCAACGCGGTCCCCTTCGACCCCCGTCCCCCGATGGTCACCTCGGGCCTGCGTATCGGCACCGCCGCCCTGGCCACCCGCGGCTTCGGCGACACCGAGTTCACCGAGGTAGCCGACATCATCGCCGCCACCCTCGCGGGCACCTCCGACACCGATACCCTGCGCGGCCGGGTCTCCCGCCTGGCCCAGAGCGTCCCGCTCTACCAGGGCCTCGAAGACTGGCGCCTGCTCGGCTGAGCCTGGCCCACACACGCGAATCGCCCTGGTCGACTCAGTCGACCAGGGCGATTCCGTCTGCGGTGACGGCGTGAACGCTGACATCGCGGAACGCGACGGATAAGACCCGATCATCGGGGCATCGCGGCGACAAGGGCGATAAGCTGCGATTGTCGGAACACACAAAGTTTTGACCAAATGTGTACGGGGCTATTGAAATACGGCATGGTCGGTGTGTATGGGATACCGCAAGGAGCTTGCGCGTGAGGTCGGCGGGGAGGTGCATGCTTTCGAGTTGCTCACCGAGGCCGAAGCCCGGGAGATGATCGAGTTGTTCCACACCGCGCGGGCCAACGAGGCGCGGGCATTGCGTCGCGCCATCGATGCCCTGCTCGCCGAGATGCCGAGCACACTGCGCACGATGGCGCGCAAGATCATTTTCGGCAGCTGAACGATGATCGAAACCGAACTGGAAGCCCAGACCCAGCTCGTAGTGCTCGCGCGCACGCTCGGGGTGCCGCCGCAACATCTCGCACCGCTGGCCCGTCTCGGCGCGGTGCACCTCTCGGCCATGCAACAGCAGATCCTGCAAGCGCTGCACGCCGAGAACGCGGAGATGTTCCAGCGGGTCAAGCCGATCGTCCCGATCATTCCGCTCGGTCTCCTGGTGAAACTGTTCGAACGAGTGATGCCGCCGCTACTCGCGGGGAGGTTTCTCGGAGCGGTCGGGAGCTACTATCCCGAGCGATGTGCGCAGGCGATGTGCACGGTCGACACCGTCTACGCCGCCGACAGCGCACGCTATCTCGACCCGAAGGTCTTCGAGCAGTTGATGCGGTACAGCAGGCCGGAGCCGATCACTCTCATCATCAACGAACTGCTGCGGCGCCGCGAATACGTGACGGCAGCCCGATTCCTCTCGGTGATCAACGAACCGCTGATCGCGGCCATGGAACAGACCGTTCTCGACGATGCGGGCCTGATCTTCACCGGCGCCTACGCCTACCCCGCGCACACACTGAGTCAGATCGTGCGGCAACTGCTGGTCGGCCCGCGTCAGCGGGTGCCGGGCATGCTGCAAACAGTGTTGGCCGGTCCGCCCAAGCTGCATCACGCGATGCTCGCGCTGTTCTGCAAGGTCGACCCCGACATCGCAGGCACCCTCGGCGACATCTTCTTCGGCCGCGGCACCGTGCACGAGGTCGGCCGATTCCTGCTCACCGCCGTCAACCGCAACGCGTCGCCCGCCCTGCTCACCGTCATCGGGCGACTCAATCCGGTTGCACTGTGGGCTCTTTCGACCAATCCGCAGTTCGCCGACACCGACGTACTCGGTGCCCTGGTCCGCTCGCTGGACGGCAAGGACGAAGCCGACCCGTGGCGCGGCCTGTTCGCCCTCTCCGCCCGGCTGAGCGAACCGGCCCGCCGCCACATCGCCGCCACCCTCGCCGAACTCGACGAAACCTCGGTGGCCGCGCTCCCCGCCCATGCCACCGACGCCACCTACTGGCCCGCCCTTCTGCAACTCCTCGCCGAATCCGAACCGGCCGCCCAATCCCGAGTCGCCACGATCTGGTCGCACCTACCTCCCGAATCGCAAGCGGGCATCGAACGCCACATCCACGAAAACCGCTACGACACCCGCCTGAGCCGCATCACCGACGCCCTCACCACCATCACCCCCGAGGAAGTCTTCTTCCGCCGCCGCCAGCAGATCCGCCAACGGGGAGAAGACCATTTCGCGTCGTGGTGAGCTCAGCTCACCAGCGGGCGAAGGGCGCGGCCGACCTGGTCGATGACGCCGGGTTCGTGGCCGTTGGCGATCAGGTTGATGATGAGGCCGTCGATGCCGTGGTCGAGGACGC
Source organism: Nocardia sp. A7 (assembly GCF_046549215.1). Taxonomy (NCBI): domain Bacteria; kingdom Bacillati; phylum Actinomycetota; class Actinomycetes; order Mycobacteriales; family Nocardiaceae; genus Nocardia; species Nocardia sp. A7. The sequence continues at coordinate 1,152,072 of NZ_JAJPWE010000001.1, read as the reverse complement.
GGGTTTGCAGCTGTTCGGCGACTTCGTCCGGGGTGCCTGCGAATTGGCGGTCGGCGACGGTGGCTCGGCGTTCGGCTTCGGTCATGGTCGACAGGTCGATACCGAGTCGGGACAGCATGTCGGACTGGGCTTTTCGGGCGCGGTCGCCGTCCTCGTCGACGATGGCCATGGCGAGGAAACTGGTTTCGAGGGTGTCGGCGTCGCGGCCTGCTTCCTCGCAACGCTGGTGCAGCGCATCGAGTTTGCGTGGCAGCTCGGAGGCGTTGCAGATGATGTTGAGGTGATCGGCGAAGCGGGCGGCCAGGCCGAAGGTCTTCTTCTCGCCGCCACCGCCGAGCAGAATCGGCAGGTCGTCGCGGATGCGAGGCTCGTTCATCGCATTCTCGGTGTGATACCACGTGCCGTCGAAGGTGGACCGCTGTCCGCGCAGCATCGGCGTGATGATCCGCAGCGCCTCGTCGAGCCGCTCGAACCGCTCGGTGAAGGTGCCGAACTCGAACCCGTACTGCTGATGCTCCAGCTCGAACCACCCCGCCCCGATCCCGAGCACCGCCCGCCCACCACTGACCACATCGAGCGTGGTGACGGTCTTGGCGAGCAGCGCCGGGTTCCGGTAGGTGTTGCCGGTGACCAAGGCCGACAACTGAATTCGCTCGGTCGCCGTAGCCAGCCCCGACAGCGCCGAGTAGGCCTCGAGCATCGGCTCCCCAGGCCCACCGATCAACGGCAACTGATAGAAGTGATCCATCACGAAGGCAGCGTCGAACCCAGCCCCTTCTGCCTCCCTGGCCTGCGCGATCACGGCGGGAAACAACTCCCGCACCGAGGCTGTGTTGCTGAAGTTGGGCATCTGATAACCGAGGCGAATGCTCATGCCGTCGACGATAGGACTTGGAGTGCACTCCAAGTCAAGAGTCGATGATGCCGTCGCGCACACCGCTCTGATACCCATCGGCGCTGAGTGGTCGATCGAAGTCGATTGCGGGACCCATCGGCGCAGGTGCGGCAGGGCCACTCCCATGAGAGTGATACGCGACGGCCGCCGCCATGTCACCGCGCCGCACTGCAGGCAAGAAGTACCGTTCTGGCCGCTCCGTGCACTCCAAAGTCACAAGGGTCCAGGCGAAAAGGTCATACACCCATACCCCGAGCAACCAGCGGAATCGTGGATAGCGACCGGTGTCGCGGTCGACGATCACCAGGTCGAAAAACAGCTTGCCTACGGTGGTGTGGGTAAAAGTTTGCAGCACAACGCGATCGATGAACGATACGGCCAAGAACGCAACGAAAACCACTCGCGGATCGACATCCGGACGGTTCCAGTCGGGCACGGTGCTGGTCACCGCGTCGATGACTAACGCAATGCCGATAGCGAGGCCCAGATGAATCGCGATATCGGCGAGGTAGGCAAGCGAACGGCGGAGCCTTCGTGGTGACGGATACCGCGTGTCGCCGAGCCCGCCGAAGTTGGGTGGGGGTTCAGGGGTGGGATAGTCCGGTGGGGGCACCGTCACCAGGTGGCCGTCGACTCGCTGCGCAGTGAATCCGTTTGCAGCGGAATGAAATTCGCTGGGCCTTAGTCCGTGATCGTTCGGGGGAGTCTCCTTGTGGGTGGTCGCCGGCGAACTCCGTGGGGTGTGATCCTGCGGGCCGGATCGCGCGAGGGTGGCTCGGACCTCGACAGCTGTCGGTGCAGATGCCCAGCAGTAGCGCAGATCCGCACCGCCCGGGCGCGAGAGAACCCCGCGGCGCAGCGGATCACCGGCGAACCAGACGTGGGTGGTCGATTCGTCGAAGAGTCGACCGCGCATCGCGGGCCAGGTGTTGAGCATGTGTGTCTGGACTTTTCGGCCTTGCTCGTCGATCAGTGTGACGTGCTCGTAGTTCCCACGCCGATACTGGATCCGCCAGTAGGTCCAGGGCTGGCGCAGTGCGCGTCGTCGTCGCTCGGCGATCCACACACCCACGGGTGCCATCGGCCCGAAACAGATCAACATCAGGAATGCCGCGGTCACCACGAACTGTTTTGTCGTGCGCCCGATCTGGCTACTCGGTTCCGGAGCGTTGAGCATGAACCAGATCAGCGGTACACAAGCGACAGTCGCGACGAGGAGCAGCCACCACCGCAAGGTGATCGAGATGAAGGCGGAACGTGTGGCAGGCAGGGTGTTTGCGGGTTGCTGTGATGGATATGCGGTCACGACAGGTCCAGGGTCGATGTCGCGGGAAATCTGAAGACGACAGAGCGCGCCATGTCGGCAATCATCTTGCGACACGCAATTCCCCGGTCGGCATCCGGCGTGGAGAATTCGATGGCGACCAGTGAATTCCCGTCGTCGGAGGGAACTACAGCTTGGAGCTGATATACGGCGGGAGTTGCTGGGTTTTCCCCGCACTGAGGTGGTAGCACGGAGCCGACCTTTTCGGTGAACAAGACAGGGTGGGTGTCCGTTTCAACCAGTGCGGAAAGCCCGAGAGTGTCGTCCGCGCTTCTGGATTGAACGAGGTCTGCCAGCACAAGGCGTGGATTGCGTGGACCGCCGACCGCATCGGTCACTGTGATGGTCAGGCAGGAATACAACGGGTCACCGTCTGGGAGCAGGTGAGCTCCGACGCCGCAATACCGCGTGCCATTCGCGACAAGAGACTCCAACAGAGTCGCGATCGCGGACACGAAGGACGCACTGTCGGGCCGCGCGCCCGCTCCTATTGTGTGGATGAGGTCGGTGTGCGCGGCTACATCACCCAGCGGGATCGCACTGTAGCCATCGGGAATCGCGACGCTGATCGGTTGGTCAGTCATTGCTGTACCACCCGCCGATCAAGTCGCCGGCTACCGTCATGCCGAGACCAGCTTTGGCGGCTCTGGATACCATCTCGATTCCGCCGACAGTGGTCCCCACGCTGGCCGCGTGCGTGCTCGCCTGACTGAAGTCCTGGAACACGCCCGCAGTCTGGACTCCCCAGGAACCAGAAGGGATTTTCGACCCCACCGAGTCCAATATCTTCGTTGCTATGCCGGGACTCTGCGCACCGTCGCCGAAGGCGGTCATGACCTGACTGAACTTTGACGCCGAGGCGGCGTCCGTCGCCAGATTCGCTGCTGAAACCGCGGTGTCAGCCTCTGAGAAGAACACTTTGGATCCTTTGATGACCCCACCTACACCGGGGAGCACCGAAAGGGTGTCGGTACCGACGGTTGTGCCCAACGTGGTGAGAGCTTCCTTGTTGAAGTCGAGGTTCGCGACGTCGCCGATCGCATCCCGAACTTCGGGGTTCAGCGCGTTCATTCCCAGTGCACCGAGTCCACTGACCAGCGCGACCGCACCGAAGGCGATGCTGATCGGTGGTGGTGTTACGAGCGCCAGCAGCCCAGTGATTGCCGACGTAGCAGCCAATGCGTCGTGGATTGTCTCCTGGTTCTCTGTGAACCAATCCCCGATGCTGTCCCAGATGCTCTTGTCCGGCTCGCTCGGCGCGAAGTTGGCGGCGGATTCCAGTTCGGCTGCTGCGGTGGCGGCTACCGAGTTGTGGGTGGTTTGGAGTTCTTTTGCTCGGGTGATGATCGCGTCGATCGCGCTCTGCGCAGTGGTCACCGCGGTTGCGGCGGTCGTCAGTTTGGTGGTGGCTGCGTCGAGGCGGGCTTGTGCTGCGGCGAGTTGGCTTGAGTCGGTGAAGGTTTGGTTGGCAAGGCCGAGATCTGGATTCGCTTTGGCCTGTTGGAGGGCGGTGACGGCCTGGGCGTGTGTGACTCGCGCGGCGGCGGCTTCTGTTTCGAGGCCTTTGGCTGTGTCCTGGAAGCTGACCAGGTTGCCGTGCCAGGTCCCGATCACGGTGGTGGCGCGCTCGAGTGAGTTCTTGGCGTGGGTCAGGTCGACGGCGAGATTCGCGTCGAAGCTTTCGCGAAAGGCGTTGCCCGCGTCGCCTTTCCACACGTCATCGTTGCTGTTGCGTAGGCGGTAGAGCAGGATGTTCGTCTCGGTGACCGCGTCGGAGGCGGTCTTGACCTTCGTGCCGAGTGCGGCGACCTCGGCTGCTGAGCCAGGGGCCGGGTTGAATCCGAGGTTCGGATAGGGGTTCGATGGGGTCATTTCGAGCCGTCGGTTCCGGCGCCGTACAGCTCGAGCAGATCGGCGATCTGGGTGTCGATCTTCTGGTAGGCGGTCAGGCATTGGGCGACGCCATCGGCGGTCACGCCGGCTGACTCGCCGATCCGTTCGATGCCGAACTGCCAGCGGCGTTGGAAGTTGTCGGCGGCGTCGTTGAGTGCTGCCGTACCGATGTCGGCGTTGCCGTCCTTGGCCATCGCTTTCATCGCGTCGGTCAGGACTTGTTCGGCGCTGCGCAATGACTGGACGGTCTTGCTGAGCACGTCGATGTCCACCTGTAGGAACCCGGTCATTTCCCCTCCTTCGTTGTCCGTTCATCGGGTTGGACGCACTGGGTGCCGGATCGGTTCCATCGTGGATGTGGATCACGGTGTGCAGCCCAACCATTGTGGGGCAGCGTCATTGGTGAGGAAGATCGGCCTGGCTCGGTCGGAGGGGCGCGCTGGCGCGCCTTGCTGTCAGGCGCCGACCAGTTGCGGGTAGTCGAGGAGGTCGATGTCGTTGGCGGCCTTGTCGCCGTATTTCATCATCAGGGTGAAGAGGCGGGAGCCGAGGAACCAGTTGCGGAACTTGATGCCGTGGGCGGTTTTCGGGGCGAGGAAGGGGCCAGTGTTGCTGTTGCCCGCTATTTTGGCGTAGCGCTTCATGATTCGGTTGTAGTTGGCGAATGCAGTGGTGTGATCGCCTGCGGTGGAAGCCAGTTCGCCCGCGAGGACGTAGGCGCCGACGATGGCCAGGCCGGTTCCGAAGCCTGCCAATGTGTTGCCGTAGGCGGCGTCGCCGATGAGGGCGATGCGGCCGCGGGTGTAGGTGCCGTTCATGCGGACTTGGCTGATCGAGTCGAGGTAGATGTCGTCGGAGTCGGCCAGGTCGGTGAGCATGCGGGGGGCGTGCCATGCCATGTCGGCGAAGGTTTCGGCGATGATGCGGCGCTGGGCGTCGGCGTCGTTGCGGGGGTAGTCGAGTTCGGGCGCGGCGAACATGTACATCTGCTGGGCTTTGGGTCCGCCGTCGATGGCTAGTTTGCCCGGGGTGTTGTGGGCGTAACCGGCCGCTTTGTCGCGGGGCGTGGCCGCGTCGCTCCAACGGCTCCCGCCTGCCACGCAGTAGTAGTAGCCGAGGTGGCGCACGTAGTCGGCTTCGGAGCCGAAGGCCAATTTCCTTACCCGCGAATGGATTCCGTCGGCACCGACGACTAGGTCGAAGGTGCGGGGCGGGCTGTTCTCGAACCGCACGGTCACCCCGTCGCCGGTGTCGCGCAAGGCGGTGATGGTGTCGCCGAAGAGGTATTCGACGGTGTCGGCGGTCTTGTCGTACATGATCTCGGCCAGGTCGCCGCGCAGGATCTCCAGGTCGCCGCCGGTGAATTCGCCCGACATCACACCGAGCTCGCGTCCGTGTTCGTCGACGAAAACCAGGTCGGTGGTGCCGGTACGCCGGGCGCGGACCTCGTCGAGAATGCCCATTCGCTCGAGCACTGTCAGGTGGGTCCTGCCTTTGAAATCCACCGCCTGACCACCCGCTCGCAGTGCGGGGGCGCGCTCGACGACGGTGACGGAGAAGCCGTAACGCTGCAGCCAGTAGGCGAGGGCGGGTCCGGCGACGCTGGCGCCGGAGATGAGAACAGTGCGCATAACACAACTCCTGATATCTGTGTCCGATGGAATCTGTATCCGGTGGATGCAGATTAGAGTATGATAGACACAGTTTCGGGTCAAGAGGATTTCCGAGAGGATGGGCAGATGCCGCCGCCGACCACAGTCGAACTGTTGTGGGGGACCACGCAGCGCCCCAAGCGCGGGCCCAAACCCGCGCTCACCCTCGACGGGATCGTCGCCGAGGCCATCGCACTGGTCGACGCCGAAGGGCTGTCCGCGCTATCGATGCAGCGGCTGGCCGAACGCCTCGGCTTCACCAAGATGTCGCTGTACCGGTACGTGCCGGGCAAGGAACAACTCACCGCGCTGATGCTCGACACGGCGATGGGCGAACCGCCGAATTCCGCGGGGGTGCAACAGAACTGGCGTACAGGATTGCGGGAGTGGGTCGAAGCGATCTTCGCGCGCTACCTGGCCCACCCCTGGACGATCGAGCTCATCATCGGCGTGCGACCGCTGGGCCCGAACGAGCTGGGCTGGACCGAGGCCGCCCTCACCGCGCTGGCGGGCACCGGATTCACCGGCTCGGAGAAGCTCGACACGATCGTGCTGCTCAACGGCCACGCCCGCAGCCTGGCCCAGCAGGTGGCGTCGATGAGCGAGGGCGGAGAACTGCAGTTCACCGAGCAGTTCACCGAGATGATGACCGCGGCAGGGGGCCGCTATCCCGAAGTACAGGCGGCCTTCGCCGAGGAAGCCGCCACCCCGGCGGGTAGAGGCGGGCCGAACGATGCGCTGCGTTTCGGTGTCGAGCGCATCCTCGACGGGCTCGCCGTGCTGATCGATCAGCGGAATTGACCGCGAGCAAGTACTGGTCCCGCCGCGACCGGCACCCTAGGCTCGACTCATGACCGACCAGCCCGAACTGCCGGAGCCCGCCGTCACCGTCGTCCGCGAATTCTTCAGCGCGCTCGAACTCGGCGCGGTGGACGAGGCGCTCGAACTCCTAGACCCAGAGATCGTCTGGAAGAACACCTCGCTGCCGACCGTGCGCGGCAAGGACCGGGTCGCCACGCTGTTGCGCGGTCTCGGCCGTCCGAAGCTCGGGTTCTCCGCGGATATGCACCACATCGCCGCCGATGGCGACATCGTGCTCACTGACCGCACCGACTACCTCCACGTCGGCCCGGTGCGCATCGGCTTCTGGGTGAGCGGCACCTTCGAACTGCGCGACGGCCGAATCGTGCTGTGGGACGACCACTTCAGCAAGGGCAACGTTCTGCGCGGCACCATCGTCGGCGTAGCGAAGGCGATCACCGGGCGCTGATCACTCGCGCTTGCGTAGGTAGGCCAGGTAGGTGGGTCGCAGCACGTCGGCCAGTTTGCCGTCGCCTGCGTGGATGTAGTCGTCGATCATCGGCAGCACGTATTTGATGTCGGCCGAGCTCTCGCCGAGGTCGCCCGCCTCGGCCTGAGCCGCCGGAATCGACTTCAACAGTTCCCACAGGAACTTCACGTCACCGTGGCGCACCGCCGTCTTCACCGCGCGATCGTGCAGTTCCTTCGACGACAGCTTCTCCAGATCGTGGTCATCGGCCATGTCATCGACTCTAGCGCTCGGCGGCGCGCGCGTGCCGGATCCGGCACGACAGTGCGGGTTAACGACAAATTCACGGACACGTGTGTCGGTCCAGCAGCGCGGCTACGAATTCGGCGGTAGCGTCGGTGATGCGAGTCGCGTCGGTGTGATTCGTACGGGAGGTCCTGACCGTGACTGAGCTACTCAGTGCGAGAGGGCCGGCACCTGGCCCTCGGGGCGGTTGACTCAGCGTCAAACGCCCACAAGGACGGACCGGTCCAGCGAGATCGTTCGCGCGGGTGCCGTGCGAACACATAAGGAGCCCACCGTGACTGCTGCACGCTCCGTTTCCGCTTCCGCGAAGCACACGGCCCCGGCCTCGGCCTCGAAGAAAGGGGCTCGCCCCTCACGTTCCGGTCGCAAGACTTTTGTCGTAGACACCTCTGTACTCCTGTCGGATCCCTGGGCCGTCACCCGGTTCGGGGAACACAGTGTGGTCCTACCACTGGTCGTGATCAGCGAGTTGGAGGCAAAACGGCACCACCACGAGCTCGGCTGGTTCGCTCGCGAAGCGCTGCGCATGCTCGACGACCTGCGTGTGCAGCACGGCAGGCTCGACCAGGCACTGCCCATCGGCACCGAAGGCGGCACCCTGCAGGTAGAGCTCAACCACACCGATTCGTCGGTGCTGCCCGCCGGATTCCGGTCCGACACCAACGATTCCCGCATCCTGGCCTGCGCGCTGAACTTCTCGGCCGAAGGCGAGGACGTGGTGCTGGTGTCGAAGGACATCCCGCTGCGGGTCAAGGCCAGCGCGGTCGGATTGTCGGCCGATGAGTACCACGCCCAGGACGTGGTGACCTCCGGCTGGAGCGGGATGGTGGAACTCGATGTCGCGGGCTCGCAAATCGATCAGCTCTACACCGATTCGGTGATCGACCTCGACGATGCGCGAGAGTTGCCGTGCCACACCGGCGTTCGATTGCTGGGCAGCAGCTCCAGCGCCTTGGGCCGGGTCACCGCGGACAAGCGGATCCAACTGGTCAGGGAGCGGGAGGCCTTCGGTCTGCACGGACGTTCGGCCGAACAGCGCATCGCACTGGATCTGCTGCTCGACGAGAGCATCGGGATCGTGTCGATGGGTGGGCGCGCGGGTACCGGTAAGTCGGCGCTCGCGTTGACCGCCGGGCTCGAAGCGGTGCTGGAGCGGCGGACCCAGCGCAAGGTGGTCGTGTTCCGGCCGCTGTACGCCGTCGGCGGGCAGGAACTGGGCTACCTGCCGGGTTCGGAGAGCGAGAAGATGGGCCCGTGGGCCCAGGCAGTCTTCGACACGCTCGACGGGCTGGCCAGCCGCGAGGTGCTCGACGAGGTGCTCAGTCGCGACATGCTCGAAGTGTTGCCGCTGACCCACATTCGCGGGCGGTCGCTGCACGATTCGTTCGTGATCGTCGACGAGGCGCAGTCGCTCGAGCGCAATGTGCTGCTCACGGTGTTGAGCCGCCTCGGAACGGGTTCTCGGGTGGTGCTCACCCACGATGTCGCCCAGCGCGACAATCTGCGGGTCGGCAGGCACGACGGTGTGGCGGCGGTGATCGAAAAACTCAAGGGTCACCCGCTTTTCGCGCACATCACGCTCACGCGCAGCGAGCGCTCGCCGATCGCGGCGCTGGTGACCGAGATGCTCGAGGAGTACGGACCGAACGCGTAGTCATCGGCAATCGGGCCGCGTCGCGGCCCGAATCCGTTTGATTAGCGCAAACAGTGGGTAATATCCGCCTCGACACCAATCCAGCAACGGCTCGGCGAACATTGTTCCGCCGGGCCGTTGCGGATGTCGGCCAGGCTCCATCCGAGGGCGTGCCCCCGGGGGGAGCCACTCGCGAGAGGATGGATATGAACCACTTCGCTCGACGTACTGCCGCCGGAAGCGCCGCGGTCCTGGCCGCGGCTGGTCTGCTGCTCGCCGCAGGCTGCAGCGATGAGAACAAGGACAAGGCCAAGGACGCGGTCGCGTCGGTGACCTCCGCGGTCGGCGCCCCGGGGGCGAGCTCCACCACCGAGCAGGACATGGGCGCGATGACCACCACTCCCGGTGCGGAAACCACCTCGGGTTCCGAGACCACCTCCGGTGCGGCCACCAGTGGCGCGGCAGGCGAGTCGACCACCATCTCCACCCCGAACGGTGACATCACCGTCTCCGGCGAGGTGTACAAGAAGTACATGGCGGTCGGCGGCGCGACCAGCCCGCTCGGCGCACCGGAAGAAGCCCAGGAATCGGGCCCCAACGGCGGCCAGTACCAGGACTTCGCCGGCGGCACCGTCTACTGGAGCTCCGATTCCGGCGCCCACATCGTGTGGGGCGATATCCGCGAGGCGTGGGAGGAGAACGGCGGCGCCAACGGCACGCTGGGCTACCCGACCAGCGACGAGAAGGACATCACCGGAGGCAAGCAGAGCGACTTCACCGGTGGCACCATCACGTGGGTCAACGGCGAGACCACAGTGACACCGAAGTAGTACCAGCTCAGCATTGCCTTCCGCCCAGCGCGGGGACCCGGGTTCACCCCGCAGGTCCCCGCGCTCGCGCAGGAGGTACTAGGTTGTCGGGGTGCAGAAAACTTTGACCGACCGCGAGCTGCTGGATTCGCTCGCGGACGAGGTGGAACTGAACCTGCGTCGCCACATCGAGTTGGCCGACGGCTGGCAGCCGCACGAGCAGGTGCCGTGGTCGGACGGGCGCAACTTCGCCTTCCTCGGCGGCCAGGACTGGACCCCGGAACAGTCCGAGCTCAGCGACACCGCGCGGCTCGCGCTGACCGTGAGCGTCCTGGTGGCCGACAATCTGCCGTCCTACCACCGTGAACTCGGCAAGCACCTGCGCACCGGTCCCTGGTGGCGCTGGGTCGGCCGGTGGACGGCGGAGGAGAACCGCCACGAGATCATGATCCGCAACTACCTGATGCTCACGCGCGCGGTGGACCCGGTCGCGCTCGAGCGGGCCCGCATGCAGCACATGACCGACGGTTTCAACCGGCCGCCGATGCACCTGATCGACGTGCTGGCCACCTGCGCGTTCGAAGAGGTCGCCGCCGCGATCCGGCACCGCAACACCGCCGCGCTCGGCGAGAACCCGATCGTCACCGCGATGGCCGAGAAGCTGGCCGCCGACGACGAACTGCAGGCCGAGTTCTTCGCCGTGCTCGTCGCCGCCGCCCTCGATCTGGTGCCCGATCAGGCTGTGCGCGCGATCGCCGATCGGGTCGCCGACTTCCGGGTGCCGCACGTGGATCTGCCCGGCGGCGGATCGAGCGACGAAGCGCTGGCCGAGGCCGGCATCTACGACCGCGCGAACGAGGACGAGCTGGTGTTCAAGCCGCTGTTGCGGCGCTGGAACATCTTCTCCCGCACCGACTTCAGCGAAGCGGGCGAGAAGGCTCGCGCGGAACTCGCGCACCTGGCCTGATCTTTCGCACGTGAACGGCCGTCACCTCGGCGAGGTGACGGCCGTTTCGTGTCAGCGGTCGATGTCGGCCATGGCCAGCACGTCGAGCTTGCGGTCGAGTTCTTCGAGTGAGAGCTTGTCCGGGACGAGCCCGCGATCGATGACGGTCTGGCGGATCGTCTTCTTCTCCCGGAGAGCCTGTTTGGCGACGGCGGCGGCCTCCTCGTAACCGATGGCCGAGTTGAGCGGGGTCACGATCGACGGCGAGGATTCGGCGAGGGTGCGCAGGTGCTCCTCGTTGGCGACCAGGCCGCTCACGCACTTGTCGGCGAACAGGCGAGAAACATTGGCCAGCAGGCGAATCGACTCGAGCAGGTTGCGGGCCATCACGGGAATGTAGACATTGAGCTCGAATGCCCCACTCGCGCCGCCGAACGCGATCGCCGCGTCATTGCCGATCACCTGCACGGCTACCTGTGTCACCGCCTCGGGCAGAACGGGATTCACCTTGCCCGGCATGATCGAGCTACCCGGTTGCAAGTCCGGCAGCTGCAGTTCGCCGAGACCGGTCAGCGGGCCCGAACCCATCCAGCGGATGTCGTTGGCGATCTTGGTCAGGCTCACCGCGATGGTGCGCAGCGCGCCGGAGGCCTCGACGAGTCCGTCGCGCGCGGCTTGGGCTTCGAAGTGATCCTTGGCTTCGCGCAGGGCGTCGATTCCGGTGGTGCGCACCAGTTCCGCGACGACCTTCGTGCCGAATCCGGCGGGCGCGTTGAGTCCGGTGCCCACCGCGGTGCCGCCGATCGGCAACTCGCCCAGGCGCGGCAGGGTGGCCATCGCGCGCTCGATGCCCGCGGCGATCTGGCGGGTGTAGCCGCCGAATTCCTGGCCGAGGGTCACCGGCACCGCGTCCATCAGGTGGGTGCGTCCCGACTTCACCACGGTGCGCCACTGCTGCGACTTGTCGAGCAAGGCCAGGCGCAGATGATCCAGGGCCGGAACGAGTTCGGCGATCACGGCCTCGGTGGCGGCCAGGTGTGTCGCGGTGGGGAAGGTGTCGTTGGAGGACTGCGACATGTTCACGTCGTCGTTGGGGTGCACGCTCACCCCGTTGCGCGCGGCGATCGAGGCGATCACCTCGTTGGCGTTCATGTTCGAGCTGGTGCCGGAGCCGGTCTGGAACACATCGATGGGGAACTGGTCGTCGTGCTCACCGTTCGCGATCTCGCCCGCCGCGGCGATGATCGCGTCGGCCTTCACGGGGTCGAGTAGGCCCAGGTCCTTGTTGACCTGCGCGCAAGCGGCTTTCAGTAGACCCAGTGCCCGGATCTGTGCTCGCTCGAGCCCCCGACCGCTGATCGGGAAGTTCTCGACGGCCCGCTGCGTCTGCGCCCGCCACAGTGCATCGACGGGGACGCGAACCTCCCCCATGGTGTCGTGTTCGATCCGGTACTGCCCGTCGTCGTCAGCCATAGTTCGACACTAGGACGAGAACGCCGCGAATGGTGGCCACACACCAGCGGCGATTCCCACACCGGCCGCGGGAATACATCCCTCGGGGCCGCGAACCCGCGGCCCCGGCTGCCTGTGTCACGGCAGTGGCGGGTTCGCGCTGTCGTCGCCGTCGAAGTCGACCGAGGAGTATTCGCGCAGCTTCGTCAGGCGGTGGTAGGCGTCGATCATGCGGACGGTGCCCGACTTGGACCGCATCACGATCGACTGGGTGGACGCGCCACCCGCGTAGTAGCGCACGCCGCGCAGCAGGTCGCCGTCGGTGACGCCGGTGGCGCAGAAGAAGACGTTGTCGCCGGAGACCAGGTCGGTGGTCGACAGGACGCGGTCCAGATCGTGGCCCGCGTCGACCGCCTTCTGGCGCTCCTCGTCGTCCTTCGGGGCGAGCATGCCCTGCAGCTCACCGCCGAGACAGCGCAGCGCGGCGGCGGCGATGATGCCCTCGGGGGTGCCGCCGATGCCGACCAGGATGTCGACGCCGGACTCGGGGCGCGCGGCGGCGATGGCGCCCGCGACGTCACCGTCGGAGATGAGGCGGATGCGGGCGCCCGCGTCGCGCGTCTGCTGGATGAGGTCGGCGTGACGGGGACGGTCCAGGATGCAGACGGTCAGATCGGAGACCGAAAGGCGCTTGGCCTTGGCAACGCGGCGGATGTTCTCGCCGATCGGGGCGGTGATGTCGATCGAGCCCGCGGCATCGGGGCCGACGGCGATCTTGTGCATGTAGAACACCGCGGACGGGTCGAACATGGCGCCGCGCTCGGCGACCGCGAGCACGGAGATGGCGCCGGGGGAGCCCTTCGACATGAGGGTGGTGCCGTCGACCGGGTCGACCGCGAAGTCGACCTCGGGGCCGGTGCCGTCGCCGACCAGCTCACCGTTGTAGAGCATCGGCGCTTCGTCCTTCTCGCCTTCGCCGATGACGACGATGCCCTTCATCGAGACCGAGCTGACGAGCTGACGCATGGCGTCGACCGCCGCGCCGTCGCCACCTTCCTTGTCGCCACGGCCGACCCAACGGCCACTCGCCATCGCGCCTGCCTCGGTGACGCGGACCAGCTCGAGTGCGAGGTTGCGATCGGGTGCCTCGCGGCGGCTGGGGACGGGCGAGGTGGGCGTCATTGCGGAGTGCCTCCTTGGCGTTGGTGATACGGGTGCATTGTCGCATTTCGAAACGGCACGCTCGTGCACGACCTCCTGCCGTGACCCGTCGGCGGCCCGGCCGGGCCCCGAGTGGATACTGGTAGCCGTGGCACAGACCAAGCACCGCATTTTCAACGACTACCGCGATCTGTTCTGGTCGTTGATCCCGTTGGTGCTGGCCGCGGTGGTACTGGCCGGGGTGGCGAGCCAGTGCTCGGTGGCGACCAACGGCCCGACACAGGGGCAGATCCCGCATTTCGACGCCGACGCCGCGCTGAAATCCGATGCCAAGACCCTGTCGTTCCCGATCCGCAATCCGACCCTGCCGCAGGGCTGGGTCTCGAACTCGGGCAGCCGCGACACCATCGCCGCCGCCGGTGGCGGTGCGGTGAGCACAGTCGGCTACATCACACCGCAGGGCACCTACATGCGGTATTCGCAGACCGACGCCTCCGAAGAGGCCCTGTCGCGGCAGGAACTCGGCTCGCGCTATCCGACCGGGACGAAGGACGTGGCCGGGCAGCAGTGGGTCGTCTACGCGGAACCGACCGAGGAAACCGGCTGGATCGCCGACCTCGATGGCGTGCGGATCCTGATCACCGGCGCGGGTAACGAGGCCGCGTTCACCACCCTCGCCACGGCGATCACGACAGCTCAACCGCTGTCGAAATAAGGCGACCTCAGCTGAGTCGGTAGGACCAGCCGCTGTTGGGTAGCGCTGTCGAGGTGGTGATGGTGTCCTCGGCGTCGTCGGCCTTGCCCTGGGCCAGCAGGCCGTAGGGGTCGAACTCGCGTTTGGCGGCGGCCTCTTTCGCGCCCCACGGCTTCATTCCGCCCGCACCGAGTACGGGCGTGTGCGAGTTCGCGATGAACAGTCCCGCCCGCTGCAACCGCTCGGTGATCGCGGCCAAGTGCTCCTGGCCCTCGAAGGCGAAGACCGGTGAGCCCTGACACGACAGCCCGCCGTCGATCCGCTTCATCTCCACATGCAGCGGCCCCAACTCGGCGAAATCGCGGTGGATGCCGACGATCGACTCGTACAGATCCCGCTGCGGGAACAGTGCCATCAGCCCGGTGAGCTCGGGGTTGTGCCGCTGGTAGCGCAGCATCGAATGACCCCAGGTGAATTCGTAGAGTGGCGAACCGTAGCTGCCCTTGCCCTCGAGGCAGCGGTACCGGATTCGGCCGCCGTTGGCCTGCACCAGATCCTCCACATTCGGCACCGACTGGACGGCGGCCATCAGCAGCACCATCGACTCGCCGTCGGGAATCAGCCCGGTCAGCTCGGGGAAGTACCGCGGTAGCGGATGCGCGTGGGGCGAAACGACTTTCGTGAGTACACCGTCGCTGCGGCAGATGTCGACCGAGAAGCGGGCCGCCCGGGCGAAATCCGGGAACGAGACAACCAGTTCGTGCCACTCCCAGGCCGGGGCGAGCGGCAGTTCGACCTCGGTGATGATGCCGTTCGCGCCGTACGCGTGGTGCACGGTGTTCACCTCGCGCCCGCGCAACTCGATCAGCCGCGGCTGTTCCTCGACCGTCATCACCTCCAGCGCGGTGATGTTGCCGGTATCGCGCAGGATGCCCCAGCGGCAGCTGCCGATACCCGCGTGCCCGCCCGCGATGTAGCCGCCGACGGTGGCCTGCTGCGCGGTCGACGGGTGCATCCGCAGCTCCCAACCGGATGGGCGGATCGCGGCATCGATATCGGCGACGACGGTGCCGGTGAGCGCGCGGACTGTGGTCGGCAGGCGTTTGCCGGGTTCGCCGTGCCAGCCGATGACGCCGGCGATGGCGGTGACATCGATCACCGCGCCACCGCGCAGCGGCACACCCTGACCGAACTGCCCGGAACCGGCCCCGCGCACGGTGATCGGGACGCGATGGCGGGCGCAGGCGGCCACCGCGGTGCGCAGCTCTTCCTTGGTGCGTGGGGCGATGAAGATCTCGGCATTGTGTCCGCGCAACAGGTCTCGCAGGACCGGGCTCTGGGCGAACCGGTCACGGCTCTTCGTGCGCAGCTTGCGGGTGTCGGTGGAAAAGGCGATGGGGCCCAGATCGGCGCGCAGGCCGGTCAGCGAATCCGTGGGTGACATCGGCCGCACTCAGTCGGCGGTGTCGAGGTCCGCGCGGGACAGGGCGTCCTCCACGCGGCGGCGCGCACCGGCGAGATGCTGTTCGCAGCGGTTGGCCAGCGCTTCGCCGCGTTCCCACAGCACCAGCGAGTCGTCGAGGTCGAGGCCGCCCTGTTCGAGCATCTTGACCACGTTGATGAGCTCGTCGCGGGCGCGTTCGTAGCCGAAGGCCGCGATCTCGGCCAGGGTGTCGGTGTTCTCGGAACCGGCGTCGGCCACGGTCACTTCCTCTTCTCGTCGGTGGTCTCTGGCGTCAGTCGCTGTGCGCCGAGTGCCGCGGCGGTGACGGCGCCGTCGGCGACCCTGATGCGGAGCTGGCTGCCCGCGGGGGAGTCATCGATCGAACGCACGACGTGTCGTTCGGGACCGGCGACGCGCTGCACGACAGCGTAGCCACGGGCCAGCGTGGCGGCCGGACCCACCGCGGTGAGCTTCTCGCGCAGGTGCACGGTGGTCGTCGACTCGCTGCGCAGGAACTGTTCGACAGTGCGTCGCGCGGCGGTGCGCAATCGCTCCAGCTCGTCGTGGCGGTGCTCGAGTTCGCGCAGGGGATCGGCCAGGACCGGACGCGATCGCAACTGCGCGATGGTGTGCTCTTCGCGCTGGACCCAGCCGCGCAGCGCGGCCGCCGAGCGCGCGCGCATCTCGCGGACACCGGCCAGTTCGGCGGCGGCGTCGGGGACGATGCGTTTCGCGGCATCGGTGGGGGTGGCCGCGCGCAGGTCGGCCACCAGGTCGAGCAGGGGATTGTCGGGTTCGTGGCCGATGGCGCTGACGATCGGGGTCCTGGCGGCGGCGACCGCACGACACAGGGCTTCGTCGGAGAAGGCCAGCAGATCTTCGACGCTGCCGCCACCACGTGCCAGCACGATCACCTCGACGTCGGGGTCGCGATCGAGTTCGGTCAGGGCTTCGAGCATCTGCGGCACCGCGCTCGGGCCCTGCACGGCGGTATTTCGGATGACGAAACGAACTGCGGGCCAACGGTTCTGGGCCACAGACAAGACATCGCGTTCGGCCGCACTCGCCCGTCCGGTGATCAGCCCGATCGTCGCGGGCAGGAACGGCAGCGGTCGCTTGAGCCGGGGATCGAACAGTCCCTCGGCCGTCAACAGGGCTTTCAATCGTTCGATCCGGGCCAGCAGCTCGCCGATGCCGACGGCGCGAATCTCGGTGACCCGCAACGACACCGTGCCCCGGCCGGTGAAGAACTGCAGCTTGCCGTACACGACCACCCGGCTGCCTTCGGTCAACGGCACCGGCAGCCTGCGCAACAGGTCGGGATCGCAGGTCAGCGACAGCGACATGTCCACCGAGGCATCGCGCAGCACCAGAAACGCGGTGCGGGTGCCGGGGCGCGCGTTGATCTGGGTGACCTGGCCCTCCACCCAGATGCTGCCGAGCCGTTCGATCCACTGGGCTACTTTCACCGCGACCGAACGCACCGGATACGGCTGCTCCGCCGAATTCACCGGAGCGCCGGTCTGCGCGACGCCGTCCTGAGTCATGAGTCAGTTCTACGCGTGGCCACCGACACAACCAAAAGACGGCCGCATCCCGGTGCGCCGATGGCGCGGGTTGCGGCCGCCTGGACGGAGGTTCTTACTTCGCCTGAACGGTCGCGATACGGTTCGTCAGCATCGTGACGAAGGGGGCACGAGCGCGGGTCTGCTGTTCGAAGGCCAGGAGTTGTCCCAGCTCTTCGAGGGTGAGCATGCGCAGCCGGGCGCGCAGCTGGGCCAGCGTCATCGCGGGGTAGTCGTAGCGGATCGCGACCTCGGGGGCGACGATCTCCTCCTCGGCAGGCTCCGCGGCGGACTGCGCTGCCGGCTCGATGACCTCGTCCTCGGTCTCGAGCAGCAGCAGCGACGCGGGCACGGCCTGGCCGTTGGTCTGCGGGGCCTCTTCGAACAGGTCGAAGCGGCTGGCGTGACCGTTGGTGGCGGGCGCAGGCTCGATGTCTTCGTCGAAGGTGGCCCACTCGGGCTGCTCGGCCGCTGGCGTACCCAGCCGCTCGAACACACCGTCGCCCTTGAGCGCGAGGCTGGTGACGAACTGCTGCACATGCATCGTGGTCTGCAGCACGCGACTGAGCGCGGTGATCGGGAAATTGACCGCGGCGACGGGCAGTCGCCGGGTCTCTTCTAAGGCGTATACGGCGGCACCGGCGGCCACCCTGGCCAGGAACGGAGGACGAAACATGCCCCCAGCCTGCCCCAAACCGCGTGTGATGCAAAGGTCCACACCCCGGTTATGTGACTTTCGCCCCTTGATCCGACCTGATCGGGCCCGTCGCACGCACGTAAGCTGTGGGACATGACCTCGGCAATCCCCTTGAACGTCGGTATCACGCGCTCCGCGGGCGCGAAGGCTGCCGGTGGCAAGCGCGTGCTGCTGGCCGAGCCGCGCGGCTACTGCGCAGGCGTCGACCGCGCCGTCGAGACCGTGGAGAAGGCGCTGGAGAAACACGGCGCCCCGATCTATGTGCGCAAGGAGATCGTGCACAACCGCCACGTGGTGGAAACGCTGCGTGAGCAGGGCGTGATCTTCGTCGACGAGACCGACGAGGTGCCGGAGGGCGCCCTGGTCGTGTTCTCCGCGCACGGCGTGGCTCCGACCGTGCACGAGACCGCCGCCGCACGGAACCTGCGCACCATCGACGCCACCTGCCCGCTGGTCACCAAGGTGCACCAGGAAGCCAAGCGCTTCGCCCGCGACGACTTCGACATCCTGCTGATCGGCCACGAAGGCCACGAGGAAGTCGAAGGCACCGCCGGTGAGGCACCACAGCACGTGCAGCTGGTCGACGGACCCGAGTCGGTCGACAAGGTGACCGTGCGCGACCCGTCGAAGGTGATCTGGCTGTCGCAGACCACGCTCTCGGTCGACGAGACCATGGAGACCGTCGAGCGGCTGCGCGAACGCTTTCCCACGCTGCAGGACCCGCCCAGCGACGACATCTGCTACGCCACCTCCAACCGCCAGACCGCGGTCAAGGCGATGGCGCCCGAATGCGATCTGGTGATCGTGGTCGGTTCGCGCAACTCGTCGAACTCGGTGCGACTGGTCGAGGTGGCACTCGGTGCCGGTGCGAAGGCGTCGTATCTGGTCGACTACGCCCGTGAGGTCGATCTGGCCTGGCTCGACGGCGTGCAGACCGTCGGTATCACCTCCGGCGCTTCGGTGCCGGAGATCCTGGTGACCGGGGTACTCGACCTACTGGCCGAGCACGGCTTCGGCGAGGTCCAGCCGGTGACGACGGCCAACGAAACGCTGGTGTTCTCCCTGCCGCGTGAACTGCGCCCGGCGCGCACGAGCTCCCCCGCCTCTCCGTGACTTCAGGCCAGACCTGGGTGCGGGGAGGGTATGCGTTGGCGGCCAGACGGCGGTGGTGGCTCAGCTAGCCCGTGCCCGGTGAGTTACCCATGTTCGTGCGAGATCAGTGGGCGCATAGATAGAGATCCTCGCCGCCTAGGCGAGGACTTTCGGTTTACCCGTTATCTGGGCGGCGGCGTTCGGTGCGGGTGGAGTCGGCGCGGTAGCGCACGTTCGGCTGGGGGTGGGGCGGCGCTTCGCCACGGCGGCGCGGGACGCGGGCCGGTTCGGTTTCGCGGGGTGCGGCCGGGGTGCGGGCTGCGCGGGGTTCGGTTTCGCGGGGTGCGGGGGTGCGCGCGGGACGGGGTTCGGCTTCGCGGGGTGCGGCGGGGGTGCGGGCGGCGCGGGGTTCGCGAGGCCTGGCGGCTGCGGGCGCACGTTTCGGCTCGGCGGGTCGGGCGGGGCGGCGGGCCGGGCTCGCCATGTCGACCTCGGTGTCGGGCTCGTCCAGTACGGCGGTGCCGCGGCGCGGACGCTTGCGGGCGGCGGTGGCCAGGTCGGGTGTGGGTTCGGGGCGACGACGCTTGACCGGCTTGCGTTCGGTTCTGCGGTCCGACGCGGCGGGGCGGGCGGCGGCGGGCATGCGCTTGGCGATCGCGATCCTGGCGCCACCGATCGCCAGGACCAGCACGGTCGCCAGCGCCATCGTCGGGAAGCGCTCCACCAGCGGGATGATCAGGTTGATCAGAACTTCTTTGATCGAGAACGAGGCGCGCCCACCTAATATCTGGCAGGCCACCGGCACCGCGACGAACAGCAGCAGCGGCGGCATCACCATGGTCGAGAACAGACCGCGGAAGCGCACCGCGCAGACTGCGAGCACACAGCCGAGCACATACATCGCCGAGAACGTGCCCGTCGGCAGGGTCTCACCGCCGAACGCGTCGATCAGGAACCCGACAACCGTCGCGCCCGCGGCGACCAGAATCGCGGCCCAGGCGGGGATGCCGGGTACCGAGGGCACGATCGAACGTTGCGGCGCGGGCACCCGGGGTCGCGCACGTTGGGAAGCAGCCACACTATGACACTAACTGCACATCGGCCCCGTAGGCGCCACGGCACGAGGATCTCAGAGGCGATCCTCGGCGTCGGCCAATGCCACCACCCGCGGTCGGGCCTCGGTCAGCCGGATTGCCGGGAGCTCCTGATCGGCGATCCCGAGATCGTGCATCCGGCGGGCGGTGACCATCACCCGCGACTCCACCGAGCCAACCGTCGCGTTGAAAGCCGCTACTGCCTTACCGAGATTCACGCCCAGATTGTCCAGATGTTCGGCGACCTTGCCCAGCCGGGTGTAGAGCTCCTTGCCCAATTGCTGCACCGTTGCCATATCGCGTGAGAGCGCTTCCTGCCGCCAACTGAACGCCACCGTGCGCAGCAGCGCGATCAATGTAGTGGGGGTTGCCAGAATCACGTTCCGGCCGAACGCGTACTCCAAGAGCTCGGCATCGGTGGTGAGCGCGGCGTCGAGGAACGGGTCGCCCGGCACGAACAGCACAACGAACTCCGGTGCCGGGTCGAACGCCGCCCAGTACGCCTTGTCGGCCAATTGGTCGACGTGGGCGCGCAGGTGCTTGGCGTGGCGGGCCAGCAATTGGGTGCGCGCGCTGGGGTCGTCGGTGGTCGCCGCGTCCAGATACGCCGAGAACGGCACCTTGGCGTCGACGACGATGTGCCTGCCACCGGCCAGCCGCACCACCATGTCGGGCCGGACCACGCCCCGATCGTCGCCGCCGGGCCGGGAGACCTGCGTGTCGAAATCACAGTGCCGGGTCATGCCCGCGAGTTCGACCACCCGTTCCAGCTGGATCTCGCCCCACCGTCCGCGCACCTGCGGCGCGCGCAGCGCGGCGACCAGCTGCCCGGTCTGATCGGAGAGCCGATGCGAGGTGCGCTGCATGCCCGCGACCTGCTCGCGCAATCCCGAATACGCGTCGATCCGATGGTGCTCGACCTGCCGGATCTGCTGTTCCAATGCCCCGACCGCGTCGCGCAGCGGATCGACCATCGCGCCGATCGCGGCCGAATGCCTGCGCGCCGCATCCTCATTGGCCGAGTGCAGTGACTGCTGCAGCAACCGTTGATTGTCCCCGGCCGCGGCGAGCCGGGCCTCCGCGGTGGCGGCACGTTGCCCACCACGGGCGGAGTGCCCCAACCAGCCGAGACCGAAGCCTGCGGCGAATACCAGGACGAGCGCGACGAGCATCGAAGCGGTCATGGCGGCGATACTGCCCGAGGCCACCGACAAGTTCGCAATCTCCCGGCAAATCGGGCGTGGTCGCGGCGAACGCGCCAGGGCAACACGGCGGCACGGGACGCCACGCCGGTGAATTACACGCGTGTGGTGCGTCGATTGAATTCTGTCGGGGGTGTGCCCTACGGTTCGCGACATGCGGATCCTGCACACCTCCGACTGGCACATCGGGCGCACCTTTCACGGTGTCGACCTGCTGGCCGATCAGGCGCGCGTGCTCACGGCGATCGCGGAGCTGGTCGCGAGCGAATCCGTGGACGTGGTGGTGGTGCCCGGCGACATCTACGACCGCTCCATCCCCAATGCCGATGCCATCGGGGTCTGCAATCGCGGCTTCGAGGCGATCCGGGCGGCGGGCGCGACGATCATCGCCACCTCGGGCAACCACGATTCGCCCGCCCGGCTCGGCGCGGGCGCCAGCTTCGCCGCGGCCGGTGGCTTGCACCTGTGCACCAGGGTCGCCGAGGCGGACCGCCCGATCGTGCTGGCCGACGGCGACGGTGACGTGGCGTTCTACGGCATCCCGTATCTGGAACCGGAGATCACCCGCGTCGAACTTGGTGTGCCACAGGCACATTCGCACGCGGAGATCCTCGATGCCGCGATGGAGCGGATTCGTGCCGATATCGCCGCCAGGTCCGGCACGCGCACCGTGGTGCTGGCGCACGCGTTCGTGATCGGTGGGGAGGCGACGGGTTCGGAGCGGTCCATCTCGGTGGGCGGCGTGGAAACGGTGTCGATGTCGGCCTTCGACGGCATCGACTATGTGGCCCTCGGGCACCTGCATTCGCCGCAGACGCTGTCGGAGTCGGTGCGCTACAGCGGATCTCCGCTGCCGTACTCGTTCGGCGAGAGTTCGCATCGCAAGGCGGTGTGGATCGTCGACCTCGATGCCTCGGGGCTCGCCGCGGTGCATCGCCACGATCTGCCGCTGGTGCGCGGGCTCAGCAGGCTCACCGGCACCATCGAATCCCTGCTCACCGGCACTGAATACGCTGTGGCCGAAGAGCATTACGTGTCGGCCACGCTCACCGACACCACCCGTCCGGTCGACCCGATGCGAAAGCTACGCGGGCGGTTCGCCCACGCGGTGCACGTGGAATGGGAACGACCGCAGGGTAATCCGGAACTGCACTACCGCGAGCGGGTGCACGGGCGCCGCGACGCGGAGGTCGCGGCGAGCTTCCTGACCGACGTGCGTGGCACACCGAGCAAGGGGGAGATGGCATGGGTGGAGCGTGCGCTTGCCGCCGCGGTACGCGAAACCGACTCGGTGCGAGCCGAATCCGGCCAGGAGTCGACGGCGTCGGAGTTGACTGCGTGAGCTACCGCGCCGTGATCGCAGCGGTCGCCCCCGGTGGCGCCGCGTGAGGCTGCATAGGCTCGAACTCACCGCGTTCGGCCCGTTCGCCGAGACCACCGTCGTCGATTTCGACGCGCTCGGCGCCGACGGGCTGTTCCTGCTGCACGGGCACACGGGCGCGGGCAAGACGACCATCCTCGACGCCATCGCGTTCGCCCTTTACGGCAAGGTGCCCGGTGCGCGCGGCGAGAGCAAGCGGCTGCACTCCGACCACGCGGATTCCCAGACCCCGCCGAGCGTCGTGCTCGAGGCCACGCTCGGCGGCCGCCTCCTACGCCTGACCAGGTCACCCGAATTCGAGCGCCCGAAGAAGAACGGCACCGGAACCCGGCTCCTGCAACCCCAGGCCACCCTCACCTGGCTCGACGGCAGCGGCGAGAACCTCTCGCGCATCACCGATATCGGCGACGAGGTCCTGCGCCTGCTCGGCATGAGCGCCGACCAGTTCTTCCAGGTGGTGCTCCTCCCACAGGGCGACTTCGCCAGATTCCTGCGGGCCGAGAACGAAGACCGCGAGAAGCTGCTCGAAAAGCTCTTCGACACTCAGCGTTTCGGGACAGCCGAGCAGTGGCTGTCCGATCGCCGCCGCGCCGCCGCCGCCGACCTCGACTCCCGCAAACAGGGCATCGACCGCCTGATCACCAAGGTCGGCATGGCAGGGGGCTACGGCGGCGCGGAATCGGTCGGCGTACTCGACGCGGTGGCCTGGTCCCAGGAGCTACTCGCCACCGCGCGCACCGCACTCGCCGAGGCGACCACGAATGCCGAACTGCGCCAGCAGCAATCGTCGCAGGCCCGCGCCGAAGCCGAAGAGCAACGCCGCGTTGCAGGGCTGCACGCCCGCATGGCAGCAGCCCGCACCGAACTGGCTACCTATACCGCGTCCGCTCCCCGCCGCACCGAGCTCGAACACGAACTGGTCCGGGCCCGCCGCGCCGAACCCGTCGTACAAGCCATCGACGAGGCTCGTTCGGCGGTTCGCGCCCTTCGTCGTTCGGAGACTGCGACCCGCAGTGCCACCGGTGAACTGGCTGATCAACTGCTGGCACCGGCGGCCGCCGACATCGCGGGCGCAGACCTGCTGACCGTCGTGATGGACGAGCCGATCGGCCCAGCTGGAGATGCCGGCGTCGGTGTGCTGGATGTTCGGGGCGACCTCGACGCCGCGATCAGTCAGTGGAACGCGCTGCTCGGTGTGCTCGGTGAGGTGCGCGCCGATGCGGTGACCGCGCGTCAGCTCACCGGCGATCTCGCCGCGCACGAGAGCGAAGCCGCTCGGCTTACGCAGCGCGCGGTCGAGCTGGGCCAGCGGCGTCTCGAACTGCCGACGGCGATCGCGGCGGCGCAGGAACAGTTGCGTGAGGCGACCGACGCGGCGGCCGCGCTGCCCGGAGTTCGCAACGAGCTGACCAAGTGGCAGGACTGCGCGGCAGCCGCCGTCGAAATAGCCCGGCAGCGGCCGGCTCTGGACAAGGCGCAGGCCGAACACGATTCCGCCCGCCGTGCTCACCTCGATGCCAGGGAGCGGGTGCTCGATCTGCGCGCCCGTCGCCTCGCGGGGATGGCGGCTGAGCTCGCGGGCGCGCTCACCGACGGTGCGCCGTGCACAGTCTGTGGCTCCGCGGACCATCCCGAACCGGCGCAGCCCACCGATGACGCGGTGTCCAAGGACGCCGAGGACACCGCGCAGGCGGCCGAACAAGCCGCAGAGGCCGCCCGGGAGCGCATCGCCGAACGCATCAGCGCCATCGAACGCGAAATCGAGGCACTGACCGCGCGCGGCGGCGACGCCGACCCCGTCACCCTCGCCGACGCGGTCCGCACCGCCACCCACCGCTTCGACGACACCGCCGAAGCGGCCGACCGCGCGCCCGCACTCACCACCCGCCTCGCAGCCCTGCGCACCGAGGAAACCGCCCTCCACGACCAGTCACGCGACCTCGACGCCCGCCTCGGCACGATCACCGCCAACATCGCCACCACCCGCACCCGCCTCGACGAACTCACCAGCCGCCTGCGCACCGCCGCGGGCGCCGACGACACCGTCGACGCCCGCACCGCCCGCCTCGAATCCCTCATCACCGCCGCCACCACCCTGCGCACCGCCCGCACCGAGGAATCCACCGCCCGCGACGCCGTCCGCACCATCGCCACCCGCGTGGAAAACCTCGCCCGCACAGCCGGTCTCGTACCAGCGGGATACGAGGAAATGTTCTCGCCGATGAAATCGAACGCGCGAGGTTCGCAGCCGGAGACACCGCATTCGACAGTTGTTACCGCCAGTCCAACGGCGACCCACGATGATGGCGCCGAGGCGGTTGTCGCCGATGAGCCAGGTGCTATCGCCGAGGTGGGCGTCGAGGATGAGACGGCCACTGCCGACGAGCGCGCAACCGAGGTTGCTAGCGGTGGCCGCGCGCGAGCGATCCGTGCCGAGCCCGAAATGCCAAGCCTGTTCGATCTGTTCGATGAAGATCCGCTCGACGAGGAACCTGCCGACGAGGTGGTCGAACCGGCAGCGCCGCGCGACGACATCGCTCTCCTGACCGCCTACGCCCAAGTCGTCACCGCCGTCGCGCGGACCGCGCAGCAGCAGTCCGCGATCGAAGCCGAACTCACCGCCGCGGACCGGGCCCGGGCGCACGCCGAGGCGGTGCTGGGCGAACCGCAGATCCGTGCCGTCGCCGAACAGACCCCGGGCGATCTGGCCGGCTTGGAACAGCGCTTCACCGAAGCGCAGAGCGCGCTCACCGCCGCGGTGGCGGCGCAGTCGGCGGCCACCGAGCGGGTGGCCCAGCTCGAACAGCTGGGTACGCAGCTGTGGGGCGAGGTCGAGCGGATCGCGCCGAGGCAGCGTGATTTCGACGAGCTGGCAGCCCTGGCGGAAGTGGTCGCCGGCCGTGGCGAGAACAACAGGCGAATGTCGTTGCGCTCCTATGTCCTCGCGGCTCGGCTCGAAGAAGTCGCTGTCGCGGGGTCACTACGCCTGCGCCGAATGTCGGGCGGCCGTTACGAATTCGTGCACTCGGACAAGGCGGGCCCGCGGGGCAGGCGCGGTGGCCTCGGACTCGACGTCCGCGACGACTACACCGGTGCGATCCGCTCCGCGAAAACTCTCTCCGGCGGCGAAACCTTCATGGCGTCACTGGCATTGGCACTCGGCCTGGCCGACGTGGTCGCCGCCGAATCCGGCGGCCTCACCCTGGACACCCTGTTCATCGACGAAGGTTTCGGCAGCCTCGACGCCGACACCCTCGACGCCGTGATGGGCGTCCTCGACGAACTCCGCGCAGGCGGCCGCGTGGTCGGCGTCGTCAGCCACGTCGACGAGATGCGCCAACGCATCCCCAGCCGGCTCCACGTGGTGCGCGGCCGGGCGGGGTCGAGCCTCGAGGCAACGGTCGTTTAGCCCAACCTTCAGCCCGGCGTGGCGGGAGTCTGCGGACGCTCCAGCGGTGGCACCGCCTCATGGTGGGAGATCGCCGCGAAACCGGGGAGCTTGCCGTCGACGAGCGGGATCATCAGCTGGACCAGCGGCCCGATCCCGAACGCGTAGACCAGCGTGCCGATCCCCACACTGCCGCCGAGGAACCAGCCGGTGGTCAGCACCCCGACCTCGATCCCGGTCCGGACAGACCAGACCGGCCAGCCGGTCCGCGTGACCAGTCCAGTCATCAGTCCATCGCGTGGACCCGGACCCATCCCGGCACCGATGTAGAGCACCGTCGCCGCGGCATTCACGACCACCGCGGCGAGCATGGCCAGAATCCGCAACCACAGTCCATCCACGGCCGGGATCAGCCACAACCCGGCGTCGACCGCGATCGCGATCACCACCACATTGCTGATGGTCCCGAGTCCCGGCCGCTGTCGCAGCGGAATCCAGGCGAGCAGCACGGCGATCCCGGTCAGGGCGGTCACCACGCCGAAACTCAACGGCACATGCCCGGCGACCCCCTGATGGAACACGTCCCACGGGTCGAGCCCGAGCCCCGCCCGGATCATCACTGCCATCGATGTCCCGTACAACCACAAACCGACGTACAACGCGACCAGGCGACGAGTGAGCATAGGTAACAGAATCCGGTCTACTGGACCTGAAAAAAAGAGCCAATCAGCGATAACTGGACTGATAGCCGATAAGGGTATGTCGGTCCGAGGCAACTGCCGGGCGCGGGGCCGCCCGGCACAAGCTCAGCCCTCGTGCGCGAGCAACCAGGCCTTGGCTTCCAGTCCCCATCGGAACCCGCCGAGCGCTCCGCCGATCCGCAGCACGCGATGGCACGGCACGAACAGCGCGGCGGAGTTGCGGGCGCAGGCATTGGCCGCGGCCCGCGTGGCTGCCGGGCGCCCGGAGAGTCCGGCGAACTCCGTATAGGTGACCGGCTCGCCCGCGGGCACCTTGCGCAGGACTTCCCAGGCGTGGAGCAGGAATTCTCCCGACTGCTGCCGCACCGGAATCGCGTCGATCGCGGTGAGATCGCCTGCGTGATAGTCGATTACAGCCTTGGTTGTCGCGCCGAGTGAATCCCGTTGCCGCAGTCGCGCCGGGCGCAGTGTGGTGTGGATGAGGCCGGTCAGCGTGGTCGCGTCACCGGTCCAGCCCGCGGCGAGCACGGCTCCGTCGGCATCGACGATGGTGGTGAACGGGCCGATCGGCGTGCTGACGGTCGCGACATCGGCGAGACGAAGAACAGTGTCAGTCATGGGTTTTCGCTTCCTGGAGAGAAGGTTCACGGACAAGCGCGCCACGATGTTCGAGCGCGGTCTTCCATAAGTGCATGGACAGATAGGAGCGCCACGGCGCCCAGCGGGTGGTGTCGGCGAGGTCGATTCCGGCCCGCGCGGCGCCCTGGCGAACCACCAGGTCGGTGTCGAGCAGAATGTCGGGATCGGCCAGCGATCGCATGGTGACGTAGTCGGCGGTCCACGGCCCGACACCGTCGAGCGCGAGCAGGTCGCGCCGCAGGTCATCGGCGGTGCGACCGGAGTGCAGGACCAGTTCGCCGTCGGCGATCGCCCGTGCCGCGGAGACGATGGCGGCTACCCTGCGCGCGGGCCCCGTCAGCACTTCGGCGCCGTGTTCGGCGATCGCCTCCGCTGTCGGAAACAGCCGCGGTACCGGCCCTTCGATCCGCTCGCCGAGCGCATCCACCAGCCGTGCGATATGCGTTCGGGCCGCCCGTACCGAGATCTGTTGCCCGATCATGGTGCACAGCAACAACTCTGAACCGGCGAGGCACCCGGGTACGCGGATTCCAGGCGTGAACGCCCGGTCGTCGCCATTCACCGACCGGCCGATGCCCAGCGCGTCATCGACGCCCAACGGGTCCGCGTCCAGGTCGAGCAGATGCCGCACCCGAGCCACGGTCGGTGCGAGATCGCGCATATCCCGCAACGCCAATTCCGCCCGCACATGCCCCGGCTGAAACGACAGCCGAATGCTCGCGTGCCCGTGCGGAGTGCGCAGGCTGCGCGTATAGGCGCCGTCCTCCCACAGTTCCGTCCCCGGCACCGCGTGCGCCGAGAGGAACCAGCTCAGCCAGCCGACATCGAGCGGCTCGCGATAGGGCAGTCGTAAAGTCAGCAGACCGGGCGTGCCGGGTGCGACGACATCGGCGCGCGGTGATCGGCGCAACTCGGTGCGCATCGTCGTCGGACTCACCGCGAACACCTCGCGCACGGTGTCGTTGAACTGCCGAATACTGGCGAACCCCGCCGCGAACGCGATATCCGACATCGGCATCTCGGTCGTCTGGATGAGCAGCCGCGCTGTATGCGCGCGATGCGCCCTGGCCAGCGCGAGCGGCCCGGCGCCGAGTTCGGTGGTGAGCACCCGCGTGAGCTGACGCTGCGAATAGTCGAGGGTAGCGGCCAGTCCCGGCACCCCGCCGCGTTCGATCATCCCGTCGCTGATCAACCGCATGGCGCGCGCGGCCAGATCGGCCCGCACATTCCACAGCGGGGAACCGGGCGCGGCATCGGGCAGGCACCGGCGGCAGGCGCGATATCCGGCCTGCTGGGCCGCCGCCGCGGTGGGCAGGAACGACACATTGGCCCGTTTGGGCGTGATCGCCGGGCACGAGGGCCTGCAGTAGATACCCGTCGTTCGTACCGCGGTGAAGAACTGCCCGTCGAAGCGGGAGTCGCGGGTGGAGACCGCCCGGTAGCAGCCCTCGAAGTCCAAAGCGGTGATGGTCACGAGTTCCACAATGGCACCCATCCCAACGGGGTGCTAGCGGAAATCGGCCACCGATTCTTCAGGGATCAGCAGCAGCGATTGGTGGGGTTGCGCTCGGCCTCGGCATAGCGTTCGCGCCAGTAGTCGCCCACCGACGGCACCGGAGCGCCCGGATGATTGCGGCGCAGGTGGTCGACATAGCGCTGGTAGTCCTGACCGCCGTTGATCGCGCTGTACCAGCGCGCGACGCCACGCGCGGCGGCCCAGACTCGACCGAGAACCGCGCGCGGCCCGGCAACCGAGCTGGTGCCGCCGAGCGGGCCGACGACAGGGGTGCGGACGGTCGGTTCGATGAACCGGCCGTCCGCACCCCTGGTGACATTCACGTCGGGCATATCAGGAGACGTGCGCCGATCCGGGCGCGCTCACTTTGCCCTCGGCGATCAACACATCCCATTCCTTCTGCACGTCCTTCTCCGCGGCAGTGGCGACAAAACCGCTGGGGGAGAAGATCTTCGACGGCTGCTCGTCGGATTCGGTGCTGGTCACCGTGCCCGTGCGGATCGCCTTCGCGCACACCAGCACGCCGACGACCGTGACGACCAGCACCAGCACCGCGAACACGATCGACAGCGTGCCCTGGATGAAGGTGTTGCGGATCGCGATGTCGACCTGCTCGGGAGTCTTGGCCGTCAGGCAGGCCTTGCCCGCGTCCTTGGCGGCCTGGCACAGGCTGTGCTGCTTCCAGTAACCGAGCTTGGGATCGTCGGAGAAGATCTTCTGCCAGGACGCGGTCATCGTGACCACCAGATCCCAGACCAGTGGAATGCCGGGAATCCACGCCCACTTCCACTGCCCGCGCTTGACGATGATCGTGAGCACCACGATCAGCGCGATCGCGGCGAGCAACTGGTTGGCGATGCCGAACAGCGGATACAGCGCGTTGATGCCACCGAACGGATCGTTGACGCCCATCAGCAGCACCCCGCCCCAGCCCGCGACCACGATCAGCGAGCACAGCCAGGCACCGATCCGCCACGACGGATCACGGAACTTCTTGAACCCACCACCGAAGTTGCCGAGCGCGTCCGAGACCAGGAAGCGCGCCACCCGGGTGCCCGCGTCGATGGTGGTGAGGATGAACAGCGCTTCGAACATGATCGCGAAGTGGTACCAGAACGCCTTCATCGACGAGCCGCCGAGGAAATTGGCGAAGACCTCGGAGATACCGACAGCCAGGGTCGGGGCGCCACCGGTGCGCGAGACGATCGAGTTCTCACCCACGTCGGAAGCGGCGTTGGTGAACAGTTCCGGCGTCGCGGGCGGACCCGACAGACCCAGCGAATTCGTGAATTTGGCTGCGCCCTCGGCAGTTCCGCCGGTGAGACCGCTCGCGGCGTTCATGCCGAAGTACAGGTGCTGGTCGATGATCGAGGCGGTGATGATCGCCATGACCGCGACGAACGACTCCATCAGCATGCCGCCGTAGCCGATCATCTTGGCATTGGATTCCTTGGCCAGCAGTTTCGGCGTGGTGCCCGAGGACACCAGCGCGTGGAAGCCCGAGAGCGCACCGCAGGCGATGGTGATGAAGAGGAACGGGAACAGGCTGCCAGCGAACGCGGGTCCGGCACCGGTGTGCGCGAATTCCGAGACTGCGGGCGCCTTCAGCACGGGCATCGTGATCAGGATGCCGACGGCGAGCAGCACGATCGTGCCGACCTTCATGAACGTCGACAGGTAGTCGCGCGGGGCGAGCAGCAGCCACACCGGCAGCACCGAGGCGATGAAGCCGTAGGCGATCAGGGCCCAGGCGATGGTGGTGCGCGAGAGCGTGAACCAGTCCGCGCCCCACTCGGTTTCGGAGACCCAGCCGCCGCCGATGATCGCGGCGAGCAGCAGCACGATGCCGATCGCGGACACCTCGCCGACCGCACCCGGTCGCAGATACCGCAGGTAAACACCCATGAACAGGGCGATCGGGACGGTCATCGCGATGGAGAACACGCCCCACGGGCTCTCCCCGAGCGCGTTCACCACGACCAGTGCCAGCACCGCGAGCAGGATCGTCATGATCACCAGAATCGCTACGATCGCCGCGGCACCACCGACGACGCCGAGCTCGTCGCGCGCCATCTGGCCGAGGCTGCGGCCGTGTCGACGGGTCGAGGCCCACAGCACCAGGTAGTCCTGGACCGCGCCGGCGAACACCACGCCGACGATGATCCAGATGGTGCCGGGCAGATAGCCCATCTGCGCGGCCAGCACCGGACCGACCAACGGCCCGGCGCCCGCGATGGCGGCGAAGTGGTGCCCGTAGAGCACCCGCCGGTCCATCGGCATGAAATCCTTGCCGTTGTCATAGATTTCGGCGGGCGTGGCGACATCGTCGCGCGGCTTGGTGATCTTCCATTCGATGAATCGCGCATAGAAGCGGTAGGCGATGATGTAGGTACACACCGCCGCGATCACGATCCATACCGCGTTCACCGATTCACCGCGCACGAACGCGATCACCGTCCACGCGATCGCGCCGAGCACGGCGATCGCCGCGAACACGGCCTTCTTGACGGGCGTGATCGGCGTGCGATCAACGACACCGACCGGAGGCAAGTCCGGTTCGGTCCGCAGGTATTCGATGGTCGCCATTGACTCAACTCTCCTGTATAACGCGCAGAGCCTCGGGTGAAGCAATCGACAACGTAGCCGATCGCCGATCCGCGTCGGAGAGATTCGCACGCGATCGCGCGCAGAATGAAGTTTTGTTCAGGCGCCGCGGTAGGTGCCGAAGCTCCAGAGGTTGCCTTCGGGGTCGGCGGCGCTGAAGCCGCGCGAGCCGTAGTCCTCGTCGCGCAGTTCGCGGATGATCTTCGCGCCCGCGGCCTCGGCGCGGGTGTAGAGGGCGTCGGGGTCGTCGGTGACCAGGTAGAGGTTCGCGACGCCGGGTGGGCGGGTGCCGAAGGGGGTGTCGTTGCGGCCAGTGGAGCCGAGCATGATGCCACCGCCGCCCGGCCAGCGCAGCTCGCCGTGTTCGACGATGCTGTCGTCGTTTTCTCTGGAGTAGACCGCTGCTACTTCGAAACCGAAAGCCGTGGTGAGGAATTCGATCATGGCACGCGCATCGTCGAAGGCGAGGCAGGGCCAGATGCCTGCTTGGGTATTCGTTGTTGTGTCCATGTATTCAGCCTCGTGCTTCGGGGGAGCTCGGGTCTTGGACGGATGGAATCTCCTCGGCGAGCCAGACGGTAGGGGCAACGCCTGCCAGTTCGGCGAAGTCGCGATTCATGTGGGCCTGGTCGTAGTAGCCGCAGGTGGTCGCGACCTGGGCGATGGAGATATAGGACGGCGTGCCTGCGAGCATGCGCTTGGCGCGCTCGAAGCGGATGATCCGCGCGGCCAGTTTGGGGCTCGCGCCGAATTCGGCGGTGAACTTGCGGGTCAGGTGCTGACGGGTCCAGCCGATCCGATCGGCGAGCGGGTTGATCGGGCAGGTGCCGCCGGTGTTGACGAGGGCATGCCAAGCCCAGGTCAATTCGGGCCCAGCGAGAGTGTCGGTCTGTGCGGCCGCGGTCAAGGCGCGATCGCACGCGGCGAACCGGCTCGGCCAATCCTGGTGCGATTGCACAGCATCCGCGAGGTGATCGCCCAGAGTTCTTTGCGCCTGGGAGCATTCGATCGAGATGTCCCACAGTTCGCTCGCGGGCATGCCGAACAGCACCCGGCAACCCAGCGGGGTCAACTCGATCGCCACGCCTTCCTGAAAGCCGGTGTGCGCGATCAGCGCGGGGCTCGCCTGCAGGCCACTCAGTACGCAGCGATAACTGCCGGGGGCTTGGCGCGGGTCGGTCTGCTCGACGACATCGATGGTCGGCCCGACGGCGACGATGAAGGTCATGTGCCGTGATGGCAGACCACGGTGCAGGCCTGGCTCGAAACCCGCGAGTCGATAACCCACGTACCGGTCGATGAACGCTGCCAGCACCGGAGCGGGGGCCGCTGTCACCACCTCGGTGGTCGCCTCCATGCTCGTCACGCTACGCCGCCGTCCGCGGTGTGGCATTACCCACGCGTCCCAGCCCGCCAGGTGGGGTATCCAGCAGCGGAAGGTGCCCTCTCCGCCACGTGGCGCACGCGGTGAGATTTCGCACTCGTAGGTGCACGGTCTGTGGAAACGCGAGGTCAGCCGGTTAATCTTGCGCTTCGCTCAATTACGTAGGAGGTGTCATGCGGCGGGTTCAGTACGAGCGCGGCAGTGGTTCGGAGGCGCTCGAAGTCGTCGCGGCCGAGGTGCCGGTGCCCGGCGCCGGCGAGCTGCTGGTGCGGGTCGAGGCGATCGGGGTCACCCTGTCGGCGATTCGGCGGATCAGTGGCGAAGCGGAGCAGGTGCGCGCGGAGGTGGCCGGTGAGGTCGTCGCGGTCGGTGACGGGGTCGACGGTTACAGCGCCGGATACCGCGTTGTCGGCCTGTGTACCGCTGATGCCTACGCCGAGTACGTCATCCTCGCGATCGACCAGGCCTCGGCCATTCCGGACGGCGCTTCGGCCGTCGACGCCGTCGCGTTGATGCGCAGCGGTCTCGTCGCCCTCGGCGCACTCGACACCGCTGTGCCGCGCGAGGGCGAAACCGCGTTGGTCACCGCCGCAGCGGGCGGTGTCGGCCACCTCGCGGTGCAGCTGGCCCGGGTGCGCGGTGCGAGCTGGGTGGTCGGCGCGGTGTCCGACCGGTCGAAGGTCGATTTCGTGCGCGAACTCGGCGCCGACGAGGTGTTCACCTACGACCAGCTGCACTGCGGCAAGCAGGCCGACTACGCCCTCGACGGCGTCGGCGGCACCGGTCTCGGCGGCACGCTCGCCGGTCTCGCCGAAGGCGGTCGCGCGGTCACCTACGGCACCGGCGGTGGCCTGATCGACACCGAAGACCTCCTCGCGGGCGGCAAATCCCTCACCGGTTTCCGGATCGGCCGACTCGCCCAGCGCGACCCGGCTCGCTACGAGGACCTGCGCCAAGATGTCTGGCAGTACTACGCCTCCGGTCTGCTGCACCCGGTCGTGCACGCCGAGTTCGCGCTCGACGATGCCGCCGCCGCACACGCTGTCATCGAGCAGCGCGCCAACCTGGGCAAGGTCGTCCTCGTTCCCTGACTCCGAACCCCGACCCTTAGGGAGGGGCCGTTCGCGGCCCGGCCCGCTGGTCAGGTGCCGCGGCGTAGGCGACGAAGGAGCAAGCCGCGGTGCCTGACCAGCGGGCCACAAGGGGGCCGCGAACCCGCCGCGCCGCAGGTGCGGCAAGATAAACACAGTGAGCCTCACCCTCGGAATCGTCGGCCTGCCCAATGTCGGAAAGTCGACGCTGTTCAACGCGCTGACCAAGAACGACGTGCTGGCCGCGAACTACCCGTTCGCGACCATCGAGCCCAACGTCGGCGTGGTCCCGCTGCCCGACCCGCGCTTGAACAAGCTCGCCGAGATCTTCAGTTCCGAGAAGATCGTGCCCGCGGTCGTGTCGTTCGTCGACATCGCGGGCATCGTGAAGGGCGCCTCCGAAGGCGCGGGTCTGGGCAACAAGTTCCTGGCCAACATTCGTGAGGCCGACGCGATCTGCCAGGTCGTGCGCGTGTTCGCCGACGACGACGTGATCCACGTCGACGGCAAGGTCGACGCCGCCGCCGACATCGAGGTCATCGAAACCGAGCTCATCCTCGCCGACCTGCAGACCCTCGAGAAGGCCATCCCGCGCCTCGAGAAGGAAGCGCGGGTCAAGAAGGAGCGCAAGCCCCTGCTCGACGCGGCCAAGACCGCCGAAGGCTTCCTCAACGAAGGCACCACCCTCTTCGCCGCAGGTAAGAAGATCGACGCCGACCTGCTCCGTGAGCTCTCCCTGCTTACTATCAAGCCGTTCCTCTACGTCTTCAACGCCGACGAATCCGTCCTCACCGACGAGGCGAAGATCGCCGAGCTCAAGGCTTCCGTAGCCCCCGCCGACGCCGTCTTCCTCGACGCCAAGGTCGAAGCCGAACTCCTCGAACTCGACGACGAATCCGCCATGGAACTGCTGGAATCCATCGGCCAAACCGAACCCGGCCTACACGCCCTTGCCCGCGCCGGCTTCCACACCCTCGGCCTGCAGACCTACCTCACCGCAGGCCCCAAGGAATCCCGAGCCTGGACCATCCACCAGGGCGACACGGCCCCCAAGGCCGCCGGCGTCATCCACACCGACTTCGAACGCGGCTTCATCAAAGTCGAACTCGTCGCCTTCGACGACCTGGTCGAAGCAGGCTCGATGGCAGCCGCCAAGGCCGCAGGCAAGGTCCGCATGGAGGGCAAGGAATACGTCATGCACGACGGCGACGTCTGCGACTTCCGCTTCAACGTGTAATTCGTTGCGCCTGCGGCCAATTGAAAGAGCCCCAGGCGCATGAATTGCTTCAGAGGCGACACTGGGGCGTTCTCCGGGATGAGTTCAGCTGGCCAGTAGGTCGTTGAGCGCCCCGATCGCCCGCTGCGCCGCCGTGAGATCGGGATGTGTTCTCGATCGTTGCCGTGCGAAGTGATGGGCAAATAGGTCTCGATCCGATTGGTTCCAAGCTGCTGAGAGTTCAGCGAGCCGTTCGGGACCGAGAAGGCTTGCGGTCTCCTCGCCGAGGAGATGCAGTGATGCGAGATCGACATCCAGGTCGGCTCTGATCAGCAGATCGGTGCGTGTTTTGTAGAGTGAAGCCGTGATGTCGGTGTCGCCCTGGTACCAGGTACAAATTGTTGCGATGTCCTCGGCGTCCTTGTATTCGCCGATGGCGGATCGATCGCACCAAGCCTTCAACTTCAGCGCGGTGTAGCCCGCTGGTGTCGGAATCCGGACCGGATAGCCGCTCGGAAGTCGCAGTTCGATCGAATTCGTGAAGACCTCGCGGAAGCCGAAAACATCGATGACCTCCTCTCTGCCTGATAAGGAGGTCGTCCCGACGGGATCCTCGATGTCGCCGAACGGCACCACATCAACCGCTATTCCTGCGATCGAAAATCGGATGTCAGTGGTTCCCGACCGGGGGTGTATCGCGACGATCCGCCGGTATTCGGCGTCCTCGTCGACGGCGATCGCGACATCGACGTCGTTTGTGCGGCGAAGTCGGTCAAGATGGCCGAATCCGGCGGGCAGCAAGTCGCGACACTGCGCACCGATGATCATGATCGACGCGCCGTTCATTTCGGCGCCTGAGATCAGCGCAACCACCACACTGTCGACCAGATCAGCCGACCTTTGATCGATGCGGCCGAGGTCAAACAAGGTGGTCCTTCCTCAAGCTTCTCGCTACTTCGGATTGCCGTGGCTCCTTCGAGGCCAGAAGATCTGCGTAAACCAACAGTGGAGGGGCCGCAGACTCGACGAAGATGCCCCGTCCGTCGGATGGTGTAGCCGATTCGGGTGCTTCCCAGAATTTCTGGCGAACCTCGATATTCGGATCGTCTGACTTCTGCCAGCGGTTTCGGACGGCCTCCGCAAGGTCGAAATTTTCGGCATAAATTGTGAGTGTCTGTGGCTGCCTGATCATTTCGACGGAAGATTCTCCGCTTACGAGGTATCCGGCAGGCGCAGACCAGCGGTCGATATTTCCGCGGAGAGAGAGTTTCCGGATCTTCGGCAGGAGCGCGCCTCTGAATGCGGCAGCCCATAGATCGATCAGTTCATCGCGGCGGTGGAGTGATCTGCCGATCAGGTAGTCGGATTCTTTCATGATCTCGAGCGTCGACTGCGTGATCCCTACCGATGTCCCAGCAGCCGCAGCGATCCGGCGAACCGGCATCTCCGCCGATTTCGGCCAGGTGAGGAGCACAAAGAGGACCTGCATCCGCCTGCCGCTGAATAGATTTGCCTCTGCTGCGCGATGGCTCGATACCTCGGTTTGGCCGGATCGTCCGCGGACATCTATGAAGACTGGCCCGAAGTCCAAGTGGACATTTCCCGCGTAGTCCATGTAATCGATGTCCGCGGCAACCAGCGCCTCGGCGGTGCGACTGGTGATCCGAGGGCCGGTCACCAGCAGTCGATGCGTGCGATCTTGCTGGTCGATTCGTGCTAGCTCTGACAGGGTTGCGTGCGGCAACCAAGCCAACCGGTAGGTCGCCTCGAAGCCTTGTCGGCACACATCGACGATCGCAGTCTGCTCCGCCGTCCAGCGCTGCACGGTGAGTTCGATCGAGTAGTCCGCAAGCATCTGAGCCAGCGAGCGTTCTATCTCGTCATGTCGCGTTCGGTCGGTCATGTTGTTCATTTTAACTGAACAACTATAAATATTGAACAACGCGGGCCCAGGGAATCCCGAGCCTGGACTATCCACCAGGGCGACGCGGCCCCCAAGGTCGGCGGCGTCGTGGAACTCCGCTTCAACGTCTGAGGTATTCGGTCACCGAAGAGCCGCTCAACCCACCCCGCCGCCGGGCGGGATCACCGGGGCGTCCTTGACTGCGAGCCTGACCTTCGTGCTGCCCTGCCAGCCTCCGACGGTTGCTTGGCCATCGGCGTTGAGGAATGTGCAGTAGACATCGCCATAGGCGGTGCTGCCCGCGGGGGCTGACGCCTGGAGCGAGTTGCTGACCCATCGCCCTTGGTGGTTGGGCGAGCCTCCGATGTTGGAGTATTCGAATTCACGGTACGTGCCGACGGTGTTGGCGCTGTTCTCTACGGACATGCCACAGGTTGCGGTGTTTCCCGCGGGAATCTGGATCCGCCAACTGAGGGTTACCGATCCGGCAGTGGGACTGGTGATGCTTCCCTCGACTCCGTTGGTCGCGCTCGCTACGGGAGCGATGGTTGCGGTGAGGGCGGCGAGCCCGGTGACGAGCAGAGCTGTCGCGGCGATCTTCTTGGCGGTGGGCGGTGTGGACATCGGTGCTCCTACGGTTGACGGGCTTGTTCTGGAGGTCATTCAACGCAGTTGGGAGGCGGTGAGCCATGGACCCGAGGGGTGGTCGGCTGTCCCTCAGGGGTGGAAGTTCGCCACCTCGGTGTGACCGAGTTCCGTATCCAGCGCCTCGCGACACCTTGGTGGTGTTCTGTGCACCCTCGGGGGAGCGGGCTCAGTACTCGGGGCCCTGATCAGGGGCCCCGATTCGGCGCAGAGTGGATGTTGTCACCACACGCGAATCCGGAGGCTCCGATGTCGAACATCAGCACAATTGCCCGCTCAGCCGAGCGTCGTGTTTCGGTGTCGACCAGCGATGGCGTTGAGCTCGCGGTTCGTGAGTACGGGCGGCGGAACGCGGACCTGACGGTGGTTCTCATCCACGGGCATTGCCTGCGGACCGAATCGTGGACGGATGTGCGGGACGTGCTGTTGCGCGAGCACTCCGATGCCAAGGTCGTCTGCTACGACCATCGCGGGCACGGTGACTCCGCGGTGGCGTCGAGGCAGACCTACAACATCGAACAGCTCGGTCATGATCTGCACGACGTGCTCGACGTTGTCGCCCCGACCGGGCCGGTCGTGCTGGTCGGGCATTCGATGGGTGGGATGACCGTGCTGACCTACGTCGACCAGTACCGGCACGAGGTCGGGACCCGCATCGTCGGCGTCGGGCTCGTCGCCACCGCCGCGAGCGGGCTCGCCGATGCCGGCTTCGGGCGGCTGCTGCGCAACCCGCTCATCTCCGTCTTCCAGGCGGCGGTGCGGCGCGCACCGCGCCTGATGCAGCACGCGAAGGTGTTGTCCTGCAAGGTTTTCGCCCCCGTCGTCCGCGCCGCGGAGTTCGGTGATCGCAAGGTCAGCCAGCGCGTGCTGGCGCTGGCCGAGGCGATGCACAACGCGACGTCGATCGTCACCATGGCCACCTTCCTGAGCGCCTTCAAGACCTTCGACCGCACCGCCGCCCTGGCCACCCTCTCGACCATCCCCACCCTGATCCTGTGCGGCTCCGCCGACCTGATGACACCCCCGTCCCATTCGATCGCTATGGCCGCCGCCGTCGACTACGCGGACTTCGTACAGATCGACGGCGCCGGCCATTCGGTCATCCTCGAACAGCCCGCCCAGGTCGCCGAAGCCATCGCCCGCCTGGTCGGCCGAGCGGCCCGCGTCGATCGACCGGAGCGCGCCCACCTGGCACTCGCCGCCTGAGCCGCTTCGACGGGTAGGCGACTTCACGACCAGGCGCGATTTATGACCTCCGCGCTGTTCAGGTCCTCGGCGAGATCGCTCAGTTGACGCAGACCGCCGGGATCGTGTGGTGCTGACTTGGCGACGGCCAGAGCCGCGTAGGGGCGGACGTCGCCGGAGGCGGGGTGGTGCAGGCGATCGATTTCGGTGAAACCCGCTCGGTGGAGGGTTTCGGCGAGATGGTCGACCGGCCAGCGGTAGGCGGTGGTCACCTTATGGGGGAAGGGTTCGACCGTGTCGGTGGATTCGAAGAAGCCGATCACCAGGCATCCACCGGGGG
Organism: Nocardia sp. A7; assembly: GCF_046549215.1. Classification (NCBI taxonomy): domain Bacteria; kingdom Bacillati; phylum Actinomycetota; class Actinomycetes; order Mycobacteriales; family Nocardiaceae; genus Nocardia; species Nocardia sp. A7. The sequence continues at coordinate 1,112,950 of NZ_JAJPWE010000001.1, read as the reverse complement.
TGAGTACGCGGTGGAATTCGGCTAGCACGGTGGGGAGTTCGGTGGGGTTGATGTGGATCAGCGAGAACCAGGCCAGAAGGCCGGGGACGGAATCGGTGGGGGCGTCGAGGGTGCGGAGGGAGCCGAGTTCGAAGGGGATGTCGGGGTAGGTGGTGCGGGCGTGCATGATGAATTCGGGGACCATGTCGATGCCGGTGGTGGGGATGCCCGCGTCGGTGAGGAACTTGGTGAAGTGGCCGGGGCCGCAGCCGAGGTCGAGGACGGGGCCGGGGGACAGGTGGGTGAGGGCGAAGGCGGTGTCATCGGGGGCCAGGTCGGTGGGGGAGCCGAAGAGGTCGATATAGACGTGGTGGATGGCGGTGTAGGCGGCTTGGACGGTGTTGTCGGACACCCGGCCGACACTAGCCACTGGACAGGGCATGCCCGATCGCGTCCATCGTTTGTGATGGGGAGACCCGGGTAGTCGAATGTAGGGAGCCGTTTTCCCAGTCGTAGACACGAAGGGATCGACGATGCCGATCAAGCCTGTTCGACGCATTGCCCGCGCACTGCTGGGGACCACATTCGTGGCCGCCGGGGTGAACGGGTTGATGAATCAGAAGCCGCGCGAAGCCGCCGCGAACGCGCTGGCTGACAAGGGCCGCACCGCTCTGCCTGACGCACTGGCAGCCCGGGTGCCCGACGATCCGAGTCAATTCGTTCGGATCAACTCCGTGGCGCAGGTTGTCGGTGGGTTGCTGCTGGCCACTGGCCGCGCACCTCGGCCCGCGGCGCTCGTGCTGGCCGCGACCGTCGTGCCGGGAACCGTCACCGAGCAGGACTTCTGGGCCGAGAACGATCCCGACCGGAAGGCGGCCAAGCGGGTCGGGTTCCTGAAGGATCTCGGACTGCTCGGCGGGTTGATGATCGCCGCGGCCGACACCGAGGGCAAGCCGTCGCTGGGCTGGCGAGCACGGCGGGCGTTCTCGCGTGAGGAGCCCCGCATCGCGGCCGAAGGCGCTGCCATCGCGGCCGCGGCCAAGCTGCGCGGCGCCCAGCTCGCCGATGTCGCCCACAATCAGGGTGCGCACCTGGCGGAGGTCGCGAACGAGCGTGGTTCGCAGCTGGCCGAGATCGCTCGGGAACGTGGGCCCCAGCTGGCCGACGCGGTGCGCAGCCGCAGCGCGCAGCTGGTCGAGGTCGCCAAGGACCGTGGTCCCGAAGTGGCCGAGGCCGTACGGACCCGCGGTGCCCAGCTGGTCGAGGTCGCCAAGGATCGCGGTCCTGAAGTGGCCGAGGCCGCGCGCACCCGCGGTGCCGCGCTTGCCGAGGTCGCCAAGGAAAGGGCGCCGGAACTGGCCGACGCCGCCCGCGAACGAGGCACGTATCTGGTCGACGCGGCTCGCGAGCGAAGCTCGGAGTTGGCGGCAGCCGCCCGCGAACGCGAGGTGAGCGCTGCTCCGGTTCGCCGGTGGTCGAGGCGATAGGGCGAGCAATTCAGCGAACGCCGGGGTTCGGTCACTGAGAGGTGGCGAACCCCGGCGTCGTTGTGCTGGGCGCCGGAGTCGGAACCGGCCGGTCAGTTCGCGCATGCCCCGAGAATCGTGGTCTGGCGCCGCTACCTGCGGTGGCGCAGGATAGTGGCGGGGTCGGGCGTACCGACGGACTCACCGCGCAAACCGAACATCGGGGCAATCCCGGCGAATTGGGTTTGGCGGTGAGTTCTGGTGTGAATACTGGGCATTCGCAATGCTTTTCGACAGAGTGGGATCTATCTGATGTTGTCCGGCCGTGAAACGTCCAAACCGTATGCCGTTCGAATCGCAGGGGTGGGAGCGGCGGTGCTGATCGGCCTGCTCGGTTCGGCGGGAACCGCTGCGGCACTTCCGGGTTCGGGCTCGGCATCAGGTTCGGCCAGCGGGTCCGCGGACCTGGCATCGGGCTCGGCGTCCGGTTCGAGCGCGGCGGCAGGCCCGGCCGGTGACTACTTCACGTGGCAGCAGGCGCAGTTCATCCACAACACGCTGCGCATGCTGCTGTCGATCCCGATGCGCAACATCTAGTTCCAGGCTTTTTCCCAGCGCTCGGCGGCCCAGTCGCGGACCTCGCCGCTGACCAGAATCGCGGGCAGCAGCAGCGCGAAGCCGATCAGCAGGATCGCCAACCGAACCCACACGCTGAGTTCGCCGAGCGCGCGCAGCAGCGCGGGCAGGACGCACACCACGGCGAGCACGACGAGGACGATCGCCGCGACTTTGTGCTCGGGGCCGGCTATCAGCGCGGCGCAGGTGCCGAAGCACAGGCCGAGGACAAGTCCGCCGACGCCGACGAAGTAGTTGTCCCAGGAAAGCCAGCTCGGACGGGTAGACCGGTGAGTGACCACGCCGCGCAGCTTAGCGCGATCAGCTATCGCTGTGCGGCGGTCTGGGCCACGGGTTCTGCTCCAGCTGTTCGACCGATCGGTTGAACTTGCGCATCAGCCTGCCGAGCTCGGTGACGTCGTCGGCGTCCCAGTCGGCGACGACCCTGCCGATGTCGTTGCTGCGGTGGCGCCGGTCCGCCGCGAGCGCCGCGCGACCGTCGGCGGTCGCCTTGATCTTGCGTGCGACGCCGCCGTCAGGATCGGGCACCCGTTGCACCAGTTCCTGTTTCAGCATCGCCCCGACCTGACGATTGATCGTGGAGATGTCGAGCTGGAACGACTCCGACAGTTCGCGCAGGCTCAGCGGTTCGCCGAGATCGAGGCGGGTCAGGATGAGGAACGCTGAACGGTCGAGGAGGAAACCGGGGCGCCTGCGGGTGGTCGTGGGAAAGTGCCGCGAGATCAGGTTCATCTCGAACACCAGACGGGTGAACGGGGTGTCGTCGGCGGCGCCGGAATCGGACATGTGCCAACTATGTCGTGTGGGTCACCGCTGAACCAAATTGTGTACTATGCACAGGCTGTGTACCGTGAATAGTTGTGTCCGTAACCGAGGTCGACGTTTCGCAGGCCCTCCCCGAAGATCGCCGACCGGCTCCGGCGGTGCTCATCGCGGTGCTCAGCACGGTCGGCGTCGTGGTCTCGGTCATGCAGACGCTGGTCGTGCCGCTCATCCCGTCGCTACCGACACTGCTGAACACCTCGGCGTCCAACGCCTCCTGGGTGATCACCGCGACCCTGCTCGCCGGCGCGGTCTCGACACCGATCGCCGGACGACTCGGCGACATGTTCGGCAAGCGGCGCATCCTCGTCGCCAACCTCGGCTTCATGATCGTCGGCTCAGTGATCTGCGCGACCGCGAACTCGCTGCTGCCCGAGGTGGTCGGCCGCTCGCTGCAGGGCATCGCGGTGGGCGCGATCCCGCTGGGGATCAGCATCATGCGCGACGAACTCGCGCCCGAGAAGGTGGGCGGCGCGATGGCGGTGATGAGCGCGACGCTCGGTGTCGGCGGTGCCGTCGGCCTGCCGTTCTCGGCGCTGATCGCGCAGAACACGAACTGGCACATGCTGTTCTGGACCGCCGCCGGTCTCGGTGTGCTGTGCGCGGTGCTGGTTCTCGTGTTCGTGCCGGAATCGCCGGTGCGCACGCCGTCGCGTTTCGATTTCGGTGGTGCGATCGGGCTGGCGATCGCCCTGCTCGCGCTGCTGATCGGCATCACCAAGGGCGCCGACTGGGGCTGGGGCAGCGGTTCGATCCTCGCGCTGTTCGGTCTGTCGCTGGTGAGTTTCCTCGGATGGGGCGCCTATGAACTGCGTCAGGGTGCGCCCCTGGTCGACCTGCGCGTGTCGGCGCGCCCGCGCGTGCTGTTCACCAATATGGCCTCGATCGCGGTCGGCTTCTCCCTGTACGGCATGTCGCTGACGTTCCCGCAGCTGCTCATGGCTTCCGAACAGACCGGTTACGGGTTCGGACTGTCGATGGTGGTCGCGGGCCTGGCGATGGCGCCGACCGGGCTGGTGATGATGCTGCTCTCGCCGGTGTCGGCACGGCTGTCTGCCAGGAAGGGGCCGAAGTTCACGCTGGCGCTCGGTTCGGCTGTGATCGCCTTCGGCTACCTGTGCGCGGTGGTCATGATGGACACCGTGTGGCAGATCGTGCTCTCGGCGGTGATCGTCGCGGGCGGTGTCGGCCTGGCCTACGCGGCCATGCCCGCGCTGATCATGGGTGCGGTGCCGCTGCACGAGACCGGCGCGGCCAACGGCCTCAACTCGCTGATGCGGTCCATCGGCACCTCGACCTCGGCGGCGGTGATGGGCGTGGTGCTCGCGCACATGACCATGCAGCTCGGCCCGCACATGGTCCCGACCAGGTCGGCGTTCCACACCGCGTTCTTCATCGCGATGGCGGGCGCGGTGGCCGCGATCGCCTTGACGCTGTGTATTCCGATGGGGAAGAAGAAGACCGGCTGATCAGCCCGCGGCCGGGGAGTACACCACCAACGACCAGTCCCGGCGCGGTACCAGGGAGGCGCCGAGTGAGTGCACCGCCATCGGGACCGTCTCGCCGGTGTGCGGATCGCGCATGTGCACCACCGGACCGTCGGGTCCGTGGGTGATGTGCGGCTCGGTGGTCCACAACTTCTCCCATTCGGGAGCCTGCGAACACGCTTCCACGATGTCGGTGATCTGCGCCCGCGACGCCAAACCGGGGCCCATCACCCGAAACGCGTAAACGCACAGGTGAACCTGCTGCTCCCAATCGACAAGCGCCTGCTTGGCACGCGGGTCGAGCAGCATCCACTCGAGCATCGATACGCCCGCTTCCAGGCCGGGAAACAGCAGCCGCCATGCGGCGTTGGTGGCCAGGACCTCGAAGACCGGATGCAGTTGCAGGCTGGCCGGATGGGTGATCCCGTCGATCAGCACCTGGTCGACGGGGCGGACGAGGGACGGTGTCGAGTCGTATCGGGGTGCGACCGACAGCGCGACCAGGTGATCGCGAAACATCTCGGGCACGTCGAGCGCGTCGGTGAGTGCGGTGAGCGCCTCCAATGTCGGTGTGCGTGTGCCCTGTTCGATCTTCTGAATGAGGGCGGGGGAGACGCCCGCCATCTCGCCGAGCGCCACCCTCGTCAGGCCCGAGGATTCGCGGCGTTCGCGGAGGTATCGCGAGATCGACGCGTTCGGGTCTTCCACCATGCACTCCTGTTTCACTCACCGGTACAAATTGGGACAGTCGTCTAGCTTGACCGAGGGTAAAGGGTTCGCAAAACTCATGTCAGCCGAGCGGGTGACCGCCCGGCTGCCCGGCCGCTGTGTCGAGGCCGATTATCGGCCTTCGCGCTGGTCGGGACAGTGTGTTCCGGAGCGGAAAGTGTTCGACACCACCTCTGCGCGGACGATGTCGCCGGAGGGGACGGCGCGCGCTCGCCTCGTGCGCGCCGAGAGCGATGTGCCGGGTCGAAACCCGGGTGGCGCAGGGGTCCATCCGGTGGTCTCCCGTCCGCTTCGGAAAACACGCGTGAGCGGGAACCGAAAGCACTCGCGATTCGTCCAATAGGGCAGATGGATGAACGAGAGTGGGGGGCGATGACGCAGCTTCGAACCGAACGACCTGGACGACGCACGTCCTGGATCGTCGGAATCTCCGGCATATTGGCGGCGGCGACAGTGGTAGCCGTCGGACTGGTGTGGTGGCAGCACGATTGGGGCGACCAGTTCCCCGCACTCGACAGTGAGCGCCTCGACGAGCAGCAGATCGTGCTCGTCGACGTGCTGCGCCGTGAATTCGAGCAGCCCGGCGACGGACCGAAGTACGCCGAAGGCGTCCGCGAAGCGTGGTGCGCCGATTTCGTCAGCTGGACGATGCGCGAGGCGGGCAGGCCGCTGGCCAACCCGAACTCCGGCTCCTGGCGCATCCCCGGCGTGTACACGCTGCAGGAGTACTACCAGCAGGTGGGCCGATTCACCCGCCCCGACGTCGGCTATCGCCCGCGCACCGGCGACGTGGTCCTCTACGGACCCGACAGTCCGCTCGGCCAGCACACCAACATCGTGCTGAAGGCCGACGGCGACACGATCACCACCATCGGCGGCAACGAGATGGGCACCGTCCGGGTGCGCACCATCACCCCCGCCGAGACCGCTGATCTGGTCGGTTACGGGCGATTCTGAAATCGATTGTCGCTCAAGACAACTGCGATGATCCTGGACGGCGGTACCACGGTGATACCCGTACGATGGAAGTCGCGGCGCCCGGCAGCGCCGTCGCCGACTCCTCCGTCCTGCTTCCCCCTCATCGGCAGGACGGGGGAGTTGTGCCACCAACTGGGGGTTCGCTCGCGTCACGTACCGTGTTCGACGTGCGTGTGAAGGTGGACGACAAGCCACGGCGTGACCCGATCTGGATCGAGTACGCCGATTTCGGCGAACGGTTCGTCACCTACGCGGTGACCGAGGAGCGCATCACCGCCGCGGTGTCGGGGATGACCGGACGTGGGGTGAAGATCGGGCCGTTCTCGCTCGGTCCCGCCGGACTGGCCGGTTTCGTCGCCGAGGGTGCGCTCGGCACCCCCGAGGTCACCCGCACGCCCGGTGACGCGCTGAGCTTCGGCGTGCGGATCCCGCTGACCCTGGCCGTGAAACTGGTCCTCGGCGGACGCAAGCTACGCCTGGCCGCCGTGGTGGAGATCGGGCTCACACTGCACGCCCGCACCGCCGCCCCGTTGCTTGTCGTGATCGACGTCGCCCCGGTGACGGCCAAGGACGTGAGCTTCACACTGCGCGCCGAGGCCATCGACGGCGCCTGGGAAATGTTGCTCGACCCGATCGCGGGCCTGGTGCAGCGCGAGGTCGCCAACCGGGTCAACGCCATCGTCGGCGATCCGAAGTTCCGCTCGGAGCGGGTCTTCGACATCGAGGCGATCCTGGACGGCTATCGCTCACCCCATCGCAACGACACCGTCTTCGACTGGATCGACTACCGCGAATTCGGTCTGCGCTTCTTCACCACCATCGTCACCAGGGACCGTGTGCACGGCGTGGTCGGTCAGCTGGCGGGCAGCGAGATCGATGTCGGGCCGCTGGCCGAGGGACCACGTGGCGCGGCCACGGTGACGGTGCGCGGCGCTATCGAGCAGCCGCGCGTGATCGATCGTGGCCTCGGCGAGCCGGGTGACCTGCGGATCTTCGATATGACGCTGCCGGTCGGGCTCGACATCACCGTCGACGTGCTCAAAGCCAACCACTACCGCGCCGACCTCGAGATTCCCCTTGTCCTCACGGCAAGGGCCGCCGAGCCGCTGCAGATCGTGATCGAGGTGCCGCCGCCCGCCCTCGCGGACATCTCGATGGAATTCAAGGCCAAGGGCCTGCGCGCGGCGACCCTGGCCCGACTGGCCGGGATCAAGAAGCAGATCGTCGCGCAGGTTGTCGCGGTGGTCGGCGCCGAGCTGGCCGATCCGACGGGCCGCACCATCGATGTGGGCGCGGCGATCGACGGCGCCACCTGACACCTGTGACTCGTGGGGCGAATGTTGCCGTTGGTTCTGGCGGTTCCCCTGGGGTTGTGGTGCAATGAGTCGCACGTTCTAGACTCCCGGCGCGCGATTTTCGGGGAAGGCGCGCCGGGTTCGCTTGCCGGTTGAAGTCGGGTTGCGCGAAGGAGTCCTGCGATGCGTTCAGTTCCGGTGACCAGGCGGAAGTTTTTCGGCTTCGCCGCCGCCGCGGCCACGATCGGTGCCGGTCTCGCCGCCGCGCCTGCCCGCGCCCAATCCTTCGGCACGATGGTCGATTACGCCGCGGGAGTACCCTCCGCCGCGTCGATCGCGGCCGAAGGGCACATCGGCGTCATCCGCTACGTCTCCGAGCGCAGGCCCGGCGCCGAGTGGATGGCAGGTAAACCGCTGCTCGCCGCCGAGGTCGAAGATCTGGGGGCGCACGGCCTGTCGATCGTGTCGAACTACCAGTTCGGCAAGGGCCCGACCGCCGACTGGCGCGGCGGCCTGGAAGCGGGCAAGCAGCACGCCGAGCGCGGCTGGGCCATCCACGCCGCCGCGGGCGGACCCGATACCGCGCCGATCTACGCCTCCATCGACGACAACCCGTCGGACGAAGAGTTCGATGAGATGATCGCGCCCTATATCGAGGGCTGGCAGTCGGTGCTCGGACCCGAACTCGTCGGCATCTACGCCAACGCGCCGACCATCGACCGCGCACTCGACGCGGGCTTGGGTTCCTGGTTCTGGCAGCACAATTGGGGCACCGAGCGCGGTTTCGTGCACGGGTCCGCGCACCTGCATCAGTTCGAGATCGACAAGCGCGCGATCGACGGCGTCGGCGTCGACCTGAACCGGGTACTGACCGAGGACTACGGCCAGTGGTGAGCCAGGTCCACACGGTGCTCGCGGGAACAGCCGCAAACAACTGAGCCCGGTCCGTTCTCGAGGAACGGACCGGGCTCAGTGGGTGCGGGTACCTAGACTGTGAAGAAGCCCAGGGTCGGCATGAAGGTGCAGGTGCGCGGTGCGGCGCCCTCGGCGGCGGTGGTGAGCGAACCCGAGATCACCGCGACGACGCGGCCGTGGCCCGTGTTGGCGATGGCCGAGAGGGTGGCCGGACCGCCGGGGTTGATCTTGGCCTCGTCGGTCAGCGTCTGGATCGCGGACTGACGGGTGTCGAGATTGAGCCACTGCACCGTCATCGGCGGGTTCTGCTCGCCGGTCGGCGCCTTGGTGCCGAGCGCGGTGAACACGAAACCGGCCTGACCGGCGGCGGGTCCGGGCGGGGGCAGCTGCGCCGGACCGGCGACCGCGAGCGCGGTGCCGACCGAATCGGCGCCGTCACCGATGCAGCCCTTGCCGATGGTCGGGTACAGGAACTGCGCGATGGCCGGGCCGTCCTGCGGGAGTTCGGGACCACCGCCGCCACTGCCGTCGAGGAAGGTGATGATCCGCTCGAGGGTGGACTTGATGGCAGGCGGCAGATTCAGTGTGGCCAGCAGTGCGCGCGCCTGATCGAGCAGGGCGGTCTGCGGGCTGGCGACGTCGGCAGGACCTGCGACCAGGCCTGCCACGGCGGGGGCGAAGGCGGCCAGCGCGTCGACCGGGACGCCTTCGGGCACCATCGGGACGCTGATCGGCGCCGCCTGCGGGGCGGGCGCCGGGGCGGCGATCGATGCAGGCGCGGCGAGCATGGCGCCTGCCGCGATGGCGAGAGCGGTCGTTGCGATCCGCGAACCTCGACTACGAAGCACTTGTCTAGCCGTCCTTACCTCGGTGGTGCGATGGGCGAGGGTTGTCGAGCCCAGCATGTCGGGGGTCACTCTAAGGACAACGCCGCCGTGTTGTACAGCCGCCGGGCCCAACGCGGCGTACCGGCCGAAACCATGTTCATCGACGCTAGCCGCACATGGTGTTACACCTGGGGATGTTGATACAAATGTTATCCATGGTGTCGCCGCGGCTGGTGGTCGCGGGGGCCGGTCGGCGCCCGGTTAAAGTAGCTGAGCACCCGCGAAATGGCGCAAGGCGCCACCGATGCCGACCGAAAGCCTGGCCTTGAACAGACACCTCCGATGGGCACTCGCGCTGCTCGGACTGTCCGTGCTCGCCCGGCTGGCCTGGATGCTCTTCGCCCCGAACGGGCTCAATGTCGTCGATCTGCACGTGTACGTGGACGGCTCAGCCGCGCTGCTCACCGACCGGCTCTACGACTTCACCTACTCGGAGGTGACGCCGGACTTCCCGCTGCCGTTCACCTATCCGCCGTTCGCGGCGCTGGTGTTCTTCCCGCTGCACTATCTGCCGTTCACCCTCGTCGCGGTCGGTTGGATGCTGGCCACGGTCGCCGCGCTGTACGGCGTGATCAGGATCAGCCTCGAACTGTTGCTCGGCGCGGAGAAGGCGAAGCAGACGCCGTGGATCACCGCGGCCGTCGGCTGGACGGCGCTCGGCGTCTGGCTCGAGCCGGTGCGAACCACCATCGACTACGGCCAGGTCAATGTGTTCCTGGTGTTCGGGGCGATGCTGGCGGTGCGCAGCGCGCGCTGGTGGATCTCGGGCACCCTCGTCGGCCTGATCGCCGGCATCAAACTGACCCCGGCCATCACCGGCCTGTACTTCGTGGCGCGGCGGCGCTGGGCGACGGTGCTGTGGTCGGCGGCGGCTTTCGGGCTGACCGTCGGTGTGAGCTTCCTCATCAACGCGCACGAGGCGCAGCGCTATTTCGGCACCCTGCTCGGCGACGCCGACCGGATCGGCCCGGTGGGCTCGGTCTGGAATCAGTCGCTGCGCGGCGCGCTGAGCCGCATTCTCGGCCACGACGTGCAGTCGGGCCCGTGGTGGATCGTCGCGGTGCTGATCACGGCCGTGCTGGCGTTGTGCGCCTGGCGCACCCTCGGCCCCGACGACCGGCTCGGCACCCTGGTGCTGGTGCAGCTGTTCGGGCTGATGATCTCGCCGATCTCCTGGTCACACCACTGGGTATGGCTCATCCCGACCGCGTTGTGGCTGATCTACGGGCCGTTGCGGGACGAGCGTGTCGCGCGGATCATCGCCTGGTTCTGGGTGCTGACGATGCTGGTCGGCGTGCCGTGGGTGCTCTCGTTCGCGCAGCCGACGATCTGGACCATCCCGCGTCCATGGCCGCTGGCCTGGCTCGGCGCGGTCGATGTGATCGGCGTGTTCGTCCTGTTCGGCTGGCTGATCTGGCACGGCCGCGACACCCTGCGCAAGCAACTCCCCGGCCGTCGCACGGCCGAGGTGCCCGCGAGCTGAGGCTCAGCCGACGATGTCGTCGATGGTGTGCGCCATCGCCGTATCGAGCGAGGTGAGACCACCCTCCGAATGCGTACTCAGCGTGAAACGCAGTGTGCGCCAACGGATATCGATATCGGGATGGTGGTCTGCCGCCTCGGCGGCGACGGCGACCTTGCGCACCGTCTCGATGCCGGCGAGGAAGCTCGCGGCCTGCACCGTGCGGGTGATCGCGGCACCGTCGCGCGACCACTCCGGCAGGGTGGCCAGAGCGATGGTGAGTTCAGGGTCGGAGAGCAGCGGAGTACTCATCCTTCGGTTGTACGCCTCGTTTATTTGACGCGCGCCAGTTTCAAGGCCTTTTTGAGATCTTTACCGCACATTCCGGCAGCCTCGGCCTTCTTCATCCGCATGATGACGACGGGGCATTTGAAGCAGCGCGTCTTCTTCCTGCAGCACTTTTTCTTCGGCTTCAGGCTCGAGACCTTCTTCGCCTTCACCTTGCCCATGGGAGTTAGCCTAACCTAAGTACAAAGCCTGACACGAGGGTGCCCCCGCGCAACCGGTAAGCTGTAACAGGCCGCGATGCCAGATGAATGCGCGCCAAATACCCCAACAGCAGGAGGATCCAGGCGTGTCGTCTTCACGCGATTTTCGCAACGTCGCCATCGTGGCCCACGTCGACCACGGCAAGACGACGCTGGTCGACGCCATGCTTCGTCAGTCGGGCGCGTTCGCTGAGCGAGCCGAACTGGTCGACCGAGTCATGGACTCCGGTGATCTCGAGCGCGAGAAGGGCATCACCATTCTCGCAAAGAACACCGCAGTTCATCGCCATAACCCCGATGGTTCTCTCACCGTCATCAACGTGATCGACACCCCCGGCCACGCCGACTTCGGTGGTGAGGTCGAGCGCGGCCTTTCCATGGTCGACGGTGTCGTGCTGCTCGTCGACGCGTCCGAGGGCCCGCTGCCCCAGACCCGCTTCGTGCTGCGCAAGGCTCTTGCGGCCAAGCTGCCGGTCATCCTGGTCGTGAACAAGACCGACCGCCCCGACGCCCGCATCGCCGAGGTCGTCTCCGAGTCGCACGACTTGCTGCTCGACCTGGCCTCCGACCTCGACGACGAGGCCGCCGAAGCCGCCGAGCTCGCGCTGGACCTGCCGGTCCTCTACGCCTCGGGCCGTGAGGGCAAGGCGTCGAAGGTCGCCCCGGAAAACGGTTCCGCTCCCGACGCCGAGAACCTCGACGCCCTGTTCCAGGTGCTGATGGACTACATCCCCGCGCCGAAGAGCAACAAGGACGCGCCGCTGCAGGCTCACGTCACCAACCTCGACGCGTCGGCGTTCCTCGGTCGTCTGGCCCTGGTCCGCATCTACGCGGGCGAGCTGCGCAAGGGTCAGAACGTCACCTGGATCAACGCCGACGGCGCCAAGACGGTCAAGATCACCGAGCTGCTGCAGACGATCGGTGTCGAGCGTCAGCCCGGCGAGGTCGCCGAGGCCGGTGACATCGTCGCCATCGCCGGTATCCCGGAGATCATGATCGGCGATACCCTGGCCGACCCCGAGAACCCGATCGCGCTGCCGCGCATCACCGTCGACGAGCCGGCCATCTCGGTGGTCATCGGCACCAACACCTCGCCGCTGGTCGGCCGGGTGTCGGGCCACAAGCTCACCGCCCGCATGCTCAAGTCGCGCCTGGATCAGGAACTGATCGGCAACGTGTCGCTGCGCGTGCTCGACATCGGCCGTCCCGACGCCTGGGAAGTGCAGGGTCGTGGTGAGCTGGCGCTGGCCATCCTGGTCGAGCAGATGCGTCGCGAAGGCTTCGAGCTGACCGTCGGCAAGCCGCAGGTGGTCACCAAGCAGGTCGACGGCAAGACGCACGAGCCGTTCGAAGAGCTGACCATCGACTGCCCCGACGAGTACCTGGGTGCTGTCACCCAGCTGCTGGCCGCCCGCAAGGGCAAGATGGTGCAGATGAGCAACCACGCCGCCGGTTGGGTGCGCATGGAGTTCATCGTGCCCTCGCGTGGCCTGATCGGTTTCCGTACCGTGTTCCTCACCGATACCCGCGGCACCGGCATCGCCAACGCTGTCTCCCACGGCTACGCGCCGTGGGCCGGTGAGATCCGCGGCCGCCACACCGGTTCGCTGGTTTCGGACCGTGCCGGTTCGGTCACCCCGTTCGCGATGATCCAGCTGGCCGACCGTGGTCAGTTCTTCGTCGAGCCGGGCGCCGACACCTACGAGGGCATGGTCGTCGGCATCAACCCGCGTGCCGAGGATCTCGATATCAACGTGACCCGCGAGAAGAAGCTGACCAATATGCGCAGCGCCAACGCGGACACCTTCGAGACCATGGCCAAGCCGCTGCACCTCGATCTCGAGCTGGCGATGGAGTTCTGCACCGAAGACGAGTGTGTGGAGGTCACCCCCGAGGTGATTCGCGTCCGCAAGCTCGTGCTCGGCGCCAACGAGCGGGCCCGCGACCTGTCGCGTCGCAAGGCCCGTGACAAGGCCGCCGCGAACTAGTCGGCAGTAGTTCGAACGGCGTCGGCCGGGTACCGGAAACGGACCCGGCCGACGCCTTTTCGTTGGCCTGTAATGGCCGAACGGCAGTCGATCGATGGGTTGGGTAGAGTGCGCAAGGTGAGTTCGGGGCGGCGCGCAGGGTGGCGTGCGATGGTGCTGGCGATGATTGCCTCGACGGCGGTCGTGGCCGGTTGCACGGCGAATCCGCCACCGCCGATCGAGTCCTCCGACTCGCCCAAGACCACCCAGGCCAAGCCGGGCAAGAACACCGTGGTCGTCGCGATCGACGACATCGGGATCGGGTTCAATCCGCATCTGCGCTCGGATCAGTCGCCGGTAACCAGCGCGGTGAGTTCGATGGTGCTGCCGAGCCCGTTCCGCGCGGCGCCGAGTCCCGTCCATCCCGGTCTGGTCGACTGGGTGCCCGACACCTCATTGATCGTGTCGGCCGATGCGACGGCCCAGGAGCCGTTCACTCTCACCTACATCCTGCGCGATCAGGCCAACTGGTCCGACGGTGCCCCGATCGCCGCCGAGGACTTCCGGTTCCTCTGGCAGCAGATGATCAGCCAGCCCGGTGTGGTCGATCCGGCCGGCTACCGGCTGATCTCGGATGTGGCGTCGTCGGCGGGCGGCAAAACGGTCACGGTGACGATGACCCAGCCCTATCCCGCATGGCGTGAACTGTTCTCGAACCTGCTGCCCTCGCACCTGGTGAAGGATTCGCCGGGTGGATTCACCAGCGGGCTGGTCGACAAGATCCCGGTCTCGGGCGGCAATTTCACCATCAAATCGGTCGATCGCGGACGCGACGAGATCCTGCTCGAACGCAACGACCGCTTCTGGGGCACCCCGGCCTCCCCGGATCAGATCCAGTTCCGCCGTGGCGGCACCCCCTCGCAGCTGGCCGAATCGCTGCGCACCGGCGACGCGCAGATGGCGCTCGTGCACGGCGGCGTGGCGACCCAGGCGCAACTGGCCGCGATCCCGTCGGTGCGGACCACGATCATGCCGCAGGCCCGCGAACTGCAACTCGCGCTCAACGGCCGCTCCGGTGACCTCGCCGATGTGCGGGTCCGCAAGGCGGTGCTGGCGCTGCTCGATCCCGCCCTGCTGGCGACCGTCGGCGCGCAGACCGGTGGCTGGGTGGAACCCGCACGCGCACAAGTACTTTCGCCGTCCAGCCCCGGCTACGTGCCCACTGCGCCGCCGCGGATGACCGCCGAGGAAGCGTTCGCCCTGCTGGCCGAAGCCGGGTTCGGCCGTGCGCCCGAGACCCCGCAGACCGGTTCGCCGACCTCGCCCGCACCGCAGCCGCGTTCGCTGGCGCGCAACGGCAAGGGGCTGTCGGTGCGGATCGGCGCCGTCACCGACGACGCGTCGGCACTTGCCGTCGCCAATACCGCCGCTGACCAATTGCGCAGTGCCGGAATCGATGCCATCGTGCGTGGCCTGCCCGCCGACGAGCTGTACGGCAAGGACCTCACCGAATCCTCGATCGACGCCATCGTCGGCTGGGAGCTGGCGGGCGGCGACCCGGCCAACGCGCTGGCCTCACGCTACGGGTGCGCGCCGGTCGTCCCGGCCGGTGCCGAAGGTCCCGCGTTGTCCGCGGCGGAGGCATATCGCCAGGCGCCCAGCAATATCGGCGGGGTGTGCGATCCGACGCTGCAGCCCTCGATCGACGAAGCCCTGCGTGGTTTCGATGTGCCGCGGATCCTGGCCGAAGCCGAGCCGAGGCTGTGGGAACTGGCGACGGTATTGCCGATCGTGCAGGACAACGTTGTCGCGGCGGCCGGTCCACGCGTGGACGGTGTGTCGCTGTCGGGTGCGATTCAGGTCGGCATCTTCGGTGATACAGCACAGTGGCGGAGGATCCCGTGACCGACACCGACCGCCTGACCGAAACCGGTGGACTGCTCCTGGTCCATGCCCACCCCGATGACGAAACCCTCACCACCGGTGGCACTATCGCGCATTACCGCGGCCGTGGTGTCCCGGTGACCGTGGTGACCTGCACGCTCGGCGAGGAAGGTGAGGTCATCGGTGAGCGGTGGTCGCGCCTGATCGCGGCCGAGGCCGACCAGCTCGGCGGTTACCGCATCGGCGAACTCACCGCCGCGTTGTCGGCCCTCGGCGTCGGCGAGCCGTGGTTCCTCGGCGGCCCAGGCCGGTGGCGTGATTCCGGCATGGCGGGCACACCGTCGGCCGAGCATCCACGCGCTTTCGTGAACTCCGGTGCCGCCGCTGTGGACGAACTCGTCGCGGTGATTCTCGCACTGCGGCCTGAGGTGGTCGTCACCTACGACCCGCGCGGCGGCTACGGCCATCCCGACCACATCCGCGCGCACGAGATCACGACCGCGGCCGTCGCGGCGGCCGCCGAGCAGGGCTGGGATGTCCCCAAGTTCTACTGGACCGTCACCGACGGCGAACTACTGCGCCAGCACACCGCCGCGCTGGCCCGCCGCACCGTCGACGATCTGCCCGGCGCGCTGCCCACGGGTTGGCGTCTGCCGGTCGAGGCCGAACTGGCCGCCATGTCCACGAGCGGGGTGAGCACCGTGATCGACGTCTCCGATGTGGTCTCGGCCAAGCGCGCCGCCATGCGCGCGCATGCCACCCAGGTCACCGTCGCGCCGAGTGGCCGGGAATTCGCGCTGTCGAACAACATCGCACTGCCGGTGCTGCCCGAGGAACACTTCACCCTGGTCCGCGGCACGCGCGGCCAGGTGGGCGCCGACGGATTCGAGCACGACCTTTTCGCCGGCCTCGACTGAGCGGTCGGCCGCCGGGTTGCGATCGCGGCTCGCCGGTGGCCCGCTTCGCGGATCAGCTGACGCTCAACCGGGCGCGGGGCGGCGCGGCAGTCCGGCCCGGCCGAATAGACTCACGCCCATGGTGACCGATCATGATCAGCCCACCGCCGTGTTGCGGTCCTCGCGCATCCCGGGCCTGCCGGATCCGCTGATCTCGGGCCTCATCGTCGTGCTGCTGTTCGTCGACGCGCTGATCACCCTGGCCGTCGAAGTGCTGTTCCTGCCCACGTATATCGGCTCACTGGCCTTTCCGGCGGTGGCGTTGCTGGCCGCCCCGATCAATATCGCCCTGGTCTACGGCATGGAATCGGTGACCGACCGGATCGGCTTCACCTTCGCCCCGATCGTGGTGTGGGTGTTCGGATTCCTGGTGTGCGCCTCCCGCGGGCCCGGCGGCGACGTCATGCTCGCCAGCGACGGTCGCACCCTGCTGCTGTTCGCCTGCGGTGTGCTCGCGCCCGCGGGATACCTGTACTACCGCTCGAACGTCAGCCGGTAACTGTCGTCTGCTGTCGCGGCGCGCTGTGCACTGAGCGGGTGCCGAGGCGGCCCGGTGTCACTTCCTCGATCAGGGCGGCCGCCTGATCGATCGGGATATCGACCACGAGATAGGCCTTCTTCCCCGCCGCGGTGGCCGCGACGACAGTGGCGAGTCCGGCGCGGCGTTGCCAGAAGGTCTGACCCACGGTCCAGCCGATGATGCCGGGCGCTTCGAGGCAGTCGCGATTGCGGTCGAGGCTGCCACGGCGGGTGATGAGCCAGGTCGGGCCGGTGGTGCCGGGCAGCACCCGGTGGCCGAGGCCTCGGTAGCGGTCTTCGGCGAGTGCGGCCATGACCACGGCGAAGACCACCGGGAAGGTCCAGGTCCACAGTGGTAGGTGACCGCCCGCGAGCGTGATGGCGAGCATGGCCACGATGACGCCACCGACCGGCCAAGCGGCGCGGGTGTAGCGGCGGCGACGGGCGGCGGGGCCGTGTAGATGCAGCGCGATGGTGCCCAGTGTTGCGCCCGTAATCGGTTGCGGTGCGGGTGAATCTGCGGTGACCGGCTCGCTTGGCGGAGCAGCGCTCGTCGCGGCGTCGGATTTGGTGAGTGGAACTGTGACGCGGCTCGATGTGGGCGTGGGTTCCGTCCGGGCTGCCGCGACGGATTGCGATGTCAGCGGGGGTGTTCGCTCGGTTGGTGACCAGGCGGTGTCCGGTGCCGTGTCGGTCGGGGCGGGAGCGTCGGGTCGGCGGCGGGTGCGTAGGAGTTCGTCGAGGGTGCGTTCGACGGCGGTGCGCGGGGCCTGGGGGAGGATCTTCTGGCGGGGGTTCTCGCCGGTCATGATCATTTCCAGCTGGGCGGCGCTGGCGGCGCGCAGCAGGAGCGGTTCGTTGAGTGTGGCGCCGCGGAAGCGGGTCAGGTCGAGGGTGATCTGGCGGGTGGTGAACAGGCCGTGGCGCAGGTGCAGGGTGGTGCCGTTGTCGAGCACCCGCAGGCCGTACCAGGTGGCGAGGTACTGCGCGCACGCGGCGAGATTCACCAGCAGCAGCGTCAGCAGGGTCAAGGAGGCGATGACGATCACGACGATGACCGCGGTGTCGTCGTCGAGGCCGCGCACGACAGCGCTTTTCGACACCACGTCGATGAATCCGTACTGCGCGCCGAGCCCCGCGATCGGTGCGACGACAGCCAGCCCGGTCAGCGACAACGGCGCGTACCGCACCCACGCCGCCCGCCAGTGCCCGATCTCCACGCCGGATTCGCCGAGCGCGCCAGGTGGCGAAACATGCGGCACCGCAACGCTGTCGACGTGCGATGGCGCGTGTTGTCCGGTGTGTGAGAGCAATTCGGCGCGCAAGGCGGGAATCTGACTCGTGTCGAGGGCGTCGAGCTTGAATTCGTCACTCTTGTCGGTCTGCTTGCCGGTGCCGATCGCCAGCACCGCCAACCCCAGAACCCGGTGCAGCAGATCAGCTTCCACGTCCACCGACCGAATTCGCGGTCGCGGCACCGACAACGTCCGACGCGCCACGATTCCACTGCGCAACTGCACGTGATCGGCATCGATCCGATACGACGTGGTGAACCACCGCGCGACACCGAACGCCGCGACGAGCACGACCGGGATCAGACTCCACAGCGGATTGCCACTGGTGGTTCCGACGATGATCGAACCCAGCAGCACCGGAATGTATTTCATGATCTCGGTGACCGGATACACCAGCAGCATGCGCGGGTCGAGGCGCTGCCATTCGACGGGCTGGGTCACGTCGCGTCTCCACGGTGCTGCGCGGCGATCGCGGTCAACCGCAGCACCGTCTCCTCGGCCACCGGCAGGTCGAGCGCGCTGATCTTCACCGCCCCCGCCGACGACGCGGTGGTCACCGTGACCGTGGCCAATCCGAGTATCCGTTCCAGCGGCCCGCGCTCGGTATCCACGGTCTGCACCCGCGAGATCGGCGCGACCCGCGACTCCTGATCAAGCCACCCCACCCGCGTGTACACAGCCTCATCGGTGACCTCCCATCGATGCACCGCGTAGCGCCACGCCGGAATCACCACGATGCCGAGCACCCCGAGCGCCACGATCACCAGCACGGCGAGCACCTGCCACTCACGACGGTCTTCGTCGACCATCGCCCACACCGCGACCGCGACGAGCAACACGACCACCCCGATCGCGTTCTCCAACGCCCACAGCAGCTTGGCCTTGGAACTCGGACGCCAGGCCGGTTCGGCCAGGATGGTGGAGCGCGGCAACGACATGCTGCCCATGGTTCCATGCCCGTCCGACGAGTTCACCCTGTCGGGAATATGCGGGGTCACGCCCGAGGTTGTCGTCGAACAAGGACGACCTCGCCGCGCCCGCAGCGGGCCCGTGAGCAGCCGACCACACGTCCGGGAGAGAAGTAGCGCATGATCGACGGGGTGACCGATCTTCCGAAGCCGAGCGTTCCGCTGCCGCCGCCGAGTCCTGCCGCGATGCGCCGGGCCTTGCGCCGGGCCCGCGACGGCGTCACGTTGAACGTCGACGAGGCCACCGTCCTGCTGCACGCCACCGGCGACGACCTCGTCGACCTGTGTGCCAGCGCGGCCAGGGTCCGTGATGCCGGACTGGAATCGGCGGGCCGCCCAGCCACGATCAGCTATTCGCGCAATGTGTTCATCCCGCTCACCAAGCTCTGCCGGGACAAGTGTCACTACTGCACGTTCGTCACGGTGCCCGGCAAGCTGCGCGCCGAGGGCAGTGGCATGTTCCTCGAACCCGACGAGGTCCTCGAGATCGCGCGTCAGGGCGCGGCGCTTGGTTGTAAGGAAGCGCTGTTCACCCTCGGTGACCGGCCGGAGGACCGCTGGCCCGAGGCCGCGCAGTGGCTCGACGAACGCGGCTACGACTCCACTCTCGACTACCTGCGCGCCGTCTCCATCCTCGTGCTCGAGGAGACCGGCCTGCTGCCGCACCTGAACCCCGGCGTGATGAGCTGGAACGAGATCTCGCGCCTCAAGCCGGTCGCGCAGTCCATGGGCATGATGCTCGAAACCACCGCCACCAGGCTGTTCACCGACAAGGGCGAATGCCATTACGGCAGCCCCGACAAGGATCCCGCCGTCCGGCTGCGTTCGATCACCGACGCGGGCAGGCTCTCGGTGCCCTACACCACCGGCATCCTGGTCGGTATCGGCGAGAATCTCACCGAGCGCGCCGAGTCGATCATGGCGATTCGCAAGCAGCACCGGGAATTCGGGCACATCCAGGAAGTGATCGTGCAGAACTTCCGGGCCAAGGACGACACCGCCATGCGCGATGTTCCCGACGCGGGCGTCGCGGAGTTCCTGGCGACCGTCGCGGTGACGAGATTGCTGCTCGGCCCTGACGTTCCGGTGCAGGCGCCGCCGAACCTGGTGTCGCACAGTGAATGCCGGGCATTGATCGACGCGGGCATCGACGACTGGGGTGGGGTGTCGCCGGTGACGGTCGACCACGTCAACCCCGAACGGCCGTGGCCGAACCTGGATACCCTGCGCGAGATCACCGAGGCGGCCGGGTTCACCCTGGTCGAACGCACCTCCGCGCACCCGAAATACGTTCGCGCTGGCCATCCTTGGATCGATCCGCGCATCGGCGCGCATGTCGACGCGCTCACCGATCCCGCGACCGGGCTGGCCAGGCCGGATGCCATGCCGGTCGGCCTGCCGTGGCAGGAGCCCGACGAGTCGTGGGATTCGGTCGGCCGCGTCGACCTGAACACCGCCATCGACACCGAGGGCCGCAACACCGACAGCCGCAGCGATTCCGGGCTCGGTCAGGAAGTCGTCGGCGCGTTCGGTGACTGGGAGACGATTCGCGAACACGCGCGCGACCTGGCCGTCGTCGCACCCGAGCGGCTCGATTCCGAGGTACTCGATGCCCTGCGTGCCGCCGAGAAGGACCCGGCGGGACTCACCGACGACCAGTATCTCGCCCTGGCCACCGCCGACGGTGCCAATATGGAAGCTGTTGCGGCACTCGCTGATTCGCTGCGGCGCGAGGTCTCCGGTGACGAGGTCACCTACGTGGTGAACCGGAATATCAACTTCACCAATATCTGCTACACGGGCTGTCGCTTCTGTGCCTTCGCCCAGCGCAAGGGCGACGCCGACGCCTTCACCCTCAGCACCGACGAGGTCGCCGATCGTGCGTGGGAAGCCCACGTCGACGGTGCCACCGAGATCTGCATGCAGGGCGGCATCGACCCCGAACTCCCCGTCACCGGCTACGCCGACCTGGTCCGCGCCATCAAGGCGCGCGTCCCGTCGATGCACGTCCACGCGTTCAGCCCGATGGAGATCGTCAACGGCGCCTCGCGCGGCGGCCAGAGCATTCACGACTGGCTTTCGGCGCTGAAGGAGGCCGGCTTGGGCTCGATCCCCGGCACGGCCGCCGAAATCCTCGACGACGAGGTCCGCTGGGTGCTCACCAAGGGCAAGCTCCCCACGTCGGCGTGGATCGAGGTCATCACGACCGCCCACAAACTGGGCATCCCGTCGAGTTCGACGATGATGTACGGCCATGTGGACAACCCGAAGCACTGGGTCGGTCACCTGCGGGTGCTGCGCGGTATCCAGGACGAGACCGGCGGCTTCACCGAATTCGTCCCGCTGCCGTTCGTCCACCAGAGCGCGCCGCTGTACCTGGCGGGAGCGGCCCGACCCGGCCCGACCAACCGCGACAACCGCGCGGTCCACGCGCTGGCCCGCATCATGCTGCACGGCCGCATCCACAACATCCAGACCAGCTGGGTGAAACTGGGTACCCTCGGCACCCAGGCCATGCTCACCGGCGGCGCCAACGACCTCGGCGGCACCCTGATGGAGGAAACCATCTCCCGCATGGCCGGCTCCCAACACGGCTCCGCCAAGACCGTCGCCGAGTTGACCGAGATCGCCGCGGGCATCAACCGACCGGTCCGCGAACGAACCACCGTCTACGGCGAGGTCGAATCGAAAGCGGTCCCATTACCGTTGTCGATCGGGTGATCGTCACTATGAGTTAGGGCAGGCTGACCTGGGAGTAATGTGGGCGGTCGGGATAGTGTTTCGTGGGCGGAGTTACCCCGCAGGTGAGGACAGACTAGGAGAACGGCAGTGCCGTACATCATCGCTGAACCGTGCGTTGACGTGAAGGACAAGGCGTGCATCGAGGAATGCCCCGTGGATTGCATCTACGAGGGCGGTCGCATGCTCTACATCCAACCCGACGAGTGCGTGGACTGTGGTGCGTGTGAGCCGGTCTGCCCCGTGGAGGCGATCTTCTACGAGGACGACACTCCGGACCAGTGGAGCGGTTACATCAACGCCAACGTCGACTTCTTCAACGAGCTGGGATCCCCCGGCGGCGCGACCAAGGTCGGTGTGGTCGATTACGACCCCGCCTTCATCAAGGCGCTGCCCCCGATGGCCGAAGAGTGAGCGCAGGGGTGCCCACGCGTGGCCGGGTGAGCAGTCGGCTGCCTGATTTTCCCTGGGACACCATCGCCGCGGTCAAGCAGAAGGCGGCCGCTCATCCCGGCGGCCTCGTCGACCTGTCCGTCGGTACGCCGGTGGACCCGGTCGACCCGCTGATCCAGGCGGCCCTTGGCTCGGTGGCGGCTGTACCCGGCTATCCGACCACGCACGGCACCCCTGAGCTGCGCGCCGCCGTTGTCGCGGCGCTGGCGCGTCGGTTCGGCGTCACCGTTGTCGACCCGGCTGCGGTGCTGCCGGTGATCGGCACGAAAGAGCTCATCGCCGGGCTGCCGCGGCTGCTCGGCGTCGGCTCCGGCGATCTGGTGGTGATTCCCGAGATCGCCTACCCCACCTATGAGGTCGGCGCGCTGCTGGCGGGTGCGAAGCCTTGGCGCGCGGACGGTCTCACCAAGATCGGCCCGCAGAACCCGGCGCTGATCTTCGTGAACTCGCCGTCGAACCCCACCGGCAAGGTGCTGCCGATCGAGCACCTGCGCAAGGTGGTCGCGTTCGCCCGCGAGCGCGGCGCGATCGTCGCCTCCGACGAGTGCTACCTGGGCCTGACCTGGGAGGGTGAGGCCGTCTCGATCCTCGACCCGCGCGTCTGCGACGGCGACCACACCGGTCTGCTCGCCATCCACTCCCTGTCGAAGACCTCGAACCTGGCCAGCTACCGCGCCGGATTCGTCGCCGGTGACCCGGAACTGGTGGCCGAACTGCTGGAAGTGCGCAAACACTCCGGCATGATGGTGCCGTTCCCGATCCAGGCCGCGATGACCGCCGCGCTCAACGACGACGTGCACGAGGCGCAGCAGCGTGAGCGTTACCGCAGCCGCCGCGAGATCCTCCGAAACGCCTTGCAGCAGGCCGGTTTCCGGATCGATTTCTCCGAAGCCGGTCTGTACCTGTGGGTTACCCGTGGTGAACCGTGCCGCGTCACCCTCGACTGGCTCGCCGATCGCGGAATCCTAGCCGCCCCAGGCGATTTCTACGGCCCCCGTTCGCCTGAACACGTGCGCATCGCCCTCACCGCCACCGACGAGCGCATCGCCCAGGCTGTCGAACGCCTCTCCTGAGCTGTCCGCACCCCGGGGCGCGAGCGTGCCCGGGGTCGGCCGATACCGACGAACGCGGCGCGCCCGCGCCGGTTAGGGTCAGGCGGTCGGCGCGACACGGGATCGAAAGGCTTGCAACGAATGCACGGGGTGGAGTTCGAAGCGGGCACGGTCTTCGCGGGGTATCGGATCGACCGGCTGCTCGGTCGAGGCGGAATGGGCACTGTCTATCTGGCGGCGCATCCGCGGCTGCCGCGCCGGGTCGCGCTGAAACTGCTGAATCGCGAACTGTCTTCGGATCATGAGGTGCGCGGTCGATTCGAGCGCGAGGCCGATGTGTCGGCGCACCTGGATCATCCCGCCATCGTGTCGGTGCTCGATCGCGGGGTCGAAGACGGCCTGATGTGGATCTCCATGCAGTATGTCGACGGCACCGACGCCTCCGTCTTCCGCCGCGAGCCGCTGAATCCCGCACGCGCGGTCAGCATCATCGCCCAAACCGCCGAAGCGCTGGACTACGCCCACGATCGCGGCGTCTTGCATCGAGATGTGAAGCCCGCCAACATCTTGCTCGCCCCCACCCGCTCCGGCGACCGGGCCGTGCTCACCGACTTCGGCATCGCCCGACTACGCGGCGACGCCCGCCAGCTCACCCGCACCGGTGCCTTCCTCGCCACTCTCGCCTACGCGTCGCCCGAACAACTCTCGGGCGCCCCGGTCGACCACCGCTCGGATCAGTACTCGCTGGCCTGCACCTTGTTCACGCTGCTCACCGGCGAAAGCCCCTTCCCCGCGGACAATCCCGGCGCGGTGGTTGCCGCACATCTGACCAAGCCCGTGCCACGTGCCTCCGCGGTGATCAATGCCTTGCCGTCGGCGATCGACGGTGTGATCGCCAGGGCGATGGCGAAAGATCCGGCCGAAAGATTCGACAGCTGTGAGGAATTCGCGCGCGCTGCGATGGCAGCACTGACCGTCGCGAACGTCGAACGGCCCGGCGTCGAATTCGGCGGTGCGGCCAGCGGTTTCGCCGAGGCGCTGCGGCCATCCGCCCAGGCGCCGGCGAACTTCGAGGCGAGCGCGTCGAACCCGACCCTCGTCAGTTCACCCTCCTCGTACTCCGCTCCCAGGCCGGTCACACACGACGGTGGACGGCGGGTTCCACTCGGCCGAGAGCAGGCCGAGCAACGATCTCAGCGGGCGGTCTCGTCGCGCTGGCGGGTGCTCGCGGTGAGTCTGCTCGTCCTGGCGATGGTTGCCGGGGTCGGGGTGGTCGGCGTCGGTGCCATCTACTGGAAGTTCCTGCGGCCCAATCGTGTTCCGCCGCCGCCCACCTGGGGCGCGCACGGATCGGTGGCCGCCGGATTCACCGACTTGATCCCGTCGGGTCCGACCGGGCGCGGCTGGCGGGGAGCGAGTTGTTCGGCGACCCCGTCGCTGGTGGTGCTGCCGGGCGACCCGGCGCCGCTGCGGCAGATCACCTGTACCGACGCTGACGGACTCGTCGCCTGGTACACCGAGTTCCCGAACGCCGCCGATGCCGATGCCTATCTCCTGCGGCACACCACCGAGGACAGCACGCGCGAGCTGCACCACACCAGCCTCGCCGCCTACCGCCCCCGCGACCCCGCCGCCCCGTTCACGCTGGCGGCCAGGGAACGCGGCAATGTGTTCAGCGAGGACTCGGTGGTCGAGGTCGCGTGGCCGGGCCGTTCCTTCGAGGAGACCCGCGACAACTGGTGGCAGCTCGCCCCCTTCTGACGTGGGCGCACCATAAACCGGATCAGTACGCGCCGGCCAGGCGCAGGATCAGCGCGGGCAGGGCGTCGAGCACATCCGCGGACTGGTCTGCCGGGGTGCCGTAGGTGTGCGCGGCGACCGAGAAGCCGGGTCCGAAGGACGCGGAAGCCACCTCGGGGGCGCCCGTATCGGACCATCCCCACTTGCTGCCCTGCACGCCGGGCAGCTGGGCGGTGCCCCAGTTCTGAGGAGTGCCGTCGGTGGCGGTGTTGCTCGCGCCCGCCATCCACTCGAAGATCGGCGAACCGGCGTCGGTGCGCTGCTTGGCGGCCAGGAAGTCGGTGATGTCGGCGGTGCTGGTGCTCGACCGGCCCCAGTCGGCGGTGCCGTGGGTCTCGCGCAGCCCGTATTCGCTCGCGGTCGCTTCGATCGCTTGCGGATATTTGCCTGCCAGTTGGGTGGCGGCGCCGTCGTCGGAGTCCCGGATCATCCGTTCCGACAGCGCGCGGTCCGCCGGCGACCCGTCGCCGTGGCGGAGCGCGTAGTCGACGATGTAGAGCTTGGACATCGACAGCGCCGACCGCGATTCGTGCTCGTTGGCTGTGCCCCAGGCGAATCCGCCCGGCATCCGCAGCGACATGGCGGTTCGTGGTGGCACCGTCGTCGGGTCCTCGTCGGCGTTGGCGGCAGGCGCGGCCGCCATGAGGCCGACAACGGCCGCCGCCACACACCATGTCACTGTTCGAATGCTCACGAGCGTCCTCCGATTCCGTACGACGGCACTTGCGATCGGGGGAATGAAACCCGAATGCCGGAGGTCGGCGGGTGAGGCGCGCGGTGACGCCGATCAGATCAGTGGCTTGCCTCGGCGGTGGCGGCGGCGCATGTCGGCGAGCGTCACGTTGAAGGGGAAGTTGCGGATCACGCGGGGCATGCGGCCGGTGATCTCGCCGGTGGTCCGCATCAGGCGGTTCAGGCGACGTTCGTCGGTGGGGGTCCAGGCGAGGCCGAGTTCGTCTCGGAGATGTTGGGGGAGTAGGCCGGTGGTGAACCAGCGGTGGAAGCCGGCCAGGAGCAGGCGCAGCAGCGGGCTGACCATTTTCAGGTCGAGCAGCCTGTCGAAGTAGGCCTTGATCGTGGGGTCGACGCTGGTGCGCGACAAGTGCTCGGTCCAGTAGGCGTCGAAGGCGGCGCGGTCGGCGGGCCACATCTCGCGCGGCACCTGGAGGGTGGTGCCGAGGTAGTGGGAGTAGTCGTAGAAGGTGTCGGCGGTGGTGTCGTCGACAGGACCGTGGAGGCGATTCATCACGTCGACCGAACCCCAGTACAGGCACGCCGCCACCCACAGCTGCAGGTTCTTGTCGAAGGCGTTGTATTTCACGGGGCTGTCGGCGGTGGAGTGGACGTGGCGGTGCGCGCCGTTGACGGCGGTGCGATAGGCCGCGCGGTCGGCGTCGGTGCCCATCAGTGCCACTGACAGGTAGGTGAGCGTGGTTCGGGTGCGTTTCACTGGGTGCACCATGATGCTGCCGCTGCGCACGGTCGATTCCGCGACGCCGTAGCCGACGGGGGCCAGGCTGAGCTGCATGATGACATTGGCGGTCGCGCCGTAGAAGGCGGCGGCACCGTCGATGTAGTCACGGATGTCGAACTGTGCCGGTTCGGACAGCTGCGAACGCGAGCGCGACAGGATGGTCATCGTTGACCCCGTTTTCATCGAAGAGAGCGTGAGAGAGTTATATGTTTAATGTCTCATCATGCCGACGGGGTGTCAACGGACCGGCGCTGACTCGCGCCGAACATCGTCGCGTTAGCGTTGACGGATGCCCTATGGTCCGCCGCTGCTGCTCACTTCGCTGAATCAGGCCGCCGTCGCCGCCGGGGATGACATTCCCGACGCCGTCACCATCGATGATGCCACCGTGTCGCGCAGTGATCTACTGGGTTCGGCAACATCGGTCGCCGAACGTATCGCCCGCGCAGACCGCGTCGCTGTGCTGGCCGAACCGACCCTGCGCACCGTGATCGCCGTGGTCGGCTGCTTGATCGCCGGGGTGACCGTGGTTCCGGTGCCGCCGGACTCGGGTGCCGCCGAACGCGAGCACATTCTGCGCGATTCGGGTGCGCAGGCCTGGCTCGGGCCCGCGCCGGACGGCACGGATCTGCCGGTGGTACCGGTGCGGCTGCACGCGCGTTCGTGGCACACCTATCCCGAACCAGATCCTGCCGCCATCGCTTTCATCCTCTACACCTCGGGAACCACCGGCGCGCCGAAGGGCGTGATGCTCAGTCGCGGCGCGATCGCCGCCGGACTCGACGCGCTGGCCGAGGCGTGGGCGTGGACGTGGAAAGACACACTCGTGCACGGGCTTCCGCTGTTCCACGTGCACGGACTGATCCTCGGTCTGCTCGGGCCGTTGCGGGTCGGTAGTCCGGTGATCCACACCGGTAAGCCGACACCGGAGGCGTACGCGGCGGCGGGCGGCAGCCTCTATTTCGGGGTGCCGACGGTCTGGTCGCGCATCGTCGAAAAGCCGGAGTTGGCAAAGGAACTGGGCAAGGCGCGGCTGCTGGTTTCGGGCAGTGCGCCCTTGCCGGTACCGGTATTCGAGAAGCTGGTCGAGCTCACCGGGCAGGCGCCGGTGGAGCGGTACGGGATGAGCGAAACCATGATCACGCTGTCCACCCGGGCCGACGGTGAGCGCAGGCCGGGCTGGGTCGGCACACCGGTGCGCGGGGTGGCGACCAGGCTGCGCGACGAGGCGGGCGAGCCCGTCGCACACGACGGTGCGAGCATCGGTGGCCTGCAGGTCCGTGGGCCGATGCTGTTCGGCGGGTACCTGAATCGGCCCGACGCCACCGCGCGGGACTGGACCGAGGACGGGTGGTTCCGCACCGGTGACGTCGCCGTCATCGATGCCGACGGGTTCCATCGGATCGTCGGGCGCGAGTCGATCGACCTCATCAAATCCGGCGGCTACCGCATCGGCGCGGGGGAGATCGAAACCGCGCTGCTCGGACACCCGGCGGTCGCGGAGGTCGCCGTCGTCGGCCTGCCGGATGACGATCTCGGCCAGCGGATCGTTGCCTTCGTCGTCGCGCGCGACGGAAGCTCCGACGCGCTCGCTGCCGATCTGACTTCCCATGTAGGCGAACAGCTTTCGGCCCACAAACGGCCGCGCGAGATCCGCTTCGTCGACACACTGCCCCGCAATGCGATGGGTAAGGTGCAGAAGAAGCTCCTGGCCTGACGTGCGACCGGCGCGTTCTGCACTCGCCCGTTCATCGAATCAGACTGTCCAGCAGCATGATCTACGCCTTGGGTGCGCTGCTCCCACGAGCGCTCATCCGTCGAATCGGCCCGATCAACGCGTGGTAGATCGGTCGCACCACGCGTCCCGGCAGGTAGCGATGACGTTCTTCCTCCCACACGCGCGCCCTGCGGTGCGCCGCGAGCGGTGACCACCTGTCCGGGTCCGCGGGCTGCGCGGCGTGGAATTCGATGCGGCACAGGTGTTTCGTGTTGACGAACCCGTACTGGCCGGGACTCACCAGCCGAATCGGGGCGCCGTGGTCGCTGGTGAGCGGTTGCCCGTCGAGCCGGTCGGCGATGAGCACATCGTCGGCCAGCGCGTCCTCGAGCAACGCGATCGACTGATACCCGTCGAGACCTTCGAAAACGACGTGGCTGATCGAGACACCCGGCGCGAGAAGCGGTTCCACGCGCGTGCGATAGAACGTGGCGAACGGGATGCCCTCCCACCGCAGGTCGGTGGCGGACCAGCCTGCCACGCAGTGGAAGTCGGCCTTCACCTCCACGCGCGGTAGCTGGGCGAGGTCCATCATGGTGAGAGTGAACGGTTGCGTCAGTTCCCCGCGGACCTCGATCGTCGGGTCGGCGGGAATCGGCGGCGGTGGGTGATGAAGATGTGTGCCGAAACGCGGGAAGCCGTCAATTGCCCGTTGACCAGGGGGAAGTGTCATGTCTGACCTCCAGTTATACGGTGCCGTATATTGTGGCCAGCCTATCGCGCCGGTGAGCTGGTGCGCTACCCCGAGATCCACGGCACCGCCGAGGCGGGCACGGCCTCAGTCCGGCACCCGCACAGCACTGAGCTTTTCGGGGTTGCGCATGGAGTAGATCGCGGTGACCCGACCGTTGGTGACCTCGACGGAGGTCAGTTGGTCGAGTACGCCGTCGACGGTCGCCAGGATCGAGGGCATCGCGTTGTAGATGCCGAGGTGCGCGCCAAGGACGCCGAGCCGCTGCCCCTTGGCGAGCAACCCGATGACCAGCCGGGCCACCTTGTCCTGGCCGTACACGGGCCTGCGCACCGTGTTCACCACACCGCCACCGTCACCGAGGAACACCACCTCGGGAGCGAGCACATCCATGAGTGCCTGCACATTGCCGGTGGCGGCCGCGATCCCGAACTTCTCGGCCACCGACTGGGCCTCGGCCGGAGTGGCGACGGCGGTGGGGCGTGCCGCGTGCACCCGGGTGCGGGCACGCTGGTTCAACTGCCGCACAGCAGCTTCCGATTTGTCCACCGCCGCCGCGATCTCCGGGTAGTCGAACGCGAACACCTCGCGCAGCACGAACACCGCCCGCTGCACCGGGGTGAGCGTTTCCAGTACCAGCAGCATCGCGGTGGTCACGGCCTCGCCGGTCAGCACGTGCTCGACCCCGCCCTCGGCCTCGGTGGCCAAGGGCTCGGGCAGCCACTGCCCGATGTACTCCTCGCGTCTGCGCGCGGCCGACCGCAGCACGCCGAGCGCCTGCCGCGTGACGATCTGGGCGAGGTAGGCGCGCGGATTGTCGATCAGCGCGAGATCGACTCCGCGCCAGCGCAGGTAGCTGTCGTGTAGGACGTCCTCGGTGTCGACCACCGAGCCGAGGATCTCGTAGGCGATCGAGAACAGCAGCCGCCGGTTCTCGGTGAAGGTGTTCTCGATCGCCGTCTCGTGAGTCACCGCTTCGGACCCCGCAACCAGACGGTGCTGCCGGTGCGGGAGGCGTTGGCGGCGAAGCGGCACACACGTTCTTTGACGAACGCCGCGATCGGTCCGCTGAGGAACAGCCGATAGGGCACATCTGCGCGGTTGGTGGTCTGGTACAGCCCGCCGTGCCTTCCCAGGCTCATCACTTGCCCGGCGTAACCCAGCGAAAAGGGCCGTGGCTCCTGTCCTCTGATCATCCGCGCCAGCGTATCGGCCGCATGCGCGCCCTGGGGTGCCGCGGTGGCGCAGGCCATCCGCATGCCGGGCACCGCCGCACAGTCACCGACCGCGAAGACCCGGGGATCGGTCGTACTACGCAGCGTGGCGTCGACCAGAGCCCTGCCGTCGACGTCCACGGCCAGTCCGCTGCGGGCGGCGAGGTCGGGTACAGCGGAGAAGATCGCCCAGAGGGTGAGGTCGGAATCGAGTTCGGTGCCCGAGCGCAACCGTAGGGTTTTCCGGTTGATCTCGACGACTTGATCGGCCACGATGTCCACGGTCAATCGGTCGAGCGTGCGGCGCACATGCTGTTGCGCACCGGCGGACAGCGAGCCTGCGACGATATCGCTCACCAGGCGCACGCGCAGGTCGGGGCGGGCTTCGGCGAGTTCGGCCGCGGTCTCGATCCCGGTGAGACCCCCACCGATCACCGTGACGATCCCGCCCGCGGCCAGGCCATCGAGCGCGGTCCGTGCCTGCTCGGCCCCTTCCCAGGTACCGATCGGGATCGCACCGGGAAGCGGGTCCGCGATGCTGCCCGTCGCGAGAACCGCATAGTCGAAGTCCAGGTTGCGACCGCAGTCGAGAGTGATGGTCCCGTCGCCGATCTTGTCCACGCTCGCGGTCTCGAGCGCGATCCCGTCGGCGAGCATCTCGGCGAGCGGGCGGGCCGCGGTTCCGCTGCCCGCGATCTGCTCGTGCAGTCGCACCCGTTCGATGAAGTCATCCCGCGGATTGACCACGGTGATGTGCGTGTCAGGGGCCTTCTTGCGCAGCCGATTCGCTGCGAGAGTCCCGGCGTACCCTGCCCCGATCACCACGATGTCCATCAGTGCCTCCTGCCATGGGTTGTGCGTTCGACCATGGGATGGCGCTCGACGCACGGCTGTGACGGTGATGTGCCTCACAGCTGAAAGGCCTCGTACTCCGTGGAAGTACGAGGCCTTTCCTTGTCGCGAGGTCGGATCAGGGCTGGCCGGTCGCGAAAGCGATCACGGCATCCAGGAATTCCTGCCCGCCCATCGTTATTTCTTTTGTAGCCATCCACGTTGGCGTGCAGAATTGCTTGTCGCGCATTCGGGTTTGTCGTCATGAAACCGCAATATTTGCTGAATTGTGGCTGTCGCCGGAATTGTCGGCGCGGCACAACGCGAAAGCCCCGCACTCCGGGGAGTGCGGGGCTTCGTGTGCGAGGTCGGATCAGGGCTGGCCGGTCAGGTACGCGACGACGGCTTCGCGGAACTCCTCGCCGCCCATCACGTAACCGCCGAGGAACATGCCGGCGGGGATGGTGACCAGCCACAGGAACGGGAAGAGCGTGCCGAGGAGGCCACCGATGACGATGCCGGGCAGGTTCTTCTGGGTCTGGTACATGAAGCGGTCGTAGGCGCTGATGTCCTTCAGTTCCGCGACATTGCTCAGCTTCGCGGAATCCTGTGGCGCCATCGACGCGGCCAGCTTGACGCTGCGACCGTCCTGGCTGATCTCGGGGGTGACCGCGATCGGCAGGCCCGCGATCTCCTGACGCAGCGACACCTGGTCCACCGTGGCACCGTCGGCGCTCTTGAGCAGCACCGCGGCGCCGTCGGCGGCGATCTCGAACTTGCCGCCGTCGACGGCCCAGGTGATGGTCTTGTCCACCGGCGAAACCGTCACGCCGTTCAGAGCCGCCACGGACTGCTCGGTGGCGACGGCGGGCGAACCGTGTGCCGTCGCCGCGGTGATCCCCACCGCGGCGACGGCCATGAATACAGCAGCAGTGATCTTTCCGAACTTCATTCTTCGTTAATCCCTCCGCATTCGCCGTCCCCGATCGGGACCGCGTACGGAAAGTAACGAAAACATAAACTACCGCGACACTTCAAGACCTGCCGTCGAGAATTCGCAACATTTCAATCGTTGGCGTGCAGTGCGGCGTTGAGTTCCACGCCGGTGCCCTTGCACGCGACGACCTCCACGGCGCCGGAGGTGGAATTGCGGCGGAACAGCAGGTTGTCCTGACCCGACAGGGTCGCGGCCTTGACGACGGCGCCGTCGGGTCCGGTGACCTTGGTGCCAGCGGTGACGTAGAGGCCCGCCTCGATCACGCAGTCGTTGCCGAGCGAGATGCCGACCCCGGAGTTGGCGCCGAGCAGCGAACGCTCGCCGACCGAGATGACCTGCGTGCCACCGCCGGACAGCGTGCCCATGATGGAGGCGCCGCCGCCCACATCGGAACCGTCGCCGACCACGACGCCCGCCGAGATGCGACCCTCGACCATCGAGTTGCCGAGCGTGCCCGCGTTGAAATTGACAAAGCCCTCGTGCATGACGGTGGTACCCGCGGCGAGGTGCGCGCCGAGGCGGACCCGGTCGGCGTCACCGATGCGCACACCGGCGGGCACCACGTAGTCGACCAGACGGGGGAACTTGTCGACGCTGAGCACCGTCACCGGACCGCGGGCGCGCAGCTTGAGGCGGGTCTGCTCGAAGCCGTCCACCGCGCACGGGCCGTGGTTGGTCCACACCACATTGCTGAGCAGGCCGAACTGGCCGTCCAGGCTCAGGCCGTGCGGCTGCACGAGACGGTGTGAGAGCAGGTGCAGGCGCAGGTACACGTCGTGCGCGTCGACCGGGGCGGCCGACAGGTCCGCGATCGTGGTGCGCACCGCGACGACCTCGACGCCACGCGCCGCGTCCGCCCCGAGGAGCTCGGCGAACTCGCCCACATCGGCGGCGTCGAGGCGCTGGGAGCCGGTCTCGGTGAACTCACCCAGCTCGGGGCTGGGGAACCAGGTATCGAGGACGGTCCCGTCCGAGGTCACATTGGCAATACCGACTGCAGTTGCTCCCTGAATACTCACGGCCACTATTTTGCCTGTTCCGGCCCGCGCGCTGTGCCGCGGGCCCTGTGCGATCGACCACGTGGCCGGTATCCGGGGACCGAGGGCTCGCCCGTACTACTGTCGAGATGTGACTCTCGATTTGCGCGCCGACCCCATTCAGCTGACCGCCGCCCTCGTCGACGTGCCGAGTGTTTCGCGCGACGAGGCCGGGATCGCGGATCTGGTCGAGCAGGCGTTACGGGAGCAGACCACCGGGTTCGAAGTGGTGCGCCACGGCAATGTGGTGCTGGCACGGACCCGGCGCGGCCTGCCGACGCGAGTGATTCTGGCGGGGCATCTGGATACGGTGCCGATCGCTGACAATGTGCCGAGCCGACCGGCCGAAGTCGACGGTGAAGCGGTGCTGTTCGGTTGTGGCACAGTCGATATGAAGTCCGGCGATGCGGTATTTCTGCACCTGGCCGCGACAATCGCCGAGCCGGCCCACGATTTGACGCTGATCTTCTACGACGGTGAGGAGATCGCCGCCGAGTTCAACGGACTCGGGCATATCGAGCGCGAACTACCGGATTGGCTGGAAGGTGATCTGGCCATTCTCGGTGAACCCTCGGCAGGTTGGATCGAGGCGGGCTGTCAGGGCACGTTGCGGGTGCGCTTGACCACCTCCGGTGTGCGTGCGCATTCGGCGCGAGCGTGGTTGGGCGAGAACGCGATTCATGGTCTGGCTCCCGTGCTGGCGCGGTTGTCGGCGTACCGGGCGCGTGAGGTCGATATCGACGGGTGCGTGTATCGCGAGGGCCTGTCGGCGGTGCGGGTCTCGGGTGGGGTCGCGGGCAATGTGGTGCCCGATGTCGCCGAGGTGGATGTGAACTTCCGTTTCGCTCCCGACCGCGGTGTCGAGCAGGCCATCGCGCATGTTCGCGAGGTCTTCGACGGCCTCGACGTCGCCTTCGAAGTCACCGACTCCTCACCCGGCGCGCTGCCCGGCCTGACCGCCCCCGCCGCCCGCACCCTCATCGATTCGGTCAACGCCCACGGTGGGGGCGGCGTGCGCGCCAAGTACGGCTGGACCGACGTCTCCCGTTTCGCCGCCCGCGGCATCCCCGCCGTCAACTTCGGCCCCGGCGACCCCAACCTCGCCCACAAACGCGACGAACACGTCCCGCTGCACCAGATCACCGCCGTCACCGCGATGCTGCGGACCTACCTGTCCAAGCCGTAGATCTTCGCTGTCGCGCCTACCAACCGCCGGCGAAGAGGGCGGCCAGGCCGGAGACCGGGTCGGACGCGTTGGTGGTGTTCGCGACAGCGACAACGATCAGCAAGAGCGCCAGCAGTGCCGAGAGGGTGCCGAACGAAGCGAGCACTCGGCGGGAGCGGCGGTCGGGGGACCGGACGCGGGTGCGCCACAGCAATGCGCACACTCCGAGCAGGGAAACTGCCGTGACGGCGGCGAGTACGGCCATCGCGAGGTGATACCGAGCGAAGTCGTCGATCATCACATCCAGTGGCGGTATCCGGGTGCCGTCGGCCAACCTGTGGCCGATCTCGGCGCGGACCTCGGCGGAGTCATCGCCTGTCGCCATCGGCAGCAGCGAGGCGAAAGGGGTCACCGTGCCCTGCGCGTTGGCGAGCACCAGCACCAGCGCGCACAGCGCGAGTACGGTGGCCACGCCGCCGGACGTCGCGAGAGCCACCCGGGTGCCGAGCCCGGTTCCGCCCGCGGCCATGAACGCCCGCCAGAGCAGCACCGCGAGCATGACGAGCACGACTGTCAGGAGCGTGGCGAGCACTGCTTTCGCGAGGTGATACCGGAACCAGTAGTCGACGATATTCGCCAGTTCAACGGTGAATTCTTGGGTCCCGGAATGCCAATAGTCGACGAAGGCCTCGCGGAACGCTTGCCCGAGATCGCTCTCGCCGCGAAAATCGGCACCCGTCCGGTTCGCCAGCAGGCGCGGCGCGAAGACGAACGCGGCGGTCAGCGCACCGGCCAGGGCGACGAGCACGCCGGCACGGCGACCGGAACGCAACGGAACTGCAGTGGGCATCGGCAAAATCCTTCGGTTCGATCGAGTGCGCCGCGGCGGCCGTGGCCGATCGATCCACCAAGTGCGCGCCCGTCCCCGGAATCCAACACAGTAGGTTGGGGGCATGTCTACCGATTCCGCTGATGAACAGGTTGGGAAGGCCAAACCGAAGTTCCGTGGGCCGGTGATGTTCCGGCGGGACCGCAAGCCCGGTGCGCGGACCGCCGACCGGAACCTGCTCGATACGCGGCAGGACAGCGAGTGGGTGCACACCGATCCGTGGCGGGTGCTGCGGATCCAGGCCGAGTTCGTCGAGGGTTTCGGTGCGCTCGCGGAGATCCCGCCCGCGGTAACAGTGTTCGGCTCGGCGCGCACGGGCCCCGACCATCCCGAGTACGTGGCGGGCGCGGCGATCGGCAGCGCGCTGGCCGAGGCCGGTTTCGCGGTGATCACCGGCGGCGGGCCCGGCGCGATGGAAGCGGCCAACCGTGGGTGCTCGGAGGCGGACGGCTACTCGATCGGGCTCGGGATCGAGCTGCCGTTCGAGCAGGGGCTCAACGAGTGGGTCGATCTGGGGATCAACTTCCGGTACTTCTTCGTCCGCAAGACGATGTTCGTGAAGTACTCGCAGGCCTTCGTCTGCCTGCCCGGTGGCTTCGGCACCCTCGACGAACTGTTCGAGGCGCTCACCCTGGTGCAGACCCGCAAGATCACCCGGTTCCCGATCATCCTGTTCGGCACCGAGTACTGGTCGGGCCTGGTCGACTGGATGCGCGGCTCTTTGGCCGGCTCGGGCAAGATCTCACCCGAGGACCTCGACCTGATCCAGGTCACCGACAGCGTCGACGAGGTCGTGCGGATCATCCAGGGTGAAACCGGGGCACATGCTGATATCGAGCGTCTCGGCACCGAGGACCAATGGTGAGCTACTCCGTTTGTGTCTACTGCTCCGCCAGCACCACTGAACCCGACCTGATCAGCCTCGCCGCGCGCGTCGGTACCGAAATCGCCCGGCGTGGTTGGCAATTGGTCTCCGGTGGCGGCCACGTGTCGATGATGGGCGCCGTCGCCACCGCTGCCAGGGCGGGTGGCGCGCACACCATCGGCGTGATCCCGAAACACCTGGTGCACAAGGAAGTCGCCGACGTCGACGCCGACGAACTGCTCGTCACCGACACCATGCGCCAGCGCAAACAGCTGATGGAAGAGCGCGCCGACGGGTTCCTCACCCTGCCCGGCGGCATCGGGACGCTCGAGGAACTGTTCGAGACCTGGACCGGCGGTTACCTCGGCGAACACACCAAACCCGTTGTGCTGCTGAACGCCGACGGCTTCTACGACGGCCTGTTCCACTGGATCGATGAACTGTCCGCGCGCACAATCGTGCCGAGGCGGGCACGTGAGCGCCTCATCGTGGCCGCCGACCTGCCCGCCGCGTTCGCCGCGCTGGAACCGGCCGCGCCCGCACAGTAGGAGAGATCGACGTGAGCAATGACGCCCGCAACACGGTAAGTGTGTTCGACCTGGCCAAAGCCCTGCCCGGCATGGCTCTCGACGCCCCCGGCATGCTGCGCAACGCGCGCGGAATGCTGGTGGGGCCCAAGGACAAAGCCTCCATCGGACTGTACTTCCAGCGGGTCGCGCACCGCAGGCCCGACCGGGTGTTCCTGCGTTTCGAAACCCGCTCCTACACCTACCGCGCCGCCAACAGCGAGGTGAACCGGTACGCCGCAGTGCTTTCCGCGCGCGGGGTCGTTCGCGGTGACGTGGTCGGTGTGCTGATGACCAACCGGCCCGAGACCCTGTTCACGGTGCTGGCGGTGCTCAAGCTCGGCGCCACGGTGGGTCTGCTCAACTACAACCAGCGCGATCAGGTGCTCGCCCACAGCATCGGTCTGCTCGACAGCGTGCTCAATGTCGTCGGTGAGGAGTGCGCGGAGGCGCTGGACTCGCTGCCCGAGCCCGCGGAGAATGTGCTCACCGCCGAGGAGCTGGCCGAATCCGCCCGCACCGCAGCCGATTCCGACCCTGCCGTCTGCGAGCAGGTGCTGGCGGGGGAGCGGGCGTTCCTGATCTTCACCTCCGGCACCACCGGCATGCCCAAGGCCAGCGTGATGACCCACCAGCGCTGGACCAAGAGCATGTCCGGGCTCGGCGGGCTCGGCGTCCGGTTGCGCGCCGACGACGCCCTGTACTGCTGCCTGCCGCTCTATCACAACAACGCGCTCACGGTCGCGCTGTCGGCGGTGCTCGCCGGCGAATCGACCTACGTGCTCAGCCGCAAGTTCTCGGCCTCGGGATTCTGGGACGAGATCGCGCGCGAGCGGGCCACCGCGTTCATCTACATCGGTGAGCTGTGCCGGTACCTGATCAACCAGCCGGTGCGGTCCGGCGAGGCGGGCAACCGGGTTCGGCTGGCTGTCGGCAACGGGCTGCGGCCCGAACTGTGGGACGAGTTCCGGCGCCGGTTCGGGATCGGCCGGGTGGTCGAGTTCTACGGGTCGAGCGAGGCGCCGCTGGCGTTCGTCAACGCGTTCGGAGTCGACCGCACCGCCGGCCTGTGCCCACTGCCGTACGCGGTCGTCGAGTACGACGACGAGACCGGCCAGGCTCGACGCGGTCGCAACGGGAAACTGCGCAAGGTGCCCACCGGCGGGGTCGGGCTGCTGCTGGCGAAGGTGAACGACCGTCAGCCGTTCGACGGGTACACCGACAAGAAGGCCTCGGAATCGAAGCTGGTGCGTGACGGCTTCAAGAAGGGCGACTGCTGGTTCGACACCGGCGACCTGGTCCGCGATCAGCATTTCTGGCACATCGCCTTCGTCGACCGACTCGGCGACACCTTCCGATGGAAGGGCGAGAACGTGGCGACCACGGAGGTCGAAGGCGCGCTCGGGCACGACGCGAGCGTCGATCAGGCCGTTGTCTACGGCGTCGACATTCCCGGCACCGACGGCAAAGCGGGCATGGCGGCGATCACGCTGGCCGCCGACACCTCGTTCGATGGAAAAGCTCTGGCGGCGACCGCCTACGAGCGACTGCCGCAGTACGCGGTCCCGTTGTACGTGCGTGTGGTCGCCGAGCTGGAACAGACCTCGACGTTCAAGAGCCGCAAGGTGGAATTGCGCAAGCAGGGCTACGCGCCGGATGCCGATGGTCAGCTGTATGTGCTGTCCGGTCCGACAGATGGCTACATCCCCGCGTACGCCGAGTACGCCGACGACGTTGCCGCCGGTAAAGCTCCGAGGTAGCCACCGTAATGTCTGAATACGTATGAAGACTTTCTGTGGGCGCGCGGTGGCGACCGATCGCGCGTTGGTGATGGCGATCGTGAATCGCACGCCGGACTCGTTCTATGACCGTGGTGCCACGTTCAGTGACGAGGCCGCGATGGAACGGGTGTCGCGTGCGGTCGACGAAGGTGCCGATCTGGTCGACATCGGCGGGGTGAAGGCGGGGCCGGGTGTCACCGTGGACGCGGCCGAGGAAACGCAGCGGGTGGTGCCGTTCGTCGCGGCGATTCGGGCGAAGTACCCGGACCTGTTGATCAGTGTGGACACCTGGCGTGGGGAGGTCGCGCGGGCGGCCGTCGCGGTGGGTGCCGACCTGATCAACGACACCTGGGCCGGTGCCGACCCGGACCTCGTGCACGTCGCCGCCGACACGGGCGCGGGTATCGTCTGCAGCCACACCGGCGGCGCCGTGCCACGCACCCGTCCGCACCGGGTTCGGTACGCCGATGTGGTGGCCGAGGTGACGGCAACGGTCGTCGCCGCGGCCGAGAATGCCGCGGCCGCGGGTGTGCGAGCCGATGGGATCGTGATCGATCCCACCCATGATTTCGGGAAGAACACCTATCACGGGCTCGAGTTGTTGCGCGGAATCGACGATCTTGTAAAAACCGGATGGCCAGTGCTGATGGCACTGAGCAACAAGGATTTTATCGGGGAGACTCTAGGGGTAGGTCTTACCGAAAGGGTCGAGGGCACATTGGCGGCAACCGCATGGGCGGCCGCAGGCGGCGCTCGGATCTTCCGGGTTCACGAAGTCGCCGAAACCCGTCGGGTCGTGGACATGATCGCCGCGATCCAGGGCATCCGGCCCCCCGCACGAACTCTGCGAGGTCTGGCATGAAAATCCAACACCGCGAGCCCGCCTGGGCCACTACCCATACATGGGACACCCCTGACTGGACGGTCGGCGAACTCGTCGCCGCCAAGGCGGGCCGCACCGTTTCGGTGGTGCTGCCCGCGCTGAACGAACAGGACACCGTCGCCGACGTCGTGGCCAGTATCCGGCCGCTGCTCGGCACGCTCGTCGACGAACTGATCGTGCTCGACTCCGGGTCCACCGACGCCACCGCCGCCCGCGCCCGCGCGGCAGGCGCCGAGGTGATCTCCCGCGAGGAAGCCGTCCCCGAACTCGAGCCGGTCCCCGGCAAGGGCGAGGTGCTGTGGCGTTCGCTGGCAGTCACCACCGGCGACCTGATCGCCTTCGTCGACTCCGACCTGATCGACCCCGACCCCGACTTCGTGCCCAAGCTCCTCGGCCCGTTGCTGATGATGCAGGGCACGCACCTGTCCAAGGCCTATTACCGCCGCCCGCTGCGCCAGGGTGAGTCGGTTGACGCCAACGGTGGCGGCCGCGTCACCGAACTCGTCGCGCGCCCCTTGCTGGCCGCCCTTCGCCCCGAACTGGCCCAGGTCCTCCAGCCGCTCGGCGGCGAATACGCGGGCACCCGAGAACTGCTCACCTCGGTCCCCTTCGCCCCCGGCTACGGCGTCGAGATCGGCCTCCTCCTCGACACCTACGACACGATGGGCCTTGACGCCATCACCCAGGTGAACCTGGGCGTGCGCACCCACCGCAACCGCCCACTCTCCGACCTCGGCGTCATGAGCCGCCAAATCCTCGGCACCGCCCTGCGCCGCACCGGCGTCCCCGACTCCGGCGCACCCCTCACCCAATTCCCCTTGATAGAAGGCGAATTCATCGCCCACACCACCACGGTCTCCCTCGAAGACCGCCCCCCGATGAAAACCCTTCGCCCAGAACAAGTCGCGGCTTAGCCGTCCATCCCGAGGCGCCGCTTCGGTCCCCGGACCGGAGCGGCGCTTTTGTCGGTCCTGGCGTCGAATCGCGGTTGCGTCTGCGCAAGTCGCCATGCCGAGGCTGGATTCGTGCTGGGTGTGGACCGCCGAACTGAGCCGTCCCTAGGTCGATCAGCGGTGGATCGGGCCGTCCAGGTCTGACAGGGCTCGGGTGGTGGCGTTTCCGCGGTCGGCCAGGATCTGGGCGAGGATGGAGATGGCGGTTTCCTCGGGGGTGTGGGCGGCGATATCCAGGCCGAGAGGGCTTCGGACGCGGGCTGTTTCAGCGGCGGTGAGGCCTGCTTCGTGCAGGCGGGTGGTGCGGTCGGTGTGGGCTCGGCGGGAACCGAGGGCGCCGATGAAGCCGACTGTTGGTAGGCGTAGCGCCGAAGCCAAGAGGGGGACGTCGAATTTGGGGTCGTGGGTGAGGACGCAGACGACCGTGCGGGCGTCGATGCGGCCCGCGGCCTGTTCGGCTTCCAGGTAGCGGTGGGGCCAGTCGACCACCACCTCGTCGGCCGCGGGGAAACGGGCTGGGGTGGTGAAGGTTTCGCGGGCGTCTACGACGGTGACGTGGTAGCCGAGGTTCGCCGCGGTGACGGTCAGAGCGCGGGTGTAGTCGTTGGCGCCGGCCAAGATCATGCGGGCGGGGGAGTGGAAGACCTGGACGAAGGTGCGGGGGCGCTCGGCTTGGGCGGGGGTGCAGTCCTGGGCGCCGATGAGGCCGTTGTGGCCCGCGGTGAGCAGCGCAGCGGCGTCCTGGTCGAGGCCGCGCCACGGGTGGGAATCGCCGGGGTGCAGAAGTTTTCGGTCGGGGGCAGACTCGAAGGTGGTGGCGTAGGCGACCGGGTGGCGAGCCTCGAGTGCGGCGTGCAGGGCGCTCAACAGCCGAAGGTCGGTGTGGTCGAGGCGTTCGACGAAGACCTCGATCTCGCCGCCGCAGGGGAGGCCTACGGTGAGTTCATCGGCGGCGGCGAAACGTTCGAGACATGCCTGGCCGTCGAGAAGTACCTGGTGGGCGGTGTGCAGCACCGCCGATTCGACGCAGCCGCCGGACAGTGAGCCGAGAACTCGTCCTTCGCTGGTCACCACCATCGCGGCCCCGGTTTCCCGCGGACCCGCACCGGTTCGGTCGACGATCCTGGCCAGCGCGACAGGTCGAGCGGGGAGCAGTTCGAGCATCTGTCCGAGCAGATCGCGCATCACGTACCGGCCTCTCCACGATCACTGTCGAAGCATGGTGACCGTGCTGACCAGCGTAGCTACCGTCGAGCATGCCCGCGCGGCGAGCGAAGCGCGCTCAGTCGAGGATCTCGCGCTGCTGCAACCGGGACGGCACCGCACCGCTGTGGAAGAAGTCGCGGAAGATCTCCACCGCGCTGTCGGCGGTGAACACCTCTTCGGGGTAGACGTAGGTGTCCTCGTCGCCGTGCGGGAGGTACACCGTCGGCAGACCGAGCCGTCCGCCCGGTAGGCCCAGGGTGAAACGGCGGGTGACGTGATCGACCCGGATCCGGAGCTGCAGCGTCATCGCATCCGCCGACCCGGCGCAGCCGAGGGCGAGATCGCCGCGCGCCGAACTCACCGTGGTGGTGACCTCGGTGGCGGGCACCGGTTCGGGCAGCACGGTCAGATCGAGCGCGTAGCGCTGATGGCCGTCCATCCGGCGCAACGGGCGCAAAAAGCTGTCCACGTCCTCGTGCGGGCCGATGAAGACCTTCAGGCGGTCGCTGTAGGTCACACGATGAGTGGTGACGATGACGTCACCGATGGCCGGCTCGGCATCGACGGGGGAAACGGAACCTGCGGGGCCTGCCGCGTGCACGGGCAGAACCCGGCATGCGCCGGCCTCGGGAGACGAGAACATGTGATGCTCACCTACTCACACTCGGTTACTCGCTAGCAATCTAACCATCGCGGTCGACTTGTGAACCATAACAGTACAGTGATGCAGATCACGTAATGTGGCGAGTTTAGATCAGCCTACGGACGAACCCGGGTCGTAACCAACTTGGGGTCTGTTTCGTGGCGGTATACCGGGGTGAGTAGATCGGCGTCAACCGGTTCGCCAGTTCCCCGGTCGTACCGCACTGCGATGAGGACCGAGAACAAGTGCGTGCTCGCCCGCTCGTGCAGGGTCGCCAACCGGGTCGCCAGCAATCGGATCGCACCCAGTGAGCCCGGCGGGTGCAGACCGTCGATCAGCATGATGGAGCCACGGCGGTCGGGCCGGGGGAGCCGGGCCAGGTAGGCGATGTCGTGCGGTTCGGTGCCGCCGGGCCGGTACACCCGGCGCGCGGCCCTGTCCTCGATACCGCGCCGGGTATCGCCCGCTCTGGTGACGGTGCGGCGCAGGCGTGGGTCGGCCACCACCAGTTGACGCAGGCTCGGCGAGAGCTCGGGGCCGCCGAGGATCACCAGCCCGTCGCGATTGAGGTCGATCGGCCTGCCCGGCATGAACGTCTCGACGTTCGCGGAGAAGCCGAGTTGTCGGAGCAGCTCGGCCAGGCGCTGGGCGGCCTGGGGATCGGGTGCGCCGAGGAGCCGACCCGAGCGGACCTCGGGCGCGAGCACGGTGAGCGTGCCGTGGCCGAAGAACAGCCCTTCGGGAACGGGGCCCTGGGTGCTCACCTGGTGGATGCGCGCCCGCGACAAGCCGGCGGCGGCACCGATCCGGGCGAACGTCCAGCCGTCGGCATGGAGTTCTCGGATCACGGCTCGCCGGATCCTCGTTAGTTCGTTGATGGTCTGCTGTGCAGCCGCCACCCCGTCGGTGGCTGCTTTGAGTCTCTCGACCTTGTCCTCGATCGCGAAAACTCGTGCCACGTCATCGGCCGACATGTGCGAAGTCTAGACAGCTCGACAGCGTTGTGTGTCTATAACTGTTGACATCGAACTGTCTTGCGAGACAACAGCCTCGGGCCCGGCTCCTGGGCAAATCCCGGACATACGAGGTCGTCGCCACGGTGCTCGGTCCGCGCGATCTCGTAGCAAATGCCGACCGTGCGGTGTGTTTGTCGGCCCTAGGTCGCGTCGTAGTCGACCGGCGGACGCTCGTTGTTTTCCAGCGCCTTCTGCGGCGCCGGTGTCGACGAGGTGCCCGGCATGCCGCTGCTGGTACCGAACAGTTGCTTCTTGTCGGGTACCGCGCTCTCCAGATCGCGCAGCACCGAATCGTCACCGCCGAGCAGGTGTTTGGTGACCACGGCCCGCGGACTCATCCCGCGCAGCTCGTTCAGCTCGGCGAGTGGCTTGCGCAGATCGTCGAACTCCGGGCCCAGCTCCTGCTTCAGCTGGGAGGTGGCGCCGCTGGCGTAGTCGCGCGCCTGCCGGAGCGCGCCCGTGGTCCAGCGGACGGCACCGGGCAGTCGCTCCGGGCCGAGGATCACGAGGGCGGCGACGAGCAGGATCATCATCTCGCTCCACCCGATGTTGCTGAACACGAATCCAGGTTACCCGCCGCGCGGCGTCCCAGCTCAGTCGGATTCGAGGGTGACCGGCACGTCCACCTGCCTGCCATCGCGGATCAACTGCACGTTCACCGTCTCACCGATCTTGTGCTGCTGCACGGCGACCACCAGTTCGTCGGGTCCGGTGACCTCACGGTCGCCGATCTTCACGACCACGTCGCCCTCGACGATGCCCGCCTTGTCGGCGGGGCTGCCCGGCACCACATCGGCGACGGCGGCACCGCTCATCACCTCGTTGGCGACGGTCTTGGTGCGCGCGCTCAGCCCGATCACCGGGTGGTGCATCTGGCCGTCGCGGATCAGCGTCTGGGTGACGGCGGTCATCACGTCGACCGGGATGGCGAAGCCGAGGCCCACCGAACCACCGGTCTCGCTGCGGATGGCGGTGTTGATGCCGACCACCCGACCCTGCATGTCGACCAGCGCGCCACCGGAGTTACCCGGGTTGATCGCCGCGTCGGTCTGCACGGCGTCGATCACCGCATTGGTGTCGCTGCCCTCGCCCGCGAGCTTCACGGGGCGGTGCAGGGCGCTGACGATGCCGGAGGTGACGGTCTTGCTCAGACCCAGCGGCGAACCGACCGCGAGCACGTCGTCGCCGACCTGCACGTCGGCGGACCTGCCGAGGTTGGCGACGGTGAGGTTCTTCGCCTCGACCTTGAGCACCGCGAGGTCGGTCTTGGGATCGCGCCCGACGATCTGCGCGGGCACCCGGGTGCCGTCGGAGAACTGCACCTGGATGGCGGCCCGGTTGGACTTGTCGGTCGCGGCCATCGAGACCACGTGATTGTTGGTGACGACGTAGCCGCCACCGTCGATCACCACGCCGGAACCGGTGGCGCCGTTGTCGCCGACGGTGACCCGGATCGA
Organism: Nocardia sp. A7; assembly: GCF_046549215.1. Lineage (NCBI taxonomy): Bacteria > Bacillati > Actinomycetota > Actinomycetes > Mycobacteriales > Nocardiaceae > Nocardia > Nocardia sp. A7. The sequence goes on along the minus strand of NZ_JAJPWE010000001.1, from coordinate 1,068,668 downwards.
GACCACCGAGGGCAGGACGGCGTTGGCGACGGCGGCGATCTGGCTGTGCGGTGTCTCGGTGCCCGCGCTCTGATCCAACGTCACCTTGCGTGAGGTGAGCGTGGACGCGGTCTCGGCGGTGACCCGCCCGACCAGCCCGCCCACGACGGCGATGCCGAGCGCGAGCACAGCCAGTAGTGCGAGGGCCTTGGGCGCGACGCGCGAGCCGAACAGCACCTCGCGGGCGCTCAGCTTGGTCGCGACCGGTAGCCGGGCAGGCGGGGGCGTGTCGACGGCGGGCGAGCCGAGCCGAGCCGTCGCGTCGGGATCACGCCACGGGTCGACCGGACCCGCGACGACCGTCTTCGGTTCGTCGGCGCCCGGCTCACGCTGCAGCAGCTCCGAAGAGCCTTCGGGCCGGGCGAACGCCTCGGCGAGCACACCGTCCGGCGGGCGCTGGGTGAGTCCTTCGTCAGCGCCGTTGTGGCTCGCGCGCTGCGGGTCGTGCGGCGCGAACGAGCCTGCCTGGCCGTTCGGGCGGCGGAAGGCACGCGCGGTGTGGCTGTCGATGTGCGGCCGGTAGACCGGGCGCGGGCCGAGGCTCGGTGCGTCGGAAGGGCGCAGCGTGCCCCTCGCGTCCTTCGGTGATTCAGCCCCCGAATCCGAGTGCTCGGCCGATCCGGAATTCGTCGATTCGCCAGTCACGTCGCAGACTCTACTTGCGCCGCCACGTTGTCCACCGGGTCGCGGTGAAGGAATCTGTGATGAATCCGAGAAATGCCTCGTTACGGCGCTGCGGTTCCGGTGCGCTGCCGGGCAGATCGGCCAGCGGGATGCGCGAGAGGCTGTCGTGCAAGCTGCGCGGAATCGCCACCTCGGCGGCCCGGCGCAGCGCGATCCGCGCCTGCTGCTGGGCATCGACCTCGGCCGCGCATTCGGGGCAGACCGAAAGATGCTGGGCGGCACGCAGATAGGCGTTCATCCGCAGTTCGCCGTCGACGAAGGCCGCGACAGCCTCACTGGCCAGATGCTCGGTGGGCTGAAAGCGCGGTGGGCGACCTGCGGCACTGGGGTCCACACTCATGCGGAAATCTTCCTTCCGAACCGACGTCACCTGAGCACCCGGTGACGTCGAACACCCGTCACACTGTGTGCGCTTGCGCGGAGTACTGCTGCTCACTTCCATTATGCGCAAGGTACTCGCGCAGCGCCTGACGCCCACGGTGAATCCGGCTGCGCACGGTACCCAGTTTCACACCGAGCGTGGCGCCGATCTCCTCGTAGGACAGACCCTCGATGTCGCAGAGCACGACCGCGGCACGGAATTCCGGCGCCAGCGAATCGAGTGCTTTCTGCAGGTCGGGATCGAGGCGGGAGTCGTGGTAGGCGTCTTCGGGAGTAGGGCCTTCGGCGGGCACCCGGTCGTAGTCCTCTGGCAGCGCTTCCATCCGGATGCGGTTGCGGCGGCGGACCATGTCGAGGAACAGATTGGTGGTGATGCGGTGTAACCAGCCCTCGAAGGTGCCGGGTTGGTAGTTCTGCAGCGAACGGAACACCCGGATGAAGGTGTCCTGGGTGAGGTCCTCGGCATCCTGTGCGTCACCGGAGAGGCGGTAGGCCAGGCGATAGACGCGGTCGGCGTGTTCGCGGACCAGTTCGTCCCAGGAGGGCATGGCGGCGCGATCGCCCGTCGCATCGAAGGCGGCGGTGCCGGTGAGTTCGGCGTCTTCGACTGCTACCGCGAGGAGATCGGCGGGCAGGGTCTGGTCGGTGGTGTCTTGACGGGCCGTGTCTACCATCGGGATGGGACACCTCCTACTCGGGACCGCTGGCACGAAATCTGGCCGGTCCGGGTCAGCGGACCTTGCTTATCGACATCAACCAGCAACTGTCTGTGGTTGTTCCCGAGCCTCGTACCCGCCGCGATCGGCTGGCCTTGCGTAGGGCAACTATTTCCTGCCCTGATATGGGTCAGGTGTGGAGATCCTGAGTGTGACCTGAGAATTCTGGTCGGATTCGACCTTAGTCGCGTCAGCAGCGGAGAACCAGCAGTTCGGGGGCTGTTGTGACCGATCCGCAAACTTTCGGCAATTGTTCGGGATCTGTGCGACACAGTGCCGGATCGGCCCCTTTGCTGAATACACAGACCCCTCCTGTGACATAGCCTCATAACCGTGGCATCGAACGTGGAGCGGAACCTGGCCTATGTGGAGGAGTCCGTCGTCGAAGACGAAGTCCTGCTGGAAGCGCGCGAGCGGGCCACCGAATTGGGTGCCATGCCGGTAGCCGCGGCGGTCGGTGCGCTGCTGAGCATGTACGCGCAGATGCTGGGCGCGCGCTCGGTCGTCGAGGTGGGCACCGGGGCGGGCGTCAGTGGGCTGTGGCTGCTCGACGGGATGCGTGAGGACGGGACGCTGACGACGATCGACTCCGAACCCGAGCATCAGCGCGCGGCCAAGGAGGCGTTCCGGACAGCCGAGATCACGCCGTCGCGCACGCGACTGATCAACGGGCGGGCGCTGGACGTGTTGCCCCGGCTCGCCGACGGTTCGTATGACCTGGTCTTCATCGACGCGGCGCCGATGGAACATCCGAATTACGTCGAACAGGGCGTGCGGTTGCTGCGTACTGGCGGTGCGTTCATCCTCCACAACGCGCTCCTCGGCGGACGGGTGCCCGACCTGGATCAGCGCGACCCCGCCACGCAGGCGGTGCGGGCGGCGACCCGCGCGATCGCGGAGAATCCCGAGCTCACCAGCGTCCTGATCCCGATCGGTGACGGACTGCTCTGCGCCTCTCGGGGCTAGCCGACCCAGATTCCCTTGCCGACGGTGACCACACCGCCGTTGCTGACCGCGAAACGCTCACGGTCACGGTCGAGATCGAGGCCGATGATCTCGCCCTCGCCGACCACCACGTTCTTGTCCAGGATCGCGTGGCGCACCACCGCGCCACGCCCGATCCGCACACCGGGCATCAACACACTGCCCTCGACCGTGGCGCCGTCCTCGATCACCACGTTCGAACTCAGTACCGAATTGCGCACCGTCGCCGCCGACAGGATCGAGCCCGCTCCGACGATCGATTCCTGAGCGAGCCCGCCCTGGGCGAATTTCGCGGGCGGCAGGTTCTCGGCGGCGCCACGGATCGGCCAGTGCCTGTTGTAGAGGTTGAACACGGGGTGCACCGAGACCAGGTCCATGTGCGCCTCGTAGAAGGCGTCGATGGTGCCTACGTCGCGCCAGTAGCCGCGGTCGCGCTCGGTGGCGCCGGGGACGTCGTTGTCGGCGAAGTCGTATACGGCGGCCTGGCCAGCGGCGACCAGCGCCGGGATGATGTCGCCGCCCATGTCGTGGTCGGAATCGGAGTTCTCGGCGTCGGCGCGGATGGCCTCGACCAGCACGCGGGTGGTGAACACGTAGTTGCCCATCGACGCGAACGTCACGTTCGGGTCGTCGGGGGTGCCAGGCGGGTGCGCGGGCTTCTCCAGGAACTGGGTGATCTTGCCGGACTCGTCGGTGTCGATGCAGCCGAACGCGCTCGCCTCGGCCCTCGGCACCCGGATACCAGCCACGGTGACGCCCGCACCCGACGCGATATGGCTGGCCACCATCTGCTCAGGGTCCATCCGGTACACGTGGTCGGCGCCGAACACCACGATGTAGTCGGGGTCTTCGTCGTAGATCAGGTTGAGCGACTGCATGATCGCGTCGGCGCTGCCGGTGTACCAGCGCGGCCCGAGCCGTTGCTGCGCGGGCACCGGGGTGATGTATTCACCGGTGAAACCCGACAGCCGCCACGTCTGGGAGATGTGGCGATCGAGTGAATGCGACTTGTACTGGGTGAGCACGCACAGACGCAGGTATCCCGCGTTCACCAGGTTGCTCAACACGAAGTCGATCAGCCGGTACGCGCCACCGAACGGAACCGCGGGCTTGGCCCGGTCGGCCGTGAGTGGAAACAGTCGTTTGCCCTCGCCACCGGCGAGCACGATCCCGAGTACGTGCGGCTGGCTCCTCACCCTGCTCAAAGTACAGGCCCAGCGCCGTTACGGTGGCCCATGTCGACCCGAGGGTCTATTTTGGGACCAGTGAGTGATGGCACCGACAGCGAGCGGAAGTCGGCGGAATTGCTGCGGGTAGCCATGCTGACCCGGGAGTATCCGCCTGAGGTGTACGGCGGTGCGGGAGTTCATGTCACCGAACTCACTGCCCGATTGCGCGAGCTGGGTGATGTCACCGTGCACTGCATGGGCGCGCCGCGTCACGGTGCCGTGGTGCACCGGCCCGACCCCGAGTTGTCTGCCGCCAATGCCGCGTTGCAGATGATGTCGGCGCAGCTGCGGATGGCCGACGCGGCGGGCGGTGTGGACGTGGTGCATTCGCATACCTGGTACGCGGGGTTGGCCGGGCACCTGGCCTCGATGCTGTACGGGATGCCGCATGTGCTCACGGCGCATTCGCTGGAACCGCGAAGGCCGTGGAAGGCCGAGCAGCTCGGTGGCGGGTACCGGCTCTCGTCGTGGTCGGAACGCAATGCGATGGAGCATGCCGACGCGGTGATCGCGGTGAGTGAGGGCATGCGTCACGACGTGCTCGACGCCTATCCAGCGATCGACCCCGATCGGGTTCATGTGGTGCACAACGGGATCGACGCCACGGTGTGGCATCCGGGTCCGCGGGCCGGTGACGAGATGCCGGTGCTGGAGCGGCTCGGAGTGCGCACCGACCTGCCGATCGTCTCGTTCGTCGGACGGATCACGCGGCAGAAGGGTGTCGGGCATCTGCTCGCCGCGGCCGCCTCGTTCGACCCCGATATCCAGTTGGTGCTGTGCGCGGGTGCGGCCGATACCAAGGAACTCGAGGTGGAGGTCGCCGCCGCCGTCGACGGGTTGCAACGGCAGCGCGGCAACGTCTTCTGGGTGAAGGAGATGCTGCCCGCCGAACAGGTCCGCCAAATCCTGTCGGCGTCTTCGGTATTCGTCTGCCCGTCGGTCTACGAACCGCTCGGCATCGTGAACCTGGAGGCGATGGCGTGCGCGACCGCGGTCGTGGCTTCCGATGTGGGTGGGATCCCCGAGGTGGTCGACGACGGGGTCACCGGCCGTTTGGTGCACTACGACCCGGAGGCGACGGGCGAGTACGAGCGGACACTCGCGGTCGCGGTGAACGAGGTCGCGGGGGATCCGGCGTTGGCTGTGCGCTACGGCGAGGCCGGGCGGGCGCGGGCTATCGCGGAGTTCGACTGGGCGCGGATCGCTGAGCGCACCATCGAGGTGTACCGGAGTGTGCTGCGTTAGCTCGACGCGTACCGGGCTGTGGTCAGCGGGTCGGCAAGTAGGTCGACACTGTCACCGACGCGGTCACTTCGGTGATGTCGGGGAGTGCGGCGATCCGTGGATCGTCGGCGGGGGTGCCGTGGAAGGCCGACGGGCCCATCGCGACGACATTGGTGACGTCGGTGCGCGACAGCTTCATCGGGAACTCGACATCGGTGTGCTCGGCGCGCGTGAAGGTGCCTGCCAGTGAGTCGGCCAGACGGCGGTCCTTGTCCGGGTCGATGCTCACCATGCCGAGCGGGCCGATCAGCTCACCCAGATGACGCGGGGTGGGCGTGACGACGACGAAGCGGCCGCCGGGTGCCAGGACGCGGGCGACCTCGGCGGGGTTGCGCGGGGCGAAGACCGAGAGGACTCCGGTGAGGGTGTCGTCGCGCAGGGGCAGGCCGCGCCAGGCGTCGGCCAGCACGGAGGCCACCCGGGAGTGCGCGCGGGCGGCTCGGCGGGCGGCGGGCTTGGCCACATCCAAGGCGATACCGAGAAGGTCGGCGCGAGCATCGAGGACGCAGGCCAGGTAGTAGCCCGTCCCCGCACCGATCTCGAGCACAGTGCCATCGGGTGGTGTGCCAGCCTGCGGCACCCTATCGAAGGCATGCGCCACTGCCGCGGCGATCGGGGCGAAATGGCCCGCGCCCTGGAAAGCGGCGCGGGCATCGAGCATGTCGGCGGTGTCGCCGGTCATTTTCGTCGATGCGCCGGTCAGTAGTCCGACATAACCCTGTCTGGCGATGTCGAAGCTGTGGCCGGTACCGCATCGCAGCGCACGATCGTGCGGTTGCAGCTCGTCGCCGCACTCCGGGCAGGCCAGAAGTGCGGCGACCTCGGTCAGCGCATTCAGCTGGTGACGCTCTTCAATTCGTCACCGAGCGCCGCAGCCTCGTCCGGTGTGAGTTCGACGACCAGACGCCCGCCACCCTCGAGTGGAACCCGCATGACGATTCCACGACCTTCCTTGGTTGCTTCGAGGGGACCGTCCCCGGTACGGGGCTTCATGGCCGCCATCCTCTGCTCCCTCCAGATCTGCGCGGTGGTTCTGCGCACTGTTTCTCGTCTGCCGGTTGTCGCCAACCAGCGGGCTCGCCGGGTGTTCGGCGGGCCACACCGGTCCTATTCTTCCCTATTGCCGCCGCGGGCGGACACCTGAGTACGAAATGTGACTGCTGAGTCGGTTCCGTTCGGTACCGCCGCCACCCAGCAAACATCCAGGTGATCGTCCACCATGCCCGTTGCCTGCATCAGGGCATACGCCGTCGTCGGGCCAACGAAAGCGAACCCATGACGCTTCAATTCCTTTGCCAGAGCAATGGATTCGGGTGTGGTGGCGGGCACATTCGCGATCGAGCTCGGCCGTGGGCGTGGCGCGGGCGCGAACGACCACACCAGCTCGTCGAGGCTCATCGGCAGGTCGCGAGCAACCCGGGCATTGTTGATCACCGCGTCGATCTTGGCGCGGTTTCGCACGATGCCCGCGTCGGCCAGCAGGCGCGCGCGGTCGTGATCATCGAACTCGGCGACCTTCGCGATCTCGAAACCGGCGAAGGCGGTGCGAAAGGCCGGCCGCTTTCGCAGGACGGTGATCCACGCCAGGCCCGACTGGAAGGCTTCGAGGCACAGCCGTTCGAACATGGCGTCGTCGCCGTGCAGGGGCTGACCCCACTCGGTGTCGTGATAATCGCGGTACAGCTGTGAGCCGGTCGACCAGTCGCAGCGCACGAGGCCGTCGTCGGCGAGCTCGCTCACCCGCGGTCCTGGCCCGCCGTCACGTGCGCTTGCCACTGCCGAGCCTGTGCCAACTCGAACTCGAGCTCGTCGATCCGCTCGGCCAGCCTGCCCAGCGCCCAGTCGACCTCGCCGGCCTTGTACCCGCGCACCACCTGCTGGAACCGCAACGCCCGCACATCGGCGCCGCTGACCCTGTCGGCGGGCAGCACGGTAGCGGTGGTCCCCTCGGGCAACGGCCCGAGCTCCTCGCCCCGCCCGAACACCGCACTGACGACCAGGAAAAGCATCGCCGCAACCAACCCGACGATGAGCACGTACAGAAGCAGCGTCAGCATGAAGCTCCCCCGCCTCTCCGGGAATTCAGGCCGGACTCGTGCACGGACTCGCGCACCGTTGGCGGCCGACGGTTCTCGAGGTGATCGGGTTTGCCCGTACCCGGTGAGTTACCCATGTTCTACAGATGCCGAGTGGTGTCGATTCCCAGTGACATGCCTGCCAGGCCGCGCTTGCGGACGGCGAGTTTGTCGGCGATGTCGAGCAGGGCGACGGCGGCCGGGTTGTTCGGGTCGGACAGGACGATCGGGTTGCCGTCGTCGCCGCCTTCGCGCAGGGCCTGCTCAATCGGGATCTGGCCGAGCAGCGGCACATTCGAGCCGACTGCGCGGGTGAGGCGGTCGGCGACGACCTGGCCACCGCCGGAGCCGTAGAGGTCCATGCGGGAACCGTCGGGCAGGTCGAGCCAGGACATGTTCTCCACGACGCCCGCGATGCGCTGACGGGTCTGCAGGGCGATCGCGCCCGCGCGCTCGGCCACCTCGGCGGCGGCGATCTGCGGAGTGGTGACGACCAGGATCTCCGCGCTCGGGATGAGCTGGGCAAGGGAGATCGCGACGTCACCGGTGCCGGGCGGCAGGTCGAGCAGCAGCACGTCCAGGTCGCCCCAGAACACGTCGGCGAGGAACTGCTGCAGGGCGCGGTGCAGCATCGGGCCGCGCCACACCACGGGGGTATTGCCCTGGGTGAACTGCGCGATCGAGATCATCTTCACGTCGTGCGCGACCGGCGGCATGATCATCCGCTCGACCTGGGTCGGGCGGGCGTCGGTGCCGAGCATGCGTGGGATGGAGTGGCCGTAGATATCGGCATCGAGCACACCGACCGACAGCCCACGCTGTGCCAGTGCCACGGCCAGGTTGGCGGTGACGCTCGACTTGCCGACACCACCCTTGCCGGAAGCCACCGCGTAGACACGGGTCAGCGAACCGGGCTGGGCGAAGGGAATGATCGGCTCGGCCGAATCGCCGCGCAGTGACTTGCGCAGCTCGGTGCGCTGCTCATCGCTCATCACATCGAGGTCGACGGTCACCGCCCCCGCGCCGTTGACATCGGCGACGGCCTTGGTGACCCGCTGGATGATCTCGGTCCGCAACGGGCAACCGGAGGTGGTCAGATAGATCTCGATGTGCACGTCACCGCTGTCGGCGATGGCGATGGACTTGACCATGCCCAACTCGGTGATCGGTTTGCGGATCTCCGGGTCGTCGACCTTCGCGAGCGCCGCCCGCACATCCGCTTCCGTAATCACTGACATACGCCCGATGTTATCCCCCTGGTGAAGAAACGCAGTCCGGGGTCTGACCCTGACGTCGTGCGTCGATGGCCGCCTAGTGGATCCGGGGGAGGTCCTGCGGCTTGGGAGCGAGACCACTGGAGTAGGAACCCGACCACGCCATCACGTTGGCGACATAGGCCATCGAGTTGTTGTAGCGCAGGATCGCCTTCGACTGCTGTGACAGGTCCCGCATGTTCAGACCGCCGTCGCACAGGTACCGGCCCGCGGTGAGGGCCGCGTCGAACAGGTTCTGTGGGTCGGCGACGCCGTCGGCGTTGCCGTCGGCGGCGTAGCTGTGCCAGGTCTCGGGCAGGAACTGCATCGGCCCGATGGCGCGGTCGTAGCCGCCGAGACCGTCGAGTTCGCCGCCGTCGCTGTCGTGGATGACGTTGTTGCCGGAAAGGCTGCCGTCGAGGACGGGTCCGTAGACCGCCTTGATCGGATTGCCCTGTGCGTCGGCTTTGCCGTAGGCGTGGGTCGATTCGACGCGGCCGATGCCCGCCAGCAGCGACCAGGACATCCCGCAGTGCGGATTCTCCACGGCCAGTTGCTCTTCGGCGGTCTGATATGCGGCCACGGCGATACCCGGAATGCCGAGCGGGCCCGCGGGCAGATCAGCGGACGCGCGATCATTCGGCAGTGCAACGGTTTTCACGACCGGTGTGGCCGAGGCCGACTGGCGCGCTTCGGCATGGACGACCTCGGCGATGTCGGCCTGGGGCGAGGAGAACAGATCGGCCGCAACCTCCGGCTCGGCGCCGGGCAGCAGGTCGTGCTCGACGGCTGCGTTGGTTGTCGTGGTCGCCTCCGAGGTGGCCGCGGTAACGGCTACCAATCCAGCGGGGACCAAACCGGTCAGTGCGATGAGCGAGCTACGGCGAACCGTCGAAGCAGGCTGTTTACGATGACGACCCACTGTGTCGTGCCCTCCTCAACCGTGTTGGATGAGAGGAGATTACCGCACCCGAGACCTTTTTGTTACCCCTCTGTGATCTGAGTTTCGGTTTGATTTCTACGGTGCTGGTGCAGGGGCGGGCGGCAGCGGGATGACGATGCCGAACGGCAGTGTGATGCCGGGCTGCTGGGTGGGTGCCACCGGCGCGGGCTCGGCGGGTGCGGGTTCCTCGGCGGGCGCGACGCCCGGTTCCGGCGTCTTCTCCGGCGTGACGGGGGCCGGCGCGACCGGTTCGACGGCGGCCGGGGCGCACGCGGCGGGCTCGACGACCGGCGGCTGCTCGGGCACGGCCGGATCCTTCGGCGCCGCAGCGCCATAGGTCTGCTGGGCGGGCTGCTTCGCCGGTTCGAGCGGATTCGGCATGTCCGCGGGCAGCGGCTCGCTCACGCAGGTTTCGGGCGGGGCGACCGGCGCCGGGCAGAAGATCCCGCACGGGATCGGCGGCAGGCCGGGCAGCGTGATCATCACCTGCGTCGGCGTGGTGACCTTCGGCGTGGTCGGCGTCGGTGTGGCGGTCGTTGAGGGCGTGTTGGTCGAGGCGGCCAGCACATTCGGCGCCACCAGTGGTCCACTGCCCGGCGGGATGATCTCCGGCGAGATGGCCACCTGACTCGGTGCGCCGCCGGTCCGATACGCCGCCGACCAGCTCAGCACGGTGGCCGCGTAGGACATGGAGTTGTTGTAGCGCAGCACCGCCCGCAGTTCTTGGGCCGCCTCGCGCAGGTTCATGCCGCCGGAACAGAGGTACTTGCCCGCGGCCAGCGCGGCATCGAACACATTGTGCGGATCCGACGCGCCGTCGCCGTTGCCGTCGGCGGCGTAGTGCACCCAGGTGCTCGGCAGGAACTGCATGGGACCCAGCGCCCGCACGAACCCGCCGTCGGCTTCCTTGATGATCTCGTTGCCCGGCAGCGTGCCGTCGAGAGCGGGCCCGAAGATCGGCGTCGTCGTCGTGCCCGCGGGGTCGGTGCGGCCACTGCTGGCGTGTCCGGATTCGATCCGGCCGATGCCTGCGAGGAGGTTCCAGGTGAGCCCGCAACCCGGCTGCGCGGATTCCAGGGCCAGTTCGGCATTGCGGTAGGCGGCGAGCACGATCTCCGGGATACCGAGCGCGCCGCTGCCGGTGGGTAGCGAAATACTCTGCAGCGGGACGGTTCCAGCGAAGGGCGCGGCGGTGTTGGCGTTGAGCGCACGCAATCTGCGCGGCGCCTCCTGTGCCACCGGCAGCAGGCCGACGATCTCGGACGGATCGGTTTCGGGTGTGTCCTCGGTGGTGCTCGCCGTGGCGGCCAGTAGCGCCTCCGGCGCGGTCGGCGCGGTGCTCGGGTCGCTGGTGTGCACCCCCGACCCCGAAGCGACGAGACCTGCGAGTACTAGGGCCGACATCGTTATCGGAGCAGAGATTCGCACGGCCACACCCTTTTCGTCGAAAAGCAGCGGCGCCGCAGAGTCCCCTTCCGGCCCGCCCGGAACAACGTGATCCAGGTTACCTACCGGTCAGGTAGTTGTTGAGCATTTCCGGTCATACATCTGGAGCACCAGGCGAAATCGGGGCGGAAGAGGGCGTTTGACCGGACGTTTTCTTGCGGACCGCTTTTCGCTTTTTGTCCGTCTTCGGCGCGCCGTCGGGCGTGGTGACGTCGTCGATGCGGTCGAGCACGTCCTTGATCTCCTCCAGTTCGCGGCGCAGATAGTCGCGGGTGGCGACCTCGCCGACCGCGAGGCGCAGTGAGGCGAGTTCGCGGGCGAGGAACTCGGTATCGGCCTTGGTCTGCGCGGCCCTGGTCCGGTCTTCTTCGAGGGAGACCTTGTCCCTGTTGTCCTGGCGGTTCTGCGCCAGCAGGATCAGCGGTGCCGCGTAGGCGGCCTGGGTGGAGAAGGCCAGGTTGAGCAGGATGAACGGGTACGGGTCCCAGCGCAGCGTCACCGCGAACACATTGAGCAGCACCCAGACGATGACCAGCACGGTCTGGATCGCCAGATACCGTCCGGTGCCGAGGAACCGCGCGACCCGCTCGCTGGTCCGCGCGAAAGCGTCGGAGTCCCAATCGAAGCGAAAACGTGACCCGACCGGGGTCTCCAGCCGCTGCCTCGGCGGGTTCTTCTCACTCACGCAGGACTCCCGTTCGACAGACTCGACACGATCTGCCCGAGTGCCGGTGGTTCTTCCTCGCGCCAGTCCTCGGGCAGCAGATGATCGAGGACGTCGTCGACGGTCACCGCGCCGAGCAGATGATTCTCCGCGTCCACCACCGGCCCGCACACCAGGTTGTAGGTGGCGAAATAGCGGGTCACCGCCGAGAGCGGCAGGTCAGGTGTCAGCGGCGCCAGATCACTGTCGACGATCCCACCCACCAGATGCGCCGGTGGTTCCCGCAACAACTGCTGAATGTGCACACAGCCCAGGTAGCGACCGGTCGGGGTGGCGGTGGGCGGGCGGACGACGAAGGCCATCGAGGCCAGCGCGGGCGTGAGGTCGGGGTCGCGAACCCGGGCCAGTGCCTCGGCGACGGTCGTCGCGGGACCGAGCACGATCGGTTTCGGCGTCATCAGACCGCCCGCGGTATCGGGGGAGTGTGCGAGCAACCTGCGCACCGGCTCGGATTCCTCGGGATCCATCAGAGCCAGCAGTGATTCGGCTTCGCTCGCGGGCAGCTCGCCGAGCAGGTCGGCGGCGTCGTCGGGATCCATCGCCTCCAGCACGTCGGCGGCGCGGCGCACTTCGAGATGGCCGAGCAGGTCGATCTGGTCGTCGTCGGGCAATTCCTGGACCACGTCGGCGAGGCGTTCGTCGTCGAGCGCGATCGCGACCTCGAGGCGGCGCTTCTCCGGCAGTTCCCGCAACCGGTGCGCGACATCGGCCGCGCGCAGCCCTTCGAACTGGGCGAGCAGGGTGGTCACGTCCTGGCCGGGCCGGTCCACGTCGGCGGGGGTGAGCCCGTCGACCTGTGACCATTCGACGACGTGCACCGAGCGCCTGCGCCCGATCCGCCGATGCCCGCGCACCGCGACCCGGCTGACGATCCAATCCCTGGTCCTGGTCTGCTCGATCCCGAGATCGTTGACGAGTACGTCGACGTCGGCCAGATCCGGCAGATCCGGGTCGTTCACCCGCACCGGCGAATCGAGGATCTGTGCCATGGCCAGGCGTTCGCCCGCGCGCTGGGCGAAGCGGCGCAGGCTCACGGTTCCGGTATTGAGCGTGACCATGCCCGGTTCGATCGCGGTGACCCGCAGCATCGGCACGAAAATCCGTCGCCGGGTAAGCAATTCGACGACGAGCCCGTGCACGCGTGGCGGCTGGCGCCCGTGCCGGACGGCGACGACCACATCGCGGACCCGGCCGATAGACTCCCCGTCCGGACCCAGCACCGTCAGGCCGGCGAGCCGGGCGACATACACCCTGGTGGTTGCCATGACCATCAGGCTATCGGTCGGCACTGTCGACCGAGTCAGGAGGCGCTCCGCATGAAGCCACGTCGTTCGGTGCTCGCTGTGCCGGGCAGCAACCCGAAGATGATCGCCAAAGCCAAGACGATGCCGGTTGACGAGGTGTTCCTCGATCTGGAGGACGCGGTCGCTCGCGGCGCCAAGGCCGCGGCGCGGGCGAACATCGTCGCCGCGCTGAACGAACCCGGCTGGGGTGCGCAGTTGCGGGTGGTGCGGGTCAACGACTGGTCGACCGAGTGGACCTACGCCGACGTGATCAGCGTGGTCGAGGGTGCGGGCCGTTGGATCGACGCGATCCTGCTGCCCAAGGTCACCGACGCGGGGCAGGTGCGAGCCCTCGACTTGCTGCTGACCCAGCTGGAGAAGGCCAGTGGCCTCGAGGTCGGGCGGATCGGCATCGAACCGCAGCTCGAGAATGCCCTGGGCCTGCGCAATATCGACGCGATCGCCACCGCGAGCCCGCGGGTGCAGGCACTGGTGTTCGGGCCCGCCGATTTCATGGCCAGTATCAATATGCGCACGCTGGTGGTCGGCGAGCAGCCGGAAGGCTACGACGTGGGCGATGCCTACCACCACATCCTGATGACGATCCTGCTCGCCGCCCGCGCGCACGGCCTGCAGGCGATCGATGGCCCCTACCTGCAGATTCGTGATGTCGACGGGTTCCGCCGGGCCGCGGGCCGTACGGCCGCACTGGGTTTCGACGGCAAGTGGGTGCTGCACCCCGGCCAGGTCGACGCGTGCAACGAGATCTTCAGCCCACGCCAGGCCGACTACGACCGCGCCGAGTTGATCTTGGAGACCTACGCCTTCCACACCTCCGAGGCAGGTGGCGCTCGTGGTGCTGTCATGTTGGGGGATGAGATGATCGACGAGGCAAGCGCCAAAATGGCGCAAGTTATCGCCGACAAGGGGCGGGCCGCGGGAATGACGAGAACAGCCGCTTGATCGCCGGCAGCGGGGGTCGAGGCGTTTCATTCCGGCACAGCCGGTCCGGAAACAGCAGAATAGGACTATGACGAATCCCTTGGGCAACTCGAATCGCGGGCGGCAGGCGTTGCCGACGCCGCCGTCGGGCTGGCCGGTCGGCTCGTACCCGACCTACGCCGAGGCGCAGCGCGCGGTCGACTACCTGGCCGACGGGCAGTTCCCGGTGCAGGACGTGACCATCGTCGGCGTCGATCTGATGCAGGTGGAGCGGGTGCTCTACCGGCTCACGTGGGGCAAGGTCATCGGCGGCGGCGTGGTGTCGGGTGCCTGGCTCGGCCTGTTCCTCGGTCTGCTGCTGAGCCTGTTCACGACCACCGGCGGTGCGCTCGGACCGCTCGTCGTCGGTCTGCTGGGCGGCATCGTCTTCGGTGTGATCACCACCTCGATTCCGTACGCGGCCACCAAGGGTCAGCGCGATTTCGCCTCGACCATGCAGTTGGTGGCGGGCCGCTACGACGTGCTGTGTGATCCGAAGTCCGCCGAACAGGCCCGCGACATGCTGGCCCGATTGGCCCTGTAGCGCAATGGATGTGGAGAACACGGTCCGCGCCGCGGTGCTTGACCACTTCGACGTCGAACGCGCGCAGGTCGATTCGGCCTCGGTGACCTTCCTCGGGCTGGAACCCGTCGAGATCCTGCGCATTCCCGGCGACGGCGCGGTCCACTACGCGACGCTGGGTGGTTCACGCCATCCGATGGGCGACCCGTCCGATCTGCTGGCCGATCCGGTGCGCGGTCCGCGCGCGGAACTGGTCCTGACGCTGTTGATGAGCGCCGATCCGCAGGTCGGGGTGGCGAAATCCCTCGGCATCCTGGTCGCCTCACCGTCGGTGGAAGGTGTTGTGCTGCAAGCGGACGCGCTGCTCGACCTCGGCGAACCGTTGTGGCGCAACGCGAAGTTCACCGCGGTCGTACTCGGCGAGAGCGACATCCCCGCGATCGGTCTGCCCGAGCCCGCCGATCCGGTGCGCTACCTCAGTGTCACCCCGGTGACCGCGACCGAGGCCGCCTGGGTGCGCGTGCGTGGTGCCCAAGCGCTGCGCGACGCCTGGGCCGAGGCCGGCATCGACGTGCGCGATCCCGAGCGCGGCGCGGTGACGCTCTAGAGCCACCCGTTGCGGCGGAAACTGCGGAACAGCAGCGCGCAGAGCCCGGCCATGACCAGCAACACCACGGGATAGGCCCACACCTGGTGCAGCTCCCACATGTGGTCGAAGTTCATGCCGTAGACGCCCGCGATCATCGTCGGCACCGCCGCCATCGCGGCATAGGCCGAGATCTTGCGCATGTCGGTGTTCTGCTGAACGCTGATCTTGGCCAGCGCGGCATTGACCAGACCGCTGAGCGCTTCGTCGAAATAGCTGATCTGATCGGCGACGCTGACCTGGTGGTCGGCCACGTCGCGCAGGTAGCGGCGGATCTCGGTCGGCACCGGCAGGTCGGTGTTGTTCACCAGCCGCTCCAGCGGAACCGCCAACGGCGCCACCGCCCTTCGCAGTTCCACCACTTCGCGTTTGAGCTGGTAGATCGACCCGATGCCGATCTTCGATGCGGGCGTGAACACCGCCTCTTCCATCTCGTCGATATCGCCGCCGACGGATTCGGTGACATCGACGTAGGTGTCCACGATGTGGTCGGCCACGGCGTGCAGCACCGCGGTCGGTCCGTATTTCAGCTGTTCGGGCTGCTTTTCGAGCTCGTGGCGCACGTTGGACAGGTGGGTGTGCTGGCCGTGCCGCACGGTGACGGCGAAGCGTGGTCCGGTGAAGACCATGATGTCGCCGGTCTCCACGATCTCGCTCGTCGAGTCGATGGCGTGGTCGACGTAGGAGACCGTGCTCATCACCAGGAACAGGGTGTCACCGTAGCGTTCGAGTTTGGGTCGCTGACGGCCGAGCACCGCGTCCTCCACCGCCAGCGGGTGCAGGTCGAAGGTCGAGGCGATGTCGTTCATCTGTCGCTCGTCCGGGTCGTGCAGGCCGATCCAGACGAATCCCGAATCGGTGTCAGCCACCGCAGTCAGAGCCTCTTGCGGGGTGAAATGCCCTGGTCGACGCTTGCCGTCGACATAGACCCCGCAGTCGACGATCGCTCGCGCCGTCGGCACGGGGACTTGCGGTCTCGGCGTTTTCGCCGCGCGATGGGGACCGTGAAACGACGGCATCGGCGGAAAGGAGGACACCTCGCGGATCCTACGGGCACCGACCGGGAACGCGCGGGACCCGAGACCGCACTGTATGACTGAGGGTGTGCGCATCGACCTGCATACCCATTCCACCGCCTCCGACGGCACCGACAGTCCCGCCGAACTGGTGCGGCATGCCGCGGCGGCCGGTCTCGACGTCGTCGCGATCACCGACCACGACACCACCGGCGGCTGGGCCGAGGCCGAGGCGGCGCGCCCGCCGGGGCTCACGCTGGTGCGCGGCATGGAGATGTCGTGCACGGGCATGGGGGAGGACGGCCAGCCGGTGCCGGTGCATCTGCTGGCGTATCTGTTCGACCCCGCCGACCGCGGTTTCGCCGACGAGCGTGAGCGGTTGCGCGGTGAGCGGGTGGGCAGGGTGCGCGCGATGGCCGAGAAGATGGCGGCCGACGGACTGCCGATCGATCCCGTCGCGGTGATGGCGAGCGCGGGTCCGGCGGTGGGCAGACCGCATCTGGCCCAGGCGCTGGTCGCGGCCGGGGTGGTCGAGAGTGTGAACGACGCGTTCATCGATCTACTCGCCCCGCACGGGCCGTACTACGCGGAGAAGGCCGACACCCCCTTGACCAGGGCTGTGCAGTTGATCGCGGCCGCGGGCGGCGTCAGCGTGATCGCGCACGCCCGCGCGCGCAAGCGCGGCAGACTGCTGGCACTCGACGAGATCAGGGAGTTGGCCGGGCTCGGCCTCGGCGGTCTCGAGATCGACCACCCCGATCACAGCGAAGCCGATCGCCTTGTGCTGACCGGACTCGCGCGGGAACTGGGCCTGGTCCGCACCGGCTCGTCGGACTATCACGGCAGCAACAAGACCATCGAGATCGGCGCGTGTGGGACCGATCTCGACCAGTACGAAGCGCTCATCGACAAGGCGAGCGGGACGCCGGTGATCGCGCCGTGACGCTGGTGCGCGCGGTCAGCGGCGTGGTCGCGGGCGGGGTGCTCGCGCTGCTGTGCGTGGTCGTCGGCGCCGCCGTGATCGGCTCGCGCCGCGACTTTCCTGGGCCGGGTGCCGAGTCGCTGAGTTGGCATGTCGTGGCCGCGGTGGTGGTGGTCGTCGCGCAGGTCTTCGCCGACCGGCGCCGTGGGATGTCCACCGTGTTCGGGTCCGTGGCGGTCTTGGTCACGGCTGGTGTATTGCTTTGGACACAATGGTGGGGTTGACGGCCTCGTAATGGTTGCGGACGGGTGAACTGTGCCCGAACATTTCTTTTGTGACCAGCATCGAAACGGACGTTGTGATCCTCGGCGGTGGACCCGCGGGGCTGTGGGCCGCCGTTTCGGCCGCGGCGACGGGTGCGCGAGTGGTGCTGGTCGACAAGAGCCGCTGTGGTTCCAGTGGTCCTACTGTCTACGGCACCACCGTGCTCTGGGATATTCCGCCCGGTCCCGGCCGCGCCGAGGCGGTCGACAAGACGTTCGCCGCAGGCGGCGGTCTCGGTGATCGGGCTTGGCTGCACCGCGTCGTCGACGAGTCCCACCGGCGATTGCAGACCTGGTCGGGCACCCGCCACCGCGTGCCCGATCCGAACGGCGACCCGGCGCACGTCCACTTCGACGGCGCGAGCTATCTGCGCAGGCTGCGCCGCGGTGCGCTCGAGGCGGGCGTGCGGATCCTCGATCATCATCCGGCGCTGCAACTGCTCGTCGATCCGGCGGGCACCGTGGTCGGGGTCGCGGGGGTGCAGCGTCACAACAAGTTTCGCCCGTGGGCCGTTCGGGCCGGCGCGGTCGTGGTCGCCACCGGTGGCTGCGCGTTCCTGTCCGGCGGTGCGGGAACCGAGGTGAGCACCGGCGAGGGTCTGCTGATGGCGGCCGAGGCCGGTGCCGAACTGTGCGGGATGGAATTCTCCAGCGCCTACGGCTTGGCGCCGGTGCTGTCGCGAGTGCACCCGCATCCGGCGGTCGCGCCGGGTCTGTCGGTGCATTTCGCGGCTCTCTACGACGAAGCGGGCACGGAGCTGCCCGACCGGCATCCGGCGGCGCTCACCGCCATCGCGGACGGTCGACAGGTCTTCGCGGCCCTGCACGAGGTGCCCGACACCGTCCGACACTGGTTGAGCAGGCACGGCGCCGTCGACGCCACGGGGCGGGTTCCCGTGCGGGCGGTGCTGGAGGGAACCATCCGCGGCGCGGGTGGGCTGGCGCTGGCGGGTGCGGACTGCTCGACGACGATCCGGGGCCTGTTCGCCGCGGGCGATGTGACCGGTAGGCAGGTGGTCACCGGTGCGGCGGGCGCCGCCGGTGGCCTCAACGGTGCGTGGGCACTGGCCTCGGGCACCTGGGCCGGTCAGGGTGCCGCCGCGTTCGCGGTCGCCACCGAGCGGGCCAGCAGCGCGCGACCCGTGCCCGGCGCAGGCCTCGGCCCGCACGCCCACATCGATCCGCGTTCGGTGGTCGGCCTGGTGCAGGAGCACACGCTGCCGTTGCGCCGCAGTTACCGGCGCAGCGCGGGCAGCCTCGCCGACAGCATCGCCGAACTGGACGCGATGTGGCCCGGCGCCCAATTCGACCTCGGCGGCCTCGGCGTCGGGCAGCTGCGGGCTCGCCAAGCCGCTGCCCTGCTCGCCGTCGCCCGATGGGCGGGATACAGCGCGCTCGTGCGCACCGAGAGCCGAGGCATCCACCGTCGCATCGATCATCCCGACGCACACTCCGACTGGCTGGTGCGCCTGCGCTGCGGTGGGCTCGACGATGTGTGGGTGCGCCGCGAGGACCGGCCGGACCCGCTCGGCGGCGAGCTCACCGCGGCCACCCCCGCCACGGTGTGAGAGTTCACCGGATGTTCCCGCTGCGCTGCGAGTTTTCGCTTACGCCACGGCAATTCGACACCGCTACCCTCGACACATGACGCGGTTTGGTAATAGGCGCACCGTACTGGCAGAATGTTGCGGATTCCCTACCCTTGCCACCGCCGGGTTCGGGGACATTGGAGACCTTCTCCATGCGACGCACCGTCGCAGCGGAGGTCGACCCGTTCTGCTCGCCCGGACACACCCGTCCGGTTCCGCTCGGCGGATCAGTGCCGCGCCCCGCGTACCGGTAGCCACCGCGAAACGCGTGCGGTCGCGCACCCGATGAGCGTTCTGAAAATCATTGTTTCGATATACCCGGCGGTAACCGTCCCCCGGTTGAGCCCGACTCGAGCAGGAGTGAAATCGTGTCACCTGTGACTGACGCACCGAATGCCACCGCGGCGCCCAAGGCCGATGACGCAGCGAGCCTCGCTGCGATCACCCAGGAGGAGATCTTCGCGGGTCACCTCGGTGGAAAGCTGTCGGTCGAGCTCGCCGCGCCGCTCGAGACCCAGCGCGATCTGTCCATCGCCTACACCCCCGGTGTCGCCCAGGTCAGCCGTGCGATCGCCGAGGACCCCGCGCTCACCAAGCGCTACACCTGGACCGACCGCCTCGTGGTCGTGGTCAGCGACGGCACCGCCGTGCTCGGCCTCGGCGACATCGGCCCGCGCGCCTCGCTGCCGGTGATGGAGGGCAAGGCCGCGCTGTTCAAGAAGTTCGCCGGCCTGAACTCGATCCCGCTGGTGCTCGACACCACCGACCCCGACGAGATCGTCCAGACGCTGATCCACCTGCGTCCGAGCTTCGGCGCGGTGAACCTGGAAGACATCTCCGCCCCCCGTTGCTTCGAGATCGAGCGCCGGGTCATCGAGGCACTGGACTGCCCGGTCATGCACGACGACCAGCACGGCACCGCCATCGTGGTGCTGGCCGCCCTCAAGGGCGCGGCCGCGGTGCAGAACCGTGACATGTCGGCGCTCAAGGTCGTCGTCTCCGGCGCCGGTGCGGCCGGTGTCGCCTGCGCGAACATCCTGCTCGCCGCCGGTGTCCCCGACGTGGTCGTGCTCGACTCCAAGGGCATCGTCAGCGCAGGCCGTGCGGGCCTCAACGGTGTGAAGGCCGACCTGGCCGCCCGCTCCAATCCGCGTGGCCTCACCGGTGGTCCGGCCGACGCGCTGGCCGGTGCCGATGTGTTCCTCGGTCTGTCCGCGGGCACCATCCCCGAAGAGCTCATCGCCTCGATGGCGCCGGAGGCGATCGTGTTCGCCATGTCCAACCCGGACCCGGAGATCCACCCCGACGTGGCCGCCAAGTACGTGGCGATCGTGGCGACGGGCCGCAGCGACTTCCCGAACCAGATCAACAATGTGCTCGCCTTCCCCGGCGTGTTCAAGGGTGCGCTGGATGCCGGTGCGCGCCGCATCACCGAGGGCATGAAGGTCGCCGCCGCGAACGCGATCTTCGGTGTGGTTGCCGATGAGCTCGCCGTCGACAAGATCATCCCGAGCCCGCTCGACCCGCGTGTCGCCCCGGCCGTGGCCGAGGCCGTCGCGGAGGCCGCGCGCGCCGAGGGTGTCGCCTGACACAAGCGTTCAACCGAGAGCGCCTCGTTCCCTGGTGGAGCGGGGCGTTTTCGCGTTGTCCTGGAGCTAGCCGACAGCCGGCTTCGGCGGTTCGGTGACCACCGGCATCGGCGGCTCGATGATCGTGGTGCGTGTGAGTCGTCCCATCCCCGGCGAGCTCGCCCACACCGCCACCGCGAGTATCCCGTCGAGCACGAGCGCCAGGATCGCCACCAACAGCGCGCCGACCAGCACCAGGTCGTAACGGTAGAGCCCGAGACCGTCGAAGATGTAGCGGCCGAGCCCACCGAGGTTGACGTAGGCCGCGATGGTCGCCGTCGCCACGACTTGCAAAGTGGCGCTGCGCAATCCGCCGAGCAGTACCGGCATCGCGTTGGGCACCTCGACCCGGAACAGGATCTGGCGCTCCGTCATCCCCATCGCCCGCGACGCGTCGACCACATCGGCGGGCACATTCGCGATCCCCGCGTACGCCCCCGCCAGCAGTGGCGGAATGCCGACGGTGATCAGCGCCAGCAGCGGCGGGATCAGCCCGAGCCCGAGTCCGAGCACCAGAAACGTGAGCAGACCCAATGTCGGCAGCGCCCGCATGGCATTGGCGAAGCCGACCATCACCGCACTGCCGCGGCGCGTGTGCCCGATGATCAACCCGACCGGCACCGCGATCATCGCCGACAACGCCACCGTCAGAAAGCTGTACCAAAGATGTTGCAGCAGGCGATGGTCGATGCCGGTGGGCCCACCCCAGTTCGCGCTGTCGCTCAGGTAGTTCCAGGCTTCGAGGAAAAGGTTCACGACCGCGCCCCTTTCACACGCGTATCGGCGCGGGTCCACGGGGTGGCGAGGGTGCCGAGCAGGAACACCAGCCGATCGAAGATCAAGGCGAGTACCAGGGTGACGATGATGCCCGCGATGATCTGGTCGGGGTAGTCACGCTGATAGCCCTGCGTGAACAGCTTGCCGAGCCCACCGACTCCGATCAGCGCGCCCACCGACACCATCGCGATATTCGTGACCACCACAACGCGCAATGACGCGGTGAAAACCGGGAGCGCCAACGGCATATCGACCGTGACAGTGCGGCGGAACCGGCCGAATCCGATCGCGTCGGCGGCATCGATCACGTCGGCGGGCACCGTATCTAGTGCCACCGGCACCGCGATCAGCAGCAGCGCGGTCGAATAGACGGTGAGCGCGATGATCACATTGAGTGGATCGATCATCGAGATACCGATCAGCGGCGGGATGATCACGAACAGCGCGAGCGAGGGGATGGTGTAAGCCACACTCGACACCGTGGTGGTGATCCTTCTGGCCCACCGGTTTCCGCGCGCCAGCGCGCCGATCGGAACCGCGATCACCAGACCGAGCAGCAGTGGGACCAGCGCGAGTACCAGGTGCGTGCGGGTGATCGCCATGACCTCGGCGAAATTGTCGATCAGATATCTCACGATGTGCCCTGGGTGAAGAACTCCTGATTGCGTTCGGTGTCCTCGGTTGCCCGCTGTCGGGCGAGTTGGGTGAGTACGTCGGTGGCGAGCAGTCCGCCGCGCACCGCGCCCGCCTCGTCGACGGCGACGCCGATACCCGAGGGCGAGGAGATCGCCGCGTCCAGCGCCTGACGGAGGTCGCCGTCCGGGGTGAACAGTGAACCGCCGGCGGAGACGCTGGAGTCCAACGGTTTTCCGGCGCGTACTCGCTCCACGCCGGTGACGTCGATCCAGCCGCCCGGCTTGCCGAGCGTGTCGACCACGAGTGCCCATTCACCCTGGGTGAGCCGTAATCCGGCGATGTCGTCGGGTTCGATCGTCCGAATCGGTGCCAGCGCAAGAGCTTCGGCGCTGCGGAACGACAGCCCTCGATAACCGCGATCGCGGCCGACGAAACTCGCGACGAAATCCGTTGCGGGCTGGGCAAGTACGTGTTCGGGAGTGTCGTACTGCTGCAGCACCCCGCCGCGCCCGAACACCGCGATCTTGTCGCCGAGGGTGATCGCCTCGTCGATGTCGTGGGTGACGAACACGATCGTCTTGTTCAGCTCCGCCTGCAGCCGCTGCATCTCCGACTGCAGCTCCGCCCGCACCACCGGGTCGACGGCGCTGAACGGCTCATCCATCAACAGCACCGGCGGGTCCGCGGCCAGCGCCCGCGCCACCCCGACCCGCTGTTGCTGACCACCCGAGAGTTGCGCCGGATACCGCTCGGCCAGACCGCGATCCAGCCCCACCCGGTCCATCACCTCGAGCGCGGCGGCGCGGGCGGCCTTGCGCGATTGTCCGAGCAGGATCGGCACGGTCGCCACATTGTCGATCACCTTGCGGTTGGGCAGCAGCCCGCCGCTCTGGATCACGTAGCCGATCCCGAGGCGCAATTTCACCGGATCGACGGTCTCGATATCGCGTCCGTCGATGGTGATGGTGCCCGCGGTGGGGTCGACCATCCGGTTGATCATGCGCATCGAGGTGGTCTTGCCGCAGCCGGACGGTCCGACGAACACCGTGAACGAGCCCGAGTCGATGTGCAGGTTCAGCTCGCGCACCGCGTGTGTGCCGTTCGGGTAGGTCTTGTCGATGCCGCGAAAGATGATGTCGGACAACGGGGCTCCTGCCGATTAGCCGATGGGGGAGTTCAACCCTTGCGCGGTGATCCAAGCGAGCGCGGCGGCCTTCGGTTCGATCTTGCTGTCACCCGACACGGCCGTGTTCAGCGAGATCAGTTCGGTGGTGGTGAGTTTGGCCGATACCGCGTCGAGCACGGCCACGGCCTTGTCGGTCTTCTTAGCCGCGTTGAACAGCGGCACTACGTTCTGCGCCGCGAAGTTGTGCTTCGGATCGGCGAGTACGACCAGGTCGTTCTGCGCGATCGCCGGCGAGGTGGTGAAGATGTCGGCCGCGTTCACCTGGCCGTCGACCAGCGCGCGCACTGTCGCCGGACCGCCACCGTCGGCGATCGGCACGAAGTTGGCCTCGCTGATATCGAGGCCGTAGGTCTTCTTCAAGCCCGGCAGGCCACCCGGGCGCTGCGCGAACTCGGCCATCCCGCCGAACTTCACCTCGGCCGAGTGCGGTGCGAGATCCGCGATGGACTTCAGGCCCCACTTGTCGGCCGTCGCGCGGGTGACGACCACCGCGTCGGAGTCCTCGCCGGGGGCGGGCGTCGCGATGGCCAGGTCCTCGCCGAGCGCCTTGGTGAGCGCGGTGTTCACCTCGGGCGCGGCGGTGGCGGTGGCGTCTTTGTCGAGGTATTGCAGCAGGTTGCCGGTGTATTCCGGGATGAGCGAGATCGCGCACTGGCGCAGCGCGGGAATGTAGGCCTCGCGTGAGCCGATGTCGAACTTGGTGTCCACCTTGAAGCCGTTGATCCGCAGCACCTCGGTGTAGATGTTGGCGACGGTCTCGGACTCGGGGAAGTTGGCCGACCCGATGATCAACGCGTCGCTCGCGCAATCTCCCTTGGCGGCAAGCGGATCACTGTTGCCACAGGCGGCGACGATCATGGCGGCGGCCAGCGCCACCGCGGCAGCCAGCACTCGGCCCGCCCGTACCGCGAGGCGGCGTGCCGGTCGACGTTGTCCTGGTGATGAGGAGGCGAAGGCGGTTTTCACTGGTGTCCTTCCGGCAAAGGCGGGCAGTGCGCTGTGCATGCGACCCGGGGGCCACAGGTACATTCTGGTAGTTCATACTGCCCGCCGTCGGGCCGAATTGCGCGGGTTGACGGCAAATACGGAAAGTTGGTGTCGCCGGATGCACTCGGTCGCCGTGCGTCGAACCGCCGCCGCGATCCTGGCCGCGACCTGCGCGTTCACCATTGTTTCCTGCGCCTCTGACGACCCACGTCCGGTGGTCGCGGTGGGTGCGGATTCATCGACGGAATCGATTCTGCTCGCCGAGATCTATTCCCAAGCACTGGACCGCGCGGGCGCCGATTCCACCGTCGTCACCGGATTGACCACCCCCCTGGCCGATCTCGACGCCGCCCGCATCGCCGTGCTCCCCGCCCGCAACGGCGCCCTCCTCGACCGCTGGAACCCGTCCTCGTCGGCCCGCAAACCGGACGAAGTCGCCGCCGCGGTCAATGCCGCACTCCCACAGGGTCTTTCGATCACCGACGCCGCGGACGGCACCGACCTACGCCCCCGCGACGCACTCCCCGACCCCGATTACACCCTCCGCGCCCAGAACATCCTCGCCCTCTACCGCACCGGCATCTTCGACCGCCAACAGCTGAAAAAGCTCAACTACGTAGCGGGCGAACTGACCACCGAGGACCTCCTCGAGTCGATCAACCAGATCGAAACCGGCACCCGCCCCGCCGACGCGGCCCGGGCTTGGTTGGACGCCCACGCCCTGTAGCGCCGAATTTCGGAATCACGCATCGCCTGAACGGTGTCGTGGTCCCAGGGCATCCGCTTGCCAAGCTATGTTCCGCTCCGTATATTCCTACTGGAATATTTGGTGTGGGACATAGTTGTGGGTGGAGGTGGCAGGGTGGGGGAGCTCGGGCGGAATGCGATGACGCCGTTGGCTATCGCGGTGCTCGCGCTGCTGGATGAGCGGCCGATGCATCCGTATGAGATGTATCAACTGCTGATCGCTCGGCGGGAGGATCTGCTGGTCAAGGTGCGGCCGGGGTCGCTGTATCACGTGGTGGCGCGGCTGGCCGATGGTGAGATGGTGGCGGCCGAGGGGATCGGGCGGGCGGGGAATCGGCCCGAGCGGACCACCTATCGGATCACCGATTCCGGGCGTGCCGCGTTGCGGGGGCGGATCGCGGAGTTGCTGCGCACGCCCGTGCAGGAGTATCCGATCTTCCGGGTGGCGTTGGCGGAGGCGCACACGCTGCCGCAGGAGCAGGTCGTCGCGTTGCTCGATGAGCGCGTGGAATACCTGAGTCAGTCGTGTACCGACATGGACGCGCTGCTCGACTGGACGCGCGGCCGTGCCATCCCGCGCCGCTATTACGTTGTCCTGGAATACATTCGCGCCACTGTCCACGCCGAACTCACGTGGATCCGGGGCTTCGCCACGGAACTCGGTGACGGTGCCGTGCCGTGGGAACAGTTCGACCCCGACACCGGCGAACGGATCACCGACGATCACACCCACGAATGGCCGAGTGGGGATCACCCCGACGCCGCGCCCCGGCCCCGCTGGGCAGCCCGAAGCTGAACCCTCTCCCGATTGGAACGCATTCGATGACCACCCAACGTAATCCGTGGCTGGCGCTCTTCGCGCTGGTGGTCGGGTTCTTCATGATCCTGTTGGACATGACGATCGTCGCGGTCGCCAATCCGGCCATCATGACCGAGCTCAGCACCGATATCTCCAACGTCATCTGGGTCACCAGCGCCTATCTGCTCACCTACGCGGTGCCGCTGCTGGTCACCGGCCGTCTCGGCGACAAGTTCGGGCCGAAGAACATCTACCTGATCGGCCTCGCGATCTTCACCGCCGCCTCGCTGTGGTGCGGCCTGTCCGGCAGCATCGGCATGCTGATCGCCGCCCGCGCCGCCCAGGGCATCGGTGCCGCGCTGATGACGCCGCAGACGATGGCCGTGATCACCCGGACCTTCGCGCCGGACAAGCGCGGTGCCGCGATGGGTCTGTGGGGTGGTGTCGCCGGACTGGCGACGCTGATCGGCCCGATCCTCGGTGGTGTGCTGGTCGACAACCTCGGTTGGGAATGGATCTTCTTCGTCAATGTGCCGGTCGGCATCATCGCGTTCGGACTGGCCGTGTGGCTGGTGCCCGCGCTGCCGACCAGCGACCACAAGTTCGACATCGTGGGCGTGATCCTGAGCGGAATCGGCATGCTGGCGCTGGTTTTCGGTATCCAGGAGGGCAATTCGCAGGATTGGTCGTTGCGGATCTGGCTGCTGATCGGGTTCGGTGTGGTGATGCTGGTGGTGTTCGTGATCAACCAGGCGCGCAACAAGGGCGAACCACTGGTGCCGCTGAGCCTGTTCCGCGACCGCAATTTCGCCCTGTCGAACCTGGCGATCGCCGCGATGGGCGCCGCGGTCACCTCGATGATGGTGCCGTCGTACTTCTATCTGCAGTCGGTGCGAGAGATGTCGCCGACCATGTCGGCACTGGTCTTCGCGCCGATGGCGATCATCACCGGCTTGGCCGCGCCGTTCATCGGCAAGGTGTCGGATCGGCTGCCGCCGCGGTTGCTGCCGACGACCGGATTCGTGCTGTTCGCCGGTTCGGTGGCCTCCTTCGGCGCGCTCATGAGCCCGGACTCGTCGATCGTCTGGTTCCTGCTCGCCGCCGCTGTCGCGGGCCTGGCCAATGCCTGCATCTGGGCCCCGCTCGCCACGACCGCCACCCACAACCTGCCGGTCGCCCAGGCCGGCGCGGGCGCCGGTGTGTACAACACGACTCGCCAGGTCGGCTCGGTCCTCGGCAGTGCCGCGATCAGCGCCTTGGTCGCCGCCCGTCTGACCGCCAACGGTCTCGGCGCCACGGGCCCGGTCGGTGAAGGAGCAGCCACCGGCCCCCTCCCACCCCAGATCATCGACGAATTCAGCACCTCACTGGCCCAGTCGATGATCCTGCCCGCCGCCATCCTGCTGATCGGCGTGGTCGCCTCGGCCCTGTTCGTCGGCCACGGTAAGTCCGGTGCGGGCCGGTCACCCGAACCGGCGAAAGCTGACGCGACCGCCTGACGGCATCGTGCTCATTGCACCTGGATGGTGAGGGTGGGGTAGCCGGTCGCGCCGTCGGGGACGACGTCCTGGGAGACGGCGGTTTGTGGGCCGGTGGGGTCGAGGGTGCGGGCGCGCAGGGTGTGCTGGCCGGGGGTGGCGTCCCAGTCGAAGGTCCATTGGCGCCAGGTGTCGATGGTGACCTCGGTGGACAGGCGGGCGGGGCGCCAGTCGCCGTTGTCGATCTGGACTTCGACGCCGGTGACGCCGCGATGTTGGGCCCAGGCGACACCGGCGATCACGGTGCGGCCCTGGGGGATTCGGCCGCGGGCGCGTGGGGTGTCGATGCGGGTGCCGGTCTTGATCGGGCCCTGCGCGGACCAGCCGCGACGGGTCCAATAGGCGGTGGCCTTGTCGAAGCGGGTGACCTCGAGTTCGGTGACCCATTTGGTGGCGGAGACGTAGCCGTAGAGGCCGGGGACCACCAGGCGCGCGGGGTAGCCGTGCTGGATGGGGAGGGGTTCGCCGTTCATACCGATGGCGAGCATGGCGTCGCGGCCGTCGGTGAGGGCCGAGAGGGGAGAGCCCGCGGTCCAGCCGTCCTTGCTGTGGGACAGGACCATGTCGGCATCCGGGAGCGGGCGGGCTCTAGCGAGGAGTTCGTCGAGGCGGTAGCCGAGCCAGCGGGCGTTGCCGATGAGGTCGCCGTTGATCGGATTGGAGACACACGCCAGGGTGACCACGCGCTCGACCGGCGTCTGGCGAAGGAGGTCGTCCCAGGTGAGGGTGATCTCCTGTTCGACCATGCCGTGAATGCGCAGCGACCAGGAGTCTGTGGACACCTGGGGAACGATCAGCGCGGTGTCGATGCGGTAGAAGTCGCTGTTGGGGGTGATGTACGAGGTGAGCCCGGGTACCCGCAGATCGGCATCCGGCGGAAGATCCGGCAACGGTGTTGCCGCCCTCGGTAATTCGACAGTCGCGCGCTCGGCGGTCACATCACGGCGGGCACCGCCGAGAAGTCGGCCCGCGAGCCCGGCTCCGATGGCGAGCACCCCGGTCGCCACGATGCCACCGAGTACTCGTCGCCGACCGGACCCCGCAGTCGACCCATCGGTGTGGGAAGGACTCGCATCGGCTTCCGGCTCCGATCGCAGCGGATCGGACGCGGCGTCGATCCGTCTGGTCAACGCCCGCAGCGCGAGAATTCCGGCGGCGGTGCCGATCAGCGCGGGCAGCGCACCGACGAGCCCGCCGATTCTCCCGGCGCCGATGACGGCGGCGACGACACCGAAAACCGCGAAGGCGACCGACCCGGCCGGCCGAGACGTTCGCTCGAAGATTCCGGCGACTCCGGCGACGACGACCGCCACCACGCCCATGCACACGAACAGCACAGCCTTGTCGCTGGTCCCGAAGGTCGAGATCGCCCACTCCCGAACCCCGTCGGGCGTGTGGTCGACAACGGTCGCGCCGAGTGCGTACGCGGGCGCACTACCGGCTCCGGCGAACGCCGCGACCAACTCCGCCACCCCGAGTACCAGTGCCGCGGCCACGATCCCGGCCACCGCCCGTAAGAACGCCATGGACCGAGCCTACGTCGCGGACGGGATCCGGCCGGTGACCAATTCGTGACGGCCGAACACCTCCCGTAGGCACCCGTCGAAAACTACACTGCGTAGTAGAACATCCCCGCTCGGCAGGAGACATGATGACCGAGACAGCACCCGACTCGACACTGCGCGCCACGACGGCGGTCTTCGCCGTCGCACTCCTGGTCCATGGCGCCGACCACCTACGCCGCGGCATGGACGCGACCTCAGCCCTCGTCAACGCTCTCGGCACCCTGCAACTGCTCTTCGCGCTGCTCACTGTGATCCTGGTGTTGCGGCGCCGTCAGGAAGCCGCACGCGCCGCGGTGTTCATCGGCTTCGCGAGCGCGGTCGGCTTCACGATCGTGCACGTGCTCCCCGACTGGTTCGGCCCACTCAGCGACAGCTTCATCAACGCGCCTGCCAGTTCCGGCGTCACCGGATTCTCTTGGTTCGCAGCACTGTTCGAGATCACCGCCGACCTCGCGATCGCCTTCGCGGGTCTGTCGGTCCTACGATCGAGGCAGTTGAGCGTGGCCTGACCGGGCAGCTCGCGGCGGCGCGCCGAGGTGGCCGAGGCATCGGCGAACGCTCGCGGTCGGTAGTCTGCGCGGCATGACAGCACGTTCCTTCTCGCGATTCGTGTCTGCAGTCTTCTTGGCAGCCGCGATTCCCCTGGTATCGCCCATCCACTCCGCAACCGCCGCACCCTGTTCCGATATCGAGGTGGTGTTCGCTCGCGGAACCGCCGAGCCGGGCGGTGAATTAGGTCTGACCGGCGTTTCCTTTGTCGAAGCGCTGCGCGCGAACGCGGGCGGACGCTCGGTCGGCTCGTACGGCGTCGACTACCCGGCCAGCAGCAACTTCGGCGATCGGCTCGCCTTCGCGCACACCGTGTTGCAGGGGATCGGCGATGCCCAGCGACGGGTCGAATACATCGCGGCGAACTGCCCCAACTCTCGGATCGTCCTCGGCGGGTATTCCCAGGGCGCGGCGCTGGCCGGGTTCGCGACCGGAACCGGTGTGCCCGAGGGTGTGCCGCCCGAGTACGAGGTGTATCTGCCCGAGCCGATGGCACCCGAGGTGGCCGAGCATGTCGCGGCGGTCGCGCTGTTCGGCAAACCGTCGGATCGATTCATGCGCGACGCGGACGCACCCGCGGTGTCGATCGGTGCGCTCTACCAGAACAAGACCATCGACCTGTGTGTCCCCACGGACAACATCTGCGACGGTTCCCCACTCGCCCAACCCACAGCGGTGCACACCCTCTACGGCATCAACGGAATGACCGTCACCGCGGCGCAATTCGCGGCGCAACGGTTCTAGACAGCCGAAAGGCCGGTTGCGACAGCGCAACCGGCCTTTCGAACAGCGAGGATCAGGAGTAGATCTTGTCTACTTCGCTCGCGTACTGCTTCATGACGACGGCGCGCTTGAGCGACATCTTCGGGGTGAGCTCGCCACCCTCCTGGGTCCAGTCGACCGGGAGGATACGGATCTTCTTGATGGCCTCGGCCTTGGAGACCTTCTTGTTGGTCTCGTCGATCGCGGCCTGCACCTCGGCGACCAGCGCCGGGTTCTCGATCAGGGTCTCGATCGCGGTGTCGGCGGCGACGCCGTTGCGATCCTTCCAGCCCGGCAGTGCTTCCGGGTCCAGGGTGATCAGCGCGCCGATGAACGGCTGACCGTCACCGACGACCATGACCTGGCTGATCAGCGGGTGCGCGCGCAGGGCGTCCTCGAGCACGGCGGGGGAGACGTTCTTGCCGCCCGCGGTGACCAGGATTTCCTTCTTGCGACCGGTGATGGTGACGAAGCCGTCGGCGTCGATGGCGCCGAGGTCGCCGGTCTTGAACCAGCCGTCCTCGAACGCCTCGTCGGTGGCCTCGGCGTTGCCCCAGTAGCCGTCGAATACGACCGAGCCCTTGAGCAGCAGCTCGCCGTCCTCGGCGATCTTGGCCGCGTGGCCCTGGATCGGGCGACCGACCGAGCCGACCCGGATGAACGACGGCGTGTTCACGGTGAACGCCGCGGTGGTCTCGGTCAGGCCGTAGCCCTCGTAGATCGTCACGCCCGCACCACGGAAGAAGTGGCCGAGACGCGCGCCAAGCGGGCCGCCACCGGAGACAGCGGCCAGGCACTGGCCACCGAGGGCCGCGCGCAGCTTGCTGTAGACCAGCTTGTCGAAGACGAAGTGCTTGAGCTTGAGCAGCAGGTCGGGGCCGCCCTTGGTCTCGAGCGCGGTGCTGTAGGCGATGGCGGTGTCCGCGGCGGCGTCGAAGATCTTGCCCTTGCCGCCGTCGTGCGCCTTCTGCTTGGCGGAGTTGAACACCTTCTCGAACACGCGCGGCACCGAGAGGATGAAGTCGGGCTTGAAGTCGCCGAACTGCTCGACCAGCGTGGTCCAGTCCGAGCTGTGGCGGATGGTCACCTTGGAATCGAAGGCGATCAGCGCGACGGCGCGGGCGAACACGTGCGCCAGCGGCAGGAACAGCAGGGTCTTCTGACCCTCGGAGACGAACGCGCTGAGCTCGATGCCGCCCGAACGCGACTCCGCCCACAGGTTCGCGTGGGTCAGCTGGACGCCCTTGGGGCGGCCGGTGGTGCCCGAGGTGTAGATCAGGGTGGCGGGCGAGGCCGCGCCGACCAGCTTGCGGCGCTCGTGCACGACCGAGTCGTCGAGCGCGGCACCACGCTCGGTGAGGGTGTCGATGGCACCCTTGTCGATCTCGAGGGTCTCGGCCAGCGCGGGCAGCGAACCGGCTTCGATCTCGTCGATCGTGGCGCGGTGCTTGTCGTTCTCGACGACCAGCAGCTTGGTCTCGGAATCCTGCAGGATCCACTTGGCCTGCTCGGCGGCCGAGCTGTCGTAGATCGCGACGGTCACACCACCGGTGGCCCAGATCGCGAAGTCGAGCAGCGACCACTCGTAGCGGGTGGCGGCCATGATCGCGACGCGGTCGCCCAGCTCGATGCCCGCGGCGATCAGGCCCTTGGCCACGCCGAGGACGGCCTTCTCGAACTGTGCCGCCGTGACGTCATTCCAGCCGCCGCTGCCGTTCGGGACGTTGAACAAGACCGTGTTCGGCGTCTCCTGCGCGAAGCGGAAGACGTTGTCGGAATTGTTCGCATCGTCCGGGATGGTGTAGGAAGCCGGAACTTCGAACTCTCGCATCTGTGCCCTTCCAGTGGGTTCTACTCGCCAGTAATCTACGACACGTTCGGTCGGGTCGCGATATCGCCGCCCGAATTGCCCGTCACCAGGCCTTATCGTAAATCGTTGATCGATACCGGCTGAATTGCTTCTCGCAGGAATTCCGCGAGTTCGCTGAGTGCCGTCGCTGCCTCGGTGACCAGCGCGGCTTGCAGTTGTGCGACGTGCCAGAGGCCGCGGGTTTCGGTGAAGCGCACGTGCACGCCGGCTCCACGCAGGGCTGAGACGAGCTTGCGACACTGGTCGTGCAGGAGTTCGCTCACATCGACCTGCACGTAGGTGGGCGGCAGGCCGATCAGGTCTCCCGAGAGCGGGGCGTAACCCACTTCGGTGACGGCGGCGTCGCCGAGGTAGTAGGCGGCGCACGCCTGTGACCACGCCCGGTTGATCACCAGATCGCGGTCCTTGCTCGGCACCTCGGTGGGATCGACCCACGGTGCGATGAGGCCGAGTGCGGCGGGCGTCATCTGATGCCGTTCGATCAGCCGCTGCGCCAGCGCCATCGACAGGCCGCCGCCCGCCGAATCACCGGCCAGGCAGATCTGCTCGGGCCGGTAGCCGACATTGTCGACCAGGTCGAGGAACGCGGCCTCGGCGTCGTCGAGACCGGCCGGGAACGGGTGCTCCGGCGCCAGCCGGTAGTCCAGCGAGTACACCGCGCACGAGGTCTCGAGCGCGAGCCGGGCCACCAGCGAACGATGCGTGGCGATCGAACCGACCACGTAGCCGCCGCCGTGCAGGTACAGGATCGCGCCCGCGGCCCGCTCCGGCGGGACCGCCCGGGTACGCGAACCCGGAATGGCGGTATCGGCGATCACGCGCTCGGCGGGCCTGCCACCCAGCTGCAGGTGCTGCACGACGGAACCGTCGGGCATCAGCTGCAGCCGGGAGACCGCGTCGAGCAGAACGCGCTGAACTACGACCGGTAGCCGCGCGTTCAACGTCATCCGGAACACCGGGTCGAGCAGCGTGCGGGCGATCGGCAGCGGAATCTTGAACTCGCGCATGGAGTTTCCTGGATCTCGAGGGAGTCAGTTAGGCATGAAGCGGCCGTTGACCACGGCCGAGATCCGGTTGTAGCCGGAGGCGAACAAGCGCACGCCCACGTCGAGCACCTTGGCCTCCCAGCCGATCAGCACGCGGGCGTGGCCCTTGCGCACACCCTCGGTGATGGTCTGCGCGGCCATCTCCGGGCTGTGAATCGCCAGGTACTTGTCGAACAGGGAGGCGGTGTTGGCGCCGTCCATGCCCGCGGCGTAGGTGGCGTTGCGGGCGACCGCGGTCTTGATACCGCCGGGGTGCACACAGGTGACCTTGACGGGCGCCTTGGCGACCCGCATCTCCTGGTACAGCGCCTCGGTGAAGCCGCGCACCGCGAACTTGGCCGAGTTGTAGGCCGCCTGGCCGGGCACGGTGACCAGACCGAAGAGGCTGGAGACGTTGACGACGTGACCGTCGCCGGACTCGACCAGCATCGGCAGGAACGCCTTGGTGCCGTTGACGACGCCCCAGAAGTCCACATCCATGATGCGTTCGATGTCTTTGAACTCGGTCTTGATCACGTCGCCGTGGTAGGCGATGCCCGCGTTGTTGTAGATCTGGTGCACGACGCCGAAGTGCGCCTTCACCTGATCGGCGTAGAGCAGGAAAGCCTCACGCTCGGCCACATTGAGCCGGTCGGACTTGACCTGCGCGCCCAGCTTCTCGCAGGACGCGACGGTCTGGGCCAGGCCCTCGGCGTCGATGTCGGAGAGCGCGAGCTTGGCGCCACGGGCGGCCAGGTTCTCGGCCAGTGCGCGCCCGATGCCGGAGCCGGCTCCGGTGATCACGCATACCTTGTTCGTGAAGTAAGCATCTTTGCTCACTGTGCTGCCACCACTTCCCTGTCGGCGTCTGCGGTTGTCGTAGTGTAGGCATCGGCATCGAAATGCCGTGTGAGCCTACGGAATTCGAAGGTGAAGTCCGGCCACAACGTGGTGTTGTTGCCGTGCTTGTCCAGGTACCAGCTGGCGCAGCCGCCAGTGTTCCAGACAGTCTTGCCCAACTTCGCCTGCAGGTCGGTGTTGTAGGCCTGCTGCGCGTCTTCGCGAACCTCGACCGTGCGCAGACCTCGCTTTTCAATGGTCGCCAGCGCATCGCTGACGTAGTTGATCTGCGATTCGATCATGTACACCATCGAGGTGTGGCCGAGGCCCACGTTCGGGCCGACCAGGAAGAACATGTTGGGGAAGTTCGCGATGGCCGAGCCTTTGTAGGCCTGCTGGCCGATCTCGTCGAACACCTCGGCCAGC
The DNA here is from genome assembly GCF_046549215.1 of Nocardia sp. A7. Classification (NCBI taxonomy): domain Bacteria; kingdom Bacillati; phylum Actinomycetota; class Actinomycetes; order Mycobacteriales; family Nocardiaceae; genus Nocardia; species Nocardia sp. A7. The sequence goes on along the minus strand of NZ_JAJPWE010000001.1, from coordinate 1,034,292 downwards.
GTGCGCCCGTCGCGCCCGACCATCGCGTTGTAGGTCGGGGAGTCGGTGACGTGGAAGCCGGTGGCCACGATCAGCGCGTCGATCTCACGCTCGGTGCCGTCCTTGGTGACGATGGAGCCCGGCTTCACCTCGGCGATGCCGTCGGTGATCACGTCGACATTGTCGCGATCGAGCGCGGGGTAGTACTCGTTGGAGATCAGCATGCGCTTGCAGCCGATCCGGTAGTTCGGGGTGACCTTCTTGCGCAGTGCGGGATCGCGGATCTCGATCTGCAGCTTGGCACGCGAGAGGGCCTCGAAGGCCTTCATCAGCACGGGGAAGCGGGTCAGGCCGACGACCTGGGTCTCGCGGGCGGCGTAGATGGCCGCGCGCGAGAGCCGCTGCACGGCGGGGATGTGCTTGAACGCCAGACGTTCGGGCAGCAGATACGGGCGGTCCATGCGCGGCAGCAGCCACGGCGCGGTGCGCTGGTAGACGTCGAGCGTGGCGACCTTGCTCGCGATGGCGGGCACGATCTGGATCGAGGAGGCGCCGGTGCCGATCACCGCGACGCGCTTGCCGGTGAGGTCGGCGTCGTGGTTCCAGCGGGCGGAGTGGAAGATCTCGCCTTCGAAGTCGTTGATGCCCTTGATGTCCGGCAACGACGGCTCACACAGCGCGCCGATCGCGGAGACCACGGTGTCGGCGGTGAACTCGCCCTTGGTGGAACTGATCTCCCACCGCGCGCTCGCTTCGTTCCAGCGGACGCTGAGCACATCGCAGTCGAAGACGTGGCGGTCGAGCACGTTGTGACGCTCGGCGACGCTCTTGATGTAGGCCTGGATCTCGCCCTGCTTGGAGAACGAGCGGGTCCAGTCCGGGTTCGGGGCGAACGAGTACGAGTACAGGTGCGAAGGCACGTCGCAGGCAGCACCGGGGTAGGTGTTGTCGCGCCAGGTGCCGCCGACTTCGCTACCGCGCTCGAGCACGAGGAAATCCTCGCGGCCCTGCTGACGCAGGCGAATGGCCAGGCCGAGCCCGGCGAACCCGCTGCCGACGATGATCGTCTTGACATGGCGGGCGCCTGCTCGGGGTTCGACAGCTTTGTCTGTGACCTTGCGACTCATGTACTCAGAATACGGTTCTATTGAGACGTAGTCAATAGCTATTGAACCAGAATCAGTAGTGGCTAGGATGTCACTTGTGAGTACCAGGAGTGCGGGAGAGACGAAGCGCGTGCGGCTCAGTCCCGAGGAGCGTCGGCTGCAGCTGATCACCCTCGGTACCGAGATGCTGGTCGACCGGCCACTCGAGGAGATCTCGGTCGACGACATCGCCAAGATGGCGGGCATCTCGCGCGGGCTGCTGTTCCACTACTTCGCCTCCAAGCAGGAATTCCACGAGGCGATCGCCCGGCATGTGAGCACCGAGTTCTTCGTCGCGATCATGCCCAACCGCGAGCTGTCGCTGTTCGACATGTTGCGCGACTCGATCGAGCGCTACGTCGACTACGTGTGCGAGCACTCCGCGCCCTACCGCTCGGTGCTGCGCGGGCCCGCCAGTGTCACCCCCGACATGGTCGGCTACGTCAACGAAACCCGTGGTGCCATCGCCGATCTCATCGTCAGCGAACTGCCGCTGCCGCCCGAGGGTGCCGAGCTGGCCCGGCTCACCTTGGCCATCCGCGGCTGGATCGCGTTCGTCGAGGAGACCATCCTCACCTGGATGGTCGAGAAGCCGATCAGCCGTGCGGCACTGGTCGACCTGCTCGTCGAGTCGTTGCCCGCGCTCGCTCTCAGCCCCGCCCTGATCGCGGCCCTGCAAGGCTGAGCGGAACCCACGTCCGAGTTCTACTGACCGCGGAACTCGATGTGGATTATCCGAAGCTCAGGGGAACGCTCGTCTACGAGGACGTCGCGGATCATCGCGTCACCTTCTGGGGACGTGAAGAAGTCCTGCGCCTTCTGCAGGTTGGGGGAGGTTGCCAGCGGAGGTCCGGCTATGGTCTCGACTGGCGAAACCGGCATCCATTTCTTGAACGGCGCGGTGTAGTGCGAGTGCTCGAGCATCCACGCCAGCCCGGAGGGTGAGGTCTCGAGCACGAGGTTGTACCGCAGATCCTCCGGTTTCTCCCGCCGGACGAGCAGCACTTTCCCCTCGGCGGGTAACGACCAGTCGCCGAAATCGGTGGCCTCCGCCACGAGTTCAGGACTGTCCGACATCACCATCGGCTCACCGCCTCGATCGATCACGCCGCCGGAACATCCGGCCACTGCCGATAGTGCGAGGCCGACAACAACAATCGCCAGACCCTGATGGTTGCCTCGCAGAACGCGGACCATGCGCGCTCTCATCGACTCGGGTCCGTCCGTGAACCACCTCGACCGGCGTCGGGCGCCGGCAGGTCGAGCGCTCCGTAAGCAGGCAGTTCGCCCTCGAAGTGCTGCACTCCCGAGGTGCCGAACTGGTTGAACTCCTTCGCCAATCCCGCGGTATGTAATGCGCCCAGTCTTTCGTCGGTAAGGGTGACCTCGAGAATTTCGACGTTCTTACCGCCATCCCAGTTGTATCGGTCATAGAGGTGGATCTGATAGTCCATCGAAATCCGCGGTTGACCACCACCTTCGGCAGGGGTTGTCGTAACCACCCCGGTCGCAGCGACTTCCACCGAGGCCATCGCGAGAAACCAGTCTTCGCTCTCCTCCTGACTGACGGAGAAGCCATCCCAGATGGAGGAGAAGGTGACAGCCTTGTTGTGATTCGCCGCGTCGGTAGCCAGTGGTGCGACGGCCTCGGTGACGACCTTATCGGCCCACTTCTTCAACCTGGGCACATCGCTCATGGCCTCGTCGGGGTTGATCGAGAAATCATCTCCACTGTTGCCGAGGTAGTGGCGCATGCCTTTCGCCGCGTGAGTCAGTCCCGCGACTTCCGCCACCACCTGCGCCCGCAGCGCGACGCTGAAGAACGCCAGATCATCGGCACGGCTGTAGATCGGCTGCGAACCATGGCCACCCGCGCCTACATCCGTAGGCGGCGGCGCGGGCATCCCCGGAATTTGTGGTGACATCAGTGATCTCCAGATATCGAGTCGACCGGCGAATCGGGAACGGGCCAGCTGTTTTCGGTGAGGTCAGACACGATCGTCGCCGCTCTCTTCCCACCAGGCGGTATTCCCGATCCCATAGCGCCTGGTACCTGGATCGGCAACCACTTTGTCCGGGACTTCGAAATCGGTGGCGTTGTATATCGGAGCAGCGCGCCCGGGCGCGTAGTCCAGCGCGGCGGACAACTTGGCGATCATCGTCGTCAAGGCGTTCTGGCGTGTATCCGCAGCCGCCTTCAACTCGTCGACACCTGTGGTGATCTGAGTCTTCAGGTCGGCCGGAAGCGGGTCGTTCACCTGCTTCGCCCACGCGCCGAGCGGGAAGGAAGCCTCGTTGTAGGTAATCGTTTTCAGGATTCTGCTGATGAGATCCGCGGCTTGGTTGTACACCAACCGTTCGAGGCAAGCGCCACCGTTTTCGACGATCTTCGACATGCTGTCCAGGTCGGTGCTGCGCACACCCATCGACTGGCTCAGTGTGCTGGTGCGGGCCGAAAATGTCTGCGCCGCCTCGCCGGACCATTCGCCGGTCAACCATCCGGCGCCGTTGATGAGGTTCTGGGACGCGACATAGTCGTTGGTCCCGAGCATGCCGATCCGTTTGCCGATGGTCTCGATCGTCTCCCAATCCGCGAGCAGCGGTGTGAGGTACGTCTCCGTCAGCTTGATGCCCAGCGCCGCGCTCAATGGCTCGTCATAAGGGGAGAGCTGAGAAATGGCCGACGTCACCCATTGCTTCAGCGTGTACTGATCGTCGGTGACCTCGGGAAGTGCGGGCAGCTGGAGTCCGGCGAATCGGGTGGCGCCCGTGGTTCCGGAATTCCCCGCAGCGGAATCTGTGTCGGCGGCGAGTTCGGTCGCAGTCCCGTCATCGGTCGCTCGGTACGACGTCGCCGCCGTCGACAGGTTGGTGCCGAGGGTTTCCATGGTGACCGTGTCGGATTGCAGGGCTGCGGAGTGCGCGGTCCGAAACTTCTCCAGCGGTGCACTGAGCTCGGCGATGAGGCCCGATGCGCCGCCGGGCATGGCGATCCCGGCGTGGAAGCGCCCGGCGTTCGACGACGCGTTCGCCACGATTTCTTGCAGGTCGAGCGTGAATCCGTTCAATCGGGATACGTCAACCGCCAGGTCGTTCACAATGCCTCCGAAGCGTCTCGGCCGGAGCGGCTTCGCAGGGCTCCGTCCTGCGGAGGCAGGGTTGAATTATGTTGTATCGCAACGAAACTAGCCCATCCCCCCATGGATCTCTCGGAGCATCCTAACCCACTGCGGTGGATCAGTCGGGGCGTTTGCGGTCGATCGTGGGCGCCGGGGGACGAGGTTGAGATTTCTGTTAACGGACCGCTTGGCGCGTCGCGAACCTGTCATGAGATGCCCTGTTCGCAGCGGCGTCCGCTGCTGCATGGGATTAGGGGATTCATCCGTCTAATCCGTTGTGGCAGTTGGTATTCAGATGCCGAATCGTGACCGTAACGGCGGCTAACGGCAGGCCGGTTCGGGACGACGAAGTGGGTATGACTCTCACGAACAGCACGTTTCGCAAACTCTCTGCCGTGACTATTTCCGCCGGCGCCGTTCTCGTCGGACTCGGTGCGCCCGCCGGTGCGCTGCCGTCGGATCCGATCGCGGGGTTCACGCCGACGCTCAGCCGGACTCCCGGCGTCAACTGCGCGGCGATCATCAACGCCCAGACCGTGCCGCAGCCGCAGTCGGGCACCTTCGGCGTTCGGGTGGCGATCACCCAGACCGGGGACTTCTGCCAGCGCTACCAGGTGGCCGTGCACTTCCGCAATCTGGATACCGGCGTCAGCAACGGCCAGTCGCACCCCGTGGAGAACGGTCAGCTTCTGCACGCGCCGGGCAATGTGATCGTCGGGTTCGGCACCGCGCCCGGCAAGGGTCGGGTGGAGGCCTGGATTGTGACCACCGACGAAACCCTGCCCCAGCATCAGGAATTGGAGCACATCGCGGGACGGGCGAGCTTCACGCTCGGCTGATGTCGTAGTTCGGCGTCGGGAATGCCCTAGCCGGACTTCGGGCGGGCGCGCAGATGTGCGCGCTCGCCCTGCTTGCCGAACAGGCTGATGAATTCGACAGATTGTTCGTCGGCGGCGCCGAACCAGTGCGGGACATGGGTGTCGAACTCGGCGGCCTCGCCGGGGTTCATGATCAGGTCGTTGTCGCCGAGGATCAGGCGAAGGCGACCGTTGAGCACGTAGAGCCACTCGTAACCCTCGTGCACCTGCGGCGTCTGGGGCCGATCGCGGGCACCGGGGGCGATGATCATCTTGAACGCCTGGATGCCGCCCGCGCGTTTGGTGAGCGGGAGCATGGTCATGCCGTGGCGGGTGACCGGGCGCAGGTGGATACGCGGGTCGCCGGTGGGCGGGGCGTCGACGAGCTCGTCGAGGGTGACGCCGTGCGCCTTGGCCAGGGGGAGCAGTAGTTCGAGGGTGGGTTTGCGGTCGCCGGATTCCAGCCGGGACAGGGTGCTCACCGAGATGCCGGTTTCCTGGGAGAGGTCGGCGAGGGTGGTCTGGCGCTGTTTGCGCAGGGTGCGCAGGCGAGGGCCGACCGAGTCCAGGGTCTGATCGAGGTCGTCCATGGCTCCAGTTTGCCATGTCGGCAAAGAATGTTGCCAGTCCCTGTGGTGGGAGTGCACTGTGGATTCTCGAAGGAGGTCGAGATGACACAGCTGAACGATTCATACGACGTAGTGGTGCTCGGTGGTGGAGCCGCCGGGCTGAACGCGGCGCTGATGTTGGCGCGGTCGCGGCGCTCGGTGGCCGTGATCGACGCGGGGTCGCCGCGTAACGCGCCTGCTCAGGGGATACACGGACTGCTCGGGCGCGAAGGGATGCCGCCGTTGGAGCTGCTCGAGCTCGGCCGGGCCGAAGTGCGTGGGTACGGCGGCCACGTGGTGCCGGGACGGGTGGTGAACGTCGAGCGGGTCGGTCGCGACTCGGAGGCCGAACTCGTTGAATTCCTCGTGACCCTCGACGACGGCCGGGCCGTGCGCGCTCGGCGCATTCTTGTCGCCACCGGACTCGCCGACGAGCTCCCCGAAGTCCCCGGCCTGCGCGAACACTGGGGCCACGATGTCCTGCACTGCCCGTACTGCCACGGCTGGGAAGTGCGCGATCAGCGCATCGCCGTGCTGGCGAGCGGACCGATGGCGGTGCACCAGGCGCTGCTGTTCAGTCAGCTCAGCGACGACATCGTCTTCCTGTCCCACACGGCCGCCCCGCTGAGTGACGACGACGCGGAAAAGCTTGTGGCACGCGGAATTCGGATCGTCGACGGCGAGGTCGTCGAGGTGCTCGGTGCCGACCGGCTGACGGGTGTCCAGCTCGCCGACGGTACCGTCATCGAACGCGACGCCCTGGTCGTCGGCCCGCGCATGAACACCCGCGCCACGTTTCTCACCGATCTCGGCCTGGTCCCCGAACCGCACCCCTCCGGCGCGGGCGACCACATCCCCGCCGATCCGGTAGGCCGTACCTCGGTCCCCGGCGTCTGGATCGCGGGCAACGCCACCGATCCGTCGGCCCAGGTCGGCGCGGCAGCGGCAGCAGGCGCCATGGCAGGCGCGCAGATCAACGCCGAACTGGTGATGGCCGAAACCGCCACCGCGGTAGCCCGACTCCGGCTCGCCGTCGTCGATTAAGTAACCGGGCAGACCGCGCTGCTGAACGGGCACGGCTTGAAGAATTCCTCGATGAGCATCACCAACACCGAGCTCCCGGTCGTCACATCAGCACTCCCGGACTCGGCGACCTGTGCGGCTGCCGTCGGCGCGGCTGCCGCGTAAGCAGGCGTCGCCGACCCCAGTGCCACGATCGCCACACCGGCCATGATGAATTTCCCGATCGACACGCTGTCTCCCAATTTTCGAAAAGTGTTGTCACAGAGCGGACGACAACGATGATTCCCGCTGTGCCGAGCGGCCGGTAGCCCTGAAATCAGGGCTACCGGCCGGCTCGATTCGAGCTGCTTCAGTCAGGCAGTGCCTTGCGTCGATCGTTCCGCACACCATCGATTGCCGCGGTCAGCAAAACTCGGGCCCTTTCTGGGGACAGTTGGCCGATGGTGACGTGCAGGGCGAGGCCGTCGAGCAGGGCAAGGAGGGTGTCGGCGGCAGTCGTCGGGTCGGGGTGAGGGGTGATCATGCTGGCGACGTGGTCGCGGAAGGCCAGGCCGTTGGTGGCCAGGGCTTCGGCGATGTGGGGACGGACCGAGGCGAAGGCCAGGTAGCCGATCAGGATGCGGGCGTCGGCGGCCGACTCGGCGTCGGTGGGCAGCAGTGCGGTGAGGATCTGGTGGAGATCGGGGTCGGGGCCCGCCGCGGTGATCCGGGCCGCGATCCGGTCGGCGATGGTGGAGGTGGCGAACTCCATCATCGCGTCCTTGCTGGGGAAATAGTGCTGCACCTGACCGGTGGAAACCCCGGCTTCGGTGGCGACATGGCGCAGGCTGATCGACTCGAGGCCGTCGCGGGCGAGCAGGCGCATCACCGCATCGCTGATCGTCGCGCGTCGAGAACTGTGATCCACCCGCTTCGGCATAGGCCGATCCTTTCACAATGCACTTGTATTGCCATGCCTCGGCTCTTTACAATGCGAGTGTATTGAAAAGGAGGGTCCATGCGCCCGACCACCCAGCTCGCACGGCGTTTCGTCCGGTTCGAAATCGACATCTGGGTGAGCCTCGCGCGCGCCCTGGCCCGCAGGCCGGACACCGTAGGCGGCACGCCGATCCGATACGCGGGCGCGGTATCGGCCGTGCTCTGGGCGTTCATCGTGGTCAGCGCCGTGGAGATCCCGGCGGTCCACCTGATCATTCCGTGGCCGCCGGTCCAGATAGTCGCGTTGTTCCTCGGCGCCTTGGGACTGTTGTGGATGGCCGGCATGTTGGCCGCGCACCACATGTATCCACACCTGCTCACCGATGGACTCTTGCGGGTCCGCTACCTGCGCCGTGTCGCCCTCGACCTCCCATTGGCCGACATCCGCGCCGTCCACAACGATCTACGCGCCTACGACGGAGCGAAGTCCTTGCAGCTCACCGGCCCCGGCCTGGCAACCCTCGCGGTCATCGTCGGCAGCTCGACCAATATCCGCGTCGACCTGATCGAACCGCGAACCTTCCACACCCCACAGGGCGACTTCACGGCGAGCACCGTCGCCTTCTGGGCCGACGACCCGAAAGCCGCGGTCGCCTCGATCCGCGCGGAGATGGTGACGGACCGAGCCGTCTGACACCCCCGGACCGGAAATTCACGGCGGCCAGCGGGTTTCAGTGGGATTCGAACGATTCGAGGCCGGTTACGCGGAGGAGGTCCAGGGCGGTGGCGGTGGGGGTGTGTGGGGGTGCGGAGTAGATGATGACGGATTGGTCGGCTTCGGGGACGAGCATGGCGTCGCAGTCGAGGGTGAGGGTGCCCAGGTGGGGGTGGGCGATGGTTTTGGTGAGGCTGCGTAGCGTGCTGGAGCGGCCTGCTTTCCAGAGGGTGTCGAATTGGGGACTGTTGGAACGGAGTTCGGCCAGTAGTCGGGTCAGGCCGGGGTCGTCGGGGTAGGCGGCTTTCACCGCGCGCAGGCAGCCGACGCAGGCTTCGGCGTTGCGGTCGGCTTCTTCGGGGGTCATGACGATGCGGTTGAGGCTGGTGCCGAGGAAGCGCTGCCACATGATGTTGCGCTCAGCGGGTGGGATCGCGGAGAAATCGCCGAACAGGGCCGCCGACAGGGGATTCCACGCCAGAATGTCGGATTTGGCGGACAGGACCATGACGGGCAGGTCGGCGAGTCGGTCGAGCAGACGCAGCACACTGGGGCGGATGAGCATCGGAATGCGGCCTGCCTGTGGCGGTTCCGAGCCGGCCAGGCGGTAGACGAGGTCACGGTCGACATCACTGAGGCGCAGTGCTCTGGTCAGGGCGCCGAGGACTTGGTCGGAGGGTTTGGGGCCGCGGCCCTGTTCGAGTCGCACGATGTAGTCGACGCTCACGCCGGCCAGGTATGCCACTTCCTCACGTCGCAGGCCGGGCACCTGCCTGCGGGATCCGCCGGGCAGCCCCGCGTCGGCGGGTGTCAGCCGGGATCGCGCGGTGCGTAGGACGGTGGCAAGTTCGGCTCTGTCCACCTCATCCATGGTGCCGCACTTCGCGCGAGCACGGGTGGTACCGCGAGTCCTATGCCCGCGCGGCACTGGAGACGGCGGTGCGCAGACGGGAATCTTCTCCCATGACGACAACGATCGCCCTGGTCACCGGGGCCAACAAAGGGCTCGGCCGCGAAACCGTGCGCAGGCTGGCGAGCAAAGGCTGGCAGGTGTTTCTCGGCGCACGCGACACCGCGCGCGGGGAGGCGGCCGCGGCCGAACTCGTCGCGGACGGGCTCGACGTGCGGTTCGTGCCGCTGGATGTGACATCCGATGATTCCGTCGCCGCGGCCGCCGACACAGTGAAAGCCGCGGCGGGCCGCCTCGACGTGTTGATCAACAACGCGGGCATCGGCGGCCCACACACCGCACCGGCCGACACCCGCCCCGATGACCTGCGAGAAGTGTTCGAGGCCAACGTCTTCGGTCCTATCCGCGTGACGCACGCCTTCCTTGCGTTGCTCCAGAGCTCCGACCATCCACGCATCGTGATGGTCTCCAGCGGAGTCGGCTCGATCGCGGTGATCACCGACCCGAAATGGGCGGGACTGCTGCCACCCGCTCTCGGCTATCCGACCACGAAAGCCGCACTGAACATGCTCACCACCATGTACGCGAGCGGCCTGCCCGACATCCGGGTCAATGCGGTGGATCCCGGCTACACGGCCACAGATCTCAACGGCAACAGCGGCTTTCAGACCGTGGCCGAGGGGACGGACGCGGTAGTCGCCATGGCCACGATCGAGCGGGACGGTCCCACCGGCGGTTTCTTCGACAGAATGGGCACCGCCCCGTGGTGAGGGTAGGCGCTCTGCTGGCCGTCCTGCTCGCGGGCGTTTCGGTCGCCGTCTACCTGATCAGAACGGAGAACTCAGTGCCAGAACAGCATTCACAGACCGTGCTCTCGATCGGTCTGCACCCCGGTGCCGTCGACTACACCAAATATCCGAATCTCGATGAAGCCACCCTGACCGCCCGAATAGCAGCGGGCGAATCCGCCTTGCGGGCAGCGGGATTCGACATCGTCTCCTGTCAGGTACCCGCCGACCCGGACGCGGCGGAGGCGAAGCTGCGCGAGTGCGCGGCGGGCGGCACCTTCGGGGTCGCGATGATCGGCGCGGGCGTGCGGATGGCGCCCGAGCACACCTTGCTGTTCGAACGGTTGATCAATGTCGCGTCCGAGCTCGCACCCGGAATCCGGTTCTGCTTCAACACCTCTCCGGAAACCACGATCTATGCGCTGCGCCGCTGGGTTCAGCCCGGCTGATCGGCCTACTACTTGTGGCCGCCGCCGTGGTCGTGGCCGCCACAGGTATCTGTCCGGCGGCCATCCGCGGATGCCTGGCCCGCCCCATGACCTTCGAGCGCGGCGAACGGACCGCACTCGTGCGGTGCGATCCACACGTGCACCATCGGATTGCCCGAGCCGGGGTTGATCGAGTTGGGCGGGCAGTTGCCTTGTTCGTCGATGACCCCGGCGATCTGCGGGCCGTTGTCGCCTGCCTTCCAGCAGAGGTTGTCGTGGACGTGCCACTGCATCAGCGACCCGCCGAAGTCCACGAGGGCGGGGTCGTCGATCTTCTTGCCGTTGGCGATGTACATGGCCGAGACGAGTGTGCGGTTCGTGCCGTCGACCCGGTAGACCAGTGACTCCGGGTGAGTGGCGTCGAGGAAGTTGGTGTCGCGGATGTAGCCGGTGTTGATGTAGTGCTCGTAACCGGTCGCCGAGTCGCCGATCGAGCGGAAGCCCAGGGCGCCAACAGTATTCACATCGGCGAAGGCGGGGAGACCGGCGAGGGTGCTGCGGATCAGGTTGGTGGCGCGGGTCTGCTGGTCGGTGCTCACGCCGGAGACACCGGACAGGTCGATCGGCTGGGTCGGATCCCAGGGACGAGGCCAGTTCGCCTCGTCGCCGGCACCGTGCGCGTGGTCGTCGCCCGCGGCGTGCGCGTGCTCGCCGGTATCGCCGTGACTGTGCACGTGGCCGACGCCGTTGAGCATCGCCGCTAGCGCGAGCACCCCCACCGCCGCCGCCGCGATCCCCGACCGCATCGGCGGCAGGGTCGCGGTGGGCCGCAGCAGGCCGATGCCCGCGGCGAGAGCAGCCAGCGCGCCCAACGCCGCGCACACGGTGTCCGCCACCTGCGGTGACTCCGCGGTCAACCCGGCGATCCACCCCACATCGGCGAACCGGGTGAACGCCCACATCGCGGCCGCGAAAGCATTCACCGCGAGCATCGAGGTCACGACGAGTTTGCGTTCGCTCAGCAATACCGCCAGCCCCGTCGCGCACTGGACCGCGGCGAGTACCACCATCAGCCGCGCCAATGTGGCGTGCTCGGTGTGCATTCCGGCCGCCATGAAGTGCACGGCGCCCGCCCCGACCGAGGCGATCCCGCCTAACAGCAGGTATCCGTTACGTCCGCTCGTCATGCCGTGCTCCTGTGTTTGTTGGAGCGCTGGCGCGCTCGAGCGGGGCCCTTCGGGCCCCTTAAAGGATTTGTCGGACGTTACCTGGGGGCACTGTGGTGTCGTTGCGGGGCGGGTGAGAGAACTCTGTGACCCGTGTCTCGTGCGGAAACGGCGAACGCCGGGTGGATCGTGATGATCCACCCGGCGTCGGTCGTTGTGTGAGAGGTACTTACGTGGTCGGCTCGAAAGCCTCGCTGATGATCTCGGCCTGTTCCACGGCGTGCACCTTCGACGAACCCGAGGACGGGGCCGACATGGCGCGACGCGAGATGCGACGCAGGCGGCCGAGGCGCTCGGGCAGTACCTCGGGGAGGTTGAGGCCGAAGAAGGGCCATGCGCCCTGGTTGGCCGGTTCTTCCTGGACCCAGGCGATGTCGGTCGCGTTGGGGTACTTGGCCAGTGCCTCGTTGAGGCGGTACGTCGGGATCGGGTAGAGCTGTTCGATCCGGACGATGGCCACGTCTTCGCGCTTGTGCTTGGCCTTCTCCGCGGCGAGCTCGTAGTAGAGCTTGCCCGAGGTCAGCAGGATGCGCTTGACCTTGGTGGTGTCGCCGACGCCCTGTTCGTAGGTGGGCTCGTCGAACACCGAACGGAACTTCGACTCGGTGAAGTCCTTGACGTCGGACACCACAGCCTTGTTGCGCAGCATCGACTTCGGGGTGAAGACGATCAGCGGACGACGGATTCCGTCGAGCGCGTGACGACGCAGCAGGTGGAAGTAGTTCGCCGGCGTGGACGGCACCGCCACGGTCATCGAACCCTCAGCACACAGCAGCAGGAAGCGCTCGATGCGACCGGAGGTGTGGTCGGGACCCTGACCCTCGTGGCCGTGCGGCAGCAGCAGCACCACGTCGGAGAGCTGGCCCCACTTGGCCTCACCGGAAGAGATGAACTCGTCGATGATCGACTGCGCGCCGTTGACGAAGTCACCGAACTGCGCCTCCCACAACACCAGTGCGTTGGGGTTGCCGAGGGAGTAGCCGTATTCGAAGCCGACCGCGGCGTACTCGCTCAGCGCCGAATCGTGCACCGCGAACCAGCCCGGGTTCTCCGAGCCGATGTTGTGCAGCGGGGTGTACTCGACCGCGTTGACCCGGTCGATGATGACCGAGTGACGCTGGGTGAAGGTGCCGCGACGCGAATCCTGACCGGTCAGGCGCACATCGTGACCCTGGTCGATCAGCGAACCGAAGGCGAGCAGCTCGGCGAAGGCCCAGTCGACCTTGCCCTCGTAGGCCATCTCGCGACGCTTCTCCAGCACCGGCTTCACGCGTGGGTGCACGTTGAAACCGTCGGGAGTGTTCAGGAACGCGTCACCGATGCGCTGCAGCACCGACTTGTCGACCGCGGTGACCACCGTGGCGGGCACCTTCTGATCGTCCTCGACCGATTCCGACGGCTCCGGGATGTACTTCTCCAGCTCGCGGACCTCGTTGAAGACACGTTCCAGCTGGCCTTGGTAGTCGCGCAGCGCGTCCTCGGCCTCCTTCATGGAGATGTCACCACGGCCGATCAGCGATTCGGTGTAGGCCTTACGCACCGAGCGCTTGGTGTCGATGATGTCGTACATCTCCGGCTGGGTCATCGAGGGGTCGTCGCCCTCGTTGTGCCCGCGGCGGCGGTAGCAGACGAGGTCGATGACGACGTCCTTGCGGAACTTCTGGCGGAAGTCGACCGCCAGGCGAGCGACCCAGTCGCAGGCCTCCGGGTCGTCACCGTTGACGTGGAAGATCGGCGCGCCGATGAACTTCGCGATGTCGGTGGAGTACTCGGTGGAGCGGCTGTTCTCCGGCGCCGTGGTGAAGCCGATCTGGTTGTTCACCACGATGTGGATGGTGCCGCCGACGCGGTAACCACGCAGACCCGACAGGTTCAGCGTCTCGGCGACCACGCCCTGACCGGCGAACGCGGCGTCACCGTGCAGCATCAGCGGCATCACCGAGAAGCCGTCGGGGCCGTCGCCCTTGTCGAGCAGGTCCTGCTTGGCGCGCACGAGGCCCTCGAGGACCGGGTCGACCGCTTCCAGGTGCGAGGGGTTGGCGGTGAGTGAGACCTCGATCTCGTTGTCGCCGAACATCTGCAGGTACTGGCCGTGCGCACCGAGGTGGTACTTCACGTCGCCGGAGCCGTGCGTGGCCGCCGGGTTCATGTTGCCCTCGAACTCGGTGAAGATCTTCGAGTACGGCTTGCCGACGATGTTGGCGAGCACGTTGAGGCGACCGCGGTGCGGCATGCCGATGATGACCTCGTCCATGCCGTACTCGGCGCACTGGTCGATGGTGGCATCCATCATCGGGATGACGGCTTCGGCGCCTTCGAGCGAGAACCGCTTCTGACCGACGTACTTGGTCTGCAGGAAGGTCTCGAAAGCCTCGGCCGCGTTGAGCCGGTTCAGGATGTACTTCTGCTGCGCGACAGTCGGTTTGACGTGTTTCTGCTCGACCCGATCCTGCATCCACTGCAGCTGATCGGTCTCGAGGATGTGGGTGTACTCCACACCGACGTGGCGGCAGTACGCGTCACGCAGGATCGAGAGCACATCGCGCAGCTTCATCCGCTCCTGGCCGTGGAAACCGCCCACGTCGAAGGTTCGGTCCAGGTCCCACAGGGTGAGGCCGTGCTGGGTGACGTCGAGGTCGGGGTGGCTGCGGAACTTGTCCTTGACCAGGCGCAGCGGATCGGTGTCGGCCATCAGGTGCCCGCGGTTGCGGTAGGCCGCGATCATCTCGAGCACGCGCGCGCTCTTGTCGACACCGCGCGCGCTGATGTCCTTGCGCCAGCGGATCGGCTCGTACGGCACGCCGAGGCCGTGGAAGATCTCGTCGTAGAACTCGTCGGAGATCAGCAGGTTGTGGATGGTGCGCAGGAAGTCGCCCGACTCGCCGCCCTGGATGATGCGGTGGTCGTAGGTCGAGGTCAGCGTCATCAGCTTGCCGACGCCGATATCGGCGATCCGCTCGTCGCTCATGCCCTGGAACTCGGCGGGGTACTCCATCGCACCGGCACCGATGATCGCGCCCTGGCCCGGCATGAGGCGCGGCACCGAATGAACGGTGCCGATGGTGCCGGGGTTGGTCAGCGAGATGGTGACGCCGGCGAAGTCGTCGGCACCGAGCTTGCCCTCGCGCGCGCGGCGCACGACGTCCTCATAGGCCGCGTGGAACTGACCGAAGCTCATGTCTTCGGTTTCCTTGATGGCGGCCACGACCAACGATCGGCTGCCGTCCTTGCCCTGGAGGTCGATCGCCAGGCCCAGGTTGGTGTGGGCGGGGGTGACCGAGTTCGGCTTGCCGTCGATCTCGGCGAAGTGGCGGTTCATGTTCGGGAACGCCTTGATTCCCTGCACGATCGCGTAACCCAGCAGGTGGGTGAACGAGATCTTGCCGCCGCGGGTGCGGGCCAGGTGGTTGTTGATCACCAGGCGGTTGTCGATCATCAGCTTGGCCGGGATCGCGCGCACCGAAGTGGCCGTGGGAATCGTCAGCGAGGCCGACATGTTCTTGGCGATGGCGGCGGCGGGGCCGCGCAGCACCTTGTTCTCCGGGCCGGCGGCAGCTGCCTTGGGCGCACTGGTGGCCGGTGCGTTCGACACCGGCGCGGGGGTGGTCTGCGGTGCGCGCACGGTCTTGGCGGCCGGAGCGGGAGCCGGAGCCTTTGCCGCGGCAGCCTTCGGCGGCGCAGTCGCTGCCGCGGGCTTGGGAGCCGGAGCGGCTGCCGCATTGGGCGCTGGGGCCTTGGGTGCGGCGGCCTTGGGTGCTGGCGCTGGGGCCGCTGCGGGAGCGGTGGAGGCGGCCGGAGCCTGGCTGTTACCGGATTCGGTGGCTTCCGGCGTGTAATCCGTGAGGAACTCGTGCCAACTCGCGTCGACCGAGGACGGGTCCTGTTTGTACTTTTGATACATCTCGTCGACTAGCCACTGGTTCTGTCCGAACTGGGAAGTTGAGCTGCTCACAGCTGGTGTTCGCCTCATTTCGTTCTTCGCGCTGCGACGTTTGTGACGTGCCCGGCAGGGGAATCAGCGGATTGCTGCCGATGCGCCCTCACCGAGCATATGCCCCGCGGCTGACAGGCGTCGCTACCGGTCTTGGGTCGACACTATGCCCTCTGCCTCCTGCCCCGCCGCCCAGAGTCGGGAGTACGGGCCGCTACTGGCGAGTAGGTCGAACGGCGCGCCGAATTCCACGATACGACCGTGCTCGACCACCGCGACCAGATCGGCGCGGGCCGCGGTCACCAGACGATGCGCGACCACCACGGTGGTCCGTCCTCGCGCCAGCGATCGGCTGGCGACCAGCACCGATGCCTCGGTTTCCGGGTCGAGGGTGGACGTGGCCTCGTCGAGCAGGAGCAGGTCGGGATCGACCAGTTCGGCCCTGGCCAAGGCGATCAGCTGACGTTGTCCGGCGGAAAGTCCCCGGCCGCGTTCCCCGACCGGATGCGCCATTTTCCGGGGTAGTCCGTCGATCATGTCGGTGGCGCCGACATTGTCGGCGGCGGTCGCGATATCCACCGGGGTGGCGAATATTTGCCCGAATGCAATGTTGCTCGCCACGTCGCCGGTGAACAAGTGAACTTCCTGCGGCACGATGCCGAGCCGCGACCGGTAGTCGGTGAGCACATAGTCACGGATGTCGACACCGTCGACCCGGATCGCGCCCGTCGCCGGGTCTGGGGGCAGGTCGTAGAGCCGGGCGAGCAATTTCACGATGGTGGACTTGCCCGCGCCGGTCGGGCCGACCAGCGCCAGGGTCGCGCCCGCCGGGACGGCGAAGGTGACGCCGTCGAGGGCGGGGGAGCTGGTGCCCGGATAGCGGAAGTGGACGTCGTCGAAGACGATCTCGCCGTGCAACCGGTCGATGGCGACCGCGTCAGGCGGGTCGGCGGCGATCGATGACTCGGTGCGCAGCAGCTCGCCGATGCGCCGCAGACCGACTCTGGCCTGCTGATAGCCGTCGAAGACCTGGGACAGATCCTGGATGGGACTGAACAGCAGCCCCAGGTAGAGCACGAAGGCGACGAGCGTTCCGGTGGTCGTGCGCCCGTCGGCGACGGCATTGGCGCCCAGGTAGACCACGACGGCGAGGGCGAGATCGGCCCAGGCGAGACCGAAGGAGAAATAGGCCGCGATCGCACGTTGCGCGCGGATTCTGGCATCGCGATAGCGGTGGGAGTACTCGGCGAAGCGACGCGCGGCGGTCGGCTCGTTGCGGGCGGCCTGCACGGCGCGCAGGCCCGCGATGTTCTCCTGGAATCCGGCATTGACCGCCGAGACCCGTTCCCGCGAGACGGTGTAGGCGACCGAGGACACCCGCCGGAACAGCAACGTGGCAAGCAGCATCGGCAACACAGCGACCAGCACGACCACGGCCAGCCCGGCATCGATGAAGAACAGTCCGATGGCGACGCCGATCAGGGTGATCAACGCGACCAGCCCAGTGGCGACCCCGGTCTGCAGGAACGTCGACAGCGCGTCGACGTCGGTGGTCATCCTGGTCATGATGCGGCCGGACAGTTCGCGCTCGTAGAAATCGAGGCCGAGCCGCTGCAACTGGGCGTAACTGCGCACCCGCAGCCCGAACAGCACTCGCTCGCCCGTGCGCGCGGTGATCACGGTGACCACCGCGCCGACGGCCAGTCCAGCCAGCACCAGTCCGATCCCGATCACCCCCGAGATCACCAGCGCGGTGTCGTCGCCCGCGGTGACGCCGGTGTCGATGGCATAGCGGACCAGCGGTGGGAAGGCGATGCCGAGCAGGGCATCGACGATGAGCAGCAGCACGACCACGCACACCAGGCCGCGAACCGGGCGCAACAGTCGGCCGAGGCCGAAGTCGGGCTGGGGTGCGCGTAGGTCTCCGGGCAGTGCGGGTTCTTCGGTGGCCGGTGGCAGTGCGTCGACCGCGGCGCGTAGTTCCGGTGTCTCGCTGAGGTCGTTCGAAGCCGACGACATCGAGCGCGGCTTACCCGCGTCGCCGCGCGGTTTGGTCAGGTCGGTCGTTGTCGGCACCACCGAGCCCGCGGGTGCGGGCAGCCGGATGACGCGGTCGGCCTGGGCCAGCGTCGATTCGCGGTGCGCCAGGATGAGCGTGGTTCGACCGCCCGGATCGGGCAGCCGCCGGAAGATCTCGGCCTCGGTGACGGCGTCGACCGCGGAGGTGGCGTCGTCGAGCACCAGCACGCGGGGGCGGGTGAGCAGCACCCTCGCCAGGGCGATGCGCTGGCGTTGTCCGCCCGACAGCGTCAGCCCGCGTTCGCCGATGACGGTGTCGTAGCCCTCGGGCAAGGCGGCGATGAACTCGTCCGCGGCGGCGGCCGTCGCGGCGGCCCTGATCTCGGCGTCGGTGGCCTCGGGCCTGCCCAGCGCGATATTGGCGGCGATGGTGTCGGAGAACAGGAACGGATCATCGAAGACCACACCGACCGCGCCGCGCAGTTCGGCGGCGCGCAGGTCGGCCAGGTCGACGCGGGTGCCGTCGGTGCCGACGAGAGCGATTCGGCCCGCATCGGGCGCGTAGAAACGGGGGAGCAGCAGCGAGAGCGTGGACTTGCCCGAGCCCGCCGGGCCGATCACCGCGACCGTCTCACCGGGGCGCACGGTGAGGTCGAGTTCCTGCAATACCGGCTGATCGGCCTCGAAACCGAAACTGACAGCATCGAATTCGATCCCGAGAGGTCCCGGCGGTAGCTCGGTGGGGTCCTCCGGATCGACGAGTACCGGCGCCGCGTCGATCACCCCGAAGACCCGGTCGACGGCGGCCTTGGTGAGCTGACCCATGATCACCACCGAGGTGATCGTGCGAGCCGAGGACGTCATCGTGGCGAGATAGGCGGTGAACGCGAGAAAGGTGCCGATGCCGATCGCGCCGTGCGAGGCGAGCACCCCGCCGACGATGATCACCGCGACCAGCCCGGCCTGCGGTAGCGCCGACACCAGCGGCGCGAACCTGGCGTTGATCCGCGCGGCACGCATCCGCTCGGCGAACAGCAGCCTGCCGTGGTCTTCGAGGATGTCGACCATGCGGGATTCCTGCCCGAACCCCTTCACCACCCGGACGCCGGTCACCGTCTGCTCGACGTGTTCGGCCAGGTCGGCCGCGCGCTGCTGCGCCGACCAGGTCGCGGCGTAGAGCCGGGGCCGCATCCGCCACACGATCACCGCCATCGCGGGCGCGACCAGCAGCGCGGCCAGTGCCAGCGGTGGACTCAACCACACCATCACCACCGCCGACAGCACGAACTGCAACACCGCCAGGCCCGACCACGGCACCATGGCGAGCAGTCCCTGCACGAGCTGCAGATCGGTGATCGATCGCGACACCACCTGCCCGGTGCGGATCGCGTCCTGGCCCGCGCCGTCGAGCCGCTGGAGGGCGGCGAGCAGCGAAATGCGAAGGCTGTGTTGCACTTCCAGCGACAGCTTGCCCGCCCAGAGCCTGCGCGCGAAGGTGACGACGAACCGCGTCACGGCCAGGACGGCGAGCAGGACGGCGGCGCTGCCGATCACCGCGGTGTCGCCCACCTGGGCGGCGTCGACCGCGCGTTTGGTGGCCAGCGGTGCGGCGATCGCGACCCCCGCACCGGCCAGCACCGAGACCGCGATGCCCGCCAGCAGTCGTGGATGCTCCAGGCACAGGCGCCACAGCCTGCGAATCCACCCGGACGAACCCGTGGTCGCAGGCACTACAGGTCTCGGTTGCGCAGGTCCCACCACCCCGCGGCACCGACTGCCGCTGTCCACAGCAGCAGGACCACCAGGGCCGCCGGTGTCGGCGCGAAGACCTCGGCCTCGTCGAACGAGCCCGCGCTCACCCCGGCCACCGTGGCCGAGACGGGCAGGATCGCGGCGAATCCGCCTGCCCCGAAACCCTTGGCCACCACCCAGATCAGCGGTTCGAGCGCGAAAGCCCAGCCGAGCACGAGCCACACCGCGCCGCTGAACGTGCGCAGCAGCAGCCCGATTCCGGCGCCGAGCACGGCCCAACACATCGCTACCAGCAATCCGGCCGCGAGCACTTCGATCAGCAACCAGCCGAGCTCGAATTTTCCGCGCGCCGCGACGAGCAGCACCAAAAAGCTCACCAGTTCGGCGGCCAGCGCGATCGCGACCGCGAACGCGGCGGTCGCGGCGTACTTCGCGGTGACCAGCCGGTCGCGATCGGGCGCGAACAGCACGGTCAACGCCATGGTCCTGTGCCGGTATTCACCGCCGGTCGAGGCGATGCCGAGCAGTGCGGCGACCACGAAGACCGCGACCATGCCCAGATAGAGGCCGACCGTGGCGGCACCGGTCGCGGGCTGACCCTTCGGATCGACGGGCCCCGACATGATCGCCGTGACCAGCGTCCCGACCAGCGCCAGCACGATCGGCGCGGCCAGCAGCAGCCGGGTCCGGCGCAGCGCGACGATCTTGCGCGCCTCGGTCTCGATACCGGGAACGAGATCGGCGGGGATCACGGAGGTGGTCATCGGGGCGTCCCATACGAGGTCGTGGCCGGGGCGTACGCGGCGGGCGTCGGCGTCGGCACGGTGTGCCGGTGGCGGCGCGGTTTGGTCAGCGAGGCCAGCACCCGATCGGGGTGGATGGGGTCGGCGACGATGCTGCCGATCCGCACCTGCGCGGTGTCGGCGATCGAGCGGATGGTCGCTTCGCTCGCCTCGGCGACGGCGAGGCGTCCGTCGGGTCGCATGACCGCGTCGGTGTATCCCTGGCCTGCCAGCGCGGTCGCCAGCGCGATGGACGGGGACGCGGCGACAACGAAGCGGTCGGGATGGCCACGGCGCAACTTGGCCGGAGTGCCCTGCCAGACGACAGTGCCCTCGCTCAGCACCACGAGTTGATCAGCGCTCGACACCACATCGGCCAGCGCGTCGGAACTGACCAGCACGGTGCCGCCGCGGTTCGCGTGGCCGCGCAGCAGCTCGTGCAGCCAGCCGCGTTCGGTGCTGTTCGCGCCCGCGAACAGATCATCGAGTACGAGCAACCGGGGGTTGCCCAACAACGCCATCGCCAGGGCCAGCCGGGTCTGCTGGCCCGGATGCAATTGGGCGACAACAGTTTCGGCGACAGCGGTGAGGCCGGTTTCGTCGAGTACCGCGGCGACCCGGCGCCGGGACGCACCCGCGACCGGCGCGTAGCACCGCAGTTGATCGCGTACCGTGCGCGCCGGATGTAATCCGCGCGGACTCAGCACCGCCCCGACGGCGGCGGGACCATGGGCCACGCCCTCGATGCTGCCTGTGGTCGGCTGCTGCAGACCGAGCACCATCTGCAGCACCGTCGACTTGCCCGCACCCGCGGGCCCGACGAGCGCGGTCACCGAACCCGCGGGCACCGCGAAGTCGATCTCGTGGACCGCGCTCACCGGCCCGAACTGCTTGTCGACACCGCGTACCAGCAGGGCATCACCGCCGCCGCTGTTGCTCACTTCTTCTTCACCTCGCCGGTGCCGATCGCGGGCAGCGGATCGGCGTCGATGACGTTGTGCAGCGGGGTTTGCCAGAACGCGGGGGCGGGTCCGAAAGCCTTGTGCGCGTTCTCGATCGTCACCTTGCCCAGCGCCCGGTTGCCCGCGCCACCGATGGCGGCACCGATTCCGGCGGGCAGCACCTTGCCTGCCATCAGCGCGACCCGCTTGGTGATGAACCGCTTCATGAACTGCTGCAGCAGCTTGCTGTTGATCCCGCCGAGGCCGGGGACCTTGCCCGCCAGCGCGCCCGCCCAATTCTTCGACTGGGTGCTCAGTCCCTTCTGCACGATCGCTATCCCGGCATCGCCGAGTACGACCGCGAGCACCAGCGCGCGCCGGGCTTCCTTGTTCTCGGGCTCGATGCCGTGCACCGCGGCCTGTGCCAGGGTGAACAGGGCCGAGGCCTCCATGAAGAACACGGTCTCGGCGCTCACGGCCCCGAGCGCGGCGATCGTCCCGATACCCGGCACCGCCGCGGTGGCCCCGACCGCCGCACCGCTTCCGGTGACGGCGAGTAGGTACTGCTTCTCCAGCCTTGTCACGATCTGGGCCGGACTCTCCCCGGGATGGCGCTCACGCAGGAACCCGACATAGCGGCGTACGGCCGGCGCCTGCAGCTTGGACCCGGTGTCGAGCACATCGACCACGGCTTTTTCGATCGCGTTCTTGAACACGGCGTCGTCCTCCTCTTCGCCCCAACGAGTCGAACTGTAGGGCACTTGCGCACCCGACAACTCATCATGCCAACGAGCACCGACAGCCCGCGGTTCCGTGATGTGGGTGACCGGTTTGCACCGGCTGGCGCTGTCGGCCTCCGGGTCTGAGATCTACGCTGACCCGATGAGTGAAACCCAGCCGACCCGACTCATCCGCGAGTTCACCGAAGGCGGTGCCGAGGTCGCGACGATCACGATCGACCATCCGCCGCTGAACCTGTTCGATCGCGAACTCATCGACTCGCTGATCGCCGATATCGCCGCGGTGCGCGCACAGCCGCCGCGTGCGCTGCTGATCAGGGCCGAGGGCAAGATCGTCTCGGGCGGTGTCGATGTGAACATCTTCGACGGCCGCACTGTCGAGGAGGGCGCGCAGCTGTGGCGTGAACTGTTCGAGCAGATCATCCACCCACTGGAGGCGCTGCCGTGCCCGGTGGTGTTCGCCGCGCACGGGCTCACCCTGACCGCCGCCTTCGAGATGTCGCTTGCCTGCGACATCATCCTCGCCGCGCCGAAGGCGAGATTCGGACTGGTGGAGACCGTCGTGGGGTTGACACCGTCGATGGGCGGGCCGCAGCGGCTGGCCGAGCGGGCAGGCTCGGGCCGCGCCCGCGAGTTCGTGATGACCGGCGACCTCTACAGCGCCGTGACGATGGTCGAGTGGGGCGTGGTCAACGCGATCCACGAAGACTTGGAGACCGCGGCAGGCGCGCTGGTGACCCGGCTCGCCGACGGCCCGACCCGCGCGCACGCCGCGACCAAACAGATCATCGAAGCGTGGCGTTCCGGCGGTGTGGCACACGCTGATTCGGTGACGCCGAAGGTCTCGGGCGAGCTGTTCGGCACCGCGGACCTGCGTGGTGCGGTAGGCAGCTTCCTCGAGCTCGGACCGGGCAAGGCGACCTATCGCGGCGAATGAACGCGCCGAGCGCCTGACAGCGGTGTGATCCACGTCATATAGTCACTGTGCGGCTGTATCGACGTACGGAGGTCCGGATGGGTCATGGCGAGCACGAACCGGGCGCGGCCGTCTTCGAGTTCCCCGCCACCAGTGCGGCAACGCAGCTGCGGCGGGGCTCCGACGGCGTGCTGCGCTACGGCGACCTCAGCCCGGCCCTCACCGAACTGCTCGATCTGCGCGTGCACTCGTTCACGAATCGGGAGGCGGTCGTCGAGGTCGGCGGCCCGCGCCTGACCTACCGCGAACTCTGGCACAGCGCCTCGCGGATCGCGGGCGGCCTGCAGGACCACGGCGTCGGCTACGGCGATCGGGTCGCGGTGCACATGCCGACCAGTGCGCGATGGGTGCAGGCGTTTCTCGGCGCGCTGCTCTCGGGCGCGGTGCCGGTGCTGGTGCCCGACGCCTTGCCCGCCGCGATCGCCGACCGCGTAATCGCCGACAGCAGAGCCGATTTCGTGCTCGGCCCCGACGGGCCGCTGCCCGACAGCACCGCCTACATCGATGACGGTGCGGCCCTGGATGATCCGGCCCTGCTCTGCTACACCGGCACCCGTCGGTCCATGCCCGCGGGCGTTGAACTGTCCAACGAGAACCTGCTGTCGGCGGTGTCGTCGGTGGTCGGCGCGCTCGGGTTGCCCGCCGACGGGTTGCGCAATCTGGTGTTGCTGCCGCTGGCCCACGCCAGCGGTTGCGTCGACCAACTGTTGCCCACCTTCGCTGTCGGCGGCACGGTCGTCCTCGCGCCGACGGCGCGCAGCCTCGCCGACGTGCTGGTCAGCGAGCGGATCGACACGGTATCGGCCACGCCGCGGATCTTCGCGGGACTGGTCCCCGAACTCGTCGCCCGCCGTGCGGGTGCCGGTGTGCGGCGGATCAGCAAGGCCTGTCACCGCTCCGAACGCGCCGCCGCCGCGGCCCCCGCCACCCTCACCTCGGCGCTGCGCGGGTTGTTCCCCGGCGCCAAGCAGTGGTCGGTCTGGGGCGCCACCGAGACCAGTGGAATCGGCCTTGTGGTCGACGACACCGAACTGGCCGACACCGACTCCGCCCTGGGATTCGCCTTCGGCGGAACAGAATTGGCGCTGTCGGGCCCGCAGGCGAGCGCCGGTCGCGGCGAATTGCTGTGTCGCGGACCGAATGTCAGCCGCCGCTACTGGAACGACCCCGACGCCTCGGCTGCCCGCTTCAGTGGAAGCTGGTTCCACACCGGCGATTTCGTCAGCATCGATGCCGAGGGCCTGGTTCGCATCGACCCTTCCCGCCTTGTCAGCGGACTGTGATCAGAGTAGCCGTGCTCGCAGCGCCGCACGCAGGTCGTCGGTGAGTCCGACAACGACGAGGTAGCTCTCGATGTCGCCGTGGTGGTCGCGCACGCTCGCGTCGGCGGTGCGTAGGTACTCCTCGCGGACGCCGAGTAGGTCGTCCGAGAGTGCGTCGCCGTTGCCGATCTTCGGCTCCAGGAGTCTGCGCAGCGGTTCGACCGCGGCGTTGCTGGCCAGGAAGTCGGCGTAGACGTCTTCCTCGGTGACACCGACCGCGCGCAGCAGGGTGGCTACCGCCCAGCCGGTGCGGTCCTTGCCTGCCGCGCAGTGCACCAGGACCGCGCCGTCGCCGCGCACGATCGAGCCTGCCAGTTCGGCGATCGCGGTGTGCGCCTCGGGCAGGGTCGGGAAGGCCCGGTAGACCTCGATCATGTGCGCGAACGCCGAGACGGTCTTCGCCTCGTGGGGCGGGGCCTCCTCCATGCGCGAGTCGAACGGCGTCACGTGCAGGCGCACGTCATCGGGCAGGGTGTCGTGGCCGATGTGGTCGATCTCGACGATGCCGCGCAGATCGTGCACATCGGTGACGCCCCATTCACGCAGGGTGTCGTGGCCATGGTCGTCCAGACCGCTCAGCTGAGCGGATCGCAGCAGCACGCCGGGGCGAACCGTGCTGCCGTCGGCGGTGCGAAGGCCGCCCACATCGCGGAAATTGAAGGTGCCGCTGAGAGCGAACTGATCGGCGGGAGGCGAGAGAGTCACCCGACCAGGTTATCGGCGACTCCGGTGCCCCCGCGCCGGAGTTCGCGGATCGGTCATCGGATGTGTCGCGTCCGTTCGGGTGGGTGCCACTGTGCCGTCGCCCACACAAACGTGGCGGACCGGGGTCCACTTGTAGTATTGAGCAGATGCGCAATTCCAGCGTTGGGGTGCTGGATATCGGGAGAATGCGAACAATTGAAGCCGTATGGTCGGTTTTACTAAAGGTCGCATTCGGGTAACAAAACAATCTTTCAGTCTGAAAAGGATGGCTGAACCAGTTCGTGAATCCTGAAAACCTTCTAAGATCGAGCTCGGTGACCACCAAGCTCGCATCGCCGCGGGCAGCGAATTTTGTTGCCGAGGAGTCGTCGTTGAGCGCCAGCCGTGAACTAACTGAAATTTCGCTTCGGCCCGCGGTATGTGATGCCGTCGAACAAGCCGCCGCCAGTTCGGACGCCACCGGTGTTCGGGCGCTGCGGGTGTACTTACATGCTGGGCTCAGCACCTACTGGCCACTGGTGAAGGCCGCGCCCACCCGGCGGATAGCCGCCTACGAAGCCGCGTTGCAGACCCTGCGCCAGCGGTGGGCGCCCTCTGGTGAGACCGTCGGCGATCCGACCGCCGTCGCGATGTTCCGCGAGATGGACGACGAGGCCGCCGACTTCCTCGAGATGTGCGCGCGGCTGTCCGGCACGCAGTGGCTCGAGCCGGTCGATTCGGTCGCGGGCTACCTCGTTTCGGTGTTCCACGGCTCGGTGCTGCGCTGGCTCGCCGACGGCAACGACGAGACCATTCTGGTGGTGATCGACGACCTGGTCGGTTGTCTGACCCTGAAAGCGGTCGAAAGCTGATCCGCAATACTGGACGATTGACCAAATAGGTGGTTCAGTAGTCGAGTGACCCAGACGACATCGCTGCACCATCTGCACGCGGCGACCGCGGAGCTCGACCCGCCGCTGGCCGCCGTCGACCTGACCGCGCTCGATCGCAATGCCGCCGACCTGGTTCGGCGTGCGAACGGCATCGCGGTGCGAGTGGCCAGTAAGTCGGTGCGCTGTCGCGCCGTGCTCGAGCGCGTGCTCGGCGACGGACTCACCGCCCGCGACGGCTTCGCCGGGATCATGGCCTACTCGTTGCGCGAGGCCATCTGGCTGGCCCGCCTCGGTGCCCGCGACGTGCTGCTCGGCTACCCGGTTCTCGACCGCGCCGCCCTGGCCGAACTCGCCGCCGCCCCGACCCTGCTCGAAGCGATCACGCTGATGATCGACGATGTCGCCCAGCTCGAACTCACCCGTGCCGCGCTTGGCACCGACCTGGTCCACCCGCGCGTCTGCCTCGATGTCGACGCCGCGTTGCGCATCGGCCCGCTGCACCTGGGTGCCCGGCGCTCGCCCGTGCGCAGTCCCGACGACGCCGCCGAGCTGGCTGCCGAGGCGCTGCGACGCGGATTCAACGTAGTCGGCGTGATGACCTACGAGTCGCAGATCGCCGGACTGCCCGACAGCAATCCGGCGGTGCGCGTGGTGAAACGCTTGTCCGCCATCGAAATCGGACGCAGACGCACCCGGGTACTCGACGCGGTGCGCGCGGTGACCGGCCCGCTGGAAATCGTCAACAGCGGTGGCACCGGTTCGATCGAAGTCTCGATCACCGACCCCGGTGTCACCGAGGTCACCGCCGGTTCGGGCCTCTACGTGCCGACCCTGTTCGACCACTACCGCTCGTTCACCCCGCGCCCCGCCCTGTTCTTCGCCACCCCGGTCCTGCGCAAACCCACGCCGACCATCGCGACCGTCTTCGCGGGCGGTTACATCGCGTCGGGCCCCGCCGGCCCCAGCCGCGTCCCGGCTCCCGTGTGGCCCGCCGGTCTGAAACTGCTCGGCTCCGAAGGCGCGGGTGAGGTCCAGACACCCCTGGCCGGCGGTGCGGAACTCGAGATCGGCGACCGCGTCTGGTTCCGGCACGCCAAAGCGGGCGAGCTGTGCGAACGCTTCGCCGAGATCCACCTGGTCGACGAGTCCGGCTCGCGCACAACAGTTCCCACCTACCGCGGTGAAGGACAGTGCTTCGGCTGATCGCGAAACACGCTCAACGCAGGAGGGCGAGGACCTCGTCATCGGCGAGTTGATGAAAGTCGCTGTAGGCCATGCCGACTCCGCCCAGGTCGGTCGGCGTCCACAGGCAGACGAGCTCATCGCATTCGCGCTCGACCCGGCGCGCGGCATCGGGCGCGGAGACCGGTACGGCCACCACCAGCCGATCGGGTCGCTGCGCGTTCGCCACCCGGCACGCGGCGACCACCGTCGCCCCGGTCGCCATCCCGTCGTCGACGATCACCACCGTGCGCCGCGCCAGCGGTATCGGAGCACCGATACGCAATATCTCCTGCCGACGCCGGAGTTCGGCCCGCTCGGCCTGTTCCACCTCGTCGAACGCCTCGGCGCTCACCCCGCTGTGCTCCACGACATCGCGATTGAGGACAACAAGTCCGCTTTCCCCGAGCGCCCCCATCGCCAACTCCGGCTGCCACGGCAACCCCAGTTTGCGCACCAGCAGCACATCGAGTTCGCCACCGATCGCCGCGCTCACCGCCGCCGCCACCGGCACACCCCCGCGGGGCAGCCCGAGCACCAGCGGACGGGTGGCCCGCAGGTGTTCGAGGGCGGTGCCGAGGGCGCGGCCCGCCGCTTCGCGATCCGGGTACACCATCGCCTCGAACGCTACTCCGTCCCCGACGCGTCGGAAATGGTGAAACGTCGCAGCGAGAGGCTGGGATTGGCGGTGCGCACCCGGTCCAGATGTGCCGGATCCACCGTCGCGGTGAGCACGCCGGGTTCGTCGCCGAGTTCGGCGAGCACCGTTCCCGCCGGATCCACGATCATCGACGCGCCCGCACCACGCGGCGCGCACTGATCGGCCGCCGCCACGTACACGGTGTTCTCGATGGCGCGCGCCCGCAGCAGCGTCGTCCACTGGTCGACTTTGGCGGGCCCCGGAATCCACTGCGCCGGGAGCAGCAACACGTGCGCGCCCGCCGCGGCGACACGCCGACATCCCTCCGGAAAACGGAGATCGAAACAGGTCTGCATGCCGAACACCACACCGTCGACCGCGAATGTGACAGGCGCGACAAGAGGGCCCGGTACCACCACATCCGATTCCAGATGCCCGAACGCGTCGTACAGATGCACCTTGCGATACACCGCGACGCGCGCGCCATCGGGCCCGTGCGCGACGAGCGTATTACTGATCCGCGTCGCCCCCGGTGCGGGCAACTCCACCACACCGGCCACCAGAAACACTCCGAATTCGGCTGCGAGCGCGGCGAGTCCGGTGGTGAAAGGGCCGTCGAGCGGTTGCGCGACCGCCACCACTCGCTCGTCGAGACGGGTCACAGCGAACATCGAGTATTCGGGTGCGAGCACCACGCGCGCACCCGCCGTCCGCACGTGTTCACGCAGGATCGAGAGGTTCGTTTCCGGGTCGGTTTCGGGGGCGAATTGGATCACCCCGATCCCTACTGTCACCGGCTCGAGTTCCTCATGTGCTGACCCATCCCGCAGTTGCATAGGTCTCACCGTATTCACCTGGTGGTTGGGACAGCTACCGCCAGGCGGTAAACTGGTGGTCAATGAGTACAAATGAGGTCGACAGCGTTCCTGCCGACGACGACAGGCACGACAACGGCCCGACTTTCGCCGATCTCGGGATCGATGACCGCGTACTGCGGGCCATCGCCGATGTGGGCTACGAGTCGCCGTCCCCGATTCAAGCGGCGACGATTCCCCCGCTGCTCGCCGGCGCCGACGTGGTCGGCCTCGCCCAGACGGGCACCGGCAAAACCGCGGCATTCGCGATCCCGATCCTGATGAACCTGGACACCGCGCAGAAGAAGCCCAGCGCGCTGGTGCTCGCGCCGACGCGCGAACTCGCGATCCAGGTCGCCGAGGCGTTCGGCAAATACTCCTCGCACATCCCCGGTCTGCACGTGCTGCCGATCTACGGCGGGCAGAGCTACGGCGTGCAGCTGTCGGGTCTGCGCCGTGGCGCGCACGTCGTCGTCGGCACGCCGGGCCGTGTGATCGATCACCTGGAGAAGGGCACGCTGGATCTCACCGAGCTGCGCTACCTGGTGCTCGACGAGGCCGACGAGATGCTCAAGATGGGCTTCCAGGAGGACGTCGAGCGCATCCTGCGCGACACCCCCAAGACCAAGCAGGTCGCGCTGTTCTCGGCCACCATGCCGGGCGTGATCCGCAAGATCTCCAAGCAGTACCTCAACGATCCGGTCGAGATCACGGTCAAGTCCACGACGCAGACCAGCTCCAACATCACCCAGCGCTATGTGCAGGTGTCGCATCAGCGCAAGCTCGATGCCCTCACTCGCGTGCTCGAGGTCGAAACCTTCGAGGCGATGATCATCTTCGTGCGCACCAAGCAGGCCACCGAAGAGCTGGCCGAGAAGCTGCGCTCGCGTGGTTTCTCCGCCGCCGCGATCAACGGTGACATCGCGCAGAACCAGCGTGAACGCACAATCGGGCAGCTGAAGTCGGGCGGCATCGATATCTTGGTCGCCACCGATGTGGCCGCGCGTGGTCTCGATGTGGATCGCATCTCGCACGTCGTCAACTACGACATCCCGCACGACACCGAGTCCTACGTGCACCGCATCGGTCGTACCGGCCGCGCGGGCCGTTCGGGCGAGGCGCTGCTGTTCGTTGCCCCGCGTGAGCGTCACCTGCTCAAGTCGATCGAGCGGGCCACCAGGAGCGCGCTCACCGAGATGCAGTTGCCGAGCGTCGACGACGTGAACGCGACGCGTGCCTCCAAGTTCGGTGACTCGATCACCGAGAACCTGGCCTCGGACAATGTGGCGCTGTTCCGCAAGCTGATCGAGGACTACGAGGCCGAGCACAACACCCCGCTCGTCGATATCGCCGCGGCACTGGCCGTCGGCGGCTACGACGGTGACAACTTCTTCATGTCGCCGGAGCCGGAGCCCGCTCCGCGCCGCGAGCGTGACTTCGATCGCGACCGTGAGCGCGCACCGCGCCGCTTCGACGACGAAGACCGCGCCCCGCGTCCGCCGTCGTTCAACCGGGAGAACGGCGAAGAACTCGCCACCTACCGGATCAGCGTCGGCAAGCGGCACCGCGTGGTGCCCGGCGCGATCGTCGGTGCCATCGCCAACGAGGGCGGTCTGCGTCGCAGCGACTTCGGTCATATCAGCATCCGGCCCGACTACAGCCTCGTCGAGCTGCCGGCCAACCTGCCCAACGAAACGCTGGAAGCCTTGCGGCGCACCAGGATCAGCGGCGTGCTGATCCAGCTGACGCCCGACCAGGGCGCACCGGCGCAGCGACTGAACGCTCGTGGCCCGCGCCGCGACCGTGAGGCGCGTCCGCGCACCGAACGGCGCAAGCCCCGCACCTGAGTCCCGTTCGCGTGCACCGGGGCCGCGGTCGGCGCATTCGCGCTGTTCGCGGGTAGTGCCCTGGTGTATCGCAACGCTGGTTAAGGTGTTGGGCGTCGGGTGTGCGTGAACACAGGAGGGCCGCGCTTGTTCGTGTCCGGTGATCGGGTAGTCGGTGCCGTCGGCGATCTCGCGCGCGCGGCGAACTGTGAGTTCGCGGTGCTGCGCGGCATCGACGCCGCCCTCGGCAACCTGCCCGGGGTTCCCGATGTCACCGCCCCGCTCGTGCGCACGGGCGAACCGTCCGCCGAACTTCTCGCGCACTTCGGTGCGCGGCTGGTTCGTATCCCGCCGCCCGAGGTCGTCGGCGGGGACGCGGCCGCCAGGATCGCCGCACTGACCGCCGCCGCGGAGCAGACCGCGCACGCGCTGCGCGCCGGGGCGGAGGCGATCTACGGCGCGGTGTTCTTCGATGGTCGATTCGCCTGTGGCGCTGACCTTCTGGTCCGGGTAGCTGATGATTCGACCCGCGCCGCTGGTGAACTGCGCTACATGCTGCACAGTGCCCTCGGTCCGGCCGCGGTCGGCGTGTCAGCGGCGCCGGCTCCTACGTCGGCAGCCGAGGGAGGATACGACGAAGGCCGGGGGGTCGAGCGTTCGAGCGATTCGGAGTGGTCGCGGGCCGAGGCCGACGTTGTGTCAACAGATCTGGCATCGGCGGCGCCGGACCGGGAGCCGGTGTCGCCGATCAACAGTTTTGTCGGGTCGATCGCCGACAGTCGGGTGCTGCGGCGCGAATTGGCCGCCGGGCGGACGCCTTTCGAACGGGCCGCCGCTTCTGTGCACGCGATCAAGACCGACCCGGCTCGCGAACTGCTGTGTGCTCGCCTCGAATTCGCGGCGTGCGCGCGTGCGCTCACCGACGCGGGGGTGGGTGCCGATCCCGCGGCATACCTCTGGACAGCTGAGGGTGTGCGGCGGGTGGTGACCGAGGAACTGGCGCCGATCTATTCGGCGCGGCGGGCTAGGGTAGCGCAGATCATCGAGGACAAGCTGGCGGAACTGCTGCCGGTCCAATGGGGCGACCCGCGTTATCTGGCGTGCGGTCGGTGCCCCAGTTGCCGTGCGGCGGCGTCGAATGCGCGAGACCTGCTGCTGGTCGCGGGAATCCGCGCCACTCAGCGGGCCAGGCTCCGTGAGGCCGGTGTGCTCACGATCGACCGACTCGCCACCACCAACACACCCGTGCCCGGCCTCGCCCCCCGCACGCTGGCGGCCCTGCGCACACAGGCCGAAATCCAACTCGTCCGCGAACGTACCGGCCGCCCCACCTTCCAGCTCCGGGATGCCACCGCGCTCGGCGCCCTCCCCGCCCCGCGCCCCGGTGACCTCGCCTTGGTCATCGATCTGGATCGGCACGGTGCCATCACCGGCCTCGAGCTCGCCGACGCCAGCTCCATCGTCTTCCGGCCGGTAGTCGCCGGGGTGGAACAGCCGAGCATCATCGGCAACCGCTCCACCACGACGGTCGGTGCGCGGGATACGAACGCCGTGGTCTTCGGGCCGGGCGGCGTCGAACCCGCGAATCCAGGCGGTTATCCGTGCGCGGACTCGTCGGAGGTGGGCGCTACCGCTGTCGGACGCAGGGGCGTCGATCCGCGCCGCCCGCTCGATCGTGCGGGTGGTGGCGCCGATCCCGCGGAGGCCGACACCATCGCTTTCGCGCGCGTGGTCACCGGCGACTCGGCCGACGCGTCGGCCGATCCGCGCCCAGAAAGCACCTCCGGCCCCGCTCCGTCGGCGCAGGGCGGGGGAGTGCTCGAGGAACTGCTGGAGATCATCGCCGAGCATCGGTCGGCGGATCCGAATGTGCGTGTGTACCACTATGGTTCGGATATTCGGACGGCGCTGCTCGATTGGGCGGGTGCGCTGGGAACCGGTGCTGATCTGCTGGATGAGCTGTTGGCCGATCGAGCGCTGGTGGATCTCGCGCCGATCGTCCGGACCGCGCTGTTGATCGGTGAGCAGTCCTATGACGCAACGGGACTCGCGGCGTTGTTGCCTGATACGCCCGGTCGCGCGGCCACGGTCCTCGGTATCCGCGACTGGTTGCTCGATCGCGCGGCCGATGCGGGAATCGGTGTTCCCGGGACACGGTTCGCCGTCGTGGATTCCGATGGGCCGCCCTCACTGCATCCCGGCTCGCTGGAGGCGGCGCTGAGTGAGTTCGCCGCTGACGCGCAAGGTGATTCGGCTCGCGCCGCCTCCTTGACGGCCGCGGTCCTCGGCTATCACCGGCGCGAACGCCAGCCCCGCTGGTGGGCACACATCGACCGGCTCGGCCATCCGGTCGGCGAATGGGCCGACGCGCCGGGTGTGCTCGTCGTCGAATGGGGCACGGTCGACACCAAATGGCATCGCACGCCGCAACTTCCGACGATGCGCCGCTACCTCACGCTCACCGGTCGGCTCGGCACGGGCGCCACGCTCACCCCCGGCACGCAGATGGTCACCATCTACGACGGCGCCGCCGCGGCGGGCATGACCCAGACGCTCGGCCGTCGCGCCACCGCCACCGCCACGGTGCTCGGTTGTGCCATCGACCCGAACTTCGACGACACCGTTCGGCTGGAGGAACTGCTCCCGGCGGGCTGCCCGCCCTACGACGACCTGCCCGCGGCCATCGCCCCCGGGCCGCCCGACGGCGAAGCCGAAATCGAGGCGGCACTGGAGCACACCGCCCAGGACCTGCTGATGAGCCTGCCGTGGGTGCCCGAGAACGCGGTCTACGACCTACTGCTGCGCCGCGCGCCACGACTGCGCGACGGGATGGCGCTACCGCAGCCGCACGACGACCTCGGTGCTGTCCTCGCGCACGCGGTCGGTGCGCTGGACGCCTCGTATCTGGCGGTGCACGGCCCACCGGGCACCGGCAAGACCGGCATCACCGGGCGGGCGCTCGAGCGGCTCGTCACCCGGCACAAGTGGCGGATCGGGGTGGTGGCGCAGTCGCACGCGGTGATCGAGCGGATCTTCGACGCGGTGGTCGAAGCGGGGCTGCTGCCCGAACTCGTCGCGAAGAAGGATGTTGCCTCGGTCGGTCCCGATTGGTCGGCGATCGATGCCACGCGATACCCGCGCTTCCTCGACAACGCTGTCAACGGGTGCGTAATCGGTGGCACCACCGCCGATTTCGTCGACGAGCGATTGATCGCACCAGGGGCGCTCGATTTGCTGGTGATCGCCGACGCGGGCGAATGCTCACTGGCCGACACCGTCGCGGTCGCGGTGAGCGCTCGTAATCTGCTGCTGATCGGCGATCCGGTTCCGGCCAGGTCGCAGGCGAAACATCCGCAGCCTGTGCAGGTTTCGTCCCTGGAATGGTTGTGCGAAGGTGCGGCGACGCTGCCCGTCGAACGCGGTTACTTTCTCGACCGCACCTGGCGGATGCATCCCGCGGTCTGTGAACCGGTGTCGGCGAGCTGTTACGACGGTCGGCTACGCGCGGACGAGGCGATCACGCTGACGCGGGATCTGGCGGGTATCGCGCCCGGGGTGAGTACGGTGCTCGTCGAGCATCGTGGCAGCGCTACCGAGTCCGACGCGGAGGCGCGCGAAGTGGTGCGCCGGGTGCGGGTGTTGCTCGGTGAGACCTGGACCTCCGATGGTGGAACGCGCAAACTCCATCCGCACGACATCGTCGTTGTCGCTCCCTACGCGGCGCAGGTGGCGCGGATCCGGACGTTGCTGGCTCGGGCCAAGATCGAAGACGTGCTCGTGGGTACTCCTGACCGGTTCCGTGGTCGGGAAGCTGCGGTTGTTCTGTTGTCGATGACTACGTCGACGCCTGCTGATGCGCCCTTCGGGATGCGGCCGCTGTTGTCGCGCACTGTTATTCACGCCACGCTGTGTCGGGCTATGTGGAAGGCGATTGTTATTCGGTCGCCGCTGCTTACCGAGTACCTTCCGGATACGGCTGAGGAGTTGGCTGACTTGGTGGGGTTTCTTCGGCTCGGGTAGTGATGGG
Organism: Nocardia sp. A7; assembly: GCF_046549215.1. Taxonomy (NCBI): domain Bacteria; kingdom Bacillati; phylum Actinomycetota; class Actinomycetes; order Mycobacteriales; family Nocardiaceae; genus Nocardia; species Nocardia sp. A7. The sequence continues at coordinate 999,968 of NZ_JAJPWE010000001.1, read as the reverse complement.
TGGAGTCAGGCACTGCGGAGGAGGCGGCGTAGCCATTCGACGGTGGTGTCGGGGGTGGCGGGGGTGATGTCTATGTGGCGGCTGGCGTGGACGAGGTAGCGGCCGTCGTCGGGGAGGTCGATCCAGGACAGGACGCCGGCGGGTTTGGGGTCGGTGCCTGCCGCTACGAGGATCTGGCCGATGCCGGTGCGGGGGCGCTGGAGGAGTCGGCGGATGCGGGCGGCGTCGGAAGGGCCCGCTACGGGGGCGGTGACCAGGTCGCGGCTGTCCTCGTCGACGCGGGTCGCGGGGGCGGTGATGCGTGGGACGAGGCCGGGGGGCTGGGATGGAAGCCGCGAGAATATTTGGGCGGCAAGGCGTTTCGTGCTGCCGACTTGAACGTGGATCGCACCGCCACGGTCGGGTGCGTTGCCCGGATCCTGTACCGCGAGGACCGCGACATCCGCGGTGACCGCGCCGAGCATCCGCACGGGAGCGGGTGCGTGGCCGCAGACCTCGACGCGGATCTCCGGTTTCGCCAACACGCGCAGCGCGGCCGCGAGGTCGGCGTCGAGGGTGCGGGCGCACCAGGCGTCGAGCGCGGGTTGCTGGGCGGCGCGTTCGACGGTGTCGCGCGCCGACGCACGGACGGCGAGCGGATAGGGGATCCGGTCGCCGTCGGTGCGCGCCCAGGTCAGCGCGAACTGGTCGGGGGTGAAATGCCAGTTCACTCCCGTTCTGCCCACTCACCGAGCACGGCGGGACTGGTCGGCTCCATCTTCCCGATCAGCGCGTTCACCTCGTCCGCGGGCTCGAGGTAGGTCGGCTCGTCCTCGAGGTAGCGCAGGAACTCGTCGTCCTCGTCCTCGGGCTCCTCCGTCGACGAGGCAGGCCGCGGCCCGCCGGGCGGTCGCGTCTGTTCGGCGGCGGCGATCGCGCCACCCATCATTCCGCCGACAGCGCCCGCACCCATTCCGGCCGCGGCCTCGCCACCGGACACCGCAGGATCACGCTCCTGCCGTCCGTCACTCGCGGCCTCGGTGGTGTCGGCCCCCGCCGCGATCGTCGTGGGCGCCGAATCCTGGTCGCCCCCCACCACATCGGTGGTCGTGGACCTGGTCTGTTCGGAGTCGGCCGCGCGCCGGGATCGGTTGCCTGCGTGCACGGTGCCGGAGAAGGCCGGGGTAGTCGACGCCGGGGTGGTGGCGCTCGCGCCGCGCACGCTGGTCAGCGGCCGACCCGAGGCTGTCGTCGCGGCGGGAGGTGTAGTCGCGGGAGTTGTTCCGCTGACCGACACAGCAGGGGCCGTGGCGGTTCCGACGGTCGGGCGCGCACCGTTGCTCGGCGCAGTCGTGCCCGCGCTGACGACCGTCGATGATCCGGCGGGCGTGGTGGTCGCGGCAACGGTCGCCGGTGTGGTCGTCGGGGCGATGACCGCGGACACGGTCGTCTGCGGAGATCCGGCCGACTGCACGGCCCCCGACGGTGCGGTACCGGCGGCGACAGTCCCTGGCTCCGTGGCGAATCCGGCGAAGGCAGGCACGCCCGACCCGGTCGGCAGGAAGGCTCCGGCGTAGATCGTCTCCATCGCCTGTACCGCGTCGAGGCGAGCGTTCTCGGCTTCGCGCGCGATCGTGGCGTTGGTGGCGGCCTGCTCGGAGTCGAGGACCGCCGCGGCCGGATCAGGCTGTGTCCCATCGGGTTCCGCGACAGCCGCGCGAATGGACTCGGCCGCGTCGCCGGCCCGGCTGAGCCGGACACCGACCGCCGTCAACACATCGGCGATCCGCCGGCCCGCCTGCTCGAAGTCGCGCACCGCGTCCGAGGCCTGCTGGGCCGCCGCACCACGCCAGCCGTCGGCGATCGCGGCACGGATCTCACCGTGCGCGAGCTCCACCCCTTCGCCGAGGCCGGTGGCGGTGGTCAGGAACGTCTGAGCGGCGCCTGCCAGCGCGGCCGGGTCGAGTTGCCTTACCGCATGGTGGATTTCGGCATGGGAGAGGTTGTCGAAGACTTCGACGACCGACACGTAGTCCGCGTCGGTACGGCCGGAGAGGCTACGCATCGCCACCACCGGGAACCTCGATCGCGGCAACGGCGCCCGAAAGTGCCTGATCGGCCTCGCGGTAGGTCGCCCCGGCGGCGCGGAACACCGCGGCCAGGTCGCGCGCGGTGCTCGCATAGGCACGCAGTTCGTCGAGCGCCGCGGCCGCCTTGGTCTCGAAGCCGGTGCGCAGTGCACCGCCCGAGGCGAGCCCGCCGAATCCGGGGATGACCGCGGCCTGGCTGAGCGCCCGCACCTGGGCGTCGACTTCGTCGGCCAGTCGTTCGTAGCGCAGCGCGCACCGTTCAGGTGCGCCGTCGGCGACGAGCACCCCGTCGATCCACAGCCCACCCTCGTCGACGGCTCGGCCGAGTGCCGCCGTATTCGGCAGCCCCGTTCGGTTCGGTTGCACCGCTTCCCCCTTCGTCGTTCATCGCACCGCGGCGAGTACCCACTCCGCGATATCGGCCGCCACGCGGTGCTGCACCGGTTCGTGCAACAGGTCGTGTCCGGCGTCGTCGTACTCGCGCAAATCTACCGATCGGTGCCGCGCTGTCCATAGCCGGATTACATCGATGGGTGCCCGCCGATCGTCGACACCGTGCACCGCGAGCAGGGGCAGGCCGGGGTCCGGCGCGACCTCGGCGGCCCGGCGCGGGGTACCGCAAACGACGAGTCCGGCCAGTTCAGAAGAGTTTTCGCGGGAGAAGGCGAGTGCGGTCACCGCGCCGAGGGAGTGGCCCATCAATACCGGCGCGTCCGGATGGCCCGCCCGGACGAGTGCGAGAAATCCCCGCGCGTCGTCGGTCAGCTCGTCGATGGTGCCCGGCGCGTCGGGATCGCCCTCGCTCAGTCCCTGCCCCGAGGTGTCAAGTGCCCACAGTTCGATCCGCGCGGGCCGCAACGCCGCGGCGAAACGGTGGTAGTGCCCGCTGTGCTGCCCGGTTCCCGGGAGCAGCGCCAGTCTCGCCGCGGGCTGGTCGACGGACCACTGCCTGCAGTGCAGGCGTCCGCGTTCGGTGTCGAAGAAGGGCACCGTCCGATTATCGCCGCTCACGATTCGCCGTCGGCCGCGATTCGCCGGGGTGCCCGGAGCGGTCGAATGAATTGTTCTGCGAGACAGTGCTGGTAGGTGATATGCCGTGATCGCAACCGCAGGTGCCATGGGCTGCCCACGGTGGGCCCGCAGCCGTTAGACTTCGCGCGTCGAACCGGGTCAACAGAGTCGAGGGTTACAGATGTTGTCGTTGCGCCATTGCGCCGTCCGTTTCTTGGTCGGTGCGGCTGTCGTGAGCAGCGCCTCGCTCGGTTCCGGCGCCGTCGCTGGTGCCGCGCCGCTGTCCTCGTGCGGACAAGCACGCCAGGATGTCGCGATCCGGTCGAGTGTGCCACTGCTGGACTGGTCGGAGAATTTCGGTATCGACGCCGCGGGCGACCTATGGGTTTCGCGGGTCATGCGCGGCGAGGTACAACGCTACGACCGCGCGGGACGCCTCACCGCCACCGTCGCCGTGCCCTCGCCCGGCGCGGTCCGACTCGGACCCGACGGTCTGCTCTACGTGGTCACCGGCAATTCACCGCTGGCCGGTTCCGGCGGCATCGTCCGCTTCGACCCCGCGGCCGCGCGCCCGACTCTCGATGCCTTCGCGACCGGGTTCCCGCAGCCGAACGGTGCCGCGTTCGACGCCGACGGCAATCTGTATGTGACAACCGGCAACGGCCTGCACCGCCTGCGCCCCGACGGCAGCGAGGACATGACCTGGTGGTCGGCCGTCAGCATCGACGGGCCCAATGGTGTTGTGGTCTCGGGTGATTCGGTCTACGTCACCGCGAACTTCGCGGGCAGCGAGGGCCCGGTCGGCCGCGTGCTGCGACTGTCGCGCACCAACCCGAGCGCCGCGACCACCGTCGCCGACCTGACCTCGTTCGGCACACTGCCCGATTTCGTCGACGACCTGGTCGTCCGCGACGGCGTCCTCTACGTCACCACGCTGGCCGGGCACCTCGTCCGGGTCAACCCGGCCACCGGCACCGCCTGCACCGTCGTCGCTACCCAACCGCTGACCGCGGTCGTCGCCGACCCCACGGACCCGTCGGCCTTGCTCGCCGGTTCCGAAGAGGGCACGGTCCTGCGAATCACCGTCGGCTGATTCGACAGGGCTCGGTGCGTCAGCCGCCGACGTTGGCCGCCGCAGGCGGGGCCGGGGGAGCGGGCACCGGGGCGGGCGCGGGGGTTTCGGCGGGCACGGGCGCGGCCTGAGTCGTCGATGCCGGTGCGCCGGAGGAGGATTCGCCCGAGCCCGGGCTGACGGCCTGCGGCTCGGGGGCGGGCGCAGCGGCAGGCGCTTCGGGGACCGCGACCGGCAGATCGGGCACGACGAACGTGCCGACGGTCGGCGTCATCACGCAGCGGGCGCCCGCGTAGTCGATGGTTCCCCACATGGAGGCGACCACGGTGCCCGCGCCGCTGTTGACGGTCTTCGACAGCGACGGCAGGTTGAATTCGGTCTGGTCGTCGAGGCCGACGATGCCGCTCTGCCCGTTGTTGACATTGACCCAGGCGACACTCAGACCCGAGGCCAGCGGGACACCGGTGTGGCGCGGGCTCGCGCTGAAGCGGATGTCGCCCGGCTTCAGGCTGGTCTCGGTGCGCGGGCCCGGCCCTTCGATCGAGGCAGCAGCAATGATCGTGGTGATCGGGCCGTTGCTGCCGCAGCCGAACGTGGGGGCCGCGTAGCTGAAGGGGGTGAACTGCGTCGAGATCTCACGCAGGGTGTCGGCGCCGACGATCTCGGTGAAGCTGGCGATGACACCGACACCGGCCTTCGTCGAGGTGTCCTCGCCCGCGAGGTGGGTCAGATGGTCGATGGCGTCGTCTACCGGTGTCGCGATCGCGCTCGGTGCCAGCAGTGCCAGCGCGCCGATGCCCACCGCGGTGACCGCCGCTGCTCTACCTGCGATGGATCTGCCGTTCACCCGTGACTCCTCGGTGGATGCTCGTCGCCGGATAGTCCGGTTCGTCTGGCAACGTACCAGGTCGGCGTGGGGGTCGCCGAGCCACCGGCGGCGTGGCGGGCGCCGGTGGGACGGCCATCGCGTGTGATGTAGTCGACACCGGGGATTACCGAAGGGTAGGTTTCTCTTCGACGGCTACGAGTGACTGGGAGACCCGTATGAAGTTAGCCCTGTCCCCTGACGAGGTCGCTTTCCGCGACGAGCTGCGGCATTTCTACACGACCGAGATCCCGGCGGACATTCGTGACCGGGTGAAACACGGCGCGGATCTGTCCCGCGAGGACTTCGTCACGGCGAACAAGATCCTCAACGACAACGGGCTGTGCGTGCCGAACTGGCCGGTGGCCTGGGGCGGCAAGGACTGGACGCCGATGCAGCGCCACCTGTGGCTCGACGAGATGCAGCTGGCCTCGGTGCCGGAACCGCTCACGTTCAACGCCTCGATGGTTGGCCCGGTGATCGCGCAGTTCGGCTCCGAGGAACTCAAGCAGCGCTTCCTGCCGCCGACCGCCGCGCTCGACATCTGGTGGTGCCAAGGCTTTTCCGAGCCCGACGCCGGTTCCGACCTCGCCTCGTTGCGCACCACCGCGGTCCGCGACGGTGACTCCTACATTGTGAACGGCCAGAAGATCTGGACCACGCTCGGCCAGTTCGCCGACTGGATCTTCTGCCTCGTGCGCACCGACCCGAACGCGCCGAAGAAGCAGGCGGGCATCTCCTTCCTGCTCTTCGATGTGAAGTCGCCCGGTGTCACCATGCGCCCGATCAAGTTGATCGACGGCAGCTATGAGGTCAACGAGGTGTTCTTCGAGAACGTCCGGGTGCCCGCCGATCAGCTCGTCGGCGAGGAGAACCAGGGCTGGACCTACGCCAAGTACCTGCTCGGCAACGAACGCACCTCCATCACCGGCGTCGGCAAGACCAAGGTCAAGCTCGGCCTCGCGAAGGACTACGCCCGCGCGACCAGGACCGGACGCGGCACGTTGCTCGACGACCCGGTGTTCGCGGCGCGGCTGGCCGAGCTGGAGAACGAACTGCTCGCCCTGGAACTGACCCAGCTGCGGGTGGTCTCCAACTCTGTCGAGGGCAAGCCGAATCCGGCCTCCTCGGTGCTGAAGTTGAAGGGCACGGACTTGCAGCAGGCCGCCACCGAACTGCTCCTCGACATCGCCGGTGCCGACGCGCTGCCCGTCGACGCCGCCGACATCGCCTCGCCCGCGTGGGCCCAGCACACCGGCCCCGGCTACCTGAACTACCGCAAGGTGACCATCTACGGAGGCTCGAGCGAGGTCCAGCGCTCGATCATTTCCTCCACGATCCTCGGATTGTGAGGCGCTGATATGGAACTCGCACTGACCGAAGAACAGACGATGCTGCGTGACACCGTGCGCGAACTGCTGCACCGGGTCTACGACAGCGAGGCACTCACCAAGAGCGGCGACACCGACCCGGGCTGGAACCGCACGGTGTGGAAGCAGCTCGCCGACCTCGGTGTGCTCGGGCTGACCATTCCCGAGGAGGACGGCGGCGTCGGCGCGGGCCCGGTCGAGGCGATGCTGGTGCAGGAAGAGCTCGGTCGCGCGCTCGCACCGGAACCGGTGCTCGACTCGGTGGTGATCCCGGCGGAACTGTTGCGGTTGGCAGGCAGTGCCGAACAGCGTCAGCGCCTGTTGCCCGCGCTGGCGGAGGGAACCACGCTGCTCGCGTTCGCCCACGCCGAGCCCGGCATGCGGTGGCCGTCCACGGAGCTCACCACCGCGGCGGTGGCACAGGGTGACGGGTACGCGCTGACCGGCGTGAAGAATCCGGTGCCGCGTGGCGACGTCGCCGACGAGTTGATCGTCAGCGCGGTGCTGCCCGACGGCGGAACCGGGCTGTTCCTGGTCGACCCGAATCAGGATGGGGTGCAACGACGGACGTATCGCACCTTCGACGGCCGCCGCGCCGCACAGTTCGACCTCGACAAGGCGACCGGCGAACTGCTCGGCGGCACCGTCGACGCGACCGAGCAGATCGCCCTCGCCCAGGGTTACGCGCAGGCGGCACTGTGCGCGGAATCGGTCGGGGCGATGGAGGTCGCGCTCACGCTGACCACCGAATACCTCAAGACCCGCAAGCAGTTCGGTGTCACGCTGTCGAAGTTCCAGGTGCTCACCCAGCGGGCGGCCGACTGCTACGTCTCACTGGAACTGGCCCGCAGCATGAGCCTGTACGCGACCGCGGCGCTGGCTGACGGCGGCAGCGATCCGGTGGTCGCGTCACGGGCGCGGTTGCAGGTGGGTAAGTCCGCCCAGCACATCGGGCAGGAGGCGATCCAGATGCACGGTGGCATCGGTGTCACCGCGGAGTATCCGGTGAGCCACTATGTCGCCCGATTGACCGCGATCGGGCAGACACTCGGTGGCGCACTGGAACATCGGCGTGAGCTCGCCGATCGGGTCGGCGATTACGACCTGGTCGAGCTGTAGTTCTTCGACAATGGTGCGTGCCCGTCGCGGGTGCGCACCATTGTTGTGTCAGCCCTCGTAGGTGCGCGGGTTCTCGATGACCGTCGGATCCTCGGTGGTCGCCTCGGCCGGTTCGGTCGGGGTCGCGTGGTCGTAGGAGTGGGTCGGCTCCACCACTTCGTCGTCGCCGACCTGCGGCGGGATGACGGTGCGGGTCGGGTTCGGTCGGGTGGTCGGCTTGGGCCGGGTGGTCGTGGTCGGCTCGTCCTCGGTGGTCACCGGCGGGCGGGGCGTCGTCTCGGCCGGCCGGGTTTCGGGCGTCGTCTCGCCCGGGCGGGGCTCGGGAGCCGGTTCGCCCTCGGGGGGTGTCTCCGACGGGGAGGTCTCGGTGGAGCTGAGGCTGAACGGTTTACGCGGCGACATGTACGGCGCGATGCGCCAAGTCGGCGACGGTGGGATCGGGATGTGCACCGTCGTGGACGTGGCCCCGTCGGCCACCCGCGCGGGTGCGGCGGCCAGATCGGCACTCAACGGTGGCGCCGGCACGTAGACATCCTGCTGTCCGACACCGCACGCACCGATGATGATCAGTCCGAGCGACACCGCGCCAACAGCGACTGCCGGACCTACGAACTTGGCCCTGCTGTTATCCATCGCCTGTTACTCCTCGTCGGCTTCGAGATCGCCTCACAGTAGTGCAGGTCGAGCAAAAGGGCGCATTTTAAATGCTAGTGGTCCAGATATCGGATTGATCAATTCGGCGTGTCGAGGGGACGTGTCGCGAGCGTTCCGCGTCACCGAGTCGTAGCGTGTGTGAGCAAAGTTACGCAGGAGACGCCCGGACCGAAACACCTGTCGCGCGAAGTTTGCGCAGTGCAAGTATCTGATCGGCGTCATCGAGGAGAATCTCATGGGAGCACTCTCGACACCCCGGCTGGAAACCGCGGCGGCGAACACTGATTCGGCCGCCGTCGGACATCTGTCGTCGACACCGCCCGGGACCTTCCTGGTCGTCGCGCGGATCATGGGCTGGTTGTTCTTCATCGGCGGACTCGTCGGTGCCGGCCTCGGCATCGCGGGCCTGCACGTGGAGATCACCGTTGCCGGGCTGATCCTGGCCTGCACGGCTGGACTCATCCTATTGAAACTGCGGACCGATCGGGACGCACGCGAAACAACCTGAGACACCTCATAATTCGAATGCGACCCCGGGTGTGAAGACTTACCGTCGGTGGGGTGCGCATCGACATCACCACCGACGCTGCCCGGTTCCTGGACGAAGCGGAGCCGTTGCTTCGACGTGACCCGTTGCGCCACACGGTGATCGCGACCGTCCTGGTCAATCGGATCACCGGCAGGTCCGGCGCGATGTCGACGGAATTCCTGAGCGTCCGCGACAGCGCGGGTGCGGTCGTCGGCATCGCACAGTGCACGAACGGCGCCGTCTACCTCGGTGAGCTGCCCGCACACAGCATTTCGGCCGTCGCCGACGCCCTTCTCGCTCGTGGCACCGTGATGCGCAGCGTCGAAGGTGACAGTGCCGACGCTGCTGCCTTCGCGGCGCGCTGGTCGACGGTCTGCGGCGGTACCTACCGCGAGAAGTACTCGACCCGCCTGTTCGGCCTCGGCGAGCTGTCCGCGCCCGACGCCGTCGGCGCTGCCCGCCAGGCAGGTGTCGACGACGTCGCCCTCGTCATCGCGATGATCGAGCAGTTCGGTGTGGAGGCCGACGTGCCACAACGACTCGACGAGACGGCGGTGCGCAGGCGCATCGAGGACGGAACCACCTGGCTGTGGGAGCACGACGGTACGCCCGTCACGCTGGTGGCTCGGCAGACGGCGGTTCTGGGCTGGGCCAGGATCGGGCCGGTCTACACGCCACCGGCGTTCCGGGGCAACGGATTCGCGAGTGCGCTGACGGCCACGGTGGCGGGCAGGATTCGAGCGGAAGGTGCCGATGCCTGCCTGTTCACCGACCTGGCGAATCCGACATCGAACAAGATCTATCAGCGCATCGGCTTCGAGCCGGTGCGCGACTTCGTGCATTACGCACTGACCGGCTAGGTCAGCGGGGCGGTGCGCCACCAGGCCAGCATCTGCGCCTCGTCGGCGATGAAGCCGCGGCTGTACATGAGCATGGTGTCGCGGGCCGGGTGGCCGTCGAAGCGGGTGACCATGCGCGGCGATCTCGGCTGGCTGCCGTGCAGGACGAAGTTCGTGTAGGTGCGGCCGGTGTGGGTGGTGGGCCGCACGTCGTTGGCGGGCAGGGCCGCGATCGCCTGCGCGGCCGCGCCCGCGGAGGGGTAGAGGAAGAGCTCGTAAATCGCCTTGTTGCCGCCGCCGAAGCAATGCCACACGACCGACCAGTCGCCCATGTCGGCGTCATCGGGGTCTCGGCTCGCGGTCGCACGGTCGTAGGCGAAGCAGCCTGCGTTGTCCAACCCCGAGCCTGCGTGCACCAGGTTGCTCGCTGAGGTGTGCGGCACCATGCTGGGGAACTCGTCGCTGAGTTTCGCGGCGTTGGCGCCGATGATCTGCCGGTCGCTGGTCGGCGGAGTTGTCGTGGTCGGGCGCGCGGACGCGGAAGGCGTTTCGGCTACCGATGTTTCGAGACCGGGCCGGCCTGATGCGCCGGCGTCTCCGTCGCCGCCGAATGTCTTCATGACCACCCAGCCGAGGAACACGATGACGGCGATGATCGCCAGCCAGCCCATCGGCGATCCCTCCCAGCGCGAGTTTCGTTTCTTGCCGAGATAGTCCTCGCGGACCGACCGGCGCTCACCCGTCGCCCCGGCGTCGCGGGGGCGCTGAGCGAGGGCGTTCGGGGCGCTCGCATAGTGCGGGGACGGCCCGCTCGGCCACGAAGAGTCGTGCTGCGCGGGCCATGAACGACCGCCGACTCCGACAGGCCACGGCTGGCCGTGGTTCGACGCGGCGGTGTACGGCGCGTTCGGTGTAAAGGGTTGTAAGACAGCATGACCGGACAGCGCCTGCCCAGCGGCGGCGGCGAATTCAGCGCAGGTGGCGAAGCGCTGTTCGGGACGTTTGGCCATAGCTCGGGCGAGAACCGCGTCCAGTGCGGGAGTGATGTCCGACCGCAGGGTGCTCGCTCGGGGCGGGGGTTGCTGGAGGTGGCCCTGGATCACCGCGACGGGGTTGGTGGCGTCGAACGGCGTGGTCCCGGTGAGCAAGCGGAAGAGGGTGCAGGCCAGGGAGTACTGGTCGGCGCGACCGTCGAGGGCGATCCCGGAGAGTTGCTCCGGCGAGGCGAAAGCCAGCGTGGCCGTGAAGGTTCCGGTCTGCGTCAACTTGGCGGCATTGTCGTCGTGCAGGCGGGCGATACCGAAATCGGTGAGGTAGACGCGTTCGGTGCCGTCGACCGGTTCGATCAGGATGTTGGCCGGCTTCACGTCGCGGTGCAGCACGCCTCGACTGTGCGCGAAGTCCAGTGCCGCGGCGGTTTCGGCGACGATGCGGACCGCGCGCGCCGGGTCGACAGGGTGTTGCAGCGAGGATGCGTCGGCACCGTCGATGTAGCGCATCGAGATCCAGAGCTGGTCGTTCTCGACACCACGGTCGTACACGGTCACGATATTCGGGTGATCGAGTTGCGACACGAGATCGGCCTCGCGTTCGAACCTGGCCCTGATCTCGTTGTCGAAGAACAACTCTCGATTCAGCAGCTTCATCGCGGTACGCCGGGGCAGCCGCGGATGGCGCGCCAGATACACCGAGCCCATCCCGCCACGGCCCAGCAGTCGTTCGATCGTGTACCCGGCGAAAACGCTGCCGTCGTGCTGCGTCGACATCAGTTCAGCGGAGCCGAACGCCACCAGCGCAGCACCTCGTCGGCCGTGCCGTACCCGTCGGTGTACATCAGGAACTGGGCACGGTTGGGATCGCCGGTGAACTGGGTGATGATCTTGTTCCCGTTGTCGGTGTACTTGTAGTTGGTGTACTGCTTGCCGCCGTTGCTGTCGGTGGACTTGTAGTTGGTCGGCAGGCCGTCGAGCACCGACTTGGCGTCGGCAGCGGAGTTGAAGGCGTAGATCCGGTAGAACGGGTCGTCGCTGTCACCGCCGCCGAAGCAACTCCACAGATGGACCCAGGCGCCGAAATCTGGTTCGCCTGCCGCGGGCTCCGGGGGACTGCTGCTGTCGGTCTCCCAGCAGGTGGCGCCATTGTACCCGGTGGAATCGTCAGTCGTGGCAGGCACGATCTGGCCGAACTCGGCGCTGATGGCGTCGGCGCTCGGGGTGATGAGGTAGGCCGCCGCCGTGGTGGTCGTCGTGCGGTCGCCCCCGGTGTCATCGCCACTGGCGGCGACGCCGATGCCGATCAGCAGCGCGATCACCAGGACCACCGCGACGCCGATGCCGATGATCAGGCCGGTGTTGGACTTCGACGGCGGTCGCTGCGGGTACTGGCCGAAACCGCCGGCCTGCGGACGCGGCGCTGACTGGTACTGCGGGCGCGACTGCGGGGTATAGGGACTCTGCGAGGCACCGGTCAGCGGGCGTGGGGCGCCCGGACCCATCGGGCCTTGCGCGGTGCCCATCTGACCACCGGTCAGTGGACCCTGCGCGGTGCCCATCGGGCCACCGGTGATCGGACCCTGGGCGGTGCCAAGCTGGCCCCCGGTCATCGGCCCCTGTGTGGCAACGGGATACGGCAGACCGGTCTGCGGAATCGCCCCACCGGTGGTGGGTCGCCCGGCGAGCGGGTGTGCACCGCTGGTGCCGAGACGCGGGCCGACAATCGGCAGTGCGGGCGCGCTCGGGCTGTTCAATGCCTCGATCGCGGCCGCTGCGAAGTCCGAGCAGGAGTCGAACCGGTCATCGGGCCGCTTGGCCATCGCCTTGGCGAGCACGCCGTCCAGCGCATAGGACAGGCCGGGGCGCACACCGCTCAATGTCGGCGGTGGTTGCTGCAGGTGGCCTTGGATCACCGCGGCCGGATTGGTCGCCGCGAACGGTCCCGACCCGGTGAACAGCCAGAACAGCGTGCACGCAAGGGAATACTGGTCCGAACGGTGGTCCAGCGCGGCGCCGGTGAGCTGTTCGGGCGAGGCATAGGCCAGCGTCGCGGTGAAGGTGCCGGTCTGCGTGAGATTGCCGGTGTCGTCGCGCAATCGGGCGATGCCGAAGTCGGTGAGATAGACCCGTTCGCCACGACCCGCACCCGAGCGGGCGAGCAGGATATTGGCCGGCTTCACATCGCGGTGCAGCACGCCCATGCCGTGCGCGTAATCGAGCGCGTCGGCGGTTTCCTTCACGATCTGCAGCGCACGGGCGGGCGGCAGCGTCTGCGGATCCACCGAGGCGGCGTCGACACCGTCGATGAACTGCATGGAGATCCACAGCTGTTCGTCGTCGTGACCGCGGTCGTAGACGGTGACGATGTTCGGATGATCAAGGCGCGAGACAAGATCGGCCTCGCGCTCGAACCGCGCTCGCACCTCGTCGTCGAAGAACATCTCGCGGTTGAGCAGCTTGAGCGCCGTCATCCGCGGTAGCCGAGGATGTTTGGCTAGATAGACCGAACCCATGCCACCACGACCGAGCTGTCGTTCGATGACGTAGCCGGCGAAGACATCTCCGTTGGCCAGCATGTCTGCTCCACTTCTCGCCGTGCGCCGGGACCCACCAGCGCACGCGCGTACAGCATGAAAGCCGCGGCCGGGGTGGCCCGCCACGGGAAAAACAACGAAACCTTAGCAGTCGGCGATGACGCCGAGGGTTGTCACGATCACGGCGGACGCCGCTGCTGGGGCGGCACGATATAACCGGGATGGTTACGGCCACCGGGTAAGTCGATGGTGCCGGGACGCGCGGATCCGCGGCGTGGTGGCAGGGCCGGATTGCCCGTCGACGGCCGCGGCGCGTGTGTGTGCGGCTGCGCGGGTGTTGTCGGCGGGGTGTGTGGCTGCACGTGCGGATACGGCTGCGCCGGTGTTGTCGGCGGGGTGTGTGGCTGCGGGTGCGGCTGCGCGGGTGTCGGTGGGCGCGCGTTGCGGTAGGGCTGCGCCGGTGTCTGCGGGCGGGGATAACCCGGCGCCCGCGGGTAGGACTCGCGTGCGCGCAGAACGACGCCGGGCGGGCTGTACTGCTGCTGGTGATGCCACGGTCCGGGTACCGCGAACAGCGCGGCTCTGGCCGCCTTGGCGAACTCCGCGCAGCTGGCGAAGCGCGCGTCCACCCGCTTGGCGGTGGCCCTGGCCAGCACCGCGTCGAGGGTCGCGGGCAGGTCGGGGCGCAGGCTGCGCAGCGGCGGAAGTGGCTTGCTCAGGTGTCCCTGGATCACCGCGGCCGGGCTCGGGCCGGGGAACGGCACCGAGCCTGTGAGCATCCAGAACAGCGTGCAGGCCAGCGAATACTGATCGGCGCGATGATCCAGCGGCGCGCCTGCCAGGTGCTCGGGTGCGGCATAGGCCAGGGTGGCGGTGATCGTGTCGCCTGAGGACAAGGTGGTCTCGCTGTCGCGCATCGCCGCGATGCCGAAGTCGGTGAGCACCACGCGTTCCGGGCGCCCGATCGGCGGCTTGGCGAGCAGGATGTTGGCTGGTTTCACATCGCGGTGCAGCACACCGCCCGCGTGGGCGAAGTCGAGTGCGGTCGCGGTCTCGGCGACGATCTGGACCGCTCGGCCCGGTGTCAGCACGTTCACATCGGCGGTGGCCACATCGGTACCAGCCACGAACTGCATGGAGATCCACAGCTGGTCGTCATCGGTGCCGCGGTCGTAGACATTGACGATATTGGGGTGCTCGAGCTGGGCGACCAGATCGGCTTCGCGTTCGAAGCGGCGGCGGTTCTCCTCGTCGGCGGACAGTTCACCGCTGAGCAGTTTCAGCGCGGTCAACCGGGGCAGACGTGGGTGCCTGGCCAGGTAGACCACGCCCATCCCGCCCTGTCCGAGCACGCGCCGGATCGTGTACCCGGCGAACACGTCGCCTTTGCGCAACACGCGAAGTCACCCCCTCCAGGGCAGAGCACCCGTTTCGAATTCTACCGATGTATCTCCTGAAGCCACCGCTGTGCAACATCGCGGGCAAAGTTGTCGGTGCCTGATATTAGGGTGGGATCCATGCGCATTGGAGCACACGTTCGCGACGAGAGCGATCCGATCGGCTTCGGCGAAAAGCTCGGTGCCGAGGTCGTCCAGATGTTCGTGGTCGATCCGCAGAGCTGGGACAAACCCCAGCCGCATCCCAAGGCTGCCGAGATTCTCGCCAGTCCGATCGATGTCGTCGTGCACTCGTCGTATCAGATCAATGTGGCGAGTCTGAACAACCGGTTACGGATGCCCTCGCGCAACGCGGTGGCTCAGCAGGCGAAGGCGGCGGCCGAACTCGGTGCGTTCGGGCTGGTCGTGCACGGTGGGCACGTGCGCTCCGATGCCGAGCTCGATACCGGAATCGACAACTGGCGCAAGCTGTTCGAACGTCAGCAGGACAAGGGCGGGTTCGCCGTGCCGATCCTGATCGAGAACACCGCCGGTGGCAATCACGCGATGGCCAGGCATTTCGATTCGATCGCGCGGTTGTGGGACGCGGTCGGGGAATACGGTGCGGGCTTCTGCCTCGACACCTGTCACGCGTGGGCCGGTGGTGAGGAACTGGTCGGGGTGGTCGAGCGGATCAAGGCCATCACCGGCCGCATCGATCTCGTGCACCTGAACTCCTCGCGCGACGAATTCGATTCCGGCGCCGACCGGCACGCCAATTTCGCCGACGGCACCATCGACCCGCAACTGCTGGCCGAGGTCTGCCGCACGGCCGGGGCGCCGGTCATCTTGGAAACCCCGGTCGACGGGGTCGCCGAGGACCTGGCCTACCTGCGCGAGCACATCGGCTGAGGGGTTGGGATCACCCAGAGGTAAAACCTGTCTGTCGAACGGGATTCGCGGTCTGCTTGACGCGTACCAACCGATCGAGAACGACAGTGAAGGTGATCCCCATGACGGTCGACCACGCCATCCCCGCCACCGTGACGGTGACCAAGCTCGGCGCCCACATCGGCGCGCAGATCGATGGTGTCCGGCTGGGTGGTGACCTGGACGCGGCGACCGTGTCCACGATCCGTCGTGCGCTCAACGAGCACAAGGTGATCTTCTTCCGCGGTCAGCACCACCTCACCGAGGACGGGCAGTACGAATTCGCGGAGCTGCTCGGCACCCCGACCACCCCGCATCCGACGGTGAAGTCGGCCGGGGTGAAGAGTCTGGCCATCGACTCCGAGCGGGGCCGCGCCAACTCCTGGCACACCGACGTGACATTCGTCGACCGGGTGCCGAAGGCCTCGATCCTGCGGGCGGAGTACCTGCCGACCTATGGTGGCTCGACCACCTGGGCGTCCACGGTCGCGGCCTACAACTCGCTGCCCGCGCCGCTCAAGGCACTGGCCGAGAACCTGCGCGCGGTGCACACCAATCTCTACGACTACGCCGGTGCGGTCGACAAGGTGCGGCCGGCTCAGGTCGAGTACTCGGCGGAATTCCAGTCCGATGTCTACGAGACCGAACACCCTGTTGTGCGGGTGCACCCCGAGACCGGGGAGCGGTCGCTGCTGCTCGGGCATTTCGTGAAGCAGTTCGTCGGGATTCCGTCCAAGGAGTCCGAGCAGCTGTTCCGGCTGCTGCAGGACCGGGTCATCCGACTGGAGAACACCACCCGCTGGAACTGGTCCGACGGCGACGTCGCGATCTGGGACAACCGTGCCACTCAGCACTACGCCATCGACGATTACAACGACCAGCCGCGTCGGCTCACCAGGATCACCCTCGCTGGTGACATCCCGGTCGGTGTCGATGGGCAGACCAGCACGGTGTTGAAGGGCAATGCCGAGGACTACTCGATCATCGAAGAAGTGGAACTCCTCGCCAGCTGAGCTCGTCCGCCTCCCCGCGAACAGGCCCGTTGACGTCGCGGGGGAGCGGAACACCATACTGGGCCCATGAGTATTCGGCCACTGGACGGTGTTCGCGTCCTGGAACTCGGTAACTATGTTGCCGCTCCCACTGCCGGACGGATTCTCGGCGACTTCGGTGCCGAGGTGATCAAGGTGGAGCGCCCCGGTACGGGCGATGAACTGCGGAATTGGCGGTTGTACGGCGGTGATACCTCGATGTTGTATCGGACCGTCAATCGGAACAAGAAGTCGATCGTGCTGGATCTGCGGACCGACGCGGGACGGGCGGTCGTGCTGGATCTGGTGAAGCAGTGCGATGTGCTGCTGGAGAACTTCCGGCCGGGGATGCTCGAGAAGTGGGGGCTCGGCCCGGAGGCGCTCGAGCAAGCGAATCCGAAGCTGGTGATCACGCGGATCTCGGCGTACGGGCAGACCGGGCCGATGGCGGCGCGGCCGGGGTTCGCGGCGGTCGCGGAGGCGGTCGGTGGGCTGCGGGAGCTGGTGGGCGATCCCGATCGGCCGCCGGTGCGTACCGGGGTGTCGATCGGTGATTCGATCGCGGGCATCTACGCGGCGTTCGGCACCGTGATGGCCCTGTTCCAGCGGGAACGGGTGGCGGGGCCGGTGCCGCAGGTGGAGCGGATCATCGATGTCGCGCTCAACGAGTCGATCCTGTCGGTGATGGAATCGCTGATCCCCGATCATCTCGCCTACGGCATCAATCGCGAGCGCGTCGGTGGCCGGATGGAAGGCATCGCACCGTCGAACGCCTACCCGACCAGCGACGGTTACTCCATCATCATCGGTGGCAACGGTGACGCCATCTTCCAGCGCTACATGCAGGTCATCGGCCGCCCCGATCTCGCCGCCGACCCGGAACTAGCCGACAACAACGGTCGCTGGCGCAACCGCGAACGCCTCGACGCCTCGATCGCGCAATGGTCCATCGGGCACACCCGCGAGGAAGCGCTGAAACTGCTCGACGACGCCGCCATCCCGTGCGGCCCGATCTACACCGCCGCCGACATCGTGGCCGACGAGCAGTACCGCGCGCGCAATATGATCCAGATGTTCCCCGTCGACGTGGGCGAGGCCGAACCCAAACAGGTGGGTTTCGGTGGCATCGTCCCGGTGATCGGGGGCGCATCGCTGCCGATCCGCAATGTCGGCCCCGACCTCGGCGAGCACACCAGGGAAGTGCTCGGCGGGCTGCTCGGGATGAGTGAAGATCAGATCGACGCGCTGGAGGCACTGTGACGAGGCGAGTACACGGCAGGCGCCGCCCACCCGTGCGCAACAAGTGGGAGCCGCGCGGTCCGGGGCATGTGCGGCCGACGGTTCATCCGACCCCGGCCAGCGTGGGCGACAAACCGTGCGGTGGTGTGATGTGCGTGCCCGCGCAGGAACCGGAGCAGCGACGGTGACCGCACCGCTGTTGCGCGATGTGACGCTGCGCGACGGTTTGCAGCTCACCGGCAAGGTGCTGGCGGTCGAGCAGAAGATCGATGTGGTGCGCAGGCTGCTGGCCGCCGGTGTGCCGGCGCTGGAGATCGGTTCGATGGCGCGGCCCGATCTGGTTGCGCCGATGGCCAATTCGCTCGAGTTGATCGCGGCGCTCACCCCGGACGAACTGGCGAAATGCTGGGTGTGGGTGGCCACGCCACGCCACATCGAGAAGGCCGCCGCGGCGGGCGCCCGCAATTTCCAGTACTGCTTCTCAGTGTCCGACGCGCACAACAAGGCCAATATCGGCCGCGATACCGAGACGTCGGTGGCCGCGATGCCCGACGCGATCCGCCTCGCCCATGAGGCAGGTGGCGAGATCCAGCTGTGCCTGGCCACCGCCTTCACCTGCCCGTTCGACGGGCCCGTCGATCCGGAGCGCGTCCTCGCCATCGCGAACGACCCGCGCACCGACGGCGCCGTCGACATCGTCCTGGCCGACACCCTCGGCCAAGCCCACCCCGGACAGGTGAGCGCGCTGGTCACCGCCGTCCGCGACACCACCCCGCCGCGCCGCATCGTCTTCCACGGTCACGACACCTGGGGCATGGGCGTGGCCAACACCCTGGCGGCCGTCGGCGCGGGCGCCACCATGGTCGACGGCGCCCTCGGCGGTCTCGGTGGCTGTCCCTTCGCCCCCGGTGCCAGCGGCAACACCGCCTCCGAGGACATCCTCTTCGCCACCCGCCCCGACTGGTTCACCCCCGCCACCCTGGCTGACCTGGTCGTCCTCACCGAAGGACTGCTCACAGACCTCGGTGAGCCCAACCGTTCCCGTGCCGCGCAAGGCGCCCGCTCCGAAGCCGCGGCTTTCGAATGGGTCGTGCGCTAACCTGCGGTATCGGGGGGATCCCGGATGGCGCGGTTCACGCTGGACAGCCAGACTGGACAGCATGACTTCGCACGCCATGGGGACCGAGGCCGTCGATTCGGCGGCCGCCACCGATATCGCGGCCGCCGCGCTCGACCTGGTCAAGCTGTACGGATCGGGAGATACACAGGTCAAGGCTCTGGACGGAGTGACGGCTGACTTCGCGAAGGGCGAATTCACCGCGATCATGGGTCCATCGGGTTCGGGCAAGTCGACGCTGATGCACTGCCTGGCCGGGCTCGACAGCGCCAGCGCGGGCGAGGTACGCATCGGCGACACCGCCCTCACCGGCCTGTCCGACAAACAGATGACGGCGCTGCGTCGCGACCGGATCGGGTTCGTCTTCCAGGCGTTCAACCTGGTCCCGACGCTCACCGCGCTGGAGAACATCACCCTCCCGCTCGATATCGCGGGCCGCAAACCCGAACAGGAATGGCTCGACACCGTGGTCAAGCGGCTCGGCATCGGCGACCGCCTCGAACACCGGCCGTCCGAGCTGTCCGGTGGCCAGCAGCAGCGCGTGGCGTGTGCGCGTGCGCTGGTGGGCAAGCCGGAGATCATCTTCGGTGACGAGCCGACCGGCAACCTGGACTCGCATTCCTCGGGTGAGGTGCTGTCGATTCTGCGCGCCTCGGTCGACGAGTTCGGTCAGACCGTCGTGATCGTCACCCACGATCCGCGCGCGGCCGCGTATGCCGACCGCGTCGTGTTCCTCGCCGACGGTCGCATCGTCGACGAGCTGCGTGGCCCGACCCAGGATTCGATCCTCGACCGGATGAAGGCGCTGGAAACTCGATGAGTAATCCCATGCGCAAGGTCGCCTTGCGTAACCTTGCCGCGCACAAGGTGCGATTGGCTCTGACCCTGTTGTCGGTGGTGCTCGGTACTGCCTTCATCTCCGGGTCGTTCGTCTTCACCGACACCTTGCAGCGCACCTTCGACGGCATTTTCGAAGGCCAGGCCCAGGGTGTGGACGTGCGCGTCGGCCCCGCGGATCGCCAATCACTCGGTGTGCCGACGAATATCGTCGACGCGCTGGCCAAGTACGAGGGTGTCGCACGGGTCGCTCCCGCCGTGAACGGCCCGGTCGTGCTCCTCGACCCCGACGGCAAGAAGGCCGTGCAGACCGGTGGCGCACCGAGTTTCGGTGTGTCCTACCTGCCGCCGGAGAAGTCCGTCGAGGAGCCCGAGAAATTCGTGGCGGGCGCCGCACCCACCCAGCCGAACGAGATCGCGCTCAATACCAGTGGCGCCGAGAAGGCCGGGCTGAAGGTCGGCGACAAGACCAAGGTGCTGATTCCCTCCAAGGGTGATCCGTTCGAGGTGACCCTGTCCGGCATCTACGAGATGCCCGGTGCGGGCAGCAGTGGTGTGGTCGCGGTGATGTTCACCGAGCCGCAGGGCCGCAAGCTGTTCACCGACGGCTCGCACGTGGCCTACGCCGATATCGCCGCGGCGCCCGGTGTTTCGGCCGATGACCTGCGCGACAAGCTCGCCGCGGGTCTGCCCAACTACAAGGTGCAGAACTCCGACGAGGTCCGCGAGGACATGAAGAAGGAGATCTCCGAGGCGCTCACCTTCATCAACTACTTCCTGCTCGCCTTCGGCGCGATCGCCCTGATCGTCGGCACGTTCATCATCTACAACACCTTCTCGATGATCGTGGCCCAGCGGCTGCGCGAACTCGCGTTGCTGCGGGCGATCGGGGCCAGCCGTCAGCAGGTCGGGCGGTCGGTGGTCGGTGAGGCCATTGTGATCGGGTTGATCGGAAGTGCGCTCGGGCTGGCCGCCGGTATCGGGTTGGCGTACGGGTTGTCGGTGTTGCTCAACGCCTTCGATCTCGGACTGCCCACCGGGTCGCTGACGGTGCTGCCACGGACCGCGATCATCGCGTTGCTCGTCGGCTTGATCGTCACCGTGGCCAGTGCCTACGCGCCCGCTCGACGCGCTGCGAAGGTGCCGCCGGTGGAGGCGATGCGCTCCGAATTCGCCAGTATGGGTGACTCTTTGCGGCTGCGGACGATTGTCGGCGCGGTCATGGCCGTTGCCGGTGGTGTGCTCGTGTACGTGGGTGCGCAGGGGACCGGTAAGGGCTCGGCGGTGACCGTCGGTGTCGGTGCGCTCGGGTTGATTCTGGCGGTGCTGCTGGCGGCGCCCGCGTTGTCACGGCCGATGGTGGTGGTGCTCGGGGTGCTCACCCGGCCGTTCGGGCCGATCGGGCAGATGGCGCGCAACAACGCCACGCGCAACCCACGACGCACCGCCGCCACCGCCTTCGCGCTCACGCTCGGCCTGATGCTGGTCTCGGCGATCGGCATTCTCGGCGCGTCGGCGAAAACCAGTGTCGGCGTGCTCATCGACAAGGGTGTGAAGGCTGAATACGTGCTCGCAGGCCCGCAGATGATCGGTGCGCCGATCGGTGCGGTCGAGGCCGTGCGCACCGAGGTGCCCGAGGTCAGCGATGTCACCGGGATCCGGGTTGTCGCGTTCAAGGTCGGCGGCGATCAGATCGGCGCCACCTCACCGGACGGTCCGATCGATCCGGTGATGGACATCGAGATGAAGAGCGGCACGAACACGATTCCCGCCGGTGGCGCGCTCATCGATGAGACCGAGGCGGCCGATCGTGGATGGAAGCTCGGCGACAAGGTCGCGATCACCAGCCTCGACAACAAGCAACTCGAGCTCACTGTCGCGGGCGTCTACGCCGACTCACCGCTGCTCGGCCCCATGGTGATCGATCCCGGCATCTACGAGCAGTTGATGCCGCAGAGCCTGCGCACCAATGTGTTCGTGCTGGTCAAGGCCGCACCGGGCGCCGATCTCACGGCGATGCGGGCGAATCTGGAGAAGGCCACAGAGCCGTTCGTGGTGGTGCAGGTGCAGGACCACGAACAGTTCAAGGGTGCGCAGGGGCAGCAGATCAACACGCTGCTCGCCATCCTGTACGGGCTGCTCGCGCTGGCCGTGGTGATCGCGGTGCTCGGCATCATCAACACCCTGGCGCTGTCGGTGGTGGAGCGTCGGCGCGAGATCGGCATGCTGCGAGCGGTCGGTACTCAGCGCGCACAGGTGCGGCGCACGATCTACCTGGAGTCCATGTTGATCGCCATCTTCGGCGCCATCGTCGGTCTGGTGCTCGGCATCGCACTGGGTGTCGGATTCCTGCGCACGCTGCGCGATATGGGCATCGACCAGATCACCATCCCGTGGTCGCAGCTGGTGATCGTGCTGATCGCCTCCGGTGTGGTCGGGGTGCTGGCGGCGGTGTGGCCGGGGGTGCGGGCCGCACGGACGCCTCCGTTGGCGGCTATCGCGGATCTGTAGGCGGCACAGCCACTTCGGCCCCCGGTGGAACTCTGCGCCGGGGGCCGACCTGGTTTCGGGTGGTCGGCGATTACGCCGGGTAGCGGTTGAACCACTCGTCGGTCGGCTGGCCGTGGTTGTCGGCCGGTGGGGTGAGACCGAATTCGGTGGAGTAGTCGGCGGCGAGGCGTTCGAGGACGGGGCGCGCGTCGACTGTCTCGAACCAGCGGCGGGGTAGGGCGCCGCGGCCGTAGCGGGCGCCGAGGAGACTGCCCGCGATCGAGCCGGTGGCATCGCTGTCGCCGGAGTGGTTGACCGACAACAGGAGTCCGGTACGGACGATGTCGTGGGGTGTGCCGCCGAGTCCTTCGGCGGCGAGGGTGGCGAAGACGGCGATCGAGAGGGCCTCGGGGCCGATCCAGCCCTGGCCGAGGGTTTCGACGTCTTCCGCCGTGGGATAACGTCTTTCGCGCTCGATCCGGGCGGCCAACCGGTTGGCCGCGTTGAGGGCGGCCGAGGTTTCCTCGTGATCGGGGTAGCTCGTCAGTTCTGTTCGTGCGCGGGAGAGCGCGGTGGCGGTGTCGGCGCCGCGTGCGAGTTGGTAGATCAGGGCGGACAGGGTGCCCGCGGGGAGCCAACCACTGGGGTGGCCGTGCGTCAGTGCGGCTGCGTCGCAACCCAGTTCGAAGATCGCGTCTGTCGCGGTACCGGATCGGTCTGCGGCGTAACCGAATCCGCAAGGGGCCGCGCGCATTACCGCGCCGCTGCCCTTGGAGTGGTTGATGGGCGCGTCGCGGGTGCCGAGTGGGTTCATCGGTGCTTGCCGCGCGGCCGCCTGACGTAGTGCGGTGTAGACCGAATTCGCTCTGCCGCGTTGCTCGATCAGTTCGGGGTAGCGGCTGAGGGCGCTGTACAGCGCGAACGGCTGGTCGGGCATTTCCACGACCTGTCCGCGTAACCACACCAGCAGCCCCTGCTGGAGCAGCCCCATCGTCGCCCCGCCGATGCCCTTCGCTCTGGCCCGCACCGAGCCTCGGATCAGCGCTTCGACGGTGAACGCGGTCAGTTGGGTTTCCTCGGAGATCCGCAGCGGGTCGATATCGGTCACGCCGGCCGAGCCGTACTCGGCTCGAATCTGTTGTAGCGAGCGGGTTTCCAGCGGAGCGCCGAGCGCATCGCCGATCGCGCCGCCGAGTAGACAGCCGTGCACGGCGTCGAGCCAGAGCGGGGCGGCTGTCGCGGCGGCCGCCCTTGGCCTGCGCGCGGGATCGGGCCTCGAGGTGTGCGTCGGTGAAATGCTGTGTGCGGCCGATCCCTGGGTCGGCCGGGCTGCGGCGTCGAGGCCGCGACTGTGAACGGCGAGCGAGCTTTCCGGCTCGCTCGCAGTATGGCGGACAGCGGTCGGGTCGCGCCGCCCGGCGGCAGTCGGCGAGCCGGGTGGTGCGGCGCCGGATCCGGTACCCGGCCGCAGTGCCGAGGTGGCGCCAGAGGTCCGACGGTGGCGCAGAGCTTCGGTCAGGGCGGTGGCGAAGGCGGTGCAGGTGGGGAAACGGTGGGCGGGGTCTTTGGCCATGGCCTTGGACAGGACCGCGTCCACCGCGGTGGAGAGGGTGCCGCGGCGGGCGCTGGCCGCCGGCGGAGGGGTATTGAGGTGGGCGAGCATGACGGTGGCGGGGTTGGGGGCGTCGAAGGGGCCGGTGCCGGTGAGGAGGCGGAATACGGTGCAGGCCAAGGAGTACTGGTCGCCGCGGCCGTCTAGGGGCGCGCTGCTGAGTTGTTCGGGGGAGGCGTAGGCGATCGTGGCGGTGAACTGGCCGGTGCGGGTGAGGCCGCCGGTGTCGTCGAGGAGTTTCGCGATGCCGAAGTCGGTGAGCACGACTCGTTCGTCGAAGCCCGCACCGACACCCGCGGTGTGCGACAGCAGGATGTTGGCGGGCTTCACGTCGCGGTGTAGGACGCCCTGGCGGTGGGCGTAGTCGAGGGCGCTCGCGGTCTGGGTGACGATCTGGGCGATCCGTTCGGTCCCGAACTGCTGCACCGGAACCGCCGACGCATCCGTGCCGTCGACGAACTGCATCGCGATCCACAGTCGTTCCTCGTCGATGCCACGGTCGTAGACGGTGATGATGTTCGGGTGGTCGAGTTGGGCAACGAGATCGGCTTCGCGTTCGAACCTGGCCCGGATCTCGAAGTCGGCGAACAGGTCACGGTGCATCAACTTCAGCGCGGTCAGCCGTGGCAGCCTGCGGTCCCTGGCCGCGTACACCGCGCCCATCCCGCCGCGTCCCAGTTCGCGTTCGATGACGAAACCGGCGAACACCGCCCCGCGCCGCAACATCGCCTCACCCCGTTCACCGAACCCGATCGATCGCAGCCTAGTTGGCCCGGACGCGATGCGCTCCGAGTCCTCTCCTTACGTCGCCGGTGCGTGGGTGTCGGCCCAGCGGGTGATGTCGCCGCGGTCGAGGGCGGTGGCCAGCAGGTCCGGGAATTTGTCGGGGGTGCAGGCGAAGGCGGGGATGCCGAGGGCCGCCAGTGCCGCGGCGTTGTCGTGGTCGTAGGCGGGAGCGCCTTCGTCGGAGAGGGCCAAGAGTACGACCACCTGGACGCCCGCTTCCTTCATCGCGTTGCAGCGGCGCAGCATCTCGTTGCGGACGCCGCCTTCGTAAAGGTCGGATATGAGCACGAACAGGCTGTCGGTGGGGCGGGTGATCAGAGTTTGCGAATAGGCGATGGCGCGGTTGATGTCGGTGCCGCCGCCGAGTTGGGTGCCGAACAGGACGTCGACCGGGTCGCTGAGTTGATCGGTGAGGTCGACGATCTCGGTGTCGAAGACGACCAGTGAGGTCTTCAACGACCGCATCGAGGCGAGGACGGCGCCGAAGACCGAGGCGTAGACGACACTGGCCGCCATCGAACCGGATTGGTCGATCGCCAGGACCACATCGCGCTGGATCGACTGCGACTTGCGGCCGTAACCGACGAGGCGTTCGGGCACGATGGTGCGGTGTTCGGGCAGGTAGTTGGCGAGATTCTTGCGGATGGTCCGGTTGAAATCGATGTCACGCAGTTTCGGGCGATGGGTGCGGGCGGCACGGTTGATGGCGCCGGAGACCGCGGCCACGGTCTTGGCGGCGATGCGCTGCTCGATCTCGCGCACCACCTTCTCCACCACCATTCGCGCGGTGGCCTTGGTGGTTTCGGGCATCACCCGGTTGAGACCCAGCAGGGTGCCGACCAGGTGCACGTCGGGCTCGACCGATTCCAGGAGCTCGGGTTCCAGTAGCAGTTGGGTGAGGTTGAGTCGGTCGACGGCGTCGCGCTGCATCACCTCGACCACGGTCGCCGGAAAGTAGGTGCGGATGTCGCCGAGCCAGCGGGCAACTCGGGGTGCCGAACCACCGAGTCCGCCCGACCTTTTCGTCGATCCGACTTCACCGGTGTTGTAGAGAGCGGACAACGCCTGGTCCATTGCCTGATCGGTACCGGAGCCCAGCCCACCGAGTTGTTCTTCCGCGGCGCTGCCGAGCACGAGACGCCAGCGGCGCGACTGGGTTTCGTCGGGTCGGGTCATGACTGCTCCTGTTGATCGAGCGGGAATTCGGGATGCGTGGTCATCCGGCGGCACCGAGGATGGCGGTGGCGGCTCGCAGTGCCAGTTGACCGCGGACCGGATCTGTCGCGGTGCGCCCAGGGGCGGTGGTCGGCGCCGAGCCGGTGTCGCGGAGGGCTTGGCTGATGGCTCGGCGTTCGCCGGATTCGAAGGAGCCGAAGGTGCGGCGCAGCAGGGGGAGGGTGGCGACGAACTGGTCTTCGTTGAGATCGCGGAGCCATTCGTCGATGCGGCGCAACAACTCTCGGTCGTGGACAAGGAGGAGGCCGCGGCCGCCGAGGAAGCCGTCGATCCAGGCGGCCTTGGCGGCGGGGGTGTTGCCGATGGACAAGGCGGCGGCGAGGCGGCGGGCGGAGTCGGCGTCGTCGATACGTTCGGCGTCGCAGAGCAGGCGCACCGCGCGGCCGCCGATCGCGCCGTGCACATCGTCGCGGTCGGCGATGCGTTGCAGTGTCGCCAGCCATTCGGTGGTGGCGTGTTCGTCG
Organism: Nocardia sp. A7; assembly: GCF_046549215.1. Taxonomy (NCBI): domain Bacteria; kingdom Bacillati; phylum Actinomycetota; class Actinomycetes; order Mycobacteriales; family Nocardiaceae; genus Nocardia; species Nocardia sp. A7. The sequence continues at coordinate 973,796 of NZ_JAJPWE010000001.1, read as the reverse complement.
TCGCGGGTGCTGATGGCGGTGTGCGCGGCGTCGATCTGGGTGCGCAGGGCCTGCGCCGCATCGGTGTCGAGGCCGGTGACGGCGCCGGGCAGGCCAGCGCAGATCCGCACCAGGAGACCGTCGGCGACATGCGCGAGGGCCTTGGTGTCGGTGCCGCGGACATCGCCGTAGCGCAGGGTGCGGGTCAGGCCGGGTAGGGCGCCGAGCAGGTGGGTGACGTCGTGGTCGAGTGCGGCCGCCGCTTCCAGCCTGATGATCAAACCTTCGGTGGCACCACCCAGGTCGGCGAGCAGGGCCATTTCCAGTGCATCGGCCAGCGCGGTGACGGTGACGTCGTCACGGCCGGCGGTATCGAGGATCTTGGTTTCCGCCGCGGTGCGCAAAGTCGTGCCCCAGATCGCGGCTTCGACGATGCGGACTTCGAATTCCGGTTCCCAGCGCAGCGTCCAGGTCTCCCGGAAGGTGCCGGTGCTGCGGACCTCACCGGTTGTCGGAGTGCCCCAGCCGATGCCGAGCAGGCGCAGGCGGTGCAGCAGATGCGAGCGCTCGACGTCGCGTTCCTTGCGCAGGTCGAGGTCGATGTTTCGGGCGAGTGCCTCCTGCTTGAGCCGCAGGGTTTTGCTGCGCGCCCGCAGATCGGCGGCCAAGGGGACCGTCGGGGTGTCCTCGGGGACGCTGCCGAGCGTTTCGCCGACCACGAGCTCGTCGATGACGAGGCGCAGCATGGTCTCGTCGCCACCACACATCACCGACCGCACGGCCTCGGTGACTTCGGACAGTCCGGGCAGCGGTCGGCCGCGCAATGCCGCCAGGGTGTCCGCCAGTCGCACCGCCTCGATGATGTGCGCACTGGAAACCGGCAGATCGTGCTTGCGCAGCACCCCGGCGACCTTGGTCAGCCAGCGCGCCACCGGCCGCTCGGTTTCGGTGAACAGATGGTGATACCAGCCCGGCGAGGTGACACCTGCCCCGTAGCCCGAGCCGGCCGCCAGCCGTGAATGTGTCCACGGCACCCAGGTCAACGCCGCCTTGGTCTTCGGTAACCCCTTGAGCAGCCGCATATCCGGAGCCGCGGGACCGAGCGGTTCGACCAGTGCTGGAGCATGCCAAGCGCCACACACCACGGCCAATCGCTTCGCGCCGCCCTTGAGTGTCTGCCGCATCACCTGGCGCATATGCGCCTCGCGGACCAAGGTGTGATGGTCGACGATCAGTGGCGCGATCGCGGCGTCATGTCGTTCCACGGAAGCCGGTAGCTCGAATCCGATTGCCGCCGAGGGGTTCTCCGCAGGCTTCGGATCATCGGCCGGTATCGCAGCGGTCGGCTGAGCCGTATCGCTCGGCGGTGCTGATGGGTCGTCACCGGGCGATGCGTCCAGCTCGGTGTGGGCGGCGTCCTCGCGCAGAGCCGCCATCGCTTCGGTGATCGCGTCGAAAGCCGCACTGTCGGCGACAGATTCGACGACGGCGTCCCACCAGCGTTCGGCGTCGTCGTAGCCTGCGGCGGAAGCCAGGGCGGCCAAGGGGTCGGAGCCGCCGCCGCGGGTGTCGTCCTCGGTGGCGAGGACGTTCGTGGCCGGGAGGTCGCAGAAGCGGACCGGGACGGCGTGGTCGACGCCGTAGCGCATGGCCTGCCACTCGGGGGAGAACACCGCGAACGGCCAGAATGCCGCACGCGCAGGCGAATCCGGGACATAGGCGAGCAGCGCGACCGGTGGGGTCATCGTCTCGGCGGCGACGAACCCGACGAGCGGATCGGCGTCGGCGGGACCTTCGATGAGGATCGCGTCGGGCCGGAACTCTTCGAGCGCGTGGCGCAGCGAGCGCGCGGACCCCGGCCCGTGGTGACGAATGCCGAAGACCCTCGTCACCGGGTCGGTATCCGCACCCGTGCCCGCACTCCTGCCCGCCGGATCGGTCGGCATGCCGACGTCGGGCGTTGATCGGGCGTCGCCCTTGTTGTCACTCATCGAAAACCCCATGTGTGCTGTGTGTCCGTCCTCCCCGGCGGTGGGTGTCAGCCGGCGATTTCGCGGCAGGCTCGGTAGAAGTCGGCCCAGTCGGGGCGTTCCCGGACCACGGCCTCGAGGTATTCGGTCCAGACCACGGTGTCGGCGACCGGGTCTTTGATCACTGAGCCGAGGACGGCGGCGGCGATGTCGGAGGCGCGCAGGACGCCGTCGCCGAAGTGGGCGGAGAGGGCGAGGCCGTTGGTGATCACCGAGATCGCCTCCGCGGTGGACAGGGTGCCCGAGGGGGATTTGAGTTTGGTGCGGCCGTCGGCGGTGATGCCGGAGCGCAGCTCGCGGAAGACCCGCACCACGCGGCGGACTTCCTCGGCGGCGGCGGGGACGGTCGGCAACTCCAGTGCGGCGCCGAGCTGTTCGACGCGACGGCTCACGATGGCGACCTCGGAATCCTCGTCGGCGGGCAACGGCAACACCACGGTGTTGAAGCGGCGGCGCAGCGCCGAGGAGAGATCGTTCACGCCGCGGTCGCGATCGTTGGCGGTGGCGATCACGTTGAAACCCTTGGCCGCCTGCACTTCTCCGCCGAGTTCGGGGACCGGCAGGGTCTTCTCGGACAGGATGGTGATGAGCGCGTCCTGCACATCCGAGGGGATGCGGGTGAGCTCCTCGATGCGCGCGATGGCGCCGGTGCGCATGGCGGTCATCACCGGAGAGGCGACCAGGGCAGCGTCACTCGGTCCTTCGGCGAGCAGCCGGGCGTAGTTCCAGCCGTAGCGGATCGCTTCTTCGGCGGTGCCGGAGGTGCCCTGGACCAGCAGCGTCGATTCACCACTGATAGCGGCCGCGAGATGCTCGGAAACCCAGGTTTTCGCGGTACCGGGCACACCGAGCAGGAGCAGCGCCCGGTCGGTGGCGAGGGTGGCGACCGCGACCTCCATCAGCCTGCGTGGGCCGACGTATTTGGGGGTGATCACGGTGCCGTCGTCGAGGGTGCCACCCAGGATGTAGGTGACCACCGCCCAGGGGGACAGTTTCCAGGACGGCGGGCGCACGCGGTCGTCGGCGCGGCCGAGGGCAGCCAACTCGTCGGCGAAGGCCTGCTCGGCGTGGGGGCGAAGCAGGGTGGTGGACGGTTCGATGGTGGTCATCGCAGCTCCTCGAGCATGGTGGCGCGGTCGGTGAGATCGTGGGCGAGTCGGTGGAAAGCCTGTTGCCAGGCGGGGTCTTCGGTGGTGTCGGCGAGCGCGGTGATCCGCGAGGCCAGCGCGACCGGCAGGTGGACGCTCGCCGCGGTGAGCAGCGCCCGGTCGGTGTACACGCCCGCATTGGCATGCGGCGCACGCGCGGTGGTGCGGGCGCGCTCGCCGAGCAGGCGCAGCACGTGGGTGGCCACCTGGGCCGGCCATGGGTGATCGAGGCCGGGCAGGATCGCGTGCAGTTCGTTGAGTTGGTGCGCGTCGAGGTCGAGCACGTGCTCGATCCGGTCGGCGGCATCGAGCAGGGTGAACAGTTCGCGTCGCCGGAGCACGGCCTGCTCGGTCGGGGTCGCGTGGGCGAACAGCGCACGGGCCCACCCGGTGTCGCGCTGGGCGAGCGTGGCATCGACCCAGCCGTCCACGATCGCCTTGGCATAGCGAGGCGGCAGGGACAGGGTCAGCGCGGTGCTCGCGGCTTCGGCTTCGGTGGTGTGCACGATGGGAGCCCACGCCGTGAGCGGCGTCGCGGCGATCGCCTGGTGCAGGGTCGTGATCGTCGAATCGGGCGTGTCCCACCGCAGTTTCGCCTGGTCGGTCGCGTCGGTGATGCCGTCGCGCCGAGCCTGCGCGTCGAGTTCCGCGGGCACCGCCACCTCGACGGTGCCATCGCCGGCCACCCGAATCCAAGACGCCACCAGGGCCGCCATCCGCTGCCCGAAAGCGGCGTCGGGGAGCTTGTTCAGCAGCGTGGTCGCGGTCCGCCGGACATCGCCGCGCCGATCGTCGAGTGCCCGCTCGAGCAGCGCTTCGTCCGCTGAGCTCAGCCCATCGGCGAGCAACGCCAGCAACTCCGCCTTGACCGGCCACGACTCCTTGGGCCACGCCGAGGTCAACACGGCGAGGGCGGACGCCGGATCATCCCGGCGAATTCGCGTGAACCAGTCCTTGCGCTCCCCGGATGTTCCGAACAACCACACATCCTGTGCCATAACCGCACCCGCGTCGTTGGTGGCCGGCGTTTGCGTGCGCGAGGTGGATGTCTCGCTGGGGAATTCGTCGACAAGTTTCGCCCAGGCCGGATTACGGGCGGCCAGCCATCGTCCGCGGCGGCCCGTCAAACGGAGCAGCGGCGCTCGCAGGGCGGCGTCGGAGGCGGCGGCGGACAGCGCCTGGACGCACAGCACATCGGGCAGTCGGAAGTCGAAGGGTGTCGCCGCGGCGAACCACTCGGGCAGGAACGGCGATTTGTCCGCGAGGAGACGGCTCAAGCGGTCGGCGGCCGGTCGTGGCAAAAGCGGGCGCGAATCATCGACGGCGGGTTCGGGTTTCGACGCGGTGCGGGGGAGTTGTCCGCCGCGCAGATACAGGTCCTGGAGGGCGGCGGTGTGGAGCAGCCGAGTGGCCGGTTCGCCCGCGTGCTGCGGAACGGCGGTGGCGACCGCGGCGTCGAGGTGGACGCCGTCGGCGCTGCGGCGGGCGGTACCGAGCAGGGCTACCGAGACCAATTCGGCCAGTGCGGGAGTCGGGGTGGTGTCGGTGGGGAAATCGGTTTCCAGATCGCTCACCTCACCACCGGAGAACACCGAGACCGGGTCGAAGCCGTCGGCTCGCCACTCGCCGCACACCGTCACCGGATGACCACCCGCGACGGCGATCAGCCGCCACGGGCGCACCCCGGCGGGCAGCGGTAGCGCGGTGCCGTCGGCGGCGACGAGCTGCCAGCCGTTCTCGTCGAGCACCGGCACGACATCGGTGAGCAGCGCCGGCCACGCGCGCAGCCATGGGTCGTTGCTCAGGCCCGCGGCGTAGGCATCCAGCGCGGCATCGATCGTGGTGCCGCCGACAGCGGGAATGGTGGTGAACGGCTCTGGCACACCGTGGCGGGTGCCCCACTGGGCGCGCAGGGACGCCGCGCCGGGGTAGTAGTGCAGTTCGGCGTCCACCTCGCTACCGGGGGCAGGCACCTCGCCGGTGAAATTCGGGGTGGCGAAGGAATGCTCGATGAGCAGGGCCCATCGTCCGCTGCTTCGCCCGCGCAACCAGGTACGCCGGGTGTGCAGGCGTTCCTCTTCGCTCACCCGCATGCCGAGCACCAGCCAGCGGTCCCGCACAGCGGGTTCGGTCAGGACCGACTCGGCCGTCGTCGGATAGCCGACATGCGTTCGAATACCCGCTTGCAGCGGCTCGGGGAGCGCGTCGAGCCGGCGATGGGCGAGCACTAGCAGATGCAGGCGGGCGTACTCGCGCAGGAGCAGCTCGGGCCAGTGCTCGGTGGTGACGACCGCGGTGGGCAACCTGCGCAGGGTCTCGGCGATGCGGGGCGCCTGGGCATCGACCATCCGTGCCGCGATCGCCTCGTAGGCGGCGTACGAACGGTCGGTCTGGGCGAGGCCGGTCCGGATCTGGTCGGTCAACCAGACCTCCAGTTCGGTGAGCCCGGCGGCGACGCGGGTCCGTCGTTGCTCGACGGTCGCCTGCGACGGCGTGCTCGCGGCCTTGGCCTTCGGCGGCGCGGCGGCCTTCGCGGCCCGCCCCGCCAGCCATTCGGCCGCGAAATCGGCGGGGGCGTCCCGGCCGGGCGTCTGGCCGCCCGACCACGTGAGCAGCAGCGACAACGTGTGTTTACAGGGGAACTTGCGGCTCGGGCACGAACACTTGTACGCGGGTCCGTCCAGGTCGACGATCGCCTGGTACGGCTTGGCGCCACTGCCCTGGCACAGCCCCCACACCGCGTTGTCGGCGGTGCCGGTTTCGCGCCAGCGACCCGCCAGCTTGCGTGCGGCAGCCAGCGAGCTCGCGTCGGGCGCGAGCGCACGGACCTGGTCCTCGGTCCACGGCGTGCGTTGCTCGGTCATCGGTTCCCCCGTTCTCTGTTCGCCGAAATATCTACCCCAACCCACCGACAACTAGCGGTCGTGGCGGCGAAGAACCTCGAAAATGCTGGTGCTGTAGGTATTTCGTGCGCCAGCCCTTGCCGTCAGCGGTGATGTCTGGCATTCTGATCTGTTCGGCACCGCCCGGACCGCCCGCGCTACTCGACGCAGCGTAACGCGGGTGTGAACACCTCATCGAGCTGCCCGCCGGGGTGGGCGAGGGGTGGACATCGAGGGCCGTCGTGGTGCCGCGATGGCCATTCCACTCCCGCGGGCAGATTCGCTGAGGCCCCGTGCATCTCCTGGGCGAACGTCCGGCGATCGGGTAGCGTTTCCAGCACAATCGTCGCGTTGCGCGCGGGCGCGAAGGGGGAAGTCTCGGAGTGTGCTCGGATCGGATCGCCGAGGTGGTCGCGCGCGAGCTCGCCGCCGACCCGGCAGTGGAGGAACGGGTCGCCGATTGCGTGCTCGCCGCGCTCAGCGCTGTCGACAGTGACTCGGCCGCAACGGATTCCGGTGACACCGGGGTCTTCCTGCGGTCGATCACCGTCCAGGGTTTCCGAGGCATCGGGCCCGCGGCCACGCTGCGATTGAACCCAGGGCCAGGCCTGATACTGGTGGTCGGGCGCAACGGCAGCGGGAAGTCGAGCTTCGCCGAGGCCGCGGAATTCGCCTTGACCGGCGGGAATCGCCGCTGGGACGGCCGCTCGACCGCATGGCGGGAGGGGTGGCGCAACCTGCACGAACCCGATACCGCCCGGATCGATGTCGAACTGCTCACCGCGGGCGAGCAACCCCAGGTCACAGTCGGCACCAGCTGGGACCCGAATGCCGAACTGGTGCAGGCACAGTGGACCGAACGTCGTGGCTCCGCACCGGCCGTCGGCATCGACCCGCACGGCCGCAGGCAGCGGCTCGATCTGTACCGGCCGTTCCTGTCCTACAGCGAACTCGGCGCGCTCGTGGACGGGAAGCCGAGCGACCTGTTCGACGCGCTGCATCGCCTGCTCGGCCTCGACGAGTTGGCCGCCGCGGCCGAACAGATCCGGCTGCGCAAGCTCGAACTCGAACGCGCCGTCCGGGATTCACGCCAGTCCCGCGCCGATCTCCTCGTCGATCTCGCCGAAGCCGACGACGAACGTGCCCGCGACCTTGCCGACCTGCTGCGCACGCCGGAGCCCGACCTCGACGCGGTGGCCGGGGCGGTGGCCGACTCGGTCCTCGGTATCGACGGACCCGAAGGTCTGCGTGCGATTCTGCGGCTGACCCTGCTCGACACCGCTCAGGTTGCCGCGACAACCGACCGGCTCGCCGAAGCGGCTGGTGCGGTGGCGCGCTACGCGACCTCCGACGCGGAGGGTGACCTGCGAGTCCTCGAATTGCTCACGCGCGCACGCGAACACGTCGGGGTGGGCGGGCAGTGCCCGTGCCCGGTCTGCGGACGGGGTGACCTCGACGTGGAGTGGCTCGCGGCCGCGGACACCGAAATCTCGCACCGAAGTGCGGAACTCGCGGCATTCCGGGCAGCGCGAACGGAGTTCGATACGGCCCTCATGGCAGCCCGAGCGCTGCCGACGAGTGTGCCGATCGAGGTCGCCGACGCCATCAGCGCGCGCACGGCGGCGTACTCGACCACCGGCCGCGCGAATCCTTACCGAGAACATGCCCGACCACTCGCCGGGAGCGCGGATTCGCTGAGTAAACAGCGCGAGATCGTCGGGCAACTCTGGTCGGAATGGGCCGCGCTCGCCGCGGTCGACTACGACGATCAGCTCCCGGCTCGACTCCGCACCACCCATGCCGCGCTGGCAGCGGAACTCGGTGCTCTACAAAGGGATACGCGGACCGAATTGGAGCGACTCGACGCGGTGTGGTCGCCGCTGGTTCCGCGCATTCTCGCCTGGCTCGACCCCGCTCGTGCCGTCGCCGACCACGCGAGCGAACTCCGCGTGGTGAAGAAGGCGGCCGACTGGCTCAAGGCGGCAACGGCGACGATCCGTGGGGAGCGGATGCGGCCACTGGAGACCACGGCGCGCTGGGTGTGGAGCACGCTGCGACAGCAGAGCAATGTGGAGCTCGGCGCGATTCGATTGCAGGGCAGCGCGGGCACGGCGCGGCGGGTGTTGCTCGATGTCACCGTCGACGAGGTGGACGGTGCGGCGCTGGGGGTGATGAGTCAGGGGGAACTGCACGCGCTCGGGCTCTCGCTGTTCCTGCCGCGAGCTACGGTGGCGCACAGTCCTTTCCGGTTCGTGATGATCGACGACCCCGTGCAGGCGATGGATCCGGCGAAGGTCGACGGGCTGGCCAGGGTCCTTGCCGAGGTGGCGGCGTCGCGGCAGGTGGTGGTGTTCACCCATGACGAGCGACTCGCCGAGGCGGTGCGCAGGATGCAGCTCGACGCGACGGTACTCGAGGTCCAGCGGCGCGAGCGTTCGATCGTCGAGGTGCGGGTGACCGGCGACCCGGTTCGCCGCTATCTCGACGACGCCCGATCACTGCTGCGCACGCCACAACTGCCCGCCGCCATCGCCGACGAACTCGTTGCCACCTGTTGTCGTTCCGCGATCGAGGCCGCCGGCTTGGCGAAAGCCCGCCAGGAACTGCTGGCGGCGGGCCTCGAACACGGGGAAGTGGAGCGGCGCGTGCGCAATGCCCACACCACCCGCGCCATGATCACCCTCGCCATCATGGGTGTCGGTGCGCGGGTCGACGACCTGAACAAACACCTGAGTGCGGTCGGTGGACGCTGGCTGGTGGGTGTGCTCCGTGACGCGACGGCGGGCGCCCATGTGCCGATCGATCGGCCGATGCGCGAATTGATCAGCGACACCGAACGATTCATCACCTGGCTGCGAGCGCACGAACCTGCCGTGGTGCGCACGTGAATCGTCGTGGCAGGCCTGCCCGCGCGAAGTTCAGTCCGCGGCCCTCGGTGGCACAGCGGCTGGAAGCGGCCGAGAATCTGCTGGACGGTTCGGTGTCGGACGCCGGTGGGGTGTGGTCGCGCGCGGTGGCCTGGATTCTGCGGCTCGCGCTGGAGCAGGCGGTTGATCAGCTGTGGGCACAGGTCGCGCCCGAGTTGATGCGTTGTCCGATGCGTGCGCAGCTGCTCGCGTTGCGGGTGTACGCGGGGCCCGAGACCGCCGGGCAGGTCGGTGCGTTGTGGGCGGCGCTGTCGCGGGCGGCGCATCATCTCGACTACGAGATGGCGCCGAGTGTCACCGACCTGCGGCGATGGCGGGATCAGACCACTGAGCTGGCGCGGGTGTTGGAGATGGTGCCGCTGGCACATCAGCCGTTCGGCTGATCCGGCAGGATGACGGTATGGGTGAAGTGAAACTGTGTCCGTGCCGTCGTGGTGAGCCGTTCGATGGCTGTTGCGGGCCGATTCTGGCGGGGGACAAGGCCGCGCCGACGGCGGAGACGCTGATGCGGTCCCGCTACACCGCCTATGTCGTCGGCGATGTGGACTATCTGCTGCGGTCCTGGCATCCCAGCACCCGCCCCGCCGTGCTAGAGCTCGACCAGGATCAGCGGTGGCTGTTTCTCGAGATCGTCGGAACCCAGCGTGGGGGGCCGTTCGACGACAACGGAACCGTGGAGTTCATCGCCCACTACAAGCTCGACGGCGTGCGGGACGCGATGCACGAGATGAGTACCTTCGTCCGGGTCGACGGGGCGTGGGTCTACCTCGACGGGACGTTCCAGGCCTGAAGCGCGATACTGCTCACGTGCCCCGTATCGCGATCGAGTACTGCACCCAATGCCGCTGGCTGCTCCGCGCGAGCTGGATGGCGCAGGAACTGCTGACCACGTTCGCCACCGAACTCGGTGAAGTGGCGTTGGTTCCCGGTCAGGGCGGCATCTTCCGGATCACCCTCGATGGGGAACAGCTCTGGGAACGCAAGGCGGACGGCGGTTTTCCCGATATCGCGATTCTCAAGCAGCGGGTGCGCGACCGGATCGCACCTGATCGCGACCTCGGCCACGTCGACCGCCGCGACTGACACCTCGGCCGACCGCTGCCAGCCTCAGCCGCAGCCGCCACCACCGCAGCAACCGCCACCGGCCGGACGTGGTGCGGGCGCGGGAGCGGGGGCGGCGCCGCGTCCTGCCGTCGCGAAGGTGGTGAGCAGTTTGACGGTGTCGTCGTGGCCCGAGGGGCACGTGGCGGGGTCGGCGGACTGCGCCATCGGCCGGTTGACGTCGAACGTGTCGCCGCAGGAACGACACCGGAAGCTGTAGTTCGGCATCGGCACAGTGTAAGCAGCATCGGCGCCCGAAGGATCGGCAGTCGATCACTTTGTCGTACCGTGGAGTAACTGTTACCTGGGGAAATGGCGTGGAGCCGCGCGTTCGGGCGGTGCGCACGTACTCTCGTATGAAGTCACCAGGTGCTGCGGCCCGCGGGAGCAAATGCACAGGCACCCGTGGATCGCGCCGGCTAGGAGGTGTGCGATGAGCATTCAGCCCGATCTCGACCACGATATGCGGACGCACGAGGCCGACCCACTGGCCGATACCGAGTACGGACTGGTCGGCGGAACCTGGGACGGGCCGGTCGCCGTCTGGCGCAGCATTCCCTACGCCACCGCACCCGCCGGACCTGCCCGATTCGCCAAGCCGGAGCCCCCGAAGCCCTGGGACGGCGTGCGCGACTGCGTGGTGTTCGGTGACATCGCACCGCAGGCCATGGGCGCGATGGTGCCGGTCGACTCCGACCTGCAGATGGGCGAGGACTGCCTGTGGGTCAACGTCTGGTCGCCGCGGCCCGAGCCGAGTACCGACGAACCACGCCCGGTGATGGTGTGGTTGCACGGCGGCGCCTACTGCCTCGGCACCGCCGCCCAGACCATCTACGACGGGCGCAAGCTGGCCGAGGCGGGCGACGTGGTGGTCGTCTCGGTGAACTACCGACTCGGGGTGCTCGGCTTCCTCGATCTGTCCTCGTTCGGTGAGCAGTTCACCGCGAACCTCGGCCTGCACGATCAGCTCGCCGCGCTGGCGTGGGTGCGCGACAACATCGCCGCCTTCGGTGGCGATCCGGGCAATGTGACGCTGTTCGGTGAGTCCTCGGGCGCGGGATGCGTGACCGCGCTGCTCACGTCGCCCGCCGCGGCCGGTCTGTTCCACAAGGTGATCGTGCAGAGTCCGCCCGCCACGACGGTTTTCGGGAAGGAACGGGCCGCGGTCGTCGGCCGCCGGTATCTGGAACTGCTGGAACTCGGGCCGGGCGAGGCGAATCGGTTGCTGGAGTTGCCGATCCAACAGCTCATCGAAATCGGCGCGGTGCTGTTGGACGAGGTGCCGACCAAGGAGCCGGGCAGGCTCGCCGCGGCACCGGTCGTCGACGGAGATCTGTTGCCGGGCTACCCGATCGACCGATTCCAGCAGGGGCGCTCGCATCGGGTGCCGTTGCTGATCGGCACCAATCGTGATGAGGCGTCACTGTTCCGGGTACTGCGCTCACCGATCATGCCGGTGACGCCCGATGCGGTGAACGCGATGCTGCGCGATGTCGCCGCATCGCATCCGGAGATGTCACCCGAGCGGATCGCCGAGATCACTTCGGCCTACCCTGATCTCACCAAAACCCGTGGGGCGCTGGCGATGTCGACCGACGCGGCCTTCCGAATGCCCGCGGCCTGGGTGGCCGAGGGTCATGCCCAGCATTCGCCGACGTGGATGTACCGCTTCGACTACGCGACCCCGATGTTGAAGGCGGCCAGGGTCGGAGCGGGGCACGCTACCGAATTGCCTTATGTCTTCGGCAATTTCGGCACCTTCAACCACGACCCCACCTTCTGGCTCGGCGGCCGCAAAGCCTCGGTCGCGGTCTCGGGCCGGATGCAGCGCCGCTGGCTGGCCTTCGCCGAACACGGCGTCCCCGCCGCCATCGACGGCTCCAAACACTGGCCCCACTACCGCCCCACCGCCCGCACCACCCTGCTCATCGACACCATCGACCGCGTGGTCGACAACCCGGACGCCGACCTGCACACCGCCTGGGGCGACCAAGCCGTCGGCTTCAGCTAGCGGCGACGACGGCCGGACAGCACAACGCCGGGTCACCCGTCGAGAGAATCGGCGGTGACCCGGCGTCGGGCCGATCAGACGTCGGTGGAGAAGCGGATGCCGCCGTCGGGGATGACCACGCCGGGCCACACCCGCGCACCACGCAGGAGTTCACAGCGCGCGCCGACATTGGCACCGTCACCGATCACGCCGTCGCGAACCAGCGCGCGAGGGCCGATGCGGGCACCGAAGCCGATGATGGAGCGTTCGACCGTCGCGCCCGCCTCGACCACCGCGCCGTCGAAGATCACCGCACCGTCCAGCCGCGCGCCCGCGCCGATCTCGGCACCGCGCCCGACCACGGTCCCGCCGATGAGCAGCGCGCCCGGTGCCACACCCGCGCCGGGATGGACGAGGGACTCGCCGCGCTGGCCGGGGAGAGCGGGAGAGGGGGCGATACCGCGGACCAGGTCCGCGGAACCGCGCACGAAGTCCTCGGGCGTGCCCATATCGCGCCAGTAGGAGGCGTCGACGTGGCCCTGGACGCGGGCGCCCTCGGCCAGGAGCGCGGGGAAGACCTCGCGTTCCACCGAGACCGGACGACCCGTGGGGATCTTCTCGATGTATTCGCGGCGGAACACGTAGCAACCGGCGTTGATCTGGTCGGTCGGCGGATCCTGGGTCTTCTCCAGGAACGCGGTGACGCGTCCGTCCGCGTCGGTCGGCACGCAACCGAAGGCGCGCGGGTCGCTGACGCGGACCAGGTGCAGGGTGACGTCGGCGTTGGTCGACTCGTGGGTGTCGAGGATCGCACCGAGGTCGGTACCGCCGAGCACGTCGCCGTTGAACACCATCACATTGTCCGCGCGCAGCTTGGGCAGCACATTGCGGATACCGCCGCCGGTGCCCAGCGGCTCGGTCTCGGTCACGTACTCCAGGTCGAGGCCCAGTTCGGACCCGTCACCGAAGTGATCTTCGAAGACCTCGGCCTTGAAGGACGTGCCGAGCACCACGTGGGTGATCCCGGCCTCGGCGATCCTGGCCAGCAGGTGGGTCAGGAACGGCAGCCCGGCCGTCGGCAGCATGGGCTTGGGCGCCGAGAGGGTGAGCGGACGCAGCCGCGTGCCCTGTCCGCCGACGAGGATGACCGCGTCGGTGCCTGCATTGCCTGCCATCGAGTTTCCCCTGTTCACAGTGGACCGGTGCCTACTCAGGCGCCGGTTCGCGCTTGCTCACGCAGCGCCGATCGAACCGCAATCTTGGAGCGAACCGCAAGTCCGGCCCGCAACGCGCCCCGCAACGGTGCCTGCCACCAGTGCGGATGCCGGTCCGCCTGAAAGCGGTAGGCGCTGGCGTGGTGGGCGGGCAGCATCAGCTCGGGATGCTTGCCCGCGGCGTGACCCTTGGCGTGGGTCACCTCGGCGTCCGGGACGAATACATTGTGCCAGCCCGCCTTGCCCATGCGGTCACCGAAGTCCACGTCCTCCATGTACATGAAGTAGCGCGAGTCGAAACCGTCGATGCTGTCGAAGGCGGCGCGGCGCACCAGCAGGCAGGAACCGGACAGCCAGCCGACCACGCGCTCGGAGATCTGCTCGTTCTCCTGGCGGTAGCGCACCGACCACGGGTTCTTCGGCCAGACCGAGCCCAGAACGGCGTGTCCGGCGCCGTCGGCGAGCCCGGGGACACGACGTGCCGACGGGTAGATGCTGCCGTCGGGCTCGCGAACCATCGGCCCGATCGCGCCCGCGCGCGGCCAGCGTTCGGCGGCGGCGAGCATCTTGTCGATGGAGTCGACGCCCCAGCGGATGTCCGGATTGGCCAGGATGACGAATTCGACCGACGGATCGATCTCGGCGACGGCCCGGTTGATGGCGCCGCCGTAGCCGATGTTGCCGCCGGTGTGCAGCAGCGTGACGTGCGCGTTGGCCTCGGCGACGAGTTCGGGGACGCCGTCGGTCGAGCCGTTGTCGGCCAGGATCACCTGCGGCTTCTCGCTGGTGGCGTCGGCCAGGGTGGTGATGAAGTGCTCGAGGTGCTCACCTGGTGAATAGGTCACCGTGACCACGGCGAGGCCGGCGGGGGCTGGAGATTCGGCTGCGTCGTTCACGAGAGCGGAGCCTAGTCGGACAACCCGCTCAGTGTGTCGGTGAGTGCGATACGCCAGGGCCGCAAGGGGGTGAGACCGGCAGCATTCCAAGCCGCGGGCGAGAGTACCGAATACGCCGGGCGCGGTGCGGGTCTGGGGAATTCGGTGGACGCGCAGGGCAGCACGCGAGCCGGGTCGGCGCCCAGGTCGGCGAAAACCGCCGCGGCGAGATCGAACCAGGTGGCGGTGCCGGAATTGGTGGCGTGCAGCACACGGGGTGCGTCGGGGCGGGTGCTCAGTTCCAGGAGCGCGGCGGCCAGGTCGGCGGCGCTGGTAGGGGAGCCGAGCTGGTCGTTCACCACGGTGACGGTGTCGCGTTCGGCTTCCAGCCTGCGCATGGTCGCGACGAAATCCCCCTCGACACCGGCGTATACCCAGGCTGTACGCACAACCTGTGCGTCCAGCGCGAGCACGGCCTGCTCACCGGCCAGCTTGGACCGGCCGTAGACCGTGCGCGGTCCGGTGGGGTCGCCTGGTTCGTACGGTGTGTGCGCAGTCCCTGGGAAGACGTAATCGGTCGATACGTGGATAAGCCGCGCACCGGCGTCGGCACAGGCGGTCGCGAGCACCGCGGGCCCGGTCGCATTGGCGGCGAAAGCGGCCTCGACATCGGTTTCGGCGGCGTCGACCGACGTATAGGCCGCGCAGTTGATCACCACAGCACCCGGAGTGAGGACAGCGTCGACGGCAGTGCGGTCGGTGATATCGAGTTCGGCCCGCCCGAAGCCGCGCGCCTCGGGGGCCAGACGCAGGATCTGTCGCCCCAGCAGACCGCGTGCGCCGGTTACGATCAGGTGAGCGGGGGCGGGGAAATCGGCGTTCACGCGGCAAGTCTGGCACGCCGGGACACCTGCGGTTGGGGCCGAGTGTGGTAACTGTTGGTTAGCCTGACGACAAGGCGGTGTTTGCGGGGGGAAGAGCGGACCGGGTGCGGAGTTCGTCGAGAGGATGCACGAGTGCGAGAGTCGACAAGGCCGGTCAGCGCGTCTGCGGGCACCTTCGGTGCGGCCAAACTGATGGTGGCGATCTCGGCGGTGCTGGTGCTGTGCCTCACCGGATTCGCCTGGCGCAGTGTCGACAACCTGATCGCCAACATCGACCGGATCGGTGGCCTCGGGCTCGGCGGTGAACGTGACGGCGCGGTCGACATTCTGCTGGTCGGCGTCGACAGTCGCACCGACGCGCACGGCAACCCGCTCACCAACGCCGAACGCGCCATGCTGCACGCGGGCGACGAGGTGGGCACCAATACCGACACCATCGTGCTGATCCGCGTGCCCAACGACGGCCGCTCCGCCACCGCGATCTCCATCCCGCGCGACGCCTACGTCGACGTCGGCGGTGGCCAGGGCAAGGCCAAGATCAACTCCGCGTACGGCGCGACCAAGGAGACCGAACGCGCCGAACTGCTCGCCGACGGCAAGTCCGAGGCCGAGGCCGAACGCGCGTCGACCAAGTCGGGCCGCCAGGCGCTGATCAAATCGGTGGCCAATCTGACCGGCATCACCGTCGACCACTACGCCGAGGTGAGTTTGCTGGGCTTCGTGCTGCTCACGAACTCGGTCGGCGGGGTCGAGGTGTGCCTGAATCAGGCGGTGGACGAACCGATGTCGGGCGCGGACTTCCCGGCCGGGCCTCAGCGTCTCGACGGTGCGGAGGCGTTGAGCTTCGTGCGTCAGCGCCATGATCTCGAACGCGGTGACATCGACCGGATCGTGCGTCAGCAGGTGTTCATGGCGCAACTGGTCGGCCAGTTGCTCAATGCCAGGATCCTCGCCAATCCGGGCAAGCTCAGCGAGATCAGCGAGGCGGTCGGGCGCACCGTCGTGCTCGACGACGACTGGGACGTGCTGGCTTTCCTGCAGCAGCTCAAGGATCTGTCCGGCGGCAAGGTGGCATTCGAGACGATCCCCGTCTCCGATCTCAACAGCATGACCTCGGCGGGGGAGTCGGTGGTCAAGGTCGATCCGAAGACGGTGCAGCGCTTCGTCGCCGGGCTCATCGGCGAGGAGGAGGACAAGCCCGCCGACGCACCGAAGCTCGACCCGTCGACGGTGACCGTGAGCGTGCTCAACGCGGGCGGCGCCACCGGGCTCGCGGGCAAGGTGTCGACGGCACTGACGGGCAAGGGCTTCAAGGAGGGCACGGTCGGCAACTACGCCGGTGGCAGCGTGAGCTCGAGCCGCGTGCTGGCCGCCGACGCCGACGATCCGAAGGCGGCGGCCGTCGCCGAGGCACTCGGCGGCCTCACCGTGGTCGCGGATTCGTCGCTGTCCGCGGATACGGTGAGCGTGGTGCTGGCAAGCGACTACTCTGGTCCCGGCTCGGCCGCGGCGAGCATGTTCGATCTCGACGCGACATCCTCCGCGACCGCGGCACCGATACCGCCCGCCCCGCCGATCGACGCAGGCCAGAACGGACCGAAATGTGTGAATTGACCCATGCGTGAGCCGAACTCGACCCTGACCGACGCCCTCCTCGACCCGATTCTCGAACGTGATCCCGCCGGACCACGTGTCACCTGGTACGACGACGCCACCGGTGCCCGGATCGAACTGTCGGGGCTGACGTTGGCCAACTGGGCCGCCAAGACCGCGAACCTGATCCGCGACGAATTCGCGCTCACCCCCGGCGCCAGAGTCGCGGTGCTGTTGCCCGCGCACTGGCAGACCGCCGCGGTGCTGCTCGGATGCTGGTGGGCGGGCACCGAAGTGGTACTCACGCCCGATCCCGATGCCGACCTCGCGCTGGTCACGCCCGACCGGCTCGACGATGCCGAGGGTGTCGGCGAGGTGGCGGTGCTGTCGCTGGACGCCATGGGGACGCCGGTGCGTGAGGTGCCGGTCGGTGTCACCGACTTCGCGACCGCGGTGCGGGTGCACGGTGATCAGTTCCTGCCCGGTGGTTTTCGCGCCGCGCTCGACGGCCTCTCAGTGCCCGAAGTTCTCACCGCGGCACGGAAATCTGCTGCACTGCAAGGGTTCTCCTCTGGCGATCGGGTGTTGTCGAGTACGCCGTGGGAGACGGTGCAGGAAGTGATCGACGGCTATGTCGCGGTCCTGTTCGCGGGAGCTTCGCTGGTGCAGGTCGTCAATCCCGATCCGGGTGCGATCGAGCATCGGGTCGTCACCGAGAAGGTGACCATCCGGCGCTAGCTCCTACCCAGGTATAGGTTCGGGTCCTCCTCGAGGACGTGTCGGGTGTCACACCCTGTCCGTACTGTGGAAGCCAGTCTTCGACTTCAAGGACAGGGGCGGCGATGATGGCGCAGTACTGGGTTCGATGGTCGGCCGAACACGGGTTGCCGCGGGCGATCCTGCGATGGCACGTGCGTCGTGGCGATCCGTTCGCGACGTTGCTCAGCGGCCGGCAGGGATTGCACGACCCCTATCCGCTGATCGATGAACTGCGCGGGTCGGGTGGAATGATCAAGACGCCGCTGTCCGTCGCCGCGTTCGATCACGCACCCGTTCGCGCGATTCTGCGTGACCCCAGATTCGGCGTTCGGCCCGCCCTCGGCAACGATCTGCCCGCGCCGTTGCGCAAGCTCGCCGAGCGGGTCACGCTGCCACCCAATCCGGTTGAACCACCATCGATGCTGGTGATCAACCCGCCCGAACACACGCGCATGCGCAAGCCGGTGGCCTCGGCGTTCACCCCGCGCGCCATCGCCAGGCTGCGAGACCGGGTGGAGGTGGTCACGGCCGAACTGCTCGACGCGATGCCCGCGAACGGCTCGGTCGACCTGATCACCGACTTCGCCGCCATGGTGCCGATCGCGATCATCGCCGAGATGCTCGGCTTCCCCTCCGCGAACCGCGACAGGTTCCTCGCATGGGGCGACAAGGTGACACCGCTGCTCGATATCGGCACGCCGTGGCGGTCCTACCGTGGCGCGATGAGCGCGATCGAGGACATGGACGAGTTCCTGGCCGAGCACATCGCCACGCTGCGCCGCGCACCGGGCGAGGACATCCTGTCCACGCTGGTGAGCTCGGGCGAGCTGAACCTGGCCGAACTCCAGGCCGGTGCGAGTCTGCTGATGGGCGCCGGTTTCGAGACGACAGTCAACCTGATCGGCAACGCGGTGGCCGCGCTGTCGGCGCATCCCGATCAGCTCGCGCTCGCGCAGGACGACCCCGACCGCTGGCCCGATGTGGTCGAGGAGACGCTGCGGTTCGATCCGCCGGTGCAGACCACCGCGCGCCAGGCGCTCGAGGACGTCGAGATCGCGGGCGGTCGGGTGCGGGCGGGTACGACCGTGATCTTGTCGCTGGCCGGGGCCAACCGCGATCCCGCCGTCTTCCCCGACCCGCACCGGTTCGATATCGACCGGCCGAATCTGCGGGAGCACGTGGCGTTCAGCAGCGGCATCCACGCCTGCCTGGGCGCGAGCCTGGCCAGGATGGAAGCGGTGCACGCCCTGCGCGCGCTCTACACCCGCTACCCGAACCTGCGGTTGCGCGGCGAACCGATCCGCCGAAACCTGTTCACACTGCACGGTTTCGAGCACATGCCGGTCGATCTGGGTCCGGTCGCGCGAACGTCGGCGCCCGACGACATGGCCGGGGCTTCGCGTCCGGCGTGAGTTACGTGCTCGCGCGCCAGCGGTAGCGGGTCTTCGGGCGACCGGCACGGCCGTAGTCGGCCCGCCGCTCGGCCAATCCGTCATCGGCGAGCTTTTCGAGATACCGCCATGCCGTGATCCGCGAAACACCGACGGCCGCAGCCGCATCGGTGGCCGTGATGCCGAATTCGGTCGAGCGCACCGCCCGTGAGACCTCCTCCAAGGTGTGCTGCACAACGCCTTTCGGCGCACCGGCCTTCTGGTCGGCGGTGCGCAGCGCACCGAGCGCGCGGTCGATGTCGTATTGGGACAGCGCGGCTTCGCCCGCGGGCAGCGCGGTGTTGAAATCGCGATACCGTTCCAGCTTTTCGCGGAAGGCGGCGAAGGTGAACGGCTTGAGCAGATACAGCACCACACCGTGGGCCACCGCGCTGCGCACCATGTTCAGCTCGCGCGCCGAGGTGATCGCGATGACATCGGGGCGCGGCGTGAGTCCGTTGAGCGCGGCAGCCACATCGAGCCCGCTGATATCGGGCAGGCCGATGTCCATCAGCACCAGATGGAACGGATTGCCGTCGGCGATCGCCTCGGCGGCGACCCGCAGCGCGTCGCGTCCGGTGTGCACGAGCGCACCGGTGACGAAACCGTCGAGCCGCTCGAGATAGGCCCGATGGGCCTGCGCGATCAACGGCTCGTCCTCGACGATCAAGACCCGGAGCATGGCTTCTCCCTCAGCGGAATGCGAACGATGACCGCGCTGTGTGGTGCGGCCGTGGTGGTGATGGTGCCGCGATGTCGATCGACGAGGCGGTGCACCAGAGCGAGGCCGAGGCCCGCGTGGTCGGATTTCGTGGTGTAGCCGCGTTCGGCGGCGCGCGAGAACATCTGGGCCGACATGCCGGGGCCGCTGTCGGACACCCGGACCCACAGCGCGCCGTCGCGATGACACACCGACACCTCGACGCGCTTGTCGACGGTGCCGGCCGCCGCGTCGATCGCGTTGTCGATCAGGTTGCCGACCAGGGTCACGGTCTCGTGGGCCGAGAGCGGATCGGTGGAGTCCAGCGCGGTGTCCTCGCTGATGGACAGGCTCACCCCACGCTCGGCGGCCTGGTCGACCTTGCCGAGCAGCAGCGCGGCCAGTGCAGCGTCGCCGACGGCGGCCAGCAATCGGTCGATCAGCACCTGCGAGAGCTGCAGTTCCTCGGTCGCGAAGGCCACCGCCTCGTCGGGACGGCCCAGCTCGACCATGGTGACCACGGTGTGCAGCCGGTTGGCCGCCTCGTGTGCCTGGGCCCGCAGTGACTCGGCGAAGCCACGCACCGAGTCGAGCTCACCGAGCACCGCGCGCAGTTCGGTCTGATCGCGGATGGTGAGCACGGTGCCGATCTCGCGGCCCTCCCAGCTCACCATGTCCTGGTTGACCAGCAGAATGCGGTCGGTGGTCACGTGCGTCTCGTCGCGCACCACACCCTCGCTCATCTGCTGCAGCGAGACGGGCAGATTTCTGCGGAACACCGGGCCGTCGGGCAGATCGAGCAGGGTGCGCGCCTGATCGTTGACCACCTCCGCGGCCTCGGCCTGGGCACCGAACACCACCAGACCCTCGTGCACGGAGTGCAGGACCGCGTCGTGATGCTCGTAGAGCGCGCGCAGTTCGTCGGGGTCGAGACCGTGGGTCTGGCGCCGCAGCCTGCGGCTGATCAAGAACGCCGACAACGCGGCCAGCGCGAGACCCACCGCGGCCACCCCGAGGATCAGGGGCAGCTGGGAGGCGACCTGGGTGCTGATCTTGGCGCGGGTGACCCCGGCCGAGACCAGCGCCACCACCCGGCCGTTGTCGTAGACCGGGGTCACCGCGCGGATCGAGGGACCGAGGGTGCCGGTGAAGGTCTCGGTCAGCGTCTGGCCCGCCAGCGCGCCGTCGATGCTGCCGACGAACGGCTTGCCGATCAGATCGGGGTTGGTGTGGGTGTAGCGGGTGCGGTCGGGTGCCATCACGACGATGAAGTCCATGCCGGTGGCCGCTCTGATCCGCTCGGTGGTCGGCTGCAGCAGGCCGCTCGGATAGGGCGAGTTCACCGCGGCCAGCGTCGATGGCGACCGTGCCACCGTCACCGCGACGTCCCTGACCTGCATCTCCGCGGCCAGATCATGGTCGCGCCTGGCATCGAGCACGGCCAGGATCGTGCCGACGGCGATGAGCAACGCCAGCACCACCAGCTGCCATACGAAGGCCTGTCCCGCGAGCGACAGTCGTCCTCGTCGCACCTCTTGCCTCCGACCTGGATTTCTCGACGTTATGCACTGATATGAAACTTATGGACCAAAGTGACGGCCGTCACAATAGTTGCTCATGCTCGTCGGCATGAGTGATACCACCGCAGCGCGGAAACGCGACCATACCCACTGGCTGTACATCGCGGTGATCGTCGCGGTCGTGGCCGGCGTCATTGTCGGCCGGGTGGCCCCGGAATTCGGTCAGTCACTGGCGCCGCTGGGCACCGTGTTCGTGAACCTGATCAAGATGATGATCGCACCCGTCATTTTCTGCACGATCGTCCTGGGTATCGGTTCGGTGCGCGCGGCCGCCACCGTCGGCAAGGTCGGTGGCCTGGCCATCGGCTATTTCCTGGCGATGTCGACGGTCGCGCTCGGCATCGGGCTCGTCGTCGGCAACCTCATCGATCCGGGCGAGGGACTGAATGTCGGCGCCTCGGGAGCGGGTGCGCAGTACGCCGATCAGGCGCACAGCGCGGGCGGCACGTGGGAGTTCATCCAGAACATCGTGCCCACCACGCTGGTGTCCGCACTGACCGCGGGCAGTGTGCTGCAGGCGCTGTTCGTCGCGCTGCTGGTCGGGTTCGCGGTGCAGGCGATGGGTGATTCGGGCGCGCCGATTCTGCGCGCGGTCTCCCTCGGTCAGAAGCTGGTGTTCCGGATCCTGTCGATGATCCTGTGGCTGGCGCCGATCGGCGCGTTCGGCGCGATCGCGAATGTGGTCGGCCGCACCGGTTGGTCGGCGGTGGTGCAGTTGGCGACGCTGATGATCGCGTTCTATCTGACGTGTCTGGTGTTCGTGTTCGGTGTGCTCGGCGTGATCCTGCGGTTGGTCTCGGGCGTCTCGATCCTGAAGCTGTGCCGCTACCTGTCGCGGGAGTATCTGCTGATCGTGGCGACCTCGTCGTCGGAGTCGGCGCTGCCGCGACTGATCGCCAAGATGGAACACGCCGGCGTGGAGAAGACCACCGTGGGTGTTGTTGTGCCGACGGGCTATTCGTTCAACCTCGACGGCACCGCCATCTACCTCACGATGGCCTCGATCTTCATCGCCGACGCCATGGGCAAGCCGCTGAACCTCAGCGAACAGATCGGCCTGCTGCTGTTCATGATCATCGCGTCCAAGGGCGCCGCGGGTGTCACCGGTGCTGGTCTGGCCACCCTCGCAGGCGGCCTGCAGAGTCATCGCCCCGACCTGCTCGACGGTGTCGGCCTGATCGTCGGCATCGACCGCTTCATGTCGGAAGCCCGTGCGCTGACCAACTTCTCGGGCAACGCGGTGGCCACGCTGCTGATCGGCACCTGGACCAAGACCGTCGACGTCGACCGGACCAAGCGCGTGCTCGACCGCGAACTGCCGTTCGATGAGGAGACGATGGTCGACGACCATGAAGTCGACCGTCCCGTCGACATCACGAAACCTGTTCCGGCGCAGCCGGTCGACGCGCGGTGAGACAGGCGAAAGGCCCCGCGACGAGAATTCGCGGGGCCTTTCGCCGGGACCTGAGGCCATGGCCTGGAAACAGGCGAGCTAAATTCTGGACCACTTGCCCGGGTTGAGGTGGAACTGCACCAGGGCGTTGGCGTGTCCGTGGCCGAGGCCGTGTGTTGACTTCAGGCCGCGACGAGTGGGCTTTCGGTCGAGCTCACGCGACGCTCGCGGATCAGCAGCACACCGGCGAGCGCGACCAGGACCGCGGTGAAGCCGTGGACACCGAACGCGGTGGCGGTGGAACCCTGCCAGCTCAGGACGGTGGCCATGTCGCCGAACGGGGTGAGCGAGGTGGCCAGCATGGCGACGCCGAGCGCGAAGCGCTGCTTGGTGGCCAGCAGACCGAGGATCACCAGGCCGCTGACGATGTCGCGGACGCCCTTGAGGTTCAGGAACGCCACCGCGTCGCCCTCGGGCACGGCGGGTAGGCCGAAGCCGGCGGCCGTCGCCTCCGGGGCGATCAGGTAGTTGATGCCGATGTAGATGATGAAGAGCCCGCCGAGCAGGGAGAGGCCGGTGGCGATGCGCGAGGTGGTCATGAGGTGCTCCTGAATCTTTCACTGTGCTCTAAAATCTAGCGGCGCTAGGTGTTGGGAGAACCATAACCCAGCCTCGCTATCTTGTCTAGCGCTGCTAGAATTTCAAGTATGAGTACGCAGCAACGCAAGGAACGCGAACGCGCCGAACGGCATCAGCGGATCATCGACGCGGCACGGGAGATGGCCGAAGCGGACGGCTGGGACGCGGTCACCATCCGAAAGCTGGCCGACCGCATCGAATACAGCCAGCCCGTGCTCTACAGCCACTTCGCGAACAAGGCGGCGATCGTCGGCGCCGTGGCCCTACAGGGCTGCGTCGAGTTCGCCGAGCAACTGAAGCTGGCCAGGGAGGCGGCGACCACCCATTCCGAGGTGGTCGCCAATGTCGCCCGCGCCTACCTCGACTTCGCCACCGACAACCCGGCCCGCTACGACGCCATCTTCGAGCAGAAGACCGACCTCGAGTTCGGCCTCGACGCTCCGCAGCCCCTGCGCGACGCCTTCGCCGGTCTGGAAGCGATGTTCACCCCGTACGCCGACGGTGACGACCTCGGCGCCCGCACCGAAGTCGCCTGGGCCTCCCTGCACGGCCTCGCCACCCTCGAACGCAACGGTCGGTTGCGCCCCGAACTCCGCGAACGGCGCATCGCCCTCCTGGTAGACGGGGCTGTGTAGAAGGAGCGCTGGCGCGCTCGAGGCGGGGCCCTTCGGGCCCCTGATCTTCCCTCCCTCCGGGTACTCCTTCGTCGCACCCTCCGGTCAGTCCAGATCAGGGCGGGCCCCGCCCTCGAGGGACATTCGGCGGATAGGTGAGTGAGCACTCATCGGCGCGACGACCATTTCCGCGTAGGTTGGAGCAGGATGGCGGGCGTGCGAAGGGACGGCAATGGCTGAAGTCATAGTGGTCGGGTCGGGGCCGAACGGTCTCGCCGCGGCGGTGATCGCCGCTCGTGCCGGGTTGTCGGTGCGGGTACTCGAAGCGCAGGATCAGGCGGGCGGTGGATCGCGGACGGCCGAGCTGACGCTGCCGGGCTTTCATCACGACATCTGTGCCGGTGCGCATCCGATGGCATTGGCATCACCCTTCTTTCGCGCGTTCGACCTCGAAGCGCACGGGGTGGAGCTGCTCGCCCCGACCGTCTCCTACGCACACCCGATCGATGGTGGGATCGCCGGATTGGCTTGGCGCAACATCGAATCCACGGTCGCCGATCTCGGGCGCGACGGCCGTGCCTGGCACAACCTGTTCGCGCCGCTGGTCGAGCACTGGTCCGATGTGGTCGACCTGGCCATGTCGGATCTGCGACACCCACCACTGCGGGTCGGCACCGGCATCAAGTTCGCGACCCGCCTGCTCGAACAGGCATCTCCGCTGTCGGACAACCGTTTCCACGGTGACGTCGCGCCCGCCCTGTTCAGCGGTGTGGCCGCGCACGCCATCACCTCACCGCGGGCGTTCCCGGCGGTCGGTGCTGCGCTGCTGCTCGGCACCCTCGCGCACGCGGGCGGCTGGGTGATCCCGCGCGGCGGCAGCCAGGCGATCCCGAACGCGATGATCGCCGAGATCGAAAAACTCGGTGGCGAGGTGATCACCGGGCACCGGGTCGACGACTTCGCCGAACTCGCCACCGCGCGCGCGGTGCTGTTCGACACCTCGCCCGCCGAACTCCTGCGCATCGCCGGCGACCGTCTGCCGTCGCGATACCGCAACAGCCTCGGCCGTTTCCGGTACGGCAACGCCGCCTGCAAGGTCGACTTCGCACTGTCGGGACCGGTGCCATGGGCCGCGCCGGGCGCTGACCTGGCAGGCACGCTGCACCTGGTCGGTACAAGGGCCGAGGCCATGCACGCCGAACATCAGGTCGCCACCGGCACATTCGCGGATCGGCCGTTCGTCCTGACCATCGTGCCCGGCGTGGTCGACCCCACTCGGGCGCCCGAAGGTCAGCACACGCTGTACACCTACGCGCATGTGCCCAACGGATCCGATCGCGATATCAGCGACCAGGTGATCGACCAGGTCGAACGCTTCGCCCCCGGCTTCCGCGACCTGATCCTCGCGAAACACGTGACACCGGCGGCTTTCATGCCCGACCACAACGCCAACTACATCGGCGGCGATATCTCGGCGGGCGCGATGACCACGCGCCAGACCCTGTTCCGCCCGCTGGCTCGCTGGAACCCGTACTCCACTCCGATTCCGGGCACCTACCTGTGCTCGTCGTCGACCCCACCGGGGCCCGGCGTTCACGGGATGTCGGGCTTGCACGCGGCGCGACACCTGCTGCGCAACCGTTTCGGCATAGTCACCGACCCGCTCGACCTGTTGCGCGGCGAGGCACCCGCCTACCGGTAGGGCTTCGTCGGCGCGTCGTTGACCTTGTCGGGCTCGAACACATCGGGCTCGAGGTAGATCGTGCTCGTGTTCGGCACGGCGGCGTGAATACGGTCGTCCGCGGCGTCGATCGCCTCGGCTACCTGCGTGATGTCGAGCCCGGCGTGCAGCGCGATCTTGGCGTTGATCAGCAGATCCTGGGGCCCGAGGTACTGGGTCTGAATCCGGATGACGCGCTCGATCCGCGGATCGGCCAGCAGCGCCGACCGAATCGCGGTGTCGTCCTTGGCCGTCGCGCCCTCACCGATCAGCAGGCTCTTGGTCTCCACGATCAGGATCACGGCGTTCACGCCGAGCAGGATGCCGATGCACAGGGTGCCGACGCCGTCCCACACCGCGTTGCCGGTGATCATCGACAGACTCACGCCTGCCAGCGCGAAAAGCAGACCGGTGATCGCGCCCGCGTCCTCGAGCAGCACCACCGGCAGTTCGGGATTGCGGGTGTTGCGGATGAAGTGCCACCACGAACTCTTGCCCTTGAGCAGCGCCGACTGCTTGCGCGCGGTGACGAAACTGGCGCTTTCGAGAATCAACGACACACCGAGGATCGTGATCGCGACCCAGGCCGACGTGATCTCCTCGGGGAACCTGATCTTGTGGATCGCCTCGTTGATCGCGAACAAGCTGCCCATCACGAACAGCACCAGCGCGACGACGAACGAATAGAAGTACCGGTTGCGCGAATACCCGAACGGATGCAGCGTGTCCGGCGGCTGCTCGGCCCGGTTGCGTCCGACCAACAGCAGGGCCTCGTTGCCGGTGTCGGCCACCGAGTGCACCGCCTCGGCCAACATCGACGACGAGCCGGTGATGAACGCACCGATGAACTTCGCGACCATGATCCCCGCGTTCGCCCCGAGCGCGGCGAGGATCGCGACCTTGCTGTCTCCACCCTGCTCGGCCATACCGGGCACCGTACCGTCGGAATCCACCCACACTCCTGACCTCGGACCCGTGTCGGCGGCCCTTGGCTCGGTTACGTCGTGCGGTAGAGGTCTGGTTCGAGGTAGATCAGGCGGGCGGTGGGGACGGCGGCGCGCACGCGCGTCTCGGCGGCGTCGATCGCCTCGGCGACTTCGGCGATGTTCATGTTCGGTGCGAGGGCGACCTTGGCGGCGACCAGCATCTCCTCCGGGCCGATGTACTGGGTCCTGATGTGGATCAGCGAGGTGATCTTGGTGCCGTCGACCAGGTTCTCGCGGATGGCACGACCCTGGTCGGGGGTGGCGCCTTCGCCGATGAGCAGGCTCTTCATCTCGATGATCAGCACGATCGCGATGACGCCGAGCAGGACGCCGATGCACAGGGTGCCGATGCCGTCGAAGATCGGGTCGTCGGTGACCATGGTCAGCCCGACGCCACCGAGGGCGAGCACAAGACCGACCAGCGCGCCGGTGTCCTCGAGCAGCACCACCGGCAGCTCGGGGCTGCGCGAGTTACGGATGAACTGCCACCAGCTCGCAGTGCCCTTGAGTGGCCGGGATTCGCGTACCGCGGTGAGGAAGCTGTAGGTCTCCAGGCCGATCGCGATCACCAGGATCACGACCGCGACGATCGGCTGATTCAGCTCCTCGGGATGCTGGACCTTGTGGATGCCTTCGTAGATCGCGAACACCGAGCCGAGGGTGAACAGCACCAGCGCCACGACGAACGAGTAGAAGTAGCGGTTGCGGCCGTACCCGAACTGGTGCAGCTCGTCGGCGTCCTTGGCGGCGGCGCGCTGCCCGAACAGCAGCAGGCCCTGGTTCGAGGTATCGGCGACCGAGTGCACGCCCTCCGCCATCATCGACGCCGACCCCGTGATGAACGCGCCGATGAACTTCGCCACCGCGATTCCCGCATTGGCCACCAACGCCGCGACGATCGCTTTCCTGCCACCACCAGCCGACATGCCGGCCCGCCCTTCTGCTCACTGAACACGACTCGCCACAGCCTAGTAGGGGCGAGGGTGAAAAGGAGGTGTCGGTATCAGTTGTCCCCGACGCAGGCGCTGAAGAGCTGGGCGGGGCCGCGGACCGCGCGCGCTTTGATGTCGGTGTCGGCGGCCGAGATCCAGGCCGCGCCACCACGTTCGATGGTGAGAGTGCGTCCGTTCTCGGCGAGTTCGATCGTGCCCGCGGTGCACAGCACGATGCCGGGCCCGGCGTCGGCGAGCACCACCGGCTCTTCCTCGGTGCCGAGGTCGAAGCGGCACAGCGCGAATTCCGGTGCGGGCGTGCGATACCGGATGCCACCGTCGCCGCCGGGTTCGGGTTCGATCACCGGCAGGTCGAGCGGCTCGAAGTCCAGCACCCGCAGCAGCTCGGGCACGTCGACGTGCTTGGGGGTGAGTCCGCCACGTAACACGTTGTCGGAGTTGGCCATGATCTCCACCCCGACCCCACTCAGGTAGGCGTGCAGATTGCCGGCCGCGAGGAACAGCGCTTGACCCGGTTCGAGGGTCAGCCGGTTGAGCAGCAGCGCGGCGAGTACCCCCGCGTCTCCGGGGTAGACCTCGGCCAGTTCGAGCGCGGTGCGCACCTCGGCGGTGAATCCGCGCGCGCCCTTGCCGGACAGGTACTGCACGCACCCCTCCAGCACCGTGGGCAGCAGCTTCGACAGCGCGGCGGGCGGCAGCGTGATCCAGGTGGTGAACAGCGTGCGTAGTCCGGCCGAATCAGGCTGGGCGGCGAGCAGTTCCGCGTACACGTTGAGGCCGGGCACGTCGAGTGCGCGCAACAACTCGACGGTGCGGTGCGGATCGCGGAACCCGGCCAGCGCCTCGAAACGTTCCAGTGCGACAACGAGTTCTGGTTTGTGGCTGTCGTCGCGGTAGTTGCGCAGTGGCGAATCCAGTGCCACCCCGGTGCGGTTCTCCCGTTCGAAACCGGCTTGCGCCTGCGCCGAACTGGGGTGTGCCTGCAGCGACAGTGGTTCCTCGGCGGCGAGGATCTTCAGCAGGAACGGCAGCCGGGTGCCGAAAGTATCGGCCACCGTGCCCAATTCGCCGACGGGGTCGGCGCTGAGCACCTCGAGCAGCGAGCGTCTGCCCGTGTCCGTTTTCACGTGCGCGGGATCGGCCGGGTGCGCGCCGAACCAGAGTTCGGCTTCCGGATGGGCCGATGGCACCGGTCTTCCGCACAGCTGAGCGAGCGCGGTGCGCGACCCCCATGCGTAAGAACGCAGCGCACCAACGAGTTCCTGCACTAGTAGCGTCCCCCGTCATATCGATCCGGTTCGGGCGCGGCGGTACCGCGCGCACCGGTCAGTCGAAGATAGGCCGCGGCCATGTCGAGCCGTATCGCGAGCACTGCCAGCTGCTCGAGCTCACTGCCGTGTCCGCCCCCCGCGGCGGATTCGGCGGCAGTCCGTTCGATCGCGGCACCGGGGTCGGCGAGCCGGGATTGCAGCACGTCGACGTCGGCATGGACCAGATCGGCGTCGACCAGGCCCGCGCCCGCGCCTTCGAAGACCGCGAGCTTGCGCCGGGCGGCGGCCTGATCGGGATGCACGCTCAAGGTCAGCACCCGCACTCGGTCCACCGGGGCGGGTCCGTCGAGTTCCTCGTCGTGGAACAGCGGATCGAAACCGGGCGCGGTGCCACCGGTGGCCGCGGTCAGGCGCCCGACCGCGGCGACCGCGTCGGCGAGATCGGCGGCCGTCGCCAGCTTGCCCGCGGATTGCAGCAGCACCTCGGCACCGTGCCCGGCCAGTTCGACCGCGGCGGGCGAGTCGCCCGCGAGGACGACACCGACACCGAGCATGCGCGCGGCCAGCGTTTTGGCGGGGTTGTTGAAAACCTCGTTGGTCGGGCCGTCGCGCAGCGCTTCGGCGTCGAGCATGTCGGCCAGCGCGGTGAGGTCGGGTGTGGCCGGACCGCTGCGCTGGGCGTCGACACCGCGCAGCACCGCGATCCCGACCGCGAGGAAACGCAGCAGCCGGTTGTGATCGAGCACGGGCACCCTCGGTTCGAGCACGATCGCGCGACCGGCGGCGACCGCGCGCAACGGACCCTCGTTGGGCGCCGCGATCACCACTTCGGCACTGCGGCGGATGGCTCGGTCGACGGCGTCGATGAGCCGCGGATCGCCCGCGTCGTCGCCTGCCACCAGGACCACATCCAGCGGGCCGACCCACGGCGGCACCGCGGTGACGGGCACGATCGGCAGCCCGGCCCGATCACCGAGCGTGGCGATGAGCAGCCCGGCCGCGCGTGCGGCGCGACCCGAGCCCGAGACCAGCACCAGACTGCGCGGGCGCAGGTCGGAGAGCCGTTCGATGAGCGAGGTTTCGGCGACCGCGGCGGCCGTGGCCCGCACCTGGGCGCCGCCCGAGGCAGCCGAGCGCAGGGCGCCGCCGGTGTCGGCCGCCGCCAGCGACTCGGCGTCGTCGAGGTCGAATACCGGTGTTCCAGCGATCATCGCCGAAGCCACCTCCCCTCATCGCGCTGTGTCGTCTGTGACTCCACTATTCCAGTAGGGCTCCGGCAATGCTCGTAATCCGCCGTCGCCGAATACCGGGCATGTGATTCCACTGGTACTGGTTTCATCTTCCCAGTCAGGCGCGGACGATGCTCAGGATCTCGGTCACGAGTGCGTTTACTTCGGCCTGCGATCCGGCCTCGACATTGAGTCGAAGTAGCGGTTCGGTATTCGAGGCGCGCAGGTTGAACCAGGCATGGTTGCCCAGGTCGACGGTGACCCCGTCCATCCGGTCCACCGACTCGGTGCGATCGGCGAAGGCGGCCAGCACGGCGGCGGTGCGGTCGGCGGCGTCGGCGACGGTCGAATTGATCTCGCCGGAGGCGGCGTACACCTCGTAGGCGGCCATCAGATCCGAGACCGGGCGGTCGCCCTCGCCGAGTGCGGCCAGCACGTGCAGCGCGGCCAGCATGCCCGAATCGGCGCCCCAGAAATCGCGGAAGTAGTAGTGCGCCGAGTGCTCGCCACCGAACACCGCGCCGGTCGAGGCCATCTCCTGCTTGATGAACGAGTGCCCGACCCTGGTGCGCACCGGCTTGCCGCCGAGCTCTTCGACCAACTCCGGTACCGCGCGCGAGGTGATCAGGTTGTGGATCACGGTGGCGCCCGGTTCCTTGGCCAGCTCACGCTGCGCGACGATGGCCGTGATGGCCGAGGGGGACACCGGTTCGCCACGCTCGTCGACGACGAAGCAACGGTCGGCGTCACCGTCGAAAGCCAGGCCGATGTCGGCGCCACTGGAACGGACCAGCGCCTGCAGATCGACGAGGTTCTTCGGGTCGAGGGGGTTGGCCTCGTGGTTGGGGAACGAGCCGTCGAGTTCGAAGTACAGCGGCACGATCGTGACCGGGGCGAGGGTGCCGAGCACGGCGGGCACGGTGTGGCCGCCCATGCCGTTGCCCGCGTCGACGGCGATGGTGAGCGGGCGGATCTCGTCGAGGTTCACCAGTTCGCGCAGGTAGTCCGCGTAGTCGGCGAGTAGATCGGTGCTGGTCGCGGTGCCGGGTGTGCCGTCGTGGGCGGGCACGCCCTCGATCACCTCGGCGGCGATGGTCGCCAACCCGGTGTCCTGGCCGACCGGCAGCGCGTTCGCGCGGCACAGCTTGATGCCGTTGTACCGGGCCGGATTGTGGCTGGCGGTGAACATGGCGCCGGGACAGCCGAGCTTGCCCGAGGCGAAGTAGAGCTGGTCGGTGGAGGCGAGGCCGATGTGCACGACATTCAGGCCCTGGGCCTGCACGCCCTGCGCGAAAGCTTCGGCGAGAGCGGGGGAGGATTCGCGCATGTCGTGACCGATCACGACGCGCTCGGCGCCTTCGGTGCGCATCAGGCGAGCGAAGGAAGCGCCAACGTCGCTGACGAACGCCTCGTCGATCTGCTCGCCCACCACCCCGCGGACGTCATAAGCCTTGATCACGGCATTCACGAGTTCGCCAGAGCGCGCGAGGGTCGTCATGGCGACAACCCTAGCGGCCCGAGGCGTAAACCTGGCCCGATGGGTCGGTCGATGGTGTCTTTACGGATCGGGTAGGACGCGCAGATGGCCGCGGCGGCCGGTGCGCGTGGTGCGCGCGGCGGCGGGGGCGTTGTCGCGGTAGCCCGGCTGGTCGGGTTCGGCGGGGCGGCGGCGTAGGCCTGCTTCGCGGACCGCTTCGGCCAGGGCCGTCAGATCGTCGTCGTCGGGAGTGCTCGACGAGAAGCCGCCTTCGTGGCGGACCAGTTCCCAGCCCTTGGGCGCGGTGATGCGGCAGGCGTGCGTTTCGCAGAGATCCCAGGAATGTGGTTCGGCGACGGTGGCCAGGGGTCCGACGACGGCGGTCGAGTCGGAGTACACATACGTCAGTGTCGCTACAGCCGGGTTCTTGCAGCCGGGTCGGCAGCAACGACGCATAGGGATCACGACGTCGAGATTAGCCCTCCGCGCCCCGAAAGTGGATACGGACACGCCCTAAAGGGGCGCAGTCGCGTATGCGTTCGACAGTCTTGCGCACGGCCGGAGCCAAGGCGGAGGTACGCCTATTCGGGCTCGGGATCGATCAGGTCGGGATCGACGCCGAGATAGGTGGCGATCTGCTGGACGAGGACCTCGCGCAGCAACTCGACCAGATCGTCGGGGTCGGCCGCCCGCAATTCCAGCGGCTTGCGGAACAACACCACCCTGGCGCGGGTGGCCGCACCGTGGCGGTCGACGCCTGCCGGGATGAGCCGCGACAGCGGCACCGGACCATCGGCCACGACCTCGTCCGGCCAGGTGACCGAATCAGGATGCAGCGGACGGATTTTCGGTACATCGTCGACGGCGATATCGAGCTTGGTGAGGCGATCGTGCCACCGAGTGTCCAACGGGGCGAATGCCTCGAGCACGAGTCGATCGAATTTCTGTCCCCTGGTGCGCCACGCGGGCACCGTGGGCGGGAGCATGGGGCCGCGGACTCCGCGGCCGCGGCGGGTCACCGAACGAGCGGTGGGTGCCGGAGAATGACGCCGGGAACGTGCCATGGGTCTTCACCTCTCTCGCCTGCACCGCGTGGACAAAGGGCGTTCGCCCGGAGACACCGACGTACTGCGCCTGCGTGGCTCCGGGCCAGGCCTGGAGAGAGTCTACTTTCGAACAGTCACTTAACCGATTCCGCGCTTCAGCCTGCGACGCTCTCGTTCCGAGAGACCGCCCCAGATGCCGAAGCGTTCATCATGTGCCAGTGCGTATTCCAGGCACTGGTCACGTACTTCACAACCCAAGCAGATTCGCTTGGCCTCACGCGTCGAGCCGCCCTTCTCGGGGAAGAACGCCTCGGGGTCGGTCTGAGCGCAGAGGGCACGTTCCTGCCACTGCTCTTCGATCGACTCGAACATTTCGTCGAAGCCCGTAACGACCAGACTCAGCCGGGGAGCCGCGACTTCGCTTACCACGTCCGGTTCCTGCCAGCTCGAGTCAGCGCAGACAGCGTGAGCTGCGCCTGCTGTGGAATCGGTCGGCGAGACCAGATCTTCGGTCATCGTTCCGCCTCCTCACTATGTGTTAGCGCAGAATGTTTCTTTCCGTCGGATCAGATGCAACCCCGACGGCCCAACACCGCGACGTAGTCTCGCGGGCTTCCCCGAGCCTGCCTTCCGGCGAGGTGGAACCCTCTCGCGAACTTTCCGCTGCGCTATCTCGTCGCGCAGTGGCCTTTTCAGGCGAGTTGGAACCCTCTCGCAAACGCCCCCGCGCTATGCCTTCTCGCGGTGACCGGAATGACATGTCTGTGATTAGACACGCCGCACTTGCCGGTGGTCAACCCGCCGTCACCCTTCCGTTACACTCCGGACCCGCCTTTCGTGTTGATCTTGTTATGTGCCGTGGCAAATGACCAGCAACTTCACTGGAATTCGCCGCGAAATACCCGGGCAACCGTCACCACTAGGCTGTGACCCTGTGACTGCACAACACTCCGTGCGCGAGCCCAAGATCGCCGTTCTCGTCGGCGGCGTCGGCGGTGCCCGGTTCCTCCAAGGCGTCCGGCAGCTGCTGCCCGAAGCCGACATCAGCGCCATCGTCAATGTCGGTGACGACGTCTGGATGCACGGCCTTCGCATCTGTCCCGACCTCGACACCTGCATGTACACCCTCGGCGGTGGCATCGATACCGAGCGCGGCTGGGGCCACGCCGACGAAACCTGGCATGCGAAAGAGGAGCTGGCGAAATACAACGCCCAGCCCGATTGGTTCGGCCTTGGCGATCGCGATATCGCTACCCACCTCATTCGCACCGAAATGCTGCGTGCCGGATATCCGCTGTCCGCGGTCACCGAAGCGCTGTGCAATCGGTGGCAACCGGGCGTGAAGCTGATCCCGGCTACCGACGATCGCTGCGAAACCCACGTGGTGGTCAGCGATCCCGACAATGCTGGCGAACGTCGCGCGATCCACTTTCAGGAATGGTGGGTGAGGTATCGCGCGGCGCTCCCGACCCACGGATTTGCCTCGATCGGCGCCGAGCAAGCGTCTCCGGCGCCGAATGTGACCGAAATCATAGCCGCCGCTGACGCCGTGTTATTGGCCCCGTCCAACCCCGTGGTGAGCATCGGCGCGATCCTCGCCGTGCCCGGAATCAGGGGCGCGCTGCGCACCACCGAGGCCAAGGTGATCGGGCTCTCGCCGGTGATCGACGGAAAGCCGTTGCGCGGCATGGCCGATGAGTGCCTGTCGGCGATCGGCGTCGAATCCACCGCCGAAGCGATCGGCCGCCACTACGGCGCCCGCTCGGCCACCGGCATCCTCGACGGCTGGCTGGTGCACTCCACCGACTCCGCCGAGGTGCCCGGCGTCGAGGTGCGCAGTGTGCCGCTGTTGATGAGCGATCCGGCGGCGACCGCTGAAATGGCGCGCGCCGCACTGGAATTGGCGGAGTGAAGGCATGAGCATGCCGGACAGTGGCAGCGTCGGCGCGTTGCCCGACCATGCCGCCGACGAGCTGCGGATACTTCCGGTGACCGGGCTGCCGGAGTTCCGGCCGGGTGACGACATCGCCGAACACCTTGCGGCACA
The DNA here is from genome assembly GCF_046549215.1 of Nocardia sp. A7. Lineage (NCBI taxonomy): Bacteria > Bacillati > Actinomycetota > Actinomycetes > Mycobacteriales > Nocardiaceae > Nocardia > Nocardia sp. A7. Next base: position 939,329 of record NZ_JAJPWE010000001.1, on the reverse strand, counting down.
AGCACCCTGGCTCACCGACGGGGACATCGTCGTGGTCACCAGCAAGATCGTGTCGAAGGTGGAGGGTCGCATCGTCGCCGCCCCGCTCGACCCGGAAGAGCGCGACACCGCTCGTCGCAAGCTCGTGGAGGACGAAGCCGTTCGAGTGCTCGCGCGCAAGGGCCGCACCCTCATCACCGAGAACCGGCTCGGCATCGTGCAGGCGGCTTCCGGTGTCGACGGCTCCAATGTGGCCGAGGGCGAATTGGTGCTGCTGCCCATGGATCCCGACGGCAGCGCGAAATCCCTGCGCACCGCGCTCGCCCAGCGGCTCGGCATCGACGTGGCCGTCGTCATCACCGACACCATGGGCCGGGCCTGGCGCAACGGGCAGATCGATGCCGCCATCGGCTCAGCCGGACTGCGCGTGCTCCACGACTACGACGGCGCCGTCGACGGGCAGGGCAATGAACTGCACGTCACCCAGGTGGCCATCGCCGACGAACTCGCCGCGGCCGCTGACCTGGTCAAGGGCAAGCTCGGCGGTGTCCCGGTGGCGGTGGTGCGCGGGCTGGCCACCGACGACGACGGGTCGACCGCGGCGGCGCTGCTGCGCGGTGGCGTCGACGACCTGTTCTGGCTCGGCACCGCCGAGGCGATCGAACAGGGTCGCAAAGAGGCTGTGCCGCTACGTCGTTCGGTACGCGCGTTCGTCGACGAACCCGTTGACCAGGAACGGATCCGCGCCGCCGTCGCGGTCGGACTCACCGCGCCTGCGCCGCACCACACCCGCCCGGTGCGCTTCGTCTGGCTGCGCACGGCGACCCTGCGGGCTCAGCTGCTCGAGGCCATGGCCGATAAGTGGAGCGCCGACCTCACCGCCGACGGGCTCGACCCCGACCGTGTGCGGCGTCGAATCGCGCGCGGTCGCATCCTTTTCGACGCGCCGGAAGTGATCATCCCGTTCTGCGTGCCCGACGGCGCCCATGACTATCCCGATGCTCGTCGCCAAGCCGCCGAGCAGACGATGTTCACGGTGGCCGTCGGCGCGGCGGTGCAGGGCCTGCTGGTGGCGTTGGCCGCCGACGGTCTCGGCAGCTGTTGGATCGGCTCGACCATCTTCGCGCCCGAGATCGTCCGCGAGGTCCTCGGCCTGGACGAGGACTGGATGCCGTTGGGCGCCATCGCGATCGGGCATCCACGGGAAGTACCCGCACCGCGCGCCGTCGGCTCGGCCGGCGCGGGATTGGTGGAACTGTGACCGCGGAATCGCTGCATGCCTCGGCGACCGAGTTGCTCACCCTATGGGAGCCCGACACCGGCGCGGATCACTCACTGCGCGAAGCGATTCTGGCCTTCCTCGGCTCGGCCCCCCGCGGCTGCCTGCGCGAACACGCGCCCGGCCACATCACCGCCTCGGCCATCGTGCTGTCCCACGATCGCCGCGACATCCTGCTCACCCTGCACCCGCGCGTCGGCCGCTGGATCCAGCTCGGCGGGCACTGCGAACCCGACGACAAGACCGTGCAGGACGCCGCGCTGCGCGAGGCGGTGGAGGAATCGGGCATCCCCGACCTGGTTCTCACACCCGGTCTCCACGGTGCGCAGGCGCACCCGATCACCTGCTCGCTCGGCGTGCCGACGCGCCATCTCGACCTGCTCTTCGAGATCGTGGCACCGCCGGACGCGGTCCCGGTTCGCAGCTCGGAATCGACCGATCTGCGGTGGTGGCCGGTCGACGGGCTACCACCGGGCGCCGATGTGCTGCTTCCGGTCAGAGGCCGAATGTAAAGGCCCCTGAAAAGGTCACTGACCTGTAACGACGGCGACCGTGCCCTGTTCGGGCACGGTCGCCGTCGGCGTTCTCGGACCGTCGCAGCTTTACAAATTGGTGAATTTGTCTAGACAACGGACGCATCCGGACATATCGTCTGTGACAGAGAGTTACGCACATCACAGATGTGAGATGTGCCTCAGAACTGGAGACGATGATGTCGACCGATGCCAACGCGCCCGTGCAGCGGGTAGCGCCGCCGCAGTGGCGAGATTCCAAGCGATACCTGTGGCTGTGGGGGTTGTTCGCCCCGACCGGCCTGTTCACGATCGGGATCCCCCTGATCTGGGTGATCAATCAGTTCGGTTGGCATCGCCTGGCCGAAGTTCCGTTCTGGCTCGGCCCGATCCTGATCTACATCGTGATCCCCCTGGCCGACCTGTTCTTCGGGCCCGACGGCGACAACCCGCCCGACGAGGCCATGGAGTACCTGGAGAACGACAAGTACTACCGGTACCTCACCTACCTGTACCTGCCGTTCCAGTACGCGTCGCTGATCTTCGCCTGCTACATCATCACCGCGCCGAACCTGCACTGGCTCGGCTTCCCCGGGGGCGCCAACCTCGTCGACAAGATCGGTATCGCGATCAGCGTCGGCATGATCGGTGGCATCGGCATCAACACCGCGCACGAACTCGGCCACAAGAAGGTCGAACTGGAGCGCTGGCTGTCTCGGGTCGCGCTGGCGCAGTCGTTCTACGGGCACTTCTACATCGAGCACAATCGCGGTCACCACGTGCGTGTGGCCACCCCGGAGGATCCGGCGAGTTCGCGGCTCGGCGAATCGTTCTGGGCCTTCTGGCCGCGCACGGTCCTTGGCAGTCTGAGCTCGGCCTGGCATCTCGAGAAGGACCGCCTCGGCAGGCTCGACAAGAGCCCGTGGACGCTGCGCAACGACGTGCTCAACGCCTGGGCGATGTCGGTGGTGTTGTGGCTCGGGCTGATCGCGGTGTTCGGCGTCGAGGTGCTGCCGTACCTGATCCTGCAGGCTGTGATCGGATTCAGCCTGCTCGAGTCGGTGAACTACCTCGAGCACTACGGCCTGGTCCGGCAGAAGACGCCGAGCGGACGCTTCGAGCGGCCCGCGCCGGAACACAGCTGGAACAGCGACCACATCGTCACCAATATCTTTCTCTATCACCTGCAGCGGCACAGCGATCATCACGCCTACCCGACCCGGCGGTATCAGACGCTGCGCAGCTGGGACGGTGCGCCGAACCTGCCGAGCGGCTACGCCAGCCTGATCCTGATCGCCTACTTCCCGCCGATCTGGCGCAAGGTGATGGACAAGCGCGTGCTCGCGCACTACGACGGGGATGTCACCCGCGCCAATATCGAACCCAGGCGCCGGGAGCAGCTGCTGGCAAAGTACGGAACCGAGGTCGGATCGTGAGTGCCTACAGATGTCCGGTGTGTGACTACGTCTTCGATGAAGCCAAAGGCGCCCCACGCGAAGGATTTCCGCCTGGCACACTGTGGGCTGCCGTCCCCGATGACTGGTGCTGTCCGGACTGTGGGGTGCGGGAGAAGATCGACTTCGAGGCGGTAGGAGAATCGGTGTGACCGACTACAAGCTGTACCAGTGCGCGCAGTGCGGTTTCGAATACGACGAAGCCCAGGGCTGGCCCGATGACGGCATCGCGCCCGGCACCCGCTGGGACGACATCGCCGACGATTGGACCTGCCCGGACTGCGGTGCCCGCAAGTCCGACTTCTTCATGGTCGAGATCGAACGTTCGTGAGCGTCGCGGGTACTCCGCGCACCGGTTCGCGCATCCCGTACCAGGAGGCCGCGCGCGAACTGCTGCGCACCTCGGTCCTCGACGGGATGCGCGAACTGCTCACCGAGCGTGACTGGTCCAAGGTCACGCTCGGTGACGTCGCGGCCAGGGCGGGGGTGAGCAGGCAGACGCTCTACAACGAATTCGGTTCACGCGCGGGGCTTTCGCAGGCTTACGCGTTGCGCCTGGCCGACGACCTCGTCGACCATGTGCGCGAGGCACTCGACGTCAATGTCGGCGACGCGCGTGCCGCGATCCAGGTCGGGATGACGGGTTTCTTCCTCTCCGCCGCGGGCGACCCCTTGGTCCGCTCGCTGCTGAGCGGCGAGATGAAGCCGGACCTGCTGCGCTTGATCACCCTCGACGCGACCCCGCTGCTCGAGCACGCCTCCGCGCGCCTGACCGAGGTTTTCGTGCACAGCTGGGTGAACGCGACGCACGCCGAGGCCGATGTGCTCGCGCACGCGCTCGTGCGCATCGCGCTGAGCTATATCCCGAATCCGCCGGTCCCCGAGCGAAACGCCCCCGCCGAGATGAGCGCACTGCTCGGTCCGTATGTGGAGGCGATTGTGCAGGTGCGAGGCATGCGCGTCCCGTCGAGTGAGCTGGATCACTGAGAGAAGTCACGAGCTCTGATTCACTCCTATGTAACCGTCACCACGTTTGAGGATGTGCCGCTGTGTAACGCACCTATGGTCTGTCAGTATTCACATCGGTCGGCGAATGGTCTTTTTGTAGCGGAGCATGTGTGCAAACGGTTGGCAAACCGGTGGGTTTTCGTGATCCCAAACGGTATCTCTGGGCTTTAGGGCTGATCGCCCCGGCGTGCGCGCTGCTGCCCTCCCAACTGGTGTTCTGGACCAAGGCCGAAGTGTTCTGGTGGATCGGCCCCGTGATCGTCCTGATCGCCATCCCTGTGCTGGACTGGATCGTCGGTGAAGACGGCAACAATCCCCGCGACGAGGACTACGCGGCGCTCTCGGCCGATCGCTACTACCGGTGGTGCACCTACCTGTTCCTACCGATCCAGTTGATCAGCCTCGGCGTGGCCTGTTTCATGTGGACGAGCCCCGAGCTGGCCCTGGTCGACAAGCTCGGATTGGCCGCCACGGTCGGCTTCGTCAGCGGCATCGGCATCAACGCCGCGCACGAATTGGGCCACCGGGTGGAGAGTGCTGAAAAATTGCTGTCGAAGATCGCGCTCGCCCAGTCGGGGTACGGGCACTTCTTCGTCGAGCACAATCGCGGCCACCACGCCCGCGTGGCCACCCCCGAGGATCCGGCCAGCGCCCGCATGGGTGAATCGCTGTGGGAGTTCTTGCCGCGCAGCGTGATCGGCGGGTTCCGGTCGGCCGTACACCTCGAGCGCGCGCGCCTGTGTCGACAGGGTCGCGGCTGGTGGAGCGCCCAGAACAACATCCTGCAGGCCTGGGCGATGACGGCGGTGCTGTTCGGTTCGCTGACGCTGGTCTTCGGCCCGGCGATCGTGCCCTGGCTGATCATCCAGGCCGTGATCGGCTTCGCGCTGCTCGAGACCGTCAACTACGTCGAGCACTACGGGCTGCTGCGCGCGCGCAAGCCCAACGGCCGCTACGAACGGTGCTCCCCGCGCGACAGCTGGAACTCCGATCGCCTGGTCACCAATATCTTCCTGTTCCATCTGCAGCGCCACAGCGACCACCACGCGAACCCGGGGCGCCGCTATCAGACCCTGCGCAGCACCGAAGAAGCGCCGCAGCTGCCCGCCGGGTACGCCACGATGATCCTGCTGGCCGCCGTTCCGCCGCTGTGGCGTGCGGTGATGGACCCCAGGGTCGCCGCTCATTACGACGGCGACCTGAGCCTGGCCAATGTCGCGCCCGAGAAGCCGCGGCGGTTGCTGGCCCGATACCGCGCCGCGGCCTGAGGCTCGACTCGACGGAGCGGGGAACCCGCGCGGCCCCACCCGGTAACCTAGCCAACGTGACGACCTCAGAACTCCCCGCGCGCACCGAGCTCACCCCCGACGTCCGCAACGGCATCGACTACAAGGTGGCCGACCTCTCGCTGGCCGAATTCGGCCGCAAGGAGATCCGCCTCGCCGAGCACGAGATGCCGGGCCTGATGGCGCTGCGCCGTGAATACCACGACGTCCAGCCGCTGAAGGGCGCGCGAATCTCCGGATCGCTGCACATGACGGTGCAGACCGCCGTCCTGATCGAAACCCTCGTTGCCCTCGGCGCCGACGTGCGCTGGGCCTCCTGCAACATCTTCTCCACCCAGGACCACGCGGCCGCCGCCATCGTGGTCGGCCCGAACGGCACCACCGACGCGCCCGCCGGTATCCCCGTCTTCGCCTGGAAGGGCGAGACGCTGGAGGAGTACTGGTGGGCCGCCGAGCAGATGCTCACCTGGCCTTCCAAGGACGGAGCGCCGCTTCACGCCAACATGATCCTCGACGACGGTGGCGACGCGACCATGCTCGTGCTGCGCGGCGCGCAGTTCGAGAAGGCCGGCGTGGTCCCGCCCGCCGACGCCGACCACTCCGCCGAGTACACGGTCTTCCTCGACCTGCTGCGCGAGAGCCTCGAGGCCGACAAGACCAAGTGGAGCACCATCGCCGAGTCGGTCAAGGGTGTCACCGAGGAGACCACCACCGGCGTGCTGCGCCTGTACCAGTTCGCCGCCGCGGGTGAGCTGGTGTTCCCGGCGATCAACGTCAACGACTCCGTCACCAAGTCCAAGTTCGACAACAAGTACGGCACCCGCCACTCGCTGATCGACGGCATCAACCGCGGCACCGACGTGCTCATCGGCGGCAAGAAGGTGCTGATCTGCGGTTACGGCGACGTCGGCAAGGGTTGCGCGGAGTCGCTGGCGGGCCAGGGCGCGCGCGTGCAGGTCACCGAGATCGACCCGATCAACGCGCTGCAGGCGCTGATGGACGGCTACGACGTGGTCACCGTCGAGCAGGCGATCGGCGACGCCGACATCGTCATCACCTCGACCGGCAACAAGGACATCATCACCCTCGACCACATGAAGGCGATGAAGGATCACTCGATCCTGGGCAACATCGGCCACTTCGACAACGAGATCGATATCGCGGCGCTCGAGCGTTCGGACGCGACCCGGATCAACATCAAGCCGCAGGTCGACGAGTGGACCTTCAAGGAGTCCGGCAAGGCGATCATCCTGCTGTCCGAGGGTCGTCTGCTCAACCTCGGCAACGCGACCGGCCACCCGTCCTTCGTGATGAGCAACAGCTTCTCCAACCAGGTCATCGCGCAGATCGAGCTGTGGACCAAGCCGCAGGAGTACGACAACGAGGTCTACCGCCTGCCCAAGCACCTCGACGAGAAGGTCGCCAAGATCCACGTCGAAGCCCTCGGCGGCACCCTGACCAAGCTCACCAAGGATCAGGCCGAGTACATCAACGTGGACGTGGAAGGCCCGTACAAGCCGGACCACTACCGCTACTGATCACTGACAACGGTGGCCCGTCGAACCCACTGGTTCGACGGGCCACCGGCGTGTCCACGTCGGCTAGCCGATGATCAGACCCGTACAGAAGATGTTGTGTTCGCTGCTGATACCGAGCAGCGCGCACATCACCGAGTTGAAGGCCGCCGATGACCCCGCGTCGGGGCCCGCGGTCGGGCTGCCGGTCTGTGCGGATGCGGTGCCGCCGGTGAGAGCGGCGGAGATGGCCAGCGCGGCGATGGTGGTGCGAACGATCGTTTTCATAGCGGGATCCTCGTCGGCCGCGCGGGGTCGGACCAGACGGCAATTCTGGGGTGGTCGACGGGTAATCTGCTGCGCATGGGCGTACTGATTGCGGTCGAAGGGCTCGATGGTGCCGGCAAACGGACTTTGATCGATGGGCTGATCGCCGACTTGTCCGCGAAGGGTTTGCGGGCGGACAGTCTGGCCTTTCCGCAATACGGGCACTCGATCCACGCCGATCTCGCGGCAGAGGCGTTGCGCGGGGGCAACGGCGACCTGGCGGGCTCCATCAACGCGATGGCGATCATGTTCGCGCTCGATCGGGCCGCGGCGCGAACCGAACTCGTTGACCTGTTGAGCGGCAACGACATCGTCATCCTCGACCGGTGGGTGGCCTCCAACGCCGCCTACTCGGCCGCGCGGGCTCAGCAGGACGCCGATGGTGAAATCGTCTCGTGGGTGGGCGATCTGGAGTTCGGCAGACTCGAATTGCCCGCGCCGGATCTCACCGTCCTGCTCGACGTGCCCACCGAGGTGGCGGCCGAACGGGCCCGTCGCCGTGGCGAACTCGACGGCACGCGTGCCCTCGATGCCTACGAACGGGACGGCGGTCTGCAGCAGCGCACCGGCGAGGTCTATCGTGAACTCGCCGACCGCGACTGGTTCGGCCGGTGGTGGATATACCGATCCGATGACGATAGGCCCGCGTTACTCACCCTCTGCTCGGAAATCTTTTCCGGATAAGGTTGGATACGCGACGGGTTCGCACCATTAATGGCGTGGCGGCCCGATCCTGGCCTGGGAGATGACAACATAGGACTATGAAGCCCAAGATTCTGGTCGTCGACGACGATATGGCACTCGCTGAGATGCTGACCATCGTCTTGCGCGGGGAAGGGTTCGACCCGCATGTGGTGGGCGACGGCACACAGGCCCTGTCAGCGGTGCGGGAGATCCGCCCCGATCTGGTTCTGCTCGACCTGATGCTGCCCGGCATGAACGGCATCGACGTATGCCGGGTGCTGCGGGCCGATTCCGGCGTTCCGATCGTGATGCTCACCGCCAAGACCGACACGGTCGACGTGGTCCTCGGCCTGGAGTCCGGTGCCGACGACTACATCGTCAAACCGTTCAAGCCGAAGGAACTCGTCGCCCGCGTCCGAGCGCGCCTGCGCCGCACCGAAGACGAGCCCGCCGAGCTGCTCTCGATCGCCGATATCGTCATCGACGTGCCCGCGCACAAGGTGACTCGCGGTCCCGGTCAGATCTCGCTCACCCCACTGGAGTTCGACCTGCTGGTCGCGCTCGCGCGCAAGCCACGTCAGGTGTTCACCCGCGAGGTTCTGCTCGAACAGGTGTGGGGTTACCGGCACGCCGCCGACACCCGCTTGGTGAACGTGCACGTGCAGCGACTGCGCGCCAAGGTCGAGAAAGATCCTGAGAACCCGGAGATCGTGCTGACCGTGCGCGGGGTCGGATACAAGGCCGGACCGCCGTGATCGGTCACTGCGGGGCGCCGCTGTGACCACTGGTCCAGTGGCGCAGCTGCGGCGGTGGGCGACTCCGATCATGGCCTGGTTCCAGGCCGTCGGGACCGCACTCGGCCATCTGTGGCGCCGTTCGCTACAGCTGCGAGTCATCGTTTCGACGTTGACCCTGTCGCTCATCGTGATCACGATCCTCGGGGTCGTGCTGACCGGTCAGATCACCGACCGTCTACTCGAAGCCAAGATCAACGCGGCTGTCGAGGAGATGGATCGTGCCCGCAGCACGATCGAGAACAAGATGTCGGGCGTGCAGTCCGGGATCAGCCAGGACCAGCAACTCGCCGACGCGCGCGCGGCCCTGTCGAGCCGTGGCGGCACCGGTCAGTCCACCGGCGCCGCGGGCAGTTTCGTTTCCGCGCTGGCGATGGTCGGCGGCACACCGCCGCACGAGATCCAGGCGGGCCCGCTCGGCGAGGTGCCACAGGAGCTGCGCCGGTTCGTCCAGCGCAACCAGGTCTCCTACCAGTTCACCACCGTCGCCGACCCCGACGGCTACCGCGGGCGCGCGCTGGTGATCGGTAGTCCGAGCGCCGAGGTCGCGACACTCGAGATCTACCTGATCTTCCCGCTGGCCAGCGAGGAATCGAGCCTGTCGCTGATGCGCGGCACGATGCTCATCGGTGGCGTGGTGCTGCTGGTGTTGCTCGCCGCAATCACCGCCCTGGTCACCAGGCAGGTGGTACTGCCGATCCGGTCGGCGGCGCGGATCGCGGGCCGATTCGCCGACGGCCGACTCAAAGAACGCATGCTGGTGCGCGGCGAGGACGACATGGCGCGGCTGGCGCAGGCGTTCAACGAGATGGCCGAGAGCCTGTCGAACCAGATCACCCAGCTCGAGGAATTCGGCAATCTGCAGCGCCGCTTCACCTCCGATGTCAGCCACGAACTGCGCACCCCGCTCACCACGGTGCGCATGGCCGCCGACCTCATCCACGGCTCCAGCGACGATCTCGATCCCGCGCTCGCGCGCAGTTCCGAACTGCTCGTCAACGAGCTCGACCGGTTCGAGGGCCTGCTCAACGATCTGCTCGAGATCTCCCGGCACGACGCGGGTGTGGCCGAACTGCAGGTCGAATCGTTGGACGTGCGGATGTGCGCGCGGGCCGCGATCTCCACGGTCCGCCACCTGGCTCGTGACGCCGAGATCGAGGTCGTGATCGACCTACCGGAGGAGCCGGTGGTCGCCGAGGTCGACCCGCGCCGCGTCGAGCGCGTGCTGCGCAATCTGCTCGCCAACGCGATCGACCACTCCGAGGGCAAGCCGGTGCTGATCCGCATGCGCGGCGACGCCGAGGCCAACGCCGTCGCGACGGTGGTGCGCGATCAGGGCATCGGGCTGCGACCGGGCGAGGAAAAGCTGGTGTTCAACCGATTCTGGCGCTCGGACCCCTCGCGCGTGCGTCGCTCGGGTGGCACCGGGCTCGGCTTGTCGATCAGTGTCGAGGACGCGAATCTGCACGAGGGCAGGCTCGAAGCATGGGGCGATCCGGGTGTCGGCGCGAGCTTCCGGCTGCTGCTCCCGATGGTGCGCGGCCGCAAGCTCGGGCAGAGCCCCCTTGCCCTGGAACCGATGCTGCGCAAGGTCCCGGCGCTGCCGGAAATCGAACCCGCGGGGCCGACGGTTGTCGAGGTGCCCGCTGCCGAGGTGCCCGTTGCCGAGTCCACCGGAGCCGAGCCGACGATCGTCGAGCCCGACGGACATGAGATGGTCGAACCACTCGACACCGAACCCTCGGTGGGGGAGCCCGGCATCGAGCCGCCTGCCGCGAACGACCGGACCAACGGTCGCGGCGCCGTCCCCGCTGACAAGTCGATGCCCACCGAGACCCGAGACGGAGAGTCATGACCAGTGCGCGTGGTGATCGTCGGCACGGTGCCGCACTGGTCGCGGCGGTACTGGTCGGCCTGATGACGCTCACCGGGTGCGCCAGCCTGCCGGAGTCCTCCGCGCCCCAGGCGCTCGGCACGATCAACCGCGCCCCCACCTCGGAGGGCCCGACCCCGCCGATCTCCGGCCGCGACCCGGACCTGCTGCTCAGCGACTTCCTCACCGCCAGCGCCGATCCCACCAGCAGGCACGCCGCGGCCCGTCAGTACATGGCCCCCGAGACCGCGGGCAGCTGGAACGACGAGGCGAGCACGACCATCGTCGACGACCGCCCCGACACGCTGCGCGAGTCGCGGTCGGGCGACAAGGCCAGCTACGTGCTGCGCGCCCGCAAGGTCGGCGAGCTCGCAGGCGACGGCGGTTATCGCGCCACCGAGGGCACCCTCGAGAACAAGATCGAGATGAGCAAGATCGACGGCGAGTGGCGGATCACCGAGCTGCCGCCGGGCGTGGTGATGGACAACGACGCCTTCGTCAAGTCCTACCACCGCTACGTCCTGCACTACATCGACCCGGGCAATTCGCTGCTCGTCCCGGATCCGCGCTGGATCTCGGTACCGCGCGCCCAGCTCACCGAGCAACTGATCGGCATGCTCGCCGAGGGACCGCAATCGGCGATCGCTCCGGTGGTGCGCAACGAGTTGGCGCAGCCGGTCTCGCTGCGCGGCCCGATCACCAAGGCCAACAACGAACCGGGCGATGTCGGTGTCGGTATCGGCGGGGTGCGCATCGACTTCGCCGGAATCGGTGGGCTCGGTCAGCGCGAGCGTGAACTGCTCGCCGCGCAGGTGGTGCTCACCCTGTCCGGCGCCGAGATCCTCGGCCCGTACGTGCTGCTCGCCGACGGCAAACCACTCGATGACCGATACGCGGCCAACGGCTGGTCGGTCGCCGATGTCGATCAGTACAGCGCCTCGGCGCCCGGCCAGAACCGGATCGGCCTGCACGCTCTGCGTAACGGCACCCTGGTGCAGGTCACCCCCGACGGCATCGTCACGCCGAGCGGTTCGTTCGGCGAGGCGACCAACCTGCAGTCGGTCGGCATCTCGGCCGACGGCCAGTTCGTCGCCGCGGTCGCCGACTCCGGCAAACCGGCGCCCGAGCCTGCCCGCACCCTGCTCATCGGCAACTACGGCGCAAGGGCGTTCGCGGTCGCCGAGGGCGCAAGCATCGCCCGCCCGTCCTGGACCAGCGACGGCGGCGCCGCGTGGACGGTGATCGACGGTGAGCGGGTGATCCGCGCGGTCACCGATCGCGCCACCGGCAACGTGTCCACCGAAGACGTCGACATCACGGCCATGGTCGAAGGCCCCGACGCCCCGCGGACGCCGATCAGCGAGGTGGTGATCTCGCGCACCGGCGTGCGGGCGGCGCTGATCGCCGACGGCAAGGTCTACGTCGCGGTGGTCGAACGGCGCCCCGACGGCAAGTACGCGCTCACCTCCCCGCTGCCGCTGGCGCTCGGCCTGAGCACGCGCGCGGTCTCGCTGAGCTGGGTCACCGGCGACACGATCATGGTCGCCCGCGAAGGCAACGTGGACCCGGTCTTCACCGTGTCCATCGACGGTTCCCAGTTCAGTGCCGTGACCTCGCAGAACCTCACCCCGCCGGTCCGGGTGGTGACGGCGGCCCCGGCCACGCAGTACGTGGCCGATTCCCGGGCCGTCCTGCAACTGCAGACCGCCGATCCGACCCGCAACGACCGTTTCTGGCGTGAGGTACCCGGATTGACCGGAGAACAGGTTGTGCCGGTCCTGCCGAGTTGAGTGTGTGTCAGTACCCGCTGTCATACTCGCTCGCTATGAAGGCGCTGCTGGATCTGATCCTGCCCGACCGGTGCGGTGGCTGTGGTGTGCTCGGCGAGCAGTGGTGTGCCCAGTGCGCCGCCGAGCTCGGTCGTGACCCCGTCCGGGTTCGGCCACGCGCCGATCCCGGCGTGCCGTGCTGGGCGCTCGGGCCCTACGCGGGCGTGGGCAGGCGGGCGGTGTTGGCGGCGAAGGAACACGGCAGGCGCGATCTGACCGCCCCACTCGGCCTGGCACTGGCCAACGCACTGGCCCGCTTGCGCGCTCCTGACCGCCCGCTGGTGCTCGTTCCCGCGCCGACCAGATCCGCGGCGGCCCGCCGTCGCGGCGGCGACCCGGTGGCCAGATCCGCGGCGATCGCGGCACGGTGGCTGATCGATTGCCGTACCGCGCCGCTGCTGCGGATGGGTCGAGGGGTGCGCGATTCGGTGGGTTTGACGCCGCAGCAACGCATCCTCAATCTGCGCGGCAGGATAACGACTGTTCCCGATCTGGACGAATGGGTCACAATCGGTGCGAAAGCGCAGGTGGTACTGGTCGACGACGTGCTGACCACCGGTGCTACCGCCTGCGAATCGATACGTGTTCTTAGCCGAATCGGCATAGTTCCGCGCGCGGTTTTGGTGACCTGCGCGGCTTGACTGAGGAAAGTTCGCGTGAACAGTGGCGGACTTGCCCGTGGCGGACTAGCGTCGCGGGCACACACCGAATACGGCGCCGGAGACGGCGGGCCGCAGGCGGAAGCGCCGCGAAATCACGCAGGCTCACGCGAAGGCGCCGGTTCGAAACCAGCTTTGGGAGGTGGTGCCGCGGAGACAGGTGCCGGGCGATTCCCGATCGGCACAGCTCAATCCCGCCGCCCTACAGTTCGTAGTTGTGCGGCCATATCCGGGAGGTACGCGTGACGACTTCTTCACGGGCAACAGTGCAAGATGCTGAACCCACGGCACTGATCAACGGTGCCACCGAGACGACCGATTCCGAGACACCGAACGCCGAAGTTGTGGTCTCCGGTCGTAACGTCGAAATACCTGACCACTATCGAATCTACGTCGCGGAGAAGCTGTCTCGGTTAGAGCGCTTCGACCCGTCGATCTTCCTCTTCGATGTGGAACTGTTCCACGAACGCAACCGTCGTCAACGCAAGGCCTGTCAGCGCGTGGAGATCACCGCGCGCGGCCGAGGACCGATCGTGCGCGCCGAGGCCTGTGCCGACAGTTTCTACGCGGCGCTCGAATCGGCCACCCAGAAGATCGAGAGCAGGCTGCGCCGGACCAAGGACAAGCGGCGCGTCGTGCACTACGGCGACAAGACGCCGGTCTCGGTTGCCCAGGCCACGGCCACACTGGTCGACGAGTCGCTGTTCACCCCGCCGGACGGTTCCGCTGCCCACGACCACGATGAGACCGCCGACGACGCCGGGCCCGGCCACATCGTGCGCACCAAGGTGCACACCGCGACACCGATGTCGGTCGACGACGCCCTCTATCAGATGGAACTGGTCGGGCACGACTTCTTCCTGTTCCACGACAAAGAGACCGACCGCCCATCGGTGGTCTATCGCAGACACGCCTTCGACTACGGCCTGATCAAACTGGCCTAGCACTGTCACCGTTCCGGGCATCCGCCACAAGCGGGTGCCCGGAACTCTGCTCAGCCGCCGAAGGTTTCGCGATGCACGGCCTCGGCCAGTGCGCGCCCCGCACGCCAACCGAACCGTTCGAGGTCGGGCACCTGCTGGAATTCGCGCACCGGCCCCACACACAGCCAGGCAACCGGCTTGATCGCGGCGGGCAGGCCGACGAGCTCGCGCAGGAATTCCGGGTCGTAGAACGACACCCAACCGACCCCCACCTGCTCGGCGGTCGCCGCGAGCCACAGGTTCTGGATCGCCAGCACGGTCGAGTACACCCCGGTCTCCGGTACATTCGCCCGACCGAGCACCTGCGGCCCGCCACGCGAATCATCGTGGGTGACAACAACACCCGTGCCGCTCTCGATGATCCCGTCGATCTTGATCGGCGCGAAGGTCGCCGCCCGCTCGGCAGGCAGCGACGCTTCGAACTCGACCCGTCTGTCGGCCACGTGCTCGGCGAAACGGCGCAGCGTGTCCGCCTGACGGACTACGACGAAGTCCCACGGCTGGGAGTTCCCGACGCTGGGCGCACGATGCGCGGCGTCGAGAATCCGCAGGAGGGTGTCGTCGTCGATCGGCTCGCCGGTGAATTCGGCGCGCACATCACGACGCAGACGGATCGCGTCGTAGACGCTCAGTTGATCGGCACTCACGCCGACCATACAACCGCAACCGGGTCAGGCCATCGTCCGGCGGGCCAGCTTGCGGCCGGTGGCCAGCGCGGTACGCAGGCCCTGACGACGCCCGGTCACCGGGTCGATCGAGGGGGTGGTCCGGCCGGCGAACAGCCGCTCGGACTTGGTCTCCGGCGCGTCGTCGGTGGTGTGGCGCAGGTACTTGTTCGGCAGCGAGAGCTTGAGGATGGTGCGCCACGACTTGAAGTACTGCACCGGCAGCGAACCGGTGGTGTAGGGCAGGTCGTACTTCTCGGCCAACTCGCGCACCCGCACCGCGATGGCGGCGTAGCGGTTGCTCGGCAGGTCGGGGAACAGGTGGTGTTCGATCTGGTGGCTGAGGTTGCCGCTCATGAAGTGCAGCAGCGGTCCGCCGCTGATGTTGGCACTGCCCAGCATCTGGCGCAGGTACCACTCGCCCTTGGTCTCGCCCTCGATGTCGGCCTTGGTGAACTTCTCGGCGCCGTCGGGGAAATGTCCGCAGAAGATGATCGCGTTGGTCCACACATTGCGCACCACGTTGGCGGCGACGTTGGCGGTCAGGGTGGTGAGGAACGCCGGGCCGGTGAGCAGCGGGAAGACCACGTAGTCCTTGGCGGCCTGCTTGCCGATCTTCTTCAGCACCAGCGTGCGGTCGGCCTCGAACTGCTTCCACTCGGGAGAGTCCTTGTCCCACTTCTTCTTCGCGACCTTGCCCAGCTCGAGGTGCTGGATCGCCACGCCGTACTCGAACAGCGCCTGCAGCAGGAAGTTGTAGATGGGATTGCCGAGGTAGAACGGCATCCAGCGCTGGTCACGGGTGACGCGCAGCAGGCCGTAGCCGATGTCGTCGTCCATGCCGAGGACGTTGGTGTACTTGTGGTGCAGGAAGTTGTGGGTGATCTTCCAGTGCGCCGAGGGCCCGGCGTTGTCCCATTCCCACGAGGTGGAGTGGACTTCCGGATCGTTCATCCAGTCCCACTGCCCGTGCATGACGTTGTGCCCGATCTCCATGTTCTCGATGATCTTGGCGGAGCCGAGCAGGGCGACACCGGCCAGCCAGGCCGGGGGCAGGAAGCTGGCGAACAGCACCGTACGGCCGCTGATCTCGAGGGCTCGCTGTAACCGGATGACGTTGCGGATATAGCGCGCGTCCGCCGCGCCGCGGGAGGATTCGATCTCCCGGCGGATCGCGTCGAACTCCGCACCTAGTGCTTCGACATCCGCCGCGGTGAGGTGCGCGTATTCCTTGACATCCGAGATCGCCATGGCGGCTACACTACCGTAAGTTACGAGAGCGTAGGTTGGTGAATTTCGGGGCGAAATGTGTGATAAGTCCTATTGCGTAATCGAAACGCAAATGTTATCAGGCGTGTCGGGCCATGCGGCGAGCGGCTTTGTCGCGCAGCAGGCCACGCTCGCGCACAGCCCGTTCGCCGAGCGCCCGCTTGGCCTCGCGCAAGGCCAACTTCTCCTGCCTGGCCCGCGCCTTGAGCGCCATTTTCGCCTCGCGCAGCACTTCTTTCTCGTGCCGTGCCTTGATCTCGAGCGACACCTTCGCATCGTGCATCGCCGAGCGCAGACCGAAACGCTTACCGGTCTCCGGGTCGACCCGCAGGCTGTCGGGCAGCGAGATGCCGGCGAACTTGCGCTCCGATGACGTCTCGGGCGCATCGTCGGCGGTGCGCTTGAGGAAGCGATCCGGCAGTGCCAGCTTGTGGATGGTGCGGAAGGCCAGCAGGTACTGCTTGCCCAGCGATCCGGTGGTATAGGGCAGGTCGTACTTGTCGCACAGCTCGCGCACCCGCACCGCGACCTCCGAATACCGGTTGCTCGGCAGATCGGGGAACAGGTGGTGCTCGATCTGGTAGCAGAGGTTGCCGCTCATGAACGCCATCACGGGGCCTGCCTTGAAGTTGGCGCTGCCCAGCATCTGACGCAGGTACCAGCCGCCCTGGGTCTCCCCGTCGAGATGCTCGACGGTGAACTTCTCCGCGCCGTCGGGGAAGTGCCCGCAGAAGATCACCGCGTACGACCACAGGTTGCGCACCAGATTCGCGGTGGCGTTGGCCTTCAACGTCGACTTCCACGCCGGCCCGGTCAGCGCCGGGTACAGCACGAAATCCTTGGCGACCTGACGGCCCGCCTTGCGGTAGAACTCGATGTCCGGCGCCGAGGTGTGGGCGCTCATCGGAATCCCGGCCAGCTCCTTCTCGATGCCGAGATCGTGGAGTGCGATCCCCCACTCGAAGGTGGCGGCCAGCAGCAGATTGGCGGCGGGCTGAGCCAAATGCAGTGGGCGCCACTCCTCGTCGCGCGTCATCCGCAGAATGCCGAAACCGAGGTCCTCGTCCTTGCCGAGGACGTTGGTGTAGGTGTGGTGCGAATAGTTGTGCGCGCGCCGCCACTGCGACGAGGTGCCCGTCATGTCCCACTCCCAGCTGGTGGAGTGGATCTCGGGGTCGTTCATCCAGTCCCACTGGCCGTGGCTCACATTGTGGCCGAGCTCCATGTTCTCGATGATCTTGGCGACCGAGAGCATCGCGGTACCGCCGAGCCACGCCCACCGGTTACGGCTGCCGAACAGCACCGCTCGCCCAGCGACCTCGAGTGCGCGCTGGGCCGCGATCGTGCGACGGATGTACTTCGCGTCGCGTTCGCCGCGAGAGGTCTCCACCTCGCGGCGAATCGAATCGAGTTCTTTCCCCAGGGTCTCGATGTCGGCCGCCGTCAGATGGGCGAAGGCCTGAATATCGGTGATGGCCACCCGGGGTCCTCCTGTGTTGATCTGGCGGCTGGCGCCGCGGGTTCTCGGCCTGTTCCCTCGATCTTCACTCCCGGCGGGCACTCCTTCGTCGCACCCTCTGGTCAGTCCAGATCGAGGCGGCCGAGAACCGCGCGCTGCGCGCCGTGGTTCTCGCCCTGTGGCCTCAGCTCTGCTGAGCTGTGAGTGGTCCTAAGTTGTGGTCGCCGGAGGCTGATCGAGGTCGAAGGCCTGAGCGATGGTCGTCGGTCAATGATTATGGCCGACGCATACTCCGAGGGTACCCGGTACCGGGTACGTCAATCGGTTAGATGTCCAGCGTGCAGTCGCCCGCGGCGGCGGAAATGCAGGTTTGGACCTTGTCGCCCGGCTGGCGTTCGTCGCCGTTGCGCAAATCGCGGGCGTGTCCGGCGGAGAGAGTGACCACGCAGGTCTGGCAGATTCCCATCCGGCAGCCGAAGGGTAGCTGCACGCCGACGGACTCACCGGCTTCGAGCAGGCTGGTCGCGCCGTCGACGGTGAGGGTGCGTCCGGTGGTGCCGAAGGTCACGGTGCCGCCCTCGCCGGTCGCGGAGCGTTCCACCTCGAAGCGTTCGATGTGCAGCTTGTCGGCCACACCCGCGTGCTTCCAGTGGTTCTCGATCGCGTCGAGCATCGGGGCGGGTCCACAGGCCCAGGTCTCGCGTTCACGCCAGTCGGGGTAGAGCTCGTCGAGGCTGGCCAGTGAGAACAGGCCCTGCTCATCGGTGAGCTGCAGGTGGGAGACGAAGCTGGGGTGCTTGTCGTGCAGGGCGCGCAGTTCGGCACCGAACATCACATCGGCGTCGGTCGGCGCGGAGTGCACGTGCACCACATCGTGGACACCGTCGCGGCGGTCCATCGTGCGCAGCATCGACATGACCGGGGTGATACCGCTGCCCGCGGTGAGGAACAACACCTTCGCCGGCGGCGGCTCCGGCAGCACGAATCCGCCCTGCGGCGCGGCCAGACGAACGATCGTGCCCTCGGCCACCCCGTTGACGAGGTGGCTGGACAGCTTGCCTTCCGGCATCGCCTTCACCGCGATGGAGATGAGTCGTTTGCCGCCCTCACCGGTCCAGTCGGGCGGGCAGGTGAGCGAGTAGGAACGCCAGTTCCAGCGGCCGTCGATCAGGATGCCGATGCCGATGTACTGCCCGGGCCGGTACTTGAAATCGAAGCCCCAACCCGGCTTGATCACCAGGGTCGCCGAGTCGGCGGTCTCTTTGCGCACCTCGACGATGCGCCCGCGCAGCTCGCGTGCCGACCACAACGGGTTGGCCAGGTGGAGGTAATCGTCGGGCAGCAGCGGGGTGGTCACCCGGGCTACCGCGCCGCGCAACACATTCAGCTTGCCGCCGCGATCGGCGACCTGCGCCGCCGGTGCTTCGAGCCATTCCCGGAACTTGTCGATGACCATGCTGTGCGATGTCTCCCTGTCATGCATCCGGCCACCGTGGGGTAGCCCGCTCGCAGCTAGGTTACGGCATCGTAGGTTCAGCGCCAGTTGTGAACAGTGAGCAACCGTGCCCGCCCGCGGCCAAAAGTTACAACAGCTCGAGCAGGAACGGCACTTCCTGGGGTGCGTACCAGGCAAGCTGGTGGTCCTCGGCGTCGCCGAGCACGAACTCGGCGTCGGTGTCACCGAGGTCGGCGGCGTCGATGACGTCGACGGCCTTGGCCACCTGCGGCTCGGCCTCGGCCAGGTCGACATGCACCGCGGCGACCTGCTTGAAGGTGATCGGCCCCGACAGCTTCACCACGGCATCGTCGAGATCCGGCCGCAGCTTCGCCCCCGCTACATCCGCCGCGATCACCGCGCGCCGGTACACCGGGCTGCCCGGGTCGGCCGTTTCGCCATCGACGTCGTCCACATCGTCGCGTTCGGCGCCGATCAACCGCATGGAGGCCCGTGCGGCTTCCTGCATCGCCACTTCCGCGAGTTCGTCGTCGTCGCCCGCGGCGTAGGCCTCGCGCAGCGCGGGCGTCACGGCGAACGCGGTCGCGCCGAGCGGGAGCAACTGCTGCTCGTCGACGAGTTGGCGCAGGATCGGGATCGTCGCCGGGATGTAGACGCGCATCGTGTCGTTCTCAGAGACAGGCACCGAGCAACTCCTCCATCGATTCGTGCACCGAGGCCGCGAGGACATCGATATCGGCCATGGCGTCGCGGTCGGCGTTGAGTCCGTAGAAGACCTGACCGTCGTACGAGGTGAGTCCGAAGCTCAACGTCTGATTGCGCAGCAGCGGCGATACCGGATACATCTCCAGCATGCGCGCCCCGCCGATGTACATCGCGGTCTGTGGTCCCGGCGCGTTGGTGATCACCAGATTGAAACTGTTGTCGGCGAAGGTACTCGCCGCCCGCACACTCATCGCGTGCAGGCTCGCGGGCGCGAATCCGGCCAGGTGCACGAGCGTGCGCGCCCTGACTCCGCGACGCTGCCTGCCCGCGGCCTCGGTGGCGTGCGAGATGTGGGACAGGCGCATCGTCGGATTCGGTTCGCCCACCGGCAGATCGATGAGGAACGAGGACACCTCGCTGGCCGGGGTCAGCTGGTTGTCGCCGTCGACGTAGACCGACATCGGTACCACCGCACGCAGATTGGTCGACTCGACCAGCGCCTCGTTGCGCGAGAGCAACCAGTTGCGCAGCGCCCCGGTGACCACCGCGAGCACCGTGTCGTTGATCGAGCAGTCGAAATGCCTGCGGATCGTGCGGTAGTCCTCCAGGTCGGTGCGCACCACGTCGAAGCGCCGGCTGCGCGAGGTGCGGGCGTTGAGCGGACTGTCCGGCACGCCGCCCGAGGTCGCCGCGCGCACCACATTGGCCGCCGCCTTCACCGCCATCTGCGTACCGCGCACCACCCCGAACGCGTTCGACCCCGCGTCGCGGATCACGCTGTAGGCCTCGCGCGGCTGCGCGGCCAACTGCGACAGCGCCCCAGCCAGCAGTTCCACATCGGAGGGTTCGCGCGGTGCCCGCCAGGCGTCGTCGGCCAGTTCGCGCGGTAGTGGCGAGTTGTCGAGGATCACGTGCCCGATTTCCAGGGCGGTGTCACCGTCGACGAGCGCCGAGTGCGACTTGGTGAACACCGCGGCGCGCCCGTCGGCGAGCCCTTCGATCAGATACATCTCCCACAGCGGTCGCCCCTGATCCAGGGGACGCGACGCGAGCCGGGCGACGAGATCGTAGAGCTGGGAGTCGTTGCCGGGACCGGGTAGCGCGGAGCGCCGGATGTGATAGCTGATGTCGAAACGGCTGTCCTCGACCCAGACCGGTCTGCCCATGGACAGCGGGATCTCGCGTACCTTGCGGCGGTAGCGCGGCACCATCGGCAGCCGGGATTCGACCAGGTCGACGAGGCGTTCGTAGTCCAGAACCTGGCCCGCGGTGTCGGGGGAGGAATTGTTCAGGATCGCGAGAGAGCCGATGTGAATCGGGTTGCTGCTCGATTCGAGCCGATAGAACGACGCGTCCTGCGGCGTCAATCGCGTGATCACGCGCTCCGAAGCTCCTTCCGGTGCCGTAGCACGCTTCGCGCGGCATGGCGCTGATCGGGCACGCGCTACATCCTACGTCACGGCAGGTGAACAGCAGTGCCGGGCAACGAGGCTCGCCGGGCGTCGTGACCTGGGGCAATGACTGCGGCGGTACTCGGGCACGGGTCCACGCCGCCGGGTACGGTGGTCTGCGGACTACCATCGCCGTTGAACACAACTCCGACCAGAGGACTGACGAGACCCGTGCCTGCGCTGACACTGACGAGGTTGCTACGGATTGGTGAAGGTCGCATGGTCAAGCGGCTCTCGAACCTCGCCGATGAGGTCATCGCGTACGGCGACGAGATCGAGGCGTTGACCGACGCCGAGTTGCGCGCCAAGACCGATGAGTTCCGCCAGCGCTACGCCGACGGCGAAACCCTCGACGACCTGCTGCTCGAGGCCTTCGCCGTGGCGCGTGAGGCGTCGTGGCGGGTGCTGAACCAGAAGCACTACAAGGTCCAGATCATGGGCGGCGCCTCGCTGCACCTCGGCAACATCTCGGAGATGAAGACCGGTGAGGGCAAGACCCTGACCTGTGTGCTGCCCGCGTACCTGAACGCGATCTCCGGCGACGGCGTGCACGTGGTCACGGTCAACGACTACCTCGCCAAGCGCGACGCCGAGTGGATGGGCCGCGTGCACCGCTTCCTCGGTTTCGAGGTCGGCGTGATCCTGGGCGGCATGACCCCCGCCGAGCGTCGGGTGGCCTACGCCGCCGACATCACCTACGGCACGAACAACGAGTTCGGCTTCGATTACCTGCGCGACAACATGACTCACTCCCTGGACGATCTCGTCCAGCGTGGGCACAACTTCGCCGTGGTCGACGAGGTCGACTCGATCCTCATCGACGAGGCCCGCACCCCGCTGATCATCTCGGGCCCGGCCGACGCCTCCTCGAAGTGGTACGCCGAGTTCGCGCGCATCGCGCCGCTGCTGAAGAAGGATGTCCACTACGAAGTCGACATCAAGAAGCGCACCATCGGCGTGCACGAGGCGGGCGTGGAGTTCGTCGAGGATCAGCTCGGCATCGACAACCTCTACGAGGCCGCGAACTCGTCGCTGGTGAGCTACCTGAACAACGCCATCAAGGCCAAGGAGCTCTACCAGCGCGACAAGGACTACATCGTCCGCGACGGCGAAGTGATCATCGTCGACGAGTTCACCGGCCGCATCCTGGTCGGCCGCCGCTACAACGAGGGCATGCACCAGGCGATCGAGGCCAAGGAGAAGGTCGAGATCCAGCCGGAGAACCAGACCCTGGCCACGATCACCCTGCAGAACTACTTCCGCCTCTACAGTCGGCTGTCCGGCATGACCGGTACCGCCGAGACCGAGGCCGCCGAGCTGCACTCGATCTACAACCTCGGCGTGGTCCCGATCCCGACGAACAAGCCGATGATCCGCAAGGACCAGGCCGACCTGATCTACAAGTCGGAAGAGGCCAAGTTCGCCGCGGTCGTCGACGATGTGACCGAGCGGCACGAGAAGGGCCAGCCGGTCCTGATCGGTACCACCAGCGTGGAGCGCTCGGAGTACCTGTCCAAGCAGTTCACCAAACGCGGTGTGGCGCACAGTGTGCTGAACGCGAAGTTCCACGAGCAGGAAGCCCAGATCATCGCCGAGGCCGGTCGTCCCGGCGCGGTGACCGTGGCCACCAATATGGCCGGTCGTGGTACCGATATCGTGCTCGGTGGCAACGCCGACATCATCGCCGACATCCTGCTGCGCAAGCAGGGCCTTGACCCGGTGAACACGCCCGACGAGTACGAGGCCGCCTGGCACTCCGCGCTCGAGCAGGTCAAGAAGCAGACCGAGGACGACGCCGAAACGGTTCGCGAGGCCGGTGGTCTCTACGTGCTCGGCACCGAGCGCCACGAGTCGCGTCGTATCGACAACCAGCTGCGTGGTCGTTCCGGCCGTCAGGGCGACCCGGGCGAGTCCCGCTTCTACCTGTCGCTGGGCGACGAGCTGATGCGCCGCTTCAACGGTGCCGCGCTCGAGTCGATCATGACGCGCCTGAACCTGCCCGACGATGTCCCGATCGAGGCGAAGATGGTCTCCAAGGCCATCAAGAGCGCCCAGACCCAGGTCGAGCAGCAGAACTTCGAGATCCGCAAAAACGTGCTGAAGTACGACGAGGTCATGAACCAGCAGCGCACCGTCATCTACGGCGAGCGCAACCAGATCCTGCGTGGCGAGGATATGGAGGGTCAGGTTCAGAACATGATCACCGACGTGACCACCGCCTACGTCGACGGTGCCACCGCCGAGGGCTATGTCGAGGACTGGGATCTGGACAAGCTCTGGACCGCCCTCAAGACCCTCTACCCGGTGACCCTGGATTACAAGGAACTCGCCGGCGAGACCGCCACCGGCGACGCGGGCGAACTCACCCGCGACGAACTGCGCGAGATGCTCCTCGAAGACGCCCACAACGCCTACGAGAAGCGCGAACAGGAAATCGACGGCCTCGCGGGCGAAGGCGCCATGCGCAACCTGGAACGCCAGGTGCTGCTCTCGGTCCTGGACCGCAAGTGGCGCGAACACCTCTACGAGATGGACTACCTCAAGGAGGGCATCGGCCTGCGCGCCATGGCCCAGCGCGACCCGCTTGTCGAATACCAGCGCGAAGGTTTCGACATGTTCGCCGCCATGCTGGACGGCCTGAAGGAGGAGTCCGTCGGTTTCCTCTTCAACCTCCAGGTAGAGGTCCAGCAGCCGCAGCCCGAAGGCGTCTCCATCGACAAGGGCCTGCGCTCCCCGGTCGGCGCCCGTCCCCAGGACACCCCCGCGGAAACCCAAGCCCCCCCGGCCTTGCGCGCCAAGGGCATCACCGACCAGGCCCCCCGAGCCATGAACTACTCGGGCCCCGCCGAAGACGGCCACGCCGAATCTCATTCCGACGCACAGGAATACGGCGGCCAGCAGTCGTCCGGCACCCGCCGCGAACGCCGCGAAGCGGCTCGCACCGACTCGAAGGGCAAGCGTCGCCGCTGATTGCAGCCACTGACGCAACGAGGGCTCTCACAATTCACGATGTGGGAGCCCTCGTTTGTTTGGTTTACCGGCTCATATCGACGCCTTACATGCGCTTCCGTAGATTCTCGATCCATCTGCGGGTGCGGAGTGTGTCGGGGTGGTCGGGTCCGAGGATGCGTTGGTGGTCGGGGAGCAAAAGTTCGAATTCGGCCAGTGCCCCAGCCAGGTCCCCTGTTTCCCCGCGCCAGGCGGCGATGTTGTTGCGGGTGCGCAGTGTGTCGGGGTGGTTGGGTCCGAGGATGCGTTGGTGGTCGGGCAGGAGGAGTTCGAAGGCAGTCAGTGCTCCGGCCGGGTCCCCTGTTCTCCCGCGCCAGGCGGCGATGTTGTTGCGGGTGCGCAGTGTGTCGCGACTGTCTGTGGCTGGGAGTTCGGGTAACAGGGCAGTCCAGCGGGTGAGGTTGTCGACGGGGCGATCGCTTTTCATGGCGTTGACCAGTGCGACTGCTTCGCTCGCACGTCCGCCCAGCGCGAGATGTCGGGCGCCTGCCTTAACGCGGTAGGCCAGCATCTGAGTAGATCCTTGGGGTGCAAGGCTATTGGCGATTGCTAAGTGCGCTGCCGTGAGGTCGACCGTGATGTGCTCAGCAACAGGCCCGCTGAAAGCCAGGTGCGCCAAGCCAATTTGCTCTTCAACGGAATTCGGTGCAGTGCGCGCGATCAGCGAGCCGAGCGAAACGATCAGGTCGCGGAGTGTGGACTCGGAGATCTCGGTCGCGCCGAGTCGGATCAGCGCGGACCTGGCGACTTCGAAAGGAAGCACCGGCCCGACACCGACGGCCACGAGTACCGCGAGCAACTGGCGGATGATGGGGGCGGAATTTTTGGATGGGGTGCCGTCGCTTGCAGGGGCGGAGGAGTCATCGATGCGTTGCGCGACGGCGCGGGCCAAGACCGAATCGTCTGCACTGGACCAGTTTTCGGGGAGCTGGGAAATCTCGGCCAACAACCGGGAGATCAGCCAGCCACCAGCAACCGGTGCGTCCGAAACCGTCGTTCCCGCAAGATCTTCCTTGGTGATGCCCTGCCGCACTTCGACAGTCGCATCGACGACAGCTCGCACAGAAGGCAACTCGACGGTGACCCGGTGGGCGCGCGCGAGTCGCGGATCGTCTTCTACCTCCGTCCCTGCCCGAACACCGACGATGACGCACAGGTGCCGTCCGGCTTCCTCGGTTGTCATCGCCGAAATCGCGTTCAGCAGTGCATCGCGGTTGCCGTGGTCGGGCTGATCGAGTCCATCGACAATGATGTGCACCGCACGTCTGGTCGGGACCGTCGCGACCGGCAACATCACGAGCCGTTCGAGCGCGCCCAAACTCCGCTGTTGGATGTCGGAGAGCGTCGCGGCGACCTGCTCGGCCGCCTCGGCGAATCCGGGAAGCATGCGCGACAGTTGTGCCGCGAGTTCCTCGGCCACCGATAACGGACTGCTCGCCGCATCGAGGAAAACCGCCGCGCTCACGTACTTCTCGGGAATGAATTGCTGCGTCGCGCGAATGAGAACGCCCATGATCGCGGACTTCCCCGACCCCGCAGGCCCGACAACGACGCGCAAGCGGGGCGGCTTGTGGTTGACGAGCTCAGCGACGACCTCCTCGGTGTTATCCGTCCACGCCAAGTCCCTGGTCAGCTGGTCGACCAGGTCGGCCGACGGCCGCCCCTTCAAACAGTCCGCCCGCGCCTCGTTGGGCACCAGCCACAACCCAGGGTCACCACCGCGCGTCGGTAGCGCCGCGCCCGACATCGTGAGGCTCAGATGTCCAGGTTGCTGTCTCGGGCAGCCCGATGCGATCGGCGCCCGCAGCGCATCGACAGTGACCAGGTAGTTGCCGTGCCGATCACCATCGCGAAGCGATTTGATGATGGTGCGGGTGAAGCAGGCGTCGAAAGCAGGCTCTTCGTCGGCAGAAGCAGTCAGCAACTCCATGCGAGCGGCGTTTCGTGGAATAACGTCCAGCCATCGGCCCGCGCCCTGACTGATCGCTTGCCCGGACGCACATGCGTCAACAATCACGATGAGTCCGTCGATTTTTGACGAGTCTTTCGGCTTGAGTCCCACTTTTATTCGGCTGCCGAGGTTGATCGCATCATCGTCGTCCGGCGATTCGGGCGAGTCCGTCGCCAACAGGAAGTACTCCCCGGCGATATGTTTGCCGTGCCCGATGAAGCTGATCAGCAGCGTGGCCTCCTGCCGCGCAGCGGCATCGAAGGCTGCGGAAATCGCCGTACGGAGCTGCTCGTGCCCTGGGTCGAGCAGAGGCCCGCCATCGTCGGTCGCCGAGACCCATCCTCCATTGGAACTCAGCTCAGCGAGCAACTCCTGTGCCAGTACGTCGATGCCGCCGATCCGCGGCAGGTTCGAGCATTGCGACGCCACCACCAACGCCAGCCGTCCACCCATCCCACGAACCTAGCGCTCCTGCCGCGGCACTGCTCCCGCTAGCTGAAACAGAACGGCTGGTTCATATTTCACCTATCAGTCGCCGGCTCCGGGGCATCCCGAACAGTCGTTAAGCGTTGTCCAGCGCATCCAAGGTGATCGCCAACGTGACCGGGGTGTCGAGTACGAGCGCGGTGCGGTGCACCCGATGCGGCATGTACCGCATCCCCGACCAATCGAGCCGGTACTCCTCGATCCGGTCGATCCGGCTCCAGCTCTTGTCGAAATGGACGATCAGATAGACCGGAATTCCGGCGCGCGCATAGAGCTGGCGTTTGACGCCGGTGTCGGCATCAACTGTCGCGCGCGAGGCGATTTCGGCGACCAAGGAGATGTGCTCGCGCACAGTGTTGACGTCGTACGGCTCGCAATCGCGGACGAAGATATCCGGGTAGCGAACATTGAGCCGTTGGTCGGCAGGCGCGTCCTCGGTATCGGCGAACCGAACCGCCACGTCGGACCCTACCCGCAGGCACGGCCCCGCCGGGTCGCGCGCGTTCTCGATCGCCGCGGCGAGGCGGCGCACCACCAGACTGTGAGCCTCGCTCTGAGCCATCGCCCGAACCACTAGCCCGTCGACGATCTCGAAGTCCCCGAAGGTGGTGCTGAGCGAATCGGGCTCGGCCCCGAGAAACTGCTCGGTCGTGATGCGCTGCGGCTCGTCTGGGTGCGCTGCGGTCATGGTCAGCTCCTCGTCCTCGACAGCACAGACGAGCCTACTGTGACAATCCCGCCAATCGTGTGTTCGTCGCTCACCGCCCACGCTGCGACTTCGGCAAGCTTCTATGCCATTGAGCCTCGCGGTTGATGGCCCGCCCAGTTCAGGGCCTACATCTGACTCTGTAGATATGCGATCCATTTCTGGGTGGTCAGGGTGTCGGGGTGGTCGGGTCCGAGGATGCGGTGCTGGTCGGGGAGGAGGAGTTCGAAGGCGGTCAGTGCCCCGGCCTTGCCCCCCGCTCGCCCGCGCCAGAAGGCAATGTTGTTGCGGGTTCGCAGGGTCTCGGGGTGGTCGGATCCGAGGATGCGTTGGCGGTCGGGGAGCAGGAGTTCGAGTTCGGTCAGTGCCCCAGCCGGGTCCCCTGATTGTCCGCGCCAGTAGGCGATGTTGTGGCGGGTGGTGAGGGTGTCGTCACTGTCAGTGGTCGGGAGTTCGGGTAGCAGGGCAGTCCAGCGGGTGAGGTTGTCGATGGGGCGATCACTTTGCACCGCGTCGACCAGTGCGACCGCGTCACCGGCACGTCCGCCCAGTGCGAGGTGTCGGGCACCGGCTTTGGCTCGGTAGGCCAACATCTGGGAAGACCCTTGGGGCGTAAGGCTGTTGGCGATTGCTAGGTGGGCTGCCGTGAGGTCGACTGTGATGTGCTCAGCGACAGGCCCGCTGAAAGCTAGGTGCGCCAGTCCGATTCGTTCATCGTTGGTACTGGGCGCCGCTCGCACGATCAGCGAGCCGAGCGAGGTGATCAAGCCTCGGAGGGTGGGGCGTGAGATAGCGTCGGATCCGAGATTGCCGAAGGCCGCGTGGGCGACTTCGATGGGGAGCACCGGTCCCACGCCCGCTGCCGCGACGATTGCCAGAAATTCATGAACGCGTTCGGTGGAGATGACGGAATGCTCGGGCAGGGCTGACGCGTCCTCGATGCGCTGACTGATAGCGCGCGACAAGGTGGAACTATCGTCAGCCGACCATTCGGGCGGGAGCTGGGAGATTTCGGTGAGCAGTCGAGCGATCAGCCATCCGCCGACAATGCTGCCGTGCGGCGATGTCACGGCCCCAATTTCGGTTCTCGCCAAATCCTTTCGCTGCTGTGCGACAGCCTCCATGACCACCTGGGTTGACGGCAACCCAATTCGCACGGTCGATCCGTGTCCCAATCGCGGATCGACCTCGACCCCGGTTCCTTCTCGAACACCGACGATCACACACAGGTCGGGCAGTTGTGCGTTCGTAGTCATTGCGGAGATCGCGTCGATCAGCGACTCACGGTTACCGATGTCTGGTTGATCGAGTCCGTCGATGATGATGTGGAACGGCTCGTCGGTGCGCACTGCGGCCAACGGCAGCGTGACCATCCGGTCGAACGCGCCCAACGAGCGTTGCTGATTCTCGGTCAGTGTGCGAGCTGTGGTCGCCGAAGCCTCCTTGAATCCGTCGAGCGTACGGGTCAATTGCGTGGCGAGTTCCTCGGCAACAGACTCGGGCCCACTCGCCGCGTCGAGAAAGACCGCGGCGCAGATGAAATCGACCGGAATGGTCTTGCGTTCGGTCGCTCGAATCAGCATCCCCATGATCGCCGACTTGCCCGACCCGGCAGGTCCGATCACCAGCTGTAGGCGCTCGGGTTCCCCGGTGACGATCTGGCGCACGCAGGCCCGAACCTCCTTGGTGATGAACAGGTCTCGGGTCAATTGATTGACATGACCGGCTGACGGACGCCCGGTCACCGCGTCTGCCCTGGCCCAGTTGGGTACCAGCCATAAGCCCGGGTCGCCACCAGCCGACGCCAATGCCGCACCGGACAGCGTGAGGCTCATATGCCCGGGCTCTTGCCTCGTGCAGTTGGCGGCACTCGCAACGCGCTGACGAGCATCTGACTCTCGCCCCGCGGATCGCCGGTGCGCAACGCATGGATCGCGGTGCGGGTGAAGCAGGCGTTGTAGGCGGGTTCGTCTCCAGCGGAAGCCGTGAGCAGCTCCATGCGGGAGGCATTGTGGGGAATCAGAGCGAGCCACTGTTGCCCGGCACGGTTGATCACCCCGCCTGATTGACAAGCATCGACGAGGACGATGAGTCCGTCCAGGCCCGTCTTCCCGTAGAGGTTGAGCCCTTCCTTGACCTCGTATCCGAGATCTAGCGCCGACTTTCCCGTCGGCGTCATGGCGGGCGAGTCGGTCGCCAGTAGGTAGTACGCACCGGCTGCGTCATTGTTGAAGCCGTGGCCGACGAAGCTGATCAGCAGCGTCGCTTCCCGCTCGGCAGCGGCAGTGAACGCCTGGTCAAACGCATCGCGCAGTTGACTGTGGGTCGGATTGACCAGTGGTGCCCCGTCGTCGGTAGCCGACGCCCAGCCGCCGTGCTGGCTCAGCTCGCTGAGCAACTCTCGCGCGAGCACGTCGATGTCGTTGATCCGCGGCAGTTCATCGCATTGCGACGCCACTACGAGCGCAAGTCGTCCAGCCACCCTGAGCAACCTAATCGTTGCGTGACCATATCGGTGATGTGCCAGGTCAAAACCTATCTGCCGGTATCGTTTTCGTGAGCCGATAGAGCTGGCGACGACGGACTGACCAGGGCAGAATCTGGGTGCGCAGCAACCTACACAATCTGGGGGATTAGACGTGTCAGAAGTTGTCCTCGTTCATGGAATCGCGCAGGAGCCGTACGACGCGGAGCTGCTCGAAAACAAGTGGATCCCCGCTATGGCACAAGCCCTGCGTCTCGTCGGGCAACAACGTCTTGCCGACCAACTGTGGTGCGATGACCGGCGAGGCGTAGTCGAAACGCGAATGGCCTTCTACGGGAATGCGTTTCTCGGGGCAGGTGCCCAAGGTGCTGCTGGACCGATGGACCTCACCGGCGCAGAACTCGACTTCGCCGAACAGCTTGCACACGAGTGGCTCACCGCTGCGGCTGCCTCGGCTCCCGATCCCGGCGACCGGGCTCAGGCGCGGATACAGCTAGAGATCCTCGCCGACGACACCGCTCAGCCCCAGGGCGTCGGAGCCGCACTTCGCCCGGCAATCAACGCCCTCACTCGCCTGCGCTGGTTCGCTCCCACCGGCTTCAACTTCGCCGCTCGGTTCGTCGTCGGCGCACTCGGTCAAGTCACCAAATACTTCACCGACCCCGGCATCCGCGAGTTCGCCCAACAGCAGGTTCTCGAACACATCGGCCCCGAGACCCGCCTGATCATCGCCCACTCGCTTGGCTCGGTCGTCGCCTACGAAGCGCTGCACCGCATCGACCATCCTGTCGCACTCCTGACCGCAGGATCACCGCTCGGTCTGCAGTCGATCATCTACCCACGATTGAACCCGAGCCCCGCCGAAGTCCCCCCGACGATCACCAGTTGGGACAACATCGCCGATCGCGACGACATCATCGCAACGACTCTGGACTTGGCTCCGCTGTTCAAGGTTTCCAGCAGCGGCATCTCGCCGACCCGCACCGTCGTCGACAACGGCGCGCAGCCACACAGTGCCGTCGAATACCTCACCAGGGAGTACACCGGCAAGGTGATCGTCCAGGCATTCTGCTAGCAACAACGGTTGCAGCCTCTTCCGGCGGATCGTCACTCGATCCCCTGGCAGATCCGCGGTGGAAGTCCCGGCGAATCGGTGTCCGTGGCCGCTCGCGACCAACCATCCGGTGCTACCTCTCACTGGCCGGTCTATCCTGCCTTTACCGACTCCGTACGCAGCGGTGCGTGACCCCAGAGGGCGGACAGCGGAAGCGACAGAATTCGGTCACCGTACGAGAATCCTTTGGTCCCCAAGTGGAGGACGATTCCGGCGGTGAAGCGGTCGCCGAGTTTGTCGCGGAGCCAGGTAAGGTGGCGGGCGTCGTCGGAGTGGGGGGAGGCGGAGGCTTTGACTTCGATGGCGTAGATGCGACCGTCAGGGGTTTCGAGGATGAAGTCGATTTCTCGGCCGTCGCGGTCGCGGTAGTGCATGATCTCGAAGGCGTCGCAGGTCAGGCTTTTCAGTTTCAGCAATTCACTGAAGACGAAAGTTTCGACCAGTGCGCCGAGGCTGCGCTGTCCTGGACGGCGGAGGGTGTCGATATCGGTATTGGTGAGGTTCGCTGCTATGCCCGAGTCCGTGAGAAAGACCTTGGGGGCCTTGGTCAGTCGGGTGACGAGGTTTGTCGACCAAGTCGGGGCGCTCGCAGTCAGGAATACGGTTTCGAGGTATTTCAGGTAAGTGCGGATAGTTTCGCCGGCAAGGGTAAGTCCGTTGCCCACATCAGTGGCGACAAACGGGCTGCCTGCTCGGGCGGCGATCATCGCCGCGAGTCGCGGTAGAGCCTGGGCGTGCCGGATGTCGGCGAACTCGGTGATGTCGCGTTCGATGATCGTGCGCAGGTAGCTGTTGAACCAGCGTCGCCGCGAGCTGGCGTTGCGCATGCCGATCACTTCGGGGAAGCTGCCGGTGATGAACAGTTCGAGGTAGTCGTCCCGTGTCCAGGGTGAGGTTTCGCCGACGAGTTCGGCAGGTCGACCGAACCCGGTGTGTAGGAAGTCCGCACCGCCGCTAGTTCTTTCGGTCATCGACAGCGGCCAGAGATCCACAAAGGCGGCACGGCCGGCAAGTGATTCCGACAGCGTCGGCACGGTCAGAAATCGAGTTGAGCCCGCAAGGACGAACTGTCCGGGTGTGCGGTTCTGATCGACTCTGCGTTTTACCGCCAGGATCAGGCGTTCGCCGCCGCGCTGCACCTCGTCGATGATCAGGGGCCGCTCGCCGTTGTCGACGTAGGTGACGGGATCGGCTAGGGCTGCCGCGAGTTCTTCGGCGTCGTCGAGTGAGCGGTAGGTGCCGCCGTGTGCTGCCTGGAACATTTCGAGCAATGTCGTTTTGCCCGCCTGCCGTGGACCGTTTACCACGGTGACACGGAGGTCCCCGACTGCATCGGCGAGCTGTTCGGTCGCGGCACGTGGGACGAGTTCCAACACAGTTATCCCCTTCGGCGTCTAGCTCGACCAACACGGAAAATCAAAGCTTTGACCAGCCTACATGCAATCTGCCGACCATATAACCAGTATTTTGCCGATCATTTATCTACAATCTGCCGCGTCCTTATTCGTAATCTGCCGGGCTCCAATCGGCGTTCTGCCGCTCTCAGGGCGCACCGAACAACCCGTCCACGTCGGCGTGTGCCTTCTCGGCGGCCGCCTGTGCATGTACTATTGCATGCATGGTTGCCTTGCAGATTCGAGATGTTCCTGAGCCGCTGCGTGATCAGTTGGTGGCGCTGGCGCAGCGGCGGGGGCAGTCGTTGCAGGCTTTTCTCTTCGATCTGGTTCGCGACGAGGCCCGCCGGCAGGACAACATCGCGGTGCTCAAGCAGTTCAGTCCTGTGACGTGGGATGTTGCGTTCGCCGCGCGGGATGTAGTGGTGGCGCTGGATGCTGAACGCGCTGAGCGGGATTCGGTGCTCGGCGGGCCGGAGATCGTGGAGTGATCGTGGTCGATGCTTCGGTGTTCGCCCATGCGCTGTTGAATCCCGATCCGCTCGGTGACAGCTGTCGCGAGGCTCTCGAAGCTGATGACCGGTGGATCGCGCCTCAGCACTGGACCGTCGAGGTTCTCTCGGTGATTCGCCGTTTCACCCGTGCGGGCACGATCAGCACCGAGCAAGCGGCCCGAGCGGTAACGGCCGTGGAAAAACTCGACCCGGAAGTCCCTGTCACCCGCGTTCTCGTTCGCAGGATCTGGGACCTACACGACAACCTGACCGCCTATGACGCTGCCTACGTCGCGGCCGCGGAAGCCTACGGTTGCGAACTACTCACCACTGACTCGCGACTGGCGAACGCGCCAGGGGTCAACTGCGCGGTGCGTGTCCTGACGGCACCGGCGGGTGCTTCGCCCCGATAGACAATTTCAACTAGCCCGGTGGATCGGGTGGACGCGGGAGAGGGCGCGTTTGGCTTCGGCCAGGGAGATCATCTGGTCTTCGTCGTCGATTTCGGCGACGGCTGCTTCGGCCCATTCCCGGAGGAGGGTGGAGACGCCGACGCGGCGTTCGTCGGCGAGGGTCTTCAGTCGGCTGTGCAGGCCCAGAGGTAGGCGCATCGACGTGGTCACCATGATGTCTTCGTTGACAGGAAGGCGTGGTGGGGCATCGTCGGTGGGCTCGTCGGAGAAACTCAGCCGATCCATGAAGTCGGCGAGTTCTTCTTTGCTGGACGGGAGTCCCTGCTCGCTCATGATCGGTTCCCACTTTCCCACTGCTCGAATTGCGCCAGTTCCTCGGCGCGCAGCGTGCGTGCGCCGATGATCACCCACGTCCAGTCCTCCCGCTGTCGCATCACCACGATCAGCGGGCGGCCTGCCGTGGTGCGCCCCCACACCGTCAGGACGGTCACCTGGCCGTCGTAGGCCGGGCGTGGCCACCGTCGTGACGCTGCGAGGACCTGCCGAACCTCGCTGGGTTCGATGCCGATCAGGTGAGCGATCGCCCAATCAGGCCACTCGAAACCCATAAGTCCATAATACGCATGTAGTAACTCCATGTGAAAGCACTGAGTATCGGTTCGCTACTCTCGCGGTAACCGCAGTAGTCGAGAACGGGAGGCCGCGGTGTGTGAGGTGAGGCGGCCGCTATCGGCATCGGAGCGCTGGTTCTGGCTCGTCGATCAGCTGTCACCGGCGAATTGTGTCGTCCGCTTGCGGGTGCGGGGCTCGATCGGCGCCTACCGCCTCGAAGACGCCACGGACGCACTGCTCGCGGAATTCCCGCTGCTGCGAACCACGGTGGTCGACGGCCCATGTTTCGCCCCGTCCGCCGACCCGCACCTGCCGGTCCTGCACCGCATTGTCGAAGGCCCCGACGAGTGGCGCACGATCTTCGACGAACAGCTCGGCGAACCCATCGACCTCGCGACCTCGCCCGGACGTCTCATCGATTTGGCTTGGCGCCCAGGTACTTCCGACGAACACCACGACCTGATCCTCGTTCTGTCCCATGTCCTGCTCGACGGCCGTTCCATGGCGGCACTGGCCTGGCGAATTCTCGCCTACGCCTTCGGATCTCCCGTCCCCGTCGCCGCCCGCCCACCGATCCCGGCTGCCGACGACCTCATCCCGCCCGCGTACACCGGCCCGCTGCACTGCCTGCGCACCAACATCACCGGCCAACTCACCGCGATGGCCCGCCGCCCGGCCGGCCTCCCCGGCACGCCACCGCCGCTACCGATTCGACGGACGCGCACGGTGATTCGCACCGTCGAGGGCGCTGCGCTCACCGAACTCCGCACCCGCTGTCACCAGTACGGCGTCACCGTCAACGCCGCGCTGGCCGCTGCCCTGGCAGATGCGCTGGGCGAACTCGCTCCCCGAACCTCCGGCGTCGCGGGCATCGGCATCCCGGTAGACATCCGCTCCCGCCTACAGCCCCCAGCGGCCGACGACGAGCCCGGTATGTTCACCGCGGTAGTCCCCACCTTCGTCCCCTACGGCCCGATCCATTCGCTCTGGGACGCAGCCCGCGTGGCGAAAAGCCAACTGAACCAACGCTTATCGAAGAAGAACGACCTCACCGCCCTGGCCGCCATCCGTTACGGCTGCCCCCGCACCCTCGAATCCGGCAGGCGCACCATCGAATTCATCGACCGCCGCGCCCCGTGGAACGTCACCCTCAGCAACCTGGGCAGACTGTCCCCTCCCGAAACCCCTGAGCCGCTACACATCACCGCGCTCACTATCGCCGGAACCAACTCCTGCGCCAGCGCCCTGACAGTCGCCGTAGCCACCCTCGACACCACGATGTCGATCACCTTCTGCTACGTCGACACCATGCTCCCGCGAGCGACCATCGAATCCCTCGCCGACCGCACCATCCGCTCGGTCACTCGATGAGCCGACAGTTGTCAACGCGTGCGTACCGAGTTCTCGAACGGCCGACCTGACAACGCGTTGTGAATACTCGGGCGAGATGCCGCGTGCTCAGGCGAGCAGCTCGTCCACAAGCTTCCGCAGGGCCGCCCGGTCGGGCTTGTTGGTCCGCCCGCTGACCGGAATTCGATCCACCACCACGATGTCGTCGGGGACGGCTGAGGTGTCGATGACCTGCGGCAGTCGTTCGTGAAGCAGTGCGACGACATCTCCGGCGTCCGGGTCGACCACCACCGCGAGCACGATCCGCTCATCGCCGATCTCGTCCGGTAGACCGACCATGATCGCCTCGCGCACCCCGTCGATCGCGGTGATCAACGGCTCGTACAGCCCGGGGTAGATGTTGGTCTTCCCCCGGATCATCATGTCCTTCTTGCGACCGGTGAGGACGAGGTCCTTGCCGTCCCAGCGTGCGAGGTCGCCGGTCGCGATCTCGGTCATGGCTTCCGCGCCGAGATATCCGTGACACAGGTTCGGGCCGGACAGCACGAGTTCACCGTCGTCGGCGATCCTCGCCTCCACTCCCCGCACCGGCGTTCCGAGTAGATCCCCGTCGTGTGCGAGCTTGGCGGCACCGGTCGCGACCGCTACGGGCAGGATCTCGGTCATCCCGTAGATGGCGAGAAACTCGGTGTCGGGCAACGATTTCTGTGCTCGGCGAAGCAGAGACGAGGTGACGGGAGCTCCGCCGAGTGCGACCTGACGCAGGTTCGGCGGCACCGGGAGAGTGTCGGTTTCGATCGCATCGAGGGCGACAGCCAGATCGGCCGGGGTATAGAAAGCGTGCGTGGCGCTGCGCAGATTCCGGGTGAACCGGATCGGGTCGATATGTGTGCCGAATCGCGGATAGCGCGGCATCGCCCACCGTGCCCCCGCCATCAGCGCGGGTAGCCCCATCATGAGTTGCTCGGTGTGCAGGAAGGCGCCGGGTGCGAGGCTGGTCTTTCCGCCCATCGCGGACAATCCGGCACTCAGCGAAGCGCGGGTGTGCACAACGGCTTTCGGCTCCGCTGTGGTGCCGGAGGTGAAGACGATCAACGCCGCCGCATCCGGCGCTGCGGCGGGCAGTGCGGTCTCGCGCGCGTCACCGGTGAACCGCCGCAACGGAATCGACCCGAGCGGTGTGCCGGGCAACCACACCCCGCTGTGGATATGCCGTACATCGAGCGCGCCGAACCGCGGCAGTTCCAGCCCCCTCCTGCGTCCGAACCGGGACAGCGGCCCACTTACCGCATACAGCAGCGATTCTGTTGCAGCCCAGGCTGGTTCGACCATCCCGACACGCTTGGCGAAAAGTTCGGGACCCACCCCGGGATCGACGAACACGACGGTCCCACCCGCCGCGATCACCCCGAAGATCAACATCACCGACGACACGCTCGGTCGAATGGAGAACAGCATCCGGTCGCCCGGTACGAACCCCGCCTCGCCGAGGTTGTGCGCCACCCCGCCGACGGTCTCCACCAGTTCCCGGTAGGTGAGCGCACGCTTGCCGACAGTCCCGAGGGCCGACGCGTCCGGAATCCGTTCAGCCTGCGCGGCAAGCCTGTCGAGAAAGTCGGTCACCGGTGCTCCCCTCCACTGTCAGCGGCGTTCACCGAATATCGACCACCTCGGGCCGATACCGATGATCGGCATACCAGGCCAGAGTCTTGCGAATACCCCAGGCCCGCACCCGCCGATTCGAGCCGTACACCCGCACGTCCCGGCGCAAACCATAGTCGGTGGTGATCGTGCGCACCGCGTTGACCAGTGCCCGGTCCTCGTGCAGATCCTCGATCGCGGTCCGCGGAAATCCGCCTGCCGCACCATACAATTCGGCGGTGATGGCCATATTGCACCCCGGCGTCATCACATACGGCCCGAGATACTTCGGATCCCGATTGCCCGAACGCACCTTGCCGAAGGTCGACGCCACTTCCAAGGCCACCCGAATGATCGTGCGGTCGATCCACGACACACCTTCGTCGGTGCGCGGAATCAGCTGACCGCTGACCAGCCGCAACCCCGAGTCGAACCCGGCCTTGATCCGTCGCGTCCAGTCGGAGGCGGGCAGGCAATCGGCGTCGGTGCGGGCGAGGTAGGTCGCGCCGTGCGACATCGCGTGCCGCATACCGGTATCGGCCGCGGCGCCGGTACCCTTCTGCTGCTCGTCGATCACCACGATGCGTGGCATCGGATGCTTCGCAGCGAAGGCGCGGACCACTTCGGCGGTGCGATCGGTCGAGTTGTTGTCGACTACGACCACTGTGAAGTCTGTGTCCTGTTGCGCTGCAATGGCATCCAGTGTCCTACCGATGCCGAGTTCCTCGTTGAAGGCGGGAATCACCACCCACAGATCGCTCACACTTCCTCCAGCAGCCGATCGAGCCCGCCGACCTGGTCGACCCAGCGGTGGAAGTTGTCCAAGCCCGTCGCGAACGGCACCGTCGGCTGAAAGTCGAGTTCCCGTGCGGCGCGCGAGATGTCATAGGTCGCCGTCCGGGTAACCAGCGCGACCGCGTACCGCGAGAGCGGGGGAGTCCAGCGCTGCGCGACCGCCGGTATCCGCCACAGTGTTTCGATCGCCGCCAACGCCCCACCGAGCACCGGTGCGGGCACCGCGCCACTCGGTCCGGCCAACCCGAACCGCTCCGCCACAACAGCCAATGTCGGCCACACCGACACCGGCTCCGCATCGGCGACGAAATACGCGCGCCCACCGACATTGTCGGCCTCCAGCGCGCGAGCGATAGCGTCGACGAGATGGTCGATGTAGCACAGCGAAGCCCGAACATCGCGCCCACCGGACAGATCCGGCAACCGCCCCGCTCGCAACTTCGCCAGAATCTGCACGATCGGCCCACGCCGATCCCCGGGCCCCCACACCGCCCGTGGCCGCAACGAGCACGTCGTGAACCCCGGTGCATCAGCCTTCAGCACCAATTGCTCAGCCAGAGCCTTGGTTTCGCAATAGCTGTTCAGAAACCGCGATGGATAGGGCACGGTCTCATCGATCCCCACCTGGTCCCCACCATCGGGCGCCATCAACGCACTCGGACTCCCGATGAACACGAATCGCCGCACCCCGGCCGCCGAGGCTTCCTGCATCAGCCGATCGGTGCCCGCCACATTCACCGCGAAAAACTCCGCGGGCCTACCGAATTCGCCGAGCAGAGCGGCCGCGTGCACAACGGCACGCACCCCCGACACCGCCGCCGCCAGCGCAGCCGCGTCCGCGAGATCGGCAACCGCCACCTCGACGCCATCCGGTGCCGCCGCCGAATCCCGGACCATCGCCCGAACCGGCACCCCACGCGCCACCAGCCCGCGCGCGATCGCCCCACCGACGAACCCCGTCGCGCCTGTCACCAGCACAGTCATCGCGCCACGCCGTACCTTCGGCGAACTCGCGAGCCGACCAGTGCCGCCGTACCGAGCCTCGGCCCGCCGGTCGCGCGCATGCCCGGCCCGAACCCACCGCCGCCCGGCGCACCGATCACCGCCGCGCCTCGCCCAACGTCTTCCACCAGGTAGCCCCGAACAGCATGGTCATCACGGCCGCACGCCGACCCGAGATCCCTTGCTCGGCAGCCACTTCCCGAGCCGCCGGAATCTGCGCCGCATGCACCCCGATGCTCAGCACCACATCGATCCAGAACGCCACCCGCAGCCACCGGGCCCGGAACGGCCGCACCACGCCGACGATCAGGAACACCCACCCGACCACCGGAATCGACCGCAAGGCCAACACCGTCGCGCGGCTCGGCACTCCCTCCGTGGCGTCGGATGACACCGCACGATGGCGACCAGGCCCCGGCACGCTCTCCGGATCCGGAACAACATGCAGAGACCGCGTCACCGCACACCAACCCCTCGATAGGTCACGGCCGCCGCGGTGGGTCCACCATCGGCGGCGACGAACAACAACGGCCGATCAGCCAGTCCCGCATCGCGTGCCGCGACAAACGCGGTGGTCAACGCGGAAGTGTGTGCGTCCCCGGCGAACTCATCGGTGACCACCGCGCCGACGCCCAGCTCGGCGGCCAATGCCTCGGCGAAGTCCGCCGTCGGTTTACCGCAGAGCAGCACCACCTGCCCGGCGTCGATCCCGTCCGCGGTCAGCGCGTCTCGCGCCGCGATGGCGGCATGTTCGACCAGTTCCGCTGTTCCGGCGCGCAATTCGACTGTCAACGAAGACCGCCCCTGTGTACCCATCGCAGACAACTTCACGTACCCCTGCGGGTCGGACGGCTCGTCACCGGCGCTCACATGGACTCCGCCGAAACCTGCGGCCTCGGCGTGATTCTCGAGGACGAAAGCGGCACCGACCGGCTCGAACGCGAACTCAGCGTCAGCCAGGCCCGACGGATGCGCGTCCCCCGACACGACCACCACATGCCCGGACGGCAGATCGGCGAGCAGCGAAGCGGCCACGCCCACCGCGTTCACCACCCCGCACGCGCCATTCATCAGATCGAACGACAGACACGGCACGTCACCGCGCCGATAGTCCAACCCGATCCCCGCGGCCTGCTGGATCAGCGCGGCGACCGCCGGTTCCACGAGGTTCGCATCGCGATAGATCCCCACATTGATCAGCGCGTCGACCTGCTCGGGCCGACAACCGGCGCCGGTCAACGCGTCGCGCGCGGCATCTGCCGCCTGTCCTACCGAGCTGACCCCGCCGCTGCGCGTCGTGGCAGAAGAAATGATGATTCCCATACTGTCCTATACCCGCAGATCGCCGATTGTCACCGACAAGAATCCGGCGACCACCCCGGAAGCGGCCGGTACGAGCAGTACCTTCGACCCCGGCGCGATCAATCCCTGCCGTAATGCGTCGTGCAACACCACGAAATGCGAGGTCGACGCGGTGTTGCCGTACCGGTCCAGCACCGCGAGCCCCGGTGGCATCGCCGCGTCGAATTCGCGCTCGGCGATCTTGTTGATCAACTCCACCGCAGGCCCGCTGAATTGATGATGGATCAGGTAGTCGTAGCCCTCCGCGGCGAAGCTCGATCCCCGCGCGGCGAGGAACTCCTGGTGCCGTGAGGTCCACAGCAGATACCGGGACTCGTTGTGCATCGCCCGATTGTCGGTGTAGAGCGCGACGCCCGGCCCTTGATCGCTGGGCATCCCGAGGCACAGCTTCGCGAACGCGGCGCTGGTGTTGAGTTCCACATAGTCGAGCCCAGGCCCGTCGGTGCCGTCGAGCACCACGGCCGCACCGGCGTCGCCGACGGTGAGCGAGGCGAACTGCGGGTCGTACTTCTGCGAGATCTCCCGCACCGCGGTATCGGCGATCGGCGTGATGCATTCCCCCGACACCACCATGCCGCGACGCACCGCGCCGGATCGAATCATCCTGTCCAGCAGCAGAACTCCGGTCATCATCCCGGCGCACGCATTGGACACGTCGAAGTGGATCGCCCTACTCGCCCCGAGCGCGGTCCGCAGCATCAGAGCGAAGGACGGTTCCAGGCAGAAGTCCTCGCCGCGGGTGCGGGTGATCGAGCAGGAGATGATCACGTCCAGATCGGCGGCGTCGTAGCGCGAATTGTCCAGCGCGCTGCGGGCGGCGGCCATGGCGATGGTGAACGAATCCTCGGATTCGCCGCGCACCCTGCGCGCCCTGACCCCGCTGACCTTCTCCAGATCCAGCGGTGCGTCGATCGCCAGTTGCTCCAGTAGTTCCGCCGTGGTCACTTCCGTGGCCGGCAGATACGCGCCGACAGCTTCGATCGTCGATCTCATCATGCTTGTTCACTTCCAGATATCGCGTGATGCACAGATCACCACCAGCGCATCTCGCCGATCCTAGCCACAGACCTTCACTAATCGGGCCGCCTCGATTAGATTCTGCCGGGGTGTGGAGCTCCGCCCGACGCCATGAACTAACCCTACTCGCCGCAGGTCAACCCTGGCTGCCTGGATTACTGCTGCTGGGACGGCTCGCGCGGCCGATCCGCAAGGTGCCAGAACTCGGCTGGTTCGTCGCCGATCCGCTGGTGGCGCGCCAGATCTACAACGACAGCACGCATTTCAGCATCGTCTCCGAAGGCGCCGCCGGACACTGGTGGGCGCAGGTCATCGGCGACTGGGTCGAGGATCTTTTCGAAGGCCCCGGCCATACCGACCTGCGGACCAAGGTGCGCGACCTGTTCACCCTCACCCACACCGATGCCCTGGTCGAGCGGGTGATCGGTGCCGACCTGCGTGACCTGCGCGAACGTCTCGCCGCGGGGGAGACCGTCGACATCGCAGCCCGCGCGCAGATCCTGGTCGGCCGCAGCGTCTCCGACCTGGTCGGCATGCGTCCCGAGGACATCGCCGCGGCCATCGGCGGCGACGCCACCGATTCCACCGACGACGACGCCCTGTTCCTGCGGCTGTTCCATCACGTCGAAGAGCTGGTCAACCTGGGTTTCGGCACCATGGCGTCGACCACCCTCGATCCCGTCGCGCTGGCTCGCGCCCGTGAGCTGGCCGGGCAGCTCGCCGTCAACGTCCCCGATGCGTACGCCCGCGCCGACCCCGACACCACGCTGGGCCGCTGCCGCGAACTGGGCCTCGACGTCGAGCACGCGGGCGGTCTGGCGATCCTCATGGCCGTCGCGGGCACCGATACCCTCGCCAGCGCGATGACCAGAATGGTCGCGATCATGCACGACACCGATCAGCACCGCGCGCTGCTCGCCGCCCCTGACCGCCTGCCCGACGCGGTCCGCGAGACCCTGCGCGTCACCAGTCCGGCTTATCTCGTGGGACGCTCGGTGACCGCGGACGTCCGGGTGGCCGACCGCGATCTGCGCGCAGGCGAGCACGTCAAAATTCTCACCTGGACCATCAACAATGCCGCGGGTGAGTTCCGTGTCGACCGCGACTACAACCCCGAGACCCGCCAGCTCTGGTTCGGCGGTGGCCGCCACCTCTGCCTCGGGGCGCAACTCGTCCACTCCGAACTCACCGCGCTACTCGAAGCACTGACCGCCGCCGGTCGCCCCTGGGAGATCGTCGAACGTCGTTACCGCCGAAAGGTTTTCATTCCCACCTACGAAAAGCTGCGCATCCGTCTCGCACACTGATCGGCACAGGGCGGAGTGGTGAGCTGGCTCGCGTCCTTCCAGGTCCACCTGCGGAGACGCTCACCGCGGAGTCAGGGTGCCTTCGCGCATCGTGGCGATGCGGGTGCAGGCGGTGTCGAGGAGGGGTTCGTCGTGGCTGATCAGCAGGACGCCGAGGTTGTCGGTGGCGTGGGTCATGACCAGGCGGATGATGCTGGCGGTGGTGGCTGCGTCGAGCATGGCGGTGGCCTCGTCGAGGATGAGGTAGCGGGGGTGCTGGGCGAGGGCGCGGGCCAGGCAGGCGCGTTGGAGTTGGCCGTCGCTGAGGGCGTGGGGGCGGCGTTCGAGGAGGTCGGGGGTGAGGCCGACGGTGGTGGCCATGGCTGCGAGATCGGGGGGTGGGATGCGGCGGATGCGTGCCGGTTCGGCGATGATCTGAGCGACGGTGAAGTGGGGATTCGTTGCGGCACGGGGGGATTGGAAGACCATGGCGATGGCACCGCGGGCTCGTCGGGGTGTCTGCCCGTCGACGGTGACCGTCCCGGAGGTGGGCGTCAGCAGTCCCGCCATGGTTCGAGCGAGTGTGGTCTTCCCTGAGCCCGAGTCGCCGGTGATGCCGACGATCTCGCCCGGGGCCACCCGCAGGTCGACCCCGCGGATGACGGGTTGCGCGCCGTAGCCGGCGGTGGTGGAGTCGGCGATCAGCACCCGGACCTCCGCTGGCGAATCATGCGCTCGCGCTGCGGAATCCACTGCGTCGGGCCACCCGCGTAGGGGCAGATCTCGGACAGATTCGTCAGCGTTCCCGGGGGATGGGGGAGTGGGCGCAGGCCGCGCTCGGGCAGGGCGGCGAGCAGGTCGCGGGTGTAGTCGTGCCACGGATCGTCGAGCACATGCGCGCCGGGGCCGACCTCCATCAGGCGTGACGCGTACATCACCGCGACGGTGTCGGCGATGTCGGCGCGGATCAGATGCCCGAGATCGTGCGTGATCAGCAGGACCGCGGCACCGCCATCGGCGCACTCGCGCAACAGTTTTCCGATCTGATCAGTGCGTGCGCGATCGAGCCCGGAGGTGGGTTCGTCGGCGATGATCACGTCGGGGTCGCCTGCCAATGCGGTTGCTATGGCCGCCCGTTGGGCCATGCCGCCGGAGAGTTCGTGCGGGTACAGGTCGAGTGCGGTGGGGGAGAGTCCGGCCCGTTCGACGAGGTCAGCGGGGGTGTGCGCGGTGCCGAGTGCCGCGATCGTCTCCGCGAGCTGGGAACCGATGGTTCGGACGGGGGTGAAGTAGGTGCTCGGCGACTGAGGGACCAGGGCGATGTGGCGACCTCGATAGGGGTGATCGCCGGTGAGGATGTCGATCGATCCGTCTGCTGAGTCCGTCCGGCCCGAGTCGGTGGGTTCGCGGTCACCGTCGGAACGGACGGGGCCGGTGTTTCGATGGAAGTCGCGGCCCACCAGGCGAATGGTCCCGGTCGTGATGGCCTCGCGGGGTAGCACTCCCATCACCGCACTCGCGACAATCGACTTCCCACAACCGGATTCGCCGACGAGCGCGGTAATCGCGCCCGCCGCGATGTCGAGGGACAGGTCGGTCACCGCGTGCACCATGTCGCCATGACTTACCGGAATTCGCACGGTCAGCGCGTCGATAGCCAAGCGGATCCTGGTCACCCGGCGTCCTCAGTCGTGGCAGCGCGGCGCCGGCGGGCGCCACATCCTGACGGCGGCGATTGTCGTCCCGCATCCCGGCGCGCGGAATCGGACCTGTGACGTCTCATCGCGGCATCCTCGAAGGTTTCGGCGGGGCAAGTAACCCGCGCAGTGACGACCCCGCGACAGCGACCGCCACCGTCGTCAGCACCAGGAACCCCGCGGGAAACACCAGCGTCCACCACCCGCCCAGCAACAGTGACGTACGCGCTTCCTCCAGCAGTGTGCCGAGGCTGGGTTCGTGCGGTGGTAGTCCGAACCCGAGGAACGACAGCGTCGACTCATGCCAAATCGCGTGCGGCAGCAGCAGAACCA
This sequence comes from Nocardia sp. A7, assembly GCF_046549215.1. Lineage (NCBI taxonomy): Bacteria > Bacillati > Actinomycetota > Actinomycetes > Mycobacteriales > Nocardiaceae > Nocardia > Nocardia sp. A7. Next base: position 894,996 of record NZ_JAJPWE010000001.1, on the reverse strand, counting down.
CCGCGATCAAGGCTTGCGGAGCGACAGCGGGCAGGAGATGTCTGCTCAGCAGGTGAGTGCGACTCGCACCCGCGAGCACCGCCGCGGACACGTACTCGCGTTCACGCAGACTCAAACTCTCCGCGCGCACGATCCGCGCCACCTGCACCCAGTGGGTGAGCCCGATCGACAACACCACCGCCACCGCGTTCCCCCGGAACAGCGCCACGATCACAATCCCGAGCAACAGATGCGGCAGCGCGTTCGCGGTATCGGCGAACCGCATCAACACCCGATCCACCCACCCACCGGCCAGCGCGGAGACCGCCCCGACCAGCACCCCGAGCACCGTCGACACCGCCGCCGCACACGCCGCGACGATCAGCGAGGTCCGTAACGCCGCGGCGATCCGCACGAACAGCGACCGCCCCGCCGAGTCGGTTCCGAACCACCACTGCCCAGACGGCGCCTGCCGCGCACTCGCGAAATCGGTCAGCCGGTCATCGACCCCATCGACCCACGGCACGATGACGGCATACAGCACCACCGCCACCAGCACCGACAGCGCGACAGACAACCGCCGCTCACCCATCGGCGCGCACCCGCGGATCGAGCAGCACCACCGCGACATCGGCCAGCAGCGACCCGAGCATCACCGCGCAGGTCGTGCCGACGGTGAGTATCGCCAAGAGCGCCATGTCCAGATCCTTCGCGGACTGCACGAACGCCCCCGCGATCCCCGGCCACGAGAAGATCTCCTCCACCAGCACCGCCCCCACCACGACCTCCGGCAGTCGCGCGCCGAGGATCGTCACGAACGGGGCCAGCGACGACGGCAGGATGTGGTTGCGGGTGATCGTGGCGGTGTCGATGCCGCGCGTGGCCGCCCCGGCCGCGAAGTCCTCACCGCGATTGCCCGACACCGATTCCCGCACGGCCAGCAGTAGCCACGGCACCTGAGACACGGCCAGCGCGGCGGCAGGCAACACGAGATGCCGCACCACTTGGCCGAACCCGACCTCGGCCCCGGCATCGGTGAGCCCCGCGGGTGGCAACCAGCCGAGTCCCACCGCGAACACCGCGATCGCGGCCAGCGACACCACGAACGGTGGCAGCCCCTGCATCACCAAGCACGATCCGGTGACCAGCCGGTCGACCAGCCCCCCACGATGCATGCCGGCCCAGACGCCCGCACCGAGCGCGACCACGATCGCCGCGCTCATCGCGACGACGACCAGCAGAACTGTCCACGGAATCCGTTGGGCGAGCAGGGTACTCACCGGCTGCGCGAACCCGCGCGAGACACCGAGGTCGCCGCTGAACAGGTCGCCGATCCACCGGCCGTACAGCTGATACCACGACGCGTCCAGTCCGAGTTGATGCGTGAGCAGCACCCGATCCGTCACGCTCGTCGACTCGTAGCGCGCGCCTAGGTACCCGACCAGCGGATCGAACGGTGACACCGCGGCCGCGGCGAACAGGGCGGCGGATACGGCGGCGAGCACCGGAATCAATGTCACCAGGCGCCACCCGATCATCGCGCCGAGTCCGCGTCCGCGACAGCGGCTGCGCCCCATCAGCGGGTCCACGTCTGTAGCGACCACCACGGTCCCCAGGTGACGCCGTGCGCGTGCGGCTCGAGAATCGGTCCCGACATCTGCCAGGACGAATCCTTCACCACATAGGTGTGATCGAGATGCACCAGGAACACGTGGCTCGGGTCCTGGGCGTAGCGGCTCTGCACCTCCCGGTACGCTGCCGCTCGCACGGCGGGATCCGTGCTGCGCCTTGCTGTTTCGAGCTGCGCGTCGATCGCGGGATCGGCGTGGCGGCCTGCATTGTCGTACGGGCTGCTCGCGCTCGGGTCGAGTAGTGGTGAGTGCAGGGTGTTGTAGGCCTGGGTGTCGGGATCGTAGGGCTCGCTGCCGCCACCGAGCAGGATTGCGGCCTGCGCGATACGCGGCTCGATCCGATCCCAGGAGAGCGCTTCGAGATCCACCTCGATACCCACGCGCCGAGCATCGGAGGCGAAAGCCATTGCGAGGTCGCGGCGCAACGTGTCGGTCGAGTTGTACATCACTGTGAACCGGGCGCGCACACCATTTTTCGCGCGCAAACCATCGGCGCCTGTTCGCCACCCTGCGCCATCGAGGATCTGCTCGGCGCGCGGGCGATCGAAGGCGAAAGAGACGGCTGGGTTGTGGGATTCGCCGTAGATGTCGGCGAAAGGTGTGTAGGCCGGGCGCCCGTAACCACCGAGAATATTGTCGATCATCCCTTGGCGGTCCACGGCGTAGTTCAGTGCCAGCCGGACGGCGGAGTCCCCGGCGACGGGATCGGCCTCTGGCATGGATACCCCACGCCAGTCCGCGGAAGTGTTGGCCTGCACAGTCATGCGCTTGTCGAAGGTCGCAGCCAGCAACGGCGGCAGTGATGTCCCGTCGAGTTCACCGCTGGCCATTCGTTGCGCACGGGTGTTGTCGTCGGGGACGTAGAGAACCGTCAGCTTCTTCACCGAAGGCGCACCACCCCAATAACTCTCGTTCGCCTCGAACACCGCCCGCGTCGGCTCCAACGCAGTGAGTCGATAGGGGCCGGTACCGATCGGGGCGGCATTGAGCGGCGACTCGGTCGCGGGCCCGGGCGTCGCGACGGCCTCCGACGGAACGATCCCGATCAGCAGCTTGGCAGGGAACGCGGCATAGGGATGACGCAGGGTGAACCGCACCGACAGCGGGTCGACGGCTTCGACCCGCTCGATCATCGAAAACGACGACCGCACCTCCGAGGCGGACGCCGGATCCAGAATCGCCCGGTACGTTGCCACCACATCCTCGGCGTCGAATGCCGACCCGTCGCTGAACCGCACCCCGGGGCGCAGCGGCGCCGTCCAGACGGTGGCATCGGTATCAGGCGTCGGCGGTTCCGTCGCCAGTGCGGGCGCGAAGCCGGGCATCCCGGTGCCGCCGGTCAGCCGGAGCAGTCCGTCGTAGATCTTGGCCCCACCGGCCGCTCCGTAGCCGGCCACCGGGTTGTATCCGCCCAGTTCGGCGGCATCAGCGAGGATCAAGGCGTCGGTGGACCCGCTGTCGGGCGCGCCGCACGATGTCAACGCGATCGCGCCCGCGACCCCCACAGCGACCAGCGGCCGAACGCGCATCCATCATCCCAACTAATGTTTATCTGAACAGATGGACAGATAATAGTCGCGTGCGGTGCCGTCGTGTCCACTCGGCGATTAAGCTGGCACCGCCATGGGAGAGCCACGCACACCGCACGGGTCACCGGTCGAACTCGGCCGTCGCGCGATCGGCGATGTCGAGATCCGGGAATGGGCGCAACGCTTCGACCTGCTGTCCGACCCGGGCCGCCTGGAAATCCTGCTGTGTCTGCACCGCTCGCCCGGCATCAGCGTCGGCGAACTGGCCGCCGCCATCGGCCGCAACGAGAACGCGATCTCCCAGGCCCTCCGCGTGCTGCGCCACGAGGGCTGCGTCACCTCGAGCCGCGAAGGCCGCTCGGTCACCAACCGGCTCACTGACCCGATCATCCACGAAATTCTCCACACCATCGGCGCCAAACACTGACTCGTTCAAGAGAATTCGGCGACGACCTCGTTGCGGACCGAATTCCTGCTTTCAGTTGGCCGAGCCGGGGCGAACGATCATGAGGACGACCACAGCCGTCCAGAGCAGGTTGTAGATACCCGCGAGCATCGACAGCACACGCAGGCGCCTGCCGTCGTCGGGCTTGTCGAGGGCATCGCGCTGCATCGGAACGATCTGCACGGCGAGCAGTCCGCCCGCGATCGCGGTGGTGATCATCGCGATGGTGATCCAGATTTCGTTCATCCGGCCCTGGACCGTGGCCAGCACGATGCCGATCACCGGCACGATGATCGCCAGTTTCGCGTAACTGCGGGTGATCCGGTGCATGGCGACCGCCACCGATTCGCTGCGGATCGCTTCCGGGTCCGGTCCCGCTACCGGCGCGTATCGAGGAAACAGACTGGCGGCGACCGCTGAGCCGCCGACGAAGACGATGCCCGCGAGCACATGCACGGACAACAGGACGTGTTCCATTACCGACTCCTCCGACCTTCAATGTGACTGAAGCCTAGCTCGAGCTTCAGTCACATTGAAGGTTGGATTCGTCACGCCCGGGGTCGAGGGGGGATCTGCCCGGCGAACGCGTCGACGATCGCTACGCCGACCTGCCGCAGAATCGGGTCGGATTCCGCACCGAACAGCTCAGTGTCCACCCGCGCCACCGCCTTCCGTGCCTCGGCGAGCAACTCGGTCCCCGCCCCCGTCAACTCGATCGCCGACGCCGACCCGGCCCTGGCCGTCCGATCCTGCACCAAACCTGCCCCTACCAGGCCCTTCACCGCGGCATGCACACTCTGCACACTCGTCCCCGACATCCGCGCCAACTCACTGAACGACGCTCCCGGCACCCCATTGATATGCCCGAGCAACCCCAACCGGGCCACCGTCAGATCCAACGCCCCCAACTCCGCCCCCAACGCCGCTTCCACCCGCCGCGACATCGTGATCACCAAAATGCTCGGGCTCATCGTCGGCGGTCCAGGACGCTCGTTCTCGGTGGTCACCACCTCATTTTCGCGCACGAGACCGCGATCGTCGTGTTCCGGGCGGTGTACGGCGCGAAACAGTTTCGGGCCCAGCGGAGTTCGCTGGGCCCGAATCCGTTGCGGGATTACTTCAGGGCGACGCGGGTTCCGTCGGAGAAGGCCGAGTCGTGGAATTCGATCGCGGTGGGGACTGTGCCCACCGGGACGTCGAAGACGAGGACCATCGAGGTCTTGTTGCCGGGGTTGATCTCGGCGGAGAGCTGGTCGTTGACATTGATCTCGGCGGTGGTGTCGTTGGCGAACTCGCGGCCCTGATCGTCGATCAGCTTCTGATTCGAGCCGAAGTAGCTCTGGGCGACATTCGAAATATTCGCCACATCGACAGAGACCAGAATGAATTCACCCTGCGCGGTCTTCTGCAGAAACTGATTGTCGCCGACGGTCGTGACCGGCGGATCCACCTTCGTCACCGTGAATCCGAACTTGCCATCGCGCACCTCGGTGCCGGCGGGCGCCGCGACCGATCTGCTCTCCTCGACCTTGGCCACCTCGTTGGCTGCCGTGCCGATCAACGCCACACACCCGCCGAACAGGACGAGAACGGCAAGGGCGAACCCGCCGAGCACCCACGGCCACACCTTCTTCTTGCGCGGCGGCTGCGGGTAGTAAGGCTGTTGCGGGACATGGGGATTGGCGGGGTACTGGGGATTGGTCATGATGATCTTCCTCTTTCCGGGGTGATGACGGCACGACCGATCGCGGCCTGAACGGGCCGTGGGGTGCGGGACTGTGAATCGACGAATGGCGCTGCGAGATCTGTTGTCTCACAACAATGTTGGTTTCTTGCGGGCGGGCTTCTTGACTGTTCCGCTCCGTTGCAAATGACGCTACACGCCCGCAACGTCGTTAGCAACAGAGAAACAATGTTTTCACTGTGGACGTTGAAGTAGTGTTTACTGACGTCGGGTTATGTCAACGATGGTGTGTAAGGTTTGACCTTGACCAGAGGAGACCGATGTCGAGCTCGAGCCCTACTGTCGCCGCCGCTGAGATCTCCCGGCTGGCCGGTGTCACCCGCGCCACTGTGAGCAACTGGCGTCGCCGGCATGCTGATTTCCCCGCGCCGGTGCCGGGGGGTTCCGAAACACGGCCGCTGTTCGACCTCGCGGAGGTGCAACAGTGGTTGCGCGGACACGGGGTTACTGCGGCGGATTCGCCGGTGCAGCGGCTGCGTACCGTGCTGCGCTCCGAGGTCGCGCCCGAGGAGGTCACGGGGTTGATGGCATTCGTGGCAGACCCGGCACGCAAGGCCAAGGGGGCAGTGCGGGAGGCAGTCCGTGCGGCGATCGAGGAGGTCGGCGTGCAGCAGACCCTCGCGGTGCTGGCGGAACGTGGACTCGACGGGCCGAGTACCGGTATCTACCCGACTGATCAACCCGTCGCCGCGCTGATGGCCGACGTGCTCGCCGCGTCCGCGTCGCCTGCCCCGCGCTCGGTGTTCGATCCGGCGTGTGGTGGTGGCACCCTGTTGCTCGAGGCGTCCCGGATCGGCGCCGAGAAGCTCGGCGGTCAGGACATTCTGCCGGTCCAGGCGAGTCGCACGGCCGCTCTGCTCAGCACGCTCGCTCCGAAGGCCGAGGCGGATATCCGCGCGGGCGACGCCTTGCTCGCCGATGCGTTCACCGATGTCGAGTTCGACGCGGTGCTGTCGAATCCACCCTATTCACAACGTGATTGGAGTGCCGACGAACTGGCGCTCGATCCGCGCTGGGTGTATTCGGTACCCCCGCGCAGCGAATCCGAACTCGCCTGGGTGCAGCACGCCATCGCCCATCTGCACCCCGGCGGCACCGCGGTCGTGCTGCTCCCACCCGCCGTCGCGGCCAGGTCTTCGGGTCGCCGGATTCGCATGGAACTGTTGCGGGCGGGCGCATTACGGGCCGTGATCGCCTTGCCGCCCGGCGCGTCGACTCCGCGACAGGTAGGGCTGCAACTGTGGGTTTTGCGGCGACCGGGCGTAGGGAATCCGAAGGACACACTGCTCTTCGCCGACACCACCCGCCTGCCCGATCATGGTGGGGATCAACCCGATTGGCAGGTGCTCGCCGAAACAGTTGTCAACGCGTGGCATGCCTTCGACAAGGGTGCGGACGCCACAGTCCCCGATGTGACCGCCGTGGTCCGGGTGATGGACGTCCTCGACGACGACGTCGACCTCACACCTGCCCGCCAGGTACGCGCCGCCGTCGACCCCGACAGCGCCTCGGCCTCGGCCCGCGCGGCCATCGGCCACCTCGGCGAGAACCTCACGGAGCTGCATTCCGTCGCCGACGCTGTGCGCGAATGGGATTCGGCGCCGGGCACCGTGTGGCGATATGTGGCCGTCGGCAACCTGATCGCAGGCAAAGCCGTACGCATCGTCACGAGCAGCACCGACGCCGTCGCCGGCGACGCCCCCCAACGCCCCGTCCTCACCGGCCACGACCTGCTCAACAGCCGCGCCCCCTCCGGCCTCACCGCCCCCGGAGCCCCCGTCGGCGACCCGATCGAAGAAGGCGACGTCCTGGTCTCGCGCCTACGCGACGACCACGGCGCCGCCCAGGGCACCCGCGTCGCCGAAGGCACCGACATCGGCGCGGTCCCCGCCCCCGGCGTCCTCGTCTTCCGCACCGACCCCACCCGCATCGACCCCTGGTTCTTCGCCGGCTTCATCGGCAGCCCCGACAACGCCGCCGCCATGTACGGCACCACCACCATCCGCCTCGACCCCGCCCGCCTCCGCATCCCGATGCTCCCGCTCCCCGCCCAGAAGCACTACGGCGAAGGCTTCCGCCGCCTCCATCAACTCCGGGTCACCGCACGCTCGACGGCCGAGGCTGCCCACCGCGCCGCTGATCTCATCGCCACAGGGTTGACAGCCGGTGCACTCGAGCCGGTCGGCAGGCTGTGAATGCCCAGACCGCGCCTTCGATCGTGCGGGTGGTGCCTGCCGCTGGAACGTATTCTGTACCACAGTGATCCGAGTGGCTGCCGGCGTGTAGGGCCGCCGATGTCCCAGGAGCCCCGATGAAGCCGCAACCCTCAGGTGCCGTGATTGCTCTCAGGACGCTGGCAGCCGGCTGGTTCTGTTTCGTGGTCATCGCGGCCGTGGCCAGCGCATTCTACCCGTCGAGTTCAGTTCACGAAGGTGACCTCGTCGAAAGCTTGACAGCTCTGATGCTGGGCGTAGTCGTAGTGGGATTGGTCCCGGCAGCCGGAGTGCTCATCCACGAACGGTCTCTGGCGCGCAGGAGCCGACCGGGCTCACCCCGCCGATTTTCGCCCCGCCCAGCGCCTCCACAACAGTTGATCCAGCCCTCGCCGCCCATGAACGTGCACTCGCCACAGTTGCCGAGCCGATTACAGCCCCATTGGAATCGGCTCAACCAGGCATGGAACGTGATCGCCGAACTGCAACGTCAAGGTTGGGTCGATGCGGACAGCACGCGCGGTGTTCCGCAATCGATGGCCCGTCTGCACCAGTTGGGCGTCGCGGACGGCATGACCGACAACCTCGGCGGACGAAGGTCGACTGCGGTTGAGCAGCAGCTCAGTCGTCTCGCCGACCTCCTGGTGGCCCTGGCAGACGAAGCAGTCGACCACCAAGCCACGATCAGCGCCACGGACTTCGCTCCGACCACCCTGACAGCGGCCGCCCAGCGCCTCGCCGCAGACAGCGCGGCCTACCGCGAACTGATGGAACTCGGCGGAGTGTGGGCGCTCGAGTAGCTCCGTTGTGTTCTTGGCTGTTCCAGGAAGACCACGCTCGTGAGGAGTAGGAACATTTCTCGAGCACCTGCGAGCCGGGTTCTGATGCATCAACTGGCTCGACGATCTCCCGGCGGGGCGCAGTATTGTGCGGGGGTCTTGTCGGGCGGTGGGCTGGAGGTTCCGGGTGCGGGAGGTTGTCGACGGGCGGTACGAGATCACCGGGGCGTTGGGGGCCGGGGGGATGGGGGAGGTGCTGTTGGGTTATGACGTGGTGCTGGATCGGGCGGTGGCGATCAAGCGGATCGCGGTAGGGCAGTTCGCTTCTCGGGGGGATTTGGCTGGGGAGTTCGTCGCGCGGTTTCGGCGGGAGGCCAGGGTTACGGCGCGGATTCGGCATCAGGGGGTGCCGCAGGTATTCGATGCGGTGCTCGATAAGGACGCTGACAGTGTGTATTTGGTGATGGAGCATATCGAGGGGGTGACGCTGCGGGACTATTTGGCCGGGGCGGGGGAGTTGCCGATCGAGTGCGGGGTTGCTGTCGCGGCGCAGATCGCGACGGTTTTGTCGCATGCGCACGTGTTGCCGGTGGTGCACCGGGATTTGAAGCCGGCGAATGTGCTGGTGGCGGTGGACGGCACGGTGAAGGTGATCGACTTCGGGATCGCGGCATTGCTCGATGGGAGTACGAGTCGAATCACTCGGACCGGGTCGGTGCTCGGGACGGCCGCGTATATGTCGCCGGAATTGGTGAACGGGCAGGACGTGGGGCCGCGGGCCGATCTGTATGCGCTCGGGTGCATCATGCACGAGATGTTCAGTGGGCGAGCAGTATTCGAGGCTCGGTCGGAGTTCGACACGCACAATCGGCATCTCTCGGAGGCGCCGACGCCCTTGCGTGTGTTGCGCCGCGAGGTGCCCGGGCAGATCGAAGAGCTGGTCTTGGAGTTGCTCGCGAAGGATCCGGCGGACCGGCCCGCCACCGCGCATGCTGTCTACGACCGCCTGCTGCCGTTCCTCCCAGGGCCAGGAACGCCTGAAATCCCCGCTTCAGCTGGATATCCCGATCCGACAAGGATCTTCCGCCGCCCCAACCCACCCGCCGACACGGCACCCACGGCGCCACGGCCCGCACCGAGCAAGCCCGCGGCCGCGACGAGCGGACTCGTCGACATCGCCGCCCGCTACCGCGAACTGTGCGAGCTCGGCCGATTCGCCCAGGCCGCGCAAGCGTTGGTCACCGTCGTCGACGAGGCCGAGCAACGCTACGGCCCACACAGCCCCCAACTCGGCGAACTGCACCGCGACATCGCCACCGCCTTCGCCCACAGCGGCGAACACCGCCGTGCCCTGGTCGAATGGGAGCGCGTCGAGGCGATCGAGCTGCGCGCGGGCTCGACAACCGGCAGTCGGATCTGGCGGGCGCGGGTCGCCGCGATCGAGTGTCGCGCCACCCTGGGAGATGTCACCGCATCCACCGCGGTGGACGACCTGTACCGATTGTTTCGTGAAATACGTTCCGTCGAAGACGAATTCAGTGATGATGCCGTGCACATTCGGCTCGCGATCGCGGAACTGCTTCCCGCAGTGGGCGATCGATCGCGCGCGCAACGGTTCCTCGACCAGCTGCGTAGCGACCTCGAAGTGCTCCGGCCCGCGCAGGATCCGGTACGTCGGCGAGTCGAGCAACTGATCGCGGACCTCCAGCGCTGACAGGTCCAGTCGTCGGCGCCCACCGCACCGCATCAGGGTGCTCGGCGCAACTGACCTGTCCGAGCAGCCGAGTATGCTCCTCGCATTCGCCGACGGGGGATCGCGTCGGCTGGCGGTGCGGCCGTTGACCAGGCGGTTCGCACGAAAGGGGAGTGGGTCGGGTGCAGTGGTTCGGCAGAGTCGGTTGGGTCGTGGGACTGCTGGCCGGCGTCTTCGGCGTGCTACTCGGTGCGACCGGTTACTTCAGCGGAATCGGCAACGCGAGTACCGCCGAGATCGTCCTCGCGGTCGGATTCCTGGTGGCGGGGACCGCGCTCGCGGGCGTCTCGATCTGGCAGCTCGTGGTCAGCGACCGGCACAAGCGTCGAACCTTCACCCATGACAGCAAGCGTGGTGTGCACCCGTACGGGTACGGTCCGCCCTCGCAACCTCGCCCGGAAACACCGGCGAACCCCTACCCGCAAGTGCCATACCTGCCTCAGGCGTCCCCGCAATTGCATTACACCCCACCATCAGCCCCGATCGCACCCACCGTCGCCCAGGCCCCCGACTGGCAGACCCGCACCCGCACCGCCCACCACTGGCTCCCCACCGGCATCCCCTATGCGAGCGCACCCACCAGCGTCCTCGGTTCCCCCGCCGACCTCGACCGCGACAGCTCCGCCACCATCCCACTCCGCGTCCGCGATGCCGTGCGCGAAACGGTCGCCATCGAAGGTCCGATCGAACGAAATCAGTTGGTAGCGCGGGTCGCCCAACGATTCGGTGTGCACAAACCGTCGGAGAAACAGCAGATCTGTGTCCTGGGCGAGGTGCCGGAATCACTCATGCGCGCGACATCGTTGGGCGTTTTCGCCTGGCCGTCGGATCTGGACCCGGCAACCTGGCGAGGCTTCCGGTTCACCCCGCCGACCGTATCGCCGCGCACCATCGACACGATCTGCGCCGAGGAGATCGTCAACGCGATAACCCAGGTGGCGCATCGCAATCGTTGTACTTTCGACGAGATCGTCTGGGCGACGCTCACGCAATTCGGGCACGAACGCACCGGTGCTGCGGAGGACCGCATCGAGGCCTGCCTGACCGCGGCGGTGCGGCGCGGACGCCTCGCCCGCGACCCCGACGGCCGCTACCGCGCACTGACCTAAGCGGGCAGCGCGGGCAGGGTTCGCTCGTGGGTGACCTCGGGGGAGACCGTGATGATGTCGCAGGCGGCGACGATGCGATGGGGCAGGTCGGTGCCGAGGTGAGTGAGGCTGGGGGTGACGATCGCGGCGGCTTCGGTGGTGGTGATCACGTCGAGCAGGCGGCCGATCGGGTCGGCGGTGCGATCGCTGAAGACCACGGTCTTGGTGAAGCGGTAACCCAGACGCTCGGCTAGCGAACGGATCTGCGTTTCGTCCCAGGACTGGGCGACACCGGAGATGTCGCGGCGCAGGTATCCGATCGCCGGTGGCTTCATGTGCATGACGGTACCGGCGGACAGTGTCGTGGTTGTGAACGCGAGCGAACGCGAGTCGAATTCGAAATCTGAACGAGATCTATTTCGGATTTGGATCCGCCGGGCCCGAGGGCGTGATCTACTGCTCGCCACCCGGGCGAATCAGCGCCTCGACGACGTCGAGGGCGTCCGGTGTACTGGGAGACAGATGATGGTGGACAGAAGAGTGCAGCGGGTGGCCGCGTGTGCCGCCGCGGCAGGGCTGGCGATGGCGGCGTTTCCCGGATCAGCAGCGGCCGCTCCGGGATCGATCACCTGGGACGACGGCAACAGTCGCTTCACCCGGACGGTGTCGAACACCAACCCGGTCGTCGGCGACACGATCACCGTGACCACGAAGTTCGAACGCACCGGCATTCCGGTGGAATACATCTACTCGATCAAGGACCTGCGCCCGGCGTGCCTGTCCCCGGTCGCGGGCTCGGCGAAGATGTCGGGCGACGCGGTGTCGATCGACACGTCGTCCTCGGACTGGATCCGGGCCGAGTTCGGCATCACCAAATACCCGGTGTACCCGAACATCTCACCGAAATCGCAGACCTTCGAGATCCAGTACAAGGTCGGCGTGAACTGCGCCCGCGATACCGCACTGCCGACATCGATGCACTACGGCGGATCGCTCGGGGACGGCACCTATCAGGCCAAGGGGCCAGCCATCACGGTGTCGAGCGACGCCGTGTCCAGCACCACCATCACCGAAGTATCGGGTGCGCAGGTCGGCAAGGCCGTGACGCTGGAGGCGAGCGTGAGCCCGGCCGCAGCGGGCGGCACCGTCCAGTTCAAGGCGGGCGACAACGTGCTCGGCGACATTCCCGTCGGCGCGAACGGCAAGGCGAGCATCGTCTGGACGCCGGGCGCCGCCGGTTCCTACAGCATCGGCGCGGCCTTCTCCGGGCGCAGCGGCGTGGCGAGTTCGTCGACCACGAAAACGGTGACCGTGGCCGAGGTGCCGACCGACGGTGGCGGTGGTGGCGGCGGCCTCGATACCGGGTCGTTCAGCTTCTAGCGGGCCTGCCCGGCACGGAATCGGTTGCTACCAAGCATCATTGGAGATGAGAGCGGTCAGCAGCGTGCGAATCGCGGCGACCCGCCGTTCCGTGCCGGGCAGCTGATCGAGCGCGCATTCCGGATCGGCGGGTGGACCGAGGTGGGTGCAGCCGCGCGGGCAGTTCTCGATGGCGCCCGCGAGGTCGGTGAACGAGGCGATCACGTCGTCCGGGGTGATGTGGGCCAGGCCGAACGAACGCACGCCGGGAGTGTCGATCACCCAGCCGCCCTCGGGCAGCGGCAAGGCCACCGACTGGGTGGAGGTGTGCTTGCCCTTGCCGACCCCCGACACCTCGCCGACGGCCCGATAGGCATCGGGCACAAGACGATTCACCATCGTGGACTTGCCGACACCGGAGTGCCCGATCAGCGCGGTGAGCCGGGTGTTGAGGATTTCCAGCACCGGCTCCATCGGATCGTCGATGCCGGCATAGCGGATCTTGAGATCGAGGCCTTCGAAGGCGGAGGCGAATTCGGATTCCGAGACCAGATCGCGCTTGGTGAGCACCAGGATCGGTTCCAGCCCACCGGCGTACGCGGCCACCATCGCCCGCTCCACGAAACCCGTGCGCGGCGGTGGATCAGCGAGTGCGACCACGATGAACAACTGCTGTGCGTTGGCCACGACGATGCGCTCGAACGGATCGGTGTCGTCGGCGGTGCGGCGCAACACGGTGCTGCGCTGGCTCACCCGCACGATCCTGGCCAGGCTGTCGGGCTTGCCGGTGAGGTCGCCAACCACGTCGACCTGATCGCCGACGACGATCGGGGTGCGGCCCAGCTCGCGGGCGCGCATGGCGACGATGCGCCGGTCGGCGTCACCGTCGAGCACACACCCCCAGCGGCCGCGGTCGACGGCCACCACCATGGCGGCCTCGGCGTCGGCGTGCTGCGGACGGGTTTTGGTGCGGGGACGCGACGACTCCTTGCCCGGGCGCACCCGGACGTCGGATTCGTCGTAGCTGGCCGATGATCGCCCCTGGCGGCTCAGCGCGCCACTCCCTCGCCGGATAACGCGGGCGCCAGCATCTGCTCCCACAGCGCGACGAAGGTCGGCAGGGTCTTGGCGGTGGTGCCGATGTCCTCGATCTCGATGCCGGGCACGCGCAGGCCGAGAATCGCACCGGCAGTGGCCATTCGGTGATCGGCGTAGGAATGCCACTGACCACCGTGCAGCGGGGTCGGCACGATCTCGAGGCCGTCCTCGGTCTCGGTGACATTGCCGCCGAGGCGATTGATCTCAGCGGAAAGTGCTGCGAGACGGTCGGTTTCGTGCCCACGCAGGTGGGCGATGCCACGCAGTCGGGACGGCGAATCCGCCAGCGCGGCCAGCGCGGCGACGGTAGGGGTGAGTTCGCCGACGTCGTGCAGGTCGATGTCGATGCCCGCCAAGCGATCCGGGCCGTGCACGGTGAGGACGCCGTCGAAGATGCGGGCCTCGGCACCCATCCTGACGAGGATCTCGCGGATCACATCACCGGGCTGGGTGGTGCCGCGCGGCCACATCGGGATGCTCACCTCGCCACCGGTGACCGCCGCCGCCGCCAGGAACGGGGTGGCGTTGGACAGGTCGGGCTCGATATCCCAGTCGACCGCGCGGATCGGGCCGGGTGCCACGGTCCACGTCTGGGCGTTGCCGGAGTCCGCGGGAGTCTGCACGGACACGTCGGCGCGGCGCAGCATCTCGACCGTCATCTCGATGTGCGGCATCGACGGCAGCGACTTGCCCGCGTGGTGGACGGTGACGCCCTCCTCGAAGCGGGCAGCGGAGAGCAGCAGCCCCGAAACGAACTGCGAGGAACCCGAGGCGTCGATGGTGACGGTGCCGCCGCGCAGCGCGCCGGTGCCGTGCACGACGAACGGCAGCGCGTCACCGTCGACATCGAGGCCGAGCTTGCGCAGCGCGTCGAGGATGGTGGTGAGCGGGCGCAGCTTCGCCTGCTCGTCGCCGAAGAACGCGACATCACCCGAGGCCAGTGCGGCGGCGGGCGGCAGGAACCGCATGATGGTGCCCGCGAGCCCGCAGTCGACGGCGGCGCTGTGCAGGGGCGCGGGGGTGATCTCGAGGATCTCGGCGTCGCCGGCGATCTCGGTGCCGAGGGCGCGCAGGGCACCGATCATCAGATCGGTGTCGCGGCTGCGCAGCGCACCGGTGAGCGTGGACGGCCCATCGGCCAGTGCGGCCAGGATGAGCGCGCGGTTGGTGATGGACTTCGATCCGGGCAGGGTCACGGTCGCGTGGACGGGGACCTCGATATGGGGCGCAGGCCAGAAACTCACGTCCCCATCTTCGCTTATGTGCGGTTCGAACACACCGGTGGTGCGAAGTTCGGCGTGGAGGGCGTCGCTGACAGGACTTTTTGTCGGTCCCCGGGCGTATCTTGACGACTATGTGTGGACGATATGCGACGACCACGAATCCGGGCCGGTTGGCGGCCGAACTGGACGCTGTCGACGAGACGGGGCTCGACGAGCCGGATGCCGCCGTCAGCTACAACGTCGCGCCGACCACCCAGGTGCTCACCGTCGTCGAGCGGCACGCGCACGGCGAACCCGACGACGACCCGCGCCTGCGGATCCGGCGGATGCGCTGGGGCCTGATCCCGCACTGGACCAAGGCCGCCGAGCCGGGCCTGCCCGCCAAAGGCAAACCGCTGTTCAACGCGCGCGCCGACAAGGCGACCACCGCGCCCTCGTTCCGCGATTCGGCCAAACACAAGCGCTGTCTGGTACCGATGGACGGCTGGTACGAGTGGCTGGTCGAGCCCGCGCCGACCGGCAAGGGCAAAGCGGTGAAGCGGCCCTTCTACATGTCGCACAACGACGGCTCGCTGCTCTACATGGCCGGGCTGTGGTCGGTATGGCGCGATCGCAGCGCGCCCGATGCCGAACCGATCATGTCGTGCACGATCCTGACCACCGACGCGAGCGGCGAGCTGGCCGAGATCCACGACCGGATGCCGTTACCCATGCCGCGCGCACACTGGGACGCCTGGCTCGACCCGGACCACCCCGCGCCCGCCGACCTGTTGCGACCGCCCTCGCAGGCGGAGCTCGCGACGATCGTGGCGCGTCCGGTCTCCACCCTGGTCAACAACGTGCGCAACAACGGACCGGAACTCCTGTTGCCCGACGGGACCAGCGACATCGACCGGTGAGGTCGACGATCTCGCGCAAGTTCGCGATCGCCACCTGCGGCACACCCCGGTTCCGCCGCGGCCGGGCGGAAGGTCTCCGCCCGGCCGCGCGCGAGTGCTCAGAGTGAGCAGGGCACCGAATCGGTGGCGATGTTCAGCCCGCACTTGATGATTCCGGTGACCAGGTCGATCACCTCGGTGGCAACCCCGCCGCCGAGCTTCTCCGACTTCTCGGCCCTCTCGTCGGTTTCCGGCGCGGCCTGCGGCGAATTCTTCGGTGTGGTGCCCTGGCCGTTGAGCGGGTAGTCGCCGGGTTCGGCCTGTGACGGCGGAACAACCTGTGGAACCGCGGTGGCCGGAGCCAGGGCGGCGGCGCCGAAAGTGATTACCAGGGCACCGGACAGGGCGGCGATCGTCGAACGTGCGGACATTTTTCGCATCACATCCTCAGGTCGAATCGGTCGTACCGGGCGCAGAATGCGTCGCAGTGAATTCGGAACGAGCCGCCGAACGGATTGCCTCAGCTGGTGATCGGGGCGGTGACGGCCGCGCAGGCGCGCACCAGATCCGCGGGTGCCAACTCGATCTCTAGCCCGCGCTTGCCCGCACTGCACAGCACCCGATCCCAGTCCAGCGCGGAGGCGTCGACAACAGTGGGCAACTTCTTGCGCTGACCCAGCGGCGAGACCCCGCCGAGCACATAGCCGGTAGTGCGCTCGGCCTTGGTCTTGTCGGCCATGGTCGCCTTCGACGCGCCCAACGCGGCGGCCGCCGCCTTCAACGACAGCCGGGTGGGCACCGGCAGAACGGCCACCGCCAAGGCGCCGGATGAGAGTTCGATCACCAACGTCTTGAAGACCTGCGCGGCCTGCACTCCCAGCTCGGCGCCGAGCGCGTCGACGGCCTCGTCGCCATAGGACTCCGCCCGCGGATCGTGGGAATAGGAGTGGACCTGATGCGCGATACCGCGGAGTGCCTTGATCGCCGGAGTCGACATAAGCGGTCACCCTAATCGCGACCACACCCCGTTCGGCAACACATTCGCGCGCGGGGTGGGAACACGAATGCGGGCGGGCATGTTGCACACCAATGACAAGCCAACGCGGCCCGAGATGACGTGAAGGAGAGAGATGACACTGCTGCTCGAGGAGCGTCCTGTCCTGCCACGGGGTGCGCGATTGCCGATCGATTCCGTCGTGCCGGTAGATTCGGTGACTACGGCGATCGAAGGGATTGGTGTGACGAGCGACGACGGCGTGGTGCCAGGCGAGTCCGGCACAGAAGTCGACGAAGCCGAGCTGGCGGCCCGGTTCGAGCGCGATGCGCTCCCGATGATCGACCAGCTCTACGGCGCTGCCCTGCGCATGACCAGGAACCCGGCCGACGCCGAGGACCTGGTTCAGGAGACGTTCGTCAAGGCGTTCCAGGGGTTCAAGTCCTTCCGGGAAGGCACCAATCTGCGTGCCTGGCTGTACCGGATCCTGACCAACACCTACATCAACTCCTATCGCAAGAAGCAGCGTCAGCCCGCGCAGTACCCGACCGACGAGATCACCGACTGGCAGTTGGCGGCTACCGCCGAGCACTCCTCGGTGGGCCTGCGCTCGGCCGAGGTCGAGGCGCTGGACGCGCTGCCCGACGACCAGATCAAGTCCGCGCTGCAGCAGCTGCCGGAGGAATTCCGGATGGCGGTGTACTACGCCGACGTCGAGGGCTTCCCGTACAAGGAGATCGCCGACATCATGGGCACCCCCATCGGTACCGTGATGTCCCGGCTGCACCGCGGTCGCAAGCAGCTCAAGGGCCTGCTCGCCGACGTGGCGCGCGAACGTGGATTCGACCGTGGGGAACGCCAGGAGGTAGTCAAGTGAGTGACGATCCCGATCTCGATATGGACTGCACCGCGGTCCTCGCGGATGTGTGGCTCATGCTCGACAACGAGTGCGATCAGGCCACCCGGCAGCGCCTGCAGGAGCACATGGATCACTGCAGCCCCTGCATCGAGGCCTACGGCATCGAGGAGAAGATCAAGGGTCTGCTCAGCCGCAAGTGCGGTGGTGAGCACGCGCCCGAGGGTCTGCGCGACCGGCTGAAGCTGGAGATCCACCGGTCGATCACGGTCACCAGGATCGAGACCACCGAGGGCTGATCGGCCCGAAACGACAACAGCACGCTCTCAGTAGCTACTGAGGGCGTGCTGTTGTCGTCTGTGCGCAGCGGCACGACTCAAGCGTTAGGACGCTTGCCGTGGTTTGCGGCGTTGCCCTTGCGGCTGCGCTTCTTACGTCCACGCTTACCCATGAGAGCTCCCTTCTATGTCTGGTCGAAAGCCATTGTTTCATGTGTGGTTGGCTGTAGCTTCGGCGGATACGAACGAAGGGGTGCCATGCCTGAAGAAGTGCGCGCGGAGATGGTCTCGACCGTGCTCGCCGTCGAGGTCACCGTGGGCGATCACGTCCAGGTCGACCAGACACTGGTGCTGCTCGAATCGATGAAGATGGAGATTCCGGTGCTCACCGAGGTCGAGGGTGATGTCACTTCGGTCGACGTCACCGCCGGCCAGGTTCTCCAGGCAGGCGACCTCATCGCCACCATCGCCTAAGTCACCCCGAGCAACGAAGCGGTAGATCCAGCGTGGCAACACTGAGCGAGCTCCTGGCCGAACACACCGACCTTCCCGGCATGGCCGTGGACCATCTGCAACGGGTGGTGGGCGATTGGCAGTTGCTCGCCGACCTCTCGTTCTCGGATCTGCTGTTGTGGGTGGGCGCGGGCCCGGTCGTCGATGGTTCCGATGTGGTGTGTGTGGCCCAGATCCGGCCGACGACCGCACCCACCGTGCATCTCGAGGACAAGGTGGGCACCACCGCGTCGCGCACCGATTTCCCGCAGGTCTTCGATGCCCTGCTCAGCGGTGACACCGCGCGCACCGACGCCGAGGTGGAGGTGAGCGGGGTCTATCACCCGAGCCCGGTGCACGCGGTGCGCGAAGCGATTCCGGTGCGCTGCGGCGACGATGTGATCGCCGTGCTCAGCCGCGATTCCGACCTGGCCCGTTCGCGGGTACGCAGCACCCTCGAAACGGCCTATGTGTCGTGCGCCGACGATCTGTGCCAGATGATCGCCGACGGCAGCTTTCCGGTGCCGGAGGACCGGGCGGCCACGCACTCCAGCCCGCGCGCGGGTGACGGTTTCATCCGCCTCGACACCGAGGGCATCGTCGTCTACGCGAGCCCGAACGCGCTCTCGGCCTATCACCGGATGGGCATGCAGGCCGATCTCGTCGGCCAGGATCTCGCGGTGACCACCCGTTCCCTGATCACCGATCCGTTCGACGCCCAGGAAGTGGTGGCCGATATCCAGGCCGCGCTGGCCGGGCGAACCGGGCGCCGGATGGAGGTCGAAGCCCGCGGGGCGACAGTGCTGTTGCGCACGCTGGTGCTGCGTCCCGGTGGGGAACTGGCCGGGCCCGCGGTGCTGGTGCGCGACGTCACCGAGGTGAAGCGGCGCGACCGCGCGTTGCTGAGCAAGGACGCCACGATTCGCGAGATCCACCACCGGGTGAAGAACAATCTGCAGACCGTGGCGGCGCTGCTGCGGCTGCAGGCCCGCCGCACCGAGAACCCGGAAGCCCAAGTGGCGCTGACGGAATCGGTGCGCCGGGTCACCTCCATCGCCTCGGTGCACGAGATGCTGTCGATGTCGGTGGACGAGGAAGTCGACCTCGACGAGGTGATCGACCGACTGCTGCCGATCATGGCGGATGTGGCGACCGTGCACACCGCGCGGATCAAGGTCCGCCGCGCGGGTTCGCTTGGTGTGTTCTCCGCGGAGCGGGCGACACCGCTGGTGATGGTCTTGACCGAACTGGTGCAGAACGCGATCGAGCACGCCTTCGACGCGGGTGAGAACGGTACCGTGACGATTCGCTCGGAACGTTCGGCACGCTGGCTCGACGTGATCATCTCCGACGATGGTCGTGGGCTGCCGTCCGGGTTCAGTCTGGAAGGTTCCGACCGGTTGGGATTGCAGATCGTGCGCACCCTGGTGACGTCGGAACTCGGTGGTTCGATCGGCTTGCATCCCGGTGCCGATGTGGGCACGGACGCGGTGTTGCGGGTTCCGCTCGGCCGTCGGACCGGGCGCTGAAACCACTCGAAAAGCCAAGGTGGGCAACAATAAACCCGGCACCGCGAAGGTGCCGGGTTCTCACACATGCGTTACCGAGCCGGGGCTGATGGCCCGGCAACGCCAGTCCGTCGACTCAGACGGAGGTACGCGTACGGGTGCGCGCGTTGCGCCGCTTGAGCGCGCGACGCTCGTCTTCGCTCATTCCACCCCACACGCCGGCATCCTGTCCGGACTTCAGGGCCCATGACAGGCAATCGGCCGTGACGGGGCAGCGGGCGCAGACCAGCTTGGCATCGGCAATCTGCGCGAGCGCAGGACCACTGTTACCCACCGGGAAGAACAGTTCGGGGTCCTCATCGCGACAGATGGCCTTGTGGCGCCAGTCCATTCCTCTGCTCCTTTGCGAGGGCGCCACAAAGGGCGCCTGTAGTTAGTGGATCGTTCACTTGTGCGACTCGAATGTTTCCGCACGGTTGCTTGTGAATGCTTTCACGATCACCGTAGATGTCAATAGGTCTCCGGCGCACCGTGGGGGAGATCACGCTCTAGGTCCCCGCTAGGGGAACCTGCCCGGTCCTTTGTACTCGCGTCTCCGGGTTTTCGCAGCGCAACCAGGAGATTTTTCTTGACGTTCGAGTGTCAGGACGGCTTGGGGGCCACCACGTCCAGCACGCCGGGGACAGATGTGAAATGCACCATCTTGCGTTTTCCGATGAAGTCGCCATCGATTTGCAGGCCGATCTCCTCGGCCGTCTCGATTCGCACGGACGACACGTCGTCGGCGCGGAAAAGCATGGGCGACTTCGGGTTTCCATTCTCCGCGAGCAACTGCCGGGCAAGCAACAGGGTGCGCGGCACACTCATCGACCGCACCGCGAACACACCGAGGCCCGATTCGAAGGCTGTGGTGGGATTCGTGCGAATCGGACGGTCCTCGAGATAGGTCCACGGACTCGAATTCGTGACGAAGGCGTAATAGACCTCCTCGACCGGATCTCGTCCCGGTACCTCGACGGTGGCGCTCGGATCCTGACGCCTGGCCCGGAAGAACTGACGCACCGTGGTGCGCAGATAGCGCGCGGGCGTCGCCTTGCGGCCCTTGGCGCGGGCGGCGTCGATCGACTCGCACACATCGGCGTCGAGGCCGACGCCCGCGCTGAAGGTGAACCACCGGTCGTCGGCGAGGCCGAGGCCGATCCGGCGGTCGGCATCGCGGGCGAGCAGATCGATGAGCTGGTTGGTTGCTGTCACCGGATCGGGGGAGATGCCGAGTGCGCGGGCGAAGACGTTCGCCGAGCCGCCGGGGATGATCCCCAGCCGAGGGCGCCAGACCTGGTCGTCGCCGACCTGGGGCACCGGCAGGAAGCCGTTGATGGTCTCGTTGACCGTCCCATCGCCCCCGTGCACGACGATCAGGTCCATTTCCTGGGTCGATGCCCACTGGGCCAGTTCGGCCGCGTGGCCGCGATGCTGGGTGTGTGCAACGGTCAGCTGCGTTCGGCTCTCCAGGGCGTGTGCGAGCAGATCCCGGGTGGCCGGGGTCGTCGAGGTGGCATTGGGATTGACAATGAGCAGCGTCCGCACAGTGCCTCAGGGTAACGCGCCTCGGCGAACAACCGGCGCGCGCCGCCGACCACGACACGTCGTCGTAGGCTGGGGCACGTGGCAGAGCAGGACGTGACAGACGATGGACCCTCCGAAAGCGCGAAGGTGTCGACCGGTATTCCGATGACGGTGCGGATCGCCGGTGGGCTGGTTTCCCTGGAGGGGCTGGCCGGGGTGGTGACCGCGATCGTGCTGATCGTGCGGGCGCTGACCGGGCACGATCAGTCCGAGGCCAGCGGGGTCGGCACCGCGCTCTGGTTCGGGGTGCTGTTCGGTGGAGTGCTCGCGGCGGGCATCGGGCTGCTGCGTGGCAAGCGCTGGGGTCGGGCAATCGCGGTCATCGCGAATGTGTTGTTGCTGCCGGTCGCCTGGTCGTTGCTGACCGACTCGCATCAGCCGCTGTGGGGGAGTTTGCTCGGACTCGTCGCCGTCGCCGGATTGGCCACCCTGTTCGCCCCGGCCACCAGCCATTTCATGGCTCAGGAGTACGGCGAAATCCCCGAGGACACCGAGCGCCCCTAGGTCGTCGCCGCGCGTAGTGCCTCGCGGCACAGGTGATCGGCTCGACGGGTGGTCTCCGGCTGCCGGAAACCTTGGGTGAGGGCCAGTACCTGGGCGCAGGCGGTATCGAGGTCGATGCGATGGCCGACCGAGACGAACAGCGGCTTCACGTCGTCGCGAGTGCGCAGCGCCCGGCCGACGACCTCGCCGTCGATGGTCACCGCACTGGCATCACCGCGGCGCGGGCCCGGTGCGCGGTATTCACCCCACCCGGATTTGGCGACACCGATGGTCGGAATTCCGGTGAGCAGCCCGACGTGACAGGCCAGTCCGAATCGCCGGGGATGTGCCAAACCTTGTGCGTCACACAGAAGAAGATCCGGTGTGGCAGTGAGTTTTTCCAATGCGCTGACCGTTGCGGGCAACTCTCTGAACGCGAGAAGTCCCGGCACATAAGGGAATTCCGAAATGCCGTGGGCGACTGCGGATTCCACTGTTTTCATGGTGGCGATGTCGATAATTACCGCGGCGGTCGCGACCGTGCCGTCTTCGGCGTACGCCGAATCGATGCCGGCGGCCGTCGAGAATCGCGGCGGCGCGATATTTTCCGCGGACACCAGTGGACGCAGTCGGTCCTGCAGCGCTATCGCCTCGTCGGGTGTCCGCGGCCAATCGTGGGGTAACGCGATACGCACGGTTCAGCTCGCGGGGGTGGGCGGCGCCGTCGGTTCGGTGCGGACGGTCAGGTTGTGGCCCCAGATGGAGTGGGCGTCGTGGTCGAAGCCGAGCACGCTGACCGCGCCGGTCGACATCGCGAACCGGCGGCCCTCGCGCACCGCGAACTCCGCCCAGCGCGCGATCAGCACCCGCGAGAAGTGCCCGTGACCGACCAGGATCACGTCGCGCAGTGGCAGCTCCGGCTCGACTCGGGCGAGGATCCGGTCGGCCCGCGCACCCACCTGCTCGGCCGTCTCGCCGCCGGGGACGGGTGCGGTCCACACGGTCCACCCCGGCACGGTTTCGCGGATCTGGGCGGTCGTGATGCCCTCGTACTCGCCGTAGTTCCACTCGACCAGGTCGTCGTCGACCTGGATCGGGGACAGCCCGGCCAGCTCGGCGGTGTGCCTGGCGCGCAGGCGGGGGCTGGTGAAGCAGAGCGGATCGCGCAGCTCGAGTGACTTCAGGACCATCCCGGCCGCGAGGGCCTGGGCTTCGCCCTGCTCGGTCAGCGGCAGGTCGGTGAAGCTGGTGTGCTTGCGCTGACTCGACCACTCGGTTTCGCCGTGGCGTAGCAGGACCAGGCGGGCATCGGGTGTGGACATGGGTCCATCATGGCAGTGCGGGCTCAGCCGAGCGCGTAGAGCTGTCCGCCGCGGCGTTCGAAGACCGTGGTGCCGAGGACAGCGGTGGAGATGGTGTCGCCGCGGTAGTCGGTGCGCTCGACCGGGATCCGGGCGACGGTCGCGCCGTTGCCGCTGTCCACCGCGAGTTGCCCGCCTGTGACCGGGACCAGCAGCCTGCCCGCCATCAGCGCGGGGGTGCCGATCGCGTCGGGAACCGTCCAGACCGGCTGCAATGTGCTGGAGCTCAGGGCGATCAGGCTGTTGCCGGTGAAGACATAGATGGCCGAGCCGAGGCGGGTCACCGTGGTGCGCTCGTCCCAGGGGGCGGCGAGCTGATGGGTCGCGATCTCGTTGCCGGTGCCGTCGTGCACGGCGATCCGCGCGGGCAGGCCCAGGCCGGTCGCGGTGGGTTCTGTCGGCGGGTAGTAGACGGCGATCTTGTTGTCCGACACCGCGATCACCCGCATTTCGGGGGAGTCGGCGCCCGGTGCGGTGAGCACTCGCGAGCCGTGTTCCTCGGGGGCCGTTGACTCCTTCGGCGCGGGATTGAGCACTGTCAGCCGGTCGGTCATGTCGCCGGGGCAGCGTTCGAGCACCGCCAGGCGCGAGGAACTCGACGCGGCCGACCGCAGCGCACAGCCGTTGCGCGGCTGGGTGTTCGGATTCACCGGCGCGTCGACGTAGCCGTACTCGAGGGTGCGCACCAGATCCGAGCGCCACATCTCCAGCCGGTCTTCGCCGAGCGCCAGCAGGTAGGTGCCGTCACCGGAGAGCTGGATCTTGTCGTCCATGTAGCTGCTGCGCGCGACCCGGCGCGTACCGGTATCGGCCTCGAGCATCACGGACTGACTGCAGCCACGCTGATCGCGATAGGTGGCGATCACGGTGCCGAACTGCGATTCCACTCCGCACAGCGGCATGTCCCGGCGGTACCACCACAGCTGTGTGCCGGTGATCGGGTCGCGTCCGCTCACGGTGCCGTGGTCACCGGTCACGACCACATTGCCGGAGGTGAGTGCCCGCCTGCTCGACTCGTCGGCGGCGTGCCATTGCTCGCGCAGGGTGGTCGGTAGTTGCGTTGCCGCGGTAATGGTGGGGGCGGGGGAGGCCGCGGTGATCGAGTCGGTGCCGGTGGCATCGGCGCGTGCCCAGACGACGAACGCCGCCACTATGAGAGTGACGGCGATTGCGATTACTACGAAGATGTCGGCGCGCGTCCGCCGTTCGGGTGCGAGCACGGTCGCGAGTGTATTTGCCGTGGCGGCTGCGGTGTGCGCGGGGGCGGCGGATTGGGGCCGTCTCAGGTGCGCCGTGTGGTTGTGGGAGGGCGGTGTGGACTGCCCTCCCACGGTGTTCGGGTCAGGCGTCTACGGTGGCCGGTGCGTCGGACGCTTCCGCGGGCTTGCGGCGGCGCCTGCGGCGGGCGGGCTTGGCGGCGTCGTCGCCCTCGGTGGGGGGCGATTCGGGGGCGTCG
Organism: Nocardia sp. A7; assembly: GCF_046549215.1. NCBI lineage: Bacteria > Bacillati > Actinomycetota > Actinomycetes > Mycobacteriales > Nocardiaceae > Nocardia > Nocardia sp. A7. The sequence continues at coordinate 870,223 of NZ_JAJPWE010000001.1, read as the reverse complement.
GAGGCTTCGCTGGTGCTCGACTCGGTGGTCGCTGCTTCGCCTGCTTCGGCGGGCTTGCGGCGGCGGCGCCTGCGGCGGGCCGGCTGGTCGCCGTCTGCTGCGTTGTCGGCGTTGTCCGGTGACTCGGTCGTCGACTCGGCGCCCTCGGTGATGGGGGTGCCTGCGCGGGTGCGGCGACGGCTGCGCGAGGACTTGGGGCGCTCGGTGCGCTCCTCGACTACGGCGTCGTCGTCACGGGTGGGGGCGGCCGCGGGCTTGCGGATCACGCCGGTGATTCCCTCGGGGATGCCGAGCTCGGCGTAGAGGTGCGGCGAGCGGGAGTAGGTCTCGGCGGGGTCGGCCATGTTCAGGCTGAGCGCCTTGTTGATCGACTCCCAGCGGTGCAGCTCGTCCCAGTCGATGAGGGTGATCGCGACGCCGGTGCGGCCTGCGCGGCCGGTGCGGCCGATCCGGTGCACGTAGGTCTTCTCGTCCTCGGGGCACTGGTAGTTGATGACGTGGGTGACGTCGTCGATGTCGATACCGCGCGCGGCGACGTCGGTGGCGACGAGCACGTCGATGCCACCCTTACGGAACTTGGTCAGCGCCTTCTCACGGGCGATCTGGCCGAGGTCACCGTGCACGGCACCGACATTGAAACCACGCTCGGCGAGATCGTCGGCCACCTTCTGCGCGGTGCGCTTGGTGCGGGTGAAGATCATCGTCGCGCCACGGGATTCCGCCTGCAGCACGCGCGCGACCAGCTCGGCCTTGTCCATCGCGTGGGCGCGGTAGACGAACTGCGCGGTCCGGTCGTGCACCGCGGAATCGTTGGCCAGCTCGGCGCGGATGTGCGTCGGCTTGGTCAGGAAGGTGCGGGCCAGGGTGATGATCGGGCCCGGCATGGTGGCCGAGAACAGCATCGTCTGACGCTTGTCGGGCACCATCGACAGGATGCGCTCGATATCGGGCAGGAAGCCCAGGTCGAGCATCTCGTCGGCCTCGTCGAGGACCAGCACGCCGATCTTGCCGAGGATCAGGTGATTCTGGTTCGCCAGATCCAGCAGTCGACCGGGGGTGCCGACGACCACGTCGACGCCGTCACGCAGCGCGGCGATCTGGGTGTCGTAGGGGCGGCCACCGTAGATGGCGGAGACCTTCAGCGAACCCTGGTGGTTGGTCAGGTACTTGCTCGCGTTCTCCAGGTCCTTGGTGACCTGGATGCACAGCTCACGCGTCGGCACGATGATCAGCGCGCGCGGGGTGCCGTCGAGCGGGGTGGTGCCGTTGTCGGCGGTGGCGATGCGGTGCAGCAGCGGCACGCCGAAACCGAAGGTCTTGCCCATGCCGGTGCGGGCCTGGCCGATGAGGTCATCGCCTGCCAGTGCCAGCGGCAGGGTGAGTTCCTGAATCGCGAAGGTGCGTTCGATCCCGATCTCGCCGAGCGCGCGCACGATTTCTTCGCGCACGCCCAATTCGGCGAAACTCGGCGGGATGTGGGTGGTGTCCAGTTCGGCCGTCAGGAGCGTTTCGGCGACGCCGGGTTCCTGTTCGACAGTGATCTTGCTCAGTGTTCGTGCCTTCCTCGTCATTGCATCTCGCACGCACGAGGTGGGGCGGGCCGGTCGGCCCGCGACGACCACATATCCGCCTGTGATACTCACCGGGCCGGCGCCGGATACCATCGCCGACCAGGCACTATGGCTGGCCGTCGAGACGGTGTCATCGGCGCGGCGCTGCGGTGATGCGGATTCGTTGCGCGCACATTTTCTCGACATTGCTGTCTGTGGACATCGCCGCTGTCCGCCCGCGCTGTGCGCCGGTGGAGTGCCTTGCCGCGGAGTTCTCCGGGCGTAGAAACTAGCGTTGTCCAAGGAGATTGTAGCGTGATATTCTGCGCAATCCGAATTTCGACGTAGTCGAATGTCGCGCGAATACCGGCTCGCCACGGGATTACCTGGCACTGGTGGTGTGTCGCAGCACAATTCATGAGTGCCGGATTTTCCGCGTGTCCGCGGGTGTAATCGAACTCACTGGTACCGGCGGTACCGCGTGTGAGACATTTCTTGGCGTGAGCATCACCGACACCGTCACCACTGCCGCGCGCAACGCGTGGGCGCTGAGCTTCGGCGCGGGCATCGAGCCCGTCGACCCGGCGCCTTCGACCGTGCTGTGGGACGAGCCGCACCGCCTGCTGCGTCGCTACGATACCGAATTCCATTCTGCCGCAAGCGATTCCGCGGTGTTGTTGGTGCCGCCGCTGGCCGCGCCCGCCACCTGCTTCGACCTGCGCCGCGATCAGAGCCTGGCCCGCTATCTGGTGGAAACCGGCCGCGCGCCCTACCTGGTCGACTACGGCGACATCTCTTTCGCCGATCGCGGCATGGGCTTCGAGGACTGGGTCACCGACATCCTCCCCGAGGCGATCCTGCGCGTGAGCGCCGATCGCGGTGGTGCGCCCGTCGATCTCATCGGCTGGTCCATCGGCGGCATGTTCTCGCTGCTCACCACCGCTGCGAATCCGGAGCTGCCGATCCGTTCGGTCACCGGGGTAGGCCCGCCGCTCGACTACGACAAGATGCTCGGCATTCCGCAATTGCGCGTCGCCGTGAGTCTGGACCGCGGTTGGGGTGCCTCCGCCCTCGTTCGGGCCGCGGGCGGCATTCCCGCCCCGCTCACCAAGCTCGCCTATCGCATCGCCGCCTACGACCGTGAACTGGCGCGTCCCGGGTTCATCGCACGGAATATCACCAATACCGAGACCCTCGCCAAAATGGAATCGATCGACCGATTCCAGGCCGCCATGCCCGGCTACCCCGGCCGCTTCTACAACCAGCTGTGGGGCCGGATGATGCTGGCCAACGACATCGGCAACGGCAAGCTCGAACTGGCCGACCGCACCATCGAACTCGCCGACGTGCGCGTGCCGGTGCTGCTGATCGGCGGCGAATCCGACGTGATCACCCCCAAGGCCGCCGTCGAGGCCGGACTGCGCACGCTGTCGGGTTCGCCGTCGGTCACCTACGAGGTCGTGCCGGGCAGCCACCTCGGCATTCTCACCGGACCGCAGGCCCGCGAAACCACCTGGTCCCACCTGGACAAATTCCTGGCCGAACGCGATTGACCATCGATCGGGACTATTCTTGACAGTCATGGGAACCCAGACCTCTGCCGCGCCCGAATTCTTCTCGACCGAGCCGCTCGCCGCGGACCATGCGGGGGTGACGGAGCTGTTCGCGGTCCTCGCCTACGGTGAGCTCTCAGCGTTCTATCGGCTCGCGGAAGAGGCGAAGCAGGCGCCGTCGCTGCGCGGGCGAATCGGGGTCGCCAAGATGGCCGCCGCCGAGCTCGCGCACTTCGAGACCCTCGAAGCGGCGCTCACCGAGCGTGGCGCCGACGCCGAAGCCGCGATGGCGCAGTACCAGGGCGCGCTGGACTCCTACCACGCCTCCACCGACCCCTCCACCTGGCTCGAGTCGATGGTGAAGTTTTACGTCGCCGACGGCCTTGCCGCCGACTTCTACACCGAGATCGCGGGTGCGCTGCCCGTCGAGGTTTCCGATGTGGTGCGCGACGTCCTCGCCGAGACGGGGCACTCGCAGTTCGTGGTCGACGAGGTTCGCAGCGCCGTGGCGGCCAGCCGCTCCGAGCGCGACCGGCTCACCCTGTGGGGGCGCAGGCTGCTCGGCGAGGCGATCACGCAGGCGCAGTTCGTGATGGCCCAGCGCGACGAACTCGCCGAACTGGTCCTCGCCGCGACGGGCGACCTCAACGGCATCGCGACCCTGTTCGACCGCATGCAGGAACGCCACGCCGCCCGCATGGCAGAACTCGGTCTCTGACCGCCTTACCGCGACCTGGCCGACGGCTCAGCTGTCACTCGCCCGCCGCGCGCTGCACCAAGCGCAATTCCGGTGTGCGAGCGGCAGTTTCGCGCGGTAGCCAGATGACTACCCGCTGGTCATTTTCGGCGGATAACGTCTGCACCGTGTAGGTGAGGGTGCCTCGGGTCGGGTGTTCCAGGCCGAAGAGGGTGGGCAGGTCCTCGGCCAAGCGGTGGGGTTGCCAGCGGCGGGCGAAGTCGGGTTCTTCGCTCAGGGTGCTGATGACTTCGGCGATACGTTCGTCGTCGGGGCGGCGCAAACGGGTTCTGGCCAGCTGGTCGGCCAGTTGGTCAGCGAACTGTGGCCAGTCGGTGACCGTGGTGCGGGCCAAGGGATGGCGGAAAGCCCACAGGGCCAGGTTGACCAGGTCGGGGTTGTCGAGCAGGCCGAGTGGGGTGACGAGGTCTGCCCAGGCGGTGTTCCAGGCGAGCACGTTCGCGCGGGGACCGAGCGCGAAGGCCGGGGTGGGGGCGAGTGAGTCGAGCACGCTGCGTAGTGCGGCGGGAACCTGGTCGAGGACCGGGTCGAAAACAGTACTCGGGCACCGTGATTCGCTGCCCGTGGTCAAGGCCAGCCAGGTGAAATGGGCCCGCTCGGTGTCGTTGAACCGCAGCGCGGTGGCGAGTGCGTCGACCACCGCCATCGACGGGTTGGTGTCGCGACCCTGCTCGATGCGGGCCAGGTAGTCGGCGCTGACACCGGCCAGCACCGCGACTTCTTCGCGGCGCAGACCGGGGGTGCGGCGCCTGCCGCCACCGGGCAGGCCGACGTCCTGCGGGCGCAGCTCGCCTCGCCGTGCGATCAGAAGTTCCGCGAATGCCGACCGGGCACCAGGGTGATCGGTGATACCTGCGCCTACCATATCTCGATCCTGCCTGTTCGTGGGATTTTCAGCCACGCCCTGCGGGGTCCAGGATAACCGCGGTCTGGTTAACGGACCGCAGTCCGGTCAAGGTGGATCCATGACCTCCTCGACACAGACCCAGCAGCTGAAGACCGGATCCTGGGCCCTCGATGCCGCCCATTCCTCGGTCGCGTTCACCATTCGTCACCTCGGGATCGCCAAGGTGCGCGGCGGCTTCACCCGCTTCCGGACCGAGTTCGTCGTCGACGAAACCGGCGCGGCCACCCTCGGCGCCACCATCGAACTCGACTCCTTCGACACCGGCAACGCCGACCGCGACGCCCACATCAGGCAGGCCGACTTCCTCGACGTCGCCAACCGTCCCACTCTGAGTTTCCGTGCGACACAACCGGTTCGGGTCGGCGAAACCTTCACCGTCACCGGCGAGGCCACCCTGGGCGGTGTCACCCAGCCGCTCAGCCTCGACGTCGAATGGGGCGGCCTCGCGGACTTCCCCGACGGCACCCGCCACGCGGGCTTCTCCGCCACCGGCGCCATCAAGCGCACCGACTTCGGCGTCGGCGTCGCCATGCCGGGCATGCTGTCGGACACCGTGAAGATCGAATTGGAGATCCAACTGATCGAGCCCTCCTGACTCGTTCGCTCAGAGCGCAGGCGGCTGTGACACCCGTGTCGGCGGCCTGCACTAGCCTGGAGCTGACAACACAGGACTCTTACGTTCGGAGGTTGGCCGTGGAGGTCAAGATCGGTATTTCGGATAGCCCGCGAGAGCTCGTCATCAACAGTGCGCAGAGCCCTGACGAGATCGAGGCGCTGGTGTCCGATGCGCTGAGCGGCTCCGCCGGCGTCGTGTCGCTCACCGACGAGAAGGGCCGCAAGTTCCTGATCCAGGCCACGAAGGTCGCCTACGTGGAAATCGGCTCCCCGGCCACCGGCCGCGTGGGTTTCGCCACCGTCTGAGCCGCGATACGAGAAATGCCCCGTCATCTTCGAGATGACGGGGCATTTCTCGTAGTTCAGAGGTCTTGCGAATACGCGCGCTGGGCGGCGGTCAGCGGCACGTGCTTGAGGCCGCCCCAGGCGAGGGACACCGTGGTGTCGACGGCTTCGTCCTTGGGGACCGGGCGATCGGCTTCGAGCCAGTAGCGCGCCGAGAACTGGCTCGCACCGACCAGACCGACGGCCAGAATCCGTGCGCGATACGGGTCGAGACCCGAGTCGTGGGCGACCAGATCGAACACCGCGTCGACACAGGCCTCGGTGGCCTGCTCGACCCGGCGCTGCACCTGCGGTTCGCTGGTGAGGTCGGATTCGAACACGAGCCGGAAGCCCTGCATCTCGTTGTCGACGAAATCGAAGTACGCGGCGACCGCGGCCCGCACGCGCTGCTTGTTGTCGGTGGTGGAGCGCAGCGCCTGGCGCACACTCGACACCAGGATGTCGACGTAGTTCTGCAGCACGGCCAGGTACAGCTCGAGCTTGCTGGCGAAGTGTTGGTACAGCACCGGCTTGCTGACCCCGGCCACCTGGGAGATCTCGTCCATGCCCGCCGCGTGGTAACCGCGCTGGACGAAGACTTCGCTGGCGGCGAGCAGCAACTGCTGGCGGCGCTCGTCGCGGGGGAGTCGGGTGCCGCGCTTGGCCGGGACCGTCTCCGGCACCGATCGGCGCGAGGGCATGCGGTCCACGAGGTCAGTCATCTCGGCTTTCTTGGTCGACTTTCCCGGCCGCCAGGGTGTGCGGTCCGGTTATCCCACGAACGATACTCGCACGGTGTTCGCCCTGCGTCTCGCCCCGGAAATGTAGTACCAGTCCACGGAGTTCGCCGGGCCGTAACCGGACGAACTCCTGCGGCCGCCCGCACAGCCGATTTGCGCACTGTGAGAATCTGATGACGTGAACGACCGACCGGACGACCAACCCGGCGGCGGCCGCGATGTCGCTCGCTCCACGCAACCCACCGAGTCCGGTTCTGTGACGGCGGCGCCAGAAGGGCGCGAACTGCAGGTCTACGACCCGCTCGGGCTCTATCAGCCCGCCGACCGATCCCGGCAGCCGTTGCGCGCCCGCTGGGACCCCACCGACCACGACAACGGCCGCCAACGCAGCCCGCAGCGTGATGCGAAGAAGCAGAGCGCGCTCGGCCGATTCGTCTCCGCCTACGGGTGGCGTGCCTATGCGTTGCCGGTGCTGCTCGCCATCACCGTGCTGGTCGTGGTCGACGCGGTGCGCACCGGCCCGATCACGGCGCCCCTCGATCCCGGCTTCGGCGCGCTGAGTCCGAAGGTGGCGCAGTCCGGCATCATCGGCGCACCGCCAGGCGACGGAAAGTTCCCCGCCGATCTACCCCTCGGTGCGCTGCCGGAGGGTGGCGAATACGTCGAGCGCGCGGCGGGCACCTGGCATGTGGTGCCCGGCACCAGCGCCCAGGTCGGCGCGGGCACCGAGCGGGTGTTCCGCTACACCGTCGAGGTCGAGGACGGCATCGATACCTCCCCGTTCGGTGGTGACGCCGCCGTGGCGAAGATGGTCGAGACCACCCTCGCCAATCCGAAGAGCTGGACCAACGACCCCAAGTTCGGCTTCCAGCGCATCGACGCGGGCCCGGCCGACTTCCGCCTCTCGCTCACCTCCCGCGAAAGCACCCGGGCCGCTTGTGGTTTCGAGATCCCGATCGACTCGTCGTGCTACAACGCCGACCTCGACCGGGTGGTGCTGTCGGAGGTCCGCTGGGTGCGCGGTGCACTGGCCTTCGACGGCGACATCGGCTCCTACCGGCAGTACCTGATCAATCACGAGGTCGGCCACGCCATCGGCTATCACGGCCATCAGCCGTGCGAGGTCGACGGCGGTCTGGCCCCGATCATGATGCAGCAGACCTTCGGCACCAAGAACAACGACATCGCGCTCCTCGACCCCCACGGTGTGGTACCCGCCGACGGCAAGAGCTGCCGCTTCAACCCCTGGCCGTACCCGCGCGGATAGGGGGCCCGCCCATGCGGGAACATGGGTGGGGAAGAACAGCGCGGCGGGTCTTGTTGTAGTCAGCAGAACGGCCATCGGTTCGTAGCCGCACTAGATACAGGAGTTCTCACGTGTCTTCAAACGGGACGTTGCCGCCGCTCGTCGAGCCCGCGGCGGAACTGTCCAAGGACGAGATCGCTCGCTACAGCAGGCATCTGATCATCCCCGATCTGGGTGTCGACGGTCAGAAGCGGCTGAAGAACGCCAAGGTCCTGGTGATCGGCGCGGGTGGCCTCGGCTCGCCCGCCCTGCTCTACCTGGCCGCCGCCGGTGTCGGCACCCTCGGCATCGTCGAGTTCGACGAGGTCGACGCCTCCAACCTGCAGCGCCAGATCATCCACGGCGAATCCGACATCGGCCGCCCCAAGGCCGACAGCGCCCGCGATTCCATCCTCGAGATCAACTCCGGGATCGACGTGCGGCTGCACAAGATCCGCCTGGAACCGGAGAACGCGGTCGAACTGTTCGCCGAATACGACCTGATCGTCGACGGCACCGACAACTTCGCCACCCGCTACCTCGTCAACGACGCCGCCGTCCTCGCGGGCAAGCCCTACGTGTGGGGCTCGATCTACCGCTTCGAGGGGCAGGTCTCGGTGTTCTGGGAAGACGCACCGGACGGGCGCGGCATCAACTACCGCGACCTGTACCCGGAGGCCCCGCCGCCGGGCATGGTCCCGTCCTGCGCCGAGGGTGGCGTGCTCGGTGTGCTGTGCGCGTCGATCGGTTCGGTGATGGTGACCGAGGCGATCAAGCTGATCACCGGTATCGGTGAGACGCTGCTCGGCCGCCTGATGGTCTACGACGCACTGGACATGAACTACCGCACCATCAAGCTGCGCCGCGATCCGCAGCGCGAGCCGATCACCGAACTGATCGACTACGACGCGTTCTGCGGTGTGGTGTCGGAGGAAGGCACCGCCGCCGCGGCCGGGTCGACCATCACCGCCGCCGAGCTCAAGGATCTGCTCGACGCCGACAAGATCGAGCTGATCGACGTGCGTGAGCCGGTGGAGTGGGACATCGTCCACATCGCGGGCGCGACCCTGATCCCCAAGGATCGCATCCTGTCCGGCGAGGCGCTGTCGGAGCTGCCGCAGAACAAGCCGATCGTGCTGCACTGCAAGACCGGTATCCGTTCGGCGGAGGCGCTGGCCGCGTTGAAGCGCGCCGGTTTCGCCGACGCGACACATCTGCAGGGCGGCGTGGTGGCGTGGGCCAAGCAGGTCGATCCCTCCCTGCCCGTGTACTGATAGCTGGTGGTTTGCGACCTCGCCGCGTGTTGCGGTGAGGTCGCGAAGTGGAGTGTCACAGCGTGCCTTGGGGCACCTCCGGTGATCGCGGGGTTACGGTACGGCCGTGACCTCAGTCGAACCTCCCGAGCATGTGCGAGCCACATTCGGGCTTCGCGAAGTGACGCCGGTTTCCCTGGAGGACTGGGACGGTGGCTGGCGCATGGGTGATGTGGTACTCAGCCCCGTCGCCGATCACGCGCGGGCCGCGTGGTCGGCGAAAGTTCGTGAACACCTCGCAGTGGACGGGCTGCGCGTGGCCCGTCCTGTCCGCGCCACCGACGGTCGCTATGTTGTCTCCGGATGGCGCGCCGACACCTTCGTCGAGGGTGTTCCCGAGCCGCGCCACGACGAGGTCGTCTCGGTGTCGCTGCGATTGCACAAGGCGACAGCGGAATTGGAACGTCCGCGCTTTCTGGTCCAGCCGCCCGTCGCCCCCTGGGTCGACGTGGACGTTTTCGTCGCCGCCGACCGCGCCGCCTGGGAATCGGTCCCGCTGCGCACCCTGCGCGCGGGCGGTGTTCCCATCGCCGCCACTCCCGACGGTCAGCGCTCCCTCGAACTGATCGGCCAACTCTCCACCCTGCGCAAACCGGTCCGCAGCCCCGACCAACTCGTCCACGGCGACCTCTTCGGCACGGTGCTGTTCACCGGCGCCCACACGCCCGGCCTCACCGACATCACGCCGTACTGGCGCCCCGCCACCTGGGCCGCCGGGGTCGTCGTCGTGGACGCACTGGCCTGGGGCGGTGGCGACGACGGCTTACTCGACCGCTGGGCCACCCTGCCCGAATGGCCCCAGATGCTGTTACGCGCGTTGATGTTCCGTTTGGCAGTCCACGCCCTGCACCCTCGCTCCACCCCCGAAGCCTTCCCTGGATTGGCGAGGACGGCCGACATGGTCCGTTTGGTGCTGTAGGGGCCGAATTGCACGCCTCGCCGCCATGCGCCTGACCTGGAAGACTGATCGCCGAGGACACCTGGGGTACCGATCTGCGGCTCGGTGTGGACATGCGCAGAACTCGCCAGCAAACCCCCGGCACCACGGACGTTGTCGTGTAAAAGCTGAGTACACTGCCTGTGATTTCGATGTCCGGGATCAGGTACGGCGTTTACGCTTGACCTCAGGGGTGTTCTTGTGCGCGAACGCAAGGGAGCAGATGACGACCATCGCGAAAACGGTGCGGTATCGGGAGCCGACGCCGGCTGACCTGCCCGACATCCAACTGATCGATGGCGCGGCATTTCCGTCCGAGCGCTACCCCTTCTTCGTCCTTCGCCAGCTGCTGCAGGCCGACAGCTCCCGCAGCGTCGTCGCCATCGAGCCCGGCAGTGACCAGGACGACGAGGTGGTCGGGTACGCGATGACCATCATGGGCGAAGGTTCGAGGGCATGGTTGCTCAGCCTCGCGGTCGCTCCCGATCGGCGCGGTCATGGTTACGGGCGTGGGTTGTTGAGGCACAGTATTGCGGTGTGTGAGGAAAAAGGGGACGCGGACGAGATCTGGTTGACCGTCGATCCGCAAAACGTCACCGCGTACAACCTGTTCAAGGACTTCGGTTTCGTCCTGCGTGTGCACGACGAACAATATTTCGGCGAAGGCCATCCACGCGACGTGCTGGTCTACAAGCTGCGCAGGCTGTCCGATCTGCCACCGGTCGGTGCCGACGAAAACGGTTACCCTAGAACCTGATTCAGATCGGCGCGACGCGGGAGCACGACATGACGAGGGGTGGAGGGTCGTCATCGCAGCACGATTCGGTCAGCGACGCGATCGAGGACCGCGCGGAGGACTATGCCAAACGGCTGGATTCGTCCGAGCTCGCTGAAATCGATAGCCGGAATGATCTCGACATTGTCATCGAAGCCTTACTCGACGATTCCGAGCTGCTGGTCCGCGGGCGGTACAGCAACAAACTGCGTTTCGGCCCGCTCTACGAGCAGGCGTCGAATGTGGGCCCCGACGACGAGCCGTGGCGGATACGAAAGCCACTGATCGCCGGACTGATCGCAGCCGAGGTCGAGTTCCGCGGGCCACTGCGGTTGAGCCCGACTCAAAATGCACTCCTCGCAGGTCAATTCGAAACGCTGGCCGCCGCGCTGGCCCGCGCAGAGTTGCCCGCGCACGCGGTGCGTGCCTGGACCGGCGCGATGGAGCTGTACCGCCGTGCCCACAACTCCGATGCCGAGGATCGGTGCGGACTCGAACTGGCGCGGGTTCGCCGCGCCACGTTGGCGCCGGGCTGGAAGCGCGGCGTCAGCACTACCGCGGACCTACTGTGCGGCTACGGCTATCGGCCGTTTCGGCTGCTCGGCTGGGTGGTCGCGCAGATCGCACTGTGTACCGGCATCGCCGTACTGTTGGCAGGGAGCAAGCCGTTGGCCGACGTTGTCTACCTGGGGGTACTGACCTTTCTGAATCCGCTCGATCCGAACAATGTCACGGGCATGGAACCTCAGGCGAAAGTGCTGTTCGCGGTTGAGGCGTGCCTGGGCGCGGTCTCGATGTCGGTGTTTTTCGCGTTGCTGGTCCGTCGGTGGTTTCGGCTGTAAATCAATTGCGGCCAACCGAATTGGCGCCGCGTGCGGCGTAGTACGTCGCCACGTCGATCCGGCGTTGAATTTGCTCGACGCGGGCGGTCCACTGTTTGGACAGGCCCGCCGCGGTCTGCAGGTCCCGCCACGGCGCCCGCATCGCAGTGGGGACCTGTGCGCCCGGCATCCACAGGTGGGTCAGGTGTTCGAGCACCGGAGCGAGGATGGCGACCTGGCGACCATCGTCGAAAGCCTCGGCCGACCGCACCCTCGCGTCGATCACCGTGAGCAGCCAGTCGTGGACGGCGACATCCTCGCAGAACCGCAGGGCATCGGGGAGATCGGTGGCGTCTTTTACAGTGACCCGCAGTGTCCTCGACTCCTTGTCCTCGACGCGCAGTGATACCGCGGGGCCGGTGCTGCCACCGATGACGGCGCTCCAGCGCAGTCGCGTCGTCGGTGCCCGCAGCGGCGGCCGCTGATCCAGCAGCGTCGAGGACCTCAGGTCGTCGAGATGCCTGGCACAGATCGAACTGAGATCCAGAGTGGTGTCGCCCCGCGGGGCGAAATAGCCTGCCGCCAGCTCTTTGTCGGCGACCGAGTGATCGGGCAGTTCGCCGATGATCTCGGTGACCCCGATGCGACCGATGTAATGCGACCACGGCATGCGCTTCTTCTGCTGAGCTCGCACGACCGTGGTGTGCGAGGACAGCTGCGCGATCCGCCCGCCCACCAGGATCGCGGTCGATGCCACCGTTCCCACGACCCGAGCGGTCGCGCTCGCCGTCGCACTCCAGCCGAGATGACAGTCGACGCCGGTTGCGCGACGCGGTGAGAAGGCAAGGGGGCACGGTCGTTCGCGACGAACGACGGTAGCGCCGGCGACCGTTGCCAGCAATTCGTCGGTGGACAGACTGTCCAGGGTCAGCGAATGCGGCAGCAGACCGGTGCGGATCTCGCCGAGCACCACGACCGGGGTGCGAGGTCGTGACGTGGCGCGGCGCGGTAGGGCAGGCGCGGACACGATCAGGACCCATCCAGCAGTAGATGTCCCACGCGCTCGACGACTTTGGTTGGTATCGGCACCTGCTCGGCCCTGCCCTGGGCCGCTACCAGAGCGGCGACGTCGTCATCGGGCGCGAGGTGATCGAGGATGACCCGTACCGCCGACTCGATCACCAGGTAGCGCTTGGGCAGCATCGACAGCGTCCGGTAGGCCGTGAACGGCGCCGCGCCCGCGTTGAGCTGTATCACCGGCGGTAGGTCTTGCCAGCGGTCGGGCCAATCCCGATCGGGGGACCACAGCTGCGGATCGAGCACGGGCGCACCGTGATAGCGCAGCATGCCCAGTCGCACGAGCTGCCACACAGCGGCCAGGAACGGGCAGGACCAGCGTCGCGCTGTCTCGTCGCGGTCGTGCCACAACTCCACGTCGAGGAAAATCGAGTGCTCGCCACGGCCGTACTCCTGCGGCGGTCGATACGGTTGCGGATGCATCGCCGCACGCGACGTGCCGAGCTGTTCACGACGTCCGTTGCACAGCCAACCGAATTCGGTGGTCGGTGGTCGGCCTCCGGTGGCAACCTCCTCGTCCTCCGGTTGGGCGATGAGCCGCGCCGCGACCATCTCCGCGACCGGTATCGGTGTGCCGACAGCGACCCCGCCCGCGAACACCGGAGCCTGGTGGCAGCCCGACTCCCGGGCCAGATAGTCGATGGTCAGGCCGGCGTCGTCGGCGGCACCCAACAGTCGGTCGAGTACCTCCGCCGGTTCGAAACGGGGCTGGAAGTAGTCGTCGGTGAGATAGCAGGTACTCACTCGCGTGTTCGATCCGAATTCGACCTTCGCCGACTCGATGAATGCGGCGACCAGCGGGACCGCGCGTCGGAATTGGGCGCGGACCATGTCGGTGTCGTCGATGATCTCCTCGTGCCGGAAGTGGCAGATCTCGATCGACAGGTGGGCCATGGGCAGCGGTGTGATGTCGGCCTCCTCGGAAGCCTCCCGATATATCGGTGAACTCATCTGCTCGTATCCCAGGTCAGCGAATCGGTCAACCGCCGAGCCAGATTCGTGTACGCCTCGACCGTCGCGGGATTGGCGAGCCTGGCGCCGACGTCGGCGTCGAGGATGAGCTGTTCGCGCCACTGCAGCATCGGCTCGATCGGAGTCTGGCCCAGCACCATGGCCGCGCCGATACCGTTTATCGTCGCCAGTTCGCGCAGAGCGTTGGCCTGCTCCTTCAGCCAGGTCGCTTGCGCTGGGTCCACCGCGCGGGTCGAGTCCGACTCGGCGACCGCGGTGCGCACGCAGCGCATCGAGGCCATCAGCTCCTTCTTGTCGTGACCCCACATCGTGGCGGCCTCGATCAGCCCGTGCGATCCGTGCACCAGACCACCGGCGGCCAGCACATGCTGGCGAGTCCAGCGGTGGAAGACCAACCAGCGATGAGTGTGGTTGCGTAGCACGGTCGATGCGGTGGCACGCAACGCGATCTCCAGCGCGACCGAGCGTCCGGCGCTGAGATCGACTATCACCACGTCGAATTCGGTCAACAGATTGGCGAGCAGGAGTGCGCCGAGTTGCACACTCGCGTCATCACAACCGAATTCGCCGCCGCCTACGTCGCCGGGCAGCAGCGTCAGACTGCCTGCTCGGGGCGGGTTACGGCGCAGCTGGGGGCGATCGGTGTCGCGGCCGACGTTGAGCCGCGCAGGCTCGCGGGTGTGTCCGAGCAGATAGGAATGCAGCCCGTGGCCCTCGGTGACACCGCGTTCGGCGCCACCGATTTCGAACAGCGCGCCCGCCGTCGGAGAACCGAAATCGAAGTCGACGTAGGCCACGTCCAAGCCGCGCAACCACAGCCGATAGGCGATGTTGCAGCTGGTGACCGAGCGCCCCGTGCCGCCCTTGTCGGAGGTCGCGAAAACTAGGATCGGTGCGGGGTCGTTTGCGCTCATCGGGTGGCGTCCTCCCGGGCGTAGGCGAGCGCGTTGAGTCGCAGCAGTGCGTCGGTGGCCAGCGCCTCGGCGGTGTGCGGGCGCTTGCCCATGATCTCGCTCGCCCGGGTGAGCGATTGTTCGATCGCCTCCAACTCCTTGTATCGCGGCGAGTCGACAGAGTCGCTGACCTGGAGCGACTCCTGGATGAACAGGTGGTCTGCCTCGCTGATCTTGCCCAGCGCCGTATTCCTCATGCTCTGCGAAGCCAGCGGGGGACCGGCATAGGTGTTGTGTGCGACGACCAGGCATTCCATCATGCGTTCGGTCAGAAACCATGACGGCGCGGCGTCGACGATATCGCCGTTCGGGCCGAGGTTGTCCCACAGACCCACGGAACGACCACTGGTGATCGCCCTGGTCTGCATGTGCTCGAGTGCTGATCCGGCGAGCTCGAGCAGCTCCTCGCGGGTGGCCACGTCGCGTGCCAGCCGGGCGGCCTGCAGGCAGCGTTTGAGTAGCAGAGTGGTGTAGTCGCTGACGTGGTAGCCGATCATCTGACCGGCTTCGACGGATTCGGAACCCTTGAGCGTCAACAGGAGTCCGGGATGGTGCAAGCGGTCGGCCGGGTCGTCGGGTACCGGACGACTGATTATCCTGCCGCGCTCGGCCAGCTGGCGCAGCACGGCGACGGTGCGCTCCAGATCGGTGGTGGACTCCTTCTCCAGCAGATCCTGGATGAGGAACGCGGTCACGGCCAGGCTGTAGTAGTCCGACTGCTTTCCGTCGGACGTGCGCCATGGCAAGTCCTCCAGCGGCCACCGTCCGGTGCCGAACCGCGAGATCGTCGACCAGTACCGCTGAGCCAGTTCCGCGCGACGTTTGAGCGACTCGACCAGCTGGACCTGATGCGGCTCGAAGAGATCAGGTTCGGAAGTTCGTTGGGAATACAGGTCTTTGATGCCGTCGAGCGCGACGAGGGTGAAATAGAGATAGGGCTGGGTGGCCGCGTTCCCCGGCTGGGTGGCGATCCGGGCCGTGACGTCGGCCCTGGCGCCGACATTCGCGCCGATCCCCCACGTCCAGCCGCATTCGAAGGCCCGGTTGTCATCACGCAGGTCGATACCCTCCGGGTGACCACTGCGCACGTCGGTCTCGGCCTGCACGCGAATCGTGCCGAGCGCGGAGGAGAAATCGGCGATGATCTCCTTCACCGGGGCGCCGGTCTGGTTGACCAGGTTGAGGATCTCTTGCCCGGCCGGGGAGGAGAAGTGCGGCGTGTCCATCACGAAACTTCGGATCAACCCGACCATCGCGCAGGTCAGCCGGGTGCTGACCTGCGGTATCAACGCTTTGACACGATCGTTGAGCCGACGAGCCTCGCGTCGCACCTCGTGCTCGAGGTATCGCTCGATGCCACGCAGAAAGCGGAGCGAGGCGATACACAAACTCAGCGACATCGAATACGAGTCGACCACCTCGAGCTCACGCTGCGCCGCCGTGGGTTCCCCGAAGCCCGCGTCCCGAAAGTAACTCCCGCCTGAGAATGTCGGCTCCCCATCGGCGTCGGTATACGCGTCGAAGAACTCCTCGAGCTTCGTCACCAGCGCGCCGCCGACCCGGATGTCGTCGCCGAGCACTGCCATCACGGCGGCGACGTCGTCGGCGGTCGCGATGCTGTCCGGGTCGAGGGCGAAATTCGACAACTCGCTCGACGGATACAGCAGACACATCAACTGCTCGGCATCGCTGACCGAATTGCGGCCGTCTCGTCCGCCCCAGACCCACCTGTCCTCGTAGAACGAGGTCCGCAGGTGCGCGCGCCAGAGATCCAGAAGTTGTTGCCGCGGTCGTATTCTCATCGATGTCCCCTCGGTACAGCCAGGCTCCGCCAGTATGCAGACTCGATGGTGGTGATGTCATCGGTTGTGTCGTAATACGTTTCGACGTTTTCTGCTGTTCAGGTCGGGGGTGTTTCCCTCGAAGTCGGGCACTGGGCGGACGGCGATGAGGACCGCGCCGATGCCGTCGGCCAGGGAGGCGAAAGGGCCCGCACGGGGCTGTAGGGGCTACTCCGGGGCGGGCGGGCGTCCCTCACGCAGCCGGGCGACTTCCGAGCGCGCGAATTCCACCCGCGGTGTCGAGGCGCCGTGATCCGCGGCCAGGGCATCGGCCAGATCTGAGATCGCGTCCAGCACGAACCCGTGCCGTGTGCGGGCTTTGCGGTCCGCACCGGTGTGTCGAAATGTCCGCCGCTGCTTGGTGTTACCGCAGGCGGCGGCGGATTCGGCAGCGGTCACCGTGTCGGCTGCCACCTCCGGGGCGAGGATCGCGGCCAGGAAATCGCGTTCGCGCGCGACGGTGAGCCGGAACACCAGCGCCGCGACGATCAGCGCGACCACCATCAGCGCTGCGATGAGGCCGAGCGCGACGGCGGTATTGCCGCCGCTGAAGTTGCCCTGCGCATCCCACAATCCGTGCAGCAGCATCGCCGTCGCCATCAGCAGCAGACCTAGGCCGACGCGGCGTGGCTGCGCGGGCCTGCCGAGCAGATACACCAGCCCGGCGCAGAAGACCGCGGTGTAGATCATGTGGCCGGTGGCGCCGGTGACCACCCGCAACAGCACGGTCCCGAGCGAGGCGTCGACCTGATCGGCGCCGAACTGGGACGCCCCGGAGTTCAGGCCGTAGGAGATGTCCTCGAGGATCTCGAAGCCGAGGCCGAGGAACGCGCCGAGGATGAATCCGTCGAAAGCGGTACGTACCAGCCGCGGTGCCAACGCGATCAGCAACAGCAGTCCGAAGCCCTTGGCGGTCTCCTCGGTGAACGGCGCGGCCAGCGCAGGCCCCCAGTCCAGCGCGAAGGCGTGGCCGAACACCTTGCCGTAGATGTTGATCAGCGCGGTGTTGGCGTAGGACGCCATCGCCCAGGTGGCGGCGAAACCACCCCAGACGAAGGCGGCCGCGAGCAGTTTCAGCGGCTGGCGGGCGTAGCGGTCGATGTGATGGGTGAACCACCAGAAGATCGCACCGTAGATCCCGAAGATCGCCGCGCTGACCAGGATTGCCCGGCTGTAGGCGCCGTAGGTGCGCCCGATCATGGCGGCGAACAGCAGCGCACCGGAACCGACGAGCATCAGGTAGACCCAGAACGCGAGGTTGCGCGGCTGGTAGAAGGTGAACGAGCGGCCCCAGCCGGAATCCTCGATGGCCAGGATCCGCGCGTCGGCGAGATCGGTGGTGGAGCTGGTCATCACGACGCCTTTCCGGTATGGGCGAGGGTGGCGATCATTGCGCCGACATCGGTGAGGATGTCCTGGCCTGCTTGCTCCGGGCCGAGCGCGATGACTTCGACGCCGGTCTCGTCGACCACGAACGCGGCCAGCACGCCGTCCACCCCCGGGGTCGCGTACCTGGTCATCACGCCGGACTCGCCGCTGCGGGTGGTCACCGCCACCGGGTCACCGGTCGCGGTGAGCGCGCTGCCCAATTTCCGCTGGGTACTTTCGATCTGATCCAGCAACGCCGCCGCGTCACCGGCGAATATGCCGGTCCGCACGGTGAACTGGGCGCCGCCGCGGGTCAGCACGGCGTCGGCGGGGTAGCCCTGCCCGGTCGGTTCGTCGCCGACGCGCTCGCCGTCCACCAGCGACCAGCCACCGGCCGCGGTGAAGGTGAACCCTCCGTCCACGGCGATCACCTCCCCGACAGCGGTGACGTCCTCGACCGGGATGGCATCGTCGATACGTGGCAGCACGACGCCTTGCAGGAAGGCCAGTGCGAGCACTACCAGCGCGGGCAGCAGGGTTCGCCGATCCATGCCCCACCAGCGGCGATCCACCGGCACCCACCGATCGCCCGGATCGAAATTCTCTGCCGAGTGCACAGCCTCGGCTTGCGCGTGCGTTCCCATCGGGCCTCCGTTCAGGATTCGCCACACGATAGCTGGATAGCTTTCGGTGAGCGAGACGGAACGGAACCCGATGGGAACGCACAGCGGAAAGCCACGCTCGGGGAGGCTGTTCCGAGCGTGGCTTTCCGTGGGTGGGTTCTACACGTTGGCGTAGGCGAGGGAGGGCATCTTCTCGGTGGCGAAGGAGGCGCGCAGGTAGCACCACCAGGTGACACCGGCCATCACCAGGAAGGCGCCCGCATAGGCCCAGAAGGCAGGTGCCATCGTGCCGAAGTTGATGTTGGACAAGCGAAGTGCCTGCTGCAGGATGAATCCACCGAAGGCACCGACCGCGCCGATCACGCCGATCGCGGCACCGGCTTGACGGCGAGCCGACGCCTGCGCCTCGGTGATCTCCATGCCGTGTTCGGCGGCGTACTTCTTGGCGGTGGCACCGAAGATCGAGGGGATCATCCGGTAGGTGGAGCCGTTCCCGATGCCGGTGAGCACGAACAGCAACAGGAACGCGGCGAGGTAGAGCGGGAAACTCTTCATCGACAGCGCCGTCATGATCAACGCCACCGCGACCGCCATGCCACTGAAGACGAACACCGTGATGCGGGCGCCACCGACCTTGTCGGAGATCCACCCGCCGACCGGTCGGCTGAACGAGCCGACGAAAGCGCCGAGGAAGGCCAGGTTGCCGACCATGCTGATCCAGCTGATCGAGGCCAGGTGCGGGAAGTTGGCCTTGATCAGGGTCGGGAAGGCGAACGAGAAACCGATGAACGAACCGAACGTGCCGATGTAGAGAAACGACATGATCCACGTGTGCGGGTTGGTCAGCGCCAGCTTGTAGGACTTCCCGTCGGCCTTGGCGGAGACGATCGAGTCCATGTACCGCAGCGCGCCGAACGCGGCGATCAGGATGAACGGCACCCAGACCAGGATCGCGAGGGTGATGCCGAACCGGTAGCCCGCGGCGTCCTTGGCGAGCAGATGCGTGCCGAAGGTGATCAGCAGCGGCGCGACCAGCTGTGTTTGCGCCACACCGAGATTGCCGCCCGCGGCATTGATGCCGAGCGCGGCACCCTTCTTACCCTCGGGGAAGAAGAACGAGATGTTGGCCATCGAGGACGAGAAGTTGCCACCGCCGACACCGGCGAGCGCGGCCAGCAACAGGAACACCCACATCGGGGTGCCGGGCTGGTTGACGAAGTACGCCAGGCCGAGGGTCGGGATCAGCAGCATTCCCGCACTGAAGACGGTGAAGGCTCGACCGCCGAACTTGGGGACCGCGAAGGTGTACGGGATACGCAAAGTCGCGCCGACCAGGGTCGGGACCGAGGTCAGCAGCAGCGCGTTGGCGACGGCGGTGGGGTTTCCCTTGCCGAGGCCTTCCAGGAAGGTGAACCCCGCGGCGCCCATGGCGGTGACGATGGAGCCGAACAGCACCCAGACGCTGAAGCCGAGGTTCTCGGCGAACACGGAGAACCACAGGTTCTTCTTGGCGGTCTTCTCACCACCCGATTCCCAGAACTTCGCATTGTCGGGTTCCCACTGGGTCAGCCAACGACCCTTCTTCTGATATTCGAACGACGGAGATTCCGTCGCCTGGCCGGTGGCGGCGATTGCGGTCATCGGCTTCCTCTCGATCGAGCGCGTGTGCGGTGTCGAGATAAAGGTAGGAGCCGGTTGTTGCGTGACAATGGCCTCAGGTGACGTTCCCGGCAACTACGGCTCACCGCGCGAATTCGCACGTGGTGACAGCCCGGTTACCTGGAATTAGGAACCGCGACAATTCCCAGCTCAGCGGTCCGGGTATTCGGCGATGAGCGAGCCGAGGAAGCAGTTGGCGGCCTGCACGGCGCGCTCGGCGTCGCCGTCGATGACGGCCTGCACGAGTTCGGCGTGCTCGGTGTCGTAGGCGTCGTCGGATTTCGCGGTGCGCGCGTGGATCACCTGTTCGATGATCGGCAGCAGCGAATCGTAGAACTCCAGGTATACCGCGTTGTGGCTGGCCACGACGATCGCACGGTGCAATTCGACGTCGGCGGCGATGGCCACCGGGTCGGGTTCGGCCCAATTCCGGTTGCTGCGTTCGGCGAGCAAGCGCTGGAGGGTGGCGATATCGGCGTCGTCGCGGCGGCGCGCGGCCAGACCCGCCGCGGTGGTGTCGAGGGCCTGGCGCAGTTCGAGGATGTCGCGTTCGTGCGCGTCGGCGAAGTACTTGCCCAGGGTGCCGCCGACCTCCGAGGTGGCGATCACATAGGTGCCCGAGCCCTGACGGCGTTCGAGCATGCCTGCGTGCACGAGCGCCTGGACGGCTTCGCGCACGGTGTTTCGACCGGTCCCGGTGAGCTCGGTGAGCTCGGGTTCGGTGGGGATTCGCCGGCCCACCGGCCAACGGCCGGAACGGATTTCGGCCCGAAGCTGTTCGGTGACCTGGGCGATGAGGCTGGTACGCCGGACGGGTTGCACGTCCGCAAGGGTACTGGGCTGTTCCGCCTCTCCGGGACTTCAGGCCAGACTTGTGCGCGGGGTGACCTGGGTCGGCGGCCGGCGGGATGTCGGCTGTGCGTCAGCCCGTTCCCGGTGAGTTACCCATGTTCTCGCGGGAGATCGCTCACAGTCGCTTGGCAGCAGTCATCGGGTCATCCTATGATTCTCGGGTGCCGCCGTTCCGTGATTTCCAGCCAGCTTCTGGCGCCGGGTCGACCTCTGTGGACGACCGGCGTGGTGGCGTCGACCCGTCTCCGGAGATCACCGAGCGGTCGCTGATCGAAGGTCGGCTGCTCGTTCTGGCGGCCATCATCATGTCGGCGCTGACGTTGCGCGCCGCGGTCACCGCGTTCAGTCCGCTTGCCGAGACGATCGGTGCCGAGATCGGGTACGGGACGGGGATCGTCGGGGTGTTCGGCATGTTGCCGACCGCGATGTTCGGTCTCGCCGGGCTCGTCGCGCCGCTGTTCGTGCGCCGGATCGGGCTCGAGCGGACCGTGTTGGTGGCGATGCTGCTGGCCGGTGCGGGGTCGCTGGTGCGGGTGTTCGCCACCGGGACCGGCGGACTGCTGGCGTTCTCCGGGGTGGCGCTGCTCGGGATGGGTATCGGCAATGTGGTGATTCCGCCGCTGGTGAAGCGGTATTTCGGCGATCATCTGGCGGCGATCAGCTCGCTCTACATCGTGATGGTGCAGCTCAGTACTGTCATTCCGGCGTTCGTCGCGGTGCCGGTGGCCGAGGCGCACGGCTGGCGGATCTCGATGGGTGTGTGGGCGATGGTCGGCTTCGCCGCCGCGATCCCGTGGTTGGTGGTGCTGCGCGGTCGGCGTGGTCGCGACACGGTCGACACCACCGCCCTGCCCACGCAGGCACCCGAGACCGGCAAGGTCTGGCGTTCGCCGGTGGCATGGGGGATGGCGGGCATGTTCGGCATGACCTCGCTGACCACCTACGCGATGTTCGCCTGGCTGCCCAAGATCCTGTCCGACGCGGGCGCGAGCGCCGGTTTCGGCGGCAGCATGGTCGGCTTGTTCGCGCTGATCGGCCTGATCCCGGCGCTGGGCGCGCCCACGATCGTCTCCCGGATGCGCAATCCGTTCCCCGTCGTCGTCGGGTGCATGGTGCTGTTCGCGACCGCCTTCGTCGGCCTGCTGGTGGCGCCGATGCAGGCACCACTGCTGTGGGTGGTGCTGCTCGGCCTCGGCCCGTCCACCTTCCCCATGGCGCTGACGCTGATCAACCTGCGCACTCGCACTCCCCAGGGCTCGGCGGCGCTGTCCGGCTTCACCCAGGGTGTCGGTTACGCGATCGCCTGCACGGGCCCGCTGCTGTTCGGCATGCTCCACACCTGGACGGGCGGTTGGCTGGCACCCTTCGGGCTGTTGGCCGTCGCTCTCGGTGTTCTCCTCGTCGGTGCCTGGCAAGCCTGCAAGCCGCGCATGCTCGAAGATTCTTGGTAACGCGACGAACTTCTCACCGTCGGTCGCCTGCCGAAGTGCGGCGTGCGTGACTCTGGCCTAAAGTCGCTGGCAAGAGGCGCAGCTCACACCCTCACCGGCGAATATCCCGATTTCTCGCTGCTTCCTTACGCGCGGAAATCGTTGCGACACATACCCGAAACAAAAGGGCTGATCTCACCTTCCTGATCGGGGGAAGGTGAGAAACCGTTGATTCAAGCGACATTTCCCGCAGCATTTCGGCAATACCCCTTTCCTATCGTTGGGCCATCGCACTTTATGGGAGGCCCATCTTGAGCACGCTGAAGCGGAACCACGACATCGACAACTGGGATGCCGAGGATGTCGCGGCCTGGGAAGCCGGTGGCAAGGACGTCGCCAAGCGCAATCTGATCTGGTCGGTGATCGCCGAGCACATCGGATTCTCGGTGTGGTCGATCTGGTCGGTGATGGTGCTGTTCATGCCCACCGACAAGTACGGCATCGACGCGGCGGGCAAGTTCTTCCTGGTCGCCATGCCCACCCTGGTCGGCGCGTTCCTTCGCATTCCCTACACCGTCGCCACCGCCCGCTTCGGCGGCCGCAACTGGACGATCTTCTCCGCGTTCCTGCTGCTCATCCCGCTGCTGCTGACGCTGTACTTCGTCAACCAGCCAGACACCTCCTACACCACGTTCCTGATCGTGGCCGCGTTCGCCGGCTTCGGCGGCGGCAACTTCGCCTCGTCGATGACCAACATCAACGCCTTCTACCCGCAGCGTCTCAAGGGCTGGGCGCTGGGCATGAACGCCGGTGGCGGCAATATCGGTGTCCCGGTGATCCAGCTGTTCGGCCTGCTGGTGCTGGTCACCCTCGGCGGCGACTACGCCTCGGTGATCTGCGCGATCTACCTGGTCCTGGTCGGTGTCACCGCAGTCGGCGCCGCGTTCTACATGGACAACCTGACCAACCAGCGTGCCGACCTGTCCTACATGGTCAAGGCCCTGCGGGTGCCGCAGTCCTGGGCGATCGCGTTCCTCTACATCGGCACCTTCGGTTCGTTCATCGGTTACAGCTTCGCCTTCGCCCAGATCCTGCAGATCAGCTTCAAGGCAGGTGGCGACACCGCCGCCCAGGCCGCCATCCACGCCGCGTCGATCGCCTTCATCGGCCCGCTGCTCGGTTCGCTGGCCCGCCCCTACGGCGGCAAGATGGCCGACCGCATCGGTGGTAGCAAGGTCACCATCGTCACCTTCGGTGCCATGATGGCCGCCGCGCTGCTCGTGATCGCCGCCTCGACGATGGCCGACGGCAACAAGGGTGTTGCCACCGGTGCCACCATGACCATGCTGGTCGCGGGCTTCATCGCCCTGTTCGTCCTGTCCGGTTTCGGCAACGGTGCCGTCACCAAGATCATCCCGTCGGTGTTCGAGGCCAAGTCCAAGAGCCTGCCGTTCTCGCGAGTCGAGCAGGCGGCCTGGTCGCAGAACACCTCCGGTGCGCTGATCGGCTTCGTCGGCGCCATCGGCGCGCTCGGCGGTGTCGGCATCAACATGGTGTTGCGCAGCTCCTACGCCAGCACCGCCTCGGCCACCACCGCGTTCTGGGTGTTCCTCGCCTTCTATGTGGTCTGCGCGGCCGTGACCTGGACGGTGTTCCTGCGCCGTCCGCGCCTTTCCTCCGACTCCGCTGTGGTGGTCGAGGCCGAGTCCCTGGTCCTCGAGGCCGAATCGAACGCTTCGTCGGCCAATTCGTCGGCTCGCTGACAACCGACCACTACCAAGGAGGTCACTCTCATGAACAGCACTCGCAAAACAGCGGTCGTGGTCGGCCACGGCATGGTCGGACACCGTTTCGTCGAAGCCCTGCGCTCGCGCGACGAGGCAGGCGTGTGGCAGGTCGTCATCCTGTCGGAGGAGAAGCTGCCCGCGTACGACCGCGTCGGCCTGTCCTACTACGTCGGCAACTGGAACACCGATGAACTGGCCCTGCCGGGCAACATGTACGACGGCGACGCACTGGTCGACCTGCGACTCGGCCAGCGCGGCGAGTCCATCGACCTCGAGGCCAAGACCGTCACCAGCACCAGCGGCGACGTCATCGCCTACGACGCCCTGGTCATGGCGACCGGTTCCTACCCGTTCGTGCCGCCCGTCCCGGGCCACGACCTGCCCGAGTGCTTCGTCTACCGCACCATCGACGACCTCGACGGTATCCGCGCCGCCGCCGAAGCCGCCGGTCCCGGCGCGCACGGTGTGGTCGTCGGTGGCGGTCTGCTCGGTCTGGAAGCGGCCAACGCGCTGCGTCTGCTCGGGATGACCCCGCACGTCATCGAGTACAACGGCCGCCTGATGCCCGCCCAGGTCGACGCCGGCGGTGGCGCGATCCTGGAGAAGCTCGTCACCGATATCGGTCTCAATGTGCACACCGGGGTCGGTACGGCCAAGATCGTCTCGATCGAGGAGGAGGGCGCCGACAACGTCACCGTGCACCTGTCCAACGACGCCGAGATCAAGGCGTCGCTGGTGGTGTTCTCCGCCGGTGTCCGCCCGCAGGACGCACTGGCCAAGGCCGCGGGCCTCGCGATCGGCGCGCGCGGCGGCATCCTCACCGATGTCAGCCTGCAGACCTCCGACCCGAGCGTCTACGCGATCGGTGAATGCGCCGCGATCGAGGGCGTCTGCTACGGCCTGGTCGCCCCCGGTTACACCACCGCCGAGATCGTCGCCGACCGCCTGCTCGGCGGCGCCGGCGAGTTCCCCGGTGCGGATATGTCCACCAAGCTGAAGCTGATGGGCGTCGATGTGGCGTCCTTCGGTGACGCGCACGCCACCACCGAGGGCGCGCTCGAGGTCGTGCTGCACGACGCGGCCAAGGGCACCTACGCCAAGCTGGTCGTCTCCGATGACGCCAAGACCCTGCTCGGCGGCATCCTGGTCGGCGACGCAAGCCAGTACGCGGCCCTTCGCCCGCTGGTCGGCCGCCCGCTGCCCGCCGACGCCGCCGCGCTGATCTCCCCGGCCGGTGCCGAACTCGGTGCCGACTCGCTGCCCGACGACGCCCAGATCTGCTCCTGCAACAACGTCAGCAAGGGCGCGATCTGCGGCGCGATCGCCGAGGGCGCCTGCGACATCCCGGCCGTCAAGAGCTGCACCAACGCCGGCACCTCCTGCGGTGGCTGTGTGCCGATGCTCAAGAAGCTGCTCGAGCAGTCCGGCGTCGCGCTGTCGAAGGCGCTGTGCGAGCACTTCTCGCAGTCGCGCGCCGAACTGTACGACGTGGTCGCCGTCACCGGCATCCGCACCTTCTCCGAGCTGATCGCCAAGCACGGCAAGGGCTCGGGTTGCGATATCTGCAAGCCGACCGTCGCCTCGATCCTGGCGTCGACCTCGAGCGAGCACATCCTCGATGGCGAGCAGGCCGCGCTGCAGGACACCAACGACCACTTCCTGGCCAACCTGCAGAAGAACGGCACCTACTCGGTCGTCCCGCGGATGCCCGGTGGCGAGGTCACCGCCGACCAGCTGATCGTGATCGGCGAGGTCGCCAAGGAGTTCGGCCTCTACGTCAAGGTCACCGGTGGTCAGCGCATCGACCTGTTCGGCGCCCGCGTGGAGCAGCTGCCGCTGATCTGGAAGCGCCTGGTCGACGTCGGCATGGAGTCCGGCCACGCCTACGGCAAGTCGCTGCGTACCGTGAAGAGCTGCGTCGGTTCCACCTGGTGCCGCTACGGCCAGCAGGACTCGGTCGGCATGGCCGTGTTGCTGGAGAAGCGCTACCGCGGTCTTCGTTCGCCGCACAAGATCAAGCTGGCCGTCTCGGGCTGCGCGCGTGAGTGCGCAGAGGCCCGCGGCAAGGACGTCGGCGTGATCGCCACCGAGCACGGCTGGAACCTCTACGTCGGCGGCAACGGCGGCCTGGTTCCCAAGCACGCGGTGCTGCTTGCCGGTGACCTCGACGACGAGACGCTGATCAGCTACATCGACCGCTACCTGATGTTCTACATCCGCACCGCCGACCGCCTGCAGCGCACCGCGCCGTGGCAGGAGGCACTGGAGGGCGGCTTCGATTACCTCAAGGCCGTCGTGTGCGACGACAGCCTCGGTATCGCGGACGACCTCGAGGCGGCCATGGCCAAGCATGTCGAGGGCTACAAGGACGAGTGGGCCGCGGTCCTCGAGGACGAGAACAAGCTCTCGCGCTTCGTCTCCTTCGTCAATGCCCCTGACCAAGCCGATCCGACGATTTCGTTCGACGACAGCGGCGAACGCAAGGTACCTGTGCTTCTCGGTCTTCCCGGCATGCCCGTCGGTGTTGCGTCGGACACAGCACCGGCTGGGAAATAAGCACTTAACGCTGCGGAAACAGGGTGCCTGTACCAATAGGTAAGGCTCTCGGAGGAGGAACCGATGACCGTTATCGACACACCCACCATCACCACAGAGACCGCGACCTGGACTCAGGCCTGCCGACTCGATTTCCTGATCCCGGGGCGCGGCGTTGCGGTCCTGCTGAAGGGCGGCCGTCAGGCGGCCCTGTTCCTACTCACCGACGGCACGCTCGCCGCCGTCGGCAACATCGATCCGTTCGGGCGGGCCGCGGTGATGTCGCGCGGCATCATCGGTGATCGTGGTGGCATCCCTGTCGTCGCGTCGCCGCTGCTCAAGCAGGCTTTCTCGCTGATCGACGGCCGCTGTCTCGACGACGAGTCCAAGTCCCTGCCGGTGTATTCGGTCCAACTCGACGGCGGCGTCGTCGCGGTCTCGAACGAACCGGTGCAGACCCCATGACCGCTCCCACCGACAGTGGCCCGTGCCTTGCCGGCTTCACGATCGGCGTTACCGCGGCTCGCCGCGCCGAGGAATTCAGCACCCTGCTCACCCGCAGGGGCGCGACGGTCACGTCCGCCCCGGCGATTCGCATCATTCCGCTGGCCGATGACACCGAGCTCGAACGTGTCACCGAACTGCTGATCGCCGATCCGCCGCAGATCACCGTCGCCACCACCGGCATCGGTTTCCGCGGCTGGATGGAAGCGGCCGAGGGCTGGGGTCTGGCCGAAGTACTGCGCGACACCCTTGCCTCGACCCGCATGCTGGCCCGTGGCCCCAAGGCCAAGGGCGCGATCCGCGCCGCTGAACTGCGCGAGGAGTGGTCGCCTGCCTCGGAGTCCTCGGCCGAGGTGCTCGATCACCTGCTCGCCGAGGGCGTCGAAGGCGTCCGCATCGCGGTGCAGCTGCACGGCGCGACCACCGAATGGGAGCCGGTTCCCGACTTCTGCGAGGTGCTGCGTTGCGCGGGCGCCGACGTGGTTCCGGTGCCGGTATACCGGTGGGAGCCGCCGACAGATCGTGGGCCGATGGACACGATGATCGAATCGATCATCTCCGGCAGTCTCGACTGTGTCACCTTCACCAGTGCGCCCGCCGTGGCGTCACTGTTGATGCGCGCCAAGGAAACCGGGCTCTTGGAGTCGGTGCTGCACGCGTTCCGTGGACGGGTGCTCGCCGCCTGTGTCGGCCCGATCACCGCGGCCCCGCTGGAAGAACTCGGTGTGCCGACGACGATGCCTGCCCGTGCTCGGTTGGGTGCGCTGGCTCGCCATGTGGCAGAAGAACTTCCGCGCCGCGCGAGCCGGATCTACGCGGCCGGTCATCTGGTCAGCGTGCGGGGTGGCTGCGTGGTCGTCGACGGTGAGGTGCGTCAGTTGGCGCCCGCGCCGATGGCGTTGATGCGGTCGCTGGCCCGTCAGCCGGGTCGGGTCGTTTCGCGCGAAGATCTGCTGGCCGCGCTGCCCGGTGGCGGTGACGACACCCACGCGGTGGAGACCGCGATCGCGCGACTGCGGGCAGGTCTGGGCACTCCCAAGGCCATTCAGACCGTGGTGAAGCGCGGATACCGGCTGGCCTTGGACGCTGCCGACTGCTCCGATACTCCTGCTGTGCGGCAGTCTGTGCCGCCGCCGCATCCCTCGGGGATCGGGACGCCTGCTCGGTCGCCGCGGCCTGCCCAAGCGATCGGGGTGTGGTGAGTGCCGGGGTGCCGGGCGATCCGGCTCTGGTGCTCGTCGCGCACGGCACCCGTAGTGCGCGTGGCGTGGAAATGATCGCGGCGCTGGCCGATGCGGTGGCTGCCGAACTCGGTGTCGCGGTGTCGTCGGCGCCGAATGCTTCGCTGCGGACTGCCTTCGTCGATGTGCTCGGGCCTTCGCCCTCGGAGGTTCTGCGCGATCTCGACGGGCCCGCTGTTGTTGTGCCCGCGTTTCTCGCTTCGGGGTATCACGTGTACCAGGACGTTCCGCGTGAGGTTGCCGAGAGTGGGCATCGCGCGGTCGCTGTGACCGATGCGATGGGGCCGGATCCGGCGTTGACCCGGGTGATGGCGGTGCGGTTGCGTGCGGCCGGGTGGAAGCCTGGGGATGCGATTGTGTTCGCGGCTGCCGGGTCTTCGGATTCGCGTGCGCGCCAGGATGTTCGGCGGGCCGCGGGGATGCTTGCCGAGCAGCTGGGTGCGCCGGTTCGGATCGCCTACGTGGCCACCGGGGCGCCTCGGGTGCCCGAAGTTGTTGCCTCGCTTCGGGAGTCGGGTTCGAAACGGGTGTTCATCGCGTCTTATCTGTTGGCGCATGGTCTCTTTCACCAGCGGTTGCATGATGCGGGGGCCGATGGGGTGGCTGAGCCTATCGGTGTGCATCCGGGGGTTGTTCGGTTGATCGTCGATCGGTATCGGAGTGCGGCTCGGGAGCTGGTCGGCGTTCGCTGACGCCGATCGCGCACAGCGGGCCGGTGTCGGCGGCTGCGGCTAGAGTTGGGCCCGACTTCACAACCAGGGGGCACAGCTCGATGTCAGATTCGTCCGCAGGCCAGGGCTATCCATCCCAGGATGACGGGCTGACGGCGTATCCGGACGCGCCGAGCCAGGCCGTACCGCAACCGCCGTACGGTCCGGTGCCGGGTGCGGCGGGATCGCCGCCGCCCTATGCGCCGCCCCCGCCCTGTGGGCCGGGTGCTCCGTATCCCGTGCCGGGTGGTGCGTATCCGCCGGTGGATGTCGCGCCGCGGGTTGTTCCGCAGAGTGTGCAGATCGCGTTCTACGTGATGCTGGTGGGGGCGGTGGTCACCTTGCTCAGCATGGCCTACTCGCTCACCATGCTCGACCAGACTCGCAGCGACGCGCTCGACGCCTCGGGTGGTGTGTTGCGGGGGAACGAACTCGATCTTCTCGTGTACGCGAGCGTCGGTGGGGCCATCGTGAGTTCGCTGGTGACGGCGGGGTTGTGGGTGTGGATGGCGTTCGTCTGCCGGGCGGGCAAGAACTGGGGACGGATCACGGGGTCGGTGTTCTTCGGGATCAACGCGCTGTTCTACGTCGTCGGCACGGTGATGGCGTTCGTCACCTCGACGGCGGGGATCGCGCTGGTGTTCAGCACGGTCACCCTCGGCATCGGACTCGCCGCGGTGATCCTGCTGTGGAACGGCATGTCCTCGACCTTTTTCGCACCCCGGGCGCCGCAGGGCTACCAGCCCTACCCCGGCTACCCGCCTACTGCGCGGTACTGAAGTTCGCGCGGTAGACGCTCGGCGGAACGCCCAACTGGCGAACCATGTGCTGGCGCAACGATTCCGCCGACCCGATCCCGCTGTGCCTGGCGACCTGTTCGACGGGCAATGTGGTCGACTCCAGCAGTTCGCGGGCGCGGTGGAGGCGCTGACTCAACAACCATTTCTGGGGGCTGAGGCCGGTTTCCTCGTGGAATCGGCGGGTCAGGGTGCGCACGCTGGTTCGCGCGTGTTCGGCCAGTTCGCGTAGCGACAGGGGAGTGTCGAGGCGTTCGAGCGCCCAGGCTCGGGTGGTCGAGAGGGAGAGATCGTCGTCGGCGGGGAGCGGGGTATCGACGAACTGAGCCTGGCCGCCTGCCCGCACGGGCGTCACCACGGCTGCCCGCGCTGCCGCGTTCGCCACGGTGGCGCCGTAGTCGGCTCGGATCAGGTGCAGGCACAGGTCGATTCCGGCGGCCGCGCCCGCGGCGGTGGTCACCGGACCGTCCTCGATGAACAGTGCGTCGGTGCGCACCCGCACGAGCGGATGGTCGCGGGCCAGTTCGTCGGCCAGGCCCCAGTGCGTGGTGGCGGTGCGCCCGTCGAGCAGCCCGGCCTGGGCAAGCACGAAGGCGCCGCTGCAGATCGAGGTGACCAGGACGCCGCGGTCGACGGCCGCGCGCAGCGCCTGCAGAGTCACCGGGTCCGCGTCCGTGCGGCTGCCGGTACTCGGCACGATCACCGCGTCGGCGCGGTCGAGGACATCGAGTCCGTGCCGGATCACCACATCGAATCCGCCCGGGGTCGACGGCAGCACCCCGGGCTCGGCCGTGCAGACCACCACCCGATAGCCGGGTTCGCCGTCGATCATGACCGAGCCCATCAGTGTTTCCGGCATCGACAGATCGAAGGATTTCACCGGGGGGACGGCAACCACCGCGATGGTCTTCATGGCCTGATCCTTGGGGTAGCTGGCATTCCGGCCACTAGTCTAGCCATCGCGTGCACGGCATCGTTGGGTGTGCGGGCGGAACTCCTTCGGCCGCATCGAAAGCTGTTGTTGTGAAAGGGAATTCACATGTCCACTCATGTAGTGATCGGCCGGGGCGCGACCGCCACCGCCAGCGCGTTGTTGCTCACCGAAGCCGGGGATCGGGTACGGATGGTGAGCCGAAGCGGGCTCGGCCCCACCCATCCCGGCGTGGAACTGATCGCTCTCGACGCCAACGACACGACTGCCTTGGCCGAGGTCGCGACCGGCGCGGCCACTGTCTTCAACCTGGCGATGCCCGCGTATCACACCTGGCCGGAGACCGTTCCGCCCTTGTTCGGTTCAATCCTCGCGGCGACGGAAACCGTGGGCGCCGACCTGGTCATGCTGGGAAATCTGTATGGCTACGGCCCGGTAGACGGTGTCGTCGACGAAAGCGCACCGCTGGCCGCCACGGGCAGTAAAGGCGCGGTCAGAGCCAGGATGTGGATCGAGGCGCTCGTCGCGCACGAGGCCGGCCGGTTGCGCGTCACCGAAGTGCGCGCGGGTCAATTCCTCGGCGTGGGAGCGGTGTCGGTGTTCTCCCTGCTCGTTCAGTCCGCGGTCCTGGCGAGCACCCCGGCCGAGGTGCCGCAGGAGCTGGACCTCCCGCATTCCTTCACCGCGATCGGTGACGCCGCGGCCACCTTGGTCGCGGTCGCGCGCGACGATCGGTCGTGGGGGAGGGCCTGGCACGCGCCCGTGATCACCACGACCGTCCGCACCGTCGCGAACAGGCTCGCCGCGTTGGCCGGCGCCGCGACGCCCGAACTCGCGGTGCTCACCGACGAGGAGATCACCGAACTCGCCGAACAAGATCCGTTCTGGGCCGAACTGTTCGAGACGAAACACATGTCCCATCGCGAGTTCGTCGTCGACGATTCGGCGCTGCGGACCACCTTCGGACTCACTGCGTCGGCACTGGACTCGGTGCTCGCCGAGGTGGTCGCCGCCGACGCGGCCGCGCGGGTATCCGTGCCCGACACGGGGTAGATGCCGTAGGTTTGCCGGGAAACCAGTCAACGGTTGCTTTCGAATCCCGGGAGGCACGGTGCGGCAAGGTGAGGGTGGTATCGGCGCGGTCGATGCCGTGATGGCGGCCGATGCTGCGCCGATACCCCTGTCGCCCGGGCAATTACGCTGGTGGGTAGCTCATCAGCTCGCGCCCGACGTACCTGCCACCATCGCCCTGTATCTGGATCTGCGTGGGCCACTGGACATCGCGCGCCTGCGCACCGCGATGCGGTCGGCGGCAGCGCGACTGCAGTCACCGCACGTGCGTATCCGACTCGTCGATGGCACGCCACGTCAATACCTCGACCCGACTGTCTTCGGCGAACTCACCGAGACAGACCTCACCGCGGTCGAAGCGCTTTCGCGAATGGAGGCGGATCGCCGGGCTCGGCTGGACCTGTGCGAGGACGCGATCACTGTCGCGGTGTTGTACCGGGTGGGCCCCGAACGGAGCTTTCTCTATCTGCGCAGTCATCACCTGGTGCTCGACGGTGTCGGAGCGGCGGCCCTGCTGCGGCTCGCGGCCGAGAATTACTCGCGGGGAACGGATCTCGGCCAGGGTGACGTGTTGTCCATCGGGGGCTTGGTCGACGCCGATCGGCTCTACCGCGACTCCTCCCGTGCGGTCGCGGATCGGGAGTACTGGGCGAAAGAGGTTGCGGGGCTGCCCGATCCGATCGGCATCGCGGGTGTCGCCGCGCCCGCGTCGGCCGATCCGCATCGGGTGTCGGCCTGCCTCGACGAGCGCACCGCGAACCTGCTGGCCACTGCGCGGCAGCGCTATTCGGCCAGCTTTCCGGAGTTGACCGCCGCCGCCTTCGCCGCCTTCCTCGCGCGCATGTCGAGCGCCGACCAGGTCGTCCTCTCGCTGCCGGTGGCCGCCCGGCCCACGGCGGCCCTGCGTCGTTCGGCGGGTTCGGTCTCCAATGTCGTGCCCCTGCGACTACGCGACCTCACCACGACAACAGTCGAAGACCTGATCGGCCAGGTGCGGTTGCGGGTGATCGGAGCCCTGCGCCACCAGAGCTACCGCTATGAGGACATCCAACGCGACCGCGGCGAAACCCACTTGGCCCGAGGTGGTTTCGGCCCGGTGATCAACCTCCTCGGCTTCACCGCCCCCTTGACCCTCGGCCCCGTCACCGGCCACGCCCACCTGCTGAGCCTCGGCCCCGTCGAAGACCTCCTCGTCAACGGCTACCAACTCGGCCCCGACAACACCACCGCCACCATCGACTTCCAAGCCAACCCGGCGCGCTACGACGCCGCCACCCTGGCCTGGTACCACCGCCTGTTCCTCGACTGGTTCGCCACCTTCCTGGCCGCCGAACCATCCCATCCCATCCGTGACCTGACCCCCGAATCCCAGGCGCCCCAGCACGTGCGACCGCCCGCCACTGACGCACCGACTTCGACGTTGGGCGAATTGTTCAGTCGCTTCGATGGAACGGACAACGTCGCGGTGGTCGACGGTGCCAGGTCGATGACCTACCGGGAACTCGGTGAGTCGGCGGCGCGGTGGGCCGGGTTGCTCCTCGCGCACGGGGCGAGGCCGGGGAGTCCGGTGCTCACCGCGATTCCGAGGTCGCTCGAGTCCGTGCTCGCTGTGCGCGCCATCGCGGCGGCCGGTGCTTGCCTGACGCCGATCGATGTGGGCGACCCGAGCGAGCGGATCGCCCGGATCATCGACGCGTCCGGTGCGGTGCTCGGCGTGACGACTCGGGCCGCGAAACCCGTGATCACCGGTCGATCCGCTGACCCTGGCGGGCCCGGAGTCACCTGGCTGACCCTCGATTATTCGGACACCCTGGCGCGGATCGCCGATCAACCCTCGGCGCCGATCCTCGACGCAGACCGTGGCACGCGAGCGACCACCGCCCACCCCGCCTACCTGATCCATACCTCGGGGACGACGGGGAAACCCAAAGGCGCCGCGGTGACCCATCGAGGCCTCGGCCCGCTGACGGCCCACCTTCTCGACCGCTATCGGTTGTCGTCGAATTCGACAGTGCTGCACGCTCATTCACCCGCGTTCGACGCGCACCTACTGGAACTCCTCGCAGCCTTCGCCGCAGGTGCTCGTCTGGTGGTCGAGCCGCCCGCGGTTGTCGCGGGCGCGGAACTGGCCGAGCTGATCGTGATGCACCGGGTCACCCACCTGCTCACCACGCCGGCCGTCCTGGCGACGCTGCGCCCGGAGACGGTGCCGAGTCTCGCGGTCGTGGTCGTCGGCGGCGAAGCCTGCCCGCCGGAACTGGTCGCCACCTGGGCAACCCGGGTCCGTCTGCACAATGGTTACGGCCCGACCGAGGCCACGGTGATGGCCACCCAGTCGGCGCCACTGGTGGCGGGGGAACCGGTGACGATCGGCGCACCGCTGCCGAAAGTGTCCGCGCTGCTGTTGGATTCAAGCCTGCGGCCCGTTCCGGCAGGTGCGCGCGCCGAGCTGTACCTCGGCGGACCCTGTGTAGCGCAGGGCTACATCAACGATCCCGCGAGCACCGCGACACGTTTCGTCGCGGACCCACGAGGTGGCGGCGAACGCGTCTACCGCACCGGCGATCTCGTCGGTCCCCGTGCCGACGGTGGCTACGAGTTCCTCGGTCGCATCGACACCCAACTCGCCGTCCGCGGCCGCCGCATCGAACCGGCCGAAGTGGAAACGGCCCTGCTCGCCGACCCCACCATCGCCCACGCGGTAGTCGACATCGCCGACGCGGGCACCCCCGTAGCCCGCCTCATCGCCTATGTCGTCCCCACCCGAGCCCACGGCTGCGAGCACATCCCCTTCGACAGTGCCGCCGTCCTCGCCCACCTGCGCACGGTCCTGCCCGCCGCTCTCGTCCCGGCAGCTCTGATCACCCTCGACCGGCTCCCGCTGACCGCCAACGGAAAGCTCGACCGCGCAGCTCTTCCTGCCCCGCCTGCCATCGCCTACCGCGCTCCGGTGACCCCACTCCAACACCTGATCGCCACCACCTTCGCCGCCGCCTGCGACCTCGATATGGTCGGCGCCGACGACGATTTCTTCGCGATCGGTGGCAATTCCCTGACAGGCGTGAGTGTTTCGGCGGAACTGGCGGCGTCGACGAACACCCCGATCACGGTCCGCTGGCTCTACACCGCTCCCACAGTCGCCGCCCTCGCTCACCGCATCGAGACCTACCGCACCGATGCGGACCCTGGCGCCGACGCCCTCGCCACCGTCCTGCCATTGCGCACCGAGGGCCTGCACCCGCCCCTGTTCTGCATCCACTCGGCCGTCCCCCTCGCCTGGTGCTACACGGGTTTGGCCCGCCACATCACTGACCGTCCCGTCTACGGATTGCAGGCCCCCACGCTGTCCACGGCTGCGCGAGGATCCGAGGCGCCGAGCCGCCCCGCGCGACCATCCGACGAGGTGACAGCCGACCGCCCGCCCGCGCTCGCCGCGCTGACTGTCGATTTCCTCGCCGACACCTATGCCGCCGAAATCGCCCGGCTACAGTCGACGGGCCCCGTCCACCTCCTCGGCTGGTCCCTGGGCGGCCAACTGGCTCACGCCACCGCGGTCCGCCTGCGCGCCAACGGCCGCGACGTGGCCACTCTCGCCATGCTCGACAGTGTCGTCATCCCCGATCACGCCGACCCGCCCCCGCGACCGCGCATGCGCGACCTCCTCACCCACTTGCTCGGTGACGAGCCCGACGACGCCGACAGCCTTCCCGATCTCTCGGCGGAGCAGGCCGCGGCCGAATTGGCCGACGCCGGAGCATCTCTGGGCACCGGCCTCACCGCCGAGCAACTGACAAACCTGCACGAGGCCTACGCCGACGGAGTCCGCCTCTCGCACGGCTACCGCCCCGGCCTCTTCGACGGCCACCTCCTCTACTTCTGCGCCACCCAGGGCATGACCGCCTTCCTCGACGCTCAGATGTGGCGCCCCTTCGTCACCGGCCGTCTCGTCGAACACCCCGTCGACACCACCCACGCCCAACTCACCAACGCCGACGTCGTCGCCCACATCGGCCCCATCCTCGACCGCCACCTGCGCGAGGTCGAAACCGCGACGGCCACACCATGACTATCCTGCGCTCGACGAGAGGCCAACGCACCGCCGCCACCTGGTGGTGCGTCTACGACGACCCCGCCCGCTGGGCCGCCGAACATCCACGCACCGCGCCCCTGCTCGACTGGTTCGCCGACACCCTGATGCGCCACGATCCCGCGCAGGGCAGGCCGGGCCCCGTCTGCCCCTTCGTCAAACCCGCTGTCGCACAACACACCTTGTGGATCGCCGAGCCGGCGGACACCGTGGAGATCACCCACACCATCGACGACGCCTTCGACCTCTACCGCACCCTCGACCACACCGCGGCGGTCCTCACCGTCTTCCCTGCCCTCGAAGACACCACCCGCATCGACGCCGCCCATGCCGCCCGCAAGAGCGACATCGTCCGCGCCGGCGCCATGCTCGGCCAGTTCTATCCCGGCTGCCCGGTCGCGGGGCTGTGGAACCGCGACTACCGCCCGCTGCACGCCCCACTGCCGATGCTGGTGATCCGCCCGATGACGAACACCGATTTCCCGTTCCTCGTCGGCAAGCCGGAATGGCTCTCGGCCTACTTCGATCGGCACGCACCCGGGCTCCCACGCAAACTCCGCGCCATGATTGCGGAGCGGATGCACGTCCCCGACGCGGGACCCGCCTCGATCACCGACCTGCGCGCACATTTTCTGGATGAACACGCACAATAGGGACACGAACCGCCCAATGCCGGACATTAGCGGGGTCATGCGGCACACTACGTCGCATGCGTCGGCTTGTGTGCTGTCTGCTCGTCCTGCTCGGCTGTGGATTGGTCGTCTCGCCTGTGGCGTCGGCGCAATCGGGAATCCTCGACGTCCGCCCCCTAGGTGGCAGACAGTTCGAGGTGGTCGTGCATTCCGCGGCGATGAACCGCCCGATCACGCTGTGGATGTCGCACCCCGGTGCCGGCGCGCCCGCGCTGTATCTGCTGAACGCGGTCGACGGTGGCGAGAGCGGCGGGCCGTGGATGCGCCGCACCGATGTGGTGGACTTCTTCGCCGACAAGCCGGTCAATGTGATCGTCCCGATCGGCGGCCGGGCCAGCATGTACACCGACTGGCAGCGCGATGACGGCGCGCTCGGCCGCAGCAAGTGGACCACCTTCCTGACGAACGAACTGCCCCCACTGCTCAACGACCGTTTCGGCATGACCGGTGCCAATGGCATCGCGGGCCTGTCGATGTCGGCCACCTCGGCCTTGAACCTGGCGATCGCGGCCCCCGGCCTGTATCGCGCGGTCGGCGCCTTCAGCGGTTGCACGCAGACCAGTAACCCGCTCGCCGAGACCCTGGTCCGCGCCCAGCTCGCCACGTTCGGTGCCGACGCCACCAACATGTGGGGCGCGCCCGGCGACCCGACGTGGGCGGCCAACGACCCGACCCTGCACGCCGACCGACTGCGCGGTACCGCCATCTACCTGTCCTCGGGCAACGGCGCTCCCGGCCCGCACGAGGCCTTCAACGATCCGAGCATCGCGGGCAATGTCGGCGTCCTGCTCGACCGTCTGCTGGTCGGCGGCACCATGGAAGCCGTCGTCGGCAGCTGTTCGAGCCCGCTCGCGGGCCGCCTTGCCCAGCTCGGCATCCCCGCCGATGTCCGCTTCCGGGCCGCGGGCACCCATGCCTGGCCGTACTGGCAGGACGACGTCCACGATTCCTGGCCCATGTTCGCGGCGGCCCTCGGCGCCTGAGTTCCTGTCGGCGCCTCGGCGCCCAGTGAGCCGATGGCACAAAAGTTCGGTAGATGTGTCGAAGCGCGGTGCTCGGCTCCGACCAGCGGGTGAAGCAGCCACTCACCCAAGGAGCACATCATGTCCGTCCACACCTTCCTCTGGTTCGATGCCGACGCCGAAGCGGCGGCCGAACTCTATGCCGCGACCGTGCCGAACTCGCGCATCGTCGAGGTCACCCGCCAGGGCGACGGGTCGGCGTTCATCATCGACCTCGACCTCGACGGTCAGTCCGTCATCCTGATGAACGGCGGCCCCGGCCACCCGCACACCGATGCCGCGTCACTGCAGGTGATCGTGGATACCCAGGACGAGATCGACCGCCTCTGGGACGCGCTGTCACAGGGCGGCGGAACACCCGGCCCGTGCGGCTGGCTCACCGACCGGTTCGGGGTGTCCTGGCAGGTCGTCCCCGCCGTGCTGGCCAAGCTGATGGGCGGTGCGCCCGACCGGGCCATCGCCGTCGGCACCGCACTGCGAACGATGTCCAAGCTCGACATCGCCGCCTTGCAACAGGTCTACGACCAGGCCTGACAACGCGAACGGCCGCCGCGGGGAGTTCGCGGCGGCCGTTCACGCGGATGGGGCTAGCCGGCCGAGCCCGACAGCAGCCCACCCAGCTCGGCGGAGCCGGTACCCGTCCCGCCACCGGGTGGGGTGGGCTTCGGTGCGACCGTGATCGTGACGGTCTTCGAGCTGATGAGCTCCTGTACCGCCTTGATCTCGTGGGCACCGGTGGTCTTCGGCGTCCAGGTGATGGTGGCCTTGCCGTCGGCCACCGAGACCGGTTCGCCGATCTTGGTGCCGTTGTCGGTGAAGGTCACCTTGAACAGGAACGAGGTGGCCGTGACATCGGCGGTGACGGTGTAGGCGGTATCCACGTAGTGCGTGCTGCCGCTCACCGCGATCCCCTGGACGAGCGCGGACGCCTGCGGTGCTGCCAGTACGGCGGCCGCGGCCACCGCGGTGAATGCCGTGAGTCCGAAACCGGCACGCCGCGCCTGGTAGATCTTCATGATGGTCTCCTGTTCGCGCTGATGATGAGCGCGACATTAGCCACCGGATCTGCCCGCGTCCCGGAAACTGAAATACTGATGTTTAAAATATGAGGGCCGGTTGCGTCGCAGGTGGCGAGCTAATTCACCCGGAGTGGATGAGGCAGTCCCGGTGACCGGCCGCGACACTGGAACCATGTCGACGTCCGGTCCGCTGCGCTACCAGTTCGTCATCGAGGGCGAGCTGTCCGAGCGTGTCCTCGCGGCTTTTCCCGAACTGCGCCCCAGCTCGCATTCGCCGACCGGAACCACCACCCTGTTCGGCCTCGTCGACGACAGCACCGCCATGCGCGGCGTGATGGCCCGGATCGACACCTTCGGCCTCACGCTGCTGAGCATGTCCCAGTTGCCCGACTGAGCGTTGGCCGACGAGTCGACGTCGATCTGATAACGAGCACCCTGACTTACCCTCACCAGCAACCGAACAGCGGCCGTTTCGCCTACCGTCGATCACGGCGGAGGTCGGCCGCCGCGCGGTGAACAGCGTGTTCAGGAGGGTTGAGATGGCTTCGTCGTCGGGTTCTCTGGACATGCGCAGCGGCAGCTCGGTGATAGCTGCGACCGGTCCGTGTGCCGGTCTGCCCGAGTTGTCGTTCGCGCCTGTTCGCTGCAACGAGGCCTTCAGCCGATTGGATCGAGCCGGGGCCGCTGCCGGACACACGGTGCTGCTGTGTGGACCGGCGGGCAGCGGCAAGACCGTCGTGCTGGTCGACTGGGTGCGCCGCAGGTGCGCGGCCCGCGTCGCGTGGTTGACCGTCACCGAACAACCCGGCACCGACCTGATGGCCGAGATCGCGCGAACCCTCGATCCCGGCTCGGATTCCGTCTCGGTCGGCGTGCTGCACACACCGCTGGACCGCGCCGCGAACCTCATCGCCGCGACCGCCGACATCGAGTCGACCGTGCTGGTGATCGACAACGCCCACCTGCTCACCGACCCGCTGCAACTCGCCGGCCTCGAATATCTGCTCACCCACCTTCCCGCCCAGGTCACCGCGCTGATCGCGAGTCGCTTCGACCCGCCGCTGCGCTGGCACGCCCTCGATCTGGCAGGCAGGCTCACCCGGATCGGCGCGCCCGAACTCGCACTCTCCCCGGACCGGGTCGCCCAGCTGCTCGCCCAGCACGGCTGCCGACTCGACGACGCCGACCTCGCCGTGGTGCACAACCTCACCCGCGGCTGGGCCGCGCTGGTCCGCATCGCGGCGATCTGCCTGTCGGCCAACGGAACCGACCGCGATACGGCCCTCACCGCGCTGGCCCGCCCCGCGCACGCGGTCGCCGACTTCCTGGTCGCCGAACTGCTCGCCTCCCTACCGGCGCCGACACTGGAATTCCTGCTCGCCACCGCCGTTCCCACGCAATTCTGTCTGCCGATGGCGGAAGATCTGGTCGGTGCCGACGCCGCGCGCATCCTCGACGAACTGCTGCGCGCCAACTTCCCCCTGCACACCGTCGCGGACGGGGGTCGGCTCTGGCACACCTATCACCCGCTGTTGCGCGCCTATCTGCTCGCCGAGGCGGCGTACACGAGGCCGGATCATCTGCCCGCCTGTCATCGCCGGGTGGCGGCCTGGTTCACCGCGGCCGCGATGCCGGGGCCCGCGCTCGAGCACGTCCTGGCCGAACCCGGCGCGCCCGGGCTGGTGCCCTTCCTGCGGGACCGGGGTCTGCGCATGGTCATGGAAGGAAACGGCCACACCCTCCTGGCCGCCATCGAAAACTATGCCGAGAACGACACTTTCGTGCGGTTGCTCCGTGCTGCCGTCGCGGTGGAGTCCGGCGATATCGCCGCCGCCGAGGTCTATCTCGAAGCCGCCCATGTCGGGCCGCAATCGGCGGCCGGGGTGGTGTCCGCCGAGTGGGCGGCCGCGCTCGATCACGCCGTGAGCGCGGGAGTCGCTGTGCTGGTCGGTGATTCGTCCTCGATGCGCTGGCCGCTGCCGTCGGTGACCGGACAGCCCGACCTGGACTGCTACGCCGCGCTGTACTGCGGCATCGCGGAGATCTACGGCGGCGAAATCGACAGTGGCGCAACCTCTGTGCGCCACGCGATCGTGCTCGCCGAGCAGGCCGGACTCGGTCGCTTCGCGGTCCGCGCCAGGACCGCGGCGGCCGTGGTAGCCGGGATGGCGGGCCGGATCGGTGAGTTACGCGCGCTGGCCGCCCAGGCGATCGACTGCGCGCAACGCTACGAACTGGCCGGTGCCGCCGATATCGCCCCCGCCAGGGTGATCGCCGCCTTCGGCGCCTACCAGCAGGGTCTCGAGGTCGAGCGACCGCTGCCGAGCCTGCCGTGGGTCGCTGCCGACGAGACGATGGTGCCCGCGCCGGTGCGGCAGGCGGTGATCACGACCGGCGTGCTGATGTTCGACGCCGCCGCGGATCGCTGTGCCGCCGCTCTCGCGCTGAGTAAGCAGCTCCAGCGCCTGCTCGACGAATCGCCGACGCTGCACGGCACCGGCGAACTGGTCACCGATGTGTTGTGGCTGCTACTGCGCGTGCAGGCCAGGGCCGAGGCGCAGCAGTTGGTCGATCACGCGACGCGGGTACTCGGCCGGACCCCGGAGATGGCCGTCGCCGAAGCGGGACTCGCGCTCTACGCGCATCGCCCCGCCGTCGTGCTGACCGTACTGGAACCGGTACTCGCGACCGAGCACCTGTCGTCGCGCTCGCGGATCGCGGCATGGCTGCTGGTCGCGGTCGCCGCCGACCGCCTCGATCGCCCTCGCAGAGTCGACGAGGCCTGTGAACAGGCCCTCGCGCAGGCGGCGACGGAGCAGCTGACGCGCCCGTTCCTCGACGTGCCCGCGGCCGCCGAACTGCTCGCCAGGGTCGGTGCGCGCTTCGGTCAGTACGTGGCTCTCGTCGACCGGATCCGTGCCCATCGCGGCGCCGCCGCCGGCGCACCGCAACTCACCGACACCGAACTCGTTGTGCTGCGCCAACTTCCGTCCGGCATGACGGCGGCCAGTATCGCCGCTGATCTCGGTGTCTCGGTGAACACCGTCAAGACGCACCTGCGCGGCATCTACCAGAAACTCGCCGTGAACGCGCGCGCCGACGCCATCGCCCAGGCCCGCGCGCTCGGTCTGTTCTGACCTCAGTCCGGCGCCTGGAGGGCCGGGAACCAGACATCGGTGAGCACCGCCGCGGCCTGTTCGGCCGAGACGTCGATGGTGCCCTGCATCGCCCAGCGGGTGAAGAACCGCTCGAGCTGGGCGACGAGCAGTTCGATCCGCAGCCTGCCCTCGTCGCGACGGTGTTCGGGCCAGCGGGCGAGATAGGCGGGCATCGTGTCGGCCAGGGACATGATGCCCTCGCGCGCCACCGCACGGAATTCCGGTTCGAGTGCGGTGGCCTCGTCCCACGCCGGGAGCATGTCCCTGTTCGCGAAGAACCAGTCGATCGCACGAGACATCCAGTCCGCGAACGCCGCTCGGGAGCCGGTGGTGAGCACCCGGTCCAGGTCGGCGTAGAAATCCCGCACGCTGGCGAGGGTGCCGTCCTGCGCGATGGCGCGCAGGACCTCGCCCTTGCTCGTGAAGTGCAGATAGAACGTCGCCCGGCTGCAGCCGACGGCGGCGGCGATATCGTCGACGCGCACAGCGGAGTAGCCCTGCGTCTCGAACAGAGTGCGCGCGGTCTCGACGATCCGGGCCGTCGTCAGGCGCTTCTGTTCCGCACGCAGCGAGCCGCGGCGGGCGGGTTCGGTCGTCATCGGCTCATCTTAGACGGTCTGCTCATTCACTGGACGTGATGTCCAGCGAGACGTTATCCTGTGGTCCACGTCACTCGGCATGGTCAACGATGACCGAGGCCGCTCAGGAGTTGTGCATGGATACACCCGCATTGCCGAAGGTGTGCGTCATCGGCGCCGGACCTTCGGGTATCACCGTCGCGAAAAGGCTTGCCGAGAACGGTATTCCGTTCGACTGCTACGAGGCCTCCGACGAGGTCGGGGGAAACTGGTACTTCAAGAACCCCAATGGCATGTCGGCTTGCTATCAGAGCCTGCACATCGACACCTCCAAGTACCGCCTGCAGTTCGAAGACTTTCCGGCACCGCCGGATTGGCCGCACTTCCCGCACCACTCCCAGCTGCTGCAGTACTTCAGGGACTATGTCGACCACTTCGGCCTGCGGGAGCGAATCAGGTTCAACAGCCTGGTCGTCACGGCCGAGCGCGACGACGCGGGCCTGTGGCTGGTGACCACGGCGGCGGGCGACACCGGGGTCTACGACGCGCTCATCGTCTGCAACGGCCACCACTGGAACCCCCGATTCCCGGACTACCCCGGCGAATTCGACGGCGTGCTCATGCACAGCCACGCCTACAACGACCCGTTCGACCCGGTCGACATGCGTGGCAAGCGGATCGTGGTGGTCGGCATGGGCAACTCCGGGCTCGACATCGCCTCGGAACTGTCCCAGCGGTTTCTCGCTTCGAAGCTGTTCGTCTCGGCTCGGCGCGGCGTGTGG
The DNA here is from genome assembly GCF_046549215.1 of Nocardia sp. A7. Classification (NCBI taxonomy): domain Bacteria; kingdom Bacillati; phylum Actinomycetota; class Actinomycetes; order Mycobacteriales; family Nocardiaceae; genus Nocardia; species Nocardia sp. A7. The sequence continues at coordinate 826,957 of NZ_JAJPWE010000001.1, read as the reverse complement.
GTGTTGCCCAAGTACGTCAACGGTCGAGTGGGTGACCGGGCGTCGATGCCGGCGTGGATCCCCGCCAAGATCGCGCTCAAGCTCAAACAGCGCTTCGTCCGCAAGAACCGCGGCGAGATGTCGACCTATGGTCTGCCGACGCCCGATCACGAGCCGTTCGAGGCGCATCCCTCAGCCAGCGAGGAGTTCCTGCACCGCGCAGGCTGTGGCGACATCGAGTGCAAACCCGCCATCACCCGATTAGACGGCGACACTGTGCATTTCGCCGACGGGACCAACGAGCAGGTCGACGTGATCGTGTGCGCCACCGGCTACCACATCAGCTTCCCGTTCTTCACCGATTCGGCGCTGATGCCCGACGCGGCGAATCGGTTCCCGCTGTTCCAGATGATGATGAAACCCGGCGTGGACAATCTGTTCTATCTCGGTCTGGCCCAACCCATGCCGACGCTGGTGAACTTCGCCGAGCAGCAGAGCAAGCTGGTCGCCGCCTATCTGACCGGCCGCTATCACCTGCCCCCGCGCGAGCAGATCGCCGAGGTGCTCGGTGCGCAGGAAGCCGAACGCAGTGGGCGCTACTACGATTCGCCAAGGCACACCATCCAGACGGAATTCGAGCCGTATGTGCGCTCGATGAACAAAGAGCTCGAGCGCGGTGCGAAACGTGCTGCCGCCGCGGGTCACAGCCTGCCGGTGCCCGCTCGGGTGACGGCCGAGGTGGCGCGATGAGCACTTCCTCGGGTTTCTGCCGTGACGAATTTGCCGGTGTGCGGGCGGCATTCGACGAACACCTCGACTCCGGCGCCGAACTCGGTGCTTCCCTGTGCGTCACTGTCGACGGCGACCCGGTCCTCGACCTGTGGGGTGGTCACGCCGACGAGGCGAAGACCACGCCCTGGGGTGCCGACACCATCGTCAACGTCTTCTCTGTCACCAAGACGATGACGGCGTTGTGTGCCTTGCTCCTGGTCGATCGCGGCGAGCTCGACGTCGACGAGCGGGTGGCCCACTACTGGCCGGAGTTCGCCGCAAACGGCAAGGGCGACATTCTGATTCGCCATCTGCTGTCACACACCTCCGGCGTCTCCGGCTGGGACCGGCCGATCGAGCTCACCGACCTCTACGACACCGAGGCCGCCGCGGCCCGGCTGGCGACGCAGGCCCCGTGGTGGGAGCCGGGCTCGAAGTCCGGCTATCACGCACTCAACTACGGCCACCTCATCGGCGAGGTGGTCCGCCGCATCACCGGTCGTTCGCTCGGCAGATTCTTCGCCGACGAGCTCGCCGGACCGCTCGGCGCGGACTTTCACATCGGCACCGGCCCCGAACACGCCGACCGGATCGCGACGCTGATCCCGCCCCAGCTGCCCGAATTCGATCTGGCCACCCTCGATCAGGACAGCGTGCTGATCAAAACCCTGACCAGCCCGCTCCTCGATCTCGCCGCCACCAGCACGCCCGCATGGCGTGCGGCCGAGAACGGTGCGGTCAACGGTCACGGCAACGCGCGGTCGGTGGCCCGAGTGCAGTCGCTGATCGCCAACGGTGGCGAACTGAGCGGCAAGCGGTTCCTCTCGCCCACGACCATCGAGCTGATCTTCCGCGAGCAGGCGGATGGCGTCGACCTGGCGATCCTCACCCCGCTGCGGTTCGGCATCGGCTACGGGCTGCCGCGGCCACAGACCTTCCCGCACCTCCCCGACGGACGGGTCTGCTGGTGGGCGGGTTACGGCGGCGCGATGGTGGTCAATGATCTGGATCGCCGAATCACCTTCGCCTACACCATGAATCGGATGGCGATCGGTCTGATCGGCTCCGATCGGTGCGACAGCTACTTGAAAGCCACCTTCGACGCCGTAGGAGGCGCCCGATGACCATGCGCGCGATGCAATTGACGGCCCCGGGCACCCTCGAGTTGCGCACCGTACCCGTGCCCGAGCTCGGACCCGGCGATCTGCTGCTCCGGGTCGGCGCGGCCGGGATCTGCCACTCGGATTCGTTCGTGCTCGGCCTGCCGTTTCCGATGAGCGAGAAGCCGCTGACCCTGGGTCACGAGATCGCGGGGACCATCGAGGCGCTCGGCTCCGCGGTGGACGGTCGCAGTATCGGCGAGCGCGGGATCGTGTACCTGTGCTGGTCGTGCGGTGAATGCCGGGAATGCTTGCGCGGCAACGAGAATGTCTGCCTGGCCGCCGGCCGCACCGCGATGCCACCGTGTCCCGGCCTCGGACCCGACGGCGGCATGGCCGAGTACGTGCGCATCCCGGCGCGCTCGTTCGTGCCGATCGCCGACGAACTGGACTTCGCCCACGCCGCACCCCTGGCCGACGCGGCGCTCACACCGATGCACGCCATCCGCGGCGCCACCGACCAGCTGTGGCCCGGTGCCACCGCGGTCGCCATCGGTATCGGCGGACTCGGACACGTCGCGGTCCAACTGTTGAAGACCCTCACCGAGACCACCGTGATCGCGGTCGACGTGGACGCCGACAAACTCGCCCTCGCCACCGAATGCGGCGCCGATCTCGCCCTGAAGGCCGACGAGAACACCGCGGCCACCATCCTGGAGCTCACCGGTGGCCGTGGCGCGGAGGCGGTGTTCGACTTCGTCGGCTCGGACGCCACCGCCACTCTCGCCGTCCAGACGGTGGCTCCGAACGGCGCCTATCGGATGGTCGGTCTCGCGGGCGGTGTCCCTGGCATCGACTCGGGACCGGCGGGCGGACCCGGTCTGCCGTGGGGCGCCACCGTTCGAAAGTCGTACGGCGGCACCAGAACCGACCTCATCGACGTGGTGGCGCTCGCCGCCGCGGGCAAGCTTCGCGCCGAGGTCGAGCGATTCGATCTGGCCGACGCCCGCACCGCCTTCGATCGACTCGACGCCGGCGCGATCCGTGGACGCGCCGTCCTCATCCCTTGATGGAGAAGAACATGACCAACGCTGTAGACCCACAGGAATTCGTGGCCAAGGTGGCCGCGGGCCTCACCGCGCCCGGTGCGCCGTTCGAGCTGACTGTCGAACCCGTTCTCGGCGTGCCGATTCCGGTCTTCGCCGGGCGCCGCGCCAACCTGCGCGAACTGCTCGAACACTCGCTGCGCTGGGGCGATCGCGATTACCTCGTCACCGAGGACCGCCGGATCTCCTTCGCCGAACACGCTGCTGCCGCAGGGGCTCTGGCCACCGCGCTGGCCGCCGGATACGGCGTACGCAAGGGTGATCGGGTCGGCATCCTGGCCGCCAACGGCCCCGACTGGGTGATCGCGTTCTGGGCCGCACAGTGCCTCGGCGCGATCCCGGTCGGCTACAACGCGTGGTGGGCACCGCCGGAGATCGCCTACGGGCTCGACCACACCACGCCGACCGTGCTCATCGCGGACGCGAAAAGGGCCGCGCTGCTCACCGAAACGGGCACCGATCTGCCGGTACTGACCATGGAAGCGGATCTACCCGCCCTGATCGCCGAGTTCGGCGGCGGCGAGATCCCCAGCACGCCGATCGACGAGGACGACCCCGCCGTCATCCTCTACACCAGCGGTACCAGCGGCAGGCCGAAGGGCGTGGTCCATTCGCAGCGGAACATGGTGGCGATCAGCGACTACCACCGCTACACCGACGCCATGATGGCCGCCTTCATGGGGCAGGAGCCCGGCGACGCACCCAGCGATCGGCGCTACCTGGTCACCGCGCCGCTGTTCCACATCGCCAGCCTGCACAACCTGGTCATCCCGCGACTGCTGACCGGTGCGGCGGCGGTGTTCCCGCACGGCGCTTTCGAAGTCGGCCGGGTACTGAGCCTGGTCGAGCGCGAGAAGGTCACCAACTGGGCCGCGGTGCCGACCATGGCTTCGCGACTGCTGGAACATGAGGTGGACCGACACGATCTGTCCTCGCTGACCGCGCTGTCGTTGAACTCCGCGCCGACCTCGCCCGCGTTGCTCGCCGCCCTGCGCGCGAAGATCCCGTCCCTGCAGTTCTCGCTGACCACCAGTTACGGCCTGACCGAGAGCGGGACCGCGGCGACCGTGGCCACCCCGCTCGACCTGGCCGCGGACGACGCCTCGGTCGGCAGGCCGATCGTCGGGGTCGCGGTGGAGATCCGCGACCCCGACGGCAGGGTCCTCCCCGACGGCGAAGAGGGTGAGATCTGTATCCGCAGCCCGTATGTGATGCTCGGCTATTGGAACGATGACACCGCGACCGCGGCATCGATCGACGACCAGAGATGGCTGCGCTCCGGCGATTTCGGCACGATGAACAACGGCAGGCTGACCGTGTCGGGTAGACGCACCGACCTGATCCTGCGCGGTGGCGAGAACGTGTACCCCACCGAGATCGAGAACGTGCTCGTCGAACACCCGGCCGTCAGCGACTGCGCGGTCTTCGGCGTCGCCCATCCCGATCTCGGCCAGGAAGTGGCGGCGATCGTCGTCGCCGAAGCCGGGGCGGTGGACCCGGAGCAATTGCGCGCCTTCGTCGCCGAGCGCCTCGCCAAGTTCAAGGTGCCCGCCCGCTGGCGGATCACTTCGGATGCGCTGCCGCGCAACGCGACCGGTAAAGTCACCAGGCGCGAGCTCGCGATCTAGGGGGTCAGAAATGTTCGACAGCATCATCAAGGGTGGCCGTTGGTTCGACGGCACCGGTGCCCCGTCCGCGGTCCGCCACCTCGGCATCACCGACGGCAAAGTGGCACAGATCTCGGAGACCCCTCTCGACGAAACCGGTTGCGCCCGCGTCGTCGACGCGACCGGCAAATGGGTGGTCCCCGGCATGATCGACATCCACACCCACTACGACGTCGAGGTCCTGCTCGACCCTTCACTGTCGGAATCGGTACGCCACGGCGTCACGACGGTGCTGCTCGGTTCGTGCTCGCTGTCGACGGTGCACGTCGACGGTGAGGTCGCGGGCGACCTGTTCGGCCGCGTCGAGGCGATCCCGCGCCGGCACGTGGTGCGCGCGATCGAGGAGAACAAGAGCTGGCACAGCGCCGCCGAATACGCCGAGGCACTGGACGCACTGCCGCTCGGGCCGAACGTGGCGTCGTTCATCGGGCACTCCGACATCAGGGCCGCGGTCATGGGCCTGGACCGGGCCACCCGCAAGGAGATCAAACCGAGCGACGACGAGATCACCGCGATGGCGGCCAAGCTCACCGAGGCGCTCGACGCCGGGTTCCTCGGCATGTCCTCGCAGCGGCTGCTCTTCGACAAGCTCGACGGCGAGGTGTGCCGTTCGCGCACCCTGCCCTCGACGTATTCGACCAGGTCCGAGCGCGCCAGGCTCAACAAGATCCTGCGCTCGCGCGGGCGGGCGCTGCAGGGCGGACCCGATGTGAACCGGTCCGACACCATGATCGCGATGGCCGCGGGCAGCATCGGTCTGTTCCGCAAGCCGCTCAAGGTGAGCCTGCTCTCCGCAGCCGATATCAAGGCGATTCCCGGTGTGGCCAAGATCTTTCCGCTGATGGCCAAGGCCGTGAACGGTCTGCGGGGCGACTTCCGCTGGCAGCATCTGCCGGTGCCGTTCGAGGTGTACTCCGACGGTATCGACCTGCCCATTTTCGAGGAATTCGGTTCCGGCGCAGCCGCTTTGCACCTGTCCAACCACATCGACGACCAGCTGCACCTCATGCAGGACGAGGACTATCGGCGCGCGTTCCGCAAGGACTACGACAAGAAGTACGGCCCGCGCGTGTGGCACCGGGACTTCTTCGACGCCGACATCGTCGATTGCCCCGACCCCACCGTGATCGGCAAGACCTTCGGCCAGGTGGGTGTGGACCGCGGTGGCGTGCACCCCGTCGACGCCTTTCTCGACCTGGTCGTCGAGCACGGGTCCAAGCTGCGCTGGCGCACCACCATCTCCAACCACCGGCCCGAGGTGCTCAACACCCTCGCCGCCGATCCCGGTGTGCAGCTGGGCTTTTCGGATGCGGGCGCGCACCTGCGCAACATGGCCTTCTACAACTTCGGCCTGCGTCTGCTGCGGCGGGTCGCCGATGCCGAGCGCGCCGGGAAGCCGTTCATGACCATCGAGCACGCGGTGCACCGCATCACCGGTGAACTGGCGGACTGGTACGGCATCGACGCCGGTCACCTGCGCGTCGGTGACCGTGCCGACGCGGTCGTCATCGACCCGGCGCACCTCGACGACACTCTCGACGCCTACGCGGAGAACCCGATCCCCGAGTTCGACAACCTCTCGCGCATGGTCAACCGCAACGACGAAACGGTCACCGCGGTCTTCGTCGCAGGACGGTACGTCTTCGGTGACGGCACCTCGGACGCCGCACTCGGCACCGAGCGCACCGGCCGCTTCCTGCGCGCGAACTGACAGTGCCGACCGCCCATCGCACCGCCCGCGCGGGTCGGTGGGCGGTCTTCTCGTCTCGATCTGCGACAGTCATTCGACGCACATCAGCGAGAGGACTCGACATGTCGGACGAGAAGCGGATCGCCTGGGGCAAACCCCGCCACCCCACCGACGCCGACCGCGACGCGCTACGGCAGGACCTGCTCACCCGTGCCCGCGCGGTGCGCAGCGACGGCTGGGCCGACCATCGCACCGAGTGGTCGGCCGGGCAGGTCGCGGTTGTCGCCTACGTGCTCGGCGATGCCGAGGTGCTGGCCGAGTGCGAGGAGAACGAGGGGACGGTCCTGAGCCGGTACGCCGCCGACCTGTTCGGATTCATCAAGGGACGTAAGGACATCGAGGCTGGCTTGGTCGGCACGCAGGAGTGGTTCGAGACCGTGCGCAAGGCGCTGGGCCCCTAGTCGGAGCGGTTTGCACGAGCGGTGCAGACCTGTCGTTCGCGGCTCCGGCTCCGGTCGCGGCGGATTCCGCGCTGATGTTGTCAGGCCGTCGCGCTGGTGTGGTGCGCGAGGATGCGGTCGCGCAGGGTCGAGGCGCCGAGTCCGGTGAGGTCATCGCAGTAGGCGTCCCGCCCGGCCATCGCCATGGTGAGCGCGATCGTGGTCCCGCTGACCAGCGGCCCGGTGCCCGTGGCGAACGGTCCGTCGGTGGCTTCGAGGCGAAGTCCGTCGATGAGGGTGCGGCCGGGGACGGTGAAGTCGCGGCTCGCGAAGAACTCGGCGACAGCGGTGGTGGCCTCGACCGACGGCGTGTGGCTCAGGCCGAGTGGTCGGCGGATGTCCTGGGCGTGGACGATGACCTCACCGAGCCAGGCCGCCGTGGGACCGGGGGCCGAGGTGGTGCTGGGGATGATCGCCCGGAACCGTGCGAGAGTCTCGGCAGGCGTCCTCCCGAGATGCTCGGCCTTGCGTCGTTCGTTGTGTTCGTCGAAGTCGAAGCGGGCGCCGAGAACACTGGCCACCCAGCGCACCCGGCCGACGCTCGCCGCGGCCGTGAGATGGGCGAGCACATCCTCGACAGTCCAGGATCCGCACAGCGACCCTCGGCCCCACTGCTCGGCGTCGAGGTCGGCGAGGTCGTCGGCCAGGGCGGCGCGCTCGGCGTGCGCCATCGCCCACAGCGCGGCACGGCCGCGATCAGCAGAACCTACGGGCTGGTCAGGCATGGAACCTCGATTCGGGGCACGGGCGATCGCAGATTACCAGCGGTCGGGGGTGACCGGGGCGTCCCAGGCCTTGGCGAAGCGGGTCTTGTCCTTGGCGTCGACTTCCTTGCGGCGGTAGACGATGTAGGGGCGGGTGAGGTAGCCGATGGGGGCGCTGAACATGTGGACCAGGCGGGTGTAGGGCCAGGCCGCTACCAGGGCCAGGACGACGAGGCCGTGGAGCTGGAAGGTCCAGGGGACGCCGACCATCAGGCCCGGTTCTGGGTTGATCGAGAACAGGCTGCGGAACCAGGGGGAGACAGTGGTGCGGTAGTTGTAGGTGCCCCACAGCAGGTTGGATCCCCAGGTGTTGAGCAGGCCGGTGACCAGGGCCAAGGTCAGCAGCGTGTACATCATGACGTCGTTGCGGCTGGTGTTCTTGCGCACGGCGGGGATGGCGATGCGGCGGTAGCACAGGATGGCGACGCCGAGCACGACCATGAGCCCGGCGACGGAACCCGCACCGACCGCGACGATGTGATAGGCGTGCTCGGAGATGCCGATCGCGGCGGTCCAGGACGCGGGGATCAGCAGTCCCATCACATGCCCGCCGAACACCCCGAGCATCCCGAAGTGGAACAGCGGGCTGCCCAGCTGCAGCAGCTTGGACTCGTAGATCTGCGAGGACCGGGTGGTCCAGCCGAACTGATCGAAGCGGTAGCGCCAGATATGGCCGAGCACAAAGGAAGTCGCGGCGATGTAGGGCAGGATCAGCCACAGGCCTTCGGGCAGGGGGATGGTTGCGTTCATCGGCGGCCTTCTGTTGCTTCGAAGAGGGCGGGGTCCATGGCGAAGGGTTCGAGGCCGACCTCTTCCTCGGGCGGACCCTGGGCTGCGAGTTCGGCGATGCGTCTGCGGTCGGCGGTGGTGACCGGGGGCAAGGTGGTGAGGACCGCGCCGAGAACGCCGCTGTAGGGAGAGTTGTTGTCGCCCAGCGACAATCGCAGTAGTTCCATCACCGGCACGTGCTCGCCGAGCAGGCGTTCGCCGCCGATCGGGTCGACGGTGGCGGCGAATTCCAGCAGCACCGGCAGGTGGTCGGGCAGTTCCTCGTCGCCGAGCTCTACGCCGGCCTGCCGGTAGGCGTGCTTGAACCGCAGCAGCGCCATCCCGCGTTTGCGCGTGTCGCCGAAGGCGTAGAACGTCAGGTGCAGGCTGGCGCGGCGTCGCATGTCGAAGGTCTCGACGTAGCTCTGGGCCACCTCGATCGCCGGGGTATCGCGCAGGTAGGCGAGTATCTCGGCGAAGTGCGTCTGCACCTGCTCGGGCAATTGTGCTGCGGCATCGGACAATTGCTCGAGCATGCCCAGGGTCTGCTCGCCCGGGTAGTCGAGCAGTAGCGCGGCCAGCCGCCACACGACCCTGCGGTCGTGCTCGGGCATCGCCGTCACCGGTTCGGGCCGTTTGCGAATGGAGAGCAGACTCATGGCGCGACACCGCTCACGGGTGAGTCGGCGACGGCAGCGCCGTTGCTGCCGTTGCCGTTACCGGCGCCGTTGCCGTTACCGGCGCCGTTGCCGTTACCGGCGCCGTTGCCGGTACTCCCGTTGCCGTTCGTGGTCGGCACGAGTCCGCTGGTGCTGCGCCCATCCCAGTTGAGCAGGTTGATCCGGCCCGACTTCTCCTCCGGCGCGGCCTGATTGGGGTCCGACAGCGAGAACTTCTCGACCACCTGGTCGAACGCGGTCATGCCGGGTCCGCCGTCGGTGTCGAGACTGCACCCGGTGGCCAGCGAATCCAGTTCGTGCGCCTTGGAAGTCGCGCCCGTCGGGATCACGTACCGGTGTTCGTACTTGGCGATGGCGAGCAGCCGGTACATCGCCTCGATCTCCTCGGGCTCGAGACCGATCGACGGCGCGATATCGGCTTCGGGTTCCTCGCCGAGGTTCACCGAACGCATGAACGCCCGCATGCCCGCCAACCGCTGCAACGACGAGCGCACCGGCCCGACCTCACCGGCGGTGAACAGTTCGGCCAGGTATTCCACCGGAATACGCAGCGCGTCGATGGCGCCGAACAGGTTGCGCGCGTCTTCGCCGTCGTGACCGGTCTCGGTGAGCACATCCACCACCGGCGACAGCGGCGGCACATACCAAACCATCGGCATGGTGCGATATTCCGGGTGCAGCGGCAGCGCCAACTGGTAGTCGACGATCAGCTTGTAGACCGGCGAATCCTGGGCGGCCTGAATCCATTCCGGCGAGATGCCCGCCTTCTCGGCTTCGGCGATCACGCGCTCGTCGTGCGGGTTGAGGAACACGCCGAGTTGGGAGGTGTAGAGATCCTGCGGATCGGTGACCTGAGCCGCTTCGAGCACCGCGTCGGCGTCGTAGAGCATCACCCCGATGTAGCGCAGCCGCCCGACACAGGTCTCCGAACACACGGTCGGGATACCGACCTCCACGCGCGGGTAGCAGAAAGTGCACTTCTCCGCCTTGCCCGTCTTGTGGTTGAAGTAGATCTTCTTGTACGGGCAGCCGGTGATGCACTGCCGCCAACCACGGCATTTGTCCTGGTCGACGAGCACGATGCCGTCTTCCTCGCGCTTGTAGATCGCGCCGGAGGGACACGCCGCGGCGCACGAGGGATTCAAGCAGTGCTCGCAGATGCGCGGCAGGTAGAACATGAAGGTCTCTTCGAACTCCAGTTTCACCTTGGTCTCGAGCTTACCGAGGATGGGGTCCTTGCCGACCTGCTCGGGACCCGAACCCAGGTCGTCGTCCCAGTTCGCACCCCAGGTGACCTTGGTGTCCGCGCCGGTGATCAGCGATTTGGGGCGCGCGACCGGGGTGGTGTCCATGGGCGGTGACGACAGCAGGTTGTCGTAGTCGTAGCTCCACGGCTCGTAGTAGTCGTCGACCGTGGGCAGGTCGGGATTGGCGAAGATGTTCATCAGGCGCTTGAACCGCGAGCCCGACTTCAGGGTCAGCTTGCCGCGCTTGTTGAGCGTCCAGCCACCCTTCCACTTCTCCTGGTCCTCGTACTGGCGCGGATACCCTTGCCCCGGACGGGTTTCCACATTGTTGAACCAGACGTACTCGGTGCCGCCACGGTTGGTCCACGCCTGCTTGCAGGTGACCGAGCAGGTGTGGCAGCCGATGCACTTGTCCAGGTTCATGACCATCGCAAGTTGAGCCATTACGCGCATGGTTAGTACTCCACTTCTTGCGATCGGCGGCGAATAGTGGTGACCTCGTCACGCTGGTTTCCGGTGGGGCCGTGGTAGTTCAGGGCGAAGGACTGCTGGGCGTAGCCGCCGATCAGGTGCGAGGGCTTGATCAGCACCCGGGTGAGCGCATTGTGGATACCGCCGCGCTTGCCCTTGGCTTCGGCGGTGGTGTCCTGGGCGCCTTCGATGCGCGGCACGTCGACCGCGCGGTCCTGGGCGTGGTACATGAAGACCGTGCCCTCGGGCATGCGATGCGAGACGATCGCGCGGGCCACGACAACGCCGTTGCGGTTGATCGCCTCGATCCAATCGTTGTCTGCCACCCCGATCTTCTCGGCGTCGATGTCCGACATCCAGATCGTCTGACCGCCGCGCGAGAGCGTCAGCATGTGCAGGTTGTCCTGGTAGGCCGAGTGGATCGACCACTTGGAGTGCGGGGTCAGGTAGCGCACGGTGAGCCCGTTGCCGCTCACGTTGCCGATGCTCGGCTCCGCGAACAGCGCCGACATGTCCAGCGGCGGACGGAAGATCGGTAGTTGCTCGCCGAGTTCGATCATCCAGTCGTGGTCGAGGTAGAAGTGCTGGCGACCGGTGAGGGTGTGCCACGGCTTGAGCCGCTCGACATTGATGGTGAACGGCGAGTACCGGCGACCACCGGACTCGCTGCCCGACCATTCCGGCGAGGTGATCACCGGAACGGGTCGTGCCTGGGTATCGGCGAACGTGATCCGTTTGCCCTCGGCCTCTTTGGCGAGGTCGGCCAACTCGGTACCGGTGCGACGTTCCAGTGCCTCGAACCCTTCGACCGCCAGGCGACCGTTGGTGGTGCCCGACAGCGACAGAATGGCCTCGGCGGAGTGGGTGTCCTTGGCCAGCGAGGGCCGACCCGCCGCGATGCCGGAGACGATGGTGCCGTTCTGCCCGGCCAGGTACGCCACCTCCGCCTCGGGGAAGGTGGTGACGCCCTTGGTCGTCAGACCCAGCTTCTCCACCAGCGGCCCGAGCGCGGCCAGCTTCTCCGCGATCTTGGTGTAGTCGCGTTCGATCTCCACGATCTTGGGCATGGTCTTGCCCGGAATCGGTTCGCACTCACCGGCTTTCCAGTCCAGCACCTTGCCCCCGGCCTGGGCGAGCGCATCGGGGGAGTCGTGCTGTAGCGGCACCGCGACGATGTCCTTGCGGGTGCCCAAGTGCTTTTCGGCAAGCCAGGAGAAACCGCGCGCGATCCGGTGGAACGCCTCGAAGTCGGTCTTGGCCTCCCATGGCGGGGAGATGGCGGGGGAGAACGCGTGCACGAAGGGATGCATGTCGGTGGAGGACAGGTCGTGCTTCTCGTACCAGGTGGCGGCGGGGAGCACGATGTCGGCGAACAGCGTGGTGCTGGTCATCCGGAAGTCCAGTGCGAGCAGCAGATCCAGCTTGCCCTCGGCGCCTTCCTCGCGCCATTCCAGTTCCTGCGGGCGCACGCCGGTCGCGTCGGTGGTCTGGAGATTGGATCCGCAGCCGAGCAGATGCTTCTGGAAGTATTCGTTGCCCTTGCCCGAGGAGCCGAGCAGGTTCGCGCGCCACACAGTGAGCACGCGCGGGAAGTTCTCCGGTGCGTCGGGGTCTTCGCAGGCGAAGCGCAGGTCGCCGGATTTCAAACCGTCGACGACGTGCTCGGCCGGGGTCTTGCCCGCCTCGGCGGCCTCGTCGGCCAGGTCGAGCGGGTTGCGGTTGAAGGTCGGGTAGCTGGGCATCCAGCCGAGACGACTCGCCAGGGCGATGTTGTCGGCGGCGGTGCGACCGGCGAACGTGCCCTTGCCCAGCGGCGACGCGAACGAGTCCGAGGTGAAGGGGTCGTAGCGCCACTGATCGTTGGTGAGGTACCAGAACACGGTGCCCTGCATCTGGCGCGGCGGTCGCTGCCAGTCCGACGCGGAAGCCAAAGTCGCCCAACCGGTTACGGGACGGCACTTCTCCTGGCCGACGTAGTGGGCCCAGCCGCCACCGTTCTTGCCCTGACAGCCGGTGAGCAGCGTCAAGGTGAAGAAGGCGCGGTAGATCTGATCGGAGTGGAACCAGTGGTTGGTGCCCGCGCCCATCAGGATCATCGAGCGACCGCCGGAACGCTCAGCGTTGTCGGCGAATTCGCGGCCGATACGGGCGGCCTGCACGGCGGGGACGCCGGTGATGGCCTCCTGCCAGGCCGGGGTGTACGGCGACGAGGCGTCGTCGTAGCCCTTGGCCCACTCACCCGGCAGACCGTCACGGCCGACGCCGTACTGCGCGAGCAACAGGTCGAACACGGTGGTAACCCGCTTGCCCGCGACGATTTTCGTCGGCACGCCACGGATGATCGACCCGGCGACATCGGTGTCGAAACGCGGCAGCGCGATCGTGACCGGTGCGTCGTCGGAGTGACCGAGCAGGGTGAGCAGCGGGTCGACACCCTCGAGGTCGAGATTCCACTTGCCCGCGTCGGCCTCGCCGAAGCGGTGACCGAGAGAACCGTTGGGCACCACGGGATTTCCGGCCTGGTCGAGCAGAACCGGCTTGTGCTCGACGCCTTCGCCGGTGTGGCCCAGGTCCGCGGCGGTGAGGAACTTGCCGGGAAGCGCTGCTTCTTGTCCTCCGGAGTCCTGATCGGCCGCCTCGTCGAGGCAGATCAGGTACGGCAGATCGGTGTAGGACTTGATGTAGTCGGTGAACATCGGAGTCTGCTTCTCGATGAAGAACTCCTTGAGCACCACGTGCCCCATCGACATCGCCAGTGCCGCATCGGTTCCCGGCCGCGCGGCCACCCATTCGTCGGCGAACTTGGTGTTGTCGGCGTAGTCGGGGGAGACCACCACGACCTTCTGGCCGCGGTAGCGCGCCTCGGTCATGTAGTGCGCGTCGGGGGTTCGGGTCACCGGGACGTTGGAGCCCCACATGATGAGGTAGCCCGCGTCGAACCAGTCGGCCGACTCCGGCACATCGGTCTGGTCGCCGAACACCTGCGGCGAGGCCACCGGCAGATCGGCGTACCAGTCGTAGAACGAGAGCATGTAGCCGCCGATCAGCGACACGAAACGCGCGCCGGTGGCATGGCTGACCATCGACATCGCGGGGATCGGCGAGAAGCCGGCCACGCGGTCGGGTCCGTACTGCTTGATCGTGTAAACATGTGCGGCAGCGGCGATTTCGGCGGCTTCCCACCATTCGGCGCGCACGAACCCACCCTTGCCGCGCGCCATCTTGTAGGCCTTGGCCTTGACCGGGTCCTCGACGATGGACTCCCACGCCAGCACCGGGTCCTTGAGCTCGGTCTTGGCCTTGCGGTACAGGTCGAGCAGCGTGCCACGCACATATGGGTAGCGCACGCGGGCCGGGGAGTAGGTGTACCAGGAGAACGAGGCGCCACGGGGGCAGCCGCGCGGCTCGTACTCGGGCTTGTCCGAGCCCACCGACGGGTAGTCGGTCTGCTGGGACTCCCAGGTGATCACGCCGTCCTTGACGTAGATCTTCCAGGAGCACGAGCCGGTGCAGTTCACGCCGTGGGTGGAGCGCACCACCTTGTCGTGCGACCAGCGGTCGCGGTAGAACTCGTCGGCATCGCGGCCGCCGACCTTGTGCACCGATCGGTTGTCGGCCGACACCTCACCCCGCTGGAAGTACTTACCGAGGTTCAGCAATGTGTCGCCGAAATCGGGCGACGGACCTTGCGTGCGCGAATTAACCACGACGCCCCCTTCGAGTGCGTGAAATCGGGCTGTTGGGGAAAACTGTAAGGAGGCCGACTCCTTCGGCAAAACGAACTTTTCACATCCGGATTCGGGCCCCGGTGAGCTGTGAGGTCGGCGCAATGTCGTGGTCACGGGGCAGGTGCGTGGTGGTTGCCGCGATCAGCGGCTCACCAGGGTGAACGAGCCGCGAGCTGGCCGAACGCGGTGATCGAGTGGTGCGCTCGGCGGGCGACGGTGATGCTTCGGAAACGACGGGTTCTCCCGCGGTTTACATTTGTTTACACATCCGGTGTGCCCGCTGAACAGCGCTGATGTGACGCCACACACATCTATGGTCCGACCGCGTCGGTAGCGGACGCGGTGATCGAGTCGTCGGCGGTGGCGGCGCGGGCTCGTCGGCAACCGGACGCGGTGAACGTCGACCGGCGGCGTGGGCGTCCGCGGCGAGAGTGGTTCCGGTCGGGCGGCCGTGGCCGAGCCGCGCGGAATCTTATAGCACTCCTGAACGGAAAGATTTGAAATCCTTTTAATTCGGTTCAGCGCACCGAATTTCGTGATCGAACGAACAGTTGCCGAACGTTAACTACCCAAATGGCGCGGCGCCAATATAAAGAAACGGCATCTTTTCCGGTCGGCGGATGGTTCGGGGTTGAATAGTCGTCCAGGATGGGCCCGTGCAGACAGGGAGGGATGGGGTGCTACCGAAGCCATCGATCGACGGGCCCGACGGGCCACCGAAACCGCCGACACTCGGCGGGTTGCTTCGGCGACTTCGCGACGATCGGCGGATTTCGAGGGAGAAACTCGCCTTCGCGGCGGGGGTGAGCTCGAGTTACATCACGCATCTGGAGAGCGGGGACCGCGACCGGCCGACGCGTGCGGTGATCGACGCGCTCGTGCGCTACCTGCACCGGATCGCACCGGTGAGCGATATCGAGCGCAGGCATCTGTTCGATCTGGCCGGTCTCGCCCCGGTGGACAATCCGACCGTCGACGATCTGCGCGCCGAGATCAGTGCCGAGATGCGTCGGACATTGTCGCTGCAGGAACCCGATCTGGCGGCCTATGTGGACACGCGCTGGAATGTGCTCGCGGGCAACGAATCCTATGATCGCGCGTTTCCCGGTCTGGTCTCCGACGTCAATATTCTGCGCTGGTTCTTCGGCAATCCGCTCTCGCGCAAGGTGATGGTGGAATGGGAGAAGGAGTCCGCGCTCACCGTGCACTGGTTGCGCGGGCTGATCGGCCAGCAGGGCGGCGGTGAGTGGGCAGGCGAGTTGCTCGACGAACTGGCGCAATACCGCGACTTCCGTCGTATCTGGGACGACGGCGACACCGTATACGGCCGCGAGCACACCGCCATGCGGCTGTGTGATCTGCACACCGGCGAGTACTACACCGTGGACGTGCAGCTGTTCCGGCTCGACTCCGTCGCCCATCCCGGCCGCATCCAGTACTACCTGGGCGTTCGTGGTCCCGACCACTAGATCCCGGCGACCGCCACCGAATCGGTCACCGATGGCGCGCAGGCCGTGACCAGATCCGCCAGCGCCGCGGCCACCTGCTGGGGATGGGTCAGCGCGCAGCCATGGCCCGCACCTGCCACCGTGCGCACATCGCTCGCGCCCGGCAGTCCGGCCGCCAGCCGTGCGCACTTGTCGACGGTGCTGCTGTGATCGTGTTCGCCGCGCAGCACGAGAGCGGGCACGCTGATCTCGCCGAGCCGCCCGTTGACCGAGTCGCGGCCGATCAGGCAGGCGGCCGCCGGGCGGATCGCGGTGCGATCGGCGGCCAGCCAGCGGGTGATCCACCGCTGCCAGATCCGCGGGTCGGTGCCACCGATCAATCGCGGCGCGAGTTCTTGCGCCAGCGGCCGCAACGCGCCGGTACCGCACCATTCGTCGAAGAAGTTCTCGTAATAGGCCTCGTCGTCCCTGGTGCACGCGTCGGACTCGGTATCGAGCAGCGCCAGCCCGGTGACTCGTTCAGGGGCGAGCAAGGCCATGCGCAATACCGCGTAACCGCCCTGGCTCATGCCGCCGACAACGGCGCGCTCGATGCCGAGTGCGTCGAGTACCGCCAGACCGTCGGTGGCCAGATCCCAGTAGTCGAAGCGTGGGTTGTCGCCGTAGCCGGTGCGGCCGTGACCGCGGGCATCCCAGGCGACGACATTGATGTCGGTGTGCGCCAGGGCATTTCGGATCGGGTCGAACATGGATTCGTCCATGAGGAATCCATGAGCGAGCAACAGCGTCGGACCGTGGCCCGCATCGGTGCGGAAATGGATGTTCACAGAATCGGAGTGCACGAAGGGCATGTTCGGAACATACAAGCGGATCAGTCGATTTCGCCCGGATGCGGACCGATTGCGGGGCCGCCTGTTCGGTGCAGTGCCGGTCCTGTGAATTCACTGGCGAGTGTATGTCCCTCGCTGGGGGGAATTATTTGTGCGCGCCCTGTGGACATGTCTGTTCATGGCGGATTGGATAGGAGAGCAGACGATATTCGGGCTCGAATCGAAATCGGGGACAGTGATGAGGGTGACGGAACAGGGGCAGGACGCCCATATAAGTCTGGCGGCCGCGGGCGACAGTGTGTCGGCGACCTTCGCGGTCTGCGACGCGGAGGGCAGGGCGATCTGGTACGGCCCGTTCATCGCCGCCGACCCCGACCATCCGCGCGGCGACCAGCTCGCCGCCGCGATGGCAGCCGCGGGCCGCGCGATCTGGCTGGCGGGGCGAGCCCGCGAGGACACCGGGGTGGCGAAGGTGACCTTGCACCTGTCGGTGAGCGAGGAAGGACTCGACGCCGTCACCCTGGCGTGCACCGCGTCGATGGCCGGTCTGGCGCTGGAACTGGTTGTCACCGAGGACAACCCGGCACTGGATTGGTGCCAGGCGTTCGGCAGGCTCGACTGGTCGGCGGGCCCGTTGACCGATCTCGTCGATCCGGAGGTGCCACCGACGATGCCGGCACTCCGGGCGATCACCGGCGGCCTCGACCAGCAGACCGAACCACAGGAAAGGCTCGACATGCACGAACCAGCACTCGATCCCTCGATGGAACTGCGCTCGGCACTGGAAAGTCTGCTGCTGCACGACGCCGTCGGCATGGACGCCACGATGCGCCACGCCGTCGCGGCCATCGTCCACCTGACCGTGGACACACCACACGGACCGCCCACGGACGCGGAGGAATTCCTCGGCCGATTCGACGCCTCGTGGTTGGTGGCGTCGTGGCTGGGCCACGACACCGAGCTGTCGCTGATCGCCACCCTGTGCGCGGGTGACATTCCGGCGCTGTCGTGGTGCGAGCTGATGTTCACCACGACCTTGGCACCGTGGTCGACCAGCCCCGTCGCGGTGCACGCGCGACGGGTGTTTCGCGAGGGCGCGGGGCAGTCGGCGGGCTCGGCGGAATTGCGCGCGGTCGGAAGGTGAATCGCCCGGACCTCGGCGAGTCCTAGCGCTCGACGACGGTGACACCGAGTTCGCGTAACCGGGGAAGGACTTCCGCGGGAAACAGAGCTCTCGGAAGGATCAGCGGTGTGGTGCCGTAGTGCACGACCGCGCAGTCCGCGCGCAGGACGACCTTGGGGACGAGCGAATACGGCGCGCGCAGCATGAACGTTGACCCCGCCAGGACGACCGCGTCGGTGCCGAACTGCGCCGCGAGGCCGCTCGCCACCGGCAGCATTCCCTGATACTGGCGCAACGCGTTCTCCGACGGCCGACGCATCCAGAACCAAATCGTCAGCGCGCCGAGGGAGACGAAGAGCAGCGCCGTCAGCGCACCGGGAACCCCGTATTCCAGTCCGCCGAACGCTCCGGCCTCGGCCAGCAGGAAAGCGATGGCGAGCAGACCCTGGACCCGCCGCCACGGCTCGAGGCGTCGCGCGACGGTGAGGCGGCGGGCGGTATCGGCGGCGATCACCGTGTGCACTTGGGGATGTGGGAGTCGAGGAAAAGGTGGCAACGCGGACGGGCGGGTGGTGGGCTGGTGATCGACGAGCCGGCGTAGTTGCGCGAGCAGCGCGTCGGGGAACAGCGGTCGCGGTAGGGCGAGGTGTCGATTGTCGAAACTCAGGGTGACGATGTGGCGGGTGGCGCCGATGGAACGGATGCGGTCGTAGCCGATCCGGCTGCGCGACGAAGCCTCCGCCAAGTCGAGGGCGTCCGCGCCGAGCGTGATGGCGCAGCTGCCCGTCGTGACATCGGACCGGGACAGGCTCCGGAACTGGCGGTGGAGCGAGAAATACGTGACGGCCACCACATACACGACGACCGCACCGTTGCCCACCACCATCGATGCCCAAGGCAGGCCAAGCCAGAGCAGCACGATCGTGGTCGTAGGCACTGCGATCGCGAGGAAGATCCCGATGGATCGTGGCGCCGCCCGCAGCGCGTTGTGTCGGGCGAGCTGCGCTGCTGTGCCCGGCGTCAGTGCGAAGGATGCGTCCGGGGCGTCCAGGCCTGGGATCTCCGGTGCGAGCTGGTCGAACGCGTCGATGTCGGACTCTGCGACGGTCGGCGGCATCGACTGGACGAGTGGCGGTGTCGGCGGATCTGTCTGCTGCGGGGCGGAGTCGAGGCTTGGCCCCTGGTCGTTCATGGAGGCAGACTAATCGGTCGTTGACTGGGTCGCAGGACGAGGACCGCGGTGCTCGATCACGTCGAATCGACGGCGCTGCCGGGATGGGTCATCGGTGGGGTCGGCCGACCTCGATGTCGGCGAAGGAGCTCACCCAACGATGGGGTGGGCGTGGGGGGTTGGGTTCGCCGGGGCGGTGGACGCCGATGGCTTGCCAGCCCGCGGTGACGGCAGCATCGAGTTCGTCGGGGTGGTCGGAGAGGAACAGGATTTCCGGTGCGGGGACGCCGATGCGGGCGGCGATGGAATCGTAGGAGGAGGGCTCGCGTTTGGGGCCTGCGCTCACCAGGTCGAAGTGGTCGATGATGAGGTCGGACAGGTCGCCTGCGTCGGCGAAGGTGAACCAATCGCGTTGATTGCGTTCGGATCCCGAGGAATAGACGTACAGCCCGAAGCCGTTGGCGTGCCAGGCTTTCAGTGCGGGTGACACGTCGTCGAAGAAGCGGCCGTGCAGGGCGCCCGCGCGGAAACCCTGCGCGCAGATCGCACCCTGGGCAGTCTTGAGTGGCTCGGCTTTGACGTCGGATTCCAGCCAGCCGCAGAGGATTTCGGCGACACGGTCGGTGTCCGCGTCGGGTTCACCGGCGAGTTCTCTGGTGGCCGCAATCACCGAATCAGCTGTGCCGTCGTGGTTTTCAACCAGCCACGCGGGTAGGTGGGCGCGGGTGTAGCCGTAGAGGTCGGTGCGGACCGCGTCGGTGGGGCTGGTGGTGCCCTCGATGTCGAGGACGATCGCGCGGGTCATGCGAGCAGTTCGTCGAGTGTCGGGAAGCCTGCGCTGATCTTGTCGCCGGTGAAGTCGCCGACCCAGCCGTCGGCCTCCTCGAAGAAGCGCAGGGCGATGAAGTCGGGGGTGGTGCCCATGTCGAACCAGTGCAGGGTGCCCGCGGGGACCGAGAGCAGGTCGCCCGCTTCGCAGACCGTCGCGAGCACGGCGTCGCCCACGTGCAGGTAGAAGCAGCCGCGGCCGGCGGCGAAGAAACGCACCTCGTCCTCGGCGTGGCGGTGCTCGTCGAGGAACTTCGCGCGTGCACCGGCGGCGACGGCAGGCCACTCCGGGTTGTCGGCGTCGGGGTGGATGCGGGCGACATCGATGTGCTGGTAGCGGCCCGAGGCGTTGAGTTCGGCGATCTGCGGGCCGTAGTGGGCGAGCAGGGCATCGGAGGCGGTGACCGCGGCGTCGGCGAGAACGTCCCAGTGCGAGTAGGCGATACCGTGCCGGGCCAGCTCGGTGCCGATCTCGGCGGGGTCGCTGGTGCGCACCCGGACGTCGGCGGCGTTGTCAGCGGCCATCACTTGCAGCAGGGTCATGTCGGTCCGATCTCGAGGGGCATGGCGTCGGTGCGCCCGGTGCGGGCGATCAACTCGCACAGGGCTTCCAGGCATTCGGCGCGGTCACGCGCCTGAGCAAGAGTGTCACCCCAGGTGGTGATCCCGTGTCCGGTGATGAACAGAATCGGTGGGGCATCGGGGTTTTCGCGCAGATGGGTTTCGATGTCGGCGCCGATCCGCGCGACCTGCTGCCAGTTCGGGAACACCGGGATCACGACCGTCGACGGATCGGCCAGACCGAAACCCTTGAGCAGTTCGAAACCGCTGATCCGCAGAGGGATCACCGCGTCACCGGGTCGCGCGGAAGTGGTTGCCAGCGCGGTGGCGAACGGGGAGTGCACGTGCACGACCGCACCGGCCGGGCGGGTGCGGTAGACGGCGGTGTGAATGCTGGTCTCCGCGGACGGTTTCCGGGTCTGGCCCGGACGCGGCGTGGTGTCGGCGATCGCGACGAGCACCGTATCGTCGGCGCTCAGTTCACCTTTGGACAATCCGCTGGCGGTGATCAGCGCGTCGTCGCCACGGCCGGGTTCGGTTTGCTCGATCCGCACCGAGATATTGCCCGCCGTGCCAGGCATCCACCCCCGGTCATAGAGCTGGCGTGCGGTCGCGGCGATCGCCCGACCTTGTTCGGCGAAAGCCCGCGCGCCGTACCCGTGCACTCGCACAGTGGGCGGAACTGTTCGGCCATGGGTGTCGAAGGAATCCGAATTGCGGTAGACCACACCGTTTTCCGTGACCACGGCGGTGACGAGGTCGGTCGGTGTCACGTCGAAGGCCGGGTTGAACACCGCGGTGTTCGCCGGTGCGGTCGCGACCCCGCCGAATCCGGTGACCTCGGCAGCGGTCCGCTGTTCCACCACGATCTGCGCGCCGGTCGCCATCGCGGTGTCGCGGGTGGATTCCGGGGCGACCACGATGAACGGGATGCCGTGGTGGCGGGCGGCCAGCGCGAGGGAGAAGGTGCCGATCTTGTTGGCGACGTCGCCGTTGGCGGTGATCCGGTCCGCGCCGACCAGTACCGCGTCCACCTGACCGGTCGCCATCGCCCAGGCGGCGGCGGAGTCGATGGTCAGCCGGTGCGGGATGCCCGCCTCGGCCAGCTCCCATGCGGTGAGTCGGGCGCCCTGTAGCAGTGGGCGGGTCTCGTCGACGATCACGTCCGCGACGGCGCCGCGCTCGTGCAGCACCCGCATCGCGCCGATCGCGGTGCCCACCGCACTGGTGGCAAGGCGGCCGGTGTTGCAGTGGGTGAGCAGTCGTAGCGGCTGCGCGCCACAGAGATGTTGCACCAGGTCAGCGGCGTGGGTGGCGGCGGCCAGGTTGACTCGCCCGTCCTCGGCGAGCATGTCGAGGGTCTCGGCCAGCACCGCGTCGGCACCGTCGGCGATCCGGCCACGCACCCGGTCGACCGCCCACGCCAGATTGACCGCCGTCGGCCGAGCCGCGGCGATTCGATCGGCCTCGGCCTGCACCGCGGCCACATCGACCACGCCACCGGTCCGAATGACTGCTTCGTCGACAACGCCCTCGGCCGACTCGTCGAGCACACCGTCCGGCGCGCGTGTCGGGTCGTGGCGAGTGTGTGCCCGGGTCGCGATCACCACACCGAAAGCGCCAGCGATACCGATCGCCGGGGCCCCGCGGATGGCGAGGGTGGTGATCGCGTCGATGATCTCGTCGACGGTACGCAGACGCAGTTCCCGCACCTCGTGCGGCAGTCCGCGCTGGTCGATGGTGACGAGCGCACCGTCGTCCCAGGTCAGGGAACTGTCGTCCATCCGCGGTCCTCACTGCGTGGCAATTCTGGCTGGTAAACGGTATCCGACCTGGTAGGAGCTCGGTCTCCGGGGCAGCTCGGTCCGTCACTCCGCGGCGTACTCGGCCTCCCGTTCCACCGCGTCGATCGTGCGCTGTGGCACCTGGATCGGTCCGGGCGTATAAGTGATAGCCCGCAGCACGCCGGTATAGCGGAACGGTCCCCGGCGCTCGCGCAGTTCCCACGAGACCGGACCGCGCGCGTCGACACCCACCGAGATCCCGGTCCACGGCGCCATGCCGACGAGCTGCACCTGGTCGGTGAGCTCGGTGAGTGGGGTGCCGTCCACCTCGATCACGAAGTCCCAGCGCAGACGTGGTCGGACCGTGGCGCGCACGGTGATCTCCCGCGCCCCGACCGGCAGCGGCGCTCCCGTCGACGCGTAGCGCCCGTAACTGTTCACACCGAGCACCACCTCGCCGTCCTCGATATAGAGCAGATATCCGCCGAGCGGATCGCCGTGAGCGACCAACACCCCCTCGTCGCCGAGTTGATAGCCGGTCTCCGGCCGGTCCGCCGGTGACGCGGCGGCGGTCAGGTCGGCGGTGATGGTGAAGTCGCGGAAGGCGATGAGGCGTTGGGAGCGGTAGCGCTCCAGGGTGGGCGTGCCGGGCAGGAGTCGGACCGGAGCGGCGAAACGGGCCTCTTCCGGGCGACGGCGAAACAGGTCGGCGCGGGTCAGCAGCGGGAAAACAGTGTTGGCCCAGGCTGATTCGTCCCAGGCGGCAGCGAGTTCGGCAGCCTTGTCAGGGTATTGCGCCGAAAGGTCGTGTAGTTCGGTGGGATCGGCGCGCACGTCGAACAGCTGCCAGTTCGGTGCGTCGATGTCGGCATCGGAATCGTGCAGTGACAGCAGCTTCCAGCCGTCACGGTAGAAGCCACGGTGGCCGGTCATCTCGGAGTACTGCTCGGTGTGCCGCGTCGGCGCTGTCCGGTCGCGCAGCAGCTCGGCCGCGGAGACGCCGTCGAAGTCCTTGGCGGGCAAACCGTTACGCACCGTCGGGCGATCCAACCCCGCCAACTCGAGCAGGGTCGGCGCGAGATCGGTGACATAGGCGTACTCGTGGCGGATGCCGGAATCGGTGTCGGCGCGCGGCAACCCCTTCGGCCATGACACCACCAGCGGCACCCGCACACCGCCCGCGAAGGTCTGCCCCTTGTAGAACCGGAACGGTGTATTGGATGCCTGACCCCACCCACGCGGGTAGTGCACGCCCAGCTTCGCGGTGCCGATCAGGTCCTCGTCGTGCGGGACATCGCCCACCCAGTCGGGATCGTCGACGTGGGCGAACTCGGCGAAGTAGGAGCGGGTGCCCTCCGGCCCGCCCTCGGCGGTGCCGCCGTTGTCGGAGGTGAACACGATGATGGTGTTGTCGAGTTCGCCGAGGTCATCGAGCAGGTCGACGATACGGCCCAGGCTCTGGTCGATGCTGTCGACCATGCCCGCGTACACCTCCATGTACTTCGCGTAGCGCCGCTGTTCGTCAGCCGACAGCGAATCCCATTCCGCCGCTTCGTAACCCGGCTCGGTGTTGCGTGGCTTCTGTTCGGTACCCGGCGGGAACAAGCCCTCGGCCAGCTGCTCGGCGAAGCGCCGCCTGCGCAGTTCGTCCCAGCCCTGCGCGTAGCGACCGCGATACTTGGCCTGGTCCTCGGCCTTGGCCTGGAGTGGTCCGTGCATCGCGACGTGGGCGAAGTACAGGAAGAACGGCTTCTGCGCGTCGTGCGCGCGCAGGTCCTTGATGTAGGACAGCGCCTTGTCGGTGAGATCGTCGGTGAGGTAGTAGCCCGCCGGATATTCCTCGACATCCACCACCGAGCTGTCCGATACCAGCTGGTTGGGGTGGTAGAAGGAGTTCAAACCCTCCAAAGACCCGTAGTAGCGGTCGAATCCACGGTTGGTCGGCCAGGAGTCCCGATGGGCCGACGGGTTCATCGTGGCATCGCGCACCAGATGCCATTTGCCCACCGCATAGGTGGCATATCCGTTGCCGCGCAGGATCTCCGGGAGCGTGAGCACATCGTCGGCCAGTTCGAGGCGCAGGCCGGGATAGCCGGGATCGGCATTGGCGACGAAGCCGAAACCCGCACGGTGGGAATTGATCCCGGTCAGCAGCGCCGCGCGCGACGGCGAGCACAGCGGCGTCGTGTGGTAGTTCGAGAGGCGAACGCCCGTGGCCGCGAGACGATCCAGGGTGGGCGTCTCGATCTCCGAGCCGAACGGGCCGATATCGCTGTAGCCCATGTCGTCGACGAGCACGACAACGATGTTCGGCGCACCGGCGGGCGCGGTGGGCGGATAGGTCCAATCGGGGGTCGACTGCGCCGACGTGCGACCGGCCGAGCCGCCGAAGGATTCGTAACCGCGAGCATGGGGTGGAACAGGCATTCCCGCAGTAAAGGCCACATATCCGCTGGTCACCAGGGTTAAGTGCACGGTGCGTCGAATCGGTGACCGGTGCGGCGCAACTTGTTAGCGTCACTGCCTGCCCTTCCCCTGTGGTGCGCTGTGCACCCTCCTCGGCCCGCCGCGCGGGCCGATGCGTCTACGAGGATCTTCACGATGAGCTCAACGCCAAGTGGCTTCGGCCGCCGAAACTTCCTGCGCACCAGCGGTATCGCCGCCGCCGCTATCTTCGGTGGTGCCGCACTGGCGGCCTGCACCTCGGCGGTCTCGGAACAGAAGGCAGGCGGCGACGGCGCGACTCCGGTGCGCGGCGGCACCCTGAAGGTCGGCATCCGTGAGGATCTGGTGCCCGCGAACCTGCTCACCAACACCGCGGCGACCCCGGTCGTGATCGGCCTGGTTTACGAATCGCTGATCCGGTACCCTAACGACAGCCTGGAGCCACAACCATTACTGGCGAAGTCGTGGCAGCTCGCCGCCGACGGCCGATCGCTGAGCCTGGACCTGCGCGACGACGTGAAGTTCCATTCCGGGCGCCCCTTCACCGCCAAGGATGTGGAGTTCTCGCTGCGCACCTACGCCGACGCCAAATGGTCGGCGCAGCTACGTAGTTCAGCAGCGGCCGTGACCGCCTTCGACATCGTCTCGCCGACGCGGATCGTCTTGCGCCTGGCCCACCCGCTGAGCAACATCTACGACCTGCTCGACACCGTCCCGATCCTGGACAGCGACACCGCCGACAAGCTCGGCACCGGCGACACCTACATCGGCACCGGGCCGTTCAAATATGTTCAGCGCATCCCGAATTCGCAGCTGATCTTCGAGAAGAACCCGGACTACTGGGTTCCCGAGCGCCCCTACCTCGACCGGGTCGAGGTCTCGATCATCCCCGACCCGAACGCGCTGCTGAACGCGCTGAAGTCCGGTCAGATCGCCGCGGCCCGCGAACTCGGCTTCCGCGATGCCGAAAACCTCGGCAAGAGTGGCGGATTCACGGTGCACAATCTGGAGGGCGCCGAGCTGCAATCCTATGTCGGCGTCAACGTGACCGAACCGGCGCTGGCCGACCTGCGGGTCCGCCAGGCGATCGCCTACTCCCTCGACCGCGAACGCATCATCGACGAGGTGTTCCGCGGCGCGGGTTATCCACTGAACGTGCCGTGGCCCAAGAGCTCGCCCGCCTTCGACGAGTCCCGCAATACCAGGTACAAACGTGACATAGACAAGGCGAAGCAGCTGCTCGGCCAGGCCGCCAAGCCGCCGAAACTGCCACTGACCTTCGCCCCCGGCTACGGCGAGGTCGCCCAGATCGTGCAGGCCAACCTCGCCGACGTGGGCATCGAGGTCGAACTCGACCCGGTCGACGCCGCCACCTTCGTCAAGCAACTCACCGGCCAGCAGTTCCGTGGCCTGTGGGTCACCGACCATTCGTGGGCGCAGTTCGTCCCGTCGACACTCACGGTGAGCGCCTACCCGTTCAATGCCCGCCGCAATGCCTCGCGCTACGAATCGCCCGCCTACACCGCGGCCGCCGACACCGCATGGCAGCTGCCGCAGGGCACCGGGCCCGAGGCGGTGCGCGCCTATCAGGCCGTCACCGACCAGCTGCTCGAAGGGCTGTTCCTGATCGAGATCGGCGTGCGTTTCCAGCAGTACTCCACCGTCAACAAGGTGCACGGTTTCGCCTGGACGAAGCGGCGCGAACCGGTCCTCACCGACACCTTCCTGTCATGACGCGCTATCTACTGCACCGCCTCCCGTCGGCGCTGCTGGTGCTGTTCGGTGCCTCGGTGCTGATCTTCTTGTTGCTGCGGCTCGTCCCTGGTGACCCGGCCACCATCCTGGCGGGCAACGACGCGACACCGCAGGCCATCGAGGTGATCCGCCACCAGCTCGGCCTCGACCGATCGATCCCGGTGCAGTATGTGCAGTGGCTGAGCGATCTGTTCACGCTCGACCTCGGTCGCTCCTACATCATCGGCGGTGAGATCACCGATCTGGTCGGCCGTGGACTCACCAACACCTTGGTCCTCACGGTGAGCGCACTGCTGCTGGCCGTGCTGGTGAGTCTGATCGTGTCGGTGGCGTCGGTGCTGTGGCCGAGCCGCTGGCTGAACACCGTTGTCGCCGCGGCCAATACGATCGCGGTCGCGCTGCCGACCTTCGTCGTCGGCCCGCTGCTCGTGCTCGTGTTCGCCGTCGTGATTCCGGTGCTGCCCGCGGGCGGGGTGCCGCCGGACGGATTCATCGCCAGGCCCGATATCGCGGTGCAGTATCTGCTGCTGCCCGCGATCTGCCTCGCACTTCCGGTGTCGGCGGCACTCACCCGTTTCCTCACCGAAGCGCTGCGCACAGAGCTCGCGAAACAGTATGTGCTGACAGCGCGTTCGCTCGGTGTCGGACATCGCGAGATCGTCACCCGTGGCGCGCTGCGCAACGCACTGCCGACCATGCTCACCGTGCTCGGCATCCAGACCGGGCAGCTGCTCGGCGGCGCGGTGCTGGTGGAGGCGGCCTTCGTGTGGCCGGGGATCGGGCAGCTCATCGAGCAGGGGATCAGCCGGCGTGACTATCCGCTCGTGCAGGTGCTCTTGCTGCTGTCGGTGGCGGTGTTCGTGGTGATCCAGCTGATCACCGATGTCGCCCACGCCTGGCTCGACCCGCGGATCCGCATCGGAGGACGGGCATGACGATCGGGAACCCCACTGTCGCGGTGGATGATTCACCGCGAACTGATGGCCCGCTGCATGCGCTGCGTCGTGGGCAAGGCCTGGTCGGGGTGCTGCTGGTCGTCGTGGTGGCGCTGGCCGGAGTGTTCGCCGGAGTCCTCAGCTCCTACGATCCGCTCACCCAGATCCCCGGCGCCAACCTGCTCGGGCCGAGCGCGCAACACTGGCTCGGCACCGACCACCTCAACCGGGACGTGGCCGCCCGGGTCCTCGCGGGAATCCGGATCGACCTGCTGATCGCCCTGCTCGCGGTGCCGATCGGCGCGGTGATCGGTGCGCTGATCGGGCTGGCGGCCACGGTACACCCGCTCGCGGACGTCACCGCCCAGCGGGTTTTCGACCTGATCCTGGCCTTTCCCACGCTGATCCTGGGGATCGCGCTCGCCGCGATCACCGGGCCCGGCTGGCACGCCGTGGTCATCGTGATCATCGCCGCCGAGATCCCGATCTTCGGTCGTCAGATCCGCACGGCGGTGCTGGCCGTGCGCGAGCAACCGTTCGTCGAAGCCTCGGAGGTGATCGGCGCCGACACCTGGTGGACGTTGCGAAAGCACGTGCTGCCGCATGTGATCGAACCACTCGGCGTGCAGTTCGCGCTGTCGCTGTCGGTAGCGGTGTTCATCGAAGGCGCGATGAGTTTCATCGGCATCGGCGTGCTGCCGCCGCAGCCGTCGCTGGGTGGTCTGATCGCCGCCTCGATCGCCAACCTCGACGCGAATCCGTGGATCGCGATCGGACCGTTGGTCGTGGTGGCGGCGTTGACCCTGGGATTCCTGTTGATCGCCCAGGCATTGGGCCGGGCAAGGAGATTGGCGTGAGCGCACAACCTGACCGGACCGACCCGGTGCTCGACATCGACGAGTTGACAGTCGGATTCGGGGACAAGACGGTCGTCGACCGGGTGAGCCTACGGGTGCACCGGGGTGAAGTCGTTGCCCTGGTCGGTGAATCCGGCTCGGGAAAGTCGCTCACCGCGCGATCGGTGCTCGGGCTGCTGCCGGGAACCGCGCGGGCGGGCGGGTCGATCCGGCTCGCGGGAACGCAGGTCGTCGGTGCCGCTGAATCCGTGTTGCGCGACCTGCGCGGAACCAAGGCCGCGATGGTCTTTCAGGAGCCGCAGACCGCACTGAACCCGGTGCAGAAGATCGGCACCCAGCTCGCGCAGGCCCTGCGTGCGCACGGGGTGACCGACAAGTCGGTGGCACGTGCCAAGGCGCTCGAACTGCTTGCCGCCGTCGATATCCCGGAACCGGAGAAGCGGCTCGACTGGTATCCGCATCAGCTCTCCGGCGGGCAGAAGCAGCGGGTGGTCATCGCACTCGCCCTGTCCGGCGAGCCAGAACTGCTCATCGCCGACGAGCCGACCACCGCACTCGATGTCACCGTCCAGGCCGAGATCCTCGACCTGCTGCGCTCCCTGCAACGTCAGCGTGGCACGGCGATCCTGTTCATCACCCACAACCTCGGGGTGGTCGCGGAAATCGCTGATCGGGTCGTGGTGATGCGCGAAGGGCGGGTGGTCGAGGAGCAAACTGTGTTCGGGCTGTTCGCCCAACCCGGGGAGGAGTACACCCGCACGCTGCTGACAGCAGTGCCACGGTTGCCCGCGGTGTCCGCGCGAGGTGGAGATCCAGAACCTGTCGCAGTCGAGCGTGAGGCTGTCGTCGTCGTCGAAAAGGGCGGTGGGCGAGGTGAATCCGACTACCGTGATGTGCTGCGGATCGACGATCTTTCGGTGGTATATCCAGGACGGCACGGCAGCGCGTCTTTCCCTGCGCTGCAGGATGTTTCGCTCACCCTCGGTCCCCGCGAAGTCCTCGGGGTCGTCGGTGAATCCGGGTCCGGCAAGAGCACCCTGGGGCGTACCGCGCTCGGACTCGTACCGGCAACCTCGGGACGAGTTGAGCTGCAGGGTGTTTCGCTGGCCGGCTTGTCACGGCGTGAGCTGCGCGGACTCCGCAAGCACGTCGCGCTGGTGCATCAGGATGTGAGTGCCTCGCTCGATCCCCGGCGCAGTATCGCCGACGCGATCGCCGAACCGTTGCAGGTGCATCGGGCGGCGACGGGCGCGCTGTTGCGGGCCAAGGTCGGCGACCTGCTCGAATCGGTGCGGCTGCCACGGGATTACGCGCAGCGCAGGCCGGGGGAGTTGTCCGGCGGGCAGCGTCAGCGGGTGGCGTTGGCTCGCGCGCTGGCCTTGGCGCCGCGGCTGCTGGTGGCCGATGAGCCCACCAGTGCGCTCGATGTGTCGGTGCAGGCGCAGGTGCTCGACCTGTTCGCCGACCTGCGCGCCGAATACGGCTTCGCCAGCCTGTTCATCAGTCACGATCTGGCCGTGGTGCACCAGGTCGCCGACCGGGTACTGGTGCTGCGGCAGGGCCGGATCGTCGAAACCGGCGAGGTGCGCGCGGTATTCGCCGCACCGGCTCAGGAGTACACCCGCCGCCTGCTCGACGCGGTGCCCGTTCCCGATCCGTCGACGGCTCGGCGTGGGCGGGCCGGATCCGCGGCAGACGCGCTACTGAGCATCGGGGCATGACGTGGACGAGCCGCCGGTAGCGATACCGGCGGCTCGTCGACACACGTAATTCAGTGATGGCCGGGGCGGCGCTGCTGATCCCGCCGATCGTCCTGGCCTGCTCGCGTGGTCCCTTGCGAGTCCTGCTGCCCCTGCTCCTGCCGCTGCTCCTGCTGCTGGCGCGGCATCTGCTTGGGCATTTTCTTCGGCGCTTTCCTAGACTTTTCAGCCATCTCCACACGGTCCTTTCCGAGGGATAAAGGATTAAGCCTTCAACGCACTGTCCGACGCAATCCACCTCGCGTGCGGGGCGTCCCACGCCTGACTCGACCAACAATAAGCACCATTACTGTCCGGCGATAGACCTGCGCCGAAAATAGGTTTCTGACCTGGGTAAATGCGGCGTGTCAGACAGGCTGGGCCATTCTTTTGGCGTCGTGGACAGCAATTCGATCAGTTTCACGACCGGCACCGAACGGCGACCAATTTTCAGTTCAACTACGAGGGAAGGGGAAGGAACTCGACGGTTGATCCGTCGGTGGCATTCGGGGGGACGATTACCAGGCCGTCGCGGTCTATCAGGCCGGCGAGGTGGGCGGTGCGGACGGTGGGGTCGCCGAACCAGCCGCCGGTCGGGGCGTGGCGGGCAGGGGTGACGCGGTGGACGGGGGCGGTGATCTCGGCGGCGTTGTGGAGGGGGCCGAGGATCTTTCGAGGCAGGGGGGCGGCAGTGCGAGCGGCGACGATGGTGGGGGTGAGGGTCAGCAGGACGGCGATGGCGGCGAAGGGGTTGCCGGGGAGCCCGAGAACCGTGGGGCCGGTGGGGAGTTCGGCGACGATGGTGGAACCGCCTGGGCGCAGGGCGAGTCGGGGGACCAGGAGGCGAGCCTCGGCTCGGGCCAGGGCGGTGCGGAGTTGGTCGGCCGCGCCGCCGCCGGTGGCGCCGACTACGACGAGAAGATCGAAATCGGCGGTGTCGGTGAGCATGTCGTCGAAGCTGTGGGCGGTGTCGCGCAGATGGACCCGGTCGACGACGCGAACGCCGCAGCCCGCGAGGAGATCTGGCAGGACAGGGCCGATCGAGTCGCGCGTCTGGCCGGTCTGAAGCGGGCCGGTACTGCGAATTTCGTCGCCGGTCATGACAATTCGCGCGCGCACCGGTCCGCGAACCACGCCGGTGGTGACTTCGACCGAGGCCGCGGCCGAGCGGAGGGCGGCAGTGACTCGGGTGCCTGCCGGGGCAACGAGATCGCCGATGTTCCTGTCCTCACCGCTCTTTCGGACGTCACTGCGCAGGGGAGTGTCGGGCAGGCGGGTGAGTTCGTCGTCGGTGACGGTGGCGAATTCGTCACGCAGGACCGAGGTGGTGCCGTCAGGGACGTGGGCGCCGGTGGCGATACGCACCGCTTCGCCTGGTTGGAGCCCTTCGGGCCTTGCGCCGCCGGCGAATCCGACGTCGCGGCGCAACTGCCATGGACCGTCGCCGCAGACGGCGTAACCGTCCATGGCGGAGACGTCGAAGCGGGGAAGTGGGCCCGCTGCGGTGATCGGAGCGGCCAGTGCGGCCCCGGGGACTTCGCTCAGCGCGGCCTCGTAGGCGACCAGGGGCGTCAGGCCGGTGCCGATGCGTTCGCGCGCCTCGGTGAGGTCGAGGCGGGTCGACGCACGGCCTGCGGCCAAGGTTTCGCGGGCGCGGCGGACTTCCTCCTCCGTATCGCAGTCGGCGATATCCGGTAACTCGACCAGGACGGTCTCGGCGGGCACGATGGCCTTCATCGGCTGGTTCACCAGCGAATCCAGTCCGGCCAGCGCCGCCACCAGCGCACTGCGCCGCCATACCCCGACGAGATACTGCGGACGGCCGGAAGCATCGGTCGCGAAGACGGCGTCGGCAGTGGATTCGGTGGCGCCGCGCAGTAATTCGTGGACAGTCGCCTCGGTGAGAAACGGCATGTCGGCAGCGAGCACGACGATCAGGGGCGCGGCGGAGCCGAGTGCGGTCAGGCCGGTGCCGATCGCCGCGACCGGCCCGGAACCCGGCGGCACCTCACGAACCTGCCGGAACCGGGAATCGAGGTCGGGGCGATGCGGCCCGACCACGACGACCTCGGCGCAGTCACGCACCGAATCCAGCGCCGCGTCGAGCATCGACCGCCCACCGATCACGATCGCCGGTTTGTCGACCCCGCCCATCCGACTGGCGCGCCCACCCGCGAGCACAATGGCATCGGCGGCGGTCATCGGCTGATCCTGGATCGCATAATCGGCACGAACGCCATGCTAGTGGGCCGCTTTGTCGACGCTCGGACGCTCGAGCGGGTGAGCGCGGTTGACTGCCCGACGTGAGGTCAGAGTCTTGCCGACCGAAGATCGACTCGGCCGTCGACGATCGGGACGCCTTCTTCGCCGAGGAGGCGGAGTTGACGCGCGGCCAGGTGGGCGGCGGGGCGGCCGGACGCGCCGATGACGCGGTGCCAGGGGAGGTCGGCGGAATCGGTGCGCATGATCCAGCCGACCGTGCGGGCCGACGACAGCCCGGCCGCGGCGGCGACGTCACCGTAGGTCGAGACACGGCCCGGCGGGATCGCGGCAACGAGTTCGCGGACCTTCTCCACCTGTTCCTCCGTCGTGACGGCCATCGGGCTACAGGACCTCGGCGATCAGCGCGGCCGTCTCGGCGGGCCGGGCTTGCGCGACCATGTGATCGCAGTCCCAGACCTCGGCGGTGAAGTTGTCGAGGTGAGCGGTGAGGGCGGCCAGGAATTCGTCGGTGACGTACGGGGGCTGCACCTTGGCTGCGCGCACCAGCACGGTCGGCAGGTCGGCGGGCGGCAGCACGAACGGTCGTGCCAGCTGACCCCAGTACGAGGTGATCGCGGGCTGGAAGATGCGCCAGCCGACCCGGCCGCCCTCGGTGGGCACGAGGTGTTCGGCCAGCTCCCGTTCCAGCACCTCGGAATCCATCTCGTCGGGTCCCCACGCGCTGACCTGTTTGTCGGAGCGGGCTTCGGCCAGGTCGGTGTAATCGGGGGAGGCGAGGTTGGCGAGGGCGACCTGTTCGATCAGTTTCGCGTCGATGCCGATGGCGGGATCGAGCAGGACGAGCGCGCGCACCAGGTCGGGATGTTGCCGGGCCAGGTGGATGCCTGCGGCGCCGCCGAAGGAGTGGCCGACCACGACGACCGGGCCGTCGGTCTCGGCGCGCAACAGCTGCGCGAGGTCGGCGACGATCGTTTCGAGATCCCACGGCGGCAGCGAAGTGGAGCGGCCGTGTCCGCGCAGGTCGGGGGCGATGATCCGGGCCTGGGGCAGGTATTCGGTGGCGAGGGTTTCCCACCGGTTGCCGTGGCCGGTGAGACCGTGCAGGGCGAGGACGAGGGGACCGTCGGCGGGGCCGAAACGGTACACATGAAGCGACGACACGACTGCCATTCTGGCCGGTCGGGCACGGTCTCGCAGCGTGTCCCGCCGGTGGGGGTGCGCCGGTGTGTCGGACTGGTCTGTTGCAATAGCCGATGTGGTGCGATCGGATAGCTCGGTGCGACTCGTGCGCCGGACAACGCGGGCGCCCCGGCCGCGGGCCTGGGGTGCGTCCGTCTCCGCGCTGTTCGCCGAGCAAGCCAAGCCCGCGCCGCCGCGTCCTGGGTGGCGGCCGTGGCAGGTGCTCGGCGGGCCGGGCACGGGCAAGACCGCGCTGCTCGTCGACCTGGTGACAGCGCGGATCGTCGATGGCGCCGACCCGGAGTCGGTGCTGGTCCTCACCCAC
Organism: Nocardia sp. A7; assembly: GCF_046549215.1. NCBI lineage: Bacteria > Bacillati > Actinomycetota > Actinomycetes > Mycobacteriales > Nocardiaceae > Nocardia > Nocardia sp. A7. The sequence goes on along the minus strand of NZ_JAJPWE010000001.1, from coordinate 793,283 downwards.
ACCAAGCACGCGGCGGCCGCCTTGCGCGACGCGATCACGCATCAGCTGGGCCCGGCCGCGGGCGGTATCCCGGGCGCGAGCCGGGAACCGATGGTGCGCACGCTGCACTCCTATGCCTTCTCGGTGCTGCGCCGGCATGCCGACCTGCACGGCAACCCGCCGCCACGGTTGCTCACCGGCGCGGAACAGGACGCGGTGCTGCGCGAGATGCTGCGCGGCGACCTCGCCGATATCGAAGAGGGGGCCGGTGGACTGTGGCCGCCGCGGTTGCAGCCAGCGCTGGCGCTGGGCGGGTTCGCCGAGCAGCTGCGTGACCTGATGCTGCGCGCTACCGAGCGCGGACTCGGGCCGGAGGACTTGATGGCGCTCGGGCGGGCACACGACAACGATGCGTGGGTGGCGGCCGGGCGGTTCTTCCAGCGCTATGAACAGGCGTCGATGCTGCGCTGGTCGGTCGGTGTCGCCGCGCCGGAGGCCACCGCGCCCGCACTCGATGCCGCGGAACTGGTCGGTGCGGCCCTCGATGCCCTGGCAGGTGATCGGAATCTGCTTGCCGCCGAACGGGATCGGATCCGCTACCTGCTCGTCGACGACGCGCAGCACCTCGATCCGCAAGCCGCGACGCTCGTGCGCGCGATCGGCAGCGGCAGCGCGAGCGCCGTCGTCACCGGTGACCCGGATCAGGCGGTGTTCACCTTCCGCGGCGCGGATTCGCACTTCCTCACCGACCTCGACACCGTCCCCCAGCGTCGAATCATCCTGCGCCACAACCATCGCAGTGGTGCGCCGATCCGATTGGCGACCGCCCGCATCGCGGCGAGGCTGCCGGGCAGCGCGCGACACCGGGTCCTGCCAGGGCAGGAGAACGAACCTCCCGAACCGTCGGAGCAGCCCGCGGTCGGCGACGAATCAGAGAAATGGACAGCGCGGGAGCCGTTGCCGCCCGATGACGAACCGCCGCCCGATGACGAGTGGGTGCCGCCGGAGGACCTGCCCGTCGACGAGTCGAGTGTGCGAGTACGGGTGTTGTCGACTCCGGCGAAAGAGGCGGCGCTGATCGCCGATCATCTTCGGCGCGCGCACCTCACCGATGGAATCCCGTGGTCGGCGATGGCGGTGATCGTGCGGTCGGTGCCGTTGTCGCTGGCGCCGTTGCGGCGGGCGTTGCTGGCCGCCGGGGTACCGGTGCGCAGGCCCGCGGTGGCCGAGCCGTTGGCGCGTCGGCGTGGGGCGGCGTGGATGGTGCTGGCGCTGCGGGTGTTGTTGGCGGGGGATTCCTCGCGGCCGGGTTCGCGGCGGGCGATCGACGCGATGTTCTCCCCGGATGACGCGATGGATCTGCTGTCCGGACCGCTCGGTGGGGCCGATCAGATCGCCTTGCGCCGGTTGCGTCGTGGCGTGCGGCGCAGCGTGCTCGAGCTGGAGCGAACAGGCGCGCTGGCCGAACCTCTCGCCGATGGTGCCGATCAGTTCCTGCTCTGGGACGAGGGCGCGCCACCACCGGAAATGCCTGAGCCCGAACCGGATCCGAGCGATGAATGGTTGCCGCCGCCGGACCCGGAGGATCCGCTGCGACCCGAACCCGAACCGGCTTGGGACATCGCCGAGCGCCTGCCCGATGACATCGACCTCCTCGATGCCGAGAATCCGCCTGCCGCGAGAACAGTCGTCGAACCGGTGCGGTCCGAACCCGCGCGAGTCGAACCGGTGGTGCCGCTGATCGACCAGTCCTCCGCCGAGGTGCTGCGTGACCTGATCGTCGGGGTGGGCGAAGAGCGACTGCTCGACGGACTCACCGAAGTCGAAGCGGCGCCGCTGCGTCGGGTGCTGGGTGCGGTGGCGAAGGCGAAGCAGACCCAGGCCAGAGGCCAAGGTCTCGAAGACGTGCTGTGGACGTTGTGGACGAGTTCGCGGCTGGAGCGACGCTGGTTCCGGCAGTCGCGGCGCGGTGGCGCCTCGGGGATGCAGGCCGACCGCGACCTCGACGCGGCCGTCGAATTGTTCGATGCCGCTGCGGGTTACGTCGACCGGCTGCCCAAAGCGAGCATCGACGGGTTCGTCGAATACCTGCTGCACCAGCAACTTCCGCAGCAGGGTAGGCCGCTCACCGCCGAGGGCGACGCGGTGACACTGCTCAGTGCGCACGCTGCCGCTGGCCGGGAATGGGACGTGGTGGCGGTAGCGGCTGTGCAGGAAGGGATCTGGCCGAATCCACGTTCCCGAGGCACGCTGTTGCACACCGAGGATCTCGTCGACCTCGTCGCCGGGGTCGATCCGAGTGCGACGGTGAGCCGGGCCGCGCCGATCCTGGCCGAGGAACGCAGGCTGCTGCTCGTGGCGTGTAGTCGAGCGCGGCGGTCGCTGCTGGTCACCGCTGTCGAATCCGCGGCGGGAGACCAGGATCTGGTGCCGTCGCGGTTTCTCACCGAACTCGTCGGCGATGACGACAGCGGCGAACCGGGTGCGCTGCCGGTCGCCGATCCAGGGCGCGCGCTGGTGATGCACGCGTTGGTCGCCGAGCTGCGCGGGGTGGTGTGCGATCCAGGGGCCGACTCCGAGCGTCGCGACCGGGCCGCACGTCAGCTGGCGCGGCTCGCCGACGCGGGCGTGCCCGGCACCGACCCCGGCGACTGGTACGGCACCGCCGAACTCAGCTCGCAGCGCGAACTCTGGGACGACGACGATTCGCCGATCGGGCTGTCACCGTCGACGGTCGAATTGTTGCGCACCTGTCCGCTGCGGTGGGCACTGGAACGACACGGCGGCACCGACGGCGACAACCCGCACGCGGTGAAGGGCAATCTCGTGCACACGCTCGTGCAGGCGCTGGCGGGCGACGTGCCGGAAGCGCAGGTGCGGGCGGCGCTTGACCAGGCATGGAAAACGGTCGACCCGGCCGACGGCTGGCATTCGCGCCAGGAACTGCGCCGCACCGAGACGATGCTGGAGACCTTCCTCTCCTGGGTACGCACCACGCGCGGTGAGCTCACCCAGGCCGGGGTGGAGGTTCCGGTGGACTGTGTGCTGCCCGCGCGTACGGAAAGTGCACGCGCCGTGCGGATTCGGGGCCGGATCGACCGGCTGGAGCGGGATGCGCAGGGGCGCTTCGTCATCGTCGATGTGAAGACGGGCAAGACGCCGGTCAGCGCGAAAGCCGTCGCCGACCACGCGCAGCTGGCCACCTATCAGGTGGCGGCCGCGCACGGTGCGCTCGAGGAGGAATCGGAGGAGCCGACGCCCGCGGTCGACCCCGGTGGTGCGCGATTGGTGTATGTCGCCAAGCCGAGCACGAAAACCGGTGCCGCGGAACGAACGCAGAGCCCGCTCGACAATGACGGACTCGAGCAGTGGCGCACCACCATTCACGATGCGGCCGACGCGACGCGCGGACCCGGCTATCTGGCAGTGCGCAACGACGGGTGCAGGCATTGCCCGGTCGCGGGCAGCTGCCCGGTGCAGGACACCGGACGGCAGGTGACCGACGAGTGAGTGGCGTGCGCGTCACCCCGCAGCGGTTGGCCGACGCGCTCGGCCTGCCACCCCCCACCGATGAGCAGTCGGCGGTCATCGCCGCCCCACCCGGACCCACCTTGGTCGTCGCGGGCGCGGGCGCCGGTAAAACCGAGACGATGGCCGCGCGCGTGGTGTGGATGGTGGCCAACCAGCTGGTCGCCCCGGACGAAGTACTCGGGCTCACCTTCACCCGAAAAGCCGCACAGCAGTTGACCTCTCGTATCCGGACGCGACTGGCCCGGTTGGCGGGCGCGCCCCTGCTGCGCGAGATCGACCCAAGTGGCGCGTTACGCACGATCGTGGCCGGGGCCGAGCCGGAGATCAGCACCTACCACTCGTACGCGGGCAGACTGCTCACCGCGCACGGGCTGTTGCTGCCGGTGGAACCCTCGGCGGCGCTGCTCACCCAGACCCAGCTGTGGCAGCTCGCGCACGAGGTGGTGCGGTCATGGGACGGCGACCTCGACACCGACCGCACGCCGGTCTCGGTGACCGAGGCCGTGCTCGCCCTGTCCGGCCAGCTCGCCGAACATCTGGTGGAGCCCGAGCAATTGGCCGAGGCGCACGCGGAACTGGAGAAACTCGTCTACACGCTGCCCGCGGGCCCCCGTCAACGCGGCGGGCCGAGCCAGGCGCTGGTCGGCGTGGTGACCGCCCAACGTGAGCGCGTCGCACTGCTCCCGCTGGTCGGCCAGCTCGCCGAGGCACTGAACCGCCGTGGCGCACTGGATTTCGGCTCCCAGATGTCGTTGGCCGCGCAACTCGCCGTCGACCACCCCGAAGTCGCCGCCGCCGAACGCGCGCGATTCAAACTGATCCTGCTCGACGAATACCAGGACACCGGGCACGCCCAGCGCGTCCTGCTCTCGGCGCTGTTCGGCGATGCCGACGCGGTCCGACAAGATCGACCGAGGCAACCGGTTCGGATTCGGGGTGACGCACCGCCGACGCGAGCGCACGAGGCCGATGCCCTGTTCGCGGTGGACGACCAGGATTCGGCGCAGTTTCGTGGCGACGGACGCGGCCGCGCCGACCCAGGCGCGGCCGACCGGTCGCCCGGTGTCGGTGACGTGCTCGGTGCCGGTGGGAGTGCGACAGGAGAATCCTCGCAGGCCCTGGCGGTGACGGCGGTGGGCGACCCGATGCAGTCCATCTACGGGTGGCGCGGTGCTTCGGCGGCCAACCTGCCCAGGTTCGCCACCGATTTCCCCGCCGCGCCAGGAGTTCCCGCGCCGGTGCTGCCGCTGCTGACCAGTTGGCGGAATCCGCCCGAAGCACTGGCGTTGGCGAATCTGGTGGCCGATCCGTTGCGGATGGTGGCGCGCGCGGCCGGTGGGGCGACGGTGGACGCGTTGCGGGCAAAGCCGGGATCGGATGCGGGAGTGGTCGAGTTCGCGGTCACCGAAACCATCGCGCAGGAACGGGACTGGATCGCCGAGCGGATCGCGCGGGAGTGGGCGACAGCGCGGGAGAACGCGGCGCCGCCACCTACCTCGGCGGTGCTGATCCGGCGCAACGCCGATGCGGCGCCGCTGGCCGAGGCGCTGCGTGAGCAGGGGTTGCCGGTGGAGATCGTCGGGCTCGGTGGGTTGCTGGCGACGCCGGAGGTCGCCGATATCGTTGCCACCCTGCGGTTGATCGCCGAACCGGGGACCGGGAGTGCGGCGGTTCGGATTCTCACCGGGGCCCGGTGGCGGATCGGGGTGACGGATCTGGCCGCGCTGGCGCGCCGTGCGCAGATGTTGTCCATCGGCAGCGGCTCGGGTGCCACCGACGCCATCACCGATGCCGCCGGACTCGCGACGGCGCTGCGTGAGGTGGCGCCCGAACCGACCGAAAAGGCGGGTCTGGCCGATGCCATCGCCGATCCCGGGGCGGCGGACCAGTATTCGGCGGCCGGGTTCGCGCGGATCGCCGCCCTGAGCGAGGAGCTGGCCGCACTGCGCGAACGCAGCGGGCAGCCGCTGGTGGAGCTCGTCGCCGATGTCGAACGCACCATCGGCGTCGGCGTCGAGACCCAGGCCAGACGCGCGATCGCCGGTGGTGGCGCGGGCCGCGAGCACCTCGATGCCTTCGCCGAGGTGGTCGCCGGCTACGCGGCCGATTCCCGGGCGTCGCTGAGCGGCCTGCTCGCCTTCTTCACCGCGGCCGAATCGGTCGAAAACGGTTTGGAGCCAGGTGAAGTGGAGGTCGCGCGTGATCGCGTGCAGGTGCTCACCGTGCATGCCGCCAAGGGCCTCGAATGGGAAGTCGTCGCCGTGCCCCACGTGAGTGCCACGGTGTTCCCCTCGACGACCGCGCTGAGCACCTGGCTCGGCGCGCTCACCGAACTCCCCACCACCCTGCGCGGCGACCGCGCCCAACCGGACGCGTCCGAGGGCGTGCCCGTGCTCGACCTGAGCGCCGCGGGCGACCGCTCCGAACTCGAACACGCGATCGCCGACCACAAGGACGCGCTCAAGAGCCGCCGACTCGACGAAGAACGTCGCCTGTTCTATGTCGCCCTCACCAGAACCGAACGGGTGCTGCTGGTTTCGGCCTATTACTGGCCCGAGACCGGGACCTCGCAGAAGGGCCCGTCGGACTTTCTGCTCGAACTCAAGGAAGCGAACGAGAACCCGGACAACGCGGCATATGGTGTCGCCACCATCGCCCGCTGGGACGACAAGCCGCCACCGGACGCGGTGAACCCCTTCGCCGACAACCCGCCGACCGCCGCATGGCCACGCGACCCACTCGGCAACCGCCGCGACCCCATCGAACAGGGCGCCGCCTTGGTGCGGGAGGCGCTCGATACATTGCGAAGTGGCGCAACGGATTCCGGTCCTGCCTCGGAGGGGTTGCCCGCGGACGACTCGACCCTCGAGGACGACCCAGAAGGCTGGGTCAACGACGTCGACGCGCTCCTGGCCGAATTCACCGCCGCCGAACTCGCCGAACAACAGGTGGAACTGCCCGGCCAACTCCCCGCCACCGCCCTCGTCGAACTCCGCGCCGACCCCGCCCGCCTGGCCGCCCGCCTGCGCCGCCCACTCCCGTACCCCCCGAACCCGATGGCGCGGCGCGGCACCGCATTTCACGCCTGGGTGCAGGCCTGGTTCGGCACCGAACAGCTGCTCGGCCTCGACGAACTCCCCGGCGCCGCCGACAGCGCGGGCGAACTTGGCCGCGCCGACCAGGAACTCGCCGCCATGCAGGCCGCCTTCCGCCGCTCATCCTGGGCGCATCGCAACCCCGTCGACGTGGAAGTGCCGTTCGAAACGAGCATCGCCGGTACCGTGATTCGCGGCCGCATGGACGCCGTCTTCGCCGAACCAGGCGGCCGCTGGATCGTGGTCGACTGGAAGACCGGCGCCGAACCCGGCCCCGCCGACGAACCCGCCGTCGCCATGCAGCTCGCCGTGTACCGCCTCGCCTGGGCCCGCCTGATGGCCACCCGCACCGGCGAGACCGAGGCCAGAATGCTCCAACGCGTCAGCGCCGCATTCCATTACATCCGCTCCGGCCGCACCATCGCCCCCACCCAGCTGGCAGGCCCCGCCGAACTCGAGCGCCTCATCCGCGACGCCGCACCGGAAAACATCGACACCGATCCACACGAGAACCGATGAGCCGATAGTGTTGCGATCGCCGAAGTAGACAAGGCCGGTCACCCGGCGGCGCAGCGGCCAGGCCGAAAACCCGCGGCGCCAGCCGCCGAAAACACAGGAGCAGCATGTTCGGTGACACGCGCAACCCGGTGGGGTTGAGTAGTAGTCCCGACTACGCCCTGGTCGGTCTGTTGCGGATTCCGGCGGCGCAGTCGAGCCCGTGGGTTTCGCTCACGCGCCGCGTGCTGTTCGCGATCGCACTGCTGTTCACCGCCGCGACCGTCGTCTATGTCGGCCGCCACGGCTACCGCGACAACACCGGCGACGAGCTGTCGTTCCTGGACGCGATGTACTACGCGACGGTTTCACTGTCGACCACCGGTTACGGCGACATCGCCCCGGTGACCCCGTCGGCACGGCTGGTGAACATCATCGTCATCACCCCACTGCGCGTCCTGTTCCTCATCGTGTTGGTCGGCACCACCCTCGGCGTGCTGACCGAACGGTCGCGGCAGGCATTCAAGATTCAGCGATGGAGGCACACCGTGCGTAATCACACCGTCGTCGTCGGCTACGGCACCAAGGGCCGTACCGCGATCGATGCGATGGTCGGTGACGGGGTGCAGGTGTCCGACATCGTGGTCGTCGATACCGACCCCATCGCGCTGGAGGCCGCCGCCGCCGCGGGTCTGGTAACCGTGCACGGTTCGGCGACCAAATCCGATGTGCTGCGGCTGACCGGCGTACAGCGTGCCGCCGCGGTCGTCGTCGCCACCAACCGCGACGACACCGCCGTGCTGGTGACGCTCACCGCACGCGAGCTGAACAAGACGGCCAAGATCTCCGTGGCCATCCGCGAAGCGGAGAACACCCACCTGGTCCGCCAGTCCGGTGCCGACTCGGTGGTGGTGTCCTCGGAGACCGCGGGTCGATTGCTCGGTATCTCCACCACCACACCGACGGTCGTGGAGATGATGGAGGACCTGCTCACGCCCGAGCAGGGCTTCGCCGTCGCCGAACGTGAGGTGGAGGCGGGCGAAGTGGGCGGATCGCCACGTCACCTCAGCGACATCGTGCTCGGTGTGGTGCGCAACGGCGCGCTGATCCGGGTCGGCGAACCCGAGTCCGACGCGCTGGAGGGCGGCGACAAACTGCTCTACATCCGCCGCGCCGGGAAGTAGCTGCGCGTAGCCGCGCCTTCGCCGCGGCCGCGCGCGGCTGAGGATCGCGGCGCCCGTTATGCTCGGCGTTGTGTCGTTCCGGCTGAAAGACGTTCCGCTGCTGTCACGTTCCACCATCGATCGGGCCGAGCACGCCCGGCTCGATCCCGGCGCGCTGCGCGAAGGGTGGGGGAAAGCAAAGATCCTGCGGGTCGATGCGCGTGGAAAAGTGCGGGTGGAGGACGGCAAGATCGTCCTCGACTCGGCTGTCGCGGTGGCCGAAGGGCCCGGTGAGGGTGCGGTGTTCCTCGGCGTCGTCGACGGCAGTCACCTGTGGGCGCTGCGTGCGCCCGAACTCGACGGCACGCTGAAGGACCTGCGCACGCTCGGCGCTGTCGACGACTTCACCGCCGAACTGCTGTCCACCGCGTACGCGCTGCTCAACTGGCACGATCGGGCGGGCTTCCACGGTGGCGACGGCACGGCCACGATGTCGGCGCGCGGCGGTTGGTCGCGACTCACGGCCGCGGGCGAGGAAGAGTTCCCGCGGATCGACCCTGCCGTGATCTGCCTGGTCCACGACGGTGCCGATCGCGTGCTGCTGGCCCGTCAGCAGAGCTGGCCGGAGACGATGTTCTCGCTGCTGGCAGGCTTCGTCGAGGTGGGCGAATCGCTGGAGCACTGTGTGGAACGCGAGGTCCGCGAGGAGGTCGGCGTCGACCTGCGCGATATCCACTACCTCGGCAGTCAGCCGTGGCCGTTCCCGCGCTCGCTGATGGTCGGCTTCGCCGCGGTCGGCGACCCCGCCCAGGAACTCGTGTTCTCCGATGGCGAGATCGCCGAAGCGCACTGGTTCACCCGCGACGAGGTCCGCGCCGCGCTGAAGGTCGGCGACTGGTCGGCGCGCGAACCCGGCGTACGACTGCTCGTGCCCGGATCCATCTCGATCGCGCGATCGATCATCGAGTCCTGGGCGGACTGACTGGCGCGAATCAGGCCTGCTGGGCGGCCAGCGACTGCTTGACCGCCGCCAACGACGGGTTGGTCGCGGTGGAACCGTCGCGGTACTTGATCGTCGGCACGACGTGGTTGCCGTTGTTGACGCTGCCGACGAACTCGGCCGAAGCGGGATCGTCCTCGATGTCGATCACCGTGTAGGTGATGCCCGCCTCGTCGAGCTGGGTCCGCAGGCGTCGGCAGTAGCCGCACCACGTGGTCGAGTACATCGTCAGGTCTGTGGTTGCTTCAGTCACGCGATGTGCAACGTCGCGGGGTCACGCTGTGTTCCCGCGGCGGACTGTGACCGGCGGTTGTGCGGGCATCGGGATTCTTGTCGGGGGGCGCTGTCATGATGGTGCGCGTGCCAGTACTCGATCTCGCCGCCCTCGACCCGGAACAGGCCGCCGCGGTGCGGGCACCACGGGGGCCGGTGTGCGTTCTCGCCGGTGCGGGGACCGGTAAGACCAGGACGATCACGCATCGGATCGCGCATCTGATCGCGGGTGGGCATGTGAAGGCCGACCAGGTGCTCGCGGTGACGTTCACGGCGCGGGCGGCGGGGGAGATGCGCAATCGGTTGCGCACGATGGGGCTCGGCGGTGATGCCGGTCAGGTGCAGGCGCGCACCTTCCACGCCGCGGCGCTGCGGCAGTTGCGCTATTTCTGGCCGCAGGTGGTGGGCGATGTGCCGTGGCGGCTGATCGACAGCAAGTTCCCGGTGGTTTCCCAGGCCGCGCAACGGGCGGGACTACGCGCCTCCACCGAAATGGTGCGTGACCTGCTCAGCGAGATCGAATGGGCAAAGGCCTCACTGATCGCGCCGGAGGACTATCCGGCTGCGGCCGCCCGCCATCATCGTGACGCGCCGGTCGATGTGGCCAAGGTCGCCGAGGTGTATCAGGGCTACGAATCCGCGAAAGCCTCCGCCGACGGCCTGCTGCTCGACTTCGACGACCTGCTCCTGCACACCGCGGCCGCGCTCGAGGACTACCCGGCCGTCGCCGACGAATTCCGTGGTCGCTACCGCAGCTTCGTCGTCGACGAGTACCAGGACGTCACGCCGCTGCAGCAGCGAGTGCTCGACGCCTGGCTCGGGGAACGCGACGACCTCACCGTCGTCGGCGACGCGAACCAGACCATCTACTCGTTCACCGGCGCCACCCCGTCCTACCTGCTCGATTTCTCCCGGCGCTTCCCCGACGCCACGGTGGTCCGGCTCGAACGCGACTACCGGTCGACGCCCCAGGTGGTGTCGCTGGCCAACCAGGTCATCGGTGCCGCGCGCGGACGCATCGCGGGTACCCGACTGGCCCTGATCGGCCAGCGACCGGCGGGGCCGGACCCGGAATTCGCCGAGTACGTCGACGCGCAGGCCGAGGCCACCGCTGTCGCGGGGCAGATCCAGAAGCTGATCGCCAACGGAACGCCCGCGTCGGAAATCGCGGTGCTGTATCGGACCAACGCACTGTCGGAACCGTTCGAACAGGTGCTGACCGCGCGTGAGATCCCGTTCCAGGTGCGCGGTGGCGAAGGGTTCTTCCACCGTCAGGAAGTCCGGCAGGCGGTGGCGGCGTTGCGTACGGTCGACGCGCGCGACGACCTGCCCGACGAGGCGCGCAGTGGATCGTCGCTGATCACACTGGTACGGGCCGCACTCGCGCCGGTCGGGCTCACCACGGAGGAACCGGCCGGTGCGCAGGCGAAGGAACGCTGGTCCTCGCTGCTGGCGCTGGTGCAGCTCACCGAGGAACTGGTCGGCCACGACGACGAGATGGACCTCACCGCACTGCTGCGCGAGCTCGCGACCCGCGCCGAGGCCAAACATCCGCCCACCGTCGACGGCGTCACCCTGGCCTCGCTGCACGCGGCAAAGGGCCTCGAATGGGACGCCGTGTTCCTGGTCGGACTCACCGACGGCACGCTGCCGATCTTCCACGTGCTCGGCAAGAAGAACGGATCCGTCGACGAGGCAGGCCTGGAAGAAGAACGGCGGCTGCTCTACGTCGGTGTCACGCGGGCACGCGAACATCTGAGTCTGTCGTGGACCCAACGGCGGATCCAAGCCAGCGGCGACTCCCGCCCGGTGACCCGCTCGCGGTTCCTCACCGGGCTGATCCCGGACAGTTCGCCTGCCACCCGGATCGCCGTCGAGGTCCCGAGTTCGGCCGAGGCCAAACGGCCGCTGTGCCGCGTGTGCCTCAAGCCACTGCTCGGTACCTACGCCACCATGCTCGGCCGGTGCAAGCGGTGTCCCGGCGAAGCCGACGCGCAATTGCTCGAGGCGCTCAAAGAGTGGCGCGCCGAGAAGGCCGAAGTCCTGCGCAGGCGCGACTTCGTGGTGTTCACCGACACCACCCTCACCGCCATCGCCGAACAGCTGCCCGCCGATGATGCCGCGCTGGCGGCCATCGCGGGAATCGGCCCGCAGAAGATCAAGGACTACGGCGCCGACGTGCTCGCCATCGTTGCCTCACGGTTGCGAGCGACGGCACAAAACCCCAGGTAGAAAATAAGTTGTTCGGTTCTCGATCATTGCCTATGGTGGAGAACACGCACCGAGAGTGATCCCGGTGCGTGTTAATTGTTCACACACGAGTTCAGGAGGGAGGCAGACACATGAACACGAATACGAACACCACGTTCGAGGCGACGACCGATCGCGTCCTGGTGAACGAATTTGTCATGTCCGCCTCCCGGGGGGTCCTCGCTCTGCAGGGGACCGGCCTGTCCGGCGGCGATGCCAATGCCGTGCCGATGACTGTCGTGCATCAGCACACTCCGATTCGTCTCCAGGACAAGCCCAGCGTGGGTTGGCAGCCGGCCGCCGTCTCGGCACCGGCAGCGCTCGCCGATGAAGCCGGTTACGCACCGGCGTTCATCGGCGCAATCCGTCTCCGCGTCCACCCAGCGACCGTGATCAGGCTTCGACAGAAATGTCGAAGTAGGTAGGGGATACCTCCCAGACCTCCTGGCCACGGATCGCGAGAAGCGAAAATCCGTGGCCATTTTTGTTTCGGCTCTCAGCCGTAGGCACCGGGTTCGCACACCGAACATTCGACCGCTGCAAACGAGCTGAAGGAGAACGACGTGTTCACCGCCCAGGACTGGCCGACGGCCACTGCTGACGTGACATGCCGAACCGTGGCGCAGAGCCCTCGCGTCCGCGAGGTCAACAAGACTCTGCCGTGTAGGGGAGGAAACCCGGATCTGTGGTTCGCCGAGAGCCCCACCGATCTCGAGCAGGCCAAGGAACTGTGCGCGGCCTGCCCGATCCGCAAGGGCTGCCTGACCGCGGCCATCGATCGCGGCGAGCCGTGGGGCGTGTGGGGCGGTGAGATCTTCGACCAGGGTGTCGTGATCGCCCGCAAGCGCCCCCGTGGTCGCCCGCGCAAGGTCGCGATCATGGCATGAACCCGGGAAAAGGGTTGTACCGCAAGCGAACCGCTCACCTCGTCATGGTGAGCGGTTCGTTTTGCGTCAGGAGGCTTGTTCGGCGCGGAAGCCCGGCACCCAGGTGCGTACCAGGTTCATGAAGCCGAGTTCGGCGTCGAGTTGGGCCAGGATGCCGACCGAACCACCGAGCACGCGGAAGACGGTCAGGTATTCAGCCGGAAGTTGCAGGGCGCGAGCGGTCTTCATCTCCGGACTGGAGAACTCCGAGGCTGTGCCCGCGACCCGCTGCATCCAGGCGCGGGTGAAGTGGAAAGTGTCGGTGCGAATCGGGTCGCTGAACGGGCGCAGGTACGCCTCGATCTCCTCGTGGGTCACCACACGTCCCGGAATGACCCAGCCGTGCTCGTAGAGCAGCTCGGTGAGCGCCGCGTGTTCATCTGCGACGGCCAGGGCCAGCATCCGGCCCAGGATCTCCGGGAAGCCGTCGGGCATCGGCGCACAGGCGCCGAAGTCGAGCACGGCCAGGGTGCCGTCGGGTCGGATCAGGAAATTGCCGGGGTGCGGGTCGCCGTGCAGGAGGCCGACCAGTTCGGGGGAGCTGAAGTGGAAGGTCCCCATCAGCTCGGCGATCCGGTTGCGCTGCGCCAGGGTGCCCTCGGGATCCTCGGCGCCTGCCCTGATCAATGCCGATACCGGGGTGCCGTCGAGCCATTCGGTGACGATGACCTTCGGGGAACCCGCCACCACCTTCGGGACCGTGATGGTGGGGTGCCCGTCGAACGCGGCGGCGAAGCGGCGCTGGTTGGCGGCTTCGATGCGATAGTCGAGTTCCTCTTCGGTGCGTTCGGTGATCTCGGCGAGCAGCGGCTTCACATCGGCACCGGGGATCACCGACGAGAGCAGCCCGGTCATCCGGGACAGCGTTTTCAGATCGGCGCGCAGCGCGTCGTCGGCGCCGGGATACTGCACCTTCACCGCCACCGCGCGTCCGTCGGACCACACCGCACGGTGCACCTGACCGATGCTGGCCGAGGCCGCCGGGGTGTCGTCGAAGGAGGTGAAGCGTTCCCGCCACTTGGTGCCGAGCTGCTGGTCGAGCACGCGATGTACCGTCTCGGCGGGCATCGGCGGCGCCGCGGCCTGCAGCTTGGTCAGCGCCTCGCGGTAGTGCTCGCCGAATTCCTCGGGGACGGCGGCTTCCATCACGCTCAGCGCCTGCCCGAACTTCATCGCGCCGCCCTTGAGCTCGCCGAGCACGGTGAACAGTTGCTCGGCTGCTTTCTGGTTCAGGCTCGCGTTGATCTGCTTCTTGTCACCGCCGACGAGCTTCTTGCCGAATCCCACGGCGGCTCGTCCGGCGATGCCGAGCGGAATCTTGGCCATCTTGGCATTGCGGCTGGAACTGCGGCGTACGAGTTCGGACACGATACCCATCATGGCCGAACTCGCGGGGTGTGTGCCATAAGAATGCTCACACCGGCCGGTGCGATGCATGTCACCGTGACGCTTCCGGTGCGCGCGCCGTCATGCTCCGGCAGCCGCAGTCCTGATGCGGTAGCCACGGTCGACGCTGGATCTCGTGGGTATCGAGGTCCAATTCCACGGTGGCGTCCAGCGTGCGCGGTGCGCGCCGCGGGGAGCACGCGATGATCGCCTCGAGTTCGCCGAGCGCCAGCGCGGTGGTGGCGGCGAGGCCGGCTGGGGAAGCGTGCCCGGTGCGGCCGAGTAGCTGGGCGGCCAGGTGCGGCCATTCGGTATCGAATCCGGCCCGCGTCAGATCGGCACAGCGCAGGCAACTGGTCTCGCCGGGCAGTACCAGCGGACCGACAACACCGACCCCGTCGCGAACCCGCACCTGCAGATGCGGCACCCGGCGCAACACCAGATCCACCGACAGACCGGGGTCGATCATCAGTGCGTCGGTGAGCACCACCAGATCGCCGGTAGCGGCACCGACCGGAGTGTCGGGCCGATACTCGCGTGATCGCGTCGGCCGAAAGCCCATGCGCCGCAATCCGATCGCCACGGCATCGGAGAGCGGGCCGAGGCCGTGCACTGTGATGCCACGGATCTTGCCCAGTTTGGGTTCGGGTTCCAGGAGCAGGCCGGCGCGCTCGATCGCGGTGAGCATGTCCATGGTGCGATCGGGACTGATCCCGAATTCACCCGCACGCCAGATGATCTGGGGCCGCGACTGCAAGCCGTCGAGCAGCCGAAGGAAAGCGAGCACGGTCCCGGTGTCGTGGTCGGTGGTTTCCAGCAGCAGCGCGCGTTCGGGATCCCAGCCGAGCTGGACTGTGCCGGACGGGCGAACCAGGGTGGTCACTCGCGGATGGAGCATCGGTCCGCGCAGGGGAGAGGAGGTCGTCATGCCAGAAGTATCGGCACCCGGCCGCACCGCAACTCGCGCCGAAAGCGTAGTTATCCACAGGCTTTCGGCGTGTCGGTACGTCGACTTCCCACTGTGAACAGCCTGTGTACCGCGGGTCAGCGCCCTGATTCCGGACGAACATTAGCCACGGAACCGTGTTGCGCCACCGAGATCGAAACTTTCTCACCGACCTCGGTGGCGCAACGGATCAGGACTTGCCGGTGCTGGCATCCGGGTCGGAATCGCCCTCGTCACGCGGGGTTTCGGCGGAATCGGTCTTGTCGAGCTTCGCCGCGTCGCGCTCGCGCGCCTCGGTCTCGGCCAGCTGAGCCATCGGATCGTCGAAAGCGCCTGTGCCGCCGCCGATCACCGAGTCGATGAACCCGGCAGGCGAGTCGAGATCGGTGGAATCGGGCAGCAGGTCGGGGTGCTCCCACACCTTGTCGCGCCGCTGGATCCCCGCATCGGTGGTCAGCCGCCGCCACAGCGCCGACGCTTCACGAACCTTGCGCGGTCGCAACTCCAGCCCGACGAGCGTGGCGAAGGTCTGCTCGGCGGGCCCACCGGTCGCCCGACGGCGACGCAGCGTCTCCGACAGCGCGCTCGCGCCCGGCAGAC
Source organism: Nocardia sp. A7 (assembly GCF_046549215.1). Lineage (NCBI taxonomy): Bacteria > Bacillati > Actinomycetota > Actinomycetes > Mycobacteriales > Nocardiaceae > Nocardia > Nocardia sp. A7. The sequence goes on along the minus strand of NZ_JAJPWE010000001.1, from coordinate 777,639 downwards.
GTTCACCGACCGCATCGGTGACGACGACGTCGACCCAGCCTTCGATCAGCGCCAGCAGTGTCTCCAGGCGCTCGAGCGCCTGCTTCTGCTCGGGCGTGGTCTGCGGTTCGAACGTGCCCTGGGAGAGCAGTTCCTCGAGCTTGGACGGGTCGCTCAGCGACATCGGGTCGATGCCCTGTGCCGCTTCCTCGATCGCGGAGAAGTCCATCTTGATGCCGCGCGCGTAGTCCTCGACGGCGCCGAGCACCTGCTGACGCAGCCACGGCACATGCGCGAACAGCCGCTGGTGGGCGGCCTCACGGGCAGCCAGGAAGACCATGATCTCGCTCTCGGGCTGCTCGAGACCCTCGCTGAACGCCGAGATCGCGGTCGGCAGCAGCGCCGCGGTACCGGCCGGACCCAGCGGCAGACCGATATCGGTGGAGGTCAGCACCTCCTTGGCCAGCTGGCCAAGCGCCTGGCCGAGCTGGGAACCGAACGCCAGCCCGCCCATCTGGCCGAGCATGCCGACCATCGGCCCGGCGAACTGCTTGGCTTCCTCCGGCAGCTGCGCGGTCCACATGCCCGAGATCTGCTCGGCCACCGGATCGCACAGGCGCTTCCAGGTGGGCAGCGTCTCCTCGATCCAGTCGTTCGGGGTCCACGCGACCGTCTTGGTCGCGCCCGCGGGCAGCACGGTGGCGCCGTCGAGCCACAGTTCGGCCAGGTGCGACGCGTCGGCCACCGCGGTGGTGGTGCCCGCGGCGATCGGGGCGATGGTGGAGCCGAGCTGCTGGCGGGCCAGTCGCTTGGCGACGTCGTAGTTGACCGGGCCGGACTGCGCGCCGCCGGGGCCCATGCCCTGGCCCATGCCGCTGATCATCTGCCCGAGCTGGCTCAACATCTGGCCCAGCTGCGACGGATCGAATCCGCCCGCGCCGCCCGCTCCGAACCCGAACGGATCGTTTCCGCCAGGTCCGTTGCCCTCGTCGCGACGCTTGCCGGACTCGTCGTCATCGCCGGTCGAGAAGCCGAAGGGGAGATCGCTCATACCTCTTACGTTACGCGGGACCCCTGGGGCCTCGGTGTTCGCGCATCGCGAAATCGCCCGGTATCGACCACGCCGTAAATGCGTGCCACTGCCGTCGGTGACGGTCGCTGATCACTACTGTGGTCCGAGTGAATCGTCGGATCCTCACCCTGATCGTCGCCCTCGTTCCTGTCCTCGTGCTCGGCGTGGCCGGCAGCGTGGTCACCGTGCCGTTCGTCGCCCTCGGTCCCGGCCCCACCTTCGACACTCTCGGTCAGGTGGACGGTAAGCCGGTGGTCGATGTCACCGGCGCGCCACTGGATCCCACGAGCGGGCAGCTCAATATGACGACCGTTTCGGTGCGCGACGGGTTGAACCTGTTCGAGGCGTTCGGGTTCTGGGTCAGCGGTGAGCACGGCCTGGTGCCGCGCGCCGAGGTGTACCCGCCCGGCGTGTCGCGCGAGGAGGTCGACAAGTCCAATCAGCAGGACTTCAAGGATTCCGAGAGCGACGCCGAGGTCGCCGCGCTGCACTACCTGAAGCTGCCGACGGTCGTGCTGGTTCGCGGGCTCGGCGAGGAAGGCCCGGCCAACGGCGTGCTCGAGGTCGGTGACGAGTTGATCAGCATCGACGGCACCCCGATCGCGACGCCGAAGGACGTGATCGACATCGTCGGCACCAAGGCTCCCGGCGCCACCATCAGCGTCGTCTACCGTCGCGGCGATACCGAGCAGACCAGTTCGATCACCCTGGCCCCCCGCCCCGGCGACGAGGCCAAGGGCTATCTCGGCATCACGCCCGGCGAAGGTGGACGTCCGCCGCTGCAGGTCGAGTTCAACCTCGCCGACATCGGTGGACCGTCGGCCGGACTGATGTTCAGCCTCTCGCTGATCGACAAGCTCTCACCGGGCGAACTCAACGGCGGCAAGTTCGTCGCGGGCACCGGCACCATCGACCAGGAGGGCAAGGTCGGCCCGATCGGTGGCATCCAGTACAAGATGATCGCCGCGCGTGAGGCGGGCGCGGAAACGTTCCTCGTCCCCGCCGACAACTGCAACGAGGCCGGTCAGCGCGCCCCCGAGGGCCTGCGCCTGGTGAAGGTCGACACCCTCGACACCGCGATCACCTCCCTGTCGGAGATCAACGCGGGCCGCGAACCCGTCAGCTGCGGGTAGTCACTCCAGCGTGTGGTGCAGGGCCTCGATCAGGGTCGGTGCCAGGTTGGGGTAGGTACGCAGGTCGAGATCGCCGAAGCCGTCGTCGTCCTCGGGGCGGATCTGCAGCAGGCACAGCGTGGCGCCCTGGCGCAACACCCCGGCGATGAGCCGGGCATCGCGGCGCCCCGGATGCGCGTGCGCGGCTGCGCGCCCGGCCGCGTCGGCCGCCTCGTCGTCGGCGAGCAGCGGTACCAGCGCCTCGTCGAGATCGCTCTCGGCGTCGGGCGGCAGCACCACGATCTCCTGCACCAGGACACAGCCTTCGACCGCGGGCGGCCAGGTGGTGGTGGCCAGGAATTCGTCCAAGGCCATCGACCCGCCGGTGATGTCGTCGGGGAAGGCTTCCTGGGCGACGGGGGTCAGTTCGCTGCCGTTGTCGAGCTGGTCCTGCAGGTCGGGTTCAGCCGCGGCCAGGTCGGCGGTCGGCACCAACGCGAACATCTGCGGCGGGTTTCCCCAGCCCTCGGCGTCGGCGAACTCGACGACCTCGCGCACACAGCGGGCGAGGAGAACTTCGGCGTGCTCGTCTTCGGTCACTCGCACATCCAATCATTTTCGGCCCACGCGCTTGCACGGTGTCCGATTTCCGTAGAGTGGGCGCCAACGGTCCGGCAACGGATCACCCCGCAACATTCGGACTGCGGTGACTTCGCCGATCACGGCGTGGAACCGCCGGAGCATGGAGAGTGGCACCGTGGGCATGCGGCCCCCCACCGGCTTACCTTCGTTGTCCCGACGCAGCCGTGTGCTGCTGGTGACGGCAGTCGTCCTCGCGGCGCTGCTGCTGCTCGGGCCCCGCTTCACCGATGCCTATACCAATTGGTTGTGGTTCGGTGAGGTCGGTTATCGCAGTGTGTATCTCGGCGTGTTGCGCACGCGGTTGATCCTGTTCGTCGTCGTCTCGTTGCTCGTTGGCCTCGTGGTCTGGGCGGCCCTGCTGCTGGCCTATCGGTCGCGGCCGGTGTTCGTGCCGGTCGCCGGGCCCAACGATCCGATCGCGCGTTACCGCACCACCGTGATGAGCAAGCTGCGCCTGTTCGGTGTCGGCATCCCGGTGCTGCTCGGCGTGCTGTCGGGGCTGGTCGCGCAGTCGAATTGGGCGACGGTGCAGCTGTTCCTGCACGGTGGCGAGTTCGGTCAGCAGGATCCGCAGTTCGGACTCGACATCGGTTTCTACACCTTCGATCTGCCGTTCTACCGGATGGTGCTGAACTGGCTGTTCGTCGCGGTGGTGATCGCGTTCTTCGCGAACCTGGTCACTCACTACGTGTTCGGCGGCCTGCGGCTGGCCGGGCGTGAAGGCACCCTCACCAGGGCCGCGCGTGTGCAGCTCGCGGTGATCGCGGGGATCTTCGTGCTGCTCAAGGCGGTGGCGTACTGGTTCGACCGGTACGACCTTTTGTCGAGTACGCGCAAGGAGCCGACGTTCGGCGGTCCGTCGTACACCGACATCATGGCGGTGCTGCCCGCCAAACTGATCCTGCTGTCGATCGCGGTGATCTGCGCGATGGCGTTCTTCACCGGGATCGTGTTGCGCGATCTACGCGTACCCGCGATGGCCGCGGCGCTGCTGGTGCTGTCGTCGATCCTGGTCGGTGCGGTGTGGCCGATGGTGGTCGAGCAGTTCTCGGTGCGTCCCAACGCCGCCGAGAAGGAAAGTCCGTATATCGAGCGCAATATCCAGGCCACGCGCGAGGCGTACGGGATCACCGACGACAAGGTCGAGTACCAGAACTACAAAGGTAGCTCCACGAAGAACCCGCTCGAGGTTCCCGCCGACGCCGCGACCATCGGCAACGCCCGGCTGCTCGACCCGAATATCCTCTCGCCCACCTTCACACAGCTGCAGCAGCGCAAGAACTTCTACGGCTTCCCCGAGTCGTTGGACATCGACCGCTACAACCTCAATGGTGACCTGCAGGACTACATCGTCGCCGCGCGCGAGCTGCACCCGGCCGCGCTGTCGGGCAACCAGAAGGACTGGATCAACCAGCACACCGTCTACACCCACGGCAACGGCTTCGTCGCCGCGCCTGCCAACCGGGTGAACAAGCCGCAGTCCGAGGCGCAGAGCGCCGCGGGTGGCAGCGATTCGGGTTATCCGCTGTTCATGGTGAGCGACCTGTTCACCAAGGTCGAGGATCAGCAGATCAAGGTCGACCAGCCGCGCATCTACTACGGCGAGCTGATCGCCCAGACCGATCCCGACTACGCCATCGTCGGCACCGCCGAGGGCCAGGCTCCGCGCGAATACGACTCCGACGAGGCGCAGTTCACCTATGACGGCAGTGGTGGCGTGGCGATCGGGAACTGGTTCAACCGGCTCGCTTTCGCGGCCAAGTACGCCGAGCGCAACATCTTGTTCTCCTCCGCGATCAGCGAGGACTCCAAGATCCTGTTCAACCGCGGTCCGCGTGACCGGGTGCAGAAGGTCGCACCGTGGCTGACCACCGACGGCAATGCCTACCCGGCGGTCATCGAAGGTCGAGTCAAGTGGATCGTCGATGCCTACACCACGCTGGACAAGTACCCCTACGCCCAGCCGACCTCGCTCGACGGCGCGGTCGAGGACAGCATCGACAAGAAGACCGGGCGCGTGATCCCGCGCAAGGAGGTCAGCTACATCCGCAACTCGGTGAAGGCCACCGTCGACGCCTACGACGGCACCGTCACCCTGTACGAGACCGATACCGTCGACCCGGTGCTCAAGGCTTGGCGTGGAGTGTTCCCGGACGCGGTGAAGCCGCAGAGCGAGATCTCGCCCGAGCTGCGTGCGCACTTCCGCTACCCGGAGGACCTGTTCAAGGTTCAGCGCGACATGCTCACGAAGTACCACGTGGACAACCCACGTGAGTTCTTCACCAACAACGCGTTCTGGTCGGTGCCCAGTGATCCGACGATCGAGGGCGGCACGTTCAACCAGCCGCCGTACTACGTGCTGCTGGGTGATCCGAAGACCACCAAACCGGTGTTCAACCTGACCTCGGCGATGGTCGGCTACAACCGGCAGTTCCTCTCGGCCTACATCTCGGTGCGCTCCGATCCCGAGAACTACGGCAAGTTCACCGTGTTGCAGTTACCGACCGACTCGCAAACCCAGGGTCCGCAGCAGACGCAGAACTCGATGACCACCGCCGACGCGGTGTCGCGAGAGAAAACCCTGCTGTCGAACTCGAACAAGATCCGCTACGGCAACCTGCTCACGCTGCCGGTGGCCGACGGCGGCATCCTCTACGTCGAACCGTTCTACAACGAACGCAATACCGGTTCGTCGACGTTCCCGCAGCTGCTTCGCGTGCTGGTGAGTTATCGCGACGCGGCGGGCAGCGTGAAGGTCGGGTACGCGCCGACGCTGGCCGAGGCCCTCAACCAGGTGATGCCGGGTGCGGGCTCGCTGGCGACACCGTTCGGTGGCGATCCGTCGGTGAAGCCGAAACCGGGCGTGAGCCCACCGGTCGACCCGGGCACCGTCACTCCTCCCGTCGGCGGCACCACACCGCAGCCGGGGACGACACCGCCTGCGGGTGCGCCGACCCAGGAGGCCGCGGCCGCCGAGCTCAACCGCAAGATCGAGGCGGTGCGGACGGCGATGCGAACCGGCAACTTCACCGAATACGGTAAGGCGCTGGATGAACTGGACGTCGCGATGAAGGCGTACCAGGACGCCGCAGGCCGGTAACCACGAGACAGCAAGAAAGGCCCCGTCGCGATGACGGGGCCTTTCTTGTGCAGGGGGAACGGTGGATCAGCCGCCGATCGAAGCGATCAGCGGAGCATTGGCGGTGAGGAGGTCCTGGTACTGACCCGCGACACCGTACTGGTCGGCCAGCGCCTGACCGGCGGCCTTGGCCTGGTCGACGGCGACCTGGACATCGGTCTCGGCCTGGGCGGGCAGCTCGACCGGCAGTTCGACGGCGGGCTCCTCGACCACCTCGGGCTCGGAGGCGCCCGACTGCAGGAACTGGCCGCAGTGCGGCCACGCGCCGACGCCCTGGCTGGCGAGCACGTTCTCCGCGACGCGGATCTGCTCGTCCTTGCTCGCGTTGTGCGCCGAACCCTGGCCGCCGTTGGCTGCCCAGGTGCTCTGCGAGAACTGCAGGCCGCCGTAGTAGCCGTTGCCGGTGTTGATACCCCAGTTGCCACCGCTCTCGCACTGAGCGACGCCGTCCCAGTTGTAGGCGGCGGCGGAGGCGGTGCCGCTGGCGAGGCCGAACGGAACGGCAACAAGGGCGCCGGCGATGGCGGCGACGCCAAGGGCGCGGGTGCTGAATTTCCGGGTCTCAGTCATGAGAGAGACGCTAACCAATGAATCGATGCCGATCACATCTTGATAACGAGCGGATTCTGTGAATGGAATAGACGTCTTATCAATGTTTACGGGGCATGGCCAGTGGGAATAGCTAGATTCCGGTCAGTCTGTTATTGGGTCGTTATGTGTTCGGTATCACCCGGTAATAGTGACACCGGTCACCGAAACTCAGCGCAGACGCGTCGCGTTGCTGATATATGTGATCGCTGCCACATTCGAAGGTTGCAGGCGTTGTGTCGCTAGGTGGAATGCGGGCTTCTCGGCGTAAAAACCCCCACTGACCTGACGATTTGGCACCTGCACTCACCTGTGTGTAATGTTGTGTTCACACCGACGCGGGGTGGAGCAGCTCGGTAGCTCGCTGGGCTCATAACCCAGAGGTCGCAGGTTCAAATCCTGTCCCCGCTACAAAACGAAAGGCCCGGAACCACTGGTTCCGGGCCTTTCGCGTTGTTCGGGTTATGCGTCCAGGTCGCTCGCGACGAGTTCGGCGATCTTGTCCAAGGTCGGTTGGTCATCGCTGGTGATCACGACCTCCGCGCCCTGCCCTGCGCCGAGAGTCATGATCATCAGCGCGGAGCCCGCGTCTACCGGGTCGCCGCCCGTGACCGCGATGGTGACAGGAACGCCTGCCGCGCCGACCGCTTCGGCGATCAGGGCAGCGGGGCGAGCGTGCAGGCCGACCGAGGAGCCGACGGTGACGGTGGTGCTGGCCATGGGATATCTCCTTGTGTGAATGGATTACGCGGTGGTGAGGACGGGGGCGACGGTCTGCTTGCGGGTGAATTCCTTGGCGAGGGTGACGCAGGCCGCGGCGACGAGCGTGCCCGCGACCAGCGACACCAGGAACCAGGCGAGATGCCCGATCGCGAAGAACACGAAGATGCCGCCGTGCGGTGCGCTCAGGGTGACATCGGTGGCCATGATGAGTCCGCCGGTCACCGCCCCGCCGACCATCATCGACGGCAGCACCCGCAGCGGGTCGGCCGCGGCGAACGGGATCGCGCCCTCGGAGATGAACGAGGCGCCGAGCAGCCAGGCGGCCTTGCCGTTCTCGCGTTCGGCCTCGGTGTAGAGGCGCGGGCGCAGGACGGTCGACAGCGCCATCGCCAGCGGCGGCACCATGCCCGCGGCCATCACCGCGGCCATGATCCGCAGCGTCGCGGTGTCGGTGACCGACAGGCCCGCGGCGGCGAACGAGTAGGCGGCCTTGTTGACCGGACCGCCGAGGTCGAAGCACATCATCACGCCCAGGATGACACCGAGCGCGATGGCGGACGTGCCGGACAGGCCGTTGAGCCAATCGGTGAGGCCGTTGGTCACGGCGGCGAGGGGCTTGCCGAGCAGGACGAACATCAACATGCCGACGATCGCCGAGGCCAGCAGTGGGATGACGACCACCGGCATCAACCCGCGAGCCCAGATGGGTATCGGCAGCTTGCTCACCCAGAGTGCTGCGAAGCCGGCCACCAGACCGCCGACCAGACCGCCGAGGAACCCCGCACCGACGAAGACCGCGATCGCGCCCGCCGTGAAACCCGGCGCCAAACCGGGACGGTCGGCGATCGCGAAGGCGATGTATCCGGCCAGCGCCGGGACCAGGAAGCTGAAGGCGAGCGAGCCGATCTGGAAGAGCACGGCACCGAAATAGGTGGCCAGACCACCGTCGGGCAGGTCGGTGATCGAATTGTCGAGCACGATCGTTTTCGCGCTCTCGGAGATCTCGTAGCCGCCGAGCAGGAAGCTCAGCGCGATCAGCAGACCGCCCGCGGCGACGAACGGGATCATGTAACTGACGCCGGTGAGCAGGATCTGGCGCAGGCGAGTGCCCCAGCCGATGCCCTTGGCCGCCGTCTGCGAGGGCGCGGGTGCGGCGCCGCCGACGGTGGCAGCGCCCGGATCACCGCTCGCCGCAACGGCTTCCGCGATCATCTTGTCGGGCTCGTTGATGGCGCGTTTGACGCCGGATTCGATCACCGGCTTGCCCGCGAAGCGGCCACGGTCCTTCACCCCGACATCGGTGGCGAAGATGACGGCGTCGGCGTCGGCGATCGTGGCCGGATCGAGTGCGCCGCCGCCGCTCGAGCCCTGGGTTTCGACTGCCACGTCGACTCCGGCGCGTTCGCCCGCGGCGACCAGGGAGTCAGCGGCCATGTAGGTGTGGGCGATGCCGGTGGGACAAGCGGTGACCGCGACGATCTTCTTCGGTGCCGATGAACCGGAAGCGGGAGCCGCATCGAGATCGCTTGCGCCGGTCGACGAATCCGTTTCGCCGTCGGCGGGCACACTGGATCCAGTCGTTGATCCGGCAGGGTTTGTTGATCTCGTCGCCGCTTCGCCACTCACCGCAGCTGCGGTGGAAGATGTTGCGGCGTTTGGTGTTTCGGTAGCGGCTGGTGAGGGATTGATGACGCCGTCGACGAGGGCGACCACATCTGCCGGGGTCGAAGCGGCGCGTAGATCGGCGACGAAGGCGGGCCGGACCAGCGCGCGAGCCAACGAAGACAACAGCTTCATGTGCTCCGCGCCCGCGCCTTCCGGGGCGGCGATCAGGAAGACCAGGTCGGCGCGACCGTCGGGGGCACCGAAGTCGACCGCGGGGGCGAGTCGGGCGAAGGCCAGCGATGCCGTGGTGACAGCGGCCGACCGGCAGTGCGGAATCGCGATGCCGCCGGGGAGGCCGGTGGCCGATTGCGATTCCCTGGCCAGGGCGGCCTCGGCCACCGTGCCTGCGTCGGACGCGCGGCCCGCCGCGGCGAGCTTGTCCGCGAGCGCGGTGATCACCGCGCTCTTGTCGGCGCCGAGATCGGCGTCCAGTGCGATCAGGTCGGGAGTGATGATCGAATCGGCCATCGTCGTGTCTTTCCGGAGTGGGGGTGGAGCAGGGGGTTCGGTGGGCGGCGAGAGCGGTCAGTCGGGTCCGGCTGCGGTGGTCAGGAGGTCGGCGGTGACGGCATCGAGCAGAATGTCCGCGGGGCCGGGTAGTTCGGTGCCGGGCAACGCGGTGGCGGCGCTGCCGTAGGCGACGGCGGTGCGGAGGCGGTCGGCGGGGGAGGCGCCCGCCAGGTCGGCGAGGAGGTAGCCGGCCAGGGCCGAGTCACCCGCGCCGACGGTGCTGCGCGGGACGATCGGTGGTGCCGCGGCGAACCACGCGTCATCGGCGGTGACCAGGACCGCGCCTGCCGCGCCGAGGGTGGCCAGGACAGCGCCGACCCCGCGGTCGACCAGGGTGGCGGCGGCTTCGGCCGCGGCCGTGGGGTTCTCGAGGTCTATGGCGTCGAGGCCGGTGAGCTGTGCCAGCTCCTCGGAGTTCGGTTTGATGAGATCCGGTGTGGCACCGACGGATTCGTCGAAGAGGGCGAGCAGGGGTGCATCGGAGGTGTCGACGGCGACGCGGGTACGGCGAGTTCCGTTCGGCGATGACCGCACTGCGGACAACGTCACGACGAGCTGCGCATACCAGTCGACGGGTACACCCGGTGGCAACGACCCCGACAGCACGATCCACTCGGCCTCCGCGGCCAGCCCGACGAGCAGCGCGGTGAGTTCGGCCAGGTCTCGCGCCGTCAGCGGAGAGCCCGGCTCATTGATCTTGGTCGTGGTGCCGTCGACTTCGGCGATGGTGAGATTCACCCTCGGCCCACCCCCCACCGACACCGTGCGGAATTCGATTCCCGCCGTGCGCAATCCGTGCACCACGGGGTCGTCGTCGGCGCCAGGGAGCACGGCCAGGACCGGCGCCCCGCTCGCGGACACCACCCGTGCGACATTGACCCCTTTACCGCCGGGGTGCGAGGTGACGCTCGCCGCGCGATGCACCTGCCCGCGCCGCAACGGCTCGGTGAGGGTGACCGTACGGTCCACACTCGGGTTCGCGGTCAGTGTGACGATCATGCGAGCACCACCTCGATTCCTGCGGCGACCAGCTCCGCGTGCGCGGTGGCCGGGATGTCGGTATCGGTGACCAGGACGTCGATATCGGTGGTACTGCCGAAGCGAACGAAGTCCTCGCGCCCGATCTTGCTCGCGTCGGCGACCACGACGACCCGGTCGGCGGCGGCGATCATCGCGCGTTTCACGGCGGCTTCCTCCGGATCTGGGGTGGACAGCCCGTGTCGCACGGTCAGCGCGTTGGTGCCGAGAAACGCGACATCGACGCGCAATTCGCCGAGCAGCTGCAAGGTCTCGGCGCCGACGGCGGCCTGGGTGACCCCGCGGACCCGCCCGCCGACCAGGTGCAATCGCACGCCGGCGAACCCGGTGAGCCGTGCGGCGACCGGCAGCGAGTGGGTGACGGCGACCAGATCGACGTCGACCGCCATCGCCGCGGCTACCCGTGCGGTCGTGGTGCCCGCGTCGAACAGCGCGCTGCCACCGGCGTCGGGCAGGTACCGCTGCGCGAGTTCGGCGATCCGGTCCTTCTCCGCGGCGCGGATGCTGTCGCGCTCGGCGGTGCCCGGTTCGAAGGTGGTGAGCGCGCCGGAGCCGACCGCACCGCCGTGCACCCGACGGATCACGCCGAGCCGATCGAGGACCGCGAGGTCGCGGCGCACGGTTTCGGTGGTGACCCCGTACCGGTCGGCGAGTTCGGCGACGGAGACGCGCCCGCGATGCCCGATGAGGGTCGCGATCGCCTGCTGCCGTTCCTCGGCGTACATGGTTCCTCCGGTTTCAGCGAATCTGTACTCATGTTGTTTTATGCCCACTTGTGTGGGTTTGTCAATCGTTTTTGGTGATACGAGTCACAATCGTTGTCCGCGCCTATCGACTGAAAGGTGGCTACGACCACGCCTCGGCAAGCGCGGTCGGGTATCACCGCGCACGATCACCCCCGTTGCGGAGGACGCAGGAGGGTCAGCAGTGTGGGTTCGGCCCGCGACTGTGCTGTCGCTGGGGTTTCGTGCGCTCGGATGAACCGTTCACGCGCGCGGAGATCGCCCGCGCGCAGCGGCCCGCCGATTCAACGGCGCGCACCGTGCGGCGGCGATGAGGTTCAGTCGAAGCCGAGATCGCTGGTGAGTGGATCGCGCAGGGCGCCCTCGGCGGCCCGCAGTCGATCGGTGACCGAGGTCAGCAGATCCATCGAGTCCTGAGAGAGTCCGAGCGCGAGCCTGGTCAGGTGGCGGATGGCATCGCTGTGAAAGCGGTCGGCGAGGAGAGCGTCCGGGTCGGCGGGCGCAGCCGAGTGTTCGACGACGGTCACGGCAGGGGCTCTCACAATCTCGTATTTTCGAGTATGACGCACCTTACATCTACCCTGCGGTCCGTGAACCCCGGTCGGCGTGCGAAAGTGCAGCAATGAGTCAGTTCGCCGACTATCAGAACGAGATCTACCTGGCCGCGCTCGGTGGGATCCAGCCCGAATTTCCCATGGATTACGCGACGCTGGAGCGCAAAGCTACTGCGGCACTGCCCGATTCGTTGCTGAACTACATCGCCGGTGGGGCGGGCGACGAGCTCACGCAGCGGCGTAATGCCGAAGCGTTCGCGGATTGGGGGCTGGTGCCGCGGATGCTGGTCGGCGCCACCGAGCGCGAACTCGCCGTGACAGCGTTCGGCCACACCTTCGCGAGCCCGCTGTTCCTCGCGCCCGTCGGGGTGATCGGTCTGGTCGGCGAGCAGGGCCACGGTGATATCGCGGTGGCGCAGGCCTCGGCGCAGACCGGTGTCCCCGCGATGTACTCGACGCTGATGGAGGATCCGCTCGAAGACGTGCGCCCGCACGCGGGCGAGACGCCCTCGTTCTTCCAGCTCTACACGCCGAAGAATCGTGAGCTCGCCGAGAGCTTGGTGCATCGCGCCGAAGCCGCGGGCTACGCGGGCATCACCGTCACCCTCGACACCTGGGTGCCTGGTTGGCGTCCGCGCGACCTGGCCAGCGGCAACTTCCCGCAGTTGCGCGGGCATGTGCTGAAGAACTACACCAGCGACCCGGTCTTTCAGAAGATGGTCGGTTCCGATGACCCCAAAATGATTGTCCTGCACTGGATCGCGACCTTCGGAAACTCGCTGACCTGGGAGGATCTCGGCTGGCTTCGGTCGATCACCGATCTGCCGCTGATCCTCAAGGGCATCTCCCACCCCGAGGACGCGCGCAAGGCGATCGACCTCGGCGCCGACGGCATCTACTGCTCCAATCACGGTGGGCGTCAGGCCAACGGCGGTCTGAGCGCCCTGGAGACCTTGCCCGGGGTCGTGGACGCCTGTGCCGAGCGGGTGCCGGTGCTGTTCGACTCGGGAGTGCGCTCGGGTGCCGATGTGGTCAAGGCGCTCGGACTCGGCGCGACGATGGTCGGGCTCGGTAGGCCGTATGTGTACGCGCTCGCGCTCGGTGGGGTGCGCGGCCTGGTGCATCTGCTGCGCAGCTACGCCGCCGAAGCGGACCTGTTGATGGCAGTCAACGGCTATCGCGATGTGGCAGCGGTGCGCGCGAACATTCGGCCGACGACGCGCGGAAACGCCACCCTCGGCTGACCGGTGGCAGGCCAGAAAACCTGTCATGAGAGGGGTTTTGGGGCCGCGATGGCGGCTCGGGCGTGAACTTGTCGGTGCCGTGCGGCATCATCGGTGCGACCGACCACGCTGTAGCACCAACCCCCGGAGTCCACCATGTCCTCGCCGAGCACGAAGTCCGCATCCCGCCGATCAGCACCGCCGGACCTGTCCGACGCCGAGCTCGCGCGAATCGCAGGCGAGCTCGCCGAGGGTAAACCGCCGATGGTGTGGTTCACGGCCGCCGCTGTCGGTGTCGCCGAAGGGAAGTCGGGCAAGGTCGTCGCGCTCGGCGACCCGTCCGTCGGCGACTTCCTGCAGGTGCGGCCGACCGGTTCCAAAGATGTGCTCTCGTTCGGCCCGAGCGAGGTGACGCTGACCAAGCCGGCCCGCGGGACTACGGTAGCGCCGGGCGGATCCGCACGGACCAGCCCGGAGAGTGTCCCCGCGCCGAGCAACCGAAAGGACAACACTGTGACCCAGCCGTCGACCCTGCCGAGCACCGCTACGCCCGCGCCGAGGTCGCTCGCCCCGGTACCCGAGGACGCCGCCAAGCCCGCCCCGGCCGCGCCGCGACCGGCGAAAGCTCCGGTGGCGCGCAAGACCAAGGTGCCCGAGGTGACTGTCACGCTCACCGGAACCGCCGACGGTGAATGGACTGTCGATGTGGTCAACGGCAAGAAGCGCAGTGTGAAGGGCATGGCCGTCAGCAGCGCGGCCGTCGCCCAGGCCGCGAAGATCCTGCACCCCGAGGTGGAGGAAGTGGTGGCGGGGATTCTCGAGGCCGCCCGCGAGGCCCAACAGGCCAAGGTCTCCCAGTTGCAGGCCGAACTGGAAGCCGCCCGGAAACTGCTGGAGGAGCTGGGGGACTGAGCGGTTCGCGGGGGAGGCAGGACGGCCTACCGGGCGACTCGCAGAATTCGGGGTGAGGCGGGACTGTCGTGGAAGCTCAGGCCGAGGCGGTATTCCTTGGCGTGGTACATGGCGGCGTCGGCGGCGCGGATGAGGTCGTAGATCGTCTTCTCGGTGGGGCGGGTGGTCACGCAGGCGACGCCGATGCTGGCGGTGATGGGGATTTCGCCGCAGCTCAGTTCGAAGGGGCGGATGAAGGCGCCGAGTAGGTGTTCGGCCAGGACGGCGGCTTCGGCGCGGGTGCGCGGTGCCAGGATGACGAACTCGTCGCCGCCGTAGCGGGCGGTGAGGTCGGCGCTGGTGGTGGTGCGGCGGATGCGGGAGGCGGCGTTGGCGATGAGTTCGTCGCCGACGGCGTGGCCGTAGCTGTCGTTGACCATTTTGAAGCCGTCGAGGTCGATGAACAACAGGCACAGCGGTTTTCCGGCCCACTGTTCGCGATACCGATGGGGTGCGCGCAGCAGGGCGGCGCGGTTGAACAGGCCGGTGAGCAGGTCGTGGTCGGCTTGGTATTGGGCGCGGCGTTCGCTGCGCAGGCTGCGGCCGATGGCGCGTTCGCTGCGCACCAGCACGCCGATCAGCAAGAGGGTGAGCAGCGAACAGATCACCACGCGGTCGCCGACCCCGAGATCGGCGCCGACCACGCTGATCAGTGAGGCCGCGACCAGTGCCACCGCGATCATCCCGGCCCGCTGCCGCGATCGATGCGGATGCACGTCCTCGGCGTCGCGGAGCGCGCCCATCGTCGGCTGCACCGCGGCCAGCCCGGCCAGCAGATACGCCCACTGCTGTGGCACCAACGCGATCTCGGGATCGACTGTGATCGTGCCTGCGACAGTGAGGCTTTCGATCAAACCGCCGACGAGTACCGCGATCAGCGCCGCCTGCAACAACCGCAACGAGGTCTCCGAGCGGATCACCGTCGCCAGCGAATGCGCGAGCACGGTCGCCAGCAGGGCGTGGATCACCGGGTAGCTAGCGGCCAGCGCGGTATCGACGAACCCGGTGGTGTGCCGCAGGATCGGCGAGATCAGGAATGTCCACGAGGCCAGCAGCGCGCTGAGGCCGATGAGCGCGGAGTCCAGCCACAGGTCACGGGCACGGCGGAGCCTGCGCGGCTGCAACCAGCCGACGGCGGCGAGTCCGAGACACAGCGAGGCGGCCAGCGTGCACAGATCATCGACCGGGTGCCAGTTCGGGTGCAGCCCGGGCGCGCGGATCGCGGCACCGGCGGCGAACAGCGGAACCGAGGCGGCCAGCAGGTACCAGGGCAGCCGGTGCGTGGGTCGATGGCTGTACACGCCGTACCCGATCATCGCCAGCGACCCCGCGACGATCAGGACCAGTAGCAGAAACGGCAGCGCGCGCCCACCCGCCAACGGCGCGATCAGCACGGCCCCCGCCGCGCCGAGCAACACCACACACCATCGCAGGCTCCCGTAGCGTGTCTCGCTGATGGTCATCAGCCCCCCTCGATCTTGCTGCGCACGCGACGAGCGCCGATCGAAAGTGGGGCCGGTGAATCACTCGAAGTATCGGCCGAGAGCACCGAGTGTTGTTGTCCGAGCAGCATCCCCAGCCGGCAGCGCCGACGCTCAAAACCTTGACAACTCAGTCGATCATGACACGTGCACGGCCTTGCTGTCGATGTGTTGCGAGCATTGCCGGATACCGATTCGGCACCCGGTGCCCCTCGGTTGTTCGCCGCGGTGTTCGGTGGTGGCATCGTCGCGGGAAGTGGAAGGGAAGTACGGGTGGAGAAGTGGATCGCCCCGGGCCGGGTCAACATCATCGGCGAGCACACCGACTACAACGACGGCTTCGTGCTGCCCATCGCGCTGTCGCTCGCCGTCGTCTGCGGGGCCGAGCCGCGCGGTGACGGACTGGTGCGGCTCGCCTCGGCGCAGCGGCCCGGCGAAGTCGTCGAGGTGCGAGTGACGGACCTTGTGGCGCAACGGGATCGGCTGCCCAGCTGGGCGCGCTATCCGCTGGGTGTCGTCGACGAGTTCGTCCGCGGCGGCCATCGGGTCACCGGGGTGAACCTCGAACTCGACGGCGAGGTGCCGATCGGTGCGGGGCTGTCCTCGTCGGCGGCCGTGTGCTGCGCGGTGACGATCGCGCTGCGCGATCTGTTCGCGCCCGAACTCACCGACCGGCGCATGGTCGAGATCGCCAGGGCCGCGGAGAACGGTTTCGCCGGCGTACCGACCGGGCTGCTCGACCAGTCCGCCTCGATCCTGTGCACCGCGGGCCATGCCATGTTCCTCGATGTCCGCGCATTCACCGCAATGAAACCCGCTGCCACCGAACAGATTCCGTTCGACCTGGACGCAGCGGGTCTCGCGCTGATCGTCGCCGACACCGGCCGGCCGCACGACCTGTCCGACGGGGGATACGCCGAGCGCAGAGCGCAGTGCGAAGCCGCCGCCGACGCGCTGAACCTGCCCGCCTTGCGCGACGCGACCACCGAAGAACTTCCCCGCCTGCGGGATCCACTGCTACGGCGCCGCGCGGCCCACGTGGTCAGCGAGAACGCGCGGGTACTCGCTGTCGTCGACACGCTGCGCTCCGGGGCGGACCCACGAACGATCGGCGAGGTGCTCACCGCCTCACACCGATCACTGCGCGATGACTTCGAAGTCTCGGCGCCCACACTGGATCTCGCGGTCACCGCCGCACTCGACGCGGGCGCGCACGGCGCGCGAATGGTCGGTGGCGGTTTCGGCGGCAGCATCATCGCCCTGGTCGACCACGCCGACCACGTCGCCGAACACATCATGAAGCGCTTCGCCACCACGGGTTTCGCTCCACCGCGTGTCTTCACCGTCGAACCCGCCGCGGGCGCACACAAACTGAATTGAACAAGGTGCCGTGACGGGATTCATGCCTGCGTGGCGCCGGGGATCCCGTCCTGCACGACGAAACTCGCACGCGTGCTGATCGGTGCGCCCGGTCGGGTGACGTAGGGAACAACGCGGAAGTCGGTGCGCCACTGGCGATGATCGATGTCGACGCGGGCATAGCCGCGCTGGCGGTTGTAGAACTTGATGTCCGGGTTGGCGGCCAGCAGGGCTCGGCCCGCGTCGGTGAGGTCGGCGCCGTCGCTGCCGGTGCTGATCGAGGTGCCGGTGAATTCGGTTGCTACCACGGCAGATTCGGGATCGGCGTAGTCGCGGCGTAAGTCGGCGACGTAGTTCTCGTGGCGGTCGCCGGTGATCACCACCAGGTTGTCGACCTCGTAGTCGGTGGCCGCGCCCAGCACCGTATTGCGGTCGGCGACGTAGCCGTCCCACGCGTCCGTGCCGAGGAGGAGGCCGGGGCCGGGGTCGTAGTCGGACTGGGCCATGGCGACCTGGTTGCCGAGTACCTGCCAGCGCGCGGTGGACTCGGCGAACCCGTCGACGAGCCAGTCCCGTTGGGCCGCACCGAGAATGGTGCGGTCGGTGGCGAAACGATCGGCGCATCCGACCACCGCGGAGCCGTCGCCGCAGGCCTGAGGGGACCGGTACTGCCTGGTGTCGATCATGGTGAACTCGGCCAGATCGCCGAACCGGTAGCGGCGGTGCAGGTGGATCGACGGGCCCGCGGGCAGCTGGGCCAGGCGCATCGGCTGGTGTTCGTACATGGCTTGGAAGGCAGCGGCTTTACGGCGCCGGAACAGTGGTGGGAGGCGATACACGTCGAGTCCGAGGCCGGGATTGTCACCGGCCCAGTTGTTGTCGAGTTCGTGGTCGTCGAAGGTGACCAGCCAGGGAAACGCCGCGTGGGCGGCCTGCAGTGGCGCTTCGGCCTTGGCCTGGGCGTAGCGCAGCCGGTAGCCGGTGAGATCGACTGCCTCGTCGGCGAGCTGGGCCGGCAGGTGCGCGCCGCGCCGGCCCAGCACCCAGGAGGATTCGTAGATGTAGTCGCCGAGGTGGACGACGAGGTCGAGGTCTTCGGCGCTGAGGTGTTCATAGGCGGTGTAGTAGCCCGAACTCCACGACTGGCACGACGCGAAGGCGAACCGGAGCCGCTCGGTCGGGCTGTCGAGGGCGGGCGCGGTGCGGGTGCGCCCGACCGGTGAGATCGCCGAGCCTGCCCGGAACCGGTAGTAGTACCAGCGATCCGGTGCCAGCCCGGCGACCTCGGGATGCACACTGTGCCCGAACTCGCGGGTCGCCACCGCCGAGCCCCTGAACACGACTTTCGTGAACCGTTCGTCCTCGGCGACCTCGTAATCGACGGTAACCGGGGCGACCGTCATCCCGCCGTACCCATCGGGTGCGAGCGGATCGGGGGCAAGTCGCGTCCACAGCACCACCCCGTCCGGGGTCGGTTCGCCGGAAGCGACGCCGAGCGAGAACGGTTCGCCGAGCCGACGGGGCGCGGCGAACCTCGCACTGCTCACCGCCGACACCCCGACCAGGGCGGCGATCGAACCTGTCACGCCGCCGCGCAGGAGTTGTCGACGAGACAGGGGCATAGTCGGATCCTTTCACCGCTGAAAGGAAACCTACCCGCCGATTGTGTGCGGTTCCTGGCCCGCGGTCAGCCGTGCGCTATACCTCGGCGCGAGCGGCGAGTCCCAGGGCGACGTCGATGAGCAGGAAAACGAGCACACTCACCCCGATCAATGGAACGAACCAGCCGATCGCGACCGCCGCGGCCACCGCGGGCACGGTGATCCACCGCGAGGTGCGGCGCAGCACCCCACGGCGCGGCGGGACGGGCAGCGCCGCCTGTCGCGCCGGGCGACGATGCCACCACATGCGGTAACCGAGCACGATCACCGTGGCGAGGCCGATCATGATCGCGAGCAACAGCAGCTGGTTGACCAGGCCGAACAGCAGACCCATGTGGAAGGCGATGCCCCAGTTGGTGAGCTTGGCCATCAGCGGCCAGTCGGCATACGCCAGCCGATCGGTGACCGTGCCGGTCTCGCCGTCGACGGCAAGGGAATCGATGGAGTAGGTGCCGGGCAGGCGCAGTTCCTTGATCCCGAACGCCTGCTCCGGCGTCGCCGGTATCGCGATTTCGGCGCCCTGGGTGATGCCGTTTCCGCGAGCCACCTCGTACACGCGATCGAGTTGGGTGATCCGGGCCGTCGGGTCGACGGGCGCCGGTGCGGTGTGGCCCGCGCTGTGGTGCTCGCTCGGAGCGGAAGCACCACCCGACTGGGTGCCCGGCAGGGCGACGCTCACCGCGGGGGTGGTCCAGCTCAGTCCCTCGCGCAGCTTCGTGACGTTCTCACCGGCATAGGTCGACCAGGTCATGCCCGTGGCCGAGAGCAACAGCACCACCGGCAGGATCCAGAAGCCGATTGCCCCGTGCCAGTTCATCTTTCGACGCCTGGTCTGCGACAGATCCGGCTTCAACAACCACCGCACGGACCGGCGATCCCGCCGCTTACGCACCCGATGCACCCACAGCACCAGCCCGAACAGCGCGATCACCCACAACCACGACGCGGCCAGTTCGCTGTAGAGCCTGCCGGGCTCGCCCAGGTGCAGGCTGCGATGGAACTCGCTGAGCCAGGTGCGCAGCGGCAGCGCGCCACCGCTGCCGTACACCACGGACTCGCCTACCGGCCGTGCGGTGTGTGGGTCGACGAACACCGACAGCCGCTCGGAATCGCCGAGCGCCGGGTCGTTGAACAGGACACGAGTGGTGTCGCCCGCGTTCGGGGCGGGGGCGACGGCCACCAGTGTCAGGTCAGGACGAGTCGCGACGGCCGCACCGACCTGCTCGGACAGGGCTCGAGCGGGTCCGGTGGTTTCGACCTGCAACAGATCGCGCGAGACGAACCCTTCGATCGTCGGCGCGATCGCGTACAGCGCGCCGGTGAGCGCGGCGATCAGGATGAACGGGGCGACGAAGATCCCCGCGTAGAAGTGCAGGCGCATGGCCAGCGGATAGAGGCGGAAGCCCCGGCGGGAGCCGGAACGCGGACTGTCACCGGGGACCGGTGGTGCCGAGGGCGTGTTCTCCTCGGCCGGACGAGTGTCCGTGATGCTCATGCTGATTCATTTCTGCAGGTCTGGAGACCCGGTGCGCGCGGACATGTCCGGCCGTCCGACGACAGCCGCGACCAGCTCACGGAGCGAGAGCTGGGCGCAGCGGTGGCGTCGGTACAGCGAGCGGTCGACAACATCGAGCGGTCGACGACTGAGCGGGGTGCGCGATGCGTGCGAACAGCGCACGGCGAAGATCCGTGCACCGGGTGAGGGAGAGTTCAGAAAGGAATCGCGAGCGGGGGAGCGCGGGTGCGTAGCGACTGCGTGGCGAAGATTCGCAGGATGACGCGGTCACGGTGGGCCAGGCGCAGCGGCGCCGGGTCAGGGACGCGGGGAGTGCGGTAGCGCAGCGGCAGGATCCGCGCCAGGACGGTGCTGCCGATCCGGTATGCGGCTTCGGCGCCGACGATCACCGCGGCCGCCAGCAGCGCGGCAATGGTGTGGGCGGTGAGCATGCCGAGTCCGAGGGAATCGTCGGCCGAGTGCGAATGCCCGGACCAGCTCATCGCGGTGTGCCCGATCAGCTGACCACCGAGCAGTACTGCCGCCAACCCGACCGCGCCAGTGCGCAGTGGACCCACTCCGGCGACGAGCGCGCCGACAACCGCCGAGGCCGCCGCCAGCAACACGATCGCCGTGCTACCGGGCAACGACCCACCGGCAGCCAGCCCGTGCGCGGCCAACGACAGCGCCCATGACATCGAGCCCGCGCAGGCGCCACGCAGCCGCGCGCCGACAGCACGCGACGGCGCGCACGCCTGCTCGAACCCGATGATCACGCGCTGATGATAGACGACCGGTATCGGCCGCTCTGGTCAGTCGCCGAACGAGCTCAGTCCGCCTCGACGGCCATCTCGACCAGCGGCTTGCGCAACAGTTTGCCTGTCGCGTTGCGCGGCAGCTCGTCGACGAAGATCACCTCGCGCGGCACCTTGTAGCGGGCCAGGTTCTCGCGGACGTATTCCTTGATCTCCTTGGCGTCGCGCTTGGACTCGGGGCCGGGCACCACGATCGCACGCAGCCGTTTGCCGTAGTCGTGGTCATCGACGCCGACCACCGCCGCCTCGAACACGTCGGCGCGCCCGGCGATTAGGTTCTCCACTTCCAGCGGGAAGACATTCTCACCACCGGAGACGATCATGTCGTCGTCGCGGCCGTCGATGTAGAGCAGGCCGTCGGCATCGAAATGGCCGACGTCGCCGCTGGACATCATCCCGTCGACCATCTCCTTGGTTCGCCCGTCGGTGTACCCGGTGAACGCGAAACCGTTGTCCACGAAGATCGTGCCGGTGACATTCGGCTCGGTGATCGGCTTGCGGTTCTCGTCGAGCAACACGATCCGGATACCGACCGGCGCCTTGCCCGCGGTGGTCGGCGCCTTGCGCAGATCCTCCGGGGTGGCCACGGTCATCACCGCGCATTCGGTGGAGCCGTAGAGGTTGTAGAGCGAATCACCGAAGTAGTCGAGGGTGCGGGTCACCACGTCGGGCGCGATCGCCGAGCCCGCGGCGAAGATGACCTTCATCGTCGACGGGTCGTACTTCGCCAGGATCTGCTCGTCCAGATCGAGGATGCGCTGCAGCATCGTCGGCACCACGACCAGCGAATCCGCCTGGTACTTCACCACATTGGCGAGCGTCTGCTCCGGATCGAACCGGCGCTGCTGGAAGACGACCCGGTTGCCGAGCGCGAGCCCGAGGGTGAACTGCGACAGGCCGGTGCCGTGGAAGATCGGCGCCGCCATGATCATGGTGCCGTTGTTGGGCAGCGGTACCCGGTCCACGAACTGCGCCGACGCGAACGGACTCACCTTGTCGCGCGGTGCGCCCTTGGGGGTGCCGGTGGTGCCGCTGGTCAGGATCACCATGCCGCCGGGCTTGCTGGGTGCGGTGACCGGCGTGGTGGAACGGTCCGCCGACAGCGACGCCACGGTCGGGATCGACGGATCCACCCCGTGCGCTTCGTCGACCCAGGTGAGCACCCGCGGGATCTCGGCGGGAATGGCGCTCATCAGGTCCATGAACTCGCTGTCGTGCAGCACCGCCTTGACCTTCTCGCGGGCGGCCACATCGGCGAACTGCGGCTTGGCGAAGCCGGTGTTCATCAGCACCGCGCGCACACCGAGCTTGCCAGCCGCGAGCAGGCTCAACACCATGCCGCGATGGTCGCGGGCCAGCACGGCGATCACGTCGCCCTCGCTGATCCCGTTCGCGCGCAGGCCGCGGGCGAAGGCGCTGGACTGCGCGTCGAGTTCGCCGAAGGTGATCTCACCCAGTTCGTCGACGATCGCGCCCGCCTGCGGCCTGCTCTGCGCGGCGTGCATGACCACGCCGGCGAACGGGCCGAACTTCGAGACGTTGCGAAACGATCGGGCAGCGTGGTCGAGGCGCAGCGGATTGAACAGCTTGCGATCCACCATGACCTTGACGCCGAGCGCGAAGTCCCCGGCACGTCGGGCGGTGGTTCCAAGAGACAGAGACATCGAACAGCCTTCCGGCAGACCGAGCCCACGTGCAACCGCAGGCCGGACCGCGTCTTCGAGATCCAGTGCTGGTGCTCACACTAGCAAGCGGTCCGGCCGCGTTGTCTACTCCGCGGTAAGTTCGGCCTATCCCTGTGAGACCTCATAGTCGATGAGGGTGCGGCGCACGATCTTGCCGGTGGCGTTGCGGGGCAGTTCATCGAGGAAGATCACCTCGCGCGGCACCTTGAACCTGGCCAGGTTCGCCTTGACGTGCGCCTGGAGTTCAGCGGCCTCGACGGTCTGGCCCTCTTCGAGAACGACGAAGGCGCGCAGGCGTTTTCCGAATTCGGGATCGTCGACGCCGATCACCGCCACGTCGAAGACCTCGGGCCGCTCGACCAGCAGGTTCTCGACTTCCTGCGGATACACGTTCTCGCCGCCGGAGACGATCATGTCGTCGTCGCGGCCGTCGACCATGAGCAGGCCCGAGTCGGTGAAGTGGCCCATGTCGCCGCTGGACATGAACCCGTCGATGATCTGCTTGTGCCTACCGTCGGTGTAGCCCTCGAACGGCGCGCCACTGCGCACGAAGATCCGGCCGCGGGCGCCCGGGGTCTTGACCGGCTTGTCCTGGTCGTCGTAGAGGCGGACCTCGCAGGTGATCGGCGAACGGCCGACCGTGCCCGGCGCTTCGGCCAGCTCGGCCGGGTTCGCGATGGTCGCAATGGCCACCTCGGTCGACCCGTAGAGGTTGTAGAGCACCGGTCCGAAGGCCTCGGTGGCCTTGATGCACAGCTCCGGGGTGAGCGCGGAACCGGCGAACAGGATGACCTTCAGCGAGGACAGGTCGTACTTCGCGCGAACGTCGGCGGGCAGCTCGGTCATCCGGTGCAGCATCGTCGGCACGCACACGAGCATCTCGACCTTGTGCTCGGCGATCGCGGCGAGGGTGGCCTCGGCGTCGAATCGGCGGCGCATGACGATCTTGTTCGACAGGATCGTGTTGACCAGCCAGGTGCCAAGGCCCGTGCTGTGGAAGATCGGCGACACGATCATCGCCGTGCCCCGCCTGGGGAAGGGCACGCGGTCCACGAACTGCGCGGTGGCCATCGGCGTGACCTTGGTGCGCGGGGCGCCCTTCGGCAGCCCGGTGGTACCGCTGGTGAGGATGATGAAGCCGCCCGGCTTGCTCGGTGCGGGCAGATCCTCGGTGCTGTTGTTCGCGATGAGGTCGTCGAATGTCGTTGCGCCCGAAGGGAGTTCGGTGCCTTCGTCGACCCAGGTGAGGTAGCGCGGCAGATCGTCCGGCAGTGCGTCGAGCAGGTCTAGGAACTCGCTGTCGTGCAGCACCGCGCGCACGTTCTCACGCGCGCACACCTCGGCGAACTGCGGTTTGGCGAAGCCGGTGTTCATCAGCGCGATCCGCGCGCCCAGTTTGCCCGCCGCGATCATCGACATGATCAGGCCGCGGTGATCGCGGGCCAGCACGGCGATGACCGTGCCCTCGCCGATGCCTGTTTCGCGCAGGCCGCGGGCGATGGCGGTGGACTGTTGATCGAGTTCGCGGTAAGTGAGCTCACCGCGCTCGTCCACGAGGGCCACCTGATCGGGGGCGACCCGGGCCGAATGGCGCACGAGGGTGGCCTGCGGGCCGTAGATCTTGGATTCCTTCATCGTCCGCAGGGTCTCGAGCGGCGTCTTGGGGTCGGAGACCCCGCGTGCGCGCAGCACGCCGATCGCCTTCACGCTTTCGAGCAGATGTGACACGTTCACTCGACTACCTCCGCTGCATTGATCAATCGACGCTCACCGTATCAGTCGATGTGCCTTGCATCACAGTAGTCTAACCGGGCAATTGGGACATCTCCACAAGATCAGCGCTGAGCTGCCGCCAGCACCGCGAGGAGCGGGACGAGCCTGCCCTCCGGCACCTCGAAGCGACCCATGCCCGCGGTCTGTAGCCAGCCGACGGCGGCCAGCTGGCGCAGATGTTGGTAGATCTCGGGCGAGGTGCCCAATTCCGCGATTGCGGCGAGATCGGCGGCGGTTCTGCGGCCGTAGACGATTTCCTGCAGCAGGCGCAGGCGAACCGGATCGGCAAGCGCGGCAAGGCAATTGGCCGCCTCGATGGTCCAGACGTCACCGACGATGGCATCGGTGGGGTACTGGGCCTGCCAGTCGAAGCGCTCGCCGGTGGGCAGTTGCAGCGCACCGGCCAGCAGCACCCCGCCGGTGCGTTTCCCGGCGTCGGCGAACTCCTGCCGCAGCCGTGCCACCGCCCACGGCAGCTGTGCGTCCTCGGGCTGCGCGCTCTCGAGCGCGGCAACCCGGCGTTCCAATTCTTCGAGTCGGTCGACCAGATCGTCCACGCCGGTCAACCTACGCCACACCGAAGCTGTTGCGCTGCTTCATCGAAACTCCCGACGCACCCCGGGCCCGTGTGGTCCCAGGGTGCGTCGGGCGGTGGATCAACGCGTGACAGCGCCGAACGACGGCTGCTGGATGGTGCCGAGCTGGTAGGCGAACCCGTCCGGGTGTGCCTCGGAAACCGGTACCGACCAGCGGTGCCACAGGTTGCCGTATACCGCCGCCACGATCAGCCCGCCGCCGGTGTTCAGCGG
Organism: Nocardia sp. A7; assembly: GCF_046549215.1. Taxonomy (NCBI): domain Bacteria; kingdom Bacillati; phylum Actinomycetota; class Actinomycetes; order Mycobacteriales; family Nocardiaceae; genus Nocardia; species Nocardia sp. A7. The sequence goes on along the minus strand of NZ_JAJPWE010000001.1, from coordinate 752,622 downwards.
TGCGGTGCGGATGGTGGTGTCGACCGGCACGTCCATGTGCTCGGTCAGGACCGCGGTGCCGCTCTGCCCGGTGGACAGATTCAGCCACATGACCTCGAGCTTGGCGCCACCCTGGTTGGGCGAGATGGTGCCCGGCCCGCCGAAGAAGCCGAAGCGGAAACCGTCGACATCGAGGGCGATACCGGAGCCGTACACGCCCGGTCCGCCGCCGTTCTGGCCGATATCGGAGGTCGCGGGGATCTGGAACGGCTGCGCGGGCAGCGCGACGTCGACCGTGCCGTCGGCGGTGAGCTTGTCGAGGGCGGCGAGTGCGCCCGGATTGTCCGCCACCGACGTGCGCAGCTGCGACACGGCCGAGGCCACATCGACAGTCTGTGGTGCCGGGTCCGCGATCGCGGGACCCGCGAAAACAATGGCGACGGCGGCCGAAGTGACGGCTACCGCGGTGGTGAGGCGACGCATGAAACTCAGATGATGCATAACCAGCTCTCCTCGAGTTTTCCTGGTGCAGCTTTCCCTGGTAATTCGTCCGCTGTGTGTCGGTCGGGGAATGCGGAATATCAGCCGCCGACCACCCGTGCACCGTACCGACAGCAGATGTGGGGTTTGTCACTACCCCAAGGAAAGTCGAGTTCAGGACCACGGGAGATCGGCTACGGCATATTCGCGATCTCTACTTTGTAGCCGCGATACAGCTCGGGTTTCGCGGTGAGGACCGGCATGTCCAGATTCTGCGCGGTGAACACCACGGGCGCGATCAATGGCCAGTCGAGATGGTCGTCGACCATCGGCACCGTGGTGCCGATGCGGATCGCGGTGGGTGCGTCGAGTTCGGCCCAGCGCACGGCGACCCGATTGTCGAGCAGGCGCCCGAGTTCGTCGATGTTGTCGACGGCGCGCATCGCGGCCATCAGACTCACGGTGGGCACCACCAGAATTCGACGCTGCTGGGTGAACTGGCGCATGAGCACCTGCCCGAACAGCGGCGACAATGCCAGCGAGGTGAGCGCGGTGTGATCGGCAACGCTCACTGGCGACTGTCCAGCGCGCCCATCAGCTTGGTCAGTTTGGCTTCCGCCTCGGCGATGTCGTCCGTGGAATGCTGGGTGATCCTGGCATCGAGCCTGCCCAGGATCTGTTCGCGGAGATCATCGTTGAAGTACGCGGGGGGCAACGCCCCGTGCCGCAACACCTCAGCGGGTACCACCGCGACCAATTCCTTGCCCTCCCGCGTCACGATCACCGGCCGTCCGCTCGCGGACACCCCGTCCAGAACACTTCCCAGCTGACCACGTAACTCGGTCAGCGGCACGCTGTCGTAATCGGCCATAGTCAACTGTACATCGCTGTGTACAGTCTCGCCGCGCTGCGCGCGAAGCTCGTCAAGTAGTGAACGCCGACGCCCCGTCGGAATGGGAGTCCGGCGGGGCGTCGTGTTCACCTGATCACTCAGGCGACTTTGCGGGCCGGTTCGCTGCGGTAGCGGGTGACCGGGCCGTCGATGCCGAGCAGGCGCCAGGTCAGTTTGGCGACCGGGTTCATCAGGCCGCTGTTGGTGGCCAGCGCCCGCACGTCACCGAAGATATTGCGCATCATGGTTTGCGATTCTTCGCTGCCCCAGTAGGCCTCGCGCATGACCTCCGCCGGAATGTCGAACTTCTCGACGAATTCCTTCGGCGGCGTCATGATCATGTCCAGCATCACCCGCATGGCGATCGGGAATGCCACGGAGAGCACCGATTTCGTGATCGGGTTCATGCCGGGCACATTCCGTCGCAGGTATTCGTGAGCGAAGGAGATGTGCCGGGCTTCCTCGGCCACATGGATCTGCATGACCCGCTGCACCATGGGATGCAGATCGACGCCGGCGCGCAGCAGCGACTTCTGCAGGTGGTCGATCGGTTCCTCGCCGCCGAGGATCATCGTGAAGAACAGCTCGGGGAAGTATTTCACCGCGGGCCAGATGGCCATCGTCAGTTTGCGATCGATGGTGCCCATGCCGATCACATCGCGATAGCCGATGCGATTGATCATTTCCTGGAACATCATCGTGTGGTTGCACTCTTCGGCAGCCTCGTGCGTGATGTACCGGAATTCGGGGTCACCGTTGGGGACCGAGACCAGGTACTGCATCAGCCCACGGATCAGCAGCTGCTCGAAGTCGAGGCCGACCTTGGCGATACCGGCCTGGCGCCACATGCCGATGGCGATCTGCTTCTCGATCGGCTGAGCCTTGTACCAGGGGTGACGGCCCAGCGGGTCCTCGTCGGGCATGATCCAGCGCGGATCGTCGCTGTGCACGGCGAACTCGGGGGACTCCCAGTCGATGTCGACGTAGGGGTCGAAGTGCCGGTTGACCGATCCTTCGGACAGGTTGCGAAGGATCTCGTGGTACTCGGGATCGGTGGCGGTGTTCTTGATTGTCGACAGCATCAGCGGTGTCTCCTTCGGTGTGGCGCAGGTTCCACGTTATATGAGACTCGGAGTCCCACACAACCCCGGGTGGGTCGAATTCGCTCCTGCGACGCGATCTACCAGCACCGACGTAAGATGAAACGTCGTAGGACACGCCGAACGGTTGACCGGTCAGCCAGCGCACCTGGCTGAGGAAGCGAGGAATCCGATGGCTCGTTCGACTCCCGCACAGGCCGTCTGGCCGACCCTGCACGTCGATTCCTGGTCCGATACCCGCGACACCCTGCACATGTGGTCGCAGGTCATCGGCAAACTGACAATGGCGGGGACACCGCTGGTCAACCACTGGTGGAACGTCACGTTCGCCGTCAGCGCGCGCGGGATGGCCACCGGTGCGATTCCCGTCGACGGCCGCCTGCTCGACATCGAATTCGACTTCGTCGACCACGAACTCGTCTTGCGCAGCAGCGACGGCCGCCACGCCACGATCGCCCTGCGCCCGCGCACGGTCGCCGACTTCTACGCCGAACTCGGCCATGTGCTCGGTCGGCTCGACATGGTGGTCGATATCGAGGCCTCACCCAACGAGGTCGACCCGGCCATCCCCTTCGCCGAGGACACCACCCACCACTCCTATGACGCCGATGCCGTCCACCTGTTCTGGCAACAGCTCGTCCAGATCGAGCGAGTCTTCCAGTTCTGGCGTGCCGGTTTCGCCGGGAAATCCAGCCCGGTGCAGTTCTTCTGGGGTTCCTTCGACCTGGCCTGTACCCGTTTCTCCGGCCGCCCCGCACCGCTGCACCCCGGCGGCGCCCCGAACTGCGCCGACTGGGTGATGGAAGAGGCCTACTCCCGCGAATGCGCCAGCGCCGGCTTCTGGCCGGGTGGTACCGAAGGCACCTTCTACGCCTATTCCTACCCGGCCCCCGACGGCTACTCCGCCCGCCCCGCGGGCCCCGACGGTGCCCAGTGGGACACCACCCTCGGCGAATTCGTCCTCCCCTACGATGTGGTCCGAAATTCTCCCGACCCCGACGCCACCCTCCTGCACTTTCTCGACACCACCTACACCTCCGCGGCCGATCTGGCCGACTGGGACCGGCCCCTCCTGGAAGTCGACCCGCACCGCCTCGACCGCAGACTCCACATCGCCGACACGACCGAGCTCTGACGCTGTGTCGCGCCTTCGGTCGGCCGGTCGGCTCCACGGCATCGAATAGCGCCGGGCGATGTGTGCGCGGATCTGGCTACCCGAGTCGGATCAGACCGGGACGCCGCCATAAGTCCTGCGGTGCTTGGCTTCGAGGAAGGACAGCCCGCCGAAGGCGATGAGGCCGACCGCGATCAGCATGAGCAGCCAAGGGCCGAAGGGATTTCCGGCGAAATCGTGCAGTACCGCGTCGACACCCTTGGCGGCCGCGGCGTCATAGTTCACCGCTGCCACGATGGCGGCGAAACCGATACTGATCACGATCGCGCCCCGAGCGAGATAGCCGATCCGACCCAGCCAGATCGCGGCCTGCCGCATACCGTGCGTCATCCAGCCCATCCGAAGGTCCTCGGCGAAGTCCAGGCGCAGACCGCGCATCGTCTGCCAGATACCGAAGGCCAGGATGGCGACACCGATCAGCAGCACGACCACCTGTCCGCCGTTCCAGCTCAGGATGCGACCGGTCAGATCGCGGGCCATCGCATCACTCGGTGTCGGCGTGCGGCCGTGCATCACGAACCGCAAGGTGCCCCAAAAGGCAAGGGCGTAGACGATTCCGGAGATCACGGCATAGGCGCGGTGTCCGCCCGAATAGGTCCGCCCCGCACCGGCCACCTGCACCACGCGCCAGACGACCAGCGCGGCGAAGCCGAACACGAGGATCCACAGCAGCAGATAGCCGAACGGCTTCGCGGCGATCGCGGCCAGTGCCCCGCTGCCGTCCGGCTCGTGCTCGGCCGTTCCGATCGCCAGCATGAAAGCGAGAATGCCGATCACGACGTAGGCGATACCACGTGCCACGAAACCGAATCGGGCGACAGCCTCCACGCCACCGGAACTGGTGGATCTGCGCGGTGCCCGTTCATAGGACCGGCGGCCCCAGCCCCGACTTCCCCTCGACCGCGACCGTCCGCGCCGTCCGGCTCCGACCCGATCACGTCGCCGATAATTGTTCGCACTTCGAAATATGCTCATGGTCTTCCTCATCTCTCCACCCGCCGGATTGCCCACTTCACGGCGTTTAAACAGCATGAGGAGAATCTCGAAGCGGTGAGATCTGCTGCCTGGCAGGCGAATAAGAAAATCCGGTGCGAGTCAGCTATCGACTCGCACCGGATTTGTTGTTGTCTACCAGCTCACTTCAGTTCGGCGCTGGTCTTTCCGAGCACGCGGCGAGCCACGATCAGCTGCTGGATCTGCTGGGTGCCTTCGAAGATGTCGAGGATCTTCGAGTCGCGGGCCCACTTCTCGAGCAGGGTGCGCTGGGAGAAGCCGATGGTGCCGGCCAGTTCCACTGCCTTGAGGGTGACGTCGGTGCCGGTGCGACCCGCCTTGGCCTTGGACATCGAGGCCTCGAGGGAGTTCGGCTTCTTGTTGTCGGCCATCCAGGCGGCGCGCAGCGAGAGCAGGTACGCCGATTCGTAATCGGCTTCCATGCGCAGGAATTCGGCGGCCGCGGCGGACTGGTTCATCGCGGGGGTGTCGTAGGAGATCTCGACACCCGCCTCGGTGAGGATGGCACGCAGTTCCTCGAGTGCGGCGCGGGTGACGCCGACGGCCATGGCCGCCACGAGGGGTCGGGTGTTGTCGAAGGTCTGCATGACCCCCGCGAAACCCTTCTCCACGTTCACTTCCGGCGAGCCGAGGATGTTGTCGGCGGGGATGCGGCAGTCCTGCAGCAGCAGCACCGCGGTATCGGAGGCCTTGATGCCGAGCTTGTGCTCGAGCCGCGCCACCGACAGGCCGGGAGCGTCACGCGGGACGACGAAGGACTTGATCGCCGCGCGACCCAGGCTCTTGTCGACCGAGGCCCACACCACGATGTGGGTGGCGCGCTGACCGCAGGTGACGAAGATCTTCTCGCCGTTGAGCACCCACTCGTCGCCGTCGAGGGTGGCGGTGGTGGTGACGGCGGCGGAGTCGGAACCGAAGGACGGCTCGGTGATCGCCATCGCGGCCCACACCTTGCCGAAACGCGCCAACTGCTCGTCGGTCGCGACCGCGGCGATCGCGGCATTACCGAGTCCCTGGTAGGGGATGGTGAGCATCAGGCCGACGTCGCCCCACGAGGTCTCGAGGGAGTTGAGCAGTGCGGACATGTTGCCGCCGTTGGCATTCGCGGACAGATCCACGTCGGCATCGTCGTTACGACCGCCCGCCGCGCCACCGATCTTCTGGGTGCCGGAGTCGGCGAGCCCTTCGATCATGGCGGCCATCGTGTCGAGCTCGACCGGGTACTCGTGCTCGGCGAGGTCGTACTTGCGGGAAATGGGACGGAAGATCTGCGAGGCGACCTGGTGGGCCTGGTTGGCGCTCGCCTTCAGCTTCCTCGGGAGTTCGAGATTGATCATGAGAGGGCTCCTACGAAGTGAGAAACGGGCCTAGACCAGCACGATGCCTTCGGCGACACCGACGGAACGAAGGTCGCGGTACCACCGCTCGACCGGGTGTTCCTTGGTGAAGCCGTGGCCGCCGAGCAGCTGCACGCCGTCCAGACCGATCTGCATGCCCTTGTCGGTGGCCAGCTTGCGGGCCAGCGCCGCCTCACGGGCGAACGACAGACCCTGTTCCGCGCGCGAAGCACCACGCAGGGTGACCAGGCGCAGGCCGTCGAGTTCGATCGCCATGTTGGCGACCATGAAGGCCACCGCCTGACGATGCGAGATGGGCTCGCCGAACGCTTCGCGCTCGTTCACATACGGGATCACGTAGTCGAGCACGGCCTGGCCGGTGCCGATGGCCAGCGAAGCCCAACCCAGCCGGGCGAGCTGCACGGCGTCGCCGTACTCGGCCGCGCGGGTCTTGGCGTCGCTGTCGCCGAGGATCGCCTCGGCGCCGACGGCCACGTTGTCCAGGATCAGTCGGCCAAGGCCCGCGGCGCGCAGACCCATGCTCGGGTCGGCTTCCACGGACAGTCCGGCAGTGTCGGACTCGACGATGAACAGCGCGGGGCGCCCGTCGAGTTCGGCTGCCACGATGAACAATTCGGCGTCAGCCGCGGCCGGGACCAGGCTCTTCACACCGTTGAGCTTGTAGCCGCTCGGCGAGCGAACGGCCTTGGTCTGCAGCGCGAACGGGTCGAACAGGGCGCGCGGCTCGTTGATCACCACGGACGCCTGCGGTACCGCGTCGCCGGTGAAGGCGGGGAGGTAGGTCTGCTGCTGGGCGTCGGTACCCCACTGTGACAGTGCGACGGTGACACCGCTCGGCGCCAGAATCGGCAGCGCCAGCCCCATGTCGCCGTGCGCGAGCGCCTCGGCCACCAGCGAGTTGGTGACGGCGCCGCGCTCGGAAGCCGCGCCTTCCAGCTCCTCGGGCACGTTGATCAGGGTGATGCCGAGTTCGGCGGCGCGCTCGAGCAGATCGCGCGGCGCCTTGGCGGCGTTGTCGGCGTCGTAAGCCGCGGGGCGCAGGATCTCGCCCGCGAAATCACGCACGGTCTCGACGATCATCTGCTGCTCGTCGGATGGGGTGAGGTCGAAATAGTCCTTGGTCTTGGACTCGTTGTCGACCAGGCGCTTGGGCTCACCGCCGCCCGCGACCTTCGCGAAGGTACGAGTGGCCGCGCCCAGGGTGCGGAACCCGGTCTTGGTGCCCTCGTAGGTGACTCGCTCGATCGGCTTGCGCAGGTTGTACTTGCCTGCGAGCTCCGACCCGGTAATGGTCGTCAAAGCACGCATCGCGGCGCCCATCCAGTCCCGTTTGGGCTGGGTGAGACCGACCGCGGACGTGTCGTTCGGACGTCGCTTCGTCGCGCTGTCTCGAGTGCTCATCATCACCTGATTTCCTCGGCTGTCGGGGTACCTTCGACCCCACCATCTTACTCTGCGGTAAGTCTATCTTACTCAAGAGTAAGAAGTGTGCTGACCCATCGGGGAATCGCAGACCTCTGTCACGCTGGACAGGTGCCCGTCATCGCGTCGGTTTTCGCTCTCGTTCTGCTGGTGACCTCGGGGCGTTATGGCTACCACCGCGACGAGTTGTACTTCCTGGCCGCGGGTCGGCGGTTGGACTGGTCTTACCCTGACCAACCGCCGTTGTCGCCCTTTCTGGCCAGACTCATGGCTGCGGTCGATCCCGATTCGTTATGTGTCATGAGATTGCCTGCCATCGCGGCGGCCACCTTCGTGGTGGTGTGCGCGGGGTTGATGGCGGGGGAGCTGGGTGGTGGGCGCGGGGCGCGGGCGCTGGCTGCCGGTGCGGTGGCGAGTTCGGCGCTGATGCTGGGCGTGGGGCACCTGCTCGGGACGACGGTGTTCGATCTGGCCGCCTGGTCGCTGATCTGTCTGCTGGTGTGCAAGCTCGGGCGGGATCGGCGATGGTGGCTGGCGATCGGGCCGGTCGTGGGGATCGGATTGCAGAACAAGGTGTTGTTGATCGTGCCAGTTCTCGTCTTGGCGGCGATGCTCATGGTGACGGGGAAACGAGAGCTGTTCATCACCAAGTACTTCGGGTTCGCTGTCGGTCTAGCGCTGGTGCTGCAGCTGCCATATCTGTGGTGGCAGGCGCGCAACGGGTTCCCGCAGTGGGAGCTGAGCAGGGCGATCGCCGGTGGTTCCTCGGGAACGTCGGATTCGCCGATCATGTTCGTGCTCTTGCAGTTCGGGCTGATCGGGGTGTTGCTCGTGCCGCTGTGGGGGTATGGGTTGTGGCGGTTGTGGAACTCGCCGTGGCGTGCGTTCTCGCTGACCTACGCGGTGCTGTTCGTGGTGTTTCTCGCGACCGGGGGCAAGGCCTATTACCTCGGCGGGATGTATCCGGTGCTGCTCGCGGCGGGTGCTGTCGGGCTGTGTCGATGGCTGGGAGATGACCGAAAACGTTGGGCTGCAGTCATTTCCGTGGTGACAGTTAACGCGGTGCTGTCGGCGCTGATGTTTCTGCCCGTACTGCCGGTCGCGTTGCTGCGCGACTCGCCCATTCTCGCGATCAACTACGACGCGGGCGAAACCATCGCCTGGCCCCGGTATGTCGAACAGATCGCCGCCGCGCACCCACCGGGCGCCCCCATCCTCACCGCCAACTACGGCGAGGCGGGCGCGATCGAGCGCTACGGCTCCGAATATGACCTGCCCACACCGCATTCCGGCCATAACGCCTACTGGTGGTGGGGACCTCCGCCGGACTCCGCGACAGAGGTCCTCACCGTCGGCATCGACCGCGAACGACTCACCGAACTGTGTTCGATCGTCGAACCCGCAGGCACTCTCGACAACGGCCTCGGCATCGATAACGACGAACAGGGCGAGCCGATGTTCCTCTGCCGCAACCCGATCCGGCCTTGGTCGCAGCTCTGGCCACAGCTGCGCACGCTCGGCTGAGGAGACTCGACCGGCACGGACCGCGGCGAATCTGGGCACGTGGCGTCGATGCTAGGACACAGGGCCCGAGCCGGACCGGGTCTCCGCAGGGATCTAGAGGCTGTGACGGTCGAGGAAGCTGGTCAGTAGTTTCTCCCATTCGTCGAGACGTTCGGCCATGACAACATGGCCTGCTTCGATTTCCGCGTACTCGGCGCCGGGGATCCCCGCGGCGAGCGCACGCGAATTGGCCGGGTCGACGAGGATATCGGCGGTCGCGGCGATGACGAGGGTCGGGACCGCGAGGGTGGCGAGATCGGCGGTGGTGTCGAGGGTTTCGATCAGGGCTGCCTGTCGGCGCGTGCCGCCAGGGATCGAGACTGCGGTCTGCTGGACCATCTCGTCGACGGTCGCGGCCGGAAGGCCGTTGACGAAATCGGTGGAGAACCCGGTGAGCAGGACCAAGCGGGCGAAGGATTCGTGCTCACCCCGGTCGAGGAGGTCCTGCCAGGCCTGTACGGCCAACCGGGCTCGATTGTCGGGTGCGGCCAGACCGGCGGTGAGCAGGAGACCGGTCACGCGTTCGGGATGACGTGTGGCAGCGCGCACGGCCACCGCGGTGCCGAGCGAGAAACCGACGATGGTGAAGGTCTCGACACCGGCGTCGACGGCGGCCGCTACCAGGGCATCGGCGAGGCCATCGAGGGTCAACGGGGTGTCGTCGCCCGGATAGTCCGGGGCGACCACGGTGTGCCCGGTCGCGAGCGCGGGGATCACGGTGCCGAAGTTGCTCTCGATCGAGCCACCCCCGCCGTGTGCGAGAAGGATGCCGGGGCCGGTTCCGTGGATGCTGGTCTGGAGCGGAATTGTTGTCATACGGGCGACGTTAGGGATTCACATGGGTGTGAAGGTCAAGCCGAAGGTGCCGGTGGTCACATGCTGATCGGCGAATTGGCGCAGCGCACCGGGGTCGCCACCCGGCTGCTGCGCTACTACGAGGAGCAGGGTCTGCTGCATCCACGCCGCGACGGCAACGGCTATCGCAGCTATCCGGAATCCGCGCCAACGACGGTCGCCCGGATCAGAGAACTGCTGGCCGCGGGATTGAACACCGATGACATCGCGCAGCTCATGCCGTGCGCAGAGGACGACGGACCAGTCCAGGCCTGCGAGATGTCGGTACGGATCATGGCCGACCGATCCGTCGAATTGGACCGCCGCATCGCCGATCTCGATCGCCAGCGGTCCCACCTCGCCGCGCAGCTCGACGCGAGTCTCGCCATCGCCGCAGGAGCCACCGTGGCACGTGGCGGCAACTAGCCGATCGGCCCCGACAACGGCGAGTATCCACGCGGCCACGCGTCTGTGTCTATTCGCGCACGTAGTAGCGAAGGGTGAGATAGGCCGTGACGGCGGCGAAGACGATGCCGACGGGCGCGATCGTCAGAGCTACCACCGCGATGTCGTCTCCGGTGATGCGTGGGAAGACGTTGCTGTCGAACAGCGGGCCCAGCGCCCGGTCGATCACCAGCGGACGCGCGATGACCAAGCCGAGGACCGCGAGTACCGAGCCGACGAAGGCGGCCGCGACCGCTTCGAGCAAGAACGGTAGCTGGGTGTACCAGCGGGTCGCGCCGACCAGGCGCATGATGCCGACTTCCGTGCGCCGGGTGAACGCGGCGATCTGCACCATGTTCAAGACCAGCAGCATCGCGGCCAGCGCCATCACCAGCGCCAAGCCGAACGCGGCATTGCGTAACCCGTCGAACAGGCTGGTCAGCCGGTCGACGAACTCCTTGTCATTGGCCACGATCCGTACACCAGGCCGGGTCGCGAAGCCGTCGTAGATGTGCTGGTACTGATCGGCGTCGGTCATCTTCACCCGCAACGAAGCGGGCAGCGGTGAGTCGGAGATGTACTGCACCATTTCCGGCTGATCCGCGAACAGCTTCTTCGCCTCCTCCAGCGCGTCGGCGCGGTTGAGGAACTGCACGCTCTCCACGCCCGAGGTCTGCTTGAGGTCGGCGAGCAGTGACTTGCACGGGTCGGCGGCGCAGTCGGGATCGGTGTCGGAGACCGCGTCGTCGAGGTAGAAACGCACCTCGAGGCGGCCGATGAAGAAGTTCTCGGTCTTGTCGGCCATCCGCACCGACAGCATGCCGCCGCCGAGCATCATCAGCGACACCGCCGTGGTCAGAATCATCGCGATGGTCATCGTGAGATTGCGGCGCAGGCCGTCGACGACCTCGGTGAACAGGAAACTCAGTCGCATTATCGACCCACCCCGTAGACGCCGGTCGCTTCGTCGCGCACGAGTCTGCCGTGGTCGAGTTCCACCACCCGCCTTCGCATGGCGTCGACGATGTGATTGTCGTGGGTGGCCATCAGCACCGTGGTGCCGACGCGATTGATCCGTTCCAGCAGGGCCATGATGTCGGCGCTGGTATCGGGGTCAAGGTTGCCGGTCGGCTCGTCGGCGAGCAGGACCAGCGGCCGGTTGACGAACGCGCGCGCGATCGCGACCCGCTGCTGCTCACCACCGGACAACTCCGAGGGCAACCGCTGCCCCTTACCGCCGAGGCCGACCATATCGAGGACCTCGGGCACCGTCCGCTCGATGAACTGACGCCGCTTGCCGATCACCTCCAGCGCGAACGCGACGTTCTGTTCCACGGTCTTCTGCTGTAACAGCCGGAAGTCCTGGAACACGCAGCCGATCCGCTGCCGCAACTTGGGCACCTTCCGCCCCGGCAGCCGGTCGACGCGGAAATCCGCGACCCGGATCTCGCCCGAGGTCGGCGCCTCTTCCTTGAGCAGCAGTCGCATGAAGGTCGACTTGCCCGAACCGGACGGGCCGATGATGAAGACGAACTCGCCTTTGTCGACATCAACGGAAACATTGTCCAGCGCCGGTCGTGTCGAGGTCGGGTACGACTTGCTCACGTTGCGCATGGTGATCACGGGGAGCCAGTGTAACCAGCAACGGGACCGGTTCAGCCGGTCCCGTCGCGCCGATCAGCGTTCGGGTGCGGGATTCACCCAGGTCGGAACGGCATTGAGGAACGATGTCGAGCCGTCCGGCGTCGTCTCGGTCGGCTTGACGAAAACGTAGACGACAAACGTCGACAGCCACGCCGCCATCAGGATCGCTGTGGACTTACGTGGTTTCACTGATTCCCTCCTTACGCAGGGCCGCGGCGACGCGTACACGCAGTTCGCGGCCCACTTCGAATTGTTTGCCTGGCAATGTGCGGGCAACCATCCGGATGTTCATCACTTCGAGCGAAAGGTCCTCGACACCCATCACCGACGGCTCGTCGAGCAACAGTGGATTCAAGCGCTGATCCTGGTAGGCCTTCTGGCACACCTCGTGCAGGATCTCGTTGATCTTGGTGATGTCGGCCTGTGCCGAAACCGGCACGTCGATCGCGGCACGCGCCCAGTCCTTGGACAGATTCGTGACCTTCACGATCTGCCCGTTCGGGACGATGATCACTTCGCCGTCGGAGTTGCGCAGCGTGGTGATGCGCAGGGTTACGTCCTCGACGGTGCCCTCGGCCAGCTCGGCGGAACCGGTGACCGAGATCTGAACCACGTCACCGAAGCCGTACTGACGTTCGGTGATCAGGAAGAACCCGGCCAGAATGTCCTGGACGATGCGCTGCGCACCGAAACCGAGCGCGGCACCGAGCACCGCCGCCGGCGCGACCAAGCCCGTCACCGAGAAGCCGAGTCGGCGCAGTACCTCCATACCGACCAGCACGTACCCGATGGTCAACACGACCCAGGTGACCACTTGAGCCAGCGCGTGGCTGTGCTTGGCCGCTTCGGTGCGGACCAGGGCGTCGCTCGTCTGGAACCCCGAGTCGATCCTGGTGGTCACCCGGTCGCGCAGAAACGCGGCGAACCGGCCGAACAGCATCGCGCCAACGATCAGCAGGACGATTTCGAGCCCGCTGGAACGCAGCCAGTCGGTGACCTCAGTTCCAGTGTTCATCGCGACGACGCCGCTCTCCCCGCCGACCCGCTCGAGGGGCGTCGGGGCTCGCGCTGGCACAGTTCCGGATCGCTCGAACACACACCGGAAAGGTTACAACGCGGTCACAGTGTCAGGTCAAACCTGAACACGCCCGGAGTGGGCGAGCCAATAGCTGGCTACGCGTCGTCCTGATCCCGCATCCGCCAACGGATCCCGGCTTCGATGAACCCGTCGATGTCACCGTCGAGCACCGCGGTGGGGTTGTTGACCTCGTGGTTGGTGCGCAGGTCCTTGACCATCTGGTAAGGGTGCAGTACGTAGGAGCGCATCTGGTTGCCCCACGAGGCGCCCTCGTTGGTCTTGAGCGCGTCCATCGTGGCGCGCTCCTCCTGGCGCTTGCGTTCCAGCAGCTTGGCCTGCAGCACGCGCATGGCCGAGATCTTGTTCTGCAGCTGCGACTTCTCGTTCTGGCAGGTCACGACGATGCCGGTGGGGATGTGGGTCAGGCGGACCGCGGAGTCGGTGGTGTTGACCGACTGGCCGCCGGGGCCCGACGAGCGGTACACGTCGACCCGGATCTCGCCCTCGGGGATCTCGATGTGGTCGGTGGTCTCCACGACGGGCAGGACCTCGACCTCGGCGAAGGAGGTCTGGCGGCGGCCCTGATTGTCGAACGGGCTGATCCGGACCAGGCGGTGCGTGCCCATCTCCACCGACAGCGTGCCGTAGGCGTAGGGCGCCTTCACCGCGAAGGTGGCGCTCTTGAGGCCTGCCTCTTCGGCGTAGGAGGTGTCGTAGACCTCGACGGGGAACTTGTGCCGCTCGGCCCAGCGGATGTACATGCGCATCAGCATCATCGCCCAGTCGGCGGCATCGACGCCGCCGGCGCCGGACCGGATGTTGACCAGCGCGTCACGCTTGTCGTACTCGCCGGAGAGCAGGGTGCGTACCTCCATCGCCTCGACGTCGACGCGCAGTGCCGCGCGCTCGGCATCGGCATCGGCGGTGGCTTCGGCGGCGGCCGCGTCTTCTTCGGCCTCGGCCAGCTCGTAGAGCACCGGGAGGTCCTCGAGACGCTGGCGCAGCTCCTCGACACGGCGTAATTCGCTCTGCGCGTGCGAGAGCTCGCTGGTCACCTGCTGGGCGTGCTCCTGGTTGTTCCACAGCTCGGGATCGGCGGCCTGGTGCTCGAGTTCGTCGATGCGGCGGCGTAGCTCCTCGACATCGAGGACCGACTCGACCGTCTTGAGCGTGGTGTCGAGTTCGGCGAGGTCGGCGATAACGTCAGGATGCACGATGTCCTAGGCTACCGGTCCCTGCCGACAACCCGTGCTCTCGGTCAGCTTGCAATGGCACGGAGGCCGCCGGGGCGACGTCCGACCAGCTGGTCGAGGGCTGTCGCGCTTGCCTCGTCGGCGGGGAGCAGAACATAGAGCGACTGGTCGTCGTCGATGGACAGATCCAGTGATTCGTAGGCCAGGCGCAGCGGGCCGGCCTCGGGATGGCTGAGGCGGTCGATCCCACCCGACGACGGCAGTCCCGGCAGGGTCGCGAGGCGATCGGTGAAGGCGCTCCCCGCGGTGACGGTGAGTTCGTCGACCAGTGTTGCGACCATCGGGTCGGCACGGAACGGGCCCTGTTTGAGCGAGGCGACCAGCTTGTCGGCGGCGGCGTCCCAGTCCGGGTACAGCTCGCGGGCGCCGGGATGGGTGAACACGAATCGGGCCGAGTTGGCGGGTTCACCGCGCTCGAACAGCCCACTCGGCGCCATCAGCTTTCGATAGCCCTCGGTGCAGGCCAGGATCTCGGTGCAACGGTTGGTGATCGCGGCGGGCGCGGGCTCGAGCTGGGCGAGGACGGCCAGGATCGTGGGACGCACCGTGCGGTGGGGACCGTTCTCCGCGGCGCCACAACTGAAACCGGACACGCCTTTGCTGAGTTGGTGCAGGTGAACGCGTTCGCGAGGACTCAACCGCAATGTCTCGGCGAGCGCGGACAAGACCTGGGCGGAGGGATGGCTGTCGCGGCCCTGCTCGAGCCGGATCAGGTATTCGACACTGACGTCGGCCAACATCGCGACCTCCGCGCGGCGCAGGCCCGGCGTGCGCCTGCGATGTCCGGCGGGCAGCCCGACCTCGGCGGGGGAGACCGCTTCGCGGCGGGTCCGCAAGAACAGCCCGAGTTCGTTGTCGCTCACCTCATCGACGGTACCCAGCCCGGCGCACCGGAGAGTGGCCGTGCCACTACCACTCTCAGCGTGGTCTCCCTACGACCCTCGCGGTCGGCGAGATTCGGTCGTACCGGCTGATCGGGCCGGTTCGACGACAAGGAGAACATCGTGTCCACACTGAAGCTCGCGATCATCATCGGCAGTGTCCGCGAAGGCAGGTTCGGCCCGGTGGTGGCGAACTGGTTCGCCCAGCAGGTCGACGACCGCTTCGAGGTCGATGTCATCGATCTCGCGCAGGCCGATGTGCCCGCCGCTCTGCCCGCGGTGCCGCCCCTGCTCGACCCCGACCCTGTGCGCCCGGTCGGCATGCACGACCTCACCGACCGACTGGCCGCGGCCGACGCCTACGTCATCGTCACCCCCGACTACAACCGCAGCTACCCCGCCGCACTCAAAGCCGCTATCGACTGGCACTTCACGCAGTGGGACGCCAAGGCGATCGGTTTCGTCGGCTACAGCGGCGGCTCCGGCGGGCTGCTTGCCATCGAACACCTGCGCCAGGTCTTCAACGAACTCAATGCCCACACCGTCCGCAATTACGTCTCCTTCCCGCGCTACTACATGCTCTTCGACGAGAAGGGCCAACTGCACGACCCCCAGGAGCCCGCAGGAGCCGCCATCGCCCTGCTCGACCAGTTGCACTGGTGGACAAGCGCTCTGGTCGCAGCAAAGTCAGCCCAGGTCCCAGCCTGACCAGGCGCTACGGCTCGTTCTCGCACGCCAGGCAGGGTTCGGGTGGCGGCGGCGACGCGGCCGGCCGGGTCGCGAACTCGATCGCATCGGCTCCCCGAATACACTCCCACCGTGGCTGCCTACTCCGCTGACCTGGACCTTGCCCTGCGACTGGCCGACGAGGCCGACGCGATCTCACAGGACCGCTTCGGCGCCGTCGACCTCAGAGTCGACGCGAAGCCCGACCTCACCCCCGTCTCGGACGCCGACCTCGCGGTAGAGCAGATGATCCGCCGCGTACTCGCCGAGGAACGCCCGGGCGACGCCGTGCTCGGCGAGGAATTCGGTGGCGACGCCGAGTTCAGTGGCAGGCAGTGGGTCGTCGACCCGATCGACGGCACCAAGAACTTCGTCCGCGGGGTGCCCGTGTGGGCCAGCCTGATCTCCCTGCTGGAAGACGGCGTTCCGGTGGTCGGCGTGGTGAGCGCGCCCGCACTGGGCAGGCGCTGGTGGGCCGCCGCCGGTTCGGGCGCGTGGGTGCAGGTCCACCCCGGTGCGCCCAAGCCGATCTCGGTGTCCGCGGTCGCCGACCTCGACAACGCGAGTCTGGCTTTCTCCAGCCTGGCCGGCTGGCACGAGCGCGGCCTGCGCGAGAAGCTCATCGACCTCACCGATGCGGTCTGGCGGGTCCGCGGCTACGGCGATTTCTTCAACTATTGCCTGGTCGCGGAGGGTGCGGTGGACATCGCCGCCGAGCCGGAGGTCTCGCTGTGGGACCTGGCCGCACTCGACATCCTGGTCCGCGAGGCGGGCGGGGTGTTCACCTCCCTGGACGGACGCCCCGGCCCGCACGGTGGCGACGCCGTGGCTACGAATGGGTTGCTCCAGGACGAGGTCCTGGCCCGTTTGCGGGGGTAAATCGAGTTATCCACATGTGCGCAACTTCGGCATTCGCCGCCGTCGGCTCCGGTCGACGGGCTGCGCGCCCGGCGCTCGCTCGTAGGATGGCCCGGTGAGCAATTCCGGCGCCACAGCCCCCGATGTCGAAGACTTCCCGCCCGAAGACTTCCCCCCCGACGAGTCGTACCCGTCCGACGGCGGGTACGACTTCGCCGACACCGGCGACTTCCACTTCGATGATCTGGCCCCGGCCACCCCCGGCCGGGTCGCAGCTCCCGACCACGCCGAGACCGCCGACGAAGTGCTCCGCCGCGTCTTCGGCTACGACAGTTTCCGCGGTGACCAGGCGGCCATCGTCGAACAGGTCGTCGGCGGTGGCGACGCGCTGGTGCTGATGCCGACCGGTGGCGGCAAGTCCCTCTGCTACCAGGTCCCTTCCCTGGTGCGCGATGGCGTCGGCGTCGTCGTCTCACCGCTGATCGCGCTCATGCAGGACCAGGTCGACGCGCTGAGCGCCCTCGGCGTGCGGGCCGGCTTCCTCAACTCCACCCAGTCGCCGGATCAGCGGCGGACCGTGGAGGCACAGTTCGTGTCCGGCGATCTGGACCTGCTCTATCTGGCGCCGGAACGCCTGCGACTGGAAGCCACACTGCGGCTGCTCGACCGCGGCAAGATCGCCCTGTTCGCGATCGACGAGGCGCACTGTGTCTCCCAGTGGGGCCACGACTTCCGGCCCGACTACCTCGCACTGTCGCTGGTGCACGAGCGCTGGCCCGATGTCCCGCGCATCGCGCTCACCGCGACCGCCACCGAGAAGACCGCCGCCGAGATCGTCGAACGCCTGGATCTCGGTGCCGCGAAACAGTTCGTCTCCAGCTTCGACCGGCCCAATATCCAGTACCGGATCGAATCGAAGAACCGCGCCGACCGTCAACTGCTCGACTTCATCCGCGCCGAGCACCCCGGCGACGCGGGCATCGTCTACTGCCTCTCGCGCAATTCGGTCGAGAAGACCGCGGCCATGCTCAACGAGAACGGCATCCGCGCGGTGCCCTATCACGCGGGCCTCGACTTCCGGACCCGCGCCGAGAACCAGTCCAGATTCCTGCGCGAAGACGGCCTGATCGTGGTCGCCACCATCGCCTTCGGCATGGGGATCGACAAACCCGACGTGCGGTTCGTCGCCCACCTCGACCTGCCCAAATCGGTGGAGGGCTACTACCAGGAGACCGGCCGCGCGGGCCGCGACGGTCTGCCGTCGACGGCCTGGATGGTCTACGGCCTCAATGATGTTGTGCAGCAACGCAAGATGATCGATTCCAGCGAGGGCGACGCCGCGCATCGCAGGCAGCTGCAACTGCACCTGGACGCCATGCTCGCCCTGTGCGAGACAGTCGGCTGTCGTCGCGCGCGCCTGCTCAACTATTTCGGCCAGACCGGTGGCACCTGCGGCAACTGCGATGTGTGCCTGAACCCGCCCGAAACCTGGGACGGCACGGTGCCCGCCCAGAAGCTGCTGTCCACGGTGCTGCGGCTCAAACGTGAACGCGGACAATCCTTCGGCGCCGGCCACCTCGTCGACATCCTGCTCGGCAAGACCAACCAGAAGATCACCCAGCACCGGCACAACGAGCTCTCGGTCTTCGGCATCGGCACCGATCTGCGCGATACCGAATGGCGCGGTGTGGTCCGGCAGTTGCTCGCGGGCGGTCTGCTCGCTGTGCAGGGCGAATACGGTGTCCTCGCACTGACCGACGAGAGCAACGAGGTGCTGTTCGAGGGCAGAAAGGTGCTGATGCGGCGCGAGCCCGAACGCGCCGCCCGCCCCGCGCGCGCCTCGAGGTCGGCCAAGGCGACCGTCGACCTGCCCGCCGCCGACGTCGGATTGTTCGAGCGTCTGCGGGCCTGGCGGGCGGCCACCGCGAAGGAACAGGGTGTGCCCGCCTACGTGGTGTTCCACGACGCCACCCTGCGCGAGATCGCCGCGCGCAAGCCCGCCGACCTCGCCGCGCTCGGCACCGTCGCCGGTGTCGGCGAGAACAAGCTGGCCCGCTACGGCGAGGGGGTGCTGACCACACTCGGCGAGGAATAGGGCGCACCCGCCGCGTTCGCCGCCCACAACGGTGTACACGCGCGGCGGAAAGGAACCCGCACCGAATCGGACGACGCCGAGTTACTGTCGAGTCATGGCGAATGGTGAAGGCTCCGACAGCGAATCGTCGGGCAGCAGCCCGAGCGCGGGAGGCGATTCTCCGACCCCCCCGATGCCGCACCGTCACATCGACCCGGTCGTCGCGCCCACCCTGCTCGGCGTCCACCACGCCGTGATCCACCGCGGCAGGCCACGGTGGTCAACCATCGCGCTGATCGCGGTCTTCACCGCCGCGTTGGTCCTCTACCTCGTGCTGAGCCCGGGCTGACTTCCGCGCCCACCGAGCGCCCGCGTTTCGACAAATTCCCATACGCCGCTGTCGGATTCAGTGCTGTCTCACCGACGGTCGTACTCCGCTGATCGCGGGGTGCGTCGGACGTTCGATCGTGCGCTCGCCCAAACGTCGTCGACCCGACATCCGATTCCGGAAATTTTGCGATGCCACGCACCAGCGCGGGCCGACATCCGCATGTGAGTTGTCGTAGCCGCAGGTCAAAGGGATACCGGCAGTTGACGACCCGGCGCACCGTTGCCGAGCGGGACCGATCACTCCAGATCGGCCCGAGCTCGAGGAGGCGACGGCAATGGTGCGGTGGACTTGGGGCAAGCGGGTGGTGTGCGCCGCGATAGTGGTCACCGGGTTGGCGTGCGTGCCGGCACCCGCCGGTGCCGACCTACCGGCTCCGCCCGGTCTCGACGTCGCACGGGCGCTCGGCACGCCGACCCTGCCCGGCATCTACGGCCCCGCCACCGCGGTGGTGGTCCTCGGTTACGGCCTGACCGAGGAAGGGACGATGCGCGAGGAATTGGTCCGACGCCTGCGCGCAGGTCTGGCCCAGGCCGTGTTCGCGCCCTGGTCGCCGATCATCGTCACCGGCGGCAATCCGCGAGCAGGCCTGTCCGAAGCCGACGCCATGGCCGACTGGCTGGTGGCCGCGGGCATCGACCAGGACCGGATCATCCGTGAAACCGAGGCCGACTCGACAGTCGCCAATGCCCGCAATACCGCGGCGATGCTGACCGAAAGGGGGCTGCGCTCGATCGTCCTCGTCACCTCCGAGGACCACATCGCCCGAGCCAGAGGCGCTTTCGCCGACGCGGGCGTGTTGGTTGTCGGCGACCTCACGCCCGACCGGGCCCAGTGGGACACGGTGCCGCTGCACATCGGCCGCTTCGGCCCCGCGCCCTCGGCCGGATGACGCGCACCCTGCCCATCAGCTATGGCTGTGACCGATCATCGCCGCCTGTCGACCGCGTGATGAGTAGTCGCGGAAATCTCGCCAATCACCCCGAGAACCCACCCCCGACCTCGTAACGTCGACCCATGATGCTCCACCTGTCCGACAGCGACATCCTCGCCGAGCTCGAGCCGACGGCCGAAGCCAATCTCAACGACCACCTGTCCAAGGCCAAGATGTGGCACCCCCACGACTATGTGCCGTGGGACGAGGGCCGCAACTTCGCGGCCATGGGCGGCGACGACTGGGATCCCGAGCAGTCGCGACTGAGCGAGGTCGCCAAGGCGGCGATGATCACCAACCTGCTCACCGAGGACAACCTGCCCTCCTACCACCGCGAACTCGCCGACACCTTCGGCTTCGACAATGCCTGGGGAACCTGGGTCGGCCGGTGGACCGCCGAGGAGAACCGCCACGGCATCGTCTTGCGCGACTACCTCGTGGTGACGCGCGCCGTCGACCCGGTCGCCCTCGAAGAGGCCAGGATGGCGCACATGACCGCGGGCATTGCCAAGCCCGAGAAGGGCTCGCAGTTCCTCAAGGGCGTCGCCTATGTCACCCTGCAGGAACTCGCGACCAGGATCAGCCATCGCAACACCGGCGCCCTGTGCAACGACGCGGTCGCCGATCGCATGCTGGCCCGCATCGCCGCCGACGAGAACCTGCACATGGTCTTCTACCGCAAGCTCTGCGCCGCGGCCCTGGACCTGACCCCCGACGCGGCCATGCAGGCCATCACCGATGTGATCCTGCGTTTCCAGATGCCGGGCCTCAACCAGCCCAACTTCCGCCGCAACGCGGTCATGCTCGCCAAGCACGGCGTTTACGACCTGCGCCAGCACCTCGACGTCGTCCTGCGCCCGACGCTGCGCACCTGGCGGATCTTCGAGCGCACCGATTTCGGCCCCGAAGGCGAGATCGCGCGCGAAGAGCTGCACACCTACCTGCTCGATCTCGAGGTCAAGGCGGCCCGTTTCGAGGAGCAGCGTGACCGAGCCATGGCCAGGGCGGCAGCAAGGGTCTGAGTCGGCCTTCCAGTTGCCCGGAGAGGCCGCAGGTGTGAGACCTCGTAATTTGGTCATGGGCGCCAGCGGGTTCCTCGGTTCACATGTGACCCGGCTCTTGGTAGAGAGCGGTGAAAGTGTCCGAGTGATGGTTCGCGAGTCGAGTTCGTTGCGGGCACTGCACGGCCTCGATGTCGAGTACGTGATCGGTGATGTCGAGGATCCGGAAGCGGTGCGTGCGGCGATCCAGGGCTGTGCGGTCGTCTACTACTGCGTGGTCGATGCCCGCCCTTGGCTTCGCGATACCGATCGGCTCTTCCGGACGAACGTGAGGTGCTTGCGTTCGGTGTTGGAGGTGGCGTCGAAGGCGGATCTCGTGCGCTTCGTTTTCACCAGTTCGGTAGCCACATTGCCGATCGGTGACGGGGTCATCGCCGAGGATTCCGGACCCCACAACTGGGGGAGCCTGGGCGGTGCCTATGTGCGGTCACGCGTCGAGGCCGAGGACCTGGTCCTGATGTATGCCCGCGAACGCGGTCTGCCCGCAGTGGCGATGTGCGTCGCGAATACCTACGGGGCTCGCGATTACCTGCCGACCCCGCACGGCAGCTTCGTTGCCGCCGCGGCACGGGGAAAGCTGCCGGTGTATGTGCGCGGCGCGGGTGCCGAGGTGGTGTGTGTCCGTGATGCCGCGCGAGCGCTGATCCTGGCGGGGAAGCGGGGACGGCCGGGTGAACGCTATATCGTGTCCGCCGGGTACCGCAGCACGCGCGAACTCCATGACTTCGCCGCCTCGGTGACCGGTGCGCAACCGGCGAAGTTCGGGATACCGCGCCCGGTGCTGACCGTGGCCGGAACGCTAGGTCAGGTCATCGCCTTGGCCACTCGCAGAGACATCCGCGTGACCCGGACGACGATGCGGCTGATGTACACGATGACCCCGCTCGATCATTCGAAAGCCGTGCGCGAACTCGGGTGGACGCCGCGGCCGATCGAGGAAGCGATCACCGAGGCCGCGAAATTCTTCACGACCAGGGTCTGAGTCAGCCATGGAATAAACCGCTGGCGCCGTCACTTACAGTTGACCGTTATGAAGGAGAAAGGCCGGAAGGTCATCGCGACCAACCGCAAGGCCCGGCACAACTACACGATCCTCGACATCTACGAGGCGGGGATCGCGTTGGTCGGCACCGAGGTGAAGAGCCTGCGCGAAGGCAAGGCCTCCCTGGTCGACGCCTTCGCGACCGTCGACCACGGTGAGGTCTGGTTGCGCGGTCTGCACATCCCGGAGTTCAGCCACGGCACCTGGACCAACCATTCGCCGCGTCGTACCCGCAAACTGCTGCTGCACAAGCGCGAGATCGAGCACCTGGTCGGTAAGTCGCGCGAGGGCAACCAGACGCTGGTGCCGCTGTCGATGTACTTCTCCGACGGCAAGGTGAAGGTGGAGCTCGCGCTCGCCAAGGGCAAGCAGGACTACGACAAACGTCAGGATCTGGCTCGCAAGCAGGCCGAGCGCGAGGTCACCAGGGAGGTCGGTCGGCGGGTCAAGGGCATGCGTTAGTGCTCTCCGTCGCGCTCGCCCTCGTCGCGGCGGCGGGCTACGGAGTCAGTGACTTCTTCGGCGGGATCGCGGCACGCAGGGTCACCGCGCTGCGGGTGGTCGTGGTGTCCTACCCGTTCTCGGTACTGCTGGTCTTGCTGATCGCGCCGCTGGTGGGCGGCCGTGCCGACACCGCCTCGGTGCTGTGGGGCCTGGCCGCCGGGGTGGCCAGCGGGTTGGCGGTGTGGTGGTTCTACGCCGCGCTCGCCGACGGACCCATGGCGGTCGTGTCGCCGGTGACCGCGGTGCTCGTCGCGGGCATTCCGGTCATCGCCGGATTCTTTCTCGGCGAACGGCCCGGCACGCTCGCGATCGCGGGCATCGCCCTTGCCCTGGTCGCGGTGGTGCTCGTCAGCCGTGAGGCACCCGACGACACCACCGAGGAGATCACCGGCGGCAGGCAACTGCGCTTCACCCGACGGGTCGCGCTGCTCACTATCGGGTCGGGCGCCGCCTTCGGATTCGCGTTCTACTTCCTGCACGAAACCAGCGCGAGCGCGGGTCTGTGGCCCCTGCTCGCGCAGCGCGCCGCGGCAACCGCGGTGGTGTGGACATCAGCGCTGGCAGCAGGCGAATTCCGCGGCCTACACGGCGAACCGATGCGCCTGGCGTTGGCGATCGGTGTGCTCGACGTGATCGCCAACGCCGCGCTGCTCTATGCCTTCCACGGCGCGATGCTGTCGGTGGTCAGCGTGATCGGCTCGCTGTATCCGGCGGCGACCGTGTTGCTGGCGATGGTCCTGCTCGGCGAACGCATCAGCGCCACCCAGAAGGTAGGCATGGCGCTGGCGCTCGCGGCGGTCGCCATGATCGCCGCGACCTGATTCCTACAGGCGCGTGCATGGCTCCTGCAGCTTGAGTCGACCCAGCGTCTTGCCTTGATAGCCGATACTCACCGCCTTGGCTCCCATCGGCGCCTCGCGGTCCGGTTCGAACACCGTCGACCATTCCGTGCCCAGATCCGGTTCGGCCGCACCCGCCGGGTGGATCACGACCATGCCTTCGCCGTCGGGTTTCATCGCACCGACGCTGCGCCGCAGGCCCGCGCGGGTGAGTTCGCCGTTCGCCGCCGCCGTCGTGAGCAGGGCTTTGAGCGGGTAGGTGATCGCCCAACCCAGCGAGTAGCCGAAGTTGGCCGGTTCCCCGGTGATCGCCTCGCGGGCGTGCCTGGCACCCACGCTGTCACCGAACCAGCTGTCGACGGGGGTCGTGTAGTTGTAGAGCGCGGTCAGCGCCGGTGCGGCCGCCGACTGCAGCAGCGCCTGGTTCCAGGTGGGCACCGAGCCGAGGAACCGGCCGGTGAAGCCCGACTTCACGAGCTTGCCCACGATCTCCGCGGTCTCGGCGGGCCCGGTGGCCAGCATCACCAGATCCGGTGCCGCCGCCAAGACCTCTTCCACCGGTCCGTCCTGATTGCCGACCTCGGCATTGGGCCCGGTGTCGATGCGGTCGGCGATGGTCGCGTCGTTGGCCAGCGCCCACTTCAGCGCCCCGCTGGCGTAGTCGCCGCCGTAGTTGCCGCGATAGGCGACGACGGCGATATTGCTCGGCGCGTAATGGTTTTCGGCGAACCAGTCGAGCCCGGTCACCGCTTCGGTGCAGTAGGAGTAGCCGGCGCTGAGCACCAGATTGCGGTCGGCGCTGCGATAGTTCCAGCCCGACCACTGGGTGGCCGCCGTGCTCACCATGTCGTCGGCGTCCATCTGATTCAGCATCGCGACGGTCTGCGCGGTCCCGAAACTCATCGACAGCGCGAGCACGTTCGGCTCGATCTCGGTGTACGCGTCGCGATGTGTGCGCGGATCGTAGGAGGTGTTGCGGGCGTAGGTGCTGATGTCGATGTCGTAGCCGCCGATGCCGCCCGCCGCGTTCACCTGCTTCCAGAACGCCAGTTGACCGTCGTTCATCGCGGCACCGAGCGGGGTGAACGGCCCGTTCTCCAGATCCGACAGCACCCCGAGATAGATGCAGCCGCGATCGGTGTTCACCGAACCGGGACACGGCGTGCTGGTGACGCCCGGCGCGGCGGTCGACTCGCCCGACGAGCAGGCCGCGGCCAGCACGAGGCTCGCGACAGCCGGGATCGCCGCGAACCGACGCAGTCCACGCTGACTGGTGAATGCCATGAGGTAACTCCTTGCTCCAGTCGCCCAGGACATTTCACAGTTCCGGTGCAGCCGAACGAGAACAGTACCCGTCACCACCGGCGGTCCCACCCGGATTCGCCGAGGCCATCTGGCAGTGTTCGCTACAAGATCACTTCGGCGACACCGCGAGCTGGCAGAAATAATGGGAAGATCTCACGCCGCGCCGGTGTTAATATGACTTGCCCGCACGGTGCGGGCACGTACGGGGCTGAACGGTTTCGACTGCGTACGTTGATTCAGGGGAAGCGTGTCGGTGCAGGCAAGAGACCACCGTAAGCGTCGCTGCAACCAATTAAGCGCCGATTCCAATCAGCGCGAGTACGCCCTCGCTGCCTAAGTAGCCAGGTCGTCTCTGTCAGTCCGGGTCCGTCCCTCGACCCGGGTACTGGCATCAGCTAGAGGGAATTACCGTTCGGCTCGGTCGCGGAGTCGAATGGGACATCTAACAGCGACTGGGATCGTCATCCAGGCTTGTTCGCGAGACTTGGAGATCCGAGCAGAGACATAGCGAACTGCACACGGAGAAGCCCTGAAGACGCGGCGGAGGACCCGGGTTCGATTCCCGGCAGCTCCACCCAGAGCCCCTCACCTGACACGCAGGTGAGGGGCTTTTTCGTGCTCACTGACCGGTGCGCGATTGGTACACCATTTTCTGAATCCAGTTTTCTATGTACTATTCGAGCATGGAATCCACGGTGCGGACCGACGCGCTCTCCCGATTCGGCTACGCCCTCTCGGACTCGACCAGGACCAAGATTCTGCTCAGTTTGCGGAAGGAACCGGGGTATCCGTCGGAGCTTGCCGAGGCGATCGGGGTGTCGCGTCAGATTCTGTCCAATCATCTGGCCTGTCTGCGTGGGTGTGGGTTGGTCGTCGCGGTTCCCGAGGGGCGACGTAGTCGGTATGAGCTGGCCGATCCGCGTATCGGGCGGGCCTTGGACGATCTGGTCGGGCTGGTGCTGGCCGTCGATCCCGCCTGCTGTCCGGCGACGGAAGCGGACGGTTGCTGTTGATGGACTCGATCGGGATGTCGTCGACGGCGGCGCCGAGTGCGGTGCGCAAAGCGTTGCTGGCGACGCGGATTCGATGGTTCGTCGCGGCGACGATCAGCTACAACGTGGTCGAGGCGGTCATCGCGCTGACCGAAGGTGCGCGGGTGTCGTCCACCGCGCTGATCGGATTCGGGCTCGACTCGGTGATCGAGGTGGCCTCGGCGGCCGCGGTGGCATGGCAGTTCGCCGGTCGTGACCCGCAGGCGCGGGAGAAGGTGGCACTGCGGGTGATCGCGTTCTCGTTCTTCGCGCTGGCTGCCTATGTCGCCGTCGATGCTGTGCGCTCGCTGCTCGGAGTCGACGACCCGCGGCATTCGGCGGTGGGAATCGGTCTCGCGGCGGCGAGCCTGGCGATCATGCCGGTGCTGTCCGCCGCGCAGCGGCGAGCGGGGCGGGAGCTGGGGTCCGCGTCGGCGGTGGCCGATTCGAAGCAGACCCTGTTGTGCACCTACCTGTCTGCGGTGCTGCTCGTCGGCTTGCTGCTCAACAGCCTGTTCGGCTGGTCGTGGGCCGACCCGCTCGCGGCTCTGGTCATCGCGGTGATAGCGGTCAGAGAGGGTCTCAACGCCTGGCGGGGCGAAACATGCTGCGCGACAACACCGACCGTCGCGGAGGCCGACGATTGCTGTGCTGGTGGAGATCGGTGCGCATGACGGCGATCTGACCATGTTGCCGCTGGTCGGACCACGCGACGGGGAGACTCTGTCGCCGCGAGCAGATCGCGCGATCGGACTCCGACCTGATCGGCGAGACCCTGGTGCAGGCCCGTGCGAACCGGCCACGTAGAACTGAGCGAATGACGCGGTATGCATACAACTCGGGGGCGGGCACGCTGGTCGCCACCTGGGGGACCGGTCGGGGTGACGTCGCCGAGACGATCGCCGAGGTGCCGGGGGCGGAGCACGGGGTGCAGCTGGCGGCGGCGCTGGCGAGTCTAGCGCGTTTTCAGTGGCGGACTTATACCCATCCGGCGACCGCTGCCGGGGATCCCGATATCGAGAACGGGGAGGCGTGGCGGCGGGCCGAGGAGCGCAATCGCTTCGCGAAGGTCGAAGACGCACTGCGCACGCCCAACCTGCCCGACGACGACGGGTTCATGCTGGTCTTCTACAGCCCCATCGAGGAGTCCGCGCACCACGTGGGCCGCCTGCTCCACGCGATCGGTGACGCGAGCCTGGTGGATCGGGTGGTGAACGAGGTGCTCACCGAGCAGGCGGCGATCACGGCCGCGGAACTGGGTGATCTGGCGGGTCGAGCCAGGCAGGCCGTCGAACTGACCCGGCCGGAGATCTCGCCGGTGCAGGTGCACGCGGCGGACAGCCTGCTGCGCGCCAACCCATTGGGCACGATCGACCTGTTCACCGAACTGGACCCGGCCGCCGCGTCGGTCGCCGCCGCACACTGGCTGCGGGCCGCGGCGACCGTGGCGGGCGAGATCACGGGCCTCGAGCCGGTGGACGTGGTCGCCGAGGCAGACGACATCGAGGCACTCCAGGTCGAAACGCCGACCGTGGTCTTGGAACGGCTCGGCGAGGGGGAGACGCCCACCCAGGTGGTGGTCGACCTGATCGCCGATGCCATCGCCGTCTCCGAAGGCAAGGTTCGCGACTTGGACGGAATCATCGAAGCCGCGCGGGAAATCGAGGAACGCGACGAGGCCGACGATCCGGACGTCTGGACCGACGGCTACCGGATCTGTCGCCTCGACCCCACTCGCCCCGCGATCGACCTGCTGGAAGACCTGCTCGGCGCCATCCGGGGATGTTGGCTGGTCTTCAGTGAAGCCGACAGCGGCGCCACCTTCGAAAACGCCGTTCGAGCCGAAGCGGACGCCGACACTTCCCGCTTGCAGTAGCTCCCGACTCACTCAGCGTGCGAACTATCCGCCCGCGCGCCGACGGAACGTCCGCTTCCCACCCGCCTGCGCGTGCGTCCCACGCACTTTGGCGTCATTCTGTGCGGCCCCACCCACGGTGGAGTGGCCGTTCTTCCGCTCGAGCGCCTCGCGGAACTTCCGCTTGGTGGCCTCTTCCGGGGTTTCGTTCGCATCACCGGACTGTTCGGCGGAGACTTCCTGTTCATCGGACATCCCTACAGCCTGCCACCTCAGCGCACCTTCGCACACCATCGGCAGGACCTACGCCCGGCCCGCGACGGCACCTCGGTACGATCCAGTCGATGCGGGGCAGGCCAGGAGGGACGTGGCTTTGATCGAAGTATGGGGTGCGCGGGTCGCGGTTCGGTACGCGGACGGGCGGTTGGTGACGACGCCGCTGCGCGCGGACAACGAGATCGCGCTCGATGTCGGCGTGGCCGAGCTGGCCAGGATCGCGCTGGCGACCACCGAGGACGGGCAGATGGCGTTGCTGCTGTTCTTCCGGTCGGCGCAGTTCGTGGTCAACGGTGCGCCGACGGAACGTCATCCGGTGCCGGTGTTCCTCGAAACCGGTTTACGCGAACAGGCGCAAGCGCTGACCAGGGCGGTCGAACGCGATCTCGTCAGCTTGCGGAGGGTGTTCCCGCCCCGCCCGAATCTTGTTCCACCGCAACCTGTTCAGGGCGCGAACGGCCGACAACGTCCCGATGTGACGGCGGCAGCACGCCGCATGCGCCACGCGGGCAATTCCTTACGTGAGATCGACATCCTGCACGGCTGTGCCCGCCCCGACGAGTACGTACTCGAACTCGCGCAAGCCGGCCACGAAGGCGCGCCCGGCCTGGTCGCGATCACCACCCTGCGGCTGTTGTTCGTCTCCGCATGGGCGGTGTACGAATTCCCGGTCTCGGTCCTCACCGGGGCCGAAGTCCTCATCGATACCGGACATGTTGCGACCCTTCGGGTTTCGGGCGCGGGCGCCGATCTGGACTTCGTCGACTGGGAACCCGTCGACTTCACCCGCGTCACCGAGGCAGTCCGCTTGGCGTGCGAGATCGAGCACGTCGACGGGTCCATCGCCCAGTCCATGCCCTCCTCGGCCGACCTCTTCGGCGAATGGCAACTGCTGGTGGAACGGCGCAAACTCGGCATGGTCTCCGACGAGCCGTTCCGTCGTCAGGCCGTGGGCATCATGCTGACGATGCCGGGCTGAACACCGGCGCACCCGCGTGCAGGGCCACCCGCCGCCACGGACTCGACGGCCGCAGGTGCAGCCCCGCGATCATCCGCCGACGTTCGGCCACTTGGCTTTTCGCGGCCGACAAATCCTGCGTGGCGGCCCAGAAGATCGCCCCGGTGAGGAACCCGTCGCCGAACTGTCGCCAGTTGCGATAGTGCTGACGCGCCCGATCCAGCCCGGTCAGCATGTGCTCCCACGCCTCGTCCTCGGTCAGATAGCCCGCCGTGCACGCGGCGCGGGCGATGAAGACCAGCCGTGCCAGATCCCATGCGGTGGCATCGATCTGCAATGGCGTCGGCAGACTGTCGGTGATGCCGAGTTTGATGGCCTGCAGCCACGCGTCGTAGTCGCGGTCGATTCCCGCAGGCCCGCGATAGCCACGGAAACCCGAGAGTGTGTGCAGGAATTCGCGATGTTCATCGGCCAGGCCGGACCGGTCGACCCGGCCGGTATCGCTCGCCGCCGTGACGGCGAGCGGATGAACGAGTTCGAACAGCGGCGCGTGCATCCCGGCCAGCAACCGGCGCGCTGTGTCATGGGCGTCCTCGGCATTGTCGACACCCCACGACTCGTGCAGTCCCTCGATCGCGGTCTCCCGCCGCGTCGACGCACTGTCGGGCTCCTCCGGCAGAAACGCGACACCGTCGCACTGCGCACCCCAACTGCGCCCGTAATACGCACCGACGGCCAAAGCCCTGATCCGGTCGTCATCAACCGCCGCCCCGGACCATACGTCGGGCTCGATGTCGATGTCGGCGCCGGGAAACCCTGCCACTCGCGGCCGTCCACCCTGCACTGATGCTGTCGGTTGCATGTGGCACCCCTCTGCCGAGCGAACGTCGTGCCGCCAAATCTTACGGGGTCGGGTCGGGCCCTCCTCCGGGTGGAGACATCCAACGTGTCGGTGGGTCGGGCTAGCGTCGACGGGGTGGCGGAATACCGGGAATGCGCAGCACGGCTGGACCGAGCGGTGGTCTGGTCGCGAAGCATGCCCGCCGACGTCGGTCCCGTCACGGTGTTTCCCGACGGTTGCATGGACCTGATCTGGACCGAGGGCACGCTGATGGTGGCAGGTCCGGACAGTCGTGCGTTCCTCGCTCCGACCGCGCGGGCGCGGGAATTCGTCGGCATCAGGTTCGCGCCGGGCACCGCGTCCACGTTGCTCGGGATTCCGGCGGTAGAACTGTTGAATCAGCGGGTCGATCTGACAGAGATCGCACCGTCGCGCACTGCCCGCGAGTTCGTCGATCGCATCGACAACGCGCCCGACCGCGTTGCGGCCCTGGAGGCGGTCGCATTACGATTTGCCGCCGACAACGGCCCTGCTGACCCGGCGCTCACCGCCGTCGTCGACGCGTTGTCGGCGGGCGCGACGGTCGCCGAAACCGCCGCCCAGACGGGCATGTCGGCCCGGATGCTGCACCGGCGATCCCTGTTCGCGTTCGGCTACGGGCCCAAGATGTTGGCCCGTATTCTGCGTTTTCAACGTGCGCTGGCGGCACTTCGCACCGGAATTCCCGCCGCGCAAACCGCCGCCCTGACCGGCTTCGCCGATCAGGCACACCTGTCCAGGGAGGTCCGTGACCTGGCGGGATGCTCGGTGCGCACCCTGCAAACCCGCTGATCGGGCGGTCGGCCGCCCGGAAAGTCTCATTCGGCACAGCGTGGCGGAAGGATTAGGCTCACTAGTGCACGCCCCGTCGCAAGTGCTCAGCCCGAACACCGACGAGAGGATGTGACCTGATGATCGATGAATCCGTGTACTCCGCACTCCGCATCGAGGCCGAACGAGACGAAATCCGTCGGCTTGTCGTCGGCGCGGTCATCGTCCGCCATCAGCGAGTGCTCATCCTGCGCCGCCGACGATCGGATTTCCTGAGTGGCCGTTGGGAGTTGCCCAGCGGCGTCGTCGAGCCGGGTGAGGCTCTCGACGAGGCGCTGGCCCGCGAGGTCGCGCAGGAGACCGGGCTGCAGGTCACCGGAGTGAGCGACTACCTCGGCGATTTCGACTACCTGACCGGCGATGGCGCCCGCACCAGGCAGTTCACCTTCGTCGTTGACGTGGCCGCGACCGGACCGGTGACACTCACCGACCACGACGCGCACCTGTGGACCAGGCTCACCGGAGAACCGCCGGTCAGCGACGAGGTCCGCGAGATGCTCGGCCGTTATCAGCGGCGTCAGCGCGACCCACACGACTGGTCGTCCTATTCGGCGGGCAACGGCGCGTAGAGGTCGATCCCGTGCCCGTCGGGGTCGGCGAGCGAGGCGTATCGCTGACCCCAGAAGGCGTCCCACGGCGGAAGTTCCCCGTGATAGCCGACGTCGACGAGCTCGGCATAGAGCTTGTCGACCTCGGCCGGATCGGCGCAGCGGAACGCCAGACTGCCGCGGCCGGGACCGGTCGGCGGCTGCCAGTCGGGCGCGAATGAGGCGATCGTGGCCTCGGTGTCCAGCGCCAGCCGCAGGCCACCGCCGAGCACGGCCTCGGCATGCCCCTCGGCTTCGGCACCGTCGGGGAAAACCAGTCCCAGCCTGCGGTAGAAGGCCACCGAAGCGGCCATATCGGAAACAACAACGGACACGACATCGAGCTGTGGAGTCATCCTCGCAGCCTAAGTGCGCGCGCCCAGCGAAGTCTTGAACGAATCGGACGTCAGCGCGCGGGCACCGGCACCAGTTCCGCGATCAGGTTCCCGATCAGGATCTGCAGGTGGTCGCGAATGCCACGCACCACCTCGATCGGCTGCCCGGCCGGATCCGACAGCACCCAGTCGCGATAGCTGATCCCGGGAAAATACGGACACACCTCGCCGCACCCCATCGTGACCACCACGTCCGAGAGCCCGACCGCATCGTCGGTGAGCGGTTTGGGCCGTTCGCCTGCGATATCGATCCCGATCTCGGCCATGGCCGCCACCGCGATGGGGTGCAGCGCGGGCGCCGGATCGCTGCCTGCGGTGCGCACCTCGATCCGGTCACCGGCCATGGCGCGCAGGAACCCCGCCGCCATCTGTGATCGGCCCGCGTTGTGGACGCAAACGAACAACACTGTGGGAGTGTGGGCCATGGTCGCCCTTTCGGCGCAGGGGCGAAGTGCTTGTGGCGCTTCGGGTATCACCGACCATCATTCCATCCGGGCCCAGCGTGGGGGCGGGGGCGGGTGAACCGGCGACACTGTTGTCCGAGCAGTGTCCGCTTCAGTCGAGTGTGCCGAGCACTCGGTTCACGTAGTCGTTGGCGAAGACTCCGGTGGGGTCGAACCGGCGGCGCACCGCGGTGAAGCGGTCCCATTCCGGGTAGCGCGAACGCAGCGTCTCGGCGGTCTGGAAGTGGCGTTTGCCCCAGTGCGGCCTGCCGTCGTAGGTGTCGAACACTGCCTCACACGCGCGGAAGTAGGGCTCCCACACCATGCCCTGATACTGATGCACCGCGATATAGCACGTCTCGCGGCCGCTCGCGGGGGAGAGGAAGGCATCGTCGGGCGCGACCCAGCGCACCTCGATCGGCATCGGTGTACCGAATTGCCTTCCCAATTCCAGGATCTCGCGAATCGCCTGCGCCGCGTGCGCGCGCGGAATCGCGTACTCCATCTCGTTGAACTTCACCAACCGCGGCGTGGAGAACACCCGGTAGGAACGGTCGACCTGCCGGTTGTTGCTGCCCGCCAGCGTGGCCGCGCGATGAATCATGGGGATGGCGGCGGGAATTCGCCGACCGAGCTTGCACAAACCGTCGTAGACGTGGTTGGCGATCAGGATGTCGTTGACCCATTCGTTCACCGTGCCGCGCGGTTGTTCCGGCGCCTCGGTGCGAGTGAGGGCCTTGGTCATCGCGGTACCGCTGTGCGGGAAGGCGAAGAACTCGAAATGATCACTGCCGTCGGCGAATTCGTCGATATCGGCAAGCACCTCGGCCAGCGCCACCGGTGTCTCGACGCACTCCAAGACGAACGACGGCTCGAGCTGCAAGGTGGCCGCGGTGACCACGCCGAGCGCACCCACGCTGACCCGCGCCGCCTTCCAGCCGTCGGGATCGGTCTGCGCGTTGAGCTCGGTCCGGGTGCCGTCGGCACGCAGCACCTCCACCGAGTGCAGTGCCGCGGAGATATTGCGCAGCCGGGAGCCGGTGCCATGGGTGGCGGTGGCGGTCGCCCCCGCGAGGCTCTGCGTATCGATGTCGCCGAGGTTGGGAAAGGCAAGGCCGTGCTCGTGCAGCAGCGGGCTGGCCGCGTGCAGCGAGATTCCGGCTTCCACCCGCACCCGCCCGGTGGCGGTGTCGACGTCGAGCACCTTGTCCATGCCACCGAGGTCGATCAGCGTGCCATCGGTGAGCACCGCATCGGTGAACGAGTGCCCCGACCCGGCGACGCGCACGGTCCGCCCCGCGGCAGCCGACTCGGTCACGATCGCGGCCAGTTCCTCGACGTCACGCGGCGCGGCGACGACGGCGGGTGTGCAGCGCTGCTGGCCTGCCCAGTTCACCCAGGTGCTCTTGGTCATGTGTCCAACATTAGAGGATGGGGTGTGACGCGCGCTACTGCACGGCAGAGTTACGGCTCAGCGACGGCGGCCGAGGCAGCCTGCGGCCTTGGCCTGCTCGACCTCCTCGTTGGTCATCGGCGGGACGAGCAGCGGCCTGCGCGGCACCGCGTCGGTGCGCACGCCGTTGAGCGCGATGGCCATATACCGTTGCCACACTTCGGAATTGACCGGCCCCGCGAATTCCGCGAGGGAGTTCACCATATGGATCAGCGCGAAGAAGTCGGTGGTGGCGATGTCGGTGTCCACCGCGCCCGCGTCGCGTGCGCGATCGATGATCGCGGTGACCGAGGGGTGGATCCGGTCGCGCAGCTCGGCGAATCGGGCCGGATCCTCCTCGAGTTCGAACATCACCTCGCCGAACCCGCGGTTGGTCGCCAGATGTTTGCACGCGCTCTCGAAGAATTCGACGAGTCCGAGCCAGGCGTCAGGATTGCCGAGGGCCGCGTCGGCCGCGTCGGCGAAATCTTTGACGTGCTGATCGAAGACCTCGGCGATGAGTTCCTTCTTGTTCGCGAAGCGCCGGTACACCGTGCCGACCCCGACACCGGCACGCTCGGCGACGTCGTCGAGGGTGATCTCGAGGCCGTGATCGGCGAACAGTTCTCGGGCGGCCGCGACGATGCGTTGCTGATTGCGCGCGGCGTCGGCGCGCAGTCTGCGGGGTGGTGTGGCAGTCGTCGTGGCGTGATTCACAAGAAGATCCTATCAATTCGGGGATTAAGTGGAGGTCGTTTCTCCGTTAATCTGGTAGCTTCGAATGAAGCGGAGGCGGTACCTCCGATTGTGCCACCGAAAACCCATCCGCAGCCTTACAAGGGGAGTTATGACCACCACACTCGACACCGGGCCGAAGAGCCCCGCGGACGCAGGGCGTCGCGGCTCGCACGCCCTGCGCTGGTGGGTGCTAGCCGTACTCGGCATCGCCCAGCTGATGGTCGTGCTCGATGCGACGATCGTCAATATCGCCCTGCCCGCGGCCCAGGCCGACCTCGGCTTCGGCGACGGTGACCGGCAATGGGTCATCACCGGTTACGCCCTCGCCTTCGGCAGCCTCCTGCTGCTCGGTGGCAGGCTCAGCGACCTGTTCGGTCGCCGCAACACCTTCATCGTCGGCCTGGTCGGCTTCGCGGTGGCCTCGGCCGTCGGCGGCGCCGCCACCAGCTTCGAGATGCTCGTCGCGGCCCGCGTCGGCCAGGGTGTGTTCGGCGCGCTGCTCGCGCCCGCCGCGCTCTCGCTGCTCACGGTCACCTTCACCGAACCCAAGGAGCGGGCCAAGGCATTCGGCATCTTCGGTGCCGTGGCCGGTACCGGCGGCGCGATCGGCCTGCTGCTCGGTGGCGTGCTCACCGAATGGGCTTCGTGGCGCTGGGCGATGTATGTGAACCTGATCTTCGCCGCCGTCGCGCTCGTCGGCGCCGTGCTGCTGCTCGCCAAGCACGTCGCGACCTCGCGGCCCAAGCTCGACTGGACCGGCACCGTCGCCGTCACCGTCGCGCTGTTCAGCATCGTCTACGGCTTCTCCCACGCCGAGTCCAACGGCTGGAGCGACCCGGCGACGCTGGCCTTCCTGATCGGTGGCGCCGTGCTGCTCGCGGCCTTCGTGTGGATCGAGACCAAGGTCGCCCACCCGTTGCTGCCGTTGCGCATCGTCGCCGACCGCACCCGTGGCGCGTCGTACATGACCGTGTTCATCATGGGTATCGGCATGTTCGCGATCTTCCTGTTCCTCACCTACTACATGCAGCTGACCCTGGCGTACACGCCGATCGTGACCGGCTTGGCGTTCCTGCCGATGGTGGCGGGCATGGTGGTCTCCTCGACCACCGCGCCGTCGTTGCTGCTGCCGAAGGTCGGACCCAAGGTCGTCATCAGTGGCGGTTTCCTGGTCGCCGCGGCGGGCATGTTGTGGCTCACCCAGATCGGGCTCGACTCGGGGTATGTCACCCACATCCTGCCCGCGCTGGTACTGCTCGGCCTCGGCCTCGGTGGTGCGATGTCCGTCGCGTTCCAGGGCTCGACCGCGGGTGTGCAGCACGAGGACGCCGGTGTCGCCTCGGCGATGGTCAACACCAGCCAGCAGGTCGGCGGTTCTATCGGCACCGCGCTGCTCAGCACCATCGCGGCCTCGGCGATGACCGACTACGTGTCCGCGCACCAGCCGGGCCCGCTCACCATGGCGCAGGGCGCGATCGAGAGTTACACCACCAGCTTCTGGTGGGCGACGGCCACTTTCGTGCTCGGTGCGATCGTGATCGGCGTGCTCATGCCGAACACCGTGCCCGCCCCGGCCGAAGGGGAGCCGGTGCTCGCGCACTGATCTGAAATCCTCGCGAGACGATGGCCCGAACCGACAATCGGTTCGGGCCATCGTCGTTCGTCGATGAGGTCTGCTGAAAGTTTGCCGCGACCGCACCGCGCGCATCGGTGTCGGTGGGTCTCGATACCATGAGCAACGACCACCACACGGTTCGGCCAACGGGAGGGGAACGCATGGCATCGCCGCCGCCGGCGCTCGATCCGGCCGTTCTCGCGGCGATCTCGGTGGGCGGCGGACTCGGCGCTACCGCGCGTTTCGGCGTCGGCCACTGGTGGCCGACGCCCGTCGGCGGTTTCCCGTGGTCGACATTGACGGTGAATGTGGTCGGCTGCTTCGCGATCGGCGTCCTGATGGTCGTGGTCACCGAACTGCGGAAAGCACCGAAACTGCTGCGGCCGTTCCTGGGAATCGGTGTGCTGGGCGGCTTCACGACTTTCTCCACCTATAGCCTCGAGATTCGTAGACTCGTCAACACCGGCGCGACGGGCACGGCGGTGTCCTATCTCGGTCTGTCGGTGCTCGCGGGGCTCGGTGCGGTGGCGATCGCCATGATCGCGACCCGGTGGGTAGCGCGGAGGGGGACCGCATGAATTCGACGACGGAAGAGGGCGAGCCGATGGTCGAGATGTGGGTTCTCGCACGGGGAGGCGCGGCATGACGGTGGCGCTGGTGATGGCAGGCGGGATGCTCGGTGCGCCCGCCCGGTACCTGATCGACCGGCAGATGTCGGCGCGGTTTCCGACTGGGCTGCCGTGGGGGACGCTAACCGTTAACATTGTCGGTTCGGCGTTGCTCGGGGGTTTGATCGGCGCGAGTGCGGGCAGTGCGCTGCTGGCATTCGCGGCAACCGGCTTCTGTGGTGCGCTGACCACGTTCAGCACGTTCGGGTACGAGACGATCCGTCTGGTAACCGAGGGCGCCTATGTGTATGCCGTGGGCAACGTCGTGATCAGCGTCGCGGCGAGCCTGGCCGCGGTGTACGCCGCGGCGTCCCTGACCCAGTGGTTGTGCGCATGATTCTCATGACCAGCCGCGCGCAGCCGACACGGAAGGGAACACCCACCATGGCCCACGATCGCGCCGGACGGCCCGCCCGCCCGACCGACCTGGTGGACATCGCTCACCTGGTCACCGCGTACTACAGCCTCGTCCCCGATCCGGACGAGCCGAGCCAGCAGGTGGTGTTCGGCACCTCCGGCCACCGTGGGTCCAGCGAGGACGGCGCGTTCAACGAGGCCCACATCATGGCGATGACGCAGGCGATCGTCGAATACCGCGCCACCCGCGACATCAACGGTCCGGTCTACCTCGCGCGCGACACCCACGCGCTGTCCGAACCCGCGTGGACCACCGCGCTCGAGGTCCTGGCAGGCAACGACGTGACCGCCGTGATCGACGCCCGCGGCCGCTACACCCCCACGCCCGCGCTGAGTCATGCGGTGCTGAACCACAATCGCGGCGGCACCAAGCACCAGGCCGACGGCATCGTGGTCACCCCCTCGCACAACCCGCCGCGCGACGGCGGCTTCAAATACAACCCACCGCACGGTGGCCCCGCTGACACCAAGGCCACCGACGCCATCGCCGCCCGCGCCAACGAACTGCTGCGCGGCGGCCTGGCCGAGGTCAAGCGGGTCTCCCTCGATCAGGCGATGAACTCCCACGTGCAGCGCTACGACTACCTCGACCAGTACGTCTCCGACCTGCCGAACGCGTTGAACCTGGACGCGATTCGCGGTGCGGGCATCCGCATGGGCGCCGACCCGATGGGCGGCGCGAGCGTGGACTACTGGGAGGAGATCGGGCAGCGTTTCGATCTC
The DNA here is from genome assembly GCF_046549215.1 of Nocardia sp. A7. Classification (NCBI taxonomy): domain Bacteria; kingdom Bacillati; phylum Actinomycetota; class Actinomycetes; order Mycobacteriales; family Nocardiaceae; genus Nocardia; species Nocardia sp. A7. Next base: position 714,926 of record NZ_JAJPWE010000001.1, on the reverse strand, counting down.
GAACTCGAGGTGGTCAACCCGTTCGTCGACCCCACCTGGCGTTTCATGACCCTCGACAGCGACGGCCAGATCCGGATGGATCCGTCCTCGCGCCACGCCATGGCCGCGCTGGTCGGTATCAAGGACGACTACGACATCTCCACCGGCAACGATGCCGACGCCGACCGGCACGGCATCGTCACCCCCGACGGTGGCCTGATGAACCCCAACCACTTCCTGGCCGTCGCGATCGAATACCTGGTCGCGAACCGGATGTGGTGGGACGGGCTCACCAAGATCGGCAAGACCGTGGTCACCTCGTCCATGGTCGACCGGGTGGTCGGCGTACTCGGGCGGGATGTGTACGAGGTGCCGGTCGGGTTCAAGTGGTTCGTGCCCGGATTGTTCAGCGGCAGTCTGGCTTTCGGTGGTGAGGAAAGCGCGGGCGCGTCGTTCCTGCGGATGGACGGCACCGTGTGGACCACCGACAAGGACGGCATCCTGCTCGCCCTGCTCGCCGCCGAGATCGCCGCCGTCACCGGTCAGACCCCGTCGGCCAGATACGGCGAACTCGAACGTCAGTACGGCAGCCCCGCCTACGCGCGCATCGACGCCGCAGCCACCAGCGAACAGAAAGCAAAGCTCGCCCACCTGACTCCCGATGCCGTTACCGGCACCGAGGTCGCGGGCGAGGAGATCACCGGCATCCTCACCACCGCGCGCGGCAACGGCGCACCGCTGGGCGGGCTGAAGGTGACCACGGAGAACGCGTGGTTCGCCGCGCGTCCCTCGGGCACCGAGGACAAATACAAGATCTACGCCGAATCGTTCCTCGGCCCCGAACATCTCACCCAGGTACAGGCCGCGGCCGAGGAGATGGTGAACCAGGCGCTGGGCGAGTGAGCGCTCCGACCAAAGTTCGGCTACCCGCCGAGATCTGGGTACTGATCGCGGCGGCGTTCGTGATCGCGCTCGGCTTCGGCCTCGTCGCACCCGTGTTGCCGCAATACGCACGCGAGTTCGGGGTCGGCATCGCGGCGGCGTCGGCGATCGTGAGCGCGTTCGCGTTGATGCGGTTGCTGTTCGCGCCCGCCAGCGGGCGGCTCGTGCAGAAGCTGGGCGAGCGGCGGGTGTATCTGGCCGGCATCGTGATCGTCGCGGTGTCGACCGGGGCGTGCGCGTTGGCGCAGACGTATTGGCAACTGCTGGTACTGCGTTCGCTCGGCGGCATCGGGTCGACGATGTTCACGGTGTCGTCGATGGCGTTGATCATCCGGGTGTCACCGCCCGCCGCGCGTGGACGGGTTTCGGGTGTCTACTCCACCAGCTTCCTGATCGGCTCGTTGTTCGGGCCACTGGTCGGCAGCAGCTTGGCGAGTTTCGGGCTGCGCGCGCCGTTCCTCATCTATATGGCCGCGCTGCTCGTCGTGTGTGTGATCGTGTTCGCCGGGCTGCGTGAATCGCCGGTGCTCGCTCCCGTAAACGGTGCCAAGCCCATCGAATTCACCTTCCGGCAAGGATGGGCCGAGCCCGCGTACCGGGCGGTGCTGCTGTCGAGTTTCGCTGGCGGGATCGCGGTGTTCGGGGTGCGGATGGCGTTCGTGCCGTTGCTGGTGGTGGAGACCCTGCACCAGGAAGTCGGCATGGCAGGCGTCGCGCTGACGGTGTTCGCCGCGGGCAATGCGGCGGTGCTGTTCCTGTCGGGTCGGCTCTCGGACAAGTTCGGTCGAAAACCCTTCCTGATCGTCGGGTCCGTCATCTGCGCGCTCGGCACCGGTGCGCTCGGGTTCGCGCCGAACATCGGGTGGTTTCTGGTGGCGTCGTTCATCGCGGGGCTGGGGTCCGGGATGTTCAGCCCCGTGCAGCAGGCGGCGCTGGCCGATGTGATCGGTTCGCGGGCTCGTGGTGGTCCGGTGCTGGCCGCGTTCCAGATGTCGGCCGATCTCGGTACCGTGCTCGGCCCGATCGTCATCGGCTGGCTGGCCGAGCGCACCTCCTTCGGAGTGGGCACGGCGGTCACCGGTTCGATCCTGGCGGTGTCGGCCGCGGTCTGGCTGGTGACTCCCGAGCCCTCGCGGATCATCCATCCCGAAGATCCCGAGCACCCCGACCACGCGGGTGACGGCATCGACCCGCAATGCAGCTGCGATGGCAGTCCCGACGGTGTGCCGGTGGTGCGTGACGGCATGGTTCCCGCTGGTCGACCCAGCGATTACCGCAAGCCGCAGTAGCAGGTCAGCGTCATTTCGGCCTGCCCGGGCGGCGCGCCGCCCGCGACTCGAGGCAGAGTGGACGGGTGAGCACAGCCGGTTCTTCGCACAATCCGCGTCCCGTTTCCAGCAACACCACCTACGCGCTGGCCGCGGTGGCGGTCGTCCTCATCGGACTGATCGTGTTCGCTGTCTACAAGTGGAGCGCGGAACCGCCGCCCGCCGTCCGCAACGAGGGCTACGGGCCCGTCCGCGAGGCCGCCGTGCAGGTGAGTGCCACCCCCGAGGGTGTCATCCGCCTCGGCCGCCCCGACGCCCCGAAGACCGTCGACATCTTCGAGGATCCCATCTGCCCCGCCTGCGGCGCGATGGAAGCCGCCTTCGGTCAGGAACTCGCCCAGAAGATCGACGAAGGCAAGCTCGCGGTGAACTACCACCTCGTCACCTTCCTCGACCCCCAGTCCAAGAGCAAGGACTACTCCACGCGCGCGACTGCCGCGAATCTCTGTGTCGCCCAAGCGGGTTCGGGCCCCACCTACAGCAAGTTCCATGAGGCGCTGTTCACCGAGAAGCAGCCCGAAGAAGGCGGCTCCGACCTGAGCAACCCCGCCCTGGCCACCCTCGCCACCGAATCCGGCGCCCCCGAATCGGTCGCCGCCTGCATCAACAACGGCACCCAGTCCGAGGCCGCCAAGACCGCCGCCGCGAAGAACCTCGCCGACCTAGACGCCCGCACCGGCAACAAGGCCGCCACCCCCGCGATCTACGACGGCACCACCAAGATCAACTGGCAAGACGAGAACTGGGTAGTGAACCTGGCCCCGTAAGCCCCCGCGTGAGGTTCGGCACATCCTACCCCTGACCAGCCGATCCTCTCCGCCCCACGCACCCCCGGCCACCCACCCACAGCCCCACATTTTCGCCGCCTACCAGCCGATTTGTTCTCTCTCAGACGCATGGTGTAACTTCATTCAGGCAGCAGCGAGAGCCGCTGCAACAACTGAACACGGGGCTATGGCGCAGCTGGTAGCGCACCACACTGGCAGTGTGGGGGTCAGGGGTTCGAGTCCCCTTAGCTCCACAGAAATAGCAGGTCAGGTCCGGTCTTAGACCGGGTCTGACCTGTTTTTGTGTCTGGCCCCGCGTTTACCGTCGTTTGGTCCCGACATGAATTAGCTGAAGCGTGGTCATATGTCCCGCATCGCAGCCAGAGCTGCACGTGCGGCCGCAACCACTAGCGGCCACTCTGAATCGCCGAGGTATGTGGCATCCGGTGCGTTTCCTAGGCGGCGAATCAAGGGGTCGAGCACCTGGTCCAACTCGATCAGTCGGTCGACCTCTGGTGTATCTACGAGCACGGTGCCGATCCTGCTGCGAGGGTCGGGCACTACTACGCAGTCGTCGTACAAGATACTCACGTTCACGTCCAGGTCGTCGTAAAAATTCTCTTGTGGGAATTGACGATTTATCCAGACTCGCCTTTGATACTCCGGATCGGCGAATGATGCGAGTGCTTCTATCACGGACTTGCGCATCTCGGGATATTGAACATCGGTCAAGGTTGATCCCAACTGCTCCGAACAGCCGTATCGCTCAATGGTATGTCGACACTGCTTCCCGGTTCGCTACGAAAGATCGCGCTGAGCGAAACGGAAGAGGAGTTCGCCGAAACCACGGACTTTTCGGCGACCGGTGCTGTTCAGGCGTCCAGGAAGTTGGCTACCTGGACGGCGAAGGCTTCGGCGTGCTGGAACAAGAAGGCATGTCCGGCATGCCCGTATCCGAGCAGGGTCGCGTTTCGAGTGTGTTCGGCGGCGACGTAGGACACCACGGCCGGTGTCATGATGTCGTGCAGGCCGGTGGCATACAACACCGGCTGGTCGAGGTTATCCAGGTCTGCTCGTACCTGATCGAACGGAAGAGCCATGTTCTCGACGATGGCGGTGAGCTGGCCCCTGCCCGCTGCCTCGGAGACGCCGGGCCCGTCGGTGGCCAGCCTGGTGTCGATCCTGGCCAGGTATTCGTGCCCGGCGGTGCGGCCGGTGTCGGTGTCAGGGAAGAACAGCCACACCAGGTCCTCGACGGTGACCTCTGGTTTGGTCATGGTGGCGAATACCTTCTCGTTCGGGCCGGGTGCGCCTGGGATCTGCCCGCCGGGGTTGCTCGCGGCCAGGACCAGTCGGCGGACCAGGTCGGGTCGCCGCAGCGCAACCCGGTGGGCGACCGTGCCGCCCAGGGTCCAACCGAGCAGGTCGACCTGGGTGAGTTCGAGCGCTTCGATGAACTCGATTGCGCCGCCGGCGAATTCGTCGACGGACTCACGCGGCCTACCGGTGGTGTAGCCGACGCCGACGTTGTCGAACACGATGACGTCGTGGTCGGCGGCCAGGTAGTCCAGCAACAGTGGGTCCCACCAGTCGATGGTTGCGCGGACCCGGTTCAGCAGGACCAGCGGAATGCCGCCGCGTGGGCCGAAGCGCCGGTAGGTGAACCGGGCAGACGGAGCGTCCACGGTGAGATTCTGGACGGTGTCCGACAGATACGTGCTCATGGTGAGCGTCGCTTTCTGTTGTCGTGGGTGGGTCAGGCGGGAAGCCTGTTGAGCTTGCGGAGTTGCTGATCGAACAGTCGGGCGGGCACGAAGCGGCGCATGGTCGCGACCTGAGCCGTCCGGCCGACGGGGTAGCGCAGCTTCGGTTTGGTGTCGGTGGCCGCCGAGACGATCGCCTTGGCGACGAGGGCGGGGTCGTCGCCGGTCTTGACCGCGTCGGCCATGTATTCCTCGAAGACCTGACGATGGGTGGCATAGACGTCGAGGGGTTGGTCGGGCCGCACACTGTTGGTGTCGAAAGAGGTAGTGGTCCAAGCGGGTTCGATCAGCAGCGCGCGGACGCCGTATTCGCGGACCTCGTGGTCGAGGGACTCGGTGTAGCCCTCGACCGCGTACTTGGAGGAGGCGTAGACGGCCATATAGGGCTGGGGCATGATTCCGACGACGGAGGAGATGTTGAGGATGCGCCCGCTCCCTTGCGCGCGCAGGTGCGGCAGCACCGCGTTCGTCATACGGATGACGCCGAAGACGTTGATATCGAACAGATTTTGCGCCTGCTCCGCCGAGCTTTCCTCGGCAGCGCCCGCCGAGCCGATTCCGGCGTTGTTGACCAGGACATCGATCCGACCGAACTTCGCGATCACCTTCGTTACGAGCGCGGCGACCGATTCGTCACTGGTGACATCGAGGTCGAGGAAACTCACCCCAACGGGCGGGGTCGACATGCTGGTGTCGCGGCCGGTTCCGACTACCTGGAATCCCGCGTCGACCAGGGCGATCGCGGCTGATTTTCCGATGCCGGAGGATGCGCCGGTGACGAGGGCAACTGGGCGTGTGGTGATCATAGTGTCTCCTGAGATCGGGGGATTGGTTGTGCTGTAACGAGATTCGTGTGCCAGCACGAGTCAGTGGGTTGTCCGAGCTTGGCTAGGTGGTCGCGACTTCTTGCGGGTAGAGGACCGATGGATCGGCGGCGAGCCCGGCCTTGACCTGTCGGGTCAGGTCGTCGGCGAGGACTTCCAGGGCGTCGGCCTCGATGCCGTCGAGGGCTTGCGAGGCGACGCTGTGCGCAGACGTTTTGGGGGCGTCGATTCCTGCGGTCAGGTCGGTGTCGACGTAGCCGACATGCAGTCCGGTGACGCCGATGCCACGTGGCCGCAGCGCCAGGCGCAGGGCGTTGGTCTGCGACCAAAGGGCCGCCTTGGACGCGGCGTAGGCATCGGTGCCGGGGACTGCGATCCACGACAACGCCGAATGGATGGTCAGGATGTGGCCGCCGCCGTTGCTTTCCAGAATTGGGGCGAGGGCGCGGGTGACGTGCAATGATCCGAAGAAGTTGATATCGAATTCGCGGCGGATCTCGGCGATCGGCGAATCGAGGAACGAGGAACCGAGCGCGGTTCCGGCATTGTTGATCAAGATCGTGACGTCGGGTGCTTGCTCGGCCAACGCTGCCGCGGCGTCGGGATCGGTGAGCTCGAGTGCGAGGGGGATCGCGTCCGGGTGAGTGATGGTTTGGGGATCGCGGGCGGTGGCATAGACCTTGCCGGCGCCACGTGCGTAGAGCTGCTCTACGAGTGCCTTGCCGATGCCGCGGCTGCCGCCGGTGACGAGTACTACCGAATCCTTGATGCTGGTCATGAGCTGAACTCCCTGTGGAAACCGATCTGTTTCCAACAGCGTAAACCGATCGGTTTCCAAAATGCAAGAGGGTGGGTACTCTGAGATTTATGACCGACCCGACCCTGCGGGCAACACCCGGTTCCGCCGCTTCTCGTGACCGGTTGCTGGACGCCGCCGCGCAGCTGTTCCACGAACAGGGCGTCCACATCGGTGTCGACGCGTTGTGCAAGGCCGCCGGTGTGTCCAAGCGTTCGATGTACAAGCTGTTCGACAGTAAAGACGAGCTGATCGCCGCCAGCCTGATCCGCATTGCGCCCGACTATCAGGCTGCCCTGTTGCCGGCTGATGATGTCGGGTCACCACGCGAGCGGATATTGCATGTCTTCCAACGGTTGGAATATTTGGAGCCGGTCCAAGATTTTCGCGGCTGCCCCTACGTGGCGGCGGCGGTGCAACTCAAGTCGCCCGAGCACCCGGCGAGCCTGGTCGCCCGTCAGCAGAAGGATGGACTCACGTCGTTCTTCCAGTACGAGGCCGAACGCGGCGGCGCACACGACCCCGCCCTGCTCGCTCGGCAGCTGACTCTCGTGTTCGACGGAGCAAGTGCGCGGTCCGTCGTGCAAGCGCACGGGCTCGACGGCCTTGCCGTTGAGACCGCTGCGACACTGCTCGCCGCTGCGGGTGTCGACGATGGACGGTCAGGGGCTCGGAGTGGGGAGCTTGTGTAGCCGCGGAGGGCCTTGGGCAGCGGATCACAGATTCGACTCGCAATTCACGCTGACCGAGGCGGAGAAGTCGGCGGCAGCCGAGGCTCAGGCGACATTCGATGCGAACCCGCTCTACTCGCGGCCTCCTGAGTCCGTCGGTACGTTTACAGCACAAGTCCTCGACGCCGACGCGCCGCTCGACGTCGGCATCTCCCGCGCTTGGTCCTGTCGGTCATGTGGGTTCGATACTCGCGATGAGTACTACTGGGTCGAGGACGACCTCTGGCAGCAGGTCGCTACCCGACACGGACCACTTCCTGTGCATCGGTTGCGTCGAGGAGCGCCTGGGTCGAATGTTGTGCGCGAGCGATTTCCCCGACGTACCGATCAATACGCGACCCGGCCGGCACCGAACCGACAGACTGAAGGACCGTCTCGCGCAACGGTGACGTGAGTACACCCCCTCGCATCGCGTTCGGGACGAGGGTCCGGCACGTGCAACCGTGCGGCGCGTCGGCCGGCGGCTTGGTGTCGAGGAGGATGGTCACAGGTTTGCGGCTCGCAGTTCCACCTGAAGTGGCGGCGGCTCGAATTCGATGACATTGCGACCCTGCGTTACGTGGGGACGTACCTATATGAAAGCCATCGGCGACGGTCAGTTCAGGTGCGGCTCGCGATCCTGGGTGAAGTTTTCGAGGGTGAAGTCGATACCCGTGAGCCGAGCTGATTCGCCCCACAGCCGACGCTGCGTTTCCACATCGTAGGATCGCGAGGAAGACGACGTGATGCCCGGCTTGCCCTTCATCCCCAACAATCCGGTCGGGCCGTAGAATTCGCCGCCGGATACCTCGGGGTCGGTGGCGGCGCGCAGCGAGGCCAGCGCGCCTTCCGCTGCGGATTGCACCCACCGCTGCATCATCCAGTCGTACGGGCCCTTGGCCATGAACGCCGGCAGGCGTATGTGATCACCGAACGCGGTCTTGGCGGCTCCCGGGTGTGCCGCCACGGCGATCGCCTCGGCTCCGGCCTCGGCGAGGCGGCGCTGCAATTCGTAGGTGAACATGATGTTCGCCAGCTTGGATTGGCCGTAGACGGCGAGATGTCGGTACTTGCGGCGGGTGAAGTCGAGATCGTCGAGGGCCAGGGTGGCGGTTTTGTGTGCCAGGCTGCTCACCGAGACGATTCGCGCGCCGGGAACGGGGGCGATTCGATCCAGCAGAAGGCCGGTGAAGGCGAAGGGGCCGAGGTGGTTGGTGGCGAACGTCGCCTCGAAGCCATCTGTCGTGTCGGTGCGGTCGGGGAAAGCGGTTCCCGCATTGTTGACCAGCAGATCGATGCGCTTGTGCTCGGCGCGAACCAGCGCGGCCGCTGTGCGCACCGAGGCCTGTGACATCAGATCCAGTTCGACAGTGTGCAATTCGGCGTTCGGTGCGGTGCAGCGGATCCGGCGCATCGCGTCGGCGGATTTGACGGGATTGCGGCAGGCCAGTACAACAGTGGCTCCGCGCTCGGCGAGCGCGCGTGCCACTTCGAATCCCAGACCGCCGTTGGCTCCGGTGACCACCGCTGTCCGTCCGCTCTGGTCCGGTATGCGGGCTTCGGTCCAAGCTTGTTCTCTTCCAACGGAACTCACGTGATTCTCCTACGGTGTTGGATCGGCGTCCGCACAGTGGACTCAATCGCAACGACGGGAGGGAAAGCTGTACGACTGTCCAATTCTTGGTGAATGTCATCCGACGTGATGTCCGTTGGGTCGGTTCGGTAGGAGCGCGCAGCGTTCGTCCGTTGTACCGTCACACCTGGTCGATCTGTCGCAAGCGTGAGGGAACAGTCATCGTGGATGAATACGCGCTGCGACGAGAACGGCGGGGACTATCCGTTCGGGACCTCGGCGGAAATTTCGGCGCGGGCGATGGGCGCGCGCGATGAAAGTTCCCGCGCGCGATCGAGTTCGGTTCAATCCGTTCAGCACAGAATTTCGTCGCGATCCCTACCCGTTGTACCGTCGATTGCGCGAGAGCGAGCCGGTGCACCGAACATTTCTGGGCGTGTGGGTGCTCACCTCGTACGCGGATGTTCGCGCGGTCCTACAGGACAGTTCGTTCAGTTCCGAGCTCGGCCCGAGCCTGGTCACCGCGAAGGCCGAGAGGCTGGGACGGCCTCGCAGCACAATGACGGAGCTACTGGGTAGCAGATCATTGCTGTTCACCGACAATCCCTACCACGCGCGGTTGCGTGGTCTGGTGAACCGCGCGTTCACCGCGCAGACCGTGGCCGCGTTGCGTCCGCTGGTCGCCGGTGTCGTCGGTGATCTGGTGCGCGCCGCCGATCCCGCCGCCGGATTCGATGTGATCGCCGATGTCGCGGCCCCGTTGCCGGTGCGGGTGCTGTGCGAATGGATGGCGCTGCCACCGGCTCTCCATGACCGGGTCGGTCCGTGGACCCACGCTATCTGGGGCCTGCTCGACCCGGGGATGATGACGGCGGCCGATTTCGACCGGGTGCACGAGGTCGTCGAGCAGTTCGTCGAGGCGTTACGCGAGGTGCTGGTCGAGCGCCGTGCCCGCCCCGGCCCTGATCTGATCAGCCGCCTGCTCGCTGCCCGCACCGCGGACGGTGACGCTTTGAGCGACGAGGAACTGGTCTCGGTCTGCGTCATGTGCTTCGTCGGCGGCCTCGAGACGACGACCTCGCTGATCGGCAACGGCGTACTGGCATTGCTGCGTCATCCGGAACAGGCCGCGCACCTGCGCCGCGACCCACGACAGGCCGCGGCGGCCGTGCGAGAGACACTGCGCTACGACCCGCCGCTGCAATCGACCAAGCGGCTGGTCACCGCCGACACGGTGATCGGCGGCGCCGCGATCACGGCGGGCGATCAGTTGCTGCTGTGCCTCGGCGCGGCCAACCGCGACCCCGCTGTCTTCGCCCGGCCGGACGAGTTCGACCTGACCCGCTCCGGTGCGGGCCACCTCCGTTTCGGACACGGGATTCACCGATGTCTGGGCGCGGTGCTGGCGAATATTCAAGCCGAGATCGCGTTCGAGCATCTTTTCGGTCACCTGCCTGAACTGGCCTTGATCGACGAAGAAGTGCGGTGGCAGGAAGACACCTCCCACGTCCGAGGTCTGGCGCGACTGCCGGTGCGATCGCGCGCCTGACCGCTCAGCGAAATCGGCGTGGTCCGAGCGTGATTCGGACTAGTTGTCACCCGATGGCAAGGCTGTGTTGTGCCGCGTGGCAACGCATCGTCGCCGATCGTCGTCAAGCTGACGAGCCTTCACCCCGTACAAACACCAGAGTGAGCGACGCATGCGCGTAGACGGTCGGATATTCATCGCGGCGGCAACCGTCAAAGTTCCACTCTCCCAGAGGGTTGTCGCGGCGGGGCAGGACGGGACGAGCGCAATCGCCACGTTGCCCCCCGCCGACCTCGGCCGGACCGCGCAATCCCTCGCCCTCGAGGCAGCTTCGGAAACGCTGCGTTCGGCGGGCCTCACCGGCTCCGACATCGCACTGCTCGCGCACGCGTCGATCGCCGACGGAGACTACGACGGTTGGACTATCGCACCGCGGCTCGCGCGACTCCTCGGTGCGAATCGTGCTGTCGCATTGAGTGTTCGACAGATGAGCAACGGTGGAGCGATGGCCGCGCAGTTCGCCGTCGCGCAGATGCTGACCGAACCCCGGATGGAGCACGGCCTGGTCGTCACCGCCGATCTGGCGGCTCCGGACGTGGCGCAGTGGGAAGTCGATATGCATGCCGTGCTCGCAGATTCGGCCACCGCCATGGTCCTGACCCGCACCCCCCGCGCGCTGTCGGTCCGGTCCATGGTGTCGTACGGGGCTTCCGAGGAGGAAGCGTGGTACTTCGAACGCTCCGAACACGGGGTCATCTCCACGGGCCCGAACGTATTCCGCACTCGCCGGTGTGTCCGTGCCGCGATCAACGACGCGTGCGCCGACGCGGATATCGAGCCCGACGATCCGAGGCTGAAGGTCACCGTCCTGCCCAGACTGAACTCGTCGTTCATCGTCAGCACCTTTCACGGGCTGGTGCCGACATCGGAAGTCGTCAATCTGGTAGATGACACCGGGCATTTGTTCGCCGGGGATCTCACGGCGAATGTCGGACATCTGCTGTCCGAGCGACCACTCGCCCCGGGCGACTACGGGCTGGTGCTGAATCTCGGCGTCGGTGTCACCGTGACTGCCATGGTGGTGCGGGGGGAATCGTGCGGTTAGAAGATGTCACCCGATAGACAGATTCGATTCTACTTCCCAACCCCGCTCGGTCGTGCTCCGACACAACGCTTTTCGTTGTAGACACCAAGCTCGAGATCGGGACGTGACATGCTCTCAACACAGGGCACCAGATGCGGGTAGCCGGTCGACTACACATCACGGCGGCAGCGGTCGCGCTACCCACCGGATGTGAGTCACTCAGCGACGCGGTCGCGTCGGGCGCGATCACGACGGAACAGGCCGCGGCATCGGACACCGAGAAGCTCTGGGTCACCGAAGCCGGGCAGAGCGCCGAATCACTCGCCCTCGCCGCCGCGGCGGACGCGTTGACCGAAGCGGGTCTGTCGGGTTCGGATATCGGTCTGCTGACCCACGCCTGGATGATCGACACACCCGACGATTGGAAGACGGCATCGCGGCTGGCTCGACTGCTCGGCGCCAAACACGCGATCGCGTCGAGCACCCGTCAGATGAGCAACGGCGGAGCCGTCGCCACGCAGTTCGCACTGGCCCAGATGCTGGCCGAACCGCGGATCGACAACGCCATGGTGGTGACCGCCGACGCGCTCGGTCCGGGCGAGAACCGACGGTGGCAGATCAGTGATTCCGGTGCGGCACTCAGTGATTCGGCTACTGCCCTGATCCTGGGCCGTAGCGGCGGCTCGCTGTCGGTGCAGTCGATAGTGTCGCGTGGCTGCCCGGATCAGGAAGCCTTTTTCGACGGCTACAACCCGCTGGCGATCGGCCAAGAGGTTTCCGAGGCCTCGAAGAACGCCTTCTCCGGCCCGTTCGCGTTCCGCCTGCGCGGACGCGTGCGCACCGCCATCCAGCAAGCGTGCGCCGACGCCGACCTCGCCGAGGAAGATCCTCGGCTGACCGTGACCGTGCTGCCGAGGATCAACTCGACGGTCACCGCGGCGCTCACCGAAGGACTACTGCCGACCGAAGAGATCGTGCATCTCTCGGCGCAAACCGGTCACCTGTTCGCGGGTGATCTCATCGCGAATCTGAACTATCTGCGCACCCGACGGCCGCTCGCCGCAGGCGAATACGGCCTGGTGATCAACATCGGACTCGGATTCACCGTCACAGCCTTGGTGGTGTGCGGTACGGAGGAGAAACAGCATGGCCGAGACAGCACGGACACTGATCGAGTTATTGGACTCACTGCACCGCAGTGATTTCGCCGTTACCTTCGTCGATTCGAATATCACACTGGCGCACCGCGATCTGCCGTCGTCGGCGCATCCGGTCATGTGCGCGCTGCGTGAGGCCGGGGCAGGCGAGGGCGATGTCGTCGGCCTGCTGATGCCGACCTGCCCGCAATGGCTCGTCGGCTTCTTCGCGGCGGTCGGAACCGGCGCCGCCGTGACCGCACTGCCGCTGCCGCCGCTGGTGCTCGACCCCGCCGCCGTGGCAGGCCATCTCGCGCAGATCGTGCGTGCGGGCGGCTTGGAACACATCCTCGCGGCGGGCATCGGGCTCAAGGTAGCCGCGGAACTGGCCGCACAGGTGCCGGGGCTGCGCGTCATCGACATGGACCGGCTGCCCGCGGCCGCCGAGAATCTGGACTGGTTCCCCGCTGACCAGGACACAGTGGCCGTGGTGCAGTTCAGTTCCGGCAGCACGTCACGTCCCAAAGGCGTCCGCCTGACGCACGGCCAGTTCATGACCGGTGTGTCGGCCATCAATACGCACATCTCGACTACCGCCGATGATGTTCTGGTGCAATGGGTTCCGTTGTTCCATGACATGGGCCTGGTCTCGCTGATGTGCTCACTGCTGACCCCGAACAACGCGCATCTGTTCAGCGCGCTGACCTTCATCAAGGATCCGGCCGCCGTCCTGCGGCGCACCGCTGAGGTGGGCGGCACCATCACCAACGGGCCGAACTTCTCCTTCGACAAGCTGATCTCCGCCGCCGACGAGGCGTTCGGCTCGCAGTCGGTGGATCGGCCGCTGGCTCGGTGGCGGCTCGCGCTCAACGGCGCCGAACCGGTCCGTCCGCACACCGTGCGGCAGTTCGCGCGCACCTTCGGTCCGCTCGGTGTCCCGGAATCCACGATGTTCCCCTGTTACGGGATGGCGGAGGCCACGCTGGCGGTCACCCTGCCCCGAGCGGGGACGGTCCCGCGCATGCTGACCGTCGACCGCAACGACCTCGTGCCGGGCAGGCCCTATCGACTGGCTGCCCCCGACTCTCCCAACGCGCGTGACCTGGTCAGCGTCGGCGTCCCCGTTCCCGGAATGGCGTTGCGCATCACCGGACTCGACGGCACACAGTTGCCGGACGGACATGTGGGCGAGATCCGAATCCAGGGTCCAGCGGTCACCTCCGGCTACCTGCGCGACGACGAGGTCACGGCGGCGGCCATCGAAGACGGCTGGCTGCGTACCGGAGACCTCGGACTGCTGGAGAACGGTGAATTGATCATCGTCGGCCGCGTCAAGGAAATGATCATCGTCGGGGGTCGCAACTTCTTCCCCGATGACGTCGAGGAGACCGCACGCCGGGTATCCGGCGTCTACAAGGGGCATTGTGTCGCGGTTGCCGACTCCGATGCCGAACGAATCATCGTGGTGGCCGAGAGCGATCACGAGGCCGAGACACCGGAGGGCGACGCCGTGGTCGCCGACATCAGCAGCGCGGTGTCGCGCGCACTGGCACTGTCCGCGGTGTCGGTGCTGCTGGTTCCGGCCAGAACTCTTCCGCGCACGACGAGCGGCAAATGGCAGCGGACGCTGGTCGCCGAACTCGCGCGCGCCTATCTGTCCAGCCGAATCCCCAGCACTCCCGTTGCTTAGAAAGTGAGTTCGTGATGACTCAGTCCCTGACCGAACAGACCACCGAGATCGCCCAGGTGCTGCGCGAGGAGCTGGCGCGGCTGCTCGAATGCCCTGCCGACAAGGTCGATCTCAGTGTCCGGCTCACCGAACTGCCCGGCGTCGACTCGATGCGGCTCGTGCAGACCGTCGTCGCGTGCGAGAAGCGGTGGAAGATCGTGCTCGACGAGGACGAACTGGTCGAGGTCCGCACCGGCGATGACCTACGCGACCTCATCGCCCACACGTTGGCATCGGCATGACCGCCTCGGTCGACAACGGCACGACCGCGACGAATTTCCGATTCCCGGACACCACGGACCAGAGCCGGTTCGAAGCGGTGTGCCAGAATCTGCGCGAACAGGCGCCCGTGGTCTGCGTCGACCTGCCGGACGGCCTGACCGCGTGGGTGATCACCCGCTACGCCGACGGCAAGCGGGCGTTCATGGACCAGCGACTGGTGAAGGACCTGCGCAACCTCACCGATCCCTCGCACGGGCTCGCGGGCACCAGGTACGCCGAGGACGTCTTCGCCGTCGAAGGCCGTCATATGCTCAACAGCGACGGCGTCGACCACGTCCGCCTGCGCAAAGCGGTGGGCAACGAACTGTCCGCGTCGGCGATCGCCCGGCGCAGGTCCGAAGTCGAGCAGGTGTGCCGGGAGCTGGTGCGCGACTTCCGTGCCGAGGACACCGTCGACCTGATGAGCGCCTACGCGCAGCCGGTCCCGGAAATCGTCATGGCCAGGGTGCTCGGCATCGAGGACGACACCCTGCGCGCCGCCGCGGTATTGAGCCGCAAGCTGGGGGAGCGGGCCGACCCGGCGTCACCGGAGATGCGCGGGGTCTACCACGACCTGCTCGACATGATCATCGACTGCACCCGCGATCCGGCCGCCGCGCCGGACGGCACGGTTCTCGCCGCACTGCACCGGGCCCACGCGGAGAAGACCATCAGCCGTCGGGAACTCCTGTCGACGGTCGCGATGCTGCTCGGTGCCGGCATCTCCTCCACCGCCATCGCGATCGGACACAGCGTGTCCACGCTGCTCGGCACAGCCGAGGCCCTTCGCGGTCTGCTGGCCGACGAAGGTGAGGCCGCGGTCCTGGTGGAGGAGCTGTTGCGACACCACCCACCGTTCCCGTTCTCGCCGTGGCGTTTCGCGCGGGAGGCGGTGGAAGTGGCCGGCGTGACCATCCCCGCCGGGGCGGTCGTGTTCATCCTGCTGGCCGCGGTCAACCGCGACTCCACGATGATCGAGGACGCCGATGCGCTGATACCGCACCGGCAGGACCGCAACGGCCATCTCACGTTCGGCTATGGTCCGCACTTCTGCGTCGGGGCCCATCTGGCCCGCACCGAGATCGCGATCTCGCTGTCGGTGTTGTTCGAAGAACTGCCGCGGCTTCGCCCGGTCGCCGATGCGGCGCAACCGCCATGGCAGGGTCTGCTCTTCGATCGCACACCGTCGACCCTGCTGGTTCACCCGGGAATGACGTCATGACCTCGATGCTGCACACCTCGTTCATGCAGGAATCGACGCAGATGGCGCGGGAGCACGGACCGGTCTTCACCCGTGAGTTCTTCAACCTGCGGTTCACCTTCGTCACCGGCGCCGACCTCGTCGCCGAGCTCTCCGACGACCGCCGGTTCGAGAAGCATGTGCTGCCCGCGCTGGAAGTGGCCCGGCCGATGATCGGCGACGGACTGCTCACCGCGTACAACCACGAGCCCAACTGGGGTAAGGCGCACGACCTGCTGATGCCCGCGTTCTCGCAGGCGGCGATGCGGACCTATCACACGCTCATGCTCGACGTGTGCCGCCAGCTGACCGATGCGTGGGACCGGGCCGCGGGCATCGAGGCCGTGCACGTCACGGACTCGATGGCCAAGGTGACCCTGGAGATCATCGGACGGGCCGGATTCGGCTATTCCTTCGGCTCGTTCGAACGCACGACCACGCATCCGTTCGTGCTCGCGCTGGAGGACGTCCTGAACCACGGCCAGCGGCTGGTCACCCGCCCGCCGATGGCGGGTGGTTTCCTGGGAAAGCGGGCCGCCGAACGCAACGAGGAGAACATCGCCTTCCTCAACGGCGTCGTCGACGAAGTGATCGCCCACCGCGCCGGTGGCGATCACGGCAGCGATCTGCTCGGGCTGATGCTCGACTCCGATGTGCTGGATCCGGTGAACGTCCGCAACCAGGTGCTGACCTTCCTCGCGGCCGGTCACGAGACGACCTCGGCGGCGATGTCTTTCACGCTGTACTACCTGGCCGCCGACCCCGAGATCCTGGAGAAGGCTCGTGCCGAGGTCGATGCGGTCATCGGCGCCGACGAGCCTGCGTTCGAGCAGGTAGCCAAACTCAGGTACCTGCGTCGGGTGGTGGACGAGTCGCTGCGGTTGTGGCCGACCGCGCCCGGCTATTCGCGCATGGCCAAAGAGGACACCACCCTGGGCGGCCGCTACCCGATGCCCGCCGGCGAGCCCTTCTTCGTCCTGTTACCAGCGCTGCACCGCGATTTCGTGTGGGGCGACGATCCCGAGACATTCGATCCGGATCGCTTTCTCCCCGAGCGGATTCGTGCGCGACCGGCGCACGCGTTCAAACCGTTCGGCACCGGGGTGCGCGCCTGCATCGGCAGGCAGTTCGCCCTGCACCAAATCGTCCTGGTGATGAGCAGAGTGCTGCAACGCTACAACCCGACACTGCCGTCGGATTACCGATTGCGGGCGTCGGAGGGGCTCACGTTCTCCCCGATCGGACTCACCCTCGACCTGCGGCCGCGCCAGGACGGTCGATGACCTCACCGATGCGGGTGATCGCCGGCGACTCGACGATCATTCCGGCGCTGTGGCGGGGTCGCCGCCGGTGATGGCGCGGTAATCGTCGATTCGGTGCCCGGTGCGCCAAGGGCGGGCCGCGCCCGACGCGCACCAGCGCCACCACAGCGACGGATGCTTCAGCACGATCGGGAGCACCGGTAGGGGATCGAAGTAGTTCATTCGCTGGATCGCCTTGCCGTCGCGAAGGATCATGCGGTCGACGTTCGGCCATTCGATGCGGTGGCGTCCCACGTGCGCCAGCAGTCGGAACTCGATGAAGACCACGTCGTCGTCGCCCCGCCACCGATCGACGTGCGCCCGCAGGTCGGGGAGAAATCGCCATATCTGGGCGAATTCTCGTTCTGCCGCCGCGATACCGTGCATCGGCGGTGACAGCGGCTGGGTCAGCACCACGTCAGGATGCAGAATCTCGGGGATTCGGGCCACGGACGGCCGATCCCAGAAATCGATGAAGTTCGCGACGAACTGTTCGGCGGACATGTGACTCCCCTCGTCGGCCTGACGGTAGCGAATTTCCGCGACACTCCGCGACCACCCAGAGTTGGATATCGCGGATCTGCAACCCGTTCACCCAGTCGTGGCCTGCATGCGCCATGCTTGTCTCGTGGTTATCGCGTCTGATGTCGTCCCCGTGCGTGGCAGTGAGTACTCGGTCCTGTTGCGTCGTATCAGGGCGGCGGACCTGCTCGACCGGCAGGTGGGGTACTACGGGTGGAAGAGTGCGCTGACCGTGGGGGCTTTCGTTGCTGGTTGGGCGGCGTTTTTCGCCATCGGTGACTCGTGGTGGACGCTGCTGGTCGGGGTGTTCTTGGCCGCGGTGTTCTCGCAGCTCGCGTTCCTCGGGCACGATGCGGGGCACAAGCAGATCTTCGCCGGTCGCAAGGCCAACTATCTGTACGGCTTGATCGCGGGCAATCTCCTGATCGGGCTGAGCATCGGCTGGTGGACCAGCAATCACAACCGGCACCACGCCCATCCCAATACCGAGGGTATGGACCCGGACGCGATGGGCGTGCTGGCGTTCTCCGGTGAGCGCGCGAAGGCCGGAAAGGGTTGGCGCCGTTTCATTTTCCGCTATCAGGCGTGGTTGTTCTTCCCGCTGTTGCTGCTCGAAGGTGGCAGTCTGCACTGGAAGAGCGTCGTCGCGGTGTTCCGCTGGCCGATCCCGAACCGTGTCTGGGAAGGCGTGTTGCTCGCCGCCAACTTCATCGGCATCCTGTCCGCGGCGTTCCTGGTGCTCTCACCGGGTAAAGCGCTGGTGTTCATCGCTGTGCAGCAGGGCCTGTTCGGTCTGTACATGGGCTCCACCTTCGCCCCGAACCACAAGGGCATGGAAGTGCTGCCCGACGGCGACAACACCGACTTCCTACGCCGCCAGGTGCTCACCTCCCGCAATGTGCGCGGCAGTTTCCTCGTCGACACCGCGATGGGCGGCCTGAACTACCAGATCGAGCACCACCTGTTCCCGTCGATGCCCCGCGCCAATCTGCGCCGCGCCCAGCCGATGGTCGCCCAGTTCTGCGCCGAGATCGACGTTCCCTACTGCGAGACCGGCTTGTTCGAGTCCTACCGCCAGGCGATGGCACACCTGAACGAGGTCGGCCGACAGGCTGCGCGCTAGCTAGTCGCCGATCGCCGCGAGGTAGGCGGCGGTGAGTTCCGCGAGCACCCCGTCGTCGGGAAGTGGCGCGCCGCGCAGATGGGTGGCGCGCAGTTCGTCCATGAATCGGTCCCACATCGGGGGCCCACCCGCAGCCAGCAACTCGGCGCGCACGGTCAGCTCCGGCGCCGTGTGCAACCATCGCGCGCCCCACGCGCCCAGCGCGGCCAGCACCGGAACGAGCTGAATCGCGGCCTCGGTGAGGTGGTATTCGACCTTCTGACGATGGCTGGGGTCGTCGTCGCGAGTGAGCAGACCCGCGGCGACGAGTTTGGTGAGCCGCGCGGCGAGGATGTTCGAGGCGATGCCCTCGATGGACCCGGTGAGCAGCTCCCGGAAGTGCGTATGCCCGCCGAACATGATGTCGCGCACGATGATCAGGCTCCAGCGGTCGCCGAGGAGCTCGACCGTCAGGTTGATCGGGCAGCCCGACTTGCCCGGCGGCACGGGTAACTTTTCCTGAGCAACTGGTTGCGACACAGGATCAGTTTAGGCTACGTTGTCACTGCTTGCATACTGCAATCAGAAAGGGCACCCCGATGGCTCAGATGGTTCGTGTTCAGAACTTCTCTATTTCCAGCGACGGGTACGGCGCGGGGGAGGGGCAGAGTGCCGAGCGTCCCTTCGGCCACGCCAACCCCGCTGACCTCATGTCCTGGGCGGGCGCCACCGCGCACTGGGTGAACCGCACCGATCCCGGGGGCACCTACGGCCTCGACGACTACATCATCCGCGACTTCGCCTTCAACATCGGTGCGGAAATCATGGGCCGCAACAAGTTCGGCCCGCAGCGTGGCCCGTGGGAGAACCACGACTGGCAGGGCTGGTGGGGCGACAACCCACCGTTCCACACCCCGGTTTTCGTCCTCACCCACCACGAGCGCCCGTCGTTCACCCTGGCCGACACCACCTTCCACTTCCTCGACGCCACCCCGAAGGACGCACTCGCCCAGGCGCTGGACGCCGCCGACGGCAAGGACGTGCGCATCGGCGGCGGCGTCGCCACGGTTCGCCAGTTCCTCGCCGCCGACCTCATCGATGCGATGCACATAGCCGTCGCACCGGTGGAAATCGGTGCGGGCGAACGATTCTGGGAAAGCCCCGACGAATACACCGACCGCTTCCACCTCGAGCAGATCCCCAGCCCCAGCGGCGTGGTCCACCACTTCTTCTGGCGCCGATAAGTACCAGCTGACCTGCGATTACCTCAGAGGCGGGGGTCGGTGGGGATGGATTCCATGGCGAGGATCGCGAAGACCAGTTCGTGGACTCGCCACAGGGGCTCGCCGGTGGCGACGGCGTCCAGGGCGGACAGGCCGAGGGTGTGTTCGCGCAGGGCCAGGGTGCGTTTGCGGCTGAGGGTGCGGTCGCGCAGGCGGGTGAGGTTGGTGGGGGTGGTGTAGTCGGGGCCGTAGATGATGCGCAGGTATTCGCGGCCTCGGCATTTGATGCCTGGTTGGGCGAGTTTGCCTTTGGCGCGGTGGGCGAGGCCGGCGTGGGGCTTGATGACCATGCCTTCGCCGCCCGCCGCGGTGAGCTCGAGCCACCAGGTGGTGGCTTCGGCTTCGGCGGCGGGGTCGGACAGGTCGACGATTCGGCGGGCGGTGGGGCGGAAGGTGACGGGGTCGGCCGCTACCATTCGGTCGCTGATGTCGAGGTGCCAGCCGTGGTCGCGGTCGGTGTAGGTGGCGCCTTCGGAAGCCAGGAGGGCGAACGGGGCGATCTGGACATCGTCGAGACCTGTTGTCGGCCAGCAGTATCGGCGATAGGCGGTGGTGAACCTGTCCGCGTTCTCGGCTCGGGTGACAGTGCGGTCGCGCAGGCCGCCGAGGTCGAGCCCACGGGCGAGTCCGGCATCCAGTGCCGCGACAGCGGACGGAAGCGCGGACCGTGCGGCCGCGCCGGCGGCCGCGTACTGGGTGCGGATCAGCCCGGCAGCCTTGGCCGACCAGGGCAGCAGCTCGCAGTCCAGGAGCAGCCAGTCCGATTCGAGTTCGTCGAAAAGTGGTGCGACGGACGCACGGACGCGGGCCAGCAGGGTTTCGGTCAGTGTCGAATCGTTGAAGAACGATCGGCCGGTACGGGTGTAGATCGCACCGGAACATCCGTCGCCGACCCCGAAACGGCCTGCCGCCTGATCGCGGCACACGAGCACCACGGCCCGCGACCCCATGTGCTTCTCCTCGCACACCACCTTGTCCACGCCCGCCGCGCGATAGTCGGCGAACGCCTCCGTGGGGTATTCGAGATAGCCATCGACGGTCGACGTCGACGGCGGCGACATGGTCGGCGGCAACCACAGCAACAGCCGAGGGTCGATCGCGAACCGGCTCATCACTTCCAGCGCGGCCGCCGAGTTCTCGGCATCGACGATCACTGTGCCGTGATCGGTCCGGATGTGCCTGCGCCCGGTGACGTCGGCGAGATCGAGAGTCTCGTTGTCGCGGGCGGATTTGGCGTCGGCGAGCGGCCTGATCGGCTCGTAGTACACCTGTGCGGCCGCCACCGCGACGAATGTCTTCTCCGGGTAGCGCATCGCCGTCAGCTCGCCGCCGAACACTGCACCGGTGTCCAGGCAGACGGTGTTGTTGATCCACTCCACCTTCGGCGTCGGCACGTGCCCGTAGACGACCGTCGCCGCACCGCGATAGTCCCGTGCCCACGGATAGCGCACCGGCAAACCGTATTCGTCTGTCTCCCCGGTGGATTCGCCGTAGAGACAGAAGTCGCGCACGCGCCCGGACGCCCGACCGTGGTACGCCTCCTTCAGCCCCGCGTGCGCCACCACGAGACGACCACCGTCCAGTCGCAAGTGGCTCACCAGGTCATGAATCCACTGCGCCGCGGCGGCGACGAATTCCGGTGTCTCGCTGTCCAGTTGCTCGAGTGTTTCCGCCAAACCGTGCGAGACCGTGACGTTCTTGCCACGCAACTTCTCGAGCAGCTTCTGCTCGTGATTACCCGGCACACACAGGGCGTTGCCACTGGCGGTCATCCCCATCACCAACCGCAGCACGCCCGGCGAATCGGGCCCGCGGTCGACGAGGTCGCCGACGAATACTGCCTGACGCCCCTCCGGATGCGTGGCGTCGACAGGACGGCCCGCCTCGTCGCGAACCAGTGTCCATCCGAGTTCGCCCAGCAGCGTTTCCAATTCGGCTCGGCAGCCGTGCACATCGCCGATGATGTCGAACGGACCCGTGAGTTCCCGCCGATCGTTCCACGCCTTCTCGTAGGTGATCGTCACGTCGGCTGGGTCACGCACGACGTGCACCTTGCGAAATCCCTCACGGCCGAGCTCGCGCAGCGAACGCCGCAGATCCTGACTCTGCCGCTTCAGGACATTGCGCCCGAAGTCGCGATCGGTGCGGCCCTGAGTACGTTCCCACGCCACCGCTTCGGGCGTATCAATGACTATCGCGACCGGCAACACATCGAAAGATCTTGCCAGCGCGACCAATTCGGCCCGCGCGTGCTTCTGCACATTGGTGGCGTCGATCACGACGCGCCGCCCGGCGCGCAGCCGGATCCCGGCGATGTGGCCGAGCGCGTCGAAGGCGTCCTTCGTCGCGGTCTGGTCGTTCTCGTCGTCGGCGACCAAGCCACGGAAGAAGTCCGAGGACAGGACCTCGGTGGGCTTGAAGTGCTCGCGGGCGAACGTGGATTTGCCGGAGCCGGAGATACCGATGAGGGTGATGAGCGACAGTTCGGGGAGGTCGATGTTCATGTCAGGCCTTCCGGAAGAGCGCGAGCTGGGTGGGGGAGCCGGTCCGCGAGTCGGGGTCGCCGACCGGGCGGATGTCGACGGTGTAGCCGAAGGTTGCGCCGACACGGGCGCACCAGGCGGCGAATTCCGTACGGGTCCACTCGAATCGGTGATCGTCGTGGCGGTGTCCGTCCAGGGATTCGTAGTGCACGTTGTACTCCACGTTCGGTGTCGTCACGATCACCGCGCCGGGTGCGGCATGTCCGAAGACGGCGCGTTCGAGGGCGGGCAACCGGGACTCGTCGACGTGTTCGATCACCTCCATGAGCACCGCCGCGTCGAAGCCCTGTAGCCGGTTGTCGTGGTAGGTCAGCGCGGACTGGATCAGCGTGATCCTGGCGCGCTGCCGGTCCGACATCCGATCGAACTTCAAGCGGCGCTCGGCCATGGTGAGTGCGGCACTCGAGACATCGGCGCCGACGATCTCGGTGAACCGCGCCTCGGCTTGCAGCGCGAGCAGCAAAGCCCCTTGGCCACAACCGAGATCGAGTACACGCGATGCGCCGGTCTCGGCGAGCGCGGCGAGCACCGCTTCTTTGCGGAGCTTCACCAGCGGCGTACGGCGCTCGGCGGCTTCGACGCGTTCGACCGCATCCCCGGGGATCTCGGCATCGTCGACCACCTCGTCCACCGAGCGCAGACGTTCCAGTGCCGACAGCATGAGTGTCCGTCGACCGGCCAGATAGCGCCGCGCGATCAGCTCACGATCAGGATGGGTACCGAGCCAGCCCCCGCCCGCGCGCAACAGCTTGTCGACCTCGTCGGCATCGACCCAATAGTGTTTGGCGTCGTCGAGTACCGGCAGCAGCACATAGAGGTGGTTCAGCGCCTCGGCCAGCCGCAATGTCCCGGCCAACCGCAGGTGGGTGTAGGGCGAGGAGCCCCATTCCGGGAACTCGGGGTCGAGCGGTTCCGACGTGGTCGACACCGTCCAGCCCAGCGGGGCGAACAGCCGTTCGACGATCTCGGTCCCACCCCGACACGGCACCGCGGGCATCTCGATGTCCAACGGAATCGGCGTCTCGGCGAGCTCGGCCCGATCCCGGCTCGTCCCGTTCAGCGCCGACCGGAACACCTTCCCCAACGCCACCGACAGCAGGCTCGACGCCACATACGGCCGATCGTTGACATAGCGCCCGAGCGCGGAACCGTTGTGCCCCTTGGTCGGTCGTGCCAACTCGACGGGATCGACGTCGAGCAGCAGCGCGACCGTGCAGCGCTCGGCATCGGCCTGTGGATAGAAAACGTGTGCTGTGCCGCCGGTGGTCGTGAACGACTGGACTCGGTCGGGGTGTTTCACCAGCAGATAACCCAGGTCGGTCGCCGGGGCGTGGGTCGTGGAGATCGTCAACAGCACAGCTAGATCCTGTCACGGACACGCTACCCATTTTGCGGACGTGATTCCGCGCTGGGTGATAATCGCAGGACAACGCCGGTGTTCGCTGGGAAGGTGGATCGATGACTGTTCTCGCGCTGATCTTCGTCGGAATCGCGGTGCTGATGCACGGCTACATCTTCGTGATGGAGTCGCTGCAGTGGACCCACCCGAGGACGAGGGCGACGTTCGGGATATCGGCCGCCGAGGCCGAGGCCACCAAGGAGATGGCGTTCAACCAGGGCTTCTACAACCTCTTCCTGGCGATTGTCGCGGCGGTCGGGATGGGTTTCACCGCGTTCGGTGACGCGGGAGTCGGCTTGGCGCTGGTGCTGGCCGGTGCGGGGTCGATGGTCGCGGCGGGGGCAGTGCTGTTGCTCTCCTCGCCCGACAAGGCCCGACCGGCCGTCATCCAGCTCGCCGCGCCGCTCATCGGCTGCGTCGCGCTGATTTTCGCGAACCTCTGATCACTCGAAGGCGAACAGCGGCCCGATCACGACGACGACGGCCGCCGCCCAACCGCCGTAGACCGGGACGTAGCGCGTCTGCCACCGTTCCAGGTCGACGAATCGGCGTGTGCCACGCAGGAATCCGACGCCGAGACGGCCCGACCACACCAGGTTCACCAGCAGCACCACATTCAGGCCGAGCGCGACCACCTTGTTCGGGGTGGAGCCGAATTCGGCGATGCGGGTGAGCATGGCGGCCAGCATCATCACGTCGACGACGAGTGCGGTGACCACCAGCAGCAGTTGCAGGCGATCGAAGAACCCGGGTGGGGTCAGTGGGTCGCGGGCGGAGATCGTGTAGAGGATCAGGCCGAGGACAAGGACGAGGATCAGGTCCATCAGGATGAGCATCTCGCGGTCGATATTCGTCAGGCTGCGGGTGGACGCGAGGGCGACGAGCAGCGCGAACAACATGACGATGGTGAGCGGGGTGAAGACCCGGGTGAGCACCGGCGCGATGTTCTCCACGACGTTCTGCTTCGCCTCGACCAGCCAGGCGGCGACGATCACCGCGCCCGCGGCACCGAAGGGTAGCAGCCAGTCCTCGATCACCGGTTCGATGTCGAGGTCGAGGGTTCCGAATACGCCGGCCGTGAGCCCGATCAGCACGCCGCCGCCGAGCGCCAGCAACGTCACATAGACGAACCATTCCCCGGTGAAACGGATGAAATCCATCCGCCGTCGTTCGGAGCGCCAGTCACCGCCCGTGTACGCGAGGCCGACCACCAGCCACAACAGAATCGGCGCGTGGATCGCGGCGATGATCTCGGTGGCCCCTTCGGGCTCGAACGGGTAGAGGTTCAGGACCAGTGCGGTGAGCACGAAAGGCACGAACACGATGGCGGCCACCCGCAGGGAGATCTGCCGCTTCCATGCGAAATAGCCTGCCAGGAAGGGTAATACGAGCAGGCTGATGTTGCGTCCAAGGACGGACTCGTCCAGCCAGGTGAGACCCGATTTCACCGCGAGCGCCGACGCGACGGCGAGGGCGAGAACCACCATCAGCTCGCGCCTGCCCGCGCCGCTCTCGGACTCCTCCGGCACCAGAACCAGTTGCTTCCAGAGTCTTTCGGAATGTTCGCGCGCGAACTCCCGTGAGATCGCGTCCATGCTGCCCATCCGTTTGACCGCGACGAGAAAGGCTTCGTCCCCCGACAGCCCCGCGGCTTGCAGTGTGGAGATCTGTTCGCGCAGATGGTCTTCCATCTCGTCGACATCGGCGAGCGAAATGGCGCGGTGCCGCTGGACGTATCCGCGCCACTGGTCGATGAGAACCTGCAACTCCATCACGCCCATCCCTTCGCCGGCGGCTGGACGGCACTGCGCCAGACTTGGTCGAGCGCCTCGGCGACCACGGTCCACTGCGCCTGCCGTTCGGCGAGTGCGGCTCGGCCCGAATCGGTGATGAGGTAGTGCTTACGGCGGCGTCCGCCCTCGGACACCCGCCACGTCGAGGACACGTGCCCGAGTCGTTCCAGGCGGTGCAGCAGCGGATACAGCATCCCGTCGGTCCACTGCATCCGGCCGTGCGACAGCTTGTTGACCTGCTCGAGGATGGCATAGCCGTACGACTCACCGTCGGCCAGAATCCCCAGCACGAGCGGTGTTGCCGAGGCCGCCACCAGGTCCTTGTCTATGCGCATAGCGCTCCTATACCTAGAAGATCTAGGCCATAACCTAGCAGATCTAGGTATCAGGGTGTAGATGTTGCCACCTAGGGTTAGGAATGCTTTCAACCGCCTAACGGCCGTCCTCGGCACCCCGATGAAGTCAGCACAGACGCGCTACAGCGCGTAGGGGACACGGAATCGAGGAACCATGAAGAACGCAGTTCGGATGAGCGCGCTGATCGCCGTCGCCGCGGCAGTGGTCGCAGGCTGCAATGACGAGAGTGGTTCGGGGACAACAATTTCGACCTCCCGCGCAGTTGCTGCCTCGTCGACCGCCGACGCGCCGGGCACCAAGGCTCCGGTGGCGTCCGAGGAGACATCCGCACCCCAGCCCGGCGCCACCATCGCGCCGGAGCCCGAAACACCGCCGGTCACACAGGCTCCCACGATCGTTCCCGCTCCCGGCACCACCTCGCCCGCTTCCGGAAACAACATCAGTGGACCGGGGCGCTGCATCGATACCTCCTCGGCCGGTGTGCAGAACGCGCTCGCGAGCCTGTCCGGTAGCTGGGTCGCCGGGCAAGCCTCCGCCAACGAGCCGGGTAGCTGCGGTGAGCTGCTATGGGTCCGCGCCATCGGCGGCAATTCGGCGGGCGCGCCGATTCATGTGCTGTTCTTCCACGACGGAAAGTACTTGGGCACAGGAACTTCGGAGCCGTACGCGTTCACCCAGGTGGTGGGTTCGAACCTCACTTCCGCCACCGTCGAATACCGCTGGCTGGCAGGAGACGAACCCTTCGCCGCGCCCCAGGGCGGACCCGCGACGATCACCTACTCGTGGACCGGTTCGAATGTCGTGATGAGCGGTCCGCTGCCGTCGCAGGTCACCCAACCGCACCGCTGATCGAGACGAGTCGCCCACCGTGTGGGCGACTCGAAAGGTCAGTGCTCCGGATGCAGCACCAAGACCGTGATCTCGCTGGGCGCGAAGACCCGCAGTTGCGGACCCCAGAAGCCGGTGCCGCGACTGGTGTAGAGCTGGGTGTTGTTCGCGTGGCGGCTCAGGCCCGCGACCACCGGCTGGTCGAGCCGGACGAGATAGTGGAACGGCCAGATCTGCCCGCCGTGCGTGTGACCGGAAATCTGCAGCGCGACACCCGCCGCGGCGCTGTCGGCGATCTGTTTGGGCTGGTGGGCCAGCAGGACGACCGGCAGCGAGGGGTCGGCTCCCGCGAGCGCGGCAGGCAGATCAGGGCCGTGACCGGGCAGGCTCTTGCCGGTCGGGTCGTCGATGCCTGCGATGACGAGTCGGTCGCCGTCGCGGGTGAGGACGGTGTGCTGGTTGTGCAGCGGCTGCCAGCCGAGCGAGGCCATGTAGTCGATCCAGCCCTGGGCGTCGCCGAAGTACTCGTGGTTGCCGGTGATGTAGAACCGGCCGAGTGGGGCCTCGACCTTGCCGAGCGGATCGACCTGAGTCTGGCGTTTCGCGACCGAACCGTCGGCGAGATCACCGGCGTGACAGGCGATATCGGGCTGCTGCGCATTGACCACCTCGACCACACGCTCCGACCAGCGCCGCCGATTCAGGGCCGCGTAGTGGGTATCGGTGACGACCACCACGCGCAACCCGTCGAGTCCCTCGGCCAGGCCACGGATCGCGACATCGACAGTGCGCACCCGCGGCACCCGACGCGCCTCGTACACACCCCACCCGACCAGTACCACCGACGTGACCAGCACCCCGAACGCCACGATCCGGGCACCGTCCACCCCGGCGACAGCCAGCGCGCCCCGCGCGAACAGCCCGATCACCGACCAGGAGAACACCACCCACAGCACCCCGAGCAGGGTGTCGCCGACGATCACCGCCGGGTCGGACTGCGCTGGCCCGTGCCCGAGGACCATCGCCAGGGGCAGGCACAGGAATCCCGCCACGAACACCGCGGTCCCGAGCCAGAACAGCGTGCCGCTGCCACCGGTCGGTCCCGAGACCAGCGTCCACCACGGCAGCCCGAACAGCAGCGCGGCGACCAGCAATATCATCATCAGGCGTACGGCGAACTTCACGGTGGTCCCGTCTGGGCAGGGCGGCCGGGCGCGGCCGCGAATCGACTTCCCAGAGTAGCGCTCGCTGTCCGGCCACCTTCGGCTGCGAATCCCGCGACCTCCGACGATGGCCTGGTCGCAGGGGTGCGGGTCTCGATCACCGGCACGAAGCGGGCTGCGTCACTGCACAATTCGATGTCCCCCCGGGATCAGGGGCGCGCTATGCTGCCGGACAGGGCCCCGCCAGCAGCTTGCACAGGCGCGGTGGGTCGAGTGGGGAAGCGGCGCGGCCGCACAAAGGGAAAGGTCTACACCGATCATGCGTGGCGTAATTGTGGGAGGGGCGCAGGAGCGCCGACACCGATCCGGAGTGTTCCGGCGGGTCATGGTAGGCGCGGTGGTGATGGTGCTGCCGTTCGGCGCGTCGGTCGCGCCCGCGGCCGCCGATGCCGACCCGTCCGCCATCGACTTCCGGGTGGACACGTCGATGGGGGAGATCAACACCAGGATCATTCGCGCGGCCGACGGCAATACCGATCGGGTGGTCTACCTGCTCGACGGCGAGCGTGCCGAGGACGATCTCAACGGCTGGGAAAAGCACACCGACATCCCGGCGAAGATAGCGAAGTTCAACATCAACGTGGTGATGCCGGTCGGCGGGCAGTCCAGCTTCTACGCCGACTGGGAGCAGCCGAGCAGCTTCAACGGCGTCAACCCCGACGGGTCGATGCTGCCCAGCGCCGACTCCGGTTCCGCGATCGGCGGCTGGGAGGACACCCAGGGCAAGACCACCAGGTACATGTGGGAAACCTTCATCACCGAGACCCTGCCGGAGGCCATGAAGTCCCGGCTCGGCTTCAGTTCCACCCGCAACGGTGTGGTCGGCCTGTCCAGCGGTGGTAGCGCGGCGATGTTGATGGCGGCCTACCACCCGGAGCAGTTCACCTACGCCGGGTCGCTGTCGGGCTACCTGCACATGTCGATGCCCGGCATGCGGGAGGCGCTCGGTGGGGCGATGATCGCCAGCGGTGGGTACAACATCGAGGCGATGGCACCCGCGGGCAGCGAGAAGTGGAAGCGGATGGACCCGTACGGGTTCGTCGAGAAACTGATCGCGAACAACACCCGCCTCTATGTCTCCGCGGGCAGCGCCAAGCCCGCCGACCAGGACCTGTCCTCGGTCGACGCGATCACCCAGGGCATGCCGCTGGAAGCGATCGCGCTGGCCAATACGCGCTCGTTCGAAAAGCGTGTCACCGCACTGGGTTACGAGAATGTCAGCTACGACTTCCCGGAGATCGGCATCCACAACTGGGGTACCTGGGAACAGGTCGCCATCCGCCTGATGCCGGACATGGCGCGCAATATCGGCAAGCCGCTGCCCGCGGGCGCGACGCCGCCCGCCGGTGGCGCACCGCCCGCCGATGGGCCACCGGCCGGTGGTGCACCCGCTGGTGGCGAGCCGCCGAAGTAGCCTCTGCCACAACCGAAACCGCCGCTACTCCTGTTCGGGTAGCGGCGGTTCGCGTTTCCCGGACGTCAGCTGGTCTTGATCGGGGAGTCGGTGGTCAAGCCCCAGCGGGTTTCGGTGTGGACGGTGATGTCCGCCGGTGGGGCGGCGACGGTCCGGGTGAGGCGTTGGAGTTCGCCCCAGTCACGGGTCCAGTCGTCGGCCAGGTAGGCGGGGATGGTGCGTGACTGCATGAGCAGGCCCGTCCAGCCGAGGGGGCCGCCGCCGGTGTCGCCCTGCCAGGTCTCGGAGACCTGGGCGTTGAGCTTGTCGGGCTGGATGCGCCAGATCGGCATCTCGGCGACGCCGTTGCGGTGATCGAACGGACGCTGGCACGGGAATGCCAGTCCCACATGCCAATCCGCGAGGATCGGATCGGAGGTGCCGACGACGGTGTTCAGACTCGACAGTTTCGGCAGGCGCGGTGGGGTGATCGCGAGCCACTGCATGGGGTCGGGCTCCGCCGCGTCGACGACCAGTCGAGTTGCCGTAGTGCCCGCGGGGATTCGATCCAGTGCGACCGGGAGGTTGCGCCAGCCGGGAGCGCCACCGACTGTCGGCGGAATCAGATCGCCGAGGGTGGTGGTGGTTCCGTCCTCGGCACGTCGAGCGAACTCCACCCGTAGCCGCTGCCCTGGCATGCGTGAGCCGTCGGGCGCTGTGGACTCGATCCGCCCGGCCACTGTCAGGATCACCACTCGATACGACGGATTCTGCTGTGCGGCAGCTAGATCCAGCCGATACCACTGCGTCGTCAGCTGGGTGCGTTTCGGCTCGCCGCTCGAGTAGCTGCCGAGGACCGGCGTCCGTTCCGGAGCGAGTCCGAAGGGCAGTGCCGCCGTGCTCCCGTTCACCCCGGTGACCGTGGGCCCGGAGGTGCCCGGTGCTCCCGGCGGGCCCACATTCGGGCCGCTCGGGGGTGCCCCGGTGGGACCGCCTGGTGCAGAGCCGTTCGCGCCGCCCGGCGACCCGTTGGTGCCTGGAGAAGCGCCGGCACCCGGGCCTGCGCCGGGTCCGCTGCCGCCGGGGCCAGGGCCCGAACCTGAAGGCGGGGCCGAGGATTGGCCGGGTCCGGGGTCAGGGGCGAGGCTGCCGATACCGTTCGGGGTGAAGCCGGTGTTCTCGGCGGCCAGCCCGTCGGCGACGGTGCCGCTGTACGGGGTGAGCAGCGAGTCCGCCGTGTTGGTCTCGACGAGAACGTCATCGGCCATCGCGCACCGATCACCCGCCAAGGCGCGAAGATTCGACAACCCGACCGAGTAGGCCGGGTACTGCGAAACAGCCGCAGAGGCAAGCGATCCCACTTCGAACAACACCATGGCGGCCGCGGCGATCGTCAGTGGCGCGACGGCGGGGATTTTGCGTCGAGGGACACCGTCGGTGTTCGGGGTGCCGCGTACGTCGTCGGCATCGTCTCCCATATCGACGGCATCCGCCAAGGGCGCTCGGTAGTACTGGCGCAAGGCGGTGACGAGGACGGCGAACGCCGCGGCGAGGAGCAGGGTGGACAGGTCGATGCCGCCGAGGGCGGGGGCGCGGTCGGGCCAGGGGACTCCGTAGCCGGAGACGTACCACCAACCGTTCGAGCCGGTGAAGCTCACGGCGAGCAGGAACAGCACCGCGGCGGCGAACAGGGTTCGGAGATAGTTCCGGCCGACGCGGATCAGCGCCACCGCGGTGATCGCGGCGAGTGCGGCGGCCAGGCCCGCGTAGACGCCGAAGTGGTGGGTCCACTTGGTGGGGGTGAACATCATCAGCAGCAGGGCCGTGCCGACCACGGCGAGGATCCGGGTCACCGGGCCACGGGCGGTCGCGGGGATGCGGCCGTGGCGCAGGGTCGCGACGATGCCGACGGCGAGGCACAGCAGCATGGCGAGGACGCCGAAGCGCCGCGCCAGGGAGCCGTCGGGGTTCACCGACAGCAGGGAATCCCAGCGTGTGCGTTCCTCGAACCAGGACAGGTCGGGACCGACGAGCTGACGGACGCGGGTGGCTTCGAGGACGGTCGAGAAGGTGTGGTCGGCGAAGACGACGACTAGCACGAGGGTGCCCGCGGCGACGATCGGCGCCAGGAGCGCGGTGTACCGCAGGAACGTGACTCCGCGCGCGGCCTCGCCCGAATCCGGTCTGGCGCGGGCGATGATCGTTCGGAGTACCGGACGCGAACCGGCCAATAGCGCTGCCACGCAGATCAATCCGGTGGGGCCCGCCGCGAGGGAGAACGCGGCGACAAGTACCGCGACGGCGGCGGGCAGCAGGCGGCGGGTGGCGATCGCGCGTTCCATCGAGCACCAGGTGAGCAGGGCGCCGACCGCGATCAGCGGTTCGGGGCGCAGGCCGTTGTTGTAGGGCAGCCAGATCGACAGGAACACCAGCGCCGCCGTCCAGCGCGCCATCCGGCTCGAACTCACCCCGGAACCGAGGCGCGGCAACACTTCCCGGCTGAGCACCAGCCAGCACACGAACCCGGCGAGCACGGCGGGCAACCGCATCCACAGCCCGGTCTCGCCGACCCGGGTCATCTGCGCGAGCACCTCGTACGGCCACCCGAACGGCGCCTCGGCGACCTGGAACCACCGGTAGTAGTTGGCGGTGTAGCCGGCTTCCTTCGACGCACGCGCCATCGTCAGGATGTAGCCGTCGTCAGAACTGTTGGCGCCGATCACATGCCAGACGGCCAACGTGCCCGCGACCACCGCATCGAGACCGGTGAACCGCCACCAGCGTGCGGGCAGAACGCGCCGCGCACGGCGTCCATCGCGAGTGTCGCCGCGGTGCAGGCAGATCAACGCGAGCAGTGCACTCAACACCGCCCCGATGATCGCCGCCAGCTTCGGGCCACTCGGACTCGACGAGAACCGCGCATCGATCTCGGCATGCAGCCGAGCATCTCCCATCCGACCGCGATCCAATTCGGTGAAGACCCCGACCACCTGCGGCCGCACGTCGGCGTCCACAGTCGTCTTCATCGCCGACCCGTCGGCCCGAGCCATGCCGGTGAGCTCGGCGGTCGTGCTCGTCGCGGTGGAGACCACGGTCAGCGCGCCGCATCCCGCCGCCCGCCCATTCCCGGGCGCAGCACCTGGCATCGCCGCTCCCGGATCGCTCGGACCAGTCGGCGGGTTGGTGGTCGACGGCGGTGCATCGCCGGGCCGATTCGGCCCAGCCGAGCCGGAAGGGGGCGCGCTCCCGGCGGGAGGGCCGCCGCCCGGCGGAGTGCTTTCACCGGCGGGAGCGCCGGTCGGTGGGGCAGCTCCTGCGGGAGGGGGTTGCGGGCCTTGCTGGCCCTCAGCGGCGGAACCGGGTGCGACCCCCTGTGCACCTCCTGCGATGTCCGCGATCGAGGTACTCAGCAGCAGCTTGTCGCGCAGCACGACGGACAGGGTTCGGCCGACTCCCGGCCGGTCCTCGATCCGCGCGACCAAACCCTTCGACCCCGCACGCGGCGCCTGCGCGGGAACCGTGGACAGCACGGTCCCTCCGGTGAAATCGCGTAACGCCGTGCACGGAATGCTCAGGTCGAGCGATAACGGCACGTAGTCGACGAGCGGGGCGCTGAGTTGCATCGACTGGGGCTGCGGCCAATCCAGGCTCGCACGCTGTTGCTGAACAGGCAGCAACGGAG
This sequence comes from Nocardia sp. A7, assembly GCF_046549215.1. Taxonomy (NCBI): domain Bacteria; kingdom Bacillati; phylum Actinomycetota; class Actinomycetes; order Mycobacteriales; family Nocardiaceae; genus Nocardia; species Nocardia sp. A7. The sequence continues at coordinate 681,840 of NZ_JAJPWE010000001.1, read as the reverse complement.
TCGCCACCGCCAGCACCACACCCAGCGCCCCCGCCGCGATCCCGATTTTCTGTACTCGGCCGAAGCCGGAAGAATCTCCACCCACAAGCGATGATGCTAGCCACGGTCGGGTGTGGGGTGTCGGTCAGCGCGGTCGGCGCAGTTCGGTGACGGCGATGCGTGCCGCCTCACCGATCGCGGCATCGACCACTGGCAGCATCGGGTCGGCCCGGGCGGCGCGGGTGAAAACCGCTACCGCCACCGGTGTTTCGCCGGGGAACTCGATGACGGCGACCTCGTTGCGGATCACGCCGATGGTGCCGGTCTTGCCCGCGACGAGCACGCCGCGATGCGGGAATCCGGCGGCGATCCGGTGCGGCCAGATCTGCTTGCTCATCACCGTGCGCGCGAATTCGGCGCTCGCCGTGGACAATATGTCCCCCGCCCACAGCTTCCACAGGAACCTGGTCATCTCTTCGGGCGTGGTCGCGCTGGCGTAGGAGGGGTCGTAGGCGGCGACGGTCCATGCCTCGTCGTTGTCGGCCAGCGCCGCGAAAGCCTCTGCGGTGCTGTGGGTATCGGTATCGCGGACCAGACCGCGGTGCTGATCGGCGGTGCCGCCGACGATACGGGTATCCGCCAGATCCAGTTCGTGCACGAGCTCGCCCACCGCGGCGAGGCCGACCTCGCCGAGCAACACATCGGCGGCGGCATTGTCGGACACGGTCATCATCGACGTCGCCAGATCGCGGCGGCTCAACGTCACCGGATCATGCAGTGCCGCAATGCCGGTGGGGCCCGGCGTGCAGTCGGCGGGGTCGATGGTGAGTCGGCCCGCGGGGTCGATCAGGCCGCGATCGACCTGTCGCAGGAACGATGCCAACAGCAGCAGTTTGTACACCGACGCGATCACCACCCGGTCGTGACCGCCGACGGAAACCTCGCCGGGGGAGCCGTCGCAGCGCCGGGCGTGCAACCAGCCGACACAGCCCGCGTCGGCGAACACGGCACGGATCCGGCTGGTTGCCGAATCGGGCCGACTGTCCACTTTCGCCGCATCGAACGTGCTCATCGCAACCGCTCCCGATAGAGAACTCGATCCACGGCTTCGGCCTGGGCGCCGGCATCGGCTCGGCGAATCACCCTGACCCGCACGGCAATCGACTGCGGCGCCAACGTCAACCACGCCACCCCTGGCGTCGATGTCGGCGGTGACGCGGTGACGCCGAAGCTGGTGCCCGCGGCGACGGCGGCCAGTACCGCCCGATCGTCGGGAGCCGCGAGCGGTGGGGCGTCCAGCCCGCGTTCGCGCAGCAGATCGGTGATGCTGTCGAAGGCGGGCGGGTTCGCGGCGCGCGGTGGGTGGGCGAAGTTCAGCCCGGCGAGCATCGGGAAGATCGGCCGCTCGGCGGTGGTGGTGCGGTGATCGGCGGGCACCACCAACCAGCGCGGCAACTTCATCACCGGCCCGGCCTCCACCCCGTCGACCAGCGCCGGATGTTCGATCACCGCCACATCGCAGACACCGGCCCGCACCTCGGCGACGAGATCGACGGTCGTGCCGAGCGTCGTCGCCACGCTGCCACCCGCCGCGCGCAGGCTCGTGACGCACGCGGCGACCAGTCGGTCGGGCAGCGCGCTCGTCGCCGCGAATCGCACGGTCCCACTGAGCTGGGCGATCCGCTGTGATTCGGCGAGCAACCGGTCGGCGTCGTCGACGAGTAGCCGAGCGCGCGGCAGCAGGTGCCTGCCCGCGGTGGTGAGCAACGCACCCTGGTTGGTGCGGTGGATGAGTTCGACGTCGAGATGCTGTTCGAGGCGGCGCAAACCCTGCGACAGCGGAGGTTGGGTCATGTCGAGCGCCGCTGCCGCCCGCCCGAAATGGCCCTCGTCCGCGACAGAGACGAAGAACCGGAGGTGGCGGATCAGATCCATATCGGCCATTGAACCAGCGCGCCTGCGGTGACTCGGCCGATCCGCCGCGACGAGCTGGTCGGGATCTGCCTTTCGCGTCGACTTACCGCCACTGACCTGTGGTGATATCGAGTGCGACTCGTCCAGGCCGCTGTCCGATATTGGCCCCGAAGCGGCCCGCGATGATGTTGTGCACCGGTGACTTCCTCCACACTGACACCCCGCTTCCGGACCCGGATCGCCGCCGTCGCGCTGGCGATCTCGGCCGTGACCTTCACCGCCTGCTCGAGCAACGGCGCCGAACCGGCGCCGAGCACTTCGGCCACCGCGCCCGCCACCGCGTCATTCGACGATATGGAGACGAAATACGGTGCCCGACTTGGTCTATCGGTCGTCGACACCGGCAGTGGTGCGACGGTCGCCTACCGGGAGGGTGAACGGTTCCCGATGGCGTCGACCTTCAAAGGTTTGGCGTGCGGCGCTCTCCTACAGGCGCATCCGCTGTCGACCGGCTATTTCGACCAGGTCATCCACTACACCGCGGCCGACATCGTCGTGAACTCACCGGAGACGGAGAAGCACGTCGACACCGGCATGACCGTCACCGCCCTCTGCGACGCGGCGATCACCCAGTCCGACAACACCGCGGGCAACATGCTGCTCCGATTGCTCGGCGGCCCGGAAGGGTTCACCGCATTCCTGCGCACCCTCGGCGACTCCGTCTCGCGCCTGGACCGCTGGGAGCCCGAGCTCAACACCGCCGTCCCCGGCGACGAACGCGACACCACGACTGCCACCGCACTGGTCGCGAACTACCGCGCCCTCGTCCTCGGCACCGCCCTCCAAGAACCCGAACGTGCCCAGCTCGCCACCTGGCTGAAAGCCAGCAGAACCGGTGCCAAGCGCATCAAAGCGGGCCTGCCCGCCGACTGGATCGTCGGCGACAAAACCGGCTCCCCCGCCTACGGCTCCGCCCTCGACGTAGCCATCGCCTGGCCACCCAATCGGGCCCCGCTCGTCCTCGCTGTCCTCACCACCAAACCGGATCAGAACGCCGAACCCTCCAACGAACTCGTCGTCGAGGCAACGAAAGCCGCTGTAGCCCAGCTCAACTGATACGCCAGCCCGACGCCACCGACCGCGCGCAACGCTGCGGATCATCACCGGCTCCTACGAATAATGCTGTGAGCAAGGGAATTCCGTAGCCGAGCGCGGCGGGCGGGAGCGGTCCGGTCGCGACCAGACCAGCGAGTCCGTGTCCGATGGCCCAGCTCTGTGTGGCCAGATCCAGCGGATCCATATCAGCCTCGAACCGGCCGATCGACCTGGCCGAGTCGGCTGCCCGTACGAGGCGGTCCAGGGTGGCGTCGGCGGCGTTCGCGTCCTCGAGTGCGAAACCCGCGTCGAACATCACCCGGTAGAGATCGGGATTGGCTAGGGCGTTGGCGAGGTAGGCGCTGCCGAGAGCGGCCAGATCGTGCACCGGATCCTCGGTGACCGGCACCTCCGCCAGCCGCGCCGCCAGTCGGGTGAACCCCTCCTGCCTGACCGCGCGCCACAGCCCGTCCATCCCGTCGAAGTAGGTGTAGACGGCCATCGTCGATACCTCGGTACCCGCGACGAGGCCGCGCAGCGTGACCGGCTGTCGTTCGCGCAGCAGCTGTGCCGCCCGATCGATCAGCATCGACCGCACTGCGGGATTCTTCGTCCTTGCCATGGCATCAGATTACATATCAATGCTATGTTATAGGCATGACGGTGGAACTGATGAACCCGGACGGGCTGCCCAAGCCGGAGGTATATCGGCAACTCTCGATCGCGACCGGGTCGCGGCTGGTCTTCCTTGCGGGGCAGGTCGCGCGCGACGGTGCGGGGAATCCGGTCGGCGAAGGGGACTTCGCGGCCCAGGTGGAGCAGGCGTACCTCAATATCGGTACCGCGCTCGCGGCGATCGGTGGCTCGTTCGACGACGTCGCGAAGCTGACGATCTATGTCGTCGACTGGAGTGCGGACAAGTACCCGCTGCTCGGTGAGGGTGTTGCCAGGGCGGCGGCGAAACTCGGTGTCGATCCGGTCAAGCCGATCACGTTGATCGGGGTGGCCGCGCTCGGTGAGCCGGATCTGCTCGTCGAGGTCGAGGCCACCGCCGTGCTCGACTGATCGGGGTTGCCACGCCCGGCGGTGAGGGCTCGCGGAGTTATCCGCGCGGGGTCTCCCAGAATGGGTGTCCTCACTTTCTGATGAGACGGATCCCGATTGCAGTGTTGAACTTTTCGCAATTCGCGACGCCCTCGCCGGCACGACTTCTTCGATGACGGTGCGACGGCGGTGGATCGCCGTGCCCGTCGCTGCCGTGGCCGCGCTGGTTCTGGTGGCGTTCGGTGTCCGCGATACCGAGACGTCGTGGTCGAGTGCGTGGGCGACCGCTGTCCAGTACCCGATCTACCAGAACTGGTCGGCGATGGGGTTCTCTGATCAGACTGTGCGACAGGTGATTCGACTGTCGCAGGAGGGGCCGGAAGTCAGAGTCAGGCTGTCGAACCGCTACGGCGAGTACCCCCTTCCGGTCGCGGCGGCGACGGTCGCCGCCAGTGCGGGTGGGGCCGCCGTCGTCCCGGAATCGGTGCGGGGGTTGACCGTTGGTGGGCGGTCCAGCTTCGTGATCGCACCGGGTGGTGAAATGGTCAGCGATGCAGTGCGATCCGTGGGCGCACAGGTCGCGATAACCCTGTACTTCGCGCAGCCCACCGGCCCCGCGACCCAGCACGGCCAGGCGCTTGCCACCACCTACCGAGCGAACGGCGATCACGCCGCCGATCCGTCGGCCGCGCCCTTCACCGATACCTCCCAGTCCTGGTACTACCTGGCAGGCGTCGACACCCTGCGATCGAGCACGGATGACGTCACCGTGGCCTTCGGTGATTCGCTGACCGACGGCTACCGCTCGACCCCCGACACCGACCAGCGCTACCCCGACCAACTCGCGGCAGTAGGTCACCACGGACCGGTGGTCAATGCCGGAATCAGCGGAAACAGGCTGCTCACCGACTCGACCGTGCTCGGTGACAGCGCACTGGCCCGCTTCCGCCGTGACGTCCTCGACCAACCGGGCGTCGGCACCGTCGTCGTCATGATCGGGATCAACGACATCGGTCTGTCGGGCAGCACGGGCCCGGACGGTGTCGTCTTCCCGCCGGTTTCGACCGACCAGCTCATCACCGGATTCCGCGACTTGATCGCGCAGGCGCGAGCGAAAGGTGTGCGCATCGTCGGCGCGACGATTCTGCCGTTCGCCGGTTCGGCGTACTTCTCGCCCGAGCGGGAGCGATTGCGCACGGAAGTGAACACTTGGATCCGGGAGTCGGGTGCCTTCGACGCGATGGTCGATCTCGAACAAGCGTTGGCCGCACCCGGTGATCGCACCCGCCTGGCCGACGGTTTCGACAGCGGTGATCACCTGCACCCCAATGATTTCGGCTACCGCGCCATCGCGATGGTGATCGCACCCGCGCTGGCCACGTGATCACTGTCTCGCTCCTGCCGCCCCGACCAGGCCCGATGCTGACCCGCGCCCCAACGGCCGGTGAACCATGTTCGGTCGAGTGGCAGGTCGGGGTAGCGCTCTATATGCTCGACCCCGACTTCGAAACAGGCTGCCTGGCTGCGTGTTTGATCGACCACTGATGGCTGGGGGCCTGTGAGTACCGCGGAAGCACTGCCGATGGCGCAGACAGTAACCGCACCGGGAAAGTCCGGTGACAGCGCTGGATCTGTGGTGCTCGGCGCCGGGATGGCGGTGCTGGCGATCGCCGCCGTGACCGCGGTGTTCGCGCCGCGGGCCATCGGCATCCCGATACTGGCCGCCGCAGGCGCCGCGGTGCTGATCGGTTGCCCGGCGATCTGGTACGCACTGCGCCAACGCGCACAGGCGCGCGCGAGTCTGGCCACCGCCGAGCGAGCCGAACAGCAACTGGCCGCCACGGTGGCCGAGGCGAGCGCACGGCTGACCCAGGCCGACGAGCACACCGCCTCCTACGCCTGGGAAGCCCAGGAGAACTCCCGGCGGGGCTCGGCGGCACTGGCCGCGTTCGCCGGCGCCGCGGGCCGCATCCAGGCGATGACCACCTCGATGCTGGCCGAACTGCGGGAGATGGAACACCGCCACGCCGATCCGCGGGTGCTCACCGACCTGCTCCACATCGACCACCGCACGGCGCAGGCGGGCCGCCTCGCCGACAGCATCGCGGTCCTGTCCGGCGCGCGCACCGGCCGTCGCTGGGCCAAACCTATTGCGATGGAATCGATTCTGCGCGGCGCGATGGGTCGCGTCGCCGGGTATCAACGCGTGCGCCTGCGCGCGATCGCCGAGATCGGCATCGCGGGCCACGCCGCCGAAGGCGTGATGCACACCCTCGCCGAGCTGCTCGACAATGCCTGCAACTTCTCCCCGCCCACCACCGAGGTGCACGTGTACGCCGCGGAAGTTCCCGCGGGTGTGGTGATCACGATCGAAGACAGCGGTCTGATCATGAGCGATTCCGCGCTGCGCCGCGCCGAAGCCGCTGTCTCCGGACGCGATCATCAGGGCAAGGGCACCGACCTGGCCTCGCTGTCGGGTACCAGGCTCGGGCTCGCCGTCGTGGGGCACCTGGCCCGCAAACACGAACTCACCGTGTCGTATCGACCGTCGGCGATCGGCGGCACCGCGGTGGTCGTCGTCATCCCCCGGGAGCTCACCGCTCGTGCCGAACGCCGCAGTCGCGCGGCGCTCACGGCCCCGCGGGTCGCCGAGACCACGTTGAGCCAGTTCGACAGCCCCATCCCCCGCAGGACCGACACCGGCACCATGGATTCGGGCGCCGTGGACACGGGCGCCTTGGACGCGGTGCAACCCCTCGGTCAACACGCGCGACCGGAGCCGAACGGCACCACGCCCTCGCTGCCCAAACGTCGCAGGGGAGACACCCTGGCCCAGGTCCACCCCGAAGGGCTCACCCCCACACCCATCACCGAGGCACCGCCTGCCAAACCCACCTCGTTCGGCGCCTTCCAGCGTTCCGCGCCGGGCCGCAACCTCACCAGCCACGAACCGGGCAGCGCCGCCGCGGCTCCCGACCCACAGGAGGACCGATGACCACCACCGCCCCCGCGAATCTCGGCTGGCTGCTCGAGAAGCTGCTCGCCCGCACCCCGCGAGCCAGGCACGCCCTGCTGCTCTCTGGTGACGGCCTGAAGATCTGCCACACACCGGAACTCGATGTGGATCGCGCCGATCAGCTGGCCGCGATCGCCGCCGGGTTCCAGAGCCTGGCGCACGGGGCATCCGTGGAGTTCGGTGACGGGCGTGGCGGAGTTCGCCAGTCGATGACCGAGTTCTACGGCGGCATCCTGTTCGTGGTCGAGGCGGGACGCGGCGCGCACTTAGCGGTGGTCGCCGCCGAGGACGCCGACGCCGGTCTGGTCGGGCACACGATGCACGAGCTGGTCGAACAGCTCGGTGAGCACCTGGCGGCCCAGCCCCGGCGCGGAGCGATCGAGTGACCAGGGCAGGTCGCGACGACGATCCCGATCGTTTCTATACGCTGACCGGCGGCCGGGCACCCGCGACCGAGGACTTCGACCTGGTCACCCTGGTGGTGAGCGAGTCGGCGCCCAGCGCGGGGATGTCCTCGGAACAGGTCGGGATTCTCGACCTGTGCCGGGCACCGACCGCCGTGGTGGAGATCGCGGCCGAGCTGCGCCTGCCCGTCGGGGTCGCCACGGTAGTGCTGTCGGACCTGCTGGCCGCGGGCAAGATCACCGTGCGCCCACCGCTGTCGGCGGCGATGTCGCTGGATGCTTCCACCCTCGAGAAGGTGCTCGTTGGACTTCGCAAGCTCTGAGAACGTGCCCGAGCGGGCTCGAGCACCGCTGCACAGCACGGCAAAGCACGGGTTGAAGATCGTGGTCATCGGCGGATTCGGGGTCGGCAAAACGACACTGGTGCGTTCGGTGAGCGAGATCAGGCCACTCGACACCGAGGCCACGATGACCGACGTGGGCACCGACGTCGACGACACCAGTGGCGTGCCGGGCAAGTCGACCACCACCGTCGCCTTCGACTTCGGCCGCATCACCCTCGACGAAGAACACGTGCTGTATCTGTTCGGAGCCCCTGGGCAGCAACGATTCTGGTTCCTCTGGGACCGGCTGTTCGCGGGTGCGCTCGGCGCGATCGTGCTGGTGGACCAGCGCCGGATCAGCGACTCCTGGTACGCGATCGACCGACTCGAGCATCAGAACACCCCGTTCGTGGTGGCCTGCAACGATTTCGGTGATTCCCATTCTCCTGACACGGTGCGCGCGGCACTGGATCTGGATCCGGCTGTGCCGTTGTTGATGTGTGACGCGCGCTCGCGCGAATCGAGCAAACAGGTACTGATCGCACTGGTCGAACACCTGTATTCCGCTGTCCCACAGGGAGAACCCGTCGCATGAGCACACCGACCGGCGCCTGCCCGATCACCGGCGCGGTGCCGTTGAGCGGCCCGGAGTTCCACATCGAACCGCACGAGGTCTATCGGCGGATGCGCCGCGATCACGGCCCGGTCGTCGAGGTCGAGCTGCCCGGCGGGTTTCCGGCGTGGCTGATCATCGGCTATCGCGAACTGCACCAGGTGACCAGCGATCCGCTACTGTTCCCGCGCGATGTGTCGCTGTGGAATCAGTGGGGCCGGGTGCCGGAGGACTGGCCGCTACTGCCGATGATCGGGCGCCCCATGCCCTCGATCTATTTCACCGCGGGCGCCGAACACCGCAGGCACCTGGCGATGGTGGAACCGGCGCTGGACGCGGTCGACCACTTCGAATTGCGCAGGGCCTGTGAGGAACTCGCGGATCGACTGGTCGACGGATTCTGTGGACGCGGCAGCGCCGACCTGGTCGCCGAGTTCGCGGTGCCGCTGCCGGCCCTGGCGCTGGCGCGCATTCTCGGCCTGCCCGACAACGACGCGGCAGACCTCGCCTTGACGATGAAGCAGCTCGCCGACGGTGGCGCCGACGCCCAGGCCGGGCACGCCCGTTTCGGCGAACACATGGCACGGCTGGTCGCGGCCAAACGGGCCCGTCCCGCGGGGGATCTGGCATCGCTGATGCTGGCCGACCCCGAGCCGTTCACCGACGAGGAGTACATGAACGACCTGATGGCGATCGCCGCCGCGGGTCACCTCACCACCGCCGACTGGCTCGGCAGCTCGATGCGGTTGATGCTCACCGACGACCGGTTCGCGAACGCGCTCGGCGGTGGCCGACGCAGTGTCGGCGAGGCCATGAACGAGGTGCTCTGGGAAGAGGGACCGACCTCGATCCTGGCAGGCCGGTGGGCCGCGCGCGACACTCGGCTCGCCGACAAGACGGTCAGAGCGGGCGACATGCTGCTGCTCGGTCTGGCGGCCGCCAATCTCGATCCGCATGTGCGCCAATCGTTTACCGACGGTGGCTCGGTGCCCACCGGCAACAACGCCCACTTCGCGTTCAGTTACGGCGAATACCGCTGTCCTTTCCCGGCGCAGCAGATCGCGGAGATCATCGCCAGGACTGGGATCGAGGTGCTGCTCGACCGGCTCCCCGATGTCGACCTCGGTGTGCCCGTCGACCAGCTCACCCGACGACCTTCGGCTTTCCTTCGGGGCATGACCGCACTGCCCGTTCGTTTCACACCGGTTCGACCCGTCGGAGGTTTTTCGTGAGTGCACCTTGCCCCTTTGCCATTGATCCCATGGTCGGTGACCTCAACGGGGAGACCGCCCGCCTTCGCGAGCTCGGCCCGATCACCCGGATCGACCTGCTCGGCGTGCCCGTCTGGACCGTCACCGATCACGCGGTCGCGCGTCAGCTGACCACCGACACCCGCCTGATCAAGGACATCAACGCCTGGTCGCTGTGGACCGAGGGCGTGGTGACCAACCAGTGGCCGCTGATCGGGATGGTCGATGTCGACCGTTCCATGTTCAATGTCGACGGCGCCGAGCACCGCAGGCTGCGACTCAAGACCGCGCAGGCACTGGCCCCGCGTCGGCTGGAGGAACTACGTCCGGTGATCGAGCAGCTCACCGCCGAACTGCTCGACGACCTCGAAGCGGCCGGTGCCGACGGCGCGCCCGTCGACCTCAAGGAGGTCTTCGCCTACCCGCTGCCGATGCGCGTGGTCGGCGACCTGATGGGCGTCGCGCGCAAAGACCACGCGCAGCTGCTCGACTGGTACAAGAAGTTCTTCTCGGTGATGACCCCGCAGGACGAGCGCCTGCGCGTGATCGGCGACCTCGACGTGTACTTCACCGACCAGGTCCGCCAGAAGATCGCGAATCCGGGCGACGACCTCACCTCGGCGTTCATCACCGCCGACGAGGGTGGCGAGCCGCTCACCGAGGAAGAGGCGATCGGCAATATCAAGGCCCTCGTCGCCGCAGGCCACGAGACCACCGTGAGCCTGATCATCAACACCGTGCGCGCGCTGCTCGGCGAGCCCGAGCAGCTGGCGAAAGTCCTGGCCGGCGACGTGGAGTGGAAGCAGGTGATCGAGGAGTCGCTGCGCTGGGACGGGCCGGTCTCGCACCTGCTGATGCGCTTCGCTACCGATGACATCACCGTCGGCGACATCGTGATCGCCAAGGGTGAGGGCGTGGTGATGTCCTACCGTGCCATCGGCCGCGACACCGCCGTGCACGGCGAGACCGTCGACGACTTCGACGTGACCCGCGCGACGGCCAACCGCCACTTGGCTTTCGGCTACGGCCCGCACATCTGCCCCGGTGCGGCCCTGTCGCGTCTGGAAGCCGCGATCGCGCTGCCCGCGCTGTTCGCCCGCTTCCCGCAACTGCGACTTGCCGTGCCCGACAGTGAGATCGGCAATTTGCCGGTGCTCACACAGAACGATCTGGCCGCGTTGCCGATCCTCCTGAGCTGACCGGCGACGCGTCGCGCCCGGTGGTCCTTCACCGGGCGCGACGCTTTTCTCCTACAGGCCAAGATCGCGGCCGATCAGTTCCTTCATGATCTCGTTGGAACCCGCCCAGATCTTGGTGACCCGCGCGTCCATCCACGCCCGGGCGACGCGGTATTCGCGCATGTAGCCGTAGCCGCCGTGCAGCTGCACGCAGGCGTCGAGCACCTCGTTCTGTACCTGCGCCGACCACCACTTCGCCTTCGCGGCATCGACCGCGGACAGCTCACCGACAGCGTGGGCGGCGATGCCCTGATCGACGAATGCCTGGGTCACTTCGACTTTGGTGACCAGTTCGGCGAAAAGGAACTTGTTGTACTGGAAGCTGCCGATCTGCTGTCCGAAAGCCTTGCGCTCCTTGGCGTACTGCAGCGTCTCGTCCAGGATCGCGGCGGCATGCGCGAGATTGGAGACCGCGGCGCCGATGCGTTCCTGCGGCAGCCGCTCCATCATCGCGATGAAACCGCGGTCGAGCTCGCCGATCCGGTTGGCGTCGGGGACCCGAACATTGTCGAAGAACAGTTCGGCGGTATCGGATTCGGGCTGACCGACCTTGTCGAGCTTGCGTCCGCGGGTGAAGCCGTCCATGCCGGTCTCGACGGCGAACAGGGTGATGCCCTTGGCCTTCTTCTCCGGGCTGGTGCGGGCGGCGACGATCACGAGATCGGCGTTGAAACCGTTGGTGATGAACGTCTTCGAACCGTTGACGATCCAGTCGTCGCCGTCGCGCACCGCGGTGGTCTTCAGCGCGGCCAGGTCGGAACCGCCCGACGGCTCGGTCATGCCGATGGCTGTGATGATCTCGCCGGTGCAGAATTTCGGGAGCCAGCGCTGCTTCTGCTCGTCGGTGGTGAGCTCAACCAGGTAGGGCGCGCACACGTCGTAGTGGATGCCGAACGAGGACGACAGCGCCGCGCCCGCCTTGGCCAGCTCCTCGCCGAGCACCGCGTTGAACCGGTAGTCGCCCGCGTCGCTGCCACCGAATTCCTCGGGCACACCGAGGCCGAGGTAGCCCAGTTCGCCTGCCGCGAGCCAGGTTTCGCGATCGATAGCGCGTTCTTCGACGAAGCGTTCGGCATTCGGCTCGATCGAGCGCTTGACGAACTCGGCGACCGATGCGCGGAAGGCGTCGTGGTCGGAGGTGTAGATGGAGCGCTTCATGGTGTCCTTTCGGTTCACGCAACAGGAACAGGCGGAAGGGACACGGCCCTGGCGGCCCGGAACGCACTCTCGGCATCGGGACGCGCAGCCGCTTCCTGGAGTTGCCGCTCCAACGCCGTCTGCTCGATCACGTCACCTCTCTGCACCGATTCCTACAGTGTATGAACCGAGCAACGTCTGTCAATATGTTGCACTCCGGGCACAAAGCGGGCACAAAAAACTCCCCGGTCACCATGACCGAGGAGTTCTCTCTGTAGCCCCGACGGGATTCGAACCCGCGCTACCGCCTTGAGAGGGCGGCGTCCTAGGCCGCTAGACGACGGGGCCAGAACAACAGCTCACCTGCGTGAGCCGCGCGGACATACGATAGCCGACGACCTGGTGATCGACCAAAACGGGTGGTTGACCGGGCGGTTGTCGCAGGGCAGGGTGGGGCCATGACCAGCAAAGAGCTGCGCGGCGGGATCGAGATGAGCAATCTGGATCAGCCGCTGTTCGACGGGGCCGAGGCGACCAAGCGGGATCTGGTCGACTACCTCGAGTTCGTGGGGGAGCGGCTCGTGCGGGTGTTGCGTGGGCGGGTGCTGTCGGTGGTGCGGGTGCGGCCGGGACAGGAACCGTTCATGCAGAAGAACCTGCCGAAATACACCCCGGACTGGGTGCCGCGGGCGACCGTGTGGGCGGAGAGCTCGCATCGGGAGGTCACCTACGCGTTGGGTGATGATGTGCGCACGTTGCTGTGGTTCGGGAACCAGCGAGCGGTGGAGTACCACCCGTTGTTGTTGCCGGTGGACCACAGCGCGGGGCCGACGCACCTGGTGCTGGATCTGGATCCGTCGCCGGGGCAGACGTTTCGAGACGCCGCGGCGGGCGCGCAGCTGATCCGGGCGGCGCTGCAGGCGGATGGTCTCGCCGGTGCGGTGAAGACCAGTGGTGCCAAGGGTTTACACGTGTTCGTGCCGGTCGAGCCGGGCGTCGCCATCGAGGACGCGGCGGCCGCCACGCGCGCGATCGCCGCTCGCGCCGAGCGTATCGATCCCACGGTGGGAACCACGGCGTTCATCCGCGAGGACCGAGCGGGCAAGGTCTTCCTCGACTCCACGCGAGCAGGTGGTGCGACAGTGATCGCGGCCTACAGCCCGCGCATCCGGCCGGGCGTCCCGGTCTCGTTTCCGTTGCGCTGGAACGACATCGACTCGGTGACGCCCGCGGACTTCACCCTGCGCACCGCCCCCGAGCTCCTCGGCGACACCGACCCATGGGTGACGGAAATGCCCGCACCACAAGCCCTTCCGGCCGATCTGATCGCCGAAGGCCACACCATCCCGATCGCCCGAGTCCAGGCCATGCACGAAGGCAAACGCCGGGCCCGCGCCCGGCGCACCGAGTAGCGGCCTGTTCGCGGGTTGCAGCGATGTCGTAACGCCCTGTCGCGCCATCGAATCCGTCAGTGCGAGAGATCTCAGCCGCCCAGCGACGCGACGCCTGCCTGGGCGAACTTCTCGTCGAGGTCGCCGCTCGGGGCCCCCGCCACGCCGATGCCCGCGATCGGGGCATTGTCGGCCTTCACCGGGGCGCCGCCGCCAAGGAAGAGGGTGCCGTCGATGTCGGCCAGGTGCGGGGCGGACTCGAGGCGCTTGGCCAGCTCGGTGGTGGGGGCGTTCCACGAGACGGCGGTGAAGGCCTTCTGCTGGGCGGCGGCGTAGGACTGCGGTCCCGCACCGTCGCCGCGCAGGGTGACGATGACATTGCCGTTGCGGTCGACAACCGCGACGCTCACGCGCTGGTTCTCCTTGGCGGCGGCGTCGAGAGCGGTCTGCGCGGCCTTGGTGGCGGCGGCGATCGACAGGTGAGTGGACTGGGCCAGGTTGGCGTCGGCGGCGTCGACGACGACGGGGGTGCGGGTCGCCGGGTCCTGATCCTGCGCCTGGACGGTCACGACGCCCACCACGCCGGCGGCGACGACACCAGCGGTGGCGCCGGCGATGATGAGACGGTTGCGGGTGCTGGACTTGGCGGACATGGCTGCTCCTGGATGGATCTCGGCCGGTCGGCGGTCTGCCGTGGCCTGTTGATATCCATCCTGTTCGCTCGGCGGCCCCGCCGAATCGGCGTAGTGGCTGCACTCCGCGGCCGGATCGGACGACACCCGGGTCAACCGATCGGATGACCCGCGCGGGTGATCGTCAGGGGAGAATCGGAGTTCGCCGAGGCCGAGCCCTTTCCGGCCGTCTCGATCTGGACCGACCGGAGGTGCGACATGACCCAGTTGCTCGGCGCCCAGCGCGACGACACGCGACTGCTCGCTGTCATCGTCCACAGCGCCTTCTACGTGCTGCTCGCCGCTTCGTTGCTGCGATGGCTGATCCGGCACAGCGAGACCCGTTCGACACCGCTGGTCGTCGTGCTCGCCGTGGTGATCGCGGTGCTGTACGCGCTGAGCGAGTTGCGGCAGTCGGGTCGGCTGGTGTGGTTCGCCCTGCTGGTGCTGACCTGGTCCGTACTGGTCGTGCTCGCGCCGAGTTTCGCGTGGTGCGCGGTGCCGCTGGTGTACACCGGGCTGCGGATTCTGTCGGTACGAGCCGCGGTGATCCTGGTCGTCGCGCTCACCGCACTGGTGGTGGTCAGCCAGGTGCGCATCGCGGGGTGGCTTGACCCGAACCTGGTGCTCGCCCCACCAGCCGTAGCCGCGGTGACGACGGCACTGTTCGTCGGGATGCGTCGTCAGGCCGAACGGCAGAAGGCTCTCATCGACGACCTCGTGCGAACCAGGAAGGAACTCGCCGCCACCGAGCGCAGAGAAGGCACCCTGGCCGAACGCGAACGCCTCGCGATGGAAATCCACGACACCCTGGCCCAGGGCCTGTCGAGCCAGCGCATGCTGCTGCAAGCCGCCGACCTGGTGTGGGACACCGATCCCGAACTCGCGCACACCCACCTGCGCTCGGCCGCCGAGATCGCCGAACGTGACCTCACCGAGGCCCGCCGCTTCGTCCACGACCTTGCCCCCGCCGACCTCGCCGCGAGCGGATCTCTCGCCGTCGCCCTCGCCGCGATCGCCGAGCGCGAGACCACCGGCACGCTGACGGTCCGCTGCCATATCGAGGGCCCACCGAGTCCACTGCCTCAGCGAGTGGAGGCGACGCTGTTGCGTATCGCCCAGGGCGCGCTGGCCAACGTGCGTGAACACGCCGCCGCCACTACCGCCACGATCACCCTGACCAGCCTCGACGACCAGATCGTCCTCGATATCGCCGACAACGGACGCGGCTTCGATCCCGATGACGTCGCCGAGCCCGCCGAGCATCGCGGGCACGGTCTGCCCGCGATCCGCGCACGGGTGCGTCAACTGGGTGGCACCTGCACGATCGAATCCGCCCCCGAGGACGGCACTGTTCTGACCGCCGCGATTCCGCTCGCCCTCAGCACACCGACAACCGACGACTAACATCGGCGGCTGTGACCACCGTGCGCTTGCTGATCTGTGACGATCACGCGGTAGTCCGCGCCGGCCTGCACGCGCTGTTGTCGAGCGCCCCCGGCATCGAAGTCATCGGGGAAGCAGCCGACGGACCGACCGCGGTCGCGCTCGCGGCGAGTCTGCTCCCCGACGTCGTCCTGATGGACCTGCAACTCGGCGTCGACATGGACGGCATCGAAGCAACCCGCCGCATCACCGCCCAGACCCCAGCCCCGCACGTGCTGGTCCTGACCACCTACGACACCGACGCCGACATCACCCGCGCGATCGAGGCGGGTGCCACCGGCTACCTCCTCAAGGCCGAACGGCCCGAGGAACTGTTCGCCGCCATCCACGCCGCCGCGAGCGGGCAGACGGCCCTGTCCGCCCCGGTCGCCGCCAAGGTGATGGCCAAGATGCGCAATCCCGGCCCCACACTCACCGCACGCGAGCGTGACATCCTCGGCCAGCTCGCCCACGGCCTCGGCAACCGCGAGATCGCCCGCGCACTGCACATCAGCGAGGCGACGGTGAAAACCCATCTGGGTCGTATCTACGACAAACTCGGCGTCGACACGCGCGCGGCGGCGGTCGCGGTGGCCACCGAGCGGCGTCTGCTCGCCTGAGGAAGCGGCCTAACCTACGCGGGATTCAGGGTGGCGGCGCCGAAGGACACCTGGAAGCGCTCGCACCAGATACTGACCGACTTCACCGTCGACAGGTCGGTCCCGGCGGGCAGTTCGTAGTTCTGGTTCCCCTCGTTGCCCTTCAGTGAACCGAGGTCGATGTGGTTGCCGTCGTCGAAGTTGTGCCAGTCGTCGACGATGACCGGCTGATCGGTGAGCCAGACGCGCAAGGCGGGACCGTCGGAGGTCTTCAGGTCGACGATCCGCAGCACAATGGTGCCCTCTGACGTGCGCTGGAGCTGGACGGTGCCCGAGGTGTCGTGCTCGTGGGAGAGCAGGATGCCCTCGGCGATCACCGGCGGTGGCGCACCGTCCACCGCGACGATCGGTGCCTCGTCGACGGTCACAGTGGTGAACAAACGCCATGGCTGGAACAGATACAACCCGACAGTCACCGCCGCGATCAGGCCGATGCCGATGACGGTGAACAGGGTCCGACGAGTGCTCATTGCGCCTCCTTGTGACCCATCATCCCCGGCGCGACATCCACAGGGTGCCCGAATTGCCGGAGAAGAAACGTGACCGGGCTCTCTTAATCGTTATGAGCCCCGTCACATCGAGGGGCCTTAACCACAGTAATGTGATTACGGATTTATTACGGCCGACCTGCGAGGAACACTGTTCCTTTGGACAACGCCCGCTACAAACAGCGTCGTGATCGGTACGTGATCTCAGCGAGCATTCCAGCTACATTCGATCACGGCTTGAACAACAACCGAGCCGAATCGAATCGTTGAACGCCAGAAAGCCTGCCCCACGATTCGAGGATCCCCGACACGACTGAGGGGCAGGGACGCGGTAATTTCCAGCACCGAGTCGGTGGGCGCAGACAGGAATGCTTATATGTCTTTCAATCGCAAGTTCACCACCCGTGCCCTTGGTATTGCCGCTGTTGCCGGCGCGATGATCGCCGTTCCGGCCGGTCTGACCACCGCAACCGCTTCGGCGAACAACTGGGACGCCGTGGCGCAGTGCGAGAGCACAGGCAACTGGAACATCAACACCGGTAACGGCTACTACGGCGGCCTGCAGTTCTCGCAGAGCACCTGGGAAGCCTACGGTGGCAACGGCACCGCCGACAACGCCAGCCGTGAAGAGCAGATCCGCGTGGCCGAGAACGTGCTGGCCGCGCAGGGTCCCGGCGCCTGGCCGACCTGCAGCGCCTACCTGTAAAAGTGCGCTGATGTAAGACTTTCCTTGTCGGGAAACGAATTACCCGCTATTCGATGCACACATCGAATAGCGGGTTTTTTCGTTGTCGAGTGAATCCAACCGATATACCGTGAGTGATGCGGCGAGCATGCGCGAATCCGTCGGATCGGCAGGGTCGAGACCGGTGATTTCGGCAATTCTGCGCAGTCGGTAGGTAAAGGTATTCGGGTGCACGTGAATCAGTCGTGACGCCGTCTTGCGGTCGGCGCCGTGCACGAGATGCGCTTCCAGTGCGTCGATCAGGTGCGGACTGCTCAGGAGCGGAATCACCCGCTGCGCCAGACGTTCTCGGGCCGGGCCGGGGCGGGTGAGCTGATATTCGAGCAGCAGATCGTCGAGTCGATAGCAGCCGCCGGGCTTGCCGCGCAGTCGCGCCAGCTCGGTCAGTTCGGTCGCGTCCTTGGCCGCCGCCGGAATCGCCGCACGGCTGACACCGGAGAATTCGGCCAGATACACCGGCACACCGAACTGGGTGCGCAGCCGGTCGGCGAGTTCGTCGAACTTCGCCGCGTCCCCGATGTCGGTTTCGGAACCGTGACTCAGCAACGCGATGCCGTGGGTGCCGTCGAAGGTGGCCGGGGTGGTGGTACCGGTGAGTTCGTCCAACGCACGCTGCAACACCCGGATCCGGCGCCGGGTCACCAGATTGGCCGCCGTGCCGACACGCGGTGGCTCGCTCAGATGGATCGCCAGCACGGTGTACTGGTCGGCGAGGACGGTGTCGGCGCGGGCCGCGAGCTCCTCGGCGGGCAGGCCGCGTACCAGCGCCGAACACAGCTCCCGGCGCGCCTCGCGTTCGGCGTGGTAGATCGACTGCTCGACCTCGGTGTAGGTCTCCACGACCGAAATATTGATGTGGCGCAGCAGGTCGAGCAGTCGGCAGCCGACCCGCGCCATCTCCGCGGTCTCGGTGGGCAGGGCCAGCGACAGGGCCTCCGCGAACACCGACTGCGCCGACCCGTGGATCGCGCCGATCAGCATCGGCAGTGGCAGCCGGTCCTCGGCGTGGCGCTCGGCGACCGGGCCGACGAACGCCGCGACCTCGGCGTAGGTGAACTCCCGATCGGCGCCGATCGCCTCGAGCACCGCCCGACCGCACGCGTGGATGGTCGGCAGTACTTCCGCGGTGAAGTGGCCCTCGGGCAGTTCGGCAGGTGCGTTGGCGCCCAGACCGGCGGCGAGCATGCGCTCGGAGATCTGTGGCCATCGCGTCAGCAGGCGAGCGGTGAGCGCGGGCAGCGCGGGGAGTTCGGAGACGGGGTGTTCGGCGAGCATGGCTCGATTGTGGCCGACGACAGGAGCGAGCAGGACCTTCCGATCGAAAACGACCAGACCTTGGCTTCCGCGCCAATGTGGTCCAGAGTTTCTCGTTGTCCGGTGCAGTGACAGCACTGTGGCCTGGGTCATAGATTCGCAGAGCGCGTCCGAGCTGGTTCGCTCGACGCGGATCTACGGAAGTGACTCCCAATGAATGCAACGATGCATCCCCTTCGGCGTGCGCTGTGCGGTATCGGCATCGCCTTGGTGCTGACCGCGGCCTCGGGCCCGGCCACCGCGACACCTGCCCTCGAGCCGACAATCGGCTCACTGGCCGACCATGTGAACGCCGGCACAGTGGCCGCCGCCGACGGCCGCACCCCCACCGCCGTCGCCGACACCGGCAGCGCCTCGGGCAGCAGCTCGGGTTCGGCGGGCAGCCGCGCCTCCGACGCGGTCGGCGAGGGCCCCGAGATGTCGGCCTATCTGCCCGCCTTCGCCTACGGCCTGCTCCATCCCGACGCCGCACCGCCCGGCGCCAATCGCTGGGGCTGCAAGCCGTCGGCGCGGCACCCGCGCCCGGTGGTGCTGCTGCACGGCACCTGGCTCAACGCCTACGACACCTTCTCCTACCTCTCACCGCGCCTGGCCGAGGCCGGGTACTGCGTGTTCACCCTGAATTTCGGCAAATCCGGGCTGCTCGAGGTCGGTGGCCTCGGCGCCGTGCTGCCGGGCCGTTTCGGGGTGGGTCCGATGGCCGACTCCTCGCGTCAGGTCGCCACCTTCATCGAACGGGTACGCGCGGCGACCGGGTCGGACCAGGTCGACATCGTCGGCCATTCCCAGGGCGCGACCATCGCGAACCATTACCTGAAGTTCGAGGGCGGGCTGGGCAAGGTCGCCGAGCTGGTCAGTTTCGGCGGCACCCATCACGGCACCTCGCTGCTCGGGATCGCCACGCTCGGCCGCATGATCAACAACGCCGGCATCGACATCATGGGCTTCTACCGCCCGATCATCGGTGCGTCCAATGTCGAACAGGCCGTGGGCTCGTCGTTCTACACCAGCCTCAACGCCACCGGTGACACCGTGCCCGGCGTCGCCTACACCGTGGTCGGTTCCCGCTACGACGAGGTGATGAATCCCCTCGACCTGGGCTTTCTGCGGGCCGGGCCGGACGCGACCGTCGACAACATCGCCCTGCAGGACGGCTGCGAGCAGGACGTCTCCGACCACCTCACCATGATGTATTCCCCGCGCGCCGCCTCGATCGCGCTGCGGGCCCTCGATCCGGAAGGCAGTCCCACCTTGGCATGCACCTTCAATCCCTGGTTCTTCGGTGGCGGCGGCAGCCTGTAACCGTCGACGCAGCTGCCCGTTCGCCGCGTGCCCTGCGCACGCACTTCGCGTTCGGGCAGTTGGCGCTGCGCATGCTCGCCGGCCTGCCGATCGGCGAGCGACAAGAAGGTGTCAACGGAACGAACCAGCCTGTGCCACAGCGATTCCGAACATTCGCACCTGCTCGTTGATGCCGCGATCGCTGTCGAATGTTGAGGCCGTACTCCCGCGGAGGAAGGTGGCCGGTCGTGGTTGCGCGGTGGACGACGTCGATTCGGTCCGGCTGACGGTGACGAACTTGTCCGTCGAGCTCACAGGTCCGCCACGTATCGGTCGTCGTCGGGATCGGCTTCGACCGCCGCGATATAGACGTCCAAGCGGCGCCGCAACTCGTGCACGGCCAACTCCTGCGCCGCCACCAACTCGTCGATCGTCACGCCACCGGCCGACGTCACGGTCGGCCGGAACGCACAGAGATCGCCACGGTTCGCCTCGATCAGCATCCGCTCCGCGGCCCGCTCCTGCTTGTCGATCGCCGCCCCACGACGCCGGTTCCTGGTGTCCTCGTCGAGCCGATGACGAGCGATGGCGGCGATCAACGAGTGCCGCCGCCGATCGGCCCCCTCGACCTCTTCGGCACCGTGCCGCCGAGCCACCTCGACATCACCCGTAGCGGCCGGTTCCGCTTCCCGCGCGCGGGCTTTCTCGACACTCTCGAGATACTTCTCCTCACCATCGGCGAGCAGCAATCGCGCCTGCGCTTCGAAAGCCGCGGCCGTCCCCCGCAATCCGGCTCTGGCGTGCGCACTCACCTGAAACACCATCGCCGCGGCGACAGCGAGCTGCCGCGCTGCGTCGTTCCTCGAAGGTGTCATCCCCGCATTCCTCACTACCGGGCCGATTCGCGGGCCGTCGAGAACATAGATGCGCCAGTTGCCCGCAACGGTTCGCCGCGAACCGATCGCCGACCGGATGGCATCAGTGTCGGTGAGGGGTTTCACCGACGTCGTCGCCACCACGGCGGCGTCGGTGGAGTAACTACCGCCCCTGGGAGTGCCGGCCGCGCCGCTGCTCGTCGAGTGGAGCCGCAGGGGGGTTCCACCCGGCACCGCGGCGCGCCCTCCCAGGGTGCAGCTGAACCCGATTGCCGAGGCGAGCACTGTCGGCAGTCGGGTTCGGTTGCCGTGCGTCGGAACCCTCGACGATCAGCTCAAACCCGCGATGATCGCTGCCCGCACCGGATCACCGGCGGACAGGCCCTTGGCCACCCGGCGCCACGCATTGCGCCCGGCCGTCAGCGAGCAGCGCACGGCGTCGGTGACCGCCGCTGTGTGCGTGTCACCGAGCGCCGCACCCGGCAGCAGCGAGATCTCGAGATCCTCGGACATCGTGAGGGCCCTGGTGACGACCTGACCGGTGAGCGTGCCGTCGTCCTCGGCGTAGAGGACGACCAGCAGTTCGGTGCGCTCGGCACCCAGGCTCACCGCCACCCGCACGATGTCGCCCGCCACGGCCCTGGCGCCGAACGAGTGCACCGAGATTCGCGTCTGCTCAGCGCCCGCTGGTGCGCGGGTGAACTCGATCCCCAACTCCCGGTCGAGTTGTTTCTGCACCGCGTGGGTTGTCTCACCCTCCGACGATGCGGCGAGCGGTTGCACACTCCAGCCGTGCACCGCCATCACGGCCCGGCGCGCACTGAGGGAGGTGGGTTCGTCGCTGAACTCCCTTGTGCCGCTGCGTAACACCCGCTCGGCGATCCGTGCCCCGGCGGCGGCGGACTCCGCGTCGACGGCAGTGTCGTCGGACTCGGCGAAGGCGATCAGCACATCGATATCGACGGGCAGGCCCACGCGGTCCGCGTCATGATCCGGCGCCATCACGCTGTCTCCTCGTTGTCCCGATCGCGGGCGTCGAGCTGCGCACGCACGGCATCACGCAGCAACTTGGCGCCCGCCGCGCGTAATCGCTTGACCTTCTCCTGGCTGAACCGCAGGTCCCTGGCCACCTCGCCGGTGGTCTGCACATCGGTGTAACTGCCGTCCGCGGCGATCACGAAGGTCGCCCGGAGCACAGCGGCGGTCTCCTCGTGTGCGATCGAGGCCAGTGCGTCCTGCAGGACCGCACGGTCGGCGAGCCGGTTCTCGGCATCTCCGCACCGGTGGTCCTCGAGTACCAGGACAGCGGATTCGTAGTCGACCCGCTGGCCGGGGTGGCGCTTCTCGGCCGTGCGACTGCGCCGGTCCTGCAGCACTTGCCACTGAAGCTTCTTGAGCACCAACGCTTTCCAGTGCCGGATCCGCTCAGCGGGCAGTGTCGCGGTGAGCTCGACCATCGTGTCCTGGGCGACGTCTTCGAAGTCGCTGCGCATGTCCGGGTCGATCCGTTCCAGGACGTAGCGCGCCTTGGCCGCCGCATAGCTCGACATGGTGACCAGATCGGCGCCGAAGATGTGGTCGACGACCGCGGGGCGCAAGTGTGCGGGGACCTCGCTCCACGCGGCGCCGAGCCATCGGTCCAAGGGCTCCGAACCCAACAGATACTCCCACTCGGCCGGCGACGGGCAAACCACGGCTCGCGCGATGGACGCCGTCGATCGTACCCGCGCCGCAGGCCGGGCCGACAGCCGCGGACGGCGGAGCGCGGTCAGTGATCGACCATGTCGCATCGCGGCGCCTCCTCCTCTGGCGTCGATGGGGGCTCGGTGTACAGATGCGGTTGTCGCCCCGACCGGTTCGCGAGGCAGCGTCAGGCGGGGCAGGCCGGGGAAGCGACCATGAACGAGAACGCGATCTGGCAGTACCAGGCCTTCTCGACCTTCCACTTCCCGCCGTCGGCGACGAAGTTCACGATGAGCGGATACGGTGGGCCGTTGTTGATCGAGGCGGTGCCGTCGGCGAGCATGCCCGGTGGTGCGGTGCGGGTACTCGTGATGGTGATCGAGATGGTGGCGCCGCCCTGGCGGGGTGCGTCGGCGACTCGGTTCGGCAGCTCGGGGTCGCTCTCGATGCCCTGGATGAGTTCCAGCTTCTCCGCGTTGGACACCGTCGTGTCGAGCAGGCGCCGCATCAGCAGCCCGATTTCCTCGGCACGGGGCAGCGGTGGCACGGAAACCTGTTGCGCTGCCGCCGTTGTCGGCGCCGGGACGGCGTCCTCGGCGGCCGAACAGCTCGCCGCGAGCCCGATCACCGCGAGCAGGGCCGTCGCGATCGAGTGGCGTCGGGCGATGGGTCGTCTCGACAACGTGGTCCCCTGGGTCGATCGGTGGTGTGCTGGGATGCCATCGTATCGGGAGGGTCGGGTGATGCCCGGCGGGAGACGGGGGACAGATGACGGTCGAATCGACCGCCCAGCCGGCTGACGCGCTGTCGACCGATGACGCGGTGCTGATCGAGCTGACCGGCGCGCCGCAACGGTGGCTCGCGCTGTGCCGCGATGCCGTGGCCGCGGGGCCGGAGGCCGCGGGCCGACTGCTCGCGGCCCGGCGGGAGACGGGTGTGCTGGCGCGGCAGTCCTTGGCGCGGTGGAAGGACCTCGCCGCCGCCGACGATCTGCTCGAGGAAGAAGCCGAAGACCCTGACGCGCAGGGCCGCCGGATCACCGCGGACCTGTCCGCCGCGCGTGCGATGGCCGTGCTGGCGCAGGCCCTGACCGGTTCGATCGACATCGGGAACGCGTGCGAGGTGTTCCTCGACCACGCCGAACGCGCCGGTCTGATCTCGGTCGGCACCCAACTGCTGCCCGCGGGCATTCCGATCACCAGTGAGAACGCGCCGCTCGGCGATATCGTGCGGCATCTGCTGGGCCAGGGCGGGCGGTCGGCGCGCGGATACGCCATCATGGTCGCGTTGGAGTTGGCCGGGCATCGACTTCCCGTGGTGCGCAGCAGCCGGATCAGCGTGCTCTTCCTGAACTTCGGCGGTGGTGGCGAGGTGGGGGTGCTGCGCCTGGACCAGGTTCGTGGCGGGCCGAGCGGCCTGCATCCCGACCCGGCGCGAATGGGGTTTCTGCAAGCCGACAGTAAATTCACCGACAGTCTCGAAAAGGCCTGGCAGATCAGCCGATTGGCCGCCACCGACGCCTGCGTGTTGTGGTCGGTCTCGATCCGCGGCGGCGCACCGGCCAACGACATCAACGGTGCGTCGATGGGAGCGGCGATCGCGGTCGCCCTCGACGACCTCGCCCCACGGCATGCACTACTGCGCAAGCTGCGCCCCCGGCGACTCGACCCGGAATGCGCGGTGACCGCCGGGCTTTCGGGCGCCGACCTGACGGCGGTCGGCGGCTACGCGGGCAAACTGTCCGCGGCGCAACGCTCGTCGCTGCGCGTGGTGGTGGCCTCGGCGGCCTATCGCGAAGCCGCCGATGAGGCACCACAGAACTATGCCGACCGGATCTCGGCCGCGCGCACGGTCACCGAGGCGATCGCGAGAACCCGCACCCGGGCAAACCTGGCGCTGTGGATGGTTTCGGTCGCGGCCGCGCTGGCCGTGCTGCTCGCGGCGGCCTCGGTGACCGAACTCGTCGGGCTGCGAATCGAGAACGCGGCCGCGCGGGCGGAATCGAATTCGCGCCTGTTCGCCGGTGTCGCGCGCGGCGGCGGCAACCTCAATCCCGCACTGTCCCAACAGATCGCGCTCGCCGCTTACCGCACCGCCCCGACCGAGGAAGCGCGCTCGGCACTGTTGGAGAACACCGCGACGAACGCGCCGATCCGGATCAGCCCGGGTGTCGTCCTCGGCCGCGGCGTTGTCTTCGATGTGGACGCACCGCGTATCGCGACGACCGCGCAGGGCGACGTGATCGCGATCGGCGAGGGCGACGGCACCGTGGAATTGGTTCGGGTGAACGACGCGGGTATCGACCGGTGGCCGCGATTCGCCACCGGCAGCGGCCACATCCGCGACATGGCGATCAGCGCTGATCACGCATGGTTGGTCGTCGCAGGCGATCTGGGGTCGGCCCTGTGGAACATCGCCGATCCCGCCGCCCCGCGCGCGGTAGCCCAGCTTCCCCTCGCGGGGCGGTTGCCCGCCTCGGTCGCGCTGAGCCCCGACCTCGGGTTCGTCGCCATCGGTACCCACAGTGCGACGGTGTCGGTCTGGCACCTCGGCGACGATCCCGCGCACCCGGTCCCGTTGCCGACGCTGTCGATCTCGGGACAGCGTGCTGAGGTCGCGCTGAGTGATCGCAGCCTGGTCGTCGCGGCGCCGTCGCTGTTCGGCGGAATCTGGACGACCACAGTGCGCGGCTGGAACACCGCGACCCTCGACCGCGACCAGGCACCGGCGTTCGACCGTCGCGTCGAACGTCCCGGCGGTGCGGAGGCGCGGTCGGTCGAGTTCAACGCCGACGGCACCGTGCTGGCCGTCGGCCTCAATCCGGGTGAGGTCGCGCGCTGGCTGGTCGGCGCGACCACCCTCGAGCCGATGCCCGCGGTGACGAGGGGCGCCAACGAATACATCGACGTGTCACTGGCCCCGGACGGCCGATCCGCGGTGATCGTCGGCGGCGATACCAGAGCGCGCATCCGTGATCTGGACACCGGTGAGGTCGCGGTCACGTTCCCCATCGACATGGTCGCGAGCGCGCGCCTCCTCCGCGGTGGAAGATCGCTGGTCACCACAAGTTTCGACCACGCGGTACACGTGTTCGAGCTACCGGGTCCGGTCGTGTCGACCAGTCCGCTGACGCTGTTCCGGTTTCCGCTCGACCAGCCCGTCCTCCCGCGGGATCTGTTCCCGCACCTGCGAACGCTGGCCCGAACGCCCTTCGCCACCGACCGGGCGCCCCTCGACGGCGACCCCGCGGGCCTGGTCGACGTCGTCGCGATCGGCGCGGACAGAGCCAGAGCGGCGACCAGAACCGAATCCACGATCCAGGTGTGGGACATCACCGATTCGGCGATTCCGCGCCGTGTCGGCACCCCGCTCAGCGCGGCCGGTGTCGACATCCGCGCCATCACCTTCAGCCCCGACGGCACCCTGGCCATCGGCCACAGCATGACCCAGACCGTCGAAATCTACGATGTCACCGGCGAACCCAGGTTGCGGTCGAGTATCCGATTCGGCCGCGGCTACCCGACCTCGCTCGCCTTCAGCCCGGATGGCAGCCTGCTCGCCGTCGGCAGCCACCGCACCGGCAATGTCAGCGTCTTTCCGACCACGCCCGCCACGGCGCCGATCGCCGAACTGTCCGATCTGCCGACCCCGGGACAGACCATCTCGCTGGCCCTGAGCTCGCGTGGCACCCTCGCGGTCGGCACCCTCACAGGCGCCTTCGTCTACGAGCTCGGCGAGCCGGGCACCGCGCCTCGTGCCCTCACCGCGCCCGCGGGCGCCAACGGCTCCGCCGGTTCAGTTGCCTTCGACCCCGACGGAACCCGGCTCGCCATCGATGACATCGTGAGCGGCACCATCCTGCTCTGGGACTACACCGACCCCGCGCAGCCCACGGCCTACGCCACCATCGCCCGCGGCCAGCGCCACCGTCAACCCACGATGCTGGCCTTCGCCGCGGACGGCGCCATCCTCACCGAATCCGCGGTCGACGGCACCCTGCGTCAATGGCGTACCGATGCCGCCGCCGAGGCCGACCGCATCTGTGCCAGCGGCACCACCTCGATCACTCCCGAGGAATGGGCCGACGCGCTGCCCGGTCATGCCTATGTGAATACGTGTCCGGCGAACTGATTCATCGCGCCCGATATGCCTATTTCGCCTTTGTATGTGACAGTGTGTAGCGGTGCCCCTATTTCTCGGGGCAAAGGAAATGTGGCCTTATCGGATGTCGTCATCCGAATCTCATCGAGTTCTCAGATTTAATGGAGAATCATTGGGTATCGCGCGAAAATGCCAGTTGTGGGCGGTGTTGTGGCCCAACTGTTATCAGCGTCACTAAATCGGAAAAACCCGTAACCCGTCGCGTTCCGGCCTCGATAGGCCATTCGTAAGCCAGCTCCGGCTGGGCCTATGCGAGAAACAGAGGAATTACTATGATCCCCGTTATCATCGACACCGGTAGCGCTGCCCTCGGCGGCCTCTTCAATACCCTTGGTGCCGCTCTGAACGGCCTGGTCGACACCCTGTGGACCGGTTCCTTCGGCGGCTGAATCAGCCCCATGGGTCGATGAAACGACCTGGTCCTCGCCAGCGGGTGACCGACGAGAAGGCCTCGCATCCGATGGATGTGGGGCCTTCCCTCGTCGGTGGGTGTCAGTGGGTGTGGGGAGCCTGCTTGGACAGGTGCTTCGGGCCGTGCGAGTCGGCGCACGGGTGGGAGTCGCGGTTGCCGATGTCGAGCAGCTTCGGGCTCGCGTGGTCGACCTGCAGGGTGACGTGCTCGATGTGGTGGTCGTGGTCGAGCATGTGCGCGATGTCCTCGCGGACGGCGTGGCAATCGTGGCCGGGCTGCACGAGCACGTGTGCCGACAGCGCAGGGGATCCGGACGTGATCTCCCAGATGTGCAGGTCGTGCACCTCGGTGACGCCGTCGCGTGCGGCCATGTCGCGGCCGACCTGCGCGGGGTCGAGGTGTTCGGGCGCGGCCTCGAGGAAGATCCGGCTCGACGCCTTGATCAGCCCGATCCCGGCCTTGATCATCAGCGCCACCACGATCAGCGTCGCGACCACGTCGGCCTGGACCCAGCCGGTGAGGATGATGACCAGACCGGCGACGGCGGTGGCGATGAACGCGAACAGGTCATTGAGAATGTGCTGGTAGGCGCCCTCGACATTGAGACTGGTGCGATCGGCGCGGCTGATCATCCAGGTGGCGAGCACGTTCACGGCGACGCCGACCAGCGCGGTGATCAGCACCAGCCAGCCGTGCACCTCCGGCGGCTCGAACAACCTGCGAATGGCTTCGTAGCCGAGCCAGAGTGCCAGCAGGAGCAGCGTCAGCCCGTTGGCCTGGGCCGACAGGATCTCGGCGCGCTTCCAGCCGAACGTCATCCGCCCGGTCGCCGGTCGCGCCGCGAGCCTGATCGCCCACAGCGCCAACGCGATCGAGGCCGCATCGGTGGTCATGTGCGCGGCATCGGAGAGCAGTGCGAGCGAATCGGCGATGATGCCGACGATCACTTCGCCGATCAGGAAGGTGACGATCACCGCCAGCGCCCCGGCCAACCAGCGTCGATCGCCCTCGGCCGATATCCCGTGGTCGTGCCCGTGCCCTGCGCCCATCGCGTTCCCCTCTCTGTGGTCCGATCGAACGCAATCATATGCACGCATCGCTATGTGTGCAATCCGTTCTTGATCCAGCGTGATCGTCGCTGGTCACCGGATGTTGCCGTAGCGGATGTCAGCCTATGCCTGAGCGTACGGTCGCAGTGCTGCGCGCCGAATCACTCCCGAGAGTGAGGTGCGGCGGCCTGTTTCCCGACACACTGGGACGTCGTGGGAGTACCTCAGGAACATCCGTCGCCGCTGGACGCGCTGGTCGCCGCCGTCGTGACGGCCGCGACCGTCGTGCCCGCACTCGTTGTCGAGGCATCGTGGTGGGTTATCGGGCTCTCGGTCCTCGCGTCGGCGCCGGTGTTGTGGCGGCGTCGGGCTCCGGTGGGTGTGCTGTGCGTGGTCGGGCCCGCGATCACCACGCTCGGCTGTGTGCATGCGCTGCCGGTGCTGCCGTTCGGCACGGTCGTCTGTGTGTACACGATCGCGGCGTACTGTTCCGCGGGCCAACGGCGGATGACCTTCGTGCTGGTCGCATTGGGAATTCTGGTATCGCTGCTGGTGCCACGCGAGACCGCTGACTCGTACGCCTATGCCGCGATGTCGTTCATGACGGCGTGGGCACTCGGGTCGGGCGTGCGCGCGAAGCAGGCGCAGATCGACGCACTCGCCGAACGGACGCGACGTCTCGACGACGAACGCGACGCCGCCGTGGTTCGCGAGCGGCTGCGGATCGCCCGGGACATGCACGATGGGCTCGCCCACACGGTGGGTGCGATGATCGTGCGCGCCGAGACCGGTCCGCTCCTCGATCGGGCGGATGCCGACGCGGCCTTCGCGGCGATCGCCGACAGCGGGCGTGCTGCCTTGCGAGAACTGCGCCACAGTATCGGTGCGCTCCGTGAGGACGATCCGCCGCATCAGCCGGGGGTGGCCGCCATCGCCGACCTCGTCGCGCTCGCCGAACAAGGGGGTCTGGTCGCCCACTTCACCGAACACGGAGCCCGCGTGCCGATCTCACCGCAAGCCGATGCCGCCGCGTATCGGATCGTGCAGGAGGCACTGACCAATACGGGCAAGCACGCGAAGGCGACCCGGGTCGATGTGGCTCTGAGCTGGTCGTCGGGTCGGCTCGGGGTTCGCATCGCTGACGACGGCACCGTAATGGAACGTGCGCGGGTGGGTGACACCGACACGACGGGCTTCGGTTTGATCGGGATGCGGGAACGGGTGCACGCGTGCGGTGGCCTGTTACGGGCGGAGCCGACGCGTTCGGGGTTCGTGGTGTCGGCCGATCTGCCACTGGCACAGGGGAGTTGACGATGCGAGTGCTCGTCGTCGACGACCAGGAATTGTTCCGCACCGGGTTTCGCCTGATCCTGGAATCCGAACCCGATATCGAGGTGGTGGGGGAGGCCTCCGATGGGGTGGAGGCAGTGACGGCGGCCCGCCGACTCGCGCCCGATGTGGTGGTGATGGATGTGCGGATGCCGCTGCTGGACGGGGTGGCCGCAACCGCGCGGATCTGCGCGGATTCCGCAGCGAAAGTGCTGGTACTCACCATGTTCGATGTCGATGAGTACGTCTATGCCGCGTTACGAGCGGGAGCGAGCGGGTTTCTGCTCAAAGATGCGCGCAGGGCCGAATTGATCGGTGGGGTAAGGGTGGTCGCCGCCGGCGAGGCGCTGCTGGCCCCTTCGGTGACACGGCGGCTGATCGCCGAGGTAGCCGGACGCGCGTGCGCGCACCCGGAAGCGTCCGCGCAGCTGGCCACGCTGACCCCGCGGGAACGCGACATTTTGCGAGAACTCGCCGCAGGCCGTTCGAACACCGAACTCGCGGCCCGGTTGGTCGTCACCGAACACACCGTGAAAACCCATGTCAGTTCCGTTCTTTCGAAGCTGGGCCTGCGCGATCGGGCGCAGGCGGTGGTCTTCGCCTATGAATCCGGGATGGTGTCTCGGGGGGACAACCAACTACCGGGCGGTGCGAGGTGATCTCACTCGTGTGAGGGAGGCAAGTCCGCTCGTGCGGGCGATGTGCGAAAGCCCTCTCCACCGCGACGATTGGCCGGTGACATCTACTGAAGAGGCTGTGCGCGAGAGGTTCTCCGGACGACCCGGTCGGCGAGCGCCCGGTCGAGTGTGGCTTGTTTGGTTGGCTGCGACCGTGAGCTCGGCGGTGCTGTGGAGTATCGGAACCGGCCTGCATCCGATCCCCGGCATCGCCCTACTCGCCCCGCTCCCGGTGCTGTGGCTGGCTCCACGGCAGTCCGCTCCGGCGGTGTACGCGGCGGCGGTGTTGTCCTGGCTCGGCGGCAACGCCAGGTACTGGTCCTATTTCACCGAGACTCTGCAACAACCCAGGGTGACCACTGTCGCCCTGTTATTCGGCAGCGCACTCGCCTTCGGGGCCTGCGTGGCACTCTTTCGGAAACTGCTGATGCAGGCCAGGTTCGGGTGGGCTGTGCTCGTGCTACCCGCCGCCTGGACCGCCGCAGAGTTCCTCTTCGGCATGGTCGGCGTGTTCGGCGCGTGGTGGAGCATCGGGTACTCCCAGGCCGGAGTGGACCCGATCGTGCGCGTCGCCGCACTGACCGGGGTGTGGGGGATCAGCTTCCTCGTGCTCGCGGTGTCCAGCGCGATCGGCACGACGATCGCACCCGGCATCCGAACGTCACGTCGGCTGTCGGTAGTGGGCGCGACGGTCGTTGTCCTGGCCGCCTTCATCGGCGCAGGTCTATGGTCGTCCGCGTCGGCAAGCCGCGGACCGGTGACGCGGGTAGGGCTGGTCGCTCTCGCGCAGCCGCCGATGTACGTCCCGGTCGCGTCGCCCGATGGTGCGCGGATGATCACCGAGGCGGTCACCGCCGTCGACCAGCTCGCAGATCAGGGTGCCGACGTCATCGTGTTCTCCGAGAAGGCCTGGCATGCAGAACGATCCGACCTGTTCCTGTTGCGCGACCCGCTCACCGCGGTAGCCGCTCGCCGCGGCGTCGACGTGGTCGTAGGCCTTGAACTCGAGCAACCCGACGGCACTATCAACGCCGCCATCGCCTATCCGGGCGAAACCATCTATGCCAAGCGGCATCTCGTTCCCGGGCTCGAATCCGAACTACTGGTCGGTTCGGTACCGGTCCAGATCCCCGGCCGCTCCTGGGCGCTGGCGATCTGCTTCGACCTCGACCGCCCGGCTCTCGTTCGCCAGAACCGTGCCGAGGGCGCGACGCTCATCCTGGCTCCCGCACTGGATTTCAGCGTCGACCACTGGCTACACAGCCGGATGGCAGTAATCCGCGCCGCCGAATCGGGTATCGCGATCGCCCGCTCCGCCCAACTCGGCGAGTTGACCGCCATCGACGCGCGGGGCACCGTTCGGGCATCGGTGCGCACCGACATCACCGAAACCCACACGGCGCTAGCCGACGTCCACACCGCAGGCGATCTCACTCCCTACGTTCGCTGGGGCGACTGGTTCGGCGCACTGTCGATCGCACTGACCGTGGCCTGTGGACTCGCCGTACTACGTCGCCCAGCGCCGCTGCCGAGGAGACCTCCTGAATTCTGTGATCAGTCCTGATCGGGCCAGGTATCGGCGACGACCAGCCGGCCCACCGCCAGCAGCAGCGCGTACTGCGCGGCGATCACGCCGGTCGGATAGGTCGGCCAGAACGACACCGCCCCGGTCGCCTTGTCGATGACGTACACCGAGCCGCCGATCGGCATCGGCCGATCCGGTGGCGCGTGCAACGGCTGCACCGCGAAAACGGTGAAGCCGTCGGCGAATTCGTCGATCTGTCGGTCGTGTCCCGGCTGGTCGGCTGGTAAGTGCTCGGCCGCCACTCGCGTGGCCTCGGCCAGGTCGACCGGCGTCTGCGCGTCGGTCGGATATGCATGGATGTCCACGTTGTTCGCTCCTCGCGGACGATTGTCGTCGCCCCGCCTCCGATCGTGCTGGACTTCGCTCGAATGCGCGAGCCTCGCGACGACCGGGCCCGGAAGCGGAGCGAGCCCGGCGTCCCTGCTCCCCCCTCCTGGAGCAGGCCCGGCCGGGCTCGCAAGAACTACCTTCCGGCACCGGCCCAGCAGGATCCTGAAGAGTCGCTTAACGCGCGGCGTTGTCATCGGCGCGGTCCGCCGCGATATCCCCATATGACGGACAACTCCTGCGGTGCGCGCTGTGCGCGCCTGTGTACCAGGGACGGGCTGGCCGAGGTGGTGGCCACCGATCGCGGCCTGCTGCACTGGCGGGCGATGCGCAGTCTCGGCGATGCGGGCCTGGCCGAGCACGCGGTCCAGGAGACCTTGCTGCGCGGCTGGCGGTCCTGTCAGGACTTCGACGGTCGCAAGGGCAGCGTGCGGACCTGGCTGCTGGCGATCGAACGCAATGTCATCATCGACATCATGCGGGCCCGCGCCATCCGGCCCGGAGATGTGGGCTGGGACGACATCACCGAGGTGTCCGTCGGTGGCGGGCCGGATTTCGCCGACGGCTTGGTCGACGGGCTGCTCGTCGACCAACTGCTTGCCCGGCTCCCGGAGTCTCAGCGCGCGGCGGTGACCGAGGTGATCCTGCGCGACCGTGGCTACCGGGAAGTCGCCGCGGATTTCGGTGTTCCGGTCGGGACCGTGAAGACCCGGGTGCACTACGCGCTGCGCTCGCTGCGGCAATTGCCAGAAGTTGCCTGAGATCGGCCGCTGGTCGCCCCTCTCGGCATCCGGCCAGCGTCCTTTCATGCTTCCATCCAGTTGCATTTCGGTAACTGTGCTTGCCCTGTGGTTGCCAACGTTGCAAGAGTGAACCACTGGGTTTGGTGTTACCAGGTGTTACCAATGGGAAGGGAGGGGTGCTCCGGTCCCGGAGCGCCGACCGAACATGCAACCAAACATCATCAAGGCCGGAATCTGCTCTACCGTCTCCGCCGCGGTGGTGGTGTCGCTGTCGGGTTTGGTCCCCGTGACCGCCCACGCCGCCCCTGAACCGGCGACCAGCGAGCAGCTCGCCGGTAAAACGATCTTCCTCGACCCCGGTCATCAGGGGACGGCCCATTCGGAAGACCTGAGCCGCCAGGTCGACAACGGACGCGGCGGCACCAAGGACTGCCAGACCACCGGGATGACCTCGCTCAACGGCATTCCCGAACACACCATCAACTGGGACGTCGCCCAGCTCGTGCGGGCGTCGCTGCAGGCACTGGGTGCCGAAGTGGTGCTGAGCCGCGCCGACGACACCGGGTGGGGCGGCTGCGTCGACGATCGCGCCCGCGCCGCCAACCAGTCCGGCGCCGACGTGGCGGTGAGCATTCACGCCGACAGCGCGGGCCCCGACCAGCACGGATTCCACCTGATCGTGCCGCAGCTCCCGATCCCCGACCCGATCGCCGACAAGGCGCAGTCCGGCGGTGGGCGACTCGTGTCGAGCGCGGTCCGCGACGCCTACCTGGCGGCAGGCTTCTCGCCCGCGAACTATGCCGGCGTCACGGCAGGTCTGCAGACCCGCGAGGATGTCGCGGGACCGGCGCTGACGCAGGTGCCGATGGTGTTCGTGGAGATGGGCAACGGTGCCAATGTCGACGACGCCGCACGCCTGGAATCGCGCGAAGGTCAGCTCGAGCACGCGGTGGCCATCACCACCGGCGTCGTCGGGTTCCTGCTGAACAAGCCGATTCCTTCGTTCGCCGTGGCACCACTGCCCGGTCGAGTGCCGGTCGCGACCACGACCCAGACACCGAAAAACGCACCCGCTCCCGACCCCGAGACGCCCGCGCCGACCAGCCAGGCGCCTACGCCGAGCGCACCTGCACCGGCTGCGAGCCAGGACGGTGACGCCGCACCGGCTCAGCCTCCCGCCTCGGCGTCGACCACGACGACGGCGGCCCCCGGAGCGGGAGCGCAGGCTCCCGTACCCGACCGGGCACCGGCTGATCCGCCCCGGTTGCCCAGCGGCTCGAGCGGCGACACGCCGCCGTCGGAGGATCAGGCCGACCCCACCGGGCAGGCGGCTCCCGTGCCCGCACCGGTCCCCGCACGTGCCCCGATCGCGGCACCGGTGCCGGTAGCCCCCGTCCGCACCGCGGCCCCCGGCGCCCCGGCCCCCAAGGCAGCCCCCGAGGCACCGTCCACCACCACGAAGAACCGCGGCGCCACCCCGAGAACCCAGTCGACGCCCGAGGAATCCGAGCTCGATCTGAGCACTCTCGGCGGCCCGATCACCGCCGTCATGACGCTCCTGATGCCCCTGGCCCAGGCCCTCGGCATGGACGAATCAACCATTCCAGGCCAGCTGATCAACCTGGCATACACACTGGTAGGCATGGTTTTCGGGCCTTCCTGACAGTTCGCGGCACCCACGCCGCCCACTCCTGATCCAGGGGTGGGCGGCGTGCTGTGTGGCGGTGGGGAGGTGGCACCATGGACCCGGTGATTCCTGTGGTGATCGTGGCCGGATTTCTTGGCTCGGGGAAGACGACCCTGCTCAACTACCTGTTGCGCAACAATCGAGGGACTCGCATCGGGGTGGTGGTCAACGACTTCGGGGCGGTGAACATCGACGCGATGCTGGTGGCCGGGCAGGTCGATGCGATGGTGTCGCTCGGCAACGGGTGCGTGTGCTGCGCGGTGGACGTGTCCGAACTCGACGATCTGTTCGCGCAGCTGGCGCAGCCCCGTAGTGCGGTGGATGTGATCGTGGTGGAGGCCAGCGGACTGGCCGAGCCGCGCAACCTGATCCGGATGGTGATCGCCAACCCGAACCCCCGGATCGCCTATGGCGGGTTGGTCGAGGTGGTCGACGCCGAGCAATTCGCCTCGACCAGCGCGCGACATCCTGAGTTGGTGACACACCTGCGGATGGCGGATCTGGTGCTGGTGAACAAGGCCGACCGAGTCGCCCCCGAGGCACTGGCCGGTTTACGCGAACAGATCGCCGGGTGGGTCGGTCAGGTGCCGGTCTACGCGACAACGCACGGCCGGATCGATCCGGGTCTGTTGTTCGATGATCGCGTGCCGGAACAGCCGACAGTGGCCCAGCAGTTGAGCTTCGATTCGTTGCTCGATGATCACGACCATGATGACCCCGACCACCGGCATCTCCACGATGACTACGTGTCGGTGTCGTTCACGAGCGAGCGCGCCTTGAATCCCCGTGCGCTGGTGGATTTTCTGGAAGACCCGCCATCAGGCCTGTTCCGCGCCAAGGGATGTGTGGCGTTCGCGGTGGCGGGCGAACGACGTAAGTTCGAGGTCCACTTGGTAGGCAGACACATCGTCTTCACCCCCGGCACCTGGGCGCGCGGCGAGCAACGTGTCTCGAGCCTGGTGCTCATCGGTGCCGGACTGGACGCTGACACGGCACTGAAACGCTTGCACGACACCATCTTCGATGGCGAGACGCTCTTGGACGATCAAGCGATGCTCGGGATCTGGCGCTACACCCAGCAGTGAAGTGCGCTCAGCCCGGAGATGGTTGTCACCGCACCGAGGGCCGCGGCGGTGGTCAGCCGCAGGCGTTGACCCATTCCGAAAGCCCGTCGGCGAACAACTGTCGCTTCCAGATCGGCACCTCGTGCTTGATCCGGTCGACGAGTTCGGCACACACCGTGAACGCCTCGGCCCTATGCGGTGCGGCCACCGCCACGACGATGGCCAACCCGCCGATCGTGAGCGGCCCGATCCGATGCGTCGCCGCGACCGGAAGTCCGTGTGCCTGGGCTACTTCCGCGCAGATCGCGTGCAGGAATCGCTGCGCCTGCGGATGTGCGGAGTACTCGAGCGAAGTCACCGCTTGCCCGCCGTCGTGGTTGCGCACCTTGCCGGTGAACACCACGACAGCGCCGAATTCCGGCCCCTCGACAGCTTTTTCGACGGCAAGGGGCTCGAGATCCTGATCGCTGATCGTCGCCAGGCGCACCGCACCGAAGTCACTCATGGTTGCCGCCTCCGGCTACTTGCGCGAGCAGATGATCCAACAACGGTTCCAGCACGGCGATGCCGTCCTTCACCCCACCCGGGGAACCCGGCAGATTGACGACAACCGTGCGTCCGGCAAGACCCGCGACACCGCGACTCAGCGCGGCCAGGGGGAACTTCGCGGTCCCACGCTGCCGGATGGCGTCGGCGACACCGGGCAGTTCCCGATCGAGCACAGCGCGGGTGGCTTCGGGCGTCGCATCGGTGGGGGAGGCGCCGGTCCCGCCGGTGGTGACGACGAGCGCGGGCGCCCCGCCGAGGGCGTCGGTCAGCCCCGCGGCGATCTCGGCGTCGGCGTAGACGAGTGGTCCGCGAACCGAGAACCCCTGTGCGGTAAGCCATTCGGTGAGTACCGGGCCGGTGGTGTCGGTGCGTGTGCCCGCCGCGGTGCCAGTGGACGCGACTACGACGACGGCCGTCCTCGAAACATTCTGCGCATCAGCGGATTCCGGTTCGGCGTCGGATCGATGCTCCGGCCGCACCCAATGCCCGTGCTTCCCACCTTCTTTGGTGATCAGTCGAACCCCGTTCATCACCGCACCGGGATCCACGGCCTTCACCATGTCGTGCAGCGTCAATCCTGCGACGGCGACAGCGGTCAAGGCTTCCATCTCGACGCCGGTCGGCCCCTTCGTCTTGGCGGTCGCCTCGACAGTGATCGACGTTTCGGTGAACCCGAACTCCACCTTCACCGACGACAACGCCAGCTGATGACACAGCGGAATCAACTCGGAAGTCTTTTTCGCACCGGCGATTCCGGCCAACCGCGCCGTGGACAGCACATCCGCTTTGGGCATACCCTCGGCCCGCACCAGCGCGATCACCTCGGCGGTGGTCTGCAATTCGCCTGCGGCGACAGCGATTCGGGTGGTGTCGGCTTTCGCGCTGACATCGACCATGCGCGCCCGACCCTCGCGGTCGACGTGGGACAACTCGCTCATAGGGACAAGATTCGCACAGGGACGCCCGCGTCCAACGAGGTGACCTCGGCGGGCACGTCGATGAGCACATCGGCCCAGGCCATGCCCGCGATGAGATGTGAGCCGGGCCCCGAGATCACTTCCACCCCGTCCTCGGTCACCAGACCGCGCAGGTATTGGCGACGACCGGCAGGGGAGCGGACCGAAGTGAGCAGGGTCGCCTCGCGGCTCACCACTTCCGGCAGACCCGCCAGCGCGCGCACGGCCGGTCGCGCGAACACGGCGTACGACACCATCGTGCTCACCGGATTGCCAGGGAAACTGAGCACGGGGACCTCGTCGACCACCGTGTACCCTTGCGGACCGCCGGGTTGCACCGCGACCGAGCCGAAGGTCCCGCCGAGCGGACCCAGCACATCCTTGACCACCTCGAAGTCGCCCTTCGAGACGCCACCGGAGGTGAAGACCAGGTCGGCGGCAGCGGTCGCGGCGCGCAGCACCGAGGTGAACACCGCGGGGTCGTCGGTGCTGTGCGCGACCTCGACCACCTCGACACCGTCGGCCCGCAAGGCCGCGGCCAGGGCGATGCCGTTCGAGTTGTAGATCTGCCCCGGAGCGAGCGTGCTGCCCGCGGGCTGCAGTTCGTCACCGGTGGTGAGGCAGACGGCGCGTAATCGACTCAGCACCGGCACGGTCGGGAGGCCGACGGCAGCCAAGGCCGCGATATGCCGGGGCGCGAGCACCGTGCCCGCCCGGGCGACAAGCTCACCCGCCCGCACATCGGTACCGGCCTCGCGCACGAATTCACCACGCCCACGGCCACGTTCGACCACGATCCGACCGTCACCCGACTGCACATCCTCGACCGGCACCACACAATCGGAACCGGGCGGCATCGGCGCACCGGTCATCACCTTCACCGCCGCACCGGCGGGCAACGCGTCGGCGCCCGGCTTACCCGCCGCCACCACGCCGACCACCGGCAGCGTGACCGGCATGACGGCCACATCGGCCGCGCGCACCGCGTACCCGTCCATCGCCGAGTTGCGGAACACCGGCAGATCGATCGGCGACACCACATCGGCCGAGAGCGTGCGGCCGAGCGCCTCGGGTACCGGCGCCTGCTCATCGGGGCGGTCGGCGAGGTGGGCCAGCAGCGCGGCGATGGTGTCGCGGTACTCGTCTACGCTGCGCGCCGACGCGGTAGCGGGCCGGGGAGTCATGCTGCCAGCTTAATCGCCGCCGTTGGAGCCGGTCATGGTCGCGTAGCTCACGATGACGGACTGTTCGCGGTGAGCTGACGAGTTCGCGACGAATCGGCCCGGCGGACGGAATTCGTCGGGCCCGACGGGTCATACTGTAGAGATGACGCTGGTCCAGATGGGGATACCCGCCGTGCGATCGGAGCGGCCGTCTCTCGACGGCAGGCCCGAGACGCCGTTCCTCGTCGACCGCTTCGGCCGGATCGCCCGCGACCTGCGGGTATCCATCACCGAGAAATGCTCGCTGCGCTGCACCTATTGCATGCCCGAAGAAGGCCTGCCGCCGATCCCGCGCGAGGAACTGCTCACCGCCGACGAGATCGTGCGCCTGGTCTCCCTCGCGGTGCGCGAGTTGGGCGTGCGGGAAGTGCGGTTCACCGGCGGCGAACCACTGATGCGCCGGGAGCTGGAACAGATCATCGCGGGCTGTCACGCGGCGGTGCCCGGCACACCGCTGGCCATGACCACCAATGGGGTGGGTCTGGAGCACCGCATCCACAAGCTGGCCGCGGCCGGTCTGACCAGGGTCAATGTGTCCCTCGACACCGTCGACCGGGCTGATTTCACCCGCCTCACCCGCCGTGACCGGCTGGAGTCGGTACTCAGCGGCATCCGAGCCGCGCGTGACGCGGGGATGGCGCCGGTGAAGGTCAACGCCGTGCTGATGCGGCACAACCTGGCGGGCGCGGCCGACCTGCTCGCGTGGTGCCTGGCCGAAGAGTGTGAACTGCGATTCATCGAGGAAATGCCACTCGATGCCGACCACGAGTGGGCCCGCGATCACATGGTGACGGCCGCCGATCTCCTCGACGTCCTCGGCGAACGCTTCACCCTGACCCCCACCGCCCGCGCCGATCCCTCGGCCCCCGCCGAGAAATGGCTGGTCGACGGCGGGCCTGCGACCGTCGGCATCATCGCCACGGTCACCCGCAAGTTCTGTGACAGCTGCGACCGCACCCGGCTCACCGCCGACGGCATGCTGCGCTCGTGCCTGTTCAGCGATCAGGAGTTCGACGTGCGCAACGTGTTGCGGGCAGGCGCCGACGACGACGAGGTCGCCGAGCTGTGGCGCGGTGCGATGTGGCAGAAATGGGCCGGTCACGGTATCGACGCCGCCGGTTTCGTCCCCCCGGAACGCACGATGGGAGCCATCGGTGGTTGAGGTCCGCTATTTCGCCGCGATCGCCGACGCGGTCGGCAAGAACACCGAATCCCTCGACCTTCCCGCAGGCGCCACCGTCGCCGACCTGCGCGCCACCCTCGCCGCCACCTACGGCTCCGACATCGACAGCCTCGTCGGTGTGTGCGCTTTCCTCATCGGCGACGAACTCACCCGCGACCCCTCGGCCATGCTCCGCGACCGAGTGGACGTCCTACCCCCCTTCGCCGGCGGCTAGCCTTGCACTAGCGCCACCAGGTGTCGAGGGGGGTTACCGGGACCGTGCGCTTGTGGCGGGTGTTGGTGAAGATCGTTTCGAGACGGGTCGCCACCTCGGGAGTGACGTCCTTGCCTTCGAGGTAGTCGTCGATCTCGGAGTAGCGCAGGCCGAGTGCGTCCTCGTCGGCCAGGGCGGGGCGATCGTCCTCGAGGTCGGCGGTGGGGACCTTGGACCAGATGCTCGCGGGGGCGCCGAGTTCTTGCAGCAGGGCCGCACCCTGGCGCTTGGTGAGACCGGTGAGGGGGGTCAGGTCGACACCGCCGTCGCCGAACTTGGTGAAGAACCCGGTGACCGCTTCGGCCGCGTGATCGGTGCCGACCACGAGCAGGCTTTCCTGGCCCGCGAGGGCGTACTGGGCGACCATCCGCTCGCGCGCCTTGATGTTGCCGCGCACGAAGTCGCGTAACCGCTCGTGATCCAGTGCGCCGGCGACCTCGATGCCGATCGCGTCGGCGCTGGGGCGAATGTTCACCACGACCGTGCGATCGGGGTCGACGAAGTTCAGCGCGGTCTGCGCGTCGTGCTCGTCGGCCTGCACGCCGTAGGGCAGCCGCACCGCGAGGAATTTCGCCTCGACACCGTCGGCGCGCAGCTCCTCGACGGCCAGCTGGCACAGCCGACCGGCCAGCGCGCTGTCCTGCCCACCGCTGATCCCGAGGGCGAAACCCTGCGCCGGGGTGGTGGCCAGGTAGTCCTTCAGGAAGTCGACGCGCTGCCGGACCTCCTGCTTCGGCTCGATCTCGGGCAGCACACCCAACTCGGCAATGATCTGTTCACGCAGTGTCCCCATGCCGTCTCACTCTACTTGGGGTGCAGGCGAAATGACGCGGCGAACGAACCATTCCCAGTTGTCACCGATCTGTTCGCGGGTGTAGCCGAGCACCTCGACCTGGTGGATGATCAGCGCCGCCGACAACGTGGACAGCAGCGTGTCGGCGATCAGCGGAACCTCACCATCGACGCCTGCCGCACGCAGCAGCAGCATGACGTGCGCTTTGTGCAAGTTGTACGGTCCGCCGTCGAAACGCCCGTTCTTCTCCGCGGCCTGGTGCAGATCGCCCTCGACCTCGATATCGAGCAGCCGGGTCCGCCCGAACGCGATCAGCCGTTCGACCGGGCCCGCCTCGGGCCCCAGCGGCGCGGGCCCGAACATGAACGCGGCTTGGAACTTCTGTTCGGAATGATCCAGCAGCGCCAGCATCAGTCCGGTCCGATTGCCGAACCGGCGAAAGACCGTGCCCTTGCCGACGCCTGCCCGCTTGGCGAGGGCGTCCATCGTGAGTCCGTCGACGCCGTGCTCGCGCACCAACTGCTGGGCGGCGTCGAGCAGCAGTGCGCGGTTGCGGGCGGCGTCGGCACGTTCGACGGGCTCCGCACTGCCGGGCAGCGGCCGTCCGATCCCCAGCAGGGACGGCTCGTCCGACCTGGCTGTGCCATAGCTCACGCCACTCACACGTCCTCCGCGGGAAGTATTCGGACCGGGGTCCGGTTAATGTCGGGTGAAACCTTGATCATTCCACTGAGTACACCAGGAGTCGCCATGAGCGAGACCCGCATCCTTACTCTCGTCGGCAGCCTGCGCGCGGGCTCCATCAATCGCCGGCTGGCCGAGGCCGCGGTGCAGACCGCGCCCGCCGACGTCGACGTCACCATCTACGAGGGTCTCGGTGAGATCCCGTTCTACAACGAAGACCTGGATGTGCCCGATGCGGTACCCGCGCAGGCCGAGGCGCTGCGTGCCGCCGTCGCCGCGGCCGACGCCGTCCTGCTGGTCACCCCCGAATACAACGGCACCCTGCCCGCCGTACTGAAGAACGCCATCGACTGGGCCTCGCGTCCGTACGGCGCCGGTGCGATCAAGGGCAAGCCGGTGGCCGTCGTGAGCGCGTCGATCAGCCCGAACGCCGCGGCGTGGGCGCACGGTGACACTGTCAAGTCCGTCGGCGTGGCGGGCGGCGTCGTCGTCGAGTCGGCGCACGCGCAGTTCGCGACCATCGGCGAGCGTTTCGCGCAGGCTCATCCGGCAGAGGACGCCGAAGCGCTGACCCAGCTCGGCGCGACGGTCCACCAGTTGGTCGCCGCGGTGAACGGCACCCTGATTTCGGCGTAAGCTAGGCGTTCGGCAGGGGCGTCGCATCCATCGCGGTTGCGACGCCCCTTTCGCTGTCCCCGGAGTTTGCTGAAGACTCGCCGGTAGATGAAATTGTGATCTGAACCACCGTTTTCCCTGCTGGCCGGGCACCGGTCCTGGGACTTACCGCGTGGGAATTACATCCGTGCGACTCGCAACACCTTGTGTTGTTCCCATCTGTCGGACACTAGGTGTAGTGTCTGTCGTACTGGAAGACGGTGTGGAGCACCACTGATCGGGCCCAAGGGAAGGGGTTGCGAGCAGGGCTTTCTCCGCCAGATCCAGGAGTTTGCGCAGCATCACCCGTTCGTGCATTGCATACGGATCACAGGCTGTGGATCAGGCATAGGAGAGAGGGACTTCCATCATGACCATCACCGTGTACACCAAGCCCGCTTGCGTGCAGTGCAACGCCACCTACAAGGCTCTCGACAAGGTCGGCGTGGACTACGACGTCATCGACATCTCTGAGAACGACGAGGCGCGCGACTACGTCATGGCGCTGGGCTACCTGCAGGCGCCGGTCGTCGTCGCGGGTGAGGATCACTGGTCGGGCTTCCGTCCCGATCGCATCAAGTCACTCGCCGTCGCGGCTGCCTAGCTCGCGCCGGTTCGCCGGTAAGGAGGCGCCATGCCCGAGCAGATGACTCCGGGCGGGCTGGTCTACTTCTCCAGCGCTTCGGAGAACACCCATCGTTTCGTCGAGAAGCTCGGTCTCCCGGCAACTCGACTTCCACTACACACCACCGCTGAATCGCCGCGGATCGACGAACCCTACGTGCTGATCACCCCCACCTATGGTGGTGGTCGCCACGTCATGGGCGGACAGCGTCCCGACAAGGACCTCGTTCCGCGGCAAGTCGCCAAGTTCCTCAACGACCCACACAACCGCGCGCTGCTGCGCGGCGTGATCGCGGCCGGAAACACGAACTTCGGCGATACCTATTGCGTTGCAGGAGACATCATCTCGCAAAAATGCGGGGTGCCGTATCTGTATCGCTTCGAACTCATGGGAAACGCTGAGGACGTCGCGCGCGTCCGAGAGGGATTGGGATTGTTTTGGCAACAGCAACCACAGCACCGGCAGGCAAGTCAGCACGCCTAGAGCAGTCGGCGGTGCGCGGCGAGACCGGCGAGGTGATGGACTACCACTCTCTCAACGCCATGCTGAACCTGTACGGCCCCAACGGCGAGATCCAGTTCGACAAGGATCGCGAGGCCGCACACCAGTACTTCCTGCAGCACGTCAACCAGAACACCGTCTTCTTCCACAACCTGGACGAGAAGCTGGACTACCTGGTCAAGGAGAACTACTACGAGTCCGAGGTGCTCGACCAGTACGGTCGCCCCTTCGTCAAGAAGTTGTTCCAGCAGGCCTACGCCAAGAAGTTCCGGTTCCCGACCTTCCTCGGCGCGTTCAAGTACTACACCTCGTACACGCTGAAGACCTTCGACGGTAAGCGCTACCTGGAGCGGTTCGAAGACCGCGTCTGCATGGTCGCGCTCACGTTGGCGGCGGGCGACGAGGTGCTCGCGAGCAACCTCGTCGACGAGATCATCGACGGCCGCTTCCAGCCGGCGACTCCGACGTTTCTGAACTCCGGCAAGAAGCAGCGCGGCGAGCCGGTGTCCTGCTTCCTGCTGCGCATCGAGGACAACATGGAGTCCATCGGGCGCTCCATCAACTCCGCGCTGCAGCTGTCCAAGCG
This sequence comes from Nocardia sp. A7, assembly GCF_046549215.1. Classification (NCBI taxonomy): domain Bacteria; kingdom Bacillati; phylum Actinomycetota; class Actinomycetes; order Mycobacteriales; family Nocardiaceae; genus Nocardia; species Nocardia sp. A7. Next base: position 638,254 of record NZ_JAJPWE010000001.1, on the reverse strand, counting down.
CGGCGGCGGTGTCGCGTTGCTGCTCAGCAACATTCGTGAGCACGGCGCCCCGATCAAGAAGATCGAGAACCAGAGCTCGGGTGTCATCCCGATCATGAAGCTGCTCGAGGACTCGTTCTCCTACGCGAATCAGCTGGGTGCGCGGCAGGGCGCGGGCGCGGTGTACCTGCACGCCCACCACCCCGACATCTACCGCTTCCTCGACACCAAGCGCGAGAACGCGGACGAGAAGATCCGCATCAAGACACTGTCTTTGGGTGTGGTTATCCCCGACATCACCTTCGAGCTGGCGAAGAAGAACGAGGACATGTACCTGTTCTCGCCGTATGACGTCGAGCGCATCTACGGTGTGCCGTTCGCCGATGTGAACGTCACCGAGAAGTACTACGAGATGGTCGACGACAAGCGCATCCGCAAGTCGAAGATCAAGGCGCGTGAGTTCTTCCAGACCATCGCCGAGCTGCAGTTCGAGTCGGGCTACCCCTACGTCATGTTCGAGGACACGGTGAATCGGGCCAACCCGATCAAGGGCAAGATCACCCACTCGAATCTGTGCTCGGAGATCCTGCAGGTCTCCACCCCGTCGGAGTTCAACGACGATCTGTCGTATTCCAAGGTGGGCAAGGACATCTCGTGCAACCTGGGTTCGCTCAACATCGCCAAGGCGATGGACTCGCCCGACTTCGGTCAGACCATCGAGACCTCGATCCGCGCGCTCACCGCTGTCTCGGATCAGACGCACATCTTCTCGGTGCCCTCGATCGAGCAGGGCAACAACGAGTCTCACGCCATCGGCCTCGGGCAGATGAACCTGCACGGGTACCTGGCGCGTGAGCGAGTGCACTACGGCTCCGAAGAAGGTATCGACTTCACCAACATCTACTTCTATACCGTTGTCTACCACGCGATTCGGTCGTCGAACCTGATCGCCAAGGAGCGCGGCACCGCCTTCGGTGGGTTCGCCGACTCCAAGTACGCCAGCGGCGAATACTTCGACAAGTACACCGAGCAGGCCTGGGTTCCCAAGACCGACAAGGTGATCGCGATGTTCGCCGACGCGGGCGTGCGCATCCCCACCCAGGACGACTGGCGTCTGCTCAAGGCCTCGGTGCAGGAGTTCGGCATCTACAACCAGAACCTGCAGGCCGTCCCGCCGACCGGTTCGATCTCCTACATCAACCACTCCACCAGCTCGATCCACCCGGTGGCGTCGAAGATCGAGATCCGCAAGGAAGGCAAGATCGGCCGCGTCTACTACCCGGCCCCTTACCTGGACAACGACAATCTCGAGTACTACGACGACGCCTACGAAATCGGCTACGAGAAGATCATCGACACCTACGCCGCGGCCACCCAGCACGTGGACCAGGGCCTGTCGCTGACCCTGTTCTTCAAGGACACCGCCACCACCCGCGATATCAACAAGGCTCAGATCTACGCTTGGCGCAAGGGCATCAAGACGCTCTACTACATCCGCCTGCGCCAGATGGCCCTCGAGGGGACCGAAGTGGAGGGCTGCGTCAGCTGCATGTTGTGAGCTGAGCTGACGACAAAGGGCGGTCTCCCTGGGAGACCGCCCTTTTCGCGTCAGGGGGCAACGCTGAAGAGGTCGAAGCAGGACCACCCGCCTCGGAACCACTGGCCGGTCAGCTGCCAGGTCGACGGGTAGGTGCCGTCGGCGTAGCGCAGCCGGAGCCCGTACCGGCATTTGCCGATTGTCGTGCGGGTGAGGTTCTGGATGATCGTGCGGTGCAGAAAGGACGCGCCGAGCCAGGCGAGGATGCCGTACAGGACGGCCGTCGTGCCGGAGGCGAGGTACCAGGCGGTGGCGCCGATCGCGGCGTGCAGTGTCATGTCGATGAGAAAGGCGGGAACCACCCCGGTCTCGTCACCGCTGGAAGTGCGTGCGGTGAGCGGGAATTCGTCCTTCGCGCGCGTGCGTTCCCGTGTGTCGGGGGCCGGTCGGCGGACCGCGTCGCGCTCGTATCCGCTGTACCTCGGCGGTGCTGCGTGGCTCATGTGGCTCAGCGTGCTCGACACCGCTTAACAAGAACCCGCTGCTGACCTTGCCGACCTGATCAGTGACTCTCGACGACCTCGAACGAGCCTTGCGGCCACCCTCGTCCTAGGTTATGGTCAATTCGACTAATATTGAAGGCGGGAACATGAACGTGCTGGATCTCGTTGCGACGCTGCAGCAGCCGTTGTTCACGCTGCTCGGAACGGCGGTGAGTTGGACCGAGGTGCTCGGGTTCGGTAGTGGTGCGCTGTGCGTGTGGTTGGTCGCGCGCCAGCACATCGCGAACTGGCCGATCGGCATCGCCAACAATGTGTTCTTCATTCTGTTGTTCACCCAGGCCGGGCTTTTCGCCGATGCGGGATTGCAGGTGGTGTTCATCGCGCTGGCCGGGTACGGGTGGTGGACGTGGGTGCACGGGTCTTCGCACACGCACACGCAGCCGCTGCCCGTCCGTCGCACGACGCGGGTCGAATGGATGGTGCTCGCGACCTGCGGGGTGCTCGGCACCGCCGCGATCACCGTGCTGCTCGACACCGCCACCGAGTCCACCGTGCCGTTCTTCGACGCGCTGACCACCGCGTTGTCGCTGATGGCGACCTACGGGCAGTGCCGCAAACGACTGGAATCGTGGTGGTTGTGGATCGCGGCCGACATCGTCTACATCCCGCTCTATGCCCACAAGGAGCTGTTCCTGACAGCGCTGTTGTATGTCGGATTCCTCGCGCTGTGCGTGCGTGGGTTGATCGCTTGGCGGCGCGATGTTGTCGAGGAGCAGGTGGTGGTCGCGGCATGACCCGATATGGGCACGGGCTGGTGCTCGGCAAGTTCTATCCGCCGCATGCGGGTCATCACCACCTGATTCGCACTGCCGCCGCCCGCTGTGACCGGCTGACGGTGCTGGTCTGCGCCTCGTCGGTGGAGTCGATCCCACTCGCCGACCGCGTGGCCTGGATGCGCGAAATACATTCGGAGCCCGAGATTTCCGTAGTCGGCGCGGTTGACGACGTACCGATGGACATCACCGATCCTGCCATCTGGGATGCGCACATGGCGGTGTTCTTCGCTGCTATTGCTGACCCCGTCGACGCGGTCTTCACCTCGGAGGCCTACGGCGAGGAGCTGGGCAGGCGCTTCGGCGCCGACGCGATCTGCGTCGATCCGAGGCGACTGCGCCATCCGATCTCGGCGACCGAGATCCGCCGAAATCCGCTCGCGCACTGGAACTTCCTGTCCCCGCCGGTCCGCGCCGCCATGACCAAGCGGGTGGTGGTGCTCGGTGCGGAGTCGACCGGGACGACGACCGTCGCCCGAGCGCTCGCCGAGCACTACGGCGCCGGTTACGTCCCCGAGTACGGCCGCGAATACAGCGAACAAAAGCTGGCCGCGCTGGGTCCGGCCGGGCACTGGTCCGACGTCGAGTTCACGTCGCCGGAATTCCCGCTGATCGCCGCGTATCAGCAGGCGGCCGAGGATCGCGCGGCCCGCGACACCGGCCCGGTACTGATCTGCGATACCGATGCTTTCGCCACCACCATCTGGCACGAGCGCTATCTCGGTCACGCCCATCCCCGCATCGTCGCCGAGCACCGCCAGCATCTGTGGCTGCTCACCGATCATGTCGGCGTCCCGTTCGAAGACGACGGTCTCCGCGACGGCGAGCATCTGCGGCCGTGGATGACCGACCGCTTCAGCGACGAACTCGCCCGAACCGGACGGCCGTTCACGATGCTGACCGGTCCGCACGAGCAGCGTCTCGCCACCGCGGTCGCCGCTGTCGACACGCTGCTGGCCGAAGGTTGGGCCATCGCGGACCCGATGCCGGAGCGTGTCACAAGTGAACGGGCGTGCACTTAGTCCGCCGCCCGGTACACGGATGCGGGTGCGTCACAGCCGAGGTGCGTGCTCGTGGTGATCGGCACAAGTCTTGGCCGACGGCGGCCCGCGACAGTCGCGCACCTTGTTAACGTGGCCGCGTTTTGCGATGCACGGTGAGAGGGAACGGATGAAGCGCGCGCTCATGACGGTAGCGGCCGGGGGATTGGCGCTCGCGGCGCTCGTCGGATGTTCGAGCGACGAGCCCGCGGAAGCGAAGGTGCTGTTCGAGCCGTGCACCGGGGTTGCCGTGGACGCGCTGCAGAAGGCCGGCGTCGACCCCGCGACGAAGATCGCCGCCGGTGCCCCGTCCGCGGGCTGGCAGACCTGCGAGTGGACCGGCGCCGCCGCCCACCTGAAGGTGTTCTCGACCTCACGAACCCTGGCCGAATTCGAAAAAGAGTCAGGCACAACAGCTTTCACCGACTACACCGTCGCAGGCCGCACCGGCCGCCGCCTGGCCGCTGCCGCTGCCCCCACCTCCTGCGACGTGCTCTTCTCCGCCGACCAGGGCGTGATCCGCATGGTCGTGGTGAACAGTCTCGCCCAACAGGCCGCCGACCCTTGCGCCACCCTGCGCCACATGGGCGAATCGATCGTTCCGACCTTCCCCGCGTAAGCCGACAACCCACGCCCGGCGTTGGTTATCCCAGTGCCGGGATCACCTCGCGTTCGAAGAGTTCGATGCCGGAGGTGTCGTAGGCGGCTTCGGGGAAGTTGAGGATGGCGTAGGTGAGGCCGAGATCTTTGACCTCCGTCAGGCGTTCGATGATCTGTTCGGGGGTGCCGACGGCTGCGCTGGTGGCGAATTGTTCGTGCACATAGGTTTTCGCCTCGTCGGCGCCAAGAAAGGGGGTGAAGCGGTCGATGACGGTCGAGAGTCGTTCTTGCACTTCGGTTTCGGTGGTGCCGACGATGGCGTTGAAATTGGAGCTGCGGGTGATCGCCGAGAAATCGGTGCCGACCTCGTCGCAGTGTCGGCGCAGGATGTCGGACTTGCGGGTGAACTCTTCGGGGTTGCCACTGAAATTGGTGTAGTCGGCGTACTTCGCCGCGATGCGCAGCGTCTTCTTCTCGCCGCCGCCCGCGATCCAGATCGGAATGCCGTTCTCCTGCAACGGGCGTGGGTGCACGATGGCGTCGTCGACCTGGTAGTACCGGCCGTCCAGGGTCGCGCGCCCGGTCTGCCAGGCCTGGCGGAAGATCTGCACGCCTTCGTCGAGGCGACCGAGACGTTCGCCCGCGGGTGGGAAGCCGTAACCGTATGCGCGCCACTCGTGTTCGTACCAGCCGCCACCGATGCCCATCTCCACCCGACCGCCCGAGATGAGGTCGACCGTGGCGGCCACCTTGGCGAGGTAGGCGGGGTTGCGGTAGCTCACGGCGGTACACATCTGGCCCAGCCGCACCCGGGACGTGGTGGCCGCGAACGCCGCCATCAACGACCACGCCTCGTGGGTCGCCTCGTCGGTGGGAACAGGTGTGGTGTGGAAGTGGTCGTAGACCCAGATCGACTCCCACTCGGAGCCCGCGTCGAACCGTTGGGCCAGCTCGCGCATCACCGACCACTGGTCGGCCGGTTCGATACCGACCAGATCGAGCCGCCAGCCCTGGGGAACGAAGATGCCGAAGCGCACAGGTTTTCTCCTGGTGTGAGTAGAACTCGAGCGGCGCCACACGCCGCGGCTGTCGCGCTCCACTGTTCCACTTCTGCGCGCTCAGGCAACTGTTCCGCGCGCACCGCGCTGAACCCTGGACCGGCCCTTATCTGCCGAACATCGTCAACGACCGGCTCGACGTGCACCTGATTCCGGGCGATCTGGATCAGGCGGTCGGGTCGCCGTAGGAGGCGGCGATGTCCTTGCTGCTCGGCCAGCGGCTGTAGGTCGGGGACTGGGGCCAGCCCTCGGGGCTGTCCTGCCATTCCTCTTGGCGACCGTAAGGGAGCGCGTCGATCAGGCCGAAGCTGTAGGCGAGTTGCTCGGTGCCGCGGCCATCGGTGTGCCAGCTGCGGTAGACGGTGTCGCCGTCGCGCAGGAAGGTGTTCACGGCGAAGCCCGCGTCGGGGGCCGCGCCCATGTCGGTGCCGAACGGGCTGTCGGCCGTCGAAAACCAGGTCATCGTGTTGCCAACGCGCTTCTTGTAGGCGAGCACCTCGGCTATCGGCCCCTGCGTCACGATGACGAATCGCGCATCGTAGCCATCGAGGAAATCCAGCCGCGCGTACTGCGCGGTGAGTCCGGTACAGCCGGGGCACTGCCAGGTGTTCCCCGGCGTCCACATGTGGTGATAGGTGATCAGCTGCGAATGTCCGTCGAAGATCTCGGCCAGCGAAACATCGCTGCCGTCTTCGGCTTTCAGCGTGTAGTCGGGCAGGCGGACGGCGGGCATGCGCCTGCGCTGGGCGGCGACGGCGTCGAGTTCGCGGGTCGCGGCCTTCTCCCGGATCCTGAGCTGATCGAGTTCGGCCTGCCAGGTGTCCTGGTCGACGACGGTGGGCAATGCGGTCATGATGGGCCACCCTTCAATGTGTACGGTGTGCACATTTGATATGTTCACACCGTATACTTCATGGAGAGGGAGTACAAGGGTTGGCCTATCACCACGGTGACCTCGCGGCGGCTCTGGTCGAGGCGGGGCTCGAACTCACCAGGGCCGGCGGACCCGACGCGCTGACGATCCGCGAAGTCACCCGCCGGGTCGGCGTCACGCCGAACGCCGCCTACCGGCACTTTCCCGACCGGCAAGCCCTGTTGCGCGCGGTCGCGGCGGCGATCGAAGCGAGAATGGCCGAGGGGATGGAGCGCGTCCAGGCGGGACCGCGGGCGAGCCTGCGGGCGGTCGGTCTCGGCTATATCGGCTTCGCGCTGGGTGAACCGGGCTGGTTCGCGGTCGCGTTCTTCGGCGCCGGTGACACCTCGCCCGAGTCGGTCGTCGATTCGCCCGCCTACCTCGCCCTCGCCGATGCGCTCGACATGATGGTGCACGTCGGCGACCTCGCTCCGGCGGCGCGCCCGGGCGCGACCTGGAGCTGCTGGTCCACCGTGCACGGCTTCGCGGAACTGGCATTGCGCGGGCCGCTGCGTCATCTGGACCGCGCCGAGCTGTGGCAGCTCGCGGAGCAGGCCGTCGACACCGTCGTGGCCGGACTCCCGCACTCGGTGTGAGTGGTGTCACTGTGACCAGTGGTACGCGAGATCGGGGTGAACCGAACGCGCCCCGCATGTAGTCTCTTGGTGGAAGGGTGTGCCCGAGTGGGTACTCCAGGTGATCCGCGGAGCGACGATCCGTGGCGACTGTGAGGAGGTGGGGTTGCGATGCGCAACGAACCCCCCAGTCGAAGGCCGCGCGGCGTCACCCCTTCGTCCTCGCACTGAAATCTTGCTGACCTGGTAGGTCCGGCTGGTGCGTGATGGGCCCGGCGGTGGACGCCACGCGGTGTGAACGTCAGCCACCGTTCCACTCATTTCGCATTCTGTCGCTGTGCCGCCCGGATGCGCGTTGTTACGCCAGAGGACTCCTCCATGTCGAACATCGATCTCATCGAAACCCGTCACGTACCCACCGAACCCGTTGCGTCGGAAGCAGTTTCGCCGCGCCGCACACCGGTCGAAGACCATGCGGTGACCGAGGCGCTGGAGATCCTGTCCGAATCGGTGCGCGATATCGTCGCGACCCACCGGGTCACCTGCGGTGGTCTCGACTGGCTCGAGAACCGCCCGCCGCACGTCATCGCCGACGCGCTGGCCCGCATGGACGCCGTGCAGGCCGGTGTCGTGTTCCGGCTGCTCGACAAGGAGCGCGCGCTCAGTGTGTTCGAAGAGCTCGAGCCGGTCGACCAGCAGCAGATCCTGCAGGGCCTGCGCGAGAAGAGCTTTCGCGATCTCGTCGAGGCGATGGATCCCGACGACCGCGCCCGCATGCTGCACGAGGCACCCGCCAAGGTCGCCAAGAAGGTACTGGCCGGGCTGAGCCCGCGTGAGCGCCGGATGACCGCCACGCTGCTCGGCTACCCCGAGGGCTCGGTCGGGCTGTACATGACGCCGGAAGTCGTTGCGCTGCCGGACAATCTGACCGTCGCGCAGGCGCTGGGTTGTGTGCGCGCCAAGGGTGGCAACGCCGAAACGGTCTACACGCTGCCCGTGGTCGATCGCGGTCGGCGCCTCACCGGCATCGTCGAACTGCGCGAACTGGTGCTGCATTCCCCGGACGCGATGGTGTCCGAACTGGTCGTCACCGAACCGCCGTACGTGCGCGCCACCGATGCCGCGGAGAAGGCCGCCCGGCTGATGAGTTCCACCAACCTCATCAACCTGGTGGTCGTCGACAGCGAGGACCGGGTGGTCGGGCTGCTCACCATCGATGACGCGATGGAGGTGCTCGAGGCCGCCGACAGCGAGGACGTCGCCAAGCAGGCCGGTTCGGCGCCGTGGGAAGGCCACTACATGGCCGCCAAGGTGTTCCAGCTGGCGCGCTACCGGGCGCTGTGGCTGACGCTGCTGCTGTTCGCTGCCACGCTGACGGTGAGTGTCACCGACATGTTCGCCTCGACCCTCGAGCAGGCCGCCAGCCTCGCGCTGTTCATTCCGCTGCTGATCGGGGCGGGCGGCAACGCGGGCGCGCAGGCGGCGACGGCGTGCGTGCGCGCGCTGGCGGTCGGCGAGGTGCGCGTCTCGGATCTGTTCAAGGTGATCTGGCGCGAATGCCGGGTCGGGCTGGTGCTCGGGAGCATGCTGGCCGCCGCCGGGCTGCTGATCGGCACGGTGTTCGTCGGGCCGAAGATCGCCGTCGTCGTGGCCATCACACTGGTGGTCATCTGTGGCTGGGCGGCGACCATCGGCGGCACGATGCCGTTGCTGGCCAAGAAGTTTCGCATCGACCCCGCAGTGGTGTCGGCGCCGATGGTGACCACGCTGGTCGATGCGACCGGGCTGATCATCTACTTCACCACCGCGAAGCTGGTGCTGGGAATCTGAAGCTGGTGCTGGGAGTCTGAAGCTGGTGCTGGGAATCTAACGCTGCGGAAAGAGCGTGAGCGTCTGCGCCATGACGTCCTTGGCGACGGCGTCGGTGGCGGCGACCACCTCGACAACTGGGATACGCCTGCCGAACGCGGTGGATTCGGCGGGCAGTTCCGGGCCGACGGCCGCGGTGTAGATCGGGATCGAGCTGTCGTACACCGAGACCGAGCGGTGCACGGTGCGGCCGTCGATGCGGTCTTCGGTGCTGTTGGCGGCCAGGTAGTCGGGCACGCGGTATTCGTAGCTCACGGTGATCTTCTCGCCGCGATAACCGAACAGGCACTGGGTGAGTCGCTGTTCGTCGCCGGGCACCGCGCCTGCCAGTCTGGCGCGGACGGTGCACGGGTCGGCCCCGAGCAGCACGGTCGGTGTGGTGTCGGGGGAGGTGCCCTGCGGCGGCGACTGACGCCAGCGGTCGATCATGCCGGGCATCAGTTCGTCGGCGACGGTGCACGGATTCTTGCCCGGTGTGGACAGACCGAGGTAGAAGGCCGCGCTCGACGGGAACTGGGCGGTCGCCCCGCAGGCGCGTGGTTCGCCGGTATCCCGGTCGGGGACCGTGCGAACGTTCGTGTCGCCGATCTGCCTCGTGATGCCGCGGCCGCCGGTGGACAAGGAGCTCAGCAGGGTGGCGTGCCAGGTCAGCGTCGAGCCCTCACCGGCTTTGTCACTGCCGATGATCGCCCGGCACGAATCCAGGCCGACGGTCACGCTCTTGACCTCGCCGAACTGCGCCAAGGTTTCGCGCGGCAGCAGCGCGCAGACGTCGACCTGACGGGTCGCCTGGGCCACCTCGGCGCGCTGGTTCTGATCCTGGGGGACCTTCGACCAGAACTCGGCGGGCTGGGCGGGAATCACCGGTGCGGGCGGTGACGGCAACGTCCCGTAATCAGGTGGGCTGCCCGCGTCGTCACTCCCGCAGCCGGCGCACACGAGCAACGCGGTAGCGGCCAGCGCCATCCTGCGAAACATCCGCACCCCTGTCCTCGGTCGATCCGGACCCGGACCCGCGCCCGACCACCGAGTCTGCCCGCGGCGGCAACCCTCGCGCAAACATCGCGCGAGGTCGTTCTCAGAACGTTGTCGTCACCGCACCAGCGGTCACGGTGTCAGCGCACCAGCGGCAAGGTCTCGCGCATGACCTTCTCCGCGATCGTCGAGTCGGCCGTGACCGAGACGGTCGGCACGCGTCGACCGAGCAGTGCGTCGGTCGGCCCCGGTGCGAGCCCGGGACCGACGACGGCCGACAGCGACGCCAGGCCGGCCTGGGCGGTGTCGAATCGGTACACCTGGCGGGCGCCGACGGTGAATGCCGGGGTGTCGTCGATGATGGAGCGTTCCTCGTTGTAGTCGTAGGTGACGATCGCGTCGCGCCCGTCGACGCTCAATCTGCACGTGGTGACACCCTGATCGGCCGCGGGCACGCGGACACCGAGCAACGGCGCGACCGCGCACGGATCGGCCCCGGTGATCACGGCTCGATCCGAATCCGGCGAGGTCCCCTGAGCCGGCTCCTTACGCCACTCGGTCAACGCGATCCGCAACAGCGCCTTCGCCGACGCGCACGCATCCTGGGGTGCCCGCACGCTGAACGACAGATCTGCCCCCGCCACGAACCGCGCCCACGCCTGACACGCCCCACGCACCTGCGGGTCGGCCGAGGCCGCGGGTTCGTCATTGAACAGCACCCGCACATCCCCCATCGACTCCTCCTGCACCGGCCCGTCCATCCCCGGCTCACCCTCGAACATCACCCCGGTACTCCAGGTCGCGTCGATCCCGGTGAGATGACCCTCGACAGCGATACTGAGCCGACATTGGTTCGGATGCACGTTCTCGACATCGCGCACGGTCCCGAGGGCTCCCAGTGCCGCGCGGGGCAGCAACGCACACACATCGATCGCCCTGACCTTGCGCAGCACAGCGATCCTGTCCTGATCGGAAACCGCTGCGGTGGACCAGAATCCGCCTCGCGGCATGGAGTCCGGTGCGGGTTCGCTCCCGCAGGCGACCAACATCAGCACCGCGGTGCCGAGCAGGATCAGCTGTCGCACCTTGCCGAGCATCGACAAATCCCCCTCGCGCGAGACGACTCCCGCTCCTGTGACCCGCTTCGGATCCAGTGTGCCGGATTTGCCACCCCTGACCCGCACCGGGCCGGACGCGTCGGCAGTGGCACCGCTCACCGGCAGAACCGAGTGCGCACACGCATGTGGCGAATCACTGGCGATGCGATGGTGGTGCGGCGGCGATCGTGCCGCACAATGGGGGCCGCGTGTGCGGTGTGGGTGTTCGGCCGGTCGGGTCGGATTCCGCGCGCCGCAACACAAGCTGTAGTGCTCCCCGAGGTTGTCACCCACTACGAGTAGTGTTCGGGGTGAAGGGCCTCGTGCACGGCGGCGAGTGCGGGTCATCAGGTCTGGCGGAAAGGTGTGGAGGCGGAATGAAGCTCATCGATCGGGCGTCGGCCATCAATTGGAATCGGGTACCCGATGAGAAGGATGCCGAGGTCTGGGATCGGCTGACCGGCAACTTCTGGTTGCCAGAGAAGGTCCCGGTGTCCAACGACATCCCGTCGTGGAACACCCTCACGCCCGACGAGAAGCAGCTCACCATGCGGGTCTTCACCGGCCTGACGCTGCTCGACACCATCCAGGGCACCGTCGGCGCGGTCTCGCTGATCCCCGACGCGATCACCCCGCACGAGCAGGCGGTGTACACCAACATCGCGTTCATGGAGTCGGTGCACGCCAAGAGCTACAGCTCCATCTTCTCCACCCTGTGCTCCACCAAGGAGATCGACGAGGCGTTCCGCTGGTCGGAGGAGAACCGCAACCTGCAGCGCAAGGCCGAGATCGTCCTCGGCTACTACAACGGTGACGATCCGCTCAAGCGCAAGGTGGCCTCCACGCTGCTGGAGAGCTTCCTGTTCTACTCCGGCTTCTACCTGCCGATGCACTGGTCATCGCGGGCCAAGCTCACCAACACCGCCGACATGATCCGCCTGATCATTCGCGACGAGGCCGTGCACGGGTACTACATCGGCTACAAGTACCAGAAGGGCCTCGAGCTGGTCTCCCAGGCCGAGCGCGACGAGCTCAAGAACTACACCTTCGAGCTGCTCTTCGAGCTCTACGACAACGAGGTCGACTACACCCAGGACCTCTACGACGAGGTCGGCCTCACCGAGGACGTCAAGAAGTTCCTGCGCTACAACGCCAACAAGGCGCTGATGAACCTCGGGTACGAGGGCCTGTTCCCGAAGGACGAGTGCGAGGTGAACCCGGCGATCCTGTCGGCGCTGTCACCCAACGCCGACGAGAACCACGACTTCTTCTCGGGTTCGGGTTCGAGCTACGTCATCGGCAAGGCGATCAACACCGAGGACGAAGACTGGGAGTTCTGAGCGAACTCGACTTACCAACGGCGGCGGAGCTTTTCCGCCGCCGTTGCGCTGTCGCCGGGCCTGCTGTAGCCATAGTGTCGTGCCGATGAGTGACGAGATCATCCCGTTCCGCCTCGAGATTCCGCAGTCCGATCTGGAACACCTGCGGTCGCGTCTGAGCGACGCCCGGTGGCCCGCCGAGCAACCCGGCGCCGAATGGAGTCGTGGTGTGCCGGTCGCGTATCTGCGTGAGCTGGCCGAATATTGGCGCACCGCTTACGACTGGCGAGCGGCGGAGGCGGAGCTGAACAAGTTCGCGCAGTTCGTCACCGAGATCGATGGCCAGCGCATCCATTTCCTGCATGTCCGTTCGGCCGAACCCGACGCCACCCCGCTGATCCTGACGCACGGCTGGCCGGGCTCGGTCGTCGAATTCCTCGATGTGATCGGCCCACTCACCGACCCCGCGGCCCACGGCGGCGATCCGGCCGACGCCTTCCACGTGGTGATCCCGTCGCTGCCCGGCTTCGGTTTTTCCGGGCCGGTCATCGAGGAGGGGTGGAACCCGGCCCGTATCGGTGCGGCGTGGGTGGAGTTGATGAGCAGGCTCGGTTACGAGAGCTACGGCGCGCAGGGCGGTGACTGGGGAGCGTTCGTCAGCCCGGAAGTGGGACGCGCGGGCGGGGACAAGGTGATCGGTGTTCACGTCAACGCGGCGACCTTCGGGTTCATCCCGTTCGGCCCGGTCTCGGAGGAGGAGAAGGCGAGCATGACCGCCGCCGAACTCATCCGGCTGGACCGCCTCGCCCACTTCACGAGCGAGGGCAGCGGCTACTTCCGGATCCAGGCGTCGCGCCCACAGACACTGGCCTACGGCCTGCACGATTCGCCGATCGGCCAGCTCGCGTGGATCGTGGAGAAGTTCAAGGAGTGGACGTTCCCGGCCGCCGACCTGCCCGAGGCCGCGGTGGATCGGGATCGGTTGCTGACCAACGTGATGTTCTATTGGCTCACCGGCACCGCGGGTTCATCGGCCGCCCTGTACTACGAGGCCACCTACACCCGGTCGCGGCACAGCACGCCGTCGACCACGCCGACCGGGGTCGCGGTCTTCGCCGAGGACGTCGCGATCCGCCGCTACGCGCAGGCAGGCGCACACATCGTGCACTGGTCGGAGTTCGACCGGGGCGGCCACTTCGCGGCGCTGGAGGTACCGGACCTGTTGGTTGCCGACATCCGTACGTTCTTCCGCGGACTGCGCTGAGTCATGGTGGCCGTAGCGAGGGGTCGCCGCAGCTTCGTCGCCGGGCGGCGCCGACCCCTCGTCGGCGCCGCCGCGTTCGCTCAGCCGAGCGCGGCCAGGCCGCGACGGTCGATCTTTCCGGTGGGGGTGCGCGGCAGTTCGTCGACGAACACCACGTCGCGTGGGGCTTTGAAACGGGCGAGGTGGGTTTTCACGTAGGTGCGGACAGTGTCGGCGTCCAACTCGGCCACGGGGACGATGAATGCGGCGAGCCGCTGGCCGAATTCCTCGTCGGGCACACCGATGACGGCCGCTTCGGTGATCGACGGATGCCGGTAGAGCAGGTCCTCGATCTCGCCGGGGAAGACGTTCTCGCCGCCGGACACGATCATGTCGTCATCGCGTCCGTCGATGAAAAGCCTGCCGCCGGAATCGAAGTGACCGAGATCGCCGGTGCTCATCAAACCGCCGCGCAGCTGCTTGGACCCGCCGCCGGAATAGCCGTCGAAGGCGATGGTGTTGCCCACGTAGACGGTGCCCACCGCGCCGGGCTCGGTGATCCGGGTGCCGTCGTTGTCGTAGAGCGCGACGGTGATCCCGACCGGCGCTCTACCGACGGTGCCCGGTGCGGCGATCCAGTCCTGCGGGGTGGCGATGGTGGCTGTGCCGGTTTCGGTGCAGCCGTAGAAGTTGTAGATCACGGGACCGAAGGTGCGGATCGCCCTCGTGCCCAACGATGAGGGCAGCGCCGCCCCGGCGGTGAACACGATCCGCAGGGAGCTGGTGTCGTTGGCGGACAACAACTTCGGGTCGAGATCGAGAACGCGACGCAGCATGGTCGGCATCAGCACGACCATATCGGCGCGATGTTCGGCGATCTGTGCGAGCGCGCGGGCCGCGTCGAACCGCCCGTGCAGCACGATCGTCGAGCCCAGATTCAGCGAGAGGATGAACTGGGACAGCGCGGTGCCGTGGAACAGCGGTGCGCACAGCAGTACCGTCTGCCCGCGTCGCAGGGGCACTCGGTCCACGAATTGCGCGGCAGCCAAGGGTGATTCGACTCGCCGCGGAGCGCCCTTGGGGGTTCCGGTGGTGCCGCCGGTGAGCAGGACGAAACCACCCTGCTGTGCGGGCGTGCCTATCGGTGCGGCCGTGGAGCGAATCTCGTTGTCCAGCAGACTGATCCGCTCGGGAAGGCCCTCGGCCATCGCGGCGAAGGCCGGGTCGAGAACCAGTGCGCCGACTCCCTCACGGTCGAGCACGTCACGCAGCTGTGCCGCGCCGAACCCGGTATTGAGCAACACCAGGCGAGCGCCGAGTTTCGCTGTGGCAGCCATCGATTCGACGAGCCGAACCCCGTCGGGGCAGAGCACGCCGATCGTGTCGCCCGCGCCGAGGCCCTCGGCGTGCCAGGTGGCGGCGAGCGCGTCGGTGCGCCGGTCGAGCTCTCGATAGCTGATCCGCTCGTCACCACAGATCAGCGCGACTCGCTCGGGTGTGCGCCGCGCCGAGGATCGGATCCCACCGGCGATCGGACCGAACGCGCGCATGGTGCGGGCGGTGCGCATGATCTGCGCGGGGTGTCGTGGATCGATGATCCCGGCCCGGGCCAGGGCGCGGACCTGGCGTAGCGAGGTGGCGGCGGCGCTCAACATACCCGCGGCCCCGGATCGGCGCCCGCGGCCACCGCGAGCAACCAGGCGACGGTGCCGAGTTCGGGAACGATCTCGGCACTGATGTGCTCGGAGAACGGCACCCGGATCATCCGCATGTCCACCCCGCGCGCGCAGTAGTCGGCGGCGATCGTGTCGATCGCCAGTTCGGCGGGCAGCAGTTGGTCGGTGGTCGAATGCCACATCAGCAACGGCATATCGGGGGTGTTCTCCGGCTTGCCGAAACTCGCGGCGGACAGGGCGGGTAGCGCGGCGGCCAGTGCGGCCGCGGGGTCGGTCAGGTACTCCGTCATCGGGCGAAGCAGGGTGGTCGCCACCGAGGTGTAGAGGCAGCGTTCCCGCAGATCATCGACCACGCGGTGGCCTTCCGGAGTCAGGTATTGCCGCAGTTGGGCGTCGAACTCGGGGTACTCGCGGGCCAGTCCGAGGACGGCCAACCAGCCGGTGAAGTTGGCCTGCGGCTGCTGTCCCGAGATCGCGAACGGTGCGATCGCGACCTTGTCGCCCGGGATGCCGCCCTGCACACTGGCCTTGATCTCGAGTTCGGGAGCGTAGTGGCGGCGCTGCTCGGCAGCCGATGCGGAGGCGTTGCCGCCACCGGAATAGCCCCACAGGCCCACCGGTGCGGCCTCGAGCCCGAGCCCGCCGCGCTTGGCCGCGCGGATGCCGTCAAGGACCATCCGGCCCTCGCTGGGCGACATGATCGTGTTCTCTTTGCCGTCGAAATCGGTGACCACCACCGCCGCGCCCGCCGCGAGGAACTGGCCCATGATTGCCACTTCCTTCTGGATTCCCGCGCGCAGGGTGTAGGACGGATTGCACTGCTGGCCGAGGCTGTCGATCGCCTCCTGATACGAAATCAGCGGGCGCGCACCGGGACCAAGCCACGGGATGCCCGGCACCAGCACGGTGGTCGCGGTGGCGATCGGGTTGTCGTGGACGTCGGAGCTGCGCAGCAGCAGTTGTGTGGTGTGTACGGGGGCGGGAATTCCGAGGACGTGGGTCTGCACGACCCGGCTGCGGATGACATCGCCGTTGGCGTAGCCGGCCAGATCGGCCGGGTCGGCGTACCAGGGGTCGTGCTGCGGGGTGGGAATCGGCACGACCGCCGGATACACCTGCGCCTCGTTCGGCAGGGGCGGCAGTTCGAAGTCCTGCGCGCCCGCCGGGCCCGCTGCTACCAGCGCCGTCATCGCGAGCAGGGGCAGGGCTCGGGCGCCGAGCCGTTGGAGCCGGGGCGACCGGCAGGTGGCCGTGCTGCGCTGCATGGCATCTCCTTCACTAGGTGATGCTGATTACAGCATGATGCCTTGTTGAGAACAAGAGTTCTTGTTTATATTCGGCAATCTGTAGGCTGAGCTGCGTGACGTCGACCGACAAGAGCCAAGCCCGCTCCCGGCGCATCCAGGGCCTGGACGCCGAACAACGCCGCGCGCGCAGACGTGAACAGATCCTGGCCGCCGCCTTCGACCTGATCGCCGCCGACGGCTACGTCAACACCGCGATCGAGCAGATCTGCCAGACCGCCTTCGTCGGCAACAAGGCCTTCTACGAACTTTTCGACAGCAAAGAAGACTGCTACCTGGCGCTGCTGCAGCAGCAGACCGAACGCGCCCAGGACATGGTCGCCGCCGCGCTGGCCGAATCCACCGGCGACCGCGACGCCGCGGTCGCTGCCGTCCTCGGCGCCTTCGCCCACTCGATGGTCGACGACCCACGCGTGGCGAAGGTGACTTTCGGTGAGGCCAGCGGCATTTCGGCGAAGGTCGAACAGCAGCGCCGCACCAACCGACGCTGGGCCGCGCATTTCCTCGAAACCCTGTGGCGCGAATATGAATTCGTGCCCCCCGCGGGCATCGGCATCGACCTACCCGCACTAGCCGTCTCCGCGATCGGCGGCCTGTTCGAAACCGTCGCCGACTGGCTCCACACCGAGGCCGGCGCGACGGGCGAAGTCGACGTCCTGATCAGAGATCTCACGGCTTTCATCAAGATCGTGCACCTGGGCTTGGCCGCCGCCGCTTCGGAGCGCTGACCCTGATTCGATCCGACAATGTGTCGCCGAACGGCGGCCGGTAGTCAGTCG
Source organism: Nocardia sp. A7 (assembly GCF_046549215.1). Lineage (NCBI taxonomy): Bacteria > Bacillati > Actinomycetota > Actinomycetes > Mycobacteriales > Nocardiaceae > Nocardia > Nocardia sp. A7. The sequence continues at coordinate 620,954 of NZ_JAJPWE010000001.1, read as the reverse complement.
GTGACGTAGCCGTTGAGGCTGTTGCGCAGGTCGGTGAGGACTGCGCGGGCGGCGGTGAGACCTGTTGTGTGCCAGATCTTGTCGTCGACCGCGAAGACCCGCTTGTCGGACGCGGCGCCGAGTCCTTCGAACTGCTCGGATCGCAGGACCTGTTTGCCGTGTTCCTCGCCGTCGGGGCCGTCGAACATCACGTAGATGACGTCGCCTTCGGCTTTGGTGGCGAGGTCGGCTTCGGTGAGGTCGAAGGAGGGGCCGCGCTGGGCGGTCGGGCGCTGGACGCCGACGTCGGAAAGGACTTTGGCCGCGAAGGTTTCGGAGCCCTGAACCTGGGTGGTGTCGGCGGTGAAGCGCAGCACCGAGGCCTGCGACTGGCTCGCGTTCAGCGCAGGGCCGAGATCGTGCGCTTCGGTGAGGTAGTTCTGCAGGGCGGTGTCGGCGGCGTCGTCGCGGTTCATGCCCGCGGAGTAGGCGGCGAAATCGGATTGCCAGCTGCCACCCGCGCCGATCAGCACCGTGGGGGCGATCTTGCTCAGTGCGTCGTATCCGCCGGCGGCCGGGGCGAGGTCGCCGAGGATCAGGTCGGGCTTCAGCTCGGCGATCCGGGCGGGGTCGGGCTGACCGATCGGGCCGACGCTCGGCACCTTCACCACGCCGTAGCCGAGGTACATCGGCTGCGAACGATCACCGTCGAGGGTGACCGCGCCCGCGACCCGCTCCCACAGGCCGACCGCGCAGGCCGCGTCCAGTGCGGAGGTGGTGAGGACGACGATGCGTTGCGGGTCGGCGGGAACCTGCGAGACCCCGGCGGTGTGGGTGACCGTGCGGGTCGCGCCCGAACCCGCGTCGGGCGCGCTCGGGGCAGGGCACGCGGTCGCGGTGTCGCGATCGGCGCCGACCACACCCGCACCCGCGATGTTCGTGGTGGTGCGGATGATCGTGCTCGCGTCATCGTGTTTCTCCGCGCACCCCGCGGTGAGCACGGCGGCGCACAGCAACGCGGCGGCTACGACGAAGCCGCGCGAGCGGACGCGCCCGCCCGGCTCGGCGGTGCGACGGAATCGGGTGCGGTTTCGGGCGCTCGCCAGCATGCGCACGAGGGTACTGCGTGGCCACCGGTAGGAGTGTCGCGGGCCGAGCTACCGGCGGCTCGCGCGCCGGAAGCCGATGGCCGCGGGCACGGCGAACAACAGGAGGGCGGCGCCGGACCAGGCCAGGGTGAGCAGCAGGGGCCGGGCGATGGGACCCTGATCGGATAGGCCGCGCATGGCGTCGACGGCGACCGACATCGGCTGGTTGGCGACCACTGGCTGAATCCAGGTCGGGAAGGCGACGAGCGGTACGAATCCGGTGCTGAAGAACATCATCAGCGAGGCGAGGATCGTGATTCCCTCGACCAGCGAGGCCTTCGCGGAATAGACGGCCACGGCGGTGACCATGGTGGCGAAGGCGAGTCCGAACACCACGGGGATCGCCAGGAATACCAAGGCGGCCAGTGGGCCGTGGTGGAAACGGAAGCCGAGCAGGTAGCCGACGATCAGCACCGCCACGGTGCCGAGCAGGATGCGGCAGCCCTCGGCGAGGATGCGCGAGATCAGGCCGGAGGCACGATGCACGGGCAGCACCCAGAATTTGGCCAGCAGGCCGGCGTCGCGTTCCCGGCCGAGTAGCACGCCACTGGCGACGGCGCCGGACAGCGCGCCGACGAGGGCGACCATCGGCACCGAGCCGTAGAGGGCATCGTCGCCGGTGAACTTCTGGATCTGGCCGCCCACCACGATGTCGAGCATCACCAGCAGCAGACACGGGATGAGCAGGGTCTCCAGCAGCGTGACCGGGTTGCGTGCCCAGCGCACCAGCAGCCGTTCGGTCTGGATCAGCGTGTGCCGCAGCAGCGACGCCGCTGAGGTCTCGAGTTGTTCTGCCATCAGGCCCTCCTGGAACTCAGCCGGATGGCCACCGGCGTGCAGATCGCCACCATCGCGGCAAGCCAGAGCAGCGACGGGGTCACCAGCGACCAGGTCACCGTCCCGGCGTTGCCTTTGGTGTCACCGGCCAGCGCGCGCAACACGATCGCGAACTGGGAGACCGGTTGATTGCGGACAAACCACTGGATCCACTCCGGGAACTGGCTGGCCGGGGCGAGACCGGTCGAGAGCATGCCGAAAATCAACGGGGGTAGTAGCAGTGCCTGCGAGGTGGCTTCGGGGCTCTTGGACAGCGTGCCGATCACATCCGCGCCGAGGGTGAACGCGAGTCCGATGAGGATCGAGAACGCCAGATATCCGAGAGTGTGCGCGGCGTCGAGCCGGAACCGGAAACCGATCACATAGCCCGCGGCGATCCCCGCGGCCAACGAGATGAGCAGCCGGAACAGGTTGGCCGACATCCGCGCCGCGACCGGAACCAGCGGGCGCAGCGGCATCGCGCCGAAGCGGCGGTTGAGGCCGGCCACGGAATCGGTGGCCGAACGGAACGCCGCCGAGATGGCGGTGAACGCGGCGGCCTGCAGGATCACCAGCGGCATCATGTACTGGGCGTAGCTGCTGAAACCGTTGCCGGAGAACGTCATCACGGTTTTCAGCGGAATGTAGAAGCTGGCCGTGAAGGCCGCGGGTGCGAGTACCGAGGCGAGGAACTCGCCGGATTTGATCGAGGGCACGATCAGCCGGGTGCTCAGGACCCACCACTGCTGCACCGTCTGCGGTGTCGCGCGCGCGGAGGTGTTCCAGGTGGCGGCGGTCATGCCGTGGCCTTCGATTCGTCCTCGTTCGAGGCCAGGTGGCCGGTGAGCTGCAGGAACACATCGTCGAGCGAGGGCCTGCGCAGGGCGATGTCGACGAGTTCGACCGCGGCGTTGTCGAGTCGGCGCAGTGCCTCGGCGAGCGTTTTGGCGCCGTCGGGCGCGGGGATGGTGATGCGGTCCGATTCGGGAGTGAGCGCGACCAGGTTCTCCGCGGGAAGCAGCGAGCCGAGCGCGGCGACGATGGTCGGCAGCCCTTCCAGATCCAGCGGCACGATCTCGCAGTAGCTGCCGCCGGTGCGATGTTTCAGCTCGTCGGCGGTGCCGGAGGCGATCACCACGCCGTGGTCGATCACGATGATCTGGTCACTGAGCGCGTCGGCTTCCTCCAGGTACTGGGTGGTGAGCAGGGTCGTGATGCCCGCGGTCTTGAAGCTGCGCACCAGGTCCCAGACGCCCTGCCTGCTGCGGGGGTCGAGGCCGGTGGTCGGCTCGTCGAGGAACACGACATCGGGTCGCACCACCAGCCCGCAGGCGATGTCGATGCGGCGCCGCATACCGCCCGAGTAGGTGCCGACGCGCCGGTTCGCCGCCTTCTCCAGATCGAATTCGCCGAGCAGTTCGCGGGCCCTGGCCTGCGCCGCCGGTCTGCGCAGGCCCATCAGTCTGCCGAACATGACGAGGTTCTCGTAGCCGCTGAGCATGTCGTCGAGCGCGGCGTATTGGCCGGTCAGCATGATGCGTTTGCGGACGGCGGCCGGGTCGGCGACGACATCGTGCCCGGCGACCACGGCGGTGCCGCTGTCGGGGGTGACGAGCGTGGACAGGATGTTCACCATGGTCGTCTTGCCCGCGCCGTTGGGGCCGAGGATTCCGAGCACCTCGCCGGGGGCGGCCACGAAATCGACACCGCGCAGGGCGTGCACGTCGCCGAAGGACTTCTCGATCCCTTCGACCACGACACCGCCGGTGCGCGGGTTGCTCTGCACGAGAGTGTGTTCGACGCTCATATCCGGTCTCCTGCTTCCAAGTGGTCATCGAGCAACGGCGAGATCACCGACAGTGCATAGGGATTGGTCAGGTCGTCGTGGGTCACGTCGACGTCGTGGTTGGTGATGGTGCCGGTGACATAGGGCCGCCAACCGTCGGGTCCCATCCATTCGGCGGGATCCACGGTGGCGCTGAAATAGACGATGTCGCCGTGGTAGATCGGGCGCTGATAGCCGGTCCGCGTGCCGGCGGAGGCGTTGTAGGAGCCCGCCATTCGTGCGATGGTGGCGGCGTCGATGAGTTCTACGCCGCCGAGTCGGGCGGTGATGAGCTCGGCCGCTTGTTCGGCGGACGATTCGGCGGGGACGTCGTCGATGCCGAAGATGGCGCCGAAGGTGTTGATGAAGGCGCCCGGCGAGAGGCGTTCGATGGTGTCGCCGTCGATGTCGGCGGTGTCGGTGTCAAGGAGCGCGACGACGCCGACCTGCTCGCCTTCGGCTTGCAGTTCCACCGCCATGGCCTGGACGATGAGTCCGCCGAAGGACCAGCCGAGCAGGTGATAGGGGCCGCTCGGCTGCACTGCGCGGATCTCGCGCACGTAGCGCTGGGCGAATTCCTCGATAGAGCGCGCGGAGGGTTCGCGGCCGCTGAGGTCGGGTGCCTGTAGTCCGTAGATCGGGCGGCCGGGCCGTAGTTGTTCGGCGAAACCCAGGTAGCTCCAGGACATTCCGGAGGAGGAGTGGACGCAGAAGAGGGCGGGTCGGTCGCCGTCGGGGCGAATCGGCAGCAGCACATCGAGACCCAGACCGGTCGGTCCTGGTTGCGTGGACGCTGTCATGGCGGCGGCTTCGTCGGCCGAAGCAGTCTGGGCCGCAGGGGTTTCGGCGAATCGTGCTGCCGTGTCGAGTGCCTCGACCCACAGCTGCGCGAGTTCGGCGACATCTTCACGCGCCAGAAGCTCTGCCGCGTAACCGAAATCGGCCTGAAGGCGGTTGCCGACGACCATGGCGTTGATGTCGATGGCGGACATGATCGGCACGGTCGGATGCTCGGCCGCCGCGAGATCGCCGAGCGCGTCGGTGGGTAGCCAGCCGAGGCCTTCGAGGCCGGTGGGTGTGTCGACCGAGGTGTGTCGACCGAGGTAGTTCACGCAGATCTGGCCGGGCAGGCGGCTCGGGAGCTGTTCTGCTGCTGCAGGATTCAGGTAGCGCAGCAGGCCGAATCCGATGCCTTTGTCCGGGACGGCGAGCAGGTCGTGCTTGACCTTGCGGATGGCCGCGCCCATGGCCGGTCCACCCGCCAGCGCGTCCGAGATATCGACGTCGGCGAGATCGAGCCGCACCGGGTACAGGTTCGTGAACCAGCCGACGGTCCGGGACAGATCGGCGCCCGGCACCACTTCCTCCTGTCTGCCATGGCCTTCCAGACGCAGCAGCGCCGAGGGCTCGTCCACGCCTCTGCGCGCACGCCAGCGCACCAATGCCAGGGCCAGGGTGGCGAACAGCGCGTCGGTGACGCTGCCATGGAACAGACGGGGCAGGGTGGTGAGCAGGGCGGTCGTGGTGCTCTCGTCGACCTCGATGTCGAGGCGCCGGACCGTCTGCGCCTGATCTGTGGCGGGATCGAGGTGGCGGGAACCGAGCAGCGGGTCGGGGCCGTTCACCACCTGTTGCCAGTACGGGAGTTCGGCCAGGCGTCGTTCGGAGTGGGCCTGCTCGGTCAGGGCATGCGACCAGCGCCGCATCGAGGTGCCGATCTCGGGCAGGATCGGGGTGGCGCCTGCCGACACCTGGGCCCAGGCGGCGATCAAGTCCTGCACCAGGATTCGCCACGACACGCTGTCGATCGCGAGGTGGTGGGCGACGATGATCAGGCGTCCGGGTTGGGTGTGCGAGCCTGCGTTGCCGACCGGATCCAGCCACACGAACTGCAGGACGACGCCGTCGGCCGGGTGCAGGCGGTTCATCGCGGAGTCGAGTTCGGTCTGGGCGTATTCGCGCAGGTCGATCGAGTCGGTGGGGTCGAAGGCTGTGCGGTGGACGAGTGCGTCGACGTCGATCGAGCCGGGGTCGGCCACGCGCAGCCGCCAGTCGTTCTCGGCTGCCCACAGCCGGGCTCGCAGCATGTCGTGTCGGTCGATCGCGGCGGTGAGTGTGGTGACGAGTCGCGCGCGGTCGATGCCGACGGGCAGTTCCAACACGGCGGTTTGGGCGAACCGGTCGAAATCGCCGCCGCGTTCGATCATGTACCGGACGATCGGGGTCAGTGGGAGGTCGCCGTTGCCGCCGCCGGGCAGTTCCGCGAGTGCCACGAACGTCTCGGCGGCATCCACGGCCGCGCCGAGTGCCGCCACCGTGCGGTGTTCGAAAACCTGCAGCGGTGTGCAGTGCACGCCGCGCAGCTTCGCCTGGGTGACGAGCTGGATGGCGAGGATGCTGTCGCCACCGAGGGCGAAGAACGAGTCGTCGACGCCGACCTGTGCGCGGCCGAGCAGTTCTGCGTAGACCTCGGCGAGCACCTGTTCGGTCGGTGTCTGCGGTGCGCGGTAGGGGGTGTCGTCGGTGACGAACACCGGCTCCGGCAGCGCTTTTCGGTCGAGCTTGCCGACTGCGTTGATGGGGATCTCGTCCAGCACGATGAACGCGGCGGGGACCATGTAGGCGGGCAGGGTGTCGGCGGCGAGGGCGCGGATGTGGGCGACATCGAGGTCTGTGCCGGGCAGACGCACCAGGTACGCGGCCAGCGCGGTGGACCCGGTGGGGCCCGGAACACCCAGTGTCACTGCGAGATCGACGCCGTCGATGGCGCTGAGAACCGCGTCGATCTCGCCCAGTTCGATGCGCTGGCCGCGCACCTTGACTTGGAAGTCGGTGCGGCCGAGATATTCCAGTGCCAATCCGGTAGGTGGACCGGCGAGATTGTCGGATCGAGCGGAGGTGTAGGTACGATTCCACCGCACCAGATCGCCCGTGCGATACAGGCATTCACCGGGACGCCCGAATGGGTTGGCGACGAATCTGGCCGCCGTCAGGGCTGGCCGGGCGTGGTACCCCCGTGCGAGGGCGGTGCCTGCGAGGTACAGCTCACCCGCGACACCGACCGGCACGGGGCGGAGCCGGTCGTCGAGGACGAGCGCCGCGGCACCGCGAACAGGGGCGCCGATGGTGACCGGTTCCGTGGCAGACAGCGGCTCGGAACCCGTTGCCCAGATGGTGTATTCGGTCGGTCCGTACAGGTTGATCATTGTCCGAGCACCGGCACCGCCGCACCAGCGCGCGACCAGATCGGGGCCCACCGCCTCGCCCGCGACCGCGAGCACCCGCAGGCTCGATACCTCGGCGGAATCGATGGTGGCAAGTGCCGACGGCGTGATCACCATGTGGGTAACCCCTTCGGCGGCGATCAGTTCCGCCAGCGGTGCGCCGCCGAAGATATCCGGCGGGGCTATCACCGAGGCGCCGCCGCAGCCGAAGGCCATGAGTGCCTCGAAGATCGACGCGTCGAAACTCGGGGAGGCCACCTGCATCACTCGGGCGTGTTCGTCGAGAGTGAGGTCGGTGCGCTGGGAGGCGACCAGGTCGGCCAGGCCGCGGTGGGTGACGGTGACGCCCTTCGGGGTACCGGTGGAGCCGGAGGTGTAGATCATCCAGGCCGGGTTCTCCACCCTGATCGGGACCGGGAGCTCCTCGGTGGTGAGGTCGGCGTCGTCGGTGGCGTCGAGGCGGGTGGCGAAGTCTGCGTCGTCGAGGATCAGCCAGCGCGTGGTGTCGGAGAGTTTCGGCAGATACTCGGCGAGCGTGATCCCGACCTGGGCGCCGGAATCGGTGAGCATGTGGTCGATGCGGTCCGCCGGATGTTTCGGGTCGACCGGCAGGAACGCCGCGCCGACTTTCGCCGCCGCCCAGATACCGGTGTGGAGTTCGGCACAGCGTGGGAGACCAAGGGCAACAACGGTTTCCGTGTGTGCACCCGCCTCGATCAGCAGCCTGGCCAACTGGTTCGACCGGGCGTTCAGAGCGCGGTAGTCGATCGTGGTCTCGCAGACCAGGGCGGGTCGGTCGGGGAAGGTTGTCGCAGTGGTGGTGAGCAGTTCGGCCAAGGTGGTCGTTGCGGCGGTGGCGGGGCCGTGCACCGGAATCAGTTCCGCGCGTTCGGATTCGGCGAGGATGTCGATATCGGCGAGGCGGATGTCGATGTCGGTGAGGACGGTGGTGAGCACCTGCCGCCATCGGGTCGCGAACGCGGTGACCGTGGTCGCGTCGAACAGATCCGTGGCATAGGTCAGGACGCCTTCGATGCCAGCGGGTCCTGTTTCGCCGAACCGCTCGCGCAGGTCGAGGGTGAGGTCGAAGGCCGAGGAACGGCGGTCGAAGTCCTCGACTTCGAAGCGCAGGCCGGGCAGTTCGAGCACCGGTTCGATGAAGTTCTGTAGCGACAGCGACACCTGGAACAGCGGGTGGTGGGCGGTCGATCGGGTCGGGTCGAGTGCGGTGACGAGCTGCTCGAACGGCACGTCGGCGTGACCGAAGGCGTCGAGATCGGCGGTGCGGACGGTGGCGAGTAGTTGTCGGAATCCGGTGCCGGGGTCGACGGGCGTGCGCAGGGCAAGGGTGTTGACGAACATGCCGACCAAGTCGTCCAGCGCGGCCTCGCCGCGCCCCGCGATCGGTGTGCCGATGACGATGTCACCGGTGCCGCCGAGTCGAGCCAGTAGTACGGCGAGGGCGGCGTGCACCACCATGAAGACGCTGACGTTGTGCGCGGCGGCGAATTCGACCAGCGCGCGGTGTGTTTGCTCGTCGATGGCGAAGTCGACGTCGTCGCTGCGCATCGTCTGTACCGCCGGCCGGGGGCGGTCGGTGGGTAGCTCCAGCGCATCCGGTGCACCCGCGAGGGTCTCGCTCCAATAGCGGATCTGCCGCGCTGCGACAGAATCCGACCCGCTGCCGAGCAGCTCGCGATGCCACAGCGCGAAGTCCGCGTACTGCACCGCGAGCGGGGGTTGAGTGGATGTGCCGCCCGATACCCGTGCCGAGTACGCGGCCACCAGGTCGGCCGCCAGCGGCGCCATCGACGCCCCGTCCGCGCTGATGTGATGGACCACGAGAACGACAACATGCACTGGCGCGATGCCGACACGGCTGTCGAGGCGGAACAGGCCGACGCGCAGTGGTGCCTGCCGGGTGAGGTCGAAACCGGTTCCGGCCAGTTCGTTGATTCGATCACGCAGGGGCGCACCGTCTTCGGTGTCGATCAGTGGCATGGCGGGGGTGGCGGTATCGATGCCGACGATGACCTGGCGTGGGCCTTCGGCGTCGGCGGGGTAGCGGGTGCGCAGGCTTTCCTGGCGTTCGACCACGTCGGCGAGCGCTCGGCGCATGGCCTCCACATCCAGGTCTCCGGTGAGGCGAAGGGCGATCGCGATGTTGTAGGCCGACGAGTCCGGGTCGAGTTGGTTGAGTACCCACATGCGCTGCTGGGCGGGGGACAGGGGGATGCGGTCGGGGCGCAGGCGTGGGGCCAACGCGGGTCGGCCCGGACTGCCCTCGGCGGCGGGAACGACCCGGGACGACAGTTGGGCCACGCTCGGTGCGTCGAACAGGTCGCGTAGGGCGATGGTGGAGCCGAGCGCCGAATTGACCCGCGCCACAACTTTTGTCGCGCTCAGCGAGTTGCCGCCGAGTTCGAAGAAGGACTGGTCGACGCTGACCCGTTCGCTGCCGAGTACGTCGGCGAACACCGCGGCGACGGCCTGTTCGATCGGCGTGCGTGGTGCGAGATAGGACTGCTGGGCGGCCGAGAAGTCCGGTATCGGCAGGGCCTTGCGATCCAGTTTGCCGACGGGTGTGAGCGGGATGTCTTCCAGCACAACGATATAGGCGGGCACCATGTAACCGGGCAGTTCCGCCGCGACCTGTGCGCGCAGTCGTTCGGTATCGAGTTCGATGCCCGGTACGGAAACCACGTAGGACACGAGCACAGTGGCACCCGCCGGTCCCTCGCGTCCGATCGTCACCGCGTAGTCGACCTCATCGGCGCGCGAGAGCACCGCGTCGATCTCGCCGAGTTCGATCCGCAGGCCACGGATCTTGACCTGGAAGTCGCTGCGGCCCAGGTATTCCAGGGTGGGTTCGTCACCCGCGACCCAGCGCACCATGTCACCGGTCCGGTACATCCGCTCTCCGGCGGCGCCGAAGGGGTTGGCGACGAACCGGCTCGCGGTCATCTCGAACCGGTTGAAGTAGCCGCGTGCCAGTGCGGGCCCGGCCAGATACAGTTCGCCCGCGATGCCGGTCGGCACCGGCCGCAACCAGCTGTCCAGCACCACCAGCGCCGCACCGCGAATCGGTCCGCCGATGGTCACCGGCTCGCCCGCGACCAGTTCGGCGGGTCCGCTCGCCCAGATGCTGAACTCGGTGGGGCCGTACAGATTCACCATCCGCCTACCCACGGCCCATTTCTCGATGAGCTCGGGGGTGGCCGCCTCACCGGCCACCGACAGCACCCGCAGATCGGTGAGATCGGTGGGTTCCATCGTCGCCAGCGCCGACGGGGTGATCACCGCATGGGTGACCCGTTCGGTGCGCAGCAGCGTCTCGAGTTCGCTGCCGCCGTACACCTCCGGCGGCGACACGACCAGGCGTCCACCCGCGGCGTGCGCGGTCAGCATCTCGAAGACGGAGGCGTCGAAGCTGGGGGAGGCGACTTGCAGTGCGCTGGCGGTCGGGTCGAGCGCCAGCGTTTCACGCTGGGCGGCGACGAGATTGGCGATGCCGCGATGGCTGAGCAGAACCGCTTTCGGCTTGCCGGTGGAACCGGAGGTGTAGATCAGGTACGCGGTGTGGTCGATATTGATCAGGCCGCCGCGTTCGGCGTCGGTGATCGGCGCGTCCGATACGAGCATCGCGCGGCGCATGGTGTTCAGGTCGTCGAGCAGCAGCCAGTCGATGGACCCGGGCAGGTCCTCGCCGGTGGCGGTCACGGTGACACCGATCGGGGCTTTCGAATCGGTGAGCATGTGCTCGATCCGGTCCACCGGGTAGCTCGGATCCAGCGGGACGAAGGCCGCCCCGGTCTTGGCCAGCGCCCATACGGCGACCACCGATTCCAGCGACCGGGTCAGCGCGAGCACGACGAACACCTCGGGGCCGATCCCGCGACGGAGCAGGACCCGGGCGTATCGATTCGACCAGGCGTCGAGATCGCCATAACTCATCCGCAGCTCGCCCGCGCTGACCGCGATCGCGTCGGGATCGATGCGCGCGCCTGCGGTGAGGATGTCGGGCAGTGTGCGCATGGGCAACGACGGCGGACCGTGCACCGGTGCGAGTGTGGCGAATTCAGCTTCGCTACAGCTCTGTAGTTGCGACACCAGGACGTGCGGATTCTCGGCGAGTTGCGAAAGGAGCCGGACAAACCTGTCCAGGAGTGACTGTGCCGCAGTGGATTCCAGCTGGTCGGCCATGAATTTCACGGTGATGCGCAGGGCATCGCCCGCACCGGCCTCGCCGCGCAGCGGAATCACCATGAGGTTCAACGGATATGGTGTCGCGTCGGTGCCTTCGACGTCGAGCACCCGCATGCCCGCGATGTCCAAGGCCTGCGACAATGCCTCGCGATCGATGGGGTAGGACTCGAAAACGGTGAGCGTGTCGAACAATTCGGCCAGCCCGACAACGCGGTGAATGGCGGCGAGGCCGACGTGCTGGTGGTCCATGAGCCGCACCTGTTCGGCCTGCACCCGGGCCAGCAGGTCGCGAACCTGCTCCGACGGATCCAGCGTCACCCGCACCGGGACGGTGTTGATGAAGAGCCCGACCATCTCCTCGACACCGGGCAGTTCCGGCGGCCGACCCGACACCGTGGCGCCGAACACCACATCGGTGCGGCCGGTGAGCATGGCCAGCAGCATCGACCAACCCGCCTGGACCAGGGTGTTCACGGTCGCGCCCGCGTCTCGGGCGGCGGACTCGAGTACCGCGACCGTGGCGGCGGACAGATCCCGCGAGAGCATCGCGGTCTCGGTCGACTCGATCCCGGCGAGCGTGGGGACAGCGCGAGTCGGGGTATCGATTCCGGCCATGGCCTGCTTCCATGCCGCGAGCGATGCCTCGGTGTCCTGCTCCTCGAGCCAGGACAGGAATTCGCGGTAGGACCGGGCGGGCGGCAGGATCGACGCGTCGCCCGCGGTGACGTACAGGGCCAGCAGTTCCCGAACCAGCAGCGGTGTCGACCAACCGTCCAGCACCAGATGGTGATTGGTCATGACGAGCCGGAAGGTCTCCTCGGCGGTCCTGATCAGGGTGAAGCGCAGGAGCGGGGGGCGGGTCAGGTCGAAACGGGTCAATGCGTCGAGCTCGATCACCCGGTCGAGTTCCTCGGCGCGCTGTTCGTCGTCGATCGCGGTGAGATCCACTTCGTGCCACCGGATCTCGGCCGCGGAAAGGACCAGTTGGCGTGGGCCGTCATCGGTTTCGACGAAAGCGACGCGCAGGTTCTCGTGCCGATCGATCAGCGCCTGCGCCGCGCCGCGTAGGCGGGCGGCATCGACGGTGCCCGCCAGGGTGAGCAGCGATTGGACCGTGTAACCGTCGGCGGTGTCGGAGTCGTAGAGCGCGTGGAAGAGCAGGCCGTACTGCAGTGGCGAGAGCGGCCAGACGTCGGTGAGCTTCGGGTAGGCGTGCTCCCAGCGTTCGATCTGGGGTTGATCGAGGGCGACGAGGGCGAAATCAGAAGGGGTGCGGCCACCCGCGTCGCCGGTTCCGGCATGGTTGACCAGCGCGTACAGGGCCTGCGCCCACAGGTCGGCGAACTCGCGCACGTCGGCCTCGTCGAGCAGCCTGCTCGCGTAGGCCCAGGTGACCTCCAGTCCGGCATCGGTCAGCACCGCGTTGATGTCGACGACGGCCGCCAGTGGGGCCCGGTCGTCGTTGGTCGCGGCGAAGCGTCGCGGTACCCATTGCCCGTCACCGGTCACCGCCCTGCCGAGATAGTTGAAGCTCAGCTGCGGTGTGGGTGCGTCGGCCAGCGCCGCGGCGGTCTCGTCGTTCAGATAGCGGAGCAGGCCGAAGCCGACACCACGATCGGGGACCGACCGCAACTGCTCCTTGGTCGCCTTGATCGCCGAACCCGCCGCCCTGCCACCGGCGAAGGCGTCGCCGAGGTCGATGCCGGTCAGGTCGAGCGCGACCGGGTACACACTGGTGAACCAGCCGACCGTGCGCGCGACATCGGCACCGGGCAGCAGGGATTCATCGCGGCCGTGGCCTTCCAGCGTCAGCAGCGCGCCCGCGCGGTCACGCCAGCGGGACACGGCCATCGCGAGCGCGGCGAGCAGCACATCGTCCGCGCCGCAATGGAATCGCTCGGGCACCGCGTGCAGGGCGGCGTGCGCGATATCCGAGGGCACCGTCGTCTGCCACTGCGCCATGGTGGCGACCACGTCGAGGGCCGGGTCGAAGGAGTCCGGGGGTGGGTTCGCGCTGCTGGCGCTCTGATCGTCGGCCCGGGCGAACGGCGGGTCGGGGGTCGCCAGGATTCGTTGCCAGATCGGCAGTTCGTCGAGACGTGTCGTGGCGTTCTCGGCCTGGCTGTGCGCCCAGCGGCGGAAGGAGGTGCCGACGGGGTCAAGCTCGCCGCCGAACGCCGCGGCAGCCAAGTCCGGCAACAGGATTCGCCATGAGACACCGTCGGTGACCAGGTGGTGCAACACCAGCCAACACAGCGGGGTGGCGTCGGCACGTTCGACAAGGACGAACCGGGCCACCGCACCCGCGGCGGGATCGAGCAGATCCGCGGCGTCCTGTAGCGCGCGGTCGACTGCGTTATCGGCTTCGATCGCAGTCTCGGCATCGGTCTGGACCACGGCGATCAAAGTCGCGGCGTCAACCGAACCACGGTCGGCGACAACCCATTCCCAGCCGTTGTGCGCCCGGCGCAGCGAAGAACGGAGCAGGTCGTGGTGGTCGAGCAGGACCTGGAGCGCCGCCGCGAGCCGCGGGCGATCGAAGCCGTCGGGCAGCCCGATCAGCACGGCCTGCCCATAGCGTCCCCAGGTGTCCGCGTGCTCGACCATCGCGTGCACGATCGGGGTGAGTGCCACCGGGCCGACACCACCGCCGGGCAGTTCGTCCACCACGTGGACCTCGGTGTCGTCGGCGACAGCCGCCAACGCGGCGACAGTCTTGCGTTCGAAGACATCACGGGCGCTGAACGAGATGCCCGCGGCCTTCGCGCGCGAGACCAGCTGGATGGACACGATGCTGTCGCCGCCGAGGGCGAAGAAGCTGTCGTCGACACCGACCGCGTCGAGTCCGAGCACCTCGGCGAACAGGACTGCCAGGGCTTGCTCGCGCGGCGTGGACGGCGCCCGGCTCGCCACCGCGCGGGCACCGAAATCGGGCGCGGGCAGGGCCTTCCGGTCCACCTTGCCGAGCGGTGTCAACGGTATCCGGTCGAGCACCATCACGACAGCGGGCACCATATAGGCCGGAAGTGTCTCGCCGACAGCGGCTTTCACCGCCTCGGGATGGGTGTCGGTACCCGACTCGGCGGTGACATAGGCGACGAGCGCGGTGGCGCCGGTCGGCGAATCGACGCCGAGAGTGATCGCGAAATCGATACCGGGCAGCCGCTGCAACGCGGCATCGATCTCGCCGAGTTCGATCCGATATCCGCGCACCTTCACCTGGAAATCGCTGCGGCCCTGGTATTCCAGACAGAATCGGCCCTCGGTGTCGGTCCAGCGCACCAGGTCGCCGGTGCGATACATCCGTGCGCCGGCTGCGTGCGGATTCGCGACGAACCGGCTCGCGGTCAAGCCGCAGCGCCGGTGATAACCACGCGCGACACTGGGGCCCGCGAGGTACAACTCACCTACGGTGCCCGCCGGTACCGGGCGCAGCCAGGGGTCGAGCACCAGGCCGGACACCCCGCCGACCGGGCTGCCGATCGTCACCGGGGCGCCGGGGACCAGCGGTTCGCTCAGCGTGGTGGTGACGGTGGTTTCGGTGGGCCCGTACCCGTTGATCAGCGAGCGACCGGCCCACTTCGCCACCAGTTCCGGTGGGCACGCGTCACCGCCGACCACGATCGTGCGCAGCGCGGGCAGCGTCGCCGGATCGAGCGAACCGACAACGGCCGGCGTGACATTGAGATGGGTGACGCGATGCGTGCGCAACACCTGTGCCATGTCCTCGCCCGCGTACGCCGACGGCGGCACCACCGCCAGGGTGGCGCCCGCGGCCAGGGTGACCACGATCTCCTCGACGGAGATATCGAAACTCGGCGAAACAGCGTGGGCGACAACGGAGTCGGACTCGACCCCGAATCCGGCACCCGAACTCGCGGCGAGATTGGCCAGGCCCCGATGCGAGACCAGCACGCCCTTTGGCAGTCCGGTCGACCCGGAGGTGTAGATGATGTAGGCGATCTGATCGGGGTGGATCGCGGCGGTTCTGTCGGCGTCGGTGATCGGCGCGCCATCCTGGGCGGCGAGCTTCGTGACGGTGGCTTCGTCATCGAGCGAGAGCCACTCGACCTTGTCGGGCAACGGCTTTCGCGCCTGCCCGACGGTCACACCGGTGACGACACCGCTGTCGTCGATCATGTGCTCGATCCGGTCGTCGGGATAAGTCGGATCGATCGGGACGAACGGCGCGCCGGTCTTGGCCACCGCGATGGTGGCGAGCACCGACTCCGCCGAACGTGGAACAGACAGCGCGACCGGGTGTTCGGGGCCTGCTCCCGCGGCGATCAGCAGGCGGGCCAGGCGATTGGTGTGGTCGTCGACTTCGCGATAGCTCAGTGTGTCGTCGACGCCCCACCGCAGCGCCACCGCGTCCGGGTCGATCGCGGCGCCCGCGGCGAGGATCTCGGGCAGGGTGCGCGTCGCGACGCCGACCGGACCACGCGCGGGCACCGAGACCGCCTGCTCGGCCGCCGAGATGACGGGCACCGTCGACAGCGGGGCGTCCGCCCCGGCGACGAGGAAACGATGCAGGAACCGGAGGAAGCGCTCGTGATGCCCGGCCAGCTCGGCGTCGCTGTACAGGTTCGCGTTGCCCTGCAGGTCGATGTGGGTGCTCTCGCCGCCGACGCCCGGATACAGGTTGACGAACAGATCGTCGATCAGACCGGAGGTGAGCACATGGAGCCGCCCGACGACCGGGCCGAGCGCGATCTTGGTGTCCACCATCATGAGATTCACGGCGGGCCCGAACGACGCCGCCTCGTCCATGGCCCAGCCGAGATCGCGGACGATGTCCTCCTGGCGGTACCGCTGGCGTCGCAACGCGCCGGTCAGCTCGCTCTGCACAGCGAGGATCGCGGCCCCGACCGTGGTGGTGGGCGCGAGGCTCACCCGCAACGGAACGACATTGGCGAGCATGCCGCCCGAGCGACGCAGGATTGCCGAGGTCCGTGCGGAAACCGGCAGGCTGAGGACCACTTCCTCGGCACCGGTCATCGCGGCGAGATAGGCGCCGAACGCCGCGACCACCGTCGGCGCGACACCCGAATTGACGGACGCGGCAACGGAATCCAGCAGGGCGCCGGTTTCCGGGGGCAGTGCGCCCGAGACCCGGTTCGGGTGGGCGTCGACCTCGGCGTCGCGGCCGGCGAGCGTGACCGGGTCGGCCAGTGCGGCCAGGTGCTCGCGCCAGTATTCGCGGTCGGTCGTGAAACGGTCGGAGGTGCGGTAAGCCTGATCGGCTTCGACGATCCTCTGCAACGGCTCGGCCTTGGTCGGCGGCAGCGCACGACCCTCGAAGGCGGCGTTGTAGAGCTCGCCGACGCGCTGCACCAGCGCCAGCGCGCCCATTCCGTCCAGCACGATGTGGTGCATGCGCGCGTACCAGAACCAGCGATCCTCGGCGACGCGCAGCATGGCAAGGCGGACCAATCGGTCGCGCATCACATCCAACGGCGCGGTGTACTCGGCGCGCATCCACGCGTGCGCCGCCGCTTCCGGGTCGGGGTGCTCGCGCAGATCCAGTTCGGCGATGCCGTCGTCGAGGGTCAGGTCGACGAGCTGATGGGGATCACCGTCGATATCGACCAGCCGCAGGTACCCGGTGCCGAACTCACGACCGGTCCGCTGGACCGCGGCGGTCAGCATCGGGAGGTCGACCGCGCCGGTCAGTTCGACGTACTGGGCGATGGAGATCGGAGTGTCGCCGGCGATGTGCTGGGCGAACCAGATGCCGCGCTGGGCGGCGGACAACGGAAACGGGCCTTCGGGTACGACGGCATCGGAGGTGTGCGAAGCGGGCTGGATCATCAGCTGACCTGCGTTCTCACGTCTGGAGTTGGGCGTTCACCGTTTCTCCCCGACAGTCGGGTAGCACCTGGTGGGTAGTACTCGCCGCGGCGTACTGCGCTCTATGTTCATTCTGGACCTGTTCGGAGCGCATCGGAATGGGTTCAGCAGACTGCGCGCAGTTCGGTGACCGCGAGCGGCGCGTCGGAGCTGACCAGATAGCGCTGCAGGGTCGAGCGGTCGTCGAGCACCAGCCAGTCGCCTGCGTCGTCGAGCTCGGCCAAGCGGGCCTTGGTCGTGATCCCGAATCCGGCGCCGGGGGCGGTGGCCGCGCCGTCGGTCAGCGTCACCGGGATCGCACCGATCTTGCGCACCGCCGCGTCGGCGACGACCGACTCGATCCGCGGATCGACGGCGAGGGCGATCCGGTCGCCCGCGTCGGCGCCACGCCCGAGCAGCAGTCGGGCCAGGCGGTTCGCCCAACGGTCCAGGTCGGCGTCGGCGAGTCGGCCTGCCGCGATCGGGGCGCCGGAACGGCTGCGCATCGGGATGACGTTGCTGGCGGGCGCGGTGACCATGGTGCTCATCGGGATCCCCTTGAAGGCGTGTCGGGTGTTTTGGGTACACCTCTAATGTCGTCTTCGGGAGGCAGATCCGACAGCAACCCCAGCGTTGGTGCGTCGACTCCAAGGGGGATCGATTACCACCCCTAGGTGGGCGAACCACAGCGCCGTCGCGCGGCTGTCGCTGATGACGCGCCGGGCACCGAAAAGTCGTCGCCGACAACCATTGCACCCACGCGACCTGCGGAGGAAGATCGGGAACGCGAACTACGGCGCGCCGAATACGACACAGAGTAGGACCCGCGCGGAATGCTGCGGCAGCACGGTTTACGATTCACTCCAACGCATGTCTGCTGCTGTTCGTTCCTAAAGACGCGGCGGTTCTGCGAGTGACGTACAGGCATCTTCAGGAGGATCAGTGACTGCGGTAGAGCCCAGGCCAGTCCCTCAGTTGGAAGCGACTCGACCGTATCCGGCCCGGACCGGGCCGAAGGGCTCGTTCCTCTACAAGGCGGTCACCACCACCGACCCCAAGGTGCTCGGCACCATGTACCTGGTGACGGCGATCAGCTTCTTCATGATCGGCGGCCTCATGGCGCTGCTCATGCGTGGTGAGCTCGCGCGTCCGGGTCTGCAGTTCCTCTCGCCGGAACAGTTCAACCAGCTGTTCACCATGCACGGCACGATCATGCTGCTGTTCTACGCGACGGCGATCGTGTTCGGCTTCGCCAACATCGTCCTGCCGCTGCAGATCGGCGCCCCCGACGTCGCCTTCCCGCGACTGAACGCGTTCAGCTACTGGCTGTACCTGTTCGGCGCCTCCATGGCGACCGCGGGCTTCGTGACCCCCGGCGGCGCGGCGGACTTCGGCTGGACGGCCTACGTGCCGCTGACCGACATCCTGCACTCGCCCGGTGTCGGCACCGACCTGTGGATCCTGGGTCTGGCCGTGTCCGGTCTCGGCACCATCCTCGGTGGCGTCAACATGCTCACCACCGTGGTCTGCCTGCGCGCACCCGGTATGACCATGTTCCGCATGCCGATCTTCACCTGGAACATCGCGGTCACCTCGGTCCTGGTGCTGCTGGCGTTCCCGCTGCTCACCGCGGCGCTGTTCGGTCTGGCCTACGACCGTCACCTCGGTGGTCACATCTACGACCCGGCCACCGGCGGCATCCTGCTCTACCAGCACCTGTTCTGGTTCTTCGGCCACCCCGAGGTCTACATCATCGCGCTGCCGTTCTTCGGCATCGTGTCGGAGATCTTCCCGGTGTTCAGCCGTAAGCCGATCTTCGGTTACACCACGCTGGTCTACGCGACGCTGGGTATCGCGGCGCTGTCGATCGCGGTGTGGGCGCACCACATGTACGCCACCGGCGCAGTGCTGCTGCCGTACTTCTCCTTCATGACCTTCCTCATCGCGGTCCCGACCGGTGTGAAGTTCTTCAACTGGATCGGCACGATGTGGAAGGGGCAGCTGACCTTCGAGACACCGATGTTGTGGTCGATCGGCTTCCTGGTGACCTTCCTCTTCGGTGGTCTGTCGGGCGTCATCCTGGCCTCGCCGCCGCTGGACTTCCACGTCACCGACTCGTACTTCGTCGTCGCGCACTTCCACTACGTGCTCTTCGGCACCATCGTGTTCGCGACCTTCGCCGGTATCTACTTCTGGTTCCCGAAGATCACCGGTCGCATGATGGACGAGCGGCTGGGCAAGTGGCACTTCTGGACCACCTTCGTCGGCTTCCACACCACCTTCCTGGTCCAGCACTGGCTGGGTGCCGAGGGCATGCCGCGTCGTTACGCCGACTACCTGCCGTCCGACGGTTTCACCACGCTGAACACGATCTCCACGATCGGTGCGTTCATCCTTGGCTCGTCGATGCTGCCGTTCATCTGGAACGTCTTCAAGAGCTACCGCTACGGCGAGGTCGTCACGGTCGACGATCCGTGGGGTTACGGCAACTCCCTCGAGTGGGCCACCACCTGCCCGCCGCCGCGCCACAACTTCTACGAGCTGCCGCGCATCCGGTCCGAGCGTCCCGCGTTCGAGCTGCACTACCCGCACATGGTCGAGCGCATGAAGGCCGAAGCGCACGTCGGCTGGGGCTCGGGTAAGCACAGCACGCACGTGTCCGAAGGCGCGCTCGCGAAGAAGTAAGACACCACGCAACGATAGGGTGTGCACCTGCTGACGAACCAGCAGGTGCACACTCTTTTTGTGGGTAATCGAACGGAGCAGATCGACTTGGCCGACACCACAGTTCTCGTGACCGTCACCGGCCCCGACCGACCGGGCGTCACCTCGGTGCTGCTGGCGACGTTGTCCCGGCATCGGGTGAGCCTGCTGGATGTGGAGCAGGTGGTCATCAGGGGCCGCCTCACCCTCGGGGTGCTGGTGTCGTGCCCCAGCGACCCCGAGGCGTTGCAGGACGAGCTCGAAGAGGCGATGAACACCGTCGGCATGCAGGTCGACGTGTCGGTCGACGCGCAGATCGGCAAGCCGCCGATGCCGTCGCACGCGGTCGTGGTGCTCGGCGCCCCCGTCACCGCGCGGGCGTTCAGCGCGATCTCCCGCGAACTCGCAGGCCGCGGTGCCAATATCGACTCGATCCGTGGCATCGCCGACTACCCGGTTGTCGGCATGGAACTGATGGTCACCGCCACCGACACCACCGCCGAAGGCGATGCGGCGCTGCGTACCGCGCTGGCCGAGGTGGCGGTCGCCGAACGGGTCGACATCGCCGTCGAACGGGCCGGGCTGGCACGCCGTGCCAAGCGCCTCATCGTGTTCGACGTCGACTCCACGCTGATCACGGGCGAAGTGATCGAGATGCTGGCCGCGCACGCCGGCGTCGAGGAGCAGGTCCGCGAGGTCACCGAAGCCGCGATGCGCGGCGAGATCGATTTCGCCGAATCGCTGCGTCAGCGGGTGGCCACCCTCGAGGGTCTGGACGAGTCGGTGATCGAGGAGGTCGCCGACCGGATCGAGCTCACCCCGGGCGCCCGCACCACGATTCGCACCCTGCGCAGGCTCGGCTTCCACTGCGGTGTCGTCTCCGGTGGGTTCCGGCAGGTGATCGAGCCGCTCGCGCACGAACTGGAACTCGATTTCGTGCAGGCCAACACCCTGGAGATCATCGACGGCAAGCTCACCGGGCGGGTCGTCGGCGAGATCGTCGACCGGGCGTTCAAGGCGACCGCGCTGCGCAAGTTCGCGGCCGAGGCGGGCGTGCCGATGGAACAGACCGTCGCGGTCGGGGACGGCGCCAACGACATCGACATGCTCAACGCGGCCGGGCTCGGCGTGGCATTCAATGCCAAGCCCGCGCTGCGCGAGGTGGCCGACACCGCGCTGTCGCATCCCTACCTGGACGCCGTGCTGTTCATCCTCGGCGTCACCCGCGACGAGGTGGAAGCGGCCGACGCGCGCGACGGTGGCGTGCGCCGGGTTCCCCTGCTCGGCCGTTAGCGATTCCACGCGGAGTCAGGGTCTCCACGACTCCCGAACGCCGCGCGACGGCGTCATTAGGCTGGCGGACGGACTGGTGTCGATCGAACGGGTGTTGTGGCATGGGTAGTGGGTGGGAAACCGAGGCGCAGGTCCGCGACGAGGCGGCCGAATTCGCCGCTCGGCATGCGGAACTGGCGCGGGGTTACGGCGGCAACGGTGACCCGGGCGACCCCGCGATGGTGCAGGCGATGCAGATGGTGTTGCACATTCCCAAGGCCGACCCGCCTGCCCGCAGTGCCCTGCTGGAAGCGGCGGCCGCCGCGGCGGTCGCGGTGTGCCTCGACCCGCGTTCGGGGCCGGGCGGGGAGTGGGAACCGCGGTATCTGGCGTGGAAGCGGTCGCGGATCAGGAAGGTCGCCCGGCGGGCGCGTGGTGCGCAGTGGGTGGCCGCGGGCGACGTCGACGGGGTGACGGTCGATGTCGACGGCGCGCAGGCGCGCGCGTTCGTCCCCGGCCCGGTCGGGGAGATCGATCAGCGCATCCGCAGACTCCAGATCGGCGGTACCGACCTCGACCACGATGAGCCGGGCCCGGTGGATCCCAGGTCGCCGGTGCTGTGGGTGAACGCGGCGCTGGAGATGTCGGTGGGTAAGGCCGCCGCACAGGTCGGGCACGCGAGCATGCTGCTCGCGGGTGCGTTGCCCGTGGCCGCAGCGGCAGCGTGGGCCGACCGCGGGTTCCGGTGCGCCGTGCGCGACGCCGACGAACAGCGGTGGGCGGAGTTGGTGGCCGAGGTGAACGCGGGTCGTGCGGTGGCTGTGCGCGACGCCGGTTTCACCGAGGTGGCGCCCGGCTCGATGACGGTGATCGCGGTGCCCGCACGGGAGTGATCGCTGCGCCACGCGCGGGCTGAATCCGACAGTTGGGCCGAATCCGACAGTTGGGAGGCGGATTTCGCGACTCGCCGCGCCAACGCGGTGTGCTGCCGGTGCCGCACGGGTATACGTATCCGATAGCCAGGCCACATCAAGGCACAGGGAGGTTCCGCGATGACGACATTTGTGGTGATCCTGATCGTCTGGGTGGTGCTGTCGGTGCCCTTGTCGTTGATCGCCGCGCGGATGTTGCGCAGCGAGGTTCGCAACGCGGGTGACCCGTCGACGACCGGGATCGACGAATCTCGCACGGGCCGGTCGCTGCGCTGAGAGCCCGCGTGGGCCAAGATGGAGCGCGTGTCGCAACCCGATCCCGATCTGCTCATCGACTTCTCCGACGTGACCATCCGCCGCTCGGGCCGAACCCTGGTCGGCCCTGTCTCTTGGCAAGTAGAGCTCGACGAACGCTGGGTGGTGCTCGGCCCGAACGGCGCGGGCAAGACCTCGCTGCTACGGATGGCCGCCGCCGAACTCCATCCGACCTCCGGTACCGCGAATCTGTTGGGGGAGACGCTCGGTCGCGTCGACGTCAGCGAATTGCGGCCACGCATCGGCTTGTCCTCGGCGGCGGTGGCCAGCCGTATCCCGGTGGACGAGAAGGTCAGTGACCTCGTGGTCTCGGCCGGTTACGCGGTGCTCGGCCGCTGGCGCGAACGCTACGAGGACATCGACACCGAACGCGCTGTAGACATGCTCGAAACCCTTGGCGCCGAACACCTTTCCGACCGCACCTACGGCACCCTGTCCGAAGGCGAACGCAAGCGGGTGCTCATCGCGCGTGCCCTGATGACCGATCCGGAACTGTTGCTGCTCGACGAACCGGCCGCGGGCCTCGACCTGGGTGGGCGCGAGGAACTCGTCGAGCGTCTCGGCGATCTCGCCGCCGACCCCGACGCGCCCGCGATGGTGCTGGTGACCCATCACGTCGAGGAGATCCCGCCCGGCTTCACCCACGCGCTCCTGCTCAAGGAGGGCGAGGTGGTCGGCCAGGGGCTGTTGGGCGATGTGCTCACCGCCGAGAATCTGAGCAACGCGTTCAGTCAGTCGATCGCCCTCGACCGGGTCGACGGGCGATGGTTCGCGCGGCGGGCTCGCCGTTCAGGCGGTCACCGGCGCCGGAACTGAACCGCGGCTCGATGCGCTGATACACGGCTTTATAGCTGGTTGTCGCCGTTTCCGGTAGGGCGTCCGACAGGTTGGGGATCTCGACGCACCGCCGACCAAGCGGGCGTTAGGGTGCTGAGAGGTCGGCTGCGCTCGAAAGCGGTAGCCGGGTGCGCCGGGAAACCGGTGCGGTGTCGGTCGCCGAGCAGTCGGTTCGGTGGTGGAGAGGAACGGTATGAGTGAGTCCGGGGTCCCCGCGCGGGATGCGTCGACCGTGATGCTGGTGCGGGACGGCGAGTCGGGTATCGAGGTGTTCCTGCAGCGCCGGGTCAAGGCGATGGCGTTCGCGGCGGGGGTGACGGTGTTCCCCGGCGGTGGTGTCGACGGGGCCGACGGGACGGCCGACATCGCCTGGACCGGCCCCGAACCCGCCTGGTGGGCAGAACGTTTCGCGACCGACGCACAGACCGCGCAGGCGCTGGTCGCCGCCGCCGTGCGCGAGACCTTCGAAGAATGCGGCGTGCTCCTGGCCGGACCGACCGCGGATTCGGTCGTCGATGACTCGGCGCGCTATCGCGAGGCGCGGGGCAAGCTGGAACGCCGTGAATTGTCGCTCGCCGATTTCCTCGCGGCCGAGGGCTTGGTCCTGCGCGCCGATCTGCTCCGCCCGTGGTCGAACTGGATCACCCCCGAGGCCGAACCCCGCCGCTACGACACCCGCTTCTTCGTCGCGGTGCTCCCGAAGGGCCAGATCGCCGACGGCGCCACCACCGAGGCCGCCCAGGTGATCTGGCAGACACCGCAGGACGCACTGGCGAGCTGGCGTGCGGGCGAACACGTGCTGATGCCACCGACATGGTCGCAGCTCGACGCGTTGTGCGGGTTCGCCGACACCGCGGCCGTGCTGGCCGCCGACCAATTCATCGAGCCGATCATGCCGCAGTACGCGCCGGGCGAGGGCGGGCGCCCGTTGTCGAACTTCCCCGACAACGAACGGTATTTCGACGAGCTGCCGCGGTTGGGTGCCTTCGGCGGCCGGTAGGTTTGCTGCCATGGCCGAATTCGTGACCCTCGAGCTGCCCGCCGAGCCGACCACCCGTGGCGTTGCGCTGCTGCGCATCGATCGTCCGCCGCTGAACCTCGTCGACGCCCAGCTGGCCCGTGAGGTGGCGGCCGCGGCGGCCACGGTGGCCGACCATCCCGCAGTCTCGGCGTTGATCGTCTACGGCGACGAACGGGTGTTCAGCGCGGGCGACGAGATGGCGGAGCTGGCCGCACTCGACGCCGGACAGGCCGCCGCTATGGCCGCCGATCTGCAGGCCGCGCTCGGCTGTCTCACCCGGGTTCCCCAGCCCACGGTCGCCGCGATCACCGGCTACTGCCTCGGCGCAGGCCTCGAACTCGCGCTCGGCGCCGACCATCGGATCGTCGGCGACAACGTGAAACTCGGTCTGCCGCAGATCAAAGCGGGCCTGATCCCGCTTTCCGGTATCCGCCGGCTCTCGCTGCTGATCGGCGCGAGCCGGGCCAAGGACCTCGTCTACACCGGTCGTTTCGTCGACGCCGAGGAAGCCGCGAAGCTCGGTCTGGTCGATGAGGTCGTCGCGCCCGACGATGTCCTCACCGCCGCCCGCGCCTGGGCCGCCCAGTTCGTCACCGCCGCTCCCCGCGCCCTCGCCGCCGCCAAGGCGGTCTTCGAATCCGGACCGCACGGCCACTCGACCGCCGTCACCGAATGGTCGGCCCTGTTCGACACCGACGACGCCCGCACCGGCACCCGAACCTTCGCCGCGGAAGGCCCCAACGCCGCCACCTTTACCGGGCGGTAGCTGGGTCGCCTCGCCGAGCTCTCGGCCGCAGCCGCGGCGGCGTACCAGGCGTGCGAATTCGCGCCGCGCCGGGTGAGGTGGCTGGGGAGTTACCGGCGCCCGCGCGAGACGGACACGCATGAAGTTAACGCCCGTTCTGTGTGTCCGCGGCGAGCCGGTTCCGCGTGAACGAAGGGCCGTCGCTCGTCCCAGCAGCAGCGTGCCAGGGCGCACATATTAGGCTGGCCTGCATGACGGTCCATCCCGACGACCCGGCGCCGAACCCCCACGCCACCGAGGCCCAGGTCGAAGCAGCGCGTAAAGACACCAAACTCGCCCAGGTCCTGTACCACGACTGGGAAGCGGAGACCTACGACGACAAGTGGTCGATCTCCTACGACGAGCGCTGTATCGCGTATGCCCGCGGCCGGTTCGACCTCGCCGTCGGCCCTGCCCCGCTGCCGTACGAGCGTGCGCTCGAGCTGGGCTGTGGCACGGGATTCTTCCTGCTCAACCTGATGCAGGGTGGAGTCGCCAAGTCCGGTTCGGTCACCGACCTCTCGCCCGGCATGGTGAAGGTCGCGCTGCGCAACGCCGAGCACCTCGGCCTGGACGTCGACGGTCGCGTCGCCGACGCCGAGACCATCCCGTACGACGACGACACCTTCGATCTGGTCTGCGGCCACGCCGTGCTGCACCACATCCCGGACGTGGAGCTGGCGCTCAAGGAGTGCCTACGCGTGCTCAAGCCGGGCGGGCGCTTCGTCTTCGCCGGCGAGCCGACCACCATCGGCAACATCTACGCCCGCCGCCTCGGCCAGGCCACCTGGAAGGTGACCACCGAGATCACCAAGCTGCCGTTCCTGGCCGGCTGGCGCCGCCCGCAGACCGAGCTGGACGAGTCCTCGCGTGCCGCCGCGCTCGAGGCCGTCGTCGACCTGCACACCTTCGACCCGAGCGATCTCGAGAAGATGGCGAAGTCCGCGGGTGCCGTCGACGTGAAGGCCACCACCGAGGAACTCGCCGCCGCCCTGTGGGGCTGGCCGGTGCGCACCTTCGAGGCCGCAGTCCCCGACGAGAAGCTGACCATGCCGTACCGCCTGGCGCAGTACCGCGCGTGGCTTGGCCTGAGCTGGCTGGACGAGAACGTGCTGCGCAAGGTCGTGCCGCGCGAGTTCTTCTACAACGCGATGATCACCGGCGTGAAGCCGGACGCGGCCAAGAAGTAGGTGGGCTACCGCTTCGGCCGCGACGACGTCGCCTATCTGGGCAGCGCGGCCGGTCGTGCCGCGCTCGCCGAGGTCGACCGGCTGGAGCTGACCCCCGCGACGCACCTGCGCGATATCGAGCAGGTGCGTCGCTCGCACGGTGATTTGGCGCCCGCGCTGATCGAGACCGTGCGATTGCGGCGCAAGGCGGTGGTGAAGCTGCCAACGGCGGGGGAGTGGTTGTTCACCGACGACTCGCTGCAGCAGGCCACACCCGCGCTGGTGGCAAGGCATCGGGCCGCTCGGTTGGCCGGTCGCGCGGTGCACGACGTGACCTGTTCGATCGGTGCGGAACTGTCCGAGTTGGCGGCGGTCTGTCCGGCGGTGGTCGGCAGCGATCTCGACGATGTCCGCTTGGCCATGGCCGCCCACAATCTCGGAGCCGTTGGTCGAAACATCGTGTTGGCCAAGGCCGATGCCCTCGTCCCGACCACTCGCGACACCGTGATCATCGCCGATCCGGCTCGTCGGGCTGACGGTCGCCGTACCTACGATCCCGCGAAACTCCAACCCCCACTGCCGGATCTGCTCGCCGCCTACGCGGGCCGCGATATCGCTGTGAAGTCCGCCCCCGGCCTGGATTTCGACCGCCTCGGCTGGGACGGCGAAGTGGAGGTCGTCTCCCTCGACGGCGCCGTGCGCGAAGCCTGCCTCTGGTCACCCGGCCTCACCGAGCCCGGCGTCACCCGTCGCGCCACCGTGCTCGACTCCCGAGGCGGCACAACAACTCTCACCGATGCCGCCCCCGACGACATCCCCGATCGCGCACCCGGCGACTGGATCATCGACCCCGACGGCGCCGTCGTTCGCGCGGGCCTGGTCCGCCACTACGCCGCGAAACACGGCCTCTGGCAACTCGACCCGCAGATCGCCTACCTCACCGGCGACACGGTCCCCCCTGGCATGCGTGGCTTTCGCGTCGAAGGCCGCTTCGAACTCCGCGAGAAAACCCTCCGCCAGGAACTCGCCCGGCGTGACTGCGGCTCCTTGGAAATCCTCATCCGCGGCGTCGATATCGACCCCGATGCCCTCCGCAAGAAACTCAAGCAGCGCGGATCGACCCCGTACACCCTGGTGATCACCCGAATCGGTCGTGCGGGCGTGGTCTTCCTCTGCCGAGCGGTCGCGGCCGGGCGCTGAAGCTCACTTGTCGGTGCCCGCGCTTAGCCTGACCGCACAGACCACGAGAGGTGTGCGCCATGGCAGATGCGGTAGTCGAAACGGAATTCCCCCGTGGGATCGGCAAGGTAGCGACTCGCGAGCTCGCCTCGCACGGCTGCACCACCTACGCACACCTCACGAAGGTCAGTGCGAAAGAACTACTCGCCATCCATGGCGTCGGGCCCAAGTCCCTCCGCATCCTCGGCGAGGAACTGACAGCGCGTGGCCTCTCGTTCGCCGACTGAGGTATTGGCTCAGGCTTCCATCTTCTTCATTACCCGCTGCACCGTGAGCCAGGTGCGGGTGGTGATGTCCTTGCCGTAGGTCTTCTCCAGGCGGGCCATGAAGTCGGGGGTCTTGCCGGTGCTGTTGTCGACGACGGTGAGGAAGGCGCGAGCCTTGCGGTCGTAGCCGATGACGCGGGTGAGTGTGTCGTCGTCGAAGGCCTTGGTGTCGGCTTCGCGCATCTTCGACTTGAAGAATGTGACGGTGAGGTAGGAGCCGCGTTCGTGGGGTAGGCCTTCGAAGGGGTCGCGGTCGAGGAGTGCGCGCAGTTCGGGACGGCTGCGGATGATAGTGCCGCCGGGGATGCCGAGTTCGGCGTTGAGTGCCTGCTGGATGCGGGCTTCGAGGTCGGCGGGGTCGTCAGCGGTGCGAAAGACGACATTGCCGCTCGTCAACACCGAGGCGACCTTCTCGAAGCCGAGCCCCTCGAACACCGCGCGCAACTTCTCGTTGCGCATGTTCGGGTTGGTCGGCATGATCCCGCGCAGCAGCGCCGCATAGCTCTCCACGCCGCTGACCGTACCGACCCCCACCGACAGAAACCGTCGCAACCCGCGACCGTGTCGATCCTCAGGACTGCGCCGCGGCGTTCTTCTTCCGCTCGATATCGGCCAGCGCCGCCATGTACGCCTCGCGCTCCTCGGCGCTCGCATCCCACGCGACCTTGCGGTTCTTCACGACCTTGGCGGGCGCGCCGACCGCGATGCTGTAGTCGGGCACATCCCCACGCACCACGGCGTGCGCACCGAGCACGCACCCACGGCCGACCCTGGTGTCGCGCAGCACGGTGACCTTGGCGGCGATCCAGGTGTCGGGGCCGATGCGCACGGGGCTCTTCACGATGCCCTGGTCCTTGATCGGCATGTTGATGTCGTCCATGCGATGGTCGAAGTCGCAGATGTAGCACCAGTCGGCTACCAGCGTCGACTCACCGATTTCGATGTCGAGGTAGGTGTTGACGACGTTGTCCTTGCCGAACACCACCTTGTCGCCGATCCGCAGCGAGCCCTCGTGGCAGCGAAGGGCGTTGCCGTCGCCGATGTGCACCCAGCGGCCGATCTCCATGCGCGCGAAGTCCGGGGTCGCGTGGATCTCCACATTGCGGCCGAGGAACACCATGCCGCGCAGCACGATATGCGGGTTGGCCAGGCGGAACTTGGCCAGGCGGTAGTACCGCACCAGGTACCAGGGGGTGTAGGCGCGGTTGGCGAGCACCCAGCGCAGCGAATCCCTGGTCAGGAATCGGGCCTGCTGCGGATCGCGGCGGCGTGATCCACGCCAGCGCGCGCTCAGCGGCGCGCCCCACATGCTCGTCACGAACTACTCTCCCGTCATGATCCGCCGGGCCTGCCCCGGGGATTCGGTCATCGGGTACACAGAGTACTTTCGCAGGGCACACTTACCGTGCCATACCCCGATTAAACAGGGAGATCAGCAGGTGCGAACTCGGACTCGCGTCGTTGCCTCGCTCGCTGCCGCCGGTGTGGTGGCGCTGGCCGGGTGCGGCACCGATGTGGACGACATCACGGTCGGTGCCGGAAAGGGCTGGCCCGCAACGCATCACGATGGCGGCAACGCGAGCAGTAGCCCGGTGTCGGGTGCGGACTCGGTGTCACTGAGCTGGTCACGTCCGGTGGGTGGCCCGATCGCCCAGCCGTTGACGATCGGCGCCGACGGCCAGATGTTCGTCACCACGAGCACTGGTAACTGTGCGATTTTCTCCTTCCAGATGCTCACCGGCCGCAAACGCTTCTGCAACCCGCTCGGACCGTCGACGATCGAAGCGCCGACCGTGCTCGACGGGGTCAGCAATGTCTATGTCGGTGACGACGGCGCGGTGAATTCGTTCAACTACCTCGGTCAGCCGCGGTGGCGCACTCCCGTCGCGGGCGTTCCGGTGGCGATCCAGTTCACCGGCGACGGCAACGTGCTGACGGTGACCCAGTCCGGTCAGGTCGACGTGCTCAGCCGCCAGACCGGCGGCCGTGTGGTGCCGACGGTGCAGCTGCTCGGCGAACCCGACTTCCTGAAGTACCCCGGCCTCACCCGCCCCGCCTCGGGCGACGGTCTCGATGACTGTGGGACCGGCGGCCCGCGTTGCGCCGTCGCCAACACCACCGCCGTCGACCCGTCGACCGGCCGTTTCTTCGTCACCGTCTGGGAGCCGGGCAAGCAGGCCGCCGCACTGCGCGCGATGCGCTACGCCGACGGCACCGTGACCCAGCAGTGGAGCGCCGAGGTCCTCACCGGCGGCAGCGCGACCAGCCCCGCCCTCTCCGCCGACGGCGACACCGTCTACATCGGCGACAACAGCAAGCGCCTCATCGCTCTCGACACCGCCGACGGCGCCACCCGCTGGGTTCAGCCCCTGCCGTGGGCTCCCCGCGGTGGCATCTCCGTCGCAGGCGATCTGATCATCCCCGCGGGCGACGACGGCTATCTGGCGGCGTTGCGCGACAACGACGACAAGGCCGAAATCGTCTGGGAGCGTAAGGATCTGGCACTTCGCGGCTCGGCCGCCCAGACCGCGGGCGACATCGGCTACACCGTCGCCGCCATCGGCGCGGGCCTGAACCTCATCACTTTCGACACCACCACCGGCAACACCATCGATTCCGATCCCCTCCCGGCTGCGACCGGAACCACCACCGGTACCTCGATCGGCCCCGAAGGGGAAGTCGTCGTCGCCACCCGTCTCGGCGAGATCTTCGCCTTCACGCCGGACGCCTGACCGGGTTCACGTCAGTACGGGTTCGCCCGGTCCTGCCAGCGCGCGTCGAGTTCTGTCGCGCGCTGCCGAGTGAAGGAGATGCGCGCGGGGTCGCCGTCGGCGGTGTAGCGCTGGTCCGGGTTCGCGGCGAGCCAGTCCAGCCAATAGGCCGAATCGAACGGGACCGCACCCCGGCCCGATCGGATGCGCGGCACCGCCCCGGGGTCTACCGCGCCGTACGGGGCCGGGGCGGGGTTGGAGCCCACCAGCATCACGGCGTCGAAGCGGTAGGGGGTGCCGTCCCAGGTGCCCGCCGAAGCCAGCGCGTGATCGCGGGGAAAGACACCGAGTGGTAGCGCCATGGTGCGCACGGTGGCACCGGGCGCGGCCGTGGTCACCGCGCGCACGTTCTGCACCAGTTCGCGTTGCACATTGTCGGCGTCCAGGCTCGCGAGATTCGCGTGATCGGCGGTATGCGCGCCTATTTCGTGGCCGTGGGCGATCAGCCATGGCAGCGCGCGCGGGTCGCCGCCGAAGGGCTCGTTGTTGACGTAGAAGGTGGCCACCGGCCGGAAGTCCGGGTAGCGGGCGCCGAACTCGGCGAGGATGCCCGCGGCACTGTCCGGGGCCACCGCGCCGGAGTCGGTGAAACTGAGTTGGCTGCCGGTGGAATCGTCGAAGGTGAGCACCACCGGGTGGGTACCGGCAGGCAGGTCGAGGTCGCCGGAGATGTATTGCGCGGCGGTCACCGGGCGATAGTTCTCGCGGTACAGCCGTTCCAGTTCGTCGCGGAACTCAGCCGGGGTCTGGTCGTATTCGCCTGCTGGGTTCGGGGCGATCTGGTGATACATCAGGACCGGGACGAATCCCAGTTCATTGGCGGCGATCTCGGCCGGATTCGGCGGTGCCGGTCTCGCTGTCGTCGTGGGGGCGGCCGATGGACGTGCCGAAATCGCTTCGTCGTCCACGGCGGTACAGGCCGTGAGTGCGGCCGCCAGCGCTGCCGCCGACGCGAGCCACAACATTGTGTTCGAACCGCCCATCATCAATGCGATATTACGCGGCGGCGACGGATTACAGTCGATCTATCGATACTGAGTACACCATGTCGGAACTGCGAAATAGTTGGCGCGTCAATGGTTTTGGAAGGCGGTGTTGACGTTGGGATTGCAGCTCCGATCGGCCGATCGACGGCGATGGATGGCCCCTGTTATCTGTGTTGCCCTCGCGGCGCTGGTCGTCTCGCTGGTGGCCGGCTTCGCGCTGAGTAGATCCGCCGAGTTGCCGTCCGCGGACACCGTGCCGCCGACGCTGCGGATGACACCGCCCGAGCCCGTGAGCTCCTATCGCGCGCCGGTCGTGGTGCGCGGCACCGCCGTCGACGCGGTTCGGGTGTCCATCGGACCGGATTCGGTGGTCCCCGCCGCGGACGGGACATTCGAGCTCTCGGTGCGATGGGCCCCCGCGTTCGAGGTCGTCGCCGTGGACGCGCACGGCAATCAGGCGGACAGCACCCTGGTCACGACGAGCACGCTGCCGCGCATGCGCGCGGTGCACGTCACCGCGCACGCCTGGTCGCATGACGGCCTGCGCGAAGCGGTCCTCGACCTTGCCCGCGAAGGCCGTATCGATACCGTGCAGCTCGATATCAAAGACGAGGACGGCGTGGTCGGTTACGCCTCCCAGGTGCCGCTGGCCCGCGAGTCCGGTGCCACGGAGGGGATCTACGATGCCCCGGCCGCTCTCCGGCAATTGCACGACATGGGTCTGCAGGTAGTCGGCCGTATCGTCGCATTCCGTGATCCGACGCTCGCGAGCTGGGCCTGGCACAATGGTCGGCCCGATTGGGTGGTCCAGAATCCGTCCGGGCAGCCCTACTCCAGCCACTACGGCCCCGTCGCCTTCACCAACTTCGCCAATCCTGAAGTGCGCCAATACAATATCGCTCTCGCGGTGGAAGCCGCACAGCTCGGCTTCGACGGCATCATGTACGACTACGTCCGTCGCCCCGACGGCAGCCTGAACAGCATGAATTTCGCTGGACTCACCACCACACCCGCCACCGCGGTCGCGGACTTCCTCGCCGAGAGCCGCTACCCCGTGCACCTCGCGGGCGCACACCTGAGCGCCGCGGTCTACGGAATCGCCTCCACCCGCCCCGACGAGATCGCCCAGGACATCCCCCTCATCTCCCGCAGCGTCGATTTCGTCGCACCGATGATCTACCCATCGCATTGGGGCCCCGGCGAATACGGCGTAGCCAACCCCAACGCCCAGCCCTACGACATCATCTTCCGCTCACTCCAGGACTTCCGAGCGGCCACCGCGGGCACCGGTGCGAAGATCGCCCCGTGGCTCCAGGACTTCAGCCTCGGCGTCACCTACGGCGACGCCGAACTCCGAGCCCAGATCGACGCCACCCGAGACGCGGGCATAGACAGCTTCTTCCTCTGGAACGCCGCCACCCGCTACCACGGCGGCGGCCTCCACCCGGCCTGAGCCGAACTACTCGACCGGCTCCGGAGTGCCGTCGGCCTGTTTCGGTGCCGCGGGCACCCACTCGCGCAGCGGTTGCACCACCGAGCCGTAGAAGGCGTCGGTGGCCGTGGTGACGCTGGCGATGAAGCTGGCCGCGGTACCAGAGCGCTTGTTGCCCATAGGGAAGGTCTGCTCCAGGCTGAACGAGACGATCGGACTGGTGCGACCGTCGATGAGCGACTTGGGGGTGGTGCGGACGGTGTCGAGGAATTCACACGTCTCGTTGCCACGTTCGGCGAAGACAGCTTCGACCTGGACGCGGTCTGGCGCATCCGTGAGCTGCTTGGTCAGCCATGACACGCGGCGGGCTTGGGTGCCCTCGTCTGGTGCGGCGATGGTGGTGCGGCAGCGGACCTTGTTGGTCCGCACATCAGCGATGACGATGAGGTCGCCCGCGGTGTCGGGGATCCGCAGGACGGCCTCGAACGAACCGTCGGTGGCCAGCCGTTCGGCGACGGCGGCGGCGCGCACCGCCGGATCGGAGTGGAACTTGCGGGCGAGGACATGCTTGACCTCGACGCCGAGTTCGGCGGTGAGCCGCAGCGCGAGATGTCTGCACAGTGAGACCCACGTGTCGGCCACTGTCAGAGCTTTCGCGTCGCCCGCCCGCAGCGTCCCCTGGGTGACGGCATCGCGGATGGTGACCCAGTGCCTACCCATGTCGACGAATTCGGCTGCGCCCGAACGGGGATGGTCGAGGAAGCGCAGGAACTCGGCGAGAATCCAGGCCTGCAGTGCGTCGTCGATACCACCGTGAGTGGCGAGCATGCGCGCCTCGTGGGCCACTTCGGCCCACGACAGATGGCGCAGTGCGACCTTGGTCAGCTTGCGGCGGTCGACTTGGACGGGCAGTTCACCCGGACCGGCGGGAATGTCGTTGGACAGGCTGACGACCGCGTCGTACTTCTTTCGCCGCGCGACGTCGAGGTAGCTTTCCAATTGGTCCCGCCGGAGCTTGCCGCTACCGGTCTTCACTTCCAGCAGACCGGTCCACTGCTTGGCGCCACGACTCACCTTCAACACCGCGTCCGGGATGACCTTGGTGTCCCCGGATTCGTACTGCACCTCGAAGTAGCCCTCGAAAGCCCCTGCGGGCGCGCCCATCCGGGCACAGATGGCGCGGGCGAACGGGCGTACGGCCTGCATGGTGGCGATGAGCGCGGAGGTGGTGCGTCGCTCCTGCTCCTCACCCGCACCCACCCCGATGACCGAGAACAAGCGAGCGGGCTGCCAGGCGTCGGATTCGGCCTGCCGGAATTCGATCGGTTTGGTTTTGCGCACCACACGTCTGGTGGTCGCCACGCCACGAGTCGGTGCCTGCACTGCCGGAGCTTCGGAGACAACGACTTCCGGCTCCGCTGTCTCCACGGCCGCAGGTTCGGCGTTCTCGACCGCGACACCGAAATCGGTCGCGAGCCCGCACAGTCCTGAATCCCACCCTTGCCCGACGGCCCGAACCTTCCATGCGCCGTCACGTCGGTACACCTCGCCGAACACGAACGCCGACTCCGTGTCCGCGTCGGCGGTGAGATATTCGGCCAGCGAGTGCCCGGCGGGATCGATGACGTGGAACGCGAGTTTGCCCAGCGCCCCGAAGGTACCCTCCCCGACGCTGCCCGCCAGCGCGATGGTGTGCACGTGTGCGGGAACGGCCGACAGGTCGATCGAAATCCTGGCCTGCTTGCCTTCCTCGGTGGCGCTCGTCCCGAGGAAACGCACTGAGCCGTCCGATGATTCGGTCTGGTTGTAGAAGACGAAATCGGCATCGGATCCGACCCGCCGGTCGACACCGAGTAGTAGTGCGGAAGCGTCGACCTCGATGTCGGGTTCCGGCCAGCCGATCACGATGTCGACGCGGTCGACATCCTCGGGAAGCGGAATGTTCTGACCCTTGGACAGCAGCGGAGACGACACAGTGGCGATTCACCCTTCGGAGGTCGGCGATCAGTCGCAAGGCTGATGCAGCCGACCCACTCGCTGACCCCCTTGCCGCGCACCGCGATTCCGTGACGGTGCCGAGGGTTGTCGGCGACGGACACTACGCTGTTACACAGATCACGTTTGGGTGGTCAGGTGAATGGTAAAGGGATCTACTTCGGATCTCGTTCCGGCAGTGGGCGTTCCACGATGTCGGGGCGGCCGAGGGAGGTGCGGACTCGGCGTTTGGCGGTGGAGTAGACCTGGGCGGTTTCGGCGGCTACCACGTCCCAGGCGAAGTCGGCGGTGAGGCGGTCTCGGGCGGTGTGGGCTCGGGACTGGGCAGTGGCCGGGTCGTCGAGGACGGCGCGGGTGGCGTCTACGAGGCCGTCGATGTCGGCGGGGGCGAAGGACGCGCCGGTGACGCCGTCGATGACCGCTTCGCCCAAACCGCCTGCGGTGGAGGCGATCAGGGGCACGCCTGCGGCGGCGGCTTCGAGGGCGACGATGCCGAAGGGCTCGTAGCGGCTCGGCAGGACGATGGCGTCGGCACCGTGCAGCCAGCCGAGTAGTTCGTCGTGGCCGAGGCTGCCGACGAAGTGGACGGCGCGGGCGACGCGGTGCACGCGGGCGCGCTCGCGCAGCCATTCGAACTGGGTGCCGACACCGGCGATGGTGAGGGTGGTGCCGGGGTGGGCGCGGCGGATGCGGGGCAGGGCGGCGATCGCGTCCTGCACGCCCTTCTCGTATTCGAGGCGGCCGACATAGAGCAGCCGCGGCGGGCCGGAGCGTGGCGCGCGGGGACGGAAGGTCCACGACCCGACGTCGATGCCGTTGCGGATCACCGTGATCGGGGCCAGTTCGGGTCCGTAGAGCCGTTCCACCTCGTCCTGCATGGAGGTCGAGCAGGTGATGAGCTGATCGGATTCATTGGTCAGCCACCACTCCACCGAGTGGACCTGCTTGTTGACCCGGCCCGATACCCAGCCGCTGTGTCGCCCGGCCTCGGTGGCGTGGATCGTCGAGACGAGCGGCACGTCGTAGTACTCCGCGAGCGCGATCGACGGGTGCGCGACGAGCCAGTCGTGCGCGTGCACCACATCGGGCATCCAGCCCTCGCCGACGCCGGGCTTGCCGAGTGCCACCCCGGCACGCACCATCGCATGCCCCATGGCCAGCGTCCAGGCGAGCATGTCCTCGCCGAAGTCGAAACACGGCGGGTCCTCGGCCACCGCGACGACGAGCACACCGTCGGCGATGTAGGAGTAGGTGGGGTGGGTGACCGGATCGGTTCCCGTCGGCCGGCGGGCCAGCACAACGACCTCGTTACCGGCCGCGGCCAGCTCGACGGCCAGGTGATGCACATGCCGACCGAGCCCACCGACCACAACCGGCGGGTACTCCCACGACACCATCAAAATCTTCATACGAATCCTTCAGCGGCGGCCGACGGGACGGCGGTCGGCAACCGCCGCGCGTCCAGACCAGGGAAGAATCCGTCGGCCATCGCCCATCCTGCCGCGAGACGGGTCGCTTTGGCGAACTGTCCGGCGCCGATCGCCTCGGCGAGTTCGCGGACCGCGTGCGCGTGTTCGTGTGCGCGATCGCGGGCGTATCCGGCGGCGGAGTCCTTGCTGACCATGAACGCCCAGTCGCTGGACACGGTGAGAATCGCCTCGCGCAGCAACTGATCGGCGACCGGATCGCGCAGGGAACCCTCGCGGCGCACCTTGTCGAGGGTGTCCAGCGCCAGGCGAACGATGTCGGCATTGAGCTCGACGAGGTCGGCGACCTGGTCGCCTGCCCACACCCGCCAGTCCTTGCCCGAACCCCACGAGGAGTCGTTGAGCTGCACAGGTTCGCCGACGTAGCCCTTGTCGCGGGCATCGGCGAGGGTGCCGACATTCACGCCCGCTTCGGGCAGCGCGCGCAGCACCTGCTCGAGCCACTGCGGCCCCTCGTGCCACCAGTGCCCGAACAGTTCGGTGTCGAACGCGGCCACCACGAGGGCGGGCCTGCCGATCCGGGCGGACTCCTCGATCAGCCGGGCGCGGACGGTCTCGACGAAGTCGGCGACGTCGCGGGTGACCGCTTCGGCCGCCAGATCCGGATCGTAAGGGGCCTTGTCAGGACCGTCGACCGTCTTACCGGTGACGCGCGAGGGCTTGAGACCGGTCGCGTGGTCGTAATGGTGGAAGTCGCGGTAGGCGCTCTGGCCGGGGTAGCCCTGTTTCGGCGACCAGACCCGGTAACTCACGGCCAGGTCGCGCCCGAAGGCGACCACGTCGGAATCGCGTACCGGCCTGCCGAGCGAGGTGTCACCGCGCAGCGACGGACCGTCGACCATGAAGTGGGTGATGCCCGCGGCGTCGTACCCCGTTTCCATGCCGGGGGTGTAGCCGCATTCGGGTGCCCAGATGCCGGTCGGTGTGGTGCCCCAGCGCAGTCGCGCGTCGGCCAGGCCCTCGGTGAGCTGGAACTGGCGAAGGCGCGCGTCGAGCAGCGGCTGGAAGGGGTGGGCCAGGGGTCCGCCGAGCAGTTCGATCGCTTCGGCATCGATCAGCGAACGCCATACCGGCGAACCGCCGTGCTGCCAGTTCTGTTCGAAATCGGCCAGCGCCGTCGCGGCGAGCCGATGTTCGTGACGACCGAGCGCCACATTGCCCGACATCGACGCCTCGTCGGCGCGCAACTGCCAGTTACCCAGCCAGTGGTGCATGCCCGCGAGGCAGTGCGGATCGTCGAGCTGCGCGGCGAGCACGGGCGTGATGCCGAGGCTTAGCAGGTGCGAACGCCCTTCGGCGGCAAGGTTTTTCAGCACCTTGACCAGGGGCAGATACGACGCGGCCCAGGACTGGTAGAGCCATTCCTCGCCGACCGGCCAGCGCCCGTGATGGGCGAGCCAGGGCAGGTGGGAGTGCAGGACCAGCGTGAACTGGCCCGGCACGGCGGAGCGGGAATCGTTCAACGCGTCGCCTTCTCGGCGATCGCGACCAGGTCCAGGCTCGCGTCGATATCGCCCGCACGCAGGTCGAAATCGTCGATGGTGACGGCGGCGACGTCGGCGGTGAGGTCGGCGGGCCATGGCTCACCGGCCAGTGCGCGCTCGATCTGGGCGTCGATGAACGACCCACCGTGCTTGGCGTCGAGGGCTTGCAGGCTCGCGCCGTGGTGCACGCCCAGCATCTCGGCGACCGTGAATCCGGCGTCGACCAGCAGTTCGGTCAGCTCGGCGGCGTTGAGTTCGCGGGTGTGGAACGGGTTGAGCGGGGTGTCGCGTCCGGGGGAGAAGGTGATCCGATTCGGGGTGCTGATCAGCAGCACGCCGCCGGGGCGGAGCACCCGCAGGCATTCGCGCAGGAACTGTCCCTGGTCCCAAAGGTGTTCGATGACTTGGAAATTCACGACGACGTCGACGGACTCGTCCTCGAGGGGCAGGGCGGCGAGGTTGCCCTGGATCATCTCCACGCGCGGGTAGCGCGCGCGAACATGCGCGACAGCGCTCTCGTCGTAGTCCAGACCGGTGACGCGTGCCGCCACGCCCGCGATCATGTCGGCGCCGTAGCCCTCGCCCGAGCCGGCCTCGAGCACGATCTTGTCGGTGCAGCGGTCGAGCAGGCGGGCATAGGCGATCTCGTGCCGACGGAACCAGTAGTTCTCCTCGGCGATGCCGGGCACCGTCCGCTCGCCGGTCAACGGCAGTGGTTCATGTGTGGCGGCCGCGGGTGCGGCAGGGATCACAGCCTCGCTCATTGGTCCGAGGTTACTGGTACCGCCGGTTCACGCAGGAGTCAGGGACCTCTTGCGCGGATAGGTTACCCACGGGTAACTTAGCGTAGGGTAGTGTTCCGATCTGAGCTAGATATCTCACACGGACGTACGGCTGAGCTCGTGCGGCCCCACCACTCACGTGTCCCCAGAAGGAGGTCGACGAAGACCGATGCCGAACATCGTCGTACTCATCAAGCAGGTCCCCGACACCTGGTCCGAGCGCAAGCTGACCGATGGTGACTACACCCTCGATCGCGAAGCCGCCGACGCGGTCCTCGACGAGATCAACGAGCGCGCCGTCGAGGAAGCGCTGTTGATCAAGGAGGCCCAGGGCGGTGAGGTCACTGTGCTGGCCGCCGGTCCCGACCGCGCCAACGAGGCCATCCGCAAGGCGCTGTCCATGGGCGCCGACAAGGCCATCCACATCAACGACCCGGCCATCCACGGCTCCGACGCCGTGCAGACCGCCTACGTGCTGGCCGCCGCTCTCGGCCAGGTCGAGGGCGTCGAGCTGGTCATCGCCGGTAACGAGGCCACCGACGGCCGCGCAGGTGCCGTGCCCGCGATCATCGCGGAGTACATCGGCATCCCGCAGCTGACGCACCTGCGCAAGCTCACCGTCGACGGCGACAAGATCACCGGCGAGCGCGAGACCGACGAGGGTGTCTTCAAGCTCGAGGCGTCCCTGCCCGCGATCGTCTCGGTCACCGAGAAGATCAACGAGCCCCGCTTCCCCTCCTTCAAGGGCATCATGGCCGCGAAGAAGAAGGAAGTCCTGGTCTTCACCCTGGCCGACCTTGGCGTCGACCCGGAGACCGTCGGTGTCGCCAACGCGGGCACCCAGGTCACCGGTTCCACCCCGAAGCCGGCTCGCACCGCGGGCGAGAAGATCGCGGACGAGGGCGAGGGCGGCAACCAGATCGCGTCCTACCTCATCGGTCAGAAGATCATCTGATCCGGCGCCGTCCGAGACTTGTAAGGAGAAAGAACTAATGGCTGAAGTACTTGTGCTCATCGAGCACGCCGACGGTGCCGTGAAGAAGGTCAGCACCGAACTGCTCACCGCCGCCCGTGCGCTGGGCGAGCCCGCCGCCGTCGTGACCGGCCCCGCCGGTACCGCCGACAAGCTGGCCGCCGCGCTGGCCGCCGGTGGCGCCGAGAAGATCTATGTCGCCGAGTCCGACGACATCGAGGGCTTCCTGGTCACCCCGAAGGTCGACGTCCTGGCCGGCCTGGTCGATTCCGCCGCGCCCGCCGCCGTGCTGGTCGCCGCCTCCGCCGAGGGCAAGGAGGTGTCGGGCCGCCTTGCCGCGCGCATCGGCTCCGGTCTGCTCGTCGACGTCATCGGCGTCAACGCCGACGGCTCGGCCGTGCACTCCATCTTCGGTGGCGCGTTCACCGTCGAGGCCAAGGCCACCGGCGACGTGCCGGTGATCTCGATCCGTCCGGGTGCCATCGAGTCCGCTCCGCAGGCCGGCGCGGGCGAGCAGGTCGTGGTCGAGGTTCCGGCGCAGGAAGACGGCGTCGTGAAGGT
The DNA here is from genome assembly GCF_046549215.1 of Nocardia sp. A7. Classification (NCBI taxonomy): domain Bacteria; kingdom Bacillati; phylum Actinomycetota; class Actinomycetes; order Mycobacteriales; family Nocardiaceae; genus Nocardia; species Nocardia sp. A7. Next base: position 580,918 of record NZ_JAJPWE010000001.1, on the reverse strand, counting down.
CATCTCGCGTGACCCGATCGTCGGTGGCGACCGCCCCGACCTCGCCGAGGCGAGCATCGTTGTCTCCGGTGGTCGCGGTGTCGGTTCCGCCGACAACTTCGCGGTCGTCGAGGCGCTGGCCGACTCGCTGGGTGCCGCTGTCGGCGCCTCGCGTGCCGCCGTCGACTCGGGCTACTACCCGGGCCAGTTCCAGGTGGGCCAGACCGGCAAGACCGTCTCGCCCCAGCTCTACATCGCCCTCGGCATCTCCGGCGCCATCCAGCACCGCGCAGGCATGCAGACCTCGAAGACCATCGTCGCTGTCAACAAGGACGAGGAAGCACCCATCTTCGAGATCGCCGACTACGGCATCGTGGGCGACCTGTTCAACGTCTCCCCGCAGCTGACCGAGGCCGTCAAGTCCCACAAGGGCTGACAACCTTCGGTTGAGTTGACCTCGGCCCGCGAAACCTGTTCCCGCGCACGCGCGGACAGGCTTCGCGGGCCGTCGGTGTTCGTGCCTCGATCGAGATCCCGTCGGCCGACCTTCTGATGGTGTTGCCGCGACGTTTGACCCGCACGGTCGGTGTCGGCAGGCTGGGTTGATGTCGTTGGGACGCGTGGTGTTGCCGGTCGAGGTCGAGGAGACGGTTCGGACCGTGTTCGGACAGGCCGGTGCGCGGTGGATCGATGGATTGCCCGGCGTGGTGGCGGATTTGGCGACGCGCTGGGGGCTGTCGGAATTGTCCACGCCGTTTCGGGGTGGCACTCATGCCTATGTGGCGGCCGCGCAGCGTGCGGATCGGTCGTGGGCCGTGCTGAAGGTGCCGATGGTGGACGAGGAGAATCGCGCCGAGGCCTCCGCGCTGCACGTCTACGCCGGTGACGGGGCTGTCCAGTTGCTCGACTTCGACCCGGACAGTGGTGCGCTGTTGCTCGAACGGGCGCGTCCTGGAACGGAATTGCTGAACCAGCCGGGGTTTCCGAGTCTCGAGGGGCGACCGGAGAACGCCGCGAAGGTCGCGTTCGCGTGTGGACTGTATCGAAGACTGCGTCGGCCCGCGGGCGCTGTCCCGGTGGGCTTTCCGCCGTTTCCCCTCGCCACTGAGGTTGTCACGGGTCTTCGCGGACGGCTCGATGAGCCGAATTCCGCATTGGTCGAACTGCTTTCGGACCAGTTGCGCGATCATGTCGACCACTGGTGCACCGAACTGGCAGAGCCCGACGGCCCCCTGCTGATCGTCAACCGCGACACCCATCTCGGCAATATCGTTGCCTCCGAACGTGAACCATGGCTGCTGATCGACCCCAAACCCTGCCTCGGGGAGGCAGCCTTCGACGCGGGCTTCCTGCTGATGATCCAGATCCAGTCGAATCCGACGCGGGACCACGCGAACACCGTCGTCGCCACCACCGCCGCAGCACTGGCTGTCGACCCCGATCGTGCCCGTGGCTGGGCCCTGGTCCGAGCTGTGGAAGAGATGGCGTGGGCGATCGAGGACGAGGACCACGACATGCTCACGCTGCATACCGCCGTGGCTCACGCACTCCTCGGCGCACCGCTGAATCTGCCCGCTCGCCCTTGACCGTGGCCGTACTCGGCAGCTAGCCGATCAGCGATTGCGGCGGCCGTTCCAGCGGGAGGCGGATGTTGTTGCCCAGCTGGATCATCTGGGGATCGTCGGAGTGTACGACCGGGGACCGAGTCGACCGTCAGAGGTCGGCGGGGAGGATGCGGAAGGAGCGCATGCCGGGCGTCAAAGGCTCGATCGCCCGAAAGTCTCGCTGGTCGAGCGTGAAAATGCTGTTGGTGCGGTACTTGTCCGCGAGAGCGACGCCGACTGCATCAGCCAGATCGAGCCGCAGAGCCTCGTACTTCGCTCGAACCGACTGCGCCGCATCGAGATCGACGTGTTTGAGTTCCGCGAGCTTGTACCTGCCATCGATCAGCCGTCGCATCAAAGCATCGGTGACCTGCATCGCGGCGTCGAAGCCGAGGTCGCGATGCACCAGATGGTCGAGTTCGGTGAGTACCAGGGGTGAAATCAGCAAGGTCTCGGACTCCATCACCTGAACCGACTGCGCGTGCTCGGCCTGGCCCTTGTCGAAGGCAGCGAACAGTGCAGAGGTATCGGCAACGACGATCATCGCCGCGACGACCGCGACTTGATGTGGTCGTAGACGGCGTCGTTCATCTCCTCGGCAGTGCGCGACTGTCCACTGTCGAAGACCGGCAGCGGCCCATCGAGTTTCGGCCTCTCGGACGCGTCGAGCAGCATGGCGATCCCCCGTCGAATGAGTTCCGCCTTGCTCACCCCGGTCGCGGCTGCTTCGGCGTCGAGCCGGACCTCGATTTCCTCAGGGAGGTACACGGTCGTCTTGATCACACCATATAGGGTACCACCCGTTATCGTTGGTGTAGGGCGTCGAGCAGGGTTTGCACGATCGGATTCTCGCGGGCGTCCTCGCGCAGGACGGCCGAGACCGGGATGCGTAGGCGGTGGTCGGTGAGGTCGAGGGTGAGTAGGCCCTTGGTGGGGCCTTCGTAGAGGATCGTCCAGGATTCGGGGCGGTTGAGCAGTTCCATCGTGGCAGTGTGGTCGGGGGGGATCGGGGGGCCGAAGGTGGGGCCGGTGGGGAGGTCGGCGAAGGCTGAGCGGATCAGTGTGTGCAACAACACTTGTTCTTGTTCGGGCGGGAGCAGCAGGGGGTAGGGGCTCAGGTCGGCGAGGGTCACCTCGCCGCGGCCGGCCAGTGGATGACTGCTCGAGATCGCGATCACCAGGTCCTCGACCCACAGTTGCTCCACCGCGAGACCGGGCTGGTCGACGCTGCCACGGATCAGCGCCAGATCGCAGTCGCCGTCGGCCACCGCGGTGATCCGCTGACGGAACGGTTTGATCACGTACTCGATCTGAGCGTCGGGGTGGGCGGCCCGTGCGGTGGCGATCGCCGACAGGGACGGTGCCGCGAAGGACATGTTGGCGGCCAGGCGAATGCGCGGTCCGGTGGTGCGAACGGCGGCGCGGATCGCCGATTCCAGGCTCAGCATCTGCTTGGCCAGTGGCAGCAGGCGCGAGGTCGCGTCGGTGGGGACGACGGCGCGGGTGGTGCGCTCGAACAGTTGCGCGCCGAGGTCACGTTCGAGTCTCGCGATCTGATGGCTGATCGCGGACTGGGAGATGAAGCAGCGGTTGGCCGCGCGACTGAAACTGAGCTCCTCGCAGACGGCCACGAAGTAGGCCAACTGTCGAAGTTCCACCAGGTACCTCCCATTGATTAGTTATACAGATAAGAGTCATCTTCATTATGCGCCCAGGCAGTGGAAACATCTACGTTCCGCATCGCGTTTACTCATAGGAAAGGGTTAATTACCGATCTAGAACGCGATCTTGGAGCGAGCGATCATGGAACACACAGACGTCGTCATCGTCGGCTCGGGCTTTGGAGGCCTGGCCGCCGCCAAGCAACTGGCCAAGTCACGAGTCGGTGTCGTGCTGATCTCGAGCACGCCCGAACACCTGTTCCAGCCGCTGCTGTACCAGGTGGCGACCGGCGTGCTCGCGCCAGAGGAGATCGCGCCGCCGATCAAGAACGTACTGCGCCGCCACCCCGAGATCGACGTCCGCCTCGGCAAGGTCACCGGCATCGACGCCGACAACGCGGTCCTCACCTACGAGACCGCCGACGGCCCGCGGCAGATCGCCTACGCCTCGCTGATCGCCGCCACCGGCGCCAGCCAGAGCTACTTCGGCCGCGACGACTTCGCCGAGAAGACCTTCTCGCTCAAGACCATCGATGACGCCCAGCGCCTGCGCGACCAGATCGCCCACGTGTTCGCCCTGGCCGAGAACGCCGACGAGGTGACCAGGCACCGGCTGCTCAGCTTCGTGGTGGTCGGCGCGGGCGCGACCGGCGTCGAGGTGGCCGGTCAGATCAAGGAACTCGCGAAAAGGCACTTCCACCAGCAGGTTTCAGTGACCCTGGTCGAGGGTGCGGGCGAGGTGCTGCCGCCCTTCGGTGGCGGGCTCTCGGAATACGCGAAGCGCTCGCTCACCGACAGCGGTGTCGAGGTGCTGCTCGGCACCTTCGTCACCGATATCGACGAGGGCAAGGTGACGGTCAAGGACAAGGAGGGCATGGAGCGCCGGATCGCCGCCGAGACCGTGGTGTGGTCGGCGGGCGTGCAGGTCGGCGGCTTCGCGACCCTGCTCGCCGATGCCACCGGCGCCGAGACCGACCGCGCGGGCCGCATCCTGATCAACCCCGACCTGACCGTCGGCGGGCACGCCGACATCTACGCCATCGGCGACATGACCTCGCTCAACGGTTACCCCGGCCAGTCGCCGGTCGCCATGCAGGAGGGCCGCCACGCCGCCGACATCATCCGTCGCAAGAAGGACGCGGGCACGCCGTTCGTCTACTGGGACAAGGGCAGCATGGCCGTGATCAGCCGCTTCAGCGCGGTGGTGAAGCTCAATGAGCGGATCACGTTCAAGGGCACCATCGCCTGGGCGATGTGGTTGGCCGTGCACCTGATGTACCTGGTCGGCTTCCGCAATCGCTTCGCAGCGGTGGCGGGGTGGCTGGTCGCGTTCATCGGGACCGCGCGCCCCGGCTTCGACGAAGCCGAGCGCGCGGAGCCCGATCGTCGGAAGGCCGATCGCGTGAAGGCCGATCGCGTGGAAACTGAGGCCGCGAAGGCCGATCGCACGGATGACAACGCCGCGGTGACCGACAAGGAACGGGTGAACGCCTGATCCAGCCCACGAAGCGGCCCGTCGAGGAATCGGCGGGCCATTGTCGTCCCGCGACCCCCGAATTGCACGATCGCGTACCGGGTTCAGCGTCGAAATCGATCGCGGTCGGCTAGAAAACCGCAGGTGGGCGAACGATGGGCAGCGGGTCGGTAAACGCCCGGTGTGACCCCCATCTCGTTCACCGAGCTGGCATCGACACGACACTGAGGTGTCGTTCCGATGCCAGCTCGGACTGGCTTCATCAGCAGTATGAACATTTCGTCCGTGTTGACCGCCCCGGCGCCGGACTCCGGGGTGGGGAAATCTCGGTACTCCTTGATCGTCGCGTCTGACGCCGAGCACCGGGAAGCCGCGCAGCGACTGCGCTACCAGGTGTTCGCCTCCGAACCAGGGTTCCAGATGCCGGCCAACAGCGCCGGCCTCGATGCCGACAAGTTCGACGAGCACTGCGACCACCTGCTGGTTCGAGACGAGTTCTCCGAACAGTTCGTCGGCTGCTACCGCATGCTGCCGCCGGACAAGGTCGACGCGGCGGGCGGCTACTACACCGCCACCGAGTTCGATCTGACCCAGCTCGATCCCACGGGCCACCGGATCGTCGAGATGGGCCGGGCCTGCGTGGTGCCCGATCACCGCAACGGCTCGGTGCTCACCCTCATGTGGGCGGGCATCCTGCACTACATCCAGCTCACCGGCTACGACTGGGTGATGGGCTGCGTGTCGGTGCCGATGCAGGATTCGCCCACCGATCCGGCCGGGGTGAACGTGCGCGGCGTGCGCGATCAGTTGCTGGGCCGTCACGCCTGTGACCCCGAGCGTCGCGTGCACCCCTACAACCCGGTCGTCGTCGACGGGTTGTCCCTGGACCAGATGACCCCGCCGAGTCGTCCCAAGATGCCGCCGCTGCTGCGCGGCTACCTGCGCTTGGGCGCCGAGATCTGCGGCGAACCGGCACACGACCCCGATTTCGCCGTCGCCGACTTCGTCGCGCTGCTCGGCATGGAAACCATCAACACCCGGTACCTGGAGCGGCTGCAGAGTGCGGCCGCCAATTTCGACGGGAAGTAAGTCCATGGTGTTCGACGCGCCGCTCGCAACGCACTCTCATTCGTGGATGCCGTCGAGCCCCTGTGGGTCCGGCTGTATCGAGCCGATCGACGAGGTCGGCACCGCCAGGATGTTCGCCCGCCTGGCCGGTATCGCCGGGCTGGTGCTCAGCTTCCCGGTATTGACCATGGCCACCCCGAAGTCGCGCCGCGAACAGGTGCAGCGCCGCTACGCCAGGGCGGCACTGAGTTGCCTCGGGATGCGGTTGCGCATCATCGACAACCGCTCGCCCGAGCAGGCCTCGTCCGAGGGCTTCGCCGACACCGGGACCGCGGTGATGATCGTGGCCGGGCACATCGGCTGGGCGGATGTGGTGACGCTGGCCGCGGTGCAGCCGGTCAGCTTCGTCGCCCGTGCCGACATGGTCGAATGGCCGCTGCTGGGCAAACTGGCCAAGCTCACCCGCGTCATCCCGATCGAGCGGGCGCGACTGCGTGAACTGCCCGGTGTGGTGGCGCAGGTGGCCGATCGCCTGTCCGCCGGTAACCGCATCGTGGTCTTCCCCGAGGGCACCACCTGGTGCGGCCGGGCCTACGGCTCGATGCGGCCCGCCATGTTCCAGGCCGCCGTCGACACCACCACCCCGGTCCAGCCGGTGCGGCTGCGTTACCTGGACAGCGACGGAATGCCGTGCACCGTACCGGGTTTCGTCGGCACCGACACGTTCGCCGATTCCGCGAAGCGGGTGCTGCGCAGTAAGGGCATGATCGCCGAGATCGTGCTCGAGCCGCTCGAACATCCCGGACTTGATCGTCGGGATCTGGCCCGGCGCTGCGAGTCGGCGGTGCGTGGGACCGACCGCTCCCGCCACGGCGTGGCCGACATCCAGTGGATCGAAGCGGGCAATACCCGCGTGCAGGACCCCTCGATGGGCGAGCAGGAGCAGGTTCGCCGACCGGCGAGGGCTACTGCCCGGTAACCGTTCTCTCTGGCGACACCGACGAAACCGGAGGCCGTGTTCGCGGTCTCCGGTTTCGTCGGTGTCGCGCCGGGTGAATCGTCACGGGTGCGCAGTCGGGCGTCGAAGGTGACGTATCGGGCGAATCTGAAAACTCACGTTCGCTCGTAGGCTGTTCGCTCTGCCCATGACCTGCCGGTGGGCTGTGTACCATACTGGCCGGTCGCCGTTACCCTTTTGACTGTGAGTTGAAACGACTGAATTGCCACTCCATCAAAATTGATGAGATATTTGCGGTACCGTCACGCAGGATTTTTCCGATACCCCCGTGTAGCCGAGAGTCCAAGCGACGTTCGAGATGTGCGATCGCAAGGGTGATCCATGGTGAAGGGAAGCCTTTCCGGTGACTGAGCAAGCTTCTGGCGTCCGTAGACGCACCGCGCGCGGAATCCGCCGCGCACCCGTGTCGTCCACGCTGCCTCGGCTGCTGCTGGCCGCCGTCGAGCGTGCCCCCGAGGTGCCCGCGCTGCGTTTCGACGGACAGACACTCACCTACACCGAACTCGACCAGTGGTCCTCGCGCCTGGCCAGGGTCCTGATCGCGCGCGGCCTCGGTCCCGGTGACCGCTTCGTGCTCGCGCTGACCCGCTCGATCGAGTCCGTGGTCGCGGTCTGGGCGGCGGCCAAGACCGGTGCCACCTTCGTGCCCGTTGACCCGCGCTACCCGGCCGAACGGGTAGCCCATATGCTCGCCGACTCCGGTGCCGGGTTCGGGCTGGCCAAGGCCGCGGACGCGGCGCGGCTGGACAGGGGCATCCAATGGTTGTCCCTCGATTCCGACGAATTCCGCGACGAGCTCGCCGCCGCGTCGGATGCCCCGGTGAGCGCGGGCGAACGTCTGCGCAGGCTCTCCCCGGACGATCTCGCCTACATCATCTACACCTCCGGCTCGACCGGCGTCCCCAAGGGCGTCGCGGTGACGCACACCGGCCTGGCCGGGCTGTGCGCCGAGCAGGTCCGCCGCTTCGGTATCACCGCCGATTCGCGCACGCTGCACTTCGCCTCACCCAGCTTCGACGCCAGCATGCTGGAGTTGCTCCTGGCCGTCGGGGCGAGCGCGACGATGGTGATCGCGCCGCCCGAGGTGTACGGCGGCGACGAACTGACCGACCTGCTGCGTGCCGAACGGGTGACCCATGCCTTCATCACCCCCGCGGCCCTGGCCGGTCTCGACGCGGCAGCGCTGCCGGAACTCACCGCGCTCGCAGTCGGTGGCGAGGCCTATCCGCCCGAGCTGATCGCCAGGTGGGCACCGGGGCGCGCGTTCTTCAATGTGTACGGGCCGACCGAGACCACGATCGTCTGTGCGATGAGTGAGCGGCTGACGGCCGACGACGTGATCACCATGGGCGACACGATCCCCGGGATGACGGCGTTGGTTCTCGATGCCCGGCTGCACCCGGTCCCGGATCGGGTGCCCGGCGAGCTCTATCTTCGCGGCGACGGTCTGGCCCGCGGCTATCACGATCGGGCCGGGCTCACCGCGAGCCGGTTCGTCGCCGACCCGCTCGGGCGCGGGCGGCTCTATCGCACCGGTGACCTGGTGCAGTGGGTTCCGGTGCCAGGTGGGGTCGGCCTGAAGTTCCTCGGTCGCACCGACGCGCAGGTGAAACTGCGTGGCTTCCGCATCGAACTCGGCGAAATCGACGCGCTGTTCGCGGCCGATGACACGGTGCGCTTCTCCGCGACCCTCATCCGCACGCTGCCCAGCGGCGAGAGTGCGCTCGTTTCCTACGTCGTCGCGGCCGCTGGGACGACCATCGACACGGCCGCATTGACCAGGCAGGCCGAGCAGCACCTGCCCCAGCACGCGGTGCCCGCCGCGATCGTCGTGCTCGACGAGGTGCCGTTGACGCCGGTCGGCAAGCTCGACCACCGGGCCCTGCCCGCCCCCGAGATGGCGGCGCGCGAGTTCGAGGCGCCGCGCACCGGGACCGAGGAGACGGTCGCTGCCGTCTTCGCGGAGTTGCTCAGCACGGATCCGATCGGGCGCGGCGACGACTTCTTCGCGCTCGGCGGCAATTCCCTGCTCGCCACCCAGCTCGCGGGCCGCCTCGGTGCGGCGGTGGGTGTGCGGGTGCCCGCTCGCACCGTTTTCGAACACGGCACAGTGGCCGAGTTGGCGACCGCCCTCGACGCGCTGATCGGTGACGCGTCGGTGCGGGTGCCGCTGACCCGGCGCGAACGTGGTGCGCACGTACCGCTGTCGCTCGCGCAGCAGCGCATGTGGTTCATGGCGCGGCTGGATCCCGACTCCAGTGCCTACAACATCCCGGTCGCGCTGCGCCTGTCCGGCCCGCTCGACACCGCGGCGCTCACCGCCGCCCTCGACGATGTCCTCGAACGACACGAGGTGCTGCGCACGGTGTACCCCGAGCACGAGGGTGCGGGCTTCCAGCAGGTGCTGCCGGTGGAGCAGGCCGGTCTCGACGTGGCGGTCGACCCGATCGCGGAGTCCGATCTGCCGGGCGAACTGGCCCGGCTGACCTTCGGCGGGTTCGATGTGTGCAGGCGAGTTCCCTTGCGCGCGGCCATGTTCCAGCTTTCCGCGACCGAGCACGTGCTGGCGGTGGTCGTGCACCACATCGCCACCGACGGTTTCTCGCTCGGACCGCTGACCCGCGACCTGATGACCGCCTATGCCGCCCGTGCCACCGGTGCGGCGCCGGATTGGGCACCGCTGCCCGTGCAGTACGCGGACTACACGCTCTGGCAGCTGGAAATGCTCGGCGCGGCAGACGATTCCGACTCGCTGCTGGCCGCCCAGCTCGGGTTCTGGCGCACCGAGCTCGCCGGTGCTCCCGCTCTGCTCGAGCTGCCCACCGACCGGCCGCGTCCGCCGGTGGCGGGCACTCGTGGCGCCGCACAGGATTTCGCGGTCTCCGCGCAGGTGCATCAGGCGCTGGAAACCCTTGCGCGCGAACACAATGCCTCGCTGTTCATGGTGGTACGGGCCGCGCTGTCGGTGCTGTTGGCCCGAGTCGCGGGCACCGATGATGTCACCGTCGGCGCACCGGTGGCGGGCCGTGGTGAACCCGAGCTCGACGATCTCGTCGGCATGTTCGTCAACACCGTCGTGTTGCGCACCCGTATCGATGCCGCCGAATCCTTCGCGGCCCTGCTGGGTCGGGTTCGCGATATCGACCTGGCCGCGTTCGCCCACGCCGATGTGCCGTTCGAACGTCTTGTCGCCGAACTGGATCCGCCGCGCACCCAGGCCCACCACCCGCTGTACCAGGTGGCGTTGTCGTTCCAGAACTTCGGTGCCACCCGCCTGGAACTGCCCGAGTTGACGGTGTCGGCGGTGGATCTGGGCGAGGAGGCCGCGCCGGTCGACCTGCAGCTCACCGTCGTTCCGCTCGAGGACAGCGACGGGCCCGCCGGACTGCGCTGCTCCTGGCGCTATGCCACCGACTTGTTCGACGCGTCGACGATGGAGACGCTCGGTGCGCGCCTGGCCGGACTCTTGTCCGCGGCCGTCGCCGCACCGCACCGGCCCGTCGGCGACCTGCCGTTGCTGACCGCGGCCGAGCTGACCGAGCCGCAGGGTGAGCTGCGCCTGGTCCCGGAGCCGACGCTGCTCGACGAATTCCAGGCCCGCGCCCAGCACCGTCCGGACGCGCCCGCGGTCACCTTCGGCGAGGTGACGCTGAGCTACGGCGAGCTGGGTCGCCGCGTGAACCGGCTGGCCCGCCTGCTCGTCGCCGACGGTGTCGGTCCGGGAAGCACTGTGGGCGTGGCGATTCGGCCGTCGATCGAGCTCGTCGTCGCGATGTACGCGGTCTTCGCGGCCGGTGGTGCCTATGTGCCACTCGATCCCGATTCGCCCGCCGAGCGCCGCGCCGACATTCTCGCCGCCGCGCAACCGGTCTGCCTGCTGACCACCGCGGCCGACGCGATCGTGGCGCCCGGACTGCCGGTCATCTCGGTGAACGAGGTCGCCGACGCGGACTTCTCGGACACCTGGCTGACCGACGCCGACCGGCTCCGTCCGCTGCGCACGCTCGACCTGGCGTATGTGATCTTCACGTCCGGCTCGACGGGCAAGCCGAAGGGCGTCGGCGTGCCGCATTCGGCGATCGTCAACCAGGCGGCGTTCATGGTCGGCGAATACGGGGTGCGGGAGTCCGACACTGTCCTGCAGTCGATTCCGTTCACCTTCGACGCCTCGATGATCGGTTTCGCCACCCCCTTGCGCGCCGGCGCGCACATGATCGTCGCCGCCTCGCAGGGCCTCACTGATCCGGCCTATCTGGCCGAACTCATCGCGCGCCACCGGGTCACCGGCACCACCATCGTGCCTTCGGTGCTGCAGATGCTGCTCGATGCCGCACCGACCGGCGTCCTGCGTTCGCTGCGCGCGGTCTGGGTCGGCGGTGAAGCCCTGCCGAACGCCACCATCGAACGCTTCACCACCGTCACCGCGGGCCGCTTGCACAATCTGTACGGCCCGACCGAGGCCACGGTGTCCATCACCGGCGCCGATGTGACCGAGATCGGCGACGGCATCGTTCCGATCGGCTTGCCGCACTGGAACTCTCGCGCCTACGTCCTCGATGCCCGCCTGCAGCCGGTACCCGTCGGCACGCCCGGCGAGCTGTACCTGGCCGGTGCGCAACTTGCCCGCGGCTACCTCGGCAGCCCCGACAAGACGATGGAGCGATTCGTCGCCGACCCGTACGGCCCGGTCGGCGAACGTATGTACCGCACAGGCGATCTGGTACGCAGGCTCCCCACCGGTGACCTGACCTACCTGGGCCGCACCGATGTTCAGCTCAAGCTGCACGGCCTGCGCATCGAGCCCGGTGAGATCGAGGCGGCGCTGCGCACGCACCCGGCGGTCGCGGGTGCGGCGGTCGCGGTGCACCACGAACAGCTCGTCGGTTACGTGACGCCCTCGGGCGTGGACACCGCCGAGGTGCTGGCGACGATCCGAACCCTGTTGCCGCCGTACATGATCCCGCACCGATTGCTCGCATTGGAAGAGTTCCCGCTCGGCGCGACCGGCAAGCTCGACCGCAAGGCGCTGCCCGCGCCCGCCGTGGAGATCCGCGAATACCAGGCACCCGTCACCGCCGACGAGCAGATCGTCGCCACGGCGATCGCCACGGTGCTCGACCTCGAGCGGGTCGGCCGCGACGACGACTTCTTCGTCCTCGGCGGCACCTCACTCGCGGCGATCCGGGTGCGCGCCGCGCTCGCCGAGCAGTTGGGCATCGAGGTGCCGCTGCGCCTGCTGTTCAGTTATCCGCTGGTCAGCGACCTGGCACTGGCCGTGCGCGATGAGTCATCGGCCTCGGCCGCAGGCCCCGACCCGGCCGTCGACGCGATCCTCGACCCGTCGATCGACCTCACCGGTTGCGCGCCCCAGCGCACCGGCGAACCGGCCACACTGCTGCTCACCGGCGCCACCGGTTTCCTCGGCAGCTTTCTCCTGCGCGAACTCCTGGAACAGACCACGGCGACCGTCTACTGCTTGGTCCGTGCCACCGACGACGAGGGCGCCGTGGATCGCGTCGTCTCGACGGCAGCGAAGTACCGCATCGACCTGACGCCCCACCTCGGCCGAATCATCGGCGTACCAGGCGATCTAGCGCAACCGAACCTCGGCATGGACCCCCTGCGCTTCGCCGAACTCGCCGCCAGAGCGGACGCGATCTACCACAACGGTGCGCTGGTGAACCACCTCGAACCGTATGCGCGGATGCGGGCGGCCAATGTCTGCGGCACCACCGAGGTGTTGCGCCTTGCCACCACCACGCGGGTCAAGCCGATCCACTATGTGTCGACGCTGTCGGTGCTGGCGGGGATCCCGCAGGACAACGGTGTGCCCGCCGGGTTGCCCGGTTACGCGATGACCAAGTGGGTCGCCGAGCAGCTCGTGCACACCGCGATCGAGCGCGGCGTTCCCATCGCCGTCTACCGTCCCGGCCTGATCACCGGCGATTCCCGCACCGGCGTCGCCCCGGCCGAGGACGCCTGGTGGACGATGTTGCGCGCCATGCTCGTGCTCGGGGTGGCTGTCGATGTGCGGGCGATCGGCATCGAGATGGCGCCGGTCGATCATGTCGCGGCGGGGATCGTTCGCCGGTCCCGCGACGCCGGGGCCGTCGGCAATATCTTCCGGGCAGCCGGTGCGCAGGTACCGCTGCAGGTCGTCTACGAGGAAATCCGCAGCCGCGGTTACCGTTTCGACTTCATCGACCCGATGGAATTCGGTCTGCAGCTGTCCACCGCGGCCGAACGCCAGGACGCCGACCCGATCCTGGCCAGGGCGTCCGCGTTGAGCGGCAACTACGCGGCCGCGATCGCCCAGGCGAATCCGGCGACGGTACTGAGTGCGGTGGAAGCCGCGCCTGTCGAACCGTTCCGCGGGCACCCGATCGAATTTCCCGCGGTCGACGCCAAGGCCATCGCCCGCTACTTCGATCACTACATCGAGATCGGTTTCTTCCCGAAGCCCGAGGCGGAGAATCTCACCTCTGCGTGACGTCGGTCCCGCAGGAGCACACGCTCCTGCGGGACAGCGCATCACTTCGCGTAGTCGTAGAACCCGCGTCCGGTCTTGCGACCCAGCCGACCCGCGTCGACCATCCGGCGCAGCAGCGCGGGCGGGGCGAGGTGCGGCTCGGCGAACTCGGCGTACAGCGACTCCGACGCGGCGAGGGCGATGTCGAGGCCGACGGTGTCGAGCAGCGTCAGCGGGCCCATCGGGTAGCCGCAGCCGCCCTTCATCGCCGCGTCGATGTCCTCGGCGGTGGCGTAGCCCGACTCGAGCATCCGGATCGCCGAACACAGGTAGGGGATGAGCAGCGCGTTGACGATGAACCCGGAGCGGTCACCGGCCTGCACGGCCATCTTGCCGAGGGTGTTCTTCACGTAGTCGGTGACGGCCGCGGCCGTTTCCGGCGCGGTCACCAGGGTCGAGATGATCTCGACCAGCGGCATCACCGGCACCGGGTTGAAGAAGTGCACGCCGACGACCCGCTCGGGCCGCTCGGTGGCCCCGGCCACCTTGATCACCGGGATCGAGGAGGTGTTGGTGGCGAGGATGCCCTCGGGCTTGACGATCTTGTCCAGCTTGCCGAAGATCTCGTACTTCAGCGCCTCGATCTCCGGCGCCGCCTCGATCACCAGGTCGCGATCGGCGAACTCGTCCATGTCCAGGGTGACCCGCACCCGCGCGAGCACCGCGTCGGCGTCGTCCTGGGTGATCTTGCCCTTGCTGACGCCACGGCCGATGGAGGTGGCGATCCGCTGCCGCGCGGCCTCGGCGAACTCGGGCTTCGTCTCCAGCACGAGCACGGAGCTGCCCGCCTTGGCGCACACCTCCGCGATCCCCGCGCCCATCGTGCCGCCACCGATTACACCGATCAACTCCACTGGAGAACTCCCAACATCGCATTGCCCTGGCTGTCCCGGGGATTATTTCACCCCGGGTTGGCACTCAGTGCCACAGGCTGTCGGAACGTGAGCTATCGCACCGGCCGGACGCGACCCTGACCAGGTAATTCGTCAGTCGAGCCGACTCACTTACTCGCCGGATACACCGCGTCGACTTCGACTTCGACCAGCCACCCGGCGACCGGCAGACTCGCTACTTCCAGGGCGAAGCGGCTCGGCCGTGCCGCGTTGCGGACCAAGGGTGCGGCCGGGGCCGCGGTGCCGAGGGGGACCAGCTCGGTGTCGCCGGTGGTGAGGTTCGTGTTGGCGAAGAATTGGCGATAGGCGCGGTTCCAACCGGCGTAGTCGGCGCGGTCGGTGCCGGGGGCATTGTCGAGGAACACACGCATGGTGATGACGTTGTCCAGGGTCAGGCCCTGGGCTTCGAGATTCTCTCGAATTCTGGCCAGCACCGACATGCCCTGTGCTTCGGTGACGGTGACGCCCGCGGGCAGTTTCGCGTCCGCGAATTGCTGTGTGTCGATGAAGGATTCGGGACTACCGGCGGGAGCCGCCTTGTTGGTCGCGGTGGGGCCGAGGCCACTGGACTTGTAGACGGCGGCGTCGGCGGCGATCGTCACGCCCTGGGCGATCATCGGATTCGCCTGTCCTGCTTCGAGAACCGATGTACTAGGTGCGCCGGGTGGCTTCGACTCGGCAGGCTCGGCGGAACAGGAGGTGAGGGCGAGCGCGGCGAGGGTCGTCACGGCCAGGGCGGTCGTTGTCTTCATGGTCGATACTCCTTGTCGGGGTGCGGGATTCAGGCGGCGACGCGCGCGTGCAGGGCGGTCACCACATCGCGGGCGGAGGTGAAGGCGCCGTGCTGCCAGGCGATCGCGTTGGACAGGTGGTCACCGGCGAAGTAGATGCGCTCCACGGGAGCAAGGAGTTTCGTGTATTCAGGGGTGGCCTCGCCACCGTGGGAATTGCTGCCTGACCAGCCGACCCACGCGCCCTCGGAGTACTTCGTCCGCCGCCAACTGCCGGAGAACGACGAGGCGATGTCGCGGCGGTACCTGTCGCCGTGAATCGCCGCGCCCTCATCGACGGCTTTCGCCACCCGTTGCCGGTGCGACAGTGATTCGAAGGCTTGATGCCGCTTGCCGGTGTTGTAGTAGCCGACCACCACGCCACGGTCACCGTTGTAGTGGTCGTAGGGGAACATGATCTGCGCGATGTCCTTGTCGGTGTTGCTCGCGCCGCCGTAGATCCGGTCGTCGAGCTCCCACCAGCGGCGCGAGTATTCGATGCCGAGCTTGCCGGAGGACACCGGGATCGCGGCCTTCAGCGCGGCGAGTACATCGGCGGGCAGGTTGTTGGCGAGGCGGCCGACGAGATTGGGCGGCAGCGTGCAGACGCAGTAGTCGGCATCGAGGGACTTGTTCGCGCCGTCCTGAGTGTATTCGATCCGCACACCGTCGGGAGTGTTCTTCATCGCCGACACCTCGGCGCCGAAATGGATTCGCTCGTTGCCGATTTCGCGCTGGAAGGCGGTGTAGATGCGGTCCATGCCGCCGACCGGGGTCATCATCATCATGGCCTGGTCGTAGCCGAATTCGAAGCTGAAGTTGCGGCCGAGACCGCTGCGGATCGTGTCGGACATGGGGAACGGCTTCGGCTGTTCGCCGAAGTTCAGGCCTGCGCCGGGTTCGGCGGTGTAGCCGCGCCGGGTCGAGCCGAGATAGCGGCCGTCGCTGGAGAGATCGCCGAAATCGCGCAGAAACGACGACAGCGCTTCCTTGTCCGCACCGGAGAGCACATCGTCGAGTGCGCCCCGCGACGCGGCTTTTTGCAGCAGCTCGGACATGTAGCCGTACATATCGGCTTTGGCCGCGCGGTACTGCACCGACTGTCCGGAGATCGAGGTGCTGCTCTGGTAGTTGACCAGGGTGTTGGCATTCTGATTGCCGAACGGCTGGATCTCGACGCCGAGTTCGCGACAGTAGTCAAGGGTGATGTGGCCCTGGGGAATTCGCGTGGCGCCCAGGTTGAAATAGTGCCCCTCGGCGAAGGTGCAGCTCTGGGTTTCGCCGTTGAGATCGGTCTCGGTGGTGCCGTTGCGCACCGACCACACCCGCCCACCGGCACGCTTGCGCGCTTCGAGCAGCGTCACGTCGTACCCTGCTTTCCCCAGCTCGTAGGCCGCACACAGCCCCGCGGGCCCGCCGCCGAGGATCGCCACCTTCGCCCCACCCCCGGCCTTGCCGATGAGGTCGCCCATGGCAGGCGAGCGGAACGACACCTGCGCCGTCGCGGGCGCGAGGCCGAGGGTCGACATCGCGCCGTAGGCCAGGCCCGCACCACCGGTGATGCCGAGACTCTGCATGAATGATCTTCTGGTGACTGCCATCGGTGAGCTCCGTCCGCCGCGCTGTTCGTTCTGCGACAGCCTCCGTCGACGATGGGTCGGTGCCGCTACGCCGTGGAAAACGTTCACCGATCAGCGAGTGAGACCGGCGCGGGCACTTTCTCGCTCGGTGCGCACCGCGCCGACTCGTGCCCGCAATACCGCCGAAACGAGCTCTGGATACTCTCGCCCGCACTGACAAAGCTGGGAGGTGTGTGGTGACGGCACTGGCCGACGCGGTCGCGCGGTCGTTCGCGGCTGGGGAACCCGAGCGACCCGCGGTGTCGCCGTTGCGTGCGCTGGGGCGCAGACAACTCTCGGGTCCGGCGTTGCTCGGCCAGTCGATCGCCACCACCGCGCCCGCCGCGTCGATGGTGTTGTTGCCGGTCACGATGCTCACCCACAACGTCGCGCTGCCCGGCCTGGTGACGATCGTCGTCGCGACCCTCGTCATCACGCTGATCGCGTACTGCGTCGCGCAGTTCACCCGGCGCCTGTCCGCGGCGGGCGGGCTCTATACCTTCGTCAGCCATGGCGCCGGACCGCGCGCGGCGCTGACCTGTGGTGTCGGGATGCTCGTGAAGTACCTTGGCAGTGCGTCTCTGACGATGTATCACGGGTCGCAGACTGCGCTCGCCTTGGCGGCGCAACTCGGAATCACGCTGCGCGGCTGGCAGATCGGGGCCGTCTATCTCGGCATCGCCGTGCTGGTCGGGGCGGTGCTCGTGCGGGGTGTGCGGTTCGCCGCGCTCGCGATTCTGGCCGTCGAGGTGTGTTCGCTGGCCTTCATCATCGGCCTCATGCTGGTGTCGGGGCCCGCGGTGGCGATCACTCCGGCCGCTCCGAATGTGCCCGCGGTGCTGGCGATCACGATGTCGGCGCTGTTCGCGCTCGCCGGCTTCGAGAGCGCCACCTTCTTCGCACCGGAGACGCGGCGTCCGCTGGTCACCGTCACCCGCACCGTGCTGCTCACGCCGGTGCTGTGCGGGGCGCTGTTCATCTTCGCGTCGTGGGCGGCCTGGTCCGGGCACGCGGGGGCAGTGGTCAACGCGTATCTGCACGGCACCGCGAGTGGGTCGAGCCTGCTCGTGGTGATCCTGCTCGACGCGGGGCTGACGTGTTCGTGGCTCGGATCGTCGATGGCTTCGTCGAATGCGGCGTCGCGGCTGGTGTATTCGATGAGCGTGGAGGGTGTGCTGCCGCGGATTCTGAGCCGGGTCGGCGCGCGATTGCGGACGCCGCACGTGGCGTTGGTGGTGATCGTCGGCATCGTCGCGGCAGCCGGGTGGGGTTTCGTCGCTGTCGACGGTGTGCCCGCCGCGGCCAAGACCGTCATGCGCACCGCGCTCGCGCTGGCCTACATCATGGTCGCGGTGTGCGCTGTGCTGTTCCTCGGCCGTATTCGCGAGCTGAGCCGGGTAGACCGCTGCGCCGGGTGGATCGGCAGTGGCGTGCTCGCCGCGGTCCTCGTCTGTCTCACGGTGTCGGATGCGCGCGACGGTGTGGTGGTCGCGCCGGCGACGGCGCTCGCGGTGCTGCTGGTCGGTGCCGCCTGGTACCGGTATCTGCGGGATAACCGGCCCGAAAGTCTCACGGCCATGGGTATTTTCGACAGTCCCGAGTCCGCTGATGTGCTGCCGGGTGCCGGGGTGTTCGCCGTCAACGCCCGCGGCGCGATGGCCCTGGTAGGGGCGGACCGCGGCGAACGGTGACAACGACGACCCGCCGCGACGGCCCGACCGGACACGAGCCGAGGGCCGTCCAAAAGGCTCTCGCCCTGCTCGAAGCGGTGGCGCGTTTGGGCTCTGGTGCCACCGCGAAGGACATCGCCGCGCAGACCGGCATCGCCCCCGCCACCGCGTACCGCCTCCTGAACCTCCTCGTCGCCGATGGCTACCTGGTGCGCATCGAGGACCTGTCCGGCTTCGCTCTCGGCCGCCGGACCCGCGAACTCGCCGGCGCGGCCACTCCCGAGCCCACCGCGGGCAACCACCGGATCCTCGGCGAACTGCGCGCCCAGCTGCGCTTCGGCATCCACCTCGCCTCCTTCGCCGAGGGTCGGATCAGGATGATCGACAAGGACCCTGACCACGAGCTGAGCGGTGAGAAGGTGCTGGTCAGCTATCCACACGCCTCCGCGATCGGCAAGATGCTGATGGTGCGGCACCCCGAATTCGCCGCCGATAGGCCGCTGCGCAAGGTCACCACCTGCACCATCACCACACCCGCCGACCTCGCCGCGGAACTGCGCCGAGTCAGCGCGCACGGCATCGCCGTCGAGGTGAACGAATGCCGCCTCGGCCGCAGCGCCGTCGCCGTCCCGATTCGCACCGCCGACGGCACCATCACCGGCGCCCTGGCCGCGATCGGGAAGACCGGTCGCCTGCCCGTGCACGACCGCGACCTCATCGACCTGCTCACGTCCGCGGCTGATCAGCTGACCCTCTGACCGAACAGCAGCAGGCCCGGCGATTCGGTGGAATCGCCGGGCCTGTTACGCAGGCAGCGGGTCTATCGAACCGGCGTCAACTCCGGTTCCGCGGGTTGCGGTTGTCCGCGACCGAGGATCGAGTGTCTGCGGCCGTAGGCGAAGTAGACGATGACACCGAGAGCCATCCAGATCACGAAACGCAGCCAGGTCTCGATCGAGAGGTTGACCATCAGCCACAGGCAGGCCAGTGCGCCGAGGATCGGGATCACCGGGACGAACGGGACGCGGAATCCGCGGGGCAGATCCGGGCGGGTGCGGCGCAGCACCAGCACTCCGATCGCCACCATGACGAAGGCGACCAGCGTGCCGATATTGACCATTTCCTCGAGCGTGCCGAAATCGACGAATCCGGCCAGCAGCGCGCAGACCACACCGACGAGCACGGTCAGCCGAACCGGCGTGCCCTTCTTGCCGGTCTTGGCCAGACCGCGGGGGAGTAGACCGTCGCGGGCCATGGCGAACAGCACCCGCGTCTGGCCGAGGAACATCACCATCACCACGGTCGACAGCCCGGCGAGGGCGCCGATGGCGATGATGTTCTTCACCCAGGTGTCGCCGTGGATGGCGAAAGCCGTGGCGAGTGTGGCATTGCCGTCGGCGAGTTCGGTGTAGGACACCATGCCGGTGAGCACCACCGAGACCGCGATGTAGAGCACCGTCACGATCGCCAGCGAGGCCAGGATGCCGCGCGGGACGTCGCGCTGTGGGTTGCGCGTCTCCTCGGCGGTGGTGGCGACCACGTCGAAGCCGATGAAGGCGAAGAACACCAGGCTGGCCGCGGCGAGCAGGCCGTACCAGCCGTAACTGGTACCACCCGAGCCGGTGAGGAAGGCGAACAGCGACTGGTGCATCCCCTCGGCCTTGGCCGACGGTTGCGCGGGCGGGATGTAGGGCGTCAGATTCGAGGGCTTGAAGTAGGTCGCGCCGACCACCAGCACCAGCGCGATCACACCCAGCTTGATCGCGACGGCGATGGCCGAGACCCGCGACGACAACTTGGTTCCGGTGGCCAGCAGCACGCCGACCACCGCGATGATCAGCACCGCGCCCCAGTCGAAGGTCACCGAGCCCAGATGCACCACCGGAGCCGACGACCCGAGCACCTCGCCGAGGTACTGCGACCAGCCCTTGGCGACCACGGAGACCGCGAGCGCGAACTCCAGGATCAGATCCCAGCCGATGATCCAGGCGATCACCTCACCGAAGGTGGCGTAGGCGAACGTGTACGCGCTGCCCGCCACCGGCACGGTCGAGGCGAACTCCGCGTAGCACAGGGCCGTGAGCCCGCACGCGATCGCGGCGAAGACGAAGGCCAGTGAGACCGCCGGTCCCGCCACCGTGCCCGCGGTGCGCGCGGTGAGGGTGAAGATACCGGCGCCGATCACCACCGCGACACCGAAGACCGTCAGGTCCTTGGCCGTCAGATCTTTCTTCAGCTTGGCATCGGGATCATCGGTATCGCGGATCGACTGCTCGACGGACTTGGTGCGGAACAGGCCGCTCTTGCTCGCCATCAGAGCGACCGCGGGATGGCGTCGAGGCGGCGTTCGGCGAAGCGGTTGGCGGCGGCACCGGTCCCGATCCCCTCGGTGACGGCGGCGGCGATGATCTCGCGGCAGCGCGGGTAGATGTCGGCGACCTCGGCTTCGACCTCGGCCTGCGCGGCGCCGCGCAACTCACCGGCCACCTGGATGAGGCCACCGGCGTTGGCGACGAAATCGGGCACCCAGAGAATTCCGCGATCGGTGAGCGCCTGCTCGATCTCCGGTGTCGCGAGCTGGTTGTTGGCCGCGCCGCAGATCAGCTTCGCCTCGATCGTCGCGGCGCTGTCCGCGGTGAGCGTGGCGCCCATGGCGCACGGGGCGTACACGTCGACCGGGGCGGTGGACACCGCCGACAGCAGCCGAACGGCGGGCAGTTCGTCGGTGACGCGCCGCAGCGCCGCCTCGTTCACATCGGTCACGCAGACCTCGGCGCCGTCGGCGAGCAGCAGAGCGGTGAGTTCGCGGCCGACCTTGCCGACGCCCTCGACGCCGACCGTGCGACCGGCCAGTGTCGGTGCGCCCCACACGAATTCGGCACCCGCCCGCATCGCGTGGAACACGCCGAGCGCGGTCAGCCGAGCGCTGTCACCGCTGCCGCCCGCGCCGACACTGCGGCCGGTGACATGGCGGGTGTGCCTGCCGATGACATCCAGATCGTCGGTGTCGGTGCCCACGTCGCCGGCGGTGATGTAGCGCCCGCCGAGGGTTTCGACGAAGCGCGCGTAGGCGGCGAGCAGGTCCTCGCTCTTCAGCGTGGCCGGGTCGCCGATGATCACCGCTTTGCCGCCACCGAGATCCACCCCCGCCGCCGCGGCCTTGTAGGTCATGCCCCACGACAGTCGCAGCACGTCCTGCAGGGCCGCGGATTCGTCGGCGTACGGGTAGAAGCGGGTCCCGCCGAGGGCGGGGCCGAGTGCGGTCGAGTGGATGGCGATGATCGCCTTCAGCCCGGACCTGTCGTCCTCGCAGAACACCACCTGTTCGTGGGCGCGGGCGCTGAGCTCGTGCGATCGGCCGAAGACTCCTGCCTCGGTGTGCGCAACGGTCACTGTCGATTTCCTTTCCGGTTACCGCCGACACGGGTTGTGCCCGAATACGGCGGTGCTGTCGTGCCGCGGGGGTGCGCGGCAGTGTTGTGCCGCGGAATGCGGCGATGTTCTGCTGTCAAGGGGATGCGGCGGTGTTGCTGCGCCACAGGTGTTTCGGTGCAGCGCTCCGGTCGCGCCGATGTGGGCGACGGGTGTTGTGGTCGCAGGTTCCCGGTCAGTACTCGATGCCGAGCTCGCGGAGCCCGGCGCGGTACAGCTCGACGTTGCCGAGTTTGATGTCCTCGTAGCCGCGCACCACATCGGGCAGTGCGGCGGCCGCGGCGGCCGTGTCGTAGTTCTCGGTGGTCAGTCCGTCGGCCAGTCGGCGCACCATGTCGGTGTAGTGGGCCAGCAGTTCCCGTTCGACCTTGCGGACGTGGGCGTAACCGAAGGGATCGAGCTTGGTGCCGCGCAGGAACTTGCCCTTGGCCAGAACCTTGAGTGCCACATGTGATTTCGGCCGGAGGCCGATCTTCTTGTCGCGGCCCATCGCACGCAGCATCGGGGGGTGCAGCTTGTAGGTGAGCTTCTCGCCACCTGGCACCTGGGCGCGCACGTCGGCGAGGAAGTCCGGGTCCACGAGCAGCCGGGCCACCTCGTACTCGTCCTTGTAGGCCGTGAACTTGAACAGTCCGCGCGCGACAGCCTCGCTGAAATCGGTGCGCTCGGTGACGGAACGCTCTGCCGCCCAGACGGATTCGACAGTTTCGACATAGCGGTGTGCCACCTTCGCGTTCTGGTAGCCGATCAGCTGAGCCGCTCGTAGTTCCACGAGCCGCCGCACCTCGCCCTCGAAGCTGGTGTGCGCCAGCAACTCCGCGGGCACCACCGGGGGAGTACGCCGTGGCCGCCCGGTCTCGACCGCCGCGGCGAACGCCGCCGGATCCGCGACGGCGACCCGCCCCCACCGGAACGCCGCGACAGTGGCATCGACCGCGACACCGTTGATCCGGATGGCCTCCTCGATCGCCGCGACGGGCAGGCGAAGCCCGCCGGTCTGGACAGCCGCGCCCACGATCAGGAAGTTGGCCGCGGCCGTGTTCCCGAACAGGGTCAGCGCCGCCGCGAGCGCGTCGAAGTGACTGATCGAATGCGTCGCCGTGGCAAGGCGATCCAGCAGCGTTTGCGTCGTGGGGTAGGTGACCGACTTGTCGAAGACCATGTCGCCGGTCGGGGTCTGGCTCGTCGACGCCACGGCCACGGTGCTCGCCGCGTCGCCGTACTGGAGGTAGCGGGGATCGGTGGCGGTGAGCAGGTCCACGGCGAGCAGGCAGTCCGCGCTGCCCGGGGTGAGCCGGTTGGCCGGCTCCAATTCCGTTGCGGCGAAACGCAGGTGGGACAGCACCGGACCGGCCTTCTGACTCAAACCGATCTGGTCCAGGCTCTCCACCTCGTACCCGGCCCGCAGGGCGGCGGTGGCCAGCACCTGGTTCACCGTCACGATGCCGGTGCCGCCGATTCCGGCGATCAGCACGTTCTGCGTGCGCTGCGGCGCGCCGAGTCCGGGATCGGCCACCACCGGGGGAGTGCTGGGCTCGCGCCGCGCGGCTTCGGCCTTGTCGGGGACGACTTCCACCGTCACGAATGACGGGCAGTCGCCGTCCAAGCAGCTGTAATCGGTATTGCACGAGGTCTGATCGATGCGGGTCTTGCGCCCGAATTCGGTCTCGACCGGTTGCACCGACAGGCAGTTCGACTTGGCGCCGCAGTCACCGCAGCCCTCACACACGGCCTCGTTGATCACCACCCGGGTGTTGCGGACCGGCAGCGTGCCACGTTTGCGCTGCCTGCGCGCATCGGCGGCGCAGTGCTGGTCGTAGATCAGGACGGTGACACCCTCGATCTCACGCAGCAGTTTCTGCGCCTCGTCGAGCCGGTCGCGATGCAGGAGCACCGTGCCCTTGGCCAGCGCGCGCTTGTTGTGCCGCTGCGGTTCGTCGGCGCAGATGATGATCTTGCGGACACCCTCGGTGGTGAGCTTGTGCGTCAGTTGCGCGACGGTGAGCCCGCCCTCCACGTCCTGGGCGCCGGTCATCGCGACGACCTCGTTCCAGAGCAGCTTGTAGGTGATGTTCACCCCGGCCGCGACACAGGCCTGAATGGCCAGCTGCCCGGAATGGAAGAAGGTGCCGTCGCCGATGTTCTGGAACAGATGCGGCACGTCGGTGAACGGTGCCTGCCCGATCCACTGGCTGCCCTCACCGCCCATCTGGGTCAGCCCGGTGACCGCGCTGTCGGTGCGCCCGGACATGGTGACCAGCGTGTGGCAGCCGATACCACCGCCGCCGATCGACCCGTCGGGCAGGGCGGTGGAGCGGTTGTGCGGGCAGCCACTGCAGAAGTAGGGCGTCCGCTTGGCCGAGAGGACTTCCAGCGGAAGTGCGGGCGGCGCGGCTCTTTTCAGCTCGACGTGCCCGCGCAGCACCCGGCGCAGCGGGGCGAGCAGTCGCCCGGCGGTGAGCTCGCCGTCGACCGGCATCAGCCGCGCGCCGCGCTCGTCCTGTTTGCCGAGCACGCGCGGCGCGGCCGGGGTTCCGTAGAGGATCTCGCGAACCTGCGTTTCGATGAACGCGGTCTTGTCCTCGACGACGATCAACTGTTCGAGCCCGCGGGCGAACTCGGTGAGCGCGGCGGTGCCGAGCGGATACGGCATGCCGATGCGCAGCAGGCGGATTCCGGCCCGGTGCATGGTCGCCTCGTCGACTCCCAGATCGAGCAGGGCTTGGCGGACCGCGTCGAAAGTGGTGCCGGTGGCCGCGATGCCGACCTTCGCCTCGGCGGGGTTCACCTCGATGACGTCGAGGGCGTTGGCCGCGCCGTAGGCGTGCACCGTCGCCCAGCGCGGACCGTACAGGTCCGCTTCCGCGAGCACGCTGTCGGTCGGCGCCGCCATCGGCCGTTGCCGGTAGACGAAAGGTGTTCCCTCCCACTGCACTTCGGGCACTGTCACGGTGAGGTCGGCCACGTCCGCGTCGACCGTCCACGCCCCGTCGGCGACATCGGCGACGATCTTCAACGCCACCACGCAGCCCGAGGCCCGTGACATCGCGATGCCCTGCATGCCGAGGGTGATGATCTCCTCGGCATTACGCGGGAACAGGACCGGCACACCCATGGCGGCCAGCGAGCGTTCGCTCACCGCGGGCACCGTCGACGACTTCGAGGCCGGATCGTCGCCCACCAACAGCAGCACGCCGCCGCGCGGGTTCACGCCGTACATGTTGGCGTGCCGGATGGCGTCGGTCGCGCGGTCGACGCCGGGGCCCTTGCCGTACCAGACGCCGACCACGCCGTCGTGGGTCGGCCGACCGGCGGGCAGGTCGGCCTGGCTGCCCCAGACCGAGGTGGCGGCCAGTTCCTCGTTGAATCCGGGGACGAAGGTGATGTCGTGCTCGGTGAGCACCTCCGGCATGCCCAGCAGCATCTTGTCCACTCCGCCCAGCGGGCTGCCCTGGTAGCCCGAGATGAACGTCGCGACGCGGCGACCGGCACGGATATCTCGCACGTGCTGTTCCACCAGCAGCCGGGCGATAGCTTGGACCCCGGTCAGCAGCACCGGGCCCGCGCCGGAGCGGTAGCGATCGGCGAGGTCGTAGGGCGCTGCCTGCTCGGCCGGCGGTCGGGCAGTCGCACAGACGACGGTGGTCATGACGCCTCACCACACTTTCCACAACCCAGATCGTGAGCTGCGCAACGAAGGAAACTTGCTATCGGTGCTGCGAAATGTGCCGTGGAGAGGCAATCGGTGTCAACAGTCAGTCAAAAAGTTGATCAATCTGATCAATAGTGATCTGGGCCACTGGGTCGGATGTGTCAATCTGCTCGAGGTCGGGAGACCTGGGTCACAGTCAGGGCTGGTTCGCCCGGTTCGTCAGATGCTCGACCAGCGGCAGGCTCCGATACCCGATGGGGGTAGCCAGGGCGAGCATGGTCTCGGTGTGGGTCACGCCGTCGATGGCGTGCACCCGCTGGATGATCTCCAGCAGATCCTGCTGCGACTGGGCGGCGATGCGGACCAGCAGGTCGGCGCGACCGGTGGTGGCGTGTACTTCGAGCACGTGCGGGAAACCGCGCAGCGTCTCGATGATCGGATCCATCTTGTTCTGGTCGAGTTCGATGCCGAGGAACGCGTGCACCGCGAACCCGATCGCCTGCACGTCGATATCGGGTGGATACCCGCGCACCGCCCCCGACGATTCGAGCCGCTTCATCCGCGCCTGCACGGTATTGCGCGCGACCCCGAGCCGCTGCGCCAGCTCGAGGATCGGCGCCCGCGGGTCCCGTGCCAGCTCGGCCAGCAAGGCGGCATCGAGCGCGTCGAACTTGATGGTCATGGGCGCATTCTGACATGACCGAATCAGCCGGGCCGGTAGCCGCCGATGAACTTCCCGCTCCCGCGGCGTCTTATCACCATGACCGCACATGTGCTCGAAACCGACGAAGCAGACCTCACCTACGACCTGCACGGTCCGCTGCCAACGGCGGACGGTCGCCCACCGTTGATGCTGATCGGTCAGCCGATGGACGCGAGCGGGTTCCGCGCGCTGGCGTCGTACTTCCCCGACCGCACCGTGGTCACCTACGACCCGCGCGGGCTCGGGCGCAGCGTCCGCAAGGACGGCCGGACCGAACATCTGCCCGCCGCCCAGGCCGCCGACGTGCACGCCGTCATCACCGCGCTCGGAGCGGGCCCGGTCGAGATGTTCGCCAGCAGCGGCGGCGCGATCGGCGCGCTCGCCCTGGTGGCCACGCATCCCCGCGATGTCACCACCCTGGTGGCACACGAGCCGCCGCTCATCGCCCTGCTCCCCGACGCGGCCGCCGCCCAACGCGCCCGCGCGGGGGTCCGCGACGCCTATGAGGCGAAAGGGTTCGGGGCGGGGATGGCGGCCTTCATCACGATGACGTCCTGGTCAGGCGAATTCACCGACGAATACTTCGCCCAGCCCCCGGCGGACCCGGCCATGTTCGGCCTGCCCGCCGAGGACGACGGCGCCCGCACCGACCCGCTGCTCTCGGACACCTCCTGGGCGTTCAGCGACTACCGCCCCGACATCGCCGCCCTCACCGCCGCCCCGACCCGCATCGTCGTCGCCGTCGGCGAGGAATCCCTCGGCCTGGAAACCGCTCGCACCTCCGACGCCGCTGCCACCCTCCTCGGTCAGCGGGTCACCGTCTTCCCCAGCCACCACGGCGGATTCATCGACGGCGAATTCGGCTACGCCGGTCAGCCCGAAGCCTTCGCGGCCAAGCTGCGCGAAGTTCTCGACGGCACCGCCTGACGGCGCGAATCCCGCACTCCCGCCGCTCCCGTCGACCGAGGTGGCCCCGGTCGGGGAGGGGTGGGTTCAGCCGTGCAGGGTCGGCCGGTAGACCAGTTCCTGGATATCGCCGTCGAGCGTGCGAGTCTCGAGCAGTTCGAGGTCGAAGTCGGCCGCACCCCGGAAGATCGGGTCGTCACCGGTCTGTCCGGTGATCACCGGGAACAGCGTCACCTGCACACGGTCGACGAGCCCCGCCGCCATCAGCGCCCGGTTCATCGACAAGCTGCCGTGTGAGCGCAACGGCACGTCGGACTCCGCTTTGAGCCGGGCGACGACATCGACCGCGTCACCACGTGCGATGGTCCCGTCCGGCCAGTCGAGCGGTCCCGCGAGCGTGTTCGACACCACCGTCGCCGGGAGATTGCGCATCCGGGTGACCCAGGGGTCGCGCACTTCCTCGACGTCGCCCGCGGCCATCATCTCCGCGAACTCCCGATAGGTGTTGGGCCCGAAGACCATTCGCTGTTCCGCGTTGAACAGGGCCAAGCGATGGTCGAGCAGTTCGGGTCCTTGTTTGCCCCAGTACCCACCCCAGTCACCACCGTTGACGCTGCCGTAGCCGTCGAGGCTGGAAAAGACGTCGAAGGTGTAAGTGGTCGCCATCGGATTCTCCTTGGTCGTCTGCGGGATGTATTGATGCAGACGAGGCCACCCGGGAAAACTCATCGCGTGGCGCCGCGCTCCCGGCGCTACGGCCCCAGGAGGGTGACCGCTTGCAACGCGAGATGCAGTTCGGCGGAATGCACCGGATCTGCAGTGTCGCGTCCGGTGAGGTCGCGAATCTTGCGCAGACGATAACGCACCGTGTTGCGGTGACAGTGCAGCTCTTCGGCGGCCGCCGCGGTCGAACCACGGCAGCGGTACCACGCGTCGAGCGCGGCGATCAGATCGTCGCGTTCGGGCGCGGGCAGTCGAAGAACGGGCCCGAGGATCTGGGTGGTAGCGCGCCGACTGGCTTCGGGCACCGTGACGAGCAGGTGCGCGACGGGCTCGCTCCCGAACCGGACGACGGTGTGCCCTCCCGGTCGGACGCTGCGGGCGGCCAGGCGAGCCTCGGTCAACGCGCCGGGAATGGCGGTCGGGCTGGTGAACGGGGTACTGATGCCGATCCGTCCGGCGACGAGTTCGGCCAGCGCGGCAGCGGCCCGTTCGATCGCCGGCGGTGTCGCCGAGGACAGCAGCCCGGTGTGCGAGTCGATCTGTGAATCCCACACGGACCTGGCACCGAGATCCTTCAACGCGCCGTCCAATCGGCCGGGCAGGGTGGCGCCGGGATCGGTGGTCTCGATCGACACGACCGCGAAGGTGCCGTGCTCGGCCAGACCCAACCGGCGCAACGCGGTCATGGTGTGGGCGGGATTGTCGGAGTGATCGTCGAAAAGCGTACGGATCAAACGACTCTGGGCCTGCGCGTCGACGTGCGCGAGCATGATCTCGGTCTCGCGATAAGCCTCGACCGCCGCGTCGGAGAAGGTGTCGATCAGTTCCCACAGTTCGGTGGCGAGGTCGTGCAGGCGCGGATCGCCCGGACCGCCGGACCGGGCGGTGAGTTCCTCCCAGGCCAAGCGGCCACCGAGCCGATAGGCGTGCAGCAGCGCGGCGATCGGGACCCCGCGCTCGGCCTTGAGCCGTCCGACCGCGCGCGCGGTCTGCAGCCGCGGCGGCTCGGTTCCGGACAGGGCGGTGATGATCGCGGTGAGGTTGGCCAGGCACGCCTGCTGGAGTTCCTCGGCCGTCAGCAGCCCCGGATCGGCATAGGAACGGTCCGCACCCGCGATGCGAGCGACCAACTCCTCGGCCATCGCCTCGACCGAGTCGAGCAGTTGCTCAGCCGGCCCCAGGCTCGCAGCTGCGGTGGTCGGCGGTGGTGCGGTCATCGCTTCAGCCTAGTGATCTGTCGTGATCCACGCCACCACGAAGTTGTGCATGAGCACATCATGCCAACTGGTTGGTCTGGTAGCAACCGCGCTTACTAGGCGTCGATGGCTAGATCGTCCAGGTATCCTATGAGCCGCATCACGGGTTCTTTGTGCTCGGGCACAACCAGGGTGGGGGGCGATCCGCAACGGGCGCACATGGTGCCCGCCGGGTCGGCGGCGACAGAATTGATCCATCTCGTCCGCTGCGCCGTGGACCCGTCCCAACAATTGTGGAGGATCGCAAGTGGTCACCAAGAAGGCAGAGCCCGCACTCGCCGCGGTGGATATCGCGTTGTCCGAACTCGTCGAAGGCGAGAAGAAGTGGGCGGCCACCTCGCTGGCAGGCAGGCGTGCGCTGCTGGATCAGGTGCGCGAGCTCACCGGGCGGCACGCTCAGGAGTGGGTCGACGCGGCCGTCGGCATCAAGGGTCTCGCGGCGTCCTCGCCGTTGGTCGGTGAGGAGTGGATCTCGGGACCGTATGTGATGGCCGCCGGACTGGGCGCGCTGTCGAAGACGCTCGACCTCCTCGCCCGTGGCGAGAGCCCGCTCGGCAACGCCACCTTCGGCATCGCGGGCGACCGGATCACCGTCGATGTGCTGCCCGCCAGCCCGTTCGACGCGTTGCTGCTCAACGGATTCAGCGCACAGGTGTGGTTGCAGCGGGGCGTCAGCAGTGCCGCCGCGCGAGCGAATGCCGGCCTGGCCCAATTGGATCCGACCCGAACGCACGGGATCGGCGCGGTGCTCGGCGCGGGCAACATCACCTCGATCGCGCCCTTGGACGTGCTCTACGAGCTCATTGCGCACAACCGGGTCGTCGCGCTCAAGCTCAACCCGATCACCGAGCCGATGCTGCCGGTGTTCACCGAGATCCTGGCCCCGCTGATCGAGCTCGGCGCGGTACGGCTGTTGACCGGTGGCGCCGAGGTGGGCGGCTACCTGATCGACAACGACCTCGTCGACCACGTGCACATGACCGGCAGCGCGCGCACCCACGACGCGATCGTCTGGGGCACCGGCGCCGAGGCGGCCGAACGGAAACAGGCGGGCACACCGAAACTGACCAAGCCGATGACCAGCGAACTCGGCGGCGTGTCACCGACGATCGTGCTGCCCGGCGAATGGAGCGCGGCCGACATCGCCTTCCAGGCCGAACACGTCGCGACCCAGCGGCTGCACAACGGCGGCTACAACTGCGTCGCGGCCCAGGCCATGATCATCTCGGCCGACTGGGCGCAGAAGGATCAATTCCTCGCCGCGGTGCGCACCGCGCTCGCGACGGCGCCCGCCCGCCGCGCGTACTACCCGGGCAGCGACGATCGTGTCGCGAAGGCCCGCGAGTCCTATCCCCGGGCCGAGCGCCTCGGACCGAGCGGTGAGCGGCTGCTGGTCACCGGGCTCGCACCCTCCTCGGACGAGCCGCTGCTGGCCGAGGAGTACTTCGCGCCGGTGCTCGGCGTGGTCGAATTGCGTGGAACCGGACCGGAATTCGCCAGGGCGGCGGCCCGCACCGCCAACGACGCGTTCGTCGGGACACTCGGCGTCAACGTGATCGCCAAGCCCGACACGATCGAGCAGCTCGGTGCGGCCTTCGACGAACTGGTCGAGGACCTGCGCTACGGCACAATCGCGATCAACGCGTGGACCGGTGTCGGCTACCTGACGTCGACCGCGTCCTGGGGCGCCTTCCCCGGCCACACCATCGACGACGTGCAGAGCGGCATCGGTGTGGTGCACAACGCGTGGCTGATCGACCGGGTGGAGCGCACCGTCGTGCGCGGCCCGTTCCGGCCGGCACCGCGGTCGCTGCTGCACGGCGAGTTCGCGATCTCGCCCAAGCCGCCGTGGTTCGTCGGCAACAAGACCGCGGCGAGCACGGGCAAGCTGCTCGCCGGATTCGGCGCCGACCCCGGCTGGCTGCGCCTGCCCCAGATCTTCGCTTCGGCCCTGCGCGGCTGAGCCCGACTTCCGTGGAGAATCAGATGAACAACAGCATCGCCGATTACGTCGTCGTCGGCACCGGTTCCTCGGGCGCGGTGCTCGCCGCGCGGCTCAGTGAGCGCTCGGCCACCAGCGTCATCGCACTGGAAGCCGGGCCGGAGGACAAGAACCAGGCCGTCCACATTCCGGCGGCCTTCTCCAAACTGTTCCAGACCGACCTCGACTGGAACTACCTGACCACCCCGCAGCCCGAACTCGGTGACCGCCAGGTCTTCTGGCCGCGCGGCAAGATGCTCGGTGGTTCGTCATCGATGAACGCGATGATGTGGGTCCGCGGTTTCGCGGCCGACTACGACGCATGGGCCCGCGCCGCGGGCCCGGACTGGTCGTTCGCGAACGTGGTCGAGTACTTCCGGCGCATCGAGTCCGTCGAGGACGCCGCCGAACCCGACGAAGGCCGCGCCGGACCGCTGCGGATCTCGCACCAGCGCAGCGCGCGCCACTGGACCGAGGACTTCCTCGCCGCCGCCGAGCACGCCGGGTTCAAGCGGGAGCGTGCCAATCTGCCGCAGCCAGAAGGCTTCACGCAAACCATGGTGTCGCAGAAGCGCGGCGCCCGCTGGAGCACGGCGGATGCTTATCTGAAGCCCGCGCGCAAGCGGCCGAACCTGACGGTGCTCACCGGTGCGCAGGCGACTCGGATCCTGTTCGAGGGCACCCGGGCCGTCGGCGTCGAATACCGCAAGGACGGCACCACCCACACCGTGCGCGCAGGCAAGGAGGTGGTGCTGTGCGGCGGGGCGATCAACAGCCCGCAGCTGCTGCAGCTGTCCGGTGTCGGCGACCGGGAAGAGCTTCGCCGCCACGACATTCCGGTGGTGCACCACCTGCCCGAGGTCGGCCGCAACCTCACCGATCACCTGATCTCGTTGCTCGGCTTCGCCGTCGACTCCGACACGCTGTTCGCCGCGGAGAAGCCGTTGGAGCTGCTCAACTACCTCGCTCGGCGGCAGGGCATGCTCACGTCCAATGTCGGTGAGGCGTACGGCTTCGTGCGCAGCAGGCCCGAACTCGAACTGCCGGACCTCGAGATCATCTTCGGGCCCGCCCCGTTCTACGACGAGGGCATCGGTGTCGCGCCGGGCCACGGCATCGCGCTCGGCCCGATCCTGCTTCAACCACGCAGCCGCGGCACGATCACGCTCACCTCCGCCGACCCGACGGCCAAGGCGCTCATCGACCCCAGGTACCTGTCCGACCCGGACGGTGCCGACCGCGCCGCAATGCTCGCCGGGCTGCGCATCGCGCATCGCATCGTGACCGCCGAGCCGCTGGGTTCGCGGATCGGCCGATTCCTGCAGCCGAAACAGGAACTGCCGACGGTCGAGGAAACCCTCCAGGACGCCCTCACCTGGCACTCCCACACCCTCTACCACCCGACCAGCACCTGCCGCATGGGCACCGACGCCGCCAGCGTCGTCACCCCCGACCTGCAGGTCCGCGGCCTCGACGGTCTGCGCGTGGCCGACGCCTCGGTGATGCCGACCATCATCCGTGGCCACACCCACGCCCCCGCGGTGGTCATCGGCGAGCGAGCGGCCGACCTCCTCCGCTAACGACCGCACCTTCTGCCAAGGAGGTCGGTTCGGTTGGACTAGAGCTCGACCATTCCGTAGTCGGCGATCCCGGCGCTCAGCACCCGCAGGTGGTCGTCGGCCGCGCCGAATGTCTGGTCGATGGCGGTCAACCGGGCGAAGTAGTGACCCACCGGGTATTCGGCGGTCATCCCGATGCCGCCGTGCATCTGGATGGATTCCTGCCCGATGTGCTTGGCGGACAAACCGATCTGCAGCTTCGCCCGCGACGCCACCACCGCGTCGACCCGGCCGTCGGCAAGACACGCCGTCGCGTACAGCGCCATGCTGCGGGCCGCCTCCAGCGAGACATACATGTCGGCGGCACGCTGGGTGAGTGTCTGAAACTTCGACAGCGTCACCCCGAACTGCTTGCGAGTCCGCAGATACTCGGTCGTGAGCCGCAGCGATTCCTCCATCGCACCCACCGCCTCGGCACACAGAGCGGCCTGAGCGCCGATGACCGCCCGCTCGATGCGCGCCGTCGAGTCGGTGTCGTCGCCGAGCAATTCGGCTGTGGCACCGGTGAACTCGAGCTGCGCGCCACGCCCGCCGTCGTGAGTCCGAAACGGCCGCCGCAGCAGACCGGCGACGTTCCCGTCGACGAGGAACAGCCCGGTACCACCGTTGGGCAGCGCGGCGCTGACCACGAGCCGGTCGGCGCAATCGCCGTGCGGCACCGGATTCTTGACTCCGCTGATCGACCACGAATCACCCTGCTGGACAGCAACTGTGGTGATCTCAGCGGACGGCCACCGCCGGCCGGGTTCGCTGTGCGCGAAGGCCAACAGGACCGTGCCCGCAGCGACCTGCGACAACACCTCTTTGCGCTGCCGCGATGTACCCGCCTCGGCGACCAGGCCGCCCGGCAGCAACACGCAGTCCAGGATCGGTTCCGGCGCCAGCCGTCGGCCCACTTCGGTCATGACGGCCATCGTCTCCACCGGACCCGCGCCCATGCCGCCGTCTTCCTCGGCGAAGGAGAGACCGAGCAGGCCGAGCTCGGCCAGCTTGCCCCACACATCCCGGCTCCAGCCGAGTTCGGTGCGAACCATCGCGTTCCGCTTTTCCGCGTCGTAGCTGCGGGAAAGCAGTTCCCGGGTCGTGTCGCGCAGCATCTGCTGCTCTTCATCGAGTTCGAAATCCATGGCGATGACTCACTATCTGCGTTCAGAGGCCGAGGATCGTCGAGGAGATGATGCTGCGCTGCACCTCGCTGGATCCGCCGTAGATGGACGTCTTGCGGTAGTTGAGATAGGCGGCGGTGCTGCGCTGGGCCCAGTGCGGGCTCGTGATATCCGCACCTGCCGCGTCGGGCAGCGAATCCGGCCCGGCGATATCGACGAGGATTTGCGTCGCCGCCTGCTGCAGGTCGGTGCCACGCAGTTTCAGCACCGACGACGCCGGATTCGGCTTGCCGTCCGACGAACCCGACACCACCCGCAATTGCGTGAGTTCCAATGCCAGCAGGGCATTTTCGATTTGGGCCAGCCTCGCGGCGAAGAGTGGGTCCCCCAGCAGTGTGCCGCTGCCGAGCTCGGTCCGCGCCGCGTGTTCCTTGGCCAAGGCGAGGACGACTTTGGTTCGCCCGACCGCGGTGATACCGGTGCGCTCGTTGCCGAGCAGGAACTTCGCGTAGGCCCAGCCCTGATTCTCCTGGCCGACCAACTGATCCGCGGGCACCCGGACGTTGTCGAAGAACACCTCGTTCACTTCGAAACTGCCGTCGATCAATTCGATCGGTCGCACCGTGATGCCGGGGGAGTTCATGTCGATCAGCAGGAACGAGATACCCGCCTGCTTCTTCGGTGCGTTCGGGTCGGTGCGGACCAGGCAGAAGATCCAATCCGCGTACTGGCCGAGCGTCGTCCAGGTCTTCTGGCCGTTGACGATGTAGCTGTCACCGTCGCGCACCGCCGTGGTGCGCAGCGAGGCCAGATCTGACCCGGCCTCCGGCTCGGAAAAGCCCTGGCACCACCAGATGTCGAGATTCGCCGTCGGGGGAAGGAAACGCCGTTTGAGCTCCGGCGATCCGAACGCCGCGATCACCGGGCCGACCATGCTCACGTTGAACGTCAGCGGTTCCGGGACCGAGGCGAGCTGCATCTCGTCGTGCCAGATGTGGCGCTGCGTCGGTGTCCAGTCCTGGCCACCCCACTCCACGGGCCAGTTCGGCGTCGCGAGCCCGTGCGCGTTGAGGATGCGCTGGCTGAGCACGACCTCGTCGCGGGTGAGATGCTCACCGTGGCGCACCTTCGTACGGATCTCGGCGGGGATCTCGGTTCGGTAGAATTCCCGCAGCTCGTCGCGGAACGTGATTTCGTCGGCCGTCAATGCCAGTTTCATTGTCAGACAACCTCGAACAGTCCCGCGGCGCCCATGCCGCCGCCGACGCACATCGTGATCACGACGTATCGCACGCCGCGTCGCTTGCCCTCGATCAGCGCGTGCCCGACCAGTCGGGCACCGGTCATGCCGTACGGATGGCCGACCGAGATGCCGCCGCCGTCGACGTTGAGTCGTTCGGGATCGATCCCGAGTTCGTCGCGGCAGTACACGGCCTGCGAAGCGAATGCCTCGTTGAGCTCCCACAAGCCGATGTCGTCGACGGTGAGATCGTGGGTTTTCAAAAGCTTCGGGATCGCCAACACCGGACCGATTCCCATCTCGTCGGGCCCGCAGCCCGCCACCGCGATGCCGCGGTACAGGCCCAACGGT
Organism: Nocardia sp. A7; assembly: GCF_046549215.1. Taxonomy (NCBI): domain Bacteria; kingdom Bacillati; phylum Actinomycetota; class Actinomycetes; order Mycobacteriales; family Nocardiaceae; genus Nocardia; species Nocardia sp. A7. The sequence goes on along the minus strand of NZ_JAJPWE010000001.1, from coordinate 545,664 downwards.
GTCAGGCCCCGTCGCTGCGCCTCCGCGGCTTCCATCAGGACCGAGGCCGACGCGCCGTCGGACAGCTGTGAGGCGTTGCCCGCGGTGACGGTCGAGTGCGCGGTCACCTGGCCGTCCGGCAGCACCGTCCTGAGCCCGGCGAGGCTCTCGAGTGTTGTTGTGGCGCGGTTGCCTTCGTCGCGGGTCAGCGTCACCTCTTCGAGGCGCACCTCACCCGTCTCCTTGTCCGTCACCGTCTTGACGGTCGGCAGCGCGACGATCTCCTGATCGAACCGCCCGGCCTCCTGCGCGGCCGCGGTGCGCTGCTGCGACAGCAGCGCGAACTCGTCCTGGCGGTCCCGGCTGACGCCGTAGCGCTGCGCGACGATCTCCGCGGTGTGCAGCATCGGCAGGTAGATGGCCGGCTTGTGCTCGACCAGCCACGGGTCCGCGGCGCGGTAGCTGTTCTGATGCTCGTTCTGCACCAACGAGATCGACTCCACACCGCCGCCGACCGCGATGTTCATGCCGTCGGAGACGATCTGCTTGGCCGCGGTGGCGATCGCCATCAAACCCGACGAGCACTGCCGGTCGATCGTCATGCCCGACACCGTTTCCGGCAATCCGGCGCGGATCACGGCCTGTCGGGCGACATTGCCGCCGGTGGATCCCTGCTGCAACGCGCACCCCAGGATCACATCCTCGACTTCTCCGCCCTCGAGTCCGGCACGCCGCACGGCGTGCGAGAGCGCGTGCGCCGCGAGCGCCTGTCCCTGGGTGTCGTTGAACGCGCCGCGGTAGGCCTTCCCGATGGGCGTGCGTGCCGTCGAGACGATGACTGCTTCTCTCACTACGAACTCGGCTTTCTCGAAAGGTGATCGCGATCTCAACTCTAGGTATAGTTGAATCTGGCGTCATATTCAACTAGTGGTCCACTGCTCGGGCCACACACGCCGAGACCTGCGTAAAACTAGGGAGATTCATGGCCGACATCACGGCACTACCGGTAAGCCCCACCACGTTCGACCAGCTCGAGGAGTTGCTCGGCAAGGAACTCGGACCCACCGGCTGGCACGAGGTCACGCAAGAGCGCGTGAATGCCTTCGCCGACGCGACCGGCGATCATCAGTGGATCCACACCGATCCGGAGCGTGCGGCGACCACGGACCTCGGCGGCACCATCGCCCACGGCCTCTACAGCCTGTCGCTCGGGCCTGCCCTCTCGGCCGAACTGCTCCGGTTCTCCGGCTTCGCGCACAGCCTGAACTACGGCTACGACAAGGTGCGGTTCCCCGCTCCGGTGCCCGTGGGTTCCCGGATTCGGCTGCGTGTCACGGTCACTGCCGCCGAGCGGGTGGCGGGCGGAATCCAGGTGACGGCAAGTCATGTGGTGGAGCGGGAAGGCTCGGACAAGCCGGTCGTCGTCGCCGTTTCGGTGGCGAGAGTGGTTGAGAAGTCCTGATGGCCAATGTCTTCGACCCCGTCAGCCGGCACGCGGACGCCGATCCGGACGCCGTCGCAGTGCGCGGCGATATCGCCGCGTCGGGCGAACGCGCGGTGTGGACCTACGGGCAGCTGAGATCCGCGAGCCTGAACTACGCGGGCTCGCTGCTGGCAGCCGGAATCGTGGCAGGGGACCGGGTGCTGCTGGTCGCGCCGTCGGTACCCGAATTCATCGTCGCCTACATGGGAATTCAGGCCGCAGGCGGCATCGTGGTCCCGGTGAACACGATGTCCACGCGTCATGAGATCGAGTACGTTCTCGCCGACGCCGGGTGTTCGCTGGTCATCGCGTGGCACGGAGTCGTAACGGCGGCCGGTGATGCCGCGTCAGCGCTCCGAACACCGCTGCGGATACTGCGTCCCGGGGCAGCGGACGGCACTGCTGGGGCGCAGGTCCAGGATCGGTATCCGGCCGAAACCGCGGCGATCCTCTATACGTCGGGCACGACCGGGCGGCCGAAAGGCGCGCGGCTGACCGTGTCGAACTTGCTGTCGGCAGGGGAGATCGGGGCGGCGTGCAGCCGCGGATCGAGTGCCGATCGGACCGGTACCGGCCTGCCGCTGTTCCATGTGTTCGGGCAGGCCTCGGTGATGATGGCGACCTTCAGCTGCGGCGGTTCGCTGTCGCTGCTGTCGCGTTTCGACCCCGCCGCGATGCTGGCGATGGTGCGCGCCGACCAGCTCACCATCATGGCCGGGGTCCCCACGATGTGGAACGCCATGCTGCACGCGGCCGGTGACGCCGACCCGCGCGACTTCGCCCAGCTCCGGGTCGCGGTCTCCGGCGGTGCCTCGCTACCGGGCGAGGTGGCGCGGGCATTCGAGGCACGGTTCGGCTGCACCATCCTCGAGGGCTACGGGCTCACCGAGACCACGGCACTCGGCACCTTCAACGACATCGACCGCGGCGCGAAGATCGGATACACCGGCGGTGCCGTGCCGCGCACCGAGATCCAGGTGCGCGACGGCGACGGGCGCGAATGCCCCACCGGAGCGGTCGGCGAGGTGTTCGTCAAAGGCCCGACGGTGATGAAGGGCTACTGGAATCGGCCCGCCGACACTGCGGCCGTACTCGCCGAGGACGGGTGGTTCCGGACCGGGGACCTCGGTGAGATCGACGCCGACGGTGATCTGCGCATCGTCGACCGAGTGAAGGACCTCATCATTCGCGGCGGCTACAACGTCTACCCCGGAGAGGTCGAGGAGGTGCTCTACGCGCATCCCGACATCGTCGAAGCCGCCGTGGTCGGTGTACCGCACGACCACTACGGCGAGGAGGTGGCCGCCGTGGTCGCTGTCCGGCCCGGCTCCGAGCTCGCGGCCGAGGAGGTCGCGAGCTGGGCGCGAGAACGACTGTCCGCCTACAAGATTCCTCGCATCGTCCAGTTCGTCGATGCGCTCCCGAAAGGGTCGACGGGCAAGATCCTGAAGCGATCCATCGACCGCGAAGCGTTGCGAGAGGTGATCCCGAACCCCGCCGCGAGTTGACGGCGAGCATCGCCCGCGTCGGCATCACACGGCAAGGGCGGTGCGCACCGTGCTGCTCGATGACCGCGGCGGTGTTCGGTGTGTGGAGGTCAGTTCGGCCCGGGTCGCGCGGAGGCGGCGGTGAGGCTGCGAACGAGCAGGTCGATGACCGCTCGCTTTTCCGCGTCGTCGCGCCGATGGGTGAGGAGCCCCTCGATGACGAAGGTGCCGATGGCGGACGTGGCGGCGAGGTCGGTCTCGGCGACTCCGGCCGCGCGGAGGTTGTCGGCGAACAGTGCGTCGGCCAAATGGTGGAAACCGGCGTGCCAGGCATCGATGGCGGGGGAGGTCGCCACGCGGGCGTGCACGGTGTTGACGAGCCCGTGCAGTTGTTCCAGCTGGTCGACCACCCACAGCAGCCGCTCGTTCAACGAGAGGCCGTCGATCTGCGTGTAGGTGGCGAGTGCCTCGGCCAGGATGCGGTCCAGGACCGCGATGAGCAACTCGTCCTTGTCCTGGAAGTACCAGTAGATCGTATTGACAGTGACCCCCGCGCTTTTGGCGATCCGCCCCGTGGACGCCGACTCGAAGCCGTCGGCGATGAGCAGGCGTTGCGCGGCGGCGATGATCTCCTCGCGCTTCTCCTCGCGGTCCTGCGGGCGTCGATTCCTTGGCACCTCACCACTTTATCTTGAACGTCGCTCAAGAACGAGTTACGCTTCTTGAGCGACGTTCAAGAGATCACGAGATGAGGCTGGTTCCCATGGACCCCGACACTGCGGCCGACGAGCTGCGCCTGCTCGACACCGGCGGCCTGCTTGCCCTGTTCACCACGCTGGAAGCCCCCACGATCGCCGAGATCGACGGCGAGTACACCGCCGCTCTGCTGGCCCAGCCGAACCTGTTCGCTGTGGTGACCGGAAAGGTGGCCGTGGGCAACCCGCTCGGACCGTGGCTGTGCAAGGCCTTCCGGCCCGTCGATGAGAACAGCGGGCGCGGCTACAACACTTTCGGCGAGTTCGGCCAGGTCAAGCAGCGTTATCCGATGCGCACGCTGTTGGCCCCGTCCCGCTATGACGGCGCTCCGGCCTACACGCTCATCTATCGTGCCTACGCCTCGATGTGCGGGTCGATCCACATGGTGGACGAGGTGCGGCGTGCCGCGCCCGGTGTCTACCTGGGCATGGGCACCTGGGGATTCACCGACGCTCAGCGCCGCGTCCCCCGGCCCTTCCTGCTGACCGGCCCGGTCGGCTCCTACCGCGGCGACATCGGCAAAGCCCGGCTCTCCTTTACGCCCGGCCCCCGCGAGCTGCCCGGCCCGCCCGCCTGACACCGCTCACCTGTCCGTCCCCTCCGAATGAAGGACCCCATGACCACATCCCCCCGCACCGCGCTGATCACCGGCGCGTCCGCAGGCATCGGTGCGACGTTCGCCCACCACCTGGCCGCGAGCGGCTACCAGCTGCTGCTCGTTGCCCGCCGCGCCGATCGTCTCCAGGAGCTCGCCACGCAGCTGACCGAACGCCACGACGTGCGCTGCGAGGTGTTCGCCGCCGACCTCACCGACCCCGCCGCACCCGCCGCGATTGTGGACTACGCCGACCAGCAGGGCTTGGACATCGACGTCCTGATCAACAACGCGGGACTGTCGGGCAAGACCGCGTTCGCCGACACCCCATGGGACGCCCTGGCGGGGGAGATCCAGCTGATGGTGACCGCCCCGACCGAGCTCGCCCACCGGGTCATCCCCGGTATGAAGAACCGCCGCTGGGGCCGCATCATCAACCTGTCCTCCATCGCGGCGTTCGCCCCTCCCGGCGCCAGCCTGCTCTACACCGGCATCAAGTCCTACGTCCTCAATACCTCGCAATCCCTCGACATGGAACTCAAACCCCACGGCATCCATGTCACCGCCCTGTGCCCCGGCCTCACCCACACCGAATTCCACGATGTGATGGGCACTCGCGACAAAGCCGACCACCTGCCCCGCATCCTCTGGCAGCAGCCCGACGCCGTTGTCACCGAGGGCTGGAACGCGGTGATGAAAGGCAACCCGGTGTGTGTCCCCGGCATCGTCAACAAGATCTCCGCCGCCGCCATGAAGCCCCTGCCCACCCGCCTCGGCTACCTCGTCGGAAAGACCTTCAACCCCTTCAAGAACAACTGAAGTCGCTCACGCGGGCATTCGACGCTTCCGGTTCCTACAGCACGATGACGGCGCGCCCGAACGCCGATGGGTCCTGGATCTTCGATGGCGAAGAAATGCGCAGCACTCTGCGACCGTCCGAAGACGGATCGTCGATGTCCGCGCTGTGGGAACGTGACCCAGGCACGGGCACCTGGATCCCGTGGATGCGCATGAACTTCGCCGCCATCGAATGATCCTCAGAAGGGCCGTAACCAGCCCAGGCTTTCTCGAAGTAACGCAGGAGAGGCCCCGGCGCGCTGGCGCCGGGGCCTCTCCTGCGTTACTGCACTTGCTGGTACTGCACTTGCTGGTACTGCACTTGCTGGTACTGCACTTGCTGGTACTGCACTTGCTGGTACTGCACTTGCTGGTACTGCACTTGCTGGTACTGCACTTGCTGGTACTGCACTTGCTGGTACTGCTACATCACTTGCTTCATCGCACCGCCGACGGCCCGGCCGACTGCACCGGATTCTCTTCTCCGCCAGGCGGGGCGGTCGAACCGTTCCGGGCAGCTCGCCTGCCCGGCCCTCTGACTTTGCTGAACGACAGCGACTGTATACGCCAACTTCGAGAATGTCTACATCCACCACGATAGTTTTTTTGCATCACACGGCGAGCGGGCTCGACGCCTTGCTCCCGGCAGGAATCGAACCTGCGACGGGACTGCAGGCGCTTGGCGGGTGTGGATGTCTCGATCCGCGACTTGTCGGCGTACATCCGGCCGAGCAGAGACCCTTCACGCAGGCATCAGGCGCTTTCGGCTGCTGCGGCGCGGCCGGTCTGCCTGCCGGAGAACAAACAGTTGCCCAGGAAAGTGCCCTCGAGTGCGCGGTAGCTGTGCACGCCGCCGCCACCGATCCCGACAGGATGAATTCCTTGTCGATGATCTTCTTGTTGAGTACGAACCAGGAGTAGTCGTGACCCGACTGCATGATCAGCTCGAGCGTGCCGAAGGTGTCGATACTGGGAATGGCGGGACTGTTGACACCGCTGTCGAAGCCCGCGGTCCGTGTCCAATCCTCGCGGGCCGAGTCCAAGGAATCCTTGATCCCGATGAGCCGTTGCTCGAAGGAATCGATGAAGAACAACCCTCCCAGCGACCAGTGCGCCTGTCCGCCGAGGGAGGCTTCGGGTTCCTGGTCGAGCAGCAGGACCCGGCGACCCGCCGCGGCGAGCTAGGGCCGCTCAGGGCACCCCGCGAGCGCGTCCGGCGCGTCAGAAACTGTGAGGCCGACCCGATGACGCAGGGCGGTCGCGTCTTCGTGCTGTCCGTCGCGGGAAAGGCCTTCGGCCAGGCGACAAACCATCCCGAACAGTCGCCGCCGATCGTCGTCGTCAGCATGACTGTGGACCCCATATGATGCCCGCTCGCACAGGGGCAGTGCGCCCCGCCGCAACCTGCTCGCTTCCACCAGAAGACCTTGTCGGGCACAGTAGTCGGCGGCGGCGAGCAGGTATTCGATCGCTGTGACCGCGGTCGTCGGGGTGCTGCCGAGCAGGGCGTGACCGGCAAGCGCCACCAGTTCGGCCCCCTCGTTCACCGAGGTGCCGATGCGAGAACCGACGTGCTCGACTATCTGCCAGTGCAGCCGAGTCCGCCGGATCGGCGCGATGTCACGATACAGTTCCTGTCGGAGCATTTCGTCGGCGAGCATAATGCTGCCCCTGCCGTTGGAGCGGATCAATCCCGCCGTCAAGGCCCGATCAGCGAGATCGACGACTTCGAGTGCGGCGATCCTTGTCAAGACGGACAAGCTGTCCACATCGATCGGCGAATTCAACACAGCCATGTGGCGCAGGATGTCAGCCGCCCCCGAGGGCAGTCTTTCGGCCCGCTCCATAAGAACGCCCCTGATTCCCGCGGGAGGCTCGGCGGGAAGCGGATACTCCGCGCCGTATTCAACCCACAACCTGATGAACAGCGGACTCCCGCCGGTGCGTTCGTGCAACGCGCGCACCGTGGCGTCACTCGGGTCGAGCAAACCCGCCACTCGGGCGATTTCGCGCGTGCCCGCGATATCCACCCCGTTCAGTTCCACCCGCTCACTCATCGCGTCGACACCACGTCCCCCGGCCGATCGCATTCCGGCGATTGCTTCCGAGCTGCGCACGGTCACGATGATCAGAATCGGCTTGTCCGACAACCACGTCACCAGTTGCCGAAGTCCCTGCAGGGTGGGCAGATCCGCGCAATGCGCACCATCGAGGAAAATGACGACGGGGTTGCTCGTGACCAGTTGTCCACACCGCTCGGATACTCGGCGCAGGACGGTGAAATGGTCACCGTCGGTCGGGGCCGAGGCGTCGAGTTCGGCGAGAAGTTCGCGGATCGGCCAAGCTGGCGGCGCACCGTCGACCTCGGGACAGGTCGCGTACGCGGTGGTCCAGCCCTGCGCCTCCAGTTCGGACCGAATTCCGTTCGACAGCACGGTCTTACCCGATCCGGATTCGCCCGCAACCCACACCATTCGCGGACCGTTCTGGCGAGCGGCCTCGGCGGAGAGCCGGAGCGCGGCGACCTGATCGGGGTAGAAGCTGGGGTGCAGAGCTTCGGCTGGGTCCGGGTGCGCCCGAGTGCATTCGGAGGTCATGAGGACCGGTGCACTGTCGGCGACAATCGGGCTCGCTGTTCCCGCCAGTATCGCCTGCTCCGCAATGATGAGCTTGTGACCGGGGTCGATGCCGAATTCGGTGCGCAGATGATCCCGGGTACGTCGCAATGTCGCGAGGGCGTCTACCTGGCGCCCCAGCCGGTACTGGGCCAGTGCGAGCATGCGAGCGCTTTCCTCCCGTCCGGGATCGTCGTGCAACTGGCGCGGCAGTGTGGCGACGATATCGAGGTCCCTACCGAGTTCGTAGGCCGCTTCGGCGCGCAGTTCCACCGCCGTCGCGTGCAACTCGGTCAGCTGCGAGACCTCGGCCGACGCCCACGAGACGGTCGCGAACGATTCGAAAGCGGGTCCGTGCCAGCGGCCCAACGCGTCGTCTAGCAACCGGTGCCGTTCTGCGGCCGAGAGCCGACTGCCGTGCTGGCGCATCAGGCGTTCGTATCGTTGCATGGCCCTTTCGAATGACCATGCGTCGACGCCGTCGTCGCTCAGCATCAAGGCATAACCACCGCTTTCGGACACCAAGACATTGGATGGCGCCCGGGGCAACCGCGCCGGTTCGAGTAATCGACGCAAATTGTGGACCTGGACCTGAAGTACCGAGGCCGCCTGCGGCGGCGGGCGACCTTCCCACACGTCCTCGATGAGACGATCCGTTCCGACAACCGCTCCTCGCGCCGTGACCAACCTGCCGAGCAAAGTGCGCTGATGTCCGCCCTTGATTCGCGCGGCGCGTTGATCCAGCAAAACTCGCAACGGACCCAATACCTGTACTTCGATTTCCGTCATTCGCGACGACCTCCGGTCACAGTATTACTACTAGGGTTTCCGAGTATTAGACCGTAAAGTACCGGCGTTCAGTGGGGCTGACAATCCGACCGTATCGAATGTGTTGCGCGACACAGTGTTATGAGGTTTGTCGACACTCACGGCGGGGCATCGGCGAAACCGCACCGCTCGCAGAATTCTCCCCTCGGTTCAGGGTCGAGCAATCGCCAGCATTGTGCACAACGCCGGAACGCAGTCCGGTCGGAAGCGATCCCCCGCAACACAGTGATGTGTTCGGCATCTACCGAGAGCCAAACCCCCGCAACGATTCCCGTCCGCTCACCGACATCGAGAGCGTGCGCTGCGCAACGGGCAACTACTGGGCAACGGCGGCAGTAATCCAAAGCATGTCGTGGATCACCGTGCGGTGGCAACCTCGGCCGAAACACCCAGGGCGCGATGTCCGAACACGCGGCTTGTTGCCTCCAAGACATGTCTTACTCCTCCGGCGAGAACCTCCATTGATGTGCCCAAAGTATTGCCGGATATGTCCTGTGTCCATTCTCGGAGTAGTGCGAAAGTAGCGCGGAACCACCTCGGCAGATCGACAGAAGAGAATCAGAAGGAGCAAGCATAATAATAATTCTCGACCGAGAGAAAGGAATTACGTGCAAACTCCCCGAGGTGCCAACCCTCCCCCCGCTCTGCCCAGCGACGTATACGCGCCGGACCAGGTAACCGACGACCGCACCGAAAGTGCGGTCGGCGCTCCTGAACCCGATCGACCAGGGCTTTATCGAGATTGCGACGGCGACCTGTGGCTGAAAACCGGTCAGGGCTGGCGGCTGTGCCTGCAGCGCGACGTGACGGTCGACCCCGCGTCGGTGTGGCAGTGGATCGACGGACACGTCCGCGACTATGCGCCCTTCGTCCCGATCTTCCCGGTATGAACGCCGCTACGATATTGCCGACCGGTAGCGGTCACGCCCGGAGCGTCGACGGGACCGAAGCACTGCGGTGCGAGCAGCGGTGTCGACCCGCGCGCAGGAGCGAAGGCGCCGTACCGCGGCGACCCACGCAACCAGCGAGCCCGAGGGGCGCGGACCAGCCGCCCGGAGTCCCCGCAGCGCGCGGTCGGCGTGTGGCATCGGATCTCCGAGCAGCGCCACCACGGAGGGTGGCGAATAGGCGGTCAGCGACTTCGGAGCGTACCGGGTCGACCTTGTCGAGACGTCGTCGCGATCGCGGTGCATCAGCGGCGATCGCCGCGCAGGTTCAGGAGGACGTGTGAACTCGCCGGTGGTTGTCGGTATCGACGGTTCCTCCGCTTCACTGGAGGCTTTGCGCTGGGCGGTCGACTACGCCGACGGTTGCCGCGCGCCGCTTCGCCTCGTGTACGCGAGCGGCCTGTCCATGAGCCACGGTCCCCGCACCACCGAGCGAGCCTTCAGCGAGCGGGCACTGAATGCCAGGAGTGCCGAAATCCTCGCCGAGGCGGAGAAATTGGCGCTCGAGAGCACCGCGCAGCCCGGACGAATCGAGATCGCCACCACGGTGGCCGAGCACGAGCCCGCGGTTTCCCTGCTCGCCCATGCCCGCGGGGCGAACATGCTCGTCGTCGGCGCGCAGGGAATCGACGCCATCGAACGTGGCGTGCTCGGATCTGTGAGTGTCGCGGTGGCGGACCGGGCCGACTGTCCGGTCACCATCGTGCCGACAGCTCCCCTCGGGCATCCGTCACCAGGGCGGCTGCCCGTCGTGGTCGGCGTCGACGGGACGCCCTCCGGGAAGCCGGCGCTGGAATTCGCGTTCGCCGAGGCGCGGCGGCGGGTCGTCGGGGTCGTCGCGGTCACCGCGTGGTTCACCTCCTTCCGGCACTCCTCGCGCCGAGAGGCGCGTGCGCACACGATCGCTCGACAGGCACGCGTGCTCGCCGACCCTGTCCTGCGCCACCCCGCGGTACCGGTAGAGCGGGTAGTCCTCGAGGGCCGCCCCGCCCGTCACCTGTTACACGAGGCCGACGGCGCGCAATTGCTGGTTCTCGGTCGGCGCAGCCCCACGCCTCCGGGTGCGGTGACCCATGCCGTGCTGCCCTGGACCCCGGTGCCGGTGATCATCGTCGGCCGACCGCGATAAAGCGCTTTTGCCATGGTCGGCCTCGCAACGTTCGAAGGGAAAACGCGTCTACCGTGGCTGACGGTCCCGTTGCGGATGCCTCGGATGAGTCGCGCCGACGTGGAGTCGCCGTTCTGACGCGTGCGCTCCATGCCTGCTCTGGTGTGCTGGCAGACCCGTTGTGGGAGGCATCGGGGGAATATTCGACACCGTCGCTCGGGTTGTGGATCGTGGGTAAATCGTAGAAAAATCGTAGAAAGCAGGGGTGGACCCCGAAGATGACCAGGTCAACGGTGGTATAGGCTTTGTCGGTCATGAAGTCGGCTTATTCGGGTCCGGTCAACGGTGCGCCCAAGACGGTCTACCTCGATCACGCGGCGACCACTCCGATGTTGCCTGCCGCCGTCGAGGCGATGACGGCTGCCCTGGGGACGGTCGGCAACGCGTCGTCGCTGCACGGGTCGGGGCGGGCGGCGCGGCGGTCGTTGGAGGAGGCGCGCGAGTCGATCGCGGCTGATCTGGGTGCTCGACCGTCCGAGGTGATCTTCACTTCCGGGGGTACCGAGAGCGACAATCTGGCCGTCAAGGGGATCTTCTGGGGGCGCCGGGCGGCTGATCCGCGACGCACCAGGATCGTCACCAGCGCGGTCGAGCACCATGCGGTGCTCGATGCCGTCGAGTGGCTCGAGAAGCACGAGGGCGCGCAGGTCAGCTGGTTGCCGGTCGACGCTGAGGGTGTCGTCTCGCCGCAGGTGTTGCGTGAGGTGCTCGCCGCGCATGCCGACGAGGTGGCGCTTGTCAGTGTGATGTGGGCCAACAACGAGGTCGGGACCATCGAGCCGATCGTCGAATTGGCCGCTGTCGCACAGGAATTCGACATCCCGATGCACAGTGACGCCATTCAGGCGGTGACCCAGATCCCGATCGATTTCGCCGCGAGTGGACTGGCCGCGCTCAGCGTGGCCGGGCACAAGGTGGGCGGTCCGCACGGGATCGGGGTGCTGTTGCTGGGCCGGAACGTGCCGTGTGTGCCGCTGGTGCACGGCGGTGGACACGAACGTGACCTGCGCTCCGGCACCTCCGACGTGGCCGCGGCGATCGGGATGGCCGCCGCGCTGCGCGACGCCGTCGGCGAGCTGCCCGCGCGCACTCAGCAGTTACGCGTGCTGCGCGACAAGCTGATCACCGGGGTCGAGACGGCGGTGCCCGACGCGATGCTCAACGGTCCCGCGCAACGACTGCCCGGCAACGCCCACTTCACGTTTCCCGGTTGCGAGGGCGACTCGCTGCTCATGCTGCTCGACGCCGCCGGTGTCGAATGCTCCACCGGTTCGGCCTGCAACGCGGGCGTCGCCTCGCCCAGCCATGTGCTGATCGCGATGGGTGTGCAACCGTGGCAGGCGCGCAGTTCGCTGCGCTTCTCGCTCGGTCACACGTCGACCGAGGCCGATGTCGAAACACTGTTGACCGTGCTCCCGCAGGTCATCGATCGGGCCAGGGCCGCGGGCCTGGCCGGCGCTAGAGGAGGTGCCCGATGAGAGTTCTCGCCGCAATGAGTGGTGGTGTCGATTCCGCGGTGGCCGCGGCGCGGGCCGTGGACGCGGGCCACGAGGTGGTCGGGGTGCATCTGGCGCTGTCGGCGAACCCGGGCACGCTGCGCACCGGGTCGCGTGGTTGCTGCTCCAAGGAGGACGCCGGTGACGCGCGTCGCGCCGCCGATGTGCTCGGCATCCCGTTCTACGTCTGGGATTTCGCCGATCGCTTCAAGGAAGACGTGATCGACGATTTCGTGGCCGCCTACGCCGCGGGCGAGACCCCGAACCCGTGTCTGCGCTGCAACGAGAAGATCAAGTTCTCCGCGCTGGCCGACCGCGCCGCCGCTCTCGGTTTCGACGCTGTGGTCACCGGGCACTACGCCCGCCTCGACGAGGGTGTGCTGCGTCGCGCCGTCGACGCCGACAAGGACCAGTCCTACGTGTTGGCGGTGCTCACCGCCGAGCAGCTCGCGCGGGCGATGTTCCCGGTCGGTGACACCCCCAAGCCGCGGATCCGCGAGGAAGCCGCCGAGCGTGGGCTGGCGGTGGCGAACAAGCCCGACAGCCACGACATCTGCTTCATCCCCTCCGGCGATACGCGCGCGTTCCTCGGCGCCAAGATCGGCATCCGCCCCGGTGCGCTGGTCGACTCCGACGGCACGGTGCTCGGTAATCACGAGGGTGTGCACGGATTCACCGTCGGCCAGCGCAAGGGCCTCGGCCTGAGCCACACCGCCGCCGACGGCAAGCCGCGCTACGTCACCGGGATCGACCCCGATTCGGGCACGGTCAAGGTCGGTTCGGTCGAGGACCTGCAGGTCGACAGCATTTCAGCCGACCGCGCAATCTGGACTTCCGGCGTCCGGCCGACCGCGCCTGTCGAGTGCGTGGTGCAGGTTCGCGCGCACGGCGGCACCGCGCCCGCGGTGGTCGAGCCCCAGGGTGACGGCTTCGTCGCCCGCCTCGGTGAGCCGCTCACCGGCGTCGCCAAGGGGCAGGCCATCGTGCTGTACCTGCCCGATGCCGACGGTGGCGACACCGTGATCGGCAGCGGCACAATCAACGGCACCGACCGCGCCGCGGCAATCGAGTCCGATTCGTCGGTGGCGTCAGCCTGATTGTGACCACCGATCCATAGGACACGAAAGGTGTTGAGCGCGTGACGTTGCGGCGTGGTAGTGAGCCGTCCGATGACCCGGCCACAGCGGAGCCGGTCGACTTACTCGCCGGGGCGTTCGCCACCGGCGTCGGTTCCTGGCCGGGCACCGATCCACTCGAAGCGGCGACCACCATCATCGGTGAACTGCCGGAACTGCCCCACCTCGTCGAACTTCCCGAACGCGGTATCGGCGCCGACATGATCGGGCGCGCCTCCGCGCTCCTGGTCGACCTGCGGTTCGACGCGACCACCCGCGGCTACCGGCTAGCCGACCGACCGGGTGCGGTCTCTCGCAAGGCCCGCGATTTCGTGCGCGTAGATCTCGATGCGATCGAGGAAGCCTGGGAGACAGCAGGTCTCGTCGGTTCCGGTCGAGCGATCAAGATCCAGTCGGTGGGACCGCTCACCCTCGCCGCCGAAGTCGAACTGCCCGGCGGTCATCGCATCCTCACCGATCACGGTGCGCTGCGCGACCTCTCGGACTCGCTGGCCGAGGGCTTGGCCCTGCACGCTGCCGAGATCGGCAAACGGCTCGGAGCGAAAGTGGTTGTGCAACTGGATGAACCGCAGCTGACGACGGTTCTCGATGGATCGCTGACCGGCCCGAGCGTCCTCAACACCGTCCGCGCGCTTCCCGGCCCCGAGGCGATCCACTTCCTCGACGTCGTGATCAACGCTCTCCCGGGCCCGGTCATCCTGCACACCTGCGCCTCCCGCCCCGCCCTGCCCACCTTGCGCCGCACCGCGGCTACCGCCCTGTCCTTCGACGCGGCCGCCATCACCACCGCCGATTTCGATGAGATCGGCGAAGCCGTGGACTCCGGCAAGAAGCTGGCCCTCGGCCTCGTTCCTACCGAACCGCCGACGAGCCAACTCACCTGGCGCACTGTCGCCGAACCCGCGGTCCGTCTCGTGGATGACCTCGGCTTCCCTCGATCGGCTCTCACTCAAGTTCTCGTCACCCCCACCTGCGGTCTGGCAGACGCTCCGCTCACCTGGTCTCGCAAGGCCCTCGCCCTGGCCGCCGACGTTGCCCGCGCGTTCGCCGAAGACCCGGAGTCGCTCACCGTCGAGCGCGCGGAACAGTCGCGGTCGGGTCGGAATCATCGGTGACGTAGTCCCGGCCGCTCCGGCCGAAAACTCGTGCCCGTAAGGCCGCGACGTGCGGGAACGGTCGGCGGAAGTGTCGGTGGGCTCGACTAGGCTCCAGTGGGTGAGTGACAGCGACAGCGCGTTTTCTGTGAGTGTCGAAGCGGCGACGCCCGAGCAGCGGGTGCAGTGGCAGCAGCTGGCCGACGAGGTGCGTGGGCATCAGTTCCGCTACTACCTGCGGGACGCGCCGATCATCACCGATGGTGAGTTCGACGCCTTGCTGCGCGAGTTGCAGGCTCTCGAGGACGCACATCCCGATCTGCGGACTCCCGATTCGCCCACGCAGCTGGTCGGCGGTGGCTTCGCGACCGAGTTCACCGCTGTCGATCATCTCGAGCGGATGCTGTCGCTGGACAATGTGTTCGACTATGACGAGCTGCGCGCCTGGGCGAGCAGGGTGGAAGCCGAAACCGGGTCCGAGCTGCACTATCTGTGCGAGGTCAAGATCGATGGTGTCGCGTTGAACCTCGTCTACGAGAACGGCAAGTTGGTGCGCGGCGCGACTCGCGGTGACGGGCGCACGGGGGAGGACGTCACCCTCAACGCGCGCACCATCGAAGACATCCCCGCCGAGCTCACACCAACCGAGGAATTCCCGATCCCTGAGCTTCTGGAAGTACGCGGTGAGGTGTATTTCCGGCTCGAGGATTTCGCGACGCTGAACGCGCAGATCGTCGCCGAGGGCAAGCCGCCGTACGCGAATCCGCGCAATACCGCCGCCGGTTCACTTCGCCAGAAGAATCCCGCGATCACCGCTCAGCGTCGACTACGGATGATCTGCCACGGCTTCGGCCGCATCGAGGGCTACCGCCCGGCTTCCCAGCACGAGGCATACCGGGCACTCACCGCCTGGGGCCTGCCGGTCTCGGCGCACACCCGCCTGGTTAAGGGCATCGACGCGGTCATCGAGCGGGTCGGCTACTGGGGCGAACACCGTCACGACATCGAGCACGAGATCGACGGCCAGGTGATCAAGGTCGACGAGACGGCGTTGCAACGCCGTCTCGGTTCCACCTCGCGCGCCCCGCGCTGGGCCATCGCCTACAAGTACCCACCCGAAGAAGCCACCACCACGCTGCTCGACATCGCAGTGAACGTCGGCCGCACGGGCCGGGTCACCCCGTTCGCGGTGATGGCGCCGGTTTCGATCGCCGGCTCGACCGTCTCGATGGCAACCCTGCACAATGCCTCCGAAGTGCAGCGCAAAGGTGTGCTGATCGGCGACACCGTCACCATCCGCAAAGCCGGTGATGTGATCCCCGAAGTTCTCGGCCCCGTCGTCGACGCGCGCACCGGCGACGAGCGCGAATTCGTCATGCCGACGCACTGCCCCGAATGCGCCACCGAACTCGCCCCCGCCAAGGAGGGCGACGCCGACATCCGCTGCCCCAACCAGCAGCACTGTCCCGCCCAACTACGCGAACGCGTCTTCCATCTAGCGGGCCGTGGCGCCTTCGACATCGAAGCTCTCGGCTACGAAGCGGCCAACGCCCTGCTCACCTCGGGCGCGATCACCGACGAAGGCGACCTGTTCGCCCTCGACGCGCAGGATCTACTCGGTGTGCCGCTGTTCACGAAGCAGGACGGTGCGCTCTCGGCCAACGGCGCCCGCCTGCTCGAAAACCTGAACACCGCCAAGGACACTCCGCTGTGGCGGGTGCTCGTCGCACTGTCCATCCGTCACGTCGGCCCGACCGCGGCCCGCGCGTTGGCGGCCGAATTCGCCAGCCTCGAACGCATCGAATCCGCGACCGGCGAAGAACTTGCGGCCACCGACGGCGTCGGCCCCACCATCGCCGCCGCGGTCGCGGAGTGGTTCACCGTCGACTGGCATCGCGCGATCGTCGAGAAGTGGCGAGCGGCCGGGGTACGGATGGAAGACGAGCGCGACAGCTCGATCGAACGCAACCTCGAAGGTCTGTCGATCGTCGTCACCGGTTCACTGCAAACCTTCACCCGCGACGGCGCGAAGGAAGCGATCCTCGTTCGCGGCGGCAAGGCCGCAGGCTCGGTGTCGAAGAAGACCGCGTTCGTCGTGATCGGTGAGGCGCCCGGTTCGAAAGCGGCCAAGGCGGAAGAACTCGGCGTCCAGATCCTGGACGAAGACGGCTTCCGGCTGCTGCTCGATCGCGGCCCCGAGGCGGTCAGGGTCGAATCGGCCGAGGATCCGGTCGTGCAGGACTAGTCGATCGCCGACGCGACCAGCCCGGTCGACGTCAGTTCGGGGTGACGGTGACCGTGTTGCCGATCTGCGTCTTCATATCGAACGACGAGCACTGCCCGTTGCTCAGTTCCTGGGTGCGCAACGGCCGCTTCTTGATGTTGGTCTGGATCTCGACCGTCACGTCGGTACCGGCCATCGAGCACACCTTCGACACCGGCGCCTCGGTGTAGGACACCGACCCCGCCCCCTGACACGAGTTGGTCGAGTTACCGAGGAACACCCGTGCGGTCCCGTTCGGGCACGGATCAGCCATCGCACTGGGCGCACCGACCAGTGCCGCGGGCACGAGCGCCCCCGCAGTCACCGCAGCAACGACAACTCCGCGAACCATCACCCGAACCGCCATGACGTGCACCCATCCTCGCTGCCGAACACTGAACCCGCGACCGACCAGCCGCAGTGCCAAGCACCTTAGTGCGTGCGACCGGAACACGCCCAGGATGGGAGTGGCTGTTCGGCGTATCCGACCCGGACTGGCGCGGATAGCTCGACTGGCCTGCCGCGTCGGCGGGCCCCGACGTCCCCTAGTCTTGCGAAGAATCTCGGAGAGGCGGATCCTTGCTGCGCAGTTTTCAGGTGACCAATCATGGATCGCTGGCGGAGGCTCAGCAATTGCGCCTGACCAAGGGGGCGGGGCCGTTGGCGGTGCCGGTCACCGCTGTGCACGGGGTGGCGGCGTCCGGGAAGACGAGCCTCATCGACGCGCTCGGGCAGATGCGGGACGCGGTCCTGAATTCGGTGAGTGGGTGGGATCCGTATGCGGGTCCGGTGCGGCGACCGCATCTCGGGTTCGCGGATCGCCCGTCGGAATTCGTAGCCGGGTTCGTGGCCGAGGGTGTGCCGTATACCTACGGGTTCCGGCTCGACAACGCCGATGTGGTCGCGGAGTGGTTGTACACGCATCCGCGCTCACGCAAGCGGATCGTGTTCGAGCGCAACGGCGACGAGGTCAAGATCGGGCCGATGTTCGAGGCTGCTCGGTATGGGGTGGCGGCGCTGGTGCCGTTGGTGCGGCCGAATGCGTTGCTGTTGAGTCTGGCTGGGCAGATGTATGCCGAGGCGCTGGTGCCCGCCTATCGGTGGTTCGCCGCGAATCTGACTGTGCAGCAGGGCGATGTCGACACCGACGCGCTCGCGCACGATCTCGGCAGCCACATCTCCCGATCACCCGACAACGCCGCGCGCCTGTTGATGCTGCTACGCACAGCGGATCTCGGGATCGAGGATCTGCTCGTCGCCGAACACGATCCGATGTACGCCGACTACCTGCGTGACCTCGATGCCGAAATCGGAGCGCTGGCAGGTCATCTCGACCATCCCGAGCAGATCCTGGTCGACCGCGAACTGAGCACCCTGCGCGCGGCGCGTGACGCGCTGTACCGGCGCATGGTCGACCGGCGCGGAGCCGGTCTGAGCCTGGTGCACGAGGGTATCGACGTCCCGTTCGAACTGGGCGACGAATCCACCGCCACCCGCTCGCTGCTGCGCGTGCTGCCCGCCATGCTGGAAGCACTCGACACCGGCCAGGTGCTCGCCGTCGACGACCTCGGCGCCGGCCTGCCGGTCGAGGAGACCGACCGCCTCGTCCAGCTGTTCCAGAACCCGGAAACCAATGCCCGTGGCGCACAACTGATCTACACCACCGCCAACCGCGCGCTGATCGACCGCGGCAACGGCCGCTCCCAGCGCACCCGCACCGCCGTGTGGCAGCTGCGCCGTGAGCGGGGCGTCAGCGAACTCGCGCCGCTGTAGAACGGCGATCGCCGCCGACCCCAGCGGCGGCGAATTGCCCGGAATCGCCGGGGCTAGCATGGGCGCATGCTCGAAGTGGTGATGGCGGCAGCGCTGGTGACGATGCTGGTGGTGACGATCGGTGCCGTTGTCGCGGGGCGCAACCGTGGGGGTGGGTCGAACCTCGAGCGGGGGTCGCTGGCAGTGACCGGCGTCAGCCCGCTGCCCGCGATGACCGGCGAGCACTACGTGACGATCACCGGCACTCTCACCGGCCCCACGGTCGCCGACAAGATCGTCTACCGCCGCTTCGCCTGGGACGCGGCCCACTGGCCCGCCATCGGTGACCACCTCGCCGTCGTGTACGCGCCACGCAACCCCGACGACTGGTACCCCGACCATCCCGGCCAGCGCCCCTACTTCGGCTCATGAACAACCTCACCGGTCCCGCGAGGGACGGGTGAGTCGAAGCTCACAAGCGTCCAGATGGGATCATTTCGGGATGTACGGCATCGAAGACCAGACCACCGGACTGCTGATCCGCCCTGCTCACCCCGACGATTACGACGCGATCGCCGCGCTGACCGTCGAGGTGTACGTGGGCGACGGCTATGTCACCGAGGGCGACGGCTACGTTCGGGAGCTCGCCGACGTCGTGCACCGTGCGGCCGAGGCCGAGGTGCTCGTCGCCGTGCACGACGGTCGGGTGGTCGGTTCGCTCACGGTCGCCGAGCCCGGCACGCCCTATGCCGAGATCGCCCTGCCCGGAGAACTCGAGTTCCGGATGCTCGCGGTGTCGAAGCAGGCGCGTGGTCTCGGAGTGGGCACGGGACTGGTTCGCGCTGTCATCGACAAGGCGCGATCGGGCGGCTACGAAGCGGTCGCGCTCACCACGATGTTCTCGATGGTCGACGCCCACCGCATCTATGAGCGGCTCGGCTTCGTCGGTGTCCCCGAACGTGATTGGGCCACCCACGACGGCCTGCAACTGTTCGTCATGCGCCTCGCCCTGAGCTGACTCGGTCAGTTCAGGACGGTCGCGACGATGCCTGCGAGGTAGCCGAGCCGCGCCACTTCCGACGGGCGGAAGTCGGGCCCGCCGGGGCGGCCGAGCAGCAGCGACCTGCCCGTGTTGCCCAGCGGTGCGGCGGCCAGTTTGGTGTCCATGTCGCGCCAGATCTCCGGGACCCAGTCGGCCTCGCCGTCGAGCCACATCGGCTTCTCGATGGGCATCCACGGAGCCGAACCCGCTTGTGTCTCAGGGGCACTCGGGCTGCCGACGATGCGGTAGGCACCCGCGGGGCCCATGCCGATGATCGTGGACCAGCCGACCCGCAGCACCCGGGGGCAGCCGTCGACGAGGACCTGGAGGCGGTCGTCGCGAGCGCTGGCGACCTGGTCGATCAGCTCGAGCTCGCGGTGGGTGTCGAGCACGCCGGAGTAGGGGCGAATGGAGTCGACGTGTACATCGCGCACCGATTCCGCGGCGGTGATCAGGGTGTCGGGCAGTGCGCCGGTGGGGACCTCGACGACGAGATCGTCGATCGCGAACCCGGCGCCGCGTTCCACGACATCGAGCGAGAGTATGTCCGCGCCGACCCCGCCGAGGGCGAGTGCGAGGGAGCCGAGGCTTCCCGGTCGATCCGGAAGTTGCACGCGGAGCAGGTATGACACGTGCGGTCCTTTCCTTGCCGGCCGGGGTTGTTCGACACGAATACCCGGTGAAGCAATACTTACACCCCCGTGCGCGGGTTCTCGACCCGAAGTATGACCCCATCCCCGCGACATGCGCGAACTTTCGTGCGAGGCGGGGTGCGTCCGACGGTCGATCGGGCCTACCCGCGCCTGTGCTGCGGCCATGCGCGGGGCTGTGGATTGCGGCGCGGCTGTGCCAATTAGGCTGTACCGATACTGCCCACCGAAGCCGAAAGGGGTCCCGCGGTGCCCGCAATCTCCCGCGACGAGGTCGCTCACCTCGCCCGGCTGTCCCGGCTGGCGTTGACCGACGCCGAACTCGACCAGTTCGCCGGTCAGCTGGATTCGATCCTCAGCCACGTGCAGACCATCACCGAGGTCGCCGCCGACGTCCCCGCCACCGCGTCGCCGAATCCGACGACCAATGTGACCAGGCCCGATGTGGTCACGCCCGGTCTCACCCCCGAGCAGGCGCTGGACCAGGCGCCCGCCGTCGAGGAACAGCGTTTCCTGGTCCCGCAGATTCTGGGAGAGGGCGAATGAGCGAGTTGACGCAGCTGTCGGCTGCCGAACTGGCGAGCAAGATTCACGGCGGCGAGGTGTCCTCCACCGAGGTCACCCAGGCGCATCTGGATCGCATCGGCAAGGTCGACGGTGAGCTCAACGCCTTCCTGCACGTCGCGGGTGACCAAGCTCTCGCCGCGGCCGCGGTGGTCGACGCCGCGCTCGCCGCGGGCGAGCCCCCGGCTTCGTCGCTGGCGGGAGTTCCGTTGGCGCTCAAGGACGTTTTCACCACCACCGACATGCCGACCACCTGTGCCTCGAAGATCCTCGAGGGCTGGATGTCGCCCTACGACGCGACGGTCACCGCGCGGCTGCGCGCCGCGGGCATCCCGATTCTGGGCAAGACCAACATGGACGAGTTCGCGATGGGCTCCTCCACCGAGAACTCCGCCTACGGCCCGACCCGCAACCCCTGGGACACCACCCGCATCCCCGGTGGTTCCGGTGGCGGTTCGGCGGCGGCGCTGGCCTCGTTCCAGGCGCCGCTGGCCATCGGCACCGATACCGGTGGCTCTATTCGTCAGCCCGCCGCGGTCACCGCGACGGTCGGCGTGAAGCCCACCTACGGCACCGTGTCGCGCTACGGCCTGATCGCCTGCGCGTCGTCGCTGGATCAGGGTGGGCCGTGTGGTCGCACCGTGCTCGACACCGCGCTGCTGCACGAGGTGATCGCCGGGCACGACCCGCGTGACTCCACCTCGCGCAAGGCCCCGGTGGCGCCCGTGGTCGAGGCCGCCGAACAGGGTGCCAACGGTGACCTGACCGGTGTGCGCGTCGGTGTGGTGCGCGAATTGCACTCCGACAGTTACCAGTCCGGCGTCATCGCCTCCTTCGACGCCGCCGTCGCGCTGCTGAAGGAACTGGGCGCCGAGGTGATCGAGGTGTCGTGCCCGAGCTTCGAGTACGCGCTGTCCTCGTACTACCTGGTGATGCCGTCGGAGGTGTCGTCGAACCTGGCGCGCTTCGATGCGATGCGCTACGGCCTGCGCGCGGGCGACGACGGCAGCCACAGCGCCGACCAGGTGATGTCGCTGACCCGGGAAGCCGGTTTCGGCCCAGAGGTCAAGCGCCGCATCATGATCGGCACCTACGCGCTGTCGGCGGGCTACTACGACGCCTACTACGGTCAGGCGCTCAAGGTCCGCACGATGATCGCGCGTGACTTCGACGCCGCCTACGAGAAGGTCGACGTGCTCGTCTCGCCGACCAGCCCGTTCA
The DNA here is from genome assembly GCF_046549215.1 of Nocardia sp. A7. NCBI lineage: Bacteria > Bacillati > Actinomycetota > Actinomycetes > Mycobacteriales > Nocardiaceae > Nocardia > Nocardia sp. A7. Next base: position 523,751 of record NZ_JAJPWE010000001.1, on the reverse strand, counting down.
CCCCGTGGAAGCTCGGCGAGAAGGTCGACGACCCGCTGGCCATGTACCTGTCGGACCTGTGCACCCTGCCCACCAACCTGGCGGGCCATCCCGGCATGTCGGTGCCGTCGGGTCTGTCGGCCGACGACAACCTGCCGGTGGGTCTGCAGATCATGGCGCCGGCGTTGGCCGATGACCGCCTGTACCGGGTGGGCGCGGCCTACGAGGTGGCGCGCGGCGCGTTGCCGACGCCGAGCGGGATCTGAGAACAGCTGTTCCGAAGCGGGGCGCGCTGGGCTGAGAAGTCCTGGCGCGCCCCGTCTTTCGTTCGGGACTCAGGCCACAGCCCGGTCGGCGACCCCTCGCGTCATCGCGCCGAAGCCCGCGCGCAGGTTCTTGCCGAGCGCCAGCGTCACCACGGGGCTCAGCCAACCGGCAAGGGTGAAGCGGGACTCGTAGCGGCATCGGTCGGCACCGAGCGGCACAACGGTGTGCGAGCGCAGGCTGTGCAGGGCGCCCAGCGGCACCGGCTTCATGGTGTAGCTGAACTCGACGCCGGGAGTGTGGGTGCGGATCCACTCGCGCTGCGGTCGGCGGTTGGCGCCCAACTGGACCTGCATGTCGATGGTCGAGCCCGGCTCGAGGGTGCTCGACGCCTCGTAGCAGAAGGTGTTCCACTCGCCGTAGCGCTCGAAATCGGTGAGCACCTCCCACACCTTGGCGGCGGGGGCGTCGATCTCGATCGTTTCGTCGATGACTAGAGACATGTCTGAAAGTTAGGACATGTTCTAGTTTTCGGCAACCGGACCGAGCCTCAAGCGAACCGGCGACGCACCTTGCGGAGCGCGTCGATGATCACGGCCGAGGCCGCCGTCACCGCGAACAGGCCGAGGACCGTGCGTGCCAGCGGCCAGAGGTTGGGGCGGTCGGCCGGGTCGGTCTGGGCGAAGACGTTCTCGACCACCGGTGCGCCGTACTCCTGCCTGCGCGAGTTCACGTCGACGGCCGTGAACGCGATATCGGCCATCACGCTGCAGCGGGCTCGGGAGAACTCGTCGTCGCGCAGCCCACAGGAGGCGTGGATGCGCCGGTTCAGTGCCGCGTCCACCGAGCGTCGCGCCCATGCGCCGAGGGGTTCGTCGAGCCGCTCGGCGTAGCGCAGCACGTCGTAGCCCAGGTCGTGCGCCTTGCAGGCCGACTCGAACTCGGCGGGCAACGTCACCGGCGAGGAGCAGTCACCGTGCGGGTTCACCAGCAGGCCGTCCTGCTGCGCGGGGTCGTAGCCGAACTTGAAGCCGAAGTCGCGGGGAATGAGCGAGGTGGCGTCCGGGCTGTCGTCGGTGAGCGCGCGCACCGCCGCGGCGGCAGCGAGATTCTCCGTGCCACTCGGGGTGGTGCCCATGGCGCCGGGCGCCGACATGACAACGGCCGCGGCCATCGCCAACCCGGCCGTGCACAGCGCGACACCGCTACGACGGCGGTGCTGCGCGGCAGCGGGGGACGGCGCGGAGGCGACGGAATCTGCGGTACGGGCCGTGGCGTCGGCGGGTACCGGGCGAAGCGGGGTGTTCATGGCCTCCGACGGTAAGGAGCGGGTCTCGCGGTGGGAATCCCGCTGCGGACCGGTTTATCGGGGCGCGCGGGTGGCAGACCCGGCGCCGGGGTCACACCAGGGTAGGGGGTCGTATTCGGTTCGTGGGTATGAGGTCCGCTGACCGGACGGTTCGTAGTCTCAGTGGCATGACCGCACCACTGCGCCCCGCCGCGCGACAAATCTCCGCGCAGACCTGGTTCGACTTCGCAACGGTGCTGGTCGCGCTGATTTTGTACAGCATCGCGTGGCCGACGCTGTTCGTGACGCACGAGGTCTCGCCGGTCGTGGCGCCGATGCTGGCGGCACTCGCGGCCTTCCCGATCCTGTTCGTGCGAGTCAATCCGGCGCTGGGGTGGGCGATCTCCGCCGGGGCCGCGCTGCTGTTCTCGATCGGCCTACAGCCGGGCGCGGACAACGATCTGCCGTTCCAGGTCGTGCACGTCATCGTGCTGTTCGTGCTGCTGTTCGCCGTGGCATTTCGAGCCGCGGTGCCGATCGTGGTCGTCGCGTGGGCGGCCACCTCGATGCTGTTCGCCACGACCATGCCAGGCTCGGAGTCCGGTCCGCTGTGGGGCTGGGCGATGGGGTTCGGGGCGCTGGCCCTGTTCGGCTATCTCGTGCGGATCCTGCTGGCCTCGCGGCGCAAGCTCGAGCGGCAGGAAGAGGTGACCGAGCTGGAGCGCGCGCGTCGGGCGATCCTCGAGGAGAAGGCGCGCATCGCCCGTGACCTGCACGATGTGGTCGCCCATCACATGTCCATGGTTGTGGTGCAGGCGCAGACCGCGCCGTACCGGATCGCCGATCTCGACCCGGCCGCGAGCGCCGAATTCGAATCCATCGGTGCCACCGCTCGCACCGCGCTCAACGAGATCCGCGGCCTGCTCGGGGTGCTGCGCAGTGACGGCCAACTGCCCGAACACGCGCCGCAGCCGCGCGCCGCGGACGTGCCCGCGCTGTGCGCATCGGCCGCGCGCGCGGGGATGCCGGTCGAGTGGAGTGTGACCGGCGATCTGGCCTCGGTGCCGGACACGACCGGGCTGGTGGTGTATCGGGTCGTGCAGGAGTCGATGGCCAACTGCGCCCGTCACGCGCCGGGGGCGGCGGTGCACGTGGCGGTGGCGGTCGATCCGGGTGTGGTGAGCGTGAGCGTGCACAATGCCGCGACCGCCACGGTGGCGCTGCCGAGTGCGGGCGGCGGTCACGGCATCGACGGCATGCGCACCCGCGTCGGCGCGGTCGGTGGTGAGCTCACCGCGGCGCCCACCCTCAGCGGCGGGTTCGAGGTCTCGGCGAAACTGCCGACGCTGTAAGCGTGTTCCGGCCATTAGGGTGGTGGCGTGGCTATTTCCGTGTTGATCGCCGACGACCAGGCGATGGTGCGCCAGGGGTTCGGGGCCCTGTTGGGTGCGCAGACCGATATCAGCGTCGTCGGCGACGCACCCGACGGGAAGGTCGCGGTGGCCGAGGCCAAGCGGCTACGGCCCGATGTGGTGCTGATGGACGTACGGATGCCGGAGATGAACGGTCTCGACGCCGCGCGCGCGATCCTCACCGCGAATTTCGATCCGCCGGTGCGGGTGCTCATGCTCACCACCTTCGACATCGACGACTACGTCTACGAGGCGCTCAGCATCGGTGCGAGCGGGTTCCTGCTCAAGGACGCGCCCGCCGAGGAGCTGGTGCGCGCGGTGCGGGTGGTCGCCGACGGTCAGGCGCTGCTCGCCCCGACCATCACCCGCAGGCTCATCGCCGACGTCACCCGCAGGCGCAATACGGTGCGGGTAGCCCCGGCCCCCGCGCTCGGCACGCTGACACCGCGCGAGCGCGAGGTGCTCGAACTGGTGGCGAAGGGCTTGTCGAACACCGAGATCGCCTCGGCGCTGTTCGTGGCCGAGCAGACCGTGAAAACCCATGTCTCCAAGGTGTTCTCGAAGCTCGGGCTGCGCGACCGCGCCCAGGCGGTGGTGCTGGCGTATGAATCCGGCCTGGTCGTTCCCGGCTGAGCCGGTGCGCTCAGCGCGGGCAGACGCCGCCGCGCAGGTTCGGCAGGTGCCGGGCCAGCAGCAGTGCCATCCGGTCGAGCAGCGCGGTGGTGTCGTCGAACGAGCCCGAATCGGCTTGTGCCGCAAGGGCTACCGCGAGCTGACCACTACCGACGGGCACCAGCCCGAACTGGCGCACCGTGTAGATCCCGGTGACGTCGTCCGGGCCCCAGCCGCCCTTGAACTCCGTGTCGTCGAGCAGGCCGAGACCCCAACCCTGATCTTCGGTGATCTCGCCCATCAGCGAAGTGACGATCTCGCTGTTGGGCAGGCACGGCAGCCGCGAGGCGAACCGCACCTGGTTGGCCAGCGACCATTCGGTGCCACCGAAGGCGGTGTCGTCGAGTTCGGTGTGGGTGCCCGACTTGCCGGTGGCCGTGTCGCCCGCCTCGTCGAGGATCTGCTGCACGGCGTCGGCGGCTTCCGGTGCGTCACCGAGGGATTCCCACAGACCTTCGGCGGCGTCGTTGTCCGACACCGTGATCGCGGCTTGCGCCATCTCGAAGATCGACTGGTCGGAATCGTGGCGCAGGGCGGCGACCGCGAGCGGGACCTTGATCGTCGACCAGGCGGTGCCGGTGCTCCAGTCGCCGTAGACCGTCATCCGGCCGCCACCGACGGGCATCAACGCCATTCCCACCTGCCCCGGCAGCTTCGACTGCAAGAGGGTGAATTCCGCGGCAAGCGAATCGGGCAGGCCGATGGAAAGTCCCGGATGCCAGGCGTCTTCGCTGTTGACGGTGGCCGTGGGCGCGCTCACCGCTGTCGGGGTGCCCGGTGTGGTACACGAGGTGGACAGTGCGGCAGCCGCCAGCACCCCACAGAGCAGCAGCCTGCGAGAGACAGCCGCCGTTCCGGTCGACTTCACCACCGAATCCTCCCCACCACCCACCGCGCGTGCCTCGGCGGTGCAAACTTCTCGTCGAGCGCGTCCGGAAACTCCCGGACGACTGGTAGTAAGTTTCACCGATTTTCGGCGAGAATTCGAATGAGCGTGGTCACACGGTCGGAAGGGGGTCGTTGTGCACGACATCGGTGAGGTGTTCGCCGGGTTCACCATCGAGGCGATGTTGGGCCAGGGCGGCATGGGCACGGTATATCTGGCCCGGCATCCGCGCCTGGACCGGCTGACCGCGCTCAAGCTGCTCAACCGGGATCTGTTCGCCGACGAGCGTGTTCGGGCGCGGTTCGAACGTGAGGCCGATCTCGCGGCCGGGCTCGACCATCCCGGCATCGTCACCGTTTTCGACCGGGGGACCGAGGGTGAGCAACTCTGGATCAGCATGCAGTACGTCGACGGGATCGACGCCGCGACCGTCGATCCGATGGCGCTGCCGCCGGAGCGGGCCGTGCAGATCATCGAAGGGGTCGCCGACGCACTGGATTACGCGCACGGCAGGGGAGTGCTGCACCGAGATGTGAAGCCCGCCAACATCTTGCTGGCTCGCTCCACCGGTGGCGCGGGCGAGCGCGTCTTCCTCACCGACTTCGGTATCGCCCGGCTGCGTGCCGACTCCACCCATCTCACCCAGCAGGGAATGTTCACCGCGACACTGGCTTACGCGTCGCCGGAACAGATGACCGGCGCCGAACTCGACCACCGCTCCGACCAGTACTCGCTGGCGTGTTCGCTGTACTGGTTGTTCACCGGCTGGGCACCCTTCGACCACGCGGACCCGAACGAGATCATCCGCGGAACCCTCTACGCGCCACCACCGCCGCTGGCACTGCGCCGGGCGGGACTACCGCCGATCATGGACGCGGTGCTCGCGGCCGCGATGGCGAAACATCCTGCGGCACGGTTCGATTCGTGCACCGCGTTCGCCATGGCGGCCCGCCAGGCGCTGACCTCCAAGACTCCACCGGTCCTACCGCGCCCACCCGCCAACCCGGTCCCCGTGTACTACCCGCCTGCTCCACAGCAAGGACCAGCCGCGCCCTTCGCTCAGCCCGGCATGGCGGCACCCGGCTATCCGCCCGTCCAGCCTGCGCCACAACCCAATTGGCAGCCGCCCTCCCGGCCCTTCGGAGCCGTCCCGCCGATGGCCGCGCGACCGGCCGCACCCAGCGCTGCTGCGCCGCGGCCTGCCCCGCCGATGGCTGCGCAACCGGCTGCGCCAAACGCTGCTGCACCGCCTGGAGAGGCGCCGCCTGTCGGCCGGCGCCAGGTCGCGGGTCCCGTTGCCGCACAGCCGGATGCGCGACAGACCGCCGTGCCGCCCGGGGTGCAGGCCGCGGTGCCTATGTCGGCTACTGAGGCCGGAGGCGCGGCATCGGCTGCGGTAGCGCCGTCGGTAGGTTTCCAGCAGTCGGCTTCGGAGGCCGTCGAAGCCGCGACTCCGGTGCCCGGCAGCGAATCCGGAATACTTTCCAGCCCTGTGTCTGTCGACAAGCCGTCGTCCACGGTGGCGCGGTCGGGCAGCGCACAGGCGCCCGTCGGCCAGGATGGCGACGAGGTCTCCGCGACTGCGGCGACTGATGTGATGTCAATGGGTGATGCGGGCGAGTTGGCCGCGGCGAACGCGGCAGCCCTGACCGAGGTGACTTCGATCTCGGGGGCGTCGAACGCGGCCTCAGCGGGACCTGTGCCGCCACAGAACGCCGCGGGGCAATCCAGCCAGGCAATCCAGCCCGGCAGCGCAATCCAGCCCGGCAGTGTGCCGGGTGGTCCCGGGCCGCAGCCCGGTTCGGGGCAGCAGGGCGGCGCGGTGCCGCTGGGGCATCCGGGGTATGGGGTAGCCCCGCATCGGGCGCATTGGGTGGTGCCTCGGCGGGTGTCGGGGGTGCGGCGGTTCGGGTGGGTGGCGCTGGTGGCGTTGGTGCTGGTGCTGGTGGCGTTGGTTGTCGCGTTGGGTGTGGTGGTGTTCTCGGGGGGCGAGGACGATCTCGACGCCGAGGGTGGTGCGAGGGGTGGTGCGAACGTGCCGCCGAGTTCCGTGGCGGAGGTCGCGGATTCGTTCGCGGAGAGCCGGGATGTCTTTCCGACGTTGGTTCCGCAGGGGGAGAACAGTGAGGGCGTGGGGTATCGAGGGGCGCGGTGTGTGGGGGTGCGCAGTGTCAGCGAATTGGCGTGGAAAGAGTCTGCGCTGCAATGGACTCCGATCACTACCGCGTGGCAGTGCGATCGGGTGGACAACCACGCCGGTGCGGTGAGTTACCTGGTGCTGGAGTACGCGAACGCCGGGCAGGCTCGGTCGGTGGTGCAGGCGCTGCCAGGGGCAGCTCGTGATGTGGGCGACAAGGACGGGGTGCCGGTCTCGTTGCAGCGGTGGGCCGTCGGTGACCCGGGGAACGCGCGAATGCAGACCGCGTACCAGGTCGTGAGCTTCCCCGACGACGAAGATCGCGCGAATTATCTTGTCGTGGTGAGTCGCCGAGGAAGCAGCGGCACCGCCGGAGCCCCACGCCCCTCCGCGCAGGACGAGGTCATCGCGTGGTGGGAAGAACTGCCGCTTTGACGGTCTCGCCGTCGCGGCGCCGGTCCCGTTGGCCCGGCGCCGCGGCGACAAGACTTCAGTCCACGGCCAGCGCCGCCACGATCGGCATCCTGGATGCGCGCAGGGCAGGCGGAATCGAACCGAGCAGTGCCAGGCCAAGGGCGACCGCGCCGTAAACCGCGATCAGCGGGCTCGGGCGGTAGATGATGTCGATCGTCATCGCGTGGCCGATCGCCACGGTGGCCAGGTACTGCACTGCGACGCCGACGACGAGTCCGATTGCCGCGCCGATGAATCCGATGCCCGCGGCTTCGGCCAGCACCGAGCGCAACAGGAACTTGCGGTTGGTGCCCATGGCTCGGAGCACTCCCAGTTCCCTGCGTCGCTCCAGGACCGACAGCATCAGCGTGTTCAGCAACGCCACCGTCGCCACCAGCACGACGATCCACAGAATCATGTTGCTCATCGCAGCACCCTGCTGGACGCTCGAGGAGATCGCGCCGACCATGTCGGTGCCGGTGTCGACATGGAGCTCCCGTGGCACCATCGCGCGGACCGCGGCTTCCACCGCGTCCGGGTCGGCGCCCGGCGCGTAGTGGATCGACAGGATCGTTTCGCCGGGCCGCTGGTACCACTCCCGCATCTGGTCGAGATTCATCATCACCACACCGGAGACCGCGGTGAAGTACGGAATCACTTGCAGCACAGTGGTTTTGCGCTTGCCAGATGGGGTTGGCATGGTGATCTCGTCACCTGCGGTGAGCGACAGTGAACGCGCGACGTCGCGCGTGATCACCACGCCTTCGCGGCGCTCCATCTGATCGATCACCGCCCGGTCCACCGCGCCGAGCCGGGTGTCGGACGTGCTCGGTGGATAACCCTGCAGCATCACCCGACCGCTGCCGATGGTCGCGAAGGCCATCTGGCCGGGGTTCACTCGCTCGACACCCGGCACGGTCGCGACCCGATCGGCCAACCCGTCGGGCAGGACGGGGCCGGTCGGGAACTGTTCGATCGGGCTCGGGCTCACGTAAAGGTCTGTCTCGCCGAGACTTTGGAACGAATCGGTCGCCGACTTCACCATGTTTCCGGACGCCCCACCGAGGGCGACCACCGCCGCGACTCCGATCATCACGGTCATCGCGGTAGCCCACACGCGGCGTGGTGCGCGCTCGAGCGAGGTCGCCCCGAGCGCGCCCGGCGCACCGAACCAGCGAGCGATCGCCGCGGCCCCGTGCACGATCGGCCCGGTGGCGGCGAAACACAGGAACACCGCCGCGGTGAACGACGTCGTGATCGCGGCCAGTGACAGACGCCCGAGGTCGAGGAAGGCGACGACCACCGCCGCCGCACCCAGGAGCAGCCCCGCGGCCAGCGCGACCCACCGCAGTACCGAACCGGTGGCCGCCGAATCGCTGGCCTCCACCGGCGCCAGCGCCTCGACCGGGGCCACCTTGTACACCTGCCGCGCGGCGATCGACGCCGCCAGCACCGTCGCCACCACACACGCGATGATCGCCGCGGGCACCGCGTAATTCGGCACCTGGAACTCGGTCCGCGCCTCGACCGACTGCACGATCGCAACGGGCAGCCTGTCGATCGCGAACCGCCCCATCAGCGCGCCGATCCCCGCGCCGATCGCCCCACCGATCAGCCCCAGCATCGCCGCCTCGACGAGCAGATCCCGCACCATCGGCGCACGCTTGCCGCCGATCGCCCGCAACAGCGACAGCGTCGGCCTGCGTTGTGCCACCGCCATACTCATCGCGTTGTAGATCAGAAAGGTCGACACGATCAGCGCGGCCGCCGACGACATCAGCGTGGAATACCGCATGATCTGGATCGCGCCACCGGCCTGCGCGGTGCGCAGACTCGGCTCGGCCACCACGGCCCGCCCGTCCACCGCTTCGGTGAGCGCGGTGCGCAGCGCGCCCACATCGGTGCCGGGTTCCACCACGATCTGCACTGAATCGAGCTTGCCGACCCGGTCGGTGAGAAATTGGATCAGCGGCAGCGGGCCCGCCACCACGTGGCCGCTGTTGAGCCGGTCGGTCGCCTCGGAGTCGAGAACGGCGGCCACCTTCGCGGTGCCGGCCCCGATCGGCACCGGATCACCCTCGCGCAGGCCCATGGCCGCGCCGACCAGCACACCGCGCTCGGTGCTGACCAGCTTGGCGGTGTACTGCGACATCGGCCCGGCCAGATCACTGCCGAGCGCGCCGATCGTCTGATCGGCCCCGATCAGCAGTGCCCGATCGGCGCCCGCACCCAAGGTCGCACGCAACATCGGCACCGCTGCCGCCACCCCGGGCGTCGCGGCGATCCCCGGGAGCAGGGACTGTTCGAAACCCGCGTCGGTGATGCCGGTGACCTCGAGCTCGGCCGTGCCTGCCAGACCCTTGGTGAGCTTGTCGACCGACCCGGTCACCGAGCCGGAGATACTCAACACCGCGACGATCAACGCCGCCGATACCCCCATCACCGCCCCCGACAACATGGTGCGGCCGGGATGGCGGAGCAGCTCACCGAAGTTGAACAGCCGCAATCGATCCCATGCCGCGGCGATCATGCGTCCACCCGTGCGCCGGCCAGCTCGTCGGCACCGATCTGCCCGTCGCGCAGGGTGATCACCCGGTCGCAGTAGTCGATCGAGTTGCTGTCATGGGTGACCATCACCACCGAATTGCCCTGCGCCGTAATGTCGCCGAGGAGAGCGAGGATCGCGGCACCGGTCTTGGAGTCGAGGTTGCCGGTCGGCTCGTCGGCCAGGATCAGCGGCGGATCCATGATCAACGCCCGCGCCACCGCCACGCGCTGCATCTGCCCACCGGACAGTTCCGCGGGCCGATGTTGCGCCCGATCACCGAGGCCGACCAGGTCGAGCAGTTCCAGCGCGCGTGGCTTGGCCTTGCGTAACCCGGTGCCGTCCAACAGCTTCGGCACCGCCACATTCTCCCATGCCGTCAAGGTGGGCAGCAGGTTGAAGAATTGGAAGACGAAGCCCACCTGTTCGAGCCGGAACGCAGCCTGCTTGTCTTCGTTCAGATCGCCGATCTCGGTGCCGCGGAAGCGAATCGAGCCCGCATCGGGGCGGTCGAGCGCGCCGAGCAGATGCAGCAGGGTGCTCTTGCCCGAGCCCGACGGCCCGATGATCGAGGTGAACTGGCCTGCTTCGATGCGCAGGCTCACCTCGTCGAGCGCGCGGACTTCCTGATCGCCGACGTGGTACTGCTTGACCACCCCGGTCAGCTCCAGCATCGGTTGCTGTGATGATTCGATATCTGGCATAGCTTGTCCCCCAGAGAGTTTCGGTCGTCAGCGGGCGAGTGCGCGGTCGCGGGTAGTCTGCCCGATCACCGGGCGTGCGTCGAGAAGTGCCCGCAGCCCTGGTTGTTCGGCGGCCAGTTCGAGATAGGCCTCCATCGGGGTGCGGCCGTCGATCTCGGCCAGCTCCAGTTTGACGTTCAGATGATTGTCCCAGCGGTTGGCCAGTGCCAGCAGCAGACCCTCGACGCCACCGAAGAGCCGGTCGAGCTCGGTGATGCCTGCCAACAGCGCGGGGTCGTGTGGGTCGATCGCGGCCCTGGCGAGCACGGTGTGCACGATCTCGGTGCGGTGGTGCAGATCGGTCCAGGTCATGGGCTTCACCTTCCGTGAGCGGGTGAACCTCACGCTACGGCCGCTGAGGGGCCCGATCGTCGTGCCCCGGACCCGACTTCTTCTCCTACCCCGGTAGGAGACCGGTACCGTTCGCGGGACGATGCTCGCCCGGTACGTGGCGACTAGCCTTACCTCATGGATGTGAGCCACGCCATCCCGGCGAAGGCGCCGAACCGGGTGAGCCTGCGGCAGCGGCTCGCGGCGGGGGTGTCGCGGCTGTTGGCGAACGGACGCGAGCGCATCGAATCGTTGCCCTACGACTATCCGCCCGCGATCATCCTCGCCGCCGATCTCGCCCTGCTGGTGGTCACCGGTGCGGCGGTGATCCAACGGCATTCCTACTTCCCGAGCCCGCTGCCGCTGTTGGCGATGGCCACCGCGTTCCTGCCGATCCCGCTGTTCGCGATCTTCCGTGTGAATCCGCACCCCGCGCTGCTGAAGGGGAGCGCCCTGCTGTCCTGTGCCCTGTTCCTGTTGCAGCCGGTCAGCGCCGACTTCGCGCCGTTCGTGCTGGTGATCGTCGCCGGTGAGGTGGCGGCGGTGGCGTCGCGGGGCTGGACGGTCGGATTCACCCTGCTCGCGATCGGTGAACTGGTCGCGTTCGACCTGGCCGGGCACGTGCACTGGGGTGACCAGTCGCTGCAAGGGCTGCCGATGTACGTCATCGGCATCGTGCTCGGCATGTTCGTCGGAGTGATGCTGCAGTACCAGCGGCGTTTCCTGTACCAGGAGCGCGAGAATCAAGCGATCCGCTCCGGTCAGGCCGCCGACGAGGAACGGCGCCGGATCGCCCGCGAGGTCCACGATGTGATCGCCCATTCGCTCTCGATCACCCTGCTGCACCTGACCGCGGCCCGGCGCGCCCTGCAGACCGACGACGACCCCGCCGAAGCGGTGGAAGCGCTCGTCGAGGCCGAACGACTCGGCAGGCAGGCGATGGCCGACATCCGCCGCACCGTCGGCATGCTCGACGCGGGCCCCGCGCAGGTGACCCCCGAGCCGGGCGCCGCCGATATCGACGAGCTCGTCGGCGATTTCCGCCGAGCCGGGCTCACTGTCGACTACACCCGTACCGGCGAACTGGCCACCGTCACCGGCGCCATCGGTCACGCGCTCTACCGGATCGGCCAGGAATCGCTGGCCAACGTCATCAAACACGCGCCGGGCACGGCCGCCGAAGTCCGCCTCGATGTCAGCACCGAGGCGGCGACCCTGGTCGTGTCGAATCCGCTGCCGCTCGGGCCCGCACCCCGCCGCGATACCGGGATGGGACTGCGCGGTATGCGCAAACGCACCGAGCTGCTCGGTGGGAAGATCACCGCGGGCACCGGCGACGACGGCTGGACCGTGCGGGTCGGGTTTCCGCTGAAAGCGGGCCCGTGCATCTCGACCATGCTGCCGGGCAGGCTCTGGAACAAACCCCAGGAGGAATCGTGACGACCGTTTCGCCGATCGAGCAGGTGATGACCGTGCTCGTGGTCGACGATCAGGAACTCGTGCGCGGCGGACTGCGCCGGATCCTGCGCCGCCGCGACGGCTTCGCCATCAACGAATGCGCCGACGGCGACGAAGTCGCGGCGGCCGTCGCCGCGCAGCGACCCGATGTGGTGCTGATGGATCTGCGGATGAAACGGGTCGGCGGCATCGATGCGACCCGGTTGCTGCGCGCCCGCCCCGATGCCCCGCCGGTCCTCGTGCTCACCACCTTCGACGACGACCAGCTGCTCTCCGGCGCGCTGCGCGCGGGCGCCGCGGGCTTCCTGCTCAAGGATTCGCCCGCGGAGGATCTGATCCGCGCGGTCCGCACCGTGGCAGGCGGCGGCGCGTGGCTCGATCCCTCGGTGACGGGACGGGTACTCACGGCCTACCGAACAGTGAAACCGGTCGGTACCCGCACCGATCGCCGACTCGGCGAACTCACCGCCCGCGAGTACGAAGTGCTCGAATTGATCGGTTCGGGCCGGGTCAACAGCGAGATCGCCGCCGAACTCGGTATCTCGGAAGTAACGGTGAAAAGCCACGTAGGACACATATTCGGCAAGCTCGACCTGCGCGATAGAGCCGCCGCGATCGTGTTCGCGTTTGACCACGGCGTAGTGACACCGGGAGAATCTGCCTACTGAGAAGCAGGTCCACGGGCCTGCCAGAAGTGGGAGGCGGACGCTGGTGCAGGCACCTGGGTCACGGACGGGGAGCAGATTCGGCCCCTACGAGTTGCGGTCGATGCTGGGCAAGGGCGGGATGGGCGAGGTCTACGAGGCCTACGACACCGGCAAAGATCGAGTGGTCGCTCTGAAGTTGCTGGCGCAGGAGCTCGCGCAGGACCCGGCTTATCAGGTCCGGTTCCGCCGTGAATCCCAAGCCGCGGCGAAGCTGGCCGAACCGCACGTCATCCCGATTCACGACTGGGGCGTGATCGACGGGGTCCTCTTCATCGACATGCGCCTGGTGCCCGGCTCCGATCTGCGGGCCGTGCTGCGTGGTGGCGGGCCGATGAGCCCGGAACGCGCGGTCGCGGTGGTCGAGCAGATCGCCGCCGCGTTGGACGCCGCGCACGCGGGTGGGCTGGTGCATCGCGATGTGAAGCCCGCCAACATCCTGGTCACGCCCGCCGATTTCGCCTACCTCGCCGACTTCGGCATCGCGCACACCGAGGGTGACAGCGCGGTCACCCAGGCCGGGATGGCGGTCGGCTCCTATATCTACATGGCGCCGGAACGCTTCGATGTCGGCCCGATCTCGCACCGCGCCGACGTCTACTCGTTGGCCTGTGTGCTGCACGAATGCCTTACCGGCGCTTCGCCTTTCCCCGCGGCGAGCATGAGCGTGCTGGTTCGCGCGCACCTGTCCGAGGCCCCGCCGCGGCCGAGTGAGTTGCTGCACGGGATACCCGCCGCGCTCGACGATGTCATCGGGACCGGCATGGCCAAGGACCCGGCCGATCGATACGCGACCGCCGGTGCGTTGGCTGTCGCCGCTCGACGAGCGCTGGCCTCGGCCGTGCGGGAAAGCGCGCCAGGGCCCGCACCCGCCGGCGCCTTCGCGTCGTATTCCGGGGCTCGCCGAGTCCCCGGAGGCCATGATGTGAGTACCGGTTCTCCGTCCGGTGCCACACTCCGCGGGTCGGCAGGCGCACCGCCCGCCGGTTCTCCGTCCGGTGGTCCGGGCTCCGTACCCGGAGCGGGGCGAGGGTTCGCCGCCGCGGCCGGTTTCGCCGCTGGTGTCGGGCGTGGTGCTGCCGGATCACCGACCGGTGCCGAGCGCGGAGTACCTGCGGGCTCCGCGAGCGGTGCGGCGCGCGCGTTGCCCATCGGTTCCGCCAGTGGTGCCCGAAAGGATTCCTCGGGCTCCGACGATCCGGGAAAGATCGAGCAGGTGCCGACGCCGACGGGGGAGTTCCGCGTGATCGGCGCGGTGACCGCGACCGGCGGCGTGGAGACCTCGCGCAGCCAGTCGAGTGCGACCGGCGCCCAGCCGACCTTGATCATCCGCCCACCCGAGGCGCGCCAAGGGGCCGCGGACACCACCGGTTTCCGCCGCGTTCCGGCCGAGGGCACCGGCGAGATCTCGATCCCCGCGGTGATCCAGCCGACCGGCCCCGCCGAGATCCGGCCCGCCGACGCCTACTTCACGCCGCTGCCGACGGCCGATGAGCCGGCAGCCCCCGAGCCCCCACCGGCCTACACCCCCGATCAGGGCCTGCCACGGATGCGCCCCTTCCCGGACGCGCACCTCTATGACGGTGCGCAGCCGGGCGAAACGTCCGCTCCCCTCCTGCAGCCGCAGCGCCCCACCTCGGCCACCCCCTACCCGGCCCCCACCGGCCCGCACCACCTTCCGCCTCAGCCCTACGGCCAGGACCCACAGCGGGCAGCCCCCACCCAGCGCTATTCCGGCGAATACCCGATCCCGCCCGCGTATACCCCGCCGACGGAGCAATACCACCCCCCGGCATCCAACCCGGACCCCCGGTTCCCCGCTCCCGCACCGGAAACCGGCTCGAACCCGGCCGACCGCTTCGCGGCTCCGACACAGCGATTCGGTGGTGACCGCAACGACCCGGAGGACCGGTTCGCCAGTCCCGCAGTGCCCTTCGGTGGCGCACCGGATGCCGGTTTCGATAGCCGGCCCGGTCGGTTCGGCGATGATCGGGCCGATCCGGCGGTGTTCGGCCCGCCGACTGAGCAATACATCGCCCCCGCGTCGAATCCGCCCGCGGGCTTCGCGCCACCGACGCAGCAGTTCGGCGACGATCCGCAGGACCGGATCGATCCCCAACGTTTTGCCGCCACACAGCATTACGGTGACGCGCCCGACGGGCAGTTCAGTCCGGCCACCGAGCAGTACGACCCGGCCGAGCTGCAACGGTCTGCGCCGACCCAGCATTACGGCGTCGACGAACCGGACCCGCAGCGTTCGCAGCCGACGCACCAATACCGTGGTGGTGCTGCGCCTTTCGGTGCCCATCAGGCTCCGTCGACGTTCGACGATCCGGCGCGGGCGGCCACGACCCGGCAGTACGCGGGTCAGGAGGCCGCGTACTCCAACTACGACGAACCGCCGAGCGCCTACGGTGATCACGCCTACCGCGACCAGTCCTACGATCCCGGTTACGGTCCCGATCCCGCCTATGGACCCGACCCCGCCTACGGTCCCGATCCGGCGTATGGTCCCGATCCGGCGTGGGCGCACCAGGATTCGGGCCGCAAGCGGTCGGTCCTGCTGCCGGTTCTCGTCGGCGTCCTCGCCGTGGTGGTGTTGGCGGTGGGCGGCGCCATCGGCTGGCGCATGATGTCGGCCGCGCAACCCGCCGAAAACTCCACGGCCGCACCGACTTCGCAAGCACCGGGCGGCTCCGGCCTGCCCGCGACCACCGCCCCGCGCGCGACCACCACGGCCCCCACCACCTCGACCGGCCCGGTCACCCTGCCCGCGGGCGCACAACCCTGCGAATCCGGTTCCACCACAGGCGCTTACAGCAAGGTCGCCGTCGGCACCACCGTCACCAGCTGTGGTTTCGCCGAAGCGGTCAGGCAGGCCTACGCCGCGGGCGGGACCGGCTCGCGCCCGGTGGTGGCGACGAGCCCGGTCACGGGCAACACCTACACGATGAACTGCGCCCCGGAAGGCAAGCTCGTCACCTGCACCGGTGGCGAGAACGCCGTGGTCTACGTCTACTGACCCGAAACGACCGCGGCCCCGACCGGGGCCGCGGTCTACCGATCAACTCGACTCGGCCTCGGTGCCCCACCTACGAGACGCCGGTATGCGAGACGTTGCATACTGGCGGGATGGCTGATGACAACGAGTGGTACTACTGCGTCAAGCACCACAAGGCCGAACAGGGCAAGAGCTGCTGGTACGGCGACCGGATGGGCCCCTACCCGGACCAGGCCACCGCCGAGAAGGCGCTCGAGATCGTGAAGGCACGCAATAAAGCGGCCGACGACCAGGACGACTGACCCGACACCTGGATGCTGTTCCGTCAGCTCGAATACTTCGTCGCACTCGCCCGGGAACGCCATTTCGCCCGGGCGGCGAAAGCCTGTTACGTCTCGCAGCCCGCGCTGTCGGAGGCGATCCGCAAACTCGAACACGAACTCGGCGTGCCGCTGGTGCGCCGCGCCCGCACGTTCGAGGGACTCACCCCCGAGGGCGAGCGGCTGGTGCTGTGGGCCAGGCGGATCATCGCCGACCGCGAGGCACTCGAACACGAGGTCCGTGCACTGCGGACCGGTCTCACCGGCGAGCTGCGGATCGGGGTGGTGCCCGCGGCGTCGAGCACGGTCGCGCTGCTCACCGACCCGTTCTGCACCGAACATCCGCTGATGCGGGTGCGCATCGAGACGAGTCTGCGGTCTCCCGACATCGTCGAGCGGATTCGCCGATTCGAACTCGACGCGGGCCTGATCTACGTACAGGGTGTCGACACCACCGGACTCACCCTCACCCCGCTCTACACCGAGCGCCACGTGCTCATCGTGGGATCCGCGCTGGTCGCGGGACGCACATCGATTTCCTGGGCCGACGCGCTCGAACTCCCGATGTGCCTGCTGCCGAAGGGAATGCGCGGTCGTCAGCTCATCGACGACGCGCTGACGACCCTCGGCCTCACCGCGACCCCACAGCTGGAAAGCGACTCGGTGGCAACCTTGCTCGAGCACGCCCGTACCGGGCGTTGGGCCTGCATCGTGGGGCAACCCTGGGTCGCGACCTTGGGACCGACTGCCGACATCCGGGTGTTCGAACTCGCCGAACCGATGGTCACCGCCCAGATCGTCCTCGTCACCGCGGCGGCCGAACCAACGTCGGTGCTCGCCACCGCTCTCATCGACACCGCGCGAACCATCGACTTCGATGCGTCACCCGCCTCGTCGGCATCGAGTGACGATTCGTCGCGCCGATCAGCTGATCGGGAACCGGTGTTGATCAGAGCCTCCACAGTGAGCAGAGTCAGGGAATGAGCAGAGTCACCGCACGGCGCAACACGGTCCGCCTTTCCCCGGCCGGGCGGATTCAGCGACCTGACACCCTCGCCGTCGAAGAACCGCTCGAAATCCGGGTCGACGGTCGATCGCTCACCATCACCATGCGCACCCCGGGCAACGACATCGATCTCGTCCACGGTTTCCTGTTCGGCGAGGACATCATCGGCTCGGCCGACGACATCGTCACCGCCCGCTACTGCGCGGGCACCGACAGCGAAGGGCGCAACACCTACAACGTCCTCGACCTGCGCCTGCGCAACCCGGTGCCGATCCACACCCGCAATTTTCTCACCACCGGCGCCTGCGGCCTCTGCGGCAAGTCCGCCCTCGACGAAATACGCACCCGCACCCGCTATCCGATCCCGCACGAGGCGGTGACGATCAGCACCGACACCCTCGCCGACCTGCCGAAAGGGCTGCGCGCCGAGCAGAAGGTATTCGACGCCACCGGCGGTCTGCACGCAGCGGGGCTGTTCACCGCCGACGGCACCCTGCTCGCCCTGCGCGAGGACATCGGCAGGCACAACGCCGTCGACAAAGTGATCGGCTGGGCGGTACGCGAGAACCGGGTGCCCGCGCACGATCTGGTGCTGGTCGTGAGTAGTCGCGCGTCGTTCGAATTAGCGCAGAAGGCAGTGATGGCGGGGATCCCGATCCTGGCCGCGGTCTCGGCGCCGAGCTCGCTCGCCGTCGACCTGGCCGCGGAGAGCGACCTCACCCTGGTGGGCTTCCTGCGCGGCGAGTCGATGAACATCTACACGGGCGAACACCGACTGACCTGAGGGTATGCGCTCGAAGTGGGCGATCGGCATATGTCCCAGTACGGTAACGGGACGGGTCGCCAGCACCGAACGCCCCGGGGGAGTTTACAAACAAAAATGCTTCACATATTGAACAAAGCACAAAGCCTCCGCGTCCGGGTGGTGTTGTCGGTAGTGGCCGGCGTGACCGTGCTCGCCACCGCAGGCTGCGGTACCGAGCCGACGGCCGCCGAACCGCGCATGACAACGACGGTTTCCGCCCCCGATCCCGGTGCCCAGAACGGGACCTTCTCCGTCGCGCTGCCGGGCAGTCTCGCTGCCGATTTCACCGAACTCCAGCAGGGATTGGGCGGCAGCGCGGGGCTGGCGATCATGCCGGTGGGTGGCCAGGAGATGGTCACCTTCGGCAACTGGTCCACCGGTCCGGCCTGGTCGACGATCAAGGTGCCGCTCGCTATCGCGGCGCTGCGCAACAGCGCCTCGTACGCGTCCTACGCCGCCGCCGCCATCACCGCCTCGGACAACGGCGCCGCCGACACCCTGTGGGCCTCGCTCGGCGGCGGCGCCGACGCGGCCCAGGCGGTGCAGAATGTGCTGCGCGAAGGCGGCGACGTCCGCACCACCGTGCCGAAGACCCGCATCCGCGCCGACGCGTCGATCTACGGCCAGGCCGAATGGACCCTGGCCGACCAGGTGCGCTTCGCCTCGCAGCTGCCGTGCATACCGCAGAGCGAGCGCGTGGTCGGGCTGATGCAGCAGATCATCGAGAGCCACCACTGGGGTCTCGGCACGTTCGGCAGCGCCGAGTTCAAGGGCGGTTGGGGTCCGGACCAGGGCGGGAAGTACCTGGTCCGCCAGTTCGGTCTGATCGATTCGCCCACGGGCCGGATCGCGATCGCCTTCGCCGCGCAACCGGATTCGGGCAGTTTCAGCGACGGCATGACCATGCTCGACAAGATGGCGACGCTGATCTCGGGGCACCTGACCGAACTGGCCGGAGGTCACTGCTCCTGATCCGCGTCGGTGCGGCAAGATGAACACCATGCGCATCGGAGTCTTGACCGGAGGCGGGGATTGTCCAGGTCTGAACGCGGTGATCCGGGCTGTGGTCCGCACCGCGAACGGACGATACGGTGATGCCATCGTCGGGTTCGAGGACGGCTGGCGTGGCCTACTCGAGGATCGAAAGATCCGCATCCACAACGACGATCGCACCGACCGCCTGCTCACCAAGGGCGGCACGATGCTCGGCACCGCGCGTACCAACCCTGACGTGCTGCGCGCCGGCCTGCCAAGGATCCGACAGACCCTCGACGACAACGGCATCGAAGCGCTGATCCCCATCGGCGGCGAAGGCACTCTCACCGCCGCGAGCTGGCTCGCCGACGAGGGCGTGCCGGTGGTCGGTGTGCCCAAGACCATCGACAACGACATCGATTGCACCGATGTCACATTCGGCCACGACACGGCGCTGTCGATCGCGACCGAGGCCATCGACCGCCTGCACACCACCGCCGAATCCCACCAGCGGGTGATGCTGGTCGAGGTGATGGGCCGCCACGCGGGGTGGATCGCGCTGAATTCCGGCATCGCCGCAGGCGCGCATCTGACCCTGGTACCCGAGGAGCCGTTCGACGTGGCGCAGGTGTGCGCGATGATCAAGAGCCGCTTCCAGCGCGGTGACAAGAGCTTCATCTGTGTGGTCGCCGAGGGCGCACATCCCGCGCCGGACTCCGGATTCGCGTTGCGCGAGGGCGGAATCGACGAATTCGGTCACGAGCGGTTCACCGGGGTCGCCCAGCAGCTGGGCTCGGAGATCGAACGCCGCATCGGCAAGGAGGTCCGCACCACGGTGCTCGGCCATATCCAGCGCGGTGGCAGTCCGACGCCCTACGACCGGATTCTGGCGACGCGATTCGGCGTCCACGCGGCCGAGGCGGTGCACGCTGGGCATTTCGGTCAGATGGTGGCGCTGCACGGCACCAAGATCGAGCTGGTTCCGCTGGCGGAGGCGACAAAGCAGCTCAAACGTGTTCCGCCGGAACGGCTCAGTGAGGCGTCGGCCTTCTTCGGCTGAGCGCAGGTTCTCCGACATTGTCGGTGCGCGTCGGTACGGTGGGTTCATGCGCACCGGTCGAGTGATCGTTTCGGTTCTGTTCGTCGTCGCCGCGCTGGTGGCGGGGTGTTCGCAGTCCTCGGACGACGTGGCGCCCCCCACTGTGCACGGCAGCTGGCATGGTGACATCGAGGTGCCGGGGCAGCCGATCGCGATCGGGGTGAGTTTCGCCGAGGACGGGTCGGCCACAATCGACATCCCGGTTCAGGGGGTGAATGCGGCGCCGTTGAAAGATGTTCGCACCGAAGCGGATCGGGTGGAGTTCACCATCCCTGACGCGCCGGGTGACCCCGGTTTCCGCGGCAAGCTCGACGGTGACCGGATCACCGGTGACTGGGTGCAGTCCGGGGAGAAGGCTCCGGTCACGCTGCAGCGCGGCAAGATCGAGAACCTTCCCCGCCCGCAGGACCCGAAACCGCCGTATCCGTACCGCAGCGAGGACGTCACCTTTCGCAACGGCGACATCACCATCGCGGGCACCCTCACCGAACCCCAGGGCGGCGGCCCGTTTCCGGCGATGGTGCTGATCACGGGGAGTGCACCGCAGGACCGCAACGAAGAGCTGATGGGCCACCGCCCGTTTCAGCTGCTCGCCGACACCTTCACTCGCGCGGGCTATGCCGTGCTGCGTACCGACGACCGTGGTGTCGGCGGCACCAGCGGCACTCTCGACAATGCCACCTACCCTGACCTCGCCGCCGACGCGGCCGCGGGCGTCGCGTTCCTGCGCACCCGCTCCGAGATCGATCCCGCTCGGGTGGGTCTGTTCGGGCACAGTGAAGGCGGCTACCTCGCGCCGATGGTCGCCGCGCTGCCCGGCACCGATATCGCGTTCGCGGTCCTGATGGCAGGCCCGTCGGTGCCCGGCGCCGACGTGCTGATCGAGCAGAACAAAGTGATCATGGCCTCGTCGGGCGCACCGCAGGACCAGATCGACCAACAGGTCGCCTATGTCAGTGAATGGTCGAGGCTGCTGCGCGCGGGCGATATCGAGGGCGCCGAGGCCTTCACCCAGCGGCACAACGATTCCCTGCCCGTGGCCGAACGCGCGCCCCAGCAGGTGGTCGACGGGTTCAACACCCCGTACATGACCTCGTTCATCACCCACGACCCGAAACCGACGCTGCAGGCGCTACGCGTGCCGGTGCTGGCGTTCTTCGGCGACAAGGACCAGCAGGTCATCGCCACCCAGAACGAGGGCCCGATGCGCGAGAACCTCGCCGCTGCTCCCGACGCGACCGTGCACACCTTCCCCGGCCTCAACCACCTGATGCAGCCCACCGCGACCGGCAAACCCAGCGAATACGCCACCATCGAGACGACCATCGACCCGGCGGTGCTCACCTACATCACCGACTGGCTCACCCAGCGCGTTCCGCCTCGCTAGGACCACCGGCCGACTGTGTCGGCGGGCTTACCTAGACTGCTCGTTATGAGCGCACCCACGGTCGAGTTGATGGATTACGCCGATGTCATCTCCCGGTACGAGCCGGTGCTCGGCATGGAGGTCCACGTCGAGTTGTCCACGGCGACCAAGATGTTCTGCGGTTGCCCCACCGAGTTCGGCGCCGAACCCAATACCCAGGTGTGCCCGGTGTGCCTCGGCCTGCCCGGCTCGCTGCCCGTGGTGAACGAGAAGGCCATCGAGTCGGCCATCCGGATCGGTCTGGCGCTGAACTGTTCGATCACCCCGTGGGGACGGTTCGCGCGCAAGAACTACTTCTACCCCGATCAGCCGAAGAACTACCAGATCAGCCAGTACGACGAGCCGATCGCCACCGAGGGCTACCTCGACGTGACCCTCGACGACGGGTCGATCTTCCGCGTCGAGATCGAGCGCGCGCACATGGAGGAAGACACCGGCAAGTCCCTGCACGTCGGCGGCGCGACCGGTCGCATCCACGGCGCCAGCCACTCGCTGCTCGATTTCAACCGCGCGGGCGTGCCGCTGATCGAGATCGTCACCAAGACCATCACCGGTGCCGGTGAGCGCGCGCCCGAGGTGGCCCGCGCCTATGTCACCGCGCTGCGCGAGGTGCTGCGTTCGCTCGATGTCTCCGACGTGAAGATGGAGCAGGGTTCGCTGCGCTGCGACGCCAACGTCTCCCTGATGCCGGTCGGCGCCAAGGAATTCGGCACCCGCACCGAGACCAAGAACGTGAACTCGCTCAAGAGCGTCGAGGTCGCGGTGCGCTACGAGATGCGCCGCCAGGCCGCCGTGCTCACCGCCGGTGGCGAAATCATCCAGGAGACCCGCCACTTCCAGGAGGCCGACGGGTCCACCGCGGCCGGTCGCCGCAAGGAGACCGCCGAGGACTACCGCTACTTCCCCGAGCCCGACCTCGAGCCCGTCGCCCCGGCGGCCGAGTGGGTCGAGGAACTGCGTGCCACCATCCCCGAGTACCCGTGGCTGGTCCGTGCCCGTATCCAGGCCGACTGGGGCCTGTCCGACGAGGTCATGCGCGATCTCGTGAACGCGGGCGCGCTTGACCTCATCATCGCCACCGTCGAGGCGGGCGCCCCCGCCAACGAGGCTCGCTCCTGGTGGGTCGCCTACCTGACCGAGAAGGCCAAGGAACGCGACATCACCCTGGCCGACCTGCCCATCACCCCGGCTCAGGTCGCCGCGGTGATCGCGCTGGTGGAAGCCAAGACCGTCAACAACAAGGTCGCCAAGCAGGTCGTCGACTTCGTCCTCGCCGGTGAAGGCGAGCCCGCCGCCATCGTCGAAGCCAAGGGCCTCGGCATGGTCAGCGACGACTCGGCCCTGCAGACCGAGGTCGAGAAGGCCCTCGCCGCGAACCCCGACATCGCCGAGAAGATCCGCTCCGGCAAGGTCGCCGCAGCGGGCAAGATCGTCGGCGACGTCATGAAGGCCACCCGCGGCCAGGCCGACGCCGCCCGCGTCCGTGACCTGGTCATCGCCGCCTGCAGCTGAGGATGAGAAACGGCCGCCCGTACCGCGTTCGCGGTGCGGGCGGCCGCCTCGTTTCCTAGTCCGGGCCGCCTGCTCCACCCTGCGGCGGCGGGATGCGGACGACGCGGTCGTCGAATTCGCCTGGCTCGCCGCCGGTCTTGTTGGTGGTGGTGACCCAGATGCTGCCGTCGGCGGCGGCGGTCGCGCCGAGGAGCTTGCCGTACTTGTCCTGGGCGATCAGGGTGGGCGCGGTGGTGACGGCGAAAGTGGTGGGGTCGGCGGCGACCGCGGCCAGCGCCTTGCCTTCGCTCAGTGCGATGCCGACGCCGTCGCCGGTGGCTGTGCAGCCGCCGACGCCGGGGCGGTCGGGCCAGGTCCAGGCGACGGTGAGGGTGCCGTCGGGGCTCAGGTGCTGGAGGCGGTCTTCGGCGGCGGTGCGGTCGGTGACCCACATGCCTTCTTTGCCGTCGCGGCAGATGTCACCGGCCGAACCGAGGCCCGACGCCACCACCTGCGGGGTGTTGGTGCCCGACGAGGGTGATTCCAGGCGAAGGAGTTTGCCGCCGAGCGAACCGGGATCGGCTGCGGCGCCGGGGTTTCCGGCATCGCCGGTGAGCACCATCAGCTGGGTGGGCGTCGACCATTCCAACGCGCCACGATTTCCGTTGGCGCCCTTGGGGATTCCGGTGAGGATCGGCTTGGGCGCCCCGTCCGCGGACAGCCGAACGACCCGATTGTCACTGCCGGTGGTGATGTAGGCGTACATCAGCCCGTCCTCACCGAAGGTGGGGGAGAGCACGATATCGGAGATGCCGCCGTCGGCCGAGCCGTCGACCGGCACGCTGGCGATCTCCACCGGCTCCGGCTGTGGTGTGCTCGCGTCGACCGCCGTCACCTGCAGGATCCGCCCGGTCTTTCGCTCCGCGACCAGCGCGCCGTCGCCCACCGAGATCAACCCGGCACCCGATTCCATGCAGGTCGCGATCACGTTGGGATCGGGGTCGATGCACGGACCGGTCGGCCGTGGCGGCTGCGACGGGTCGTCCTGCGGCTTCTTCGGCTCCGCGCCGGACCCACCCAGCTGCGGTTCGGTGGTGAACGGACTCGACGCCGACTCGTCGAAACGGGCGCACCCGGCCAGCAAAACGGTGCCGAGGACCACCCCGACTGCCACGCGTCCCGCGATTCCCGAACTCATATCCCAGACGTTACCGGCACCGGTGCGGCCCGGGCACGCCCGTCACGCTCGAATCCCGCCGTCAGCCGCGCCGGCACCACCGTCGCCCGGCACCGTCGCACCGGCAGTCGAGCGGGGCTGACACGCCCGTTGTCGGGAAGCAGGGCACGGTGCGGCGACACGTCATAAGGTGGGTCGGTGACCGACAAGCCGAATGACAGTTCCAAGGCCGATGGTTCGGCGCTGCCCGAGCAGGGCGCGTCGGCAGCGGGTCGCCCGGTGACCAGCCCGTTCGATTCGCCGACGACGCAGATGCGCAAGCCGGATCCGAAGGATATCCCGCGCACCGACGAGGATCTCGGTCTCGACCCCGGTGACGAGGTACCCAACGCGAGCACCGCCGAAAAGGGCCGTGCCGACTCCGGCGAAGATTACGGGTACGCGACGATTCCGCCCGCGTCCGCGGCTTCGGCGGGCACCGTCCGCTTGCAGCACCGCAACCGCGAGGCCCGCCGCGGCACCCTGGACCTCGGCCTGTTCGTGCTGCGCCTGGTGGTCGGCTACACCTTCATCTACCACGGCCTGCAGAAGCTGACCGGCTGGTTCCACGGCAACGGCCTCGACGGTACAAAGACCATGATGGAAAGCGGCGGCTGGGATTACCCGTCGCTGTCGACCGCCCTGGTGATCGCCGGTGAACTCGGCGGCGGCATCCTGCTGGTGATCGGCCTCGCCACGCCGCTCGCGGCGGGCGCCGTGCTGGCCACGATCCTGAACGCGTGGATGTGGAAGCAGGGCATGATCCCCGGCTTCCAGTACAACTCGAGTACCCCGACCGGCGTCGAACTCGACAGCGTACTGGCCGGTTCGGCCCTGGCGATCATCCTCACCGGCCCCGGCCGCTGGTCCTTCGACCGCACCCGAGGCTGGGCCACCCGCCCCGCCTACGGCTCCTTCGTGGTGGTCGTGCTGGCCATCGCCGCCGCCATCCTCACCTTCTGGTTCCTGCACGGGGGCAACCCGCTGAAGGGCATCGGTCCGTTCAGCTGAGCCGCGGCTGTGGCGGTGCGGGTTCGGCCAGCTGCGCGGTCATCGTGGCGTGCACGTCGGCCAGGAAGGCCTCGAACCGCCGCAGCTCCTCGGGGGAGTATTTCCCCATCACCGATTCCTCCACCTTCGCGCCGAGCGGACCGAAGAAGTCATTGGCGAGGGTGTGGATACGCGGTGTGCTGCGCAGCGTGATGACGCGACGGTCGTCGTGCTCCCTGCTGCGCACGATGTGACCCGCGTGCTCGAGCCGATTCAGCAGCGCGGTGGTTGCGCTGTTGGACAACGAGATTCGTTCGCTGAGTCGCGCCGGTGACAGCGTGCCCCCGCGTTCCTCGGCGGTGAGAATCTCGATCAGCGCCTCGGCATCGGTGGAGTGCAACCCGAGCCAGTTCGCGAACCGCCGGGTGAACTCCCGATAGTTCGCGCCGTAGGCCCGCATGCCTTCGTGGATCCGTTCGTACCGGTCGCGAGCGTCCGACTGGCTCATAGGTTCCTTTCGCATCGTTTGACATCCTATTGCCCACAATCTACTTTTATGATGGAAATATTCCACGATGGAACTAGGAGTGTGCGATGAGTCAAGAGTCGTCCCTTCGTCGATGGCTCGGCCTGATCGCCATTGCCCTCGGCGTCGCGCTGATCGTGGTCGACACCACGATCGTGAACGTGATCATCCCGTCGATCATCGAAGACCTGGATACGGGTTCAACCGAGGCGCAATGGATTCAGGAGTCCTACGCGATCGTGTTCGCGGCCCTGCTCCTGGTGGTCGGGCGGGTCGCCGACATGGTCGGGGCGCGCCGGGTGTTCGTGGCCGGTGTCGTGGTGTTCGGCGCGACCAGCATCCTGGCCGGGCTCGCACCGGACGGCGGCCTGCTCGTCATCGCCCGATTCCTGCAGGGCGCGGGGGCGGCGATGATCCTGCCGACCTCGCTGGCCCTGCTCAACGCCACCTTCACCGGCAAAGCCCGGGGTCAGGCGTTCGCGGTCTGGGGCTCCACGATCGGCGCGGCCGCCGCACTCGGCCCGCTGCTCGGCGGCTGGCTGGCCGAACACGTGTCGTGGCGCTGGGCATTCGGCATCAATGTGCCCCTTGCCGCGCTGATCGTGGTGGGTGTGCTGGTGTGCATCGCGCCCTCGCCGAAGGTCGCCGGTCGACTCGACGTGCTCGGTTCGATCCTGTCGGTGCTCGGCCTCGGGCTGCTGGCCTTCGGACTCGTCGAAGGTCGCACCTACGGCTGGATCACCACCACCCATCCGCTGGGGATCGCCGGATTCACCTGGGGGAGTGGGCCTTCGCCGGTGCTGGTCGCGCTGGTGCTGAGTGTGCTGGCACTGGGCGCGTTCGTCGCCCGGCAGGTGCTGCTGCGTCGCGGCGGCAATGCCGACAAGGCGCTGATGGACCTGAGCCTGTTCTCGCTGGCTTCGTTCCGCAACGGCAATATCGCCACGCTGATCATCGGGCTCGGCGAGTTCGGCATCGTCGCGGTGCTGCCGCTGTGGATGCAGTTCACCCTCGGCTACAGCGCGCTGCAAGCCGGTCTCGCCCTGGTGCCGATCGCCATCGGTAGCTTCATCGCCAGCGGTGCCAGCTTCGGGATGGCGGGCAAGGCGTCGCCGTTGAACATGGTCCGACTCGGCCTCGGCCTCGAGGTCGTCGGCCTGGTCGGGCTCGGCTTCTTCGCTGCGATCGACAGTTCCTGGTGGTCGATCGCGCTAGTGCTGTGCCTGTACGGCGTCGGCGTCGGTTTCGCCACCGCCCAGGTGACCAACGTGGTGCTGGCCGACATCCCCGAAGCCGACAACGGCCAGGCCTCGGG
Organism: Nocardia sp. A7; assembly: GCF_046549215.1. Classification (NCBI taxonomy): domain Bacteria; kingdom Bacillati; phylum Actinomycetota; class Actinomycetes; order Mycobacteriales; family Nocardiaceae; genus Nocardia; species Nocardia sp. A7. The sequence goes on along the minus strand of NZ_JAJPWE010000001.1, from coordinate 496,710 downwards.
CATCCAGAGCGCCTTCCGTCAACTGGGCTCCGCCCTCGGCATCGCGCTGCTCACCACGATCTTCTTCACGACCCTGAGCTCGAACGTCGACGACGACCTCACCGCATCGGGCATGCCCCCCGCCCGATCCCAGCAGTACGCCCACGCCATCACCGGCAGCGCGGGCGCGGCGATTGAAGGCTTCGCCGCCCAACCGGACACGAAGGAAGTAGCCATCGCAGGCCGATCCGCGATGACCACCGGCGTCAACCTCGGCGCCTACCTGGCCGCGGGTTTCGTCCTCCTCGGCCTCGTAGCCACCGCCCTGATCCCCGCCCGAACGGGCCGCGACGACGAATCGTCGCCGTCGACAACCCAACCCGCCCTCGTCTGATGAAGACACGAACGGCGTCCCTCGAATTCGAGGGACGCCGTTCGTCTTTCGGTAATTCCTACGGCAAGTGCCGGACTGCGCCCTTGTCGGCGGAGGTCGCCAGCGCCGCGTAGGCGCGCAGGGCGGTGGTGACCGTGCGCTCGCGGTTCAGTGGCTGCCACGGACGTTCGGAGGCTTCCATCTTCGCTCGCCGTTCCGCCAGAACCTCGTCGGAGACAAGCACTTCCAGCGCGCGAGTGTGCACATCGATGCGGATGCGGTCACCGTTCTCGATCAGACCGATGACGCCACCCGAGGCGGCCTCGGGGGAGACGTGGCCGATCGACAGGCCCGAGGTGCCGCCGGAGAAGCGGCCGTCGGTGATCAGCGCGCACACCTTGCCGAGGCCGAGGCCCTTGAGGAACGAGGTCGGATGCAGCATCTCCTGCATGCCCGGACCGCCCGCGGGGCCTTCGTAGCGGACGACCATCACGTCACCGGGCTGAATCTTCTTGCCAAGGATCATCGACACCGCTTCCTCCTGCGACTCGACCACCACGGCCGGGCCTTCGAAGGTGAACAGGTCTTCGTCGATGCCCGCGGTCTTGAGGATCGCGCCGTCGGGGGCGATATTGCCGCGCAGCACGCACAGCCCACCCTCGACGGTGTAGGCGTTGTCGATGTCGCGGATGCAGCCACCGGCGGCGTCGGTATCCAAGGAGGACCAGCGGTTGCTGGTGGAGAACGGCTCGACCGTGCGCACGCCACCCGGCGCGGCGTGGAACAGCTCGAGCGCCTCGTCGCAAGCCTTGCCCGAGCGCACATCCCAGGTGTCGAGGTATTCCTCGAACGAGGCGGTGTGCACGGTGGTGACATCGGTTTCCAGCAGCCCACCGCGACGCAGTTCACCGAGGATGGCGGGGATGCCACCGGCGCGGTGGACGTCTTCCATGTGGTAATCCGAGTTCGGCGACACCTTCGACAGGCACGGCACCCGGCGACTGATCTCGTCGATGCTCTGCAGATCGAAGTCGATCTCGCCCTCTTGGGCGGCGGCGAGGGTGTGCAGCACGGTGTTGGTCGAGCCGCCCATGGCGACGTCGAGTGCCATCGCGTTACGGAAAGCCTTGGCGTTGGCCACGTTTCGGGGCAGCACCGAGGCGTCGTCGTCCTGGTACCAGCGCTTGGCGATATCGACGATGACCGTGCCTGCCCGCTCGAACAGCGCACGCCGCGCGGAGTGGGTGGCGAGGGTGGAACCGTTGCCCGGCAACGCGAGTCCCAGTGCCTCGGTCAGGCAGTTCATCGAGTTCGCGGTGAACATGCCCGAACACGAACCGCAGGTCGGGCACGCGGCCTGTTCGACCTCGCTGAGCCCTTCTTCCGACACGACCTGGCTGGCGCTCGCGGAGATCGCGGTGATCAGGTCGGTCGGCGCCTGCGCGACACCGTCGACGACCACGGCCTTGCCTGCCTCCATCGGTCCACCGGAGACGAACACGGCGGGGATGTTGAGGCGCATCGCGGCGTTGAGCATGCCGGGAGTGATCTTGTCGCAGTTGGAGATACACACCAGCGCGTCGGCGGTGTGGGCGTTGGCCATGTACTCGACGGAGTCGGCGATGATCTCGCGTGAGGGCAGCGAGTAGAGCATGCCGCCGTGACCCATGGCGATACCGTCGTCGACGGCGATGGTGTGGAACTCGCGCGGCACGCCACCGGCGGCGCGGACGGCCTCGGCGACGATGTCGCCCATGTTCTTGAGGTGCACGTGGCCGGGAACGAACTGCGTGTACGAGTTCGCGATCGCGATGATCGGCTTACCGAAGTCGGAATCGGTCATGCCGGTCGCGCGCCAGAGCGAGCGCGCGCCCGCGGCATTGCGGCCGATAGTGGTGGTACGTGAACGAAGCGATGGCATGGAAGTCCTCGTAAATGTCGCTGGGTGCGGCCGAGCGTGCGCGCAGGGGGCTGACCTGCGCCGCACGTATGTGGGCGCGGTGCGTCCGGCAACCCGTCACGTTACTCCGGCGGGCGGTGGTCGCGTCGCGCCGGTGGGGCGTGCATGGGTGGTGGAACCGGGGCTCGAGGCGGGAGTGTCGCTCCAGAGGGTGTCGCCGCGGTGGTGGGCGTCGGCGCGGGTTCCCCGGTTGCGGCCAGCCTACTCCGCCTTCGTATCCGGCTCCGCTTCCGCCTCGGCCCGCTCGGCGGCAAGCTCGGCCCGCTCGGCGGCAAGACGTTCGGCCTCGGCTGTTTCCGCGGCGGCGAACACATCGGGCAACAGTCCGCCGGAAGCTTCGATCAGTTCACGCAGCCGGTCGTAGCCGACGGCAGGCAGCTTCACCTCGGAATCATCGGCGAGCCGAGCCCGCACGTAGCCGCGTTTGGGAATGCTGATCCCCTTGATCTGCGCCCAATCGAGGTGCTTCTTGCCGGTCATCGAGCTCAGATCCAGCCCGGACCCGGACACGGTCGTGTGCGTACGAACCACCCACCACACCGCGATCACCGGGGCGAGCAGCAGCGGCCACAGCGCGACCGGCCACCCGACGAACGGAAAGAACACGCAGAACGCCAGCACCAGCACGCCGATATAGGCCAACCGGGGAACCCCGATCACGTGCACACCCGGCGTGGGGGTGTTCGCCCGACGTGGCACCAGCAACCAGACGATCACCGCGGTGGGCACGATCGTCCCGATCCGCACGCCGAGCGACCAGTCCTGCACCGTCCCGGCGATGACGAAGATCAGGTACGCCAGTACCACCGCCCCGATCGCCGCGAGCCGTCCCGGACTGGCCGAGCGCAGGCCGCCGGGTCGCGACGGGCGACCCGTATCGGTTCCTTTGTCGGTGGTGTGGGACGATTTAGCCGGTGGCACGGACTGATGCGGTGATGACACCCTCCTATCCTCGCATCTTGGTACACGGACCCACGCAACCACTCGAGTCCCACAGAATGGGACCGGAGCGGAAAGCCTGTTTGACTCGACGCAGTACGCGCGCCTAACGTCGTACGTGTGATTCGAAACGAGCTCGTAATCGGCCGGCGCGTCCAGCGTCGAGCCTGACTAGGTAGTCAATACGTCAGCTCGCGTTTGCGACGCGCCACCCTCGAACAGCCATGTGCTGGGCGGGGGCTTTTTTGTGTTCGGGCGAATGCCAGTGGCCCCCTCGGGCCAGTCCGAGTCAGAACCAGACAGTGAGGAACGAAGACGGTGAGTGCTCCAACCGCACGACCCGGGCCATCGGCCCGCAGGTCAGCGCCTTCAGCTACCCCCGGTAGCCCGGCGACCATCCCCGCCCGCCGCCAGGTCGCGCCCGAGCGCGTGACCGGTGCCCAGTCGGTGGTCCGGTCGCTCGAAGAGCTCGACGTCGACACGGTATTCGGCATTCCCGGCGGCGCGGTCCTTCCTGTCTACGACCCGCTGTTCGATTCCGAGAAGGTGCGTCACGTCCTGGTCCGGCACGAGCAGGGCGCCGGTCACGCGGCGACCGGTTACGCGCAGGCCTCGGGCAAGGTCGGTGTGTGTATGGCCACATCCGGTCCCGGCGCAACCAACCTGGTGACCCCGCTGGCCGATGCCCAGATGGACTCGGTTCCGATCGTGGCGATCACCGGTCAGGTGCCGTCGAGCCTGGTCGGCACCGACGCGTTCCAGGAAGCCGATATCTCCGGCATCACCATGCCGATCACCAAGCACAACTTCCTGGTCAAGGACGCCGCCGAGATCCCGCGCACCCTGGCCGAGGCGTTCTACCTCGCCGCCTCGGGTCGCCCCGGCGCGGTCCTGGTCGACATCACCAAGGACGCCCTGCAGGCCCAGACCACGTTCTCGTGGCCGCCGGAGATGCGTCTGCCCGGCTACCGTCCGGTCACCAAGCCGCACGGCAAGCAGGTGCGCGAGGCCGCCAGGATGATCCTGGAGTCCAAGCAGCCGGTGCTCTACGTCGGTGGCGGTGTGATCAAGTCCGACGCCTCGGCCGAACTGCTCGAGCTGGCCGAACTCACCGGCATCCCGGTGGTCACCACCCTGATGGCGCGTGGCGCGTTCCCCGACAGCCACACCCTGAACATGGGCATGCCCGGCATGCACGGCACCGTCGGTGCCGTCGCCGCGCTGCAGAAGTCCGACCTGCTGATCACCCTCGGCGCCCGTTTCGACGACCGCGTCACCGGTCAGCTGGACTCCTTCGCCCCTGATGCGAAGGTCATCCACGCCGACATCGACCCGGCCGAGATCGGCAAGAACCGCCACGCCGACGTCCCGATCGTCGGCGACGCCCGTGAGGTGATCGTCGAGCTGATCGAGACCCTCAAGGCCGACCCGCAGACCGGTGCCGCACCGCTGCTCGAGCTCGGTCCGTGGTGGACCTACCTCAGCGGCATCCGCGACAACTACCCGCTGGGCTGGAAGACCCCCAGCGACGGTTCCGTCTCGCCGGAGTACGTCATCGAGACCCTCGGCCGGCTCGCGGGCCCCGAGGCCATCTACTGCGCCGGCGTCGGCCAGCACCAGATGTGGGCCGCGCAGTTCATCAAGTACGAGAACCCGCGCACCTGGCTCAACTCGGGCGGTCTGGGCACCATGGGCTACTCGGTTCCCGCCGCCATGGGCGCCAAGATGGGCGCGCCGGACAAGGAAGTCTGGGCGGTCGACGGCGACGGCTGCTTCCAGATGACCAACCAGGAACTCGCGACCTGCGCGATCGAAGGCGTGCCGATCAAGGTCGCCCTGATCAACAACGGCAACCTGGGCATGGTCCGCCAGTGGCAGACCCTGTTCTACGAAAAGCGTTACTCCAACACCGATCTCGGCACGCACACCCTGCGCATTCCCGACTTCGTGAAGCTGGCCGAGGCGCTCGGTTGCGTCGGCATCCGCGTGGAGAAGGAGTCCGAGGTCGAGGACGCGATCCGGCAGGCCCAGGCGATCACCGACCGCCCGGTCGTGATCGACTTCATCGTCGGCAAGGACGCCCAGGTGTGGCCGATGGTCGCCTCGGGCACCAGCAACGACGAGATCATGTTCGCCCGCGGCATCCGTCCGCTCTTCGACGAGGACGAGTCGGTCTCCGAACCCGCCGTCATCCACGAGGCGATGGAACGCGAGCAGGCCGCATTCAATGAGCAGGACGCACCCCAGAAGGGTTCTGAAGCATGAGCACGACCCATACGCTGAGCGTTCTCGTCGAGGACAAGCCCGGTGTGCTGGCACGTGTCGCGAGCCTGTTCTCGCGCCGTGGCTTCAATATCGAATCCCTGGCCGTCGGTGGCACCGAGATCCCCGAGATCTCGCGCATGACGATCGTCGTGACCGTCGACGACCTGCCACTCGAGCAGGTAACCAAGCAGCTCAACAAGCTGATCAACGTCATCAAGATCGTGGAGCAGGACGCCGACGCCTCGGTGGCCCGCGAGCTGATCCTGGTGAAGGTGCGGGCCGACGCGTCGGTGCGCACGCAGGTGATCGAGGCCGTGCAGTTGTTCCGCGCCAAGGTGATCGACGTCTCGCCCGACGCGCTGACCATCGAAGCGACCGGCACCCGTTCCAAGCTCGACGCGCTGCTGCGCATGGTCGAGCCCTATGGCATCCGCGAGATCGTGCAGTCCGGTGTCGTGGCCGTGGGCCGCGGCCCCAAGTCGATCACCGCGACCCGCTGAACCTCCCTCAGCAACCTCCGCGATAACTTTTTCCTAACCGCATTCGAGAAGGGACCAACCAAAGTGGCAGTCGAGATGTTCTACGACGACGACGCTGACCTGTCGATCATCCAGGGCCGCAAGGTCGCCGTGATCGGCTACGGCAGCCAGGGCCACGCGCACTCGCTGAGCCTGCGCGACTCCGGCGTCGACGTCCGCGTCGGCCTGGCCGAGGGTTCGAAGTCTCGCCCGAAGGCCGAAGAGGCCGGTCTGACCGTCGGCACCCCCGCCGAGGTCTCCGAGTGGGCCGACGTGATCATGGTGCTGGCCCCCGACACCGCCCAGGCGTCGATCTTCACCAACGACATCGAACCCAACCTGAAGGACGGCGACGCGCTGTTCTTCGGCCACGGCCTCAACATCCACTTCGGTCTCGTCAAGGCTCCGGCCGGCGTCACCGTCGCGATGGTCGCCCCGAAGGGCCCCGGCCACCTGGTGCGTCGTCAGTTCGTCGACGGCAAGGGCGTTCCGGCTCTGATCGCAGTCGATCAGGACCCGACCGGCGAGGGCCAGGCCCTGGCGCTGTCCTACGCCAAGGGCATCGGCGGCACCCGCGCCGGCGTCATCAAGACCACCTTCAAGGAAGAGACCGAGACCGACCTCTTCGGTGAGCAGGCCGTGCTCTGCGGTGGCACCGAGGAACTGGTCAAGATCGGTTTCGAGGTCATGGTCGAGGCGGGCTACGCCCCCGAGATGGCCTACTTCGAGGTCCTGCACGAGCTCAAGCTGATCGTGGACCTGATGTACGAAGGCGGCATCGCCCGCATGAACTACTCGGTCTCCGACACCGCCGAGTTCGGTGGCTACCTGTCGGGCCCCCGCGTCATCGACGCGGGCACCAAGGAGCGCATGAAGGCGATCCTGGCCGACATCCAGGACGGCACCTTCGTCAAGCGCCTCGTCGCCAACGTCGAAGGCGGCAACAAGGAGCTCGAGGGCCTGCGCAAGGAGAACGCCGAGCACCCCATCGAGGTCACCGGCGCCAAGCTGCGCGGCCTGATGAGCTGGGTCGACCGCCCCATCACCGAAACCGCGTAAGGTTTCACCGCGTTTCGAAAGGCCCGTTCGCCACGTGCGAGCGGGCCTTTCGGCACTCTGACTTAACCTGGTGGCGTGACGGAATCAACCCCAGCTCAGCGATTTCGGCTCGAGCCGACTGGGGGTGTGTCATCCGCGTCACGGATCTGAACCCTGTGCCTTCGGCTGACCTCGGTGGCGGCGATCTCGCGATTCCGTTCGAGCTGCCCAACGGCGATGTCGGCTTCATCTGGGGCGACTCGTTCTCCGGGGACGGCCCGTACGGCCCACCGATGGGCGGCATCGGGAACTGGCGTTCCCCGATCATCACTCGCACGTCTGCGCGCGACCCCGCCGAGCCGATCGTCATGGCCACCTCGCCGGGCACCGACGGCCGCCAACTGTGGGACTACCAGCACGACAACGCCGAATACTCCACCGTCCTGCCGTGTGACGCGATGACCATCGACGGCCGGATCTACCTGTGGGTCATGTACACCAAGGGCCTGGCCAACGAGAAGTGGTGCGAGGTAAGGACATCCGACGACAGCGGCATCACCTGGGCGCGCCGCGGTGCGAAGTTCTGGTGCGGCGCCTTCGCCGGCAAGCGGGTCATGATTTCCTGGGCCAAGGACCCGCACAGCGACTGGGTGCACATCATCTCCACCGGCGGCCTGGCCAGGAACAAGGACATGCTGCTGTGGCGCGCGACGGTCGAAGGCCTGCCCGATCCGCACGCCTGGCAGGGCTGGGGCTGGGATGGCGACAACTGGGCCTGGAACCGTGAGCCCACGCCGATCCTGCCCGGTTGGCAATTCGGCGAGATCTGCCTGCGCTATGTCGAGAACAGGGCCGTGATCTCCGGATTCGACGCGGGGGACTACTCGATCTTCGTCAAGGTCGGCGACCGCATCGACAACACGAACTGGATCACGACCCGCACACACCGGCCGGTGACCGGGATGGCGCGCGGTGTCGACACAGTCCCGCGCCTGTACGGCGGCTACATACACCCCTACAGCAGGCTCGAGGACGGCAAGTTCACCCTCATCGTCTCCGAGTGGGCGCAGAACGGGAATCCCTATCGAGCGACCCAGTTCACCTGCACCGGGATTCGCCGGAAGGTGCTGGTCCCGGTACCCGACCCCGAACCGACCCCAGAGCCCCAGCCGACTCCACCACCACCGGACCCGCATCGGACCTGGTGGCAGGAGCTCGTCCGCCGAGTCGACGAGTGGCGCAGGCGGCTCGGTCCGTAGCGCCACTCCCTTGCTGTCGGTCGACAGCGGCAGACTTGCTCGACGAGCCATCCGTGTTTGCTCGCCGCTGGCGCACTCTGTCACCGCATGGTTATCCGCTGGTCCTTGCCGTGGCGGTCCGGTAGCGCGAGACTTGCTCGATGACGACGGTTGAGGATTTCGATCGGCAGGCGGCGGAGGTCGGTAAAGCGGCGCGGAAGCGGGTTTCCCGGACCGCGTTGGGGGAGTGGAAGCCGGAGCCGGGGCGGGAGGACCCGGTGGCGATTCTGCTGAAACAGAACGAGAGCCGCGTGCCGTCGCTGGTGCCGATCCGGATGGCGCGAATGGCGGTGTCGCCGTTCACCTTTCTGCGGGGTGCCGCGGCGATCCTGGCCAATGACCTGGGGAGCGGTCCGGATACGGGGCTCATCACACAACTGTGCGGCGACGCGCATCTGTCGAATTTCGGGCTCTTCGGCACTCCTGAGCGCAATCTCGTGTTCGATGTGAACGACTTCGACGAGACGCTGCCCGGCCCGTTCGAGTGGGACGTCAAACGCCTGGTCGCCAGTGTCGCGGTCGCGGCGATCGACAACGGCTGTTCCGATGAGGACGCGGCATCGGCGGCGGAGGTGACCGCCCGCGGCTATCGCGAGGGCATCGAGGCGATGGCAGAGCAGGACAGTCTCGAGATCTGGTACGACCGGGTCGACTCCGACAAGGTCCTCGAGCTGGTCCAGAAGAAGAAGGGCCGCAAGCTGGCCGAGAAGACGATCGCCTCGGCCAAGAAGCGCACCAGCCTGCAAGCGCTGGACAAACTCACCGAACCCGACGCCGACGGCATTCCGCGGATCAAGAATCAGCCGCCGCTGCTGGTACCCATCACCTCCCCGGACGCGGCGACCGTGCAGGCTCTGTTCGCCGAATACCGGCGAACCCTGCCCGATCACATGCGCGTGCTGCTCAACCGCTACGCCTTCGTCGAGGCCGCCGTGAAGGTCGTCGGGGTCGGCAGCGTCGGCACCCGATGCTTCATCGCGCTGCTGATGGACAAGGAGTCCGGCACTCCGCTGTTCCTGCAGTTGAAGGAGGCAGGCACCTCGGTACTGGCGCCGTATCAGAAGGCGAGCCGATACAAGCATCAGGGACATCGCGTCGTCGCCGGTCAGCGCTTGATGCAGGCGTCGAGCGACATCTTCCTCGGCTGGGCCACCGGCCCCGAAGGCGTGCATCACTACTGGCGTCAGTTCCGCGACATGAAGGGTTCTGTCGATATCGAGAATCTGACCCACCGGCAACTGTCCAACTATGGCGGCCTCTGCGGCGGCGTGCTGGCCCGTGCCCACTGCCGCGCCGGCGATCCGCTGGCCATCGACGCCTATATCGGCGGCAGCGAGAAGTTCGACACGGCACTGAGCGATTTCGCGATGTCGTATTCGGACCAGAGCATGGCCGACTACCGCCTGCTGCTGGCCGCGATCAAGGACGGTCAGGTGAAAGTCGCCGACAACCCGTACTGATCGGCCTCTTTCGGAGCCGACCGATACAGCGCGATTCCGATCGTGAACAACCACAGCATGGTGAGCCCGCCGACGGTCGCCGTGGTGCCCCACCCGTTGGCCGCGTAGAAGTTGGCCGGTGTGTTCCCGAAGAACAGCGACGGCACGAACGCGAAGTTCACCGCCGCGAGCACCCAGCTGGTCACGATGCACCAGCGGGGCAGTAGCCGCGCGGCCGCGATGGCGAAGGCCACGAGGAACAGTCCCTCCAGCAGTCGCGAGACGGTCCCGTACAGGATGTAGGTACCGGTGACGGTGATGGTGGGGTCGATCGGTTCAGGCGCCGCTATCACCGCACCGACCTCTAGGCCGGTCGATACGAGAATGACGGTTAGCCAGGCGGTTCCGGCCGCGGCGGCCAGCGACCCGAACCATTCACGCTCCGGGTCCCGGTGTCGCACCACAGCGGCGAGCCCGCTCATGAACACCACGAACAGCGTGACACCGATCAGTCCGAGCAGGCATCGGGTGAGCACATTCGCGTCCGGCGGTGCCCCCGCGTACACGAAGTACAGCGGTAGTTCGATCAGCGTGCATCCCGCACCCGCGAAGGCGGCTGCTCCGGTGATGCGCTGAATCTGGTTGATGTCCACAGCTGTTCGCCCCTCGCCTCCGAGCGATCCCGCTCGGTCGGAATTAGTATAGATCTTAAACTATAGCCCATATGTTAAGTTGGGGGAACTCTGAACGAATGAGGAGAAGGTGACGAGTAAGCAGCCCGGTCCGGCTCGACCGCGCGTCGGCCGTCCGGCTGAACTGGACGCGGATCGCATCGTCGCGACGGCCATCGCGCTCGCCGATCGCGACGGTCTGCGCGCTGCTTCGCTGACGAAAGTGGCTGCCGCACTGGATGTCACACCGATGTCGCTCTACCGCCACATCGGCTCGAAAGACGGCCTCACCGATTTGATGGCCGACACTGCCTTCGGCCCGCCTCCGGTCATCGGTCCGGCCTGGCGCCCCGCCCTGCGCGATTGGGCGACCGGTCAGCGGGCAGTGTTCGCCCACCACCCGTGGCTGACTCAGATCCCCATCACGGGCCCGCCCCGCGGTATCAACGCCCTCGCGTGGATGGATGCCGGCCTCGCCGCCTTGCGCGAGACCCGCCTGGGCTGGGGCGCCAAGATCGGTGCGATCACCGTGGTCGGCGGCTACGTCCGTCAGGCGTTCGTCACCGACCGTCACATGGCCGAGCAGCGTGGCGCCGAACAGCGCAGCGAGGCTCAATCCCTCGACGTGTACCAGCGCGACGTGTCGACCCTCGACCTGTCCGGCCTGCCCGAGATCGCCGCCCTCTTCGCGGATCAGGCCTTCGCCGAGGTCCCCCCGGACGAGGAATCGGCCGCCGGCGATTTCGCCTTCGGTCTCGACCTCATCCTGGACGGCGTCGCCGTTGCCGTCGTCAAGGCCGAAAAGCCGCGGTCGTAGTCACTGGGACTCGCGTCGCCGCCGGGTGGGCGGCAGTGGATACACTCATTACCGATGAGTAACTTCTTTTCCTCGGTAGACCAGGTGACCGACCGGCTGACAGCGGCCGGTTACCTGCCGTCCCTCGACATCGCGACCGCGGTCTTCCTCGCCGACCGCCTCGGCAAGCCCCTGCTGATCGAGGGCCCCGCGGGCGTGGGCAAGACCGAGCTCGCCAAGGCCGTGGCCGCCGCGGTGAGTGCCGAGCTCATCCGGCTGCAGTGCTACGAGGGCGTCGACGAGGCCAGGGCGCTCTACGAGTGGAACCACGCCAAGCAGTTACTTCGCATCACCGCCACCTCCGGCGAGGACTGGGACAGCACCCGTGACCACGTCTTCACCGAGGAATTCCTGCTCGCCCGCCCGCTGCTGGCGGCCATCCGCAACCCCGACCCCACGGTCCTGCTCATCGACGAACTCGACAAGGCCGACGTGGAGCTCGAGGGCCTGCTGCTGGAGGTCCTCGGCGATTTCCAGGTGAGCATCCCCGAACTCGGCACCGTCACCGCCGTCCGCAAGCCGTTCGTCATCCTCACCTCCAACGCCCACCGCGACCTGTCCGAAGCGCTGAAGCGGCGCTGCCTGTATCTCCATATCGACTATCCGACAGCGGAATTGGAGAAGGCGATCGTCGCGCTCAAGGTTCCCGAGCTGGACGCCGCGCTGGCCGAACCCGTGGTGGCGACGGTGAGCGCGCTACGGCAGCTCTCCCTGCGCAAGGCGCCCTCTATTGCCGAAACCGTCGACTGGGCAAAGACTTTGGTCGCATTGGGTACGCGGACACTGACCGGCGGTGTGGTCCGCTCGACCCTCGGGGTGCTGCTGAAGTACCAGTCGGACCATCGCATCGCCATCGATCGGCTCGGTCTCGACGACCAGGCAGACGGCAGCGTGAAGTGATGAGCCCTTCGCGCTTCGTTCCCACGAGCGCTCGGCTCGTCGATTTCGTCACCCTGCTGCGCGAACACAACATTCACGCGGGTCCCAGCGAAACCATCGACGCGGCAGCCGCGATCGTAGCCCTCGGTGACACCGACCCCCGCGTCCTGCGCGCGGGTCTGGCCGCCTGCCTGCTCCGTCGCAACGGCCAACGCAAAGTCTTCGACCAACTCTTCGACCTGTACTTCCTCGGCGTCTCGCTGCCACCCGCACGCCCGAGCGAGAATGCCGAGGACCTGCGTGAGCGCCTGATCGCCACCCTCGTCCAGGGCGAGGACACCGCCGAACTGGCCCGCGAAGCACTCAACACCTTCGGCGCCTACGGCGGTGCGGGCGAGAGCGCGGGCAGAGTCACGCAGGCTTCCGGTGCGGGCTGGTCGTCGTACCTGACGATGAAATCACTGCGCCCGGATGAGATCTCCGAACAGGTCGCCCGAACCATGGGTGGCACAGGTCAGTTCGACACGGCAGTGCGCACCATCGAGGCCCGCCGCCGCGTCGACCGGTTCCGCTCCGACGTGCAAACCGAGGCCCGCCTGCGTTCGGCGGAACTGCGCGGCACCGACTACATCGCCCGCCGCGGTGTCGAGAACTCCGCGGACCGAACGGATTTCCTCGGCGCCCGTGAACAGGACCTCGCCGAGATGCGCCGCCTCGTGCACCCGCTGGCCCGCAAGCTCGCCACCCGCTTGGCGGTGCGCCGCAAGAAGGCGGTGCGCGGCCAGATCGATCTGCGCCGCACCCTGCGTCGTTCGATGGCCACCGGCGGCGTCCCCGTCGACCCGGTGCTGCGTGCCCGCAAGCGTGGCCGCCCCGATCTCGTGGTGCTGGCGGATGTTTCGGGCTCGGTGAGCGGTTTCGCCGAGTTCACCCTGCAGTTGGTGCAGGCCCTGCAGGATCAGTTCAGCAAGGTCCGCAGCTTCGGTTTCGTCGACACCTGCGCCGAGATCACCCAGTACTTCACCCCCGGCGAGCCCCCGCCGCCCGGTTTCGCGCGCGACATCGTCCGCGAAGGAGGCGTCGCCCGGTTCGGATCCAGCAATTACGGTGAGGTCCTGCAGGGTTTCGTCGACCGCTACCTCGACGCCGTCGGCCCCCGCACCTGCGTGCTGATCCTCGGCGACGCCCGAACCAACCGAACCGACCCGAATCTCGCGGCTCTGCAAGCGATCACGGAGCGAGCGAAAGCGGTCTACTGGCTCAATCCGGAACCCGCGCGCTCGTGGTCGACCGGCGACTCGGCCGCCGAGGACTACACCGACGTCGTCACCATGCACGAATGCCGCAATGTCGCCCAACTCGCCGAGGTGATCGGCCGACTCCTGCCCGCCTGATTCAGCGGTACTTCGTCGTGCCTGCCGAGCCGCGCGAATTGCTGACGAGTTTCGCGAAGCACTCGTCGACGGGGATCGACCTGGCGTCACACCAGGCGTTGGCCGAGTCGGGATCGCTGTAGGTCGTTCCGGCCAGGGTTATCCACCAGCCCTGCAGGTCGAACGTGGCCCAGTCGTCGCTCCAGACCAGTCTCGCCCCTGGGTACTGGGCGCGCATCCGTTGATGTTGGGCGAGGATCTCGCTGCTGGTCCAGTTCACCATCTGCCCGTCGACGTCGGGCGCGACCAAGCCCGGCTGTTTCGCCGAGAGCTGTGGCACCCACCGGTTGGCCACTCCCGCACTGACGAACGGCTGGTCGGCGTCGGCTTGCGCGCGCAAGGTATCGAGCGCTTGGGCATCGGGATCAACCGGCGCGGGCACCGGGACAGGGGCAGGCACCGGTACCGGTGCCGAGGCAGCGATGGTGGCGGCGGTGGGGGCAGGGGCGGCCGTCGAGGAGTTGCGGTCACGTTGCAGGATGATGATTCCCGCCGCGATCACGCCGACTCCCAACGCCACGACAACCACCAGGACCCCCAGAATCCACGGCCACGGTGACGGTCGTTGCGGCGGTGGCATGGCTTGCTGGTATCCGGGATAGCCGGGATAGCCCATGTTCGCCTCCGCTCTCGCAGCGGCCGAACGGTCCCCATCAGGCGCTCGGTCGCCCGTGCCTGCTGAGCAGTCTATGACTGTTCAGCAGGGCATTCAGCTTCCGTTGCCCAACCGACATCCGCACTTCAGGCGCTCAGCCGCACGACGGCGTACTCGCGCCCGGCCTTGGTCTGGTACTTGTCGTAGCGCGGCTGGGCGGCGGTGATGTGTGCCCAGGCGGTTGCCCGCTCGGCATCGTGGAGCACGTGCGGTGTCACCGCGACGGCATCTCCAACGGGTAGCTGGACGGTCGCCTGATCGGGGTTGGCCATCAGGTTGAGGAACCAGTCGGGGTGTCCGTTCTTGCCGCCGGAGGCGACGAGCAGCCAGGACCCGTCGTCGCCGGGGAACCAGGTGATCGGGGTGTCGCGCGGCTGCCCGCTGCGCCGCCCGACCGTGTGCAGGATCAGCACGTCCATCCCCATGAAGGTGCCGTTGCCGCCGCGGATCTTGCGGTTGATCCGCGCGTTCATCCGGTGCTGCATCCAGCGGGAGAACCGGCTGTGTGAAGTGCTCTTGCTATCAGTAGACATGGCCATAGTTCCTTTCACAGGGAGCCTCAGCCCCAGGCGCCGGCGATCTGACGGGTGGTGGCGTTGAGCCGGTTGAACATGTTGGTCACGCCGATCATCAGCACGATCGACGCGAGCTGCTTCTCGTCGAAGTAGCTGGCGGCGCTGTCCCAGATCTCGTCGGTGACCGCCTCGGGGCGGTCGGCCATCCGGGTGGCGGCTTCGGCGAGTTCGAGGGCGGCGCGCTCCTCCTCGGAGAAGAACGGGGTCTCGCGCCAGGCGACCACCGTGGCGAGGCGGTCTTCGCTGACGCCTGCTTTGCGTGCGGTGGTGGTGCCCCCGTGCACGCAGGCGCTGCAGCCGTTGATCTGGCTGACTCGCAGGTGCACCAGTTCGAGGATCTCGCTGTCCACGCCGCCGGTCTCCACTGCCTTCAGTACCTGCTGGATCGGGCCCATCGCGTCGGTGAGGACCATGGCCGGGTTCTTCATCCGAGACTGCATGTCGTTCTCCTTGTTCGTTGCTTCTCCGCTGCTTGCGGTGTGGCCCAATAACAGCCCGTGCGACGCTGGAACAGAATGGCTGTGGGACACTGTGGGACAGCGGAAAACGGCCCTGACCACCGACTTGTCGGTCGGAAGATTTCTGGTCGAGGCCGGGACAACGGGAGTGGAACACGGTGGTTGCGCAACAGCAGACGGCACGGGCACACCCGCAGGACGAGCTCGCTGCGCGCCTGCGACTGATCCAGGAACTGTCCGGCCGTGGCGTGCGCGCCCTGGCCCGCGACACCGGCCTCAGCTCGTCCTCGCTCTCGCGCTACCTCAGCGGCCAGACGGTCCCGCCGTGGCCCGCGGTGCTCGAGCTGTGCCGCCTGGTCAAACGCGACCCGCGCCCACTGCGCCCACTCTGGGAGCGCGCCAACAACCCCCTGCCCGCCCCGCCGAAGACCAGCCGCCAGCCCGCCCCGCCGAGCCCACCGGCCGACGCCCCACCGCCGCCGCGCAACGATCTGCCCCGCGACGTACCCGACTTCACCGGCCGCGAACAGGCACTGGCCGACGTGATCGCGGCTGTACGTTGCGACCGTGTGGTCGCCGTCGACGGCATGGCCGGAGTCGGGAAAACCTCCCTGGCTGTGCACGCCGCGCACCAGCTCACCGCCGAATACCCCGACGCCCAGCTGTATCTCGACCTGCACGGCTTCACCGACGGCCGCCAACCGCTCGACCCCGATGCCGCCCTGCGCGCGCTGCTGGCCGCGTTGCAGGTCCCCTCGGAGCAGGTGCCGCAGGACGGGGCAGTCGAACTGCGCGCGGCCTGCTGGCGTTCGGAGCTGGCCCGGTTGCGCGCTGTTGTCGTGCTCGACAATGTCGCCGATGCCGCCCAGGTCAGCCACCTGTTGCCCGGGGCGGGGGAGTCGGTCGCGATCATCACCAGCCGCAACCGCCTACTCGAACTCGACGAGGTTGTGCCCGTCACCCTCGACGTGCTCACGCCCGAGGAGAGTGCCGAACTGCTCGTGCGGGCCAGTGGCGACGCGCGCGCCGGCAGGCTCGCCAAGGAACCCGAGCAGGCCGCCGAGGTGCTTCGCCTGTGCGGCAACCTGCCCCTCGCGTTGCGCCTGGCCGCTGCCCGGCTCCGGCATCGCCCGGGCTGGTCGATCGGCATCCTGGTGGAGCGAATGGCCGAGGGCCCAAGCGAATTCGACACCGCCTTCGGTATGTCGGTCCGTCAGCTCAACCGCGATCAGCGCCGCCTGTTCCGGCTGCTCGGTTTGATCCCTGGCTCCACATTCACCGACTACGTCGCCGCCGCCGTGGCCGACGTGCCGCTGCGCAGCGCCCGCACCATGCTCGAAGACCTCCTCGACGCGCACCTCGTCCAGCAACCGGCCGACGGCCGCTACCGCCTCCACGACCTGGTCCGCCAGCACGCCCGCCGTGCCACTTTCGAACACGACACCCCCGCCGACCGCGAACGCGCCCTGCACCGCATCCTCGACTTCTACGTGCACGCCGCGGCCGCCGCCGACACCGCCATGCCTTTCCTGTCGCCGACCCGCCCCGTGTCCGCCGGTGCACCGCCGGCGGAGCTGCCGCAGTTCCCCGGCCGCGACGCCGCGTTCTTCTGGTTCGTCTCCGAATACACCAATCTGATGGCCGTGTTCTACGCCGCCGTCGAAGCAGGCGCCGACACCCACGTCTGCGAACTACCGCGCTTCATGCGCGCCTTCTTCGCCCGCCGGTGTGGCACCACACATCTCAATGCCCTGTTCGAGCAATCCCTCACCGCCGCACAGAATCTCGGCGACCCACGCCAACTCGCCGAAGCCCACAGCGACCTCGGTTTCGCCCGCTACAACGCGGGCCGCATGACCGAAGCGGCCGCCGCCTACGCCGCCGCCGCGCCCTTGGTCGTCGCAGCGGGCGACCCGTTGCCCCGGGCCGAACTGACGATGCGCTGCGCCCAATTACGTTGGGACGAAGGCGATATCGAGGAACCGTTGGAATTGTTCCGCCAAGCCCGTGATCTCTACACCACCAGCGGTTGCCCCACGAGCGCCGCGGACGCCATCGCCGGCGAAGCCTGGGCAACCCTCCAACTGGGCCACCGCGACCGAGCCGCCCACCTGGCCCGCGAAGCCCTCGCCCTCCACCCGTCCCAACAGGCCCAGGTCACCCTGGGTGTGGCGATCGCCGCCGACGAGCCCGAACAAGCCCTCGCCCACCTGGACCGCGCCCTCACCCTCGCCCGCGAAGACGGCCACAAACACAACGAAGCCTGGTGCCTGAACTGCCGAGGCGTTGCCCTGCGCGAGATGGGTCGCTACGACGAAGCTCTGGCCGGCCATCGAGAGGCCTTCGCCCTGCTCGACAGCCTCTTCGAACCCCACTGGAAGATCCACTTCCTCAACAGCTACGCCGAAACCTGCCGTCTCGCAAAGTTACCCGCCGAGGCTCTCGAGCTCTATCGCCAAACCCTCACCCTGGCACCGGAACTGGGCCGCCGCTTCGAGGAGGCAAACGCCCACCAGGGCATCGCCGATGTCCTCGACGCGACGGACCCGGCTGCCGCCGTCGAACACCGTGCGGCAGCCGAGTCCCTCTTCGCCGACATCACCCCATCGACTTAGCGCCATCCAGCGATTCCCGGATGATGTCGGCGTGCCCGGAGTGCTGGGCGGTCTCGGTCATGATGTGCATCAGGGCGAGGCGTGCGGTCCAGCGGCCGCCGGGCTCGAACCACGGAGCCTCCGGCAGGGGCTGACTCGCGTTCAGATCGGGGAGCGTGCGCACGAGTTCGTCGGTTCGCGCGGCCACCTGGTCGTATTCGGCCAGGACACCGGCCAGCGTTTCGCCGGGCAGCATCTTGAAGGCGTCGCCCCACTGTGCGATCTGTTCCTCGGTCATCGAGGAGAAGTCGGGTGCTTCCTCGGGCCCGTTGACGATGAAACCCGCCCAATTCGACTCCACCGCGGCCACATGCTTGATCAGACCGCCCAGGCACAGCTCGCTGGCGGTCGTGCGCAGACCCGCCTGCTCGTCGGTCAGGTCGCGGACAGTGAAGCGCAGGAAGTGCCGGTGCTTGGCGAGCATCTCGAGGATGTCGGTGCGCTCGGTGTCGATCAGGGTCTCGGTCATGAGCTGAGTCCTTTGCTTGTCGGGGCTGTGAAACCCAAGGTAGAGCCCATTGCGGCCAGTTTCTGTCCGCAATTGCGAGATAATCGAAAGATGGCCGATACGAGCGCACGCACCCTCCGTCTGCTGTCGCTGCTGCAGACCCACCGCTACTGGCCCGGCACGGAACTCGCTGAGCGACTGCGTGTTTCGGCCCGCACTCTGCGCCGCGACATCGACCGCTTGCGCGAACTCGGCTACCCGGTCGACGCTCGCCCCGGCGTCGACGGCGGCTACCAACTGGCCGCGGGTGCCGCCCTCCCACCCCTGGTCCTCGACGACGACGAAGCCGTCGCCATCACCGTCTGCCTGCAGGCCGGCTCCCAGGGCGCGGGCGACGGCCTCGCCGAATCGTCCATCCGAGCCCTCGGCAAATTGGTCACCGTCCTGCCCACCCGCCTACGCCGCCGCGTCGACGCCCTGCGCGCCATGACCGAATCCACCGCCTGGACCGCCGTCCCCCTCTCGGATGTGGACCCCGCCGTCCTCACCGACCTGGCCCTCACCTGCCGCCGCGAAGAACGCCTCACCTTCACCTACACCGCCGCGGACGGCCGAACCAGCACCCGGGAGGTCGAACCCCACCGCCTCGTCTCGCAGGGCCGCCGCTGGTACCTCGTCGCCTACGACCTCACCCGCCACGACTGGCGCACCTTCCGCGTAGACCGCCTCACCGCCTCCGCGGCCACCAACACCCGCTTCCGCCCCCGCACCCTCCCCGCCCCCGACGCCGCCACTTTCGTCCGCGACGCCGTCGGCGCCCGCCGCTCCGGCTACACCGTCACCGCCGAAATAGAAGCCCCCGCCCCCGACGTCCGCACCCGAGTAGGCCGCTGGTGCACCATCACCGCCCTCCCCGCCAACCGCACCCACATAGAAATGACCGCCGACGACCTCAGCTGGCCGATCCTGTTGCTGGGCAGGGTAGAAGCCGACTTCACCCTTCTCGGCCCACCGGAACTCATCGCACTGGCCCGCGAATGGGGAACCCGCTTCACCCGCTCGACGTCAGCGAGCCCGCCCGACGATCGGTGAGCGGTGCCGGCTACGCCGACCAGGGGGTGTCGCGTCAACCGTTGCGGTAGCGCCCCTGCTGCCGCCGCTGGTAGAACAGCAGATCCACCTCCACCGGTTCCACCAGCGCCGTGATCTCGGCCAGCCTGGTGTCGTACCGAAGTTCGGTGATGCACCGATGCAGATAAGCCCGCCGCTCCGGCCCCAATTGCGCCCAGATCGCCCCGAACCGGGATTGCCCCCGCTCACCGGACACCGCGACCAGATCGAGTAGCGCAGGCCAGCAACCAGTTTCGGTCGCGCGAGCAGGCAACTCCGCCACCGCGGACTCCGACAGCAGAGCCAGCGCGTACCCCACCGCGCTCCTGACGTCGTCGTCCATCCGCGCCATCAGCGTGAAAAGCCCACGCCAACTGTCCGAATCGCCTCGCCCATCCATCGGCGCGACCAGATCGACCCCCACATCCGGATCGTTGAACACCGGATTGCCCACCAACGTCCACAGCCCCAAGGGCGTGAGATACCCAGCCAGCGTCAGAAATTCGGGTACCGCCCCGAGCGCGAGCGCGTTGCGCACCAGCCGCGCGACATCAGCAGGCTGGGCGTTCCCGAACAGAATGTCACCCACCCGCCGGATCACATCGGGCGCACACCGCGAAAACACCGACAGCGCAGCATGTTGCAGGTCGGCAGAGCCCGTCAGCACCGTCTGCGTGATCCGCGGAATTCGCCGATGCGGCCCATCGAGTAACTGACGCACCACCGCGCTCAGCACGTCGACATCGTAGGAAAACGCGGCAGAGAAGATCAGCCCGGCGTCATCGCGCACATCCGCCTCGACATGGGCGATCAATTCCGTAGTGGCGCAGGCCAAGAACGGACCAGCCGTCACATAGTCCCGCCGCCGCAGCAGTTCGTTGATGATCTCGACGATCGGCCCCGGCGCCATCTGATCGGCCAACTGCTCGATGGCCCGCGGATCGAGATAGGGCGCGCAGTCCGCCGCATACTCAGCCCGCAGCATCGTCAACGTCTCCGCCGCCTTACCCGGATGATCCAGCCCCACCGACCCCGCCGCCCGCCCCGTCATCATCGGCGGAACCAGCTTCTGCACCAACGGAATCGAGACCGTCAACGGAACGAACGGCACCAGCGCACTGATCCGCCGAAACGTCTCCGTGTGCTGATCGAACAACACCCCCGAGATCTGCTGCTGCAACGCATGCAACCGATCGGCCCCCAGATACCGCAGGTGATCCAACCGCTGCGGATGAACATGCAAGGTCCGAGCCAACAGAATCAACTGCGCCCGCGTAGTGAGGTCCGTCATCTGCCGCCGAACATGATCTTCTTCGTCACCCGACGCAACGGTCGCGGCAACGCAGAGACCATCGAATCGATGGACTTGTCCAACGCGGCCGCCTCGAACGCACTCGCGGCCATCATCAACTCGAACAGATCCCGAGCCTCATCAGCCGGCAGTTGCTCTAACGCAGGCAGTGTCTCGGGCAAGCCACCTTCACGGTCACTACTGACAGTCATGCGGCTCCTGGGTAACGCGATCTCTCCCTCCGAGGGTCCCCTCTTCCGCTGCTACGCGCTACAACTTCGCCGAATCACTGTGCACGGCTACGAAAACCGCACCCCAGGTACATGTGAACAGACGTACCACTTTCGCAAAGATGCGCTAATACACCAGATCTACAAGCGATGTCAAACAAGCGAATGCACGATAAGACGACTTCGGTTGTTTGATTTCCCTGCTTCAGGCAGGCGATGCGCTTCCTGAAGGCCTGTTTCCGCAGCCAGCGATCCCATCTGTTGCTCTAGAGTGCAACAGATGAAACCATGGCGGAAGCAGGTGCGGCCGTTGGATCTGGCCGGTGACGACCACGTCAGAAACGCGATGGAGCTGACGCAGGCACGGCGACGCCTATTCGCCGATCTCATCGGAATCCGCGTGCAGCGGGGAATCTCGCAGGCGAAGGTCGCCGACGCGATCGGGATCAATCGCTCTGGAATCAGTCGGTTCGAGGCGGACATCGAGACCAGTAACCCGACGTTCGATGTCGTATTGCGCTACGCCCACGCGGTAGGTGCCTCGCTGACATTGCGTGCTGAACCGATGGATCAGGGCGGTCATCTCCTACGCTGATCTTGCATCGCAGGCTTAACCTTTGGTGGCAGTTTGAGCCGTAATTCCCGCTCCTGAAGGGCTATTCCGTAGACAGGAGCAGATCCTCGAACCCGCTGGGAGTGGGGGAAGCGGAGGGAGTGCAGGGGCACCCCGGTACCGCGAGGTACGGATGCACCCTTGACGCGAGGTCCGCCGGTCGGTCGCCGCTACGGTCATTTGGTGTTGCACGCCCGCCGGGCATTACTCGGCAAGGGCCGGGACTGGGATTCTGCACAGAGTCAGGAACACCCAGGGAAGCCCTGGTATCCATGCCACCAACCACGGTGGAGCCGTCCGAGTCCGCCTTTACCGGCCGACTCTGTGTCATCGGAATGGTTGCAGCGGCCCCTCTGACGGGCGACGACTGCGCGAGTAAGGCGCATCACCCGCACAACTCGCCCGGGCGCACAGCGGCAAGGGGGGAGGTTGGCGGAGACGCCAGAATCATCGGTAGGCTTCCTGCCTACGGCGGTGAGTCTGCTGAACCCAGATTCTCGCCCAGGGCCTCGGCGGTGTTACAGCACCTCCGGGGCCTGACTTGTGCGCCGACCGTACCATAGCCGTCGGCTATCCAAGAAACGTCGTCAAATCCTCAGACCACCGATCCTGGTCTGACACAGCCTTTTTCCACCCTTTGGGTGGAGGCGAGGGCACACCCCACTCAGCCAACACGGCCTGAGTGGTCCCCACCCTTCGGCGTCTGGTTCGAAGCCAACTCCCCGGCGGAGACGTACCGCACTGGCACCCAATCGGTCACGTATCGATTATCCAGAGCTCGGTCAATCGACGAGCAACAACCAGCTGTGGTGGCGTCGTTCGGATCACGCGATCTGGCGGCGGTAACGTAGCTCGCAGTTGACGACCGAGTCACGTGATGGGGGTGTAAGCCGAGATGGCGCGCATTTCGAAGGTCCTGCCGAGCTTGCAACAGATCAGGCCTCACAAGGCCGAGGACCAGGTCGAGTGCGAGTGGAAGATCATCGTCGACACCGATGGTGCACCGTTGTTGCACCTGAGTACTTTCGGATCGACCAACCGTGCTTCGAAGCGGAAGAGCAGCCAGTCGATCCAACTCAGTGCGGGTGTAGGGCACGAACTGATCGCGATCCTCGTCGAAGCATTCGGAGCTCCGGACCGGTCGCTCGAGGGCTTGCCGCTGCCTGACACGCGTGATGGGCGGGATGTGATCCCGCGAGATCAAGAAGATGGCGACGCGGTGTTGCCCGACGTTTCGACCGTCGTTCCGGACGACGATCCGGTGGAGGTTCTGTCACCAGAACACCCGCTGGTAGCAGAGCTGTTGAACAGCGAGATATTTTCCCTTCAACGGCGACTTGCCGGCCGTGTGTCGGTGCCTGATGCGAAGATCGGTCAACTGGTCGGAGCGCTTTTGAATACGCGGTTCCTCGAGGTCACTCGCCTCCAAGCCGCCGCTCTGCTGGGTGTCCCGCTGGGTCGGGCTACCGGCGCTCTGTCCCAAGTGCAAAAGATTCTCGACGTGGAGGGGTACGAGGTGTTGATCCTCGGGAGTAACGATGTGGTGCGCCTGGATAAGGGTGCGATGGTCGAGCAGTTCGGGTTGAGTCGGTGAGCCAAGTATCGAACCGGAGGCGTCGGGAGATTCTTGACGCGCTACGAGTCGGCACGGTACCGGCGAACGGCCTTGACCAACTGGCAGTCGGACTCGAGAAGTTCGACGCCGGGATCACCCAGGACCTAGGCACTCTTGCCCACGGCGGGTCGGTGTTCAAGGCTGTTCGCGGTGACTACGGGTCGGGAAAGACCTTCTTCTCCCGCTGGATCGGTGACCGCGCCCTGAAGATGGGCTACGCGGTCGCCGAGGTCCAGATCAATGAGTCCGACACTCCGCTGTACAAGCTGGATTCGGTCTACCGGCGGGCGATTGAATCGTTGCGCATGGCGAGTGTTCCGCCGAGTGCCCTGCGGAAGCTGCTGGATGCATGGCTGTATACGGTCCAAGAGGAAGCCGACGAACAGGGCATAGGCGTCGACATTCTGATCGACCGACGGCTTGCCGCAGTCAGCGACAAGGCGCCGATCTTTCCCCTGGCAATCCGGGCGTACCGAAAGATGGTCGAGGATGAAAATCGTGTCGGCGCCGATGCGATGGTGGCGTGGATCGGTGGTCAACCGAATGTGGCAGCAACGATCAAGCGGCAGGCCAACATCCGCGGTGATTTGACCAATGAACTTGCACCGAGCTTCTTCCGCGGTCTTCTTGCCGTCCTCAAGGACGCTGGCCACCCCGGCCTGATCCTTGTCCTCGACGAGGTCGAGACGGTTCAGCGAATGCGTTCTGATACACGTATGAAGGCGCTCAACACCCTCCGCCAATTCATCGATGAGGTCCACAAGGGCGAGTACCCTGGCCTATATCTGCTGGTGACCGGGACACCGGCGCTGTTCGAGGGGCGTCAGGGCATTCGGCTTCTGCAACCACTCGCGGAACGGCTGCACACGGACTTCTCGTCGGATCCGCGTTTCGACAATGTCCGCGCGCCTCAACTGCGCTTGACCGCGTTCGACCTCGAGAAGTTGGTCGAACTCGGCACACGAGTGCGTGCGCTCTACGCGTCGGGCGCGGACAACCAGGATCGGGTTCGCACGGTTGCCACCGATGCCTTCATCAAACAGTTGGCAATCGCTGTGGCGGGCCGTTTGGGCGCCCAGGTGGGAACCGCGCCGCGGATCTTCTTGCGCAAGCTGGTCGACGTGCTCGACAAAGTTGACCAGTTCGAAGCATTCGATCCGATGAGCGACTACAAGCTCCACATTGCGGACTCGGAGTTGGATGAGGCGGAGAAGGCTGCTGTGAGCGCGAATGACGTGCAGTTGGACCTGTGACCGTCGATAGCTCCGACGAGGCGTTCCTCCTCCTTCATCCGGATGTGCAACACCACATCGCAAACACATTGCGGTGGGATGGGTTACGAGAGTCTCAGTCTGCCGCGATCGAGCCCGTGCTCTCCGGCCAGGATCTAGTGATCCTGGCACCGACAGCCGGAGGTAAGACGGAAGCTGTTGTCTTTCCGCTGCTTTCGCGCATGGCAAGTGAAGACTGGCAGGGAGTTTCGGTCCTGTATGTGTGTCCTCTTCGTGCATTGCTGAATAATCTCGGCCCTAGAGTCGCAGAGTACGCAGCCTGGTTGGGCCGTTCGTCGGCCGTTTGGCACGGCGATGTCAGCCAGCCCGAACGGCAGCGAATTGTCGCAAACCGTCCCGATATCCTGTTGACTACGCCCGAGTCGCTCGAAGCGGTTCTCGTCTCGACGAAAACCGACACCCGCGCCCTGTTCGCCGATCTGCGGGTTGTCGTTATCGACGAAGTACATTCGTTTGCCGGTGACGACCGCGGCTGGCACCTGCTCGCCGTGTTGGAACGGTTGTCGCGCCTCGCGAAGCGTCCGCTGCAGCGGATCGGCCTCTCGGCGACTGTCGGAAACCCGGCGGAGATGGTCGAGTGGCTCCAGGGGAGTAGCAAGGACCGACCGCGGGCCGTCGTAGAGCCGAAACCTCAGCAGTCGGCGGCACAACCCGAGGTAGAAGTCGACTATGTCGGTTCGATCCCGAATGCCGCCAGGGTTATCGCCGCATTGCATCGTGGCGAGAAACGGCTGGTGTTCGTCGATAGTCGGCGACGGGCCGAGGAGTTGGGTGCCGCGCTCCTCGAAGCGGGTGTTGAAACCTACCTGTCTCATTCGTCGTTGTCGGCAGCCGAACGTCGGCGGTCCGAGGCCGCGTTCGCTGACTCCCGTGGCACTGTCATCGTCGCGACCTCAACCCTCGAGCTCGGTATCGATATCGGCGATCTGCACAGAGTGATTCAGGTCGGTCCACCTCGAACGGTCGCATCATTTCTTCAGCGGCTGGGCCGCACAGGTCGAAGGACGGGGGCCACTCGCAACTGTCTATTCCTCGCGATAGACAGCGAAGAGGTCCTGCCAACCTTCGGCATGCTGCATTGCTGGGCTCGCGGCTGGGTCGAGCCAGTCGTGCCCCCACCTGTCCCGAGACACATTGTCGCCCAACAGTTCCTTGCCCTCTGCCTCCAAGAGGGCAAGCTGACGTTCGACAGCGCGAGTCGATGGTGGGGCTCGCTCCCGATATTCGACGATGACGCTGCGGGCATCCTCGACAATCTCCGCCGAGCGGGCTTCTTGGTTCGCGACGGGGACTATCTGATCATCGGGCCGGAAGCAGAACGACGCTTCGGTCACCGCTACTTCTCAGACCTGACGGCGGTTTTCAGCGCACCACCTGAGTTCATCGTCCTCGCAGGCAACGACGAAATAGGCACCGTCGGAACAGATTTGCTCGCCGAACGTACGGACGACGCGATCGTGTTGCTGTTGGCGGGGCGGTCGTGGCAGGTGGACAACATAGATTGGCGGCGCAGACGGTGCTGGGTTGTGGAGGTCGGTGACGGTGGGAGGGCGAAGTGGTCGGGAACCGCGTCTGACTGGTCATATGAATTGGCGCGGGGAATGCGAGCGGTACTCCTGGGCGAGGACGTGCCGGGAGTTCGGGTAACCGACCGCGCGGCGCGCGTGCTCCTCGCCCAGCGCACGGTGTACTCGCAGGCTGTTTCCCCTGACCGATTGATCGTCACGATGTCGGACGATGACGGCGCCCGATGGTGGACATGGGCAGGTACAACGGCGAACCGTACTTTGCATGCCTCGTTTCCGGATCTCTTCGAGCCTGCTCAGCGGATCAACGACAAGGCGATTCGGCTCCGTAGCGGTCTGGACATCGAGGATCTGGGAGCCCTACGTACGGGGCGGACATTGGTTCTGCCGCGCGTAAGTCTGAATGCGCTTTCAGGCTTGAAGTTTTCGACTGCGCTTCCCGAAGCCCTCGCGATGGACACCCTCTCCCGACGGCTCGGCAACCTGCCGATTGCGCAGTCGGTGATCGACGAACGCCGTCAGATTCGATCAGACTGCTGATCGGTCTACTTGGCGCCCCACTGAACCGGTTTTGTCCAAGCGACGTCGATACCAGCGACCGTCGCCGCCGGCTTGCCGGACAGGAACGCCTCGAAACGCTCGGCAAGGCGATGCTCCGCAGGGCGGTACTCAGGCTTCTCAGGGACCAACAGCTGTGCGTTGTTCATCCCCTTCAACGCGTACTCCAAGATCGGTCCTTCGTCCTCGGCATCCATCAGCACAGGACCTACATGCACACGGAGATCAGGAGAGAACCCGACCAGGTTGGCGTCGTAGGCCGCATGGTGAATACGGCACAAGCTCAACCCATTCGGGATCTCGGCTGCACCGTGCGCGTGGGCATCGGGAATGATGTGCGCCGCTTCGAGCAGCTCAGGTCGACCCAGATGACATACAGCGCAACGCTTCTTATAGGCGAACAGCACCTGGCTGCGGAACTGGGGTTGATGGAGCCGTTGATGTGCGACCCGCTCGGCATAGCGCTTCTCCACGGGAGAGAGATGAAGCGGGTTTGTCACGTCCAGGAGCTTCTCATCGAGCGCGAGGATGATCTGCAGGTTCGCCGGATCGTCTTTGATCGCGTAGACCGGGTAGATCGGGACGTAGCGGATCCCCTCGACATCGATCCATTGCAGGAAAATCATCGGAAGCCCGGTGGTCACCGAGTGCCTCAACTTCACGTTGTCGCCCTTGTCGATCGGGCCAGCTCTGTATGCGTACGAGTGCAACGACTCGCCCACAACCTCATCCGAGTACTGACTGTCCGGCTTGGTCATGATCGACAACGTCGAGTTGAACGTCGCGGGATTGCGGATCCCCCGCTGGCCGTCCACGAGCGGGATCCGTGTGCCCTGGAACGTGAAGTCGAAAAGCTCTTTCCGGGTGAGCGCACCGCCCTTCGCTGCGACCAATTGGTCTAGGGCAGCGAAGATTTCAGTTCGCAGTGCAAGCTCTACATCCAGATCCACCTGGTCCAGCTTGCCACTCTTGAGCGGACGCCACATCCGATCTCCGCGACTGAAGGCGACAGGCCACGCGCATTCGCGGAACCGTCCATACGGCACCCAATTCGGTAGTCTCATGGTGACAAATCCACGTGTCAAGCCAGCGATTTGGGCGATCGTCATGTGTGCGCGGTCGACCCTCACGCGCCGGCGCGACACACTGGTTGTCGTACATGAGGCGGTCTCCTGTCAGATCTTTGGGCGATTGCCCGGTGGCGTGTGATTGGGTAGCGTGGCAGGTTCAAGGGGGTGGGGACTCCCCGAACGGGCTTACCTGATGTCGAGGAGGGGTGGGGTGCGGTGTAGTCGGGCTGGGTTCATGGCTGTTGGTGTTGTGTTTCTGGTGGCTGGGTGTGGGTCCTCGACTGATGGGGAGGCTGTTGGGGTCGAGGGGACGACGACTGGGCAGGGGCTCGCGGCGGAGGTGCCTGCTGGGTTCGATCCGTGCAAGGACATTCCGAAGTCGGTGTTGGATTCCGAGGGGCTGCGGGTGGCCAGTTCGAACAACAATGCTGACTACGACGGGGCGGGTGGGATCAAGTGGCGGGGCTGCCGATGGGCGTCGCCGGACGGTTACGGTGTTGGGATCACCACGACCAATCTGACAGTCGAGCAGGTGCGTGCAAATACGAAGCTGACGGTTCGCGCTGAGTACACCGTTGACGGACGGGCTGCAGTTGCTGCAAGCCGTTCCGACACCAAGAACCCTCGCTCTGTGTGCACGCTTACCATTGCGATGCAAGGGGGCGGCCTCGAATTCTCTCTGGACAACCCCGATTCGCGTCGAAAGACTGGTCACCTGGACACATGCGAATTGGCTCGCGGACTCGCGGAGAAGGTTGTTCCGTTGATTCCAGCTGGTGCATGACTGGCATACGACTGCTTGGACTTCAATTAGGGGGAATCTGACTATGAGTGGTGATCGTCCGTTGCAGGATCTGCTGACCGAGGCACAAGAAGGTCGGTTGACAATGCGGTTCGGCGATTCCGTGCGGGTTGACGCAGAAGAGTTCGTCTATATAGAGCGGGAATGCGAAACGTTCAAGACGCTCATCGTCGAGCTTCAATCCACCGCGACTGACATCTCCCAACGTGAAGTGTGGGGGCTCGGTGAGGCGGTTGCGGAGTTGGTCTCTGCGCAGACCATGGTCCGTCGGTTTCGGGAGAAGGGGCAAGGGTCGGACAACAGCGTCCACGCGATCCTTGACCAGCATTACAAGATCGTTGATGACCTGCAGGAACTGCATCGTCTGATCGCCCAGCGCTATCAGGAGACCGACGCCGAGTTCGCCTCCCACTACAAAGAACTCCTCGCCGCAGCACCCGCGCCCGGAACTTCTGGCGGCGGCGACACCCCGGCCGAGCGCGTCTAGCGCCCGCCACCTGATCCACGAGCGACGGCAGGGCGAAGATGGTTTTCGAAGACAAGCAGATTCAGCAGCAGGAGCACACCCGTGACTTCAGACACCCGCAGATCAATGGCGCATTCAAACCGTTGGAGCCCACTGGTAATGCGTTGGCCGCAGCGGGTCAGTACAGCCAGATCGCCCAGAAGTGGCGGGAGGGTGTCACCGATTTCGCCGCGCGGATGAATCGTGCGAGTGCCGCGGCGTGGGAAGGTCAGGCGGCCGAGCGGTCTCGTGAGGCGATCAAGAATTACACCCAGCGTGCGACCGAGCTGACTCCGGAGCTGGAAGCCTTGGCGACTCGGGTGGGGGAGACGGCGCAGGCGATCACCACTACGAAGGATCAGCTGCCTCCGACCGGGCAGAACTTCGATTTCACCTCGCCGAGTACCTGGGATATCTGGAACAACGAGGACCCGGACGAGCAAGAAGAAGCAGCTCGCCTGGTGATGAAGCAACATTATGTGAACCCGTTCACCACTGCGGACGGCGCTATTCCGGTATTGCCGACACCGGTCAGCCCGACGAACCCCTTGCACGGGGCGATCGACGACGGTACCGGTGGTGGCGGAACTGCCGGTGACGGAACTGGCGGTGACGGAACCGGCGGCGGCACGGACGACGGTGACGGTTCCGGCACGACCGAGCCCTCGACCACCGAGGATCCGGCGGTCGAGGAAGATCCTGAGGCCACTGCCGAAGGTGACGACGAGTCCGCCGGCGACGACACGTCCTCAGATGATGACGAGGACAGCGGCGACGACGAGGACGGCTCAGACGACGAGACCGCTCCGAGCAGCGCGACACCGGAGAGCGCTGTCGCACCGGCAGCGACCTCTCCTGCCTCGGCCGCACCGTCGACCGGTTCGCCCGGCGGCGGGTCCGGTGGTGGCGGTGGATCGCCGGGTTCAGCTGTGGCAGCTCCTGTTCCAGGTCGCGCGGTGGCTGGTTCACCGGTGATGGGAACACCAGCCGGCGTGGCAGGTGCCGGGTCGGCGTCGTCGAGTGCGGGTCGTTCGGGAATGCCGGGGATGATGGGCGCGCCGGGCGCCGGCCGAGGCAAGGGCGGCGACGATGACGACACCCATGAGATTCCGGACTACTTGATCACCGCGGAGAACACCGAGGAACTGTTGGGCGAGATGCCGAACACGATCGCCGGTGGGGTCATCGGTGGTGATGCGCCGTCGGCGAACACATCGCCGGATGCACCACGACCGCCGAACTGAACAGGAGAACAAACCCCCGATGGCTGAATGGGTTTGGGAGCCAGATGATTTCGCAGCGCTCTGGTACGGCGACGGTATCGATCGTTTCCCTCGTCCGCTGCACTATCTGAGCCGGTTTCGCTTCGTCGACGACTACGAGGCTCATCGCACTCGCGTTCTCGCAGCGCTCGACGAGGAGGAGAGCGAGCTGATCCGGTTGGCATTGCACACGTTGACATTCGGGCAGTTGCGCATCGAAATCCGTGGTGGCTCAACAGCTACCAATCCGGGGGTGATGCGTGAGTACCGCATTGTCGGTGCGCAGAACGGCCCGCATGGTGTGGTGTTGGCGCAGGCGATCGTCAACGGGGTCGACGGCCCGATCCATGGCCGGCTCTTTCCATCCGATCAGTTGCCGAAGCGTCTCGCCGGGCGGGTTCCCATGTGTAAGCCCGGGCGGCAGGCACCGATTTCTGTCGACGTCGTCGATCTCGAATCCAGCGTGATGCGCCAGTCGTTTGCGCGGCGCAGTCCTCGGGAAGAATACGAAGCGCTGACCCGATGTCCGATCGACGGGAGTGGTCACGCTCGCCTGCTGGTCGGCCACATTCTGGACCGCCCTGATCCGTGGTACACGACGCAGTGGGTCGATCTCACCGACGACGGACGCTACCTGCAACGACGTACCCAAGACCGAATCACGGTACGACCAGCGGTTGAGGATGATCTGCCCGTCGGATTCGCCGGATGGATCGAGCGAGCTCAGAAACGACTCCGGTCGGAAGAGTTCAGCGCTCGGTGAGGGTATGCCTTCCGAAGAAGCACTCGTGGCAGCCATACCGAACAGGGCCTATTGGCGGGGTTGGCGCAATCCGGGGGTGTGTCCGAAGGTGCGGCGGAAGACGTCGATGAAGGCGCTCGCCGAGGACCAGCCGCATAGGTGCGCCACCGTGGTTACCGGAGTGTTTTCGGCGAGCAGGACCAAGGCGTAGTACAGGCGCAGTTGGGTGCGCCATTGCGGGAAGCTCATGCCGAGATCGGCTTTGAACAGGCGGGACAGGGTTCGGTCGCTGGCGCCGATCTGCCTGCCCAGTGCGGCCAGGGTTCGGTCGTCGGCGGGGTTCGCGTGCAGGATCTCGCACACTGCTCGCAGTTGAGGGGTGGACGGTGTGGGCAGGTGTAGAGGCTGCTGGGTGGAGGCTCGCAGTTGATCGAGCAGTACCGCGCGCAGTCGTGCACGTTCAGGGCTGTCGTCGTGCGGGTTGTGCGTGTAGGCGAGGATCAGCTCCCGTAGGAGGGGGCCGACGGTGAGCACGGTGGGCTCGTCCAAGCCGAGCGGGTTGTCGGTGGCGGGCAGGCCGACCAGGTGGAGCGCGAGCTTGCCGTGCGCCTGGTGCGCGTGCATGGTGCCTGCGGGGACCCAGATGGCGCGGGTGCTCGGCGCGATCCACGTACCAGCGCTGGTCGTGACGGCCAGTACGCCGCTGCCCGCGTAGACGATCTGGTGGTCGTCGTGGCGGTGCGCGTCGATGGCGCCTCCGGGGGTCAACCACTGGGTGCGGGTCGGCGCTATCGGCACGTGGCGGATTTCTGTCATTAGTTGGCAGATTATCGGAAGCACGACACGTTGCTCGTCGATGAGCATGATGACGTGGGAAAGCACCGAACGATCATCATGCTGTCGACCAGCCATGCCTGCGTGGACATCTACCAGGGGTCGGTCGCCGCACTCGTACCGTTCTTCGTCGCGGAACATGCCTACAGCTATGCAGCGGTATCGGGCATCGTGCTCGCCGCATCGCTGCTGTCCTCGGTGGCCCAGCCGGTGTTCGGCCTGCTCACGGACCGTTGGGCGATGCCGTGGCTCCTCCCGGTCAGTACGATCTCGGCCGGACTCGGCATCGCGTTGAGCGGACTGAGCGGCTCCTACGCTCTGACACTGGCTTTCGTGGCATTGTCCGGGGTCGGGGTGGCGGCTTATCACCCGGAGTCCGCTCGCGTCGCGCGGCTGGTCAGTCGGGGAAGTCATAGTGCGATGGGATGGTTCGCCCTCGGCGGCAACCTCGGCTTCGCGGCGGCGCCGCTCATGGTCACCGCCGTCGTCGTGACCGGTGGGCTGCGTCTCTCGCCCCTGCTGATGGTGCCGGCGCTGGCGGGCAGCGTGCTGTGTCTGCCTGTCCTGCGCGCATTGCGCACACCGGACCTCGTCGGTTCCGGCGACACTGTCGGTGCGGACACCGACGACAAGGCGTCGTTCGTGAAACTGTCTCTGGCCGTGGTCTTTCGGTCCATCGCCTTCGTCGGTCTGAGCACCTTCATCGCGCTGTACGCCCAGCAGCGGATGGGCGGCAACGTGACAGCGGGTACCGCGGCGCTGTTCGTGCTCTACCTCGGTGGTGCGGTGGGTTCGGTGCTGGGCGGCAAGTTGGCCGATCACTGGGAGCGGGTGACCGTTGCCAGTTGGTCCTATCTACTCACCATCGGCGCCATCGCCGGGGTCGTGTTCGTGCCCGGCCCGGCGATGTACCTGTTCGTCGCGCTGACCTCCGCAGGCCTGTACATCCCGTTCTCCCTGCACGTCACCCTCGGTCAGGACTACCTGCCCACGCGCGTAGGTACCGCCAGCGGCATCACCCTCGGGCTCACCGTCAGCATCGGTGGCCTGGCCACGCCCCTGATCGGCAGCGTCGCCGACGCGACCTCCCTTCGAACCGCGCTGACGCCACTGATCCTGATGCCCGCCCTGAGTTGGCTGTTGTTCCGCACACTGCCCGAACCGAAACCCGCGTCGGCGGTGGAGCGACCCGGAGACTACGAGATCACCAGGCGCAGCGGGCCGGGGATCGTGGTCAGTACCTTGCGGCGGCGTTCACCCTCCACGTCTCGTAGCAGCCAGGAGTAATACGACCGAATACCGCGGATTCCGATGCGGCGGCGCATCTCTCGGTCGAGCAGCGACCATTCTCGATCGTTGATCAACGGCAGGGTTTCCCGCTCTTCGTGGTGCAGATGGTTGTGCAACAGATCGGACAGTGCCACGAGCGTTGGTCGCGCGGCATCCGGTCCGGCAGTATCGAAAGTCCGGTTCGCCTGGGCGAGAAGCGGATCGATCTGATCGTGCTCGGCGGCCATCGCCTCGACCAGCTGCGCGTTCACGCCGCGGCGGCGCAGGCTCGGCCAGAGCACGACGTCCTCGGCGGTGTGGTGGACGGAGAGTTGGGTACGAAACTGCGTCCAGCGTTCACGATCCGGGGCTGCGGCGAGCGCTCGGAGATCGCGCCGGAACGCGTCATGTGCTGCGTACATCATGGCCACATCGCGTTCGGACATCTGCCTGACCTTTCCTCGTGCGGGTTGATCCGCGTCATGGATCAATTACATCCGCGCGAGACGAGGCAAGACATCGTTGATTCACCCAAATCCATGCGTGAGCGTCTCGGATCCGAGCCGAATGTCTGCCGCGGCCATAGTTGTTGAAGCGTCCACGTGACATCGACAACCCTGTGGGCCAATTGTCTGATTCGAACTCACGTTCGAAGATTGATAGCCTTCGTGCATGGTCAGCTCATCGCATGAGGCGATGCACGGGATCTTTACCCATGATGCAGCCGCTGGTCCTAGGCCCACACAACGTGCCGACGATCACTGATCCAGCGGAGGTGCTCGCTGACTTGCCGCTGGCAGCGCTGTCGGCGATCACGCATGCCCGTGAGCCGGAGATCAGTGAGATACTGGACTCGATCATCGTGGCTTTCCGCAGGCGGGGGTGCGACGATGAAACCGAGTTTTACGCCGAACTGATCGAACAGGGTATTTCGCACACCGACGCTGCCCAGCTCTGGAGGGACAAAATGGATACGGATCTGTCGTTCTTCCGTTCGGAATCTGCTCAGCGATTGCGTGCTCAGGGTGTCGAGCAGGGCGTTGCTCAGGGAGTGGCGCGTTCGGTGTTGACCGTGCTTACCGGTCGGGGAATCGAGCTTTCTGCCGCCCAGCGAGAACTCCTCGCCGAAACGGTCGACCTCGATCAGCTCAATGCATGGCTGATGCAGGCTGTGACCGCGACCCGCGCGGAAGAACTCTTCGACTGAGCGGGTTCGCGGCGTCGGCCATCGTCGTGCTCGCTACCCCTCGGTCTGGCGGACCTTGATGGCGTCTCGGGAGATGAAGACGTCGTATTCGCCGGGGGTGGCGATCACGGCGTTGCCGTAGGCGGAGCGGACGAAGGGGGAGGTGTACCAGCGGTCTTCGTTCATGTCTTGGAAGAAGTCGCGGTCGCCGCCGTTGAGGAAGGTGTGGTCCTGGGCGGGGGATTTGCCGTCGAGGCGTTGGCCGAACAGGCGGGTGATCTTGTAGCCGGAGTGGAAGCCCAGTGCGTTGACCCACGGTTCCAGCTCGACGATGTTGGACTGGAGGGCCCACAGGTCGCCTTCGATGCGGTGGGTTGTGGGTTGGCCCGCGGTGCCGTCTTCGTCGAACTGGGTGAGAACGAGGTCGAGTTGGTGTTCCTGGCCGGCAACGGGTTTGGCGACTACGTGAGCAGCCTTGATTTCGCCGGTGAGGCCCAGGTAGGTC
The DNA here is from genome assembly GCF_046549215.1 of Nocardia sp. A7. Classification (NCBI taxonomy): domain Bacteria; kingdom Bacillati; phylum Actinomycetota; class Actinomycetes; order Mycobacteriales; family Nocardiaceae; genus Nocardia; species Nocardia sp. A7. The sequence goes on along the minus strand of NZ_JAJPWE010000001.1, from coordinate 461,862 downwards.
TGTAGGAGGGTGGCGATCCAGAGTAGGAGGACCGCTACCAGCAGGAGAGCGGCGCCGGGGATCGCGCGGCCGAGAACGGCTTTCGGACCGCGGCGGCGGGTGGCCGCCAATGCGGCCATGATCAATAGGACGACGGCAAGGGCGCTCAGGGCCAGGAGACCGACCTGGGCGAACCCGAAGGACACCGGGAAACTCATGATGTGGGTATACCCGAAAACAGCTGCCACAGACGCTGTCTCGCAGTTCTCTGAGCGAGAATTCGATCAGGAGGGGTGACAGCGGCGCGGTGTCACGTGCCTGCGGGGCCGCTGGACGCGTTCTCGGACCAGCTAGGGGGTGACGATTTCCGGCGGCGCCGTGCGATGGCGCAGCAGGGCGAGGACGGCGATCGTGCAGCCGAGGGCGACGACGACCGCGACCGCGCCGGGGCCGACGCCGCGATCCACGTCGGTGGTGCGGTACCAGGAGGACGAATAGGCGAGGTGGCCGAAATCGATGTCGCTCAGCGCGACTCCGATCGATGGCACGAACAGGATTGCCAGGCCGACGGTTCCGGCGGTGGGGCTCACCGGAACAGCTGTGCCCAGGCAATATCCGGCGACACCGCCGAGGGCGAGACAGCCGAGGGCGGCGGTGAGGGTGGCGGGCGGGGAGAAGACGTCGGCGGCGAGGACGAAGCAGGCCAGGGCGAGCACGCTGGACGCGGCGACCAGCGGACGCGGTGTGCGGATGCCGATCAGCAGGCCTGCGGCGGTGGCGGCGAGAGTGGCCAGATCGACCCATCCGGAGCGCGGCAGCGTGATGACGAGGCTGCCCGCGACCGAGAAACTGCTCATCAGCACGACGAGAATGCCGTCGCGGCCGGGCAGGATCATCGCGGCGGCGACCGCGGCCGCGATGGCCACGAACGAGGCGATGACCAGATAGAACGCGCTGGTCTTGTTGGACGTCACGGCGAGCGCGGTGACGATGGTCGTCGTGAACGCGACGACCGCGGCGAACACCGGCGCCAGCGGGATGGCGGTTTCGGTGGTGGAGCGGGGCGGGGCGGCGGTGGTGAGTGCGAAGTAGGCGAGGGCGAGCACGCTGGCCGCGATGAACCACAGGGGCAGCGTGCCGCCGAGCGCGCCGCTGAAACCGTCGGAGTTCGGGTCGGTGGGGGACTGGGTCAGGTCACCGAGGATGGTGCCGCCGAGCACACCGAACAGGTAGACGGTGCGCAGCAGCGGTTCGTTCCATACCGCGACCGCGAGCGCGCCGACGACCACGCCCGCGAGCAGCGCGTCGATGAAGTTCAGCGTGGGCAGTGACAGGGAGTCGAGGTGTCCGTCGGTGCTGTCCGGGATGAACGCCAGATGGTTGACCAAGATGCCGACCAGGGCGAGCAGCGCGGTCCAGCGGGCCGTGCGCACGCTACCGATGGCCACGGTGACCGCGGCGGTGATCACCGCGACGAACGCGGCGCCGGTCATCGCGCGTGGCACGTTGAGCACCAGCAGATCGACGTGCAGCGCCGCCGCCAACGAGGTGAAACTGATCGGCAGCATGATCGCGAGCGCCGCCACCGACGTGGCCACGAAGACCGTGACGGCTTCGCCCGCCCAGCGAACGGTCGAAGGCTGCACCGGATCCCCGTTCTCGCGGCTGATCAGGTCCGGGGTGGACCGTGTCCGGAGCATATCCAGGTCGCGACCGGCCGATCGGCTCCTCGAACCCGAATATCTTTCGTGTCGCGGGCACCCGCATGCGAAGATTAGCGAAACAGGTTGGCAGGCACAGGAGTTGGAAAGGTCGGTTGATGCCAAGCGGGGTCGTGACCTGGTTCGACAGCGGTAAGGGGTTCGGATTCATCACCCCCGACGCCGGCGGGCCCGACGTGTTCGTCGAGTACACCGCGCTGGTCGGCCAGGGGTTCCGGACGCTGCGCGACGGTCAGCGCGTGGAATACAGCGTCACCGAGACTCGGCGCGGGCCGGAAGCTCACGACGTGCAGGCCGGTTAGTTCTGGCCGCTCGGCCAGAAGCGGCTCGCGTTCTGATTGTGGACCGGGCGGGTGAGGCTGGGGTCCTCGGCTTCGGTGATGCCGACCTGCATCAGCAGAATCATGGTCACCATGCTGATGCCGATGATCAGTGGCGTGAGCAACTGGGCGGCGGTGGCGCCGGTGGCGTGGGCGACGTGCGCGCTGGTGTGGGCGCTCATCGAGAACATGCCGGTGTAGTGCATGCCGGTGACGGCCACGCCCATCAGCAGGGCGGCGCCGATGGTGGCGAGGAAGCCGTGGACGTGCAGGGCGAACCACAGTGCCGCGATCGAGGCGACCACCGCGATGGCCAGTGACGCGGCGACCACGACGGGTTCGTAAATGATCTCGGCGTCGGTTTTCATGGCGTACATGCCCGCGTAGTGCATGGCCCCGACGCCGAGCCCGGTGATCGTGCCGCCGACCGGTAAGGCGGCGCTGTCCCAGCCGCGACGCACCACGATGGACAATCCGAACCACACCACACCCATGGCGACAGCGGCGCTGAACAAGGTGATGGGCACGTTGTAGCGGATGGTCACCCCGCGGACCGAAAAACCGAGCATCGCGATGAAATGCATGACCCAGATACCGGTGCCACCGAGTGCGATCGCGGCCGCGGTGAGCCAGCCGCCGTGCATGCCCGAGGCGCGCGAGCGAACCATGCAACGTAGTGCCAGCATCGACCCGATGACCGACATGGCATAGGCCAGCAGGGGCGTCACCCAGCCGTATGTGAAATGGTTGATATCCAGCACCGTCTACTCCTCGCGTGATTCCTCGGTGAGGCGTGCGATCCCTCACGAACTCGGAAAATACGCTGGTAGAGAATTTGCCGTACTGGGTTTCTCGAAAATGTCTAGGGTCGCTGACGGTGACCCGTCACAATTGCGTAGGGTTCTCGATGGTGAAGCCTGCCAGTCGGTTCGGTGCATGTTCCCCACTGATCCGGCATCCGCGGAGCAACTACCTCGGCATACACCGAGCATCCACCCGAAAGCGGGCTGCGTCACGTCCGTGTCGGCGTCGGCCGGCATGATCCGGGGGTTGCCTTCCTCACAGTTCGCACACTTTGCACCGCGCAGAGTGGCCGAATTCGCCGGATCGTGGCATGGTGGACATCGAGACCAGGGCCGGACTATTAGGACCTAGCTCATCTACAGAAGGTTTTTGAAATGGCACAGGGTGTTGTTAAGTGGTTCAACGGCGAAAAGGGCTTCGGCTTCATCGCTCAAGACGGAGGCGGCCCGGACGTCTTCGTGCATTACTCCGCGATCGGCGGCTCCGGCTTCAAGTCCCTCGAAGAGGGCCAGCGCGTGGAGTTCGAGGTCGGTCAGGGTCAGAAGGGCCCCCAGGCTCAGGACGTTCGCGCCATCTGATTCTGCGCTGAACGGCGTACGAATGTGAAGCTCCGCACCTGCTGGTGCGGAGTTTCTGCTATCCGGGGGTAGTCATCTCAGGGCTTCGGCCCGGAAGAACTCGTCGGTGATCGCTTTGGCCGAGGTCAGGTCACGCGGGCCGCGCGAGTCGAACTCTGTTGTCGCCCGGTCGAATTCGTCGGCGATGAACGCCGCGATCAGCGCGGGCGGGGCCGCCGAGCCCATCTCTCTGGTTCGCGACTTGAGTTCGGTCAGTTCGGCGACGGCCGCGACGAGGTCGGCGGGTAGATCGCACTCGACGAGCAGGGTCGGCAGGTGCATCGGCGCCACCGCGGCGCCGGGATGCTCACGCAGCCAGCGCAACGCCATCGCCGGACGCAGCGAATAGAACACCTTCTTCAATCCGCCGTTCTGCGCGTACAGCGCCCACTGCCGCATGCCGAGGTGCAGATAGTGCCGCGCGATGCGATCGCGATCGGCCACTTCCGTCGCCACCTCGCGCAATCTGGTGCGAAACGCCTCGTCGCCGCGGTAGACGATCGGCGACATCAACCATTCGACGAGCACCGCGTTGCCCGCCACCAGCAGGCGCAGCGCCTTCGCCAGATCCCAGCCGTTCACGTCGAGCAGGCCGATCAGCGGCGTTTCGATCACATCGCGGGTGCGCCACGGGGACAGATAGGTCTCCAGGCCGGCCACGTAGACGAAACGGCAGTCGTAGTCGGAGTCCGGCGAAGGGAAACCCCAAGCACGGCTACCACTTTCGATGGCCAGCCGGATGGACACGGTGTGCTCGGCCGCCACCCGATCGAGCTCGGCGTCGACGGCGGCCACCACGGCCGGGTCCATCGAATCGGGGACGGTGCGCAATGACATGCGGTGATGGTAAAGCGCACGGCGCCCAGGGTTCACCCGGTTTTCGGGCAGGGGGGTAAGGGCAGCCGAAGTCCGGGCGACTATTCTGGGCCGCGGTAATGCCGACCCATTCTTCCCCAGGAGTACCCCACAGTGAGCCAAGCAGGCCGTCCTGTAGTTCTGATCGCCGACAAGCTCGCCCAGTCGACCGTCGACGCACTCGGTGACGGTGTCGAGGTTCGCTGGGTCGACGGACCCGACCGCCCGGCGCTGCTCGCCGCGGTCCCCGAGGCCGACGCGATTCTCGTGCGCTCCGCCACCACCGTCGACGCCGAGGTGCTCGACGCGGGCAAGAAGCTGCAGATCGTGGCCCGTGCCGGTGTCGGCCTCGACAATGTCGATGTGCCCGCCGCCACCGAGCGTGGCGTGATGGTCGTGAACGCGCCGACCTCCAACATCCACACCGCCGCCGAGCACGCCGTCACGCTGCTGCTCTCGGCCGCGCGGCAGATCCCGGCCGCCGACGCGACCCTGCGTGAGAAGACCTGGCAGCGCAGCAAGTTCAACGGCGTCGAGATCCTCGGCAAGACCGTCGGCGTGATCGGCCTCGGCCGCATCGGCCAGCTGTTCGCGCAGCGGATGGCCGCCTTCGAGACCAAGATCGTCGCCTACGACCCCTATACCTCGCCCGCTCGCGCCGCCCAGCTCGGCATCGAGCTGCTGAGCCTGGACGAGGTGCTCGAGCGCGCCGACTTCATCTCCATCCACCTGCCGAAGACGCCAGAGACCAAGGGCATGCTCAACGCCGAGACGCTGGCGAAGACCAAGCCGGGCGTCATCATCGTCAACGCCGCCCGTGGCGGCCTGATCGACGAGCAGGCGCTCGCCGACGCCATCAAGTCCGGCCACGTGCGTGCCGCGGGCCTCGACGTGTTCGAGACCGAGCCGTGCACCGACTCGCCGCTGTTCGACCTGCCGCAGGTCGTGGTGACCCCGCACCTCGGTGCTTCCACCTCGGAGGCACAGGACCGCGCGGGCACCGATGTCGCCAAGTCGGTGCTGCTGGCGTTGGCCGGTGAGTTCGTGCCCGGCGCGGTGAACGTCACCGGTGGTTCCGTGACCGACGAGGTCGCCCCCTGGCTCGACGTCGTCCGCAAGCAGGGCGCGCTGCTTGGTGCCATCGCCAGCGAGCTGCCCGTCAGCGTCGAGGTGCAGGTTCGTGGCGAGCTGTCCGCGCAGGACGTGGCCGTGCTGGAGCTGTCGGCGCTGCGCGGTGTGTTCTCGGCGCTGGTCGAGGACCAGGTCACCTTCGTCAACGCGCCCGCGCTGGCCAAGGATCGTGGCATCACCGCCACCGTCACCACCGCCACCGAGAGCCCCACCCACCGCAGCGTCGTCGACCTGCGCGCGGTGTTCGGCGACGGTTCGACCCTGAACGTGGCGGGCACCCTGACCGAGCCGAACCTGGTCGAGAAGATCGTCAACATCAACGGCCGCAACTACGACATGCGCGCCGAGGGCCTGAACCTGGCCGTGCTGAACTACAGCGACAAGCCGGGTGCGCTTGGCAAGATCGGCACCCTGCTCGGCGAAGCCGAGATCGACATCCTGGCCGCGCAGCTGAGCCAGGACGTGGATGCCGAAGGTGCCACCGTGGTGCTGCGCGTCAACGCCGAGGTTCCGGCCGAGGTGCAGACCGCGATCGGCGAAGCCGTCGGCGCATCCAAGGTCGTACTCGTCGACCTGGTCTGAGTTGTTCGTCCCGGCACAGCCGGGACATCGGCAGCTGCGCGCCGTCACCTCACGGTGGCGGCGCGCACCTGTATCCCGGCGCGGCACGGTCCGCCCCGACTTCGAACGGAGCAGTTCATGAAACTCGCAGTTATCGCCGGTGACGGCATCGGTCCCGAGGTCATCGCCGAGGCGCTCAAGGTGCTCGACGTGGTGGTGCCCGGTGTGGAGAAGACCGAGTACGACCTGGGCGCCGCGCGCTACCACCGGACGGGGGAGATCCTGCCGGAGTCGGTGCTGCCCGAGCTCAAGCAGCACGAGGCGATCCTGCTCGGCGCGATCGGGGATCCGTCGGTGCCGAGCGGTGTGCTCGAGCGCGGGCTGCTGCTGAAGACGCGTTTCGCGCTGGACCACCACGTGAACCTGCGTCCGTCGAAGCTGCACGCCGGCGTCACCAGCCCCCTGTCCGGCAACCCGGATATCGACTTCGTGGTCGTGCGTGAGGGCACCGAAGGCCCCTACACCGGCACCGGTGGCGCGATCCGTGTCGGCACGCCGCACGAGGTGGCGACCGAGGTCTCCAACAACACCCGCTTCGGCATCGAGCGGGTGGTGCGCTACGCCTTCGCCACCGCGCAGGCCCGCCGCAAGCACCTCACCCTGGTGCACAAGAACAATGTGCTCACCTTCGCCGGCTCGCTGTGGCAGCGCACCGTCGACGAGGTCGCTACCGAATTCCCCGATGTGACAACGGCTTACCAGCACATCGACGCCGCCACCATCCACATGGTGACCGACCCGGGCCGCTTCGACGTGATCGTCACCGACAACCTGTTCGGCGACATCATCACCGACCTCGCCGCCGCCGTCAGCGGTGGCATCGGCCTGGCCGCCTCGGGCAATATCGACGCCTCGGGTGTGAACCCGTCGATGTTCGAGCCGGTCCACGGCAGTGCCCCCGATATCGCGGGTCAGTCCAAGGCCGACCCGACCGCCGCGATCCTGTCGGTGTCGTTGCTGCTCAACCACCTCGGCAACACCGAGGGCGCGACCCGCATCGAATCCGCCGTCGCCAAGGACCTGGCCTCGCGCACCGGTACCGCCTCCACCGTGGAGGTCGGCGACCGCATCGCGGCCATCGTCTAGGACAAATTCGACGGGAGGGCCTGCACCGGTGTGGATGGTGCGGGCCTTCCCGGTTCGGGCCGACTGTTTCGGTGGAACATGTGTGCGTTGGATCGTTGAATGCGTACGCGGCTCAGACGGTGGTGTGTATCGCAGACCGTGGTGACTAGACTGATCACATCGTGGCGTGTCCAGGTGGGCGGACAGGCAGATGGAGGGTGGAAGGCCCCAGATCGGGAGGCGAGATGACGGTGGACCGCGCTGTCGGTGACAGCGGCTTCGGCCCCTACACTGTGCTCGATCTGCACGACCTGTCGGAGGACGGCAAAGGGTTCGAACTCGAGGACGGGTGGTTGGTCGAGGTGGCTGCGGGGGCTCGGCACAACTGGATCGCGCACCGACTGGCTGAAATGGTACGAGGCGCACTGCCCAACGACTCACTGATGGTTCTCGACGGCGGTGAGTGGGAGATCAGCACCCCTTCGGGTGTGCGAAAGCCTGACGTACTCGTCGTTCCTCGGGATGTCGCACGATCGGTGATCGTGGACGAGGTGCCGAAAATTTTTCCGGGACTCGACGTCTTGCTCGTTGTCGAGGTGGTCTCGCCGGGCAGCGGAAGTGAACGGACCGATCGGGTGCGCAAGGTCGGCGAGTATGCGGCGTTGGGGATTCCCGAATATTGGATCGTGGAGCATCGGCCCGGCGTTCGAGTCATCCGACTGCTACTCGATGCGGGCACGGGCACCTATCGTGCCGATCCGGCGGTCGGATCCGGCTCGGTGTTCGACACAGTGTTGCAGGGGGACAGCGATGTTCGATTATCATTCGATCCCGAGCAGCTGATCGAATTCTGACCGCTTCACAGACAAAGGCTCGCTCCGGCTGAATGTCGGAGCGAGCCTTTGCCGTTGGTGGATCGCAGAGGTATTCGACTGTGCTGGAACGCTATTCGCGGTTCGACGATGAACTGACCAGCGGTGTGGCTACTTTCGGGACTCTGGGGACAAGGGGCACGGCAGCCACGGCGGCTATCGCGGCCAAGGCGTAGACGGCGGGGAAGCCGGTGACGGCGATGACGGCGCCGAAAAGTGGTGGGACGGCAGCTATCGCGAGGTTCTGGCCGGTGTTCTGGATGCCGAGGCCGCGGCCGCTCCAGAAGGGACCCGCGATCTCCGCCACGGCGGTGAAGGCCAAACCGTTGTCGGACACCGAGATCACCGACGCGGCGACCATCAGCGGGATGGCCGCCCACCACCAGTCGGTCCACGCGGTGACGGCCAGTGCCGCCATGGTGACGGCGGCGGCGACGGCTACCTGGCGCAGCGGGCCGAGGCGGGAGCCGACGCGGTCCGACCAGGCGCCTGCGCCGATTCTGCCTGCGGCACCGAGGAATTGGGTGACGGTCATGAGCGCGCCTGCCGCGGCCAGTGACCAGCCGAGGTCGCGGTGCAGCCACAGCAGACCGAAGGTCCACAGGGTGCCCTGGGGGATGACGAGCAGGATCGAGACACCGTGGATGCGCCACAGGGTGGAGTCGCCACGGTAGGGGTTCGCTCGGTCGGCGGCCTTGGCGGGCGGGCGCGGCGGGTCGATGATGCCGACCAGGCAGCCGATCGCGGCAACGCCGGCCATGAGCGCCGGGACGAGCAGGGCGGCGGGAATGCCGTGGTGCTGGGCGACCCACGGAATGGTCATCGCGCCGATGCCGACACCGAGCGGTTGCGCGGCCTGCCGGATGCCCATGGCCACGCCGCGCCGATCCGGCGGGAACCAGCCGACGATCAACCGGCCGCTGGCGCCGTTGGAGCTGGCAGCACCGATACCGCCGACGAACAGCAGCGCGCCGAACGCGATCGGGTTGTCCACCACCGCTGCGGCGACACCGGCCACGAACATCAGCAGGGTGCCCGCCACCAGCACGATGCGCTCGCCGATCCGGTCGACGATGTACCCCCAGGCGATCAGGGTGCAGACCAGACCTACGGTCGGTAATGCCACCAGCGCGCCGGCGGACGCGAGCGAATCGCCACGAGCGGTGAGTGCGGGCAGCAGGAACGGAGTGCCGTGGATGAAGATCGAACTCGAGGTCTGCGCGAAAACGCCGAGGGCGAGCATCAACCAGCGCCTGCCGTCACGGATCTGCGTCACTTCGGCCATCGGCCGCGCGTCTGTCACGATTCTCACCTCGCCGGATTGCACGATTGCATCTCACTATCTGAGATCGGTGTCTCATTTTCTGAACATCGATGATCACGCTACACCGATGACCCGCCGATGTTGCCCACCGGTGAGGTGTCTGACGGGTCACATCGGCGCACGCGCGAATCCCGCACGCGGGCAGTGGCTTCGAATTACCTCGGTGTGATCTCGGCCACGCTGGGCTGAATCGGCTATCGAGCGACCGTTGTCGCATCACGGGCGCGTTCGGGCAGGTAGTCACGTCTCGATAGACTCCGGAGCATGCGCTTAGGTCGAGTTGCCAGTCCCGATGGAGTCGCTTTCGTCAGCATCGAAGGTGACGGCAGCGATGCCGTCGCCAAAGAGATCGCCGAGCATCCGTTCGGCACGCCGACGTTCACCGGACGGAGCTGGCCGCTGGCCGATATCCGCCTGCTGGCGCCGATCCTGGCGAGCAAAGTGATCTGCATCGGCAAGAACTACGCCGCCCACGCGGCCGAAATGGGTGGTGAGGCACCGGTGGACCCGGTGATCTTCATCAAGCCGAACACCTCGATCGTCGGCCCGAACGCGTCGATCATCCTGCCGCCCAGCTCTTCTCAGGTCGATTACGAGGGTGAGCTGGCCGTGGTGATCGGGCGGCCGTGCAAGGACGTGTCCGCGGCCAAGGCCGCCGAGGTGATCCTTGGCTACACCGTCGCCAACGACGTGACCGCCCGTGATCAGCAGCGTCATGACGGTCAGTGGACGCGGGCCAAGGGCTATGACACGTTCTGCCCGCTTGGCCCGTGGATCGAAACCGCGCTCGACCCAAGCGATCTGGAGATCACCACCGAGGTCGACGGCGAGGTCCGCCAGCGCAGCCGCACTTCGCTGTTCCTGCACGACATTCCGAAGATCATCGAATGGATCAGCTCGGTGATGACCCTGCTGCCCGGCGACGTGATCCTCACCGGCACACCGGAAGGCGTCGGTCCGCTGCAGGCCGGGCAGAACGTGTCGGTCACCGTCGAGGGTATCGGCACCCTCACCAATCCTGTTGCCACCAAGCGCTGATACAGCGAAAGAAGAGAGTCATGACTGAAGTACGGGTCCGTTTCTGCCCGTCACCGACCGGCACGCCGCACGTCGGCCTGGTGCGCACGGCGCTGTTCAACTGGGCGTTCGCGCGCCACCACGGCGGCAAATTCGTGTTCCGCATCGAAGACACCGACGCCGCACGCGATTCCGAGGATTCCTACCGGGCGCTGCTCGACGCGCTGCGCTGGCTGGGACTGATCTGGGACGAGGGCCCCGAGGTCGGTGGGCCGTATGAGCCCTACCGCCAGTCGCTGCGCCGCGATCAGCATCTGGACGTGGTGCGCAGGCTGCTCGAGGCAGGCGAGGCCTATGAGGCGTTCTCGACGCCGGAGGAAGTCGAGGCCCGTCATCGTGCCGTCGGCCGTGATCCGAAACTCGGTTACGACAATTTCGATCGCGACCTCGGTGCCGAGCAGATCGCGGCGTACAAAGCCGAGGGCCGACCGGCTGTGGTCCGTTTGCGGATGCCCGACGAAGATCTCGGCTGGAACGATCTCGTCCGCGGGGAAACCACCTTCAAAGCCGGCACCATCCCCGATTTCGCACTCACCCGTGGCAATGGCGACCCGCTCTACACATTGGTGAATCCGGTCGACGACGCGATGATGCGGATCACCCATGTGTTGCGCGGTGAGGATCTGCTCTCCTCGACTCCGCGTCAGCTCGCGCTGTATGCCGCGCTGCAGCGTATCGGGGTTGCCGAGTTCACGCCCGAGTTCGGTCATCTGCCGTTCGTCATGGGCCAGGGCAACAAGAAATTGTCCAAGCGCGACCCGGAATCGAATCTGTTTCTGCATCGCGACCGCGGATTCATCCCCGAAGGTTTGCTGAATTACCTCGCCCTGCTCGGCTGGAGTATCGGCGAGGACCGCGATGTGTTCTCCATGCCGGAAATGGTCGCGGCATTCGATATCTCGACGGTGAATTCGAATCCGGCCCGCTTCGATCAGAAGAAGGCCGACGCCATCAATGCCGAGCAGATCCGCCTTCTCGAGCCGGGCGATTTCGGCCATCGGCTGCGTGAGTTCCTCACCGCGAAAGGCCATATCGGGGCCGAAATCGACGAGAAGACCTTCCTGGTCGCCGCCGAACTCGTGCAGACCCGCATCGTGGTGCTCGGTGACGCGTGGGATCTGCTGAAGTTCCTGTTCGTCGCCCCCGCGGAGTTCGCGATCGACCAGGCCGCGGGCACCAAGAACCTCGGCGCCGAAGCCGACCCGGTGCTCGACGCCGCGATCGCCGCTGTGGAGCCGCTGAGCGAGTGGACCACCCCGGCACTGGAGGAGGCGCTGAAAAAGGCGCTGATCGACGATCTGGGGCTCAAGCCGCGTAAGGCGTTCGCGCCGGTGCGGGTGGCGGTGACGGGCTCGCACATCAGCCCGCCGCTGTACGAGTCGATGGAGTTGCTCGGGCGCGAGGCCTCACTCGATCGCCTGCGTGCGGCCCGTGGTTGGGCTCCTGCCGCGCAGTAGCTGGGGGAGCGGGTGCGGCCGTGGCGTCGTACCCGCTCCACGAGTGTGAAAAGGGTCGAAAAGCGGCTTCTGACCAGGCGATTTGTAGTTTACCCCCTAGTGTTTGGTAATCTTCTCATCGCTGCGGAACACGGCCTCGCAACACCGACAACCACTCGGTGGAGATTGCAAGGTCGGGCGTTTCGGTCTTTGGGGTATGGTGTAATTGGCAACACAGCTGTTTCTGGTACAGCCATTCTAGGTTCGAGTCCTGGTACCCCAGCAAGGTTTCACACTGTGAGATCGTCCTGGCCCCGTCGTCTAGCGGCCTAGGACGCCGCCCTCTCAAGGCGGTAGCGCGGGTTCGAATCCCGTCGGGGCTACAAAGCAGAGTAAGGCCCCCGGTCGAATCCGACCGGGGGCCTTCGCTGTTTCTACAGCCGTTTGTGCAGTGCCTCGGCGGCCGCGACCAGATCGGCGGCCCAGCGCGCGCCCGGCCTGCGACCCATGCGATCGATCGGGCCCGACACCGACACGGCGGCCACGATCACCCCGCCCGCATCGCGCACCGGCGCGGACACACTCGCCACGCCCTGCGCGCGCTCGGCGGCACTCTGCGCCCAGCCACGCTTGCGCACCTCGGCCAGCGCGCGATCGCCGAACACCGCGTCGGCGAGAACCGTGCGTTGCAACTCGGGATCGGCCCATGCCAGCAACACCTTCGCCGCCGAACCCGCGGTGAGTGGTAGTCGCGAACCGATCGGCACCGTGTCACGCAGACCCACCGGGGGCTCCAGCGCGGCGATGCAGACGCGGGCGTGCCCGTCGCGGCAGTAGAGCTGGACGCTTTCGCCGGTGATCTCACGCAGCCGGGGCAGAATGGCAGCCGCGGCCTCCACCAGTGGATCGGCCGCCCCCGCCGACAGCTCGGTGAGCGCGGGCCCCGGACGCCACAATCCGTTGCCGTCACGGGCCAGCAGCCGGTGCGTCTCCAGCCCGACCGCCAGCCGATGCGCGGTGGCGCGTGGCAGGCCGGTACGGGTGCACAGGTCGTTGAGGCCGCACGGCTCGTCGGCGACGGCGTAGAGCACCGCCACGGCTTTGTCGAGAACACCGATACCGCTATGCTGTCTCATAGAACGATACTAACGTCTCAAATGCTGAGATACCAAGTATGCCCGTCGAAAGGTGATCAAGCAATGGCCGAGCGCGCTCGCACACTGGCCGAGAAGGTGTGGGAATCCCACGTCGTCGCCAAAGGCGAAGGCGACGGTTCCTCCCGCGAACCCGACCTGATCTACATCGATCTACACCTCGTGCACGAGGTGACCAGCCCGCAGGCCTTCGACGGGCTACGCGCGGCGGGCCGTCCGGTGCGCAGAACCGATCTCACCATCGCCACCGAGGACCACAACGTCCCCACCGCCGATATCGACAAGCCGATCGCCGACCCGATCTCGCGCACCCAGGTGGACACGCTGCGCCGCAACTGCGCCGAATTCGGCGTGCGCCTGCACTCGATGGGCGATGTGGAGCAGGGCATCGTGCACGTCGTCGGTCCGCAGCTGGGTCTCACCCAGCCCGGTATGACCGTGGTGTGCGGCGACAGCCACACCTCCACCCACGGCGCGTTCGGCGCGCTGGCGATGGGCATCGGCACCAGTGAGGTCGAGCACGTGCTCGCCACCCAGACGCTGTCGCTGCGGCCGTTCAAGACGATGGCCATCACCGTGGACGGTGAATTGGCGCCCGGCGTCACGAGCAAGGACCTGATCCTGGCCGTGATCGCCCAGATCGGCACCGGCGGCGGCCAGGGCTATGTGCTGGAGTATCGCGGCGAGGCGATTCGCAAGCTGTCGATGGAAGCGCGGATGACCATCTGCAACATGTCCATCGAAGCGGGCGCGCGCGCAGGCATGATCGGCCCCGACGAGACCACCTACGAATTCCTGAAGGGCCGCCCGCACGCACCGCAGGGAGCCGACTGGGATGCCGCAGTGGCCTCCTGGGACGCGCTGGTCACCGAGGAAGGCGCGGTGTTCGACGCCGAGGTCCACATCGACGCGAACACGCTGACTCCGTTCGTCACGTGGGGCACCAATCCCGGACAGGGCCTGCCGCTCGGCGCGAATGTGCCCGACCCGGCCCAGATCACCGACGAGAACGAGCGCGAATCCGCCGAGAAGGCGCTGCGCTACATGGACCTGACGCCGGGAATGCCGCTGCGCGAGGTGAGCGTCGACACCGTATTCGTCGGCTCCTGCACCAACGGCCGGATCGAGGATCTGCGGGCCGTCGCCGATGTGCTGAAGGGCCGCCAGGTCGCCGACGGCGTGCGAATGCTGGTGGTACCCGGCTCGATGCGGGTGCGCGCGCAGGCGGAAAAAGAAGGACTCGGCGAGATCTTCACCGCCGCGGGCGCGGAATGGCGTCAGGCGGGCTGCTCGATGTGCCTGGGGATGAATCCCGATCAGCTCGAACCGGGCCAGCGTTGCGCGTCCACCTCGAACCGCAATTTCGAGGGTCGACAGGGCAAGGGCGGTCGCACGCACCTGGTCTCGCCGCTGGTCGCCGCCGCCACGGCGGTCCGGGGAACGCTGTCCTCGCCGGCCGATCTGGCCTGAGTCACACCGAGCATCCACAGATCGAAAGGGAATCGTTATGGAAGCCTTCACCGTTCACAAAGGCATCGGTGTGCCGCTGCGCCGGTCCAATGTCGACACCGATCAGATCATCCCCGCCGTTTACCTGAAGCGCGTGACCCGAACGGGTTTCGAGGACGGCTTGTTCGCCGCTTGGCGTGCCGATCCGGCGTTCATTCTCAACACCGAGCCGTACAACCGGGGCAGCGTGCTGGTGGCCGGCCCGGATTTCGGCACCGGTTCTTCGCGTGAGCACGCCGTGTGGGCGCTGTCGGACTACGGCTTTCGAGTGGTCATCTCGTCGCGTTTCGCCGACATCTTCCGGGGAAATGCGGGCAAGGGCGGGCTGTTGGCCGCGCAGATGTCACAGAACGATGTCGAAATGCTCTGGAAGCTGATCGAGGAACAGCCCGGCATCGAATTGGTTGTCGACCTGTCCGCGCGCACCGTCACAGCGGGAACCGTCGTGTTGCCGTTCGATATTGACGACTACACCCGCTGGCGTCTGCTGGAGGGTTTGGACGACATCGGCCTCACGCTGCGACAGGCCGACGTCATCGGCGAGTTCGAAAAGGGAAGGCCGTCATGGAAACCCGTGACGCTGCCGGAGCCTATTTCGCGAGCGTAATCAGCTGGGGCGCTTAGGCGCGCATCCCGGGCGGCGGTAGCTGGACGTGTGCTAAACCACATGAATTTTGGCGTGGCACATAGACTCTTGCTCAAACTGGGTTTACCGTGGTACCTAGTCGGTCCGACGACGGGCCATTAGTCTGCGGAGGATTCAATGAACAAGGCGGAACTGATCGACGTTCTGACCGAAAAGTTGGGTACGGACAGGCGGACGGCTACCGCGGCTGTCGAGAATGTTGTCGACACCATCGTCCGTGCCGTGCACAAGGGTCAAAGCGTCACCATCACCGGATTCGGTGTGTTCGAACAGCGCAAGCGTGCTCCCCGGGTTGCCCGTAACCCGCGCACCGGTGAAACCGTGAAGGTGAAGGCCACTTCGGTGCCTGCCTTCCGACCGGGCGCGCAGTTCAAGGCTGTCATCGCGGGTAAGCAGAAGCTGGCCTCGTCCGGGCCCGCCGTCAAGCGTGGCGTGAATGCCCCGGTGGCGGCGAAGAAGGCAGCAGCCAAGAAGACCGCGGCGAAGAAGACCGCGGCCAAGAAGGCGACGCCGTCGAAGGGTCCGGCCAAGACCACCGCCCGCAAGGCCGCCACCAAGGCTCCTGCCGCCAAGAAGACCACGGCGGCGAAGACGGCGGCCAAGAAGACCACGGCGGCAAAGAAAGTGACGGCGGCCAAGAAGGCGCCCGCCAAGAAGGTCACGGCCGCCAAGACCACGGCGGCCAAGAAGACCACTGCTGCGAAGAAGGCTCCTGCAAAGAAGACTGCTGCCAAGAAGACTGCCGCCCGTCGTGCTCGTTGATCCTGCCGCAGCGGGATCAGGTCGGGGAATGTGCACGTAAAAGCCGCATCACCCACCACTGGACCGAGAACGGCCCCGGGAATCCCGGGGCCGTTTCGGCTGTTTCGAGCCGGTGCGCGTGACTCAGGCGGTGAGGATTGCCGTCGACAGCGAACGGTCCATATGGTCCGCGGCGACTAATCGGTCCTCGACGAACGACAATGCCCAGACGCTGCCCTTGCGATTGCGGGCGGCGGGCAGCGTGAGGCCACCTCGCGCCGCGAGCCACTGCGTGAGATCGGGAATCACCCCGCCTTGACTACACACCACCGGCACCCCCCGATCGGTAACCAACGACAGAAATCGTTGCCGCGCGGAGCTTTTCGCTGAATCGTAACCTTGCTCGGAAAACATTGGCTCGCAATTGATTTCGGCGTTGAGCTGTTCCGCCAACGGGGTCACGGTTTGGACGCAGCGCAGTGGATCGGCGGAATAGATCTCGGATGCGCCGAACGCCAACAGATTCGGTGTCAATCCCTTCGCCTGCAGTTCCCCGGCGGGCTCGAGCGGTCGCGAGTCGTCGGGTCCGTCGAACCGATGGCGCTTGCCCGCCTTGGCGTGGCGCACCAGCAGCACGGTGTTGGTGCGCGCGGGCAGCCGGGCGAAGATCCGCACGATCTGGCGGTCCATCGGATACGACAACTGGTCCATCACCTGCGCCAGCGGGAACCAGCGCAACTGGTCGACCTCGTCGTTGACGGCGAAGTCGCCCTCGGCGGCCTCGGCGGCCCAGTAGTCGACCCGTTTGAGCTTTCGGTGGCCCGGGACCGGATAGGTGACGTGGCCGAGATAGCGCCCCAGCGTGGCGGCCAGGCCGGTTTCCTCGCTCACCTCGCGCACGGCCGCGACCACCGGAGTCTCGCCGGGATCGAGCTTGCCCTTCGGCAGCGACCAGTCACCGTACTTCGGCCGGTGGATAACGGCGATCTCCACGCCCTCGCCACCGCAACGCCACAGGAGCGCGCCCGCCGCATGGATATTGGGCCGCACCCGCGGATCGCGCATCGACGCGTCCTTTCCGCTCACGGCTGATCGGGACGACGTCGGCGCATGAGGAATGCCTGGTGATCACGCACCTGGCCGGCCTCGACATCGGTCGGACTCGCCTGCCAGGTCCCGTCCGGGAGCAGGATCCAGCAGCGGGTCGCCGGATCGAGCGCGGAGTCGAACACCTGGGCGAGCTGTGCGACGAGCTTGGGATCTTTCACCTGCACCATCACCTCGACGCGACGGTCGAGATTGCGGTGCATCATGTCGGCGCTGCCGATCCAGGTCTGTTCCTGCGCACCGAATTCGATGAGGCGAGAGTGCTCGAGGAATCGGCCGAGGATCGAGCGCACTTCGATGTTCTCGCTCAGGCCGGGCACGCCCGCGCGCAGGCCGCAGATGCCGCGCACCACGATCTGCACCGGCACACCGGCCTGGGAGGCGCGGTAGAGGGCGTCGATGATCTGCTCGTCGACGATCGCATTGGCCTTCATCCGGATCCGCGCCGCCGCACCCTGTCCGGCCAGCTCGATCTCGCGATCGATACGCTCGATGATGCCCGCGCGCACACCCAGTGGCGCGACCATCAGGTTGCGGTAGTCCTCCTTGCGGGAGTAGCCGGTCAGCGAATTGAACAGGTCGGTGAGATCGGCGCCGATTTCGGGTGCGGCGGTGAACAACCCGACGTCCTCGTACAGGCGCGCGGTCTTCGGGTTGTAGTTGCCGGTGCCGATGTGGCAGTAGCGGCGGATCGTCGAGCCCTCGCGGCGCACCACCAGGCAGGTCTTGCAGTGGGTCTTCAAGCCGACCAGGCCGTAGACCACGTGCACGCCCGCCTGTTCCAGCTCGCGCGCCCATTTGATGTTGGCCTGCTCGTCGAAGCGGGCCTTGATCTCGACCAGCGCGACGACCTGCTTGCCCGCTTCGGCGGCATCGATCAGCGAATTGATGATGGGGGAGTCGCCGGAGGTGCGGTAGAGGGTCTGCTTGATCGCGAGCACCTGCGGGTCGGCCGCGGCCTGTTCGATGAAACGCTGCACGCTGGTGGAGAAGGAGTCGTAGGGGTGGTGCACCAGCACGTCGCCCTCGCGCAGCGCGGTGAAGACATTGCGCGGGGTCTCGCGTTCACCGAACGCCGCGGGGGTGGCCGGAACGTAGGGCGCGTCCTTGAGTTCGGGGCGGTCGACGCCGTAGACCTGCCACAGGCAGGACAGGTCGAGCAGGCCGGGCACCTGGATCACATCGGCGGGGTCGACCTCCAGCTCACGTAATAGAAGCTCCAGCATGTGCTCGGTCATGTCGTCGGAGACCTCGAGGCGCACCGGCTTGCCGAAACGGCGACGGGCCAGTTCGCGCTCCATCGCCTGCAGCAGGTCCTCGTCGCGGTCTTCGTCGACCTCGAAATCGGCGTTGCGGGTGATCCGGAACGAATGCGTCTCCACCACGGTCAGACCGGGGAACAGCAGGTCGAGGTGGGCGGCGATGAGGTCTTCCATCGGCAGGAACGCCGCGATCGCCGACGGCGCGCCGGTGCGGCGAACGCGCACGAAGCGGTCGACGTTGTCGGGCACCTTCACGCGGGCGAAGTGCTCGCCGCCGGTGCCGGTGTCGCGCACCGTCACGGCCAGATTCAGGCTCAGGCCGGAGATGTAGGGGAACGGGTGCGCCGGGTCGACGGCGAGCGGGGTGAGCACCGGGAACACCTGGTCGGTGAAGTAGCCCGAAAGGCGTTCGCCTTCATCCTCGTCGAGGTCGCCCCAGCCGATGATGTCGATGCCCTCGGCGGCCAGTGCCGGGTTCACGTCGTCGATGAACACGCGTGCGTGGCGGTCGGCGAGTTCCTGGGCGCGGGCGGTGATCATCTCCAGTTGCTCCGACGGTGAGCGACCGTCGGCGGAGCGCACCGAGAGACCGGTTTCGGCACGGCGTTTCAAACCGGCGACGCGCACCATGTAGAACTCGTCGAGATTGGACGCGAAGATCGCGAGGAACTTGGCCCGCTCCAGCAACGGCAGCGACGCGTCCTCGGCCAGCGCCAGGACGCGGGCATTGAAGTCGAGCCAGCTCAGTTCGCGGTTGAGGTAGCGATCTCTGGGCAATCGTTGGGTGCTCGCGTCCCCGCCCGAGGTGATGGCGGCCGCGGGTGGCGGGGAAATCAGGGGCAGCGGCTTGATGGTTTCCGAATCGCTCACGGATCAATCATCCCTCGAGGAAGCGGCCCCGCGCATCACGACATCGCACGAAACATCGCAGCCGGTCCGATTGTGGCGATCTGCTAGCACACGGTGCGAACGGGATCACTTCTGTGCGATGAGAATCCGAAGTCGCGCAAAGTCGACTCGGTGAATTCACCGACTCCCAGCACGCGGACAACGTCGAGATCCTCGGGGGTGTCGACGTCGCACCGCAGGCCGGGCCAGTGCCCGGACAGCGCTACGGCGCCCGCGTCGCGGTGCGCGCGCGCGGAATCGGCACCGAAGCGGGGCAAAAGGCTCGCCGCGCCATCACGGACAAGCAATGCGGCCGTGCCGGTGCCCGTGTGATCGATCACCACCGAGCGGGCGCCGACGGCGGCGACGGTAAGGACGTCGGCCAGTTCGGACGCGCGCAGGGCAGGGAGATCGGCCTGCAGGGCGAGCAGATGGGCGGGCCCGTGGCGATCCCGCACGTCCGCGGCACCGGCGGCGAGCGCGGTATTGAGCGGATCGGCACCGGCCGCGGGTTCATCGATCACGTGCGCGCCGAGCTCGCGGGCGCGGGCGGCGATGAGCGGATCGGGGGTGACCACGGTCAGCGACGACAGGGCGGGCACGGCGGTGGCGGCCACGACCGTATCGGTGAACATGGCCAGCACGAGCTGGGCGCGCTGCTCGACGCTCAGCAGGCTCGCCAGCCTGCTCTTGGCCCGGTCGATGTGTTTGACCGCCATCACGGCGTGCACGGTGTGCATGGCTTCGATCCTTGCATGGCATATTGGGCTGATGACGAGGGCGGCGGTTATGGGTGCGGGGTCGTGGGGAACTGCGTTCGCGAAGGTGTTGGCCGAGGCGGGGACCGACGTCACGATCTGGGCCAGACGGGCCGAGGTGGCGCAGGCGATCGATACCGAGCATCGCAATCCGTTCTACCTGCCCGGGGTGCAGCTGCCGCCGGTGCGTGGCACCGACGATCATCGGGTCGCGCTGGACGGGGCGGATCTGGTGGTGCTCGCGGTGCCGTCGCAGTCGTTGCGGGCGAATCTGGATCTGTGGAAGGGCGATATCGACGTCGACGCCACCTTGCTGAGTCTGGCCAAGGGGATCGAGACCGGGACGCTGCTGCGGATGAGTCAGGTGATCGCGGAGGTCACCGGGGCCGAGCCGAGCCGGATCGCGGTGCTGTCGGGTCCGAACCTGGCGCACGAGATCGTCGAACGTCAGCCCGCGGCGACGGTGATCGCGTGCACCGACACCGAGCGCGCCGGGGTCGCGCAACGGGCATGTGCCACCGGATACTTCCGGCCCTACACCAACACCGATGTGATCGGTTGTGAGATCGGTGGCGCGTGTAAGAACGTCATCGCGCTCGCTTGCGGCATCGCCTCGGGGATGGGTCTGGGCGACAACTCGGTCGCGAGTCTGATCACGCGCGGGCTCGCCGAGGTGATGCGGCTCGGTGTGGCGCTCGGGGCGCAACCGGTGACGCTGGCCGGGCTCGCCGGCGTCGGCGATCTGGTGGCTACCTGCACCTCGCCGCTGTCGCGCAACCGGTCCTTCGGGTATGTGCTCGGTGCCGGTGGCTCGATGGCCGCGGCGCAGGAAGCGACCAATGGGCAGGTCGCCGAAGGTGTGAAGTCGTGCACATCGGTGCGGGCACTGGCCGCCGAGCACGGGGTGGAGATGCCGCTCACCGACGCGGTGCACAACGTGTGCCACGGGGGGCTATCGGTGAGCGAGGCGGTCGGCAGCCTGCTCGGCAGGCGGATCAAGCCCGAATAAGGGCGATAGCGCCATGACGGCGTGAACCTACTACGGTGACGTTCATGACGGAACGGATCAGGGTAGCTGTGGTGTTCGGCGGGCGCAGCAGCGAGCACGCCGTCTCGTGTGTGTCGGCGAGCAGTGTGCTGCGCAACCTCGATCCGGCGCGCTACGAGGTGATGCCGATCGGCATCACCTCCGCCGGCGCCTGGGTGTTGGCCGACGGGATCGGCGAACTGGCGTTGAGCCACGGTGTACAACCGCAGGTCGACGCGTCGGGGACCGCCCTCACCCTCGCCGCCGACCCCAGCCGTTCCGGTGCGCTGATCGCGCTCGACTCGAGCGCGGTGCTCGGCAACGTCGACGTGGTGTTTCCGATCCTGCACGGGCCCTTCGGTGAGGACGGCACGTTACAGGGCATGCTCGAACTGGCCGGGATTCCGTACGTCGGCGCGGGCGTTCTCGCCAGTGCGGCGGGCATGGACAAGGAGTTCACCAAAAAATTGCTGGCGGCCGAATCGTTGCCCGTCGGGGTGCAGGTTGTGCTGCGGCCGGGTGTCGAGACGTTGTCCGCCGCGGACCGGGATCGGATCGGGCTGCCCGCCTTCGTGAAGCCCGCGCGCGGTGGTTCCTCGATCGGCATCACCAAGATCACCGACTGGGCCGATCTTGCCGCGGCGATCGCCGCCGCCCGTGCGCACGACCCGAAGGTGATCGTCGAAGCGGGCATCGTCGGACGCGAAGTCGAGTGTGGCGTACTGGAATTCGCCGATGGCGAAGTGCGTGGCAGTGTCGTCTCCGAGATCCGGATGCCCGATGCCGACGCGGCCGCGCCCGAGTTCTACGACTTCGCCACCAAATACCTCGACGACGTGTGCGAATTCGATGTGCCCGCCAAGCTCGACGACGATGTCGCCGACGAGATCCGCGAGCTGTCGGTGCGTGCGTTCCGCGCGCTGGACTGCCAGGGGCTGGCGCGGGTCGACTTCTTCGTCACCGAGAACGGTCCGGTGATCAACGAGATCAACACGATGCCCGGGTTCACCCCGATCTCGCAGTACCCGCGGATGTGGGAAGCCACCGGGATCGACTACCCGACGCTGGTGTCGACGCTGATCGAGACAGCCCTCGCGCGCGGGACCGGGCTGCGCTAGTTCCGTTCGGCCGCAGGGCTTTCGGCGCAGTGGTGCTCGAAAGTTCTACCGCGCCAGACTGTTAACTCAAAGTTCGCCCGGAGTCGGTTCGCGGGCAGGCAGATTCGCGTTGATGGTGTCGGAGACGGTCTGTACCGCGCTGGTGCCAGAGCCGTCGGGGACGGTCAGGGCGATGTAGGTCTCGCGGTCGACGGCGAACCAGGTGCCGGTCTTGCCGACCTCGTCGCGGATCTGGAACCACTTCACGCCGTCGATGACCGTCAGCGGGGACGCGCGGTTGAACTCGAGGGGACGGTCGAGGCCGCAGCGCAGGGTGATCGGGTCGCCGCCCTCGGGGAGTTGCCAGGCGCGGGTGGCGGGCGGGGCGGGTTCGACGAGGGTGGCCTTGGTGTAGTCGCCGAGCTCGGCGGGCAGGGCGGGGAGCAGAGCTTGGCAGGCGGGGCCGTCGGCGGCGGGGGCCGGAACGGGGCCGAGGGCGAGGGGCTCGCGTTCGACGGGGGCGCGCAGGGCGATGAAGGCAGCGACCAGGACCCCGACGATCAGCACGACGGGCAGGGCGATCGCGGTGGCGATGAGTGCGGGGGAGTGGTGCGATTCGAAGTCGTCGTCCGAGTCGGCTGTATCAGCGTCGGCGTCCTTGATGGCGTCGGCGTCGCGGGCGGTGTTCGCGTCCGTGGCGGCATCGCCGGGCGACTTCGCGTCGGCGGTGGCGGTGTCGTCGGGGGTGTTCGCCTCGTCGCGATCCTCCGGTGTCGAGTCCGCCATAGCTGTGTGGTCCTTCCGTTCGCGGGTTCGCCTGCACCGTCGGTGGTGCCCGATCGCCTCCGAAAGGGTACCGTCGGGGCGATTTCATCGGTCAGCAGCACAGCGGGAAGGGGTCGGTCATCAGCGAGGACACTCGCCCGCAGACGGTTCGTGAGCTGGGCGAATTCGCCTTGATCGATCGGATCAACGCCGGTCGAGAGCAGGCCGCGCACGTGCTGCTCGGACCAGGGGACGACGCCGCGCTGATCGCCGCCCCCGACGGGCGGTTCGTGGTGAGCACCGACATGCTCGTCGAAGGCAGACACTTCCGGCTCGACTGGTCATCGCCCGTCGACATCGGGCGCAAGGCGATCGCGCAGAACGCCGCCGACGTAGTGGCGATGGGGGCGCGGCCGACAGCGTTCGTGGTCGCGCTCGGCTGCCCGGCCGAAACCCCCGTGTCGGTGGTCGAGGGGATCGCCGACGGGATGTGGATCGAGGCGAGCCGCGCCGGGGGTTCCATCGCGGGCGGCGACCTGGTGCACAGCGAGCAGTTGGTTGTCTCGGTGACCGCGTTCGGCGATCTCGGCGGGCAATCCGCGATCACACGATCCGGTGCGGTGGTCGGCGACATCGTCGCGGTGGCAGGCGAACTCGGCTGGTCCGGTGCTGGGCTGGCCGTATTGACCGGTGACGCGGACAGATCCGATCCTGAGTTCACCTATGCCCTTGCCACACATCGTGTTCCGCAGCCGCCCTACGCGGCGGTGATCGACGCGTTCGGTACGCAGACCCCGACCGCTCTCACCGACATCTCCGACGGACTGCTAGCCGACCTCGGACATCTCGCCGCGGCATCGAACGTCGCGATCGACGTCCACAGTTCGGCGCTGTCGGACCCCGAACTCCGCGCCGTCGCGAAACTGCTCGATGCCGATGCCGCGCAATGGATTCTGGCCGGTGGCGAGGATCACGCCTTCGTCGGAACCTGGCCCGCCGACATCGCGCTGCCCGCGGGCTGGCGCCCGATCGGCGTAGTAAACGCAGGCAGCGGCGTCACGGTCGATGGCATGGCACCCACCGGCGGCACCGGCTGGGAATCGTTCCGTGGGGCGGACGCCACACCCGACCACGACGAACGATAGGTTGTGCGGTCATGGGCGCCAAACCACTGTCGGAGATCATCGATCCGGGCTGGGCCCGGGCACTGGAGCCGGTCACCGACCGCATCAGCGAAATGGGCGAGTTCCTACGCGAGGAGAACGCGGCAGGCCGCGGCTACCTTCCCGAAGGGGAGAACGTGCTGCGCGCGTTCCAGCGACCGTTCGACAAGGTGCGCGTGCTCATCGTCGGCCAGGACCCGTACCCGACGCCCGGCCACGCCATGGGCCTGAGTTTCTCTGTCACACCACAGGTTTCGCCGGTCCCGCGCAGCCTGTCCAACATCTTCGCCGAATACAGCAAGGACCTCGGCTTCGATACGCCGACCTGTGGCGACCTGAGCCCCTGGTCGGATCAGGGTGTGCTGCTGCTGAACCGAGTGCTCACCGTCACCCCCGGCGCGCCCGCCTCCCATCGCGGCAAGGGCTGGGAAGCGGTCACCGAGCAGGCGATCCGGGCACTGGTCGACCGCGACGAACCGCTGGTCGCCGTGCTGTGGGGCAACGACGCACGCTCGCTCAAGCCCACACTCGTCGACGCCGAGGTGCCCTACGTCGAATCCGCGCACCCCTCACCACTGTCCGCCTCGCGCGGGTTCTTCGGTTCACGACCCTTCTCGCGGGTCAACGAACTGCTCGACGAACTCGGCGCCGACCCCGTCGACTGGCGGCTGCCCTGACCCGGGGCGTCGCCCGCACCAGAAGAGAATGATGAAGGAGCACAACCCGATGCACATCTCCACCGTTCGCGTTGCCCTCGCGACCGCCGCCGTCGCCGCCGCCATCACCGCGGGCGCAGGCTCGGCCACCGCCGCAGGCCTGCAGCTCGAGCCCTACAACGAGCAGGCCGCACCGGTGGCCACCACCCAGGTCGGCGAGGAATGGACCTCCACCGGCACCTCCACGATCTCCTCGGGTGTGAACGCGAAGGTGACCTGCCTCCTGCAGAACACCTTCAGCGCCCTCGGCGCAGCCTGCTGAATCATTAGCGGCTGGCGCCGCGGGGTTTTCGGCCCTGTGGGCCTCACATCCGAAGGGCGATACTGCGCCTTCGGCGTTCCGTCTCGCCCTTCGGATGCGAGGCGGCCGAAAACCCGTGGTGCTGAGTCCCGGCGTGGCGTTGGTCGCGCCGGGTGGGTCATTTCACTCGCGGGAGTGGGTGACTTCTAGGTGAGTCCGACGTAATTCGGCTTTCTCTTGGCCACAAAGGCGTCTACGCCTTCGCGGCCGGTGTTGCTGTTGGCGGCGGCGGCGATGCTGTCGCGTTCGGCATCGAGCTGCTGGTCCAGGATCGCTGTGGGCGACTGGGCCAGCAGCTTTTTCATGGCCGTGTAGGTGGCGCGGGGGCCGGTGACGAAGGTCTGTGCCAGACGCAGGGCCTCGGCGCGGATGTCCTCGTCGGCGACGGTGCGGCTCAGGATGCCGAGGCGCACGGCTTCTTCGGCGTCGATGACGGCGTCGGTGAGCAGGATCTCGGTGGCGCGGCTGAGGCCGACGATGCGGGGGAGCAGCCAGGACATGCCGCCGTCGGGGGACAGGCCGATGCCGGGGTAGGCGGGGCGCAGCTTCGTCGACGGGCCGCCGATCGCGATGTCGGCGGCGCAGACCAGGCTCATGCCCGCGCCTGCCGCCCAACCCTGCACGGCGGCGATCACGGGGACGGGGGCGGCCGCGAGCGCGCGGACGAAATCGTGGAGTTCGTCGGCCAGCTTGTGCAGGTAGGCACCGCGGTCGTCGGACGCGGCGAAATTGCGGACGTTGCCGCCCGCGCAGAAGTTCGCGCCCGCGCCGGTGAGCAGCACAGCGCCGACCGATGGATCGAGGGCGCGCAGGGCCGCGGTGCCCGCGTTGATCAGGTCGAAATCCATCGAGGTGCCCGCGGCGGAGGTGGCGATGGTCAGCTGGAGCACGCCGTCGATGATCTCGGCGGCGGGGACCGGTTCGGTGGTACTCATGAGCGTCACCTTAATCGGGCCCGGACGCGCGGTGTTCCGCGGTGCTTCGAGCACGGCGGCACCGACAGTGGTCCTCAGTCGCGGCGCCACCATTGTTCGGGCAGCAGGGTGAACGGGTCGGTGCGGCGGACGCCGGTGTCGGTGAAACCGTGCCTGCGGTAGAAGGCGTGGGCGCGCGGATAGTCGGCGAAGACCCAGAGGGTGCACGGTGATCCGGGGGCAGCCGCTTCGATCAGTGCGTCGGCGACGCCGGTGCCGTGCCAGGCGCTGCGCACGTAGAGCGCTTCGAGTTCGGTCTCGGGGTGTGCGGATCGGCCTGCGCACGACTGTCGACCGGAGCCGGCGGGTTCAGCCTCGCCCGCGCTCGTCTCGTTTCGCCGACCGGACGTGGACGATCCGGTCGCGGCGGCGAAGCCGATCAGGCGGTCGTCGACCAGCGCGATCGGTAGCCGGTGGGTGCCGGTGGCCCGGCGACGTTCCCAGGTGATCGCGGAGCGTTCGAGGTCGAAGCTGTCCAGGACGTGGCCGGGGACGAGGGCGCCGTAGGTCTCGCGCCAGCTGGCGATGTGGCAGGCGGCCAGTTCGGTGATCCGGTTCGCCGTGAGCGGCGCGATCCGCCAGTCAGGCACGGCGAATCAGATCGTGGACGACAAAGCCCCGGATCACCCACGAGGGGTGCCGGGGCGCTGTCGGCAGAATGTACGGGCTGAAAATCAGCCGCGGGCGACCTTGCCCGCCTTCAGGCAGGAGGTGCACACGTTCATCCGGCGGGTGTTGCCAGGGGCAACCTGCGCACGCACGGTCTGGATGTTCGGGTTCCAGCGACGGTTGGTGCGCCGGTGCGAGTGCGAGACCGACTTCCCGAAACCGGGGCCCTTGGCGCAGACGTCGCAAACGGCAGCCATGTCGCGAGCTCCTTCATGTCATAAGCGGACAGCGGCGCACGTATGCCCGCTGAACCGGAAACTGATGTCGTCAAAATGCCTTGCCGACTGACGTCGGCCAGCGCAGACCCACGTGGGCCGCACGAGGCAACCCTGCAAGACTAGCGGGCCGGGCCTCGAAGTTCCAAACCGGGTGCCCCGGTCGGCACACCGAGCACAGCCCGGATGAGGGCCCGTCCGAGGTCAGCATAACCGCGTCGGTCAGTGCCGCTAACCTGGCGTGCGTGCTCGGCGCGCGGGTACGCAGAACGGGGAGCGAGGTGGCGGTGGCGCACGTGCGGGACTCTCTCGACGGCCACGACCTGCTGGTCTGGGCCCGCAATTGCCGAACCGACCTGGAACTACGCCGCGCCGAGATCGACGCGCTCAACGTTTTCCCCATCGCCGACGCCGACACCGGCACCAATCTCCTTGCCACCATGCGAGCCGCGGTCGCGACCGCGGACCGAGCGGTGCTCGAGCTGGAGTCCGCCGATTCCGGTGTTTCGGCTCATCTCATCGCCCAGGCCTTGGCCCGCGGTGCGACGACGGGCGCGCGCGGAAACTCGGGCATCATCCTGTCGCAGGTCCTACGCGGGATCGCGGAGGCCGTTGTCGATGGTCCGTTGACCGGTGCGCGGCTGCAGGTGGCGTTGCGACGGTCGGCGGTGCTCGTTCGCACGGGTCTGAGCGCCCCGGTCGAGGGCACGATCCTGACAGTTCTCGACCGCGCCGCGGTGGCGGCCGTCGGGGCCACCGAACCCTCGCTGGAGCAGGTGGCTCGGTCCGCCGCCGAGGGCGCCGCGCGTGCGCTGAGTCAGACTCCGACCCAGCTCGGGGTGCTGCGGGCGGCGGGCGTCGTCGACGCGGGGGCGCGTGGGCTGCTGGTGCTGCTCGACTGCCTCGTGACGGAAGTCTGTGGTGAGGCGCCCGCGCGAGTCAGATACACGTGCGGCGAACGGGCGGACCACGGGCCGCATCGGCGGCCGGTCGACGCCGACGCCCGAGTCGACGAGGCGCAGACGCACGTTGTCGACGGGAGCATCGACGACAGGCAGGCCGCAACTCTGCCCAGCCGATCCGGTGACAACGATCACGGACGCGCGGGCGACGGCGCCAGAGGGCTCGTTCCCGACGGTCGGGAGCGCCGGATGGGCGCCTCCCGTGACGACCATGATCACCGAGATCAGGACGCTGATCCGCACTTCGAGGTCATGTACGTGATCTCCGACACCGACGAGACCGCCGCGGGTGGCCTGCGAGATCGGCTCGCCGTTCTCGGTGATTCGGTGGTGGTGGTCGGCGACGGTGACAGCACCTGGTCCGCCCACGTGCACTGCCGTGACGCGGGGGCCGCGATCGAGGCGGGGCTCGCGGTGGGAACCCTGACAAAGATCCGAATCGAGAGCTTCGCGGTGACCGCGCCGCACAGCGACCACCACGAACACCGCATCGACGGGCTCGCCGCGCAGCACACCCAGAGCGGGGACGGCATCTTCGGCGATCCAGCCGGTGTCCTTGCCGACCGTGGCGTTCTGGCGGTGGTCGTCGGCGCTGCTGCCGTGCGCCTGTTCGAAGACGCCGGGGCGGTGGTGTTGCGGGGGGATCGGCAGGTCGATACGAGCGCGCTGCTGACGGCGATCCGGCGGATGCCGCATCGGGAGGTGCTCGTGTTGCCGAACGGGGCGTTGCCCGCGCCGGAGTTGGTGGCCGCGGGTGTGGCCGCGCGTGACGGGTCGCGTGATGTGTTGTTGCTGCCGAGCGCGTCGATGGTGCAGGGGCTCGCGGCGCTGGCGGTGCACGATCGGGGGCGGATCGCGGTGGACGACGCGTTCGCGATGTCGGAGGCGGCGGCGACCACGCGGTGGGGTGCGTTGCGGGCGGCGCGGGTGCGGGCGTTGACCATGGTCGGAATGTGTTCTCCCGGTGACGGATTGGGTCTGGTCGGCCACGATGTGGTGGTGATCGATCCCGATGTGGTCGGCGCCGGACGCATTCTGCTCG
The DNA here is from genome assembly GCF_046549215.1 of Nocardia sp. A7. Classification (NCBI taxonomy): domain Bacteria; kingdom Bacillati; phylum Actinomycetota; class Actinomycetes; order Mycobacteriales; family Nocardiaceae; genus Nocardia; species Nocardia sp. A7. The sequence goes on along the minus strand of NZ_JAJPWE010000001.1, from coordinate 433,044 downwards.
ACCGGATGCTCGGTCTCGGTGGGGAATTGGTGACACTGCTGATGGGCGCCGGCGCGGGGCCCGAGCTGTCGCAGGTGCTCGCCGATCACGTGACGGCCGGTTTCCCCGGCGTCGAGGTGGTCGTGTATTCCGGTGGACAGCAAGCGGATCTGGTGCAGATAGGGGTCGAGTAGATGACGACGTTGAGTGACCGGCTCGACCACGTGCTCGGCGTCAAGGCGGCCGACCGGCTGACCGAGGCGTTCGACATGACCACCGTCGAGGATCTGTTGCGTCACTATCCGGTGCGCTACGCCACCCAGGGTCAGCCCCTCACCGAGGAGGAACCCGAAGAGGGCGCGCACATCACCGTGATCGGGCGCATCGCGAAAACCGAACTGCGCCCGATGAAGAACCGCCGCGGCTCCCTGTTGAAGGTGCAGCTCGACACCGGCGCCCAGCGACCGCTCGAGGCCACCTTCTTCAACGGTGACAAGGTGCGCTATCTGGTGAAAGAAGGTGTGCGAGCGATGATGTCGGGCACCGTGCACTGGTGGCGTCCCGATCGCTGGAACCTCTCACACCCCGACTACCTGATCCTGCCCGACAAGCCGGAAGCAGGCGTGGAGGAACTCACCTCCGTGCGTGGCAGCGGTGCCTTGCGAGGATTGGCACAGAGTGCGAAAGGCGCGGGGGGAGTGGACGCCTCGTTCTTCGAGCGCGAATTCGTCCCCGTGTATCCGGCCACCGCGAAGGTCCAGAGCTGGGACCTGCTGGCCTGCATACGGCAGGTGCTCGACCAGCTGGACCCCATCGATGACCCGTTGCCCGCCGACCTGCGCGAGGAACGTCAATTCCTTCCGCTCTCGGAAGCGCTGCGCCTGATCCACCTGCCGGAGCACAAGCTCGATATCGAAAAGGCCAGGGAAAGACTCCGTTTCGATGAGGCCCTCGCACTTCAGCTGGTGCTGGCCGAACGCCGCCACGAGGTAGCGGGCCGTACCGCCCCGGCCTGCCCGCCCTCGGCCGACGGTATCGCCGCCGCGTTCGACGAGCGCTTGCCGTTCGAGCTCACCGAGGGCCAGCTGCAGGTGCTCGCGGAGATCTCCGAAGACCTCTCCCGCACCCGCCCGATGCACCGACTGCTCCAGGGTGAGGTTGGCTCGGGCAAGACGATCGTGGCGCTGAACGCCATGCTCCGAGTAGTGGACTCGGGCCGCCAGTGCGCACTGCTCGCGCCCACCGAAGTCCTCGCGGCCCAGCACTATCGCTCGCTGCGCGCGATGCTCGGTGACCTCGGCAACGCGGGCGAACTCGGTGCCGCCGAGAACTCGACGAAGGTCGTACTGCTCACCGGATCGATGTCGACGGCCGCGAAGAAGTCGGCACTGCTGGACGCGATGACCGGCGAGGCGGGCATCGTCATCGGCACCCATGCCCTCATCCAGGACGCCGTCGAGTTCTACGACCTCGGCCTCGTGGTGGTCGACGAACAGCACCGCTTCGGTGTCGAACAGCGAGACGCGTTGCGTGCCAAGGCGAAAAACGGCATCAGCCCGCACCTGCTGGTGATGACCGCGACACCGATCCCGCGCACCATCGCGATGACCACCCTCGGCGACCTCGAAACCTCAACGCTCACCCAGCTTCCCAAGGGCCGCTCGCCGATCGTGTCGAAAGTCGTTCCGCGCAAACTGCATCCGGGCTGGGTGGAGCGCGCCTGGGAACGGATCGTCGAAGAGGTCGGCCAGGGCAGGCAGGCGTATGTGGTGTGCTCGCGCATCGGCGAGGATCCCGACGCGCCACCGGCCAAGGGGAAGAAGGCGGAGAAGGAGGGGCCGACCACGGCGGCCGCCGTCGAGATGTACGAGACCTTGAGCGCCGGTCCACTGGCAGGTACGCGCGTCGGCCTGTTGCACGGCAGGCTGCCGTCCGACGAAAAAGACCACGTGATGCGCCAATTCAACGACGGCGCCATCGACGTCCTGGTCTGCACCACCGTTGTCGAGGTCGGTGTCGACGTGCCGAACGCGACCGTCATGGTGATCGTCGACGCCGACCGGTTCGGCGTGAGCCAGCTGCACCAGTTGCGCGGTCGGATCGGACGCGGCAAGCATCCCGGCCTGTGTCTGCTGGTCACCGATGCCGCGCCCGGCGGTACGGCGATGGCGCGGCTCGAGGCGGTCGCCGCGACCACCGACGGTTTCGAACTCTCGGTGCTCGACCTGCGCCAGCGCCGTGAAGGTGACGTTCTCGGCTCGGCGCAGTCCGGCACCGCCCGGTCGCTGCGCCTGCTCTCGCTCCTCGACGACCTCGAAGTGATCACCGCCGCACAGGAACTCGCGCGACAGGTCGTCGCCGAGGACCCAGGTCTGGTCAACCACCCAGGCCTGGCGGGCATGATGCACGCCGCCGTCGACGGTGAACGCATCGAATACCTCGCCAAATCCTGACCCGCCGAACGGACTCGACGCGAGCGCGCTACGCCGGCGCCGCCCGCGCGACGGAGTTCGCGGCGGGGTGTGGCAACCGTGGATAGGGCAGATCGGTGCTGGTGTGTTCGACCACGGCCAGCGGCCGCCCGATCTGCGGGAACGCGCGCTGCGGGCACGCGGGCCGCTCGCACACCTTGCACCCCGCCCCGATCGGGACAGCCACCAGCGGATCGTCGACCTGCATCCCCTGCGAATACACCAGCCGGTCGGCGTATTCGATATCGCAACCAAGTGCGATGACGAAGTTCTTCGACGCCGTCCCGAACCCCTGCGCGGCCGGGGGTGTGGTGCGCGCGATCCAGAGGTAGCGGCGCCCGTCGGGCATCTCCGAGACCTGGGTGAGGATGCGACCGGGATGGGCGAAGGCCTCATGGGTCACCCACAGCGGGCAGCTGCCGCCGACCCGCGAGAAGTGAAAAGCGGTGGCGGACTGGCGCTTCGAGATGTTGCCTGCCCGGTCGGTGCGGACGAGGAAGAACGGCACCCCGCGCTGACCCTGACGTTGCAGCGTGGCCAGCCGATGGCAGACCGTCTCGAAACCGACCTCGAATCGCAGGGCGAGCAGGTCGACGTCGTAGCGCAATTCCTCGGCCGAGCGCAGGAAGCGACCGTAGGGCAGGATCAGCGCACCGGCGAAGTAGTTGGCCAGCCCGACCCTGGCCAGCGTGCGGGATTCGCCGGTGAGGCCACGGGATTCGGTGAGCACGTTGTCGATCTCACGGCCGTAGAGCAGCAGGCCAAGGGTGGTCGCGATCTGGAAGGCGCGCTGCCCGGGGCGCAGCCGCCTGGCCAGGGTGAGGGTGCGGGTGTCGGGGTCGTAATGGCGTTTCGGGATGGTCGGGTCGGCGCCGTCGCCGCGTACCAGCACCGTGACGCCCGCGCGTTCCTCGGCGATCCTGGCCAGCTGACGATCCAGTGAGCCGATGCTCAGACCGGATTCCTCGAACAATTGCTCGGCGGCGTGATCGAGGGTCGAGATGTGATTGCGGTGGTCGTAGAAGAAGTCGCGCACGTCCTCGTACGGCATGGGTGCGCCCGGCGCGCCGGTGGGCGTGTCGACGCGCGAGGACAGCAGGTCGAGCTGGTCGGTCGCCGCGCGCAGGCGCCGGTGCATCGCGATCACGATGCGCGCCACCTCGGGCAGGCGGGTCGCCAGTTCCTCGACCTCGGTGATCGGTGCGGTGTCACCGCCGCCCGCTGCTTCCACCAGTACCTCGTGCAGATCCGAGACCAACCGCGCGTCGGAGTCGGCGGCGAAGAACTGCACGTCGAGGTCGAAGGTCGAGTTCAGTTTCAGCAGAACAGGAATGGTGAGCGGACGCTGATCACGCTCTAGTTGATTGAGATAGCTGGGTGAGAGGTCGAGCGACTTCGCGAGCGCTGCCTGAGTCATCCGCCGTTCTTCGCGCAACCTTCGTAGCCTGGCCCCCGCGTACATCTTCCGCACAACGAAGATCCTAACGCGACCTGTTCGCAATATTCGCTGAAAGTCGGGATTGCCGAAGGAGATGTCCAGTGCCGCAAGGGATTTTACGTGACGCTACTGGTGCGTAACGTGCGAAGAGTGCGCTGGTAGGGCACGTGGGCTCCCCGGTACGCCGTACGCACCGGGGGGAACTTCGCCGCGGTCACCGACTTCCGCTTGACGTCGCTCACGAAAATACGCCTGTTCCTGCTGTTTCGGTAGAGATAGCGGTCTCCGTACGCCTGAATCGCAGTCGGGAGTTCGCCCGATCCCGCCATGGCGAACAGACTCGGATCCGGGGGAGTGGTCGTCCAGCGCAGTGACGCCGCGGTGCGCGGCGACGGCTGGATCGCCACCCGGAAGTGAGCTCGGCGGCATTCCAGGTGGAGTTGTCCCTGGGCTTCGCCGCGGCGGACGAGGTCGATGGCAGGGCTTCGTCCGGGTAGTCGAATGGTAGGGGTCGGTCCGGCGGGGGGCTTGACTGGTGTGACCTGGGGTTTCCCGCGGGGACGTCCGGGCGCACCGCAGGGCGGTTTCCGCGGTGAGATGTGACGGCCTGATGAACGCAACTTCGCAGGTGGGCGGGTGTGCGGTGTGAAGAGTGTGGCGAAGTCACCTTGCGTGTCCGGCCTCGGGTCGGGTCCGGGTACCGTAGGCCAATGTTCTCGAAAGTCTTGGTCGCAAATCGTGGTGAGATCGCTATCCGTGCCTTCCGCGCGGCCTACGAACTCGGCATCGGAACGGTCGCGGTGTTCCCGTACGAGGATCGCAATTCCGTGCATCGCCTCAAGGCGGCCGAGTCCTACCAGATCGGCGAAGAGGGTCACCCGGTTCGCGCGTATCTGTCGATCGAGGCGATCATCGAGGCCGCCAAGAGCGCGGGCGCCGACGCGATCTACCCCGGCTACGGTTTCCTGTCGGAGAACCCCGACCTCGCCGCGGCCTGTGCCGCCGAGGGCATCACGTTCATCGGCCCCACCGCCGAGATCCTCGAGATGGCGGGCAACAAGGCCACGGCCATCGCCGCGGCGAAGGCGGCAGGCCTGCCGACGCTGAAGTCGAGTGAGCCATCGGCCGATATCGACGAACTGATCACCGCCTCGGCCGAACTCGAATACCCGATCTTCGTCAAGGCCGTCGCCGGTGGTGGTGGTCGTGGTATGCGCCGGGTCGCCGCGCCCGAGCAGTTACGTGAGTCGATCGAAGCGGCCTCGCGCGAAGCGGAGTCGGCGTTCGGTGATCCGACCGTGTTCCTCGAGCAGGCGGTGGTGAACCCGCGCCACATCGAGGTGCAGATCCTGGCCGACCAGCACGGCAATGTGATGCACCTGTTCGAGCGGGACTGTTCGCTGCAGCGTCGCCATCAGAAGGTGATCGAGCTCGCGCCCGCCCCCAATCTGTCGCCCGAACTGCGGACGCGTATCTGCGCCGATGCCGTGGCGTTCGCCCGCCAGATCGGCTATATCAACGCGGGCACCGTGGAGTTCCTGCTGGATGAGCGCGGCAAGCACGTGTTCATCGAGATGAACCCGCGCATCCAGGTGGAGCACACGGTCACCGAGGAGATCACCGATGTCGACCTGGTGCAGTCGCAGCTGCGCATCGCGGCCGGGGAATCGCTTGCCGACCTGGGTCTGAGCCAGGAGACGGTGCAGATTCGCGGCGCCGCGCTGCAGTGCCGCATCACCACCGAGGACGCGGCCAACGGCTTCCGCCCCGACACCGGCCGCATCACCGCCTACCGCACCCCCGGCGGCGCGGGTATCCGTCTTGACGGCGGCGCGAACCTGGGCGCGGAGATCGGCGCCTACTTCGACTCGATGCTGGTCAAGCTCACCTGCCGTGGTCGCGACCTGCCCGCAGCCGCCGCGCGCGCCCAGCGCGCGCTGGCCGAATTCCGTATTCGTGGCGTAACGACCAACATCCCGTTCCTGCAGTCGGTGCTCGACGATCCCGATTTCCAGGCGGGCCGGGTGACCACCTCGTTCATCGACGAGCGTCCCGAGTTGCTCACCTCGCGTGGGTCGGCCGACCGTGGCACCAAGATCCTCACCTATCTGGCCGACGTCACCGTCAACAAGCCCAACGGTGATCGCCCGACCACGGTGTACCCGTACGACAAGCTGCCCGCAGTCGACCTGACGGTGGCGCCGCCGGACGGTTCGCGTCAGCGCCTGCTCGCCCTCGGACCGGAGGGTTTCGCGAAAGCTCTCCGCGAACAGAAGGCGGTCGGCGTCACCGACACCACCTTCCGTGACGCGCACCAGTCGCTGCTGGCGACCCGCGTGCGCACCAACGGTCTGCTCGGCGTCGCGGGTCACGTCGCGCGACTGACCCCCGAACTGCTCTCCATCGAGGCGTGGGGTGGCGCGACTTACGATGTGGCACTGCGGTTCCTGCACGAGGACCCGTGGGAACGCCTTGCCGCCTTGCGCGAAGCCGTGCCGAACATCTGCCTGCAGATGCTGCTGCGCGGTCGCAACACCGTCGGCTACACGCCCTACCCCGAAAAGGTCACGCGCGCTTTCGTTTCCGAGGCCGCCACCACCGGCATCGATATCTTCCGCATCTTCGACGCGCTCAACAATGTCGACCAGATGCGTCCGGCGATCGACGCGGTCCGCGAAACCGGAACCGCTGTAGCCGAAGTCGCGCTCAGCTACACCGGCGACCTCATGGATCCGAACGAACAGCTCTACACCCTCGACTACTACCTGAAGCTGGCCGAGCAGATCGTCGACGCGGGCGCGCACGTCCTCGCGATCAAGGACATGGCCGGTCTGCTGCGCGCTCCCGCGGCCGCGAAACTGGTGACGGCGCTGCGCAGTAACTTCGACCTGCCGGTGCACGTGCACACCCACGACACCCCGGGCGGGCAGCTGGCCACCTACCTGGCGGCCTGGCAGGCCGGTGCCGACGCGGTCGACGGCGCGTCCGCGGCTATGGCGGGCACCACGTCACAACCCGCGCTGTCGGCGATCGTGGCCGCCACCGCGCACACCGATCGTGACACCGGTCTGAATCTGCAGAATGTGTGCGATCTCGAGCCGTACTGGGAGGCGCTGCGCAAGGTCTACGCACCGTTCGAGTCGGGCCTGCCCGCGCCGACCGGGCGCGTGTACACCCACGAGATTCCGGGTGGTCAGCTGTCGAATCTGCGTCAGCAGGCGATCGCGCTCGGCCTCGGTGATCGGTTCGAAGAGGTCGAGGCGAAGTACGCGGCTGCCGACCGGCTGCTCGGTCGCCTGATCAAGGTGACCCCGTCGTCGAAGGTCGTCGGTGACCTCGCGCTGGCCTTGGTCGGCACCGGTGTCGATATCGAGGACTTCGCCGCCGATCCGGGCCGCTACGACATCCCCGACTCGGTGATCGGCTTCCTGCGCGGCGAGCTCGGCACCCCCGCGGGCGGTTGGCCCGAGCCGTTCCGCAGCAAGGCACTGGCCGGGCGCAACGAACCCAAGCCCGAGACCCCGCTGAGCCCGGCCGACCAGAAGTTGCTCGACGGGTCGTCGGCGCAGCGTCGCGAAACGCTAAACCGGCTGCTGTTCCCCGGCCCGACCGCCGAGTTCAACGCCCACCGCGAGAAGTACGGCGACACCACCGGGCTGTCGGAGAACCAGTTCTTCTACGGCCTGCGCCGCGGCGAAGAGCACCGTGTGCAGCTGGAGAAGGGCGTCACCCTGCTCATCGGCCTAGAGGCGATCTCCGAGCCCGACGAGAAGGGCATGCGCACGGTGATGTGCATCATGAACGGGCAGCTGCGCCCGGTCGCGGTGCGTGACCGGTCCGTCGCCTCCGAGGTGCCAGCGGCGGAGAAGGCCGACAAGAACAACGCCGGTCACATCGCGGCGCCGTTTGCCGGAGTGGTCACCCTTGCGGTGTCGGAGGGCGACGAAATCCACGCCGGCGACACCGTCGGCACCATCGAGGCGATGAAGATGGAAGCGGCCATCACCGCACCGCGCGGTGGCGTGGTCGGCCGGATCGCGACCGCCAAGGTGGCCCAGGTCGAGGGCGGCGACCTGCTGGTGGAACTGGTCACACGCGAGTCGGAATGACACGCATCGTCGCGGGTGTGGCGGGCGGGCGGCGCCTCAAGGTGCCGCCCGTCGGTACCCGGCCCACGTCGGATCGGGTGCGCGAAGCCGTGTTCAGCGCGATCGACGCCCGTCTCGATCTGGACGGGACACTGGTCCTGGACCTGTATGCGGGCTCGGGTGCGCTGGGCTTGGAAGCGCTCTCGCGCGGGGCCGAGCGAGCGCTGCTCGTGGAGTCGGACCGCAAAGCGGCGGACGTGGTGCGCGCCAATATCGCCGAACTCGGTCTGCCCGGCGCCGAACTGCGGCTCGCCAGCGTGTCCTCGGTGCTGAAACAAGCCGCGCCAAGGGCATACGACGTGGTGTTCTCGGACCCGCCCTACGACGTGAGCACCGAGGACGTGATCGCCGACCTCACCGCCCTTGCGAGCAACGGCTGGCTCGCGCCGCAGGCACTGGTGGTAGTGGAACGGTCGAGTCGTTCACCCGAAATCGCCTGGCCCACAGGCTATCTGCCCTTGAAGACCCGCAAATACGGGGAGACCAGAGTCGAACTCGCCGAGTTCGGTGCTAGCGTCTGATACATGGCTGCAGCACTGTGCCCCGGCTCCTTCGACCCGGTCACCAACGGTCACCTCGACGTGTTCGCCCGCGCGGCCGCACAGTTCGACGAGGTGATCATCACCGTCAATGTGAACCCCAAGAAGCAGGGCATGTTCACCGTCGAGGAGCGCATGGAACTGCTGCGTGAATCCGTCGCGCACCTGCCGAACGTGCGGGTCGCCTCCTGGCAGGGCCTCACGGTCGACTTCGCCAAGCAGGAAGGCGTCAGCGCGATCGTCAAGGGTCTGCGCGACGCGGGCGACTTCGGCTACGAACTGCAGATGGCCCAGATGAACCACAAACTGGCCGGCGTCGACACCTTCTTCATCGCCACCAACCCGTCCCTGAGCTTTCTGTCCAGCTCGCTGGTCAAGGAAGTAGCGGCCCTTGGCGGCGACGTGAGCGACATGCTCCCACCCGCCGTCCACAAGCGTCTCCTCGACCGCCTGGCCGAACGTAAGGGCTAGGCAGTCGCGGGAAGCCGGAACAAGCCGCGCAGTGCCAGGAAGCGCAGGCCGCCTACCGCGGCGGTGATGGCGAGGACCGTCAGTGCCTGGGTGATGTCGCCCAGACCGGGCGCCCAGAAATCCAGTCCGGCCAAGCCCGCGGTCGTGATCGCGAGCCCGATCAACGCGATCCCGCCACCTTCCCACTGCGCCGTGAACCAGGTGACCCGGTCGGTGGCGTGGAACGTGAGCTGACGGTGGAATTCGTTGGCGATGACCGTGCTCACCAGCGACCCGGCCACATTGGCGATCAGCGGGCCGACGCTGTGCATCGCGAAGAACAGCAGCACATAGGCGATATTGCTCGACCCGCCGACGAGGGCGAATCGGAACAGCTGGGGAAGGGCCCGGTCGCCGCGTAGATAGGTGAGCGCGCCCACGAACTGCGGACGCAGCGCGGGTGCGACTTCACTCGGTGCCACCACGGGAAACGGACCGGTCCATGGAGTGAACATGCCAGCGACGTGCGACACCGGACTCCTAGGGGTTTCCAGGAGGGTCATGTTCGACTCCGATCCCAATGAACAGACGCGGACGGCGTTGTTTGCCTACCGATGGTAGCCGAAGTGGAGGGCTGCACTCCACTTGATATCTGTGCGATCTTGGACACTGTCGCGACACACCGCGACGACATTCGGCACACGCGCCCCAGAAGGGCACACTGGGCGACGGCGGTAGTGGTTTCGCCGGGATCGAAGCAGGAGGGTAGTGAGCATGTATCGCGTATTCGAAGCACTCGACGAACTGGTCGCCATCGTCGAAGAGGCGCGCGGCATCCCGCCGACTCGCAGCTGCATCGTGCCGCGCGGCGATGTCCTCGAGCTCCTCGACGACGTCCGCGACGCGCTGCCCGGTGAACTCGACGACGCCCAGGATGTCCTCGACCACCGCGACAAGATCGTCGGCGATGCCCGCAGCGGCGCCGAGGCGACGGTCACCACGGCCAACGAGCAGGCGCGCGCCACCATCGACTCCGCCCGCGCCGAGGCCGATCGCATCCTCGCCGACGCGAAGGACCACGCCGACCGGATGGTCGCCGAGGCCACCGCGCACGCCGACCGCCTGGTGAGCTCCGCCCAGGCCGAGGCCGATCAGGTCGTCGCCGACGGCAATGCCGAATACGACGAGCTCACCGGCCGCGCCCAGATCGACGCCGACCGGGCCATCGAGGCGGGCAAGGCCTCCTACGAGCGTTCGGTCGCCGACGGCAAGGCCGAACAGGCCCGCCTGGTCGCGCAGACCGAGGTGGTGCGGGTCGCGCACGCCGAATCCGCCCGCCTGATCGACGAGGCGCAGGCCGAGTCCGACCGGGTGCGCACCGAATGCGACGACTACGTCGACGAGCAGATGGCCGATTTCGGCAACCGGCTCGCCGCGATGGAAGAGACGCTCAACACCACCAGGCGCTCGATCACGCGCGGTCGTCAGCAGATGCGCGGCGCACCGGGCGCCGAATACCCCGAATACGCTGCCGACCACCGCCGCTGACCGATCCGCGCGTTTTGAGTTCCGGCGGGGTCCTGCCGTACTGTTGAGTGGTTGCCCATCATCCCCTCAACGGTTAGCGAGTCAGTGATGTCCGCCGGTTCCGGTTCGCCCGCGCGTCCACGCAAGACCAATGGTCCTGTGTCGGAGGCGGGTTTCGTGCTGGACGTCCGCAATCTCGGCCGTCGGCCGGGAACCATGCGGGAGCTGCGTCGCACTGTCACCGACCACGAGCGGCTGGGTCTGGACCTGATCGCCATCCCGGCCGATGCCGAGGTGGAACTCGATCTGCAGCTGCAGGCGGTCTCGGAGGGTGTGCTGATCACCGGCACGGCGTCCGGACCGACGGCCGGGGAGTGCTCGCGTTGCCTCGAACCGTTCGAGAACCAGGTGCATGTTCGTCTGACGGAGCTGTTCGCCTATCCGGACAGCACCACCGAGCAGACGACCGAGGATGCCGAGGTCTACCGCATGGAAGACGACCTCGTCGACCTCGAACCGGTGATCCTCGATGCCATCGGGCTGGAGCTTCCGCTGCAGCCGCTGTGCTCGCCGGACTGTGCGGGCCTGTGCCCCGAGTGCGGTGTGCGGATGGCGATTGCGGGTCCTGATCATGGGCATGAGATACTGGACCCTCGCTGGGCGAAGTTGGCGAATTTCGCCACTGACGAGCCCGGTACCGGCGACCCCGCCTGAGGGTTCCACCACCAAGACCGAACCGCTGCCGCGGCATCTGATGCCGGTGTAGTCAGCGAAAACCAAGAGGAGAAGTAGCCGTGGCTGTTCCCAAGCGTCGGATGTCGCGTTCCAACACCCGGTCGCGGCGCAGCCAGTGGAAGGCCACCGCGCCGACCCTGGTCACCTGCCCGAACCGCGCGTGTGGTGAGAAGACCCTCCCGCACATCGCGTGCCCGTCCTGCGGTACCTACAAGGGCCGCCAGGTCACCTCTGCAGTCTGATCGTTGTAGATCATTCCTAGCAACGTGACAGCCAGTAAAGACAATGTGGGCGCGGCCGATGAGGCCAGCCTGCTCACCGCCCTCGGTGTCGACGTACGACCGGAGCTTCTGCGCCTGGCGCTGACGCACCGGTCGTACGCGTACGAGAACGGCGGTCTGCCGACCAACGAGCGCCTGGAATTCCTCGGCGACTCGGTACTCGGCCTCAGCATCACCGAGCGCCTGTATACCGAGCACCCCGAGAAGTCCGAGGGTGAACTCGCGAAACTGCGCGCGAGCGTGGTGAACATGCACGCGCTCGCCGAGGTGGCGCGTGGCCTCGGCGACGGCGGACTCGGCCAGTATCTGCTGCTCGGTAAGGGCGAAGAGCTCACCGGTGGCCGTGACAAGCCGAGCATCCTCGCCGACGGCATGGAGTCGCTGCTCGGTGCGGTGCACCTCGAGCACGGCATCGAAACCGCGCGCGTGGTGGTGCTTCGCCTGTTCGCCGATCTGCTCGAGCGCGGCCCCCGCATGGGCGCGGGCCTCGACTGGAAGACCAGCCTGCAGGAACTCACCGCCGAGCGTGGTCTCGGCGTGCCCGCCTACGAGATCACCTCCACCGGACCGGACCACAACAAGGAGTTCACCGCCACCACGGTGATCGCCGGTCGTCCGTACGGCACGGGTGTCGGCCGCTCCAAGAAGGAAGCCGAGCAGAAGGCAGCCGGTACGGCCTACAAGGCACTTACCGACGAATCCGCGGTAGAAGCCTGACCTGTGCCCGAACTGCCCGAGGTAGAGGTCGTTCGGCGCGGTCTCGCCGAGCACGCGGTCGGCCGGGCCATCGATACCGTCACGGTCACCCACCCGCGAGCTGTGCGCAGGCACGTCGCGGGTGGTGCTGATCTGGCGGCCCGGCTCACCGGGTTGCGGATCGACTCCGCGCAGCGGCGCGGGAAATATCTCTGGCTCACCTTCGACGAGCCCGATACCGCGCTGGTCGTGCATCTGGGCATGAGCGGTCAGATGCTCGTGCAGCCCGCGGGCGCGCCCGTCGAGAAACACGCGCACATTCGTGCGGTGCTCGGTGACGGTGCCGAATTGCGCTTCGTCGATCAGCGCACCTTCGGTGGCTGGGCGCTGGGCGAGCTCGTCGAGGTGAACGGGACCGTGGTGCCCGATGTCGTCGCGCACATCGCGCGTGATCCGCTCGACCCCCTCTTCGACCGTGAGGCCGTGGTCGCGGCCATCCGCGCCAAGAACACCGAGATCAAGCGCGTGCTGCTCGATCAGACGGTGATCTCGGGGATCGGCAATATCTACGCCGACGAAGCACTGTGGCGGGCCGGTCTGCACGGCACCCGCATCGCCGCCGACCTCACCCGCCCGGTCCTGCGCACTCTGCTCGACGGGGTCACCGCGGTCATGACCGAGGCGCTGGCCGTCGGTGGCACCTCCTTCGACGCCCTGTACGTGAATGTGAACGGCGAATCCGGCTATTTCTCCCGGTCGCTGGCCGCGTACGGGCGGGAAAACGAACCCTGCGATCGGTGCGCGACGTTGTTGGTGCGGGAACAATTCATGAATCGGTCGTCGTTTTCCTGTCCGAAGTGTCAACGGAAGCCGCGCCGCCGCTGATCCGGGCACGCTAACGTTTCCCCTGACAGGTCGTGACAGACCGGGTCCGTGCAGGGAGGACGTTATGCGCAAGCTGACCTATTTTGTGGCATCGACGATCGACGGTTTCATCGCCGCCGATGACGGGACGCTGGATTTCTTCCCGGTAGGCGGGGATCACGGGCCCGCGATCACCTCGCAGTACCCGGAGACCCTGCCCACCAAGGTGCGCGAGGCGCGCGGCATCGGGGCGGGCAACATCTACTTCGACACCGTGATCATGGGCCGCAAGACCCACGACTTCGGGGTCCGCACCGGTACGGCGAGCCCGTATGAACACCTACGCCAATACGTGGTGTCGACGACGCTGCCGGAATCGCCCGCGCCGGGGGTGGAACTGATCGCCGAGGACCCGACCGCGGCGGTGCGGGAACTCAAACGCGAAGACGGATTGGGGATCTGGCTCTGCGGTGGTGGTGAACTGGCGCAGACTTTGCTGCCCGAGATCGACCAGGTGTTCCTGAAGCTGCATCCGGTGGTGCTCGGGACCGGCAGGCCGCTGTTCGGCGGTGGGGCGAAACTGCCTGCGCCCGAACGGTTCCGGGTGATCACCAGCCGGGTGTATGCCGACGGTGTCGCCTTCCTCAAGTACGGCCGGATCAAGTAGCCGCGATGACATCGGCGGCGAGTCCGGGTCCGGTGGCGGCGCTTCGTGAGGTCGGGTTCTGGCTCGAACGCAGTCGCGCGGAAACGCACCGGGTGAAGGCTTACCGGCGCGCCGCCGATGTTGTCGAAGGGCTGTCCGAGGGTGAATATGCCACTCGCGCATCCGAACACAGTTGGCGCGAGCTCGCCGGGATCGGGCCCAAGACGGCGGCGATCATCGAGCAATCCTGTGCCGGTGAGGTTCCCGACTACCTTGCCGAGCTCCGCAAGGAGGCGAAGCCGATCGCACCGGCGGGCGAGGAGTTGCGCGCCGCGCTGCGTGGCGACCTGCACACCCACTCGGACTGGTCCGATGGTGGAAGTCCGATCGCCGAGATGATGGGTGTCGCGGCCGCGCTCGGCCACGAATACTGCGCGCTGACAGACCATTCGCCGCGGCTGAAGGTCGCCAACGGCCTGTCCGCCGACCGGTTGCTGCGCCAACTCGACGTGATCGCCGAACTCAACGAGCAGATGGCGCCGTTTCGCATCCTCACCGGCATCGAGGTCGACATCCTCGACGACGGCACGCTCGACCAGCGAGCCGATCTGCTCGAACGTCTGGATGTCGTTGTCGCCAGTGTGCATTGGCACCTGCGCGACGACAGCGACACGATGACCAAGCGGATGGTCTACGCGGTCGCGAACCCCAACGTCGATATCCTGGGCCACTGCACCGGCCGCCTCGTGGAAGGGGCTCGCGGCACCCGACCGGAGTCGTCGTTCGACGCCGAACTCGTCTTCGAAGCCTGCCGCCGCTACGGCACCGCCGTCGAAATCAACAGCCGTCCCGAACGCCGTGATCCACCCGGGCGATTGATCGAACTGGCGGTCGAGATGGACTGCTTCTTCTCCATCGACACCGATGCCCATGCGCCCGGCCAATTGGCTTGGCAGGGTTACGGATGCGAGCGGGCGCTGGCACACGGTGTATCGGCCGAGAAGGTTATCGATACCTGGCCGGTCGAGGAGCTATTGGCCTGGTGCCGGAAATCCGATGAGTGAAGACTTGCCCAACAACTGATTTCGCTTCGCGAAAGTGGAGCCATCGCCTGGTAATAATCAACTCGCCGCGTGGGGTAGGGGGTGAGCTGGTGAACGAGTTTCCGATCGAGATCGTGCTGTCGCTGCTCGGTATCGTCGTCGCATCGGCGGCCTTCCTGCGCGAGTTCGTGCTGGTCGGCCGCAGACGCCTGGGATACCGGGTGCAGATGGATACGCCGGTGACCGGTGAAACCGAATCCGCGCTGGCCGGTGCGCTGCGTAATCTCCGCACACCGGAAGACGGTGGCCAGGCGTGGGAGTTGGCGAACCTGTCGCTGGTGCTGGTGCGCATCGAGAACGCGGGCAGCTTGCGCATCGACGACAACGACTACACGATGCGCAATGCCGAATCCGACCGGGTGGGGCTGCATCTGGTCTTTCCCGAGCGCAAGGTGATCGGACTCGCCGTCAACGAACTGTCCGGCGTGCCTGCCGACAACCTGGGTCCCGGCTCCGGTCTCGGCAAGTGGGACAGGGTCGAAGGGACGAGATTCGAAGGACTCATCGACCTTCCGAAGGTGCCGTTGGAACGGGGGCACCACTACAAGATCCTCGCGATCCTGAATCGGGAGCAGGGCACGGGCGAGCCCAAGCCGCCGACGTTGATCGGCGCCGTCAAGGGCGGCAAAGTAGCGCCGACGGAAAGCAAGTCGGGGCCCTCGGTGAAGTTGATGGCACTGTGCGCGTTCCTGGTCGCGGTGGTCGTCGTTCAGTTGGTCGTCGCCCTGGTGCAAGCTGATCCGCCGCCGCGTGACTGTGCCGCGGGTGAACTCACCGTCGTCGGGTCGACGGCGATGGCGCCGATGATCCGCAAGGCCGCACAGGACTATGAGAAAACGTGCACCGACGCGAAATTCAGCTTCGCGTTCGAGGGGACGGAACCGGGCCTGCGCACACTGGCCCGTGCCGGTCACACGCAGAACATGCTCGCGATCGGTGACGGCTCCAAGGGCAATTCCTTCGAAGCGCTGACCGAACACCCGCTCGCGCTCGGCTCGTTCTCGATGATCGTGCACCCCGGTGTCGGCCTGACGAACCTCACGACTGCGCAGATCCGGGACCTGTACCGGGGAAATATCAAGAACTGGAACCAGATCGGCGGCCCCGACTTGCCGGTGGTGCTGATCGACCGGACCGCGGGCTCGGGCACCCGCCGCGCGCTCGAATCCCGGCTACTCGAGGACAACCGCAAGGTGTTTCCCTATACCAGTTGCATCGGGATGGCGGCCGGTGGCGCGCAGTGCGAGGTCGACGTCACCGAGGAAGTGGCAGCGTTCGTTGCCAAAATCCCCGGCGCGGTGGGCTATCTGGAGACCTCGGCGGTCGGTGCCGAGGTCAGGGCTGTGTCGATCGACGGGGCCAGCGCTTCGGCGGACGCGATGCGCACCCGTCGGTACCCCTTCGTCGGCGTCGAGTACGCCCTCACCCACGGTCCGATCGCCGGTGATTCGCTGGTTACCCAATTCATCGACTATCTGGCCAATGGTAAGGCCAGGCTCACCATGGTGGAGTTCGGTAATATTCCGTGCTCTGACCGTGTTGATCTTGAAATCTGTACAGCGTAGAGCGCTTTTGACCGCGTAAACTCCTGTACTGGTAGGGAATCGAAACAGAACAATTCCAGCAACACGCTGGTTTACTCTGCGGTAGCGGGGTACGTTCCTTGACGGCCCCTCTGTTCAGACGGGCACCCGAAACGGTGCGTTCTGCGTCTGGCCAGGCCAACCATGCCCCATGGACGGCGGTGAAGCTCTCGTCTCCACCTCCGCCGAGGCGGCCACCTCTTGTTCGCGCAAGTGTTGCGAGGTTGCGTCCCTGGAAGGAAGGTCATGAGTACAGACACGTCGGCAATGTCGCCGATCGGTTTGTCCGCGTCCGATCTCTATTCGATCGATCACCACGGTGGTCCGCTCCGGATCGCCATGGTCGTTCCACCGTATTTCGATGTTCCACCCAAGGCCTACGGCGGCGTCGAGGCCGTAGTCGCCGATCTGGTCGACTCACTGTGTGAGCGTGGCCATCACGTCACCCTGTTCGGTGCCGGTGTCGACGGCACCCAGGCGAATTTCGTTCCGCTGTGGGACCGGATCCAGCCCGAACGGCTGGGCGACCCGTTCCCGGAGATCGTGCACGCGCTGCGGGTGCGCCGCGCCATCGAGCGCCTGGCCGATACCGAAGGCATCGACCTGGTCCACGACCACACCTTCGCCGGCCCGCTGAACGCGCCCGCCTACGCCAATCTCGGGTTGCCGACGGTGGTCACCGTGCACGGCCCGGTGCAGGACGACTGCTACCGCTACTACAAGGAACTGGGCCAGGAGTGCTCGCTCGTCGCGATCAGCGACCGTCAGCGCGCGCTGGCGCCCGATCTGCCGTGGGCGGGCCGGGTCCACAACGCGCTGTGTCCCGATCAGTGGCCGTTCGAGACCGAGAAGCAGGATTACGCACTGTTCCTCGGCCGTTTCAGCGACGACAAGGGCCCCCATCTGGCGCTCGACGCCGCCCACGCCGCCGGCATGCCGCTGATCCTGGCGGGCAAGTGCAGTGAGCCGCCGGAGAAGGCCTACTTCGAGGAGTTCGTGCGGCCGCGAATGACCGATCAGGATCAGATGTTCGGTCTCGCCGATGCCGCCGCCAAGCGTAAACTCCTCTCCGGAGCTAAGTGTCTGCTGTTCCCCATTCGATGGGAGGAGCCGTTCGGCATGGTGATGATCGAGGCGATGATCTGCGGAACGCCGGTGGTCGCGTTGCGCGGCGGTGCGGTGAGCGAAGTGGTGGTCGACGGGGTCACGGGGCGGATCTGTGACGATCCGGCCGAACTGCCCGCCGCCATCGCCGAAGTGCAGACCTACGATCCGGCTGTCTGCCGCAAGCACGTGGTCGACAACTTCAGCGCCGACACCCTCGGTCGCGGGTACGAACAGGTGTACCGGGAACTGCTCGCGCGCACCACGATCGGGTAC
Organism: Nocardia sp. A7; assembly: GCF_046549215.1. Classification (NCBI taxonomy): domain Bacteria; kingdom Bacillati; phylum Actinomycetota; class Actinomycetes; order Mycobacteriales; family Nocardiaceae; genus Nocardia; species Nocardia sp. A7. The sequence continues at coordinate 415,204 of NZ_JAJPWE010000001.1, read as the reverse complement.
GACACCGCCTACGCGATGCCGATGCCCATCGGGGCGGCAGTCAACGGGCGCGCATGAGCACCGACAGCGCCTCGGCGCCGAGCCCCTTCAACGCGGGGGAACCCGCAGGGCTCGGTGGCGGTGGCGGCAACATCACCCTTGTCGAAGGCGGCACGTTCTGCCTATCCGACCGGCTCGGCGATATCGAGCCGGGTAAGCCGCAGGGCTTGTTCTTCCGTGACGCCAGGGTGATTTCGCGCTGGGAGCTGATGATCGACGGCAAACGGCCCGAGGCGCTGTCTGTGCTGAGCCCGGAGGCCTTCGCGGCACGCTTCGTGCTGCGCAGGCCCCCGCAGCAGGGTCGGGCCGACAGCACCCTGCTCGTGGTGCGTGATCGGCTCGTCGCCGAGGGGATGCACGAGGTGATCACCCTCGAGAACATGAGCCGCGAGGCGACGGCGGTGGTGCTCGAACTACACGTCGACGCCGATTTCGTGGATCTGTTCGCGGTGAAAGAAGGTCGCACGAACGGTCGGCGCGCGGAGATGACGACCGCCGACGGCGAACTGCTGCTGCACGACCGCGCCGATCTGTCCCGTGGGCTCGCGCTCACCTCGACCGTCGAGCCGATGGTGCTGCCCGGCACCATGATCTGGCGGGCCATCGTCCCCGCGGGCGGGCGCTGGCAGACCGAGATCACCGCGCAACCAGCGGGCGCCGCGCAACGCCCGCAGACCTCCGGCTCGGTGGGCGAGCGTTACCGGGCCAGCGAGCCGGTGCGCAAGATCCAGGCCTGGCGGGCCACCGCCACCGACATCTCCGCCGATTCGGGGCTGCTCAACCAGATCCTGCGCCGCAGCGAAAGCGATCTCGGTGCGTTGCAGATCCATACCGACTCGGGCACCAACCGGCCCTTCGTGGCGGCGGGTGCGCCGTGGTTCATGACGCTGTTCGGCCGCGACTCGCTGCTCACCGCGTGGATGTCGCTGCCGCTGGAAACCGATCTGGCACTGGGTACTCTGCAGCAGCTGGCGGAGCTGCAGGGCCAGACGATCGACCCGCTCGTCGAGGAAGAGCCGGGTCGGATCATGCACGAGATGCGGCGCGGGCCTTCGGTCGGGCAGGTGCTCGGCGGGCAGATCTATTACGGAACAGTCGATGCCACACCACTTTTCGTGATGCTGCTCGCGGAATGTCTACGGTGGGGCGCCGATCCGGCCTCGATCGCGACCCTGCTGCCCGCGGCCGACGCCGCGATCAGTTGGATCACCGATTTCGGTGACCGCGACGACGACGGTTTCGTCGAGTACGTGCGCGCCACCGATCGCGGCCTGATCAACCAGGGCTGGAAGGACAGTTTCGACGGAATCAACGACGCCGCGGGACATATCGCCGAAGCCCCGATCGCGCTGGCCGAGGTGCAGGGCTATGTGTACGCGGCGTTCCTGGCCCGCGCGGAACTGGCCGACCAGTTCGACGACCCCGAGTTGGCCGTGCGGATGCGGGAACGAGCCGACGAACTGCGCACCAAGTTCGCCGAACAGTTCTGGCTACCCCATTACGGGTGGTACGCGGTGGCGTTGGACGGCCGCAAACGGCAGGTGGACGCGCTGACCAGCAATGCGGCACATTGTCTGTGGTCGGGCATCGCGACCGACGAACACGCCGAGATCCTGATCCGGAATCTGTCTCGGACAGAGATGGATTCGGGATTCGGGCTGCGGACATTGGCATCGGATATGGGCGCCTACAACCCGATGAGTTACCACAGCGGGTCCGTCTGGCCGCATGACACGGCGATCGCTGTCGCCGGGTTGATGCGGTACCAGCATGTGCCGGGCGCGGTGGAACTGGCGACGAAGCTGTCGGGTGGTCTGCTCGACGCGGCCGCGGCGTTCGACGGCCGATTGCCCGAGCTGTTCTGTGGGTTTCCGCGGTCGAGATTCGCCGCGCCCGTGCCGTATCCGACGTCGTGTTCGCCGCAGGCGTGGGCGAGTGCGGCGCCGCTGCTGCTGGTGCGCTCGTTCCTCGGGCTCGATCCCGATGTACCCGCCAAGACGTTGACCTTGCGGCCGCAGGTGCCCCCGGCGTGGGGGTGCGTGCGGATGTCGGAATTCCGGCTGGGTGACGGGGTGACGGTGGATCTCGAGGTGTGTGGGTCGGCGGTGACCGTGACAGGCCTGCCCGAAGGATGGGCTTTGGTGACAGACGAGGATTCGCACCAGGCCGGGATCTGACTCCTTGAACGCGCGATCGGGGCCGGGACCAGCGTGGTTCCGGCCCCGATCGCTGTGTCTCAGCCCTGGAACGGGTAGCGGGCGTCGAGGTCGAGGTTGAGTTCGACGACGTTCACCCGTGGCTCGCCGAGGAATCCGAGCGTGCGCCCGGCGGTGTGCGTGGTGACCAGCTCACGAACCTCAGCGGCGGTGACACCGCGCGCCTTCGCCACCCGCTCGACCTGGATGGTCGCGTACTCGGGGGAGATGTGCGGGTCGAGTCCGCTGCCGCTCGCGGTGACCGCGTCGGCGGGGACGGCAGCCTCGGCCGGTGCGTCACCCAGGATCGGGATGATCCGGCCGACGGAGTAATCCTCGCCCGCCTTCGCGCACTCCACGGCGACGCCGCGGAACGTGGCCAGGAACGGCTGCGCCGGGCAGAGTTCGTTGACGCTGACCACCTGCACCGGCTGCGACACATCGCCGTCGGCATCGCGCGGCCCGATCACCGAGAGCACCGCGCCCACACCGTCTTTCGTGCAGAACTGCCGGGCGCCGTCGACCCCCTCACGGTCGCCGACCTCCTTCGAGCGGCCGCACACGGTGGTCAGCAGGCTGGTGCGGTCGGCGGTGTCGACGATGTCTTCCGGGCCGAGATTGCTCGCGCCGGTGGACAGCGGGTCGTACCCGTCGCCCGCGGCCGACGGGCGGCTCTGGAAGTACTGCGCCAGCGCGGTGCCGTCGGCATCGGTGAACGACTGCCCGATCAGGCTGGAGCCCACCAGTTTTCCGTCCCGCTCGATGAGCGAGCCGTCCGCGTTCTCGTTGAGTCCCGGCAACTGGGCGATCGCGAAAACGGCTAGGGGATAGACGATTCCGGTGATCACGGTCAGTACGAGCAGGGCGCGCAGAGCGGCCAGGTGCTGGCGGATCCAGGTCGACAAGCGCATTTCAGGCCATCCCGGGGAGGAGTTGGACGAGCAGATCGATGAGTTTGATGCCGACGAACGGCGCGATGATGCCGCCGAGGCCGTAGATGGTCAGGTTGCGGCTCAGCAGTTGCGAGGCATTGCTCGCCCGGTAGTTCACGCCGCGCAGGGCGAGCGGAATGAGGGCCACGATGATGATCGCGTTGAAGATGACCGCGGACAGGATCGCCGACTGCGGGCTGGCCAGGCGCATGATGTTGAGTGCGTCCAGGCCGGGGAACAGGGCCACGAACAGCGCGGGAATGATCGCGAAGTACTTGGCGATGTCGTTGGCGATGGAGAACGTGGTGAGCGCGCCACGGGTGATCAGCAACTGCTTGCCGATCTCCACGATCTCGATCAACTTGGTCGGATCCGAGTCCAGATCGATCATGTTGCCCGCCTCTTTGGCGGCCGAGGTGCCGGTGTTCATCGCGACACCGACGTCGGCCTGGGCCAGTGCCGGGGCGTCGTTGGTGCCGTCGCCGGTCATCGCGACCAGGCGCCCACCGTCCTGCTCGGATTTGATCAGGGCGAGTTTGTCCTCGGGGGTGGCTTCGGCGAGGAAGTCGTCCACGCCTGCCTCGTCGGCGATCGCCTTGGCGGTCAACGGATTGTCGCCGGTGATCATCACGGTGCGGATGCCCATGCGGCGCATCTCGTCGAAGCGCTCGCGCATGCCCTGCTTCACCACGTCTTTGAGGTGGATGACGCCGAGCAGACGTGGTTTTCCGTCGCGGAGTTCCCCGACCATGAGCGGCGTGCCGCCGGTGGCGGAGATGCCGTCGACGATCGCTGCCGCCTCAACCGGCACCGAACCCCCCTGGGCGCGAACCCATTCGGTGACCGCACCGGCCGCCCCCTTGCGGAGCTGGTGCCCGTCGGCGAGGTCGACGCCCGACATGCGCGTCTGCGCGGTGAATTCCACCCACGTCGCGCCCGGCAGTTCACCGGCGCTGCGTTCACGCTTGTTGAAGACCTCCTTGGCGAACACGACGATCGAGCGACCCTCCGGAGTTTCGTCGGCCAGGCTCGACAGCTGTGCCGCGTCGGCCAACTCGTCGTCGAGAACCCCGGGGACAGCGACGAATTCGGCGGCTTGCCGGTTGCCGAGGGTGATGGTGCCGGTCTTGTCCAGCAGCAGCGTGTTCACATCGCCCGCGGCCTCCACCGCGCGCCCGGACATGGCAAGCACATTGCGCTGCACGAGACGATCCATGCCCGCGATGCCGATGGCCGAGAGCAGCGCGCCGATGGTGGTCGGGATGAGGCAGACCAGCAGCGAGACCATCACGATGCCGGTGATGCCGTGTGCGTCCAGCGCTGAAGTGTCAGGGACGCCAGGGTTGTTCGCCTTGGCGAAGATCGCCAATGGTTGCAGGGTCGCCACGGCGAACACGAAGATGATGGTGAGTGCGGCCAGGAGGATGTTGAGTGCGATCTCGTTGGGCGTCTTCTGCCTGCTCGCGCCCTCGACCAGCGCGATCATCTTGTCGATGAAGCTGGCGCCGGGCTCCTGGGTGATCTTGACGACGATCCGGTCCGAGAGGACAGTGGTGCCGCCGGTGACCGCCGAACGGTCGCCGCCGGATTCGCGGATCACCGGCGCGGACTCACCGGTGATGGCCGATTCGTCCACGGACGCGATGCCTTCGACGACGTCGCCGTCGCCCGGGATCACCTGTCCGGCTTCGACGACGACGAAGTCACCGCGACGCAGTTCGGGTGCGGCGACGCGTTGCTCGACGATGCGGCCGCCGGGGGTCCAGTCGGCCAATCGGCGAGCGACGGTGTCGGTCTTGGCTTTTCGCAGTGTGTCGGCCTGCGCCTTGCCGCGCCCTTCGGCGACGGCCTCGGCCAGGTTGGCGAATATCACGGTGAGCCAGAGCCAGACGACGATCGCCGAGGCGAAGAAGCTCGGATCACCGATCGCCAGGATCGTCGCCCACACCGCGCCGATCTCCACGATCAGCATGACGGGGTTCTTCCACAGGGTGCGTGGGTCGAGCTTGCGTACCGCCTCGGGAAGGGACGTGAGCAGCAGCTTCGGATCGAGGGTTGGACTGTTCATTGTCAGTGGATTCCTTCGGCGAGCGGCCCGAGTGCGAGAGCGGGCAGGAAGGTGAGCGCGACCAGGATCACCGTCACACCGACGACCATGCCGACGAACTGCGGCCGGTGCGTCGGCAGCGTGCCGATCGACGCGGGAGTGGTGCCCTGTGCGGCCAGGGACCCGGCCAGGGCCAGCACGAAGATGATCGGCAGGAACCGCCCGAACACCATCGCCAGGCCGAGCGCGGTGTTGAACCACTCGGTGTTGCCGGTGAGACCGGCGAAGGCGGAGCCGTTGTTGTTGGCGGCGGAAGTGAAGGCGTACAACACTTCCGAGAGTCCGTGCGGGCCGGAGTTGAGCATGCTCGCCCGTTGACCGGGCAGCGCCATCGCGACGGAGGTGCCGATCAGCACGATCAGCGGACTCACCAGGAAATAGGAAGCGGCCAGCTTGATCTCGCGCGGCGTGATCTTCTTGCCGAGGTACTCGGGCGTGCGACCGACCATCAGACCGGCCACGAAAACCGTGATCACCGCGAGGATCAGCATGCCGTAGAGACCGGAGCCGACACCGCCCGGCGCCACCTCGCCGAGCTGCATGTTGAACATCGTCATCATGCCGCCGAGGCTGGTGTAGGAATCGTGGAACGAGTTCACCGCACCGGTGGAGGTGAGGGTGGTCGCGCCGGCGAAGGTGGCCGAATCCGCCACGCCGAAGCGGGTTTCCACCCCTTCCATCGACGCGCCGATCGCGGTCGGCACCGTGCCGTGGTGTCGCAGCTGGAAGAAGTTGGTCAGTGCGATGCTGGTGAGGGCGATCGTGCCCATCACCGCGACGATCGCGTAACCCTGCTTGGTGCTCCCGACCATCCGGCCGAACGTGCGCGGCAGCGAGAACGCGATCACCAGGAGCAGGAAGATCTCCAAGAAGTTCGTCCAGGTCGACGCGTTCTCGAAGGGGTGCGCCGAGTTGGCGTTATAGAAGCCGCCGCCGTTGGTGCCGAGTTCCTTGATCACTTCCTGGCTGGCCACCGGTCCGCCGGTCAGGGTCTGCTGAGCGCCGCCGACGGTGTGCGCGACCTGGTCGTGCAGGTGGAAGTTCTGGATCACACCGCCCGCGACCAGGACGATCGCGAAGACGAACGCGATGGGCAGCAGGATGCGCAGGGTGCCGCGCACCAGGTCGACCCAGAAGTTGCCCAGCTCGCCGGTGTGGCGGCGGGCGAAACCGCGCACCAGAGCCACCGCCACCGCCATGCCGACGGCCGCGGAGACGAAGTTCTGCACCGCCAGACCGGCCATCTGCACCAGGTGACCCTGGGTGGACTCCCCGGAGTAGTTCTGCCAGTTGGTGTTGGTGACGAAGCTGACCGCGGTGTTCCAGGCCAGCGCCGGGGTCATCTCGGTGCCGGGATCGTTCAGATGCAGCGGCAACGCGCCCTGGACCAGCTGGAAGAAGAACAGGAACAGGATGCCGACCGCCGAGAACGCCAGCACACTGCGGGCGTAGACCGGCCAGGTCTGCTCGACCTCGGGCTTCGCGCCGATGGCGCGGTAGATCAACCGTTCGGCGCGAGAGTGCTTGTGGCCGTTGTACACCCGGAACATGTAGTCGCCGAGCGGCACATGCACCAGGGCCAACGTGATGACCAGGGCCGCCACGAAGGCGATCCCCGCGGTTGTCGTGTTCACCTAGAACCTCTCGGGAAAGAGCAGGGCCGCGACCATGTACACGGCGACGAGAACGGCCAGGGCGAGGCCGACAAGGTTCGCGATCACAGCTTCTCCACCCCCCGCTGGATCAGACCCAGCAGTGCGAAGATCGCCACGGTGAGCACCGTGAACACCACGACAGACATTTCCAACCTCCTCGACGCTCCGAGGTGAAGCGCCGCAGTGAGTGAAACGCCGATTTCGGGCTCGACGGGGTTTCCTTACGACTCCTTAGCGCCGGAGGGCGCCGCTTTTGCGAAATGTTGACGCGCGAGGCGTGTGGATGCCGTCAATGCGGGGCCGATAGCCGTCAACACTCCGTAAAGATCGAGACCAGGTGAATTTCGCGCGGTAGACAGTGGGGTACCGGCAGGCGAAGGGCGTTGCCGGTTCCCAGGACACGGAAAGTGAGATCGCGGTGTCTGTTGTGACCCTTGCGGTGATCTTCGGTTTCGTCGGATCACTGCTGTTGATCCGGGTGCTCGGTCGGCTGAACACCTCGCACGCACCGATGGTGACGGTCGGTGTGTTGGCGGTGCGCCCGCCGACTCCGGCGCGACGGCACGCGATGATGGACCGGTGAAACGCGGACAACTGCGCATCTACCTCGGTGCGGCGCCAGGCGTCGGCAAGACCTACGCCATGCTCGGCGAGGCGCACCGGCGGTCCGAACGCGGCCGTGATGTGGTCGCGGCCGTCGTGGAGACGCACGGGCGTAAGAAGACCGCCGACCTCTTGGACGGCCTCGAGCGGATTCCGCCGAAGATGGTCTCCTACCGGGGGACCGAGTTGCCCGAACTCGACGTCGACGCGGTCTTGGCGCGCAAGCCCGCGGTAGTGCTGGTCGACGAACTGGCGCACACGAACGCGCCCGGCAGCGTGCACGAGAAGCGCTGGCAGGACGTGGCCCAACTGCTGGACGCGGGTATCGACGTCATCTCCACGGTGAACGTGCAACACCTCGAGAGCCTCAACGACGTGGTCCAGCAGATCACCGGCATCGAGCAGCGGGAGACAGTGCCCGACGCGGTCGTGCGCGGCGCCGATCAGGTGGAGCTGGTCGATCTGACGCCGGAAGCCTTGCGGCGCAGGCTTTCGCACGGGAATGTCTACGCCGCCGACAAGGTCGACGCGGCGCTGCGCAACTACTTCCGGCCCGGCAATCTCACCGCGCTGCGTGAACTGGCGCTGCTGTGGCTGGCCGATCAGGTCGACGCGGCGCTGGCCAGGTACCGGGCCGACCACAAGATCACCGAGCTGTGGGAGGCGCGCGAACGGGTCGTCGTCGCGGTCACCGGTGGTCCCGAGTCGGAGACGGTGGTGCGCCGGGCCGGGCGGATCGCGTCCAAGTCGAGTGCGGATCTGGTCGTGTTGCATGTGGTGCGCGGCGACGGGCTGGTCGGGGTGTCGACCGAGCGGCTGACCAAGCTGCGCGGTCTCGCCGCCGGGCTCGACGCGTCGTTGCACACCGTGACCGGCGATGATGTGCCCACCGCGCTGCTCGAGTTCGCGCGTGAGGTCAACGCCACCCAGTTGGTGCTCGGCACCTCGCGGCGCTCGCGGTGGGCGCGGATGCTCGACGAAGGCATCGGCTCCACCGTCGTGCAGCGCTCGGGCAAGATCGATGTGCACATGGTGACCCATGAGGAGGCCCATCGCGGGGCGCGCAGGCATTGGCTGCGTCCGCGGCGGCCGGTGACCGCGTGGTTGGCCGCGATCGTGGTGCCGGTGCTGGTGAGTGTGATCTGCGGTGGGTTGCTCGACCGGTGGCTGGAGCTGGGCGGGCTGAGCGCGATGTTCTTCGTCGGTGTCGTCGCGGTCGCGCTGTTCGGTGGGGTGCTGCCCGCCGCGGCGTCGGCGCTGCTGTCGGGACTGCTGCTGAACTGGTTCTTCACCTCACCGCGCTACAGCTTCACCATCGCCGAGCCGGACAACTTCGCCACCGTGGTCGTGCTGCTCATCGTCGCGGTGGCCGTCGCCGCGCTGGTCGATGTCGCCGCGAAGCGAACATCGCAGGCGCGCAAAGCATCTCGTGAAGCGGAGCTGTTGACGATGTTCGCCGGTTCGGTGCTGCACGGCGCCGATCTGACCGATCTGCTCGAGCAGGTCCGCGAAACCTATGGGCAGCGTGCGGTGAGCGTGCGGTGCGGCGATCAGATCGTCGCCGCGGTCGGCCCCGAGCCACCGACCCGACCCGCCGATGCCGAGACCGTCATCGAAGCGGGTGACGCGCGCAGTCAGCTGCTGCTGGCCGGGCGGTCGATCGACTCCAGCGACCGGCCGGTGCTCAACGCGGTCGCCAATCAGGCGGTCGGGTTGGTGCGCCAGGCTCGGTTGACCGAGGAAGCCGGCGCGGCGGCGGCGCTGCTGGAAGCCGATCGACTGCGTCGCGCGCTGCTGTCGGCGGTCAGCCACGATCTGCGCACACCACTGGCAGGCGCGAAAGCGGCCGTGTCGAGTCTGCGCAGCGACGACATCGAGTTCTCGGCGGAGGACACCGGCGAACTGCTGGAAGCGATCGAGGAATCCGTCGACCAACTGACCGCGCTGGTCGGCAATCTGCTCGACTCCTCACGGCTGGCGGTCGGTGTCGTCACGCCGCAGTTGCGGCAGGTGTACATGGACGAGGCGGCCCATCGCGCGCTGGTGAGCGTCGGCATGGGCACCCGAGGCCTGCGCCGGGCGGCCATGGACCGGGTGAAGGTCGAGGTCGGTGAGGTTTCCGTGCTGGCCGACAGCGGCCTGCTCGAACGCGTACTGGCCAACCTGATCGACAACGCCCTGCGCCATTCCGGCCGCGAGTCCCCCGTGCGGGTGACCGCCGAACACGACGGCGACCGAGTGTCGATCGCCGTCATCGACGTCGGCCCCGGCGTCCCCGCCGGCACCGAAGAACAACTGTTCGAACCCTTCCAACGCCTCGGCGACCGAGACAACACCACCGGCGTCGGCCTCGGCCTTTCGGTGGTCCGCGGCTTCGTAGAGGCGATGGCAGGCACCGTCCACGCCGAGCCAACTCCTGGCGGCGGCCTGACCATGCTCGTCGACCTGCCGTCCGGCGCACCCGCCGTGGAGCCGCAAGTCGACCCGCGAGGAAAGTGAGCACATGGGTAACTCATCGGGGACGGGCGAACCGGGCGGGACCGTGAGGGTGCTTGTCGTTGATGACGAGCCGCAGATCGTGCGTGCGTTGCGGATCAATCTGTCCGTGCGCGGGTACGAGGTGATCACTGCGGGCAACGGTGCCGCGGCGTTGCGCGCCGCTGCCGAAAAGCATCCCGACGTCGTCATTCTCGACCTGGGCTTGCCGGATCTGGACGGGATCGAGGTGCTGGCCGGGCTGCGTGGGTGGACCTCGGCGCCGGTGATCGTGCTCTCGGCGCGCACCGATTCGGCCGACAAGGTCGAGGCGCTCGACGCGGGCGCCGACGACTATGTCACCAAACCGTTCGGGATGGACGAGTTGCTCGCGCGGCTGCGGGCGGCAGTTCGGCGTGGGGCAAGTGCGACCGACGCCGCGGATCCGGTCGTGGTCACCGACTCGTTCACCGTCGACCTCGTCGCCAAGAAGGTCACCAAGAAGGGCGCGCCGGTGCACCTCACCCCGACCGAGTGGGGGATGCTCGAGATGCTGGTGCGCAACCGCGGAAAACTGGTGGGGCGCAAAGAATTACTGCGCGAGGTGTGGGGTCCGGCCTATGCGACCGAGACCCATTACCTGCGCGTCTACCTCGCGCAGTTGCGACGCAAACTCGAGGACGACCCGGCCAACCCGCGGCATCTGCTCACCGAGGCGGGGATGGGTTACCGCTTCCAGGAGTGAGCGTGGACCGGGTCACAATGCCGGAATCTCGCCCGGTGCGTAGGCGTTGCCGGTGATGAAACGTGTCCGACGTGAATGGCAGGATGACGCATATGGCTGAGCAGACCGCACCCGTGACCAATGCCCCGACCGAACTGTGGGTGGAGCGCACCGGAACGCGTGCCTACACCGGGCGCAGCAACCGTGGCGCCGAGGTGTTGATCGCCTCGCAGGGTGTTCCGGGTGCCTTCACCCCCGGTGAGCTGCTGAAGATCGCGCTCGCCGGGTGCACGGGGCTCAGCTCGGACCTGCCGCTGTCGCGCCGCCTCGGCGACGAGTTCGACGCCACCATCCGCGTCTCCGGCGACGCCGACCGCGAGAACGAGCTCTACCCGCAGCTCGACGAGGTCCTCGAACTCGATCTGTCCGAACTCGACGAGGCCGCCCGCGAACGACTACTGGTCACAGTGCAGCGCGCCGTCGACAAGGTGTGCACCGTCGGCCGCACGCTCAAGGCGGGCACCAAGGTGACGTTGACGTTCACCATCGACGCATGAGCGACGAGCCGGTTCGGCTGAGCGCGTGGGTGCACGGGTATGTGCAGGGCGTTGGCTTTCGGTGGTGGACACGGTCGCGCGCACTGGAACTCGGCCTCGTCGGTTACGCGCGCAATCACAGTGACGGTCGCGTCCACGTTGTGGCCGAAGGGCCACGAACGGCGGGCGAGAAATTGTTGGAACTGCTACGGTCCGGCGAAGCACTCGATAGCTCGCACGCCATCGGGCACGCGACACACGGTCTGTCCGGGAGTGCTCCCGGGCGGGTAGACCTGGTGGTGGAAAGCTGGGAGCCCGCGCGGGGCGACCTGACCGGATTCGAGGAGCGCTAGTGGTGACTTCGGGGGCTAGGGGGCGGCAGCGGTGAGCACACAGAACCCTGGCCCGCCCGATCAACCAGAACAACCGCCGACACCACCCGTTTTCGGTTCGGGTGGGCATCCCGTCGGCGAGCCGCGTCCCGGTCGGATGGCCAGGCAGGAACCCGGCGTCACCCAGCCGCGTCCGCCCACCGTCGGCGAGGCGCGCGCCAGGGACAAGTCCCGCAGGCAAGCCGAGGAGGCCGAGCGGGCGTCGGCCGCGGCGGCAGAGGAGAAGCGGCGCAACCGTAAACGCGTGATGATCGGCGGTGTCGCCATCGTCGGCGTCGCCGCGCTGGTCGGTGGCGGCTACCTCACCTACCGCGCGATCACCGCGCCCGACAAGGTGACCGCCTCGTGTGTGCAGATCGACGAGAAGGGCCAGGAAGTCGTTGTCCCCGATGAGAACTGCGGCGACGGCAAGACCAATTTCCGCAGTGAGGGCACCGGCGGGGGCCACGTCGGCGGGCTGCTGATCCTGGGCTGGCCGCAGTACCGCTACCACTACGGCGGCACACCGACGATCGGCAAGCCACCGACGGGCGGCACCTCGGTGAAACCGCGCAATGCCCAGATCACGACCAAGAGCGGCACCACGGTGCAGCGCGGCGGACTCGGCAGCAAGTCGACCGGCGGGAGCGGATCGTAGATGCGGCGCACCACGAGCACGCCACGTCAGGACTGGCAGCAGATCGTCGAGAAGCAGGGTCTGGTCTACGGCGCGCCGGGACGCGACGCCAGCGGTCAGCCGCGGCCGTACTGGGACGAATCGGTGCACTACGAGTTCTCGATGGACGAGATCCTCGCGCTGGAAGCCGATGTGGAACTGCTGCAGTCGATGTGCCTGCACGCCGCCGAACACGTGGTGCTCACCGAGCGCTTCGCCGATTTCGGTCTGCCGGAATGGACTTGGGGTCCGATCGCCGAATCCTGGCGTCGCAGTGACCCTTACGTGTACGGCCGCTTCGATCTGCGCTACGACGCGCGCCGCCCGGCCAAGCTCCTGGAGTACAACGCCGACACGCCCACCTCGCTGCTCGAGGCCGCGATCATCCAGTGGCACTGGCTGCAGCAGATGTATCCCGGTGGCGACCAATGGAATTCGCTGCACGAGAAACTGGTGGAGCGCTGGACCGAACTGCGCGGCGTACTGCCCGGCACCGAACTGCACTTCACCTGGTCGGGCGCCGACGCGACCGGCGAGGACAACGTGACCACCGCCTACATGCAGGAGACGGCGGCCGAAGCCGGTTTCGACACGGTGGCGCTGCCGATCGAGGAGGTCGGTTTCGACACCGAACTGAACCGGTTCGTCGACCTGGCCGAAGCGCCGATCGAGGCGATCTTCAAGCTGTATCCGTGGGAGTGGATCCTCGACGACGACTTCGGCAAGCGCGTCGTCGGCAGTCTGCCCGCCACCGCGTGGGTCGAACCGCTGTGGACCACGCTGCTGAGCAACAAGGCGATCCTGGCGGTCCTGTGGGAGATGTATCCCGGCCACCCGAACCTGTTGCCCGCCTACCTCGACAACCCGCACGAGCTCACCGAATACATTCGCAAACCCAAGCTCGGCCGCGAGGGCGCGAACATGACCATCGTCGGCCCCGGCATGGAGACCGCGACCGGCGGCGTCTACGGCGCCGAGGGTTTCGTCTACCAATTGCTCGACCCGCTACCGGAATTCGACGGCATGCGTCCGGTGCTCGGCGCCTGGGTCGTCGGTGACACCGCGGCGGGGCTCGGCATTCGCGAGACCGCAGGCCTGATCACCGATGACGGCGCCGCGTTCGTGCCGCACCGCATCGTCGACTGACACCCATGACCTCACAACATTGTTCGAAAGGACCACGATGACCGCCCTCGCCCTGGAATCGGGTTATTGGAGTGCGCTCGGTGAAGGCGTCGGCGCCATCATCCTGTACTGCCTGATCGGCCTCGTCCTCATGCTGATCGGCTTCTTCGCCATCGACCTCACCACGCCCGGCAAGCTGCGCGACCTGGTGGTGGCGGGCAAGCCGAACGCGATCATCGTCTCCGCGGCCGGGATGATCAGCATGGCGTTCATCGTCGTGTTCGCGATCCTGGCCACCGGCGGCAGCGGCAAGCTGTCGGAAGGGCTGATCGCGGCGATCGTGTACGGCCTGGTCGGCATCATCGCGCAGGTGATCTCGGTGCGCGTGATCGAGAAGGTCACCGGCATCGATATCGGCCGCACGCTGCACGCCGAGACCTACACCCCCGAGGTCCTCGTCGTCGCCGCCGCGCACTTCGCGCTGGGTCTCGTGGTGGCGTTCGCCATCCTCTGACCGCGGGTGAGCGGTTGACATCGCACTGTGGAGGGTGGACGCTGGAAACCAGCACTCCATCGTGGATGTGACCGAGAGGACATCGGCATGGACATCACACCGGGTACCCGCGCGTCCGACGCCGAACGCAATGCGATCGTCGCCCAGTTGGGCACGCATCTGGCCGACGGCAGGCTCGATCTGGGCGAATACGATCTGCGCGTGGCCAAGGTCTACGCCACCACCACGCGCGACGAACTCGCCGTGGTCCTGTCCGACCTGCCGCAGCAGCAACAGAACGCGGCCCCCGTCGAGCGCCAGGCCGGTACGCGGTTCCCGATCTGGCAGCGCATCGAGGCGGGTAGCTGGCTCGGCGTCAGCGTGATCGTGCTGGTCATCTGGGGTCTGATCTCGTTGACCGCGGGGGAGCTCACCTACTTCTGGCCGATGTGGGTGATCGGCCCGTGGGGCGCGGTCCTGGTCTTCCGCGTGATCACCGGCTGGGAAGCCACGCCCGGCACCCAGACCCATATCCGTCAGCTGCAGAAACAGATGAAGCACCTCGACCCACACGCGAAGCCCATAGACCCGCAGCAACCGTGAATTGCCTGCGCTGTGGCCGACATGCCGAGGTAAGAACATCGGTAACTCGTCGGGCACGGGCAGACTCGGCTATCGAGATGACCGCCGCTCGCCTGCGGTAAAGCCCCACGCGCCTGGGTCTGGCCTGAGTCCCGGGGAGGCGGAGGAGCTAGCATGGTTGCTCGCGCGCAGGAAGGGTCCTTTGTAGTGCATTTGAAGAGCTTGACGTTGAAGGGGTTCAAGTCCTTCGCGTCTGCGACCACTTTGCGCTTCGAACCGGGCATCACCTGCGTTGTCGGTCCGAACGGGTCGGGTAAGTCCAATGTCGTGGACGCGCTGTCCTGGGTGATGGGCGAGCAGGGTGCCAAGGCGTTGCGGGGCGGGAAGATGCAGGACGTCATCTTCGCCGGAACCGTCGGACGGGCCCCGCTCGGGCGCGCCGAGGTGACCTTGACCATCGACAACTCCGACGGCGCGCTACCCATCGACTATGCCGAGGTGTCGATCACCCGGCGCATGTTCCGCGACGGCGCGGGCGAGTACGAGATCAACGGCAGTACGTGTCGACTGATGGATGTGCAGGAACTGCTGTCGGACTCCGGTATCGGGCGCGAGATGCACGTCATCGTGGGTCAGGGCAGGCTGTCGGCGATCCTGGAATCGCGGCCGGAGGATCGGCGCGCGTTCGTCGAAGAAGCCGCGGGCGTGCTCAAGCACCGCAGGCGCAAGGAGAAAGCGGTCCGCAAGCTCGACGCGATGCAGGCCAACCTCGCCCGGCTCACCGACCTCACCACCGAACTGCGCCGCCAGCTCAAGCCGCTCAGCCGGCAGGCCGAGGTCGCCCGCCGCGCGCAGACCGTGCAGGCCGATCTGCGCGACGCCCGGCTGCGGCTGGCCGCCGACGACCTGGTGACCCGCCGCGGCGAGCTGGAATCCCAGCTCAGCAAAGAGGCATACGCCCGCGAAAAGCAGATCACCGTGCAGACCGAACTCGACGCCGCCAATGCCGCACTCGCGCAGCAGGAGTTCCAGCTGTCGCGGCTGAGCCCGGCGGCCGAAGCCGCCGCGCAGACCTGGTTCCAGCTCTCGGCGCTGGCCGAACGAGTGAACGCCACCATCCGGATCGCCAGTGACCGGGCCAGGCACCTGCACACCGAGGCACCGGTCGGCACCGGCCGCGATCCCGACCAGCTCGAAGCCGAAGCCGACCGGGTCGAAGCCGAAGAAGCCGAGCTGCGATACGCGGTCGACATGGCCACCGAAACACTCGAAGCGGCGCGCGAAGCCCTCGCGGACCGCGAACACGCGGCCAAGGCCGCCGAACAGGCCCACCTGGCCGCCGTGCGGGCGATCGCCGACCGTCGTGAAGGGCTGGCGCGGCTGTCCGGTCAGGTCGACACTCTGCGCACCCGCGCGCAGTCCGTGGACACCGAGATCGCGCGACTGTCGGTGGCCATCGCCGACGCCAGGCACCGTGGCGAGACCGCGCAGGTCGAGTACGACTCGGTGCAGGACGAACTCGGCGAGCTCGACGCGGGCGAGAAGGGCCTGGACGCCCAGCACGAACACGCCGTCGCCGCCCAGGGACTCGCCGATGAGCGGGTGCGGGAACTGCGTGAGCTGGACCGTGAGGCGAGCAAGCTCGTCGCCCGGCTCGGTGCTCGGATCGAAGCGCTCGGTATGAACCTGGCGCGTAAAGACGGCGCTGCCTGGCTGCTCGAACACGGGGTGAGCGGGCTCGGCGAACGGCTGTCCGGGCTGTTGCGTGTGCAGCCCGGGTTCGAGGCCGCCGTCGCCGCACTGCTGGGGCCGCTCGCCGATGCCATCACCGCCGACACCGCGACCACCGCCGACTCGGCTGTCCGGGAATTGCGCAGCGGTGACGGTGGTCGGGTGGCGTTCGTCTTCGCCACCGAGGCAACGATTCCGAGTGGTCGGGGTGAGCTGCCCGCCGGTGCGCAGTGGCTCGCCGATGTGCTCGACGGTGACGACCGGGTGCGACCGGCCTTGGCCGCGCTCACCGCAGGCGTCGTGGTCGTGGACGATCTGGCTGTCGCCACCGAGCTCGTCTCGGTGCGCCCGCAACTGCGCGTGGTCACCCGTGCGGGTGATCTGGCCGGCGCGGGCTGGATCGTCGGCGGTTCGGAGCGGATGCCGAGTCAGCTCGAGGTCCAAGCCGACATCGACGCGGCCACCGCGGAATTGGCGGCCGCGCAACGTCGGGCCGAGGAGCTGGAAGCGGCGCTGGCCGGCGCGCTCGCCGAACAGTCCGACCGAAAAGACGCCGCTGACCACGCGCTGATGGCGCTGCACGAATCCGATCAGGCACTGCTCGCGATCTACGACCGCCTCGCACGCGTGGGGCAGAGTGCGCGCGCGGCACAGACCGAAGGGGAGCGGCTGGCCACCCAGCGCGCGGAAGCCGAAGCGGCACGGGAGAAGTCACTCGCCTCCCTCGCCGAGCTCGAGGACCGGCTGCGGCACGCCGAGATCGAACACGACGGCAGCGATGACAGTTTCGGTGCCGCGAGCACGGAGACCGCGGGCTACGCGCGTGAGGAAGCCGCCGCCGCGCTGGCCGAAGCTCGGACCATGGAGGTCGAAGCGCGACTGTCCGTGCGTACTTCGGAGGAGCGTGCGGAATCTGTTCGTGGCAAAGCGGATTCGCTGCGCAGGGCGGCCCGTGGCGAGCGGGAGGCCAGGGCGCGCGCGGAACGTGCGCAGGCTGCGCGGCGCCAGGCTGCTGCTGTGGCCGCGGCGGTCGCCGAGTCGGGTGCCAAGATCAAACACGAGCTAGAGCAGGTCGTGGCCACCGCCGCGGCACGGCGCGACGAATTGGTCCGTCGCCGTGGGGAATGCGCGGCCGGGCTGGAACAGGTGAAGGAACGCGCGCGGGCACTGAACACGCAGCTGGCCCAGCTCACCGACGCCGTGCACCGCGACGAAGTCGCCAAAGCCCAAGCGGCCCTGCGCATCGAACAGCTCGAGACCACCATCTCCGAACAGTTCGGCATCGCGCTGGCCGACCTCGTCGCCGAATACGGGCCCGATGTGCCGTTGCCGCCGTCGGCGCTGGAGTTGCACGAGTACGAGGAGGCCAAGGAGCGCGGCGAGCAGGTCAGCGCGCCGCAGCCGATGCCGTACGACCGGCCCACCCAGGAGCGCCGCGCCAAACGTGCCGAGAAGGATCTCACCACCCTCGGCAAGGTGAATCCCCTTGCGCTGGAAGAGTTCGCGGCACTGGAGGAGCGCTACACCTTCCTCGCCACCCAGCTCGAGGACGTGAAGAACGCGCGCAAGGACCTCCTCGACGTGGTCGCCGAGGTCGATGCCCGCATCCTCCAGGTGTTCACCGAGGCCTACGCCGACGTGGAACGCGAATTCGTCGGCGTCTTCGGGAAACTGTTCCCCGGCGGCGAGGGCAAGCTGGTGCTCACCGACCCGTCGGACATGCTCACCACCGGCATCGAGGTCGAGGCCCGCCCACCCGGCAAGAAGGTCAAACGCCTCTCGCTGCTCTCCGGTGGTGAGAAGTCGCTCACCGCGGTCGCTTTGCTGGTCGCGATCTTCCGTGCCCGCCCCTCCCCGTTCTATGTGATGGACGAGGTCGAAGCCGCCCTGGACGACACCAACCTGCGCCGACTCATCGGATTGTTCGAGCAGCTGCGCGAGAAGAGCCAGTTGATCGTCATCACCCACCAGAAGCCGACCATGGAGATCGCCGATGCCCTCTACGGCGTGAGCATGCGCGGCGACGGCATCACCCAGGTGATCTCCCAGCGCCTCAACCGAGCCGAGGTCACCGACCCCGACCCGGTACCGGCCTCGGCGTAGCCGAAAGCCGCTGTGCTGACTCGCGAAGGAGTCAGCGGGCCGGGGCGGTGGCGCCGAGTCGGTCGAGGATTCGTTGCGTGCCGCCGCGTGCGAGCCAGTCGCGCAGGGAGGTCAGCTCGGGGTGTAGGGCACGCAGGGCGGAGAGGTCGGCGTGCCAGCCGCCGGTTTCGCGGATCAGGCGCCAGGTGTCGCCGAGTTGGGGTCCGATCGCGTCGGCTTCTTCCTCGGTGACCTCGCGGTAGTGGACGGGGTGGCCGATGGCGGCGCTGATCGTGGCAGCCGCGTCGACGGGGGTGATGGCGTCGCCCGCCAGTTCGAGAGTGCGGGCATGCCAGGATTCGGGGTCGGCGAAAGCCAGAGCGGCGAAAACGGCGATGTCGTCGAGAGCGATCATCTGGAGCGGGCGATCGGCGGGGAACATGTGCGGGTGTTCGCCACCTGCGCGGATGCCGTCGACGGGGGAGCCGTGCAGCAGGTAGTTCTCCATGAATCGGACGGGGCGCAACACGGTGTAGCGCAGACCTGATGCCGCCATGGCCTCTTCGATCTGGCGTTTGCCCTGCTGGCCCCACGACTGCGCGTCGCCCATCGTGGCGACGCCGGTGAAGACGATCTGTTCGACGCCGACGGCGCGGGCCGCGTCGATCATGGCGGTGCCGCGCCTGGCTTCGGCTCCCTCACCCCACCCCTGCGCGCTGTAATCGGCTGGGGGAACGAGGAATACGGCGCGGGTGCCGGTCGCCGCGGCACGCAGGGACGAGGGATCGTCGAAGTCGCCGACAGTCAATTCCGCACCGGCGGTGGTGAGTGCGTGGGCGGCGGGGGAGTCGGGGTCGCGCACCAGAGCGCGGACCCGATGTCCGTCGGTGAGCAATCGGCGGGCGGTCGCGCCACCCTGCTTGCCGGTCGCGCAGGTGATCAGGACGGGGAGTGCTGAAGTCATCGCGGAGGAGTGCCGTTCGTGGTCGATCGTGTGCCTACAATCGGGTCGGCTGACCCGTATTCCGGACGTTACGGCCGGGCTCACCCGGTTGGCCAGGTCCGGTGCAGGGAAGGCGTAACGAAATGACGGTCGACAACGGTGTGGAACCAGCGATCCGGGCCGACGCGCGACGCAACCGCGCGCTGATCCTGGCCGCAGCCCAGCGCGCACTCGCCGAGCGTGGCACCACCGTCTCGCTGGCCGAAGTGGCCCGCCGCGCCGGTGTCGGGGCGGGCACCGTCCACCGGCATTTCCCCACGAAAACCGATCTGCTGGAAGCGGTTATGCAACAGCGCGTCGATCGACTGGCCGCGCTGGCCACCCAACACCTCACCGATTCGGACCCGGGCGCGGCCTTCTTCGCCCTGTGCACCCACGTCATCATCACGACGCCGGGCAACAAGGATCTCTGTGACCTGGTGCAATCCGACGACGGCTGGCCCCGAGCCCTGCTCCGCGGCGCGGGCAACCGCTTCCACCGTGCCCTCGGCGCGCTGCTCGCCTCAGCGCAACATCATGGCGCGGTTCGCCCCGATGTGGTGGTCACGGACGTACTCGACATCTTCACGGGATGCGTTGCCATCCAACGGCATCGACGTGCGGACGATCCGTTGGCCCCGGCCGTGGTCCTCATCCTCGACGCCCTGCGAACCCACCCGCCCCTCGTCACGGAACTCCCACAAATTGACCGTAACGAAATGGGAGAAGGTAACGAAACTCCGCCGACGTGCCCCGTCTGCGGCGGTCGACTCGGTCGCTCCACCACCGGCAGGCCCGCCCGCTACTGCTCGGCGGCCTGCCGACAGAAGGCCCACCGCAGGCGGAACGCGGCGCGGCCCTTCACAACAGGTCGCTGACGTCGTCCGGCACATCGACGGCGTACTTGCGCAGGATGTCCATCGAGATGACCTCCAGCGCGTTCTCGTGGGTTGCGGCCAGCACCACGGGTGCGGCTACGCCGTCCTCGTGGGCGTGCAACCAGCGGACCGCTACTACACACCAGCGGTCGCCCGGTTGCAGGCCTGGGAAATTGTTCTCTGGGCGGGGGGTACTGAGGTCGTTGCCGATGGAGGCCTGATGCTCCAGGAATTCCGCCGTCACGACGGTGCACACGGTGTGGCTGCCGAGATCCTCCGGACCGGTGCTGCAGCAGCCGTCCCGGTAGAAGCCCGTGAGAGGATCGGCGCCGCACTCTTCCAGCGGCCCCCCAAGCACGTTTCGATCGGTCACTCCGCTGATCCTATGGGGCAAGCGCCAGAAGTTCCGCAGGACAACGAATCTGTAGTCTTTCCGCCATGTGGCGACACACCCGCAATCGGTTGCCGACCCGCCGCGCAGACGCCGCCGACGTGCGGTAACTCCCCGCCCGAATAGACTCGCCGGGTGAGTTCGCAAGCGTGGATCCTGATCGCCGCGATCGCCGCCGTCCTGTTGGTGGCGCTCGTCGCGGGTTTCGTCCTGTACAAGCGACGCCAGATTTCGCTGGCCCCGCCCGAGCCGGACAAGGAGTTGACGGACCGCTCCGGTGGTTACACCGCGTCCGGTGGGTTCAGCTTCAGCCAGGGCGGCTCGACGGCGACCGTGCCCAAGCCCGAGCCCGTCGGAGAGCGCACCGACACCGACGGCCAACCGCACGTCGGCGACGACGCCGCTATCCCGCGTGACGCCCCGCGCCGCGGCATCACCGACGTTCCGCTGCCCGAGGGCGATGTCGCCGTCGACGAGACCGTGGTGGTCCCCGACGACGCGTCCACCCTCGACACCGTCGCCCCGGCCGAGCCCGACACCGCAGCCGCTGTGCCGACCGAGACGGTGCCCACTGACACCGCACCGACCGACACCACCCCCGCCGAGATCGACACCACCCCCGCCGAGATCGACGCGACCACCACCGCGATCGACGAGATCGACCCGACCACCGGCCGCCTCGTCCGCCTGCGCGGGCGCCTGGCCCGCTCCCAGAACGCCGTCGGCAAGAGCCTGCTCGGCCTGCTCGGCGGTGGTGACCTCGACGAGGACTCCTGGGAAGAGATCGAGGACACCCTGGTGCTGGCCGATATCGGCACCGCGAGCACCGCGAAGATCGTCGAACGGCTGCGGGAGGAGATGGCCTCGCGCAGCGTGCGCACTCCCGAACAGGCGCGTGGTGTCCTGCGGGACGTGCTCGTCGAAGCGCTGCGCCCCGATCTCGACCGTTCCATCCATGCCCTCCCGCACGGCGACAAGCCCGCGATCCTGCTCGTCGTCGGTGTCAACGGCACCGGTAAGACCACCACCACCGGCAAACTGGCCCGCGTGCTCGTCGCCGACGGCCGCCGCGTGCTGCTCGGCGCCGCCGACACCTTCCGCGCCGCCGCCGCCGATCAGCTGCAGACCTGGGGCGAACGGGTGGGAGCCGAGACCGTGCGCGGTAAGGAGGCCGCCGACCCGGCCGCCGTCGCGTTCGACGCGGTCACCGCGGGCATCGACGGTGGCGTCGACGCGGTGCTCATCGACACCGCGGGCCGCCTGCACACCAAGACCGGCCTGATGGACGAGCTGGGCAAGGTCAAGCGGGTCGTGGAGAAGAAGGGCGAGGTCGACGAGGTGCTGTTGGTCCTGGACGCGACCGTCGGCCAGAACGGCCTGATGCAGGCGCGGGTGTTCGCCGATGTCGTCGACATCACCGGCGTGGTCCTCACCAAGCTCGACGGCACCGCCAAGGGCGGCATCGTGTTCCAGGTGCAGCACGAACTCGGCGTGCCGGTGAAACTCGTCGGTCTCGGCGAGGGCGCCGACGATCTGGCCCCGTTCGAGCCCGGTGCGTTCGTCGACGCCCTGCTCGGCGGTACCGCGTAGCGAACGGTTGCGATGCCCGTCCGATCCAGCGATCGGGCGGGCATCGTTGTTTCACCCCGCTGACATCAGTGTTCTCAGGGGAATCGCGGCAGGTGAATCGCCGCGCGAACTCGCGGCGAATCGCACTTACGTACCAACCTCACCGTGAGCTGACAGGCTGTGGCTGAGCACACGAAACGTGGACGCAACACAACAGCGCTATCCGTTCACTCAGGCGAAACACCACAGCTCAACGGATGAAACACCGAGTGGCGACCCTCTGTACAGGTCCTTTTTGCCGTCATCGGCGAGGCCCGAGATGAGGAGGAAGACAAGGTGGCATTTCCACTGATCGGTACACCGGATACCGGTGACACCGCTTGGATGCTGGCGTCGGCAGCACTCGTGCTGTTGATGACGCCGGGTTTGGCGTTCTTCTACGGCGGCATGGTCCGCGGTAAGAACGTGCTGAACATGATCATGATGAGCGTCTCCGCGATGGGTCTGGTCACCATCCTGTGGTGTCTATACGGCTTCTCGATGACGTTCGGCGAGGACAAGAGCAATCTGATCGGTGATCCTCTCCAGTACTTCGGTCTGAAGAGCATCTTCGGTGGCACCGCCGCGGATTCGGCGGGCATCCCGCTGTTCACGGCGACCCCGGAGGACCCGACGGCCCCGATCACCGCGGGTATCCCGCTGACGGTCTTCGTCGCCTTCCAGCTCATGTTCGCGATCATCACGGTCGCTCTCATCTCGGGCGCGGTCGCTGACCGCATGAAGTTCGGCTCGTGGCTCGTATTTGCCGGAATCTGGGCCACCGTCGTCTACTTCCCCGTCGCGCACTGGGTCTTCGCCTTCGACGGTTACACCGCCGAGGCAGGCGGCTGGATCGCCAACAACCTCAAGGCGATCGACTTCGCCGGTGGCACCGCGGTCCACATCAACGCCGGCGCCGCCGGTCTGGTGCTTTGCCTCGTCCTCGGCAAGCGCAAGGGCTGGCCGAAGACGCCGTTCCGTCCGCACAACCTGCCGTTCGTGATGCTCGGCGCCGGTCTGCTGTGGTTCGGCTGGTACGGCTTCAACGCCGGTTCGGCGCTCGGTGCCAACGGCATCGCCGGTGCCACCTTCCTCACCACCACGATCGCCACCGCGGCCGCGATGATGGCCTGGCTGCTCGTGGAGAAGATCCGCGACGGTCACCCGACCTCGCTCGGTGCCGCCTCGGGCATCGTGGCCGGTCTGGTCGCGATCACCCCGGCCTGTTCCTCGGTGAACGTGGTCGGCGCTCTGGCCATCGGTGTGGTCGCCGGTGCGCTGTGCGCCCTGGCCGTCGGCCTGAAGTTCCGCTTCGGTTTCGACGATTCGCTCGACGTGGTCGGCGTCCACCTGGTCGGTGGTCTGGTCGGCACCCTGATGGTCGGTCTGGTCGCTGCGAGCGAAGCTCCCGCGGGCGTCACCGGCTTGTTCTACGGTGGTGGAGTCGAGCAGTTGAAGCTGCAGGCTGTCGGTGCTTTCGTCGTCTTGGCCTACTCGCTGGTCGCCACGGCCGTCATCGCGTACGCGATCAAGTTCACGATCGGCCTGCGCGCCAGTGAAGAATCCGAATCGGCGGGCCTGGACGAGTCCGAGCACGCGGAAACCGCTTACGATTTCGCTGCTGTGGGTAACACGGCACGCTCACTCGTCAAGGAGGCATGACGAACATGAAACTGGTTACGGCAATCGTCAAACCGTTCACGCTCGAAGATGTGAAAACCGGGCTGGAGCAGGCAGGCGTGCTCGGCATGACCGTCAGCGAAGTCCAGGGATACGGTCGGCAGAAGGGCCACACCGAGGTCTACCGCGGTGCCGAGTACTCGGTGGATTTCGTGCCCAAGGTCCGGGTCGAGGTCGTCGTGGACGATGCGTCGGTCGAGAAGGTCGTCGAGGTGATCGTCGAAGCCTCGCGCACCGGCAAGATCGGTGACGGCAAGGTGTGGGTGACCCCGGTGGACACCATCATCCGTGTCCGTACCGGCGAACGCGGAAGCGACGCACTGTAATTCGGTAAGGCACGCACGAGGAATCGATCGAGCGGCGGCCCCGCTCCCACCGGCGAGAATCCGGTCGGGGCGGGGCCGCCCGCATGAAATGGTGGTGTGGGCTGTGGCACAGCGGAATGGTGGTATTCAGAACAACGGAGCGGCGGATCTGGTCAAGGCCAGGGCGCAGCTGCTCGACGGGGCGGGCACCCGCAATCCACGGCTCGATCCGGAATCGCTGCGCGAGGCCCTGGTCGACCTGTTCGAACTGTGGCTCACCAGCAAAGGCAATGAACTCGGTATCACCGCCGACAGCGGCCTCTCGGTCGTGGCGGTCGGCGGACTCGGCCGCCGCGAGATGCTGCCCTACTCCGATCTCGACCTGGTGCTGTTGCACGACGACGTCGATCCCAAGGTGGTCTCGGAGGTCGCCGATCAACTCTGGTATCCCCTGTGGGACGCCCATATCAAGCTCGACCACAGCGTGCGCACCGTGCCGCAGGCCCTACGGGTGGCCTCCGACGACATGATCGCCGCGCTCGGCCTGCTCGAAGCCCGCCACATCGTCGGCGACCATGACCTCAGCAATCTGCTGATCGGTGGCGTGCGCCGGGAATGGCGCACCGGAATCCGGTCGCGCTTCGACGACCTCATCGCCCAGACGACGGCACGCTGGCAGCGCAGCGGCGAGATCGCCCACCGCGCCGAACCCGATCTCAAGAACGGCCGCGGCGGCCTGCGCGACATTCAACTCCTCGACGCGCTCTCGATCGCCCAATTGACCGACGCCATGCCGGGATTGGGCCCCGAGGTCCCCGGCGGCGGCCTGAAGGCGGCGCACCGCAGACTCCTCGACGTGCGCACCGAACTGCATCGCGTGGCCGGTCGCGCCCGCGATCAACTGCGCGCACAGGACGCCGACGAGATCGGCGCCGCGCTGCGCATCGGCGACCGCTTCGATCTCGCCCGGACACTGACCGATTCGGCGCGTACGGTGAGCTATTCGTGCGACGTCGGTCTGCGCACGGCCGCCAATGCGCTCCCGCGGCGCGGCCTGGCCAGACTGCGCCGGATGCCGGTGCGCCGACCACTCGATGAGGGGGTGGTCGAGCACTCCGGCGAGGTGGTGCTGGCCAGAGACGCACGCCCGCAACGCGATCCCGGGTTGATCCTGCGGGTGGCCGCGGCGTCGGCGCAGACCGGGCTGCCGATGTCGGCGACCACGCTCAACCGCCTGTCCGAGGACGCGCCCGAACTGCGCGAACCGTGGCCCAAGGACGCACTCAACGATCTGCTCGTGCTGCTCGGTGCGGGCCGCGGCAGCATCGACGCGGTCGAGGCACTCGATCGAACGGGCTTGTGGGGCAGGCTCTTTCCCGAATGGGGCGCGGTACGCGATCTGCCGCCACGCGACGCGCTGCACACCTGGACCGTCGATCGGCACCTGATGGAGACGGTCGCCTACGCGAGTGGGCTGAGCACCAGGGTCGCCCGGCCCGACCTGCTCGCCCTCGGCGCACTGCTGCACGACATCGGCAAGGGCCGAACGGGCGACCACAGCATCGTCGGCGCCGAACTGGCCACCCACATCGGCCGCAGGCTCGGCCTGTGGCCCTCGGATGTGCGCACGCTCAGCGCGATCGTGCGCCACCACCTGCTGCTGCCCGACACCGCGACCCGGCGCGACCTCGACGACCCGGCGACAGTGCAGCGGGTAGCCGACGCGCTCGACGGTGACGTCGGCCTGCTCGAACTGCTGCACGCGCTGGCCGAGGCCGACTCGATGGCGACCGGCCCCGGCGTATGGGGCGACTGGAAGGCCTCGCTGATCGGTGAACTGGTGCGCCGCTGCCGGCTCGTCATGGCGGGCGAGGCGCTGCCGCAACCGGAACCGATCGACCCGGAGCTCGTGGACAAGGCCAGGGCGGGCGGTGTGCACGTCACCCTCGCGCCCGGCGACGGTAAACACACGTACGTGGTGACAGTGATCGCCCCCGACGAGCCCGGCCTGCTCTCCGACGCGGCGGGCGTGCTGGCACTGCACTCGCTGCGGGTGCTGTCGGCCTCGCTGGGCGGAGCGGGTGATTCGGCCATCAACACGTTCGTGGTGATGCCGAAATTCGGCGATCCGCCGGACGCGGGACTGTTGCGTCAGGAATTCATCCGAGCCACCTCCGGCGCGCTCGACCTGCCCGCGGTGCTGGCCAAACGCGAAGCCGAAGCGCTCGGGACCGGGCCGGGCCGCTACGCGCGTGCCGCACCGCGACTGATCTGGTCACCGACCAGCACCTCCGGTCAGGTGATTCTGGAGCTGCGCGCCGACGATCGGATCGGTTTGCTGAGCAGGTTGGCGGGTGCCTTCGCGGCGACGGGCGCCAATGTCCGGTGGGCCAAGGTGGTCACGATGGGCTCGGCGGTGGTCGACGCCTTCTGCCTCGATCTGGGCGACACCGACAGCCCGGCCCTGCGCGACCGCATCGAAAAGGCCGTCCTCGCGGTGGTTCCGCAGCCGGCTCCCGCCCCGCCGCCGGACACCGACGGCGCGGCCTGACAGTGTAAGGACACGGTTTACTCACTGATTGCTATCAGGTTGCTACACAGTGTCATCGCGGCCTGATAAGGCGAGATGTCACCTATAGCATTCCTCTGGTCCGGCTGTCACTCGTACGAGGGGAGCTGATCCGTGGCTATCGAAGTCGTTTCCGCATCGATGATGACCAGCGACGCGACCGCGCACATCGCGCGCTGCGTCGGTGGTGACCTGTGGGTGGTTTCGTGGTTGCCGGGACGCACCCTCAGTGGTGCGCAGGCGTTAGCCGCGATGACCATCGCCTCGACCGCCGCCCACCACACCGACAGCGCCGATTCCGAATGGCTGCGGATCGAGTCGCTCTCCCGCGAACTCGGCCTCACCGGCAGAGAAGCGGTGTACCTGGTGAACTTCGAATCGCACGAGTTGCGCCGCACGGCGCCACCGCACGTGCAACATACCGAATAACCTCCACTACCCTGGGAGGGCAAGAGACGTCCGACTTCGGTCAGACGACCTGAGACCCTTTCAGATCAGGAGCGCGATCGGTGTTCGAATCCCTGTCCGACCGGCTTACCGGTGCACTGCAGGATCTGCGCGGTAAGGGGCGTCTGTCACCGGCCGACATCGACGCCACCGCGCGTGAGATCCGACTCGCACTCCTCGAGGCCGACGTCGCGCTGCCCGTGGTGCGCGGCTTCATCGCCAACGTCAAAGAACGCGCCAAGGGCGCGGAGGTCTCCGGCGCGCTCAATCCCGCGCAGCAGGTCGTCAAGATCGTCAACGAGGAACTCGTCGCGATCCTCGGCGGCGAGACCCGTCGCCTGAACCTCGCCAAGAACCCGCCGACGGTCATCATGCTGGCCGGCCTGCAGGGTGCGGGTAAGACCACTCTCGCGGGCAAGCTGGCCAAATGGCTCAAGGGTCAGGGGCATCAGCCGTTGCTGGTGGCCTGTGACCTCCAGCGTCCCGGCGCGGTCACCCAGCTGCAGGTCGTCGGTGAGCGCGCGGGCGTGCCCGTGTTCGCCCCGCACGGCGGCACCTCCATCGGCGGCGGCGCGAACCCGCTCGGGATCACCGCGGCCGACCCGGTCGCCGTCGCCGCGGCCGGTATCGAAGAGGCCAAGGCCAAGCAGTACGACGTGGTCATCGTCGATACCGCGGGCCGCCTCGGTATCGACGCCGAGCTGATGCGCCAGGCCGCGGGCATCCGCGATGCCGTGCAGCCCGACGAGACGCTGTTCGTGCTCGACGCGATGATCGGTCAGGACGCGGTCAGCACCGCCGAGGCCTTCCGCGACGGTGTCGGCTTCACCGGTGTCGTGCTCACCAAGCTCGACGGTGACGCCCGCGGTGGTGCGGCGCTGTCGGTGCGCAATGTCACCGGCGCGCCGATCATGTTCGCCTCCACCGGTGAGAAGCTCGAGGACTTCGACGTCTTCCATCCCGACCGGATGGCCTCGCGCATCCTCGGCATGGGCGATGTGCTCACCCTCATCGAGCAGGCCGAACAGGTCTACGACGCCGAGCAGGCCGAGGAGACCGCGCGCAAGATCGGCAGCGGCGAACTCACCCTCGAAGACTTCCTCGACCAGATGCTGGCCATCCGCAAGATGGGTCCGATCGCCAACCTGCTCGGGATGCTGCCGGGCGCGGGTCAGATGAAGGACGCGCTGGCCGCGGTCGACGACAAGCAGCTCGATCGGGTGCAGGCGATCATTCGCGGCATGACGCGCGCCGAGCGGGACAACCCGAAGATCATCAACGCCTCGCGGCGGTTGCGTATCGCGAACGGCTCCGGCGTACAGGTCTCCGACGTCAACCAGCTCGTCGACCGGTTCTTCGAAGCCAAGAAGATGATGGCCGCGATGGGCAGGCAGATGGGGATGCCGGGCGCGCGCCGAGGCAACAACAAAAAGGGCGGTAAGAAGGGCAAGAAGGGCGGGCGCGGGCCCACTCCGCCGAAGGCGCGCGGTGGGTTCCCCGGGATGCCCGCCGGGATGCCGGGGCTGCCGCCGGGCATGGATCTGTCGAACATGCCGCCCGGGTTGGACCAGTTGCCGCCGGGGCTCGAGGGGATCGACCTGTCGCAGTTCAAGTTCCCCAAGAACTGAGATCCGTACAACGAAAGCCGTGGTAGGTGACCGTCTACCACGGCTTTCGTCATCAGTTCAGAGGATGCCGGGGATCAGCGCTTTCCGGTTCGTCGGATAGTCGGCGAACTTCTCTCGGTACCAGCGGTGGGTGGCGAAGGCGCGTGGCACCAGGTTGCCCGCGGTGATCAGGAAGATCACGACACCGGCCAGCGACCAGGTGAGCAGCGCGAACCCGGCCCAGGCGATCAGCTCGCCGAGATAGGCCGGACTGCTGACGAAGCGGAAGCCCGCGCCGTGCGGAACGCGGTACTCGGCGGTGCCGGGGTTGTTCTTGTCCCGCAGATTGCGCACGATCGCCTCGGACCGCACCAGCAGTCCGAATCCGCACAGGTACACCACCACGCCGATCAGGAATCGCGGGTCGGTGAGCCAGGCGGTGCCGTACTGATTCTTGTAGTCGTTGCTGAAGAACGCGCCGTTGAGATAGCCGTGCAGGGCCGTCACCAACACGCCCGCCGCGACCACCGAGACGTTGAAACTGCTCTTCTTGCCCGGCACCTGCCGGATGGAGAGCGGGAAGAACCAGCCGCGATTGCCGTAGTGCAGCAGCCAGATGGCGGCCAGCACCAGCGGCACCGGTTCGAAGCGGTCGGGGCCGCTGAGATAGAACACCGCGAACACGACGGTCGCGGGCAGCTCCATCAGCCACCAGCCCAGCTTGGGGTTCAGATTGAAGCCGACCTTGTTCGAGGCGAAGCGGCCGTAGGGGCTCTGCGCGAACAGTCCGCCGACGATCACGAACGCGGCGAAGCCGAAGGCGATGGCCAGCACCGTGTCGTAGGTGGTGTTCCCGGTGTACCAGTCCATCGAGATCCTCTTGTCCAACGGGCGTCGCACACGATCGCCGACGCAAAACTAGAACACGTTCTATCATGGATCGCGCAGGGGGATCACGACTATGGAGGACGTACATGCCGTTGGACCGGACCGCCGAGGACCTGCTCGCGGCCGTGCGGGAGTCACCGCGAGCCGTGGCCGCGCACGACAAGGAGGCCTGGGTCGGGCTGTTCGCCGACAACGCCGCGGTGCACGACCCGTACGGCTCCCGCGAACACATCGGCCCCGACGCGATCTCGCGCTTCTACAACGTCTTCATCGCGCCGAATTCCATCGCGTTCAGCGTCGACCGCGACCTCGTCGTCGGCCACACGGTGGTGCGCGACCTGCACATCGAGACCACGATGTCGACCGGCGCCACCGTCACCGTGCCGATGCATCTGCGCTACGACCTGGTCCGGACGGACGACGGTTGGCGGATCGCCCGGCTCGCCGCGCACTGGGAGCTGGGGGTGATGATCGCGCGACTGCTGCGCACGGGGCCGTCCGGATTGCTCGCGGGCGCGAAGCTCGGCCCGCAGCTGGTCGCCGAGCTCGGCGTAGGCGGAGCGATGGGGATGATGCGGGCGCTGCGCGGTGTGGGCGGGTCGGGCAAGCGGACCGTTCGGCGACTCTTCGCCGCGGCGGCGGCCGGTGACTCGGGTGGTGTGCGGGCGCTGCTCGACGAGCGCACGGTGGTGGAGCTGCCTGCCGGGCACCCGGTCGCGGTGGCGGATTTCGTCGATCGCGCGCGAGACATGGAGTGGGACAAGATGATCGCCGCTGGCCGCACGGTCAGTGTGAGCGTGCGGGTGGGCGCGTCGCACGGCGTGGCGTTCGTCGACTTCGCCCCGGATCGACCGCGTATCACTGCTGTGCGGGTCTTTCTCGACGATGATCCAGCAGGCGGCTGACGGCTCGCTCGAAGGCGCCGTGCTTGTGCCCGCGCTCGGCGGTGCAGGTGTCGGCGGTGAGTTCTTCCGCGGTGTGCGGGTGCTGATCGTGCGCGGTAGGTTCGTTCTCTGGCCGACGTCTGGAGGTTCGTGTGCATCTGCGTGGTGTGGTTCTGCCTGGTGACGATGAGCGCGACCTCTGGGTTGTCGATGGGGTCGTGACGTTCGAGCCCGTGCGTGAAGCCGAAACCCTGTGTCGCACAGGGTGGATCGTGCCCGGCCTCGTGGACGCCCACTGCCATGTCGGCATCCGCTACGGCGGCGGCGACGAGACCCACGAGGGCGCGATCGAGCAGGCCGAGACCGAACGTGACGTCGGCGCGTTGCTGCTGCGCGACGCGGGTTCGCCGATCGACACCCGTTTCATCGACGAGCACGCCGAGTTGCCGCGGATCATCCGCGCGGGCCGCCACATCGCCCGCCCCAAGCGCTACATCCGCGAACTCGGCATCGAACTCGACGACGAACGCGACCTGCCCGAGATCGTCGCCGAGCAGGCGCGCTTCGGCGACGGCTGGGTGAAGATCGTGGGGGACTGGATCGACCGTTCCGTGGGTGACCTGCGGCCGCTGTGGAGCGACGACATCCTGAAACAGGCCATCGACGCGGCTCACGCGAACGGCGCTCGGGTCACCGCGCACGTGTTCGGGGAGGACGCGCTGCCGGGTCTGATCAACGCGGGCATCGACTGCCTCGAACACGGCACCGGCATCACCGACGACACCATCGAGCTGATGGTGGCCAACGGCACCGCCCTGGTCCCCACCCTGATCAACATCGACACCTTCCCCGGCATCGCCGACAGTGCCACGAAGTTCCCGGTCTACGCCGCCCACATGCGCGACCTGCACCGCCGCGTCCGCGAGACCGTCGGCAAGGCCCACGAGGCGGGCGTGCCGATCTATGCCGGCACCGACGCGGGCGGCTCCATCCGCCACGGCCGCATCGCCGACGAGATCACCGCCCTGTCCGGCGCGGGCCTGTCACCCCACGACGCCCTTGGTGCCGCCTCCTGGAACGCGCGCACTTGGCTCGGCCGTCCCAGCATCGAAGAGGGCGCCCCGGCCGACTTCGTCGTCTACGCCGACGACCCCCGCGTGAACCCCCGGTCGCTCACCGACCCACAATGGGTTGTGCTGCGTGGCCTGGTGGTGAAGACCCCAGATCCGGTTACCGGGCACCGCTGAATCGGCGTTGCGCGGCGATAGCGGAGGCGATTTCCGGCCTCGCCTGGTCGTCTGGCAGAATGAACCCTCGTCCTTCCTGGACAGTGTCAGCCCGTCTCCGGTTACGTACCGCGCGGCGGTCACGCACACATGCGCGAAACCGGACCCGCAGACCATGCGGGTCGCTGAATCGCGTGGTGACCAAACTACTGAAAGAAGACTGAACCCCATGTCTGTCAAGATCAGGCTCACCCGTCTCGGCAAGATCCGCAACCCGCAGTACCGCGTCGTCGTCGCCGACGCCCGTACTCGTCGTGACGGCCGGGCCATCGAGTCCATCGGCCTGTACCACCCGAAGGAAGAGCCTTCGCTGATCCAGATCGACGCCGAGCGCGTCGCGTACTGGCTGTCCGTCGGCGCGCAGCCGACCGAGTCGGTGCAGCGTCTGCTGGAGATCACCGGCGACTGGCAGAAGTTCAAGGGCCTGCCGGGCACCGAGGGCACCCTGAAGGTGAAGGCCCCGAAGACCTCCAAGCTGGACCTGTTCAACGCCGCGCTCGCCGCCGCTGACAACGCGCCCACCACCGAGGCCGTCACCCCGAAGAAGAAGGCCGCCAAGAAGGAAGAGGCCGTCGCTGAGGAAGCCGCCACCGAGGCTGCCGAGTAATGACTGCTGTTGTTGCCGATGCCGTCGAACATCTGGTTCGCGGCATCGTCGCCAACCCTGACGACGTCCGTGTCGAGCTGCTCACCGGCCGTCGTGGACGCACTGTCGAGGTGCACGTTCACCCTGAAGACCTGGGCAAGGTGATCGGGCGCGGTGGTCGTACCGCGACCGCGCTGCGCACCCTGGTCGCCGGCATCGGCGGCCGTGGGATCCGGGTCGACGTGGTCGATACCGACGCCTAGATGGAACTCGTCGTAGGTCGGGTCGCCAAGTCGCACGGCGTGCGCGGCGAACTCGTCGTCGATGTACGCACCGACGAGCCCGACGTCCGGTTCGCGCCGGGCGTCACGCTGCGCGGCAGGATGCCGAAGTCCTCGGCGACCCGTGACTACACCGTGAAGTCGGCCCGAGAGCACTCGGGCCGACTTCTGGTGTACGTCGACGGTATCGACGACCGCACCGCCGCCGACGCCCTGCGCGGCACGTTGTTCGTCATCGACAGCGATTCGCTGCCGCCTTCGGAGGATGACGACGCCTTCTACGACCACGAACTCGAAGGCCTTCGCGTCGAGTTCACCGACGGCACCGCCGTCGGCACGGTCACCGAGGTGCTGCATTCGGCCGCGGGCGAACTGCTGTCGGTGCGTGCCGCCGACGACGGTCGCGAGATTCTCATTCCCTTTGTCACCGCCATCGTGCCGACGGTTTCCCTCGCCGATGGACTGGTGATCATCACACCGCCCGAGGGCCTGCTCGATCCGGAGTAATTCGTGCAACTCGACGTCGTCACGATCTTCCCGGAGTATCTCGAGCCGCTGCGTACCGCGCTGCTCGGCAAGGCCGTCGACAAGGGCCTGATCTCGATCGGTGTGCACGACCTGCGCAATTGGACGCAGGACGTGCACAAATCGGTCGACGACTCGCCCTACGGCGGTGGCCCCGGCATGGTCATGAAGCCCACCGTCTGGGGCGACGCCCTGGACGAGGTCTGCCCCGACGACGCACTGCTCGTCGTCCCCACTCCCGCCGGTGTGCCGTTCACCCAGGCCACCGCGCAGCGCTGGGCCACCGAGAAACACCTCGTCTTCGCCTGCGGGCGCTACGAGGGCATCGATCAGCGCGTGTTCGACGACGCCGCCCGCCGCGTGCGTGTCGAAGAGGTGAGCATCGGCGACTATGTGCTCATCGGCGGCGAGGCCGCGGTACTGGTGATGACCGAGGCTGTGGTGCGCCTGATCCCCGGCGTGCTCGGCAATCAGCTGTCCCACCAAGAGGATTCGTTCTCCGACGGGCTCCTCGAAGGTCCCAGCTACACCCGGCCGGTGTCGTGGCGTGGCCTCGACGTACCGCCGATCCTGCTCTCGGGCGACCACGCCAAGGTAGCCGCGTGGCGCCACGAACAGTCACTGGAACGAACCGCGCAGCGTCGGCCCGATCTGCTGCCCTGACCTATCCCGCGATCACCCGGGTGGTGATACAGAACGGATGGCCTGCGGGGTCGAGCAACACTCGCCAGCGTGGATCCGGTTGTACCGGTGCGGGTTTGGCGCCGATCGCGAGAGCGTGCTGTTCGCACAGATCCAGATCGGCATCGGCGGCGAGGTCGAGGTGCACCGCGGCGGTGCCCGGCCACTGCGGCGGAAAGTAGTCCGCCACGTGCTGCGCGGCGATGGTCAGTCCCGACGGGATACGGATCCCGACGCTGTGCGCGTCGTTCCACAGGACACGGCCACCGAGCAGCCCGAGGTAGAAGCGGGCGAGGGACTCGGGGTCGTCACAGTCCAGTGAGAGGCCGGCCAGCTGAAAAGGCTCCGTCATCGGACCGACGGTACCGGGCCGAATAGGCGCCGAGATTGTTTTCCGCCAAAGACATTTGGGTATCCATAAGGGCCATTCGTTGTGTGAACGTCCAAAGTGAGGATTGCTGGTTCCATACGGAATGTGCTGTGCGCCAGTGCTTGTCCGCGCGATCGTGCCGAACGTGATCGGGCAGAACCGGCGGGTGCCGATGTTCCCAGTACAAGCAGTGTGCCCCTTGCCGATCGGTCGCGGTGGCACCACGGCATGCGACCTTCGATGTAGAAGGTCGCATATCCGCGAGGGCGAGACGTAGCCTGCCCGATGGTCCGCGCAGGGGCATCGGGACTGTCACGACAGGCGAATGAGAGTGATATATCCCATATTTGACGTCGGCGTCGAACGGCTCGTGGCACAGCAGATCAGGGCAGCAGCCCGTGCCGACGTGCTCGCACCACGGCCTCGTGCCTGGTGCCCGCGTCGAGCTTGCTCATCGCCTGCCGCAGGTAACTCTTGACGGTTTCGGCGCCGAGCGAGAGGCGCAGCGCCACTTCCTGATTCGTGCAGCCGAGCGCGATCTGGGCGAGCACATCGAGCTCACGTCGCGACAACCGCGGCGCATCGCCCACGGGCTCGCCGGTCAGCACCCCGGTGAGCCGTTCGCACACCCCGGAAATCCGGTCGCGTAGCCCGGGCTCGTCGGTCGCGGCCGCGATGGCGCGGAGTTCGGCGTGCAGTTCCCGTAACTCCTCTGCCGCCGCGGGCGTGGCCCTCGGCAGCGGTGTCGCGAGGTCGAGCAGCCGGATCCGCCGGTCCACTTCGTCGCGGACGGCGATCTCGGCGGCCAGCCGCCTACCTGCCCGCAGGATCACCTCGGCGGTGCGGTCGCCGAGGGCATCCGCGCCACGAGTGGCCGCGTAGAGCACGGCGCGCGGTCGGTCGGCGACCAGGACCGGCACAGCCATCACCGACCGCAGCCCTTCGCCGACGACCGCGGCGTCGTAGTGGTGGGTGATGGCGGACGAACCCTGGTAGTCGGTCACCCTCGCGGGCCTGCGGTACTCCATCGCCTGCCCGCCGAGCCCGGAGGCGCGCAGCACCGACAGCCCACGCAAACCGGTGGTGATCGTGCCGAAGAACTCGGTGAGCAGCAGGGTGTCCTCGTCCACCGCGCCGCCGAACACCACCGGGACGCTCGCCCGGCCCGCCACCCAGCGGATCTCGGCACGCAGCGCGTCACCGTCGCGCGGGCGCAACACCGAAGTCATGGATCACCCCTTTTCGGGGGTAGTGGTGGACGTGAGCTATGCCACATTCTAGGGCAGAGCCGGTGACCGATACCCGGGGTGTGAGGAGAAGCTGCGATGACGACCGATCTGGATGCGCGGGTGCGCGACCTGCTCGACCACTACGACGGACCCGAGGCCTGCGTGGCCGATCTGCTCTGCGATCGGCATCCGGCCGGGCAGATCGCGTTCACGGTGGTCGAGTCCGACTTGCGCGTGCACGAGCTCACCTACGGTGAGCTGCGGGAGCGCTCCGCCCGGTTCGCCGCCGCGCTGGCCGAACTCGGCGTCGAACCCGGCGACCGCGTGGCGACATTGATGGCGAAGTCCGCCGAGCTCGTGGTGTCGCTGCTCGGCATCTGGCGCCGCGGCGCGGTGCACGTGCCGTTGTTCACCGCGTTCGCGCCACCGGCGATCGAGTTCCGGCTGACGGTGAGCCACACGAAAGTCGTTGTCGCCGACGCCGACCAGGCGTCGAAACTCGCGGCGACCGAGTACCGAACGATCGTTGTCGGCGACGCCGAGATTCCCGCAGCGCTGCGCTTCGACGATCTGCTCGACGGGCACCGGCCCGACGATCCCCGCGCGACGCCGGTGGTGGTCGGTGGTGACGGCCTGCTGGTCCAGTTGTTCACCAGCGGCACCACCGGCACCCCCAAGGGCGTGCCGATCCCGGTGCGCGCGCTGGCGTCGTTCCACGCCTACCAGGAATTCGCACTGGACGTGCGCCCCGACGACGTCTACTGGAACGCGGCCGATCCGGGTTGGGCGTACGGCCTCTACTACGCGATCCTGGCGCCGCTGGCCACCGGCGTGCGCAGTCTGCTGCTGCACGCGGGCTTCTCGCCGACGCTCACCTGGGAAGTGTTGCAGCGCTTCGGCGTCACCAACTTCGCCGCCGCGCCGACCGTCTACCGGGCGTTGCGCGCCGACGGCGGTCCGGTTCCGGACGGATTCGCCCTGCGCAGGGCGTCGTCGGCGGGCGAACCGTTGACCCCCGATGTGGTGGCCTGGTCGCAGCGGACACTCGGGGTGGCGGTGCGTGACCACTACGGCCAGACCGAGCACGGCATGGTCATCTGCCACGCGTGGCAGCCCGATCTCGATGCCGCCGTTCCGGTCGGTTCGATGGGCAGGCAGCTGCCCGGGTGGTCCTGCGCGGTGCTGGCCGAGGACGCCGACATCGAGGCGGCGCCCGGTGCGATCGGCCGGGTCGCCATCGACGCCGAGCGCAGCCCGCTGCTCTGGTTCCTCGGCTATCTCGACGATCCGGAGCGCACCGCGAGCCGATTCACCGCCGACGGACGCTGGTATCTGACCGGTGATGTCGGTGCCCGCGACCCCGACGGCTGTTTCCGCTTCAGCTCCCGCGACGACGATGTGATCATCATGGCCGGCTACCGGATCGGCCCGTTCGAGGTGGAGAGCGTGCTGGTCCTGCACGATCAGGTCGCCGAGGCCGCCGTGGTCGGGATGCCCGACGAACTGCGCGGTGAAGTGCTCGAGGCCTTCGTGGTGACCCGTGGCGACGGCGAGGGCAGCGCCGAACTGGCCGCCGAACTACAGCAGCTTGTCAAGGACGAGTTCGCCGCCCACGCCTATCCGCGAACGGTCCACTTCGTGGCCGAGCTACCCAAGACACCGAGCGGCAAGGTGCAGCGATTCCTGCTGCGCGGCAAGGAGACCCGGCGATGACCGAACTCAGCTACACCTGTGGTCCGGCCGACACCGCGCTGCTCGGTGACACCATCGGCGCCGACCTCGACCGCACCGTCGCCGCCCACCCGACGCGCGACGCGCTCGTCGACTGCCCGACGGGACGCCGCTGGACCTATCGCGAGCTGGGCGCCGCTGTCGACGCCGTCGCGACCGGCCTCGCCGCCCATGGCATCGACCCCGGTGATCGGGTCGGCATCTGGGCGCCCAACTGCGCGGAATGGTTTCTCGTGCAGTACGCCACCACGAAGATCGGCGCGATCCTGGTCACCATCAACCCCGCCTACCGGACCAGCGAACTCGAATACGTCCTCGGTCAGGCCGGGGTGCGCATGCTGATCGCCGCACCGGAATTCAAGACCTCCGACTACGTGGCGATGATCGAGCAGGTCCGGCCGAACTGTCCCGCCCTGGAACAGGTCCTGATCCTCGGCACCGCGCAGTGGCAGCAGGTGGCCGCGACCGCGCCGGACGACGAACTGCTCGCCGCGATCGCCGAGACGCTGTCGGCCGACGACCCGATCAATATCCAATACACCTCGGGCACAACAGGTTTCCCAAAGGGTGCGACGTTGAGCCATCACAACATCCTCAACAACGGGTTCTTCGTCGGCGAGCTCTGCGGATACACCGAGGTAGACCGCATCTGCCTACCGGTTCCCTACTACCACTGCTTCGGCATGGTGATGGGCAATCTCGCGGCCACCTCACACGGTGCGGCCGTGGTGATTCCGGCACCGTCCTTCGATCCGGCCGCGACCCTGGCCGCCGTCGCCGCGCAGCGTTGCACCTCGCTCTACGGCGTGCCGACCATGTTCATCGCGATGCTGGCCGAGCTCGACTCCGGCGTCGACCACGACCTGTCGAGCCTGCGCACCGGCATCATGGCGGGCTCACCGTGCCCGGTCGAGGTGATGAAGCGGGTGATCGATCGGCTCGGGATGAGTGAGGTGGCGATCTGCTACGGCATGACCGAGACCAGCCCCGTCTCCACCCAGACCCGTCGCGACGACAGCATCGAGCGCCGCACCGCCACCGTCGGACGTGTCGGCCCGCACCTCGAGGTCAAGGTGGTCGACCCGGTCAGCGGGCGCACGCTGCGCCGAGGCGAGCCCGGCGAACTGTGCACCCGCGGCTACTCGGTGATGCTCGGCTACTGGAAGCAGCCCGACAAGACCGCCGAGTCCATCGACGCGGCGCGCTGGATGCACACCGGCGACATCGGCGTCATGGACGCCGACGGCTACCTCTCGGTCACCGGCCGGATCAAGGACATGGTCATCCGCGGCGGCGAGAACATCTACCCCCGCGAGATCGAGGAATTCCTCTACACCCACCCCGACATCGTCGACGCCCAGGTCATCGGCGTACCCGACGACAGATACGGGGAGGAGCTCATGGTCTGGATCCGGTTGCGCGACAACGCGACACCACTCGACGCCGCCGCCCTGCGCGACTTCTGTACCGGCCGTCTGGCGCACTACAAGATTCCGCGCTACGTCCATATCGTCGACGAATTCCCGATGACCGTCACCGGCAAGGTCCGCAAGGCGCAGATGCGCGAGATGGCGGTCGATCTTCTCGACTGAGGCGCTGACCTGGGTTCGAATCGGGTGTCGGGGCAGGGCTGTAGTCTCTGCGGCTGTGACGACAGCGCCCGATATCGCCGACAGCACGACCACCATCGCCAGCGTAGGCAGGCGGATCGCCGATGAGCTGGGGGTGCGCGAGACCCAGGTCCGCGCCGCCGTCGAACTGCTCGACGGCGGTTCGACGGTTCCGTTCATCGCGCGATATCGCAAGGAAGTCACCGACGGCCTCGACGATGCCCAGTTGCGTCAGCTCGAGGAACGGCTCGGCTATCTGCGTGAGCTCGACGAGCGGCGCGGTGCGATCATCGAATCCATTCGCGGCCAGGGCAAACTCGATCCCGCCCTGCACTCGCAGCTCATGCTCGCCGAGACCAAGGCGCGCCTGGAGGACATCTACCTGCCGTACAAGCCCAAGCGCCGCACCAAGGCTCAGATCGCGCGCGAAGCCGGGCACGAGCCGGTGGCCGACGCGCTGATCGGCGACCCGAACACCGATCCGGGGGCCTACACGGCCGAACAGCTCGACGGTGCCCGCTCGATCCTCGTCGAGCGCTTCGCCGAAGACGCCGACCTCGTCGGTGAGCTGCGCGAGCTGATGTGGAACCGCGGCCAGGTCACCTCGACGGTGCGCGCGGGCAAAGAGGAAGCGGGGGCCAAGTTCTCCGACTACTTCGAGTTCAGCGAGCCCTTCCACAAACTGCCCTCGCACCGGATCCTGGCGCTGCTGCGCGGGGAGAAGGAGGAGATGCTCGCGCTGCATCTCGACGCCGACATCGACGAGCCCGCGCCCGGCGAGCGCACGATCTACGAGGGCCGCATCGCGGTCGCCTTCGGCATCGCAGACAAGGGCCGTCCGGCCGATTCGTGGCTGCTCGACACGGTCCGCTGGGCCTGGCGCACCAAACTGCAGGTGAGTCTGGGGATCGACACCAGGATGCGGTTGCGTCAGGCGGCGGAGAAGGACGCGGTCGACGTGTTCGCCGCGAATCTGCGCGACCTGTTGCTCGCCGCGCCCGCCGGTACCCGCACCACCATGGGCCTCGACCCGGGTTACCGCACCGGTGTGAAGGTCGCCGTCGTCGACGCCACCGGTAAGGCCGTCGCGACCGAGGTCATCTACCCGCACAAGCCGCAGGGGCAGACCGAGAAATCCCTCGCCGTGCTGGCCGCGCTCGTCGCCCGGTTCAACGTGGAGCTCATCGCCATCGGCAACGGCACCGCCTCGCGCGAAACCGATGCGCTTGCGGTGGAACTGATCTCGCGGATCCCGGAGAACAAGCCGACCAAGATCGTGGTGTCGGAAGCGGGCGCCTCGGTGTACTCCGCGTCGGCCTACGCCTCGGCCGAACTGCCCGACATGGACGTGTCGCTGCGCGGCGCGGTCTCCATCGCCCGGCGTCTGCAGGACCCGCTCGCCGAACTGGTGAAGATCGATCCCAAGTCGATCGGCGTCGGCCAGTACCAGCACGATGTGTCCGAGACGCTGCTCGCGCGTTCGCTGGGCGCGGTCGTCGAAGACGCGGTGAACGCGGTCGGTGTCGATGTGAACACCGCCTCGGTGCCGCTGCTCTCGCGCGTGTCGGGTGTGTCCGGGTCGGTGGCGGAAAGCATTGTGGCTCACCGTGATCAGAACGGGCCCTTCCGCAGCCGTACCGCTCTGCTCGAGGTGCCGCGCCTCGGTCCCAAGGCTTTCGAACAGTGCGCGGGCTTCCTGCGCATCCGCGGTGGCGTCGACCCTTTGGATACCTCCGCCGTGCACCCCGAGGCCTACCCGGTCGTGCGCCGCATTCTCGAGCACACCGGCCGTGAGATGGCCGAGGTCATCGGCAACACCAGCACCTTGCGTGCGCTGAAGCCCGGCGATTTCACCGATGAGAAGTTCGGTGTGCCCACCGTCAGCGACATCATCGCCGAGCTGGAGAAGCCGGGCCTTGACCCGCGTCCGGAATTCAAGACCGCGGAATTCGCGGCGGGCATCGAGAAGGTCGCCGATCTGAAACCGGGGATGGTGCTCGAGGGTGTCGTGACCAATGTGGCCGCGTTCGGCGCGTTCGTCGATGTCGGCGTGCACCAGGACGGTCTCGTGCACGTGTCCGCGCTGTCGCACAACTTCGTCAAGGATCCGCGCGAAGTGGTGAAGTCCGGTGACGTGGTGAAGGTGAAGGTACTCGAGGTCGACGTCGCCCGTCAGCGGATCGGACTCACTCTGCGTCTCGATGACGAGCCGGGCAAGCCCGCGCAGGGGGACAATCGTGGTGGCGGTGGTGCGCCGCGCGGTCAGGGCCGCGGACAAGGTGGCCAGGCACCCGCTCGTAAGCAGGGACAGGCACGACAGGGCAACGGCGGAGGCAACCAGCGCAAGCCGGCTGCCGCACCAAGTGGATCGATGGCCGACGCGCTGCGCGCGGCCGGTTTCGGCAAGAAGTAGGCACTCGACGACAGGGCAGGCGGCATGCGACGGTGGCTTGAACACGAGGTGATCGCGCACGGCCGCCTGCCCCTGCTCTGTTTCCTGCTGGGGTTCATCCTCGGATTCCTGGTGATCCGGCTCAGCGTGCGCATGATCCGGGCCAATGTGCGTTGGTGGCCGGGCAATGTGAAGGCGGGCGACACCCACATCCACCACATGGTGTTCGGTGTGATCACGGTGCTGCTCTCGGGCATCGGGTTGATCGCCACCGCCGAGGACGGCACCCAGGTCACCTCCAGCGTGCTGTCGGCCCTGTTCGGGATCGGCGCCGCGCTGGTGCTCGACGAGTTCGCGCTGATCTTCTATCTGCGTGACGTCTACTGGGCCGAACAGGGCCGCACCTCGGTGGACGCGGTGTTCGTCGCGTTCGCGGTGACCGGGCTACTCCTGCTCGGCGTGCAGCCCGCGACGTTTCTGGACTACGACGAATTCCGCGAGTCGGCCGGTGTCGGGGTGCGAGTGGGTGTGGCGATCACGGTGGTGGTGAATCTGGCGCTCGCCGCGGTGGTGATCGCCAAGGGCAAGATCTGGACCGGGCTGTTCGGCATGTTCTTCACACCGTTCCTTCTGGTGGGGGCGGTGCGGTTGAGCAGGCCCGGTGCCCCGTGGGCGCGCTGGCGCTACGGGAACCGACCCAAGACCATGAGCCGGGCCATCGCCCGCGAGCGGCGCTATCGTCGACCGGTTATCCGCGCGAAGATCTTCGTCCAGGACCTGATCGCGGGCAAACCCGACGTCGAACACGCACGCACCGCCGCCGAGGCCGTTTTGGCGCGCACCGTCGTCGCGGCGCCGCCCGCCCCGCTGCCGCACCCGCATCTGTTGCCGCGCCGCCGGACCGACTCCGCGGCGGAAAACACCGCGTCCGACCAGCACGGCGACGAGTAGGCCCGATTTCGGGAGCGGCTACCCGGTCTGGCACAATGAACCGGTTGCCTTGGACGAGTCATGTTCGAGAGCACTCCTGTTCTGAGCATGAACCGGTCGAGCGCGCGAGTGCCGCCAGGTTCCTCTGTTCACGCAAAGAATCCGAAAAGGTGGAAAATGAACACCCTTGATTTCGTCGACGAGAAGTCGCTGCGTAGCGATGTCCCCGACTTCCGTCCGGGCGACACCCTGAACGTGCACGTGAAGGTCATCGAAGGCTCGAAGGAGCGCATCCAGGTCTTCAAGGGCGTCGTGATCCGGCGTCATGGCGGCGGCATCGGCGAGACCTTCACGGTCCGCAAGGTGTCCTTCGGCGTCGGTGTCGAGCGCACCTTCCCCGTGCACAGCCCCAACATCGACCACATCGATGTCGTGACCCGCGGTGACGTGCGTCGCGCCAAGCTGTACTACCTGCGCGACCTGCGCGGCAAGGCTGCCAAGATCAAGGAAAAGCGCTGATCTCGCAGTAGCACTTGGCAGTACCAGATTTCTTCAGGTAGCCCGGCACCCGACTCACGTCAGGGTGCCGGGCTACTCTGTTCGGCGTGGCAGACGAAAGTGGGTCGGTGTCGGTGTCCGATTCGGGTGACGAAGGTGGACGGCGCAGAAAAAAGCGCGACGACAAGAAGCAGCGCCCGTTCTGGCAGGAGTTGCCGATACTGGTGGTGATCGCGGCGGTGATCGCCGCGCTGATGGTGACTTTCGTCGGCCGGCCGTATGTGATCCCCTCGCAGTCGATGGAGAACACGCTGCTCATCGGTGATCGCATCTACGTCCAGAAGATCAGCTACTACGGCTCCGAACCCGGCCCCGGCGACGTCGTGGTCTTCGTCGGACCGCCGTCGTGGAACGGGCACTACAAGTCGGTGCGCTCCGACAACTCCGTGGTGCGCGGTATCCAGAACTTCCTTTCCTACTTCGGGCTGGTCCCGCCGGACGAGAACGATCTGGTCAAGCGGGTCGTCGCGGTCGGCGGGCAGACCGTGCAGTGTTGTGATCCGCAGGGCCGCGTGATGGTCGACGGTAAACCGCTCGACGAGCCGTACATCAAGAAGGATTACCCCTGGTACACCGACCGCCCCAACGCCGTCTACCCGGCGGGTCGAGTGTTCGGTCCGGTGAAGGTGCCCGAGGGCAATCTGTGGGTGATGGGCGACAACCGCAACGAGTCAGCTGATTCGCGCGCCCACGTCAGCGACGATCTGCAGGGCACGGTGCCGGTGGACAATGTCCGCGGCAAGACGGTGTTCAAGATCTGGCCGCCCAACCGCATGGGCCCGGTAAAAACCCAGAACGCGCAAGAGAACTAACAAATGGGGATGGCCGTTCTGGGCCCGGTGAAGGCCCAGAACGCCCAGGAGAACTGACGCGACGGGACAATCGAACTGTGGGGCAGGATCGGACCAGCTGGCCGCCGCGGATGGTGATGCGCCGGGCGGGCGGACTACGCACGCTCGAAGCGGCGCTCGTGCGCGGAGGCCTCGCGCCGGTGGCCGGTGTCGACGAGGCGGGGCGTGGACCCTGCGCGGGCCCGTTGGTGGTCGCCGCGTGCCTGCTGGCGCCCAAGGCCTACGACAAGCTCGCTGGGCTCGACGACTCCAAGAAACTCACGGAGGCGGCTCGTGAGGAGCTGTTCCCGGTGGTTCAGCGTTTGTCGCTGGCCTGGAGCGTCGTCGTAGTGCCCGCTTGGGAGATCGACTCGATCGGCATCCACGTGGCCAATATCGAGGGCATGCGCCGAGCCGTCGCAGGCCTGGGCCGCACCCCCGGCTACATCCTGACCGACGGATTCAAGGTCCCCGGCCTGCCCGCACCGTCGCTGCCGGTGATCGGCGGCGACGGCACCGCGGCCTGTATCGCGGCGGCGAGCATCCTGGCGAAAGTGACCAGGGATCGGATGATGGTCGAGCTCGACGCGCAGCTGCCCGGCTACGGTTTCGCCGCGCACAAGGGCTACAACACGCCCGAGCACACCGCGGCACTGCGGCAGCTGGGACCCAGCACCGAACACCGCCGTTCCTGGCGTAATGTGCGTGAGCTCGAGGTGCCCGGAGGTAGCCGAGTGGCTACTCGCACGGCACATGCGCGATGATGTCAGCAATGAACGCGGCGCTGCTAGCAGGAGGACGTCCCACCCGATGAGTGCTGAGGACCTCGAGAAGTACGAAACCGAGATGGAACTGTCCTTGTACCGCGAGTACAAGGACATCGTCGGCCAGTTCTCGTATGTGGTGGAGACCGAACGGCGCTTCTACCTGGCCAATTCGGTCGAACTGCGGCCACAGAACGCCGACGGTGAGGTGTATTTCGAAGTGCGGATGAGCGATGCGTGGGTGTGGGACATGTACCGCCCGGCACGGTTCGTCAAGCATGTGCGGGTGATCACGTTCAAGGACGTGAACATCGAGGAGTTGGAGAAGCCGGACCTGCGCCTGCCGGAGTAGTTGTCCACAGGGCGGAAGTTATCCACAGGTTTTCTGTTTGCCCAGGTCGCGCGAGTCAGCCGCGTGACGGGGTGTGGCCATGCTTTCGCTCATGGCACACAAACAGGCGCTCGGCGCATACGGGGAGAAGCTGGCCGCGCAGTATCTGTGCGAGGCGGGGCTGGAGATCGTCGCCCGCAATTGGC
The DNA here is from genome assembly GCF_046549215.1 of Nocardia sp. A7. Taxonomy (NCBI): domain Bacteria; kingdom Bacillati; phylum Actinomycetota; class Actinomycetes; order Mycobacteriales; family Nocardiaceae; genus Nocardia; species Nocardia sp. A7. The sequence continues at coordinate 370,329 of NZ_JAJPWE010000001.1, read as the reverse complement.
GGTGTCGATACGGTGAGCTGGACCTGATCGTCCAGGATCCGTCCGTCACCGTGTTCGTGGAGGTGAAGACGCGGTCGGGGCTCGGGTTCGGAACTCCGGCCGAGGCGGTCACCTTCAGCAAGCAGCAGCGGATCCGGCGACTCGCCCTGCTGTGGCTGGCCGAGCAGGACGGGCCGTGGCGGCGAATTCGCTTCGATGTCGTGTCGGTGCTGGTCCCGCGGGGACGCGGGCCGGTCATCGACCATCTGACCGCGGCCTTCTGATGGCACTGGGACGGGCGTTGTCGGTAGCGGTGACGGGGGTCGATGGGCAGCTGGTGGAGATCGAGGCCGATATCGGCCAGGGTCTGCCCTCGGTGAACCTCGTCGGCCTGCCCGATACCGCGCTGCAGGAATCGCGCAACCGGGTGCGGTCCGCGGTGGCGAACACGGGGGAGAAGTGGCCGGACGGCCGGGTGATCCTGGCACTCTCGCCCGCGACGCTGCCGAAAGTGGGCAGTGTTTACGACCTTGCGCTGGCGGTCTCCGTGCTCGATGCCTCCGGGGCGGTACCCGGCGAGCGGCTGGTGAAAACGGTGCTGCTGGGGGAGTTGGCGCTGGACGGGCGGGTGCGGCGGGTGCGTGGGGTGTTGCCCGCGGTGATCGCGGCGCGTGCGGCCGGGCTGCCGACGGTGGTCGTGCCCGCCGAAGCGATTGCCGAAGCGGGACTGGTCGAGGGCATCGAGGTACTCGGGGCGACGAGTCTGCGGGCGGTCGTGGCGTGGTTGCGCGGGGAGGGCACGTTGGTCGAGCCCGACGGTGTCGCGCCGGGAACGCAGACGCCGTGCGGCGACCTCAGCGATGTGGTCGGCCAGGACGAGGCGCGCTGGGCGTTGGAGGTCGCGGCGGCGGGCGGGCATCACCTGCTGCTCACCGGGCCGCCCGGGATCGGCAAAACGATGTTGGCGCAACGTCTTCCAGGGCTGCTGCCACCGCTGTCGGAGGCGGAATCCCTGGAGGTGACCGCGATCCACTCGATGGCGGGATCGCTCTCGGCTGAGCAGCCCTTGCTCACGCTGGCTCCCTTTGTCGCACCGCATCATTCGACATCGGTGACCGCCATGATCGGCGGTGGTTCCGGCATGGCTCGTCCCGGCGCGGTGAGCCGGGCGCATCGTGGGGTGCTCTTTCTCGACGAGTGCGCCGAGATCGGTACCAAAGTCCTGGAGGCACTGCGTACTCCACTCGAGGAGGGGGAAGTGCGCATCGCCCGGCGCGACGGCGTCGCCCGGTACCCGGCCCGCTTCCAACTCGTGCTGGCGGCCAATCCCTGTCCATGCGCGCCCGCGCGTGATGTGGATTGCATCTGCGCGCCGCTGGCACGACGGCGCTACCTGGGCAAACTGTCGGGCCCCTTGCTCGATCGCATCGACATCTGGGTCCAGATGCACGGGCAGGCCGGTGCGACGTTCGGCGATGAACAAGCCGAGAGCAGCAGCACGGTGGCCGAACGGGTGGCCCGGGCCCGAGCCCGCGCCGCGCAGCGGTGGAGCGCGGACGGGTGGACGACCAATGCCGAAGTGCCGGGTCACATCCTGCGCAAGCGCTTCAAGTTGCCACGGGAATCGATCGCGCCGATCGAGGCGGCCTTACGGCTCGGGCGCATGTCGGCGCGAGGCGCCGACCGGGCGATCCGGGTCGCCTGGACGGTCTGCGATCTGCGCGAAGGGGAGTTGCCCACCGTGCAGGATGTGATGTCGTCGTTGAACTTCCGGCAGCGGGGTGCGCAATGAGTGAGTTGCGTGCGGTCGGCGATGTGGTGGATCTGGACGGCGATCGAGACGATCGCAGGCTCGCCTGGGTGTATCTGTCGCGGGTGGTGCAGGGGCCGTGCGCACCGCTGTCGGCATTGATCGCCTCGGTCGGTGTGTGCGAGGCGGCGCGTGCTGTCCGCGAGCACGAGTTGCCTGCGGCTCTACGCGGTCCTACTGCTGTTCGACGTGAGATCGACTCGGCAGCAAAGGATTTGGACACTATCGCTCGTCTCGGCGGGCGGGTCATTACCCCCGATGACGAGGAATGGCCCGGCTGGCGGATGCTCGGGCTCGACCAACTCGACACCGAACGTGATCGAGAGGCGGCCGTCCCGCTGGTGTTGTGGGCGCGCGGCCCACTCTCGCTCCACACCGCATCGGAACGTGCCGTCGCGGTGGTCGGTTCGCGTTGCAGTAGCGGGTACGGGTTGCAGGTGGCGAGTGAGATCGCCTGCGACCTGGCAGGTCGGGGCTGGACGATCGTCTCCGGGGCGGCCTTCGGTATCGACGCGGCGGCCCATCGGGCGGCGCTGGCCGTCGGCGGGACCACCGTGGCGGTCCTCGCCTGCGGTGTCGACCGTCCGTATCCGGCGCAGCACGACCGCTTGCTCGCCGCGATCGCCGAAAGTGGTCTCGTGGTCAGCGAATACCCGCCCGGCATCTCGGCGCAGAAACACCAGTTCCTGGCCCGAAACCGGTTGATCGCGACTCTCGGGGACGGTGTTCTGGTGGTCGAGGCGGGTCTACGCAGCGGTGCGCGCAACACCGTGAAATGGGCCCGCAGGTTGGGTCGACCAGCCATGGCTGTGCCGGGGCCCGTGGGGTCGGCCTCTTCGGCGGGCTGCCATCGAATGATCAGAGATGGCGAAGCGCTCCTGGTCACCCGCGCCGAAGACATCATCGACGAAGCAGGCCCCCTCCGCCTGCCCGTCACCGAAGGCGATCCGGTGGACCCCGCCGCCCACCTCCGTGGTGCCGAAGCCGAAATCTACGCGGCGCTGCCCGCCATCGGTTCCCGCCTTCCCCGCGAACTGTCGCAACAATCCGGCCTGGACCTGGCCACCGTCCGAGCGGTTCTGCCGAGCCTGGAACTTGCCGAACTGGTCGGCTGCGACTCCGGTGGGTGGTTTCGGACATCCGGTCGACGGGCGAGCTGACGGGCTGCTCAGCGAGCGGGCGACGCGGGTACGTCGCCCTTCGGGCGGGGCCGAGATCGGCCCGGCTGCGCGGCACGTCTCGAGCAGGATCGCGATCGGACAGTTCACCGGGTACCCGGTGTCAGCTGTCAGGGCGGCGTGGTGGGTTGCGTGGGTGGCGGGGAGGGGCGACGGTTGGGGGATGGATGTGTTGCCTGATGATCTGACCGCGTTGCTCACCGAGTTCGGGCGGCATCTGCGGTTGGGGCGCAACAGGTCGGCGCATACGGTGCGGGCGTACCTGGGCGATGTGCGGTCGTTGCTGGAGCACCTGTATGCGCGGTCGGCGGATTCCGCGGTGCGGGAGCTGGATCTGCCGTTGTTGCGGTCGTGGTTGGCGGAGCTCGCGGCGGCGGGCGTGGCGCGCACGACATTGGCACGGCGGGCCTCGGCGGCACGGACTTTCACCGCGTGGTTGACCGAGACCGGGCGGCTCGGCGTCGATCCGGGTTTGCGCCTGCAGGCCCCGAAAGCGCATCGGGTGCTGCCCGCGGTGCTCGGCCGCAACCAAGCCGAACAAGCTATGGACGCGGCGGAATCCGGTGCCGCACAGCAGGATCCGATGGCGTTGCGCGATCGGCTGATCGTGGAGTTGTTGTACGCCACGGGGATTCGCGTCAGCGAGTTGTGTGGTCTCGACATCGACGACATCGATCGGGAGCGTCGACTGGTACGGGTGCTCGGCAAGGGCAACAAGGAACGCTCGGTGCCGTTCGGTGGCCCCGCCGACACCGCCCTCGACGCCTGGCTCCGCGCCGGCCGCCCCGCCCTTGTCAACGCCAACTCCGGCCGTGCCCTGCTGCTGGGCCAACGCGGCCGCCGCCTCGACCAGCGCCAAGCCCGCACCGTCGTCCACGAGGTCATCGCCGCGATCCCCGGCGCCCCCGACATGGGCCCCCACGGCTTACGCCACACCGCCGCCACCCACCTCCTCGAAGGCGGCGCCGATCTCCGCGTCGTCCAAGAGCTCCTCGGCCACGCCAGCATGGCAACAACCCAGCTCTACACCCACGTCTCCGTCGAACGCCTGAAACGAGTCCACGACCAGGCCCACCCCCGCGCTTGACACCTGGAATGTGCGGGCGTCCCGCAGCGATTCGTACCCAGCTCATCCGGCGTACACGTCCGAATGATTCGCGACCAGCTCGATCCGGTGCCGGGTCGCCGCCAGGTGAGAACGCTGCCGGGTGTGCTGGACCGGAGCACTCGTCAAGCGCTACGCGGCCCGCGCCGGTGGCCGCGCAGACGTGGCGGCACCGAGCAGGCCGAGGGCCATGGCATACGAAGTCGTGGCCCCGGTGGACGCGCTCGGCAACGAGCTCGTCGTCGATCAGTTAGGCGAGCGGAGACAAGTGGGCCGGTGACATCGAGGGGCGCGCCCTCCGGCAGTGTGCGACTACGTCGGCGAGATCGGGGAGATGCAGCGGCGGCGGCGCGCGCTTGCGGTGCTCGACGGCGGATCGATCGGGGTAGCGCATGATGGGGGTAGGAGGTGGTGGTCGTGACGTTGCCCGAGGTGGGGGCGGAATCCGGGGACGGCGAAGAGGAGGTCGACTACCGGTTCACCCTTGCCAATGAACGGACGTTTTTGGCGTGGATCAGGACCGCGCTCGGTCTGCTCGCGGGCGGTCTCGCGGTGCACACTCTGGTCCAACCGACGCGTCTGGCCGGATTCGCCGGCGCCATCTCGATGATCTGCCTGGTCCTGTCGCTCGCTGTCGCCCTCGCCGCCTTCCGGCACTGGCGCCGGGTGAACCTCGCGATGCGCGCCGGTGGACCGCTGCCGGGAACGATCCTGGTTCCCGTCCTGTCGGCCGGAATCGCTGTGGTCGCCGCACTCGCCTGTGTGGCGGTAGTGCTGTCGTGACCGCACCAACTCTGGCCATGGAGCGCACCGCGCTGGCCTGGCGGCGCACATCTCTCGCCGCCGCGGCGTGCGCCATGCTCTTCGTACACGAAGCAACCATCGACGGTCGCCGGACAGTGGTGCTCCCGCTCGCCGCCGCCACGGTCGCCCTGCTGTTGGCCTGCGTCGGCTGGCTTCGCGGCCATGCACTCGACCGCGGACGCGCGGGGATCGGACACGGCCCAGTCGCGACCACCACCGTCGCCATCGCGATCGTCGCGATCGTCGCCGTGGTCAGTGTGCTGTTCGAGTAGTGCGGGGCAGGCCGCCGCGTTGCCCGTGCTGACTGCCCCGGTTCGTAGTGGTCTGACTGGTTCTCGACCGAATAGATCAGGTTGGTCGGCGAGTCGACCGCCGAATAGAATTCGGTCGACGACCGCGGCACCGGAAAATAGTGTGGTGGCGTGACTTCCTTGCGTGAGCGGCTGCGTGCCGCGTTGAAACCGGCGATGAAAGCCCGCGACCGTGACGCGGTCTCGGCGTTACGCTCGGCCCTGGCAGCGATCGACAACGCGGAGGCGGTCGATGTCGGTGACGCGAAAGCCGGTGCGCTGGAGGACAGCCCGGTTGGCCTCGGTGCGGCCGAGGCCAGGCGCCGAGACCTCACCGCCGTCGAGATCGAGGCGATAGTCCGCCGTGAGGTCGACGAAAGACGCGTCGCAGCAACCGAATACGACAGACTCGGTGCGACCGACCGCCGCGATCGGTTGACCGCCGAGGCAGACGCGCTGGTCGCACTGCTCTGACGGCTCGCGGCGTCAGTCGTTGGTGGGCAAGGTGTTCAGGTAGCGGTGGGTGAACCAGCGCTGGATCAGGCGGACGACGGGGCCGCCGAGGCGGACGTACCAAACGCCCGGCTTGGAGAACGCGGTGATCAGGCCGTAGACGGTGTCGTCAGTCGGGTCGTATTCGACGGCGAACAGTTCCTCGCCGACCTCGGGGTGTCCGGGCAGGGTGCCGTACGCGAAGCCTCGGCGGTCGGGTTCGTCGAGGACGTATACGACGCGGCAGGGCGCGGTGAAGGTCAGTGGCCCGAGTCGGAGAACGACCGTCAATTCGGTTCCGGGCTGCGCTGTCTCGGTGTCGGCCCCTCGGAAGGTGCCCACGCCCTTCTGAATTCCGTAGTCGAGGATGTGAGCGGCCGCGCGGTCGAACAGCTCGCGGCCGTGGCCTATCCGCCGACGATTCCGGAATTGGTGGTATCCGTCGGGCGCGGTGGTGCGGGTGGCACCGACTTCGGCGTAGGTGAAAGGCGCTGATTCTGTGGGCACCTCTCGATTGTCGTCTCCTGACGGTCGGTACAGGGCACGGCGGGTGGAGTGGTTCGTCACGTCAGGGCTCCAACGGCTTGAGGCGGACCGGCACCTCGTGCAGGAGTCCGAGCGGGTCGACGTATTCGCGGCGGTTGTGCGCACCGGACTCGCGGCGGGCGCCCCAGTGCAGGCAGGCCGCGGCCGGACACCCCTCGTGTCCGGCCACCAGCGTGCCGATCGGCGTCCCCCTGCTCACCCGGCTGCCCACCGAGACCTTCGCCTCCACCGGTTCATAGGTGGTCCGCAGGCCGCCCGGATGATCGACCGACACCACCGGTTTGCCCGCAACTTCCCCCGCGAACACCACGATGCCGTCGCCCGCCGCCAGCACGGCCTGCCCGGCGGCACCCGCCAGATCCACCCCCCGATGCCCCGGCAACCAATTCCGCTCGGGCTTGTCGAACCCTCGCTCCACCGTGGGCCGCGGCCGCAACGGCCACCCGAACGCCCCCGATTCCGCCGCGTCGGCCGGCACCGCCCCACTGAGCACGATCGCCACCAAACAGAGGACACCCAGCACCCGCCCGAGAATCGACCGCGTCCGCAGCGCGATGCGCCGCCTTGTCGAGTGTGTGCGCGAACGCTGGCTGCGATCGGTCATACCCGGCCACGGCACGGCGTCGGGCCCGGGGTGATCGGGCCGTGGAGGACGACTCGTCACCTGCTGGTCGGCAGGGAACCTTTCGGACATCGAGGCCTCAGCGGTGAGGTCGTGGTGTCGGCACGCGCTGCTGCTTGCCCAGCGAACGCAGCACCTCCCGCAGGACTGCGGGGAGTTCCGCCGCTGAACCACTTCCGACGCTCGCTCGCACCATGATCCCGATCTCCGACCGAGCCCCCTGACTCTGATCCGTGCCCTGCGGCCGCGCGGGTGCGGAACCGAGGTCGTGGATCGTCACCTGGACTGGAACAGGTGCGGGAACAAGCTCTCGCCGCGGCACGATCACCGGCACCACGATCGGTGCTCGGCCACATGGCCCCGCGGTGTCGGACGGGCGAGCAGGCGATCGAGCCGGCAATCCGTCGACTCCCGGAGCTTCCGATGCCTGCGAAGGCGTCGGGACCTTGCCGGGCGTCGCCGCACGCGGTGATGGGTACACCTGCCGACCCACCCGCTCGGGCAGTCGGGCGAGGACAACGGCCCCTCCACCCACACATATCGGCGATGGACCAGCGTGGTGGGGGACCGTCGACGCACCTTCGGCCGCAGAGGGCCGAACGGCGGGTGGAGCGCCGATCTCAGGATGCGCCGCGGCCGGTGCGGCGGCGACGCCGGCTACGCAGAGCAGCGGAAAAGCCGTGATCAGAGTGCGTGTCAGTATGTTCATGCCCCCAACTCTGAAGGCCGGACAACCGCACTGGGACAACGATTTCACGAATGTGGACAACTTCCCCACATGTGGATATCTCCTGCTTCATCCACGAGATGGGCGGCCGATGCGCAGGGGCGATTTCGGACCTGGCCCACCTCCGCGTAGACTGAACAAGCGGTTTGTGCTCAGCAGCCATTGCGTGTGCACAGCACGGACCGACTTCGCGCGCCACCCGTGCTCGTCCATCCGGTCGTCGCTCGCAATGCAGACTCCTCCGTGAGGGCATGTCAGCGCGAGTTCTTCAGCGGATGAACAGGTAAATCGTCGGCTGGTCCCGGATTCTTCGAATCGGGTCCGGCGGTTTCGGTGGCGCCAGGGCAGTCGATCGCCGATCGACCGCGACAACCGGCAACGAAAGAGAGATACGAAGGCTATGCCTGTCGTAACCATGAAGCAGCTGCTCGACAGCGGCGCGCACTTCGGCCACCAGACTCGTCGGTGGAACCCGAAGATGAAGCGGTTCATCTTCACCGACCGCAACGGCATCTACATCATCGACCTGCAGCAGACGCTGACCTTCATCGACAAGGCCTACGAGTTCGTCAAGGAGACTGTCGCCCACGGTGGCACCGTTCTCTTCGTCGGTACCAAGAAGCAGGCCCAGGAGTCGATCGCTTCCGAGGCGCTGCGCGTCGGAATGCCCTACGTCAACCAGCGTTGGCTCGGTGGCATGCTCACCAACTTCTCCACCGTGCACAAGCGCCTGCAGCGCCTCAAAGAACTCGAGGCGATGGAGCAGACCGGTGGCTTCGAGGGTCGCACCAAGAAGGAAATCCTCATGCTCACGCGTGAGATGACCAAGCTGGACCGCACCCTCGGCGGTATCCGTGACATGGCCAAGGTTCCCTCGGCCATCTGGATCGTCGATACCAACAAGGAGCACATCGCCGTCGGCGAGGCGCGCAAGCTGAACATCCCGGTCATCGCGATCCTGGATACCAACTGCGACCCCGACCTGGTCGACTACCCGATCCCGGGTAACGACGACGCGATCCGTTCCGCCGCACTGCTCACCAAGGTCGTCGCCTCCGCGGTGGCCGAGGGCGTGCAGGCCCGCGCGGGCCAGGCTTCCGGCGACGCGAAGCCCGAAGCCGGCGCAGGCGAGCCGCTGGCCGAGTGGGAGCAGGAGCTCCTGTCCTCGGCGACGCCCGCTGCCGAAGCCGATGTCGCTGCCGCGACCGAGGCCCCGGCCGTCGAGACCGAGACCCCGGCCGAGGCTGAGGCCGAGGTCAAGGCCGACCCGGCGCAGCACACCCCGGCCGACTTCTGAGCTGACCGGTAGCTTTACGTTCACCTTGCCGGCCCTTCTGAATTCAGAAGCGGTCGGCAAGGTGGTGTTAACACCCAAGCACCCCACACACGAGGAGGGTCGCCACATATGGCGAACTACACCGCTGCTGATGTGAAGCGGCTCCGGGAGCTCACCGGCTCCGGCATGATGGACTGCAAGAACGCGCTGGCCGATTCCGACGGCGATTTCGACAAGGCCGTCGAGGTGCTGCGCATCAAGGGCGCCAAGGACGTCGGCAAGCGTGCCGAGCGTGCGACCGCCGAGGGTCTGGTCATCGCCAAGGACGGCGTCATGGTCGAGATCAACTGCGAGACCGACTTCGTCGCCAAGAACGCCGAGTTCCAGCAGCTGGCCGAGGCCGTCGTGACCGCGGCTGCCGCGGGCAAGCCCGCCGACCTGGACGCGCTCAAGGCGCTGAAGCTGACCGACGGCACCGTTGACGACGCCGTGCAGGCGCTGTCGGCCAAGATCGGCGAGAAGCTGGAACTGCGTCGCGTCGTGTCCTTCGAGGGCTCGGTCGCCACCTACCTGCACAAGCGTGCTTCGGACCTGCCGCCCGCCGTCGGCGTGCTGGTGGAGTACGAAGGCACCGGCGACGCCGCTGCCGACGCCGCGCGTGCCGCGGGCATGCAGGTCGCCGCGCTCAAGGCCAAGTACCTGACCCGTGAAGAGGTGCCCGCCGACATCGTAGATGCCGAGCGTCGCATCGCCGAGGAGACCGCGCGCGAAGAGGGCAAGCCCGAAGCCGCGCTGTCGAAGATCACCGAAGGCCGCGTCAACGGCTTCTTCAAGGACGTCGTGCTGCTCGAGCAGTCCGCCGTCACCGACTCCAAGAAGACCGTCAAGGCGCTTCTGGCAGATGCGGGCGTGACCGTGAAGCGTTTCGCTCGTTTCGAGGTCGGCCAGGCCTGATCCGCCTGAACTTCACGAAAAGCCTCTTCGGCGCGGTGTGAGCCGCGCTGAAGAGGCTTTCCTCGTCTGACGAGGTGACCCCACTTCTGGGTGACCGCAACCTGATAGGGCAGGATAGATGCCGCCTGCTCGCCCCACTCTCGACCTCGCCGAAGGAGACCGACACCCATGACCGACCCGGGTAACGACCGCCCTGGATACCGCCGGGTGCTGCTCAAGCTGGGTGGGGAGATGTTCGGTGGCGGCGGAGTCGGCCTCGACCCCGATGTCGTGCAGACGGTGGCCGAGCAGATCGCCGAGATCGTCGAGACCGGTGTGCAGGTGGCCGTGGTGATCGGCGGCGGTAACTTCTTCCGCGGCGCCGAGCTGGAGGAACGCGGCATGGAGCGAGCCCGCTCCGACTACATGGGCATGCTCGGCACCGTGATGAACAGCCTCGCCCTCCAGGATTTCCTACAGCAGCAGGGTGTGGACACCCGCGTGCAGACCGCCATCACGATGGGCCAGGTCGCCGAGCCCTACCTGCCGCTGCGCGCCAAGCGTCACCTGGAGAAGGGTCGCGTTGTCATCTTCGGCGCGGGCATGGGCATGCCCTACTTCTCCACCGACACCACCGCCGCCCAGCGCGCGCTGGAGATCGGCGCGGACGTGGTGTTGATGGCCAAGGCGGTCGACGGCGTGTTCGACGCCGACCCCCGCGTCGACCCGAATGCGAGCATGTTCACCGAGATCACGCACAAGGAAGTGATCGAAAAGGGTCTGAAGGTGGCCGATGCCACCGCTTTCAGTCTCTGCATGGACAACCAGATGCCGATGCTGGTGTTCAATCTGTTGATCAAGGGCAATATTGCCCGCGCGGTCGCCGGTGAACCCATCGGCACCCTGGTTCGGTCGTGACCCCGCACCCGCGGACGATGACGATGACGACGCTGTGGAGGATTCGGTCGTGATTGATGAAGCGCTCTTCGATGCCGAAGAGAAGATGGACAAGGCCGTCACGGTGGCGAAGGACGACCTGGGCAGCATCCGTACCGGCCGCGCCAACCCGGGCATGTTCACCCGCGTGCTGATCGAGTACTACGGCTCGCTGACGCCGATCACCCAGGTCTCGAGCATCACCGTGCCCGAGCCGCGGATGGTCGTGATCAAGCCCTACGAGCAGAGCTCGCTTGGCCTGATCGAGAACGCGATCCGCAACTCCGACCTGGGCGTGAACCCGACCAACAACGGCGACATCCTGCGCATCTCGGTGCCGCAGCTCACCGAGGAACGTCGCCGCGAGATGGTCAAGATGGCCAAGGGCAAGGGCGAGGACGCCAAGGTCTCGATTCGCAACATCCGCCGCAAGGCGATGGAAGAACTCGGCCGGATCCAGAAGGATGGCGAAGCGGGTGAGGACGAGGTCGGGCGCGCCGAGAAGGAGCTCGACAAGACCACCGCCAAGTATGTGGGTCAGGTCGACGAGCTGGTCAAGCACAAGGAAGCCGAACTGCTCGAGGTCTGAGCGCCAGATCTCGCCAGTCCCGCTCGTGCGGGCGATGAACGGAACGACGAGTTGAGCGACGGGACAATCGTGGCCGAAGACGCCGCCGCCACCGGGGCGGCACCGGATCCCATGCCGGACACGGTCGAGGAGACCGCGACCACGGCCGTGCCGCAGGACGAGCAGCCGCCTGCCCCGGCTTCAAGGGCGGGGCGCAATCTGCCCGCGGCTCTGGCTGTCGGGCTGACGCTCGGGCTGTCGCTGATCGCGATCCTGTTGTTCGTCCCGAAGGTGTTCATCGCGGTCGCGGGGCTCGCTGTCGGCGTCGCGACCTGGGAGGTCACCAAGCGACTGCGTGAGGCAGACGTGCTGGTGCCGCGGATTCCGCTGCTGGTGGGCGGTCAGGCGGTGTTCTGGCTCGGCTGGCCGTGGGGCGCGAGCGGGGTGCTCGGCGCGTTCGCCGCCACCGCGCTGGTGTGCATGGTGTGGCGCCTGTTCGATCACGGACTCAGTACCGCGCCGAAGAACTTCCTGCGTGACACCGCGATCGCGGTGTTCACGCTCACCTGGATCCCGCTGCTCGCCGCGTTCTCGACGCTGCTGCTGCTGGAACCCGACGGCAATCTTCGGGTGCTCACGTTCATGATCCTGGTGGTGTGCTCCGATGTCGGTGGCTATGTCGCCGGTGTGCTGTTCGGCAGGCATCCGATGGTCCCCGCGATCAGCCCGAAGAAGTCGTGGGAGGGGTTCTGCGGTTCGCTGGTGTTCAGCGTGATCGGCGGTCTGCTGACCGTCACCCTGCTGCTCGAGGCGAATTCGATGATCGGTGTCGTGCTCGGTGTCGGCCTGGTGGCCGTGGCGACCATCGGTGACCTGATCGAGTCGCAGATCAAGCGCGAACTCGGCATCAAGGACATGGGAACGCTGCTGCCGGGGCACGGCGGAATCATGGATCGTCTCGACTCGATGCTGCCCTCGGCCTTCGTCTCCTGGCTGGTGCTCAGCGCCCTGATCTGAGGATCAGGAAACTCTCTTGGCGGCGTGCCGCAGTTGCAGGATGCGTACCCCGCCGACCAGGCCCATCACCAACGCGCCCGCGATCACCGACAGCAACACGGTGATACCGAGCGGCAGTTCGAACTCCCAGAACAGCAGGTCGGTTTTGACCTTGTCGAGATTCTGGATGATGAAGGTCAGCAGCACGATGCCGAGCAGGGCGGCGGCCAGCAACGCGATCCAGGTGTAGCCGGTGCGCGATCCGTGCACGGCGTCGTGCGGGACCGGTACCGGCTTGGTGGCAGGCTTCGCCGGGGCGGCGGGCTCGGTGTGTTTGCCGGTGAGATCGGTCGACGTCGGGTCGTGCTCGGCCGGTGACGCACCGGATTCTGCGTGAGTACTCATGTATCGATCATTGCTGACCGCTATCGCTCGTGCACGCATCTTGTCGATAACGTTGCCCGGCGTGGCAACCGCGACGTCGCGTTTGGGACAATGGTGAAACTATGGCCATCTCCCTGCCCCTCGTGTTCGATGCCCCGCGCCGCGGCATGCCGCCGCGTCACCTCGCCGATCTCGACTCGGACGAACGCAAGGCCGCGGTGCAGGAGCTGGGACTGCCGAAGTTCCGGGCCGACCAGTTGGCCCGTCAGTACTACGGTCGCCTGCAGTCCGATCCGGCGCTGATGACCGATCTGCCCGCGGATGTGCGCGAGAAGGTCGGTGAAACGCTGTTCCCGCCGCTGCTGTCGGTGGTGCGCAATATCGCCTGCGACGAGGGCGATACCCGCAAAACGCTGTGGAAGGCGCACGACGGGACGCTGCTGGAGAGCGTGCTCATGCGCTACCCCGACCGCAATACGCTGTGCATTTCCAGTCAGGCCGGGTGCGGGATGGCGTGTCCGTTCTGCGCGACCGGGCAGGCGGGTCTCACCCGTAACCTCTCGACCGCCGAGATCGTCGACCAGGTGCGCGCGGCCGCGGCCGATCTGCGCGACGGTGCGGTGCACGGCGGTCCGGGCCGGCTGTCCAACATCGTGTTCATGGGGATGGGCGAACCGCTGGCCAACTACAAGCGGGTGGTGAACGCGGTGCGCCGGATCACCTCGCCCGCGCCCGACGGTCTTGGCATCTCGCAGCGATCGGTGACGGTGTCGACCGTCGGCCTCGCGCCCGCGATCCGCAAACTGGCCGACGAGGACCTGTCGGTGCGGTTGGCGGTGTCGCTGCACACCCCCGACGACGAACTGCGCGACACCCTCGTACCGGTGAACAATCGGTGGTCCATCGCCGAAGTGCTCGATGCCGCACGGTATTACGCCGACAAGTCCGGGCGCCGGGTGTCGATCGAGTACGCGCTGATCCGCGATATCAACGATCAGCCGTGGCGCGCCGACCTGCTCGGCAAGAAACTGCACAAGGCGCTCGGCCCGCTCGTGCACGTGAACCTGATCCCGCTCAACCCGACACCGGGCAGCGAGTGGGATGCCAGCCCCAAGCCGGTCGAGAAGGAGTTCGTGCGCCGCGTGATCGCCCAGGGTGTGTCGTGCACGGTGCGCGACACCCGCGGACAGGAGATCGCGGCGGCCTGTGGCCAGCTCGCCGCCGAGGGCTAGACAGACATCCGCGCACGGTCCGGTCTCGCGCGGGGAGCGCGCGGTCAGACGATGCTGGTCGGTGTGCGGAAGTCGTCGTAGGGCAGTGGGCCCGCGACGAAGGCGTTGACCGACATGAAGTTCAGGGTGATGTCGCCCCCGAGGTTGTCCAGGAACGCGATATCGGAGGCGTCGCGGCCGGTGGCGATGCGGACCAGACTCGAGCGCGGCGCGAGGCCGGTCGGGTCGTAGGTGCGCCACTGACCGTCGATGTAGGCCTCGCAGACGGCGTGGAAGTCCATCGGCACACAGCCCGGCGCGTAGACCGCGGCGACCCGGGCGGGGACGCCGACCGCGCGCAGCAGCGCGACCATCAGGTGGGAGAAGTCGCGACACACACCGGTGCCCGACAGCAGCGTTTCCACCGCGCCGTCGATGGGTGTGCTGCTGCCGGGGACATAGGTGATCCGGCGGCCGATCCACGACGAGACGCGGTTGGCTACCTCGGGATCGGCGATGCCGTAACCGAATTCGGCCGCCGCGAAGCCGAGCAGTTTGTCCGACTCGGCGTAGCGGCTCGGTCGCCGGTACAGCGCGAGGTCGTAGTCCGACGGCGGTTCGATGGTGGCGGTGCCGAGGACGGTCGCCTGATAGTCGATCCGGAGGGTGCCCGCGCGCACGTCGAGCACGTGGATCCGGGATCCGTGCTGGCCGACCACTTCGCGCGGCGTGAGGAACTCACCGTCGAGCGAGCATGTCATGGACTCGATCAGGTCGAGGCCGGGCCCGCGGGCGACGGCGATCTGACACTGCAGCATCGAATCGGCATGGACCGCGACCTCGAGGCGAGCAGAAACGTCACGTTTCACGCCCACAGACTGACAGGCGAAGCGGGATCAGGCGAACCGAACCGCTCGCAAGGGTTGCGGCCCAGGCATTATCGTCGCGGCACCGGATCGACGCGCGTCGCGGACCGTTGGCTACGCGTACCTCCGGTAACCAACGCCTGCGACGTGGCGAACAGCGCTTTGGTAGGGTCCAGCCGTCGGACGACGAGCGAGATTCGGGGGTCAGAATGGTTTCTGACGGGACGGTGTTCGCCGGCTACACGATCGATCGGCAGCTGGGTCAGGGCGGGATGGGGTCGGTCTATCTGGCCAGGCATCCGCGACTGCCCCGGTGGACCGCGCTCAAGTTGCTGAATCGGGAGTTGTTCTCCGACAAGGAGATCCGGGCCAGATTCGAGCGGGAAGCCGATCTGGTGGCCCAGCTCGATCATCCCAATATCGTGACCGTGTTCGATCGCGGGATGGAGGGCGATCAGCTGTGGATCAGCATGCAGTACATCGACGGGATCGACGCCTCCATGCTGAATCCGCTCAACCTACCGACGGATCGGGCGCTGCAGATCATCGGTGAGACCGCCGCCGCGCTCGACTACGCGCATCGCGCGGGCGTGCTGCACCGCGACGTGAAGCCCGCCAACATCCTGCTGGCGCGTTCGAGCAGCCAGGAACGGGTGTACCTCACCGATTTCGGCATCGCACGTCTGCGCGACGATTCGGGGCACCTGACCGAAACCGGATCGTTCACCGCCACGCTGGCCTATGCCGCACCCGAACAGCTCACCGGCGCCGCGCTGGATCACCGCGCCGACCAGTACTCCTTGGCCTGCACGCTGTACACACTGCTGACCGGCAGCGCACCCTATGAATCGACCAGCCCGGCCGCCGTCATCACCGGGCACCTGCAATCGCCCCCGCCGCCGGTGAGCCCGCGCCGTGCCGGTCTGTCGCCTGTGCTCGACGCCGTCATGGCCCGCGCGCTGGCCAAGCGACCCGCCGACCGGTTCGCCTCGTGCGAGGAGTTCGTGGACGCCGCGAAGCGGGCGGTCCGCACCGGAACCACCGGTGCCAGTCCGCTCGCCCGGCCGACCTCGGGTGCGCACGCTCAGCCGTTCGTCGGCATGTCACCCATGCGCCCGGTGAGTTCCACGGGCACCCCGATCCCGCCGTACATCCCGGCCCCGATGCCGCCGCGGATGCCACAGCCGCAGTACGCGCCGACACCGCAGTACTGGCAGCAACCGGCCCGGATCCCGAATCCACCACCGCAACGCGGCGGCTGGGGGTCGGCGTTGGGCACCTACGCGGTCCTGTTGATCGTGGTCATCGTGATCGCCGGCGTGATCGCGCTGCTGGCAAACCTCTGATCGGCGCGCCGACCCGATCGGCGGGTGCCATATTCTGGTCAGAATGAGCGACTTCGACGTCACCGCCGCCGACACCATCGACCTCGACCGGTTGCGTCGTTTCGTCGCCGTCGCCGAGGAACTGCACTTCGCGCGCGCCGCCAAGGCCCTGCGCATTCCACGGCAGGCGCTGAGTGCCACTGTGATCGAGTTGGAGGAAGAGCTCGGCACCCGCCTCTTCGTGCCCGGCGCCTCGCCCACCCAGCTCACCGACGACGGCGGCGCGCTGCTCACGCGGGCCAGGGACCTGATCCGGGTACAGGAGCAGGCCGAACGGGAGCAGGAGCCCGACGCCCCCGCGAGCCTGCGGGTGGGTTTCGTGCCGGGGGTGACTGTGTCGAAGTGGGCGCGGATCTGGGGCGATCGACTGCCGGACCATCCACTCGCGGTAGTCGGCGTCGCGCAGGGTGAGCAGGAGTCGGTGCTGCGCGAGGGCCGCGTCGATCTGTGCTTCGTCCGGCTGCCCATCGACCGGACCGCCACGAACGCGATCCCGCTCTGGCAGGAGACACCGGTCGCGGTGGTACGCAAGGACGACGCGCTGTCGCTGCTCGAGTCGATCAGCCCCGCGGATCTGGCCGACGAGACGATCCAGGACGCGACCGATCTCGATCAGGCCGTAGATACCCTCGCCTTGGTCGCCGCGGTCGGTGGCGCGGCGATCATGCCGCAGTCGATCGCCCGCCTGCACAACCGCCGTGACCTGGTCTACCGCCCGATCAGCGACACCGAGTTCACCGAGATCGCGCTGGCCTGGCCCGCCGGGACCGATACCGATCTGCTCGAGGAGTTCGTCGGCATCGTGCGCGGCCGCTCGGCCAACAGCTCGCGCGGCGTGGCGGAACCGGAACAGCGCGCCGCGGCGCCCGATCGCAAGCCCGCGGCGAAGAAGCCCGCGGCCAGGAAACCGGCGCCGAAGAAGCCGGTCGCGCGTGGTCGCAAACCTGCCCGGCGCGGTCGCTGACGCACGAAAACGCCTGCGGCGCAAGTGATTTGCCGCAGGCGTGGACGTTCGTGTAGTCGAAGAGCTACTTCGGTATCCGCTGGGTGAGCGAGGAGACGATCATGATGAGCGCCATCAGGCCCGCCAAACCGATGAGGAAGAGATCCTCGACGTGACCCTGGTGGTTGCCGATGGTCATGCCGAGCAGAGCCACGACGACGACCCAACCCGCGATGAGGAAGGTCTTGCGCGACTCACCGCTCCAGCCCCATGCTGCCGAGGGCACCTCGGCGGGGTCGACGCTGGTGGCGACGGCGCGCTCGGTGCTGGCTTTATCGAGGTCCGTGGCTGCCACGATCGCTCCTTAGGGCTCGAGTTCTGGTTGGGCGAGTGAGCATATCGTGGCATACGACCGTCCGTCGTAGCCAGCAGCCCTGCCACAATGGGCCCGTGTCCCACCCCGCAACGCGTGCCGCGCACGACAGTTCCCCGTCCACCGATCGGGTGAAGGTGCTGCTCCTCGGCAGTACCGGTTCGATCGGTACCCAGGCGCTCGAGGTGATCGCCGCCAATCCCGACCGTTTCGAGGTGGTCGGCCTGGCGGCGCGCGGCGGTAATCCCGCCCTGCTCGCCGAGCAGATGGCGGCCACCGGCACCCGCAATGTCGCCGTCGCCGATCCCGCCGCCGCCCAGACGCTCGAGCTGGAATTGGGCGGCCCCGACGCGGTGACCGAACTGGTCCGCCGGACCGACGCCGATGTCGTCCTCAACGCGCTGGTCGGTTCCCTCGGCCTCGGACCCACGCTGGCGACCCTGCAAGCAGGCACCCGACTGGCGCTCGCGAACAAAGAATCCCTGGTGGCCGGCGGTTCCCTGGTGACCCGCGCCGCCGCGCCCGGCCAGATTGTGCCCGTCGACTCCGAGCACTCCGCACTGGCCCAGTGCCTGCGTGGTGGCCGCGCCGACGAGGTGGACCGCCTCGTTCTCACCGCATCGGGCGGCCCGTTCCGCGGCTGGACCACCGAAATGCTCGAATCCGTGAACCCCGCCGAGGCCAAGACTCACCCGACCTGGTCGATGGGCCCGATGAACACCCTGAACTCGGCCTCGCTGGTCAACAAGGGCCTGGAACTGATCGAGACCCATCTGCTCTTCGGCGTGCCATACGACCGCATCGACGTCACCGTCCACCCGCAGTCGATCGTGCACTCGATGGTCACCTTCACCGACGGCTCGACCCTGGCCCAGGCCAGCCCCCCCGACATGAAACTCCCCATCGCCCTGGCACTCGGCTGGCCCGACCGCATCCCCGGCGCGGCCGCCGCCTGCGACTTCGGCACCGCCGCCACCTGGACCTTCGAGCCGGTCGACGACGAGGTCTTCCCCGCCGTCCGCCTGGCCCGCCAGGCAGGCGAAGCGGGCGGCAGCGTCACCGCGGTCTACAACGCCGCCAACGAGGTCGCGGTCCAAGCCTTCCTCGACGGCAAGATCACTTTCCCCACCATTGTGCGCACCGTCACCCGCGCGGTAGAGGCCGCCGACCGCTGGCACGCCGAACCCGATACCCTGGACGACGTCCTCGCGGCCGACCGCTGGGCACGGGAGTACGCCGCGAAGATCATCGACACCAAGACCACACCCTGACCCCAAAACCCCAAGAGGGCCGAAGCCCCGCAACGCCACCCGCCGACAACACAGAACTCAGAACCACTTGTCGCGAGTGAAACGCCGCACCCGACGAGCCCACCTACGGACTCCCAACCTGACCACCACGTTTTCGGCCGCCCCGGATCCGAGGGGCGAGACGTAACGGCGAAGCCGCAGTATCGCCCCTCGGATTCGGGGTCACGAGGCCGAAAACCCGCGGCGCCAGCCGCCAAAAGAGAAGGGCCCACATGGTTTTCGCGCTGGGGTTCGCACTGTTCGCCCTCGGTATCACGATTTCGATCGCGCTGCACGAGTGCGGGCACATGTGGACCGCGCAGGCCACCGGCATGAAGGTGCGCCGCTACTTCATCGGCTTCGGGCCGAAGGTGTTCTCGTTCCGTCGCGGTGAGACCGAGTACGGCCTCAAGGCGCTGCCGCTCGGCGGATTCTGCGATATCGCGGGCATGACGGCGCTCGACGAGCTCGAGCCGGAGGAAATCGACCGGGCGATGTACCGCCAGTCGACCTGGAAGCGCCTGGTCGTGATGTTCGGTGGCATCGGCATGAACTTCCTGCTCGGGTTCATCCTGCTGGTCGCCCTGGCGATCGGCTGGGGTCTGCCGCAGCTCGAACAGCCCCCGGCCACCGCGCTGGGCACCATGAGCTGCGTCGCGCAGGAGACCCCGGAGAAGACCCTCGCCCCCTGCACCGGCGACGGACCCGCCCAGCGTGCCGGGTTGCGGCGTGGCGACGTGGTGAAGGCCGTCAACGGCGTCGAGGTGAGCACCTGGGCACAGTTCCAGGCCGAAACCCAGAAGCAGACCGGCACTTTCACCTACACGATCGACCGCGACGGTCAGACGCTGACGGTCGCGGTCACCCCGGAGCGGGTCGTGCGCTCGCCCAAGGAAGGCCCGAGCCGTGAGGTGAGCGCGGTCGGCGTCGGCCCCGACTACGCCGAGCCGCAACAGTACGGCCCGATCGCCGCGATCCCGGCCACCATCTCTTTCACCGGCGACTTCTTCGTCGAAACGGTGAAGTCCCTGGCGAAGATGCCGCAGAAGGTGTCGGCACTGTGGGAAGCGGTCACCGGCGGCGAGCGCGATCCGGAGACACCGGTCAGCGTCTACGGTGCCAGCCGCCTCGGTGGTGAGACCGCCGAGCGTGGCCTGTGGGGCATGTTCATCCTGATCCTGGCCAGTTTGAACTTCTTCCTCGGCGCGTTCAACCTGCTGCCGTTGCTGCCGCTCGACGGCGGTCACATCGCGGTGGTGCTCTACGAGAAGGTCCGCAACACGATCCGAGGCTGGCGCGGCAAGGCCCCCGCAGGCCCGGTCGACTACCTCAAACTGTTGCCGCTGACGTATGTGGCAGTGGTGATCGGTGGTGCGTTCATGCTGCTCACACTGGCCGCCGACATCGTCAACCCCATCAGCCTTAGGTAATATTTGCGGCTGGCGCCGCGGTTTTCGGCCTCGTAACCCCGAATCCGAGGGGCGATACTGCGCCTTCGGCGTTCCGTCTCGCCCCTCGGATCCGGGGCGGCCGAAAACTGCGATGTGTTCACTGTCGTGGCCCTCACAGGGCGGTCGGTCACCCTGCGCGACTAAGCTCGGCAACATACACCCGGTCTATCCGAGAACCGTACGAAAGAAGGCAGCCGACCGTGACCACCACCATCGGATTGGGGATGCCCGCCGCTCCCGCTGCTGTTCTCGCACCCCGGCGCAAGACCCGTCAGCTGATGGTCGGCAATGTCGGCGTCGGTAGCGATTCGCCGATCTCGGTGCAGTCGATGACCACCACCAAGACCCACGACATCAACGCCACCCTGCAGCAGATCGCCGAGCTCACGGCCTCGGGCTGCGACATCGTGCGGGTCGCTTGTCCGCGTCAGGAAGACGCCGACGCACTCGCCACGATCGCGAAGAAGTCGCAGATCCCGGTGATCGCCGACATCCACTTCCAGCCGCGCTACATCTTCGCCGCGATCGATGCGGGCTGCGCCGCGGTGCGTGTCAACCCGGGCAACATCAAGGAATTCGACGGTCGCGTCGGCGAGGTCGCCAAGGCCGCGGGCGCCGCCGGTATTCCGATCCGCATCGGCGTGAACGCCGGTTCGCTGGACAAGCGGATGCTGGAGAAGTACGGCAAGGCCACCCCCGAGGCGCTGGTCGAGTCGGCGCTGTGGGAGGCGAGCCTGTTCGAGGAGCACGGCTTCGGCGACATCAAGATCTCGGTCAAGCACAACGACCCGGTGATCATGGTGGAGGCCTACCGCCAGCTCGCCGCGCGCAGCGACTACCCGCTGCACCTCGGCGTCACCGAGGCGGGCCCGGCGTTCCAGGGCACGATCAAGTCCGCGGTGGCCTTCGGCGCGCTGCTCAGCGAGGGCATCGGCGACACGATCCGCGTCTCGCTCTCGGCGCCGCCCGCCGAGGAGATCAAGGTCGGCGACCAGATCCTGCAGTCGCTGAACCTGCGCCCGCGCAAGCTCGAGATCGTGTCCTGCCCGTCGTGTGGACGCGCCCAGGTGGACGTGTACACCCTGGCCGACGCCGTCGCCGCCGGTCTGGACGGCCTGGAAGTGCCGCTGCGCGTCGCGGTGATGGGCTGTGTCGTGAACGGGCCCGGCGAGGCACGCGAGGCCGACCTCGGTGTCGCCTCCGGCAACGGCAAGGGTCAGATCTTCGTCAAGGGTGAGGTCATCAAGACCGTGCCCGAGCATTTGATCGTGGAGACCCTGATCGAAGAGGCGATGCGCATCGCCGAGGAGATGGGCGAGCAGGCGGGCGGCGAGCCGGTCGTCACCGTCAGCTGAGGCGAGCAAACTCTCGGTCAGGAGTCGGATTCGGCGGACCCGTACCGCTCGGCGTGCTTTCATGGCAGGCTGGTGGCGTGCGGAGTCTGCTGGAGCCGACGCGACGGTCCAAAACCGCTTCTGCGCGCCCGGTTGCCGTGCGAGATCTCGGCGAAGTGTTACGTGTCCTCGATGACGACCCGGTGGCGTCGTGCATGATCGCCGCCCGCGTGCAGGAATTCGGGCTCGACGCGCGTACCGGCGTCGGCGAGCTGTGGAGCCGCGGCGGCCCGGCCGATTCCCTGTGTTTCTCCGGCGCCAACCTGGTGCCGCTGCGCGGTGACCAGCAGGCTCTGCGTGCGTTCGCCGATCGGGCAGGCCGTTGGCCACGGGTGTGTTCCTCGGTGGTCGGCAGGCAGGAACTCGCGCTGCCGCTGTGGGAGATGCTGCTCCCGTCCTGGGGTCCCGCGCGGGAGTTACGCGCCGACCAGCCGCTGCTCGCCCTCGCCCAGCCCGCTACCGCGCGCGCCGACGGGGGAGTGCGCCGCGTCCGACCCGACGAGATCGACCGCTACCTGAATGCCGCGATCGCGATGTTCATCGAAGAGGTCGGCATCGACCCGCGCACCGGCGACGGCGGCCGCGGCTACCGACGGCGGATCAAGAGTCTCATCGAATCCGGCAGGGCCTGGGCACGTTTCGAAGACGGCGAGGTCGTCTTCAAGGCCGAGATCGGTGCCCTGTCCCGGCGTACCGGCCAGATCCAGGGCGTGTGGGTGCATCCCGAACACCGGGGTACCGGTGTCGGCACCGCGGGCACCGCGTCGGTCGCCAATGCTGTTGTCGCAACGGGCCGTACGGCCAGCCTCTACGTCAACGATTACAACCGCATCGCCCGCCGCGCCTACAGCCGCGTAGGTTTCCGCCAGATCGCCACCTTCGCAACTGTCCTGGTGGACTGAAACTTTGGCGCGTGGCGCCGATGTCAGCGGGCTGTTCGCCGCTACCATCGGTGCCGATGAGGACACGGATGCTCACCACATGCGCGGTGGTCGCCCTCGCGGTAGGGGCGACCGCTTGTTCTTCCGGTGCCCAGGGGCCGGTGCCCGCCGCCGACGCCTTCGCCGCGGCCTTCGCCGAAAACGACCTGTCCGCGGCTGCGGCGCTCACCACCGCTCCCGAGAAGGCAACGGCGGCACTGACTTCGACGTGGCAGGCATTGCAGGCGGAGAAGTTGTCGATCCGCACCGGCGACGCGCGCGTCAACGGTGACACCGCGACGGTCGACTACACCTACGAATGGACCCTGCCCAAGGGCCGCCAGTGGACCTACTCCGGCGAACTGCAGATGGGCCGCAGCGATGGGCGCTGGCTGGTCCGCTGGAGCTCCGCCGACATCCACCCCGAACTCGGTGACACCCAGAGCATGGAATTGCGCACCCGCCCCGCCCCGCGGGCCAGGGTGAACGAGGCGGCGGGCAGCGACGTGCTGGTCCCCGGCAAGGTCTCGCGAGTGAAATTCACCGTGGCTGACGCCCCCGACCCGACCCGCGTCGCCGGCGCGCTCGCCGCGGCACTGAGCCGCATCGACCCCGTCGCCTACACTCCCCAGTCCATCCTCACCGCGGCGCGCAGGACCGATGGCGCGCACACCGTGATCCTGCTCAACGAATACGAGGCCGAGACCATCGGCGGCGAACTGATCGGTCTGCCCGGCGTGACCCTGACCCAGGAGTGGGACATGGTGCCCACCGACCGCAAATTCGCACCCGACCTGCTCACCCAGGTTCGTAAGACGGTGATCGCCGAGGTCGACGGCAAGGCCGGCTGGAGTGTGGTCACCCGCAATGCCGACGGCGCCGATCTCGCTGTGCTGCACGAGGAAGCGGCCGAACCCGCGCCGTCGTTCGCGTTGAGCATCGACCGATTCGTCCAGAATTCCGCCCAGCACGCCGTTGACCTGCGCACCGAGCAGGCGATGATGGTGGTGCTTCGCCCGTCGACCGGTGCGATCCTGGCGGTGGCCCAGAACAAGCTCGCCGACCGCGACGGGCCGGTGGCCACCAGCGGGCAGTACCCGCCGGGCTCGATCTTCAAGACGGTCACGGCGTCGGCGGCGATGGCCTCGGGGCTTGCCACGCCCGAGACCGTGCTTGCCTGTCCGAGCAGCACCATCATCGGCGAACGCACCATCCCCAACTACAACATGTTCACCGTCGGTGAAGTGCCGATGGCCACCGCCTACGAACGCTCGTGCAACACCACGTTCGCGAGGCTGGCCAGCAAGCTCGAACCCGACGCGCTCACCGTGGCTGCGGCGCGCCTCGGCGTCGGCCAGGACTACAAGGTCGAAGGTCTACCGACCATGTCCGGTTCGGTGCCGAGGGCCGAGGGGCTGGTCCAGCGCGCCGAGGACGGCATCGGCCAGGGCAGAGTGGTGGTGAGCCCGTTCGGGATGGCGGTGATGGCCGCGACAGTCGCCCACGGCGCCACGCCGGTGCCGTATCTGATCGCGGGCAGGCCCACCGAGATCACCGGTGATCGCCCCGCGATCGCGCCGGAGGTGGTCGATGGGCTGCGTTCGATGATGCGCATGGTGGTTACCGGCGGCACGGCCGAACGCATCAGGGATCAGGGTGAGGTCTACGGCAAGACGGGCGAGGCCGAGGTCGAGGGTGGTTCGCACTCGTGGTTCGTCGGCTATCGCGGGGATATCGCGTTCGCGACACTGCTGGTGAAGGGCGGCAGCTCCGACAATGCCGTCGCCACCACCCGGGATATGTTCGCCGCGTTGCCCGCCGGCTATTGAGTCGTCCGCGATCGAGTCGGGTCAGCCGGCGCGCTCGGTCGCCAGCAGACCCCGCACGACCGCGAGCGAGGTGCTCTCGGTGTGGGATGACGCCGTGTCGTGCAGGATGTTGTAGCTGACAACGGGTTCCGGTGCGGCCCCCATGGCCGCGCCGTCGAGGATATCGATGGCGGCCGCGCCGCCGAGGATCATCCCCGCAGTGGTCAAGATCAGAGTGGAACGCCTCATAGTTCGTCTCCCTCATTCAGGGTTTCGACGTGTTCGCGGGGCAGCTTTCGATTGTCTGAGGATTAGCTGGTGCACAACCGTAGATCGACGGTTACTGCGGCAACAGGCGACGTCAGTAAGCGACACACAATTGTTGCCCTATGTGCGGGCGTGTTCGAACACAACTGCTACCGCGCCGTGATGAAAAGGTGAAATATCGGTTTCGATCGACTGAACGCGCTGATCAGAGGTCATGTTCGGGTAAATTACCGAATTACACGTGACTCAGCCGCGTTGCAGAGTTGCCGCTAAGTGATGCTGCAAAGATTCACCGACAGCCGCCATCCGCACCGTGTACTCGATCATGTCGCCGGTCACGTGGAACGACCTGCCCACCGCGGTAACCGACTTTGCGGATTCGCTCAGGCCGATATTCGTGGAGTTGAATTCGAGGCGAATTCCGTCGACCGTTTCGGTGATCGTGCCTTCACAGATCTCGGTGATTCCGGTCGGATGGGCGAGGATCAGTTCGACCCGGCCGGGCGCCGGGCTGCGCAGGTAACCGGTCTCGGCGTGCAGCGGTCGGCCGTCGGAGCCCGCCTTGGTTCGCTGCTGGTAGGTGAGGAACGGTTTGCCCAGGTGCCCGAAGGTGATCTCCTCGACGTAGTCGAAGGATTCGATGGTCGGGTATTCGCCCCTGCCCCGGCCGCGCCAGGTACCGAGCAGTGGTGCCAGAGCGGCGATGTCGGGATGCGGGGCGATGTTGGGGGAGGGTTCGACCACGGCCGACAGCGTAGCCCTGCGGTTCCTGCGGCGGTCACGGCACACCGCTGCATCAGCCACGATAAGGTCAGCCTCGCCTGAACGCCGTCCGGCGGAAGGTCGAAAGGACAAAGAACGTGAACGGACATGTGAGGGGTGCCCGCGGGGTGCGGTCCGGGCTGGTGCGCGGTGCGGTACTCGGCGCGGCAGTGTTGCTCGCCGCGGCGTGCTCGAACACCGAGCCCTCGACCGACAGCGTGGCCGCCTTGGACGGCAACCGCTACAGCCAGACCAACCTGGCCGCCGACAAGGACTCCTATCACGCCCAGTTCACGCTGCCCGGCATGGTCAACGCCTGGGGTCTGGCGGATCGGCCGAAGGGCGCGGGCGGACACTTCTGGGTCGGCGCCGGTGGCAAGTCGTTCCAGTTCGTCGGTGACGTGCAGGAGTCCTCGGATCCCAAGCTGCAGAAGCTGACCCAGGATCAGCTCAAGCTGGTCGCCATCCCCGGCGCCGACGCCGACACCTCCGACAAGAGCATCGGCAAGGCCACCGGCGTCGTGTTCAACCCGGCGCCGATCACCTCGGATCTGTTCGTGGTGCGCGACCAGTGGGTCGATGTGGACGGCATGCCGATCCCGCTCGGCGGTTCCGCGCGCTTCATCTTCGCCACCGATTCGGGCAAGATCTCGGCCTGGACCGAGCAGGCGCCCGACGGTGCGATCGTGCGACGCGACGGCGGCGCGAACCAGGTGTTCGACGGCTCCGCGCAGGGCATGGCCTTCTTCGGTATCGCGATGGCGCCCTCGGGCGACAAGCTCCTAGCGGCCGATTTCGGCACCGACCCGCAGGTGCGCACCTTCGACAAGAACTGGCAGCCGGTCGCGACCACCGGTTTCGCCAACCCGTTCGCCACCGGCGAGGTGATCGACGCCTCCTCGCCCGAGAAGGGCAAGAAGGCCGTGCCCGGCGACCCGGCGCCGTTCAACATCACCACGCTCGGTAGCCGAGTGTTCGTGTCCTATGCCATCACCGCGCCCGACGAGAAGGACCCGAAAGCCTTCGACAAGGGTGAAGAGGCCTCGCTCGACGCCGACCAGGACAAGGCCTCGGCCGGTAAGCCGGACAGGGGCAAGGTCGCCGAGTTCGACGGCGCGGGCAAGCTGGTGCGCATCATCGACGACGGCGGCAGGCTGAACGCACCGTGGGGTGTGGCGATCGCACCGTCGAACTTCGGCGCGCTCTCTGGCAAGCTGCTGATCGGCAATTTCGGTGGCCTCGGCCGCGTGCTGGCCTACGACGACACGACCGGTACCTTCGTCGACTACCTGCGCGACGGCGAAGGCGAGCCGGTCGAGATCGCCGGCCTCTGGGCGCTGATGTTCGGCAACGGCGAAAGCCTCGGCGACGCGAACGCCCTCTACTTCACAGCAGGTCCCGAAGACGAAAAGGACGGCCTCTTCGGCAGCCTCCGCCTGCAGTAGGTGCGGACGGACAAGGTAGGCGTACCGGACA
This sequence comes from Nocardia sp. A7, assembly GCF_046549215.1. Lineage (NCBI taxonomy): Bacteria > Bacillati > Actinomycetota > Actinomycetes > Mycobacteriales > Nocardiaceae > Nocardia > Nocardia sp. A7. The sequence continues at coordinate 343,538 of NZ_JAJPWE010000001.1, read as the reverse complement.
ATTCGATTGTCCGGCGGAAAACTGCTCTCGTCGGGGGCATTGTGAGGGACAGTGGTGGCGGAATAGTTGCCGGGCTGCGCGATCCGCGTCCGCTCGGTGCATTTCGTCCGCACGCTATGGCACCTCCACCGGGGTGTCGTGCCCGAGCCGGAGGTGTGCCAGATGAAGGTTTCGCGCGTTGACGTCGGTGGTTCGGCGGGGGAGCGGTGAAATGCTGCATTCGGCACGAGAGGCGATGCTGCCCGGCCGGGACGTGCTCCTGGCCGCCTTCCGCGGTTTGCCACACGATGACCACCCGATTCTCGACGCAGCGGGCGAGCTGGCGCTGCTGCACCAGTTACGCGAACGCACCCCGCTGAGCGAGTCCGAGCGCATCGACCGCCGCCGCGCCCAGTTGATGCGCGCGATCGACCGCTGGGTCATCCTCGCCGCCCCCATACCGCCCGCCGCGGCCGACGAACACTGCGAAACCCTCGGCGGGCTGGTCGACCGCCTCGCCAAACACTGTTCCCAGACCTTCGTCGCCCTGGCAGACGCCCCCGAATCGGTCTTCTACGACGAGTGGATCCGCCTCGATGACCTCGCCGAAAGCTACGACCGCCTGATCGAGGACCTCTGGTCAGGAGTGTGCAGCCTCCCCTCGACCACCTACTAGTGCCCGGACGGACATTCTTCAGGAGTGTGCAGCCTCCCCTCGACCACGTACTGACACCTAGGGGTGGTTTCACCGCCACCTGGGTGGGGGTGATCAGGCCCCGGGGTCGGTTGGGGCCGGGGTCTTCCTGCGCGACAGTGGAACTCACACCACTGTTGTCGGGTCGGCGAAGGAGATTCGGATGCGAGTTCGGTCGGCCGCGGATGCCCCTGAAAGTGTTGGGCCGCTGGAATTTTCGTACGACGTATCCTTTGTTGTGAGCACTCGCGACGACCAGGTCGACTTGGCGTCAACCTGTGGGTGGACCCCCGACCGGCCCGACTCGTGTCCGGCGGAATCCGCCGTCGACGAGCACGCCGACTCCGCGGCGACGGCCATCGTGGTGCCGATCCGCCCCCGCACCACCTACGTCGACGGCGTGCCCCTGTTCTGCCTGGCCGGTGAAGCGGTCCTGGCCTGGAACTACGCGGGCCTCGTCGCCCACATCGATCCCCGCGTCCCGATCTACGGCCTGCAGGCGAGCAGCGAACCGCGCACCATCCGCGAATACGCCACCCGCTACCTCGCCGAGATCCGCCGCATCGCCCCGCACGGCCCGTATCAGCTACTCGGTTGGTCCGCGGGCGGTTTCATCGTCCACGAAGTCGCGGTCCTGCTCCGCGCGGCGGGCGAACAGGTCCGATCGGTCCTTCTCGCCACCGACCCCGCGGCCCCCGCACCCGTGCCGCTGTCCGCCGACCGATTCGCCCCACTGCTCGGAACCGACGCCGACACCGCCGCGGGGATCAACGCCGCTCTCGCGGGCACCATCGACCTCACCGGCAGCGACCTCGACCGTCTCGCCGACGTGAGCGCCGCCGCCGCGCGCATGGTGACCGGCCACCGCCCCTCGTGGCTCCTCGGCGACCTGACGGTATGTATCGCAGGCCGGGAACCCGGCGGCACCGATCGCCTCGACCCTGCTGCCACGGTGCGCAATTGGCGCCCCTACGTCGAAGGGGCCGTCACCGGCTTCGTCCTCGACGCGACCCCCGATGAACTCACCGCACCCGACCTGCTCCCCGAGATCGCCCGAATCCTCGCGACCACGCCGTCCTCGGCGCGCACGACATGCTGACCGAGTTGCCCGGCGCGCCGGCGCACATCGACCACCATGGTGGCGTGCAGACCATCGACGAGCCCGCTACCGTCCGCTCGCCGACAGCGGCGCTCACCCAGTGGTGGGTGCTCGCGCTGCGACTGATCCGCCCGGCGTGGCGCACCGGGGAGATCTTCACCGCCCTGCTCGCCCCCGCCGTGTTCACCGTCGGCTTCTACGTGCCGCTAGACCTCGTGATGACCGTCTACGGGCACGGCCTGAGCAGCTACGCCCAGTTCCTGATGCCGATGATCGTCATGCAGGCGGTCGCGTTCTGCGCCATCACGGCCGCGTTCCGTTCCGCCACCGATGCCCGCGACGGCCTCGACATCCGTTTCGCCACCCTGCCCATGCCACGCTGGGTACCGTTCGCGGCCCGCATCACGGTGGCCGCCCACCGCGCGGTGATCGCGGTCGGTGCCGCGCTCGTCTGCGGGACAGTCATCGGCTTCCGCTTCTACGGAAGCTGGTGGCACACAGTGGGTTTCCTGCTCTTCGCCCTGCTGATCGCGACCGCCCTGTGTTGCGGTGCCGATCTGCTCGGCAGCATGTCGTCCAGTCCCGAGGCCACCACCCAGATCCTGGTGCTGCCGCAGTTGATCTTCGGCATGGTGTCCACCGGATTCGCGCCCGCGAGCCAGTTTCCCAGCTGGATCCAGGGTTTCGTTCGCAACCAGCCCGTCTCCCAGTTCGTCGACGGCCTACGCGCACTGGCGGGTGACTCCACCGGCAACGCGGGCGCGGTGGACATCGCGACGCTCGGACCCGGGCTCGCCTGGGCGCTCGGCATCCTGGTGGTCTGCTGCGGCCTCGCCTGGCGACACGCCGCACGGCGGGCCGCATGACCGTCATCGCCATGCCCGTGGTCACCCGGCAGACCGAGTCGCTGCGAATGCTGCTGCCGCAGACAGCGATCCAGACCAAACGTCTGCTGACGCGCTGGGTTCGGGACCCGTTGACGGTGATGCAGGCGCTGCTGTTCCCCGCGCTACTGCTGGTGATGCTGAATGCCGTGCTGGGCAAGCAGGTCTCGTCCTTCGCCGGTGCCGATGCCCTCTACGGCTCGGTGCCGATGGTCTCGCTGGTCGGCGTGATGTCGGGTTCGCTGGCCGGAGCCGTCACCCTCGGTCGCGAGCGCGAGGCGGGACTGCTGTCTCGATTCTGGGTGCTGCCGGTCCATCGCGCGTCGGGCCTGATGTCCAGGGTCCTCGCCGAAGGCGTGCGAATCCTGCTGTGCACCATGGTGATCTTCGCCGTCGGCGTCGCCCTCGGATTCCGCTTCACCCAGGGTCTGCCTGCCGCGATCGCGCTGTTCACCATCCCGGTGCTGTACGGGCTCGGCTTCGCGACCATGGTCACCGCCCTGGCCGTGTACACGGCGAAATCCGCACTGGTGGAAGTCGTTTCGCTGAGCTCATCGATGCTGATGTTCTTCAGTACCGGTTTCGTCCCGCTCGTCGCCTACCCCGGCTGGGCCCGCCCGATCGTGGAGAACAACCCACTCACCCACGCCATCGACACCATGCGCGGACTCTCGCTCGGCGGTCCCGTGCGCGGCCCACTGCTGGCCACGCTGGCCTGGTCGCTCGGCGCGATCGCGGTTTTCGCCCTGCCCGCCGCGATCGGGTTCCGGCGCGCCAGCCGCTACTGAGCGGCCGCGGACTGCGTGATCGCGTCGCGTGCTTCGGTGATCAGCTTCGCCGAGTCGCGGGGACTCAACGCCATCGCCCGCAACTGGTCGAAGATCACGCCGAACCGCCGGATCTCGGAGTGCCCCTCGACCAGATCGTGCACCGACATACTTTCCACGTACACCAGTTCGGGGTCGACGGGATTGCGGAAGTCGAGCAGCGTGAACGAGCCCGCCATGCCGGGGTGAGCGCCTGCGTCGAACGGAAGTACCTGCAGGATCACGTTCTTGCGCTTGGTCTCGTCGAGCAGCCGGTCGAGCTGGCCCGCCATCGTCGCCGGCCCGCCGACCACCCGGCGAATCGCCGCCTCGTCCATCACCACCCACAGTTCGAGCGGGTCGTCCTTGGTCAGGTTGATGGCGCGATCCATGCGTGCCTGCGCCCTGCTCTCCATCACCGCGGCGTCAAGGCGCGGCATCGAGGTGTCGATCACGGCGGCGGCGTACTCGAAGGTTTGTAGCAGGCCGGGCACCGTCGATGTCTGGTACTGCCTGGCCGACAATGCTTCCGCTTCGAAGTTGATGTAATTCGCATACACCTCCGATACCGCGCCTTCGTAAGGGCGCGACATGCCGGGTTTCAGCGCGTCGGTCAGCAGACTGAGTGCTTCCTCGCGCATTTTTTCGTCGACCTGATACAGGTCGAGCATGGCGCCGAGAGTGCGACGTTGCGGACGCGCCTGAGCCATTTCGATCCGGTACAGCGTGGTGACGTTGATACCGGTTCGCGCGCTGACGTCTTCCTTGCTCAGCTGGGCGCTTTCACGCAACTCGCGCAGCATGGCTGCGAGCCGGCGAAGCCGGACGGTCAGGGTCGTACGCTTGCCTGCCATGAAACGCATTATTGCGCCGCAAGGCCGGTATGTCACGCGTTCGGCGAAGACGGCGACATAGGTTCTGCCATGGTGTTCGGCGAGTCAGCGAAACGCGCCGGAAGGTTGTGCGGCGCTGCGGATGTGACCCCGGGTTCTGTCAGGGTGGCTTTACTGCAGGAGTGATAACGCAATCTTGCGTTTCGTCTTCTGAGCGAGCATGATCCAGTTAGCCTGGTTGCGAACAATCCGAACAGATGACCGGGATAACCGAATCGAGAGCCAATCATGTTGGTAGACAAATCTTGGGTGTCGGGTGAATTCGGGGCGTTGCGATGAGCGCGCCGGTGATGGGGGTACTGCCGACCGCTCCGCAATTGTTGTGCGCATTTCAGGGGCGACGATTTCAAGATCGCGAATTGTTGCGATCCGCGCACGCACTCGCTGAACTGCACGAACGGCGGGGGCAGGTGCGTGACATGGCATTGATCGCCGAGATCGATTGCCGTCGAAGTGAACTCGTCGACGACATCAACGACTGGTGTGTCCAGGAGATCCCGTTGCATCGCAACGGCGCCTCGCTGCACACCGAAAGTCTCGGAGCGGTCGTCGACCGGATGGCGCGTAGCTGGGTGGATGCCAACCAGGCCATCGACGTCGACGGCGCGCGAAGCGACAACACACACAAGCACTGGTATCACCTCGCCGAGCTTGTCGACGGTTACACAGATCTGGTCACCGACGTGGCGGGCGGACGGCGCAGGCTGCCCGAACAGTAAGGGCTACTCCGGCTCCGGTGACAGCCTCGCCTCGAAGGCGATGCGGTCACCACGGTAGAGCGAACGCACCCGTTCGATGGGTGCGCCGTCGGCGTCGACACTGCGCCGGTGCAGCAGCAGCATCGGTAGCGCGGTGGTGCATTCGAGGAGACCCGCCTCGCGTGGGGCGGCGAGTACGGTTTCGATGCGTTCGCGCGCACCGGCGAGTTCGACGCCGGTGGCGCGGATCGCGGCGTACAGCGACGTGGTGGGGTCATAGGTACCGCGCAGGGTGGCGAAGCGGTGCAGGGGTAGGTAGGTGCTCTCCAGTCCGACACGTTCACCGTCGGCTAACAGGACCCGCTCCAGGTGCATCACCTCGGTGCCGAGCTCCACCCCGAGATCGGCGGCCGTCGCGGCGTCGGCGGCGATGTCTTCCCACGCGACCAGGATGCGGCCGGGGGTGCGGCCGAGGCTGATCGCGCCCTCGGTATAGGAGCGCAGCGACAACGGCTGGGTCAGCTTGGGCCGGGAGACGACGGTGCCGCGGCCCTGTCGCCGAATTCGCCCCTCCACCAACAGTTCTCGCAGCGCTTGTCGCACGGTTTCGCGGGCGACGCCGAAGCGGGTGGCGAGGTCGCGTTCCGAGGGAACCGGATCGCCCTCGTCGAGATCGGTCAGGATCAGGTCGATTTCGGTGCGGACGAAGAACACCTTCGGAACGCGGGTCGTCTGCGGCGAATCCATGCCTCCAGCGTACCCGGATTGGTCTATACCAAAAATTAACTTGCCGTTCTCACTGTCCACACCTATCGGTCTAGACCATTTGCCACTATCGGTGGCATGCGATTGGTCATCATCGGTGGAGGGATCCTCGGCACCGCTCACGCCTGGGCGGCGACAGCCCGTGGACACGAGGTCGTGCACCTCGAACGCGAACGCGAGGCCCGCGGCGCGACGGTCCGCAATTTCGGTCTGGTCTGGGTCTCGGGTCGTTCGGCGAACGAGCTCGCGCTGACGCTGCGTTCCCGCGAGCTCTGGGAGGAGATCGGCGGCCGGGTCGCCGGCGTGGGCTTTCGGCCCGCGGGCTCGATCACGCTGGTGCGCACCCCCGCCGAACTCGCCGTCGCCGAGGCGGCCGCCGTCGGCGACACCGCCGACGCCCGCGGCTTCACCCTGCTCGACCCCGACGCGGTCCGCGCGATCAACCCGGCGGTGCGCGGCAAATACCTGGCGGGCCTGCACTGTTCGACCGACGCCGCGGTGGAGTCGCGGCAGGCGTTGCCCGCGCTGCGCGCCCATATGGCCGCGACCGGCCGCTACACCTTCCATGAGGGCACCGAAGCCCGCTCGGTGCTCGACACCGGTTCCGGCGCGGTGGTCGTCGACGATCACGGCCGTCGACACGAGGCCGACCTCGTCATCCACTGCCCCGGCGCCGCTCACTCCGGGCTCACCCGCGAACTGGCGGGCGAACTCCCGGTGCGCCGCGTGCGCCTGCAGATGATGCAGACCGCCCCGCTGGGTGAACCGCTCACCACCGCGATCGCCGACGGCGACAGCTTCCGCTACTACCCGGGTTTCGCGGGCCCGCAGGTGGATTCGCTGACCGCCGAGCAGTCCCAGACCGCCACCGCCGCCGAGCACAAGATGCAGCTGCTGTGCGTGCAGCGCCTGCACGGCGGCCTGACCATCGGCGACACCCACGAATACGTCGAGCCGTTCGCCTTCGACGTCGACGAAGCGCCCTACGACCACCTCACCGAGGTGACCGAGGAACTGCTCGGCCGCAAGTTGCCGCCGATCGTGCGGCGCTGGGCGGGCGTCTACAGCCAGAGCGTGGACCCCGGCGTTGTCGTCACCCGGGTACAGGCCGATACCAACGTCTGGGTCGTCACCGGCCCCGGCGGTCGCGGCATGACGCTCGGCCCCGCCATCGGCGAACAAACCGCCGACCAGATCGGACTGTGAGGAACACCTATGTCGGACAACAAGATTCAGCTCGCCGCCCTCGACATGGCAGGCACCACCGTCGCCGACGGTGGACTGGTGCTTCGCGCCTTCGAGAGCGCCGCCACCACCGCCGGGATCGAGACCGAGGGCCCGCGTCGTGAACAGGCCCGCCGCTACGTGGTCGACACCATGGGCCAGTCCAAGATCGAGGTGTTCCGCGCGCTGCTCGACGGCGACGAGGCCGCCGCCCAGAATGCCAACCGCGCCTTCGAGACCGCCTACGACGCCCTGGTCGACGAGGCCGACATCGCGCCGATTCCCGGTGCGGTGGAAGCGATCACCGCGCTGCGTGCGGCCGGTGTCCGGGTCGCGCTGACCACCGGATTCAGCCGGAGCACGCAGGACAAGCTCCTCGCCGCGCTGGGCTGGGCCGACCTGGTCGACCTCACCCTCGCGCCGTCGGATGCCGGACGCGGGCGCCCCTACCCCGACATGGTGCTGGCCGCCGCGCTGCGCCTCGGCGTCGACGCCGTCGACCGGATCGCCGTGCTCGGTGACACCACCAGCGACATCGCCACCGGCCTGGCCGCCGGTGCGGGCATCGTCGCGGGCACCCTCACCGGCGCGCACACCGCCGATCAGCTGCGCGCCGCCGGTGCCACCCATGTCGTGGCGTCGGTCGCCGAGTTCCCGGCGCTGGTGCTGGCCCGATGAGAACTGGTGCTCGGCCCCACTGAAACTCGGCCCCACTGAACCTGCCGTCGCGGTGATCGCCGCGGCGTCGCCCTCCGATCCATCCGTCCCTGCGATTCCCCCGACATCTGAAACGAAAGTTGCTGTCATCGTGCGTACTTCATTCACCGCGCGCCGCCTGGCTCCCCTGTCCAGGGCCGCGCTGCTGCTGGTCGGCATCACCGCCGTCGCGTTCACCGGCGCCTGTGGTGGCACCGGTACCGAATCCGCGGACGGTAGGACCGTCACCGTGTACTCCGCCGACGGGGTCGGCGGCTGGTACAAGTCCCAGTTCGACGCGTTCACCAAGGAGACCGGTATCGCGGTCAACCTGGTCGAGGCGGGCTCCGGCGAGGTCGTGAACCGGGTCGACAAGGAGCAGTCCAACCCGCAGGCCGACGTCGTCGTCACGCTGCCGCCGTTCATCCAGAAGGCCAAGCAGTCGGGGCTGTTGCAGCCAAGCGGCATCGACACCGCCGCTGTTCCGGCCGCGGCCAAGGACGCCGAGGGCACCTACGTGACCATGGCGAACAACTTCCTGTGCTTCATCGCCAACCCCGCGGTCGACGCCTCGGCGTTGACCTGGGAAGACCTGCTGAAGCCGGAGTACAAGGGCAAGCTGCAGTACTCCACCCCCGGCCAGGCCGGTGACGGCACCGCTGTGCTGGTACTGCTGCAGCAGTTGCGCGGCAAGCAGGGCGCCCTCGACTACCTGGCCGCGCTGCAGGCCAACAATGTCGGCCCCTCGTCCTCGACCGGCAAGCTGCAGGCCAAGGTCGACAAGGGTGAGCTGCTCATCGCCAACGGTGACGTGCAGATGAACCTGACCACGGTGAAGGAGAAGGGCTCCAAGTTCAACGTCTTCTTCCCGGCCGCCGACGGCAAGCGTTCCACCGTGGCCGTCCCGTACATGATGGGTCTGGCCAAGGGTGCGCCGCACAAGGACGACGCCGCCAAGCTGATGAGCTTCCTGATGGCTCCCGCCGCCCAGGCGAAGCTCGGTCCCGAGGCCTTCGCCGTGTCGCCCCGTACCGATGTGCCCGCCCCCGCTGATGGTGGTCCGGCCGCGGCACTGACGGGCGTCGACATCGTTCCGGTCGACTGGAACAAGGTGCTCACCGAGCTGGACGCCGATGTCGCGGCGTACCAGAAGGCAACCGGCAGCTGAATTCAGCTGTGACATAAGGGAGTTCGATGATGTCCGACGGTGACCTCCAGATGAGATCCGCCACCTCGGTGGCGGCAACCAACGAACCCGCGATCGTGTTCGACCGGGTCGGGGTCAGTTACGGCCGGGGCCGCAAGGCCGCTGTCGCGCTGGCCGATTTCACCCTGCGCGTCGCCGTCGGCGAGACCGTCGCGCTCCTCGGCCCGAGTGGGTCGGGCAAGTCGACCGCGCTCAAGGCACTGGCCGGTTTCGTCCGGCCGACCACGGGCGCGGTTCGGCTGGCCGGTCGCGACGTCACCGATCTCTCGCCCGCCAAGCGCGGGATCGGTGTCGTCGTGCAGTCCTACGCGCTGTTCCCGCACATGAATGTGCACAGCAATGTGGCATTCGGTCTGAAATCGCATCGGGTGCCGCGTGCGGAGATCGCCGCGCGGGTCACCGAAGCGCTCGACATGGTCGGCATGGGTGGCTACGCGCGGCGGCTGCCGCGTGAGTTGTCCGGCGGTCAGCAGCAGCGGGTGGCGATCGCCCGCGCGCTGGCCATCAAGCCCAGCGTGCTGCTGCTCGACGAACCACTCGCCGCGCTCGACGCGCAACTGCGCCATTCGATGCTCGGTGAGCTGCAGGCACTGCGCAAAGCATTGCCCGACACCGCGATGCTGTATGTCACCCATGATCAGGCCGAGGCGCTGGCGCTGGCCGATCGGATCGCGGTGATGCGCGATTCCCGGCTCGTCGACATCGACACCGCCGAGAACCTCTGGCAGCGCCCACCCACCGACTTCACCGCCGGTTTCCTCGGCGGCGCCAACCTGCTGCCCTGCACGGTGAACCACGTCACCGGCACCGCCGCCCTGGTCACCGCCGGCACCAACACCCTGCGTGCCCACGCGCCGCAACCCGGTGTGGGACTGGCGGATTGGGCGCCCGGCGACGACGCCCTGCTCTGCGTGCGCCCGCACACGATCACGATCGGCAAGCCCAGCGATCGGGATGCCCTGCGCGCCACCGTCCGCACCGCGGTATGGCGAGGTGCCACGACCAGGGTCGAACTCGCGGTCGACGGGCTGTCCGATGCGCTGGCCGCCGATGTGTCGGGGCATTTCACCTCGGAAGTCGGTGCCGTCGTCGGTGTGCGGCTCCCGGATCCGGCGGGGGTACTCATCCCGCGCGTGATCAGCGAGGTGCCGTCGTGAGCGTTGCCGTTCTCGACCGGCCCGATGTGCCGCCGCCGTCGCGGGATCGCGCGCCGCGTCGGTCGTGGCTACCGATCCTGTGGACGTTGCCGCCTGTGCTCGTGGTGCTCGGCATCGCCGGTTATCCGATCCTGCGGGTGTTGACCGAGTCCACCCAGACCCCGACCGGCCGTGGCACCGAGGTCTGGACCGCGGTGCTCGGGTCCGACGCCTTCCGGGACGCGTTGTGGCGCACCGTTTCCATCGCCGTCTGTGCCACGGCCGGATGCCTGGTCCTTGGCACGTTCCTCGCGATCGTGCTGGCTTTCGTGCCGTTCCCCGGATCCGGTGTGGTCGGCAGGCTCATCGACACGATCCTGACGCTGCCCTCGTTCCTGATCACGCTCGCCTTCACGTTCCTCTACGGGACAGCGGGCGCGGTGAACGCGCTGATCGCGGAATTGACCGGTGCGACAACGCCGGTCATCGACTTCCTCACCACCCCATTGGGCGTGGTGCTGGCCGAGATCACCTACTTCACCCCGTTCGTGGTGCGCCCGGTGCTGGCGGCGTTCGCGCAGATGCCGCGCGAACAACTCGATGTGGCAGCGAGTCTCGGTGCTTCACCGTGGCGGGTGCTGCGTCAGGTGGTGCTGCCCGAGGCGTGGCCCGCGCTCGCGGCGGGCGGCTCGCTGGTACTGCTGCTCACGCTCAACGAGTTCGGCATCGTCTTGTTCACCGGCGCCAAGGGCGTGATCACGCTGCCCGCGCTGATCTACACCCGCGGCATCGTCACCTTCGACCTGCCCGGCGCGGCGGTGCTGGCCTCGGTGCAGGTGCTGCTCTCGCTGAGCCTCTACCTCGTCTACCGGTTCGTCTTCGCCCGGTTCATCGCCCGCCCGAAGGGGGACTGATCGTGCTTGTCTGGACTCCGCGCGGAAAAGCGCTGGTACTCGGCGTTTTCGCACTCGTGGTCGCGGTGGTCTTCGTCGCTCCGATCGCCACCGTGATCGCCGCCGCGCTGGCGGGCAGCTGGACCGGCCCACTGCCCTCGGATCTCGGTTTCACCAACATCGGCAACGCGCTCAGCGGCGAACAGGCGGCCAGCCTCTCGGTGAGCCTGCAAACCGCCCTGCTCGCCGGCGCGATCTCTTTGGTCCTCGGCACCTGGGCCGCCCTGGCTTCGCGCGAAGCGCCCTCGTGGTTGCGCCGGGTGACCGACGCCGTGTTCCACCTCCCCGTCGCCGTCCCGTCGGTCGCGGTCGGCCTCGGCGTCCTCATCGCTTTCAACGAACGCCCGCTCCTGCTCGGCGGCACCAAGTGGATCGTCATCCTCGCCCACGCCGTCCTGGTTCTGGCCTACGCTTTCAGCGCCGTCTCCGCCGCCCTCGACCGCCTCGACCCCGCCTATCGCCAAGCCGCCGAATCCCTCGGCGCGGGCCCTGTTCGAGTCCTGTGCCAGATCACCCTGCCACTGCTGTTGCCCGCCCTCGGCGCTGCCGCGGGCCTGGCGGTCGCCCTGTCCATGGGCGAACTCGGTGCGACCATCATGGTGTACCCCGCGACCTGGAAGACGTTGCCCGTCAGCATCTTCGCCCAAACCGACCGCGGCGAGGTGTTCGACGCGGCCGCCGCGACGACGGTGCTCGTGGTCGTGACCCTCGTGGTGCTCGTTGTCCTTGGCAAGGTGCGGGGTCGCGCCGCCGTGCGCTGACCGCGATCGCCTGACCGGGCCGTGATCGTCCGGCGTCGACGAGCTCTCACCCCTCCGGCGGGGGTGAGAGCTTGTCGATCAGTTCGAGACCCTGCTGCGCCCAAGCGATTTCGGCTTCCGCGCGCGCGATCAGACCGTCGTAGGCGAACGCCTTGTAGGCGAGTATTCGCTCGTGGTCGGCCTCGGGATAGCGCTCCAGGCGTTTGGCGATGGTCGTGTTGCTGCGGTCCAGAATCGCCGCGCGGGTTGCCGTCCACTGCTCGACCTGATCGCGGTGGTGCGCGATATGGCGGCGCATGTGCTCGCGGGCGTGGTCGGGTTGCGCCCATTCCAAGTAGGCGGCCTGCATGTGGGGGGCGTCGCGACCAGGGGCGTAGTCGAGGGGGGTGTCCATCCACTCGCGCAGCACGTCGATTCCGGTGTCGGTGACGCGATAGCGCTTCTTGGTGCTGTTGGGGCCCCACCGCACCTCTTCGCCCGCGAGCAGGCCCTCCTTCTCCATCCGTCGCAGTTCCGGATAGATCTGCGAATCGGGCGCATGCCAGACATGGCCGACCGAGGCGCTGAAGTGCTTGGCCACGTCGTAGCCGGTCAGTGGCTCGGCGGTGAGCAGGGCCAGCAGGGCGTATCGCAGGCTCATGATGTCCTCTCGGCAAGGGAGTGTTGCCAATCACTATATCGATAGTTAGTGTGTGTCTCACGCCACTGAATAACTATGGCGATAGTGATTTGCCGAAAGGTGCCGCTCATGACGAATCCCAGCCCGGCCGGGGCGACCGCGAAATCCCTCGGCTTCCCGCGTAATGCCTGGTACGCCGCGGCGTGGGACCACGAGATCACCGCGAAATCGATCCTCGCCCGGACCGTCGCGGGCCGATCCCTCGCGCTCTACCGCACCGAATCGGGCCGCCCGGTCGCACTGGCGGACGCGTGCTGGCATCGGCTCGCGCCGCTGTCGATGGGCAAGCTGGTCGGCGCGGACGAAGTCCAATGCCCCTATCACGGGCTGCGCTACAACTCCGCGGGCCGCTGCACCTTCATGCCCGCCCAGCAGACCATCAACCCCAGTGCCGTCGTGCGGTCCTATCCGATCGAGGAACGCCATCGCTTCGTCTGGGTCTGGACCGGTGACCCGATGCGCGCCGACCCGGCCCTGATTCCCGATATGTTCCAGATGGATTCGCCGGAGTGGGCCGGTGACGGACGCACCATCCCGGTCGACACCAACTACACGCTGGTGCTCGACAACTTGATGGACCTGACCCACGAGGAATTCGTGCACTCCTCGTCGATCGGCCAGGACGAACTCAGCGAATCAGACTTCACGGTGACCCACGACGACCGCACCGTCACCGTCACGCGCTGGATGCTCGACATCGATCCACCGCCGTTCTGGCGCAAGAACATGCGCGACAAGTTCCCGGACTTCGAGGGCCACGTCGACCGGTGGCAGATCATCGAATTCCAGGCGCCCTCGACCATCCGCATCGATGTCGGTGTCGCCAAGGCGGGCACCGGCGCCCCGGAAGGTGACCGCAGTCAGGGCGTCAACGGCTTCGTGATGAACACCATCACGCCCGCGACCGAGCGCAGCGCCCACTACTTCTGGGCGTTCATGCGCGACTACCGGCTCGAAAGTCAGCTCATCACCACGCAATTGCGCGAGGCGGTGCACGGCGTCTTCGGTGAGGACGAGGCCATGCTCGCAGCCCAGCAGCGCGGCATCGACGCCCACCCCGATCACGAGTTCTACAACCTCAATATCGACGCGGGCGGCATGTGGATGCGCAGGTTGATCCAGCGCATGATCGACGCCGAACAACTGGTCGCGACGGCGGTGCGCTGAGATGACCGGCAATCAGATCACCTGGCAGCGGGGCACCGTCACCGCCAGTACCCGCGCCGCCGACGGAATCGCTCGCATCGTCGTGCGGACCGAACAGCGTGTGCGTGCGGATCCCGGCTCCCATGTCGACGTGCGGATCGGCCCCGACGCCGTGCGGTCGTACTCGATCGTCGAAACCGACGGCGCCGGTGTGACTCTCGGCGTTCGTCTGTCGCCGACATCGCGCGGTGGATCGGCCTTCATGCACGCCCTGACACCCGGTGCGGCCATCGACATCACCGCCCCGCTGCAGGACTTCCCGCTCCGGATCGGGGCGCCCCGGTATGTCCTGCTCGCGGGCGGGATCGGGATCACCGCCATCGCGGGCATGGCCGGGGCGCTGGCGCGGCTGGGCGCCGACTACACCCTCGTCTATGTCGGCCGCAGCCGTGCCGGGATGGCCTTCCTACCGGAACTGACCGCGCTGCACGGTGATCGGCTGCGCCCGCACATCGACGACGAGGGCACCGGCCTCGATGTCGCGGCCCTCGTGGCCGACGCCGATCCGGAGTCGGAGCTGTACATGTGCGGACCCATCCGGCTGATGGACGCCGTGCGCCGCGGCTGGCTGGCCGCGCAACTGCCGCTGCCGAACCTGCGCTACGAAACCTTCGGCAACAGCGGCTGGTTCGACACCGAGGAGTTCACCGTCCGGGTGCCCCGCTTGGGCATCGAAACCTCCGTCCGCACCGGCGATTCCCTGCTCGAAGCGCTCGAACGCGCGGGCGCGGAGGTGATGGCGGACTGCCGCAAGGGCGAATGCGGTCTGTGCACGGTCGGCATCGTCGACCTGCGCGGCGCGGTCGATCATCGCGACGTGTTCTTCAGCGATGCGCAGAAGGCCAGGGCTCGCCAGCTCTGCGCGTGCGTCTCCCGCGTGGTGCGCGATCGCGCCGATGCCTGCCCCGGCGTGCTGACCGTCGACATCCCCTGAGTGCCTCGCGCACTCACCCCCGAGCTTCCTGATTCACCCTCGAGAAAGAAATTCAGATGGACCTGCGCGCCCGCATAGACGCGGCACCGATGAGCGCCTACCAGTGGCTTATCGTCGGACTCTGCGTCGTACTCAACATGCTCGACGGCTACGACGTGATGGCACTGGCCTTCACCGCCAAGAGCATCGGCAACGACTTCGGTCTCTCCAGCGCGCAAACCGGTGTGCTGCTCAGTGCCGGTCTGGTCGGGATGGCCATCGGTGCGCTCGTTCTCGCACCACTGGCCGACAAATTCGGCCGCCGCCCGCTGATCCTGTCCTCGGTCGCGATGGCGACGGTCGGCATGGCCATGTCCGCGACCGCCGGTTCGGCGCTGCAGCTCGGCGTGTGGCGCGTACTCACCGGGCTCGGCGTCGGCGGAATCCTGGCCTGCACCAATGTGATCGCCAGCGAGTACTCCTCCACGCGCTGGCGTGGATTGTCCATCGGGCTCTACACCGCGGGCTACGGGCTCGGCGCGACACTCGGCGGCCTGGCCGCGGTGTTCCTGCGCGACGAGTACGGCTGGCGGGTGGTGTTCGTCTGCGGTGCCGTCCTCACCGGTCTGGCGCTGGTGCTGTTGGCGCTGCTGCTGCCGGAGTCGGTGGACTTCCTGCTCACCGGTGGGCGGCGTGACGTGCTCGCCCGGGTCAATCGCATCGCGGCTCGCATCGGCCAGGAACCGCTGCGCGAACTTCCCCCGGTACCTGCCGCAGGCGCGCCGCGCGCAGGCCGGGTCGCCGACCTGTTCGCGGGCGGCAACACCCGTCCCACCCTGCTGCTGTGGACCGCGTTCTTCGCGACTATGTTCGGCTTCTACTTCATCAACTCCTGGACGCCTGCGCTGCTCGAGACGGCGGGCATGAGCAAGGACCAAAGTGCGACGGCGGGAATGATGCTCGCCCTCGGCGGCACGCTGGGCTCGGTGATCTTCGGTGCGCTCGCCACCCGCTGGACCGCGCGCACCGTCCTGCTCGTCTTCACCGTTCTCACCGCCGCGGCCATGGTGGTCTTCATCTCCAGTACGTCGATCATCGGGCTGGCCTTCGCGCTCGGCGTCGTGGTCGGCAGCCTCGTCAACGGCTGCATCGCCGGTCTGTACACCCTGAGTCCGGCGTTGTACGAGGCGCGGATGCGCAGCACCGGCGTCGGCTGGGCGATCGGCGTCGGCCGAGCGGGCGCGATCCTGGCCCCGATGGCAGCCGGACGCCTGCTCGACGCCGGTTGGTCGGCCGCGCAGCTGTATATCGCGGTCGCGGGTGTGGTGCTGCTCGCCGCGGTGGCGCTGCTGATGATGCGCCCGCCGAAGCCGAGCCCGCAGATCGATCTCGCCCCGGCGGCAACCGCCCCGGTGGGGATCAGCTGACAACGGATGCGCTACGTGTGACCCTGTGGGCTACAGGAGTGCCGATGTGTGGACTTCGGTGAGACCACCGTCGACGCGGAGGTCGTGACCGTTGACGAAAGTGGCGTCGGACGAAGCCAAGAAGGCGACGGCGGCGGCGACATCGTCGGCGGTACCGACGCGGCCCGCGGGGGACAGCGCCGCGACTCCCCGCTGAGCGGCTTCGGAAAGCTCGGCGCGGAAGGCCGGGGTGTCGATGTAGCCGGGGCTGACCGAGTTCACCCGGATACGCCGTGGCGCCAATTCCGCTGCGAGAGTGCGGGTCAGGTTGTGCACTGCCGCTTTGCTCGCGGAGTACAGGGCAGAGCCGGGGACCCCGAGATGCAGGCCGAAGGAGGCGTTGATGACGATCGAGGCGTGGTCAGGGAGCAGCGGCAGAGTCTTCTGGATGGTGAAGAACGCGCCCTTGAGGTTGCTGCCGATCACCTGGTCGAACAGTGCGCCGGTGACCTGGTCGATCGACTGGAACGAACCGATACCCGCGTTCGCGAACACCAGATCGAGGTGCCCGAAGTGCTCGGCGACCGCGGCGACGAGGTTATCCAGATCGCCGATATCGGCAGCATCACCGGCGATTCCGTGCGCCTGACCGCCGAGCTCACCGACAGCGGCATCGAGCCGCTTCTCGTCCCGCCCGGTGACTACGACCCGAGCCCCCTCCGCGATCAACCGATGCGCGGTAGCCAACCCCATCCCACTACTCCCACCGGTGATCAGCGCGGTCTTGCCATCGAATCGAGAACTGTTGTGCGTCATGGATTCAGCGTGGCAGTCAGCCGACCGAGTAGGCAGTGCGCAGTTATCGGGGGTGTGCCACCACCAGGCTGGCCGATGTCGGAGTGCCCGTGGGTCACGCGGATTCGGTCAAGCGCAGCCGGGGGAGCATGGCCAGGCGATCGGCGGTGTCGGTGTTCGGTTTCGGGTTGTAGAGCACCAGTGACCAATTCGGGTGGTCGGCGACGGTGAACGTGGTGGCATCGAAGAAGAGATCGCCCACTTCGGGGTGGTGTAGCGCGTTCACGGCTTGAAGCGGGGCGCCGACGTCGTGGCGCTCCCACAGTTCCGCGAACTCGGGCTCGGCCGCAGCGAGTTCACTTGCTACCCGCTGAAATTCGTCGTCCTGCGGGACTAGGGCCGCATCCGCGCGATAAGCGGCGACCACACCAGGTGCGGCAGCTGCCCACACTTCGGGCAGTCCTCGATAGCGAGGGCTGGTGAAGAACGTAACCAGGCAGTTGTGCGGCTCCCCCTCAGCACAACCGAACACGCGCCCCGCAAGCGCATTGAACGCCAAGATGTTCCAGTACCGATCCCGCACAATCGCAGGCCCCCGCTCCCACCCATCGATCACCGCCCGCACTTCCACGCTCACCTCGGTAGCCGACCCACCCACAGGCGGCGGATTGAGCCCCGCAAGCAAATACAGATGCCCCCGCTCCGTCTCACTCATCCGCAGCACCCCCGCCACCGCATCGAGCACTTCACCCGACACCGTGATCTCACGCCCCTGCTCCAACCACGTGTACCAAGACACCCCAACCCCAGCCAACATCGCGACTTCTTCGCGCCGAAGGCCAGGCGTCCGCCGCCGCCCCACCACCGGCAGCCCCACCTCGCCCGGCCCAATAGCCTCCCGTCGCGACCTCAGAAAGTCGCGCAACTGTTCGCGCCGCCGGGCAGATGCCGCACTGACCATGCAACCAAGGTATCAACGCGGGAATTGCCGTGCTGCCCGATGTCGGTGAGCCGGCCTTACCCTGAGCGAGGGTTCCGCCTATGGCCGGTGGCGTCCTGCCTGATAGTTGAGGCAGACCAACCGCATCGGCTCTGGAGCCGACCGTCTACGAGCCGTCGTGTGCCCGAGCGACCAGCGACACGAGTTCCTTTGCGGTGAGGCTGTTTCCAGCGATAGTGTGCCGAGAATGCGGGCTGTGCATACTGCCATCTGAATCGCAGACAACTCCACCGCTTTCTCTGACGATGACTGTTCCCGCCGCGATATCCCACGGGTTGTTCGACAGGATCACACAACCGTCCGTGCTGCCATCGGCTACACATGCGAGGTCGTAGGCGGCTGTTCCGAACATTCGGATACGTTCTGCCCGCTCGGCCAGTAAGGCTGTCAACGCGAGTCGGGGTCGGTTCCTTTTGGTTGCGTCCTTGCCAACGGCGTAGTCGCCCATTGAGACTATCGACTCCGAAAGCTCAGAAGCGCTCGCGACGTGGATTCGCTCACCATTTCGATATGCCCCCAATCCGACTGCTGCGTAGTATTCGAGACCAAGTGCGGGCATCGTGATAACCCCGATTGTTGGACTGTTGAATTCAAAGAGCGCCAACGAGATTCCAAACAGCGGAATTCCGTGAATAAGATTGGAGGTTCCATCAATAGGGTCTAAGGTCCAAAATGGCCCGCTGCGCGTAGGCGCATCTTCCCCTTCTTCGCCGAGGAACCCTATGCCTGGCGTCTCCGATTCCAGGAAGGATTGAACGCTCTCCTGGACCGCAATATCGATATCGGTAACAAAATCGCGATCGCCCTTCGATGAAACCGACGCGACGTTCCTTGATTCAACTATGGATACGCCTATGGAAACCGCGCTACGCGCAGAATCAAGCAGAGATTCCCTGGTTTTGTTCAATTTCCGGTTCCGTTCCCTCACGCCACATTTCTTCGAAGACCTCAGAGAATGTCTGAAAAATGCCTCGGCTGCCACTTTGTCGCGCAACAAATGTTGGAGACTCCAGACCGCGCGCGAACGGTAGGTATGGCTGCATCACGCATAGCTCAGAATCAACAATGCAAATGTTGAATCGGGCGGGTGCGTCATATGTGCGGATTGCGATATTGCCGCCCATCGTAGAGTTCCATTTCGATCTAACCCGCTGCAGCATATGAATATTGAGCCTTGTGAGACTGGTCAAAGCGCCAGGTGCGTGGCTCTCCTCCTGCTCTCGCGCTTGGATGCTCCGCCCATTGGGGTCGAGGAAAAGGCAGCGCATGGATGTGCCTTCCCTCATCATCCGTAGAACCTCACTGTCCGAGCATTGCTGGCACAGGATATTGAGAGATATTCCGGCAACGTCAATCGTTCGAGCGTCTCGGAAGAGTTCCTGAGGCGAGGTTGACTCAAGGAAATCGGCCCTTCTCGGAAAAACACTCTCAATATCGGAAATCCTTTCCATGTCAACTTGTTCTGAAAAGTTTACTTTCTGTGTCCGGTCGGATAAGGAACCACCTTCGATGAATCCTGAGAACAGCTCCGCTGCGGTCCATCCGGGAAACATTTCCTGAAGTACGCGACAATGGTGCGGATAGGGAAGTGTTGATATGTTTCCCGCCAACCATCGGTAAAACTGGGCTTTCTTAGGCCCCGCTCCCACTGCTCCTGGATCAATCGCGAGGGCAGCTCTATCGTATTCGCGGTTGAACGCTGAAACTGTTTGTATATGTCGTTCTTGAAGTAGAGCTTTGAGTACCGTCCCCACGTCATACCCCCTTATCATTATGTGACCCGCTCGGCTGAGCGTAGCTTGCATGAGCCACAGAAGAAACCCGATCAGACATCAAAGTTCTAGATAAGACATCCTCGGCGTCGCCGCGATACCGCTCGACGTACGACAGTTGACGGCGAACGACACCCACAACGGCTGTTGCACCGGTTCCCCGGTGCCGCGAATGCCCAACCAGTCGGCCCACGAGGAAGAACACGACGATGCAGCGAGCCTGTCTGACGAGCCATGCAAATCAAACTGCTGAACTATCAGCGCTTCTCTCATTTCTCGGCCATATCGGCCTGGTTCGTTCCGTCTCGCTACCCAAGCGCATCCCCGGGCAGTACACAACTGAGTTCGGTCCAGCACCTGTCGATCTTGTTCGTGTAGAGGTCCCCGGCCAGATCGCAACTGCTGCCGAGCGTGCGCGGGCTGCCCGGTCATTCCTACATCGCCTGCCGACGCCAGGCCACACCCAACTCGAAAGGTAGGCAATGACATACGCGAAAATACCTGCGTCCCTGCAAGATTCGCCGCTCTCACGCAGCATGTTCTACCGGCGAATCTGTAGCCTGCCGACGTTCGTGGACACGGTTACGGGGCAGATCATGATGACGGCCGGATCGACCGGCGCGGTCATGATGCCGACAGACCTCGCGCAGCGGGTAAAGGTCGAGTTGCATCGCCGCAACGTCGGTCCGTGCCCGATCATCGGCCATTCTCGGGCGCGGGCATGGTCCTACCTCGTCCGCACTGGAGACATGCGCCCGATCGGTGACCCCGGCGCGCTCGCCGAACTCTGGCGCGCGCACGTGGTCGTGATCCGCGACGGCAACATCGTGTTGCCGTCGCCGAGCCCAGACCACCACGCCCACCGAAGCTGGATAGTCCCCGCGACCACCCCCTTCCGGCCGTCTGGGACCACGGTCCTGGCTTGCGTCCGCCACGTCTTGGACGCGGCCAAGCCGCGCACCCACGGCCCCTACTGACCTGGGCCGGGAAGGACACCGCCCGTGCTGCACCCGAATGCCGATCCATTTGTGGGGTCACCGTGTCCAGATGAACCCGATATCCACCTCACAGTTCAATTCGCAAGCATCCGAATGGATTTCGCCGCCTGCCTGACAGCTGCGCTGGTGTTCGTGCAAGACATGGCCGCCCGCCGACCCTGCACCGTCGCAGTGGATTCCGGGCACTGTGTCGGGCTCCCGCGACTCCCGAACGAGCGGCTTTACCTACTGCCCTGACCCGAACATTTTCGACCAATTGAATGGCCTTCGCGCCCGGTGAGGACCCGAGACACCTCACCCGGCCCGCGCGAAGGCGGCCCCGGACTCGTACCCGGCGATGTGGCGATGTCCGGGGCCCCAATCGTTCCCGATCCACACAGCCCCATCCCACCACCCGCCACGGGCACGGCCCGACACCACAGGACCACCTGAATGCCTCGAACCACCGGCGACCCCGAGCCGCGCCGGTTCGAGGGTGGGGAAAACCCCGGAGGCCGCCCAACCGGCCTCCGGGGGCACCCACACCACCCACTGACCAGCAACGCTGGAAGGCCCCGACCAACTCCCGGACCGTGCGCCCCTCGTCACGGGCTCTGGAGTTGGTCGGGGGCCTTCCGTCGCAGACGCGGCAGGAGTCCCACCATGACCACCCGCCCACCGAACCTGATCGACCCCTACCAGCCCAACTCCGCACGCCTGCACAGCGTGTTCCTCGGCGGGAAAGACCACTACGAACCCGACCAGGCGCTGGCCGAGAAGCTGTCGAGCAGCACGATCAGGCCCGCGGTCACAGAATCCCGTCGCTTCACCCGGCGCGCGGTCGAATACCTGTCCGATCATCACGGGGTGTCCCAGTTCGTCGAACTCGGGTGCGGTCTGCCCCACACCCCTGACATTCACGACATCGCCGAACAACACAACAGCACCGCTCGGACGTTGTACGTCGACTCCGACACCGTCGTGGCCGCTCATGGTCGCGCGATGCTGCACGAACCGCCTACCCGGTACTTCACTGATACCGACATCACCGACACCGACACGATCCTGAGCGACATCACCACCGTGATGGACATGGCAGCACCGGTCGCGGTGTGCGTGTCGGGCACCGCGGAATGGAGCAGCGACGCACCCGCCGTACTCGCGGCGTTGACCGACCGGTTCCCGGCCGGGACATGGCTCGTGCTCACCCACGTCACCGACGAGTTCTACCCCGACCACATCCGGGCCGCCGCCGAAACCCTGCGTCGAGCGGGTATCCCGTATCACCCACGCGGACGAGACGAGATCACGGCCATGCTCGCCGGGTACCACCTCCTCGCGCCCGGTCTGATCGCCCCGCACCGATGGCCACCCACTCCCAGCCGCGACGACGACAGCGACAGCGAAATCGGCGACGGGGACGGAATTCGGCGGCTGTCAGCTACCGCACCGCGCCATCGCGCGGCGTGGGATCTGAG
Organism: Nocardia sp. A7; assembly: GCF_046549215.1. NCBI lineage: Bacteria > Bacillati > Actinomycetota > Actinomycetes > Mycobacteriales > Nocardiaceae > Nocardia > Nocardia sp. A7. Next base: position 321,517 of record NZ_JAJPWE010000001.1, on the reverse strand, counting down.
CGCCTACGCCGCTATCGGCCAACGACAGCAGTAGAGAACAGGACCCGAATTTACCGGGTGTCGCCCCCCTGGGCGGTCGCGACTTCGACCCACGCCGGTGCATCCCCGACCGGCACCACTCACCACTCAACGAAGGGAGCACGGCTATGTCCCGTGCTGCAATCCCCGTCCACGTCGACAAAGACACCACCTTGCGCGTCAAGATCATTGACGCATGCGGCCTGACTTGCACGTTCTGTCATAACGAAGGCACGCCGGTAGCCGTTGACAACCGAGACCGTTTGCAGGGTGCCTTCCTCGCTGCTGGGGCGAGCGGGCGTATGTCGATCTACGCCCAAAGCAACGGCGCGGCCTTCCTCCCGGCCCAGGTCCCCGACAACGATGAATTCGCCGATGCGCTCACGGTGCTCGGTGATGCGCTGGAGCTGACCGAAGTTCACCTGACCGGCGGCGAGCCGACCTTGCATCCGGCCGTCGCCACGCTGACGAAGATCGCCGTGGATGCCGGGTTCCGAGTCGGCATGACTTCGAACGGTGAGCGCGGCGAGCGCGTGATGGGTGATTGTGCCGCTGCCGGACTTGACCGGGTGAACTTCTCCATCTTCGGCACCACCGCATCCGAACTCGCCGACGTGCAGCACCTCCGATACCGCAATCCTGTTCTGGCCCAACGCAGAATCGACGCACTCGAACGCGCGATCACAGCGTGCGAGACCCATGGAGTCAAAGCCAGCGCCAACATCGTCGTCCCCGACCACACACACGCCCCACGAGTGCACCGGCTACTCGATGAGTTCTCCCCGAACCTGACAGTCCGGTTGCTGATGTCACTCGACCACGGCGACAGGTCGATCACCGCGATAGAACGCATCCTCGCCGAGCGAGGCGCTGTTGCCGAAGCCCACTACGTCACGGCCGGAGGTTCCAACTCGCGCACCGCCTACCGTTTGCCCGATGGACGGCGCATCCTCTTCAAGCACATCCGCCCCGTGCGGTTACCGAACACATGCGCCGGATGCCGGTTCAACAACGGCACCGATTGCGAGGAAGGCTTCTACGGCCTGCGGCTCTACTACGACCGCACCGGCACCTTCCAAGTCGGAGTGTGCATCCATCGCATGGACCTCTGCCTACCTCTAGACGAGTTCCTGACCAGTCCCTTGCGTACCGAAGTGCTCGAACTTCGGGTTGCCGAGTACACCCGTCTCACGACACGCCGAGTCGGATAACCTCACCCCCAACGCAACTCAGAAGGAGTCCCCGTGCCCATCGAGCACGAAGCGAAGATCCTCGACATCGACCCCGACACCATTGACCGTCAAATCCTGGACGAAGGCGGTCACAAGCTCGGTGAGCGATTCATGCGCCGCTACGTCTACGACATCACACCCGGCGTCGACGGCAAGTGGATCAGGTTGCGCGACAACGGAAATAGCACCACGCTCGCGGTCAAAGAGATCGCCAGCGACGCCATCGACGGCACACACGAGGTGGAGGTGAGCGTCGGCGACTTCGCCGCTACCAACGCCCTGCTCGAGATGATGGGATTCTCTGCGAAGTCGTACCAGGAAACCAAGCGGATCAGCTACACGCTCGAAGGCGCTCAGCTCGAACTCGATACCTGGCCCCGGATCCCCCCGTATCTCGAAATCGAGGCAGCCACCAAGGCCGACGTCATCCGTGTCGCCGAACTGCTCGGCTACACCGAAGCAGACCTCACCGGCGAGAACACGATCAAGATCTACGCACGCCACGGGATCGACCTCAACGCGATACGAGAACTGCGCTTCTGACCCTTTCCCGTATTTTGCTGCCAAATGCCCAACAGCAGAACCGCGCAAGGCTCCGGCCGCCCATACAGTGTGGGGGTCGTCGTAAATCGGCCGAGGGCAGTGATGCCGGATCGGGCGAAGCGATGACATGCGAGCTACTGCAGCACTCTGCGGGCTTGCCACCGAACAATCCGGTCACCTGTCAGGGAGTGTGTAGCGGACATTTCACCCTGGCGAGTTGGGCCGCCTCTGCGTCTCGAGTTCGGAGCAGTCCGCGCGATCAGCGGCAGATGCGGACCTTCGAGACCGCGCGCCCAGCGGCATCTGCGGATATGTCGAAGAAGGGCCAGTACCTCACCACGATCTCGGCCTGCGCCCATGCCGAACTTGTCGGCGGCTGGTCGTAGCGTTCATGGAATGAACTGGAGACCGTGGTTGGAACTGTGGAGCGAGGAATGGATCGCCAGCAGAGATCCTGATGAGTTGGATCCCGAGGTGGTGCAGCAGCGCTGGCTCGGGTACACCCCGGCCACCGAGGCCGACATCGCCGCGGTCGAGCAGCGCCTCGGCCTGCGGTTGCCACCCTCCTATCGCAGCTTCCTGCTGACCACCGATGGATGGCGCCATGCCGGGGAATTCGTGCAGAAGATGCGCGACACCACGAATCTGGGATGGCTACGTGACCTCGAACCAACCTGGGAGTCCTGGGCCGACCTGATCACCGAGCCACCAGTCGACGCGCCGGGTAACCCGTTCAGTCGCGGACTACTGATCTCGCTGCACGCCGACGTCGGAGTCCTGTTCCTCGACCCGGCCGACCGCGACGAGAACGGCGAATGGGCCGCCTACAGCGTGTTTTCCTGGGGGGTGTTCCCGCAGCGGTATCCCTCGTTCACCGCCCTCATGGAATCGAAGTACCAAAGCCTTCATCAAATACGTCAGCCGGCGGGCAAAACCCGTGACAACTGGGATCTGGTGGCCGAACAGGCACGAGGCGAAGCCCTTTCCGGGGACATCGACACAGCCATGGCGGCCCTGGAGAAAGCCCAGCATTTCGGCCAGTCACGCGCCACGGTCTTACGAACCCAGCTCCAGATGTTCCTCAGCACCTCTTCCTCCTACGATGCCTCCCGGATCCTTTCGCGTGTGCTACCGCTGGCGCCCGTTCCGGAGGAATTCTTCACCGGTCCACTGTTCACCGACGAGTTCGTGCCATGCATGTTCCTGCAACACGCACACAAAGAACCCTGGTATGGCTCCGCGCTCGATCGTGCCCAGATGGTCGACGACCCCGGAGGCGAGATCAAACGTGCCATCGACGGGCACCGGGCCCGGGTAGAGCGGCCCGGCTACCAGCTCTCCTACGGCAACCAAGCATTCGACGCCGCGGTACGAAAGGCGCTCGCGCAACACCACTCCGACCCGGAGGCGCTGTGGCATGCGCTCGAGGCCGCGATGGCGCATTGGCAGCCCCGTACGCCAGATCACATCGCCCCGGTCGCATTGCTCGCCGACCCGGTGCTGGCGTACAGCCTCACCCCGGAACGCGGGCGCGCGCTGTTGAGCCAACCGCGCAGCGGCCGCTGACCCGGCGAGGCTGACCGAATCGGTTCCTTCATCGGTTGCGTGCGACCGGGCGATAACTCGGTCCTCACCTCCCACCCGCACCGGCACCCGGATCATCTGCGACCACGCCGGGATAGCACGCTCATCGGCAGAAGAGTGCGTTGGCGGCTGGTGCGGCGGCCCTCGGGATCCCGCAGAGCGCTGACTCCATCGGCAAAGTTCGCGGCGTTGGCTACCTTCAGCTCCGTGATCTATCCAGGCGGGGATTCGGCTTCGCGAGTGGCGCAGCTGGCGGACATCGCGCACGAGGACTGGATGCAGGACTGGCCTATCGAGGTATCCGATACGGTACGGCTCGATGAATTCGTTTGTCTGCTGCTCGCGACCAAGACCGACTGGGAGCTGAGTTTCTGGTTGCTGGATCTGGTCCTCCAGTCGGCCGCAGACGAACCGCTGGCGGGTGAGACCGCACCCTCAGTCGCTGTGAGCGGTCCCCCGCAGAGAGACTCTGGTGGGACCTCGACAGTGCGGAGCACCGGCCACAGGACATCATCTGGCGGCGTTCCACGCCGGTCCGAGGGCTCGGCCCATTTAGCCTGCCGGACTGAGGTGACTTCCGAGCCAAGTGTGGATGTCGCCGATTGCGGCCCGCGCCATCGGGGTCGGGTGTCCGGTGAACCCGTGGGGCGAATCGGGGTAGATGCGGAGATCGATCTCTACCCCCGAGGCTGATAGTCGAGCCGCCATTGCCAGGTTGTCCTGCAGCAGGATGTCGGCTTCGCCGACGACCATGAGGGTCGGGGGCAGGTTGGAGAGCTCGGCGTAGATCGGGGAAAGGTCGGGGTCGGTTCGGTCCGGCGCCGCACCGGCGTACGCCTCGAGGAAGTATTCGTCCGCGATCAGACGTCCGGCCGGTGTCTGTGCGCTCAGGTCATAAGTTCCGAATTGCAGCACGGCACAGTCGAATGCGGTGACCCCCTGGTCACGCAGGCGCAGCAACGTCGTCATCGCCAGCGTTGCGCCCGCCGAGAACCCGCCGACAGCGAGCTCGGCTGTACCGAAGCGGTGCCCGGCATTCTCGATCAGCCATAGCGCGGCGGTTTCGCAATCGTCCGGCGCAGCAGGCCACGGATGTTCGGGTGCGAGCCGATATTCGACGCTCGCGACAGCGAGGCCGAGGGTGTCCGCGAGCCTGCGGTTGCGGACATCGCTGTCGGCGGCCGATCCCATGTAGAAGCCGCCCCCGTGGATCTCCAAGAACACACCGTTCACCGCGCTGCCCACGGGAGTGTGGATCCGCAGTGGGACACGGCGTCCATCGATAGTCACAAGCTCTTCAACAGGCGGTGGACTCACTGGGGCAGGATCTGCGGCACCGGATCGGACTGCGCGAAGCTCCTCCAAACTATTCGGACCTCTTCCAGCCGAGCGTTTTTCGTAGAAGGCGCGTGACTCGTCGGCGAGAACCCGCAGGCGAGGGTCGATCAGATCGGCCAGTCCGAGTCGCATGGAAACCGATCGTAGGGGAGAGGTCGCGATCTGTACCGGCTGCGTCGTCAGCCCACAGTCACGACAGAACGGAGCAGGCCGCCGAGATTCTCTATTGCTGCGCGGGCATTGGCGATACCGATGCGGGCGGCGATAGTGGGCGAGAGCAGCGCGCTGGGTTTGTCGACGAGTCCCATCACTCGGTACAGGGTTGTCGCGACCGTGGCGTCACGTTCGGCGGCGATCAGGACCGGATCGAGCGCCGCGACGGCGGCTCGGACCGGCAACGAGGCACTGGCGCTGACGTGTGGCATGGCGCCGTCGGCGATTACCGTGAGTTGCCAGGCGTTGTCGATCTCGGGCGTGACCGCCGTGTAAAACCTTGTGGCAAGGTCTTTTTCACCCCGGGCGAGGCATTCGCGCAGCACTGCCATCTGGATCGCGGCGACTGTCATGCCCTGGCCGTAGACGGGGCTGAAGCTGCACAGGCTGTCGCCGACCGCGAGCAGACCCTCGGGGAAACGGGCGAGCCGCTCGTAGCGGCGGCGCAGGTTGGCTTTGTACCGGAAGGTCGAGATGTCGCCCAGTAGTTCACCGTTCTTGATGGCATCGCGTACGTCGGGCGGGGCGATGGCTGCGGCGAAGTCGAGGAATCCTGCCTGGTCCTTCGGTGGTTCCTCGCCGTCGTGGCCGATCAGCGTCAGGATGTGGCGATTACCTTCGACGGCGAACAAGGCGAGGGCACGCGGCGGTAGATCGCGTACGCCGATCGTGACCAGCTTGTCGCGGGGCAGCGCGTCCAGCGGCAGTTGGATGAACGCACTGCGGTAGACGATGTCGATCGTGGTGCCTTCTTCGGCCGGTCGGTCGTAGCCGAGCTTGTCCAGCCATGCGGGGACGACGCTGGCGCGACCCATCGATGCTACGACCAGGTCCGCGTCGACGGTTTCGCGCGTGCCGTCCGAGCGGTCCGAGATCGCGACACCGGTTACCCGCGTTCCGTCGGCGCTGACAACGGGTGCCCCGGCGTCGCATCTGTCGCGGATGGTGACGTTGGGCAGCGCCTCGACTCGCCTGCGGAGGTGATGCTCCAGGTGTGGGCGACTTGCCTGAAATGCTCTGTGCCCGGTCGATACTCGCTTGAGGGTTCGACCGGCCATGGTGAAGCGGACTTCGCTGAGCGCATCGCATTCGACCACACCGCTTGTTCGCATGTCCTGACCGAATCCCGGGAACAGCTCCTCCAGGATGTCCTTGCCCCGCGGCAGTAGCCCGTGCACATGGCGCCCCTGTGGGACGCCCTTTCGCGCCTCGGAATCCGGGAGCAGGGCATCCCGCTCGATCACCGTCACTTTCGCGTAGGCCTCACTGAGCACCCGAGCGGCCAGTAGCCCGCCGATGCCCGCGCCCAACACGACCGCGTGATCGCCGATTTTCCGCATGCCATACCTCCGAACGTCGATGTTCCGAGTCCTGTGCATGGACGGAGTCGCCGATCCACCACTGAGACTAATATCGAATATAGTCTCACTAGTGGACCGGCTGCAACACCAGTCATCTCATCCGGGAGTGAGGAGCATGGAGAATGACCGTCATGACCCGTGCGACACAGTCGTCCTCGTTACTCGTGGACACCGCTTTGGCGATGATGGCCGAGACCGGTCTGGACGATCTGACACTGACCGCGGTCGCTCGCCGGGCGGGCGTCTCACGCGCGACGGCCTACCGCGAGTTCGGAGACAAGAACGGTCTCATCGCAGCCGCCAGCAAAATCGAAGTAGCCCGCATGATGAGCGCCGCCTACCTGGAGATCGACGTATTCACTCCGGTGCGGCAGCTGGCGAAAGACGCTGTGGTCTTTGCCATCCCCTACCTGCGCCGACACCCGGTGATCTCCCGGCTGCGCGACCAGGAACCGGCATGGCTGCTCAATGTCGCGATCGAGCACGAAGGGTCGAAGCTCAACCTGATCGAAACCGTCGGCGCCTTCATCGCGCCACTTCTGGCGGCCCGCGACGACAGTGCATCACTGTTGGTCGCACCGGACCAGGCGGCAGAGATCGCCGTCCGGACCGTGCTGTCGCATGTGCTGATCAAACGCAGCAGTCTCACCGACGAACAGGTCGGCGACGCGGTAGCCCGCGCCGTCAGCGGCTAACGAATCCCGTACTGCGACGGATTATGCCATTCGTATCAGCAAACGACGTGTCCATACCTGCCGCGACAAAGTCAGCACTGCCCAGGATGCCAAGCCGCGATCCACCTGAACCCGGTACCGGCGGTCGGCGTCTCACATCCGCACATTCTTTCCAAGGGTCCATGTCACTGAAGTCGGCGCGACACCGAATTGGTTGCACCACAAGCAATCTGAACGCCCGCACGATGGTACTGGACGTTGCCCTCCAGGCCGTTGGTCCGCAGGCAGCCGGATCAACGGCAGCGCATCCTCTGACTGCATGCGCAATAGGCGGTAACTCTGGCGCAGTGCGGGATTGATCTCGCTGACCCGAACCTGCGCCATCCGCCGGTTCGGGCTAAGGCAACCGCACCTTTTTCGAACCCGAAGGGAAGAGCTGATGTCTGATGGCAATCGAGGATGTTTCGCGGGCGGTCACTGTGCGGAACGATGACGCGGTCACGTGTACCAGTCGTCGCCCGCAGCGCCTGTCCGCTGTTGCAGGTAGTCGGTCAACGAACCGGCGACCCACTTGCGGTCATCGGACTCGTGATCCCACACATACACCCCGGTGTTATGTCCAGATGGCAACCGGACGTAGCAAAACTGGTCACCACCGCCGTTGTCGCCAAAGAACATCAGCTGGTCGAAGGACATGTACAGCTCGGCGAAGTCGGCGTCGCGTCGGAACTCGATGTTGTGATCGATGATCTCCTGCACCGACCACACCAGCCCGGACCCCCACTCGGCCTGCACACCGTTCGTGCGCCGCAGCAGATCCCGCAATTCGTTCGGCACCGGCTGGCCGAGTTGCCCCTCGATCTGATCGATCTCGGTGTCGGAAGCCGGTGGTGCGAATTCGGCATCCGCATAGAGCCCTCCGATCAGGTCCTTCCACATATGCCAGATCCTGCCACGAGGCGAACACAGTCAATGATGGCTCCTGCGGCCTCAACTTCGCATTGCCGTGGGAGCCGTCCAGATGCACGCTTATCGGCAGAAGCGGACGTTTGCGACCGCGCGATAGGCGGCATGTGCAGGTGGTATCGGCTAGAGGCCTATCGCCGTACGGACGAGGTCGGCGATAGCTTTGGATCTGCTGTGTGGTGGCCAGGCGATGACGGTCGTGACGGCCGGTGCGTCCAGCACCGGCACGGTGGCGTGATCGTCGAGTAATTGGGCGCGGAGCGACTCGGGCACGACCGCGCAGGCCCGTCCGAGCGTGATCAGCTGGGTCGACTGGGTGTGGTCGCGAACCTGCGGGCCGGGCCGGCTGGATAACTTCCATCCCGTCGAGGCCAGCGGGGCAGGGGCAGGGCGTACTGGATACACATTCGGTATTCGGCAGCAGCGGACCTTCGTGACCGCGCGATACGCGCCTACTTCGAGCTTGTCGGCCCGAAGTTGAATTCCGAGGGTTGGAGTATGACGAACCCCGCGCCGAGGAATCGCACCTGCGCTACCTCGCCGGAGCCGCCGCGCAGCATCGATCCAAAACTCTGGGTGCGCACGATGGACGTCTGCAAGCCCGAGGACCAGCCGATCAGGGCATCGGAATCGGCGAACACCGGTTGCTGGTGGCTGACGGGGACGACGATCGGCTGACCGTGGCTGGTGATCGCCAGCCGACCCTGCCCCCGGAACACGCAATTGAACAAGCCGCCGCCGACGAAAGCGCCGGCGCCGGCAACCATCTGGATGTCGTAGCCGAGGGTGGGCTCGTAGACGAGGATGTGTTTGCCGTTGATCGAGAGTGAATCCCCGGGATCGAGGTCGATCAGAAAGCAATCCGAAGCATGGTGCGCGAACCAAACCTCGCCCTGCCCGCGGCAGGTCATCAACGGCACCCCCTCACCCGTTGCGAACCGCTTGACCAGGTTGCCCAGACCCTGGCTCTTCACCTCGAACGCGAACTGCCCGCGGTAGCCGATCATGGCGCCTTGGCGGGCGTACACCTCGCCGTCGACGCACGCCTTCACACACTTGGTGTGCTGCAGCGTGATGCCGAGTTGGGTCGCATGCTGGGCCGTATTGTTCGCCTGGAAGATGTCACTGCGCATGCGCGTCGGTGCTCCTGAACGGTTGCTGGTCGCGCCTGTTCGGACCCCTCTGGGGGCGAGCGCTTACCTCACGATACCGAGCCTCCAGAAGGGTGCCCACCACACGATATTCGGCATTGCAGCGCGTCCTCGATTGCCGCGGTCGCAGAGACCGGTTCCCTCTATTCCGGCTCAGCGTCGCCTGAGATCGCGAAGCGGAACCTGCAATGGCTACTCGGGATGACCGGCTCCTGGACCAACCCGTGCGCCCCGATGGAACCTTGCATTCTCCCCGTCCATGTTGGCAGCCAGGGCAAGGACCACGTCCGATTCGGACGTCCACGACCGTGCGTCCAGCGGATGAGCGGACGGTCATAGGACCGGGGTGGATGTGTCGATCTCGATCAAAACCTTACGGTCGTTCGGCTAGGGTCGACGCGGGTTGTCGCAGACAAACGAAATGGGTGTGGGTGTGATGGTTTCGTCGACGCTGATGAAATTGTTCGGTCGAGCCGCAGCGTTGGCCTTGGTTGCGACAGTGTCGGTGGCACCGGGTGTGGCGATTGCGCAGCCTGGGGTGGAACCGGTATCGGCGACCACATGGCTGTGCCATCCGTCGATGGCGAATGATCCCTGCGATCTGCCGTCCGACACCACCGACCTGGGCACCGGAGAGGTGACTACCGCTACCTCGGTCGATGAGGCCGACAAGCCGGTCGACTGCTTCTATCTATACCCCACGGTCAGCAATCAGGTGGCGTTGAACCAGGATCCGGTCGTGCAACCGGAGGTGCGTTCCATCGCCAATTTTCAGGCGGCGCGGTTCTCGAATACCTGTCGGGTGTTCGCTCCGGTGTATCGGCAGGTGACCTTGCCGGCGCTACCACTGGAACTGGCCACCGGAGTCGCCCTCCATGAGGTGGGGTACCGCGATATCGAAGAGGCGTGGAACAACTACCTCGCCAATGATAATCACGGTCGCGGCGTGATCATCATCAGTCACTCACAGGGCACACTGATGGCGCGCAAGCTGATCCGCGAACACATCGACCCCGATCCGCAGTTGCGTTCCCGACTGGTCGGCGCGTTTCTGATGGGTGGCAATGTGACGACCGCCCGCGCAAGCGTCACCGGAGGTGATTTCACCTCGATTCCGCTGTGCACTCGACGCGGGGAATACGGTTGTGTCATCGCGTATTCCGTCGCACAGAACGACCCGCTGATCTCGCTGTTCGGCAACGCGGATCTGAGCCTGCTCTCCCTGCGATGGGGCCTGCCCTATGGTCCCGGCTACCAGGTCGCTTGCACCGATCCCGCTCTGCTCAGCGGCGACGATTCCCCGCAGCCGGTGACCGTGCCGTCGGATCCGTACGCGTTCGGCATCATCTCGATCCTGCTCGGCTACACCACTCTGCCGGGAACTTCCCCGCACTCCGACTCGACCTGGACCTCGACCGGATCCCGCGCGACCGGCTACTGCGTAGAGCGTAACGGCTACAACTTCTACCGGGCCATAATCACCGGCCCTGAACGCCTCAACGAGATCCCACTGTTCGAATCCCACCTGATCGACATCAACTACGGCTACGACCGCCTCATCTCGATCGCAAACCAGCAAACCCAGGCCTGGCTGGCTTCGCACTGAACATACGCACGGCAATCGGCAGTCGAGTGCGTTCGTCGGCTGGTTCCGCGGCCCTCGGGATCGCGTGGGCCGCGGCATGAGCGTGCGTCTCGAGCCGCGTCGCGTGCAGCCCTGAATCGGGTCGCGCCCAGCTGCGATCACGGGATGTTCTGTGCCTGAGAGGGTTTTATTCGCTCCCGGGAAGTCGTGGTTCCGCGTCGGGTGAAAACGGTTCGCTGCCGGGAGGATAGATCGGCTCCGGGCGAGTTACGAACAAGTAGTCTCGGAAGGCTCGCAGGTACTTGTCCAGGTCACGTTGATCGGCGAACCTGGCTTCGGTCGGGTCGAACCACTCGTCCGGTGTCGGCCGCCACCAGATCATGAAGTCGAGGGCCTCGCGCACCAAGGCCCCGTAGGTCGGATCCGCAGCGCAGGCCCGGCGCAGCGGCGGGGCATAATGCCGCATTCCATCACCGCGCTCGGCGCGGTGCATGCCCATCAGCGGCCACAGCAGGCCATCGATATGCGGGATTTCTTCCCACCATGTGGTTTTCGTGCGCGGATTCGCGCTAGCCCGCACGCGGCGGTGTGCTGCGGTGACAGGCGCCGGGTAGTCGCAGGGTGCTCCCCGTCGGTCGATGTCGTGGGTCGGCCCGATTCCGAGGTTCACGGGTGGATACCAGACGCCGCGCCACACTGAAACGCCGAAATGGCTGGGATTCACCGGTAGTGGCTCGGCCAGCGAGACGTCGACGGTGATTCGGTGCACGGGTGGCAACAGTCCATCGGGGAACAGATCGGCGACCATCGACAAGCAATCCCGCACGTCGAAGCCGGTCACACCGACACCCTGCCAAAACCGGGCGTCGGTGCACTCGTGCGGGTCGAATTCGATCCAAAACCGCCGCGCCGTGCTCATCCGCGATTTCCTCCCACCGGCACTGATGTCGAACGTCGACCCGATGATCCCAGAGCTGATCAGCGTCCACCACTCGATAATCGGTAGATGCGGACGTTCGTGACCGCGCGCCCAAGGGCACTAGCGGATGTCTGTGATGCTGGTGTCTTGGACGGAGCGATCGATTGCTCGGAGGCTAGAGTCGATTCATGAAACGTCGGCCTGTCCTCGTCGTGGCCCTGATCGGGGGCTTCATCGGCGCAATGCTGTCGAGTCCGTTTGCCATGTACTTCGGCTTCGGCACCGCCATTGTCGGCGTGGGAATCTTGCTGGCTGGAGCCATGATGTTCGGCGGCCTCTGCGCTGCACTGGCATGGTCCGTCAGGGCTGACCGGCGTAACGGTGGTTATCGCTGTCGTGGTGAGAGCCGGGCATAACTTTCCGAAGCTACGGTCTGGCGGCGGTACGGCCAGTAGCCGTGGAGGACGCGGTAATCGGCAGATGCGGACGTTCGCGACCACGCGATCTGCGGCAATATAGGTCGTTGGTCATGCACCGAACTTGATAACCAGATCTTTGGCCTCGATCGGTCTTCCGCCCACTGTAGGGAGCGCTTGCTACTGGCCTAGACCGAGTGAGCTGACAGACACGAACCGCCGCCATCCGGATCAGGCGGGAGAGGATGATCTGCGGATCGGATCGCCCATGGCCTGACAAAATCACCTCGCACCGGCTTCGGTGTTCAGGTACTCCACGAGATCTCGGGGTAGGCCGTGGGTGTCGTGCAGGTAGTGGTAGTCGTCGTCGTTCAAGGGTCGGTGAATCGGCGGTGGGACAGGACTTTTCGTCCGCGTTGGAGTAGCCGATCGAATTTGTGTTCCTCATCGAGCAGGATGGTGCGTACCGCGTGGGGGTGCACGGGTTGCCGGAAGTGCTCGAGGTGTTGCACGAGCTCGATCGGCAGGTCGGAGAGGGTGCGGGTCGGATCATCGCGCCACAGTGTGGTGAGGGTGCGGCGGATCAAACGGCGGAGTATGTGACCGCGACCGGACGGGGAGGGTGTGACGTGGTCGCCGAGGACGACGATGCCCGATCGCAGGTGGTCCGAAAGTAGTCGCAGCGACCGGTCGTCGAGCGGGCCCCAGAGTCTGGGCAGGGTGGTCAGCCAGGGCTCGAAAACGTCGATCTCGAAGACGGACCGCGTGTTCTGCAGGATTCGCATCAGTCGTTCCACACCCAAGCCGGTGTCGATACCGGGTCGGCGCATCGGTTCGAGACTGCCGTCGGGATGGCGGACATATCGCATCATGACGTGATTCCACACCTCCACCCACCGGTCATCGGATGTCGGTGTGCCCTGCGGTATTTCGTGTCCCGTCCAGAGGAAGATCTCGGAATCGGGCCCGCAGAGTCCGATCGGGCCGTTGGACCACCAGTTCTCGTCGGTGGTCGGTTCGACCGGTAAGCCCAGCTCAACCCACGTGCGCCACGATTCGTGGTCGGGCTCGACCTGTTCGTCACCGCCCTAACACAGTGACGTACATCCGGCTGGGGTCGATGCCGAAGCCGTCGCGCAGCAGTTCGAATCCCCAACGCAGGCTCTGCGGGCCGCTGTAGTGACCGAGTGACCAGGACCCGAGCATTTCGAAAACGGTCAGGTGGGTGTCGTCACCGACCTCATCGAGATCGGTGGTGCGCAGGCATCGCTGCAGGCCGGTGAGCCGCTGGCCGAGCGGGTGGGGTCGGCCCATCAGATAGGGGGTCAACGGGTGCATGCCGGAGGTGGTGAACAGGACCGGATCACCCGGTGAGGGAATGAGCGATCCGCCCGGCGTGAGTTCGTGCCCGCGTTCGCGGAAGAACTCGAGGAAGGTCTGAACGGTCTGGTCTGTCGTGATCACGGTGGTTGCTCCATCGATGTGAAATCGACCGGAAGCGACCGCACACGGCAGGTCCGGCAACAAGACCGACGCAAACCAGCGGACCGTTTCCGGCCGCCGGCAGGGGAGAAAGAGGTCAGGCGGCAGCGACCGGCGAGCTGAGAGCTCGTGCGGTCGCGGCAGCGATTCGTGAGGTGACCTTCATGGTTGCAACGGTAGCGATCAGGTCGTGCGGAGCACCACCGATTTATGTGCGGACGCCACTGGGCGATGCATCGGGCCGGCTACATCTTGGCGTCGCGCGCCATGGCGAAACTGTAGAGGCCGTAGGTGATGATGCCCAGGCCGGCGATGATCAACAGGGCCGCTCCGAAGGGTTGTGCCCCCAGGGTTTTGAACGCGCCGTCGAGGCCGGAGGCTTCGCTGGGAGCGGATCGAACGACCGCGACTATCACCAGCACTCCGATGGCCGCGATGGCCAAACCCTTCGCGATGTATCCGACCGTGCCCAACCGACGAACCAGGTTGCTCGTGGAGCCTTTCAGGTCGGAGAGGAACTTCTGGGTCGCTCCCTTGTAGACGTGATAGCCGCCGATCGCGATGATGATCAGCCCGGCGACGACGAGAGCGATCGTGCCCATGCTCGATCGCATCATCGCAGCAGTGATCCCCGTACTCTGCTCGCTACTGGATTGGCCCGCGCCCTGGGCGAATCTGAATGCGGAGACAGCGAAAGCGAGGTAGACCACCGCCAAGGAGAATGCCTTGACGCGATGGACAGCCTCGGATTTCTTGCTGTCGTCGTCGGGTTCGGACGCGCTGCCGAGTGCCGCTTCGGCGAGCCGCCACAACGCCATCAGCGAGAACGCCACGACACCGACCCAGAGCGCGATGACACCGCCCGGCTTGGCGGCCAGTTCGGCCATGGCCCCCGACTGGTCGGCGGCGCCACCCCCGCCACCGAGGGCGAGCCGGATGGCGATGTAGCCGATGATCAGGTGCACGATCCCGCTCATGACGAGGCCTGCGCGGGCGAATCGTTCGAAGATGCTGTTCTGGGCCACCCGGGCCACGGCAGTGGACGAGTTGTCCGATGACGAGGAGGAGGCGGTGTTGTGCGGCATGGTAAATCCCTGCGTGTGGTCGATCCGTCGACGTAGTCCGCAACGGTCGGCCCACGGGATCTACCGCGGGAGTCTCGTTCGGCGAGGCTAGTCCTTGAAGGCGTCTGTGATGTCGGCCCGACCCGCAGCCTCGAGGCTGCGGTTGCCAGTGGCTCGACCGAAAGCCTTCTGTGAGATCGAGTCAACGCCGTAATCCGTCCGGTGTCAACGCCGTCGATCTTGATCACAGGGACCTGTGCGATGGAGGCGAGACCGCACGTCGACAGCCGGTCAGTCGAGGGCGACACCGAGTTCGGCGGCGAAGGTCCTGATCATGTGCTGGACGCCGATTTCGTTGCGGCCGATGATCATGTGGTCGTGCTGACCCTGGCGGACACCCTCCCCACATTGGGGCAGCATGGCGAAGTCTTCGTCGCGGACCGCGGCGTGCACCTGGTCGTAGATGGTGTCGTAGACGGCGCGTTGTTCATCGGTGGTCGCGGGGAACTTGGCCATCCAGCTGTGTCGGACGGTGCACCTGGTCGGGGCGCCGGCGGGCAGCATGTCCAAGATCTCCACCCCGACCGGGCTGTTGGCCAGGATCAGGTTGGGATAGATCCAGTAGATAACGCCCATGTTCAGCAACGGGTTCCAGTCGCCGGCCGGGTCGGTGTCGAGGTTGGTGATCCAGTTGAAGGGGAATCCCATGCGATGGTGTCGGCCGAATCCGTCGTGGGTGGAGGTGTTGGCGACGGTGTTCTGCCCGATCACGCTCTGACCGTGGACGAAGGGGAAGTGGTAGCTCTCGGCGAAGGCTTCCAGCGCGCCTTTCCAGCTGACCTCGGAGACGAATTCGCGGTCGTCGTGGTAGCCGTAGGAGCCGTAGTCCAGCTGTGCCAGCTCCGGTCCCATCGCGCCGAGGTGCGCGTCGACGTCGATCGCGCCATCGGCGGAGAGCACGGCCCAGATGAAGCCGTGACGTTCCTGGCTCGGCAGTTCGACCAACCCGTAGTCGCCGCGGTCGAGACCGGTGAAGCCTTCTTTGCCCGGCATCCCGGCGAGTTCGCCGGTGTTCTTGTAGGTCCAGGCGTGGTACGGACAGGTGAAGCGGGTGGCGTTGCCCGACCCGCACGCCGGTTGTGCGCCGCGGTGGCGGCAGTAGTTCAGCAGCACGTGCGCGGTGCCCGCACGGTCGCGGGTGATCAGCAGCGAATCGTTCAAAACCTGGCGCACGACATAGTCGTTGGGTTCGGGGATCCGGGCGCTCGGCATGACCGCCAGCGGGGTGCGGCGCAGGATCTGCGACTCCTCCACCTCGGTGATCTTCGGATCCCGGTAGTAGTGCAACGGCACGCGCAAGGGGGATTCGGCCATGTCGGTGGTGCGGTCGAGGACCAGGCGCAGCGCGCGTCGAGTCAGGTCGTCGGTCAACCCGGCAGTGCCGGGGGCGGTGTGAAGGGTCATCGGGAGACCTAGCCTTTCCGTCTTCATTCAGAACATACACTTGACTAGATATGTATGGTCAAAATCGTCGAAAATTCCAAGAACCCTGATCAGTCGATAGTGTCGGCTCGAGAGAGGCGTCCGATTGGAGGTTCGATTGCGCAGGCATGGCTGGTCCGGAGCGGTCCCGAGTACCGATGCCGAGGCCGTCGACCGCATCCTGGCGGTCGCACGGGCGGCTATCGAACGGTCCGGTGCTGATTTCACGATGGCCGAGATCGCCCGCGAACTCGGCGTCACCCGGCAGACGGTGTATCGCTACTTCCCCAATGCCGACGCGTTGATCGCCGCCACCGCGCTGGTCGAGACCGGGCGCTTCCTCGACGTTCTCACCGCGCACCTGGACCGGATCACCGACCCCGCCGACGCGGTGGTCGAAGGCATCGCCTACACCCTGGAAACGCTGCCGCGGGACCGCTACCTCAGCCTGCTGTTGACCCCGGGTCGCGTCGGCGCCTACTCCGCCGACGTCACCTCCGACACCGCGCTGATCCTGGGCCGTTCCATCCTCGAGCGCTTCGCCGTGGACTGGGAGCGAGCGGGCATCGACAACGCCCACCTCGACGAACTCGTCGAGCACATGCTCCGCATCGTCCAGTCCTTCGTCCTGGATCCGGGCCGCCCCCCTCGTCGCGCCGCCGACCTACGTGCCTATCTCGCCACCTGGGTCGCGCCCGCCCTGCGCAATATCCAACAGCGGTAACGACTTCGGACTTCGCAAGGCTCGAGCGGGCGGCTCATCGCTGGGGTTTCAGCGTCAACTGGTCACTGTCGAACGCATCGCCACAGGCCGTGCAGTGCACCTCGGCGACGAACTCGTGGCCGCAGGTGTGATCGAAGCGAACCGGGTCGTCGCCCTGTCGGACGTGCTCGTGGCCCCACCGTTTGAGGGTGAACAGCACCGGTGCCAGTGCTCGTCCGGCAGCGGTGAGCCGGTACTCGTACCGGACCGGTCGCTGGCTGTACTGCTTGCGGGCGATGACGCCGTGCTCGACCAGCTTGCGTAGGCGCGTGGTGAGGATGTCGCGTGGCGCCCCGGTGTTGCGGGCGATCTCGGTGAATCGTCGCTGCGCGTAGAAGAGTTCGCGCACGACGAGCAGGCTCCAGCGGTCGCCGACGACTTCGAGCGCGTCGGCGATCGTGCAGTCCCTTGGTGTCTCCTCCGCGGGTGCTGTCGGCATGCTTCCATCCTCACCCATGTGGGTTGTGTTTTCAAACTGACTATGCGAACGTCTAGTCAGTTTGAAATACCAACTCTCTTGGAGGCTCTCGTGTTCCCCTCTACGATCGCCGGCTTCATCGAGCGACGGGTCCGCCGATGAGCACCCGGGTGGCAGTCCCGAGCGGCGAGGTCGCGCCCGAGGCCGCCACCAGGACGACAGCACTGTTGTGCGTGGCCGCGTTCATGACGATGCTCGACCTGTTCATCGTGAACGTGGCGTTCGAGTCGATCGGACAGACCTACTCCGGATCGTCCTTGGCGGGACTGAGCTGGGTCCTCACGGCGTACATCGTCGTGTACGCCGCCTGTCTCATCCCGGCCGGGAGTCTGTCCGACCGGTACGGACGCAAGCGGGGATTCCTCGTCGGTCTCGGTGTGTTCACCGTCGCCAGTGTCGGCTGCGCGGTAGCGCCGACCCTGGGGCTGCTGATCGCCGCTCGGGTCGCGCAGGCCGTCGGCGCTGCGGTGCTCACCCCGGCGAGTCTCGGATTGATCCTCAGTGTGCTGCCCGCGGAACGTCGGTCCGGCGCCGTGAAGATCTGGGCCACCAGTTCCTCGTTCGCGGGCGCGCTCGGGCCGGTCATCGGCGGCATGCTGGCCCAGAGTTCCTGGCGGTGGGCGTTCCTGCTCAACCTGCCCATCGGCCTGGTCGCGCTCGCGGTGGCGGTTCGCCTGATCCCTGCGGCCGCGCCATCCGCGCGTACGCGCGTTCCTGATCCGGTCGGCGCGATCGCCATCGCGGTGTCGATCGGTGCCCTGTCATTGGCTCTGGTGAAGGCCGACGACTGGGGCTGGGGCTCAGCGCGGACGCTGCTCACCGTCGCGCTCGCGTTGGCCGCGCTGGGGCTGCTGACCTATCGCGTCCGGACGCATCCGGCGCCGGTCATGTCGCCACGTCTGTTCCGCACACCGAACTTCGCCATCTCCAACATCACGATCCTGATCTTCACCAGTGCCTTCGGCGCTGTCTTCCTGAGCGTGTCGCTGTGGCTGGAGACCACAGCCGACTACGGCCCCCTCCGAGCCGGGTTGTCCATGCTGCCCGGCCCTTTGGTAGTACCGCTGTTCGCGTTCCTGACCCAGCGCTGGGCCGCGAGCGTGCCACCCAGGTTCATCGTCTCCGTCGGCTTCGCGATCTTCGGGCTCGGGTCGCTGCTGCTCGCGACCCAGGGCGGCGCTCACTACGCCACCGATATCCTCCCGGGCTGGATCATCATCGGCGTAGGAATCGGGATCGCCATGCCCACCGTCATGGGCACCGCTACCGCCGAGCTCGCCCCGGCGGATACAGCCACCGGCAGCGCTGTGGTCAACACCGCTCGTCAAGCAGGCTATGCCGTCGGTATCGCCGGGCTCGTCGCCATCCTGGGCGGCCAGTCGGTCATCCATGGCGATGAAAACTTCAGGGACGGCTGGATCTTCGTCACCGCGCTGGTACTCGTCAGCGCGGTGACCGCACTCGGGATTCGGCAGCAGAGCAGTCGCCAGACAGAAACCAGGTGAGGCAACGATGACATCAGAATCTCGACTCTTGACCGAAGCCACGGACCCCGACGTCCTCTCCACGGAAGCCGGTGCGGCGATCCTCGCCGGCGCCCCATGGCAGCGGTTCGGCGTCTTCGGCGACAGCCTCTCGCTCGGTGTCGGAGACGTGACGCCGGGTTACGACGACTTGGGATGGTCTGCTCGCGTGGAGCGCGTGCTGCGCCGGGTCCGTCCCGACCTCGCCCACATCAACACATCGAGGGTCGGCGCCACCACCGCGCAGGCGCTCGATGCGCAGGCGGAGCGGATCGAGGAGTTCGGCCCCGACCTGCTGCACGTCAACAGTGGCGCGAACGACATCATGTGTCGCACACCTGATTGGGAACAGATCGAGGACGATCTCCGCGCGATGTACGAGTGGGCGACGGGGACGGGTGCTCAGGTGAGCGTGTTCACGCTCGGTCGAGCGTTCGTGATCCCGGCGTTTCCCGATTTCCGCGACCGCGTCGCCCGGCTCAACGACCTCACGCGTGTGCTGGCAGCGCAGTATGACGCGGTTGTCGCCGATTGCTGGGATCATGCGCTGAACGAGCGGCCGAATCTGCTCAGCGAGGACCGGATACATTTCGCCACGACGGGACAGGCGATCATCGCGAGCGTTTTGATCCAGGCGCTCGGAAGGCGTCTGGGCTGAGTCGAACGCTGTCAACGCACCGGACTACTTGAACGCGAAGGCGTTTCGTTGAGCCCAGTCCGCGAAGGTGTGCGGCGCGCGGCAGAGCACCCTTTCGATGTCGGGGGAGATTCGTTGTTCCTCGGGTTTCGGCGCGCCGAGGATGTCCAGGGTGGTCTCGACGACGGGTTCGGGCATGAAGTGCAGCATCTGGGCACGTGCCTGCGCCCGGGTCTGTTCGACGAACCGAAGCGGTTCGCCGAGCGCCGCACCGAGGTCTTCGGCCCGCTGCGTGGGTGTGCTGAGCGCCGGGCCGGTCAGTGTGTAGATCTGTCCGGCGTGGCCGTCCTCGCGCAGCGCGGCCGCGGCGACCTCGGCGATATCGGACGGATCGACCACCGGCAGGCCGACCTCACCGAACGGGGCCGCGACGGTACGTTCGGCACGGGCCGATTCCACCCAGGCGTAGGCATTGGAGGCGAAGGCGCCGGGCCGCAGGATCGTCCATGCCAGCCCCGACCCGCGGACGGCTTCCTCGAACGAGTGCCCCAACTGTCCGTGGGAGGCCGACTCCGGCCGGGTGGCGACGCCCTGCGACGAGAGCTGCACAACTCGTTGGATACCAGCGGATTTCGCGAGTTCGAGGATCGCGCGGGGATCCATCAGGTGCGCACTGGTGCCGGTGTCGTGCAGGAACAGCGCTCGCGCGCCCGTGAAGGCGGGGGAGAGGGTTTCGGGCGCGGTGAGATCGGCGCGCTGGTGGCGCACGCCGTCCGGCAGCGCGGGCCCGGTGATGCCACGGGACACCGCGGTCACCTGCTCGCCCGCTGCGGCAAGGGTCTGAACAAGGGTGCGTCCGACATTGCCGGTTGCTCCGGTTACAACGATCATGCTCGCTCCTGAGTTAGTTATCTGACTAACAAGAACGTAGCCGACCGGTAGGCGATCTGTCCATAGTCAGTTGTGTGACTGACTGAGTCGGTGGGCAAGGGTGCGGAGTCGGAAGGATTCGCCTGCCGGGTGATGTCGGTGCGCTGGCTTAGGCTGGGAGAGTGTCGGTGTTACCTCTGATCTTCACCGCGGGCTGGGCCAGCGGGATCAACGCGTACGCAGTGGTGTTTCTGCTGGGGCTGTTCGGGCGGATCGGGTGGGCAGGCGATGTGCCACCCGGGCTGCAGCGGACCGATGTGCTCGTTGTCGCCGGGGTGTTGTTCCTGGTCGAGGCCGTGGCGGACAAGATCCCGTATCTGGACTCGTTCTGGGATGCGATACACACGGTGGTGCGGCCCGCGTCGGGCGCCGTGATCTCGGCTCTGATTGCGGGCCAAGATGATTCGCTTCCCACGATGTTCGCCGCCGCTGTCGGCGGCACCACCGCTCTGCTCAGCCACATCGTCAAAGCGGGCACGCGGATGGCGATCAACACCTCCCCTGAGCCGGTCACCAATATCGCGATGAGCACCGCCGAAGACGTCACCGTCGCCGGTGTCCTCACCCTGGCGGTGTTCTTCCCGGTGCTGGCGGCGGTGATCGCCGCGGTCCTACTGGCGATCGGATTGTGGGTGGTCTACCTGTGCGCCAGCCGAATCCGCCGCTATCTCCGACGCCGACGAGAACGCCGCACCGAGCGGTTCGCCGGTGTCGACCAGGCCCTGGAATAGCGCCGTCCGGCCTGGCCTCTCGCTCGGGCCGGACCGGCGCTGGAATCTCACCGCACCTGCGGCGCCACCTTCGTGCCGAGCAGGTCGATGCTGTGCAGCACCTGCTCGGGCGGCAGTGTCCCCACGCTGGTGTGCAGCATGAAGCGATCCAGGCCGAGGGTGTCGCGCACCTCGGCGATCTTGCTCGCCACGTAGTCGGGGGTGCCGACGAACAGGGAACCGCTCTGCGAGCGCAGGGCGTCGAACTGCGCGCGCGTCATCGGACCCCAGCCGCGTTCGCGACCGATGGTCGACATGGCCAGCGCGTAGGGCTCGTAGAACTGCGCGACCGCCTGCGCGTCGGTGTCGGCGACATAGCCGTGCGCGTGGACCGCAACCGGCTGCTTCTCGTGTCCGCCTTCGGCGAGCGCCCGGTGGTAGAGGTCCACCAGCGGCTTGAACCGCGCGGGCTCACCGCCGATGATCGCGATGGCGAGGGGCAGGCCGAGCAGGCCGGCGCGAACCACCGACTCGGGACTGCCGCCGACCGCGATCCACACCGGCAGGGGTCGATCGTCGGTGCGCGGATACACCGTCGCGTCGTGCAGCGGTGCGCGGAATCGGCCCGTCCAGGTGACCGGACCCTCCTCGCGCAGATGCAGCAGCAGTGCCAGCTTCTCCTCGAACAGTGCGTCGTAGTCGGAAAGGTCGTACCCGAACAACGGGAACGACTCCGTGAACGACCCACGACCCGCCATCAACTCCGCGCGCCCGTTCGACAGCCCGTCCAGCGTCGCGAAGTCCTGGAACACGCGCACCGGATCATCGGAGCTGAGTACGGTGACCGCGCTGGTCAACTGGATGCGCTCGGTCCGGGCGGCAGCCGCGGCCAGCACGACGGCCGGGGCGGACGCGGCGAAATCCTGGCGATGATGTTCGCCGACGCCGTACACATCGAGCCCGGCGGCCTCGGTCGCCACGGCCTCGTCGACCACCTGACGCAGCCGCTGGGCGGCGGTCGGCGCAGGCCGGTCACCGGTGGGGTACAGCTCGGCGAAGGTGGTGAGCCCCAGTTCCATGTGAACCTCTCTTCGGAATGCAGTCCTCTGATAAACGGACCGCAGTCCGATAACATTCCCCGATTTGTGGATGTATGCGGATTATCTATGACGAAACTATAGTGAACGGTATGACTGCTCTGGCGCCGACGCGCACCGAACCCGATCTGTCCTTCCTGCTCGACCGCACCAGTCATGTTCTGCGCACGCAGATGGCGGCGGCGCTGGCCGAAATCGGCCTCACGGCGCGCATGCACTGTGTGCTGGTCCACGCGTTGGAAGCCGAACGGACGCAGGCTCAGCTCGCCGAGCTCGGTGACATGGACAAGACCACCATGGTGGTCACGGTCGACGCGCTGGAGAAGGCGGGTCTGGCCGAACGCAAACCGTCGAGCACCGACCGCCGCGCGCGCATCATCTCGGTGACGCCCGCGGGTGCGGAGCTCGCCGCGCGCAGTACCCAAATCGTCGACGGTGTTCATCAGGGCGCGCTCGGTTCGCTGCCGAAGGCTGAGCGTGAATCTCTGGTGCGGGCGTTGAATCACCTGGTGGAGGGCCATTTGTCGGCGGTGGTGGAGGCTGCGCCCGCGCGTCGGGCCAGGCAATAGTCCGTAATAGATTGTCTACTACGGAACTATCTAGTACGGTCTCTCTTGTTCGCTTCGAGCAGGAGATGACCCATGACACAGTCCCAGCGCACCGCCCTCGCGGTGCTGTCGGCCGCGATGCTGATGACCATCCTCGACGGCAGCATCGTCACCGTCGCCATGCCGGCGATCCAGGAAGACCTCGGCTTCTCGCCCGCCGGTCTGAGCTGGACCGTGAACGCCTACCTGATCGCCTTCGGCGGTCTGCTCCTGCTGGCCGGGCGCCTCGGTGACCTGATCGGCCGCAAGACGATGTTCGTCACCGGCAACATCGTCTTCACCGCCGCCTCGGTGCTGGCAGGGGTGGCGAGCACGCCCGCCGTACTGGTGGCGGCCCGCTTCCTGCAGGGCGTCGGCAGCGCGATCGCCGCCTCGGTGGTGCTCGGCATCCTGGTCACGATCTTCACCGAACCCCGCCAACGAGCCACGGCCATCGGTGTTTTCAGCTTCACCGGCGCAGCGGGGGCCTCGATCGGGCAGGTGCTCGGTGGCGTGCTCACCGACGCGCTGAACTGGCACTGGATCTTCCTGATCAATGTGCCGATCGGCGTGCTGACGGTGCTGGTAGCGGTCAAGGCACTGCCCACCGACCGTGGTCTCGGCTGGTCCGCCGGTGCCGATGTGCTGGGTGCCGCGCTGGTCACCGCCGGTCTGATGCTCGGTATCTACACTGTCGTCGAAGTCGAACGCTACGGCTGGATTTCGGCACACACCCTCGGTCTCGGCGCGCTCGCCGCCGCACTGCTCGCCGCTTTCGTCGTTCGTCAGGCCACCGCGGCGAACCCGCTGTTGCCGCTGCGAATCTTTCGCTCCCGCAAGGTCTCCGGCGCCAATCTGGTCCAGATGCTCACCCTCGCGGCCATGTTCGCGTTCCAGATCATCGTCGCGCTCTACCTGCAGAAGGTGCTTGGCTACAACGCATTGCAGACCGGGCTGGCCATGCTGCCCGCCGCCGTCGCCATCGGCGGGGTGTCGCTGTTCGCCTCTGCCCGCCTGATCACCCGCTTCGGCGAGCGGACCGTGCTCATCGCCGGTCTGGCGCTGCTGCTGGCCGGAATGTCGTGGCTGACGCGCCTGCCCGTCGACGCCGGCTACCTCATCGATGTGCTGCCGGTGATGGTGGCCGTCTCCGGTGGTGGGCTGGTGCTGCCCGCCCTCACCGCACTGGGCATGTCGGGCGCCGAAGCCGACGACGCGGGCCTGGCCTCGGGGCTGTTCAACACCACCCAGCAGGTCGGCATGGCGATCGGCGTCGCGGTCCTGTCCACCCTCGCCGCCGCGCGGACCGGCACCGAACTGGTCGCAGGCGCGTCCGACGCCACCGCTCTGACCAGCGGTTACCGGCTGGCTTTCACCGTCGCGGCCGGTCTGCTCGCCGTGGCGCTTGTCATCAGCGCCACCGTACTGCGCAAGCGCGACAGCACCGAAGCCGAGCCGGTCGCCGAGGCGGTCCCCGCCTCCTGAGAAGACGAATCGCGGGGGACCACCCTGCGATTCACCCCCCGGGTGGATGTTCACCCGGGGGTTCGGTGGTGTCCTCGAAGGATGCTGACCGACCGCACGACGTTGACCAAATTTCTCATCGAAGAGCGCCGCCGCCATCCCGGTTCCAGCGGTGAACTCAATTCCCTGATCCTCGACGTCGCGCTGGCCTGCAAGGCGATCTCCAAGCGCATCGCCTCGGGCGCGCTCACCGGTGTCCTCGGCGGCGCCGGGGTGGTGAACGTGCAGGGTGAACAGCAGCAGAAGCTCGACGTGGTCGCCAACGACCTTTTCCTGCGCGCGAACGAATGGGGCGGCCAGCTGGCGGGCATGGTGTCGGAGGAACTCGACGACCCCTACCCGATCCCGCCCGACTATCCGCGCGGCAAATACCTGCTGGCCTTCGATCCGCTCGACGGTTCGTCCAATATCGATGTGAATGTCGCTGTGGGCAGCATCTTCTCGATCCTGCGCGCACCGACCCCGGGCGTGGACGCGACTGTCGAGGACTTCCTGCAGCCCGGCACCGAGCAGGTCGCCGCCGGCTACGCGATCTACGGTCCCGCCACACAGCTCGTACTCACCGTCGGCACCGGCGTGCACGCCTTCACCCTCGACCCCGAGCTCGGCGAGTTCTTCCTCACCGGACAGAGCCTGCGACTGTCGGAGTCCACGTCGGAGTACGCGGTCAACAGCTCCAACCGCCGCTTCTGGGAACCGGCCGTGCGCCGCTACATCGATGAGTGCCTGGCGGGCGTGACGGGCCCGCGCGAGAAGGACTTCAACATGCGCTGGGTCGCGTCACTGGTGGTCGAAACCCATCGCATCCTGACGCGCGGCGGCGTGTTCCTGTACCCGCGCGATTCGAAGGATCCATCGAAAGAGGGCAGGTTGCGGCTGCTCTACGAGGCCAATCCCATCGCGTTCCTGATCGAGCAGGCCGGTGGTCTCGCCTCGACCGGCCGCGAGCGGATCCTCGACGTCACCCCCACCGAGCTGCACCAGCGGATCGCGTTCATTTTCGGTTCCCGTGACGAGGTAGCGCGGATCGTGAGGTATCACGCCGAAGCGGCCGAGGAGCCCGACGGCCAGTGGAGTCCGCTGTTCGGTCTACGCGGTCTCTACCGTTCCGCCACCTGAGGAGGAGAGCCATGTCCGCCAAGCACCCTGTCGTCGCCATCACCGGATCATCCGGTGCCGGAACAACGTCGGTGATGCGCACATTCGATCAGATCTTCCGCAGGGAAGGCATCGACGCCGCGTATGTCGAGGGCGACAGCTTCCACAAGTTCGACCGGGCAGGTATGAAGGAGGAGCTGGCGCGGGCGCTGTCGGATGGCGACCATACGTTCAGCCACTTCGGGCCGGAGGCCAACCTTTTCGAAGAGCTGGAGAAACTGTTCCGTGGCTACGGCGAAGCCGGAACGGGGCGAGTACGAAAGTATCTGCACGACAAGGAAGAAGCCGCGCCCTACGACCAGGACCCCGGCACCTTCACGCCATGGGAGGATATCCGGCCCGGCACCGATCTGCTGTTCTACGAGGGCCTGCACGGCGCGGTGGCCGACGAGCGGGTCGACGTGGCGCAGTACGCCGATCTGCTCATCGGGGTGGTGCCGGTGATCAACCTCGAGTGGACCCAGAAGTTGCACCGCGACAAGGACAAGCGCGGCTACTCCACCGAGGCGGTGACCGAGACGATCCTGCGCCGCATGCACGACTACGTGAACTTCATGTGCCCGCAGTTCTCCCGCACCCACGTGAACTTCCAGCGGGTGCCCGTGGTCGACACGTCGAATCCCTTTGTCGCCCGCAACATTCCGACACCGGACGAGTCGATGTTGGTGATCCGGTTCGCCGACCCGCACGGCATCGACTTCCCGTATCTGCTGTCGATGCTGCACGACTCGTTCATGTCCCGCCCGAACACGATCGTGTGCCCGGGCGGGAAGATGGACCTGGCGATGCAGTTGATCTTCACGCCGATGCTGTTGCGGCTCATGGAACGTCGCGGACGCACCCGCTGACATCGACGCGACGACCACCTCACGCGAGGTGGTCGTCGAACCATGCCACCAGCTCCGGATCGTCGAGCCCGTCGGCGACGAGTACCGCCGCGGACAGGTCGTCGGTGCGGGTATAGGCGTTCTGCGCGGCCACACACCGCAGTCCGGCAGCCACCGCTGAGCGCACACCGTTCGCCGAATCCTCCACGGCTACTGCCTGCTCCGCGGACAGGCCGGTCTGGATCAGCACGTCCAGATACACCGCGGGGCTCGGTTTCAGCACGGGCACTTCGGTTCCGGTGGTCACGGTGTCGAACGGCTCACCGAAAGCGTGCTTCAGCAACGGTTCGACCCAGGCGCGGGTTCCGGTGGTCGCGACGTGCAACCGGACACCGTGCGCCCGGAGTCGGTCGATCAGCTCCCGCGCGCCCGGACGGGCCCGGATCTGCCCGTCCGAGGCCATCTGCCGCATGATCCGGGTCTTGGTGCGGTGCAACTGTTGTGCGAGCTCGCGGGCCTGGGCGGTGGGTCGCCCGTGCTGTTCGAACCAGAACGCCAGTCGCTGCGCGCCACCGGCGACCTTCAGCAGGTTCCCGTACTCCTCGACCTCCCAGCGATCAGGGAGCCCCGCCTCGGCGAAGGCCGCGTTGAAGGCCACCCGATGGCCGTCGCGTTCACTGTCGACCAGGGTGCCGTCGACGTCGAAGATCACCGCTCGCAGGGGAGTCATCTTGTGCCGTCGAGGTATCCGCGGATCCGGGCGAGCACGGCCGCCACGGTGAACCCGTGATGAGCCATGACCTCGTCGCCGGGGCCGCTGTGGCCGAACTCGTCGATGCCGATCGCCAGATCGACCAGTCCGGCCCAGCCCGCGGTACTGCCCGCCTCGATGCTGATGGTGTGCGCGCGAGGATCAGCCGTGAAGCGTGAACGATCCAACGCCGACACCACCCGAACGTCGAGTCCCTCGGCCCGCAGTTGCTCGGCAGCACCGGCCGCCAGCGCGACTTCCGAACCGGTAGCGACGATTTCGATCTCACGCGCGACACCGGTCGATGGGTGCGCGGCGGCGAGCTCGGTCTCCACAGCGGCGTCGGCCGCGCTCTCGTCGTCAGCGATTCGTGAACCGGCGGCACTTATCTCGATGTCGAGTTGGGGGAGTGACTGCCTCGACAGGATCAGCGCGGTCGGCCCGTCGACGCGGGTCAGCGCCATTTCCCAAGCCAGCACGGTCTCCGCGTCGTTCGCAGGCCGCAACACCTGCACCCCGGGAATCACCCGCAGCGATTCGATGTGCTCGACCGGCTGGTGCGTCGGCCCGTCCTCGCCGACCGCGATCGAATCGTGGGTGAGCACATAGATCACCGGCTGCCGCATCAAGGCCGACAACCGCAGCGCGGGCCGCAGGTAGTCGGCGAACACCAGGAACGTGCTGCCGAAGACCCGGAACCCACCGTGCAGGCTCATCCCGTTCAGAATGGCCGCCATCCCGAATTCGCGAATGCCGAAAGCGACAGCGCGGGCGGCGAAGTCGTCGCGAGTCACCACATCCCCACAGACGGTGCCCGTCGAGCCGGCGAGGTCGGCTGATCCACCCACCAGTTCCGGCATCGTCGACAACGCCGCGGTCAAACACGCCTGTGAGGACTGTCGGGTGGCACGCGGTACTCGCGCCGCGACAGCTTCCAGCGCGGGCAACACGCCGTCCGGCAGCAATCGCGCTGCGGCACGCCGGAACTCGGCGGCACGCTCGGGTGCGGCAGCGTCGAACGCCGCGAACTCCTCGAGCCAGGTCGCATGCTCCTCACCGCCGATCGCGGCCAGCGCCGCACACATCGCTGCGACCTGCTCGGGTACGGCGAACGGCGGAAGTACCCATCCCGCAAGCTCTTTGGCGAGCGCCAGTTGCTCGGCCCCCAGCGGCGAGCCGTGCGCCTTCGGAGTTCCCGCGACACCGGGCGCACCATGACCGATCACCGTTCGCACCGCGAGGAAACTCGGCCGTGGATCACCCTTGGCCCGCATCAACGCCGCATCGATCGCCGCGATATCGGTCCCATCGGCCACCACTTCGGTATGCCACCCGTAGGCAGCGAACCGGGCGACCTGATCGTCGCCGCACGAACGCCCGACCGCACCGTCGATGGTGATCTGGTTGTCGTCCCAGAGCACGATCAACCCGCCCAGCGCCATATGCCCTGCGAAGGAGGCGACTTCGTGACTCACGCCTTCCATCAGGCAGCCGTCGCCGACGATCGCGTAGGTGCGATGCCCGGTGATCTCGGGATATCGGGCGGCGGTCATCCGCTCGGCGAGGGCCATCCCCACCGCCATCGCCAGCCCCTGGCCCAACGGCCCGGTGGTGCACTCCACGCCCGGTGTCTCACCGAACTCCGGATGACCAGGCGTGCGCGACCCCCACTGCCGGAACCGCCGCAATTCCTCGACGGGCAGGTCGTACCCGAACAGGTGCAACAGCCCGTACAGCAGCGCCGACCCGTGTCCGGCCGACAGCACGAACCGGTCCCGATCAGCCCACTCGGGATCGGCCGGATCGTGGCGCAGATGCCGACTCCACAGCGTCCACGCCATCGGCGCCGCCCCCATCGGCATGCCGGGGTGGCCCGACTGCGCGGCCTCCACCATGTCGGCCGCGAGGAAACGCAGGGTGTCGACGGCGAGCACGTCGGTCTGCACCGACGGCACTCTGAGCGGCCGACGAACTGAGGATTCCGGCATGGGGCGGCCTTTCTTTCGGGTCCGTTCATCGGACCGCATCGGCGCACCCGCCGCACTCCCCCTCGGGGGTGGGTGCCCGGGTGAGATCTCGTCAATGCCCGTAACCACGGTGCGGTCCGCCGTAGGGTGGGGGGATGCCGGAGTTACCTCCGACCCCGCTGACGCTGGTGCTCGTCGATGATCACGAAATGGTGCTGCACGGGCTCGACGCCATGCTCGGACATTTTCCCGACGACGTCGTGATCGTCGGCCAATCCACCACCGACACCGCCGCGCTGCGGATGGTCGCCGAACATCGGCCCGATATCGTCCTGTGCGATGTGCGGATCGGCAAGGCCAGCGGCCTCGACCTGTGTCGCCAGATCACGGTGCAGTATCCCGACACCAAGGTCGTGCTGCTGACCGTCTACGACGACGAGCACTACCTGTATCAGGCGTTGCGCGTCGGTGCCTCGGGCTACATTCTCAAGCGGGTCGACGGACGCGAACTCGTCGCCCAACTGCGCCGCGTCCAGGACGGCGAAACGGTGGTCGACGCGTCGCTGGCAGGCCGCGTGGCGCTGGCCGCGGCCAGGCTCAACGCGGGGCAGTTCTGGTCCGGCGCGCACCTCGGACTGACCCAGCGTGAGTCAGAAGTGTTGGGGCTGTTGGTTTCCGGTCATTCGAACCGGGCGGTCGCGAGCAAGTTGGTGGTCAGTGAGGACACCGTGAAGACCCACATTCGCGGGCTGTATCGCAAGCTGGGGGTGTCCGATCGCAGCGGCGCGATCGCGGTTGCCCTGCGGGAGGGGCTGTTTCGGTGAGCTACGCGGGCGGCGCGGTTCCCACCGCGGCGGAGCTCGCCCCACTGCTCGGGGCCGAAGGCGTGTTGCTCTACGCCATCGACGGCCAGGATCTGAGCATCGTCGATCTGTGGCCCGCGCACCCCTCCGCGGGTTCCTTGCGGTTACAGGTCGGATTCGGGGTGACCGGATTGGTGGCCCGCACGCGCAAGCCGGTGCTGCTCGATGCCGATTCGCCGCGTAACGCACTGCACCGCAGACTGTTACGCCTGGAACCGCAGCAGACCGTCGCCCGGATGTGCCTGCCGCTACCCGGCCTGGAAGGTGACGTGGTTGGCGTACTGGCGGCACACCGCAGCCCGCGGAACCCCTTCGGGCAGCACGACCTCGAGCGCGCGCAACAGCAGGCCGCTGTGCTCGGGTTGTGGTTGCACGCGCAGCGGCTGTTCCGCACCGTCAACCGGCAGCGCACCGAACGGGACCGCCTGGTCGAACAGGCGATCACCGCCCAGGAGGCCGAACGTCGCCGCATCGCCTTCGACCTGCACGACGGCGTCACCACCGCGCTCGCCTCGATGTCGTTCCACCTGTCCGCCGCCGACCTCACCGTCTCCGAACTCGCCGCCCATGTCGACGGCACCGACGAGGCGAGCCAGCGCGACCTGGCCCGCGCCCGCGCCGAACTCGTCAGCGCCCGCGAGCTGGCCGATTTCGCCTACAACGAGACCAGGGCGGCGATCTCGGGCCTACACAGCCTCGTCCTCGACGACCTCGGCCTGGTCGCCGCGATCGAATCGCTGGTGCGCACGGTCAGTACCGACGGCCCACCGGCGATCGAGTTCCTCGTCGACCACGCCGCGGCCATCGACGACATCCCCGACCACGCCGCGGCCACCCTCTACCGGATCGCGCAGGAGGCACTGGCCAATGCGGTGAAACACGCAGGCGCACAACGCATCGTGGTCTCCCTTCGGCGGGTCGGCGATTCGGTGATCTTCGGATGCTCCGACGACGGTGAGGGTTTCGACCCGGCGCAGCGCCGCGCCAACCGCGCCGCCGACACCGACGGCGAACAACACTTCGGCCTCACCTCGATCGCCGAACGATGCGCCATTATCGAAGCCTCCCTGCGCGTGGAGTCGATGCATGGCCGCGGGACGACGCTGCTGGTCGAGCTACCGTTGAGATAGCTCGACCAGCGAGTCAGGACACGCTCGCGCGCGCGGTGTCCTCGACCGATTCCCGCCAACCGAAGCGATCGTGGAAGCGCCGCAAGGGTCCGGGTGCCCACCAGTTGGCGTGTCCCGCCAAGCGCATGAGGGCGGGAACCAGGATGCCGCGCACGACGGTGGCGTCGATCGCGACAGTGATCGCCATGCCGATGCCGAGCTGCTGGAGGAAGGTGACACCGCTGGTCGCGTAGACGGCGAAGGACGCGGCCAAGATCAGGCCCGCGGCCGTGATCAGTGGGGCCGAACGTGCGATGCCGCGGGGAACCGAGCCGATCGGGTCGCCGGTGCGGTCGTAGTCCTCTTTGATGCGCGAGAGCAGGAACACCTCGTAGTCCATGGACAGGCCGTAGGCGATGCAGAACATCAGAATCGGGATGCTCGGCTCGATACTGCCGGTCGGGGTGAAGCCGAGGACGCCTGCCAACGCGCCGTCCTGAAAACCCCACACCAGCACGCCGAACATGATCGACATCGAGAGCAGATTGAGAACCGAGGCCTTCAGCGGCGCGAGCACACTGCCTGTCATCAGGAACAGCACGACAAAGGTGACCAGCAGGATCAGTGCCGCCACCACCGGCAGCCGTGCCGTGACACCGTCGCGGTAGTCGACCATCTCGGCCGGAAAGCCACCGACCAGAACATCGAAAGGCGCTGCGGTGGAGCGGATGTCGGCGACAAGGCCGGGGGAGTCGGTGGCCAGGCGTGCGGCGGTGGGCACGACGCGCAACCAGGTCGCCTCGCCATCGGAGAAGCGCGCCGGGTCGGCCGTGGACGCCGAATCCACCCGCAGCACACCGGGAATCGCGGCGAGCCGATCGGCGAACCCCGCGATGTCACCGAGAGCGTTGGGCCCGGCATGCGGTGCGACGATGTGGAGGGCGTCGGCTTCCTCGGTCTCGAAATCGGCACGGATGGTGTCGTACATGGCACGCACCGGCTGTTCGGAGCTGACGATCCGGTCGTCGGGTGGACCGAAGTTCATGCCGAGGGCGGGTGCGCCGAGCAGCAACAGGACCAGCAACACCGAGCCGCCCGCCGCCACCGGCCTGCGCATCACCTTCTCGGCTGTCCGGTACCAAAAGCTCTGTTCCGCAGCGCCGGTCGGCTTCGCGGCCAGTGCGCGACGGCCGAGCAACGTCAGCATGGCAGGCAGGATCACCACCGCCGCGACCACCGCCGTCGCCGCCACCGCGATCCCCGCGTACGCGAACGATCGTAGGAAAGGGAACGGGAAGACGAAGAGCACGGCCAAGCTGATTCCCACGGTCGAGGCGCTGAACGCGATCGTGCGCCCCGCGTTCGCCACCGCCCGGCGCACCGCCGCAGCCACGTCGTGACCTGCGGTGAGTTCCTCCCTGATTCGATAGGTCATGAACAGCCCGTAGTCGACGCCGAGCCCGATGCCCATGACCAGCGCGATATTCGCGGCGAAGGTCGACACGTCGGTGAACACGCTCACCGCCCGCAGCGCGGCCAGCGTGCCGACCACACAGAAAAGGCCGATCGTGACGGTGAGCAGTGCCAGGGTGACTCGTCGCAACACCAGCGCCAGCAACGCGAATACCAGTGGTAGCACGATGAGTTCGGC
The DNA here is from genome assembly GCF_046549215.1 of Nocardia sp. A7. NCBI lineage: Bacteria > Bacillati > Actinomycetota > Actinomycetes > Mycobacteriales > Nocardiaceae > Nocardia > Nocardia sp. A7. Next base: position 288,914 of record NZ_JAJPWE010000001.1, on the reverse strand, counting down.
GCGCAGGAAGTCGGCTGAGGACTGCTCGGCGACGTCGCGGAACACTTCGTCGGCGCCGCCGAGGGTGAGCGCGACAGCGGGGTCGCTGACGGACTCGACGATCTGGGCTTCGATGCCGGGCAGGAGTTCGCCGCGTACCCGGTCGGCGTCGCCCGGTGCCCAGGCGAGCACGAGCGCGCTGCGGTGATCGGTGGCAGCCAAGGTGGCGGGCGCTCCAGCCGACCAGAACGACCAGGCGTCACCGATCCCCGGATACGCAACGAGGTCTTCGGTGAGCCGCGTGCCGATCGCGGCGACATCGGCATCGCGCACATCGCCGCCGGTGGCGGTGACCAGGATCGCGATATTCGGTGCGCCGGTGTCGAATCTGTCGGCCAATTCACTTGCAGCGGAGCCGGATTCAGAGTTGGGGCTTTCGAATCTGTTCAGCGAGAGTGAGTCCATCGCACCACCGGCCGCGACGAGAAGTAGCAGGAACAACGCCAGTGCGGCGGCGAGTAGAGCGCGTGGTCGATGGGTGACGAACCGTCCGAGCATGGGCGTTCCTCTGATAGCCTGCGAATATACGAGCAATCACTCGTAAGACCGAAGATACGAGTAATTGCTCGCATATTCAAGGAGGAATATGGCCGAGGTACGTCGTCAGGAGCGCGGCCGCCGTCGCATGGAGCAGATCCTGCACGCGGCGGCGCAGGTGTTCGGCGAACGTGGGTACGAGAACGCGACGACCAATGCGATCGCCACCGCCGCGGGCATCTCACCCGGCTCGCTCTACCAGTACTTCCGCAACAAGGAGGAATTGGCCGCGGCGCTCGCCGAGCTGTATCGGGAGCGCTTGGCCGCCTTCGGTCCCACGTTCGACACCGCCGCCGGCCCGGGCGATCTCGACATGCTGCTCGACCGTGTCGTCGGACCGCTGGTCGAATTCAACATCGCCAACCCCGGGTTCAAGGCGCTGTTCGCGCGCGCCGACATGCCCACCGTGCTACGCGAGGCTGTCGACCCCGCGCACCGAGCAATCCACGTGCGCGTGGAAGCCCTTGTCGGCGCTGTCCTCCCCGATCTCGCCCCCGATGTCCGCGCCCGGTGCACCGCGGTGGCCATCCAGACCGTCCGGGCCATGATGCCGATGATCGTCGACGCTCCCGAGGCCGAGCGTGCCGCTCTGGCCGACGAGCTGCGCCTGGTCCTGCGGTCCTATCTGACGGCTCGCGGGAGTGGCGCCTCGTAGGCCTGGTCAACGGACGCAGCAGCGGTGCCCGAGGGGTAGCGCCGCTGCTGCGCGTTGCCACCGCGTCAGCACGCGAGGTGCGACCTCGCCGGAGCTCAGCTACTGCGCCTGATCGGTGGCGTGGGAGGCAGTGTGGCAGTTTTCGAGCAGGACCTGTTGTGCGGCAGTGACTTCGGCGGGCGCGCCACCCCAAGTATGCAGGGCGGAGCTCACCAGGGCACGTCCGAAGGAGAACGTCACCGGCCACGGGCGCTCGTCGATGGCAGTCAACGCGCTCAGGAACTCGCACACGTCGGCGGTCGGATGCCCGCCGGACAGGAACGCGATTCCCGCGACCTCGGCGGGCACCTGATCGCGCAACACCGCGAACGTGGCCGCGGCGACCTCGGTCGGCGCGACGGGCGCGGCGTCCAGGCCCGGCGTGACGAAATTCGGCTTGAGCACGATCCCGGTCAGGTCCACCCCGGCATCGATCAGGGCCTCGAACAGCGAGCTCAACGCGAGCGCGGTGGCATTCGCCGACCCCGCGAGGTCGTGGTCGCCGGTGCACAGCACCTCGGGCTCGACGATCGGGACGATGCCGTGCTGGTGGCACAGCGCCGCGTACCTGGCCAGGGCCTGACCGTTGGCGCGCGCGGCGTAGGGGGTGATCGTGTGCACGTCGAACACCGCACGCCACTTGCCGAACGCGGCGCCACGATCGGCATAGGAGGCCAGGCGCGCGCCGAGCCTGTCCAGACCCTCGGTGATCAGCGCGCCGTTCTGACCGGGTAGCGGTGTGGTGCCGGTGTCGACCTTGATGCCGGGCAGGATGCCGAGCTCGCGCGCCGCGACCGGGAACGGGCGCCCGTCGGCGAGATCCTGACCGAAAGTCTCGTCGCACAGGATGATTCCGCTGATCGTTGCCGACAGGCCATCAGCGGTGAGCAGCAGTTCGCGATAGTCGCGCCGGGTGGTCGCGCTCGCGGGCACCCCTTCCTGTTCCAGGCGCGATGACATGGTGGTGATCGACTCGTCGGCGGCGAGAATGCCGCGGCCGCCGCTCGTCAACTGCTTGGCGATGTCGGCGAGGGCGGTGGCGGGAAGTGTCGTCATGACGACCAGCTTGCGAGCTACCCGGCCCGCCGTCCTCACCCCTTCGGGCGAGACCGAGTGTGAAATGCGGCGGCGCCGACCTGGTCCGGATCACACAGGTGGGCGACGAACAACCTTGTCGCCGAAGTCGGTTCGGCCGACGTGCAGACATGCCACGGTCGATCCAGCGGTGTTCCCGGCACGGCGTAGGCGACCAGTTCCCCCGCGGCGAGTTGCTCGCGCGCCGCCTCCTCGTGCACCAGCGTGACCCCCAGACCCTCACGTGCGGCGGCGACCGCGGCACCCGAGGTGCCGAGGGTGAGCAGTGGTGGCGCGGCTTGGAGTCTGCTCAGCAATGACAGCGTGGTGTCACGGGTGCCGGAGCCGATCCCGGTGAGCAGCCACGGTGTCGTCAGCGGATCCTCGATCAGGCCGGGACGCCCGACCAGAATCAGCCGGTTCGCCCGTTGTGCCGCGGTGATCAGCCCGGATCCCCGTGGCGGCCTGCCCGCCAGTGCGATGTCGAAGACATGGTCGGCGGCGCGGGCGAACAACTCGCCGCGCGTCAGCACCGACAGCGAGAGCTCGACGTGCGGATGAGCTTGCGCGAACGTGGCCATCAACAACGGCAGCACATACTCGCTCGCCGTCGCCACGGCCCCGATCCGCACTCGGCCCCGATCGGCATCGCGTACCGCTCCCGCCGCCTCGGCGAGTAATCCGAGCAGCTTGCGCACGTATCCGGCGAAGATCTCGCCCGAGTCCGTTGCCACGATGCCGCGCCCGGATCTGCCGAAAAGTCTTGTGCCCAAAGCATCTTCCAGCGCGGTGATGGCAGCCGACACCGCGGGGGGTGTGACGTGCAGTGTTTCGGCGGCCGCCCGCACGCTGCCGGTCTCGTACACCGCGAGAAAGGTGCGTAACCGACCCCAGGTGGCGGCGGCAGGCAGGTCAGGAGAGGCGAACACAGTTCAATGATGCCTTAACAGTGGGCAGGAAAGATTCCATTGTTGTTGAACAGTCCACGCCCACACACTGAGAGGGCTTCTCCAGGCGTGACCCGAAAGGAACGGCGATGACGACGATCGAGAACGAGGGCCCGGCCATCAAAGAGCGGTGGGACCCGGGTGTTCAGAGTTACGCCGGAATGGGTTACTGGAACCCCGATTACGTGCCCAAGGACACCGACGTGCTCGCCGTCTTCAGGGTCACCCCGCAGGACGGCGTCGACCCCATCGAGGCCGCTGCCGCCGTCGCCGGCGAATCGTCCACCGCCACATGGACCGTCGTGTGGACCGACCGGCTCACCGCCAACAGTCACTACCAGGCCAAGGCGTACCAGGTCGACGAAGTACCCGGCAGACCCGGCGAGTACTTCGCCTACATCGCCTACGACATCGACCTCTTCGAGGAAGGCTCCATCGCCAACCTCACCTCCTCGATCATCGGCAATGTCTTCGGCTTCAAGCCGCTCAAGGCGCTGCGCCTGGAAGACATGCGCATCCCCGTCGCCTACACCAAGACCTTCCAGGGCCCCGCCCACGGCATCGTCATGGAACGGGAGATGCTCAACAAGTACGGTCGCCCGCTGCTCGGCGCCACCATCAAGCCCAAACTCGGTCTGTCGGCGCGCAACTACGGACGCGTGGTCTACGAGGCCTGTCGTGGCGGTCTCGACTTCACCAAGGACGACGAGAACATCAACTCCCAGCCCTTCATGCGCTGGCGTGACCGCTTCCTCTACGCGATGGAGGGGGTGAACCGGGCGATGGCCGAAACCGGCGAGATCAAGGGCCATTACCTCAATGTCACCGCCGGGACCATGGAGGAGATGTACCGGCGAGCGAATTTCGCCAAGGAACTCGGCAGCGTGGTGGTGATGATCGACCTCACCATCGGCTACACCGCCATCCAGTCGATGGCGCACTGGGCCCGCGAGAACGGCGTCCTACTGCACCTGCACCGGGCCGGGCATTCGACCTACACGCGGCAGAAGACGCACGGCGTGAGCTTCCGGGTGATCGGGAAGTGGTCGCGGCTGATGGGCGTGGACCATGTCCACGCGGGCACCGTCGTCGGCAAGCTCGAAGGTGACCCGGCAACGACCCGCGGCTTCTATGACACGTTGCGCGACAACGATGTTCCGAGAAATCTCGGCAACGGCATCTTCTTCGACCAGGACTGGATCTCGATGCCCGGGGTCATGCCGGTGGCCTCCGGTGGCATCCACGCGGGCCAGATGCACCAGCTCCTCGACCTTTTCGGCGACGATGTGATCCTGCAGTTCGGTGGCGGCACCATCGGCCACCCGTACGGCATCGCCGCGGGCGCCGAGGCCAACCGGGTGGCGCTCGAAGCAGTTGTCAAGGCGCGCAACGAAGGTCGCGATCTGCTGATCGAGGGACCTGAGGTACTGCGCAGAGCGGCCAAGCACTGCACCCCGCTGCAGGCGGCCCTCGACACCTGGGGCGACATCACCTTCGACTACACCAGCACCGACGCGCCCGACGTGGTGGCGACTCCGGTGCCCTCGAGCTGACCAGGAGCACCTGATGAAACTTCGCTACGGAACCTTCTCCTACCTGCCCGATCTCACCGACGACGAGATCGCGGCCCAGGTGAAGTACGCCCTCGAGCACGGCTGGCCGATATCGCTGGAATACACCGACGACCCGCACCCGCGCAATGTCTACTGGGAGATGTGGGGGCTACCGATGTTCGACCTGGTCGAACCCGACGGCGTGCTCGCCCAGCTCGCGGACTGCCGTGCCACCTTCCCCCAGCACTACATCCGGCTGCTGGCCTATGACGCGGCCCTGGGCAGGCAGTCCACCGCGATGTCGTTCCTCGTCCAGCGACCCGCGCACGAGCCAGGGTTCCTGCTCGAACGCGTCGAGGGCCCCGACCGCACCCAGCGGTACTCGGTGAAGTCCTACGCCACCGCCCGTCCGACCGGCGATCGGTACACGGGCGAGTGAACTGATGGACACACCAAAGGGATTCGGGTTCCACCGGCCGTCTGCGGGCTGCTCGGCGCAGACCACGGCAGTCGAGGAACAGGCGCCAGAGCCTGCGATCCTCGGCGACGACGAGGTGCTCGATCTCTCGGCCGACGAGGCCGCGGCCAGGGTGGCCGACACCCTGGCCGCGCTCGACGCCGAGCTGGTCGGCTTGGCCGCGGTGAAGCGTCGTGTCCGCGAGATCGCCTCGCTGCTCCAGGTCGACCGGGCGCGGCGCCGCTTCGGGCTCACCACCACGCGCCCCACCTTGCACATGAGCTTCACCGGCGGACCCGGCACCGGCAAGACCACGGTCGCCCTGCGGATGGCGGCGATCCTGCACGCGCTCGACTACATCAGAGCACCGCGCGTGCACACCGTCACCCGTGACGACCTGGTCGGCCAGTTCATCGGCCATACCGCACCCAAGACCAAGGAGGCGATCGCCCGCGCGGCCGGGGGAGTGCTGTTCATCGACGAGGCCTATTACCTGTTCCGACCGGAGAACGAGCGGGACTACGGGCAGGAGGTCATCGAGATCCTGCTCACCGAAATGGAGAACGAGCGCGGTGATCTGGTGGTGATCTTCGCGGGCTACCCCGATCGGATGGCGACCTTCTTCGCCGCCAATCCGGGTCTGAGTTCCCGTGTGCCGCACCATCTCACCTTCGCCGACTATGACCACGCGGAGCTGACCCAGATCGCGGGGCTGATGGTGGAGTCGGAAGGATTCGCCTTCGACGACGAGGCCCACAAGGCCTTCGCCGAGTACCTCACGCTGCGCATGGAGCAGCCCCGGTTCTCCAATGCGCGCAGCGTGCGCAACGCCATCGAACGGTGCAGGCTGCGGCAGGCCCGGCGGTTGGTCGCGCTCGACCGGCCACTGGGCAAGTCCGATCTCATCACCCTCACCGCCGAGGACGTGTACGGCAGTAGTGTCTTCGAGCCGGCACCGGACTGAGTCACGAGCAGGGGAAAGCCCGATAACCGACATCTATCAGGTGATCGGGCTTTCCGCTTTGACAAGGTGGGACAATGTGAGAAGCCTTTTATCAGATATGCCGGACGCGCGGTGCCGCGGAACTGAAAAGAAGCTGACACATGACCTCGATCGAGGACCCAGAAGACGATCTGAGCGTGACCCCGCCCAAGACCTGGGCGGTCGGCGTTCCGGCGGTGGCGCACGCGATCGCGTACTCGCTCTCGCAGAACACCCCGGTCCGCACCGCGCTCACCCTGCTGAACATCAATCAGACCAAGGGCTTCGACTGTCCCGGCTGCGCGTGGCCCGAGACCGAGCGCCGCCACCTCAACGAGTACTGCGAAAACGGTGCCAAGCACATCAACGACGAGGCCACCACCCGTCGCGTCACCCGGCAGTTCTTCGCCGAGCACCCCGTCGCCGAGCTCGACACCATGTCGGACTACTGGCTCAATCAGCAGGGCAGGCTCACCGAGCCGATGGTGAAGCGGCCCGGCGCCACCCACTACGAGCCCATCGGCTGGGACGACGCCTTCGACCTGATGGCCCGCGAACTGCGCGGACTCGCCACCCCGGACGAGGCACTGTTCTACACCTCCGGCCGGCTCAACAACGAGGCCGCGTTCCTGCTGCAACTGTTCGCCCGCGCCTTCGGCACCAACAACCTGCCCGACTGCTCGAACATGTGCCACGAGTCGAGCGGTTCCGCGCTGAAACAGACCATCGGCGTCGGCAAGGGCACCGTGTCGCTCGACGATATCTACGAAGCCGACCTGATCTTCGTCGTCGGCCAGAACCCCGGCACGAACCATCCGCGCATGCTGTCGGCGCTGGAGGAGACCAAACGCAACGGCGGCAAGATCGTGGCGGTGAACCCGCTGCCCGAGGCCGGGCTGATCCGGTTCAAGAACCCGCAGAAGGCGCGCGGGGTGATCGGACGCGGCACCGAGATCGCCGACTTCTTCCTCAAGATCCGCCCCGGTGGCGACCTCGCGCTGTTCCAGATGCTGAACAAACTGCTCCTCGACGCTGAGGACGCGGCGCCGGGCACGGTCCTCGACCACGAGTTCATCGCCGCGCAGACCACCGGTTTCGATGCCTTCGCCGCGCACACGAGGGCGATGAGCTGGGACCACGCGCTCACCGCGACCGGGCTGACCCGTGCGGAGATCGAGGCCGTGCACCGGCAGGTGCTGGCCAGCAAGAAGGTCATCGTGTGCTGGGCGATGGGTTTGACCCAGCACAAGCACGGCGTGCCGACCATCCGCGAGATCGTCGACTTCCTGCTGCTGCGCGGCAACCTCGGCCGCCCCGGCGCCGGGGTGTGTCCGGTGCGCGGGCACAGCAATGTCCAAGGCGACCGCACCATGGGTATCTGGGAACGGATGCCGCAGTCGTTCCTGGACGCGCTCGGCAAGGAATTCTCGTTCACCCCGCCCGCCGCGCACGGGCTCGACTCGGTCGGTTCGATCCGTGCCATGCGCGACGGCAAGGCGAAGGTATTCGTCGGTGTCGCAGGCAATTTCGCGCGCGCGACACCCGACAGCGACGTGACCGAGGCGGCCCTGCGACGGTGCTCGCTGACCGTGCAGATCTCCACCAAACTCAACCGCTCACACACCGTGTGCGGTGACACGGCGCTGATCCTGCCCACGTTGGGCCGCAGCGACCGCGACATCCAGGCCACCGGCGAGCAGTTCTACACGGTCGAGGATTCGATGAGCCAGGTCCGCACGTCACGGGGGCGGCTCGACCCCGCCTCACCCGACCTGCTGAGCGAGGTGGCGATCATCTCCCGCCTGGCGCGCACCACGCTGGGTGCCGAGTCCACGATTGCGTGGGAGGGGTTCATCGCCGACTACGCCACCGTGCGCGACCACATCTCCCGGGTCGTTCCGGGATTCGAGGACTTCAACGCCCGCGTCGGCAATCCGCGTGGGATGCTGCTGGTGAACCCGGTAAACAAGGGCATCTACGACACCGCAAGCGGCAGAGCCGAATTCACCTGCAACGACTTCGACATGCTCGACGCTCCGCCGGGATATCTTGTGCTGCAGTCACTGCGATCCCACGACCAGTGGAACACCATCCCGTACGCGGCCGACGACCGCTACCGCGGCATCCACAACGCGCGCCGGGTGGTGATGGTCAACCCGGACGACCTCGCCGAGCGGGGGATCGCAGACGGGGACGTGGTCGATATCGTCAGCATCTGGCACGACGGCACCGAGCGGCGAGCGGCGAACTTCGTCGCCGTCGGATATCCGGCCAGCCGTGGGTCGGCGGCGGCGTACTACCCGGAGACCAACGTGCTGGTTCCGCTCGACAGCGTGGCCGACATCAGCAACACGCCGACATCGAAAGGGATCATCGTGCGCCTGGAACCGGTCGGCTGAGTCGACATAGATACACTGCACCTATGTCCGTGCGCACCCGTCAGCCACTAGTTCCCGGCACCCAGTCGCCGATCAGGGACGTTCCCCGCTCCATCGAGCGCCCCGAATACGTGTGGAAGAAGACCGCGAACGAGGGCAACGAGCCCTGGGTGCAGACCGCCGAGACCATCGAGAAGATGCGGATCGCGGGCAAGATCGCGGCGCGGGCACTCGACGAAGCGGGCAAGGCCGTGGTCCCCGGTGTCACCACCGACGAGCTCGACCGGATCGCCCACGAGTACATGTGCGACCACGGCGCCTACCCCTCCACGCTGGGGTACAAGGGCTTCCCGAAGTCCTGCTGCACCTCGCTCAACGAGGTCATCTGCCACGGTATCCCCGACTCGACGGTGGTCGAAGACGGCGACATCGTCAATATCGATGTCACCGCCTTCATCCACGGCGTACACGGCGACACCAACCGCACCTTCCTCGCCGGCGATGTCGACGAAGAGGTGCGGCTGCTGGTCGAGCGCACCGAAGAGGCGACCAACCGGGCCATCAAGGCGGTGAAGCCGGGTCGCGCCCTGAACGTGGTCGGCCGCGTCATCGAGGCCTACGCCAACCGCTTCGGCTACGGCGTGGTCCGCGACTTCACCGGCCACGGCGTCGGCCCCACCTTTCACAGCGGCCTGGTGGTCCTGCACTACGACCAGCCCAACATCGAGTCGGTGATCGAGCCCGGCATGACCTTCACGATCGAGCCGATGATCAACCTCGGCGGCATCGACTACGACATCTGGGACGACGGCTGGACCGTGGTCACCCAGGACCGCAAGTGGACGGCGCAGTTCGAGCACACGTTGGTTGTCACCGAGACGGGCGCGGAAATCCTGACTCTGCCGTGAGTTTGTCGGCCGATTCGCGGGGGGCCGACGTTGCCGCCCGGATGAGCTGTTGCGGCGGCCGGGCATACGCGGTAGATCGGTGTTCGGCGTGAGCGACGCGGCGTTGCGCGGGGCGCTCTTGATCGCAGGAACCACTTCCGACGCGGGGAAAAGCGTTGTGGTGGCGGGTATCTGCCGGATGCTCGCCCGGCGTGGGGTGCGGGTGGCGCCGTTCAAGGCGCAGAACATGTCGAACAACTCGGTCGTCACCCTCGACGGCGGGGAGATCGGGCGCGCCCAGGCGTTGCAGGCGCGGGCCTGTGGGCTGGAGCCGAGCGTGCGGTTCAACCCGGTGCTGCTCAAGCCCGGTAGTGATCGCCGCTCGCAGTTGGTGGTTCGCGGCAAGGCGGTCGGAACTGTCGGCGCGCGTGACTATTTCACCCGCCGGCAGGAGCTTCGCGAGGTCGTCGCGGCCGAATTGGCTTCGCTGCGTGCCGAATTCGATGTGGTGATCTGCGAGGGCGCGGGCTCGCCCGCCGAGATCAATCTCCGTTCCACCGATCTCGCGAACATGGGTCTGGCCCGGGCCGCCGACATTCCGGTCCTGGTGGTCGGTGATATCGACCGAGGCGGTGTCCTCGCGCACCTGTTCGGCACCGTGGCGGTGCTGGAACCCGAAGACCAGCAACTGATCTCGGGCTTCATCATCAACAAGTTCCGCGGTGATGTGTCGTTGTTGCAACCCGGCCTCGACCAACTCACGACCCTCACCGGCCGCCCCACCCTCGGCGTCCTCCCCTTCGCCGAGGATCTCTGGCTCGACGCCGAAGACTCCCTCGGCACCATCTCCGGCGCCCCCGTCGGCCGCCCCGCCCCACCGCAGGGCACCGACTGGCTCACCGTGGCCGCCATCCGCCTCCCCCGAATCTCCAACTCCACCGACATCGAAGCGCTGGCCTGCGAACCCGGCGTAGCCGTCCGCTGGGCCGACAGCCCCCACCAACTGGCCACCGCCGACCTCGTGGTCGTGCCGGGTTCGAAAGCGACCATTTCGGATCTGGAGTGGTTGCGCGCCAACGGAATCGGTGCGGCCCTGCGCTCCCGCGCCGCGGCGGGCCGCCCCATCCTCGGTATCTGTGGCGGCTACCAGATGCTCGGCCGACGCATTGTCGACGGCGTCGAGCACCGGGCCGCCGAATCGTCGGCGCCCGGGTCGACACCGGATCATGACGGTATCGAAACCCTGGCGACCGTGGCGGACGGCCTCGGCCTCCTCGACCTCGACATCGAATTCGCGGACCCCAAGATCGCCCGCCAGGTGACCGGCGCAGCGGGCTCGATTCCCGTGCACGGCTACGAGATCCACCACGGCAGAGTCACCCACACCGCTGATCCCTGCTGGTTGACCGTTGATGGCGCCCCCGAAGGTAGTGCGAGAGAAGCGGTCTGGGGAACCCACTTGCACGGACTCCTCGAATCCGACGAGTTCCGCCGCACCTGGCTCACCGAAGTCGCCGCCCGAGCCGGACGCACCGGCTTCACCGTCGCCCCCGACACCTCGGTCGCGGCCGTCAGATCCACGCAACTCGATCTACTCGCCGACCTCATCGAGCGACACGTCGACCTCGCGGCGCTCGATCAGCTGATCCGCGACGGCGCTCCGGCCGACCTCCCGGTGATCCGCACCGCCCGATGACCGGGGTGTGCGGCCCGTCTCGCCTCACAGTCCCGGGAGCGGTGTTGTGACAGGTTTGGCAATTTCGCCGGGGTGGGCAGTGAAAGCCCAGTACACGGGGGTGGAGTGATCGGTGGGGCGTGGCGGAACAGGCCTCTTTGTTCAGCCCGGACGTGTACCGTAACCCGGCATGAAATCTCGGCAGATCACGGTCGGTGACCAGGCCTGGACGGTGCGGGTCGACGGGCCTACTTCGCGGCACAATGTGCTGCTGCTTCCCGATGCGGACGACCCTGCCGACGTATTCGACAAGGTCTGCGCGCGGCTGCACGAATCCGAGCTGCAGACCATCGTCGTGGAGTCGGCCGGGGGGCTCGAGCCCGCGGGGGTGCTCGCGATTCTCGACGAGCTGGAACTGCCCTACGTGAATGTCGCCGGGCGCGGGACGGGCGCGGCGTTGGCGTGGCGGGTGTGTGCGGGGCGGTTCGGGCGGTTCATGAGCCTGGTCGTCGCCGACCACGGGCACCCGGCCGTTTCCGCCGCCGATGGCACAGTTCCCGATGCCTCCTGCCCGCCGCTGGAGCTGCCCGTCACCATGCTGGTCACCAAGAGCCTGCCCCGCGCCACCGCCGATGCCTCCGGCCGCTTCGTCTACGGCGAATTCCGTGTTGTCCCTTTGGAAGTCGACAACGTCGCCACCGAAGCGGGCCACGAACTCGCCACCGAAATCGTCCTGCGCACCAGCCTCTGGTAGATCAGCTCTTCCGGTACGCCGCCAACCAGTCGAGCCAGTTGTCGGTTTCCTGGAAAGCGTTGGCGCGCACCGCTTCCGAGGAAAGGAACACGTCGTGGCGGGCGCCCTCGATCGGGACGATCGAGGTGCGCTCGCCCAGGCAACCTGCCCAGCGCTGGATCTGCTTCACATCGAGCACGGCATCGGCCACGTCGACGGCGGGGGAGTGCGCGCGGGCGAACTTGGTGATCCGTGAGCGCAGGATCAGCGCGGGCACGCCGATCGTCAGGCCCTGGTGCAGGCGCGCCTGACCCCGGCGGACGGCGCGCAGCCACCCGAGCCGGACGGGTTCGCCGCTGAGCGGCTTCCAATCCAGGTTGTAATCCCACTCACCCGAGCGGGTGCGGTGCAGGCTGTCGCCGTATGCGGTGTTGACACCGGCGGGCAGCCGGGCGAAGGCGCGGAACCGGCCGACCGTATCGATCACCGGAGTGCCGATGGTCCGGTAGAAGGACGGTCCCTGCAGGTCGAACCAGGGGCTGTTGAGGACGACACCGGCGACGCCCGCCGCCGCACTGCCGACCGTCGATTCCAGCCGGTCCAACCACAGCGGCACGATCAACCCACCGGTCGAATGCGCGAGGATCAGCACATCGGTGCCGGTCTCCGCACGCGCGATCTGCAGCGCCTCATTGAGCTCGTCGTCGTAGAAGGCCAGGTCGCTGACGTAGTGCGCGCTCTGCCCATCACGCCGCGATCGACCGCATTTGCGCAGGTCGAGAGCGTAGAAACGGTGTCCGCGAGCCGCGAAGTGCTCGGCGAGGTGCTCCTGGAAGAAGTAGTCGGTGAATCCGTGCACGTAGAGCACTGTCGGCTCGACCGCCGGTGCCGCGGTCTCGGGCCGATAGCGCACGAGGGTGGCCACCACCTCGCCCTCACCGTCGGGGTCGACACCGAGCGGGAGGGTCCGCTGCTGGTAGGCGGCGCCGAGAACATCGGGCTGCCACTGCTCGTCGGCTCGGTTGTCGAGGGTTTCTTTCGTCACACCACCCAATCTATCCCGCGCCTCCAGCGGCAGACAGGGTTGGTTTACATCACATTCGGGAGGTCCGTTGCAGAACTCCGCTCGGTGCAGGTGCACAATTGGCATCAGGTGAACGACGGGTAACCTACCTCCCGGCGATTCACCGCGAGTCGCATGAACACCGCCAAAGCGCCCGCGCCAAGCGAACTCACCCGCCGGTGGGTAGCTGAGAAGGACAAGGAAGTCGATCTACCCGTGCCGAACGCTGCGAAGAGTGAAAAGACCGATGTAGTTCTCATCGGCGCTGGCATCATGAGTGCCACGCTGGGCGCGCTGCTACGGCAGCTGCAGCCGGACTGGACGATCTCGGTGTTCGAGCGGCTCGACGCCGCCGCCGCGGAGAGCAGCGACCCGTGGAACAACGCGGGTACCGGCCACTCGGCGCTGTGTGAGCTCAACTACAGCCCGCAGAACGCCGACGGCTCGGTCGACGTGAGCAAGGCCGTCGACATCAACGAGCGCTTCCAGGTCTCGCGCCAGTTCTGGGCCTCAGCTGTCGACACCGGCGTCCTGGACGACCCGGCCGGCTTCATCAACCCCATCCCGCACGTGAGCTTCGTGCACGGAGCCGACAACGTCGACTACCTGCGCAAGCGCTATGAGGCGCTGTCGCCGCACCCGCTGTTCCGCGGCATGGAGTTCATCGACAGCCCCGACGAGTTCGCCGCGCGCCTGCCGCTGATGGCAAAGGGCCGCGACTTCAGCGACCCGATCGCGCTGAACTGGTCCGACGGCGGCACCGATATCGATTTCGGCGTGCTCACCAAGCAGCTGCTCGCCTACATCGGCTACTCCGGCGGCGAGATCGCCTTCGGCACCGAGGTCAGCAACCTCGACAAGCAGTCCGACGGTTCCTGGGACGTCACCGTCCGCAACCTGCGCACCTACAAGTCGCGCACCATCAACGCGAAGTTCGTCTTCGTCGGTGCAGGCGGTGGCGCGCTGCCGCTGCTGCAGAAGGCCGGAATCAAGGAGGCCAAGGGATTCGGTGGCTTCCCGATCAGCGGCCAGTTCCTGCGTTCCACCAACCCCGAGCTGATCGCCGCGCACGAGGCCAAGGTCTACGGCAAGGCCGCCGTCGGCGCGCCGCCGATGTCGGTGCCGCACCTCGACACCCGCGTCATCAACGGCCGCAAGGGCCTGCTGTTCGGTCCCTACGCGGGCTGGACCCCCAAGTTCCTCAAGGACGGGTCAAACACCGACCTGTTCAAGTCGATCAAGCCGAACAACATCGCCTCGCTGGTCGGCGTCGGTCTCACCGAGCTGGGCCTGACCAAGTACCTCGTCGAAGAGCTGCTCAAGTCGCAGAACGGCAAGGTCAGCGTGCTCGGGGAGTTCCTGCCGCGCGCGCAGGCCCGGGACTGGGAGCTGATCACCGCCGGTCAGCGCGTGCAGGTCATCCGTCGTAAGGGTGCCGGTGGTGTGCTCGAGTTCGGCACCGCGGTCATCTCCGCCGAGGACGGCTCCATCGCCGGTCTGCTCGGTGCGTCGCCGGGTGCGTCGACCTGTGTCACCGCCATGCTCGACGTGATGCAGCGCTGCTTCCCGCAGCAGTACGAGGCCTGGACCCCGCAGTTGCAGACGATGATCCCCTCGCTCGGGCAGAAGCTGTCGGAGAACCAGGCACTGTTCCAGGAAGTGTGGGACTGGACCAACGCCACGCTGAAGCTGGACCGCAACAATCACGCCCCCGCGCGCGATCAGGTCCCGAGCTTCGCACAGGTGTGAGTGCCGAACTGCGGCGGTCGTGGGCGGCGGATCTCGATTCCGCCACCCTCTACCGACTGCTGCGATTGCGCGTGGATGTGTTCGTCGTCGAGCAGGAATGCGCCTATCCGGAGTTGGACGGGCGTGACCTGCTGCCGACCACCCGGCATCTGTGGATCGACGACGGCTCCGTGCTCGGCACGCTGCGCCTGCTCGAGGAGTTCGTCGACGGGGCGAGGAGCTATCGCATCGGCCGGGTGTGCGTCGCGCCGTCTGCTCGCAAACATGGGTACACCACCCGTCTGATGCAGGCCGCGCTGGCTGAAACCGGTTCGGCCACTGTGCGATTGGATGCCCAGTCGCACCTGGTCGGCATGTACGCGAAGTTCGGTTTCGCCGTCGACGGGCCGGAATACGACGACGACGGGATCATGCACGTGCCGATGCGGCGCGGCTGACGCAGTTGCAGGTCGACGGCGGTGTCGGGCTTCGGTTCCCTGGCCCGGAGATGCCCGGGGGGCTGCCAGGATCGCCGCGCGCATAGAGTTGGGGCGTGCCTGGTTTTGCTGATGTTGCCGCTGGTCCGCACACTGCCGCGCGCGTGGCGGGTGAGGCGGGGTTCCCGTTCTCCGCTGTGGTGGGGCAGGAGCGGCTGCAGCTGGCGTTGATCTTGTCGGCCGTGCACCCCGGAATCGGTGGGGTGCTGGTGCGCGGCGAGAAGGGAACCGCGAAGTCGACGGTGGTGCGCGCGCTGGCGCAGTTGCTGCCGCCTGTTGTCGACGAGACCGGGGCCAGGCCCGCGCGATTGGTGGAGCTGCCGGTCGGTGCCACCGAGGATCGTGTCGTGGGCTCGCTGGATCTCGAGCGGGTGCTGCGCGACGGCGAACAGACATTCCGGCCCGGTTTGCTGGCAGCGGCCCACCACGGCGTGCTCTATGTGGACGAAGTGAACCTGCTGCACGACCACCTGGTGGACGTGTTGCTCGACGCGGCGGCGATGGGTCGTGTGCATGTCGAGCGTGACGGTGTCTCACACTCGCACGAGGCGCGATTCGTTCTCGTCGGGACGATGAACCCCGAAGAGGGGGAGTTGCGGCCGCAGCTACTTGACCGGTTCGGGCTCACCGTCGACGTGGCGGCCTCGCGTGAGGTCGACGTGCGGATGGCGGTGGTGCGCCGACGTCTCGACTACGAGGCCGACCCGGCCGCGTTCGCCGCCCGCTATGTCGACGCCGATCAGATTGTGGCCGAACGGATTCTGACCGCGCGGGACCGGCTGCCCGAGGTCTCGCTGGACAACTCGGAGCTGCGGCGGATCGCGGCGCTGTGTGCGTCCTTCGATGTGGACGGGATGCGCGCTGATCTTGTTGTCGCCCGGACCGCCACCGCGCATGCCGCGTGGCGTGGGCGGGATCGGGTCACCGAGGACGATGTGCGGATCGCGGCGGAGTTGGCGTTGCCGCATCGGCGGCGCCGTGATCCGTTCGACGAGCCCGGAATCAGTGAACAGCAGCTCGACGAGGCGATGGACGCCGCAGCGGCCGAGGTCGAAAGGGCTTCGGACGATGACGATTTCGACGGTCCGCGCGGATCGGGCGAGGGCGGCAATGGCCGTCACCGTGCCGGCGACGATCCCGACGGTTCGGATTCTCCTTGGCGCGGCGATGAGAGCGCGCGGGGCGACGGTCTCGATGATGCGGGTCCGGACGGCAGGGGGGTCGACGGCGCCCCGGGTCGCGCGGGTTCGGACGGACGAGGTCCCGGTGACGGTCCGGACGACCAGGGGCCCGACGATGGTCCCGACGGCGGCGGCCCCGAGGACGGTGGCCCCGGCGGTGGTGGACCGGGATCGACGGGTGGCGGACCGAACGCCGGTGGCTCCAGCGGTGACAGTTCGAACGGCGCCACCGGTGACAGCAACGACAATTCGCGCTCGGGTCCCGAAAGATTCTCGGGCACACCGACTTCGGCGGCGAAACCGATCCCGCGCTGGGAAGTTCCCGGTATCGGTGAAGGCGCGCCCGGCCGACGTTCACGCGCCCGGACCAGAACCGGCCGCACAGTCCGCGCGGATGCCGATCCCAGCACCGGCCTGCACCTGCTCGGCACCGTCTTCGCCGCCGCGCCGAAGCAGGTCGAGCGCGGTCGTCTGAGCGGCCCGCTCGCCCTGGCAGCCGAAGACCTGCGCGGCGCGTATCGCGAAGGGCGAGAAGGCAATCTGGTCGTCTTCGTGGTCGACGCCTCGGGCTCGATGGCCGCGCGAGATCGTCTCACCGCGGTGACCGGCGCCATCGTCACCCTGCTGCGCGACGCCTACCAGCGCCGCGACAAGGTGGCGGTGATCAGCGTCCGCGGCAGCGAGGCCGAACTGGTCCTGCCGCCGACGTCCTCGGTCGACATCGCCGTTCGCCGGTTGGCCGGAATGCGTACCGGCGGCAAGACCCCCCTCGCCGCGGGCCTGTTGAAGGCCCGCGAAGTGATCGCCCGCGAACACGTCCGCGATCCCCGCCGTCGCCCGATGCTCGTCCTGCTCACCGACGGCCGAGCCACCGGCGGTACCGACCCCCTCCCACGCGCCCGCACGGCCGCCAGGCTGTTGGCCGCCGAAGGTCACACCGCCATGGTCATCGACTGCGAACGCGGCATGATCCGCCTCGGCCTGGCCGCGGAACTGGCACGCGATCTGCGCGCCCGCTACCTGCGCTTGAACGAACTCACCGGTGAGACCGTCGCCGACGTGGTCCGCGCCACCGGCTCGCCCGTCCGCGCGGCGTAAAGCCGCCACGCCCCCGGAGGCCCCGGGCGCGCCCTGATAGAAATGGTGACGAGCTGGCCCCGTGGGCCACCGTTCGCCGCGAATACGCGCGTCAGTGCGACAAATGACGAGGAGTGACCAGTGCCCAAAGGTGTTCCCGAGAGCGTGCCAGAGGACGGCCTGACGACCCGTCAGCGGCGCAACCAAGCGGTCTTGGCCGTGCACACGGGGCCGGGCAAGGGGAAGTCCACCGCGGCGTTCGGGATGGCGTTGCGGGCCTGGAATCAGGGCTTCGACGTGGCGGTCTTCCAGTTCGTGAAGAGCGCGAAGTGGAAGGTCGGCGAGGAAGCCGCGTTCCGCACGCTCGGGACCCTGCACGAGCAGACCGGCGCGGGTGGCTCGGTCGAGTGGCACAAGATGGGTGAAGGCTGGTCCTGGACCCGCAAGCACGGCACCGAGGAAGACCACGCGGCCGCCGCCCTGTCCGGCTGGCAGGAGATCGCCCGCCGCCTGGCCGTTGAACAACACCGCTTCTACGTGCTCGACGAGTTCACCTACCCGCTCAAATGGGGCTGGGTCGACATCGACGAGGTCGTCGAAACCCTCACCAACCGCCCCGGCAACCAACACGTCGTCATCACCGGCCGCGACGCACCCCCGGCCCTGATCGAGGTCGCCGACCTCGTCACCGAGATGACGAAGGTCAAGCACCCCATGGATGCGGGTCGCAAGGGCCAGCGCGGTATCGAATGGTGAGTGTTCCCGCCGTCGTGATCGCCGCTCCTGCTTCCGGTAGCGGGAAGACCACGCTGGCGACCGGGCTCATCGGTGCGCTGCGCCGGGCGGGGCATCAGGTAGCCCCGTTCAAGGTGGGGCCGGACTACATCGATCCCGGCTATCACGGGCTCGCGGCCGGGCGGCCGGGGCGCAATCTGGATCCTGTTCTGGTGGGCGAGGATCGGGTGGTGCCGTTATACCGGCACGGTGCGCGGGGCTGCGATATCGCGATCGTCGAGGGCGTGATGGGCCTGTTCGACGGTCGGATCGACGAGAACCGCAGCGATGCGATCGCCGAGGGCTCCACCGCCCAGGTGGCGGGCTTGCTCGGCGCACCCGTGGTGCTGGTGGTCGACGCCCGCGGCCACTCGCAGAGCCTCGCCGCCCTCCTGCACGGCTTCGCCACCTTCGACTCGTCGGTCCGGCTCGGCGGCGTCATCCTCAACCGGGTCGGCAGCGAGCGCCACGAACAAGTCCTGCGCGCGGCCTGCGACCGCGTCGGCCTCCCGGTCCTCGGTTCCCTGCCGCGGATGGCTGAATTGGAAGTCCCCTCACGTCATCTCGGCCTCATCCCCGCCGTCGAACACGGTGCCGCAGCCACCGCCGCCGTGGACGCGATGACCGAACTCGTCGCGGCACATGTGGATCTGCACGCGATCGTCGCGATGGCGGTCGGCTCGGTCAGTGGCGACGCCTGGGATCCAGTGGCGGAGCTCGCTGCCGCTGAGCACTGCGCGCGCGAAGCGGAACCGGTGTCTACGGCCGAAGGGCCGCTGGTCGCGATGGCCGGTGGCTCGGCATTCACCTTCGGGTATGCCGAGCACCGGGAGCTCCTGGCTGCTGCTGGGGCTCGGGTGGTCGTCTTCGATCCTCTGTTCGACGAACTCCCGGACGGGACAGCGGGATTGGTGCTTCCCGGTGGCTTTCCGGAGGAGCACGCGGGGCAGCTTTCGGCCAACGACCGCCTGCGGAACGCAGTGGCCGACGGTGCCGCCAGCGGCCTGCCGATCCACGCCGAATGCGCTGGCTTGCTCTACCTCACGCGATCCCTCGACGGTCACCCGATGGCAGGGGTCATCGATGCCGATGCCGAATTCGGGCCTCGCCTGACACTGGGCTACCGCGACGCTGTCGCCCTGCACGACTCGGTGCTCTGGCGTGCGGGCGCGAGGGTGCGCGGCCACGAATTCCACCGCACCCGGTTGTCCCGCACGGGCGCCGAGAACGCCGCATGGGGCTGGCGCGCACCGGGTTCCGTAGCTGAGGGCGCTGTGGTCGGCCAGGTGCATGCCTCCTACCTGCACACCCATCCGGCGGGAAACCCCGACGCGATTGCCCGATTCGTTTCTGCCGCAAGCAGATTCGACCACTGATGTGCAACGGCGCGGAGCGGCGGTGGTGACGCCGGACACCTCGCAACGACCGCGGCTGCCGGTCGCCGTGGGTATCGGCATTCGGCCGGGGACCGGGGCCGAGCGGATCCTTCGGGCGATCCGGTCAGTTGTCGGTGACACCACCATCACGTGCCTGGCGACCCTCGATCGGCGCGCGACCGAAGCGGGTGTCCAGGCGGCCGCGGCGACCATCGGTGTGGCCGTGGTGGCGTTCACCGCCGAGCAGTTGGCCGCCGTCGATGTCCGAAACCGATCGCACCGGACTGCCGATGCGGTCGGCACCCCCAGCGTCGCGGAAGCCGCGGCACTGCTCGCAGGCAACGGTGAACTCGTTTGCGGCAGAACAATTGTCGACGGGATCGTGATCGCCGCGGCCGCAGTGCCGCGTTCCTGAATTTCTTCGCCGCCTGAGAACAAGAAATCGGAGCCGCCGCGACCTCGTTGTCGCGGCGGCGCCTTTTCTTCTCGCGCGAGCGGTTCCGTCAAGGGGCGACGGAAGACCAATCGGCGAAACCTGTGGGGTCGTGGCGGCCCATGGAGGCGTGTTCGAACAGGCCCCATCCTTCGGCGTCACCGCAACGGGCATAGCCGATGTGGTCGATCACGCCGTAGGGGGTGCGGCCCTTGATCGCGGGGTCGGTGAGGTCGTACGCGCTCGACAGCGACCAGTTCTCGCCCATCCAGCGGCCGTGGGTCCAGTCGGGGTCGCCGCCGTAACCGCAGCCAACGTGCAGGGCGATTCCGATGCGCGATTCGACCACGACCTCGAGTGGCTTCCCGTCGGGGGTGGTCATGTCCAGGCGCAGCGACTTCGGATGCCGGGTGCCGGACTCGTAGGTCCAGTGCATCCGGGGCCAGCCAAGTTGTTCCTTGCGGCCGTCGTTCCAGATCCGCACCGCGTTGTTGAGCGTGCGGGTTCCGTCGGGTTCTTCCTGCACGATCACCACGATCGAGAAGTCCTCGAACCGCAGCGGCGTGTACAGCCACCAGAAGCCGTCCATGCCGGTCGGCCGACCGGCCGGTTCCGGTTCACCGGACGGCCGGATGCCCCAGGAGCGGTCGCGACTGCCGGTCCAGACCGCCGGGTCGACGGTGTAGTCGGTTCCGTCGACCGCGAGAGTGCCCTCCCACGAACCCAATTGGGCGAAACGAGAGGCCTCGATGATGGGCCGCGTGCCGGACAGGACCAGGTGCGGCTGCTCCTGCACGGCGGGGTGCGCGCCGGTCCAGGTCAGGTCGAAACCGAGATCGTCGTGCTCGCACATTACGCGCAGCTTCCGCAGCGGCTCGATCACCTCGATCCGGTAGCCACCGACGGCGGTGTGCAGATCGCGCGTGGTGAGCGCGTCGGAGAACCGCACGCTGCGCTGGCGATCACTGTGGCGCACGGTCGCGAACGCGTCGACCACACCGAGGTTCGGGTACACGCCGAATCCGGTGATCAGCATGGCGTCGCCGGCCGGGTCGAAGGCGTTGAAGTAGTAGCGGTCGTAGAAGTTCCGGTCGCTGGTGGCCGCGCGGGCCAGCGAGAGCGGGGTCTGATGGACCGGGTATTCGTCCAGGGGGACGGGCATCGTCGCGCGCATGGTCAGTCCCATTCGTAGGTGCCGTCGAGCAGCGCCTCGAGGGAGAGGCGGTGCATCACGTAGTCGTCGAGTTCGGCGGGCACGGTGTCCTCGCCGAAGTGGATCATCCGGCACTTGATCCTGGCCATCACGATCGCGTGCCGTAGGGCGGCGTAGACGATGTAGAAGTCCAGATTCCGTACCGAATGGCCGCTCAGCTCTTCGTATTTCGCCACCACCGCGTTGCGGCGCAGGAAGTCGGCGAGACCCGGCTGGTCGAAGCGGGTGGCGATGTCCTGGAAGAACCGGTGGATGAAGATGGTCCAGCCCAGATCCAGTTCGCGCGGCGCGATCGTCGCCATCTCCCAGTCCAGCACCGCCGCCGGGGCGAACCCGTCGAACAGGATATTGCCGGGACGGGCATCGCCCCAGTTCAGCACCTCGGGGCCGGGATCCGCGGGCCAGTTCGCCTCGAGCCAGTCGAAAGTCCGCTCGATCAGCGGCACTTCGACGTCATGGTCGGTCAGCGCCCACTTGTACCAGGCGCGCTGCGCCTGGAAATGTCTGCGCAGGCCGGTGCCTTCGCCGTCGAGCAGCGGAAAGCGCTGGGCTACTTCGTCGATCGCGTGGACTCGGGCGATCACCTCGATGGTCGCGTCGGCGATCAGCGCGCGCTCGGCGGCGGTCGCGTCGAACAGCCAGCCGAAGAAGACATAGGGCGGATTGTCCGACGGTGCCCTGCCTTCGACCCGCTCCATTACGAGAAAGGGCGAGCCGAAGACCGACTCGTCGAGTTCGAGCCAGCGAAGCGGCGGCACGGCCACCTCCGACGTCGCGCCGACACCGGTCATGACCTGGTACTGCATCGCCAGGTCGTAGGACTCGAACACCGGGAACGAGCTGTCCTCGGGCGCCATCCGGATGACGAAGGACCCCTGCTCGGTGCTCCCGGCCGCCGTCCATTCGGCGTCGAACAGGATGGTGGTGCTCGACATGCCGCCGGCGGAAGGCTTGGTCAAGTTGCTGACCGTCGCCTCGGCGCCGACCTTGTCGGTCAGCCACCGCGTCAACGTCCCCGCGAGCTCGTCCAGATCGCGGTCACTGACCGTGAGCGACATCTGAGCAGCCGGATCCTGATCTTCGGACATTCGCGCGGGTCCCCCTGTCGACAAAACTGTAACGCGTGTCACCTCTGGGTACCGGACGGCCGTCCGGAATGTAAGCCCGGCATCAGTGAGTGGGACTCAGGGTTGACAGGGCAAATGTCAGGGTTTTCCTGGACGCGTTCCGCGGTCGCACCGATTAGCTTCGGTAGCAATCGAACTCGACGGGGAGGCAATAGTGGCCGCAGTGACCACAGAACTCGCGCACGACGCGATCGCGAGTTCAGCGCCACCCACTCCGACCTGGCATCCGGTCACCCGGCTCGCGTTCCGGTTCAGTGTCGCGTATCTGGGGCTGTTCTGTCTGTGGATGGCCCAGGTCACCTTCGTCTTCCTCGGCGTAGCGGCGCTGTGGTTGCCCGAGGAAGCGATCCTCTGGCAGATGCTCGCGCTCGAGCCGGTGAGCGCTTGGATCGGCGAGCATGTGTTCGGGGTGCAGGCTGAGCTGGCCATGAGCGGTAGCGGTGATCAGGCGGCGATCTGGATTCAGTGCGGCCTGGTACTGGTGGTCGCGGTGCTGATCACGGTCGTGTGGTCGGTGCTGGACCGGCGCAGGCGCGCGTATCCACGGCTGCTGAGCTGGTTCCTCACCGCGTTGCGATTGTTCGTGGGCGGACAGATGCTGTTCTACGGGTTCGCGAAGCTGATCCCGACGCAGATGCCGGAACCCTCGCTCGTCGCCCTGCTCACTCGGGTCGGTGATCTGACACCGATGGCGATGTTGTGGACGCAGGTCGGATCATCGCCTGCCTACGAGATCGCCTTGGGCGCGGCCGAAGTACTCGCCGGGCTGCTGCTGTTCTGGCCGCGCACCGCGACGCTGGGCGCCATGGTGGGCGTGATCAGCATGGCGCAGGTCTTCCTGCTCAACCTGACCTTCGACGTGCCGGTGAAGATGCTGGCCGGGCACCTGTTGCTGATGGGCTTGGTGCTGCTCGCCCCGCAAGCCCGCCGACTGGCGAATTTTCTCGTGCTGCAACGAGAGTCGGAACCGGCTGCGCAACCACCGTTGTTCGCGTCCCCGCGTGCGAACCGGCGGGCCACCGTGGTGCAGGTCGCGCTCGGACTGTGGATCACGGTGGGGATGGTCTATGCCGGGATGGAGAGCTGGCGTGAATACGGCGGCGGCGCACCGAAACCCGAGCTGTACGGCATCTGGGAAGTCAGTGAGTTCACCGTCGACGCGACCCCGATCCCGCCGCTCGCCACCGACCCGGTGCGCTGGCAGCGACTCGTCATCGATGTGGGATCCGCGGGCTACCAGCGCATGGACGACACGATCGCGCCGATACTGGCCATGACGGACCCGACAGCGAACTCGATGACACTGGCCGCGGCACCCACCGGCCCGGCCGAAAGCCCCCAGCCCTACGCGACATTCACCGTCGACAGACCATCGGCGGACGAGCTGACCCTGCACGGTGAACTCGACGGCCGACCCACGACGGTGACCCTCACTCGTCTCGACCTCGAGCGGTTCCCGTTGCGCAGCACCGGCTTCCGCTGGGTGCAGAACCAGCCGCATTTCAGCTGATCGTGATGGCGTCCAAGCGGATTCGCAGGAAATCGGCCGACACCACTGGCGGTCCTTGCTCGACCATCCCGATCGGCGGTGCCAGCGGAGTCACCACCGCATCGTGGTCGAGTTCGTAGAAGTAGATGAGCGAGACCAAATCTTCCTCGGGCGCGTCGGGCTGCGGTGGCAGCACGCGATGGCGCCCGGAAGGCCAACGCTCGCCGCTCCAATAGGCCAGCAGGTCACCGATGTTCACCGTCAGCGCGGTCGGGTCGTAGGGAGCGTCCGCCCACCCGTCGGCCTCGGTGTAGACCTGCAACCCGCCCGCACCTGGCTCGCGGTCGAGCACGGTGACGGTGCCGAAATCGGTGTGCGGGCCGATGCGGAACTGGCCGGGCGCAGGCTCGCCGACATCGGACATCGGCGGATAGTGGTTGATATTGCAGGTCCACGTGGGCAGGGCCGCCAGGTCGGCGAACGGGTTGGCGGGCAGGGCGAGGGCCGCGGCGAACAGGGCGAGCAGTTCGTCGGACAGTGCGCGCACGGCGGCAGTGTACTCGGTCAGCAGCGCGCGCAGTTCCACCACCTCGGCGGGCCACACATTGGGCAGGAACCACACCTGGTCAACCGCCGGATCGCCGGTCGGGGTGTCGGCGCCGACGGCGAAGGTCTCCTTGAGATCGGGCGGGGTGTGCGTGCCCTCGGCATAGCCGTTGGCCTCACGCCCTGGACCGATCCAGCCGCGGCCGCCGACCGCCACCGCGTACCTTTCCTTCACCTCAACCGGCAGGGCGAAGAATCGGCGTGCGGCCGCACGGACGGCGGCGGGCAACGCGGGATCGATGCCGTGGCCGCGCACCAGCAGGAACCCGGCCCGACGCAGGCCTTCGTCGACCTCGCGTTCCACCGCGCGCGCCGCGTCGCCGCCGGTGCGCCAGCGGGCCAGATCTACCGAGGCGATGCTGCTCATGCGGGGTTCTCCTTCGTCGGTGCGACGCCGATGTCCTCGAACCACAGATCGGGGCGCTCGGCGATGAAGTCGGTCATCATCGCGACACAGCGTGGATCGTCGAGCACGATCACCCGCACGCCGTGTTCGGCCAGCCAGTCGTGGCCGCCGTGGAAGGTCCGCGCCTCGCCGATGATCACGGTGCCGATCCCGAACTGGCGGACCAGGCCGCTGCAGTACCAGCACGGGGACAGGGTGGTGACCATGATCGTCGGCCGGTAGTCGCGGCGTCGGCCCGCGGCGCGGAAGGCGTCGGTTTCGGCGTGCACGCTCGGGTCGTCGTTCTGTACGCGGCGGTTGTGGCCGCGCCCGAGCAGGGTGCCGTCGGCGTCGAACAGGGCGGCGCCGATAGGGACACCGCCCTCGGCCAGCCCGCGCAGGGCTTCGTCGTAGGCCACGTCCAGGAGTGCGTCCGGCTGGGTCATGGACTCCACTGTCCCGCCCGCACGCCTGCTCGGCAACGTACATTTCGTCCGTACCCGCACGGTCGATCGATGACAGGATGACCGCATGTTGCCCACCGTCCGACAGTTGCTCGCCGACCAGTTCCTGGCCGCCGACCCGCTCGTGCTGTCCGGGCGTTCGTCGCTGGACCGGGCCGTGCGATGGGTGCATTCCAGCGAGATCTTCGAGATCAGCCCCCTGCTCTCGGGCGGTGAGTTGCTGCTGACGACGGGGCTCGGGTTGGCCGGTGTCGACGCCGGGACCCGGCGCCACTATCTGCGCGAGATCGCCGATCGCGCGGTGGCCGGGGTGGCGATCGAGCTGGGCCGCACCTTCGACACCGTCCCGCCGGACATGGTCGCGGAGGCCTCGCGGGCCGGGCTGCCGCTGATCGCACTGCGCAACGTGGTGCCGTTCATCGACCTGTGCCGGGCGGCCAATACCGAGATCGTCTCGCGCGAGGTGGGGATGCTGCGGGTGGTCGACGGGTTGACCCGCGAGCTGCTGAGCGAACTCGGGCTCGGCCACGGTCCCGCGCGAATGCTGTCGAAGGTCGGTGCGGTGACCGGGTGCCCGGTGGTGCTGGTCGCGGGTAGCGGCGCGTTGGTCGCCGCGCACGGTGCCGACGATGATCGATCTGCTTGGGCCGCAGTGGAATCCGGGAGTTCTACCGCGAAAATTATGGTGCGCGAGAGTTTCTGGGGCACGTTGACCGCAGGCCCCGGGTCGCCGCTGGACCCGACGACGCTCGGTGAAGTGCTGGAACGGGCCGCCGCCGCACTGGGACCGGCGCTCGCCCAATCGGGGGCCCCCACCGGCCGACCGGGTCGGGCCGCCACCCGCTTGCTCGCTGATCTGTTGGCGGACAAACAGATCCGGCCCGCTGATCTTCGCGCGCGACTGGCGGCGGTCGGTGCGACGGCAGGAATGCGGCTGGTGCCCGTGGCGATCGACGCGCCCGACGCGCGGATCGGCATGCGACTGCTCGACGGCGCTGTCCGGGATCTCGGGCGCCCCGGAGTGCTCGGTGAGGTGCACGCCACGGTGTACGGACTGCTCACACCCGACCCAGCGGCCACCGATCCTGTCGCCGACATCGCGGAGATACTGCGAAAAGTGTCCGCCACCAACAGCATCGACGGTGTCACCCTGGTGGTAGGCGACCCGGCCGAGTCGACCGCGGCGAGTCTATCCGCCGCGCTCCGAGGCACCGAACCTGCACTGCGACTGGCGGTTCGGCATCGCCGCGACCACTCAGGCGGATCCGGCACCGTCTCCACCCGCCGGGAACTGGCCGGTGACCTCATCGTCGAAGCGCTGCCGGCCGCCGACCGAGCCCGCCTCGTCGACACCACCCTCGCACCGCTGATCGCCTGGGACACTGCTCATCACAGCGCACTCACCCACACCCTCGAGGTGTTCCTACGTCATGGCGGCAGCGCCACCCGCTGCGCCGCCGCCCTGCACATCGGCCGACAATCCCTCTACCAACGCCTCGACCGCATCAAGTCCCTCCTCGGATTCGACCCCGCCGCACCAGAACTCACCGCCACCCTGCTCCTGGCCCTCGGCGCACACCGCGTCCATTCCTCCGGTACGGGTGAGTGACGCGGACGCAGCCCCGCCACGGACCCGGGTTCTACGGGCCGACGTACTCGTACGCCGAGCAGGTCACCGATCGGCCGCGACCTGGCGCCGTGCCAGGAGCAGATACAACCCACCCGCCAGCGCGAAGCCGACGAACACGGTGATGTCGCCCAGGTGCGGGAATTCGCGCACCAGGTAGCCGGTGAACTTCGCCTGGTTGGAGAACAGCAGCACCGACACCACCAGCCCGGTCGCGAAGGCCGTGACCCCACCCCAGTTGGCGTAGGCGCGGTCGTAGAGCAGTGGGCGGATGTCGGTGCCGCGGCGCAGGTACTGGTCGGCGAACATCACGCCGAGCCACGGCCCGATCCAGTAGGCGACGATCAGCAGGAACGCCTCGTAGCCCGCCGCCGCGTCGGGCAGTGCCCACCACGCCACCAGGAAGCCCACCACGCCGAAGACCGCCGAGACGAGTGCCCGCTGGGTGCGTACCGGCAGCTTCACCCCGATCGTCACGAACGCCATCGCGCCCGAGTACACATTGAGCGCGTTCGCCGCGATCGCACCGAGGGTGATCGCCAGCAGTGTCAGATTCGCCAGTGCGCCGGGCAGATGCGCGGTGAACACGTCCGTGGGGCTGCCGGTCGCCGCGCTCACGATCGTCGCCGATGCCGCGCCGAGCGCTGACAACCACAGGCAGGAGACGAACAGTCCGGTCGCCGCGTACCCACCGGTCGCGACCTTCGACACCGCGGTCGGCAGGTAGCGGGAGTAGTCCGCCGCGTAGGGGTTCCAGCCGCCCGCGTAGCCGAAGGCAGCGCCGACGGTGAGCAGGAATCCGGCGATCCCGCCCACACCGCCCTCGGGTGCGGCGCCGGCCAGGTCGGCCTTACCGACGATCACCACGGTCACCACGACGAAAACCACCGCGAGCACCGGGAAGACGAATCGTTCGAAGGCGTGCACGAGATTGTGCCCGAATACCGCGAAGCGGGTCTGCAGCACCACGATCAGCACCAGCGACCACACCTTGGGCAGCCCGGTCAGCGTGTTCAATGCGAAGGCACCCGACACGCTGTTGGTGGCGAACCAGCCGACGCCGCACATGATCGCCATGAAGGTGGCGGGCATCGCATTGCCCCGATACCCGAAAGCCGTGCGTCCCAACACCATCTGCGGCACGCCGTACGCCGGCCCGCGCGCGGACAACACAGAGTGCGCCCCGGCGCCGAGACCGATACCCACCGCCAGCCCGAGCACCGCCTGCCAGAAATTCATGCCGAAGACGGTCACCGACAGCACACCGATGAAGATCGTCGCGAACTCGAGATTGGGCGAGGTCCACATCCACAGGAGCTGGCGCGGGGTGCCGTGCCGGGCGGACTCGGGGATGGTCTCGTTGCCGCCGGGCTCCACCGCGAGCACGCGATCGGTGTAGCTCGCGGCAGGCGCGTTGTCTTCGGTCGTAGCCATTCCTGAACAGTCGTCGGGTCCCGCGCCGTGGACAACCGACGGATCGTCCGTCAGGACCGGCCCGGAAGTGGACAGATCGTCGATCGGCGGGTGCGTTCGGGGCGCACCTGGTCAGGAACTAGGCTGGGACACTGTGCCGAACACCGCTGACACCGCATCGACCCCGCCCGCGGGCGACCCGAACTACCTGGTCGGGCTCGATCTGCTCGGCCGCAGAGTGGTCGTGGTCGGCGGTGGCACGGTTGCCCAGCGCAGACTGGGGCTGCTCGTTGCCGCCGGTGCCGAGGTGCACGTGATCAGTCGGGCCGTCACGCCGGCCGTCGAGGGTATGGGGACGGCGGGGCAGCTGAGTATCGAACTGCGCGCCTACGCCGACGGTGATCTCGACGGTGCCTGGTACGCGATGGCCTGCACCGACGAACCCGAGACCAATGCCGCGGTGGTGGCCGAAGCCACCGCCAAGCGCATCTTCTGCGTCCGCGCCGACATCGCACGCGACGGCACGGCGGTGACCCCCGCGACCGCCCGCTACGACGGACTGTCGCTCGGCGTGCTCGCCGGTGGGGCGCACCGCCGCTCGGCCGCCGTGCGCAACGGTCTGCTCGAAGCACTGCAATCCGGTGTGGTGACCGATGATTCGGAGCCGGTGCCGCCCGGCGTCGCGCTCGTCGGCGGCGGCCCCGGCGATCCCGACCTGATCACCGTGCGTGGACGCCGACTGCTCGCGCGCGCCGATCTGGTCGTCGCCGACCGGCTCGCCCCGCCGGAACTGCTCGCCGAACTCGGCCCGCACGTCGAGGTGATCGACGCCGCGAAGATCCCCTACGGCCGGTCGATGGCGCAGGAGGCGATCAACCTCGCGCTCGTCGAGGGCTACAAAGCGGGCAAGTTCGTGGTTCGGCTCAAGGGCGGCGACCCGTATGTGTTCGGTCGCGGATACGAGGAACTCGAGGCGTGCACCGAGGCCGGCATCCCGGTGACGGTGGTGCCCGGCGTGACCAGCCCGATCTCGGTGCCCGGCGCGGCAGGCATCCCGGTGACCCATCGCGGGGTGACCCACGAGTTCGTCGTGGTGAGCGGACACGTCGCCCCCGATCACCCCGATTCGCTCGTCGACTGGTCGGCGCTGGCCAAGCTGCGCGGCACCATCGTGTTGATGATGGCGGTCGAGCGGATCGACAAGTTCGCCGCCGCCCTGCTCGCCGGTGGGCGCCCGAGCGATACCCCGGCCGCGGTCATCCAGGAGGGCACCCTGCGCACCCAGCGGGTGGTGCGCGCCGACCTCGCCACGGTCGCCGACCGGGTTAAGGAGCAGGGCATTCGCCCGCCCGCGATCATCGTCATCGGCCCCACGGCGGGCTTCGGCCTCGACTAGCTTCACCGACGGCGCGCCCACTGATCGCGGTGCGCCAATTACACTGCCTCGTTGTGCTCGATAAACCCGCTGCCACGATGCAGTATCCGGTGACGGGGCGGGCCTTCGGTCTCGCCATCCTCGTACTGAGCGGCCTGCAGTTCATGGTCGTGCTCGACGGCACCGTCGTGATCTTCGCGCTGCCGCGGTTGCAGGAGGAGATGGGGCTGTCCAGTTCGGGCAGTGCCTGGACGGTGACCGCCTACGGCCTGACCTTCGCCGGATTGATGCTGCTCGGCGGCAGGCTCGGCGACGCGTTCGGGCGCAAGCGAATGCTGATCATCGGCGTCGGGGTGTTCACGGCGGCGTCGCTGGCCTGCGGTCTGGCCAATGGTGAGGCGATGCTGCTGATCTCGCGCGCCTTCCAAGGTGCCGGTGCGGCCATCGCGGCCCCGACGGCCTTCGCCCTGGTCGCGACCACTTTCGCGCCGGGACCCGCACGCAATCAAGCCATCGCGATCGTCGGTTCGATGGCCGGGATCGGCTCGGTCGGCGGTCTCGTGGTCGGTGGCGCGCTCACCGAGCTCTCGTGGCGGTGGATCTTCCTGATCAATGTGCCGATCGGCGCGCTCATCGTGGCGGGCGCGGTCTACAAACTCGCCGACACCGAGCACCACCGCACACCGCTCGACATCAAGGGCGCGATCCTGGGCACCCTGGCCTGCGCGACGATCGTGTTCGGTGCCACCGAGGGCCCGGCGATGGGCTGGACCAGCCCGATCATCCTCGCCTCGCTGATCGGCGGGTTCGCGCTGCTGGTGATCTTCGTGATCACCGAACGCCGCGAGGCCGACCCGTTGCTGCCGTGGTCGCTGTTCGACAGCCGCGACCGGGTCGCCACCTTCGCCCTGATCTTCCTGGCCGGTGCGGTACTCGGCGCGATGACGTTCTTCGTCGCCCAACTGCTGCAGAACGTGCTCGGCTACAGCCCGCTACAGGCCGGTATCGCCTCGATCCCGTTCACCGTCGGCATCGGTGTCGGCGGTGCCGTGGCGTCGAAGTTGGCGCTGGTGATCGCGCCGCGCTGGTTGCTCGCCTCGGCCTCGGTCGTGCTCGCCATCGGGCTGCTCTTCGGCTCGACGCTGGACCGGCACGTGCAGTACCTGCCGACCCTGCTGGCGTTGCTGGTGGTGATCGGCTTCGGCGTCGGTGTCGCGATGGTGCTGGCACCGCTGTGCGTGCTCGTCGGAGTGCCGCAGACGAATATCGGCCCGCTGTCGGCGGTCGGCCAGATGTTCATGAATCTGGCGACGCCGATCGCGATCGGCCTGCTGAGCCCGATCGCCGCATCGCGCACCCTCTCGCTCGGTGGCACCGACGGCCGCGCCGCGGACATGTCGCCGACCCAGATCGACGCCCTGAACAGCGGCTACACGCTGGTGCTCTTCGTGTGCGCGATCTTGGCGGTGCTCGCCGCCCTCGTCGCGCTGACGCTGCGGTTCACCCCGCAACAGTTGGTGCAGGCGCAGCAGAAGCAGGACGAGGCCCAGCGGAGCTGACTTTCAGCGGATCATGATCCCGCGTCGACGGTGTGCGCGTCGGCGACGCTCAGCGCTCGATCGAGGATGGTCAGACCTTCTTTGGCCTCGGCCTCGGTGATCACACACGGCGGCACCACATGCAACCGGTTGAAGTTGACGAACGGCAGCAGCCCGCCCTGGCGGCAGGCGGCGACCAGTTCGTTCATCGCGGGGCTGGTGCCACCGTAGGGGGCGAGGGGTTCGCGCGTGGCCCGGTCGCGGACCAACTCCACGGCCCAGAAGACGCCGAGCCCGCGTACTTCACCGACGCTCGGATGCCGTTGCGCCAGTTCACGAAGGCCAGGCCCGATCACCTTCGCGCCGATGTCGGCGGCGTTCTCGACGATGCGCTCCTCGGTCATCACGTTGATCGTCGCGACAGCGGCGGCGGTGGCCAGGGGATGGCCCGAGTAGGTGAGCCCGCCGGGGTAGGGCCGGGTGGCGAAGGTCGCTGCGATGGCCGCGTTGATCGCCACCCCGCCGAGCGGGACATAGCCGGAGTTCACACCCTTGGCGAAGGTGATCAGGTCGGGCACGACATCGAAATTGTCGATGGCGAACCACTTTCCGGTCCGGCCGAAGCCCGCCATCACCTCATCGGCGATGAACACGATGCCGTGCTTGTCGCACAGTGCGCGTACTCCGCGCATGTACTCCGGGGTCGGCACCATGATGCCCGCGGTGCCCGGCACCGGCTCCAGGATGATCGCGGCGATGGTGGCCGGGCCCTCCATCTCGATGGTGCGTTCGAGATGGGTCAGCGCGCGCTCGGTCTCCTGCTGCTCGTCGGTCGCGTGGAATTCCGAGCGGTACAGGAACGGGCCGAAGAAGTGCACGGTGCCGGTGTTTCCGCGGTCGTTGGGCCAGCGGCGCGGGTCGCCGGTGAGGTTCACCGCGGTGTCGGTACCGCCGTGGTAGGAGCGGTAGCGAGAGAGCACCTTGTAGCGGCCGGTGTGCAGGCGCGCCATCCGGACGGCGTGTTCGACAGCGTCGGCGCCGCCGTTGGTGAAGAAGATCATGTCGAGGTCGCCCGGCGTGCGTTCACTGATCAGGCGGGCCGCTTCCGAGCGCGCGTCGTTGACGAACGAGGGTGCGACAGTACAGAGTGTGGCCGCCTGCTCCTGGATCGCGGCGACGACCTTCGGATGCTGGTGGCCGATATTGGTGTTCACCATCATCGAGGAGAAGTCGAGCAGGCGATTGCCTTCGCCGTCCCACACGTAGCACCCCTCGGCGGCGGTCAGCACCGTCGGCGTCAGAGTTGCTTGCGCAGACCAGGAATGGAAGACATGGCGGCGATCGAGCTCGTAGGCGCGAGCGGCCTCATCGGAAAGCGTCATGCGAGTCTCCTCAATTCACTTGTTCTGCGGGAAGCCGAGTTCCAGCCCGCCGTGGCTGGGGTCGAGCCAGCGGCTGGTGACCGCCTTGGTGCGAGTGAAGAAGTGCACGCCGTCGGTGCCGTGCGCGTGCGAGTCACCGAACAAGGAGTTCTTCCAGCCACCGAAACTGAAGTAGGCCATCGGCACCGGGATCGGGACGTTGATGCCGACCATACCCACCTCCACCTCGTGCTGGAACCGTCGTCCCGCGCCGCCGTCGTTGGTGAAGATGGCGGTGCCGTTGCCGTAGCGGTTCGCGTTGATCAGCGCGACGGCTTCTTCGTAGGTGTCGACCCGCACGACCGACAACACCGGGCCGAAGATCTCGTCGGTGTAGACGCTCATGGTGGGGGTGACGCCGTCGAGAATCGTGGGCCCGAGCCAGAAGCCGTCCGGAGCACCGTCGACGGTGAGGTCGCGGCCGTCGAGAACCACCCGGGCACCGGCGGTTTCGCCCGCGTCGATGTACTCGGCCACGCGGTCGCGATGGGCGCGGGTGATCAGCGGGCCCATCTCGGCGCCGCTGGTGCCGTCACCGGTGACGATGCTCGCGGCCCGCTCACTGATCTTGGTGATCAGGTCGTCGGCCACCCCACCCACGGCGACGACCACGCTGATCGCCATGCACCGCTCGCCCGCCGACCCGAAACCGGCGTTCACGGCGGCGTCGGCGGCCAGGTCCAGATCGGCGTCGGGCAGCACCACCATGTGGTTCTTCGCGCCGCCGAGCGCCTGCACACGCTTGCCGGCCACGGTGCCGCGTTGGTACACGTACTTGGCGATCGGGGTCGAGCCGACGAACGACACCGCCTTGATCCCCGGGTTGTCCAGGAGTTCGTCGACGGCCACCTTGTCGCCCTGTACGACATTGAACACGCCGTCGGGCAGCCCGGCCTCCTGCCACAGCCGCGCCAGCCACAGCGCCGCCGACGGATCCTTCTCGCTCGGCTTGAGCACCACCGTGTTGCCCGCGCCGATGGCGAGCGGGAAGAACCACATCGGCACCATGGCGGGGAAGTTGAACGGCGCGATGATCGCGACCGGGCCCAGCGGTTGCCGGATCGAGTAGATGTCGACCTCACTGGAGGCGTTCTCGGTGAACCCACCCTTGAGCAGATGCGGTATGCCACAGGCGAATTCGACGACCTCGAGACCCCGGGTCACCTCGCCGAGCGCGTCGGCGGCCACCTTGCCGTGTTCGGCGGTGATCACCGCGGCCAGGTCGGTCTTCCGCTCGGACAGCAGTTCGCGAAAGCGGAACAGCACTTGGGTGCGCCGGGTGAGCGAGGTGTCGCGCCAGGCGGCGAAGGCCACCGTCGCGGCGTCGATCGCGGCGCGGGTATCGGCCACATTCGCCAGCGCCAGCTCGCCGGTGACGACGCCGGTGGCGGGATTGGTCACCGGCGCGGTGGTCTCGCTGGTGCCGCTGACCGACTTGCCGTCGATCCAATGGCCGATGGACTGCATGAGAGCCTCGTTTCGCCGGGGGTGTGGTGCTTCCACCTTGGCTTATCCGGAGCCTCGAACGGGCCGACGATCTGTACGCGTTTCCGGGTTTCATATTACGATTCGTAGGTGCTGTTGACGGTGGCTGATGTGCTCGCGACGCCGGTGGTGCAGGCCGGGCAACCCGAGGTCATCTGTGCCGCGAACCTCGACCGACCGGTGCGGTGGGTGCACGTGAGCGATCAGGCCGCGGTGGCCGACCTCCTCGTGGGTTCGGAGCTGATCCTGACCACCGGCCAGGCCCTCGCCGCGCCGGAGCAGGCCAGAATCAGCTACCTGCGATCACTGGCCGCCGTCGGGGTCGCCGGTCTGGTCGTCGAACTCGGCAGCTACGTCAGCGAGCTCGGTCCTGCCGTCGCCGCCACCGCCACCGAACTCGGCCTGCCGGTGATCGTGCTGCACCGGGTGACGCGCTTCGTGGAGATCACCGAGGCGGTGCACCGCGCCATCGTCGCCGACCAGTACGCCGAGCTCGAGTTCGCGCGCACCGCGCACGAGACCTTCACCGAGCTCAGTGTGCGCCGCGCCGCGTTGGCCGAGATCGTGCAGACCGCCGCGAGCATGCTCGACGCCTCGGTGGTGCTGGAGGACCTGGCCCACCGGGTATTGGCCGCCGCCGCGCGCCACACGAGTTCGGCCGCGCTGCTGGACAATTGGGAATCGACCTCCCGGATGCTGCCCGCCGGGCCCGGCATCGTCGAGGTCGGCCCGCACACCCAACGCTGGGGCAGGCTGATCCTGCGCTCGGACCGGGTGCAGACCCCGCGCGCCACCATGGTCCTCGAACGCGCCGCGCAGACGCTCACCCTGCACCGCATGATCGACAAGGACCGCTTCGGGCTGCACCGGCAGGCACAGACCGGGCTCATCGACGATCTGGTCGAAGGGCGCGTCACCGACGAACGTGACGCGCAGGCCCGTGCGTCGGCGCTCGGGCTGACCCGGCGCGCCCGGTACGTGCCGACGGCTGTCGAGATCGCGGTGACGGCCGAGCCGGAGCCGGTCGCTCGGCAGCGGCGCAGTGCGGCCCTGCTCGAGGCGGTGACCCACGGGCTCGGGCTCGCCGGGGTGTCGGCATTGAGTGCGATCGAGCACCGGCCGATCGGGCGGCGCAGTGCGTCGTTCACGGGGGATTCGCCCGGCGTCGAGCGCCCCGCGACCGCCGCGCGGGGTGGCTCGGCGACTACCGCGCGGGGTGCCGCGGGGGCGGATAGTCCGGGGGCGGGCGGTGTCGAGCGGGTCGCGATGATCGTCGCGGTTGCGCAGGGCGGTGCCGTCGAGGAGACGCTGACGACGGTGTGCGCGGCGGTGCTCACCGAGGTGCGCCGGGTGGACGGGGTCGATCGGGCGGTGGTCGGCGTGGGTGCCGACTCCGCGTCGCTGCTCGATACCTCCCGGCAGCTCGCCCACGCGGCGTCGGTGGCCGCGGTGGCACTCTCGATGCGCGGCGCAACCACGCGAATCTTCTTCCGCAGCGCCGATATTCGGCTGCGCGGTCTGCTCTCCCTGATCCGCGACGAACCCGGCGTGCAGAGTTTCGCCGAGACCGAGTTGAGCGCGCTGTTGCGCTACGACATCCGGCATGCTGCCGACCTCACCGGCACGCTGCGCCGCTTCCTCGACCTGGCGGGCAACAAGACCGAGCTGGCCAGGGCGCTCGCCATCAGTCGGCCGACTCTCTACGACCGGCTCGCCCGGATCGAACGAATTCTCGCCGTCGACCTCGACGACGGCGAATCCCGCACTTCGCTGCACACCGCCCTGCTGGTCCGCGAGCTCACCGCCGAGGGCGACGAACTCTGAGCCGTAACGGGATTCGCCGGTGACAGGTCTCAGCCGGTCAGCGAGTGAGGGCACCGCTCGATGTGATGGCGGCGGCGATCAGGTCCGCGACGCCGCGCTGCCCGGCCAGGGTCGGGTGATAGGGGAGCAGGGTCTGATCGGCCAGGACCGGGTCGAACCACCGAACTGCCGGGTCGGCGCACATACCGAAATCGCGGGAGGCGGCGACGGTATCGATGTACACGGCGCCGTGGTCGGCGGCCGCGCGAGCAACGACGGTGTTGAGGCGTTCGAACTTGGACTGGATGTAGGCGGCGTCGGCGGGGAGCAGGCCGAGCATGGCCGGGCAGCTGGTGTTCGTGAGGTAGGTGGGCCAGCCGTCGACGAAGACGGTGGCGTTCGGCGCGCGCCGGGCGATGTCGGCCAGTGCCGCGGCGTAGGCGGGCGCGATCGCGTCTATCCTGTTGTCCCACTCCGGATCCGCCTCGGCGGCACAGCCACCGCTGACCACGCCCGCATGACAGTGGCCGAGGATGAACTCGGTCATGTCGGCATCGTTGGCGCCCATGTGCAGCGTGACGATCTCGGTGGCGGGACCGAGCCCGTCGAACTGCGGGGCGATCCCCGCGCCCTGCGCGTTGTACAGATCGGGAAGCTTCGCCGAGCTGCAGGTCCGGTCGTCCAGCGCCAGCCCGAGTCGTTCGGCGACCAACTTGGGCGCGTTGGAGGTCGAACGCACGCACCGCAGCGGCGCGGTGACGTCGAGATCGACCACCCCCGTCGTGGCCGCCCCGGAATCACCGAGCGCGACGTAGGTGGCACCGGGACTCGGTTCGGCCTGGGCGGTGGTGGGCACCAGCATCGAGAACAGCAGCGCCGCAGCACCGGTGAGCAGCAACCTCTTCATCGGACATCCTGACGGTCGTAGTTCAGTCTTTGCGGCCGGTGAACGCCAGTGACGTGCCGAGCCCGATCATAACCAGGCCACTGGTACCGCCGACGGCGGCGAGCCGGCGCGGTGACCGCGCGAACCAGGACCGCGCCGACCCGGCCACGAGCGCCCACAGCGAGTCGAAGATCAGCCCGAACACCGGGATGCAGAGCCCGAGGATCAGCATCTGCTGTGGCACGAAACCACGCGTGGTGTCCACGAACTGCGGCAGCAGCGCCGCCAGGAAGACGATCGTTTTCGGGTTCGCCGCCCCGACCACGAAACCGTCCCGCAACGCCGCCGCCGGACTGTGCGAACTCACGTCCTGTTCGGCATGAAATGCCGTCTGCAGCGCGCCACGATGCCGAATTGCCTGCACACCGAGGTAAACCAGATAGGCGGCGCCGACGAGCTTGATCGCCGTGAACACCGCCGCCGACGCGGCCACCACCGCACCCAACCCGAAGGCCACGGCGACAACCTGCCCGTACACCCCGACCGAATTGCCGAGCACGGTCAACAGCGCCGCCCGCCGCCCCACGGTGAGCGCGCGCCCGATGGTGAACAAGACGCTGGGCCCGGGCACGATAACCAGCAGAAACGCCAAACCCGCGAACGAGGCCAGATGAGCCGTGGAAACCATCGCCCCACGCTATCCGGCGCCCCGACCGGTGACAATGGTCTGCGCGGGCCGCGGCAGCGCCACCTTCCTGAGTCGGAGGTGGTCACCGCGTTCATCGCACGG
Organism: Nocardia sp. A7; assembly: GCF_046549215.1. Classification (NCBI taxonomy): domain Bacteria; kingdom Bacillati; phylum Actinomycetota; class Actinomycetes; order Mycobacteriales; family Nocardiaceae; genus Nocardia; species Nocardia sp. A7. The sequence goes on along the minus strand of NZ_JAJPWE010000001.1, from coordinate 251,207 downwards.
GGATCGAGCGAGCCGACTCGGTGGCCCGTTCGGGGTGCGGGACAGTAAGAATCGGGGTTGTGGGTGTCGGTGCCGACGACGAAACTTGTTGTATGAGTGCGTCGCAGAACCTGATGGACCGGTGGATCGCGTTGGCCGGGGTCGAGGCCGAACAAATCGGTGCCGGTGTGGTGGGGCGCTACAACGAACCGCACCGGCGCTATCACACCGGCACCCATCTGGCGGTGATGCTCGCGGCGATCGACGAATTGGCCGATGCCGCAGACGATATCGATGCTGTGCGGTTCGCGGCGTTCTTCCACGACGCGATCTACGCCGTCGCGCGGGCCGACAACGAGGAGCGCAGCGCGGATCTGGGGCGCGACATTCTCGAATCGCTCGGTGCCGCACCGGAACTGGTCGAAGAGGTGGTGCGGCTGGTCGTGCTGACCCGCGGGCACAAACCGCAGCCGGGTGATGCGAACGGCGCGGTCCTCTGTGACGCCGACCTTGTCGTACTCGGCGGCACACCCGAGGAATACGCCGCCTACACCACCGCGATCCGAGCCGAATACGCCCACGTCCCCGACGACCTGTTCCGGGCGGGTCGCGCCTCGGTCCTACGCAACCTGGCCGACCAGCCTCGCCTGTTCCGCACCGAGCCCGCCCACGACCGCTACGAGGCGATCGCCCGCGCCAACCTCGCGGCCGAACTCGCCGAACTCACCACGGTGACCGGCTGACGGAACCGACGGCCCGATGACGCCGGTCCCGTCCGAGGCTGGTCAGAGGGCGGTGAGCATCTCCGCGGCCAACGGGGCCGACGAGGCGGGGTTCTGGCCGGTGTAGAGGTTGCGGTCCACCTCGATGTGGGGAGCCCACGGGTCACCTTCGCGATAGTCGACGCCGAGCGCGACCAGGCGGTCCTGGAGCAGCCACTTCGCCTTGTCGGCGAAGCCCGCCTGGGTCTCCTCGGCATTGCTGAAGCCGGTGAGGCGGTAGCCGACGAAGGGGGAGGGGCCGGCTTCCGCGGTGGCGAGGAGGGCGGCGGGGGCGTGGCAGACGATGCCGAGCGGTTTGCCGGAAGCGAGGGCGTCGGTGAGCAGCGTTCCGGAGACGGGGTCGACGGCCAGGTCTTGCATCGGGCCGTGGCCGCCGGGGTAGAAGACGGCGTCGTAGTCGGCGAGGTCGACCTTGTCGAGCGGGGTCGGGTTCTGCAGTTCTGTTGCACCCGAGAGGATTTCGGCTACTGCGGCGGCGCCTTCGGGGCCGCCGTTGACCTCGGGTGCCAGGCTGCCACGGTCGACCGTTGGAACCACCCCGGCCGGGGTTGCCACGGTGACGGTGTGGCCCGCGCCGGTGAAGGCCGCATACGGTGCCGCGAATTCCTCGGCCCAGTACCCGGTGGGATGTTCGGTGCCGTCAGCCAGGGTCCAGTGGTCGGCGCCGGTGAGAACGAAGAGGATGTGTGCCATGGGAACAACGCTAGGGTCGATGGCATCCGCTGACCAATAGACTCGCCGATATGAGACATAGGGTAACCGATGGGTCGATGGATCTGGTGCAGTTGCGGACCTTCCTGGCCGTCTTCCGTACCGGTTCGCTCACGGCAGGCGCGGCGCAGGTCGGGCTGTCCCAGCCGACGGTGACCACGCAGATCCAGGCGCTCGAACGGCACCTCGGCCGCCCCTTGTTCGAACGACTGCCGCGCGGGGTGACGCCGACCGCCGCCGGACACGAACTCGCCGCGCGGGTGAGCGACCCGCTCGATGCGCTGGAAACCGTCGTCGGTGGTGCGGGAACCGACCGCCCGGCGCCACCCGAACCGCCGGTGTTGCTCGGCGGACCGGCGGAGATGCTCGCCGCCAAGCTCGTGCCCGCGCTCGCGCCGCTGGTCGCCGACGGTGTGCGGCTCACCGTCAGCACCGGGCTCACCGACGACCTGCTCGCTCGATTGCATTCGGGCGCATTGGATCTGGTCTTCGCCACCACGCGCCCGCGTGGACGGACCGTGCTGGCCGAACCGCTGGTCGACGAGGAATTCCTCCTCGTCGCCGCCCCGTCGATCGCCGACCGTATCGATACCGAGCGCCTGCGCGCCGAGGGTCCGATCGCGCTCGACGGCATCCCGCTCGTCAGCTACGCCGCCGACCTGCCGATTCTGCGTCGCTACTGGCGCCACGTCTTCGACACCCGCCTGGAAACCGAACCGGCGTTGATCGTCGGCGATCTGCGTGCGGTTCTCGCCGCGGTCACCGCCGGGGCGGGAATCAGCGTGCTTCCGCACTATCTGTGCGGCCAGGAACTGGCCGAGGCGACGTTGGTTACGCTGCTCGACCCCGCGGATCCCCCGATCAACACCGGTTTCCTGGCTCGCAGGGTCGGTGCGCCGCCACGACCGCACGTCGATCTGGTGCGCGCCCGACTGGTGGAGGCGGCGCGAGGCTGGCGTGCGGGATGCGGTGCTTGACAGGCAAGTGAGCACTTGCGATTGACAGGCAAGCTGGGGGTTGCCTATGGTTGGTGAAGCGACGGAGAGGAACGTGCGGCGTGACCGATATTTTCACCGCGTTGGCGGATTCGACGCGACGCGCACTCCTCGACGAACTCGCCGATCGCGACGGACAAACCCTGTTCGAACTGTGCGCCCGCCTCGTGAGCAAGCACGACATCAGCTCGTCCCGTCAGGCGATCACCCAGCACCTCGGCGTGCTGGAGGAGGCCGGTCTCGTCCACACCCGTCGACAAGGTCGATACAAGTTCCACCACGCCGATTTCACGCCTCTGCGGGCGGTTTCGACGCGATGGCCCATCCCCGAGGAGAACTCATGATCCGCATCGGAGTAACCAGCGTCTTCGTCGACGACCAAGCCAAAGCCGAGGCCTTCTACACCGACGTGCTCGGCTTCCAGGTCAAGGACAAGGTCCCAGTCGGCGAATACGACTGGCTCACCCTCGTCTCACCCGCCGACGTCGACGGCATCCAGCTCCTGCTCGAGCCCGACCAGCACCCGGCCGCCAAGGCCTACAAGACGGCGCTGAGCGCCGAGGGCATTCCCGTCATCATCTTCACCGTCGACGACCTCGACGCCGAGTACGCCCGCCTCGTCGACCGCGGCGTCTTCTTCACCCAGGCGCCCGCTTCGATGGGCCCGGTCAGCACCGCGGTCTTCGACGACACCTGCGGCAACCTCATCCAGCTGATGGCCCCCGCTACGCAGTGATGATCAGAAGTTCGGTGGGGGAGGCGATTTCGGCTCGCAGACCTGCTGTGGTCGCGACTCGCGCCACGGCGCGGATGTCGGTGGGGTCGGCGCGGGTGAGGACAAGGGCGCGGGCGAGCAGACCCTTGTGATGTTTGTTGAAGTGGCTGACGACGGTGCGTGAGCCGTCGGGGTGTTCGGTGAGCACATTGGCGGTGACGGCGTCGGGGACTCGGCCGAGTTGCTGGTAGGTGCCCGAGCGCAGGTCGATGACGAGCTCGCCCCCGGCCTCGGTGTAGAGGGCGTCGGGCAGCACGTCGCGCCAGACGGCCGAAAGTGTGGGCAGGCCGGGGAGTTTGGTGCCGCCGGAGAGTCGATAGGCGGGAATGGGGTCGGCGGCGCGGACCGCGCCGAACAGGGCTGAGCCGATCCCCAGCCGTGCGTAGGCCTTGGCTCGCTGCACCTTGGTGAACGACTTCGCGTCCAGCGCGTCGTAGAGGACGCCGGTGTAGCGCTCCAGGGCCGGGCGCGTCGCCGACGTGCGCAGGCTCGCGTTGCGGGCGACCTCGGCGTCGGCGCCTTTGCCCAGTCCGAGCACGGCGGCCGACCGATCGGGGTCGGCCGCCAGCTGCACCACCTCGGTGATCAGCTTGTCGCGGACCGCACTGAGCTGCGGCATCGCGAGGTCGTCGAGGTTCAACGGCGCGCCCGATCCGCCGTCGGACTTGGTTTCGGAGGGAGGCAGCAGCACCAGCACGATCGTCAACGGTAATCGCCGCCACCATGGCCACCTCGCTCCGCCCCGCCGCGGACCGAGCAGTCAACAACCTCGCCCGGCCACCTGCACGCCGCCCCCTCCGAACTCAGCGCACCGCCTCCAAGAACTTGCGCGTGCGCTCGTTGGTCGGTGCTTCGAAGATCTGTTCCGGCGGACCCTGTTCGACGATGCGCCCGGAATCGAACATCAGCACCCGGTCCGACACCTCGCGGGCGAAGCGCATCTCGTGGGTGACGATCAGCATGGTGATATCGGTGGTTTCGGCGATGGTGCGCAGCACGTCGAGGACGTCGCCGACCAGTTCCGGGTCGAGCGCCGAGGTGACCTCGTCGAGCAGCATCACCTTCGGGTCCATCGCGCAGCAGCGCGCGATCGCCACCCGCTGCTGCTGGCCACCCGACAGTTGCGAGGGATGGGCATTCGCCTTGTCCGACAGGCCGACGATGTCGAGCAGATGCCGGGCACGTTCGCGCGCTTCGTCTTTCGACTTGCCGAGCACGTGGATCGGCGCCTCGGTGATGTTCTCCAGCACCGTCATGTTCGGGAACAGGTTGAACTGCTGGAACACCATGCCGATCTTGGTCCGCACCGCGCGCAGGTGTTTCTCCTTGGCGGGCACCAGCTTTGCGCCGCGCTGTGTGTGGGTGAGCGGTTCACCGTCGACCCAGATCACGCCGTCGCTGATCGTCTCCAGCGTCATCAGCAACCGCAGGATGGTGGTCTTACCCGACCCCGACGGCCCGATCAGCGTGACCTTCTCCCCGCGGCGGACGCTGAAATCGAGGTGGTCGAGCACGGTGAGGTCGCCGAAGCGTTTGACCACCTGATCGAATCGAATCATCTCTTCATCAGTAGTAGGCAAGTCGCTTCTCCAGTCTTCTGATCAGCACAGACGTCGGGTAGCTGGCGACGAGGAAGAACACACCCGCCAGCGTGATCGCCTCCAGGTAGGCGAAGTTGCGCGCCCCGAACTGCTGTGCGGCGGTCACCAATTCGACGACCGAGATGGCGAACAGGAACGGTGTGTCCTTGAACATCGAGACGGCGTTGGTGCCGAGGGCGGGCAGGCTCGCCCGGATCGCCTGCGGCAGCACCACCGCACCCCAGGTGCGCACCGGCGGCAGCGACAGCGCGCGCGCCGCCTCCCACTGCCCCGTCGGCACCGCCTCGATCCCGGCGCGATACACCTCGGCCAGATAGCTCGAATAGTGGATGCCGAGCACCACGATGCCGATCTGCAACGCCGAGAACTGCGTGAGCAGCGTGTAGGCGAACAGCAACTGCACGACCAGCGGGGTGAGCCGGATGAACTCGCTCACCGCGTGTACCGGTGCGGCGATCGGACGCGGCATCGTCCGGCGGATCACCGCGATCACCAGCCCGAGTACCGCGGCCAGCGCGAAGCCGAGCAGCGTCGCCAGCAGCGTGATCTGGAAGCCGTCCCACAGCACCGGCAGCGCCTCGCGGGCGCGCTCCAAACTCCATTCCGCGGTCATGACGCCACCCTCGTGTCATCGGGCGCCAAGCTGAGGACTTCTTTGAGCGAGGCCCCGCGACCGAGCTTGGTCTTCGCGCGGGTTTCGAGCAGGTTCATGCCCAGGGTGAGCAGATAGCCGAGAACGAAGTAGATGACCAGGCCGACACCGAAGGAGAACAGGGTGTCGCTGGTGGTCTTGCGCAGGTCACCGATCTCGTAGGTCAGGTCGTGCAGGGTGATGTAGGACGCCACCGCGGTGCCTTTGAGCAGATGGACGAGCAGGTTGGTCAAGGAGGGCAACATCAGTGCCCAGGCCTGCGGAAACAGCACCCGGCGCAGCCGCTGCCACGGACTGAAATTCAGCGCGACCGCCGCCTCGAACTGCGCGCGCGGCACCGCGTTGAGCGCGCCACGCACCACCTCGGCACCGTAGGCGCCGTAGTTCAGGCCCAGCGCCAGAATGCCGCAGAACAGCGGGTCGAGCTTGTAGCCGAGCAGCGGCAACACATAGAACAGCCAGAAGATCTGCACCAGCAGCGAAGTGCCGCGGAAGAATTCGATCATGACCCGGGCACTGCCCCGCGCCGCGAGATTGCGCACGCGGGCGGTGGTGCCAAGGGCGAGGGCGAGGACGAACGCGAGTAGCGCGCCGCCGATGGTCAGCTCCAGCGTGACCACGATGCCCTGCCACAGTGAGGGCAGCGCATCGCGGACCGCATCGAAATTGCTCATGCGTGAATCAGATTTCGCCCTTGCACAGCTTGTCGGTCGTGTATTTCGGGTCGGGCAGTTCGCGCTCGGTGAACCCGAACTCGCCGACGATCGACAGGTACTTGTCCTTGTCGCCGGTGATCTTGGCCAGTTCGGCGTTGTAGGCGGCGAGCAGATCGGGATCGCTGGTACGGAAGACGGTGCCGCCCGCGCCGACCTGCGGCTTGCCGTCGATCACGGCGACGAACGAGGGTGTCACGTCGACCGCGGCGTTGGGAGTGTGGCTCTTGAGCCAGTTCAGCGAGATCGCGGTGAGCGCGAACACGTCGGCGCGCCCGGAGGTCACCGCGTCCATGCCGTCCTGCGGGGTGCCGACCTGGGTGGCGTCGATGCCGAGTGAGCTGGCGTAATCGGATTCGATGGCACCGGTCATCGAGGCCATCTTCGCGCCGCTGGCCTTGATCGATTGCATATCCGTCAAATTCTTCGGATTACCGGGTTTCACCATCAGCGCGGTGGTGTACATGAATTCGGGTTCGCTGAAAGAAGCCTGTTCACAGCGTTTCGGCAAGATCGACATACCGGCACTGACCGCATCGAATCGGTTGGCCTGCAGGCCGGGGATCAGCGCGCCGAACTCGGTCTGCACACCGTCGACGGTCTTGATGCCGAGGTTGGCGAAGATCTCCTTGTGCAGGGCCACGGTGGCGCCGGTGAGCTGGCCGCCTTCTTCGAACGAATAGGGCGCCTCACCGGCGAAACCCACAGTGATCGTGCCCTTGTCCTTCAGCGACTGCAGCAGTTGACCGCTCTCGGTGGTCTCGGTCTTCGTGCATCCGGCGAGGGCCGCGGCCACTAACGCGGCACCGGCGAACACTGCTGTACAGCGCCTCGACATGGATTTCGTTTCAGCCATTGTGACCTCCCAAGGGCAGCGTCCTCGCGCCCAATTTTCTGTTGTAAGTGCGTAATTGACTTATGGGGAAAATGTAGTCACCAAGTAATAGCCAGGTCCGGTTACGTTATCAGGTTGTTATCTGATGATTGAAAAGGAATTCTATTGGGTATTCTCAGTGGCGCATTTGTTTTCGAGCCGGTTTTCGGAGGTCTGCGAGCGCCCAGGTGGTAATCGGCTGTCGCCGCGCCCGGACCAGGGACTACCCTGTGCATCCGTGATCACCCGCCTCTCCCGCCTGTTCCTGCGCACCCTGCGAGACGATCCCGCCGACGCCGAGGTGCCCAGCCACAAACTGCTCGTTCGCGCCGGCTATGTCCGTCGGGTAGCCCCCGGCATGTACTCGTGGCTGCCGCTCGGTCTGCGCACGCTGCGCAAGATCGAGGACGTGGTGCGCCAGGAGATGGACGCCACCGGCGCCCAGGAGATCTCGCTGCCGACGCTGCTGCCGCGCGAGCCCTACGAGACCACCAATCGGTGGACCGAGTACGGCCCCGGCCTGTTCCGGCTCAAGGACCGCAAGGGCGGCGACTACCTGCTCGGGCCCACCCACGAGGAGCTGTTCGCGCTCACCGTGAAGGGGGAGTACAACTCCTACAAGGATCTGCCGGTCACCCTTTACCAGATCCAGACCAAGTATCGCGACGAGGAACGACCCCGCGCGGGCATCCTGCGCGGGCGCGAGTTCGTGATGAAGGATTCCTACTCCTTCGACATCGACGACGACGGTCTGACCAACAGCTACGCCACCCATCGCAAGGCCTACCAGGCGATCTTCTCCCGGCTCGGCGTCGAGTATGTGATCGTGGCCGCCACCTCCGGCGCCATGGGCGGCAGTGCGTCCGAGGAATTCCTCGCCGTCAGCCCCGTCGGTGAGGACACCTACGTGGCCTGCGCCGAGTCCGGGTACGCGGCCAACGTGGAAGCCGTGGTCACACCCGCGCCCGCGCCGCTGCCCATCGACGGCCAGGCCGCCGCGGTCGAGTACGACACCCCGAACACCCCCACCATCGCGACACTGGTCGACTGGGCCAACTCCGCCGACGTGCTCGGACGTACGGTGACCGCCGCCGACACCTTGAAGAACGTGATGGTGAAGCTGCGCCACCCCGACGGCAAGACCGAGATCCTCGGCATCGGCATCCCCGGTGATCGCGAGGTCGACGACAAGCGCCTTGGTGCGTCCGTCGAACCCGCCGAGGTGGAACTGCTCACCGAGGCCGACTTCGCCGCGAATCCGTTCCTGGTGAAGGGCTACATCGGCCCGAAGGGGCTACAGGCCAACGGCGTTCGCTACCTCGTCGACCCCCGCGTCGTCGATGGCACCGCCTGGATCACCGGCGCCGATGTTCAGGGCAAGCACGTTGTCGGCCTGGTCGCCGGGCGCGACTTCACCCCCGACGGCACCATCGAGGCCGCGCAGGTCCGCGACGGCGACCCCTCGCCCGATGGTGCGGGTCCGCTGGTGTCGGCCCGCGGCATCGAGATCGGCCACATCTTCCAGCTCGGCCGCAAGTACACCGACGCCTTCGACGTCGACGTCCTGGGCGAGAACGGCAAGCCGGTCCGCCTCACCATGGGCTCCTACGGCATCGGCATCTCCCGCATGGTCGCGGTCATCGCCGAACAGCAGCACGACGACAAGGGTCTGCGCTGGCCCGCCGAAGTAGCCCCCTTCGACGTCCATGTGGTGATCGCCAACAAGGACGCCGCCGCCCGCGACGGTGCCGAACACGTGGTCGCCGGCCTGGACGCCGAAGGCCTCGAAGTCCTCTTCGACGACCGCACCGCCTCACCCGGCGTCAAGTTCAAGGACGCCGAACTGCTCGGCATGCCGTGGATTCTCGTCATCGGCCGCGGTTGGGCCGAGGGCAAGGTGGAACTGCGCAACCGGTTCACCGGCGAAGCCGAGGAAATCCCCGCCGAGGATGCCGTCAGCGCGGTAACCGCCAAGATCCGCGGCTGAGTCCTGCGTACCGCGATCGCGCTGTCCTGATGTGGGGCAGCGCGATTGCTGTTGTCATGGGGAGGTCGAACTTACGGCTACGTAGGGGAAAGTGCTGGTAGCGGAGTCGAGGGTCGGCGTGGCGGGTCGGCGGCGCTGATAAGTTAACGGGCATGACGAGTTCGCCCAGCCTGCTGTTCAACCCCGCTACCTACGACCCCGAGCACTTCGACGCCGAGACGCGTCGGCTGCTCCGGGCCACCATCGAGTGGTTCGAGTCCAAGGGCAAGGCGCAGTTGCTGGCCGAGGATCGCGACGCGGTGTGGACCGCGGAGTTCCTCGAGTTCGTCGGCAAGGAGAAGCTGTTCGCGACCTTCCTGACCCCGGCTGCCTACGCCGACGGCGATCCGAACAAGCGCTGGGACGCGGCACGCAACGCGGCACTGGCCGAGATCTTCGGGTTCTACGGGCTGGCGTACTGGTACGCCGAGCAGGTCACCATCCTGGGCCTTGGCCCGATCTGGCAGAGCGACAACGAGATCGCCAAGCGCAAGGCCGCCGCCGACCTCGACGACGGCCAGGTGATGGCGTTCGCGCTGTCCGAGCGCGACCACGGCGCCGACATCTACAACACCGACCTGATCCTCACCCCGAGCGAGCCCGGCAGCGCCGACGCCGAGGCCGGAATCCTGTTCCGCGCGAGCGGTGAGAAGTACTACATCGGCAACGGCAACGTCGCCTCGATGGTGTCGGTGTTCTCCCGGCGCAGCGATGTCGAAGGGCCGGAAGGCTACATCTGGTTCGCCGCCGACAGCCGCCACGACGACTACCACCTGGTCGAGAGCGTCATCCACGGGCAGATGTATGTCAGCCACTTCCGGCTGGAGAACTACCCGGTGACCGCCGCCGACGTGTTGCACGAAGGGCCGGAAGGCTTCTCGGCCGCGCTCAACACCGTGAACGTGGGCAAGTTCAACCTCTGCCACGGCAGCATCGGCATGGTCGAGCATTCGTTCTTCGAGGCCATCACTCACGCCAACAACCGCATCCTCTACGGCAACCCGGTCACCGACTTCGGCCACGTGCGCGGCAACTTCGTCGACGCCTACGCGCGGCTGATCGCGATGAAGCTGTTCAGTGATCGTGCCGTCGACTACTTCCGCAGCGCCTCCCTGGAGGACCGCCGCTACCTGCTGTTCAACCCGATGACCAAGTCCAAGGTCACCTCCGAGGGCGAGGTCGCGATGACCCTGCTGCTGGATGTGCTGGCGGCCAAGGGTTTCGAGAAGGCCACCTACTTCGCGCAGGCCTCGCGCTACATCAACCACCTGCCGCGCCTCGAGGGCACCGTGCACGTGAACGTGGGCCAGATCCTGAAGTTCATGCCGAACTACCTGCTCAACCCCAAGGAATACCCGGCGATCGGCACCAACCTCGAAGCAGGCGACGAGGCGTTCTTCTGGGCGCAGGGCCCGGCACGCGGCGCGGGCAAGGTGCAGTTCGCGGACTGGACCCCGGCCTATGAGCGGACAGTCGACGTGCCGAACGTGGCCCGGTTCTACGAGCAGGCCACGGCGCTGCGCACGCTGCTGCTCACCGCGGCACCCGACGCGGCCCAGCAGAAGGACCTCGACTTCATGCTGACCATCGGTCACCTGTTCTCCACGGTGGTCTACGGCCAGCTGATTCTCGAGCAGGCCGAGCTCACCGGGCTCGACCGCGATGTGCTCGACCAGATCTTCGACTTCCAGATCCGTGACTTCAACACGCAGGCGTCGGCGTTGCTCGGCAAGCCGTCGGTCACCGAGGCGCAGCGTGCGTGGGCGATCGGGGCACTGCGCAGCCCGGTCGCCGACACCGAGCGTTTCGGCCGGGTGTGGCAGCAGGTGGCGGCCTACGACGGTGCGTACGCGATGCGCCCGTAGCGGATTCGCGGCGGGCTACGCCCGGCCCGGGAAGACGACGGTCAACGGGCCGGTGCCCAGGATCGACTGCCAGCGGGCCCGGCGGACGGCGGCCTCGGTGAGCGCTTCGGTTGCCGAGGCGCGTACCGAGGCATCCGTGGCGTTCTCGACCACGGCGTACCACGCTGCGGCGCAATCGGATTCGACGCTCACCGCCAGGTGGGCGGCCGGGATCGGGCCGTCGACGGGGGCGGGCGGGTTGTAGGCGGCGGCGGGCCCTGCGGGCGCCGTGCCGCCCGCTTCGAGCAACTCGATGGTGGCGTCGCGGCGTGCTCGATGCGCCGCGCTGAACTCGGCGACCAGGCGGGACCGGTCGACATTGGCGTACGCGGCGATCAGACCGTAGGAGTAGACGGCGGCGTACTCGGCATCGAGCGCGTTCTGCAACGACTTGCGCTGTTCGGTCATGTCAGCAGGACTCCTGCCTGGGTGGCGCAGGACGCACTGATCGACGCGAGAAGTCCGGCGCGATAACCGGATTCGGTGCGAGCCAGCGCGGCGGCGGACTGTTGGGAGCGGACCAGCTGATCGCGCAACCGCGCGACGGTCGTCGGCTGCGCGGCCGCGGTCTCGACCTCCGCGGCGGGTACCGGGGAACCCTCGGGGCCTGGCACGGTCAGCGCGCCGGTGCGATGGACGGGGGTGGTGCCGTCACCGTAGACGCCGATCACTCTGTCGATTTCGGTGCGCAGAGCGTCGGCATGCGCGGTGCGCTCGGTGGCGATCGTGCTCAGCGCGGCGCTCGACTGCGGTGCCAGGGCGATCGCGGCCGTCGCGGCGGCGGCATCGGCGCGGGCCAGAACTTCTTGCGCGGCAAGAGGATCCGGCGCGTGCACCAAATCGTCCTCGGCGCAGGCGGCCAGCGCCGGAATGCCGATCGCGCTCGCGCCGACTAACCGGAGCAGCGAGCGGCGGCGCCAGGTCGGCAGGGTGGGCGCGGTGGCAGGCTCGACCCGCGAACGAGGGGGTTCGTGCCGGTCGGAGCGCATGCCGGAAGGTCGCCCGGCGCTCGGCGGGGCGGTATGGCGGTGGGGCACGTGCACCATCGTGCCAGATCTCGCGCGGGTAGTTCGCGCGCGTGACGACACGCCTCGAGCACGCCTGGTCGGACCGGTGCGATGTGCTCAGCGCCTGGTCCTTTACACTCTCTGAGCGCGTTACGCTAGACCTTCGGCGTAGATATTTCGATCGCGTCACAACTGAACCAGGAGCCGCCCATATGCCGATGCCCACCGAGGAAAGGGTGAGCCAGCTCGTCGCTGAGCTCGTCGCACGCCGGGGATTCGACCTCGAGGGCGTTGCGATCGCGGCTGCGGGCAACGGCGAGCTGGCTCCGGTTCGGGTGAAGGTCACCGTCGACAGCGACGGCCCCGCCGACCTGGACGCCATCGCCGCGCTCAGCCGGGAGATGTCCGAACTTCTCGATGCCGCAGGCGATTTCGGTGAAGCCGCCTACCTGCTCGAAGTGACGACACCCGGTGTGGAGCGCCCGCTGCGCACCGAACGGCACTGGCGGCGCGCACAGGGCCGCAAGGTCCGCGTCAAGCTGGCCGACGGTGCCGAGCGGGTCGAGGGCAAGGCCCGTTTCGACGCGCGCGTCGGCCAACTCGCCGACCCTGTCGGCACCGAGAACCCCACCATCGCGCTCGTGATCGGCGGCAAGATCAAGCCGCATCGCGTGCACGTTCCCCTCACCGATATCGCCGAGGCTGTCGTCCAGGTCGAGTTCAACGCACCGGGTGCCGCCGAACTCGAACTCGCGGGCGGCATCGCGCCGGGGCGCCCGGTACCGGGCGAAGAACCCGCCGACCTCGCCGCGCCAGGACAACACCTTGACACTCCCACCGAAGGGCTCGCGGAATGAACATTGAAATCGAAGCCTTGCGGGCGATCGTCGCCGACAAAGGCATCCCGATCGAGACCGTGATCTCGGCGATCGAGTCGGCACTGCTCACCGCCTACCGGCACACCGACGGCCACGAGGCCAACGCGCGCATCGACATCAACCAGAAGACCGGTGTGGTGCGGGTGATGGCGCGCGAACTCGACGCCGACGGCAACCTCGTCTCCGAATGGGACGACACCCCCGAGGGTTTCGGCCGCATCGCCGCGACCACCGCCCGCCAGGTGGTGCTGCAGCGGCTGCGCGACGCCGAGAACGAGAAGTCGTTCGGCGACTTCGCCACGCACGAGGGTGAGATCGTCGGCGGTGTGATCCAGCGCGACGCCAGGGCCAACGCCCGCGGCATCGTGGTGGTGCGCATCGGCAGCGAGGCCAACGGCACCGAGGGCCTGATCCCGCCCGCCGAACAGGTGCCGGGGGAGACCTACGAGCACGGCGACCGGATCAAGTGCTACGTCTACGGCGTCTCGCGTGGGCCCCGCGGCCCGCAGATCCAGCTCTCGCGCACGCACCCGAATCTGGTGCGTCGGCTGTTCTCGCTAGAGGTGCCCGAGATCGCCGACGGTTCCGTCGAGATCGTCGCGGTGGCGCGCGAGTCGGGGCACCGTTCCAAGATCGCCGTGCAGTCCACCGTGCAGGGCGTGAACGCCAAGGGCGCGTGCATCGGCCCGATGGGTCAGCGCGTGCGCAACGTGATGAGCGAACTGGCGGGCGAGAAGATCGATATCATCGACTACGACGAGGATCCGGCGACCTTCGTCGGCAATGCGCTCTCGCCGTCGAAGGTGGTATCGGTCACTGTCGTCGATCCCGACGCCAGGGCGGCCCGCGTGGTCGTGCCCGACTTCCAGCTCTCCCTCGCCATCGGCAAGGAGGGCCAGAATGCCCGTCTGGCCGCCCGTCTGACGGGCTGGCGGATCGATATCCGCAGCGACGCGGCTCCGCAACCGGACGACTCCGCCCGGCCGGAACCGCACCGTAGTTGATTCCGAGCACGTCGAATCCCTGCCCGCGGATGACATGTTCGTAACTTCCGGAGGGGAGGGGTTCGTCGTTATGACCGGGTCACCGGTAGAGTGGGTACAGGACCGGCCCGCGCAATCCGTTCGCACCTGTATCGGATGCCGTCAGCGCGAGTCGTCTGCCGATCTGTTGCGGATCGTGGCGCAGCATCGGAACACTGATGTCGCGATCGTTCCCGATCCGCGGCGCAGACTTCCCGGACGGGGTGCCTGGCTGCACCCCGTTTCAGTTTGTTTGCGTTCCGCAGAGCGGCGCCGAGCATTCGGCAGAGCCCTACGAGTGTCCGGAAATCTGGATATCTCAGCCCTGGAGCAGTACCTCGAGAACAGGCACGAGCACTCATGAGCACACCGTGAAGCACCAACGATGAACGTCCGTCGGAGATAACCCGAGGTCGTGCGGGCCCGCCTTACCTAGGCGGCGTCACTGCTCGGCCTCTCAGTGAGGAGAGCAGTGGCAGGCAAGGCCCGCGTGCACGAGTTGGCTAAAGAACTCGGTGTCACAAGCAAGGAACTACTCGCGAAGCTCAAGGAGCAAGGCGAGTTCGTGAAGTCGGCGTCCTCGACGGTGGAAGCACCCGTCGCACGTCGTCTGCGTGAATCTGTCGCATCGAAGTCCGCCCCGGCGGCCGATGCCAAGTCGGCGGCCCGTCCCGGCCCGTCGTCGGCAACAGCGTCAGCCCGCCCGGCTGGTGCCAAGCCCACCCCCGGTGGCCCCCGCCCCGGTCCGCGCCCGGCTCCGGCCGCTCCCGCCCCGGCAGCTGCTGCCGAGCCGGTCGCGCCCAAGGTCGAACAGGCCGCTCCGGCCGAGGTCAAGCCCGCCGCCGCGGCACCCGCGAGCCCCGCTCCGGCCGCCGCGCAGTCGGCTCCGGCCACCAAGCCCGCAGGCGCACCGTCGCCCGGCCCGCGTCCGGCTCCCGCCGCGCCGCGTCCGGCGCAGCAGGCTCCCGCAGCGCAGACCCGTCCGGGTCAGGCCGCACCGGCTGCGGCCGCACCCGGCCCGCGTCCGGCAGGTCCCGGTCCGAAGCCGGGCCCCAAGGCTCCGCGCGTCGGTAACAACCCGTTCAGCTCGGCTCCCGATCGTGAGCGTCCCGCGCCGCGTCCGGCCGGTCAGGGTCAGGGTCAGGGTGGCGCTCGCCCGACTCCGGGTCAGGGCGGTCCCCGTCCGGCACCCGGCCAGGGTGGTCCGCGTCCGGCTCCCGGTCAGGGCGGTCCCCGCCCGCAGGGTGGTCAGGGCCAGCGCCCGGCCGCCGCGCAGGGCGGTGCCCCGCGTCCCGGTGGTCCCCGTCCCAACCCGGGTTCGATGCCTCCGCGTCCGAACCCCGGTGCCATGCCCGCACGTTCGGCACGTCCCGCCCCCGGTGGCGGCGCGGGTCGTCCCGGTGGCGGCGGTCGTCCCGGTGGCGCTCCCGGCGGTGGCGGCGCAGGCCGTCCCGGTGGTGGCGGCGGCGGTGGCGGTTACCGCGGTGGCGGTGGCGGTGCCCCCGGTGCTCCGGGTGCAGGCGCTCCCGCGGCCGGTGGTTTCCGTGGTCGTCCCGGTGGCGGCGGCGGTCGTCCCGGCGGTCCCGGTGGCCGTGGTGGCGCAGCCGGTGCGTTCGGTCGTCCCGGTGGCGCGGTTCGCCGTGGCCGTAAGTCGAAGCGGGCGAAGCGCGCCGAGTACGAGAACATGCAGGCTCCCGCCGTCGGTGGCGTGCGTCTGCCCCGCGGCAACGGCGAGGTCATCCGCCTCGCTCGTGGTGCCTCGCTGTCGGACTTCGCCGAGAAGATCGACGCGAACCCCGCTGCTCTCGTGCAGGCACTGTTCAACCTCGGCGAGATGGTCACCGCGACCCAGTCGGTGAACGACGAGACCCTCGAGCTGCTCGGCGGCGAGATGAACTACGTCGTCCACGTGGTCAGCCCCGAGGACGAAGATCGCGAACTGCTGCAGTCGTTCGACCTCACCTACGGCGAAGACGCCGGCGGCGAGGACGACCTCGAGCACCGTCCGCCGGTCGTGACCGTCATGGGTCACGTCGACCACGGTAAGACCCGACTGCTCGACACGATCCGTAAGGCCAACGTCGCTGAGGGCGAGGCCGGTGGCATCACCCAGCACATCGGTGCCTACCAGGTGCTCACCAACCTCAACGACGAAGAGCGCTTGATCACCTTCATCGACACCCCGGGTCACGAGGCGTTCACCGCCATGCGTGCTCGTGGTGCGAAGGCCACCGATATCGCGATCCTCGTGGTCGCGGCCGACGACGGCGTCATGCCGCAGACGGTGGAAGCGATCAACCACGCTCAGGCAGCGGATGTGCCGATCGTTGTCGCGATCAACAAGATCGACAAAGAGGGTGCGAACCCGGACAAGATCAAGCAGCAGCTCACCGAGTACGGCCTGGTCACCGAGGAGTACGGCGGCGACACCATGTTCGTCAACATCTCGGCCAAGCAGGGCACCAACATCGATCAGCTGCTCGAAGCAGTGCTGCTGACCGCGGATGCCTCGCTCGACCTGCGGGCCAACCCGGACATGGACGCCCAGGGTGTCGCCATCGAGGCGCACCTCGACCGCGGCCGTGGCCCCGTTGCCACCGTGCTCATCCAGCGCGGCACCCTGCGCGTCGGTGACTCGATCGTGGCGGGCGACGCCTACGGTCGCGTCCGTCGCATGGTCGACGAGCACGGCGCGGACGTCCACGCGGCGACCCCGTCGCGCCCGGTCCAGGTCATCGGTTTCACCTCCGTCCCCGGCGCTGGTGACAACCTGATCGTGGTCGAGGAAGACCGCATCGCCCGTCAGATCGCCGATCGCCGCAATGCGCGCAAGCGCAACGCACTGGCCGCTCGCAGCCGCAAGCGGATCAGCCTGGAAGATCTGGATGCCGCACTGAAGGAGACTTCGGAGCTCAACCTGATCCTCAAGGGCGACAACTCCGGTACCGTCGAGGCCCTCGAAGAGGCCCTGCTCGGTATCGAGATCGACGACGAGGTGCGTCTGCGCGTCATCGACCGCGGTGTCGGTGGCGTCACCGAGACCAACGTCAACCTGGCGTCGGCCTCCAACGCGATCATCATCGGCTTCAACGTCCGCGCGGAGGGCAAGGCCACTGAGCTGGCCAACCGCGAAGGCGTCGACATCCGGTACTACTCGGTCATCTACCAGGCGATCGACGAGATCGAGAAGGCCCTCAAGGGCATGCTCAAGCCGATCTACGAAGAGGTCGAACTGGGCCGCGCCGAGATCCGCGCGATCTTCCGTTCGTCCAAGATCGGCAATATCGCCGGTTGCATGGTGCTGTCGGGTTCGGTCAAGCGCAACGCCAAGGCGCGCTTGATCCGCGACGGTCGAGTGATCGCCGAGACGATGACCATCTCCTCGCTCAAGCGGGAGAAGGACGACGCCACCGAGGTGCGCGAAGGTTTCGAGTGCGGTCTGACCGTCACCTACAGCGACATCAAGGACGGCGACATCATCGAGGCTTACGAGCTTCGTGAAAAGCCGCGCGACTGATCAACGCAACACCGCTTCGCACGCCGCATCCGAATTGTCGGGTGCGGCGTGCGGGCGTACATCCAAGAAACAATTCACAGGAGGTGAGCACCGCTGTTCATCGGTGCGCTCGAATTCGATCTGCTGCTCGGTGACGTGCATTCGCTCAAAGAGAAGCGGTCGGTGATCCGGCCGATCCTCGCTGAGCTGCAAAAACGCTTCGGCGTGAATGCCGCGGAAGCCGGAGACCAGGACCTGCATCGCCGGGCCCTGCTCGGGGTCGCGATGGTCAGTGCGGAGACGGGACACCTGAACGAGGTGCTCGACAAGTGTGAGCGGCACGTTGCCGCGCGTCCGGAGATAGAGTTGCTGGCAGTACGCCGCCGCCTTTTCGGACCCGAAGACTAAGAGGAGGAACTCCATGGTGGATCAAGCCAGGGCACGTCGGCTCGCCAAGCGGATTTCCGCGATCGTGGCCACCGCGATCGAATACGAGATCAAGGATCCGCGGCTGCGGTTCGTCACCGTCACCGATGCCAAGGTGACCGGCGATCTGCGCGAGGCGAATATCTATTACACGGTGATGGGCGAGACCATCGACGCCGAACCCGACTACACCGAAGCCGCCGCCGGGCTCGACGCGGCCAAGGGTGTGTTGCGGTCGAAGGTGGGCGCGGGTACCGGAGTGAAGTTCACCCCGATCCTGTCCTTCACTCTCGATAAGGTGCCCGAGGTGGCCCGCGAGATGGAAGAGTTGCTCGCCAGGGCTCGCGCCATCGACGACGAGGTGGCCAAGGTCGCCGCGAACGCCAAGCACGCGGGCGAGGCCGACCCGTACAAGGCCGATCGCGACGACGAAGGCGAGTAGGCAGGGCATGTCCGGTCAGTATCCGGTAGCTCGAGTGACCACACGGGGTGCGCGATCGCACCCGGTGGGCACCGTTTTGTCGGGTCGACCGCCGGCGGACGCCGGATGACCAGCGTCCGCGATGGGACCGCACTGGGCGCGGCCGTCGCCGCATTGGCGGCGGCACGTTCGGTGACGATCCTGTGCCACGTGCAACCCGATGCCGACACTGTCGGCAGCGGGTTGGCGCTGGCCATGGCGCTGCACCGGCGTGCGGTGCCGGTGTGTGTGTCCTTCGCCGAGCCCGCCGACCTGCCCGCATCGTTACGCACGCTGCCGGGGGTGGAGCTCGTCGTGCCGCCCGCGCAGGTCCCGGACGAGGTCGACCTGTTGATCGTCGTCGACTGCGGGGCGCGCAGTCGGCTCGGTGCGCTTGCC
Source organism: Nocardia sp. A7 (assembly GCF_046549215.1). NCBI lineage: Bacteria > Bacillati > Actinomycetota > Actinomycetes > Mycobacteriales > Nocardiaceae > Nocardia > Nocardia sp. A7. The sequence goes on along the minus strand of NZ_JAJPWE010000001.1, from coordinate 232,507 downwards.
GACCGATTACCCGGCGCGACAACGACATTGGTCATCGATCATCACCGCGCCAACGATGGCTTCGGCACCGTCGACCTGATCGACGAATCCGCGGCCTCGACCACCGAACTGGTCACCCGCCTTCTCGACGCCTGGGGCGCGGAGATCGACGCCCCCATCGCGCACTGCCTGTTCGCGGGCCTGGTCACCGACACCGGCTCGTTCCGCTGGGCCCGCCCCGGCAGCCACGCCATGGCCGAGCGGCTGCTCGCCACCGGCATCGACGGCACCGAGATCACCCGCGTCCTGCTCGATACCCACCCCTACGCCTGGCTTCCGATGCTGTCGAAAGTGCTGTCCTCGGCGATGGTCGTGCCATCGGCCGCTGGTGTCGGCCTGGTCTACGCGCTGGTCCGGTCCGCCGACACCCACGACGTGGGCCCCGAGGAAGTCGAAAGCGTCATCGACGTCATTCGCACCACCGCCGAAGCGGGCATCGCCGCCGTCTTCAAGGAAGCCCGCGGCAACAACGACCGCTGGACGGTCTCTCTCCGCTCCCGCGACTCCGCCCCCGGCCGCACCGACGGCATCGACGTCGCCGCGATAGCGAGCCGTTTCGGCGGCGGCGGCCACCGTTTCGCCGCCGGTTACACGACCCACGGCAACCCCGAAGATGTTGTCCGCGCACTGATCACCGCGCTGGGATGAGTCCTCGGCTGCGGCCACCGTGTCGGTCACGTTCGGTCTTGCCGCGCGGCCATCGGGACAGTTTTCGCAACATGATCGCGGGGCCTGTCATCGGGTCGCGGCAGGTGCGCGGGGTGTAGTTCACGTGGCGGCGACGTAGCGGCGGAGGCGCAGGGCGAGGGGGACGCCGAGGATTGTTGTGGTGGCGCAGAGGGCGAAGGCCAGGGTCGGGGTGCCGACCAGGAAGCCGGTGAGGCTTGCGACGACGAGGCCGCCGAGGTTGCCGGTCATCCAGATGAGGCCCGCGGCGGTGCCTTCGGCGGCGCCGGTGTGGCGTTCGGCCATGGCGAGGACGATCGGGAGGGCGGGGAGCAGGGTCAGGCCGATGAGGATGAAGGCCAGGAAACCTGTTGCCAGGCCGGGGGACAGGGCGACGAGCAGACAGGCGGCGGCGCTGGCGGTGAGGCCGACCATGACGGCGGGGAGTTCGATGCCGCGCCGCAGGACCGCGACCGGTATCACCGCGCAGCCGACCACGCCGGCGAGGACGTTCACCAGCAGCACGATGCTCGCCGCGTCGGCGCTGACGCCGGACGGTTCGAGCAGGGCTTGGCCGAAGGTCGCCAGCGCGACGAACGTGCCGAAGGGGAAGAACACGGCGACGCAGAGGCGGCGCACGTATCGGTCGCCGATGGTGGCTCGGAGGGCGGCGAGCGAGGTCGAGGTACTTGCCGTGGGTCCGTCGCCCGCCCGCATGAGCTCGATGGTCAGCGCGATCGCGGCCACGGTCGCGAAGATCGTGCCGATGGCGGTGAGGGTGGTGAGCTGGCTCTGCGCGGGTAGCGCGGCGCCGATGACGAACGCGGCCGCCATGCCCGCGAAAGTGCTCGCGGTGCCGACCGCGATACCGGTCGGCCGGTCCTTCTCGTCGAGATAGTGCCCGGCGATGCCGGTGATCGCGTTGAGTACCAGCGGTTGTGCGATCGCGACGACCGTCTGACCGACGAGCACGATCGCGAAACCGCCGTCGAGCAGGCGCAGCGCGGCACCGACCGCGGTGAGCACCGCACCGGCGATCAGACTCGGCCGAAACCAGCGATCGAGCGCGATGCCGGCGGGAACGGCCAGCACGACGTAGAGCAGCGGGAACATGTTCGCCAGCCACCCGATCGCGGACTCGGAAACGCCGAAGTGCTCCGCCGCCACGGTCGTCACCGGCGCGTAGGTGAGCCACACCAGCTGAGTCGCCGCCCCGACCAGGGCGAACGCCGTGATCACCCGCCATCGCTGCACAAAGACCATGATCGATCCTGAGTTTTCGGGCGAACCGGCGTCCGCGGTGAGGCATCAACCGCCCGAGCTGGGCGGACGACCAGTATTGCTGGTCACCCTGCCGAGCGTCCACATTTCGTAGCCGTGATCTTCAGGCCTCTGCCGGATTCTGATCGTTCGGCTCTTGGGTCTGTGCCCAGGTGATCGCCCATTCGTCGAGCGGTCGGAGGGCATGAATGAGCGCTGTCCCCAGCTGGGTGAGCTCGTAGCCATCGGCGGAGGAGGCGATGATCCCGCCTGACGTGAGTTCGCGGAGCCGCTGGTAGAGGACACTCGACGACAGGCCTGCGCACCGGGTGAGCAGTGCGCGCGCACCGAGCGGACCTGCCCGCAGTTCCCAGAGAATTCGCAGCGCCCACCGACGGCCGAAGAGGTCAAGCGCGGCCATGATCGGACGGCCGGTAGTCGATCCACGAACCGGTGTTCCTGGGCGCGGTGTCGGCACGACCCTCCTTGTGTTTCGTATTTAGAAACACTAGCATCGCCCCAGGGATCTCCCGATGGTCGGCGCTATGCACGAATGGGGGCGCTATGAGCTGGGCAGACAGCTGACGCTGACCATGCGGGAGCGCGAGATCGCCATCGATCGGACATGCGTGCTGTGCGGCTGCGAGTACGAGTGGGGTGTGCACATGATGATGTTCGCCGAACGGGTCGAACTCACCCGCGAACAGGCGGTATCCCTCGTGCACGGCGGCCCCGCTGACGAATGCTGGATGTCTGAGCGGGAACAGCTGCTCATCCTCGCGGTCGACGCGCTGCACCAGCGTTCCGATATCGATGACGCGCTGTGGAGACGGCTCGTGTCGGTCTTCGATGAGCTCGAGCTGCTCGATCTGCTTCTGCTGTGCGGGTGGTACCACGCCGTGAGTTTCGCCGCCCGCGCTACGCGCGTACCCCACGAGCCCGGCGCGCCTCGCTTCGCCGACTTCCTCCCCTGACCCGATGACCCACCCCGCACAGTGGTCCGCTTCGGCGAGGTGATCGACCGAGGGTTACCGACTCCGGGTTGTCGGTGGTGTGTGCCACCATCGGCAAATCGGCTTTTCGCGCCAACAGGGGGTTCGTACTGATGCTGGGAGGTCGGCGTGGGATCCGTTGAACCGGTGGGCGAGGTCGTGACCGACGGCGAAACAGACCGGGCCGGGCCGCGGCGCATTCTTGGCATCGCCGTGCCCACCCTCGGTGTGTTGGTCGCCGAGCCGCTGTATCTGCTCTTCGACCTCGCGGTCGTCGGCAGGCTGGGGGCGCTGGCACTGGCCGGGCTCGCCGTCGGCGCGGTGATTCTCGGGACGGTGAGCACCCAGCTGACGTTCCTGTCCTACGGAACAACGGCGCGCGCGGCGCGCAGGCACGGTGCGGGGGACCGGGTCGGCGCGGTCGAAGAAGGTGTGCAGGCCAGTTGGGTGGGTCTGGCGGTGGGTGTGGTGATCGTCGCGGTGATCCAATTGTTCGCGGTGCCACTGTGTTCGGTGCTCTCCGGCGGTGGCGAGATTGCCGATGAAGCGCTGATCTGGGTGCGGATCGCGCTGTTCGGAGTGCCGTTGATCCTGCTGTCGATGGCAGGCAACGGGTGGATGCGTGGCGTTCAGGACGTTCGGCGACCGCTGACCTATGTGGTGGTGGGACTGGCACTTTCGGCGGCGCTGTGCCCCGTCCTGGTGTACGGGCTACTCGGCGCGCCGCGCATGGAACTTGCCGGTTCCGCGGTGGCCAACCTCGTCGGCCAGTCGGTGTCGGGAATTCTGTTCGCCTATGCCCTGCTGCGCGAACGCGTTTCGCTGCGCCCACAACTCGCGGTGATGCGCGCTCAACTGGTTCTCGGCCGCGACCTCATCGTCCGCAGCCTGTCCTTCCAGATCTGTTTCGTCTCCGCCGCCGCGGTGGCCGCCCGCTTCGGCGCCGCCTCCGTCGCGGCCCATCAAATCGTTCTACAACTGTGGAACTTCCTTGCCCTGACCCTGGATTCACTGGCCATCGCCGCCCAGACCCTGGTCGGTGCGGCGCTGGGTGCGGGCAGTGCCGACGGCGCCAAGGCGATCGCCCGCCGAGTCACCGCGTGGTCGATCGCCTTCTCGCTACTCCTGGCGGCCGTCTTCGCCGCAGGCGCGGCGACCATCCCCCTGCTGTTCACCGACGACGCCCAAGTCCTCGACCGCACCCACGTCATCTGGTGGTTCTTCGTCGCCATGATCCCGGTCGCCGGCGCGGTCTTCGCCCTCGACGGTGTCCTGCTCGGCGCCGGCGACGCCGCCTTCCTGCGCACTGCGACCCTCGTCGCCGCCCTGACCGGGTTCCTGCCCTTGATCTGGCTGTCGCTGATCTTCGACTGGGGCGTCGCGGGAATCTGGTCGGGGCTGGTCGCCTTCATGTTGCTGCGATTGATCGCGGTCGTCGCCCGGGCGAGATCGGGTCGCTGGGCCAGAGTGGGCGCCGACGTCCCGAGCGGGGCCAGTTGACGCGAAGGGGTGAACCCGCCGGTGCTCCGTGTCCGGGGTGTGTCACTGTGGACAGGTGATTCCGAAGTTGATGGCGGTCAGCGATGTGCATGTTGGGCATCAGGGGAACAAGCCTGTGGTGGAGCAGATCGTTCCCGATTCGCCCGAGGACTGGTTGATCGTTGCCGGGGATGTGGGGGAGAAGGCCGACGAGGTGCGGTGGGCGCTGGAGTTGTTGCGCGGGCGCTTCGCCAAGGTCATCTGGGTGCCGGGCAATCACGAGCTGTGGACCACGCCGAAGGATCCGGTGCAGATGCACGGCGCCGCGCGCTACGACTATCTCGTGGCGATGTGCCGTGACCTCGATGTCGTGACCCCGGAGGATCCGTTCCCGGTGTGGACGGGTCCGGGTGCGGAGAAGTACGGCGGCCGGGTCACCCTCGCACCGATGTTCCTGCTCTACGACTACTCGTGGCGACCGGCGGGTACGAAAACCAAGGCAGAGGGTTTAGCGCTGGCGCGCGAACGCAATGTCGTCGCGACCGACGAGTTCCTGCTGACCCCCGACCCGTACCTCACCCGCGACGCCTGGTGCCACGCCCGCGTCCAGTACACCCAGCGCCGCCTCGACGCCCTGCCGCCGGAAACCCCGCTGGTGATGATCAACCACTTCCCCCTGGTCCGCCAGCCCACCGACATCCTGTTCTACCCGGAGTTCTCGCTGTGGTGCGGCACCGACCTGACCGCCGACTGGCACACCAGCTACCACGTGATCTGCTCGGTCTACGGCCACCTCCACATCCCCCGCACCACCTACTACGACGGCGTCCGCTTCGAAGAGGTCTCCCTCGGCTACCCCCGCGAATGGAAACGCCGAGGCATGCCGGACCCACTCCTGCGCCAAATCCTCCCCGAACCCGTCTACGCCGAAGGCGACCTGAACGCCTGGGGCGGCCACTTCAAGGTAACCCCCGAGATGGAAGCCGCAGCAGCGGAAATGCGTGAAAAGGCAGAACGCAGACGAGGCATCTGACACCGAATTTGCACAAGAACCCACCACCTGATTTCGTAAGAACATCGGTAACTCACCGGGCACGAGCAAACCCGCCCATCCCGGTACCGCCAGACGCCAACGCTGACCGACCAGCGCCTAGATCTGGCCAAAATACGCGGAGAGGCGGAACAGTACGTGCTGGAGAGGATTTTGCCGAGGAGTGTGGCTTCGGCGGAGTTGCTGGTGTTTCCGGAGGACTTGAAGGCGCATCCCGCCGAGGAGCACCTCATCGCCAAATCCGTCGAGAAGCGTCGCCGCGACTTCATCGGCGCCCGGCACTGTGCTCGCCTCGCGCTCGAAGAGCTCGGTGAGCAGCCCGTCGCGATCGGCAAGGGCGAGCGCGGCATGCCGCTGTTCCCGCGCGGCATCGTCGGCAGCCTCACCCATTGCGACGGCTACCGTGCCGCCGCGATGGCGCACGCGCTGCGTTTCCGTTCGATCGGGATCGATGCCGAGCCGCACGAGCCGCTGCCCGACGGTGTGCTCGATTCGGTCAGCCTGCCCGCCGAACGCGCGTGGTTGTCCGTCACGCCGGGCGAGGGCCTGAATCTGGATCGACTGCTGTTCTGTGCCAAAGAGGCCACCTACAAGGCCTGGTTCCCGCTGACCTTGCGGTGGCTCGGTTTCGAGGACGCCCACATCACCTTCGAGATCGATTCCCGCACAGACGATTCGGGATCGGGCACCTTCCACACGAAGTTGCTCGTGCCCGGCTTGACGAATGACGGCGGCGCCGCGCTGACAGAGTTCGACGGCAGCTGGTTGATCGCCGACGGGCTGATCCTGACCGCGATCGCGCACGGCTGATGGCAGCACGGGTGTCGCGGGTGGGCGAGCTCGGCGGTCTCGTGATCGTCGACAAGGACAGTGGGCTCACCAGTCACGATGTCGTGGCGCGCAGCCGAAAACTGTTGCAGACCAAGAAGGTCGGCCACGCGGGCACCCTCGACCCGATGGCCACCGGCGTGCTGGTGCTCGGGGTGGAGCGGGCTACGAAACTGCTCGGCCAACTACTCCTCACCACCAAGGCCTACACCGCGACGATCCGGCTCGGGCAAGCCACGAATACCGACGACGCTGAGGGCGAGGTCATCGCGACGACGCCCGCACTGCACGTCACCGATGAGGAGATCGAGAACGGTGTTGCCGCGCTGACCGGCGATATCGAGCAGGTGCCTGCCACCGTGAGCGCCATCAAGGTCGACGGTGAACGTGCCTACGCCCGTGTGCGCGCCGGTGAAGAGGTGCAGTTGTCCGCCCGCCCGGTGACGGTGTCGCGCTTCGACATTCTGGCCCGACGCGACGTCGCTGAATTCGTGGACCTCGAGGTAGCAGTCGAATGTACCTCCGGTACCTACATTCGCGCCTTGGCTCGCGACCTCGGTGCCGCCCTCGGCGTGGGTGGCCACCTGACTGCCTTGCGCCGCACCAGAGTCGGCCCCTTCACCCTCGACCACGCCCGGACCCTCGAAGAACTCGCAGCTGCCGCCGAAGCCGGCGAGCCCCTGCTCAGCCTCGACGTCGACACTGCCGTCAAAACCGCGTTTCCCCTGCGCGACATCGACGAATCCCAAGCCACCGACCTGCGCACCGGCCGCTGGCTCGAACCCGTCGGGATCAAGGGCGTCTACGCCGCCGTCGATCCACGCGGCCGGGCGATCGCCCTCCTCGAGGAGAGCGGCAAACGCGCGGGCTCGGTGATGGTGGTGCGCCCGAGGGGTATCGGCGACTGACGTGCCCGGCCAGCAGTGCGGCTTCCGGGGGCGAGGCCGGGTGGGGTTGGTAGTTCCGGGTCACGCTGCGCTACAACGTGGTAGCTGCTGGTGAGCGAGGGGTGGGGTCCAGATCGATCCGGATCGTGAGCAGATCCGTGCCGAGCGCGCGCACCATCATGCTGTTGAACCGGGGCAGCTGACGAAGCCGAGCGCGTGAGTCGTCGGCGGGGAGCGGGTGGGCGGTGCCGGTGTGCCAGCGGAAACGTAGCCGCAACCGCACCCGCGGGTTCGCGTCGATGTTGCGGACATAGGCCGAGGCTGCGCCGTGGTCGCTGACCAGCCAGAACGAGTCGCCCACCCGTCTGCCGCCGATCGGAGTTCGGCGGGCGAGTCCGCTGCGGCGTCCGGTGGTTTCCAGCAGGGCTGTGCCCGGCATCACCCGGCCCGCCAGATGTCGAGTCAGGGGATTGGCGATGTAGCGATGGCACCACGTGACGACGCGGCGCTTGATCTGCGGTGATGTCATGACACCCTCGTTTGTCGAGACGATCGGTCTTCACAAAGTATTGTCGAGACCGGTAGTTCCGTCAATGGTTAGAATGGCGGCATGGAATCGGGCAAGGCGGTGCGTGCCCACACCGGGCGCAAACGAAACGACGCGGCCAAGCAGGCGATCCTGCGTGCTGTCCCCGCCGTGCTGGCCGCGGCGGACCGTATCGATGTCACGATGAGCGAGATCGCCGCCGCCGCCTGTGTCGGCAAGCAGACGATCTACCGGTGGTGGCCCTCGCGAGGTGCCTTGCTCCTCGACGCGATGAGCGAATGGGCCAGCGACGCCGTGCCCGAACCCGATACCGGCAACCGGCGTGATGATGTCGCCGCCTTCTTGCGAGCGACGTTCGCCGCCGCCTCCGCTCCACCCGCCGATGTCCTGCTGCGCGCGATTCTGGCTGACGCCCAACGTGATCGACAGGTAGCGGACCTGCTCGTCGAGTTCGTCGCGGTCCGCCGAAGCGCGCTGGCTCGGCTGCTCGCACGCGACGGGGCGGACTCCGAGGACGTGGAGTTGTTGGTAGATCAAGCCTTCGGCGTGCTCTGGTACCGGCTCGCGGTGACCCGTGCGCCGCTGAGCGGAGATCTCGCGGACCGGCTGGCCGACTCCTTGTGCGCCGCAACGGCTCCGACGAATCCCTAGGTGACCGAAACCGGTGGATGTCAGGTGCGCTGGACGGGAGTTAACGACCCGCGCGGAACCCGCGATAGCGAGTTTGTACAACTTTCGCGTTGGAGGGGACAGACCATGACTGCGATCGGGAAGACCTGGATCGGCGTCATCGCCGGTGCGACACTGTTGCTCGCGGCCTGTGGGGGTGGGGACCCACAGGTGTCGGGATCGAGTTCGGTGCGCCCGACGAACACGAGTACCGCGCCGATATCGGTCGCCACTCCCAGCCCGGCTCCCGGCGTCGTTCCCGGCGGACCTCCGACGATCACTTCGGTCGGCGGCCGGCCGAGTTCCGCGCCGACGACCGCGCAGCCGCCTGCCGCCGCGACCGGCACCGTCGTCCTGCGCACCGTGACTCTGTCCGGTATCCCCGTTCCCGGTGTGCCGGTGCATCTTTCCCTGCAGCAGCCGTGTGACCCGTCGAGCAATGACATCCCCGTCGGTGAGACAGCGGAAACGCTGCGTCGCGACGGTGTCACCGACGACCAAGGCCGGGCGGCCTTCGTCACCGAAATCGGGTGCTATCGCTTCGGGATGACCGCGCCCGCGGGCACGAACCCGGTCCCCGAAGGCATGCACACGCTGTTCCTGGTCACCCCGGGCAGCACCGCCACCGGTCAACTGCGCTTCCAGGACACCCCACGCGAACCCGCCTCTGCCTGCACCGAATCCACGATCGAAACCGAACTCGGCGTCGATCCAGGACCGGCCGCCACCATCGCCGACTGCGACGGGCAGTGGGGTGTCATCCGCTGGAATACCCCCGGCGACAACCAGCGCGTCATCACCCGCACGTCAGGAACCTGGGCGACCTACGTCATATTCCCCCATAACACCTGCTGGTCCAGCGCCTCCGCCGATGGCGTACCGGCGCGCCTGCGCGGCTATTTCAACTGCTGATCCGAGACCGCTCCGCAGGAACTATGTGGTGAGCCAAATAGCTTCGGCCGCAAGAGTTCCCAGCTCGGTGGGGGAATCGGACGAGGCGATGCGGACGGCGATGGTGCCGGCGAAATCGCGACGCTCCTCGACGGCGATGGTGGTGTCGAGGGCGATGCCGACGGAGTCGAAATAGCGCAGCATCGCGGGATCGGAGTCGGAGATGCGGGCGACCCGGCCGGATTCGCCCGCGGCGAAGTCGCTGAGTTGCCGGGCGGGTGGCGTGGGAACCGCACCGTCGACAGACGGGATGGGGTCGCCGTGGGGATCACGGTCGGGGTGGCCGAGTTTCGCGTCGATGCGGGACATGAGCAGATCCGAGACGGCGTGTTCGAGAACCTCGGCCTCGTCGTGCACCTCGTCCCAGCCGTAGCCGAGCTCGTTCACCAGGAACGTCTCGATCAGGCGGTGGCGGCGCACCATCGCGACCGCGGCCCGACGACCGTGGACGGTCAGGGTGATCGCGCCGTAGCGGGCGTGCTCGACCAGTCCCTGATCGGTGAGCTTGCGCACCGCCTCCGACACCGTCGAGGCCGACACGCCGATCCGTTCGGCCAGCAATTTGGTCGACACCTTCTCCTGCGACCACTCCTGGGCGGTCCAGATGACCTTCAGATAATCCTGTGCCACGGCCGACAGTTCTGGCGCGATCGTGGGGCTGAGTTCGGCCTGCTCGGCGGGCTGCGTCAGCGCGCTACGGGTCGCGACATCTCGTTTAGCTGGCACATCACCAATGTTAGGCATCCCTGGCCCGAATGACACATCGACGAACCGCCCGCGCCGCGCACCGGCTATCCGGTCAGACCGGAATTCTGTTCGCGCACCGCTTTGCGTAGGCTTCGCTCTGTGCAGAGATGGCGAAGTCTCGACGACGTGCCCGCGGACTGGGGGCGTTGCGTTCTCACGATCGGCGTGTTCGACGGGGTACATCGGGGGCACGCGCAGCTGATCAGCCGCGCGGTCGCCGCGGCGGAGAAGCGTGGTGTGCGCTCGGTCCTGATGACCTTCGATCCGCACCCGATGGAAGTGGTGCGACCCGGTTCGCATCCCGCGCAGCTGACGACGCTGACCAGGCGCGCGGAACTGGCGCAGGAACTCGGGATCGACGTCTTCTGCGTGATGCCGTTCACCCAGGACTTCATGAAACTCACCCCGGGCGAATACGTGCACGATCTGCTGGTCGAACGCCTGCACGTCACCGAGGTCGTGGTCGGCGACAACTTCACTTTCGGTAAGAAGGCCGCGGGCACCGTCGACACGATGCGTGAACTGGGCGAGCGGTTCGGCTTCGAGGTCGACGGGGTGACCCTGCTCGGCGAACACGCCGTCACGTTCTCCTCCACCTATATCCGCGCCTGTGTCGACGCGGGCGATATGGCCGCGGCGGCCGAGGCGCTGGGGCGGCCCCATCGCGTCGAAGGTGTCGTCGTGCACGGCGACGGGCGCGGGCGCGGGCTCGGCTTCCCGACCGCCAATGTCGCGCCGCCGATGCATGCCGCGATCCCGGCCGACGGGGTGTACGCGGGCTGGTTCACCGTGCTCGGGGCAGGCCCGACGATCGGTAGCGCCGCACCCGGCGAGCGGGCGATGGCCGCGATCTCGGTCGGCACCAACCCGACCTTCTCTGGTCGCTCGCGCACCGTCGAAGCGTTCGTCCTCGACGGTGAGGCCGACCTCTACGGACAGCACGTAGGTGTCGATTTCGTCGAACAACTGCGCGGGATGCGCAAATTCGACTCCATCGACGATCTGGTCGAGGCCATGGGCCGCGATGTCGAGGCGGCGCGCAAAGTCCTCACCGCCGCCGACGCATGATCCCGGTTTCAACTCCACGTTAAGAGTCAAGTAAAGTGGCTCCTCGGGTTTGCTGCGGTCCGCGGTGGCGCCCATCCCGGGTAACCGGACCTTCGAGCGCGGAACTGAAAATAGGAGTCGAGCCACATGGCGCTGACCACTGAGCAGAAGTCGGCAATTCTCGCCGAATACGGCCTGCACCCCACCGACACCGGCTCGCCGGAGGCGCAGATCGCGCTGCTGTCGAAGCGGATCTCGGACCTGACCGAGCACCTGAAGCAGCACAAGCACGATCACCACACCCGTCACGGCCTGCTGGCCCTGATCGGTCGTCGCCGCCGCCTGTCGAAGTACCTGCAGGCCAACGACATCAACCGCTACCGTTCGCTCATCGAGCGTCTCGGCCTGCGCCGCTGATCTGCTTCGACACGCCTCCTCGCTGAGGCGGTCGACCGGGAGCCAACGGGAAGAAGTACACTTCTTCTCGTTGGCTATTCGTGTATTCGGGGACCATCGGGTTCCCGGCTGCATTACAACATGTGACAGCCGTGTGCATCCGTCCGCGTGGCGTCGGTCTTCGGTAGTGGCCTTTCGGCAGGCGTTTTTCTCGCCGCCGTCGGGCTTCGATCGATGATCGCCTCCGCGTTGCCCCTTTTGTGGAATGTTCCAGCCAAGGGGATACGGCCGGGTGCTGCGCGTGGACGCCAGGAGGGTTTCCACGTGTCCGTGTCCGGTACGGCTGACGACAGCTGGGTTCGCGCCCACCAGGCGAAAGAGCGCCTGGAAACGGCAGCGCGACCAGCGAGACGAGAGGTCGAGAGAAGAACATATGACGCAGACAACTGAACGCCCTTCGACTGCGGTCGAGGTCGAGCCCGGAGTTTTCGAGTCGGTCGCGCTGATCGACAACGGTAGCTTCGGCACCCGCACCATCCGCTTCGAGACCGGCCGTCTGGCCAAGCAGGCCGCCGGCTCCGTCGCCGCCTACCTGGACGACGAGACCATGCTGCTGTCGGCGACCACCGCGGGCAAGCACCCCAAGGACCAGTTCGACTTCTTCCCGCTGACGGTCGACGTCGAAGAGCGCATGTACGCCGCGGGTCGCATCCCCGGCTCGTTCTTCCGTCGCGAGGGCCGCCCCTCCACCGACGCGATCCTGACCTGCCGCCTGATCGACCGGCCGCTGCGCCCGACCTTCATCGACGGTCTGCGCAACGAGATCCAGGTCGTCGTCACCGTGCTGAGCCTGAACCCGGCCGACCTGTACGACGTGGTGGCCATCAACGCCGCCTCGGCGTCGACTCAGCTCTCCGGCATCCCGTTCTCCGGCCCGATCGGTGGCGTTCGCGTCGCCCTCATCGGTGAGCAGTGGGTCGCTTTCCCGACCGTCGAGGAGCTCGAAGGCGCCGTGTTCGACATGGTCGTCGCGGGCCGCGTCACCGACACCGGCGACGTCGCCATCATGATGGTCGAGGCCGAGGCCACCGACAAGGTCATTGCGCTGATCGAAGACGGTGCGCAGGCGCCGACCGAGGCCGTGGTGGCCCAGGGTCTGGAAGCCGCGAAGCCGTTCATCGCGCGTCTGGTCCGCGCCCAGGCCGACCTGGCCGCGCTGGCTGCCAAGCCGACCCAGGAGTTCCCGCTCTTCCCGCCGTACGGCCCCGACGTGTTCACCGCTGTCGAGGGCACCTCGAAGGTGGAGCTGAACGAGGCGTTGAGCATCGCCGACAAGCAGGCCCGCGAGTCCCGCATCGACGAGATCAAGGCCGAGGTGCTCGCCCGTCTGGGTGACGACTTCACCGGCCGCGAGAAGGAACTGGGTGCCGCGTTCCGCTCGGTCACCAAGAAGCTGGTGCGTCAGCGCATCCTCACCGACGGTTTCCGCATCGACGGTCGCGGCCTGGCTGACATCCGTGAGCTGTCGGCCGAGGTCGACGTGATCCCGCGCGCCCACGGTTCGGCGATCTTCGAGCGTGGCGAGACCCAGATCATGGGCGTCACCACGCTCGACATGGTGAAGATGGCGCAGCAGGTCGACTCGCTCGGCCCGGAGACCTCCAAGCGCTACATGCACCACTACAACTTCCCGCCGTACTCCACCGGTGAGACCGGCCGCGTCGGTTCGCCGAAGCGTCGCGAGATCGGCCACGGCGCGCTCGCCGAGCGTGCGCTGATGCCGGTGCTGCCCTCGCAGGAGGAGTTCCCCTACGCCATCCGTCAGGTCTCGGAGGCGCTGAGCTCCAACGGTTCCACCTCGATGGGTTCGGTCTGTGCCTCGACCCTGTCGCTGCTCAACGCCGGTGTGCCGCTGAAGGCGCCGGTCGCGGGTATCGCCATGGGCCTGGTGTCGGACACCATCACCAACGACCAGGGTGTCGAAGAGGTCCGCTATGTCGCGCTGACCGACATCCTCGGCGCCGAGGATGCCTTCGGCGACATGGACTTCAAGGTTGCCGGTACCCGTGACTTCGTCACCGCGCTGCAGCTGGACACCAAGCTCGACGGCATCCCCTCGCAGGTGCTGGCCGGTGCGCTGAACCAGGCGCACGACGCCCGCACCACCATCCTGGACGTGATGGCCGAGGCCATCACCGATCCGGACGAGATGAGCCCCTACGCCCCGCGCGTGACGGCCATCAAGATCCCGGTCGACAAGATCGGCGAGGTCATCGGGCCCAAGGGCAAGATGATCAACCAGATCACCGAGGAAACCGGCGCCAACATCTCCATCGAAGATGACGGCACCGTGTTCGTCGGTGCGACCGATGGGCCGTCGGCCCAGGCCGCGATCGACATGATCAACGCCATCGCCAACCCGCAGCTGCCCAAGGTCGGCGAACGCTTCCTCGGCACGGTCGTCAAGACCACCGCCTTCGGTGCGTTCGTGTCGCTGCTGCCGGGCCGCGACGGTCTGGTGCACATCTCCAAGCTGGGCAACGGCAAGCGCGTGGCCAAGGTCGAGGACGTGGTCAACGTCGGCGACAAGCTGCGCGTGGAGATCGCCGATATCGACAACCGCGGCAAGATCTCGCTCGTCCCGGTTGAAGACGAGGCCGCTGCCGCCGAGCCGGCCGCCGTCGAGGAGACCGCCGACGCCGAGTAGGCGTCGCCGCTTCACCTGACTGCCGAAACCCCCGCCGTTCCCACGGCGGGGGTTTTGTCGGCCTCAGCAGAGCCGTGACCTGGGTCACGTTGTTGCAACGTTGATGCAACGTTGTTTCACATAGTGTGGTCGGACACAGTAGGAACCGGGCCGAACCGAGAGTTTGCCTGAATCTGGTCCGGTTTATTATCGAAACGAATACGCTTCTCATCGTCTGCGGACGCGTTCTGGTGTCGGGGTTGACGATGGAGGTCGGGAAATAACCGAGTCATTGCTGGTTGCGTGGCGGCGAGCCGGATTGCCGCGATCGTGTCATAGCCGATCGCGCTGAATCCGGTGTGAACGGGTGGATTTCGGGCAGGGTGCCCGAGGTTGGCCACCCCCGCGCCGATCCACCTCACCCCGCTTGCGAGCCGGGGAGTTCCGAGTGTTTGTGCGGCCCGCGTGGCGTTACCCGCGGCCGGTAATGGAAGGCAGTGTGCGATGACCAACCCCACTCCGGCGCGCGCGGAAACAGAACAGCTGGCAGCGCTGGTGGCGACGGTCGCGATGATGGACCCGGCGCGGATCGCGGTCGAGTTCGACGGTGTCGCGGTGTCCTATGCCGAGCTCGATGCCCAGCTCACGCTGATGGCCGAGCTCACCGGTGGGGCGTTGGACGCGGACACGCTCGTGCAGGTGGTGCTCGCGGAGTTGTTCCCGGGCGTGGTCGATGCCGCCGAGGGGACCTTCGGCGTACTGCTGGATTCGCTCGCGGGTGATGCGATGGCGGCGCTGGGGATGGCGGTGGTCGGCACCGCGACGCTGGTCGACCGGTTCGCCGCGCAGGTGGCTCGTACTCTGGACGCGGTCGCGGTGCAGTTCGGTGACGTGGTGCTGACCTATGCGGAATTCGATGCCAGGGTGCGGGTGCTGGCGGCGCGGTTGGTCGAGTTGGGTGTCGGGCCGGAGACGCTGGTCGGGTTGGCGATGCGACGCAGTGTCGAGTTGATCGTCGCGGTGCATGCGATCGTGCGGGCGGGCGGTGCGTATGTGCCGCTGGATCCGGATCATCCGGTGGAGCGGCTGCACTACGTGCTCGAGGTGGCGCGGCCGGTGGTGGTCGTGACGCGTGTGTGCGATGAGCCGGATCTGAACGACGCCCCGGTTCTGCGCACCGACGACATCGACTGGGACGCGGAGCCGGGCGAGGTGATTTCCGGCGTGCGCGCCGACAATACGGCCTACGTCATCTTCACCTCCGGCTCCACGGGACGGCCCAAAGGTGTGGCGGTGACCCACGCGGCGATCGTGGCGAATCTGGATTGGCGGCAGCGTCGCTACGGCATGACCGATGCCGATGTGGTGTTGCAGAAGACGCCCTTCACCTTCGATGTTTCGGTGTGGGAACTGTTCTGGCCCTTGCAGATCGGGGCTCGGCTCGTGGTCGCCGAACCGGGTCGTCATGGTGATCCCGCGTATCTGGCGGAGCTGATCGTGAAGCACCGGGTGAGCGTGACGCACTTCGTGCCGTCGATGTTGGCGGCGTTCGTAGGCGAACTGGGATCCGAGGCGGATCTGTCGTCGTTGCGGATGGTGTTCGCCTCCGGTGAGGCGCTGCCCGCGGCGACCGCCGCGCGGCTGCGCGGGTTGTCGTCGACCGCGCTGCACAACCTGTACGGGCCGACCGAGGCGGCGGTCGACGTCACCGCGCACGAGGTGACCACGGCGGACGAGGTGTCGGTGCCGATCGGTGGTCCGGCCGACGACACCGGGCTGCTGGTGCTCGACGAGAATCTCGATCAGGTGCCCGTCGGGGTTGTCGGCGAGCTGTACCTGTCGGGTGTGCAGTTGGCTCGCGGGTATGTGGCGCGGCCCGGTCTGACCGCTGACCGGTTCGTCGCCAACCCGTACGGGGTGGTCGGTGAGCGGATGTATCGCACCGGTGACCTGGTGCGGGAGTCGCGCGGTGAACTGGAATACCTGGGGCGCACCGACTTTCAGGTGAAGCTGCGCGGTCTACGGATCGAGCTGGGCGAGATCGAGGCCGTGCTGGCCGCGCATCCTCGGGTCGGCAACGCGGCGGTGGTGCTGCATCGGCATGCGGCCGGTGAGGCGTTGGTCGGCTATGTGGTGAGCGTCGACGGTGGGGTACTCGACGAGGCCGAGCTGGTCGCGCACGCCGAGTTGTCGATGCCGGAGTACATGGTGCCTTCGCTGCTGGTGCAGCTGGACGCCATGCCGGTCAATGCCAGCGGGAAGCTGGACCGGAAAGCATTGCCAGAGCCGGACTTCCGAGTGGCTGCCGCTGAATTCCGCGAGCCCCGGACCGCGACCGAACGTTCCGTCGCGGCATTGTTCGCCGAGCTACTCGATGTCGAGACCGTCGGCTTGGACGACGACTTCTTCCGCCTCGGTGGCAACTCGCTGATCGCCACCCGCGCCATCGGCCGGTTGCAGGCGAATTTCGGTGTGCGGGTAGATGTTCGCGACTTCTTCGACAACCCGACCGTCGCTGTGCTCGCGAAGCTGGTCGAAGGTGGGGTTGTCGACGATCGGCCCGCGCTCGTCGCGGGTCCGCGCCCGGCGGTGCTGCCGCTGTCGCCCGCGCAGCAGCGGATGTGGTTCCTGAACCGGTTCGATCCGGAGACCGGGGCGTACAACATTCCGATCGCGGTGCGGTTGTCGGGTGCGCTGGATCAGGACGCGTTGCGGGCGGCGATCGGTGACCTGATCGACCGGCACGAGGTGCTGCGGACCGTGTACCCCGAGGTCGACGGAGCGGGCACGCAGCGAGTACTCACTGCCGCCGAGGCGATCGACATGCTCGGCGCCGAGTCGACTCTCCTTGCTCCCCTCGGCGTCGGTGCTCAGGAACTGCCGGATGTATTGGCGCCGGTGATCCTGGGCGGATTCGATGTCACCGTCGCGCCGCCGGTGCGCGCGCGACTGTTCGAGGTCGACGGCGATCACGTGTTGGTGCTGGTGGTGCACCACATCGCCGCCGACGGTTGGTCGGCGGGTCCGCTGGTTCGCGACACGATGGCCGCCTACTCCGCGCGGACCGCAGGTGCGGCGCCGCAGTGGGCTCCGTTGCCGGTGCAGTACGCCGACTACACCCTGTGGCAGCGTGCTGTGCTCGGCGAGGAAGGCGATGCCGACTCGCAGGCCGGGCGCGAGATCGCGTTCTGGCGTGACTCGCTGGCCGGACTGCCGGACGAGTCGAGCCTGCCGACCGATCGGCCGCGCCCCGCCACGGCGTCGATGCGGGGGCGCCGGGTCACGTTCGAGCTCGATGCCGATGTGGTCGCGGCACTGAACGCTGTGGCGGCAGCACAGGGTGCGACGCTGTTCATGGTGCTGCACGCGACGTTGTCGGTGCTGATCGCACGCCTGTCGGGTAATACCGATGTGGCGATCGGCACTCCGGTCGCCGGGCGCGGTGCCGCCGCCCTCGACGACGTCATCGGCATGTTCGTCAACACCGCCGTGCTGCGCACCCGGGTGCGTGGCGCCGAACCGTTCGTCGAACTGCTCGGCCGCGTTCGTACCGAGGATCTGGCGGCTCTTGACCACACGACCCTGCCGTTCGAACGGCTGGTCGAGGTGCTCGCGCCTGCGCGTTCGGCCGGTCGCCATCCCCTGTTCCAGGTTGCCTTGTCGCTGCAGAATCTGCCGCCGACAACCTTCGAACTGCCGGGCCTGCGCGCTGCCGCCGTCGAGATGCCCTATGACATCGAGAAGTTCGATCTCTCGGTCACTGTGCGTGATTCCCCCGCCGCGGGTCTGTCGGCCGCTCAGGGTCTTTCCGGCGAATTCTCCTATGCCACAGATCTGTTCGATGAGCCGACGATCGCGCGAATGGCGCGCCGGTTCACCGGCCTGCTCACTGCGATCGCCGCCGCCCCGCGGACTCCCGTCGCGGATCTGCCTCTGCTGATCGACACTGAACTCGCCCAGCTGACCACCCGCACCGGTGGCGCGTCGACCCCCGCCCCGCTGCTACCCCTGGTGCTCGCCCGTGCCGCCGCCGACCCCACCGCGATCGCGATCCGCGACGGAGCCCGCACCCTCACCTACGGCGAGCTCGACAGCGCTTCCGCCCGCATGGCTGCCCGCTTGGTCGACCTCGGCATCGGCGCGGGAGATCTTGTCGCCGTGAGCATCCCGCGTTCCGCGGACTCGGTCACCGCGATCTGGGCTGTCGTGAAGTCCGGTGCCGGATTCCTCCCGGTCGACCCGACCTATCCCGCGGACCGCATCGCCCACATGCTCGCCGATTCGGGTGCGGCTGCCGGTATCACAATCGACGCGGTGCTCGCGGATCTGCCGACCACGGTGAACTGGCTCGTGCTCGACCGCGTGCAACCCACTGCGGGTGATGCGGCGCTTGCTCACCGCGGCGCAGACGGACATCTCGGTGGCGGCACGATCAGTGCTGACAGCAGCGGCGCGACGGATGGTGCTCCGGCAGGCGGCGCGATGGGAAGACGGACGGTGGATCCGCTGGATCCCGCGTATGTCATCTATACGTCCGGCACCACCGGTGTGCCCAAGGGTGTGGTGATTCCGCATGGTGCGGTGGCGGCCTATCTGCCGGTGCAGGCGGGGCGGTACCTGGCATCCGCCGACGCCCGCGTGCTGCATGTGGCGTCGCCCTCGTTCGACATCTCGGTCGCCGAGCTGCTGCTGACCGTGACCGAGGGGGCGACGATGGTTGTCGCGCCTACGGGGGTGTTCGGTGGGGTGGAGCTGGGGGAGTTGTTGCGGGTCGAGCGGGTGACCCATGTGATCATCACGCCGTCGGCGTTGGCCACGGTGAACCCGGAGGGGCTGGCAGCGCTGCGGGTGGTGGTGGTCGGTGGTGAGGCGTGCCCGGCGGAGCTGGTCGCGCGCTGGACCGCCGCGATTCCGGGGCTGGTCTTCCGCAACGGTTACGGTCCGACCGAGACGACGATCGTCACCAATATCAGCGAACCACTCAGTGCGACAACGGGTATCACCCTTGGTGCGCCGGTGGAGGGCACCACTGAACTGGTGCTCGACGAGCGGCTGCGGCCGGTGCCCGCCGGGGTGGTCGGTGAGCTGTACATCGCCGGTGCGCAGCTGGCGCGCGGGTATCACCGCAGGCCCGCGCTGACCGCCGGACGGTTCGTCACCAATCCCTATGGCGCGCCGGGGGATCGGATGTACCGCACCGGTGACACCGTGCGCTGGGTTCAGCGCGCTGGTTCATTCGACCTGGAATACTTGGGCCGCAACGACTTCCAGGTGAAGGTGCGTGGATTCCGGATCGAGCTGGGGGAGATCGACGCGGTCCTCGCCCGACATCACACAGTCGTCTTCGCGGCCACCATCGGTTATCACACTGAAGCAGGCGCCACCCTGCTGGTGGCGTACGTCGTGCCCGCCGCGGGTGCCACGGTCGATACCGCGACACTTATCGCGCACACTGCCGCACACCTCCCCGCCCACATGGTGCCCTCGGCGATCGTCGCCCTCGACGCCGTGCCGCTGACACCCGTCGGCAAGCTCGACCGGGCCGCCCTACCCGCGCCGGTCTTCGAAGCCGCGGCCTACCGCGCGCCGGAAACGACTACCGAGCAGGTCGTGGCCGCCGCCTTCTCCGAGGTGCTCGGACTGGACCGGGTCGGCCGTGACGACGACTTCTTCGACCTGGGCGGCAACTCGCTGCTCGCGACCCGGTTGATGGCGCGCATCGGCACCGACCTCGACACCCGCATCCCCATCCGCCAGCTCTTCGACACCACGTCCGTGCTGACCCTCGCCGAGGCCGCCGACCGCCTGCGCGGGACCGGCACCGGCCCCGCCCTGGTGGCGGGCCCGCGCCCCGATCCGGTGCCGCTCTCGCCGGCCCAGCAGCGCATGTGGTTCCTGAACCGCTTCGACCCCGGTTCCGCGACCGACAACATCCCCCTCGCGGTCCGGCTCACCGGCGCCCTCGACCTCGCCGCACTGCGGGCCGCGATCGTCGACGTCGTTGACCGCCATGAGGTCCTGCGCACCCGCTACCCGGAGCGCGACGGCATCGCCGTCGCGGAGATCCTCCCCGCCACCGGCCTCATCCCCGAGGTCCATCCCCGGATCGTCCCCCCGTCCGGCCTGTCCGACGCTGTCCGCACCGTCGCCTCGATCGGCTTCGACCTCACCATCGACGCCCCGATCCGCGCCACTCTGTACCGCGTGGCAGCTAACGACGACGCACCAGGCGCCGGGGCCCTCGATTCAGCCGGGCCGGAAGGTGCTTCGCCGGAGTATGTGCTGGTCATCGTGCTACACCACATTGCCGCCGATGGGTTCTCGTTCGGACCGTTGATTCGGGATGTGCTCACCGCCTATAGCGCGCGGGCTGCAGGCGCGGCCCCGGCGTGGGCGCCATTGGTTGTGCAATACGCCGACTACGCGGTCTGGCAGCACGCGGTGCTCGGCGATGCGGCCGATCCGGAATCGCTGGCGGCGAAGCAGCTCTCGTATTGGCGGGACGCGCTGGCCGGGGCACCCGAGCAGTTGGAGCTGCCTGCCGACCGGGCTCGGCCCGCGGTCGCTTCCCGGCGTGGTGCGGTGCACGGTGTCGAGATCGATGCCGAAACCCATCGCGCGCTGACGGAATTCGCTCGTGCGCACGAAATTACGGTGTTCATGGCGGCGCACGCGGTGTTCGCGATGCTGCTGGCACGGCTGTCGGCGACCACCGACATCGCGATCGGCACACCGGTATCGGGCCGTGGTGAACGCGCGCTCGACGACCTGGTCGGCATGTTCGTCAACACTCTCGTCCTGCGCACCGAGGTGATGCCATCGACCTCGTTCAACGCCTTGATCGCCCAGGTCCGCGACATCGACCTCGCGGCGTTCGGGCACGCCGATGTGCCGTTCGAGCGGTTGGTCGAGATCCTCGATCCGGTCCGTTCCACCGCCCGCAACCCACTGTTCCAGGTGATGCTGTCCCTCAACGAGGACACCCCGCGCGAACTCGCCCTCCCCGGCCTCGCCGTCGCGGGTTTCGACCTGCCCACCGGCGTCGCCAAGTTCGATCTGGAACTCACCCTCACCGAACGCCGCGACGAAAGTGGCACTCCCATCGGCATTTCCGGTGCGTTCCTGTACGCCACCGACCTGTTCGACGCCACCACCGTCGCCGGATTTGCCACCCGCCTGCGCCGCCTGCTCACGGCCGTCCTCGCCGACCCGACCCGCCCCGTCGGCGACATCGACATCCTCGAGTCGACCGAGCGGACCGAACTTCTCACCACTTGGAACGACACCGCCACCGAGATCCACCGCACTGCGACCCTCGCCTCACTCTTCGCTGACCGAGCTGCCGCATCGCCCCACGCGATCGCCGTGGTCGTCGACACGGACCCGGCCACGGAAGACGATGCGCAGACAGGATCGGCTGCCACGGGTGCCGCTCCGATCGCGCTCGATGCGCTGCGTGGTGTTGTCGATCTACCAGCGACAGTGGAGCTTTCGTACGCGGAGTTCGGTGTGCGGGTCGCACGACTGGCCCGTCATCTGATCGGGCTCGGGGCCGGCCCTGGCTCATTGGTCGCGGTGGCGATGCGCCGTGGCGTGGAGCAATTGGTCGCGGTACACGCGGTGCTCGCGGCAGGGGCGGCGTATGTGCCGCTGGATCCGGATCATCCGGTCGAACGGACGGCGTATGCGCTGGCGCAGACCGCACCGGTCTGTGTGTTGACGGTCACCGGAAGTGGTGTGGCGGTGGGGGAGTCGGCGCTGGCGGTCGATGCGCTCGATCTGTCGGAACTGTCCGGTGAGCCGATCACCGATGACGAGCGGGTGGTCCCGCTGCTTCCCGAACACCTCGCGTACGTGCTGTTCACGTCGGGGTCCACCGGTCGGCCGAAGGGTGTGGCCGTGCCGCACAAGGCTGTGGTGAATCAATTGCTGTGGCTGCAGCGGGAATACCCGCTCGGTATCGACGATGTGGTGCTGCAGAAGACACCGTTCACCTTCGACGCATCGGTGTGGGAACTGTTGTGGCCCTTGCAGGTCGGCGCGCGACTGGTGCTCGCCACCGCTGACGGTCATCGTGACCCGGCCTACCTGGCGGCGGCCACTGTGCGCCATCGGGTGAGCGTTGTCCAGTACGTGCCGTCGGTGCTCGCTGCGGTGGTGGCGGAACCGGTTTCGGCGCAAGCGGATTCGCTGCGACTGGTGTTCGCGGGCGGCGAAGCACTGACGACCGACCTGGCGCGGCGGGTGCGCGCGAGCACGGGCGCGACCGTGGTGAACCTGTACGGTCCGACCGAGACCGCCATTCAGGTCACCACACACGAGGTACGTGACGAACAGGGCGCCGCGGTGCCGATCGGCGCACCGGTCGCCGATACCCTTGTGTACGTGCTGGATTCGCGCCTGCACCCGGTGCCGGCCGGTGTCCCGGGAGAGCTCTACGTGGCGGGCACCCAGCTCGCCGACGGCTACCACGGCCGCGCCGACCTCACGGCCGAACGTTTCGTCGCCGACCCCTTCCGCGTCGGCGAACGCCTGTACCGCACCGGCGACCTGGTCACCTGGCGCACCGGCCCCGACGGCCCCGCGCTGCACTACCTCGGCCGCACCGACTTCCAGGTGAAACTGCGTGGCCTGCGCATCGAACCGGCCGAAATCGAAGCCGCGATCGCCTCGGTCCCCGGCGTCGGCCGCGTCGCCGTCCTGGTCCGCGGCGACGATGGCCGACCCGACCAGCTCGTCGCCTACGTGGTGCGTGCTGGCGGTGCGCCCGCGGTCGCTACGCCCGACGACCTCGACTCCGCGATCGCCGCGGTGCTGCCCTCCTACATGGTCCCGGGCGCTTACGTCTTCCTCGACGAGCTGCCCGTCAGCGCTTCCGGCAAGCTCGATCGTCGGGCACTGCCCGCGCCGCGATCGCGGCAGCTCGACTATCGGGACCCCGCCACCGCCACCGCGCGGATCGTCGCCGCGACCTTCGCCGGGGTGCTCGACCTCGAGCGGGTCGGGGCCGGTGACGACTTCTTCGCGCTCGGCGGGAACTCACTGCTGGCGACCCAGGTGGCGGCGCGACTCGGTGCCGCGCTGGACGCGCGGGTGCCGGTGCGGGAGTTGTTCGAGGCGAGCACCGTCGACGGGCTCGCCGCGCGGCTGGACGCACTGCGGGGTACGGGAAGCAGGCGTGGACCGGTGGCGGGCCAACGGCCGCAACGGATTCCGCTGTCGCCCGCGCAGCAGCGGATGTGGTTCCTGCACCGCTTCGATCCGGACTCCGCCGCGTACCACATTCCGGTGGCGATCCGGCTCAGCGGAGAGCTCGACACTGCCGCGTTGCGTGGGGCGCTGGGTGATCTGATCGCCCGGCACGAGACGTTGCGCACCACCTATCCCGAATTCGACGGTCAGGCGACACAACTCGTCGGGCCCGCCTTCGTGCCCGACCTCGCTGTCGCCGATGTCGAGGCCGACGACGTGCCCGCGGCGGTGGTCTCCGTCCTCGCCGGTGGCTTCGACATCACCACCGAGGTGCCGGTGCGCGCCGCCCTGCTCCGGGTGGCGGCGACCGAGCACGTCCTGGTGCTCGTGGTGCACCACATCGCGGCCGACGGCTGGTCGATGGGCCCACTCACCCGCGATCTGGTGGCCGCCTACGCCGCCCGTGCCGCCGGTGCCCCACCGCAGCTGCCCGCACTGGCCGTGCACTACGCCGACTACGCGCTGTGGCAGACCGAGGGCCTTGGCAGTGCCGACGACCCGGACGCACCGCTGGCCCGCCAGCTCGACTACTGGACGCACCGGCTCGCGGGCCTGCCCGATGTGCTGACCCTGCCCGCCGACCGGCGCAGGCCGCTGATCGCCTCGAACCGGGGCGCGACCCTCACCTGCACGCTCGGCGCC
Source organism: Nocardia sp. A7 (assembly GCF_046549215.1). Lineage (NCBI taxonomy): Bacteria > Bacillati > Actinomycetota > Actinomycetes > Mycobacteriales > Nocardiaceae > Nocardia > Nocardia sp. A7. The sequence goes on along the minus strand of NZ_JAJPWE010000001.1, from coordinate 208,368 downwards.
GACCTGCATCGCGGGATCGAGGAACTGGCCCGCGCCCACCGCGCCACTCCGTTCATGGTGCTGCACGCTGGCCTTTCGGTGCTGCTGGCGCGGCTTTCGGCCGGTGCCGACATCGTCGTCGGCACCCCGGTGGCCGGTCGCGGTCATCGCGAGCTCGACGACATCGTCGGCATGTTCGTCAACACCCTCGTGCTGCGTACGCGGGTGCGCGCCGACGCCCGCTTCGGCGATCTGCTCGACGAGGTTCGTGCGGGCGATCTCGATGCCTTCGACAACGCCGATGTGCCGTTCGAAAGCCTTGTCGACGCGCTGAATCCGGCTCGCTCGCAGGGGTATTCACCGCTGTACCAGATCGCACTCGCGCTGCAGAACCAGCGCCGAACCGCCTTCGAACTGCCCGGACTCACGCTGTCGGGGCTGACTCTGCCGGATGCGCCGATCGAGGTGGACCTGGACTTCACCTTCGTCGACCGTTTCGCGCCGGACGGCGCACCCGATGGTCTCGACCTCGAACTGCGCTATGCCACCGACCTTTTCGACGTCGACTCCGTGACGGTCATGGTCGATATGCTCGAGCGCGTGCTGCGCGCGGCAGTCGCCGAACCCGGCACCGCCGTCGGCGATCTCGCGTTGCTCGCCGATGCCGATCGCGCCGAGATTCTCGCGGGCCACCACGGTGACGTGGTGCCCCTCGATGCCGCGCTGGCCGAACTGGGCGTGCGTGCCCCGCTCGCCGCGCACCTGCTCGACGCCGCGGCCGCCCGCGATCCACACGCCGTGGCGGCGATCTTCGAAGGCGCCGATATCACCTACGGTGCGCTCGCGGCCAGGGCCAACCGGTTCGCCCGCAGGTTGATCGACTGCGGTGTCGGCCCGGAAACACCGGTGGCCGTAGCTGTTCCGCGCGGTATCGACCTGCTGGTCGTGTTGCACGGTGTGCTCGTGGCCGGTGGCGTGTATGTGCCGATCGATGCGGCACAACCCGCCGAACGCATCGGGCATGTGCTGGCGACGGCGACACCGCGACTCGTCGTCGTCGCGTCCGCCGGTGACCTCGACCATGTGGACAGCGGTATCCGATCCGCCACTGCGTCAGTGCATTTCGCCGCTGCGTCGCGCTCCGGGTTCCCGGTGCTCACCGTCGCGCAGCTCGAGGACACAGCGCAGGAGACTGTCGCGAGCGGCCCGCTCACCGATGCCGAACGCCTCGCGCCGCTGCACCCCGACCACCCGGCCTACGTGCTGTTCACCTCTGGATCCACCGGCACACCGAAGGGCGTGCTGATCTCCCATCGCGCGGTCGTCAACGAAATCTGCTGGCTGCGTGGTGAATACGGGATGACCGCGGCGGATCGCTTCCTGCAGCGCGCGCCGCTCACCTTCGACGTCTCGCTCTGGGAGCTGCTGGCTCCCGCCCTGCTCGGTGCCCCGCTGGTGCTACTGCGCCCTGGCGGTCATCTCGACCTGGCGTATCAGGCGCGAGTGGTGCGTGAGCAGCGCGTCACCATCATGGAGATCGTGCCGTCGGTGCTGGCCGCCATGCTGGCCGAAGGACTCGGCGACGCGCTGAGCGGGCTGCGGATGCTGCACGTGGGCGGCGAGGAGATGCCTGCCCCGCTGGCGGCCACGGTGCTCGCCGCGATCCCCGGCGAGCTGCACAACACCTACGGCCCGACCGAAGTGGCGATCACCAGCACTTTCCAGCGGATCACGGCACCGGTCGAGCAGATCGAGCTGCCCATCGGCAGGCCGACATGGAACGTGCGCGCGTACGTCCTCGACGAGCGCCTGCATCCGGTGCCCGGCGGTGTCGCGGGAGAGCTGTATCTCGCCGGTGACCAGCTGGCCCGCGGCTATCTCGGCAGGCCCGACCTGACCGCCGACCGTTTCGTCGCCGATCCGTACGGGGTCGACGGTGGGCGCATGTACCGCACGGGCGACCTTGTTCGCCGCGATCGCGCGGGAGCATTGGTTTATCTGGGCCGCAACGACTTCCAGGTGAAGATCCGGGGGCTGCGGATCGAGCTGGGCGAGATCGAGGCCGCGCTCGGCGACGCACCCGGCGTCACCCACGCGACCGTGCTGCCCGCCACCGACGATGCGGGCCGTCAGTGCCTCGTCGGGTACGTCGCGGGCGATGTCGACATCACGGCTGTCCGTGCGCATGTCGGGAGCCGGGTGCCCGCGTACATGGTGCCCTCGCACCTGGTCGTGCTCGACACCGTGCCACTGAACTCCGCGGGCAAACTCGACCGTGCCGCGCTGCCCGCCGCCGACCTGTCCACCACCACCGCCTACGTGGCGCCGCGACCGGGTGCGCAGACGGCCCTCGCCGGTGTGATCGGCGAACTGCTCGGGGTGGCGCGTGTCGGTGCCGACGACGACTTCTTCGCCGTCGGCGGCAACTCGCTGCTCGCCATGCGACTCGTCGCCCGGGCCAATGCGGCCCTCGGCAGTGCGCTGGACGTGCGCGATGTGTTCGATGCTCCGACCGTCGCCGGCCTCGCCGAGCGTGCGGGCAGCAGGGGCGCACAGTTGCCTGTGCTGACCGTGGTGCGACCACGTCCCGATCGAATCCCGTTGTCACTGGCGCAGACTCGCCTGTGGCTGCTGAACCGGATCGACCCGGAATCGGCCGTCTACACCTTGCCGATCGCGTTGCGCCTCACCGGTGACCTCGACACCGACGCCCTGTGGGCAGCGCTCGCCGATGTCCTCGACCGGCATGAGTCACTGCGCACCGTCTTCCCGGAAGACGCCGACGGCCCGATCCAGGTGGTCCTGCCCGTCGGGGCGGTACTGCCCGCCACCGACGTGCGCGAGCTCCCCGAGGCCGACTTGGCTGCCGCGGTGCGCACCATCATCGGCGAGGGTTACGACCTGACCTCCCAGCCGCCGCTGCGCGCCGCGCTGCTGCGTCGCGTGGCGCTGGTCGAAGCTGCCGACGGTCGATCCGACGAAGCTCGGACCGGACCCGCTGCTCGAGCAGATCTTCGGCCGCGACCCGCAAGCCGTGTGGTGACCGATCGTGACACGCTGTATGACACCGGAGTCGCTGTCGCTGCAGAGCCGTTCGCACCCGGTGTCGCGGCAGCAGGCACAGTAGCTGGCGATGCGGTGTCGGGTCTCGCCGCGGTGGAGCGCGCGGGTTCGCACGAGACCGAGCACGTGCTGGTGCTCGCGGTGCATCACATCGCCGCCGACGGGGTGTCGACGACGCCGCTGGCGCGTGACCTGATCACCGCCTATGCCGCGCGCGCCGCGGGGATCGCTCCGGTGTGGGAGCCGTTGCCGGTGCAGTATCCGGACTTCACCCTGTGGCAGCACGCCGTGCTCGGTGACGCGGCCGACCCGGACTCGCGGCTGGCGCGGCAGTTGACGCACTGGCGTGGCGAATTGGCCGGGGTCGCACCGGTTCTCGAACTGGCGACGGATCGGCCTCGACCCGCCGTGCGCACGGGTGCGGGTGGGGCGGTCGGGTTCGATGTGCCCGCCGAGGTGGTCGCGGGGATCGAGGCGCTGGCCCGCCGCCATGGGGTGTCGACCTTCATGGTGGTACACGCGGCGTTCGCGGTGCTGCTCTCCCGTCAGGGCGCTGGTGCGGATGTTCTCGTCGGCACGCCGGTCGCCGGGCGGGCCGACGCCGCGCTCGACGACCTCGTCGGCATGTTCGTGAACACCCTCGTCCTGCGGACGGCGGTCGATGCAGGTACCAGTTTCGGTGCGCTGCTCGCCGAGGTGCGGGGCGCCGATCTGCGCGCCTTCGCGCATGCGGATCTGCCGTTCGAGCGGCTCGTCGACGAGCTGAATCCGGTTCGATCCACGGCATATTCGCCGATCGTGCAGGTGATGCTCGCGTTCGAACATCGCGAGGACACCAGCATTGCCCTGCCGGGTCTGCGGATCGACGAGTTCGCCGTGCCCGCGGCGACAACCCAGTTCGACCTGTCGCTGGCAATCAACGAGATCGTCGGTGCCGACGGAGAACCGGGGATGCGAGGGTGGCTGCGCTACGCCGCCGACCTGTTCGATGCCGACACGGTGGCCGCGTTCGGTGCGCGGTTCGTGCGAGTGCTGAGCGCGGTAGTCGCCGATGACGGCGTCGCGGTCGGTGCGATCGATCTGCTCGATGCCGACGAGATCGCCCAGCTCGCGGCGTGGAACGACACCGCTTTCGCGATGGATCCCGACGCGACACTCGTCTCGTTGTTCGCCGCGCAGGCGGCGCGCACCCCCGATTCGGTGGCGCTCGAGTTCGAGGGCGCGCGGATCACCTACGGCGAGTTCTCGATTCGAGTCGCCCGCCTGGCTCGGTGGCTGATCGGCGAAGGAGTCGGTCCCGGTGCGGTGGTCGGAGTCGGACTGCGACGTGGCATCGATTTGTTGGTCGCCCTCTACGCCGTGCAGACAGCGGGAGCCGCGTACCTGCCGCTGGATCCCGACCACCCGGCTGACCGGATCGCCGACGTGCTGGCGACCGCGGCACCCGTCTGTGTGCTGGCCGCCGGCGACTTCCCCGCCACCGGTGCGGCCACGATCCGACCCGACCTGCTCGAGCTGTCCGGGTTCGCCGGTGACCCGGTGACCGATGCCGAGCGGATCCGGCCGTTGCGTGGCGCGGATCTGGCGTATGTGCTGTTCACCTCCGGCTCGACCGGTAAGCCCAAGGGGGTCGCGGTGCCGCATACCGCGATCGTCAACCGCCTGCTCTGGATGCAGGATGCTTACCGGCTCGGCGACGCCGACGTCGTGCTGCAGAAGACGCCGATCACCTTCGACGTGTCGGTGTGGGAACTGTTCTGGCCCTTGCAGATCGGGGCCACCCTGGTGATCGCACGCCCGGACGGACACCGCGATCCCGCGTACCTGGCCGAGGTCATCACTCGCACGGGCGTCGGTGTCGCCCACTTCGTGCCGTCGATGCTGGCGGCGTTCCTCGCCGAACCCCGTGCCGTCGAGTGTGTTTCGCTGCGACAGGTTTTCGCTTCCGGTGAGGCGCTTCCGGCGACCGACGCCCAGCGCCTGCGTGCGCTGATCCCCGGTGTGGCCGTGCACAATCTGTACGGGCCCACCGAAGCCGCGGTCGACGTGAGCTTCCACGAGGTGACCGACGCCGACACCGTCACGGTGCCGATCGGCGCCCCGGTGGCCAACACAGCCCTGCACGTCCTGGACGCCCGCTTGCGTCCCGTCCCCGTCGGCACTCCGGGCGAGCTGTATCTGGCCGGCGTCCAGCTGGCCCGCGGTTACCTCGCCCGCCCCGACCTGTCCGCCGACCGCTTCGTCGCCAATCCACTCGGGGCGCCCGGCGACCGCATGTACCGCACGGGCGACCTCGTGGTCCGCACCCGCTCGGGCGAACTGGAATATCTGGGCCGCACCGACTTCCAGGTGAAGCTGCGCGGCTTGCGCATCGAACTCGGCGAGATCGAAGCGGTCCTCACCGGACTCGACACCGTCGACCGGGCAGTGGTCACTGTCCGCGACGACGGCACCGGCGACTACCTCACCGCCTACCTCGTCCCCACCGCACCGGCCCGCGTGGCCACCGCCCCTGCTACGGCTGCTGACGCCGTTGCCGCTCCGGCCGTTGCCGCCACTGGCGACGTCGCTCCTGTGCCTGTCGCCGCCGACCGCGGCGTAGAGGGCGCCTCGGCACCCGACCTGGATGTTGTGAAAGCGGCTTTGCAGCAGGCACTCCCGGCCTACATGGTGCCGAGCGTGTTCGTCGTGCTCGATGAGCTACCGGTCAACGCCTCCGGGAAGCTCGATCGGCGGGCACTGCCCGCACCGGAGCTCGTCGCGCGGGAATTCCGTGCCCCGGCGACGCCGTCGGAGCAGTTGGTGGCCGGGGTAGTCGCCGAGGTGCTCGGTGTCGAACCGGTCGGTGTCGATGACGACTTCTTCGATCTGGGGGGCAACTCGCTGATCGCGACCCGGGTTGCCGCGCGGCTCGGGGCGGCGTTGAACCGGCAGGTGCCCGTGGCGCGAATCTTCGAGGCGCCGGGGGTGGCGGCCTTGGCTGCCGCGCTCGACGCCGAGGGTGGATCGGCGCGATTGGCGCTGGTGGCGGGGGAGCGGCCCGCTTCGATTCCGCTGTCGCCCGCGCAGCAGCGCATGTGGTTCCTCAATCGGTTCGATCCGGATTCGGCCGGGTACAACGTGCCGATCGCGGTGCGGCTCAGTGGAGTGCTCGATCTGGATGCGCTCGCCGCGGCCGTCGACGATCTCGTCGACCGCCACGAGGTCCTGCGTACCTACTACCCGGAGACGGCGGACGGGCCCGTGCAGCGGATCCTGGCGCCCGCCGAAGCTTCTGTCGCACTGCGGGTTCGCGATATCGACGCGGCGGAAGTCGTGGGAGCGGTGACCGCGCTGGCGGCCACCACCTTCGATGTCACCGCGAGTGTGCCGTGGCAGGTGGTGCTGTATCGGATCAGTGCCGACGAGGCTGTCCTGGCCGTGGTCGTGCACCACATCAGTGCTGACGGTTCGTCGATGCCGCCGCTGGTACGTGACCTGATGACGGCCTACCTCGCCCGTCGCGCCGGTTCGGCACCGCAGTGGACGCCGCTGCCGGTGCAGTACGCCGATTACGCGCTGTGGCAGCGCGCGGTGCTCGGCGACGAAACCGATCCCACATCGGTGGCTGCCCGCCAGCTCGACTTCTGGCGTGGTGAGCTCGCCGATCTGCCCGATGAGCTCGCGTTGCCGCTGGATCGGCCGCGCCCGGCGGCGCGGACCCTCGCCGGTGGGACCGTGCCGGTGACCCTGGACGCGGGCACGCACACGCGCCTGAACGCACTGGCGAGAGAAACCGGCACCACGTTGTTCATGGTGGTGCACACCGTGTTCGCCGCCCTGCTCGGCCGCCTTTCGGGCAGCGCCGACATCACCGTCGGAACGCCGGTCGCCGGGCGCGGTGAAGCCGCACTCGAAGATCTGATCGGCATGTTCGTCAACACGCTGGTCTTCCGAACCCGGTTGCGGGCGGGAGAGTCGTTCCGGCAGTTGCTGATTCGTCAGCGAGCGACCGACCTCGCGGTGTACGCCAATGCCGAGGTCCCGTTCGAGCGGCTCGTCGAGGTACTCGATCCGACTCGCTCCACCGCCCGGCATCCGCTGTTCCAGGTCGGGTTCTCGTTCCAGAACTTCGAGCGTGCCGAACTGTCGCTGCCCGGGATCACCGTGTCGGCACTGGACACCGACAACGAGCTGTCGCAATTCGATCTGCACCTCATCGTCAGCGATGAGTACGGGTCCGACGGTGCGGCCGCGGGCGTCGGCGGCGTACTCACCTACGCCCATGACGTGTTCGACACCGAGACCGCGGTGGCGATCGCAGGCAGGCTGGAACGACTGCTCCGAGCCGTCGCCGCGTCGCCGCACACACCGCTGGACGCCGTGGACGTGCTCGAACCCGCGGAGCGTAACCGCATCCTCACCGAATGGAATGCCACTACACACGAGATCGACAGCGCTGCAACCCTACTCACCCCGTTCCGCGCTCGGGTTCGGGCGAACCCCGAAGCCACCGCGCTCGTGTTCGAGGACACCGAGCTGACCTACGCGGAACTCGACGGCCGGGTCAATCGTCTGGCGCGGCACCTGATCGGCGAAGGCGTCGGCCCAGATGTGCTGGTGGCGCTCGCCATCCGGCGCTCGACCGACCTCGTCGTGGCGATGTACGCGGTGCTCACCGCAGGCGGTGCGTATGTGCCGATCGATCCGGACCACCCGGCCGACCGTATCGCCCAGGTCCTCGACACCGCGCGACCGCACCTGATCCTCACCACCGCCGCAGACGGATTCGACGAGGTCACGGCAAATGTTTCCGCGCCGCTGAGGATTGTCGTGCTCGATGGCGTGGACACTGCCCGCTACGCGGGTCGACCGGTCACAGAGTCCGAACTCCTTACACCCCTGCGGGACTCGAACCTGGCCTATGTGTTGTTCACCTCCGGCTCGACCGGCAAGCCCAAAGGCGTGGCGATGAGCCACGCGGGAGTTCGCAATCAGATCGCGTGGCTGACCGAGCAGTACGAGCTCGACGCCGACGACGTGTACCTGCAGAAATCGGCGGCCGGTTTCGATCTGTCGGTGTGGGGCTTCTTCGCTCCGCTCGCCACCGGGGCGACACTGGTACTCGCCACACCGGACGGACATCGCGACCCGCTGTACCTGGCCGAACTCGTTGCTGTGCAACGGATCACCGTCGTCGACTTCGTCCCGTCGATGCTGGCGACGTTCGCCGCGCACGCCGCCGCCAACCAGCTGCGGAGTCTGCGGCTGGTCCTCGCGATCGGTGAAGCGCTCACTCCGGAGACAGTGGGCGCGGTGCGCGCGAAAACGACTGCGGCGGTACACAATCTGTACGGACCGACTGAGGCCGCCGTGTCGGTGACGGCCTGGCCCGCTGAGGATGTGACGGGGCCGACCGTGCCTATCGGTGTGCCCGAATGGAATTCGCGAGTGTATGTGCTCGATGAGCGGCTGCGCCCGGTCGCACCGGGCGTCGCCGGAGAGTTGTACCTGGCCGGAGATCAGCTCGCTCGCGGGTATCTCGGGCGCGCCGACCTGACGGCTGACCGATTCGTCGCGGACCCGTTCGTCGTCGCGGACTCCCGTCCTGACGCGGCACGGACCGGCGCGGATTCCGGTTCCGACACCGTGCAGTCCGTCCGCGACCTCGGAAGCCACGGCGGGCGCATGTATCGCACCGGCGACCTGGTGAAGTGGACCCGCGACGGCGTCCTGATCTATCTGGCGCGCATCGACTTCCAGGTGAAGTTCCGTGGTCAGCGCATCGAGCTCGGTGAGATCGAGACCGCGCTGCAGGGGGTGGACGGAGTCGCACAGGCGGCGGCGGTGGTCTCGGCGAGCGTGACCGGCGATCGGCTCGTCGGCTATGCGGTGCCCACACCGGGCGTCGAGCTGGATCCGGTCGCCCTGCGGTCGGCGGTGGGTGCTGTGTTGCCGTCGTACATGGTGCCGTCGGTGATCGTGGTGCTCGACGCGTTCCCGCTCAACACCTCGGGCAAACTCGACCGGAAAGCCCTGCCCACACCGGAATTCGTGGCCAGGCCGTTCCGGACCCCGGTCAGCGCGGCGCAGCGGGCAGTGGCAGAGGTGTTCGGTGAGGTGCTGGGCCGGGATCTGGTCGGGCTCGATGACGACTTCTTCGAACTCGGCGGCAATTCGCTCATCGCGACCAGGGTCGCGGCCCGCCTCGGCGCGGCCTTGTCGACTCGGGTGCCGGTGCGCACGCTGTTCGAAGCGACAACCGTGGCCGACCTGGCGACCGTGCTCGCGGCGCGGGCGGGCAGTGGCGCGGGGATCGCGCTGACAGCAGGCCGGCGACCGGCGCGGATTCCGCTGTCGGCGGCCCAGCAGCGCATGTGGCTGCTCAACCGCCTCGATCCGGAATCGGCCGCCTACAACATTCCGATCGCGGTGCGGCTCACCGGCGATGTCGACGCCGCCGCGCTGGCCGCCGCCGTCACCGATGTGCTCGACCGGCACGAGGTGCTGCGCACGGCCTACCCGGCGATCGACGGGATCGGGCATCAGGCGGTGTGGGAGTTCGTGCCGACCCCGGTGGTGGAGACTGTCGATCCGATCGCGGTACCGGCCATCGTCGCGGCCGAGATCGGGCGCGGATTCGACGTCACCGTCGCACCGCCCGTGCGGGTGCGCGTATTGCGTTGTGCGCCTGACGAAGTCGTGTTGGTCGTGGTGATCCACCACATCAGCGCCGACGGGTTCTCCGCCGGGCCGCTGCTACGCGACACCACCGCCGCCTACCTCGCCCGGCGGTCGGGCACCGAACCCGGTTGGGCGCCAATGGAAGTCCAGTACGCCGACTACACGCTGTGGCAGCGTGCGGTGCTCGGGAGCGAGGACGACGCCGAGTCGGTGGCCGCACGACAGCTGCGATTCTGGCGTAGCGAACTGGCCGGACTGCCCGGGCTGCTCGAACTGCCCGCCGACCGGCCGCGCCCGGCCCTCGCCTCGCATCGTGGCGCGAGTGTGGAAACGGTGGTGCCGCAGTCGGTATGGCGGCAGGTCGGCCTCCTGGCTCGTAGTGCGGACGTGAGCGAGTTCATGGTCGCCCATGCCGCGCTGGCCGCGTTGCTCGCGCGCCTGGGCGGCACCGGCGATATCGCGATCGGCACCCCGGTGGCGGGCCGCGGTGAGCAGGCGCTCGATGACCTCGTCGGCATGTTCGTGAACACGCTGGTGCTGCGAACCGCGATCGACCCCGCCGCCTCCTTCACCGCCCTGCTGCAGGAGGCCCGGCGAGTCGACCTGAACGCCTTCGACAATGCCGAGGTGCCGTTCGAGCGGCTGGTCGACGTGCTGGAGCCGAACCGATCGACCGCCCACAGCCCGCTGTTCCAGGTGATGCTCGCTTTCCAGAACCTGGCTGCGAGCCCGGTCGAGGTGGTCCTGCCAGACCTCACGGTGACCGGTCTGGAAGCCGACGCCGCCGTCGCCAAGTTCGACTTGGACCTGGTCCTCGCCGACACCGACGACGGTGGTTGCGCGGTGAGCCTGACCTACGCCACTGACCTGTTCGACGCCGAGACAGCCGCCCGCATCGCCGACGGCTACGTGCGGATGCTCGACATGGTGACGGCACACCCTGAGCAAGCGGTCGGCGATGTCGACCTGCTCACCGACGACGACCGTCGAACGCTCGACCGTTGGTGCGGCCCGGCGTATCCGGTCGGCGGTGTGGGAGTGCTGCCGACAGCGTTCGACCGTCAGGTGACCGCGACACCGGACGCCGTCGCGCTCATCGACGGTGACACGGCGCTCACCTATGCCGAATTCGCGGCTCGGGTGAACAGGCTCGCCCGCCACCTGATCGCCCACGGTGTCGGGCCGGATTCCGCGGTGGCGGTGGCTGTGCGCCGGTCGACGGAGTTGCTCGTCGGGGTGTACGCGGTGCTCGCCGCGGGTGGCACCTACGTGCCGGTGGATCCCGATCACCCCGCTGAGCGCGTCGCCCGCATCCTGCGGATCGCCCAACCGGTGTGCGTGCTCACCACCAGCCGCGACGGCGCGGAGCTCCCGCTGCGCGGGCTCGACGTGGTCTCACTCGACACGGTGGACCTCACCGACTACCCGGCGGAACCGATCAGCGACGCCGATCGGGTGCAGCCGCTGCTACCGGATCACACCGCGTACGTGATCTTCACATCCGGGTCGACCGGCCTGCCCAAGGGTGTCGGCGTGCCGCATCGCGCGATCGTCAGCCAACTCGACTGGCTGGCACAGCGTTTCGGGTTCACCGCCGGTGACACCGTGCTGCACAAGACACCGACGACCTTCGACGCCTCGATCTGGGAGTTGCTGCTGCCGCAGCGGGTGGGTGCCAGGACTGTCATCGCCCGGCCTGGTGGACACGGTGACCCGGCCTACCTCGCCGCCCTGATCACCGAACATCGCGTCGATACAGTGCAATTCGCCCCGACGCTCCTCGCGGCGTACGTCACGCGCCTGGAGCAGGCGCGTCCTGACCGGGTGCCCGCTGCTGCTGATCGGCCTCGGGGTGTCAACGGCGACAGCACAGCTGACTCGGGCGGCTCGCTGCGGCGGGTGTTCGCGGGCGGCGAGGCCTTGCCCGCCGCGCTGGCTCAACAGGTGCGGGGGCTGACCGGCGCGCAGGTGGTGAACCTGTACGGGCCCACCGAGACCGCAGTGCAGGTGAGTAGTCACGTCGTGACCGACGACGACATCGTCACCGTGCCGATCGGCGCTCCGGTGTGGAATACCGGGCTCTACGTGCTCGATGCCCGGCTGCGGCCGGTGCTGCCCGGAGTTGTCGGCGAGCTGTATGTCGGCGGTGCGCAACTCGCGCACGGGTACATCGGGTCGGCCGCACTCACCGCGGAGCGTTTCGTGCCCGATCCGTTCGGTGCGTCCGGTGCGCGGATGTATCGCACCGGAGACCTCGTACGATTGCGCGGAAAAGACACTCCCGCACTGGAATACGTCGGCCGCGCCGATTCACAGGTGAAGCTCAACGGGCAACGTATCGAACTGGGCGAGGTAGAGGCCGCGCTGCGGCAGCAGCCGGGGGTCGCGCAGGCCGCGGCGGCCGTGGTGTCCGGGGTCGGCGCGGATCGGCTCGTCGCCTACGTCGTCGCGTCGGGTAGCCAGGAGTTCGACCCCGCTGACGCGGCCGCACTGCGGACGGCGCTGGCCGCCCAGCTGCCCGGCTACCTGGTCCCCGCGGTGGTACTGGAGCTGGCGGCGTTGCCGGTGAACACCTCCGGAAAACTCGACCGCGGCGCCCTGCCTGCACCGCAACTGCGCCAAGCCACCTACCGGGCGCCGATCACCGAGACCGAGCAGCTCGTCGCGGCCGCCTTCGCCGGTGTTCTCGGCCTGGAGCGAATCGGCATGGACGACAACTTCTTCGACCTCGGCGGCAACTCCCTCACCGCGGTCCAGCTGTCCTCGCGACTGAGTGAGGCACTGGGTAGCGCGGTGCCGGTGGCGTGGTTCTTCACCGATCCCACGCCGGCCGTCGTCGTGGAACGCGTGCGGGCCGAAGACAACTCGGCCGACGACGCGTTCGCGGTACTCCTGCCGCTACGCGCGAGCGGCACGGGCGCACCGCTGTTCTGCATCCATCCCGTGGGCGGGGTGTCCTGGTCGTTCGCCGGTCTGACCCGGCACCTGGACCCGGACCGCCCGATCTACGGCCTGCAATCGCCTGCCCTCACCGCCGACGAACCGCTGCCCGCGAGTATCGACGCCTGGGCCGAGCGCTACATCGCGGCCATCCGCGCGGTGCAGGCGGAAGGGCCGTATCACCTGCTCGGCTGGTCGCTGGGTGGGCTGCTGGCCCACGCCGTCGCCACCGGCCTGCAAGCCGACGGCGAGCAGGTGGCGCAGCTGGCGATGATGGACAGCTGGCTCGGCGACGGACCCGAACAGACACCGCTGCCCACCGTCGGTGACCTGCTCGGCGGCCTCGCCGGTGACGACCTCGCCTTCGACACCGACGGTCTGACCGCCGCGGCCGCGGGCATCGGCGGACCACTGGCCGCACTCGACCGCGCCCGCATCGCCCGCATCATCGACGCCGCCACGGCCTCGATGCGCATGGTCGACGGCTACCGCCCGCGCACCTTCGACGGCGACCTCGTCTACTTCGCCGCCACCGTCGACGACCCCAGCGGATCGCGCGGCGCGGCCAGTTGGACCACCGCTGTCGAGGGCACGATCCACCGGTACGGCATCGACGCCACGCACTGGGCGATGGCGGGCGAGGCAGCACTGGCCCGGATCGCCGCCGTTCTCGACCGGGGCCGATCCGGTACAGCCCCGATCGCGAGCGAGGACTCATCGACGAGGGCCGATGCACGGGCGGGGGCGATGGGCGCATAGAATCGCGAAGCTGGCCGTCGTGCCTGCTGCCTGGATAATGAGGCAATACGCGCACGTCGCCAGCTCCCGTACGAGAGGTTGAGGAACCATGCCAGCACAGCCGTTCGTGGGGATCAGGTGACGAAACCGAAGTTGACAGAGTCGAGTACCGAATCCGCTGACGACGTCTCCACCGACGGTGGAGTACGCCGCACCGTGCTGCCCGGTGGCCTGCGCGTGGTCACCGAACACGTGCCCGGCGTGCGCTCCGCCTCCATCGGCGTCTGGGTCGGCGTCGGTTCGCGCGACGAAGGCCCCACCGTGGCAGGCGCCGCGCACTTCCTCGAACACCTGCTGTTCAAGGCGACGCCCACGCGCAGCGCCCTCGATATCGCCCAGGCCATGGACGCGGTCGGCGGCGAACTCAACGCCTTCACCGCCAAGGAACAGACCTGCTACTACGCCCACGTCATCGATGAGGACCTGCCGCTGGCCGTCGACCTCGTCTCCGACGTGGTGCTCAACGGTCTGTGCCGCGCGGTCGACGTCGACGTGGAACGCCAGGTGGTCCTGGAAGAGATCTCCATGCGCGACGACGACCCCGAAGATCTGGTCGCCGATTCCTTCCTCACCGCCATGTTCGGCGACCACCCCATCGGCCGCCCGGTGATCGGCAGCGTCGAATCGATCGAAGGCATGCAGGCCGCACAGCTGCGCGGCTTCCACCAGCGCCGCTACCGGCCCGAGCGCATGGTGGTCGCGGTGGCGGGCAATGTGTCCCACGATCGTGTCGTGGAACTGGTGCACCGTGCGTTCGGGCCACACCTCGACACCGCCGCCGAACCCGCGCCGCGCCGGGAAGGGAAGTTCCGGGCGCAGGGCGCACCGGGGCTGATCAGGATCAACCGTGACAGCGAACAGACCCACCTCGCCTTCGGCGTTCGGGCGTTCGGCAGGCACGAAGGCCAGCAGCGCTGGCCGCTGTCGATCCTCAACACGATCGTCGGTGGGGGTCTGAGTTCCCGCCTGTTCCAACGCATTCGGGAAGAACGCGGTCTCGCGTACTCGGTGTACTCGAGCGTCGACACCTTCGCCGATACCGGGTCGTTCTCGGTCTCGCTCGGTTGCCAGCCCGAAAACCTCGGACAGGTCACAACATTGGCGCGTGACGTGCTCGACGACGTCGCGGCCAACGGCGTCACCGACGCCGAATGTGCCAGAGCCAAGGGCTCTCTGCGCGGCGGGCTGGTACTCGGCCTCGAGGACTCGGCCTCCCGGATGAACCGCATCGGCCGCAGCGAACTCAGCTACGGCAACCACCGCAGCGTCTCGGCCACCCTGGCACGCATCAACGCTGTCACGACCGACGAAGTCAGCGAGATCGCCCGCACTCTGCTCGCCCGCCCCTACGGCGCGGCGGTGTCGGGCCCGTACCAGCGCACCCGCGACCTGCCTGCTGCGGTGCGAAAGCTCGTCGAACGCTGAACAATTCGGCCGACACGGCCGGTACGGTGCAGCGGACAGCAGTGCGGGGGAGGGGATCGGTCATGCCGGTGCAGGCGGCGCTCGAGCGGGCTCGCGTGGCCAAGGAGGTCGGGCGGCTCGAGGAGGCACGGCGGATTCTCGGGACGGCGCTGGTGGACGCGCCCGACGACCCGCGCCTGCTGGTCGCACTGGCAGACATCGCCTACGGCCTCGACGAGTACGACGACACCCTGCGCTTCGCGGGACAGGCGCTGCTCGCTGATCCGGATTCCGACGGCGCGCACGTCCTGGTGGCGATGGCGTACGCGATGCGCGACGAGTGGGAGCCGGCGCTCGAGCACGGCTACACCGCCGCCAGGCTTCGACCCGGCGAGGCGGCGACACTGCTGTTGCTGGCGTGGTTGCACACGAGCGGTCCACGCAAGGACAAGGACCGGGCACGTACGGCCCTGGCCGAAGCGGTCACGCTGGAGCCGAACGACGCGGGCGTCCACTGCTCGGCGGCCGAGACCTATCAGCGGCTCGGCGATGGCGAAGCCGTCCGGCGCCACGTCACCGCCGGGTTGGCGATCGACCCACTGCACGTGGATCTACTCAGGATGCAGGCGCGGGCCGAGTTCGCCGGCTTCGACGGTGGTCGCGACGCGGCCGTCGCGACACTGCGCGGCCTGCTCGCGAACGCGCCGACCGATATCGCGGCCCGGCGCCTGCTCGCCGAAGTGCACTGGCGCGCACTGCTCCGGTTGGCGGCGTGGGTGTGGGCCTTCGCGGGTTGCTTCGCGGCCGTGGCAATGTGGGTTTCGCCGATCGTGTTGCGGGTGCTGTCGCCGATGATGTTCGTCGCGCTGCCGCTCGCCTGGTACGGGGTTTTCCGCAAGCTGCGCAGCCAACTGCCGCCGGGCTATATGCGGGCCAGGGTCACACGGCCGCGGGTGTTGCTCGCGCTGGTCTCGATCGCGTTCTCCGGCTTGATCGTGGATCTGGCCGCGATCCTGACGCGATCCGAATTCGCCGGACTGGTCAGGCTCGGATGCGTGCTGCTGGTGCTCGGTGCGCTCGGCGCGGCCTTCGGGCATCTGCTGCTGTTCACGGCGTGGATGCGCCGCGGTGTCGATGATCCCGATCCGGACGACGGTCTCGACTTCGCCGGTAGCCAGGTCGTCGTACTCGGTGTCTGCGTGGTGCCGTTGGTCGTGGTCGCCGGGTTCCTGCGCGGGTGGGCGCGTCAGCCCGCGGTGTTCGGTGCGCTGGTCGCCGTGCTCGGACTCGTGCTCGTCACCCTGCTGGTGGAGGCCGGGATCACGGTCTGGCTCGACCGTCGCGCGCGACGATAGAAACACGCGATCAGTCGACGGCCTTCTCGTCCGGGTGTGCGTCGGGAGCGGTGTCTGTACGCGCTCGGTTGGCGGCGTCGACGATCGAGGGGAGCAGGCCGGGGAGGGCGTGCTCGATGGCGTCGATGCGCAGGTTCTGAAAAGTCTGGCCATCGATGGTCAAGCGTTCGATCAGGCCTGCTTCGCGCAGAGTCTTGAAGTGGTGGGTCGCGGTGGACTTGTTGATCGCGTCGTAAAGGGCGGCGCAGCGGATGGGGGCGGCGGCGTTGCTCAGGCGGCGGACCATTTCCAGGCGGACGGGGTCGTGCAGAGCGCCGAGGACGGTGGGCAGCGCGGCGACCGGGAAGGTCGGCGCTGCCGGGAGATCCTTAGCCTGTGTCATGAGCTACCTCACTAGGGGTTTGATAGTCATCATACTAGGCGTAGCCTGAGGCTCGTTCGATGGTGATCAAACTCTGCTGATGGGGGCCGCTGTGGCAGCGACAACGATGGCGCCGGTCGAGGCCGGGCAGCGCTGGGCGTACGGGGTCGTCCTGACCGCGAGTGCGGTGGCGCTCGGGGTTTCCGGGGCGCCCGCTCCGCTCTATGGCATCTACGAGACCGAGTGGCATCTGTCACCGCTGACCACGACCATGGTGTTCGCCGTGTACGCCTTCGCGGCGCTCGGCGCGGTGCTGGTGTCCGGGCGAATCTCCGATGTGGTCGGTCGCAAGCCCGTGATGATCGGCGCCTTCGCCACCATGATTCTCGGGCTGGTCGCCTTCCTGCTCGCCGATTCGGTGCCGATGTTGTTGCTGGCCAGGGCATTACACGGTGCGGCCGTCGGCGCCACCGTCGTCGCGGGTGCCGCGGCGCTGCTGGACCTGCGGCCCGAGCGTGGTGCGCGATCCGGGCAGCTCAGCGGAGTGGCGTTCAATGTCGGCATCGCCGTCGCGGTGCTCGGCACCGCGGTGCTCGCCCAGTACGCACCGTCACCGCTGCGCACACCGTATGTGGTGATCGCGGTGGTCTGCCTGGCCGCGGGGGCAGGCATCCTCGCCCTGCGTGAGCCGCACACCGCCCGGGTGAAGGCGCGCATCACCATCGCGAAACCCTCTGTCCCGCCCGAGATCAAGGCTGATTTCTGGTTCTCCGCGATCGGCGTGATGGCCGCCTGGTCGGTGCTCGGCGTGCTGCTGTCGCTGTATCCGTCGCTGGCCGCGGCCGAGACCGGCATGCACAACCTGGTGTTCGGTGGCGTCGTCGTCGCCGGCACCGCGCTGGTCGCCGCCGTGGTCCAGCTGTTCGCCACCCGGGTGCCTGCCCGACGTGCCGCGGTGCTCGGCGACCTCGGCATGGCGGCGGCCCTGCTCGCCACCATCCCGGCGCTGGCCACGAAACAGCCCGCCGTCGTGATCGTCGCGGGCCTGGTACTCGGCGCGACGTTCGGGCTCGGGTTCGGTGGGTCGCTGCGACACCTGTCCGAAGTCGTTCCCCCGCATCGCCGTGGCGAGACGATGTCGGCCTTCTACCTGCTGGCCTACTCGGCGATGGCGTTGCCGACCTTGGCGGCGGGCTGGGCGGCGACGACATGGGGGATCGCGACGGTCTTCCCGTGGTTCATCGTGATCGTGTCGCTGGCGTGTGTCGGTGCCGCGCTGCTGGGCCTGCGCGGAATCCGGGCCGCCGCGAAACCGGCGTGACCGCAGGCCGGTCCCGAAAGAGTTGCGGGACCGGCCTGAGTGTTCACTCCGGCCAACCGCCGTAGGGAACGGTGATCAGTTCCAGGAAGTGGCCGTTGGGGTCGAGGAAGTAGACGCCGCGACCGCCGTCGTGGTGATTGATCTCGTTGACCCCGTGTTGCTGGGGGTCGGCCCAATGGTCCAGTTCGTAGCGCTGGATCTTGGCGTAGGCCGTGTCGAACTCGGCCTCCGAGACCAGGAACGCGTAGTGCTGCGGCTGGATCTCGGAAATGAAGGGCGGCACCTTGGCGAAATCGAAGGCCGCGCCGTGATCGAGGGCGATCGGAATGAACGGCCCCCACTCTTTTCCTATGTCCAACCCGAGGATGTCCGCCCAGAACTCGGCGGTTTCCCGATTATCGTGACATCCGACAATGGTGTGATTGAACTGCACTGACAGGGGATTTCTCCTTGTTCGTGATGGCGCCGACCCTGGGCTCGGTACGAGGCGGCCGACAGGAGCACCATCACCGAGATCGAGGTTAGCGACAGATCCCGGAACCTGTAAAGGGCGCTCGCGGTAGCGTCGCGAGCATGAAGATTCGTGGAGCCGTTCTGGAACGGATCGCCGACCCGGCGCCGTTCGCCGATTCGCAGCCGATCACCGTGTGCGACCTGGAATTGGCCGAACCGGGTCCGGGCGAATTGCTGGTGCGCATCGAAGCGGCCGGGCTGTGCCATTCGGATCTGTCCGTGGTGGACGGCAATCGGGTGCGCCCGGTGCCGATGCTGCTCGGCCACGAAGCCGCGGGCATCGTCGAGTCGGTGGGCGCCGGTGTCACCGATGTGTCGCTCGGGCAGCGAGTCGTGATGACGTTCCTGCCGCGCTGCGGTGACTGTGCGGGCTGCGCGAGCAACGGGCGCACCCCGTGCGGGCCGGGCAGTGTGGCCAACAACGCGGGCGAACTGCTCGGCGGCGGGCGACGGCTCACCCGCGACGGCGAGCTCGTGCAGCACCACCTGGGTGTTTCGGGGTTCGCCACGCACGCGGTGGTGGATCGGCGTTCGGTGGTGCCGGTCGACGACGACGTGCCGCCCGAGGTGGCGGCGGTGCTCGGCTGTGCGGTCCTCACCGGCGGCGGCGCGCTGCTGAACGCGGCGAAACCCGGTGCGGGAGAACGGATCATGGTGGTCGGGCTCGGCGGGGTGGGGATGGCGGCCGTGCTCGTCGCGGTCTCGCTCGGCCTCGGTGAGGTGATCGCCGTCGACACCGTTGCCGAAAAGCTCGCGCTCGCCCGCGAATTCGGTGCGAGCGTGGCCTGCACGCCGGGCGAGATCGCCGAGCAGGGGCTGGTGGCCGACGTGGTGGTCGAAGCGGCGGGCAACGTGCGCGCGTTCGAAACCGCGGTTGCCGCAACGGCACCCGGCGGCGTCACCGTGACGGTCGGCCTGCCCGCCCCTACCGCCACCGCCACGATCTCCCCGCTGACCCTGGTCGCCCAGGGCCGCACCATCATCGGCAGCTACCTGGGCTCCGCGGTCCCCGACCGCGACATCCCCGAATACGTGCGGATGTGGCGCGCGGGCAAGCTGCCGCTGGAGCGGCTCGTCTCCGCGCGCATCGGACTCGACCAGGTGAACCAGGCGATGGACGACCTCGCGGCGGGTGCGGCGCTGCGCCAGGTCATCGTCTTCGACTGATGCCTCGCCCGGTCGGATGGGGTGAGGTCGGCGCCGCGGCCGTGTCGGGTGCTCGATAGGCTTCGACGAGCAAGCGCCAGTCGAGGACGAGGAGATGCGGTGACCATTCGGGTCGGAGTGCTCGGAGCACGCGGCAAGGTCGGGCAGGCGATCTGCGCGGCGGTGGAGGCGGCACCTGATCTGGAGCTGGTCGCACAGGTCGACAAGGGTGACGCGCTCGAGACGTTCACCGCGGCCGGTACCCAGGTGGTCGTCGACTTCACCCATCCCGACGTGGTGATGGGCAACCTGAAGTTCCTGATCGAGAACGGAATCCACGCGGTCGTCGGCACCACCGGCTTCGACGAGGTCCGCCTCGCCGAGGTGCGCGGGCAGCTGGCACAGCGACCCGAGGTGGGGGTGCTGATCGCGCCGAACTTCGCCATCGGGGCCGTGCTGTCGATGCGGTTCGCCGAGCAGGCCGCGCGGTTCTTCGACTCGGTCGAGGTGATCGAGCTGCACCACCCGAACAAGGCCGACGCGCCCTCTGGCACCGCCTACCGCACCGCCGCGGTGATCGCCGCGGCCCGCGCCGCGGCCGGGGTCGGGATCAGCCCCGACGCCACCACCACCGAACTCGAGGGTGCCCGCGGCGCCGACGTCGACGGGGTGCGGGTGCACTCGGTGCGACTGGCCGGGCTCGTCGCCCATCAGGAGGTGCTGTTCGGCACCCAGGGCGAGACGCTGACCATCCGCCACGACTCCATCGACCGGTCCTCGTTCGCGCCGGGCGTGCTGCTCGGGGTGCGCGAGATCGCGGGGCGGCCGGGTCTGACCGTCGGGCTCGACCCGTTCCTGGATCTGTGAGTAATTCCGCCGCGCAGCGACCTGATCGACAGGTCATGAAAACCGTTGCGGTCGTGGCCTTTCTGGTCGTCGCGCTGCTGTTCTACTTCGTCCGGCTCGGCGGACTTGCCATCGCCTACATCGCCGACGGCGGGTTCGCGGGGATCGCGATCGGCATCGGCATGCTGCTGCTACCGGTCGTCGGCATCTGGATCCTGTGGGCGACTTTGAGCGCGGCGTTCGCCCATCAACGCCTGGCCCGGCGCATCCACGAGGAAGGCTTAGAGGTCGACACCTCGGAACTGCCGCGCCGACCCTCCGGCCGCATCGAACGCGCCGCGGCCGATGACCTGTTCAACCGAATCAAGACCGAATGGGAAGCCGACCCGGACAACTGGCGCTCCTCCTACCGGCTCGCCCGCGCCTACGACTACGCGGGCGACCGCGGCCGCGCCCGCGACACCATGCGCCGCGCGGTGGCACTGGAAAAACTGGAACGCGACCCAGGAGAGTAGCGAGCCCATGGCCCGGTTGCTGATCATCCACCACACCCCATCGCCGCACACCCAGGCGATGTTCGAAGCGGTCCTGGCCGGCGCGAGCGACCCGGAGATCGAGGGGGTCGAGGTGGTCCGCCGGGCCGCGCTGGCGGTGACCGCCGTCGACGTGCTCGAAGCCGACGGCTACCTACTCGGTACCCCGGCCAACCTCGGCTACATGAGTGGCGCGCTCAAACACGCCTTCGACACGATCTACTACCCGTGCCTCGACTCGACCGGCGGGCGCCCCTACGGCCTCTACCTGCACGGCAACGAGGGCACCGAAGGCGCCGAGAGCAGCGTGGAGCGGATCACCACCGGGCTGGGCTGGCAGCGCGCCGCCGAGGCGGTCGTGGTGTCTGGACCGCCGAGCAAGGCCGATCTGGAGAAATGCTGGGAACTCGGTGCGACCATCGCCGCAGGTCTGATGCACTGAGGCGTCCGCGCCCCGAATTTTGGTGGGCTGACACGCGGGCTCGGGATGCGGTAGAACTCGAGACCGAAGTGTTGCGGGCTGGCCGCGGTGGGTGTTCGAGGACGGGGAGTGGTCGGTGAGCGAGTTGCAGCAGGCACGCACGGTGCGACGGGTCGGGCTGGTGGAGGATCACGAGTCCGTGGCGATCGGGTTGGCGGCCATGCTCGGTCCCGAACCCGATCTGGAGCTGGTGGCGGTGGCGGAATCCGTCGCCGGGCTGCTCGCCGAGACCACCGACCTCGATCTCGTCGTCCTGGATCTGCGGCTGCCCGACGGGTCGACGCCCGAGGACAATGTCACCGCGCTGCGCGAACGCGGCATCGAGGTGCTCGTGTTCACCGGCGCCGACAATGCCTTCCTGGTCCGCTCGGCCGCCAAGGCGGGTGTGCTGGGTGTGCTGCGCAAGTCCGAGAGCGTGGCGACGGTGGTCGAGGCGGTGCGCCGGGCCGCGTCGGGAGAGCAGGTGGTGACCACCGACTGGGCCGCCGCCATCGACGGCGATCCGAAGCTGTCCGACGTCGGCCTCAGCCCGCGTCAGGAGGAAGTGCTGATGCTGTACGCCTCGGGGGAGAAGGCCTCGCGGGTGGCCCGGCTGACCGGACTGTCGGAACAGACCGTTAACGACTACCTGGGCCGCATCCGGCAGAAATACGCCGACGCGGGCCGCCCCGCCCCGACCAAGACCGATCTGTACAAACGGGCCGTCGAGGACGGCTGGCTGCCCGTGCCGGAGAGGCAGCAGCGCACGTGAGTGATCTCGCGGTCGCGACGGCGTCCGCACAGGTCGGCGACGTGGAGTTCTCGCGGGCGGCGACCGACCAGATCCTGCGCAGGCTCGGGCTGGTGATCGGCACCGGCGCGATGATCGTGATGGTGCTGGAACTGCCCGCGGTGCTGGTGCAGCCGATCAATCGGTCGGTGTGGCCGGAACTGCATCTGATCTCCGCTTATCTGCTGTTCGGGGTGCTGGCGATCGTGTCGGCGCGCGGCCCCGTCACCGCGATCCGGCGCACGGCCGCCGCGGCTGCCGGGTGCTATCTCGCGGCGACCTTGGTCACGCCGCTTGTGTACTCGGTCGTGCACATCGGTTCGTTCGCCTCCTGGCCCTATCGTGGCCTCGCCGTCGGCGTGATGGCCGCGGGGCTCGCGTGGTCGCGACGTGGTGCGGCCGCCTTCGGTGCCCTGCTCGCGGTGGCGACCAGCGTGTCGAATGCCTGTGTGGTGCCCGACAGTTCGACATGGGCCCTGCTCGGCGACATCACCAGGGGCCTCGGCGTGGCCGCGCTGTTCCTGTGGTGTGTGGTGTACGCAAGGGCCGCCGCCGAGCGTGTCGATCGCGAGGCGGTCCGGCAGCGCAGCAGGGCGGCGGCGGTCGCGGCGACCTCGGCCAGGCAGCGCGAGGGCGCGCGTTTCGCGGCGCTCATCCATGACGCGGTGCTCTCCACGCTGCTGGAGGCCTCGCGCGCGCAGCAGTCCTCGGCGGTGCTGCGCAACCAGGCCGCGCGCACCCTCGAACAGCTCGAGCTGTCGCGGACCGCGCCCGAGATCGACCACCTCGACGCCGCCGCCACGATCGAATTCCTGCGTGAGGCGGTGCGCGAGGTGCAGTCCGAGGTCCCGGTGCAGGTGTCCTCGCGGCGCGCGGGCGATCTGTGCCTGCCGATCGAGGCCGCGCAGGTGCTCGGGGCCGCGCTGTCGGAGGCGGTGCGCAACAGCCTGCGCCACGCCGACGTCGCCGGTCGCACCGTACGGCGCGGTGTGGCGGTCACCATCGCGACCGGCGGGATCCGGGTCGTGTTGTCCGACGACGGGGCCGGGTTCGACCCGGCGCGGGTCTCGGCCGATCGGATGGGGATCGCGGGCAGCATCCTCGGTCGGATGCGCGCGCTCGCCGGTGGCGCGGCATTCGTGGAATCGGCGCCGGGCGCGGGAACCGTGGTGACTCTGATGTGGGGGAGTTGATGGCCGATCGTGATCTACCTTTCGCGATGCGCGATCTGTTCGGGCTCAGCGACGGCACCGCATGGCTGTTCGTGGTGATCTTCGAAGCCACCATCGTGATGTACCTGCGGGTGAACTTCGATATCGCGCCGTACGCGGCCGCGACCGCCGCGCTGGTGTTGATGAGCGTGGCGGCGCTGGTTGTCCTGGTGTTCCCGGTGGATCCGCTGCCGTGGCCCGCCACGGTCTTCGTGGCCTGCGCGGGACCCGCGGCGATGGCGCTGACCGTGCCGTACCTCGAGAACGCGTCGGGGTTCTCCCACCAGCTGTGGACCGCCTATCCGACGTCGTATCTGCTGGCGATGCTGGTGCTGCGCGGGCGGATCGTGTCGGCGTGGCTGGGGGTGGCGGCGGCCGCGACGGTGCTGATCACGATGGGTGTGTTCACCGATTGGTCTCCCGAGACCGTGGTGCGTGCGCTGACACCGGTGGCCACCGTCGGCGCGGTGACCGTGTTCATGTCCATCGTGCGACCCACGCAGCGTTCGCTGCGGGAGCTGCGCAGCGAGGCCAACCGGCGGGCGGCGACGGAGGCCGCGTTGGCCGCCGCCAATGCCGAGCGTGACCGTCAGCTGGGGGCGCTCGATCGGGTGGCGGGGCCGCTGCTGTCCCGCATCGCCGCCGGGATCGAGCTCACCGACACCGAACGAGAACAGTGCAGGCTGCTCGAAGCGGAATTGCGCGACGGGTTGCGGGCGCCGCAGCTGGTCACCGAGCGGCTCAGCGCCGCGGCGCGCGGGGCGCGATCGCGCGGGGTAGAGGTGACCCTGCTCGACGACGGCGGCTTCCGCGGGGTGCCGGAATGGGTGCGCCACAACGTGATCGAGGCCGCGGTGGCCGAGCTCGACATGGCCGGAGCCGGTTCGGTGACCGTGCGGGTGCTGCCGGTCGGCAGGCGCTGGGTGGCGACCGTGCTCGCTGCCGCGCCGGGCGGGGATCGGCGGACCGAGATCGACACCGCGGGTGCGGTTCAGGTCTCTACCTGAGGGCCGAAACCTGTCGGACCCCTGTGCCAGGCTGAGGCCATGCAGCGGATGAATGCGGCGCAGGCCCGTCGAACGGCACTGGCCGCGCAGGGCTTCGGCAAGCGCCGGCCGACCAACCCGAAGCGCCGGGCGGTGCTCGATGTGGTCGCCAGAACCCGTCTGCTGCAGATAGATTCGGTATCGGCGGTTGTTCGCGCGCATTACGCGCCGGTGTTCAGCCGGATCGGCCCCTACGATCGCAGTCTGCTCGACGGCGCCGCCTGGAGTGACAGCGCGAAGGCTCGCCGGGGGCTGGTGGAGTACTGGGCGCACGAGGCCGCGCTGATCCCGGTTGCCGACTGGCCGTTGATGCGCTGGCGGATGGCGGAGTACCGGCACGGGCGCTGGTCGGGGATGCGCAAGGTCGTCGAACGCAATCCGACGCTGGGCAAGGACATTCTCGATGTCGTCACCGAGGTGGGCGCGGCGAGCGCGGGGGAGATCGAACGGCATCTGGAACTGGACAAGCCGCGCGCGAAGGGGACCTGGTGGAACCTGAGCGACACCAAGATGATCTGTGAGCAGCTCTTCGCCGCGGGTGAGCTGTCCACCGCGCGCCGGGTCGGGTTCACCCGCCACTACGACCTCACCGAACGGGTAGTCCCCGCCGATGTCCTGGATCGTGAGATCGGGGAGGAAGACGCCGTGCGCGAGTTGATCCGCCGGTCCAGCCGCGCCCTCGGGATCGGCACCGAGGCCGACCTGCGCGACTACTACCGCCTGGCGCGCCGACAGAGCGCACCGGCCATCGCCGACCTGGTCGACGCGGGCGAACTGCTCCCGGTCGATGTCGACGGCTGGGACGCGCCCGCCTACCTACACGCGGAGGCCGCCACCCCGCGCCGGATCACCGGCACCGCGCTGCTGTGCCCGTTCGATCCGCTGATCTTCTTCCGCCCGCGCACCCAGCGGGTCTTCGATTTCCACTACCGGATCGAGATCTACACCCCGGAACCCAAACGGGTGCACGGCTATTACGTCTTCCCGTTGCTCGTGGACGGCAAGCTCGTCGGCCGGGTGGATCTGCGCGCCGAACGCGCCACCGGCCGACTGCTGGCCCCCGCGGCGTTCGCCGAACCCGGCCACGCGACCGCCGAGACCGCCCAGGCATTACGTGGGGCGCTGCGGGAAATGGCTGACTGGCTCGAACTCGACGAAGTCGTTATCGGCGAGCGCGGCGATCTCGCCCCGCTGCTGTGATCGCGACGTCGTCGGCGGCGCTCACCAGCCCTTGCCGCCGTAGCCGCGCATCTGATCCTTCAACGCCCCGCTGACGGCGCCGGACAGCCAGGAGTTCAGTGACTGGCCGTTCTGCTGGGCCGCCTCTTCGGCCTTCGACTTCAATTGTTCGACCAAACGGAGGGTGACCCGGCTGATGTCGCCGGTCATCTCCTCGAAAGTCTGCGGTTCCTCCGCCCCGGGCGGGGTGTTCTTGCGCACGTCGGCCTTCGCCTCGGTGCCTTCCAGTCGGACGTGCACGGTGCGGTCGCCGAGTTCGGTGCTGATCTCGGCGGCCAGTTCCGACAGCGCCGAGAGCAACACCAGCCGACTCGAACTCTCCACCGCCGCGGCGAGGGCGGCGGCGGTGGCCTGCGTTTTCTCGTCGCCGAGTGCCGCGGCGGCGATCAGTTCCTCGCGCAACCGCGCGGTATGAGCATTCAGATCCATGACATCAGTGTGACGTCATTCATGACATCACGCAAGGTGAAAGCTACCCACCGGCAGCCGCTTCGGGCGCTAGGGTGTCGAGGCGCATCCGGCGACCGGGTAGCCTTTCTGACCATGACGAACGGTGAATCGACGCCAACGGAGCTGCGCGCGTCCGGCACGGTCGGTGTCGCGATGGTGACCCCCTTCAGCGCTGCGGGCAAGCTCGACGTCGATGCCGGTGTCGCACTGGCGGCACACCTGGTCGACCGTGGGGTCGACCTGCTGATCATCTCGGGAACAACCGGTGAGTCGCCGACCACGACCGAAACCGAGAAGGTTGATCTGCTCCGCGCGGTCGTCGACGGTGTCGGCGACCGGGCCACCGTGGTCGCGGGCGCGGGTACCTACGACACCGCGCATTCGATCGAACTGGCGCGTGCCGCGGAGAACGCGGGCGCGCACGGTCTGCTCGTCGTGACGCCGTATTACTCGCGGCCCACCCAGGAAGGCCTGATCGCGCACTTCACCGCGGTCGCCGACGCCACTGCGCTGCCGATCACCCTGTACGACATTCCACCGAGGTCGGTGGTGCCTATCGCCATCGACACGATCCGGCGCCTTGCCGAGCATCCCAACATCGTCGCGGTGAAGGATGCCAAGGGCGATCTCGTCTCCGGAGCCGATCTCATCGCGACCACCGATCTGGATTTCTACTCCGGTGACGACGGACTGAATCTGCCCTGGCTCTCGGTCGGTGCGATCGGGTTCATCAGCGTCATCGGCCACCTCGTGCCGGACCGACTGCGCGAGATCCATCAGGCCTACACCACCGGTGACGTGGCCAGGGCGCGAGAGATCAACGCGACACTACTGCCGCTGTATGCGGCCATGACCCGCCTGGGAGGTGTGGCGATGTGTAAGGGAGGACTCCGATTGCTCGGCATCGACGTAGGTGAGCCCCGGTTGCCCCAGCTGATGCCGACGCAGGCACAACTGGAGGAACTGATGCTCGACCTGCAGGCAGCGGGGGTGTCGGCATGACCGAACCCGTAGCCCGTAAGCCCCGTCGCCGTGCGGCATCGCGTGCCGCCGGTGCGCCCGAGCCGATACCTGTGGAGAGTGTGCAGGCTGCCCCCGCGGCGCAGGAATCGGCCATTGCCGAACCGATCGCCGAGGTTGTCGCCGAGGCGAATCTGGCCGGTGCCGCCGCGGTGGACACCGATCTGCGCGGCGTCGCCGAAGAGTCGGTGACCGCGAAGAAGGCCGCGCCCCGCCGCGCCAGGACCAAGCCGGTCACCGAAGCCAAGGCCAAGCAGGCCGAAGCCAAGACCAAGCCCGCGGCCGAGCAGTCCCGCGGCGGCGGCCGTGGCAGGCAGGGCGGTGGTCGCGGTCGCGGCGCCGCGCCGGTCGCCGAGCCGCGCGAGAAGGCCGCCCACGACAAGTTGGGCGCGCCGCCGAAGCTGGTGAAGAACGGTCTTCGACTGTTCGCACTCGGCGGTATCGGCGAGATCGGTCGCAACATGACCGTCTTCGAATACGGCGGCAAGTTGCTGATCGTCGACTGCGGTGTGCTGTTCCCCGAGGACCAGCAGCCCGGCGTCGACCTGATCCTGCCGGACTTCGGGCCCATCGAGAACCGGATGGACGACGTCGTCGCCGTCGTGCTCACCCACGGCCACGAGGACCACATCGGAGCCGTGCCGTTCCTGCTGCGCCTGCGCCAGGACATCCCGGTGATCGGCGCCAAGTTCACCCTCGCCCTGGTCGCGGCCAAGGCACGTGAGCACCGCCTGCAGCCCAAGCTGCGCGAGGTCGCCGAGGGCGAGACCACGGTGCACGGCCCGTTCGAGCTCGAGTACTTCGCGGTCAACCACTCGATCCCCGACGCGCTCGCCGTCGCCATCCGCACCCCGGCGGGCGTGGTGCTGCACACCGGTGACATCAAGCTCGACCAGCTGCCCCTCGACGGTCGCCTCACCGACCTGGCCGGGTTCTCGCGCCTTGGCGACGAGGGCGTCGACCTGTTCCTGGTCGACTCCACCAATGCCGAGGTCCCCGGCTTCGTCACCCCCGAGCGCGAGATCGGTGGCGTGCTCGACAATGTCATCGGCAAGGCCACCAACCGCGTCATCGTGGCCTCGTTCGCCAGCCACGTGCACCGCATCCAGCAGGTTGTCGACGTCGCGCAGAAGTACAACCGCAAGGTCTGCTTCGTCGGCCGCTCGATGGTCCGCAACATGGAGATCGCCCAGGACCTCGGGTACCTGACGGTCCCCGACAATGTCGTGGTCACCCTCGACCAGGCCGCGAACCTGCCCGGCAACCGCCTGGTGCTGATCTCCACCGGTTCCCAGGGCGAGCCGCTGTCGGCGCTCTCGCGCATGGCGCGCGGTGAGCACCGCCAGATCAACATCCGCGCCGACGACCTGGTGGTGCTGGCGTCCTCGCTGATCCCCGGTAACGAGAACTCGGTGTTCGCCGTGGTCAACGGCCTGGCCCGGCTCGGCGCGACCGTGATCACCCAGCAGAACGCCAAGGTGCACGTCTCCGGGCACGCCTCCGCGGGTGAGCTGCTGTACCTGTACAACGCGGTGCGTCCGACCAACGCGATGCCCGTGCACGGCGAGTGGCGGCACCTGCGCGCCAACGCCGCACTGGCCGTGGCGACCGGTGTGCCCGAGGAACGGGTCATGCTCGCCGAGGACGGTGTGGTGGTCGACCTGGTCGACGGTATCGCCTCCATCGTCGGCCGCGTGCCGGTCGGGCACGTCTACGTCGACGGCCTGTCGGTCGGTGACGTCGGCGAATCGACCCTGTCGGACCGCCTGGTCCTGGGTGAGGGTGGTTTCATCTCCATCACCATCGTCATCGACTCGACCACCGGCAAGCCGGTCAGCACGCCCGAGCTCAACGGGCGCGGCTTCTCCGACGACCGCACCGCGCTCGACGGCGCCAACGAACTGGTCGAGGCGGAGCTGCTGCGCCTGGCCGGTGAGGGCATCACCGACACCCATCGCATCGCCCAGGGCGTGCGCCGGGTGGTGGGCCGCTGGGTCGCCGACGTCTACCGTCGTCGCCCGATGATCGTGCCGACGGTCGTCGCCGTCTGATCGGTCGAAGACACGAAAACCGCTGGGCGACATGGTCGCCCAGCGGTTTTCGGTTATCTGCCTACAGTTGCTCAGGCCTGGCAGGCCGCGGAGTCGAGCTGGGCCGACTTCACGATGTTGCAGGTGAACTCGTGTGACACGCGCCAGCCGCCCTCGGCTGCCACGAATTCCACCGTCGCACCCTTGACCGGGGTGCCGTCGATGGTGACGTCGGCGGGTGCGGTCACCTTGCCGTCAGCCGGTGTGCCGACGCTGGTGATCTTTGCTTTGACATTGTTCTTCTTCGCGGCCTCGACGAACTTGTCGACCAGGTACGGGTCGCGCTCGGCGTCCTCGATGAAGGTGGCCTTCTCGTCGTCGGTCAGCTGGCCTGCGAGCGCCTTGTCGAGGCGGGCGTTGAGTTCCTCGACCGTCGGCGCGGGCAGGTTCGGCACGGTGGTGGTCATCGGTGCGTCACCCTCCTGGGTGCCGTCGACCTTCTTGCCGTCCTCGAATCCGGCGCCCGCGGTCGTCGTCGGCGCGGCCGAGGCAGGCTCGTCGCTGCTGCTGCACGCGGCCGAGCCGAACGCGGCGACGGCCACCGCCAGGGCGGCCGCTGTTCTGAACATGCGATTGTTCACTGATCTCCCCAAAATAAAATGTGTCGCCGGAGCGATTCTCCGGCGGGTCGCCGGCGACTTACAGCCCGTAGCCCGCGGTGCAGTTCCAGTTGATGATGCTGGCGGCGCCGCCGCGGTTGGCGTTGATCGCGTTGCGCTTGGCCTCACGCAGCGAAGGCGCCGACGCCCAGCTGTAGGAGCGACGCGATTCGGCGAGTGCGCCACATCCGTTGCGCCACGACACCTTCACGTCACAACCGGCGCCCCCGCCGCTGCGCTGGCAGCCATTGATCGCCGCCGACTCGGCCGCCGCGTAGCTGTCGTAATTGGCGGTGATGCTGGATGCGCCGTTACGCGACAGCGCGAGTGCGCCGTAGTTGTCGGCCTGTGCGTGTGCCGGTGCGATGTGCCCCGCGAACATGGCCACGGTGGCGGCGCCCAGCACAGCCGCGCTGGTGAGCAGTCTCTTCACTTGTAGCTTCCCCTTCATAAGCACGGGTCGACGACCCGATAGAGCGCTGTCAAAGTACCGACCGGGCTGGTGCTCGCGCCAGCGCTGCGGGCCCAGAACGCTCGAAAGAGGGGCGATCGGCAAGGATTCGATAAGTTCGCCGCCCGCGAAACGCTGTTCCCCGCGAGAAATCCCCGTGCTGACCGGGGCGCTGCGACCTGCGCATCCGGGCCGGATCACCCCGGTGGGCGGGGTGGGACCAGTGTTGCGGATGGTCTCAGCGGTGCCGGAGCGGCTAGCCTGAGGTCATGGCAGGTAAGTCCCGCAGCACCACGACCTCTCGTGCGCGGGCGGGATCGACCAGGGGGCGCACTTCTGCGGCGCGGTCTCGTTCGGCGACACCGCGCGCGACACCGCCCCCGCGTGGGCGTACCACGCCCGTGCGCAGGCCGGTCAAACGCGCGTCCAACACCGCACCGCTGGCCGTGATCGGACGCGGTATCGGCAGTAGCTGGACCATGCTGGCGCGCGGTCTCGGTGCTACTACCCGCACGTTGAGCCGAGCG
This sequence comes from Nocardia sp. A7, assembly GCF_046549215.1. Taxonomy (NCBI): domain Bacteria; kingdom Bacillati; phylum Actinomycetota; class Actinomycetes; order Mycobacteriales; family Nocardiaceae; genus Nocardia; species Nocardia sp. A7. The sequence continues at coordinate 177,563 of NZ_JAJPWE010000001.1, read as the reverse complement.
GGCGAACTCGACCACGGGCACCGCCGCGACGGAATCGGGTTGGCACTCATCGCGTTGAGCGCGATCATCGCCGCCGCGATGTGGCTCTCGGCGGGCGGACCGGTCGGTCGTTTCCTCGAAGACGTCGTGCGGGCGATAGCCGGTTCCGCGGCCGTGCTGGCACCGATTCTGCTGGTCGCGCTCGCGGTGGTGCTGATGCGCACCGAACCGCATCCGGAGATCCGGCCGCGGCTGGTCCTGGGCGGGCTGCTCGTGGTGCTCCCCACGCTGGGGGTGTGGCACCTGGCGGCCGGTTCGCCGACCGACGCGGACGGTCGCGCCACAGCGGCGGGCGCACTCGGCTACGCGATCGGCGGTCCGCTCGGCCGGGGCCTCACGCCGTGGCTCGCGCTACCGATCCTGTTGCTGGCCATGATGTTCGGTGTGTTGTTGCTCACCGGCACCACTGTGCGCGAGGTACCGACGCGGCTGCGCGAGTACTTCGGTCTCGGCGAATACGCCGACGACACCGACCCTTACGATCCGGCCAACTACGACGCCGACGGATTTCCGGTGCACCGCAACCGAACCCGTCGCCGCAACCCGGACGACAGCTACCCGCCCGAGGAGTTCGCCGGCTCCGACGCGGTCACCGAGTCGCTGGGCGAACCACCGCTGCGCGACGCCAAACCGATCGACGAACCGCCCGCACCCGCACCCGCACCCGCCCCGAAACCGGCGCGCAAGCGGCCGGTGGTCAAGCCGGTCGACCAGACCCCGCCGCCGCCACCGGAACCGGAGTTCGTCACCGACCGCGTCGTCGACGGCGACTACATACTGCCCCCGCTGACGCTGCTGCTCGACGGCGATCCGCCAAAGAAACGTTCCGCGGCCAACGAATCGATGATCGAGGCGATCACCGAGGTGCTGGTGCAGTTCAAGATCGACGCCGCCGTCACCGGCTTCGTGCGTGGCCCGACGGTCACCCGCTACGAGGTGGAGCTCGGTCCTGGCGTCAAGGTCGAGAAGATCACCGCGCTGGCCCGCAACCTCGCCTACGCCGTCGCCACCGAGAACGTGCGCCTGCTCGCGCCCATCCCCGGTAAGTCGGCCGTGGGTATCGAAGTGCCCAATGCCGACCGCGAATTGGTGCGCCTGGCCGACGTCCTGAAGTCGCCGCACACCCGCAACGACCACCATCCGCTGGTGATCGGCCTCGGCAAGAACATCGAGGGCGAGTTCGTCTCGGCGAATCTGGCCAAGATGCCGCACCTGCTGGTGGCCGGTTCCACCGGTTCGGGTAAGTCGAGTTTCGTGAACTCGATGCTGATCTCGCTGCTGCACCGGGCCACCCCCGAGGAGGTCAGGATGATCCTGATCGACCCGAAGATGGTGGAGCTCACGCCGTACGAGGGCATTCCGCATCTGATCACGCCCATCATCACCCAGCCCAAGAAGGCCGCCGCCGCGCTGGCCTGGCTGGTGGAGGAGATGGAACAGCGCTACCAGGACATGCAGGCCAACAAGGTCCGCCACATCGACGATTTCAACAAGAATGTGCGCTCGGGCAAGATCACCGCCCCGCTGGGTAGCGAACGCGTCTACCGGCCCTACCCCTACATCCTGGCCATCGTCGACGAGCTCGCCGACCTGATGATGACCGCCCCGCGCGACGTCGAGGACGCGATCGTGCGGATCACTCAGAAGGCGCGTGCCGCGGGCATCCACCTGGTGCTGGCCACACAGCGACCGTCGGTGGACGTGGTGACCGGTCTGATCAAGACCAATGTGCCCTCGCGACTGGCCTTCGCCACCTCCTCGCTCACCGATTCGCGCGTGATCCTTGACCAGCCGGGTGCGGAGAAACTGATCGGCATGGGCGACGGCCTGTTCCTGCCGATGGGGCAGGGCAAGCCGACCCGCCTGCAGGGCGCGTTCATCTCCGACGAGGAGATCCAGGCCGTCGTCGAATTCAGCAAGACCCAGGCCGAGCCCGAGTATCAGGAGGGCGTCACCGCGGCCAAGGCGGGTGAGATCAAGGACGTCGATCCCGATATCGGCGACGACATGGATGTGCTGCTGCAGGCGGTGGAGTTGGTGGTCACCTCACAGTTCGGTTCGACCTCGATGTTGCAGCGCAAGCTGCGGGTCGGCTTCGCCAAGGCCGGCCGGTTGATGGACCTGATGGAGACGCGCGGTGTGGTCGGGCCCAGCGAGGGCTCCAAGGCGCGCGACGTGCTGATCAAGCCCGATGAGCTCGACGGTTTGCTGTGGTCGATTCGTGGCGGTGATCCGGGCGCGTCCGACGACGAGTAACGCCGTCCCCTGGTTTGCTCTGACCGTGCCGGAAGCAGGCGGCGACGAACGAGGAGGGACCTGGCACGGCTCATGGTCATCGACATGCCCGAAAGGTGGGTCGGGCGGCGATCGCCAGTTCAGGCGGTGAAGCGGGCGCGCGCGAGGCTGGTACCCGACATCACTACACCGGGGCGGAGCCGGTGCATCGCGGTTCGGCGCTGGATCTGCGCGGTGGATTCGTACACGGCTCGCTCCTCTCGGGTGTGTGTCGTCGCCGATGATGCGGTGACGGTAGCAGCGGGCGAGGACGCCGCGACAGCGCTTTTTCGTGTGCGCGGCGTGTGCGCGACCGCCGGTGTGTGTGAAATCATGGCGAGCAATCGTTCTGCAAGCTAACTGAAACGGACAATTCGGGCATGATGGACGACATGAACTTCATCGATCGGACCACCACATGCAGGTGACCACGCTCGAGTGGGTGATCACCGGACTGGTGATCCTCGGCCTGTTCGTCTTCGACTTCTACGCCCACGTGCGCACCCCGCACGAGCCCACCTTCAAGGAATCGGGCATCTGGTCGGCCGTCTACATCAGCTTGGCGCTGCTGTTCGGCCTGTTCGTCGCCTGGAAGTGGGGCGGTACCTTCGCGGGGGAGTACTACGCGGGCTTCGTCACCGAGAAAGCTCTCTCGGTCGACAACCTCTTCATCTTCCTCATCATCATGAGCACCTTCGCTGTGCCGCGGATCTACCAGCAGAAGGTGCTGCTGATCGGCATCGTGCTGGCGCTGGTGATGCGCGGTGTGTTCATCGCGGTCGGCGCGGCCGCGATCAGCGCTTACAGCTGGGTGTTCTACCTGTTCGGCGCGTTCCTGATCTATACCGCGATCAATCTGCTGCGCGAGAGCGGGCACGAGGCCGAACACGAGGAAAAGCGCGACAGCTACATCGTCTCGCTGGCCAAGCGGTTCCTGCCGACCACCGACGAGTACGACGGTGACAAGCTCATCACCCGGATCAACGGCAAACGCGTGTTGACCCCGCTGCTGCTCGCGCTGCTGGCCATCGGTTTCGCCGACCTGCTGTTCGCGCTGGACTCGATCCCGGCGATCTACGGTCTCACTGAAGAGCCGTACCTGGTGTTCACCGCCAACGCCTTCGCGTTGATGGGTCTGCGTCAGCTGTTCTTCCTCATCGGCGGGCTGCTCGATCGCCTGGTGTACCTGTCCTACGGTCTGGCCGCGATTCTGGCGTTCATCGGTGTGAAGCTGGTGCTGCACGCGCTGCACGAGAACACGCTGTCGTTCATTAACGGCGGCGAGCACGTGAGCGTCCCGGAGATCTCCACGGCGGTTTCGCTGAGCGTGATCATCGGCATTCTGGTCATCGCGACGGTGGCCAGCTTGCTGCGCACCCGCCGCACCAACGCCTGAACCCCTCGTCCGAACGCGGCACTGCCCGGAACCGTTGTGGTTCCGGGCAGTGCCGTCTGTGCGAACGACTATTCGGCGAAGGCGCCCATCACCGGCAGCCATTCGACCACGCGGACGGCGTCGATCAGGCCGAGCTTCGCGAACGGATCGTCGGTGAGCAGGTCGGTCAGCGAGGGCGCGTCCTCGGCCCGGAACAGCAGCAGCGCGCCCGAACCGTCGGGGTAGGGGCCGCTGGTGAGCACCGTGCCCGCGTCGACGAGCGCGTTCAACCAGCCGCGGTGCTCAGGGCGGTTGGTCGCGCGGTCGGCCGCGGTGGACTCGGAATAGGTGTAGTGGACGGCGAAGATCGGCACAGTCGATCACTTTCTCGCGAGGGATTTCTACAGGGTGAGCAGCATGCGGGTGTTGCCGAGGGTGTTGGGCTTGACGAAGCTGAGGTCGAGGAACTCGGCGACACCGGTGTCGTAGGAGCGACACATCTCCGCGTACACCTCGGCGGTGACGGGGGTGCCATCGATCTCCACGAACCCGTGCCTGCCGAAGAAGTCCACCTCGAACGTGAGCACGAACACACGCTGCAATTGCAGTTCGCGGGCGACGGTGATCAGGTGCGCGACCACCGCGCCGCCGACCCCGCGGCCCTTGACGACGGGATCCACCGCGACAGTGCGGACTTCGCCCAGATCGGCCCACAGCACGTGCAACGCGCCGCAGCCGACGACCTGTCCGTCGAGCTCGGCAACCCAGAATTCCTGGACCGATTCGTACAGCGTGACCAGGTTCTTCTCCAGCAGGATGCGGCCCGCGTACTCGTCGACCAGACGCTTGATCTCGGGGACATCGGAGGTTCGCGCTCGTCGGACGACCACACCGGAAACAGGCGCCACAGTGGGCGCGGCCGAAGGCGCGTCGCTGGTAGGACTGCTCGAGGGTCCCCGTGAGGTCATGGGTGCACAGTAGTCGGACCGGTTACCGATAGTCTGAACATGTGCCGCACATCCTGTCGTTCCGCTCCTCGCATCGCGCCGGGCTCGGCGACCGGATCACGTGGCACCGATCGCGCGAGCAAACAGCTCGCGAAACCGTGGGATTTCGGCGCAGTGCCGGTGAGTGCCGAGAGGGCAGGGCATGAGCGGTCAGCGGCCGGAGGCGGTAGCCAAGCGTAGCCACGTAGGCCGCCCGAGTATGCCGGACAGACACAGCGCGAGCGTGCGACCCGAGGAGATCGATCATGGGTCGAGCGCGGTGACGCCGATGCACGTGGTGCCCGAAACGCAGGTTCCCCTGCTGAATATCGCGAATGTGCTGACGATCGCGCGCATCGTGCTGGTGCCGTTGTTCGTGCTGGCGCTGTTCGCCGAGGGCGGGCACGACACGCGCTGGCGGGTCATCGCCGCGGCGGTCTTCGGCCTGGCCGCGATCACCGACCGCTTCGACGGGCAACTGGCCCGCAAATACGGATTGGTCACCGATTTCGGGAAGCTGGCCGACCCCATCGCGGACAAGGCGCTGATCGGAGCGGCGCTGATCGGGCTCTCGGTGCTCGGGGATCTGCCGTGGTGGATCACGGTGGTCATCTGCGGCCGCGAGATCAGCATCACGCTGCTGCGCTTGGTGGTCGTGCGGCGCGGGGTGATCCCGGCGGGACGCGGCGGCAAGCTCAAAACGCTGGTGCAGTCGGTGGCGATCGCGCTGCTGGTGCTGCCGCTGTCCGGTGTGTTCGCCACCGCGGGCATGTGGCTGATGTACCTGGCCCTGGCGCTGACGGTGGCCACCGGCCTGGATTACGTGGGGCAGGCGGGCAGAGTGTGGCTGGCGGGTGGACGGTCGCGCTCGTGAGCGACCCGCTCGTCGACGGTGCGCCGGTCGCCGAACTGGTCCAGGCCCTGAACGCGGCAGGTCAGACCGTCGCCACCGCTGAATCGCTCACCGCAGGTCTGCTCGCTGCCACGGTGGCGGGGGTTCCCGGCGCGAGCGCGGTGCTGCGGGGCGGATTGATCGTCTACGCCACGGACCTCAAGAGCCGGCTGGCCCGCGTCGACGACGACCTGCTTCGCACCGACGGACCGGTCGCCGCCTCGACCGCCGAACAGCTCGCCGTGGGGGCCCGCGAGCAGTGCGGCGCGGACTGGGGGATCGGATTGACCGGGGTCGCTGGACCCGATTCCCAGGACGGGCATCCCGTCGGCACGGTATACCTCGGATTGGCCGGTCCACAGCACAGTGAGGTGGTCCGGTTGAAACTGCACGGAGACCGGTGGACGATCAGACTCGGTGCGGTGCACAGTGCGGTGCGGGAGTTGCTGCGCTGTGTGAATTCGGGCCGGTCAGGATGAAGTAGCCCGGTTCGGGAACCACCGGTCCATGCTCGACGTTGTGCCAGAAAGAGGTGAGCACCGCTACGGCGGTGACACGAGGTTGAGGAGAACGAGATGACGCTGCTGCGGGAGGCAATCGGGGACAGTCTGCGGCGTGCGCGTCTCGCCCAGCATCGAACGCTGCGCGAGGTGTCGACCTCGGCGCGCGTGAGCCTCGGCTATCTGTCGGAAGTGGAGCGCGGCCGCAAGGAAGCCTCCAGTGAACTGCTCGCCAGCATCTGCGAGGCACTCGACGTGCCGCTCTCGCGCGTGCTGTGGGACGTGAGCACCCTGATGGCGGGAGCCGACGGCTCCGCGCCGCGCGAACCCGCGCTCACCGGCCCCGCCGCCGAGCGCGAGCCCGCCGCGGCCGAATCCGTCCCCCCTGCCGAACCCGCCGCGGGCGAGGCATCCGCCTCCGCGACCGCCACGGTCGAGCAGGGCGCGCGGATCGGTATCGCCGAAGACACCCGCATCGTCATCCCGGCGCCGAGGGCCGAGATGCTGGTACTGGTGAAGGGAATGTGATGCGGCGAACCGTGCGCACAAGGCGCGAGACACTGCACACCGCTGGCGAGAACGGATAGATTCTAATCAGGCGTCGATCGGTCCGGCCACTGTCGGTCCGGGTGCCGCATGGTGAAGGATGAGCACGTATCTGGTGCGTGACGGTCGCGTACCACCAGTCGCTGCAGCGACGCACAGATGGAGGCGGGATCAATCGATGGCTAATCCGTTCGTGAAGGCCTGGAAGTACATGATGGCCCTCTTCGACTCCAAGATCGAAGAGCATGCGGATCCGAAGGTCCAGATCCAGCAGGCGATCGAGGAGGCGCAGCGTCAGCATCAGGCGCTGTCGCAGCAGGCGGCGTCGGTGATCGGCAACCAGCGTCAGCTGGAGATGAAGCTGAACCGCCAGCTCGACGAGGTCGAGAAGCTCAACGCCAACGCCCGTCAGGCCGTCACCCTGGCCGATCAGGCGCAGGCGGCGGGCGACACCGAGAAGGCGATCCAGTACACCAACGCCGCCGAGGCGTTCGCCGCCCAGCTGGTCACCGCCGAGCAGTCGGTGGAAGACCTCAAGGTGTTGCACGATCAGTCCCTGCAGGCCGCCGCACAGGCCAAGAAGGCGGTCGAGCAGAACGCGATGATGTTGCAGCAGAAGGTCGCCGAGCGCACCAAGCTGCTCAGCCAGCTCGAGCAGGCCAAGATGCAGGAGCAGGTCTCGGCCTCGCTGCAGCAGATGGATTCCACCCTGTCCGCGCCGGGCTCCACGCCCAGCCTGGACGCCGTGCGCGACAAGATCGAGCGTCGCTACGCCAATGCGCTCGGTTCGGCCGAGCTGGCGCAGAACACGGTGCAGGGTCGCATGATGGAGGTGCAGCAGGCCAGCGTCCAGATGGCCGGGCACAGCAAGCTCGAGCAGATCCGCGCCTCCATGCGTGGTGACGCGTTGCCCACCGGCAACACCAACGCGGCGATCGACCCGGCGCAGCCCAAGGCCGCACCGGCGCCCAACATCAACAAAGGCCAAGCGCTGTAATATTGGAGCGCTGGCGCGCTCGAGTTCGCGGCCACCACGGGCCGCCGGTCAGGCACCGCTGCTTGCTCCTTCGTCGCCTACGCGGCGGTGCCTGACCGGCGACCCGGCCGCGAACCGCCGCTTCGCGGCGGACCCTCCTCGAGGTCGGGTCGTACGGGGCTGGGGAGGTCGGCATCGAGACCCGGGGCGTGGTCGGGCGGTGGAAGGATGAGGGGATGAACGGCAACAGGCGGCGCGCCGTCGAGATCGTGGATCCGGCGGCGACCGCGCAGGTCGGCTCGGTGCCCGCGACTCTGCGTGGGGTCGGTGAGCAGGCACTCGTCGCGGTGCGGCGCTGGGCCGACCCCCGCGAACGTGAGTTGCGGCGTCGACGGCGGGTGCGCAGACGCAGTTTTCAGCTCGGTACCGCTTCCGGTATCACCACGGTCGGTGCCGTCGGCTTGGCCGTGATCTCGGCGCCGGCCTGGGCGGTCGTGGTGATCGGTGGTGGCGCTATCGCCTTCGTCACCGGTACTGCGATCACCGCCCGCCGCTATCTCGAGCTGCGGGGTAAACCGCTGCCCCAGGCGGCTTTCGTCGCCCGCAGATCGCCTGGCATTCGCTCGGCCGCGCGCGCCCCCATCCAGCGCCTGCTCCGCGCCGAACGGGCCCTCTACGACCTCGGTGCCCAGATCGCGCGCACCCGCCGCCTCCCCGAAGACGAACTGCGCGACCTCCTGGAAACGGCAAGCTCGGGCGCGGGGGCCCTGCACGCGCTCGCCGCCGATGTGGTCGCCATGGAACAGGCCGCCGACACCGTCGGCCGGGCCAACCCCGACACCGTCGCGGCACTGAAGAACACCGTGGTCGGCGTCCTCGCCCGCTTGGAAACCGGCGTGGTCGAATACGAACAACTCGTCGCCGCCGCGGCTCGCATCCTCGCCGTCCCCGAATCCTCGGTCCTGGCCTACCAGTTCAACGGCATCGTCGCCGACCTGCGCGAAGCCGCCGACCGCCTCGACGGCTGGGCCCAGGCCCTGACCGACATGGCCGACCACGGCCCCGACTTGCTCGCCGGTGGAGCGGATTCGGCCCGCTAGAACTGTCCGACCACCGCGATTGCCCGAACACATCGGTCGGCACGCCGGTCGGGGACGCGGCGTGCCGACCGGAGGTCAGGCCGGGGCGATCGCGGTGCGTAGGGCGTCGAGTTCGGTGGCGCGGGGGTCGGTGACGGTGGCAGACACCGGGATGTCGAAGATTCGGACGTTCTTCTCGTCGGTGGTGAACGGTGCCCAACCGGCGGTGCCATCGGTGGCGAAAGAGACCCAGGCGGCATGCATCTCGTCTGCCAGGGACTGCGGTGGGGTGGGGCCGGTGAGGGAGTGGGCGTCTTTGACGGTGTCGAAGACGAAGGGGATCTCCAGGACGTGGCAGGCGCCGAGGCCGGGAAGAGCTGTCGGCCAGGCGAATTCGTAGACATTGGTCGGGGCGGTGGTGGCGTTGGCCGCGGCGAAGTCGTAGGTGCCCGAACGGAAGGTCAGGTCGGTCATGACGGCGTTGAAGATCTCGGCGGGGGTGGCGTCGGGCCGCTCGGTCGAATAGGCCTGGGCGACTGTGGGATCGATGCCATAGCGGGTGAGGACGAACGGGAGCGTCTCGGCGGTGATGGCGGCGGCGAGGCCCGCGGGGACGGTGAAGAAGCGGAACTCGTCGGCGGTGGAGCCCGCGATGAGGGGGACCGCGCGGTCCGGGTGGGCGCGCAGCACCTCGGTCGGTGGGCCTTCGACGATGTCGTTGTCGGTCACCGGGAACAGGCTCATGATGCCGCCGCCGAGCTGGATCACCGATCGACCCCACCGCTCGGGATCTGGATCGGTCATCACGGCCAATGCGACGGCGTTCTGCGCGGTGCACAACTCGGCGGGGCCCAATTTTCCGAAATCTGCTGCGGTAGGCGAGATTCCGAGCTCCGCGGCCAGCGCGGCGGAAACCTTGCGCGCGTCCGCCCGATCGGCGGCGACCACGCCGTTGCCGCTCTGCATGATCGCCCGGCGGAACAGCCCGGCCGTCTGCGGTGCGGCGATCAACGCCGCCACGCTCATCGCGCCGGCGGACTCACCGAAGATCGTCACATTGGCGGGGTCGCCACCGAAGGCGGCGATGTTCTCGCGCACCCACCGCAGGGCGAAGATCTGGTCGTGCAGACCGCGGTTCGACGGTGCGCCCTCGATCTCGGCGAACCCCGACACCCCGAGGCGGTAGTTGATCCCGACCATGATCACACCGTCGCGGGCGAACGCGGTCCCGTCGTAGATCGGCTTCGCGTTGCACCCGCGGGTGAACGCGCCGCCGTGGATCCACACCAGCACCGGCAGGCCGGTGGCGCCGGGATCGGGCGTCCAGACGTTCACATTGAGGTAGTCGTCGCCGGGGATGCCGTCGCTGCCGATCAGCGCGTCGGCGTAGGCCGGATACGGTGTCTGCGCGCAGGTGGCGCCCATCTCGGTCGCCTCGCGTACCCCATCCCAGGCCGGGGCGGGTTCGGGCAGCTGGAAACGTTTCGGCCCGACCGGTGCCGCCGCGTACGGCACGCCGAGAAAGCGCGTGACGCCGGCCTCGGTGTGGCCGCGGATCGCGCCGCTCGTGATCGTGACGATGGGTTCCATGAAAGTCCTCCTACACGCGGTGAGCCCCGATTATGGACGTTTGTCCGGCTCGCCGTCAGTTGTTCGCCTACGGAACGAGCGGCCCGGCCAGTACCCGCGCACCCGCGGCGCGGTCGCCGTTCCAGGTGAACTCCGCCGCATCGGCGGATCTGCGCGCCCACAGGGCCAGCAACAGGTCCGACGCGGTGCCCGCGAGCTCGGCGACCGGCTCGCCAGTGCCGTAGGTCCAGCTGTTGCCGGTGTCGGTGGCCCGCACCCGCAGCGCCACGTCCGGTTCGACCGCGAGGCCGCGGTGAATCATCCGAGGCGCGAACAGTTCGAACACTTCGTCGATGCCGTCGACGGCGAGATCAGGGTCGAACGGATCGGCCCTGCCGAGGGCATTCCGGCCGTCCCACAGGTGCATGAGCGTCTCGTGGGCGCGGCGCCGCCGCCAGAAGCCGACGGTGCGCGGCATGGTCCGGGTGAACGTCCACGCCTCCTGATCTTCGTCCGCGGCCAGCGAAGCCACTATCGCGTCGGCGCTCGACTCGTACCACTCCCGCAGGGCCACCGGGTCTTTCGGTGCGGGCTCGCCCTCGAAATCGCCACGCAGCTCGGCCACCGCGGCCACCACCCACAGATTGCCGCGCCCGAGATGGTCGACGAGGTCGTAGAAGGTCCAGTCACCGCAGGAAGGCACCGGCGTGGCGAGGTCGATGTCGGGGGTGATGAGGTCGCCGAAGGCGGTGAGCTTCGCGCACAGCAACGCCGAGTAGTCCATGCCGATCACGGTAGCCCGGATGTGGTTCCGGTCTCGGGGTGAACCCTGATCTACACCCGGATATCGGCGCTGACCTGGTGATCTATTGGTCGCTGGGTGGGAGGATCGAAGGTGTCGGATCGCCGGACGGCGGCCGAGGAGGCGAAGGAGTCGTCATGGTCTTGAAAGTCATCGGCATCGTGGTGGTCGCGGTGATCGCGTTCTGGATTCTCGGCGCGCTGATCGAGGCGCTGATGCCCATTCTGGTGATCGGGGCGATCGGTACCGGGGTGTATCTGCTGTACAAGGCGATGTCGGGGAGTGACAAGACCCCGATCAGTTAGTGGGCTGTGGTTAGCATGGCGGTGTGGAACAGGTACCCGAGGACTGGCAGCGCGGACTGGTGATCGTCGCGCACCCCGACGACATCGAATACGGCGCCGCGGCGGCCGTCGCGCGATGGACGGGGCAGGGCAAGGACATTCGCTATCTGCTCGTCACGCGTGGTGAGGCGGGGATCGCCGGGATCCCGCCCGCGCAGGCCGCGCCGTTGCGGGAGATCGAGGAGATCTCCGGCGCGCGTGAAGTCGGCGTCCACACCGTCGAATTCCTCGACCATCCGGACGGCCGCATCGAAGAAGGTCTCCCGCTGCGTCGGGAACTGGCCGCCGCGTTGCGTCGACATCGCCCGGAGATGGTGGTGCTGTTCAACTTCGGCGACACCTGGGCGCCGGGAATCGTCAACAGCGCCGACCACCGGGCTGTCGGCCGATCGGCGATGGACGCGATCTCCGACGCGGGCAACGAATGGATCTTCCCCGAAATCGCTGATCTGCCACCGTGGTCGGCGCGCTGGGCGGCCGTCGTCGGCCCGGTAGCCACCCATGCTGTCGATGTCGGCGCTCATCTGGAGCAGGCGCGTGCGTCGTTGTCGGCGCATCGGCGCTATCTGCAGGTGTTGAGCCCGGTGCCGGTGGCGGAACAGGTGCGCGAGATCGTCACGTTCGCAACGGGTCCCAAGGAAGGGTTCCCCGCCGCACACGCGGTCGGCTTCGAACTGTTCACCTTCGCAGGCTGATCGGTGGGCGGTCCAACGCGACATCGCGCTGGACGGCATCAGAGTAGCTGGGCCGCAACGCGTTCGACAACAGGTCGCCAGGTCTGCAGTGGCGCGACTCGGAGACCGATCACCTTGCCCGCGTCATCAGCCCTGCGCAGCGCCAGGGCAGCGGTGAAATCGGGGTCCGCGCGGAACGAATCGGTCTCGGCGGGTGTCATCGGCCCGCCCTGCGCGATGAGTGTGCGCAGACTCGATGCCGACAACGTGGCCGCGTGCGCGGAATCCGTTGCCACCAGAAAGCGTTTCGCGGTCACGTGTAGTTCGATCAGCCGGGCCACGCGAGGGCCGAGCAGCCCGCGTACCGCCTCGGCGCCGTGCGTCCCGTGGCCCGCGTCGTCGCCGGGGACCAGGACGTGGCCGATATCGTGCAGCAGGCCGGCGACCTGGAGCTCTTCGTCATCGGGGAAGTCGCGGCGCAGCAACTGCGCGCACTGGCGATCGTGATCGAGGATGTCGACGGGGTCGCCGGTGCGGTCGGCGGTGTCCCAGGCGTCGGCACACCGCTCGAGCAGGGCGAACAAGCTGTCGACGGTGTCGATGCCGGGTGGTCGCACGTGTTCGCTCCTGCTGGGGTCCCGTCGCCGATTCCGGGTCCGGCGCGACGCTGATGTGTTGCGACGGCCAAGGTATCGCAGAAATCCGGTTCGGGCGGCTGGGGTGGGTGCGGCCTGGGGATATGGCAGGGTGGGCGAATGCGAATAGCTGTGGTGGCCGGGCCCGATCCAGGGCATGCGTTTCCCGCGATCGCGTTGTGTCTGCGATTGCTGGCCGCGGGCGACGAGCCCGTGTTGTTCACCGGAGCGAGATGGCTGGATCAGGCACGCTCGGCGGGTATCAGCGTGCGCAAGCTCAAGGGTCTCGCACCGCGCCCCACCGACGACGACACCGACGCGGGTGCCCGGATCCACGAGCGCGCCGCCCACATCGCCGCCGAGAACCTGCCCGAACTGAGCGCGATGCTGCCGGACCTGGTCGTCTCCGACGTCCTCACCGCGGGCGGCGGGATGGCAGCCGAGCGGCTGGGGCTGCCGTGGGTCGAACTCTCCCCGCACCCGCTCTACCTGCCCTCGAGAGCGTTGCCGCCGATCGGCAGTGGGCTGGCGCCGGGGGAGGGTGTGCGCGGCCGGATGCGCGACGGCGTCCTGCGCACGATGACCGCGCGTGCGGTCCGCAACGGCCAGCGGCAGCGCTCGGCGGCCCGTGAAACCATCGGCCTGCCCGCCGAAGACCCCGGTCCCACCGCGCGCCTGATCGCCACCCTGCCCGCGCTGGAGATGGACCGCCCGGACTGGCCCGACGACACCCACGTCATCGGACCGCTGCTGTGGGAGCCCACCGACGCCGTACTCCCGCTGCCACCCGGCGATGCCGCGCTGGTGATGGTGGCGCCGTCGACCGCGCACACCGGCATCGCCGACATGGTCGACACCGTCCTGGCCGGTCTGGCCGGACTCGGTGTGCGCGCGGCCATCTCGACCTTGGACACCCCACCCGCGGACCTGCCGGACTGGGCCACCGCGGGCCTCGGTCGCCAGGACGAACTGCTCACCCACGCCGCGGTCGTCGTCGGCGGCGGCGGACACGGCCTGCTCGCCAAGTCCCTGGCGGCGGGCGTGCCGGTGGTGACCGTCCCCGGCGGCGGTGACCAGTGGGAACTCGCCAATCGGGCGGTGCGGCAGGGCAGTTCGGTGCTGGTGCGGCCACTCACTCCCGAAGCGGTCGGCGCCGCGGTGCGCAAGGTACTCGACGACCCCGCCTACGCCGAGTCGGCCCGCGCCGCCGCCGCGGGTCTGGCGGAGGTCGAGGACCCGGTCCAGGTCTGTCACCACGCCGCGAAGCGGTAGCCGGGCGCCAGGGCTGTGGCAGTGGGCGCCATGCGGCACTGTCGGCTGTGACCTGGCGCGAGTATCTTGGGCAACGTGCGATTGACCGAATTCCAGGAGCTGATGCACACCGAGTTCGGCGTGGCGCGCGCCGACGCCATGCTGACCGATCACGTGATACCCCAGTTGGGGCGCACGGGGTCGGTAGCGATCGACAACGGTGTCGACCCACGCGACGTGTGGCGGGCGCTGTGTGCCGACTTCGACGTACCCCCGAACCGGTGGTGACCAGGCAATGGCCGTGACAGCGCAGAACTCGGATACGCGACCGTATCGGTTCGACGAGCGGTTGCGGATGATCCCGGTCGACCCGGAGACCCTCGCGGGCAGGGTCGCCCTCGCCGACCCCGACGACTTCCCCGGCCTGCGCAGGCTCGGCATCGCGTTGATGCTGCTCGGGCGCTACGAGGAGGCCCTCGACCGGCTCGATCAGGCCCTCGAACTGGCCGATACCGAGCGGCGCCGGGTCACCGTCTGGATCAATCTGGCCGATGTCTACCGGTATCAGGGCGAACCGGCGATGGCCGAGATCCTCTACCGCCGGGCCCTGCACGCCAGCCGCGCGCTCGACCCGGACCTGGTCTCCTTCGCCGCCCACCACCTCGGCAAGTCACTGGCCGAACAACATCGCCCGCAGGAGGCGCGTCAGCTGCTCAACGAGGCCATGCGACTGCGGGTGGCCGACGGCGAACCCGAACTCATCGAATCCACCCGCGCGGCGCTGGATCACCTCGACGAGCTGGCCCTGCCGCTGCCGCCGGTGATCGAGGAACTGCTCGGGCCGGTGCCCGCGTGGTCGGATGAGCACGAGGGCCGTGACGGGAACCTCGTGCGCTCGGGCGGGTACTGGATCAAACGCGGGCCGCGCGCGGTGGCCGAGCACGCGCGGCTGAGCTGGTTGCGCGACAACGCGATCGCGGTGCCGACGGTGGCCGCGTTCGCCGAGGACGTCCTCGTGCTCGCCGACGCAGGCGGATCGCTGGCCGGACACGCTGATCCGATCGACACCGGCACGCAGATGGGCCGGGCGCTGCGTGCGCTGCACGACCTTCCGGTGACGGACTGCCCCTTCGACGCCGGTCTCGCCGTGACCCTGGCCAGGGCCCACCGCAATGTGGTCGAGGGTTTCGCCGACGCCACGGATTTCGACGACGACCACCGCGGTCTCTCGCCTGCCGAGGTGCTCGGGCAACTCCAGCAGCGGCGCCCACCCACCGAGGACATGGTGGTCACACACGGGGATTTCACGCCGGGCAACGTGCTCACCGGCGGCCTGCTGATCGATGTCGCGGCACTGGGCCGCGGCGACCGCTATCGCGACCTGGCACTGGCCGAGCGCGACCTGGCCGGGGACTTCGGCATCGAAGCGGTCGCGGCCTTCTACACCGCCTACGGCCTGACCGAACCCGATAGCACCAAGCTCGACTACTACCGGCTGCTCGACGAATTGTTCTGACACCGGCCGTGACCGGCGATGTGCCGTGACGGGGTCGGCCTCACGTGCTCTTGGCGTAGTGGCGCGCGGCCTTGGTGCGATTGCCGCATGTCGCCATCGAATGCCAGCGACGCGTGCCGTTCTTGGACGTGTCGTAGAAGAACAGCACGCAGTCGGGGTGCGCGCACTGGCGGATCCGGTGCGGTGCCTCGGCGATCAGGTGCAGCAGGTTGTCGGCGGCGAGCCAGCCGGGTAGCCACGCCGGGTCGTCGACCTCGGGGATGTCGCGTGGGCCCGTGTCGGTGAGTTCGCGGCGGATGCGGCCGTGGCCGAGGACCCGATTCAGCGCGTGGTGATCGGCGCGGGTGACGGCGTCGTGCACGGCATCGCGCGCGGTGTGCAGCGCGGTGCGGGCGTGCTCGTCGGCGGGGACGCGATCGGCGAGCCCGATGAGCTCCAGCCAGGTGCGCAGCCCGTCGAGGTCGGCGAGCAGATCGCCGGGTTCGGCGCCCGCCCACCGGGTGTTGAGCAGGTCGAGAGCGGGCGGTTCGCCGGTGTGCGGACGGGGATCGCGCATGCCAGAGGCTACCAACACGATCCTCCTAACTGTCTAAATGTATTTCAAGGGTTGACGAAGGGGGTGACTCCATCCTATGTTCTAACTGTTCAACGACCGATAGACAGTTAAACATTCCGGGAGGAAACCATGACCACCGTCGCCGCACCCGCGCTCACCACCGGTCACATCGGACTCAACGTCGCCGACCTCGACCGTTCCGTCGACTTCTATTGCCGAGGCCTCGGCTTCGAACAGCTCGGCACCGGCGCCGACGGCGATCGTCGCTGGGCCTTCCTGGGGCAGGGCGGTGCGTTGGTGCTCACGCTGTGGCAGCAGAGCAGCGGCGAATTCTCCACCAGCACACCGGGTTTGCATCACCTGTCGTTCCAGGTCGACGATCTGGACACGGTGCGCGTCGTCGAAGGGGCGCTGCGGGCGCTCGATGCCGAGTTCTTCCACGACGGTGTGGTCGCGCACGGCGAGGGCGCGTCCTCCGGTGGCGTCTTCTTCGCCGACCCCGACGGCATCCGACTCGAGGTCTTCGCCCCGCTGGGCGCCGACTCCGCACCTGCCCCGGCCGGACCTGCCCCGACGTGCGGATTCTTCTGATTCACAGGCTCTGGCACGTCATCGACCAGGAAGGATGAGGATTTATGTTCCACTCCGGAGAGCAGGCCGTGCAGCAGCGCATGGGGCAGGCCGAGGTGGCTGCCCGCGTCGGCCGTTCGATCCGCGCCGAGATCCCGGCGGTGGCCGCGTCCTTCCTGGCCGAGCAATCGATGGTGGTGCTCGGTGCCGCCGATCCGGCGGGGCGCCTGTGGGCGAGTCCGCTCACCGGTCCCGCCGGGTTCGTGCGCGCCGTCGGTGCCGCGACCATCGACATCGACACCCGGCTCGATGACGCTGATCCTTTGTCGGCGGCGCTGGCGGGTGCGGTGGAGGTCGGGCTGATCGCCCTGCAACCGCAGCGCCGCCGTCGGATGCGCGTCAACGGTAGGTCGGCGGTGCGCGACGGTGGGGTGCGGATCGCCACCGACCAGGTCTACGCGAACTGTCCGAAGTACATCTCGCGCAGGCACATTCGGGAGATGTCGGCGCTGGGGTCGCCCGGCCCGGTGCGGCGCGGCACGGCATTGACCACCGCCGCGGTCGAGATGATCGGAGCCGCGGATACCTTCTTCGTCGCCACCGCCGATGCCGACGGGCACGCCGACGCCTCCCATCGCGGTGGCAATCCCGGCTTCCTGCAGGTGCTTTCGCCGACTCAGCTGCGCTGGCCGGACTATCGCGGCAACTCGATGTTCATGACACTGGGCAACCTCATGGTGCAACCGCGCTGCGGGCTGCTCGTCGCCGACTGGTCGAACGGTGCGCTGCTGCAACTCACCGGCCGCGCCGAACTCGTCTGGGATGCGGCGGTATTCACCACCGGTGCGCAGTGCGCCGTCGACTTCGTCGTCGACGAGGTGATCGAACGCCCCGGCGCGCTCGCTGTGCGCTGGGGCCCGCCCGAACTCTCCCCGAACAACCCATGACCTCCCCGAAAGGCTTGTCCCGTGCGACCTCCGCTGCCACCCTTCGATCTCGAATCCGCGCGTTCGAAAGTGCGTGCCGCCGAAAACGCTTGGAACACCAGGGATCCCGAACGAGTCGCCGCCGCCTACACCGAGGATTCGGTATGGCGTAACCGTGATGAGTTCTTCACCGGCCATGCCGCGATCGTCGACTTCCTGACCCGCAAATGGTCGACCGAGAACGGCTACGCGTTGCGCAAGGAACTGTGGGCTTTCCACGACAACCGCATCGCCGTGCGCTTCCAGTACGAATGGCACGACGAGTCCGGGCAGTGGTGGCGCAGCTACGGCAACGAGCAGTGGGAGTTCGCGGCGGACGGGCGGATGGCGCGGCGTGAGGCCAGCATCAACGATGTGCGCATCGAGCAAGCGCGGCGGCGGATCTTCGGGCCGCGCGCCGAGGACGACGACTCGGTGCTGCCACAGCACTGACGCGCGGTCTCGCTGCCGGATTGCCGGACTGGGCGGCCGCTTCGCGTGTTGGCGGGCGCGTCGCTTGACTCGAATGGGTGTTCGACTAACCTGGGCGCCAGAACTTGTCGGTGCCGGCCTCTACTGTGGGCGCCAACCAGAGAGACACTCACCTCGAGAAGGGGCACACATCATGGCACCGCAGGCCTACGATCGCGACAAAGCGCTGGAACTGGCACTGGCGCAGGTGGAGAAGAGCTTCGGCAAGGGCGCGGTCATGCGTCTGGGTGAGGAGACGCGTCAGCCGATCGCTGTCATCCCCACCGGCTCCATCGCGCTCGACATCGCGCTCGGCATCGGCGGGTTGCCACGCGGTCGCGTCGTGGAGATCTACGGCCCGGAATCCTCGGGTAAGACCACCGTCGCGCTCCACGCGGTCGCCAACGCCCAGGCCGCGGGCGGTGTCGCCGCCTTCATCGACGCCGAGCACGCCCTGGACCCCGACTACGCCCGCAAGCTGGGCGTCGACACCGACGCGCTGCTGGTCTCCCAGCCCGATACCGGTGAGCAGGCGCTGGAGATCGCCGACATGCTGGTGCGCTCCGGCGCCATCGACATCCTCGTCATCGACTCCGTCGCCGCCCTGGTGCCGCGTGCGGAAATCGAAGGCGAGATGGGCGACAGCCACGTCGGTCTGCAGGCCCGCCTCATGAGCCAGGCACTGCGCAAGATGACCGGTGCGCTCAGCAACTCCGGCACCACCGCCATCTTCATCAACCAGCTGCGCGAGAAGATCGGCGTCATGTTCGGCTCGCCCGAGACCACCACCGGTGGTAAGGCGCTGAAGTTCTACGCCTCCGTGCGCCTGGACGTGCGTCGCATCGAGACCCTCAAGGACGGCACCGACGCGGTCGGTAACCGCACCCGGGTGAAGGTCGTCAAGAACAAGGTCGCGCCGCCGTTCAAGCAGGCCGAGTTCGACATCCTCTACGGCCACGGTATCTCCAAGGAGGGCTCGCTCATCGACATGGGCGTCGAGCACGGCTTCGTCCGCAAGTCCGGTTCCTGGTACACCTACGAGGGTGATCAGCTGGGCCAGGGCAAGGAGAACGCCCGCAAGTTCCTGCTGGAGAACAAGGACGTGTGCGACGAGATCGAGAAGAAGATCAAGGAGAAGCTCGGCATCGGCGCCGTACTGACCGCCGAGGCCGACGCGCCCGCCGACTTCTGACCCGATGACCACGCCGAGCCTCGGCGGCCACCGCGATTCGGCCGACCCGGTCGAAGACATGCGCAGGCAGCTGGCCCGCCTCGGAATCGAGGTCGAGCCCGAGCCGATGACATCGCCCGTGCAGGGCCGTGGCAGGGGCACGGCCGATGGACTCGTCCGGTCGGCTCGTGACAAACGAGCCGACCCGGACGCGGAGAGGATTCGGTCGGGTGCGGGCGATCCGCAGCGCGCGCACCCGACCGGATTCGCCGATGGTGACAAACCACCGCATTTCGCTGCGCGGGTTGGTGATGATCATGAAGAGTGGGGGAGCGAGGGTCGGCGACGACCCCGCGGCGCACGACGCGAACGCAAGTCCGCGCGGCGCGACGAAGTCTCCCTGTCGACCGTCGTCGGTGGTGACGACGGACGGCAGGCGGATCCGGTGGCGGCCGGATCCCAGCCGGGAGAGCCCGACAGGCGGGCCGGCACACGCCGGCTCGCCGCGGGCGACCGTCCCGATGCGACCCTGGAACAGGCCAAGGACGTGTGCCTGCGATTGCTCTCGGTGCGGGCTCGCAGCCGCGCCGAATTGGAGAAGCGCCTCGGCGAGAAGGGGTTCCGCCTCGAGGTGACAGCGGCCGCCCTCGAACGGTTCACCGAAATCGGCCTGATCAACGACGCGTCATTCGCCGAACAGTGGGTCCACGAACGACACACCTACTCCGGCCGGGGCAGAAAGGCACTCCAACGTGAGCTGCGTGAGAAAGGCGTCGCCCCCAACGATGCCGCCGAGGCGTTGTCGACGGTCACCGACGACGCCGAACGAGCCCGCGCCGCCGACCTGGTCCGCCGCAAACTCCGCACCCTGCCCCCGGACCTGGACCGCGACAAAGCGGTCCGCCGCCTCGTCGGCATGCTCGCCCGCCGCGGCTACGACCAGTCCACCGCCTTCGCCGTCGTCACCACCGAACTGGACGAAGCGGGGTTCGAGCACACCCCGCCCCGCCCAGCCCGCGCTGTCTCCGAGAACGAGCCGACCGAACCGGATGCTGCCCGCCGTTCGACCGGGCGCCCGACTCCTGGCGACGAACAGGCCGCCATCGACCTGGTCCGGCGCAAACTCCGGTCCATGCCCGCCGATCTGGACCGCACCAAGGCCACCCGGCGCCTGGTCGACATGCTGGCCCGCCGCGGGTACAGCCCAGCCACGGCCTTTGCGATCGTGAAAGCCGAACTGTCGCAGGCGCAGCGATGAGCACTGAAATTGCGCGCGGGTTGTTCGCGGGGCGTAGGATGACCGCGCCGGTGAAACATGTTTTCGCGCAGGTAGATTCGCCGCCTCGATGATGCGGTGGATGTGGGGACGGGATGTTTCACCCGATTCGGGGTGGGCACTCCGGGGAGCAGGGCCGTAGGCGGCCGCCGAACGACGGGGAGGTCAGCCCTGGACGCGTTGTGGTCGTTTGTGGTGAACCGGCGAGAACAACTGCTGGTCGATTCTTACCTTCACGTGTCCGCGGTGGTGCAGTCGCTGGTGATCGGGACCGTGATCGCGGTGGCGCTCGGGGTGCTGGTGTACCGGAGTCCGCTCGGGTCCGCCGCCGCTACCGCTACGGCGGGGGCGATTTTGACGGTGCCCTCGTTCGCGCTGCTCGGGCTGCTGATCCCGTTTCTCGGGCTCGGTGTCGCGCCGACGATCGTGGCCTTGGTGCTGTACGCGCTGCTGCCGATCCTGCGCAATACCGTGCTCGGATTGTCGTCGGTGGATCCGGCGGTGACCGATGCCGCGCGCGGTGTCGGCATGAACCGGTTGCGGCTGCTGACCAAGATCGAACTGCCACTCGCCTGGCCGTCCATTCTCACCGGCATGCGGGTCAGTACCCAGATGATCATGGGCATCCTGGCGCTGGCGGCCTATGCGAAGGGCCCCGGCCTCGGCAACGTGATCTTCTCCGGGCTCTCCCGGCTCGGCAGCCCGAACGCGGTGCCGCAGGCGCTCACCGGCACGGTCCTCATCGTCGTGCTCGCACTCGCACTCGACGGCGTCCTTGTTCTGCTCGGACGGCTCACTATTCCGAGGGGAATTCGTGACTGACATCGAAACCACCAACGCGGCGACGGCTGCCGCGGTCTCCGGGGTCGAGATCGTCCTCGACCGGGTCACCAAGCGTTATCCCGAACAGCCCGAACCCGCGGTCGACGAGGTCTCCATGACCATCCCGGCCGGGGAGGTCGTGGTGTTGGTCGGCCCCTCCGGCTGCGGCAAGACCACCACCATGCGGATGATCAACCGGCTGATCGAACCCACCTCGGGCACCGTCACCATCGGCGGCCGCGACGCGAGCGCGATCGACGCCGACGAATTACGCCGCGGCATCGGCTATTCGATCCAGCAGGCCGGACTGTTCCCGCACATGACCGTCGCCAAGAACATCGCCACGGTGCCGGGCCTGCTCGGCTGGGACCGGCGCCGCACCGCTGAGCGCACCGACGAGATGCTCACCCTCGTCGGCCTCGACCCCGACACCTACCGCAACCGCTACCCCCGCCAGCTGTCCGGCGGACAGCAGCAGCGCATCGGTGTGGCCAGGGCGCTGGCGGCGGACCCGCCGGTCCTGCTGATGGACGAGCCGTTCGGCGCCGTCGACCCGATCACCCGCGCACTGCTGCAGGACGAATTGCTCCGCCTGCAAAGCGAACTCGGCAAGACCATCGTCTTCGTCACCCACGACTTCGGTGAGGCGGTGAAGCTGGGCGACCGCATCGCCGTGCTCGGCGACCGCTCCCGCATCCTGCAGTACGACACCCCCGCCGCGATCCTGGCCGCCCCCGCCGACGAGACGGTCGCCGGATTCGTCGGCGCCACCGCCACCATCGACCGCCTCAGCCTCGCCGTTCTCGCCGACCTCGACCTGGACCAGGGTGTCACCGCCACCGACGACACCACCCCCACGGCCTTGGCCACCACCCTGCGCGACGCGGACCGCACCTGGGGCATCGTGCTCGACCCGCAACGCCGCCCGACCCGGCGGGTGAGGACCGACGAACTCGCCCACGCGGATTCACTGCGTGACCTCGGCACCCCGATCGGCACCACCCTCCCCGCCGACGCCACGCTCCAGGACGCACTCGCCGCGCTGCTCACCGAACGCACCGCCTCCGCCGTCGTTGTCGACAACACCGGCGCGTATACCGGGATCGTCACCGTCGACACGCTGATCAACCACCTCGCCGCGACCGAAACGGCGCCGGCATGACAGCCGGTGCGATCATCGATGCGCCCGCGGTGACAGCGGCCCCCGCCACCCAGCGCCGGGCCGAATTCCTGCGGCTGCTCGCCCAGCCGGTGATCGTGGCGATCCTCACCGTCGGTGTGCTCGTCTGGGCGTTCCGGCGCGATCTCACCGTCACCCAGCAGGCCAGCATCAGCGTGCGCAATGTCGCCCAGGTGACCTGGCAGCACATCCTGATCACGGCAGCCGTGGTGCTCATCGTCGTCGTGGTGGCAGTGCCGCTCGGGACCTTGCTCACCCGGCACCGATTCCGCCGTCTCGCACCGTTTTTCGTCGGCATCGCCAATATCGGGGCCTCGGCGCCCGCGATCGGCCTGATCGTGCTGTGTTATCTGGTCACTCGCACCACCGGGTTCTGGGTGGGTGTCGCGCCGATCGCGGTCACCGCGCTGCTGCCGGTGCTGCGCAACACCATCCTGGGTTACCAGCAGGTCGACCCCGACCTGATCGACGCGGGCAGGGGACAGGGCATGTCGGCCGGACTCGTCCTGCGCCGCATCGAGTTCCCGCTTGCCGTGCCCTACATTCTGGCGGGCCTGCGGACCTCGTTGGTGCTGGCCGTCGGCACGGCGACCCTGTCGTTCATGGTGAGCGCGGGCGGACTCGGCATTCTCATCGATACCGGCTACAAGTTGCGCGACACCGTCACCCTGACGCTCGGGGCAGTGCTCGCCGTCGCGCTGGCACTGTTCGTCGACTGGCTGGGCGCACTGGCCGAACAGTTCCTCGGCCCGAGGGGGTTGCGGTGAGGTTCACCGGATTGTTGCGTGGGCTCGCCCCGGTCCTGAGTGTGCTGGTGCTCGCGAGTTGTGGCCTGCAGTCGGGTGGTTCGGTGCCACTGGCCGTCGGGCCGGGCAGCATCACGCCGGTGCCCGAACTCGACGGTGTCGCGGTCACGGTGGGCTCCAAGGATTTCACCGAGGCCAACATCCTCGGCTACATGATCGAATTCGCACTGACCGCCGCGGGCGCGAATGTGCGTGACCTGACCAATATCCAAGGCTCCAACAGCTTGCGTGACGCGCAACTGAACGGCCAGATCGATATCGCCTACGACTACACCGGCACCGGCTGGATCAACTATCTCGGCAAGGAGAAGCCGATCCCGACCGAGGCCGCCCAGTTCGAGGCGGTCCGCGACGCCGACCTCGCCGAACACAACATGGTGTGGGCGGCGATGGCACCGATGAACAACACCTACGCGCTCGTCACGAGTAAGGGCACCGCCGAGGAAACCGGGGTGCGCACCCTGTCGGACTACGCCGCACTCGTCGCGAAGGATCCCGGCGCCGCGACCACCTGTGTCGGCACCGAGTTCAATGTCCGCCCGGACGGCTATCCCGGACTGGCAGGCGCCTACGGGATCGATCTCGAGAAAGCGCAGCGTCAGATCGTCCAGGACGCGCTCGTCTACCAGGCCACCGCCGACGCGAAACAGTGCCGCTTCGGCTCGGTCGCCGCCACCGACGGGCGCATCCCCGCCCTCGAATTGGTACTTCTCGAAGACGACAAGGCCTTCTTCCCGAAGTACAACGCGTCGCTGGTCATGCACCGCGACTTCGCCGACGCCCATCCCCAGGTCGTCGAGGTGATGGCCCCGATCTCGGCGCGCCTCACCAACGAGGTGATCACCGAACTCAACCGTCAGGTCGACATCGACGGCCGCGAACCCGCCGATGTCGCCCGCGACTGGATGGTGGCGCAGGGCTTGGTCACCGCGGGCTGAGCCACCGCGGCGGTTTGCCGAACTGTTACCGGCATCGCGCCCGAGATGTCCGGAACACGTGGGTCGCGCACACCACAGCCTCAGCTTCGCGGGCCATGATGGACGGCGGTAGAGACAACCGGAAACCGCGACGCGGAGCGGTGGGGGCCGCGTCCAGACTGGGAGGCCGACGCATGACCATCGCATTCCGCAAGGTGACAGTACTCGGAACGGGGGTGCTCGGATCCCAGATCGCCTTTCAGACCGCATTCCACGGATTCGACGTCACCGCATACGACATCAATGACGCGGCGCTCACCGCCGCGCGCACCCGTTTCGACGAACTTGCCACCGTGTACCAGCAGGACGTGGCGGGCGCAGATGCCAGCAACACCACAGCGACCGCGGCGGGCATCACCCTGACCGCCGACCTGGCCACCGCGGCGGCCGAGGCTGACCTGATCATCGAGGCGGTGCCGGAGGTACTCGAGATCAAACGCGACCTGTACGGCAAGCTCGGTGTGCTCGCGCCCGAACGGACCGTGTTCGCGACGAACTCCTCGACGCTGCTGCCCAGTGACATCGTCGACTACACCGGGCGCCCTGATCGGTTCCTGGCGTTGCACTTCGCCAACCACGTCTGGAAGTTCAACACCGCCGAGGTCATGGGCACCGAGCGGACCGATCCGGCGGTGTTCGCCGCGGTGGTCGAGTTCGCGAAGGCCATCGGCATGGTGCCGATCGAATTGCACAAGGAGAAGGCGGGTTATGTCCTCAACTCGCTGCTGGTGCCGTTCCTGAACTCCGGCATCGAGCTCGCCGCAGGCGGATACGCCGAACCCGCCGCCGTCGACGAGACCTGGCGGATCGCCACCGGCGCGCCCATGGGCCCGTTCCAGATCCTCGACATCGTCGGCCTGACCACCCCGTACAACATCTTGAGCAACGGCGACGACGATCACAAGAAGCTCGCCATTTGGCTCAAGGAGAACTACATCGACAAGGGCAAGCTCGGCGCCGCCACAGGAGAGGGCTTCTACCGCTACACCGCGTAGTCGCGCACAGCGCACCGTCCCGCTCGACCTTCCTGATCGGACAGAGGAGTCGGATGTACTACAGCAATGGCAACTACGAAGCGTTCGCTCGGCCGCGCAAACCCGAAGGCGTCGACGGCAAATCGGCCTGGTTCGTCGGGGCCGGGCTGGCCTCTCTCTCCGGCGCGGCGTTCCTCATCAGGGATGGGCAATTGGCCGGCGAGAAGATCACCGTCCTCGAACGGCTGACACTGCCCGGCGGCGCACTCGACGGCATCAAGGAACCGAAGAAGGGTTTCGTCATCCGCGGCGGCCGCGAGATGGAGAACCACTTCGAATGTCTGTGGGATCTCTACCGTTCGGTGCCGTCGATGGAGATCGAGGGCGCCAGTGTGCTCGACGAGTTCTACTGGCTCAACAAGGACGACCCGAACTCCTCCCTGCAGCGGGCCACGGTGCAACGCGGGCAGGACGCGCACACCGACGGGCTGTTCACGCTCACCGATCGCGCGCAGAAGGACATCGTGAAGGTGTTCCTCGCCACCCGTGAGCAGATGGAGAACAAGCGCATCGATGAGGTGTTCGGCGCGGATTTCCTGGCGAGCAACTTCTGGCTGTACTGGCGCACCATGTTCGCGTTCGAGGAATGGCACAGTGCGCTCGAGATGAAGCTGTACCTGCACCGGTTCATCCATCACATCGGTGGCCTGCCCGACTTCTCCGCGTTGAAGTTCACCAAGTACAACCAGTACGAGTCGTTGGTGTTGCCGCTGTACCGGTGGCTGCTCGACCAAGGCGTGCGGTTCCGTTTCGACACCGAGGTCACCGACGTCGACTTCGACATCTCCGGTCCACGCAAACAGGCAACGCGCCTGCACTGGATCGCCGACGGTGTCGCCGGTGGCGTCGACCTGACCACCGACGATCTGCTGTTCGTCACCATCGGCTCGCTCACCGAGAACTCGGACGAGGGCGATCAGCGCACTGCGGCCAGGCTCGACGAAGGACCGGCCCCGGCCTGGGATCTGTGGCGACGCATTGCCGCCAAGGACCCGGCGTTCGGCCACCCCGACGTGTTCGGCGGCCACATTCCGCAGACCAAATGGGAATCGGCCACGGTCACCACGCTCGACGAGCGGATCCCGCGTTACATTCAGAAGATCTGCAAGCGTGACCCGTTCAGCGGCAAGGTGGTCACCGGCGGCATCGTGACCGTGCAGGACTCGTCCTGGCTGATGAGCTGGACGGTGAACCGGCAGCCGCACTTCAAGCAGCAGCCCGCCGATCAGATCGTGGTGTGGGTGTACGCGCTGTTCGTCGACCGGCCCGGCGATTTCGTGAAGAAGCCGATGCAGGACTGCACCGGCGCGGAGATCACCCAGGAATGGCTGTACCACCTGGGCGTTCCCGAAGCCGAGATCCCGGAGATGGCTGCCGACGCCGCGCTGTGCGTGCCGGTGATGATGCCGTATGTCACCGCGTTCTTCATGCCGCGCCAAGCTGGTGACCGGCCTGACGTGGTGCCCGCAGGCGCGGTCAACTTCGCCTTCATCGGCCAGTTCGCGGAGACCACCCGCGACTGCATTTTCACCACCGAGTACTCGGTGCGCACCGGCATGGAGGCGGCCTACACGCTGCTCGATATCGAGCGGGGAGTACCGGAGGTGTTCGGCTCCACCTACGACATCCGGTCACTCCTGGCGGCGACCAGCCGGTTGCGCGACGGTGAGGAGATGAGCCTGCCCGGACCGGAGTTCGTCCGTCACCGACTGCTGAAGAGGCTCGACGACACCGAGATCGGGCCGCTGCTGCGCGAATTCGGCCTCATCGGCGAGGATTAGGAAACGACAGCGGGGCCCGATCCGATCGGATCGGGCCCCGCTGTCGTGGGGGTGATTACTTCTTGGTGATGTCGACGCCCGGCGCGGCGTCGGTGAGGATCGAGTCGGCGGCCAGTACGGTGCCACCGCTCTTCTTCCGGGACCGCAACCGCTTTTCGAGGGTGGTGGCCAGGAAGCTCAGCGCCATGTTGAGCGAGATCATGATCAGCGCGATGACGATCAGCGCGGGGATCGTGTTCTGCAGCGACGCGCCCTCTTGCTGACCCGACCGCACCAGCTCCACATAGGTGATCTGGTAGCCCAGCGCGGTGTCCTTGAGGACAACGACCATCTGTGAGACCAGAGCGGGCAGCATCGCGGTCACGGCCTGCGGCAGCAGGATCAACCGCATGAGCTGGTTCTTGCGCAGACCCAGTGCCATCGCGGCTTCGGTCTGTCCCGTGGGCAGGGACTTGATGCCTGCCCGCACGATCTCGGCGATGACCGCGGAGTTGTAGATGATCAGCGCGATGACCACCGCGGCCAGCGCGAGCTGATCGGACGGGAACAGGTCGTAGTCGCCGAACACCGCGAACAGGAAGATCATCAAGATCAACACGGGGATGGCACGGGCGAGCTCGACGATCGTGCCCGCCACCCAGCGCACCCACGCGTGGTCCGACAGGCGCAGGATCCCGAAGATCATGCCGAAGAACACCGAGCCGACGATCGAGATCGCGGCGGCGGTGAGGGTGCCTTCCAGACCGGGCAGGAGATAGGTTTCCCAGATCTCGGCCTCGAGGAACGGTTTCCACTTGGCCGCGGTGAACTGGTCCTTGTCGGCGAAGGCGTCGTAGAGCCACCAGCCCGCGAAGACCAGCACGACGACGACCAAGACCGAGTACAGGTTGTGCCGCAGCCGCGCGCGAGGCCCGGGTGCGTCGAACAGAACCGAAGCGCCGCTCATCGTGCCACCTCGTATCGCTTGGCCAGCCAGCCGAAGAACAGCCCGGTCGGCAGGGTGAGGACGACGAAGCCGAGCGCGAAGATCGCACCGATAGTGAGAATGGCGGCTTCGTTCTCGATCATCGCGCCCATCAGGTACGCGGCTTCGGCGACGCCGATGACGGAGGCGACCGTCGAGTTCTTGGTCAGCGCGATCAGCACACTGCCCAGGGGCGCGATGACGGCCCGGAAGGCTTGGGGCAGCACGATCAAGCGGAGGTTCTGGGCGAATCCGAAGCCCAGCGATCGGCCCGCTTCGGACTGGCCGATCGCGACGGTATTGATGCCCGACCGCAGCGACTCGCAGACGAAAGCGGCGGTGTAGACGCTGAGTCCGATGATCGCCCAGCGATAGTTGATGACCTTGATCTCGTCGCTGCCGAGTTTCCACCCGAGGGTGCTGTACAGGCCGAGCGAGGTGAATACCAGGATCAGGGTGAGCGGGGTGTTACGGAAGACCGCTACATACGCCGCGCCGATCCCGCGCGCGACCGGAATCGGGGACACGCGCATGCCGGCGACGACGGTACCGATGACGAGCGCACCGATCGCCGAGAAGAAAGTGAGTTTGATGGTTACCCAGAACGCATCGAGGATTTGGTTGTCATACCTCGAGATCAGGTCGAACACGGACGCGCGTCCTCCGATCGGTGTGAAGGCCTGCAGGACAACACCGCATCGGTGACCCGGGAATCCCCGGGTCACCGACGATCAGTGGTTGATCAGTAGCGGTCGACGGTCGGCGGTGCGGGCACCGCGATACCGGTACCCGCGAAGTTCTTCTCCTGCGCGGCCTTCCACGAACCGTCATCGATCATCGCCTGGATGGCGTCGTTGACCTTGCCGCGAAGCTCCGAATCGCCCTTCTTCAGGCCGATGCCGTACTTCTCGGTGGTGAAGGGCTTGTTCACCAGCTTGAAGGTGCCGGGGGACTGCGCCGCGTAACCGGCGAGGATCACGTTGTCGGTGGTGACCGCGTCGATCGCGCCGCTACGCATCGCCTCGATGCACAGCGAGTAGGTGTCGTAGGTCTGCAACTGCGCCTGGGGGAAGTTCTTCTCGATGTTCTGGGCCGGGGTGGAGCCCTTCACCGAGCAGACCTTCTTGCCCGTCAGGGAGTCGGGTCCGGTGATGTCGGTGTTGGCTGCAGGCACCAGCAGGTCCTGGCCCGCGATGTAGTACGGGCCGCCGAAATCGACCTTCTCCTTGCGCTTGTCGTTGATCGAGTAGGTGGCCACGACGAGGTCGACCTGGCCGTTCTCGATCAGGGTCTCGCGCTGCGCCGACGGCGACTCCTTGAACGTGAGGTTCTCCGGCTTCACGCCGAGCTTGTCGGCCACGTACTTGGCGACATCGACGTCGAAGCCGCTGTAGGTGCCGTCGGTATTGCGCAGGCCCAGACCCGGCTGATCGAACTTGATGCCGACGGTCAGCTTGCCGTCCTTGGCGTTGTCCAGGGCCGACTTGTCGTCACCGCCGCCACAGGCCGCGGTGACGGTGGCTGCCATTACCAGTGCCGCTGCGCCGATTCCGACGCGCATCGCACGATTGATCCTCATGGGTTTCCTTCTCCTTGTGACAAATGCTGCTGCGAGTCAGTGACTGAGAATCTTGCCGAGGAAGTCCCTCGCGCGTTCGGATTTCGGTGCGGTGAAGAATGTTTCGGGTGCGGTGTCCTCGACGATCTCACCGTCGGCCATGAACAGCACGCGATCGCCTGCCCGGCGCGCGAAGCCCATCTCGTGGGTGACCACGAGCATGGTCATGCCTTCCTTGGCCAGCGCCACCATCACGTCGAGCACCTCGTTGACCATCTCGGGGTCCAGCGCCGAGGTCGGCTCATCGAACAGCATGACCTTGGGGTCCATCGCCAGCGAGCGGGCGATGGCCACCCGCTGCTGCTGACCGCCCGAGAGCTGGGCCGGGTACTTGTCGGCCTGGTTGGCGATGCCGACGCGCTCGAGCAGGGCCATGGCGTGCTTGCGCGCCTCGTCCTTCTTCTTCCCGCGTACCTTCGTCGGCGCCAGCATGACGTTCTCGACGATGGTCTTGTGCGCGAACAGGTTGAACGACTGGAAGACCATGCCGACGTCGGCGCGCAGCGCGGCGAGTGCCTTGCCCTCGTCGGGCAGTGCGACGCCGTCGATGGCGATGTCACCGGAGTCGATCGGTTCGAGGCGATTGATGGTGCGGCACAGGGTCGATTTCCCCGAACCCGACGGGCCAAGGACGATCACGACCTGCCCACGGGGCACTTCGAGGTGGATATCGCGCAGGACATGGAGCTCACCGAAGTGTTTTTCCACGCTGCGCATCGAGATCATCGGCGGAGCAGCGACAGCGGCTGCGGCGTCGGCGTTCCCGGTCGCGGGTGCGGCGTCGTCGGTCATGGTGAGAAACCTTATGTCCATTCTGGAGAATTGCCCGGCTTTCGCGGACATGCCGGTGGCGGCACGCCGAAACGACACCTGCTGGTAACCCGGTGGCTGCCCGTTACCTTTGCGTATTATCGCCCGAACCCAACCGTGACGCGCGTCACAGTCGGGGCTGCCCGTACCCTGGACAGGTGGATTCGACGGTTCAGGACGCGACCGAGGGCGCGACGCAGCGCAGCTCCGGGACGCAGCGTAGCTATGAGGTTCGCACATTCGGCTGCCAGATGAACGTGCACGACTCCGAACGCTTGTCCGGTCTGCTCGAGGACGCGGGCTATACGAAAGCCGCCGCCGGGGAGACGCCCGACCTGATGGTGTTCAACACCTGTGCGGTGCGCGAGAACGCCGACAACAAGCTCTACGGCACCCTCGGTCAGCTGGTCCCGGTGAAGCAGGGGCGCCCCGGCATGCAGATCGCCGTCGGCGGCTGTCTGGCGCAGAAGGACCGCGAGACCGTGGTGCGCAAGGCGCCGTGGGTCGACGTGGTGTTCGGCACCCACAACATCGGTTCGCTGCCGGTGCTGCTCGAGCGGGCCCGGCACAACGAGACCGCCCAGGTCGAGATCCTCGAATCGCTCGAGGCGTTCCCGTCGACGCTGCCCGCCAAGCGCGAGTCGGCGTACGCGGGCTGGGTGTCGATCTCGGTGGGCTGCAACAACACCTGCACGTTCTGCATCGTGCCCGCGCTGCGCGGCAAGGAAGTGGATCGCCGCCCCGGCGACGTGCTCGCCGAGGTTCAGGCACTGGTCGACCAGGGCGTGCTCGAGGTGACGTTGCTCGGTCAGAACGTGAACTCCTACGGCGTGAACTTCGTCGATCCCGAACAGCCGCGCGACCGGGGCGCCTTCGCGCAACTGCTGCGCGCGACCGGACAGATCGAGGGTCTCGAACGCGTGCGGTTCACCTCCCCGCATCCCGCGGAGTTCACCGACGACGTCATCGAGGCGATGGCGGCCACCCCCAACGTCTGCCCGCAGCTGCACATGCCGCTGCAATCGGGTTCGGACCGGGTGCTCAAGGCGATGCGCCGTTCCTACCGCAAGGAACGCTTCCTCGGCATCATCGACAAGGTGCGCGCCGCGATGCCGCACGCGTCGATCACCACCGACATCATCGTCGGTTTCCCCGGCGAGACCGAGGAGGACTTCCTCGAGACCCTCGACGTGGTCCGGCGCGCTCGCTTCACCAGCGCCTACACCTTCCAGTACTCCAAGCGTCCCGGCACCCCGGCCGCCGAACTGCCCGATCAGCTGCCCAAGGCAGTCGTGCAGGAACGCTTCGAACGGCTGATCGCACTGCAGGATCAGATCTCCTGGGAGAACAACCAGTCGCTCATCGGCACCGAGGTGGAACTGCTCGTCGCCGAGGGCGCGGGCAAGAAGAACGCGGTGACCGCGCGGATGAGCGGACGTGCGCGCGACGGCAGGCTCGTGCACTTCCGTCCCGGTGACGTGACCGGTATCCGGCCGGGCGACATCGTCACCGTCGACATCACCGAGGCGGCCCCGCACCACCTCATCGCCGACAGCGCGGTGAGGTCGCATCGGCGCACCGCGGCCGGTGACGCGCACGAACGCGGTATCACGCCCAAAACGGCGCCGATCGGGGTCGGCCTCGGGCTGCCCCGCATCGGCGCACCGGTCGTCGAGACGGTCGAGAGCGGCTGTTCGACGGGCTGCGCATCGTGAGCGACGACGAATCTACTACCGGTCGTAGTGGGTCGGCTGCGGACGGCGCGTCCGGTGATGGCACAGTGGGACCCGCCAACGATCAGCCTGTGGACAGGAGCGGACACGCGGTGAACCCGGCGCGCAACGACCAGGACTTCGAACAATTCCGCGGTGAACTCGACGCTGTCGAGCGCCGCATCGCCGGTGAGATCGACCCCGGCGCGCGGGCGCTGGTGGTGGCGGGCGCGGTCTTCGCGCTGCTGATCTCGCTCGTCCTGCCGACCGCGGGCACCGCGCGCGGCTTCGACGTGCTGCTCGACACCGAGGCCGCGGGCGTCGAGCACATCGGCCTGCCGTCGCGGATCTTCGTGTGGTTCGTCATCGTCTTCGGTGTCGGCTTCTCCCTGCTGGCGCTGACCACCCGCCGCTGGGTGCTGGCCTGGCTCGCCTGCGCGGGATCCGCTGTCGGCTCCGTGTTCGGCGTGCTCTCGATCTGGCATCGCCAGACCCCCGGCCTCGGCAACTACGAGGGTGCGGGCCCCGGCATCGGCCTGATTTTGGGCACTCTCGCGATCATGGTGCTGACCTTCCACTGGGTCCGCGTCGTCTGGAGCCGCACCGCCGTGCAGCTCGCGGCGGAGGAACAGCGTCGCAATGCGGCACGCGAAGCCGAGGACCGCGACCGAAAGCGCCTCACCGGCGAATAGTCTTGGGAGACAAAGAAACCCCCGACCGTAGCGGTCGGGGGTTTCTTCACTTCTCACTCACAGATTGCTGACGGCGCCTTCCGCGGCCTCGGCCCATTCGCGCCACTGCTTGGCCTGCTCGAGTGCCTTCTCCGCATCGCGCTTCTTGCCCGCCGCGGTGGCCTTGGCGGCCTGGTCCTCGAACTGGGCGACCCGCTCGCGGAACTGCGCGGCCCGCGCGACCGCTTCGGGATCGGAGCGGCGCCATTGCTGATCGGCCGCGTCGCGGACCCGCTTCTCGATGGCGCGCAGCTTGGCTTCCAGCTCCTGCATGCGTTCGCGGGGCACCTTGCCGATGGCGTCCCACTTGTCCTGCAGCTCGCGCAGCGAGTTGCGGGCGGCGTCAACGCCGTTGGCCGGGTCGATGTGCTCGTAGGCGGCGAGCAGTTCCAGCTTGGCGGCGGCGTTGTGGTCGAATTCGGCGTCGCGCTCGGAGACCGCCGCGTTGCGGGCGGCGAAGAAAACGTCCTGGGCGCTCTTGAACCGCCGCCACAGCGACTCGTCGGCCTCGCGCGGTGCCCGGCCCGCGGCCTTCCACTCCGACAACAGGTCGCGGAACACCGCGGCGGTGCCGGTCCAGTCGGTGGAGTCGGCCAGTTCCTCGGCGCGCACGCACAGCTCTTCCTTGCGCGTCTTGGCGGTGGCGCGTTCGCGGTCGAGGTCGGCGAAGTGGGCACCGCGACGGCGGTTGAACGCCTCGCGGGCCTTGGAGTAGCGCTTCCACAGCGCGTCGTCGACCTTGCGATCGACCCCGCGGATCGACTTCCACTCGTCGAGGATCTCGCGCAACCGGTCGCCCGCGGCCTTCCACTGGGTGGACTCGGCGGCGATCTGCTCGGCCTCGGCGGCGAGGGCTTCCTTGCGCTCGGTGTGCTCGTGGCGGGCGCGGTCCTTCTCCTCCTTGGCGTGCGCGGCGGCTTCCTCGGAATGCTCGGTGATGGCCTGCAGGCGGGCCGCGAGACCGTCGAGATCGCCGATGACGGCCGCGGTCGGCAGCGTCTCGGCCAGTGCCAGCGCGGCGGCCTTGGTCTTGCGGGCGTCGGCGCCTGCGGCCAGCCTGGCTTCCAGCAGCGCGACCTCGGTCGCGAGATCGTCGAAGCGGCGACCGAAGTGGGCAAGGCCCTCGGTGACGTCGCCCGCTTGCCAGGAGCCGACGATGCGTTCGCCGTCGGCGGTGCGCACCCAGGCGGTGCCGTCTTCGTCGACCCGACCCCACTTGCCCGGGTCGGTGACGGCAGGCACGATCACGGCGTGCGGATGCGGTTGATCGGGGCCCGGCGCCGGTTTCACGGCATGCGGTTTCGGCGGACGCGGAGCAGTCCCGCCGGGCTTGGGGGTACCGGACGGTCGCGGGGCCGCACCTGGGGTGGGCTTCGCGGTTCCGTTGCTGTCGGTCATTGCTCTCCGTCCCTGCCGCGCGTCACGGCTGCCTGGTTACGCCCTAGCACATCCCATTGAACCCGGTCGGAGCCGCGGAAACCATTGATCCGAAGGATCGAACAGCGGATTTCCTGGGTTTTCGTCCCGGACGACGTGGGTAGTCGCACCTGAAAACACTAGCAATCTCGGCGAGCATCCCTACGCCGGACACTCGCAGACCACCGCACGCCCGCGCCGCGCCGGATGCGGCCCCGTATACGCGCTGCGGCTACGGTTACCGCGTGTTCTCGATAGCGGCCCTGGTCCCGTCGCCGCCGATGCTGGTGCCCGAACTGTGTGGGCGAGTCCCGGTGTCCGGCAGCGATCCCGACGATCCGACCCTGGTGCTGCGCGCGGCCGCCCTGGACGCCGCGGCCACTCTTGCCGCGACCGCCGACCGGTGGATCGTCGTCGGGGTCGGCAGCCATGACCGGAGCTACGGTTCGGCGACCAGGGGGACGTTTCGTGGGTTCGGTGCCGATGTCGTCGTCGGGCTCGGTCCGGTGGGCGAGCAGCCTGTTCCAGCAGACGCCCAGCTTCCCCTTCCGGTACTGATCGCCGGATGGTTGCGGGAGCAGGTCGCGCCGGGGATTTCGGTGCGGGCCAGACTGTTCGCCGCCGAATCGTCGCCCGCGGATTGCGCCGCGGCGGGCGCTGCGCTGCGTGCCGAGCTCGACAGCGCGCCGGACCCGTGCGCGGTGCTCGTCGTCGCCGACGGTGCCGCGACCCTGACGGTCAAGGCGCCCGGCTATCTCGATGAGCGGGCCCCCGCGGTTCAGCACGACCTCGACGCCGCCCTGCGCGCGGGTTCGCGGGCGGGGCTGGCCGCGCTCGTGCCGGACCTGTGCGCGGCACTGCTCGTCGACGGACGCGCCGCCTACCAGGTGCTCGGCGGTCTGTTCGCCGCGGATTCGGCCGATCCGCGGGTACGTACCCTGTATCAGGGCGCGCCCTATGGCGTCGGCTACGACGTGAGCGTGTGGCAACCCGGGGACAGGACGGTGACCAGTGACGAGTAGGCCGATCGCGGTCGTCGGTCCCACCGCCACCGGAAAGTCCGATCTCGCGCTCGACCTGGCTCGGGAACTCGACGGCGAGATCGTCAATATCGACGCGATGCAGCTCTATCGCGGGATGGATGTCGGCACCGCGAAACTGCCACCCGACCAGCGCCGCGGCATCGCCCACCATCTTCTCGACGTTCTCGACGTCACCGAGACCGCGACCGTCGCCGCCTACCAGAGCGCGGCCCGCGCCATCGTCGACGACATCATGGCGCGAGGGAAGACCCCGGTCATCGTGGGCGGCTCGATGATGTACGTGCAGGCACTGCTCGACGAGTGGGACTTTCCCGCCACCGACCCCGAAGTCCGCGCGCGCTGGGAAACACTGCTCGAACACGGCGGTGTGCAGGCGCTGCACGCGGCCCTGCGACAGGCCGACCCGGTCGCCGCGGCCACCATCCTGCCCACCGACGGCCGGCGCATGGTGCGTGCGCTCGAGGTCGTCGAACTGACCGGTCGCCCGTTCGCCGCCTCGGCCCCGACCATCGGCACCCCACGCTGGAACACCGCGATCCTCGGCGTCGACCGGGAGACCGCCGCCCTCGACGCCCGCATCGAGACCCGCACCGCCCTGATGTTCGACACCGGCCTGGTCGACGAGGTGCGCGGACTCCTCGACGCAGGCCTGCGCGAGGGTCAGACGGCCCGCCGCGCCATCGGCTACGCCCAGGTGCTGGCCTATCTCGACAACGAATACGACCTCGACCACGCCCGCGAGCGCACCCTGATCGGCACCCGCCGATACGTGCGAAGGCAGCGGTCGTGGTTTCGCCGCGATCCTCGCGTGTCCTGGGTCGACGGCGCCGATCCCGAGCTCGCCACGACCGCACTGGGCAGGCTCCGCGCAAACAACACCGAACAGACAGGACCAACAGCGCAGTGACGCGACGAGTGAGTACCCGCAACGCCTCGGTAC
Source organism: Nocardia sp. A7 (assembly GCF_046549215.1). NCBI lineage: Bacteria > Bacillati > Actinomycetota > Actinomycetes > Mycobacteriales > Nocardiaceae > Nocardia > Nocardia sp. A7. Next base: position 141,262 of record NZ_JAJPWE010000001.1, on the reverse strand, counting down.
AGGTGTGGGAGGCGTACCTCAACAACCGGAGCAAACGGTCTCGTGACGGCCGGTTCCTCGTACAGGGCGTGCGCCCGATCACCCAGGCGCTGGCCAACGACTGGCCACTGGAAACGCTGCTCTACCGGCTCGGCGGCCCCGAACTGTCGAGTTGGGCGCGCGAGGTCCTCGACACCGCCGATGTGCCGCAGGTCGGCCTGGTCCCCGAGCTCATGGCGGAATTGGGGGAGAAGGCGGCCAACGCGCCCGAGATCGTGGCGGTCGCCGTATCGCAGCAGCCGGACCTGGCCGACTACGAACCCGGCGAACCGGGGGAGGATGCCCCGGTCGTCGTCGTGTTCGATCGGCCGAACTCGCCCGGCAACCTCGGCACCCTGATCCGCTCGGCGGACGCGTTCGGCGCGTCCGGGGTGATCGTCACCGGTCACGGTGCCGATCAGTTCGACCCGCAAGCCGTGCGCGCGTCGACCGGATCGCTGTTCGCGGTGCCGGTGCTGCGCGCCGCGGGCCCCGGTCAGGTCCTCGAATTCCGGGACCGTCAGGTCGCTCGTGGCATTCCCACCCGCATCGTCGGTACCGACGAACACGCGCCGGGCACGATCTACGACCACGACTTCACCGAGGCCACGATCCTGGTCGTCGGCAACGAGACCACCGGCATGAGCTCGGCGTGGGCCGACGCCTGTGACGACCTGGTCACCATCCCGATGGGCGGCACCGCCAGCTCGCTCGGCGCGCCGTCGGCGGGCGCGATCAGCCTCTACGAGATCGCCAGACAGCGGCGCACGTTCGCCCGGTAGTGGACCCGAGCGTGGCACAGAGGACAATGGCGGACGTGTCCGACATCGAATTCAGCAAGGGCCACGGTACCCAGAACGACTTCGTGGTGCTGCCCGACCTCGAGGTGCGCCTCGACCTGGCCGCCGACCGCGTCGCCGCCCTGTGCGACCGTCAACGCGGGCTCGGCGCCGACGGTGTGCTGCGCGTGGCCAAGGCGGGCGCGCTGCTCGCGGCCGGAGTGCTGGCCGCACTGCCCGACGACGTCGGTGCCGACGACTGGTTCATGGACTACCGCAATGCCGACGGTTCGATCGCGGAGATGTGCGGCAACGGGATCAGGGTCTTCGCCCACTACCTCAATACCACCGGCCTCGAAACGCGCACCGAGTACGTCGTCGGCAGTCGCGCGGGCGCGCGTCCGGTGGTCGTGCACTCGGCGGGCCCGACCGAGGGCGAGGTCACCGTGGACATGGGAGTCGTGCGCGAACTCGGCCCCTCCACCGCCACCCTGGCGGGCTGGGCGCTGGCCGGAATCGGCATCGATGTCGGCAATCCGCACCTGGCCTGTGTCGACGACGGCATGACCGTCGACGCGCTCGCCAAGCTGGACCTGAGCGTTTCGCCCGGATTCGATCCCGACCTCTTCCCGCACGGTGTGAACGTCGAGATCCTCACCGCCCTCGACGCCGACAACGCCGTCGACATGCGTGTCTACGAGCGTGGTGTCGGCGAGACCCGTTCCTGCGGAACCGGGACCGTGGCCGCGGCGGCTGCCGCGCTGACCGCGTCGGGCGTGTCGATCGGTACCGAATCCGGCGAGGTGACGGTGCGTGTGCCCGGCGGGCAGGTGCGCGTGACCTTCGCCGACGGACGTGCCTGGTTGCGCGGTCCCTCGGTGCTCCTTGCCACGGGAACGCTGTCGCGACAGTGGTGGGACGCGCAGGAGGACCGATAACCATGTGCACGCTGTCGCCCGGACATGGCAGCATGGAGAACGTATGACGAAACCAGTAGAACCCACAGAATCCACATCGGCCGAGCAGAACGGTGCGGCCGATCCCGACGTCGCCGCCGACCGCGGTGACGTCGATGATGCGCTGGCCCGCCACGCGGCCCGCATGAAACAGCCCGGTTGGGCGGCCGAACCGACCAGGGGTGAGATGCAGCTCGACGAGCGCACCTCGCTGCGCCGCGTCGCCGGGCTGTCCACCGAGCTCACCGACATCACCGAGGTCGAGTACCGCCAGCTGCGCCTCGAGCGCGTCGTGCTGGTCGGTGTCTGGACCACCGGCAGTTCCGCCCAGGCCGACGCGAGCATGGTCGAGCTGGCCGCGCTCGCCGAGACGGCGGGCTCGGAGGTCCTCGAGGCGCTCATCCAGCGCCGCGACAAGCCCGACCCGGCCACCTATATCGGTTCCGGCAAGGCCGAAGAGCTGCGCACCATCGTCCTCGACACCGGCGCCGACACCGTGATCTGCGACGGTGAGCTCACTCCCGCGCAGCTCACCGCGCTGGAGAAGGTCGTGAAGGTGAAGGTCATCGACCGCACCGCGCTGATCCTCGACATCTTCGCCCAGCACGCCACCTCCCGCGAGGGCAAGGCCCAGGTCGCGCTGGCGCAGATGGAATACATGCTGCCCCGCCTGCGCGGCTGGGGTGAGTCGATGTCGCGTCAGGCCGGTGGCCGCGCGGGTGGCGCGGGCGGTGGTGTCGGTACGCGTGGTCCCGGTGAGACCAAGATCGAAACCGATCGTCGCCGCATCCGCGAGCGGATGGCCAAGCTGCGTCGCGAGATCCGGGAGATGAAGACCGCCCGCGACACCATGCGCGCACGCCGCAGCGAGAGCGGGGTGCCCTCGATCGCGATCGTCGGTTATACCAACGCGGGCAAGTCCAGCCTGATGAACGCGCTCACCGGCGCCGGCCTGCTCGTACAGGACGCGCTGTTCGCCACGCTCGACCCGACCACCCGCCGGGCCGCGCTCGACGACGGCCGCGAGATGGTGTTCACCGACACCGTCGGCTTCGTCCGGCACCTGCCGACCCAGCTGGTCGAGGCCTTCCGCTCCACCCTGGAAGAAGTCACCGGCGCCGACCTGCTGCTGCATGTCGTCGACGGTTCCGACCCGCTGCCGCTCGAGCAGATCAGGGCGGTGCGCGAGGTGATCACCGACGTGATCAAGGAGCAGGGCACGCAGGCGCCGCCGGAACTGCTGGTGGTCAACAAGATCGATGCCGCCGACCCGAACGAGCTCACCCGGTTGCGTGGCATGTTGCCGAACGCGGCCTTCGTCTCCGCGCAGACCGGTGCGGGCGTGGAGGAGTTGCGCGAGCGGCTCCCCGAGGTGCTCGGCGGACTCGATGTCGACATCAGTGTGCTGCTGCCCTACAGCCGCGGCGACCTGCTGGCCCGGATCCACGCCGACGGCCGGATCGTCACCGCCGACCACGAGGAGGGTGGCACCCGGGTTCGCGCGCGCGTGCCGCACGCCTTGGCCGCCGCCCTGTCCGAGTACGCCCACTCCGGTCCCGCCGAGCCGGCGCTCAGCTGATCTTTCCCGCTGGTTTGCCTGCCGGTTGCGGACAAATGCCGATGCGACACAGTCATTCTCGGACGCTATGGTCGAAGAGCGACAGACAGGAGGGTGTTATGTCGAACGACCATGATGGTACGGAAATTATGACGGAGAACAGGGTTTCGCAGGGCGACCCTGCTCTCTCGGCCGGAGTCCTGTCGGACGGAGCGCCGTTGGACCCGGCGCCGAGTGAATGGGATATCCGCGCCTTCGAAGCGTTGTTCGCGCCGGTGCGGTTGTGGACCAGCCCGAAGTTCTACGGCTTGGACAACATTCCGGCCGAAGGGCCGGTGCTGATCGTGGCCAACCACAACCTGCTCGGCGGGATCGACGCGCCGCTGATCATGCCCGCGATCCTGCGTGAGCGCGGCAGGCTGGTGCGTGGTCTGGCCGAGCATGTGCTGATGGTGCCCGGCGTGCGGGATTTCCTGCACCATTTCGGCACGGTGCGTGGAACTCGCTCGAACTGCCTGGCACTGCTCGAACGCGGGGAAGCGGTGGTGGTGTTCCCCGGCGGCGGCCGTGAGGCGATCCGCCGCCAGGGCGAGAAGTACGAACTGAAGTGGGAGGGTCGCACCGGTTTCGCGCGGATGGCGATCCAGGCCGGGGTGCCGATCGTGCCGTTGGCGATGATCGGCATCGACGATGCCTACGACATCGTCTTCGACGGTCAGCACCCGGTGATGTCCCCGGTGCGCTGGACGTGCCGACTGCTCGGTATCAATACCGAGCTGAGTCCGCCGCTCGTCAAGGGCATCGGCCCGACCCCATTGCCCCGCCCGGAACGGTTCTACTTCTCGGCGGGCGCGCCCATCGACCCCACACCGTGGATGGAAGCCGACGACCTCGACGGTGCGGCCGCGGATCTGCGTGATGTGGTGCGCAAGGGGCTCGAGGAAGAACTGCAGTTCCTGTTCAACGAGCGGGAGCGCGATACCGGCCGCACACTGGTCGGCCGCCTGCGCAACGCGCTGCCCTGGTGACCGGAATCGCCTGATCGGTGGGATCGGCGCCGCGGGAGGGCCACATACGGAATGCCCGCGGCGCCGATGTCGTTACCCAGTGATGCGGACCAGGGTCCGGATGGCGAAAGGGTAGCGATGATCGTGACGGAACAGGTCCAGGTCGTTCCTGGTGGCGACCGCAGACGCTGGCGCAACGAGTGGCTCGACTCGCGGCAATCGTTCCCGGCCACCGGCAACTTCGTGCTCGAGGACTACGCGCACGGCCTGCTGCTCGTTCACAACGAGGACATCGTCGACCCCGGCGAGGGCTTCGACACCCATCAGCACCGCGACACCGAGATCCTCACCTGGGTGCTGGAAGGCACCGTGGTGCACCAGGATTCGACCGGCCATGCGGGCCTGATCCAGCCGGGCCTCGCGCAGCGGATGAGCGCGGGCACCGGCATCCTGCATTCGGAGCGCAACGGGGCGGGCTATCGGGAGAAGCAGCGTCTGCACGTCGTGCAGATGTGGATTCCGCCGGACACCACGGGCGTCGCCGCCAGCTATCAGGAACTCGACATCGAGGGTGAACTCGCCCGCAACACACTGATTCCGGTGGCATCCGGCATGCCGCGCCATCGCGGCGAGACGGCGATCGGGATCGGCAACCGCCACGCCGCCTTCCATGTCGCGCGGCTGGACCCCGGGCAGGCGATCACGATCCCCGACGCACCCTACGGCCACGTTTTCCTCGCGCGTGGCACCGTCGACTACGAGGGCTACGGCACCCTCGAGCAGGGTGACGCCGTGCGCCTGACAGCGACGGGCGGCCACCGCGTGACCGCCGTGACCGCCGCCGAGTTACTGGTCTGGGAGATGACCGCGACCGCGCGCCGCTAGATCTTGCGGATGACCGTGACGACCTTGCCCAGAATTTGCGCGTCGTTGCCGGGGATCGGCTCGAAGTGCGGGTTGTGCGGCATCAGCCACACGTCCTTGCCGCTGCGCTTGAAGGTCTTCACGGTGGCCTCGCCGTCGATCATCGCGGCGACGATGTCGCCACCCTCGGCGACGTTCTGTTGACGCACCACCACGAAGTCGCCGTCGCAGATGGCCGCGTCGATCATCGACTGGCCGACCACCTTGAGCAGAAACAGTGAACCCTCGCCGACGAGTTCGCGCGGAAGCGGGAACACGTCCTCCACGGCCTGCTCGGCCAGGATCGGGCCACCGGCGGCGATGCGGCCGAGGACCGGGACGAAGGTCGGGGTCGGGCGACTCGGGTCGACCTCGTCGGTCTGCTGGGGGAGCGTGGTGACCGAGCGGACCGCCTCGTCGAGCCCGCGGACATTCACCGCGCGTGGCCGATTCGGGTCGCGGCGTAGATAGCCCTTGCGTTCGAGGGCGCGCAGCTGATGAGCCACCGAGGAGGTGGAGGTGAGGCCGACCGCGTCGCCGATCTCGCGGATGCTGGGCGGATAGCCCCGTTCGGTCACCGAGGACCGGATGACATCGAGGACCGTGCGTTGACGCACGGTGAGATCCGTTCCGGATCCCGATGTGACGGTGCCGGTGCCGCTTTCGTCACCCGTGTCGTCTGTGTGGGTCACCGTGTCCCGCCCTTCTGAGTTGTCGAATTCGGTCTCTCGAGGCTAGTCGGGCCACGCCGAACAATCAAACATCTGTTCGAGCATGTCGGGCGTTTCGTGCTGACAGCGGCGCCGAGATCTGGTAGAAATCGAACATCAGTTCGTCGCACATGTGTTCGAACAGCGGGAGGCATCGCCGCCTCACCAGTACTTTCTCGCAGCAGCGGAGCACACCACCCCGGAGGTTCTTCCGATGAGCACAGCAACCAGCGCCCTGCGTTCCTCAGACCCGACCACGGCCGAGGAGCCGACGCTTCGCCGGCGCCGGACCGCCCGTGCCCCTCGACGTTTCACCTTGGTCCGGTCGACGAAGTCGCAGCCCGTGGCCGCCGATCAGCGGCCGGTCCGAGTCTCATCGCCGGCGCTGCCCCCGAGTTCCGCCGCGCCCGCGGATGTCTCGCGCAGTATCGTCCGATCCGGCGTGTTGAGCGCGCCCGCGAACGCCATGCCCGCCGCCGACATCGTCCGTGCCGCGCGGCGGATCGCACTCACCGACGCCGAACTCGATCTCGCCTTCGCCACCGTGCCGCGCAGTGAACCGGCGCGCCGAACCCGCGAGGTCGTCCGTCCGTCGGCGGATCGCGGCCCGCGCCAGCGCGCGCCGCGTAGTGAACTCTCGCTCTATGCGCGCGGTCCCGTGCGCGTGGGCCGTGCCGAGGGCACGCATCCGCTGCGCCGGGTCGAGCAGGCCAAGGTCGGATTCGCGGCGCTGGCTGTGACGGCGCTGGTGACCGCGCTGATCGTCGTGGCCTTTCTCGGGCTGGCGCACGTACAGGCGGGCGGTTTCGTCGACCGGGTCGACTCGACAACCCCCGGCATGTCGGAGCAGGCGGGATTCGGGTCCGGCCCGCAGTTCGAACCGGGGAGATGAGTCGAAAATAGTGACGCGGAAGCGTTTTCGGGCGGGATTCACGGCGGTCAAGATCATCGGAATCGATGAATCGGACACTAAAACTAGAACACGTTGCTACGGTGGCGGGCATCGGAGAATCGGGGCGGGGACCCCCGGTCGAACCCGGATGCGAGGTCTCGGTGCGACGCTGCTCGATCGCTCTGCTGCTCAGTGTGGTGCTCGGTGCGCTACTGGCACCCGCCGCGCACGCGGTGCCCACGTACACCGCATACCTCGATCTACCTGCGCTCAACGGCGACGGCGAATACGGTGGCGGCCTGCACCCGGAGCTCCCGTTGGCGCAGCCACCCCTGCGCGACGCGCTCAACCGGGCGCGGGCCGACGGCATCGACCCGGCGCGGTATGCGACGCTGCTGCACCAGTACTGGCTCGTCGTCGGCACCGACAACGCCGCGATCGACCTCCGAGCCTGGGCGCCCGAGCGTGGCGTCGCGGCCAACTCGGCCACCTTCAGTCAGGTGTACGTCAACTATTTTCGGCTCGCCGCCACCCGCTCCGATCTCTACTGGGCAGGTATGGCCGGTATCGCGGGCGCGTCCTTCGCCGCGGGTTTCTTCGACGTCGGCGACGTCGCCGGCATTGCCTCGGTGGGTGGAATCCACGAACTCGGCAACGCTGTCGCCGGCCTGCTGCGTGCCACCCCGCCGGAACTGGTCACCGGGGTTCCCTCCGATATCACCGGCCTGGCCGCTCTCGGCCCACGCCTGACCGCCGCCGATCTGGCCTGGTATCAGACCCGGCTGACGATCATGCAGAAGCACATCTTCATCGACCTGGTCCCGATGCACGAGGCCTACCTCGCCGACGGCATGGCGGGCATCGACGAGATGGCCGCGGCGGGCCTGCTCGACGACGCCATGCGGGTGGCCTGGCGCGGAATCGACGGCGGCACCGAAGCGGGCCGCGCCGACGCCCTGGTCACCATGGCCGATCGCGAACAGAATCAGATCGTCGCCGACCAGTGGGACGTGACCGCGCGCGGACGCGACGGTATGGGGCGAGTGCTCACCTATGTCACCACCATCGCGGGTAAGCCCGCAGTCCCCGGCACCCGTGCTCCCGGCGTGTACGCCCCGGTCACGGTGTGGTCGCCGATCGCCGCGGGCAGTCCGCTGGGTCTGCGGATGCCGCTGCCCGCGTTCAACTGGGCCGACCGGCAGACCCGCTGGGACTACATCACCGCCGACCTGCTGCCACGCCACTACGACCTCGCGACCGACGCGGCAGACGCGCTGGCGGTGTACCGCGAACCGTTCGCCGCCAAGCTCGACCGCGGCAGGCTGTTCGCCCGGTTACCCGACATCATCGCGGACCTGACCACGCAGTGGCAGGTTGTGCCATCCTGACCGGTATCCTGTCAAGAGCCATGGAATAAAATGCGCATCGACGAAGGAACCCTCGGATGCATTGCCCGTACTGCCGACACCCCGACTCGCGCGTCGTCGACTCGCGGGAAGCCGAGGAGGGCACCGCGATCCGCCGTCGTCGTTCCTGCCCCAGCTGTGGGCGCCGGTTCACCACGGTCGAGACCGCGATCCTGTCGGTGGTCAAGCGCAGTGGCGTGACCGAGCCGTTCAGTCGCGAAAAGGTCATCGTCGGTGTGCGCCGGGCCTGTCAGGGCCGTGAGGTCGACGACGACGCCCTGAACCTGCTGGCTCAGCAGGTCGAAGACGCGGTGCGCGCCAAGGGTTCTCCCGAGGTACCGAGCCACGAGGTCGGCCTCGCCATCCTCGGCCCCCTGCGCGACCTCGACGAAGTGGCCTACCTGCGCTTCGCCTCGGTCTACCGATCCTTCACCAGCGCAGCCGATTTCGAACGCGAGATCACCGAGATGCGCGCGGCGCGCGAGGCCGCGGCCGTCGCCGCGACCGACTGATCAGCGTCGAATCGAGCTGATGGCCTTCTCGATGCGCTTGGCCGACACCGGATAGGGCGTACCCAGTTTCTGGGCGAACAGGCTGACCCGCAGTTCCTCGATCATCCACCAGATCTCGGTGACATCGCGCGCGTTCTTGCGGGCGGGCGGCAGTGCGCGCACGAGCTTGTCGTAGGCGACGAGCATCCGGTTCACCTCGACCATCGCCTGCCGGTCGCGCACCGCCGAACCCGGTAGCGATTCCAGACGCTGTGCCGCGGCGAGGAGGTAGCGCGGGAGTTCACCCAGCCGCACCCGACCCCATTCGGCGACGAAACCGGGGAACAGCAGGTCCTCGAGCTGCTGACGCACGTCGTCGGCGATGTCGGTTTCGAGGGTGTCGGCGAGCGCGGCACGCGCCTGCTGGGCGGCGGCGAGTACTGGCACGACGGTGCGGATCAGCGCGACGACGGTCGTGGACAGCTGTGGGCGGACGGCCGCCACCAGCGCGTCGAACGCCGCGGGCGAGCGAACCGGGCCGCCCGCCTTGGCGATCAGCTCGTCGGCAGCGGCGACGCGGCAGTCCTCGACCAGCTTGTCCAGGGAACCGTCGGGGTTCTGGCTCAGTGCCAGCCGATCGCGGGCCGGTAGTCCGGCGGTGACCGCACGCGTCGAGGTGGGGATCGCGGCGAGCAGTAGCGTGCGCACGCCCGCGCGCATCGCGGCCGCCTGCTCGCCGGGCGAGCTGAGCACGCGCACCGCCACACCCTCGCCCTCGGGGACGAGCGCCGGGTACCCGGTCACCGTCTGGCCCGCGACTTCACGGGTCACGGTCGGTGCGACCGAACCGAGGGATTCCGAGGTCCACACCGTCGCGGGCGCCCGCTCGGCGCCTGCTGTCACCCGGGCGACCGACGCCGAAACCTGTTCGGCCAGTTGCACTTTCAGCTGCTGCAGACTCTTGCCCTTGGCAAGGACCTTGCCGCTGCGATCAACTGCGGCGAAGGTCATCCGCAGGTGATCCGGGAGCGCGGCGGGGGAGAGGTCGTCGGTGGTGATGGTGACCGAACCCAGTCGGGACAGTTCTCGGGACAGCCCGGTGCGCAGTGGTTCGGCGCGCGGCGTCAGCCCGCGCAACGCCGCCGACGCGAAGTCGGGCGCGGGAACGACCGCGCGCCGCAACGCTTTCGGCAGCGTCTTGATGAACGCGGCAGCCAGTTCCTCGCGCATGCCGGGCACCAGCCAGTCGAAGCCGACCGCGCGGACGTGCGCGAGCTGCTCCACCGGGATTCGCGCGGTCACGCCGTCGTCGTCCTGGCCGGGCTCGAACTGGTAGGTCAGCGGGAAGCTGAGCTCACCCTGGCGCCAGGCGTCGGGGAAGTCGGTCGGGTCGAGCGTGGCGGCGCCGGCATTGACCACGGTGTCGGTCGAGAAGTCCAGCAGTGCGGGATCTGTGCGTTCGGTCTTGCGCCACCAGCTGTCGAAATGGCGCACCGACACGATGTCGGCGGGGATGCGCTGGTCGTAGAACTCGAACAGCACTTCGTCATCGACGAGGATGTCGCGCCGTCGCGCCCGGTGCTCGAGATCGGCGACATCGTCGATGAGGGCGCGATTGCGGGCGAAGAACCCGTGCCGCGTCTGCCATTCGCCCTGTACGAGGGCATGGCGCAGGAACAGCTCGCGCGACAGTTCCGGGTCGATGCGCCCGAAGTCGACGGGCCGCCCGGTCACCAGGGGCACCCCGTACAGCGTCGCCCGCTCGTAGGCGCGCGCCGAACCACGCTTGGACGACCAATGTGGTTCGGAGTAAGTACGTTTCACCAGCTCACCGGCAAGCCGTTCGGCCCACTCCGGCTCCACCTTGGCCACGATCCGCCCCCACAGCCGCGAGGTCTCCACGAGTTCGGCCGCCATCACCCAGCGCGGCGCCTTCTTGGCCAGCGACGAACCGGGAAAGATCATGAACTTCGCATTGCGCGCGCCGAGGAACTCCCGCGACTCCGCCTCGCGCACACCGATATGCGAGAGCATGCCCGCCAGCAGTGACTGATGGATCTGTGTACTCGGCCACGGCATCGCGTCGTCGTCGGCCGAATCCGCAGACGTCCGAACGGGTTTCGATGCGGTCTGGCCTGACCGATCACCGCGTTGCGCTCTGTCGTCCCCGCGTGGCGTCGCGTCCTTACCGCGGCCGCGGGACCGTCTGCCCTGTCGGGGACGATCGCTCTCGGCGGGCGTGCCTGCGGCGGCGCCGTGCGACCCGCTCGCTCCGGAAGCCGACTCCGTCACCGCGCGTTCGGAACTCACCGGTGCGCCCGCGTCGTTCCAGCCCATCCCGCGGGCAATGGTGCGCAACTGGCCGTGTAGGTCCTGCCACTCCCTGATTCGCAGGTAGTGCAGGAACTCGTCGCGGCACATCCGGCGGAACTGGTTGGACGACAGCGACTTCCGCTGTTCGGTCAGGTAGTCCCACAGGCGCAGATAGGCCAGGAAGTCCGAGCCTTCGACGACGAAACGCGCATGCTGGGCGTCGGCGGCCTGCTGATGCTCCACGGGTCGTTCGCGCACATCCTGAATCGACAGCGCCGCGACGATGATCAGCACCTCGTCGAGACAGCCGTTGCGCTGTGCTTCGACGAGCATCCGCGCCATCCGCGGATCCACCGGCAGTTGCGCCATCTCCCGGCCGGTCGGGGTCAGGGTGAGATGGCCGTCCGAATCCGCTTCGCCGTCAAGAGATTTCGAACTCCCGTGCGCCAGCGCGCCGAGTTCTTCGAGCAGGGCGATGCCGTCGCGAATGGCCCGACGATCGGGGGCCTCCACGAACGGGAAGCTCTCGATATCGCCCAGGCCCAGCGCCGTCATCTGCAGAATGACCGCGGCCAGGTTGGTGCGCAGGATCTCCGGCTCGGTGAACGCGGGGCGCGCCTCGAAATCGTCCTCGGAATACAGCCGGATACAGATGCCGTCGGCCACGCGCCCACAGCGACCCGATCGCTGTCGCGCCGAGGCCTGCGAGACCTCTTCGATCGGCAGCCGCTGCACCTTCGTGCGCATCGAATAGCGCGAAATGCGGGCTGTACCAGGGTCGATGACGTAACGGATGCCCGGCACCGTCAGCGAGGTCTCGGCGACATTGGTGGCCAGCACCACCCGGCGACCGGTATGCGGGGCGAACACCCTGTGCTGTTCGGCGGCCGAGAGCCGCGCGTACAGCGGCACTATCTCGGTGCGGGGCAGTTTGAGGTCGCGCAGGGCGTCGGCGGTGTCGCGGATCTCGCGTTCACCCGACAGGAACACCAGCACGTCACCGTCACCCTCGGCGAACAGTTCGACGACCCCGTCGGCGATGGCGTCGGTGGGATCGCGGTCGACGACACGGGTGTCCTCGTCCTCGTCGGATCCGGGCAGTTCCAGCGACAGCGGCCGGTACCGCAACTCCACCGGATACGAGCGACCCGACACTTCCACGATCGGCGCGGGCGTGCCCTGCGCATCGGCGAAATGGCGGGCGAACAGTTCGGGATCGATGGTCGCCGAGGTGATGATCACCTTGAGATCGGGCCGCTGCGGCAACAATTGCTTCAGGTACCCGAGCAGGAAGTCGATATTGAGGCTGCGTTCGTGGGCCTCGTCGATGATGATCGTGTCGTAGCGGCGCAGCATCCGGTCGCGCTGGATCTCGGCAAGCAGGATGCCGTCGGTCATGAGTTTGACCAGCGTGCGGTCCGAGGCCTGATCGGTGAAGCGGACGGTGTAGCCGACCACGTCACCGAGTTCGGTGCCCAGTTCCTCGGCGATGCGCTCGGCCACGGTGCGCGCGGCGAGCCTGCGCGGCTGGGTATGGCCGATCGTGGCGCGGATGCCGCGACCGAGTTCCAGGCAGATCTTCGGAATCTGGGTGGTCTTGCCCGAACCGGTCTCACCGGCCACGATCACGACCTGATTGGCGGCGATGGCGGCGGCGATGTCGTCGCGACGCGCGGAAACGGGGAGCTGTTCGGGGTAGGTGATCCGCGGAAGCGCCGCGCGGCGATTGGCCACGCGGGTCTCGGCGGCGGCGATCTCGGCCTCTACGGCGGGTAGGTCGTCGGGGCGAGAACGGTCGAGCTTGCGCCGAAGCCGGTGTTCGTCGCGCAGCGAGACCTCCGCCAGGCGATCGCGAAGCGCGCGGGTTCCGGTGCGAGATGTCCTGGTCATTGCGGCTACCAGCCTAATGGACACAGGCGCGACAGCGTTCCTCGGTCATTCGCGCACGGCCGGAGCGAATGCGCAGGTACGCCTAGCGAAGGCCGCCACCGGATTTTTCCGGCATTGCCCGCTAGCGCGTTCACGGAGACCAACGACACACCACGATGGGCACCGCTCGCGTTCCGCGAGTCCTGCGCCCGCTCGCGACGCGAGGGCTGAACTCCCGCTTGCGCTCGACCCAGCGTGCGAAGATCCCGGCGTGGGCGGTTGAGGTACGGACGTGACGATGCACGGCGCGGTAGCTCTCGTATCCACGCGGGCACCCGCAGTCCCGGAGGGAGACAGCATGAGCGCGTCGGTGAGTACTGCGTGGTGGATCAGGGCGTACCGGATCGGGTTCGGGCTGCTCGGCGTGCTCGCCCTGCTGTGGATTCCGATCCGCAATATCGACTCGGCGAGCTTCTCGCTCACGAATTACCTGAGTTACTTCACCATCGAATCCAACGTGCTGACGGTGATCGTGCTGCTCGTCGGCGGCACCCTGGCCCCACAAAGCCAACGCTGGCATACCTTCCGCGGCGCCGTCACCCTCTACATGCTGATCACGATGGTCGTGTACGCCGTCCTGCTGGCCGATGTCGACGTGATGCTCACCGACAAGTGGATCAACGATGTCCTCCATCGCATCATCCCGCTGGTCCTGCTGCTGGACTGGTTGTTCGTCGCGATGGCGAAACGCCTGCGCGCCACTCCCGAACTGATCGGCCTGTGGCTGATCTTCCCGGTGGCCTATGGCGTCTACAGCCTGATCCGCGGCCCGATCGTCGACTGGTACCCGTACCCGTTCATCGACCCTCGGACCCAGGGCTATGTGTCACTGACGATCGGGCTGGTGGTGTTGCTGGTGGTGTTCGTCGTGCTCGCGGTTGCCATGGCATCGCTGGGTGACCTGCCCGCTCGGTGGCGCGAACGCAAGTCCGCGGACTGACTCAGCGGTGGGCCAGGTGCGCGCGTCGCACCAGGGTGCGGTAAATGTGGAGCCATGAATGCGCTCTGGCATGGATTCGCCGATATGGGTGCCGTCAATCGTGACGGTGCGTTCGTTGTCGCTCGCGGCGAGGGCGCCTACGTCTTCGACACCGCGGGCAAGCGGTACCTCGACGCCACCGCCGGGCTGTGGTTCGCCAATGTCGGGCACGGTCGCGGCGAGATCGCCGACGCCGTCGCCGACCAGTTGCGCACCATCGCGCACTACTCCAACTTCGGCGATCTCACCGAAGCCCCCACTCAGGAACTCGCCGAGAAGCTGTCGTCGATCGCCCCCGTTCCCGGCAGCAAGATCTTCTTCACCTCCGGCGGTTCCGACTCGGTGGAGACCGCGGCCAAGCTGGCCCGGCGCTACTGGCACGAACAGGGCCGCGCCGACAAGAAGATCCTGGTCGGGCGCCGGCTGGCCTACCACGGCATGCATTACGCGAGCACCGCGCTCGGCGGGCTGACGCCGAACAAGGAGGGCTACGGCGTGCTGGTGGACGACACCCGCACCGTCGAATGGGACGACGCGAAGTCCCTGCTCGCCCTGATCGAAGAGGTCGGCGCCGAACGGATCGCCGCGTTCTTCTGCGAACCGATCATCGGCGCAGGCGGGGTGTACCTGCCACCGGAGGGCTACCTGGCCGAGGTCCGCCAGATCTGCCGCGACCACGACATCCTGTTCGTCGCCGACGAGGTCGTCACCGGTTTCGGCCGTATCGGCGGCTCCTGGTTCGCCTCCACCCGCTTCGACCTGCAGCCCGACCTGATGACCACCGCCAAAGGCCTCACCTCCGGCTACCTCCCGATGGGCGCGGTCTTCATCGCCCCCCACCTGGCCGAACCCTTCTACGCGGGCGGCACCTGGTTCCGCCACGGCTACACCTACGGCGGCCACGCCGGTGCCGCCGCCGCGGCACTGGCCAACCTCGCCATCGTCGAACGCGAAGGTCTGCTCGAAGAAGCCGCGCGCCTCGAATCCACCCTCCACACCGCCCTGGCGCCGCTGGCCGAGCACCCTCGCGTCGCCGAGGTTCGCAGCGGTCTGGGCGCCGTGGCGGCCGTGCAGCTCGCCGACCCATCGGAGGGCCCCGCCCTGGTGAAAACCCTGCGCGAACACGGCATCTCGGGCCGCGCAGCCGGCGCGGGCGCCATGCAGATCTCACCGTCGTTCGTTATGACCGATGCCCAGGTCGCCGACCTCGCTGACGGATTCGCCCGCGCCCTCGGCTGACCCCGATCACCTCGTCCGCGAAAACTCGCTGGCGAGCCCAACGCAAGCCGGGCTAGCCTCCCCTGTTCAGCTCGAACAGGGGAGGACCCGCGTGCAATCATCGGTGACCGTCACACCGGATCAACTACCGGAGTTGCTGCTGCACGTCGCGGTGGTGCGACCGGTATTCCTGTGGGGCGCACCGGGAATCGGCAAGAGCTCCCTGGTGCGAACCTTCGCCGACTCCCTCGGCCTCGAATGCGTCACCCTGCTCGGCACCCAACTCGCCCCCGAGGACCTGATCGGTGTCCCGCAGATCATCGACGATCGCAGCCGATTCGCACCGCCGGAGATGATCGCGCGTCCGGAGCCGTACTGCCTGTTCCTCGACGAACTCAACGCCGCCTCGCCGGAGGTGCAGAAGTCGTTCTACTCACTGATCCTGGATCGCCGGATCGGCACCTACGAACTGCCCGCCGGATCGGTCGTGATCGGCGCGGGCAATCGCGCCACCGACAACGCGCTCGCCCGGCCGATGGCTTCGGCGCTGGTCAACCGCATGGTGCATCTGCACCTGCGGGCCGATGTCGACGACTGGCTGAAGTGGGCCGCCACCAACGACATTCACCCCTGGATCATCCGCTACCTCACCCAGCGCCCGGACCACCTGTGGTCGGCGCCGCCCAAGACCGAGGCCCCGTTCTCCACGCCCCGCGGCTGGCACATGCTCTCCGACGCGCTGCACTCCTGCGGTGACGACATCGACGACACGACCCTGCAGGTCCTCGCGGCGGGCACCCTCACCCTCGGCCACAGCTCCGGCTTCCGCGCGTTCGTGAAAACGATCCGCCATGCCTACGACCTCGACGCGGTCATCAAGGGTGATGCGGGATGGCCGCGCGACCCGGCTGACCGTGACCTGCTGTACTTCCTGTCCGAGACGATGCGTGCCCGGCTGATCAAGGATCTCCCCGGCGACCGCGCGCACACCCCGCCGACGGTGCAGCGCTTCGTGATGCGCGCCAAGTCGCTGCTGGTGGAACTCGCCGAGATCTCGGTGGAATGCGCCCAACTGGTGATCGCCTCCGATGCCGACGGGGTGCCGGTGCTGCCGTCGTGGTTCCTCATCGAGGTGTCGCGGGATCTGCCGCGCCTGGCCGCGCGGCGCTGAGCATGTCCACCGCACGCAGGCGCCGCACGGTCGTCGATCCGTGGCAGCAGGCGGTCGAGGACGGCTGGAAGACGGTGTGCGCCCACCCGGCACTGCGCCCGCTGGCCACCCAGCTGTACCGGCTCGACGAGCGAACCCCCCGTGCGGTGTGGGCTCGGCTGACCGGGTATTCGGTCGGCTACCACCCGAAACGCCGGGCTACCGCACCGGAGTGGGCGTGGGTGTTCGCACATTGCCTGCTGCACGCCGGATTCGGGCACCTCGACCCGCGGAACACGGTGCCCGCCAATATCATCGGACTCGACTCAGAAGACGCCGAAAGGCGACGCGAGGTGCTCGCGCCACACCCCGCCTACCGCGCGGCGTGCTGCGCCGCCGTCGACACCTACCTGACGACGATGAAGATCGGCACCCGCCCCACCGACATCCCGCCGACGCCCGAGCTGGCCGACGAGCACGCTGCCGCCGCCCGGTGGCGTGATACGGCAGTACCGGACGCGTTCGTGCGCACCGGGTTCGCCGATTTTCTGCTGACCTCGGCCGAGACAGCGAAACGCGTCGACAACCCGGCCCGTTTCGCGAGGGGAATCGCGGACGCCGCCCGCGCAGCGTTGGCCACCGCGGGCGGCGAGCGCACCGCCGAAGGCGTACTACGCCACCGCACCCCATGGGACAGCGCCCTCGGCTGGTTCGTGTCGTCGTTCCCGTTGCTGGGCGCCCTCGCCGCGGGCATGACCGTCGTCGCCGACGCGGAACTCGCACGCAGCTGGGATATTTCGATCGCCGCGGTCAATGCCGAAGCCGCCGAGATCTATGTCAACCCGCTCATCGGTTTCGGTGAGGAGCAGTGGCGGTTCGTGCTCGCCCACGAAATGCTGCACGCCGCACTTCGACACGGCGAGCGGGCCGACTGGCGCGACCACTACCTGTTCAATATCGCCTGCGACTACGTGGTCAACGGGTGGCTGGTCGAGATGAATGTCGGCCAGATGCCGGAAGGCCTGCTCTACGACCCGGCGCTGAAAGGCTGTTCCGCCGAGGAGATCTACGACCGCATCGCCGTCGACCTGCGCAGACTGCGCAAACTCGCCACGCTCCGCGGCCGTGGTCTCGGCGATGTCCTCGGCGAACCACTCGTCCACCCTGGTAGCGCGGGCCGCTATGTCGACCTCGACGAGTACTACCGCAGCGCGCTGATGACCGGGCTGGCTTACCACACCGACAGTGGTCGCGGATATGTCCCGGCCGCCCTGGAACAGGCGATTCGCGCGCTCGACCAGCCACCACTGCCGTGGGATGCCCAACTGGCCCAGTGGTTCGACGAACACGTACCCACCGTCGACAAACGACGCAGTTACGCACGTGCCTCCCGCCGACAGGCCTCGACGCCCGACATCCCACGACCGGCGTGGGTGCGCCCGGAGGAGAACGTGCGGTTGCCGACTTTCGGTGTGGTCCTCGATACCTCGGGTTCGATGGACGTCACGCTGCTCGGCAAAGGGCTCGGCGCGATCGCCGCGTACGCACTGGCCAGAGATGTGCCACGTGCCAGGGTCGTCTACTGCGATGCGGCCGCCTACGACGCGGGGTACCTGCCGGTGGAAGAAATCGCCGCCGGTGTTCGGGTCCGCGGGCGAGGTGGCACGGTTCTCCAGCCCGGGATACGCCTGCTCGAACGTGCCGAGGACTTCCCGGCCGACGGTCCGATCCTGGTGATCACCGACGGGCAGTGCGACGCCCTACGGATCCGCCGCGAACACGCCTTCCTCGTCCCCGCGGGCGCCGTCCTACCGTTCACTCCCAGGGGCCCGGTCTTCCGCCTGCGCTGAGCCGATATCCCGCGCAGGATCGATCGACGCGCAGAGTGAAGAACCGGCTCAGTGGATCGGGGGAGTAGGTGCCGAAGGGTTCGCATGCGGTGAACCCGTGGCGCAGATAGAGGCGCCGGGCCGGGGCGAAGAAGTCCTCGGCGCCGGTTTCCAGGCTCAGCCGCCGATACCCACGTTCGCGGGCCACCGCGACCAGGTGGGTGAGCAGGGTGGCGGCCACGCCACGGCCGGTGTGGCCGCCAGCGGTGCGCATGGACTTGATCTCGGCGTGTTCGGCGTCGAGTTCCTTCAGCGCGCCGCACCCGACGAGGTCGTCGCCGGACCACACGCTCCACACCGTGACCGCGGGATCACGCAGGGCGTCGAGGTCGAGGGCATGCATGCTGCAGGCGGGGGTGGTGTCCGCCATTTCCGCGTGGTGGGCGGCCAGCAGCGCCCGGATCTGTGCTCCGGCGAGATCGTCGGCCACCACCCGAAGCTGGTCGACCGCGGCGGTTGGGTTATCGGTCATCAGTCCAGTTTGCGGGCCGGTGCTGACATCGAGCGATCCGGGTGGCCGCTGACCGCGGAAAACGCCGCGGGCTACCACCGTGGGTGCGAGCATGGTGGGGCGGGTGTCGACTCGAAAGTGGTGGGGAGTGGCCGATTTCGTGCAGCAGTACGCGTTCGTGCGGTGGCCGGTGGTCGCCGCGTTCGTGTTGGCGTCGCTGATCGTCGCGACCAGGTTGACCAGGCGAACACCGCCGCCGCATCGGGTCGATACCGCGTCCGACAGCGCGCACCTGCTCATGTGCCTGGTGATGCTGGCCATGCTGGTGTTCCCCGCCGCCACCGACCCGCACGCGATGCGCGGACTGCTCACCGCTCTCACCGTCGCGTTCGCGATCCTGCTCGCCGAGCGCGTCGCGCAGTGGCGCGCCGGATCGGCACCCGACGGTGTGCTGGCGCTCGGCTATCACACCGTCGCCGCCGCGGCGATGCTCTACGCGATGGCCGGGCACGGGGCGGTGCACGACGCCGGGGTGGCGACCTGGCCCGCCGTCGCGCTGGCGGTGCTGTTCGGCCTCGACGCGCTGCTGGCGCTCGGTACCGTCGGTCACCGACCGGGCTGGCACCGCTTCGTCCATCCGGCCGACGCCCACCCGCTGACCTCGGCGCTGGTGCCCCACGTGGTGATGGATATCGGGACCGCGTTCATGCTGATCGCAGCGATCGGCCGGTGAATACCGATCCACAACCGTGCGGGCTGCGAATTGCCTTAGTGTGGCGAGGAATTCGACGATGAGCGGGCAGCGTGGTCCCCGATCGACACCGGGGGTTCACGGTGCTGCCGTGCGCCCACCCGAGATCGCCGCGGACACCGACGGTCGCGAGGAGATGCGCGCGCTCTACCGCGCCACCGCCCCCGCGGCGTTCGGGTTGGCCCTGCGGGTGCTACACCGGCGCGGTGCCGCCGAAGACGTTGTCCGCGAGGGCTATCGGCGTGCGCGAGCGGCGCAGTGGATCTTCGACGAGGACGACACCGACGGGGAATCCGATTCCCGCTCCACGGAATCCGGCGACGATACCGCGGTATCCACGCCGCCGCGTCCCGTCCCGGATCTCGGCACACCGTGGGGCCGTTCGGCGTTCGTCGCGACCGAACAGCGATCCGACCTGGCTCCACACACCTACGGTTCGATGGACGTAGCGTTCGGTCGCGGCGTCTTCTACACCCATGACGGTTCCCGCCTGCCCGACGGTGCGAGCACCGACGATGCAGACGCCGACTATCCGGAGTCTCGCCACGAGGGCACCGAGGACGGCGGTCCCGGTCCCGACGCGGACCTCGGAGCCCATGCCGTCCGCCCGGGCAATGCCGGGATAGACCGTCTCGGCACGGCGCAACTGGACCTCGGCCACCTCGATCCGCAGCGATCAGGCGCGCACCCCGGCATCGAGATCGAACATCTCGGGACGGACGATCCCGGCTTACCTGCCCCGATCACCCTCGGTAGCCCGACGTTCACCGCCGACCAGTCCTGGCTGCTGGCCCAGATCCATCGCCTCGCGGTCCAGCGCCTGCGCCTTGATCGCCGCGGCGACGACATGCCGTGGCTGGCGGCCGCGGCCAGACTCGGCTTCGACGACCCGCTCGACAGCCGCTGCGAGATCTTCGTCCTCGCCTACTACGGTGGCCGCACCTACCGTGCCATCGGCCGCGAACTGGGTCTGCGCGTGCCGATGGTCACCAGACTGCTGGCCGAGAGCATCGAGCGCCTCGCCGAACAGCGCATCGACCGGTGGACGGCCAAACAGTCGTGGTGTCCACCCGGCTCGGTCCTGTCCCTGGCCGACGCCTACGCGCTCGACGCGGTCGCCGAGATCGAGCACCACCACATCGAGAGCAAACTCACCGCCACCACCCCGAACAGCCTGTCGCAGTTCGCCACCCGGGTGCGCGGTGTGCACGAAGTGCTCGCGCAGTTGGCGGCCGACGACCAGCACCCACCGCCCCGCAATCTCGAAACCCGCGTCCTCGCCGACCTGGGCGCCCCCACACCGCAGCGGCGCGGCCACTGGACGACCAAACCGCCGTGGCTGCGCCGCTCCGGCGGCCAACCGGAGCCCTAGACGCACCCGCGCTCGTCAGAGCACCACCACGTGGTCTTCGGCGACCCGTCCGCCCAGGCGAACCCAGCCGTCGGAGTCCCACTCGGTGTAGAGCTGCGAGCCCTGCCCCTGCGTGATGATCAGTCCGCGCCGTAATTGGGCGGTGAGCGCGACCGCCGCCGCTCCGGTCGCCTCGTCCTCGGCGATGCCCATCGCGGGCGCGAACATCCTGGCCCGCACCGCGCCGCGCACCTCGTCGGTCCAGGCCCAGAAATAGTGCTGGCCCTCGGTGAAGTCGACGGGCGACAGGGCCGCCAGCTCCTCGGTCGAGGGCAGTTGCCGGAAGTCGAATTTCGGCGCCCACTCGGCGCGCGCGGTGATCCAGGTCAGGCCGTCGGTCCGGTGCACGGCCACCGGGCCCGCGGGCACCTGCAAGGTGTGCACCGGCGTGCGCTGCGCATCCAGCCACCACGCGGTGCCGACGGTGGGATGCCCGGCGAAGGGCAACTCGACGACGGGTGTGTAGATGCGGACAACGGCGACGCCGTCGACGGGATCGGACACCACCGTGGTCTCGCTGAAACCCAGCCGCGCCGCCAGCTCCTGCTTGTCGAGGGCGACGACATCACCCGCGCGGGCGACCCCCAGCGCATTGCCGAGATTGCCGGCCGGATCGGTGAACACTCGGACGACCTCGACCTGGATATCCGGGGCATCGGGCACATCATGTGCGTTCATGATCGTGAGCCTACCGGGCTGCTCACCAGCGCCGATCGACCCGCGAGCGGGCGGACGTGTCCCGCTCCCGACGGCAGCGGCCCCGACCCGGAATCCGGATCGGGGCCGCACAAATCTGCGAAAGCGCCGGATCAGACGGCCGCCGAAGCCAGCGCCTCGGTCGACGCGACCGCCTGGCCGACACCGGCGACGATCGCCGCCGCCCGCAGCGACTCGAAGATCACCTCGCGCGACACACCCGCCTCGCGCAGCGTCTTCTCGTGCGCCTCGAGGCAGTGCGCGCAACCGTTGATCGAGGAGACCGCGAACGACCACAGCTCGAAATCGGCCTTGTCGACGCCGGGGTTGCCGATGATGTTCATCCGCAGACCCGCGCGCAGGTCGTCGTAACGACCGTCCAGGAACGCCTTACCGCGGTAGAACACGTTGTTCATGCCCATGATCGACGCGGCACCCAGCGCGGCGTCGTACGCCTCGGCGGAGAGCACGTCGGCGGCCTCCTCGGCGATCTCGCGCAGGGTGGTGGCCGATCGGGTGGCGGCGGCCGATGCCAGCAGGGTGCCCCACAGTTGCTGCTCGTTGAGCACCGTGGTGCGTGCCAGCGAGGACAGATTGAGCTTGAGGTCCTTGGCGTACTCGGGAAGAGAGTTCTTCAGGTTCTCGATGCTCATGACAGTGGGGCTCCTCTGGGGTGTTTCGGTGGGGAAGGGGTGAATCAGACGCTGGCCGAAAGCAGTTCGCCCGCGTCGATGGTCGGGTCGCCCTTCTTCCAGTTGCAGGCGCACAGCTCGTCGGACTGCAGGGCGTCGAGCACGCGCAGGACCTCGTCGACATTGCGGCCGACCGAACCGGCGGTCACCGAGACGAACTGCACCTCGTTGTTCGGGTCGACGATGAAGGTGGCGCGGTCGGCGACGCCGTCGGCGTTGAGAACACCGGTGGCGGTGGCCAGTTCACGCTTGAGGTCCGACAGCATCGGGAAGGGCAGGGTCTTGAGATCCTCGTGCTGGGCACGCCACTGGAAGTGCACGAACTCGTTGTCCACCGAGGCGCCGAGCACCTGGGTGTCGCGGTCGGCGAACTCGTCGTTCAGCTTGCCGAACGCGGCGATCTCGGTGGGGCATACGAAGGTGAAGTCCTTGGGCCAGAAGAACACGATGCGCCACTTGCCCGCGTGGTCGTCGCTGGTGATCTGGGTGAAGTAATCGTCGGGCTGCTGTGCGTCGACCTTGGAGAGATCGCCTCCGATGACGGCCTTGAGGTTGTACGCCGGGAACTGGTCGCCGATGGTCAGCAGAGCCATGCTTCGTCTCCTCATTGGTGGTGTGGGGTTGATGTGAGCCTACTGAAAGGTAAAGCCGATTGCCGCTCGTACACTGATAGGCGTGAGTGATCAGACTTATCAGCCAACCCTGTCGCAGCTGCGTGCGTTCGTCGCCGTCGCCGAATACCGGCATTTCGGCACCGCCGCAGCGCGTTTGACTGTGAGTCAACCCACGTTATCGCAGGCCCTGGCATCATTGGAAAACGGACTCGGGCTCCAGTTGATCGAGCGCAGCACCCGTCGGGTGCTGGTCACCGCGGCCGGGATGCGGCTGCTGCCGCAGGCCATGGCGACGCTGGAAGCCGCCGATCGTTTCGTCGCCTCGGCGACCGGCGACACCCTCGGCGGCACGCTGCGCGTGGGCATCATTCCGACCGTCGCCCCCTACGTGCTGCCAGAGCTGTTGCCCGAGTTACGCCGCAAACTGCCCGGGGTGCTGCCCCAGGTGATCGAGGACCAGACCGCGCGGCTGTTGGACGGGTTGCGCACCGGCGTGCTCGACGTGGCGGTGCTCGCGTTGCCGAGCGAAGCGAACGGCTTGATCGAGATCCCGCTCTACAGCGAGGAATTCGTGCTGGTCACGCCGCGCGGCCACGAGCTCGCCGGCCGTACCGACCTGGCCGCGCCTGCCCTCGCCGACCTACCGCTGTTGCTGCTCGACGAGGGTCACTGCCTGCGTGATCAGACCCTTGACCTGTGCCGCTCGGCCGACGTGCAACCCGGGACGGTCGGCGACACCCGCGCCGCCTCGCTGACCACGGTCGTGCAGTGCGTAGCCGGTGGGCTCGGCGTGACGCTCATTCCGGAGATGGCCGTGGCCGCCGAGACCGCGCGCGCGAATCTGGATATCGCGCGCTTCGCGGCCCCCGCTCCTGGCCGCACGATCGGGCTCGCCTATCGGGGGTCATCGGCGCGGGCCGCGGATTACGAATACCTCGCAGCGATCATTCGATCCAAGCGCCCTTTCTGATCTGGTATTCGATTCTCGAATTGTCGGTTATGTTCGGATAATCTGGTGTGACAGCGAGCTTGTTGTCAAGTCGGCAGCATTGCGGACAAATTTCGCAAAGTGGACTTTTCCCCCGCCCGATCCGAGGTGTAAGCGGAGAGTTTCACAACGCAAAGTAAATGGCTCACAATGACTCGGCAATGCAGCAATATGTCGACTGCTGCGGCCGGTCCTGAAATCACCACAGTTAACCATTGGCATTCCTGTGTGTCATATGTGCGGATCGACTCGTAATCGTGCTGAATTCGGTACCTGTTCCATGCGCTTCGGCGATCTGGCGGTGGGCGGATCACCGCGACGACCCACCCGCGAGGGCGTCGAGCGGAGGTAAGCGAGGTCGGGGGGCTATTCGGCACGGCTGCGAATTCCTAAACGTCCGATTCTGTCTTCGTGACCATGTTGCAAGGTCCCGGCAATCGAATCAGGCAACATTTCGGCTATATAATCGACCTCTTGAAGTGAGCGGTATCAACGGAGGTCGAAATGGGCCGAAAGAGTCGCGTCGATGGCAGTCAGGACCGGTCGAAGCGGTTGGAAATCGGCTCATTTCGTTCTCCCCGAAAAAAGGATCCGGGTAAGAACCCGCCATTCGAGATCCTTCCACTGACGGCGGCGCAGCAAGGGATCTGGTTCGCTCAGCACCTCACGGAATCGTCACCGATTTCTGTGGCCCAATACGTCGAGATCGTGGGCGAGTTGGATGCCGAGCTGCTTGCCGAGGCCTGCAGAACTGCCAGTCGCGAGTTCGGTTCAGGGCATACGCGACTGATCGAGGTCGACGGAGAGCCACGTCAGTTCGTCGACGAGGACCGTGGAGGTCCGGTATCGGTCATGGACTTGCGCCATCACGCCGGTCCGGTCGCGACTGCGCGAGCAATGATGGTTCAAGATTATTCCGCTCCGCTGAACGTGCTGAACGACGACCTCGTGACGAGCATTGTGTTCCAGGTCGGCGAGGACCATTTCCTGTGGTACCAGCGCGCGCACCATATCGCGCTCGACGGATTTGCCGCGGTAACGATGCTGCACCGGATGACCGAGCTGTACAACGCTTGGGTGAAGTCCGAGGAACCGCCACCTTGCGCGGCACAGGACCTGGGGGTCATCGTCGAGCAGGATCTGGCGTACCGGGATTCGACGCGTTTCGACAACGACCGCAGATACTGGCAGGAGCACCTGGCGGGCGCGCCGCCCGCTGTCAGCCTGGCCGGTCGCGTCGGCAAGCCCACCATTCATCCGGCGCTGGTCAGCACCGAACTGCCCGACGCCACCGCGCGTCTGCTGGAAAGCGTCGCGCTCGAACACGGTCAGAGCGTGGCTCCGACCATCGTCGCCGCGTTCGCCGCTTATCTCGCGCGGATGACCGGAAGCGATGAGGTGATGCTGAGCTTGCCGGTGTCGGGTCGGCACTCCGCTGTCCTGCGCCGTTCCGGGGGGATGGTGGCGAACGTGGTCCCACTGCGGGTGCGGGTCGCAGGCCGCAGCGTCGGTGAACTGATCACCGCTGTGCAGAGTGAGTTGACTAGCGCGCTTCGGCGGCAGCGCTACCGCCAGGAGGACATATTCCACGATATGGGGATCGCGCGCGACGAGGCGGCATCCTTCGGCCCGGCGGTGAACCTCATGATGATCGAGAACGAGGTGGTGCTCGGCAACACGACAGGCCGCCTGAACGTCCTCACGTCAGGCCCTACCGCCGACCTTTTCGTCAATATCTACCCGGGTGCGGGCCGAGAGAGTACACATATCGACTTCCAGGGAAATCCGAACGCCTACAGCCCGGACGAGCTCGCTGGTCACCACCGGCGGTTCCGTATGTTTCTGCACGAATTCCTCGCCGGGGGAGCGGGATGTCCGGTCCGCAGGTTGTCGCTGCTCGACGTAGCGGAGCGGTCTGCGCTGCCGCGGGTGCGGGGGGCGAGCGGGGTCCGGACACGACTGCTTCCGGAGATTCTGACCGAGAGCGCGGGCCGGAATCGTAGTGCGTGCGCGATCGTCTCGGCCGGGCAGACGATGACGTACGGCGAGCTGGACAGCAGATCCTCCCAGCTGGCCCGGCAGCTGAGCGCGCTGGGTTGTGGGCCGGACACGGCGGTGGCGATCATGCTGCGACGCTCGATCGAATCTGTCGTGGCGACGTGGGCGGTCGCCAAATGCGGGGCCGCGTTCGTCCAGTTGGCCCCCGAGTACCCGCGGAAGCGTTTGGAACACATGGTCGCCGACAGCGGCGCAGCCGTGGCGATCACGATCGACGCCTTGCGCGAGCGGCTCCCACCGACGATGCGTTCCGTGGTTCTCGATGACCCCGCAACTCGGGGGAATGACCCCGCCGCGAGCGGGCCGATTTCCGACCTCGACCGTATCCGCCCACTACGGCCGTCCGATATCGCCTATATCACCTATACCTCGGGATCCACCGGAGCGCCGAAAGGCGTCCAGGTCACGCACACCGGTCTCGCGAATCTGGTCGCCGACCGCGCCGCCACGTACGGAATCGACACGACCTCTCGGGTGTCCTATGCCCTCTCGCCCAGTTTCGACGCCTCCCTCGAACAATTTCTGACCTGCTTCGCGAGCGGATCCACGCTGGTGATCGTGCCGCCCGAGACGACCGGCGGCGAGCCGCTCACGCGACTGCTGGCCGACGAGCACGTGACCCACCTGACGCTGACGCCCACGATGCTGGCGACCGTGGACCCGCAGTCGGCGACGGACTTGCGAGTGCTCGTGGTCGGCGGCGACGTGTGTCCACCGCACGTCATCGAGCGGTGGACACCGTTGCTGTCCATGTACAACGAATACGGTCCCACCGAAGCCACGGTGACCGCCGTCGGCGCGACGCTCAGACCCGGCCACGCGCACCTGGTCGGTGGCCCCATTCGTGGCGTCTCGGCGATGGTGCTGGACCGAACGCTCCAACCGGTGCCCAAGGGCACCGCGGGCGAGCTGTATCTCGCCGGGCCGGGATTGGCCCGGGGATACAGCCATCTGTTCGTCGAAACCGCCGCGCGGTTCGTCGCGGATCCGTACGGCGACGCCGGCGAGCGGATGTACCGCACCGGCGACATCGCGCGCTGGACCGGCGACAACGCCGCGCTGACGCTGGAATTGACGGGGCGCGGCGACTTCCAGGTCAAGATCCGTGGATACCGGATCGAACCGGGTGAGATCGACGCCGTGCTCACCACACACGAGGACGTGGACCTCTCCGTGACGGTGCCGGTGCGCAACAACGCGGGCACGACCGTGCTGGCGTCCTATGTGGTCCCGGTCAGCGGCCGTCGGATCGAACCGCTCGAACTCCAGCGCTTCGCCCACGACTCGCTGCCGCCGCATATGGTCCCGGCGGTGATCCTCGCGTTGGACAGCCTCCCGGTGAACGCCTTCGGCAAGCTCGATCGCAGCGCTCTGCCGAAGCCGGAATTCGGGACCGCACCGGTCGGCCGGGCACCTGCCACCGTCCGGGAAAAGGCGGTCGCGAGTCTGTTCGCCGAGGTGCTCGGCGTGCCCCTCGTCGGGGCGGACGACAGCTTCTTCGCCCTTGGCGGCGACAGCATTCTGTCGATCCGGCTGGTGGCGCGGGCCAAGGCCGAGGGCCTGAGTTTCTCCACCCAGGACGTGTTCGTGCACAAGACCGTCGCGGCCTTGGCGGCCACGGCGACGGAAGTAAGCGATACCCCCGAGTTGGACGAGTTGCCCGGAGGTGGCGTAGGACAGATGCCGTTGTCGCCGATCATGTGCGCGATGCTCGATCGGGGTCACTACGACCGATTCGGGCAGGCCGCGCTCGTGCAGCTCCCCGAAGGGGTCGATCGAGCGGGCCTCGTGCGCGCGCTGGGAGCCCTGCTGGACCGCCACGACATGCTGCGCGCGGTATTGCGCGGCGATGCAATCGATCGGTACGTCGAGGTCCTCGAGCGGAAAGCGGTCGACCCGGACGCCGCGCTCGTCGATGTTCGGCTCGATCGACGTGACGCCGCCGAAGTCGACCGGCACCTGCAGCAGGCCGCGGATCGATTGGACCCGGGCGAAGGTGTGCTCGTTCAAGCCGTCTGGATGCGGGATCGCGACGGCTCAGGACCGGACCTGATGTGGCTGGTGATTCACCATCTCGCCGTCGACGTGGTGTCGTGGCGCATCATCCTCGCCGACCTCGCGCGGGCCTGGTCGCAGGTTTCCGACGGCGGCGAACCGGATTTCGGTCCGGTCACCACCTCGTTCCGGCGGTGGGCGCACGGCCTGGTGGAGCGGGCGCCGGGCAGACGGGCGGCGGAGCTCGACGTGTGGAAAGACGTACTCGCGCGAGGTGAGCAGCTACTCGGATCGCGCCGTCTGGTTCCGGATCGTGATGTCGGGGCCACGGCGGGCCGGGTACATCAGCGCATCCCGGCAGCGGTCACCGAGGCGGTTCTCACCACCATTCCGGACCGCTTCCACTGCAGCGCCAACGATCCGCTGCTCGCGGCCCTGGTACTGGCACTCGGTGCGTGGCGACGCAGGCGCGGTACGGCGGCGACCGTCGCAGAGTTGATCTCGCTGGAGGGACACGGCCGCGAGGAGCGGGCCGTACCCGGCGCCGATCTCAGCGGCACCGTGGGCTGGTTCACCACCCGCTTCCCGGTTCGGATCGAGTGGGACGGTGTCGACCTCGACGATGCGCTGGCCGGCGGCATCAGTGCTGGACTGGCGATAAAACAGGCGAAGGAGCAGTTACGTGCGGTGCCGAACAACGGCATCGGCTATCAGGTGCTGCGCCATCTCGGCAGTGCCGAGCTCGCGGACCTGCCCGAACCGCAGATCAGTTTCAACTACCTCGGGCGGGTGGGTGTCGGTGAACGCTCGGGGCCATGGGTACCCACCACCGAGTTCACCGCACTGACCGCGACGAGCGATCCGGGGATGGCGATGTCGGCCGTGCTCGATGTCAATGCGATCGCCGAGGAAGGTCGCGACGGGCTCGAACTCGACGTGACCTGGGAGTTCGCCTCGCAGGTGCTGGACAGCGAGGAGGTCGACGAGCTCGCCGGGCTGTGGGCTCGAGCCCTCGGGGCGCTCGCCGAGCACGTCCGATCCGGCAACGGATACGGCTTCACTCCCTCCGACTTCCCGCTCACCGCGGTATCGCAGCACGATGTCGACCACTGGCTGGCGGAATACCCGTCGATGATCGATGTGTGGCCGCTCACCGCCTTGCAGACCGGGCTGCTGTTCCACACGGTCTACGACCGGGACGGCGACGACGGCTACATCGTGCAGGCGGCGCTGACGTTTGCCGGGCAGGTGGACGGTGAGCGGATGCGGCGGGCCGCGCAGGTGCTCATCGACCGGCACGACAGCCTGCGGACCGCGTTCGTCGAGAGTGGCGATGGACCACGTCAGATCGTATTGCGCGACACCGAGGTCGATTGGGGCGAGTCGAGTATCACCGATATCAGCGATGTCGGCCGACGAGCGCGAGCACTTCGGCGACTCGCGACGGCGGCCGCGGCTCCGTTCGACCCGGCCCGCCCACCGCTGGTGCGTTTCCACCTCGTGCGCACCGACGTCGATACTTTCCAGTTGCTGGTCACGAACCATCACCTCGTGCTCGACGGCTGGTCGATGCCGCTGCTGATCCACGAGTTGCTCTCGTTGTACACATCCGACGGCGACACCGCCGAGCTCGCGCCCCCTCGTTCGTACCGCGAGTACCTGCGGTGGCTGCATGCGCAGGATCGCGACGCCGCAATCGCCGCGTGGCGGGAGATGCTCGCCGGAATCGACAGTCCGACGCGGGTCACGGGCACGCCGGATCGGACCGTCACCGCGCACGCCGGTGAAGTCGGCCTGAACCTGGACGCCGCGACCACCGCCGCGCTTCTCGATCTCGGCCGCTCACACGGCGTCACTGCCAATACGGCCCTGCAGGTGGCGTGGGCCTTGCTGGTGGCCGCCCTGACCGGACGGTCGGATGTGGTGTTCGGCAATACGATCGCGCACCGCCCGCCGCAGATTCCGGATATCGAGCGCATGGTGGGGCTGCTCGTCAACACGCTGCCCGTCCGAGTCCGCCTCGAACCCGACGAAACCGTCGGCGACCTGCTCGTCCGCGTGCAATCCGACCAGGCCGCGATGCTGGATCATCAGCACGTCGGCTTGGCGGAGCTGCAACGAGCCACCGGTATCACCGATATGTTCGACACCGCGACGGTGCTCGAATCCTATCCGCTCGACCGGGAACTGTTGGCGCGCAATCTCTCCGACGCCGGCTTGCGGTTCGTCGAGATCGACGCACACGACGCCACGCCGTACCCGCTGAGTTTGCAGGTGTCCCCGCCGCGGTCGAGTCGCGACGGCGGACCGGACACCGCCGACGAGCCCGGCACCTACACGGTGACGCTGAAATTCGCCACCGACCGATTCGATTCCGACGATGTCCGCACGCTGCTCGAACGATTCGAGCTCCTGCTCACGCAGATCGTCAGGCATCCCACCCGGAAGGTCGCCGCGATCTCCGCATGCTGGGATCCCGAACGAGCGGAACTGCTTTCGATCGGCAACGAGGAGCCCGCCGCCGAGCTCGTGCTGCGCGACATCCTGTGGGGGACCGCGCGCAAATATCCGGATGCCGTGGCTGTCCGGTGCGGTGACACCACGTGGACCTATCGTGAGCTGGAGCGTCGCGCCGACGGGTTCGCTCGCCTGCTGGCCGACCACGGTGCTCGCGCCGAGTCGATCGTCGCCTTGGCCGTTCCCCGTTCGGCCGAACTGGTGGTGGCGATCTGGGCGGTGGCGAGAACCGGTGCCGCCTTCCTGCCGTTGGATCCCGGCAATCCCGCCGCCCGGATCGAGGCGTTGTTATCGGACTCCCGGACCGGTCTCGGCGTGACGACCAGCGCTGTCGCACCACAGCTTCCGAACAGTGTCGATTGGTTGATTCTGGACGCTTCGGCTTCTCCTGAGGCTGCACCACGTCCGTCAGATTTCCCCACCGGGGCCGACCGGCTGTCGGCCGACAACGCGGCCTACGTGATCTATACGTCCGGATCGACCGGCACACCGAAGGCGGTCCACCTCAGCCACCGAGGCCTGGCCGACCTCGTCGCGGCGCAAGTCGATGCCTTCGGTGTCGGTACGGATTCGGTGGTGTTGCAGGTCGCGTCGCCGGGATTCGACGCCTGCCTGTCGGAGTTGCTGTTGGCGCACGGCAGTGGCGCCGGTCTCGTGGTGGCACCGCCGGAGGTCTACGCCGGGACCGACCTCGAGGAATTGCTTCGTGCGCAGCGGGTTTCGCACGCGATCATCACCCCGTCGGTGCTGAAGACCATGGATCCGTCCCGGACGCCGTCGCTGACATCGCTCGCGGTCGTCGGCGAAGCGACCGAGCCGGACACCGTGCACCGGTGGGGCCATGGGCGACGGCTGATGAATCACTACGGACCTACCGAGTGCACGATCTGGGCGACGGGGTCGGATGCCCTCGTACCCGGCGAGCCGGTGACGATCGGCGGCCCGATCCGGGGCGCGTCCGCGATCGTTCTCGACACATGGCTGAGACCGGTGCCGGTGGGTGTCGCGGGCGAACTCTATATCGGTGGGCCCGGACTTGCCCGCGGGTACGTCGATCGACCGGGCGTGACCGCGTCACGCTTCGTCGCGGATCCGCGATCCACCCGCGGTGAGCGGATCTACCGCACCGGCGATTCCGTGCGCTGGGTCCGCGGCCGCACCGGATCGGTCCTGGAATACCTGGGCCGATGCGATCAGCAGGTCAAGATTCACGGCCTGCGGATCGAGCCAGGGGAAATCGATGCCCACATGGCCCGGCACCCGGATGTGGGCAGCGTCGCCACCGTTGCGGTGAAAGGGCCTGCAGGCGAACCGGTTCTGGTGTCCTATGTCGTCGCCGCGCCGGGTGCCGCGGTGGACGTGGCGGCACTCGTCGACGATCTCTCGAGCTCGCTACCCCGCTATATGAATCCCGCGGCGATCGTGCGGCTCGAGGAGATGCCGCGCACGCCTACGGGTAAGACCGATCGGAAAGCATTGCAGCAGCGGGCTTTCGAATCCGATGTCACAGGCGGCAGGCCGCCGTCCACACCTACCGAGCAGGTGGTGGCGAAACTCTTCGCCGAGGTGCTCCATCTGGACACTGTGTCCGCCGACAGCAACTTCTTCGCCCTCGGCGGGGACAGTATCGTCTCGATGCGGCTGGTGGCGCTGGCCAGATCGGCCGGGCTCACGCTCACGCCGCGAGATGTCTTCGAAGGCAAGACAGTTGCGGCCCTCGCCGCGATGGCAGGCGGCGCTGCGGCTCCGGTGACGGATCACGCCTCGGACGCTCCGCTCGTCGCGCTCACACCACCCGACATTGCTCGGCTCGAGCAGCGGTACCACGGCCTGTCCGACGTATGGCCGTTGTCGCCCATGCAGTCCGGTGTGCACTTCCACTCGACGTTCGACCCGGACGCCGGGGACAACTACACCGTCCAGACGACGATCGGATTCTCCGGCGCGGTCGACGGTGAGCGCCTGCGCCGCGCCGCGCAGGCCGTGGTGGACCGGCACGACATCCTGCGGGCCGCCTTTGTGGAGACCGCGGCCGGGCCGTGCCAGATCGTGCTCGACCATGCCGAGGTCGGGTTCCGGGAGATCGATCTCGCCGGCGGTGGCGATGCGCAATCCCCGGCTGATCCGGGATCGATTGCCGCGGCGGACGCGGCGGCGGGATTCGACCTGTCGGCTCCGCCGCTCCTGCGCTTGACGCTGATCCGTCTCGACGCGGGGTCCTTCCGGCTGCTCGTCACGAATCACCATGTGATCCTGGACGGCTGGTCGATGCCGCTGCTGATGCGAGAACTGCTCGACTACTACGGGTCGCCCGACCATATCGACTCCGCCGGACCTGCTCCCTCCTATCGCGACTATCTGTCCTGGCTGGGTCGGCAGGACAGCGCCACATCCAAAGCGGCATGGGCGCAAGCTTTTTCGGATGTCGACGCCCCTACCCGGGTGTCCCGCGACGCGGGCACGACGGGTTCGGTATCCGCCGGCGAGGTCGGGGCCGAGCTGACGGCGGATCGTTTCGGAGAACTCCGTCGCGTGGCGGCCGAGACGGCCGTCACCATCAATACGGCGGTCGCCGCGGCCTGGGCCCTGAATCTGCGCGTACTGACCGGTGAGACCGATGTGATCTTCGGGTCCTCGGTGTCGGGACGGCCCCCGGAGCTGCCGCTGGTCGATCAGACGCTCGGCATGTTTCTGACTACGATTCCCGTGCGAGTCCCGCTCGAACCCACGATGACGGTGCGCGCGTTGCTGACCGGCATTCAGGCGCGGCACGCCGACATGCTGGAACATCACCATATCGGCCTACCGGAGATCCACCGCAGCGTCGGCCTGCCCGAACTCTTCGACACCGCCATCACTTTCCAGTCGTTCCCCGTCGACCGGACGGCACTGCAGCGACTCATCGATTCGGCGGGCCTGCGGGTGGACGAGCTCAGCGGTGTCGATGCGACGCCGTACCCGCTGAGCCTGGTCGTGGAACCGAAACAGTCCGAGCACGGTGAAGCACAGGGACTGCGGATCACCCTCCGATTCCACGACCGCGCATTCGACACCGCGGCGGCGCGCCGGATCCTCGACCGCTTCGTCGAGTTGCTCGGCCGGATCGCCGCGAACGCCGACGTACGGCTGGGCGAGCTGGCGCTCGACGAGGAACCGGGCCCGTCGTGGCCGGTTTCGGGTGCGGGACCGGCGATCCCGGACACGCTGGACCGGATACTCGCCGCCGGCGCTGCCGCCGAACCCGACGCGATCGCCGTGCGATGCGATGCGAACGACCTGACGTACCGGCAGCTCGACGAGCGATCCGCACGTCTGGCCCGGGCCATGCTGCGGCACGGTGTCCGGCCGGGACAGGTTGTCGCCGCTGTGCTTCCACGATCCCTGGCGGCGACCCTCGCCCTGTGGGCCGTGGCGAAGACCGGTGCCGCTTTCCTGCCGATAGACCCGACACTGCCAGCGGAGCGGATCGAATTTCTGCTGTCGGACTCGAAAACCGCGCTCGCGCTGACCGACACGTCCGCCGGGAAACGTCGCCCCGACGGCGTCGACTGGCTGATCCTCGACCAGGAACAGCTGCTCGACGCCGAGGACTCGGTTCCCGCTGTGCCGATCACCGATGCCGAACGCGGCGGACCGATTCGGCGGGATCAGACCGCGTACGTGAGTTACACCTCCGGGTCGACCGGTGTGCCCAAGGGCGTACTCGTCAGCCATCGCGGCCTGGCCGATATCGTCGCGGCGCAGCGGCGGATACTCGGCGTCGATCCGATGTCGGTGATACTGCAGGTCGCCTCGCCCAGTTTCGACGCCTCGGTGTTCGAGTTGTTGATGGCGCACGGCTCGGGCGGCCGACTGGTCGTCTCGCCCGCCGATGTCTACGCCGGACCCGAGCTGGCGGAACTGATCGGGCGCGAACATGTTTCGCATGCGGTGATCACTCCCTCGGCGCTGGCGACAGTCTCGAGCGACGGTCTCGACGGGCTGCGTGTACTGGCGACAGCCGGTGAGCCGGTCGGTGCCGAACTGGTCGATCGGTGGGCGCCGCATCGCACCATGGTCAATCTTTACGGGCCGAGCGAGACCACTATCTGGGCTACCGCCAGCGACGCACTGTCGCCCGGTGCCGCGATCACGATCGGCAGGCCGGTGGGCCCTGTCGCGACCATCGTCTTGGATACCTGGTTGCGGCCCGTGCCCCACGGTGTCGCGGGCGAGCTGTATCTGTTCGGCGCCGGTCTGGCCGAGGGGTACGCCGCGAGAATGGGGTTGACCGCGGCGCGGTTCGTCGCATGCCCGTTCGCGGAGCCGGGTCAGCGCATGTACCGCACCGGCGATGTGGTGCGCCGCGGCGCCGATGGTGCGATGGAATTCTTGGGGCGCAACGATTTTCAGGTGAAGGTGCACGGCACCAGGGTCGAGCTCGGGGAGATCGACGCGGTGCTCGGTGCGCGTGCGGATGTGGCCTATGCGGTCACGGTGCCGCGCCGCGACGGCGGGCGACCGGTGCTGCTGGTGTCCTATGTCGTACCCGCGACGGGCACGGAGGTGTCGGGCGAGGAGTTGCGAACGGCACTGGCCGCGGCGTTACCCCGGTACGCGGTGCCGTCCGCGGTGATGGTGCTCGACGAGGTGCCGCTGACCGTCAACGGGAAGCTCGATCGCGAGCGGTTGCCCGAGCCGCTTGCCGTCACGCGAGAATTCCGGGCGCCGTCGCCAGGGGTGGAAGAGCTGGTCGCGCTGACATTCGAGCAGGTGCTCGACGTGGACCGGGTGGGAGTCGACGACGACTTCTTCGCGCTTGGCGGCGATTCCCTGAGCGCCGCGATGGTAGTGGCGCGCCTGGGCGCGGCCCTGGACGCGCGCGTGCCGGTGCGGTCGGTTTTCGAGGCGCCGACTGTCGGCGGACTGGCCGGGCTCGCGGCGGCGGTCAGCGGCGGAGGCCGATTGCCCCTGCTGCCGGGCGTGCACCCCGACTCCGTGCCGCTGTCGCTGGCACAGCAGCGGATGTGGTTCCTCAACCGGTTCGAGCCGGACTCCGCGGTGCACAACATTCCGGTGATGCTGCGGTTGTCGGGACAGCTGGACACCGAAGCGCTGGCTGCCGCGCTCGCCGACGTGGTCGCGCGCCATGAAGTATTGCGGACGATATATCCCGAAGTCGCCGGTGAGCCACGGCAGGTCGTTCTCGACGAGCACCCGGTGCCGGTGATGTCGGTGCGAGTGGCGACGGATTCGGTCCCGGACGTGGTCGGCGAGTTCGTGCGCCGTGGATTCGATGTGACTGCCCGAGTGCCGATGCGCGTGGGATTGTTCGAGCTGGGCGCCGAGCGCGGCAGCGGCACAGCAGAATTCCTGCTGGTGCTGGTGGTCCATCACATCGCCGGCGACGGTCAGTCGATGGGCCCACTGGCCCGTGATGTGATGGTGGCCTATGTCGCGCGACGGGCCGGGCAGGCACCGCTGTGGGAACCGCTCGCTGTGCAGTACGCGGATTTCGCGTGGTGGCAGCGCCAGATGCTGGGGGCCGCGGACGATGCGGCGTCGTTGATGTCGGAGCAGCTGGAGTTCTGGCGCTCGACCCTCGCGGGTGCACCGGACCGGCTGGAACTACCGGCGGACCGCCCACGCCCGGCTGTCGCGTCGCTGTCGGGAGGCCGGGTACCGGTGGAGATCGGCGCGCGGCTGCACGAGCGGCTGGTCGCGCTGGCACGGTCGCGGGGGACGTCGCTGTTCATGGTGATGCACGCGGCGCTGGCAACAGTATTGGGGCGGCTCAGTGACAGCGATGACGTAGTGATCGGCACCCCGGTCGCGGGGCGGGGCGAGCCTGGTCTGGACGAGCTGGTCGGGATGTTCGTGAACACGCTGGCATTGCGGACCCGGGTGGACACGGGCGAGCCGTTCGCCGAGTTGCTGATGCGCACCCGGGAGACGGACCTGCTGGCGTTCGAGCACGCGGACGTGCCGTTCGAGCGCGTCGTGGAGGAGTTGAACCCGGAGCGATCGGCGGCGCGGCATCCGTTGTTCCAGGTGGCCTTGGCGTTCCAGAACGTGTCGACGGTCGATGTGGTGCTGCCCGACGTCCGGGTCGCGCGGGCGGATGTGGATACCGGGGCGATCCAGTTCGACCTGCAACTGGTGCTGGCCGAATCATCCGGCAATGCCGTTGTGGCGCAGGGTATGTCGGGAATACTGACCTACGCTCGGGATCTGTTCGACGAGGCGACCGCAGCGGCGATCGTCCGGCGGCTGGTGCGGGTACTGGAAGCCGTCGCCGACGATCCGGCCGTAGTGGTCGGCGATATCGACTGGCTGGAAGCCGACGAGCGTTCGGCGCTCACGTCGCGGGTCGGGGCACACGTCGTGGCGGACCTGGAGCCGTCCGGGCTGCTGCCGGAGGTGTTCACCTCGGCCGTCCGGGACAACGGCGACGGTCTCGCCGTCGTCGCGGGGGATGCCACGCTGTCGTATGCGCAGCTGGACGACCGATCGAGCAGGCTGGCGAGAATGCTGATCCGCCGTGGCGCCGGACCGGAGAACCCGGTGCTGGCGGCGGCAGCGCGGTCGACGGAGTCCGTCGTCGCATGGTGGGCGGTGGTGCGGTCGGGTGCGGCATACGTGCCGGTCGACCCGAGCTATCCCGCACACCGGATCGAGCAGATCGTGTCGGATTCCGGTGCGACGCTAGGGATTACGGTGTCGTCGGTGCGCGCCCAGCTACCCGATTCGGTGGACTGGATCGTGCTCGACGACCCGGCCGTCGCCGCGCAGCTCGACGCGGCGACGAGCGGCCCGATCGACGACGACGAGCGGACGCGGCCGCTGCGGGCCTCGGATGTCGCCTACGTGGTCTTCACCTCCGGATCCACCGGGGTGCCGAAGGGCGTCGCCATCACACATGCCGGCATCGCCGACTTCGTCTCGGGGCGGCGCGCCGACCGGCAACTCCAGCACACGTCCAGGGTGTTGCATTTCGCGTCACCGTCGTTCGACGCCGCACTGATGGAGATCCTGATCGCGGTCAGCCGGGCCGGTGCGTTGATCGTGGCGCCGACGGGGATCTACGGCGGCGCCGAGCTGGCCGAGTTCTTGCGCGTGCAGCGGGTCACCCACGCCTTCATCACCCCGGCCGCGCTCGCGTCGGTGGATCCGACCGGGTTGGACGACTTGCGGATGGTGATGTCCGGTGGTGAGGAGGTCCCGGCGGACCTGGTGAGCCGATGGGCGGGCACCGACCTCGCGGGCGCCCGGGAGTTCCAGGTGCTGTACGGGCCGACCGAGGCCACGATGCTCGCCACCGCGACGGGCGCACTGCGACCGGATGACCGGCCGACGATCGGTGCCCCGCTGCCGGGTATACAGGCGCTGGTTCTCGATGCCCGGCTGCGACCGGTGCCGGTGGGAGTGGCCGGCGAGTTGTATCTGGCGGGCCGGGCGCTGGCGCGCGGGTACCTGAACAAGCCGGCTACCGATGCGACGCGGTTCGTGGCGCATCCGTTCGGCGAACCGGGACGTCGCATGTACCGGACCGGTGATGTGGTGCGCTGGAATGTCGACGGCAACCTGGAGTTCTTGGGACGCAACGATTTCCAGGTGAAGATCCGTGGCTACCGGGTCGAGCTGGGCGAGATCGACGCGGCACTGAGCGCGCGGGCGGAGGTGGCGTACGCGGTCACGGTGCCGTGGCGTGTCGGTACGGGTCCGGCGCAGTTGGTGTCCTATGCGGTACCCGAAACCGGGGCGAGCCTGTCGGGTGAACAGTTGCGTGCGGCGTTGGTCGAAGTGCTGCCGTCGTACCTGGTGCCCGCCGCGGTGATGATCCTCGACGCGATCCCCCTGTCGCCGAATGGAAAGCTCGACCGCGCGGCCCTGCCCGCACCCGTTGTCCAGGCCAAGCGATTCCGGGCCCCGGTGTCACCGGTGGAGGAGATAGTGGCGGGCGTCTTCGCCGACATCCTCGGCGTCGACGGTCCCGTAGGCGCCGACGACGACTTCTTCGCCCTCGGTGGCAACAGCCTGGTGGCCACCCGGGTAGCCGCGCGGATCGGTGCCGCGCTCGACGCGACCATCCCGGTCTCGATGATCTTCGAGGCGCCGACGGTCGAAAGGTTGGCCGCGCGCGCCGAATCGCAGGCCGACACCGGTCGGGTAGCGCTGACCGCACAGCCACGGCCGCAGCGAATTCCCCTGTCGTACGCACAGCAGCGGATGTGGTTCCTGAACCAGCTCGAGCCCGGCTCGGCCGCCTACAGCATTCCGATCGTGCTGCGGCTGTCCGGACAGCTGAATCTCGACGCGCTGCGCGTGGCGATCGAGGAGGTGCTGGACCGGCACGAAGTACTGCGGACGGTCTACCCCTATTTCGAGGGTGAGCCGACCCAGCTCGTGCTTCCCGCCGCCGAGGCATTCGCGCCGATGACCGTGACCTCGGTCGCGGAACCCGAACTGGCCGAGACGTTGTCGGCGTTCGTCTCGACGGTGTTCGATGTGACGGTCGAGGCGCCGGTGCGGGCACGGTTGTACGAGCTCGGGCCGAACGAGTGGGTCCTGGCCGTGGTGGTGCACCACATTTCCTGCGACGGGTCCTCACTCGGCCCGCTGGCACGGGACGTGATGGCCGCGTACACCGCACACCTGCTCGGGAAGACGCCGAGCTGGCCGGTGCTGCCGGTGCAGTACGCCGACTACGCGATCTGGCAGCGGACGGTGCTGGGGTCCGAAGACGATCCCGAATCGGTGCTACACGCCCAGATCGACTACTGGACACTCGAATTGGCGGAGCTTCCGGTGTTGCTGGAGCTACCGACCGACCGACCGCGTCCGCACGTGCGGACCCATGCGGGCGCGAGCGTACCGATAGCCATCGATGCCGATCTGCACGCGGGATTACAGCAGGTCGCGCGAGCGCACAACACGACGCTGTTCATGGTCTTCCACGCTGCGCTCGCGGCCACGCTGGCCCGGCTGGCCGATACCGACGATATAGCGATCGGCACACCGTACGCGGGGCGCGGCGAGCCCGAACTCGACGATCTGGTCGGGATGTTCGTCAACACCCTGGTGTTGCGGACCCGGTTGACGCCGGGGATGACGTTCACCCAGCTTCTCGAACAACAGCGCGGAACCGATCTGGCCGCGTTCGGGCACGCCGATGTTCCGTTCGAGCGTCTGGTGCAGGAGTTGAACCCGGTGCGGTCGCACGACCGTCATCCACTGTTCCAGGTGATGCTGGCATTCCAGAACGTTGCCGGGGCCCAGTTCGAACTTCCGGGGCTCTCGGCGTCGGCCATGACTGCCGACACCGATATCGCCCTGTTCGATCTGCTGATCACGATGTCGGATTCCTATGACTCCGCCGGTGGCCCGGCCGGTATCAGCGGCGGGGTGATCTACGCGAGCGACCTCTTCGACGCGACGACAGCGACAGCGATCGTCGATCGCCTGCTGCGATCGCTCGGCGCGCTGGTGACCGATTCGACACAGCCGGTACACGAGGTGGATCTCCTCGGCGCCGACGAACGGGAAACCATTCTGACGCAGTGGAATTCGACCGATCGCAGCCGTCCTGCCGGCGAGACGCTCGCCGCCGTCTTCGCCCACTCCGTGCAGGCGCACGCGGACCGGCCCGCGGTGACAGCCGCCGAACAGACGTTGACCTATGCGGAATTCGCGTCCCGCGTAAACCGGTTGGCGCGGTGGTTGATCTCCCGCGGAGTGGGTCCGGAGTCGTTGGTGGCGCTGCGGATGCGGCGCTCACTGGACCAGGTCACCGCCATCTACGCGGTGCACGCCGCCGGCGGCGGGTACGTGCCGGTCGATCCGGACCTGCCGGCAGACCGCATCGCCTACATGCTGGCCATCGCCGCACCGGCGCTGGAACTGTCGTCTCTCGATGGGCTGGAGCTGTCCGGATTCGATGACGCGCCGGTCACCGACGCCGATCGGCTCGCACCGCTGCGATCGCACAACGTCGCGTACGTACTCTTCACTTCGGGGTCGACCGGTCGACCGAAGGGTGTTGCGGTATCGCACTGTTCGGTGGTCAACCAGGTGCGGTGGGTCAACGAGACCTACGAGCTGACGCCGAAGGACGTGGTGCTGCAGAAGTCTCCGGCCACGTTCGACATGTCGGTGTGGGAGCTGTTCGCGCCACTGGCAGTGGGCGCGCGGCTGGTGATCGCGCGGGCCTACGGGCACACCGACCCGGCCTATCTGACCGAAACCATTGCCGCACAGCGGGTCACGTTCACCGCCCTCGTGCCGTCGATGCTGGCGGTACTCGCGGACATGGCGCCAGCGGAGTCGCTCGAGTCGGTGCGAACGCTGCTGGTGGGTGGTGAGGCATTCGGCCCCGAGACGTTGGCCGCGGCACGGCGAATAATGCCCGGGGTCGGGTTGCACAATCTGTACGGGCCGACCGAGTGCACCGTGTGCGCGACCGCGCATCGGGTGACCGAGGCCGAGAGCGGGAACATGCCGATCGGCTCACCGGTATGGAACACGCGGGCATACGTACTCGACAACCGGTTACATCCGGTACCGCCCGGCGTCGCCGGGGAGCTGTACTTGGCGGGCACCCAGCTCGCGCGCGGCTACCAGTCACGGCCGGGCCTCACCGCGGAACGGTTCGTGCCCGACCCGTACGGCGACGGCCGACGCCTGTACCGCACCGGCGACCTGGTGCGCTGGCGCCGGACGGGCGAACTGGATTACCTGGGCCGCACCGATCTCCAGGTGAAGCTGCGTGGCCTGCGTATCGAACTCGGCGAAATCGAGGCAGTACTCGCCGAGCACCCCGGCATCGCCCGGGCGATCGCTGTGGTGCGCCCCATCGGTGTGATGGAGCACCTCGTCGCCTACGTCGTGCCCTCCGCGGGCGCCACGGTCCATACCGAGGCGCTTTCGGCGCACGCGGCGACCAAACTTCCCGACTACATGGTGCCCGCCACGATCATGGTGCTCGACACGGTGCCCCTCCACACGTCGGGCAAGCTGGACCCGTTGCGGCTACCGGAGCCGGTGATCGCGGCAGCGGAGTTCAGGGAGCCGTCGTCGTGGCTGGAAGGCGAGGTCGCACGGGCCTTCGGGACGGTACTCGGCGTGGACCGGGTTGGCGCGGATGACGACTTCTACGCATTGGGTGGTAACTCGCTGAAGTCGGTGCAGGTGGTGAGCGAGTTGCGCAAGGAACTCGACTACGAGGTTCCGATCAGCTGGATGTTGTCCGATCCCTGCCCCGCCGACCTGGCGAAGCGGATCGAATCCAGAATCGACTCCGATCCCACCGTCGACGGGACCGATGTCGGCTTCGACACGCTGCTGCCGATTCGCACCGGTGGTGAGCGAGCCCCGCTGTTCTGTATCCACCCGGCGTTGGGCCTGTCGTGGTGTTACCGCACACTCGACCGCTACCTCTCCGACGATCGACCGATCTACGGCATCCAAGCGCCACAGATCGGCGGTGAGATGCCCGGTCCCACCTCGATCGAAGACATGGCCGCTCGCTACTTCGACGAGATTCGCGCGGTGCAGCCACACGGCCCCTATCACCTCCTCGGCTGGTCACTGGGTGGTGCGATCGCCCATACCATCGCTGTCCAGATGCGCGCTGCCGGTGAGCAGGTCGCGCTGCTGGCACTGTTGGACGCCGAGGTGGGCGGTGTCGACGAGTCGACGTTGCGCGCTGTCACGGCAGGCGAGCTGATCAGCAATCTCGGCCCGGTCATGGGCGTCGATTTCGTCAGCCCCGACGCGACTGCCGAGGAGGCCGCCGAGCTGATCGAACGGCACCTGGGGGCCAGCCTCGGTATCGACGCCGCCCGGATCCAGCGCCTGACCGATGCCTACAACCTGGCGATCCGGGCAGCCGGTGCGTGGCATCCCGCGGTCTTGGACAGCGACATGCTCTATTTCACCGCGACCCGCGAACGGCGCTCCGATGCCACGGGTCACCAGGGATGGGCGCGGGTGGTCCGCGGGCAGATGTCGATTTTCGACATCGATGCGACCCACCTCGCAATGACCCAACCGGGTGCGATCGCCGACATCGCCCGGATTCTCAACGCGCGACTGGATCGATAACCGCGTTATCTCTCGGCGAGGTGGCCCACCTGGCGGCCCGGTTCGGTGCCTGCGGTCGCGACGCCAACCTGGTCGCCTGCTATTTTGAACGTCGTTCAATTCTGTAGCGAAGGAAGTCTGCCGTGCCCGAAGTCGAGAAATCCCCGAAGCGGGCAACCGGATTCACCGCACGGGACATGGCGCAGATCGCGGTGTTCGCGGCCCTGATCGCCGCCCTCGGCCTGCCCGGTGCGATCACCGTCGGGTTCAGCGGGGTGCCGATCACGCTGCAGACGCTCGGGGTGATCCTCACCGGTGCGATCCTGGGCGCCCGCAAAGGCACGGCCGCGGTGGCGGTGTTCATCGCGCTGACGATGATCGGGCTGCCACTGC
This sequence comes from Nocardia sp. A7, assembly GCF_046549215.1. Taxonomy (NCBI): domain Bacteria; kingdom Bacillati; phylum Actinomycetota; class Actinomycetes; order Mycobacteriales; family Nocardiaceae; genus Nocardia; species Nocardia sp. A7. Next base: position 98,438 of record NZ_JAJPWE010000001.1, on the reverse strand, counting down.
TCTCCGGTGGCCGCACCGGACTCACCGCGCTGGCCTCGCCAACGGCCGGTTACCTGATCGGCTGGATTCCGGCGACGCTGGTCATCGGGCTGCTCACCGCGATGATCCTGCCGAAGTATCCGATCGTGTTCGGCCTACTGATCAACGCCCTCGGCGGCATCGTGATCATCTACCTGTTCGGCACCGCCGGACTGCTGGTGCGCACCGATCTGAGCCTCTGGGCGGCGGTGTCGACCAACTTCGCGTTCCTGCCCGGTGACCTGGCCAAGGTCGTGATCGCCACGGTCGTCGCGAAGGGTGTGCATCGCGCGTATCCCGGGCTGATCGGTTCCCCGACGTCGTGAGCGAGATCGTCGTCAGCGCGGTCGGGCACCGTTTCGGTGAGCGGACCGTGCTGCGCGATATCGACCTGCGGATCACCGAACGCCGGGTCGGCTTCATCGGGGCCAACGGGTCGGGCAAATCAACGCTGGCCCGCATGCTCAACGGCCTGCTGAAGCCGACCACCGGCACGGTCACCGTCGACGGGCTCGACGTCGCCCGTAAGGGCGCGCAGGTGCGGCGCAAGGTCGGTTTCGTGTTCACCGACCCCGACACCCAGATCGTGATGCCGACGGTCGCCGAAGACCTCGCGTTCTCCCTGCGCCGCAGCGGCCTGAGCAAGGCCGAGATCGCGGAACGGGTGCAGCGGATGCTCGATCGCTTCGGCCTCGCCGCCCACCCCGACCATCCGGCGCACCTGCTCTCCGGCGGACAGAAGCAACTACTCGCCATCGGTTCCGCGCTGATCCGCGAGCCCGAGGTGATCGTCGCCGACGAACCGACCACGCTGCTCGATCTGCGCAACGCACGGCGGGTATCGCAGGCGCTGAACTCCCTCGATCAGCAGGTGATCGTGGTGACCCACCAGCTCGGACTGCTCGACGGATTCGATCGAGTCGTGGTGCTGGACAACGGTTGCGTCGTTTTCGACGGCCACCCGGTGGCGGCGATCGACGCGTATCGGCAACTGATCGAATGATCGGCCTGTATTGCCCCGGCGACTCGCTGCTGCACCGGATACCCGCCGGGGTGAAGCTGGCGCTGTTGCTGGTCTCGATCCTGGCGATGACGGTATTCGTTCGTGGTCCGCTCGGTGTGCTGGTCGTCGTGGCGCTGGTGGCCGGTCTGTTCGCGCTCGCCCGCGTCTCCTGGCGGGTGGCCTTCGCCCAGGTGCGCCCGGTGCTGTGGATGACCGCGATCATCGGGGTGTTCCAGCTGCTCACCACCTCACCGCAGCGGGCCGTGGTGGTGTGCGGGGTATTGCTCGTGTCGGTGGCCCTCGCGGCCCTGGTCACGGTGACCACGCGCGTGACCGCCATGCTCGACGCCCTGACCCGTGCACTCGGACCGCTGCGTCGTGTCGGCGTGAACCCGGAGCGGGTGAGTCTGCTTCTGGCCCTTGCCATTCGGTGTGTTCCGCTGCTGACACAGATCGTCAACGAGGTCGGTGAGGCGCGGCGGGCGCGAGGGGTGTCGTGGTCGGCGACCGCACTGGTCACGCCCGTGCTGGTGCGGGCATTGCGGACCGCCGACGCGATGGGGGAAGCCCTGGCCGCACGCGGTGTCGATGACGACTGAGGACTTGCTATTCCTAGACGACCGGTCGTATAGTTCTTCGCATGGCACGACCTCGGCGCAGCGACGACACGAGAGCGCTCCTCATCGAGGAGGGCGCCGTCGGCCTGCTGTCCAACGGCTATCACGGTACCGGCATCAAGCAGGTGCTCGACAAGGTCGGGGTGCCGAAGGGCTCGTTCTACAACTACTTCGACAGCAAGGAGAGCTTCGCGCAGGCGGTCATCGAGCATCACTCACAGTGCGTGCAGCGCAATCTCGCCGCCGCCTTCGCCGCGGCACCGGACCCGCTCAGCGGTATCCGCGCCTTCTTCGCGAACCTGACCGACGATTTCGTCGCCGCCGAGTACACCGGCGGCTGCCTGATCGCCAACCTCGGTGGGGAACTGGAAGGCAGTGAGCTGCTGCGGAAGTCGTTATCGAATGCCTGGGCGGTCTGGCGCGACGGCATCGCCGGCGCCTTGCGCGAGGCGCAGGCGCAGGGCACCGTGCGCGCCGACATCGACGCCGTGGATCTGGCGGATCTGCTCCTCGAATCCTGGGAGGGCGCGGTGATCCGGATGAAGATCGACCGCACCGTCGAGCCGCTCGACAAATGCCTGCGCCGCCTGCTCGACGACTACTTCCGGCCCTAACACCCGTCGGCGCCGATCCGGTGCGGACCTGACCAGCATGGTCGACCCGCGGGGCGACCCCTTTTTCGGTCGCTATTAAAAGACGACCGGTCGTATATCCATCGAAAGGATCAGCTCATGTCCACATTGAAGACGGTCGTGGTGACCGGCGGTTCCAGCGGCATCGGGCGTGATGTCGCCCGCGCTCTCGTCGCCCGCGGTGACAATGTCGTCCTCGGCGGGCGCGACGCGGACAAGCTCGCCGTGGTCGCCGCCGAACTGGCCGCGCCCGAACAGGTGGCTACGGTGGTCGGTGACATCGCCTCGCCCGCAACGGGTTCGGCGTACGTGCGCACCGCCCTCGACCGGTTCGGCCGGATCGACGCGCTGATCAACAGCGCGGGTGTCTTCGGCGCCACACCGTTCGTCGACGTCACCGAGGCCGAACTCGATCGCTACCTCGGCGGCAACCTCAAGGGCACCTACTTCACCAGCCAGGCCGTCGTTCGGCAGCTGCTCGCCCAGGGGGAGGGCGGCAGCATCGTCAACATCGGCACGGTGCTGATCGACCACGCCCTCGCCGGTCTGCCCGCCTCGGCCGCGCTCATCAGCAAGGGCGGCGTGCACGCGCTCACCACCAGCCTGGCCGCCGAATTCGCGTCCGCCGGTATCCGGGTGAACGCGGTGGCTCCCGGCATCATCCGCACCCCACTGTTCGGCGACGGTGACGAGCGCGCGTCGGGAGCGCTGGCGCTGCTGAACCGGCTCGGCGAGGTCGCCGACACCACCGCGGCCGTGCTGTATCTCACCGACGCCGAATTCGTCACCGGCCACATCCTGCCCGTCGACGGCGGCTTCATTTCCGGTCGCGCGGCCTGAAACACCATCGAAAGGACACGCTCATGCCGTACGTGAACATCAAGGTCACCGATGAAAGGGTCACCACCGAGCAGAAGGCGCAGCTCATCAAGGGCGTCACCGATCTGCTCTTCGATGTGCTCGGCAAGGATCCCAACCTCACCTTCGTGGTGATCGACGAAGTGCCACTCACGGATTGGGGTGTGGGCGGGCTGAACGTCGCCGAGTACCGGGCGAAGCGCGCGGCCAAGGGCTGAGTTGATCGGTGAGCCGGAATTCGCCCGGCTCACCGACTCAGGCGGGTCCGTCGAACGGCACCGAGGCGTCGAGTGCGAACCAGCCCATGGGGATTCGCCTGCCCCGGGCCGAGAAATAGCTCGGGCCCAGCCACAGGTCCGGCTCGATCTCGCGCAGTTCGTCATAGATCCGCCGGGCGGGCCTACGGGATCCGACACGGAGATCGTCATAGTCGAAGAGCACTGCCGGTCGCCCGTCGATCACCGAATCGCCCACCGTGGCAATGAAATTCAATGCCCGCAACCCGCCGAGCAGACGAAAGACATTGTGGCCGAACGCCACCGCGCCCACGTGACGAAACGACTTGGCCACCCAGAAGTACGACGGCCGAGCCATCACCGGCCCCAGCAGTCGCTCGCCCGAGCCGGGGAACGAACGCATCGTCACGTCGCCGTCGAGTCGCGCGAAGTCGGTCGCTGTCACGTCGGGCGCCCCGGCGAACAGCCCGTGAAATTCGGTGTTTCCCGCTGCCGACAGCGCGTCCAGGCGAGGTCGGTGGTCGGACGGGCGGCGGACCGGCATCAGACCGTACGTGGACAAGGGTGTCGGTTTCATGGGCGGACTCGATTCTGTCGAAACTCGGTCCTCGCATGGTGCCAAGCGAAGCCGCCCGCCGGTGCCGGTTTCGCCGGAGCAGACGACAACGGGCCGGGACGCGTGCTGCGTCTCGGCCCGTTGTCGGTGCGGTTGCGCCTAGCCGCGCAGGGCGTACGGCTCGATCGCGCCGCGCTCCAGTGCTCGCGCGTCGATGGTCTCGGCGCGGTAGGGGAGCAGGGCGAGGCGGTCGCGCATGCCGCGGACCGGATCGTCGATCTTCTCGTTCAGGCCGAACAGGAAGGTCCACTCGTGCTCGTCGCTGCCGTAGGGGACCACGGTGGCGAACTGCTCCTGGAAACGACCCCACGAACGCTTCAGCGTTTCGTTGCGCCACATGGTCGCGCAACCCGCCTGGGCCGTCAGGACGCCACCGGGCGCCAGCAATTCCTTACATCGGGACAGGAACTCCGGCTCGTAGAGGCGGTTGTGCTGGGCGTCCTCGACGCGCTCGTCGGGCAGATCGATGACGATCACGTCGTAGCGGGTGCCTGCTTTCTGCGCGTTCGCCAGGAAATCCCAGCCGTCGGCGTAGTGCACGTGGATCGGGCCCTCGTGCCTGACGGCCGCGCTCAGTTCGGTGGTGGTGTAGCCGTAGGGCAGGTGCTCGGCACACAGCTCCACTTCGCGCTGGTCGATATCGACATGGTCGACCAGGGTCGCCCCGGCCGCCACCGACATCTGCGAGGCCACCCCTTCACCCGAACCGATGATCAGCACCCGATCGAGCTTCTCGGCCAGCACGAACGCCGGGACCATCATGGCCTCGTGGTAGGTGACCTGGGAGAACTCGGTGGACTGACGATCGTCGTCGGAGAACAGGGAGATGCCCTGATCGGTCCGCGCGATCACCATGTGCTGGAACGGGGTGTTCGTATCGATGATCACCTCGTGCAGATCCCAGATCCGGGTCAGGCCGTCGCCCACCGGTTCGTAGATCTTCTCGGCGCCGTGGCCACGCTGGACCGTCTGCATCCGAACAGTGGTGGGGGACAACTTGTCTCGGAGCAGATCGACTGCTTTCGTCGCGCCCGCACCGATGCTGCCGCAGGTGAAGACGTCGACGAAGATGTCGCCGGACTCCGGATAAGTGTGAATCGAGGCGTGAGACTCCGCCAACAGCGCGAGGACGGTCACCCCCTGCGGATCGAACTTTTTGTGGACGACTTCGCAGATGGTGACGCCTGCCGCGAGCAGAGATTCACGCAACGCCGATTCGAGTCGTTCGAGATCGTCACACAGGGCTGTGTCGACGCCACCGAACTCGGCCAGCACGTGCCAACCGGTGAATTCCGCCGTCATGGGCAAACTCACTCTCGCTCAGCGCCCGAGACATGAACGGTCAAGGGCGGAAAACCATTGAAGGACACCGACGAATAACTCGCGGTATAAGCGCCGGTGTGCAGGATCTGAATCCGGTCACCGGCTCGCAACGTGGTCGGCAGAAGGACCTTCGTGCGTTGATACAGTACATCGTCGCCGTCGCAGGTCGGACCCGCGACCACCGCCTCGTCGACCGGATCGCCGTCGCGATCGGTGACGAAACGGTAAGCGATGTACTCGTTCTCGGTCTCGGCCATACCGTTGTATCGGCCGATGTCGAGATACACCCAGCGCCGGCCGTCCGGCGCGAAACGCACGCCGACGACCTCGGCGTGCACGGTGCCCGCGTTACCCACCAGCGCACGGCCGGGTTCGGTGATCAGGCCGGTGGCCGCGGGCAGGAACTCGGCGGCGGCAGCTCCGATGGCGGCCGCGATCGCGTCGAGTTCGGGGGCTGCGTCGGCGTAGGAGATCGGCAGGCCGCCGCCCACGTTCACCGCGCTGACGTGAATGTCCTTGTCCGCCAAGGCTTGCACGATCTCACCGGCCTGCTCGATACCGATCCGCCACGCGGCCGGGTCGAGCTGCTGGGAGCCGACGTGAAAGTACGGGCCCCCGACCGTCAGACCGAGATCGCGGGCGCGCACCAGCAGACGCAGGGCCTCGGCGGGCGCGCAGCCGAACTTGGTGCCGAACGGGGTCCGTGATTCGGGGGCGCTCGACAGGAACCGGCATTCGACCTCGGCGCCCGGTGCGTGCTCGGCGATCCGGTCGAGATCGTCTTCGGTGTCGAAGGCGTAGCGGCGCACCCCGAGAGCGAAGGCGCGCGCGATGTGGGCGCTCTTCTTGATCGGGTTGCCGTAGCAGAGCCGCTCGGGGGCGACGCCGAGGTCGAGGCACTGGTCGATTTCGCCGATGCTGGCGACGTCGAATTCGGCGCCCTCGTCGTCGAGCAGGGTGATCAGTTCCGCCACCGGTGCCGCCTTGACCGCGTACCTGATCCTGGTGCCGACAGGGAGGGCGGCGTCGAGGGTTCGGTAGTTGACACGTACCCGCTCGGGGTCGATCACAAGGTACGGGGATTCGGGCACGGTGAACTTTCTCCTCGGGGGCCGGGAGAGACTATCAGCGGCGCCTACCCAACAACGAATCCGTCAAACATTCGTCACAGACGTCATAGACAGCCGGTATTACTCAGCCCGCCGCGACTGTGACCTCGTCGAACACGACCTCGCCCGCGGCGTCGGACTCCTCGAGGTCCACGATCGCCGTCAGCGCCCAGCCGTGATCGCCGGCCGGGTCGTCGATCACTTGGCGCACATGCCAGAAACCGGGCCGCTGCTCCACCTGGAACAGCTGTGGGCCGCGTGCGTCGGGGCCGGTGCCGATCGTGGCGTACTCGTCGAAGTAAGGGGCGAAGTCCTCGGCCCAGTCGGGTCCCGTGCCGAGTTGGTCGAGTTCGTACCAGCGGCGTCGCGACGCCAGCTCCACGCGGCGGAACATCGCGTTGCGGACCATGATTCGGAAGGCGCGTTCGTTGGCGGTGATCGGGCGCACCGTTTCGGCGCCGAACGCGATCTGCTGGGCGTCGTTCTCGGCGCCCGGGTTGGTGAGCTGCTCCCACTCGTCGAGCAGGCTGGAATCGACCTGGCGGATCAGTTCGCCGAGCCATTCGGTGAGATCGTCGAGATCCTCGGTGCGCGCGGCATCGGGCACGGTACGGCGCAGGGCACGGTAGGCGTCGGCGAGGTAGCGCAGCACCACGCCTTCGGAGCGGGTCAGCTCGTAGTGTGAGATCAGTTCGGCGAAGGTCATCGCGCGCTCGATCATGTCGCGCACCACCGACTTCGGTGACGGCGCGAATTCGGAGACCCAGGGGTGCCCGGCCCGGTAGGTCTCGAACATCGGATCGATCAGCTCGGCCAGCGGCTTGGGCCAGGTGACCTCTTCGAGCAGCTCCATCCGCTCCTCGTATTCGATGCCGTCGGCCTTCATCTCGTTGACGGCGACACCACGGGCCTTGTGCTGCTGGGCCATCAGCAGCTGGCGCGGATCCTCGAGGGTGGCCTCGATCAGGGAGACCACATCGAGTGTGTAGGTGGGACTCTCACGATCGAGAAGGTCGAACGCGGCCAGCGCGAACGGCGACAGTGGTTGGTCCAGCGCGAAATCGCGTTGCAGGTCGACGGTGAGCCGCGCCATCCGGCCCTTCGCGTCGGGTTCGGAAAGTTGTTGCACCACACCGGCATCGCGCAGCGAACGGTAGAGCCGCAGGGCTCGCAGGATGTGCTTGCGCTGTGCGGGACGCGGCTCGTGGTTGTCCTCGAGCAGGTGACGCATCGCGTAGAAGCAGTTGCCAGGGCGGGCGATTACATTGAGCAGCATCGAGTTCGTCACCGCGAAGCGCGACACCATCGGCTCCGGCGGGGCGGCGATCAGGCGGTCGAAGGTTTCCTCGCTCCATGACACGAAACCCTCGGGAGGCTTGCGGCGCACCACTCTTCGCTGCTTCTTCGGGTCGTCGCCCGCCTTGGCGATGAGGCGGGTGTTCTCGACTTCGTGTTCGGGGGCCTGCACCACTACGGTGCCCATGGTGTCGTAGCCCGCGCGGCCCGCACGGCCGGCGATCTGATGGAACTCGCGGGCTTTGAGCCTGCGGGTGCGCACGCCGTCGTATTTGGTCAGGCCGGTGAGCAACACCGTCCGAATCGGCACATTGATGCCGACGCCGAGCGTGTCGGTACCGCACACCACTTTCAACAGGCCGTCCTGGGCGAGCTTCTCCACCAGGCGGCGGTATTTGGGCAGCATGCCCGCGTGGTGCACGCCGATACCGTGGCGGATCAGCCGCGACAGCGTCTTGCCGAAGCCCGACGCGAACCGGAAATCGCCGATGGCAGTGGCGATCGCGTCCTTCTCGGCGCGGGAGGCGAAGTTCACGCTCGTCAGCGCCTGCGCGCGTTCGAGCGCGGCGGCCTGGGTGAAGTGCACGACGTAGACCGGCGCCTGATGAGTGGTCACCAGTTCTTCGAGAGTTTCGGTGATGGGGGTACGCACGTACGAGAATGTCAGTGGGACAGGGCGTTCGGTGCCCGCGACGACCGTGGTGGAACGGCCCGTGCGCGCCTCGAGATCGGTGGCGAAGAAGTCCACCTCGCCCAGCGTCGCCGACATCAGCAGGAACTGGGCGCGGGGCAGCTCGATGATCGGCACCTGCCACGCCCACCCGCGGTCGGGATCGGCGTAGAAATGGAACTCGTCCATCACGATCTGGCCGACCTCGGCCGCCGCACCCTCGCGCAACGCCAGGTTCGCCAGGATCTCGGCGGTGGCGCAGATGATCGGGGCGTCGGCGTTGACCGCCGCGTCACCGGTCACCATGCCGACGTTCGCCGCGCCGAACACCTCGCACAACGCGAAGAATTTCTCGCTGACCAAGGCCTTGATCGGCGCGGTGTAGTAACTGCGCTGTCCGTTGGCCATCGCGAACAGGTGCGCGCCGACCGCCACCAGCGACTTTCCGGAGCCGGTCGGGGTCGCCAGAATGACATTCGACCCCGACGCCAATTCCATCAGCGCCTCGTCCTGCGCTGGATACAGGGTTGTGCCCTGCTCGGCAGCCCACGCCGCGAACGACTCGTAGAGTGCGTCGGCGTCGGTCCCGGGAATTTCCAGTAGGTCGGTCAGATCCACTCCGACAACCCTAGTGTGCGCAGCGTGTGAAGCCCTCGTCGGCCACGCACGGCCGCAGGTACGCCCAGTGGGCTGGGTCAGTCCTTACCGTCGCCCGCGGTGTCGTCGTAACCGCCCTGCTCGGCCAGGAAGCGCTCGAACTCCGCGCCGAGCTCCTCACCGCTGGGCAGCTCACCGTCGGCGGCCAACAAGCTGGACTGCTGTTCCTGGGCGGTGACGAAACTGTCGTACTGGCGTTCCAGCGCCGTGACGACCGTCTCCACCTCCTCGTTGCCCGCGATATGCTCGGCGACCTGCTCACGCACGCGCGCGGCCGCCTCACCCAGCGCCGAGAGCGGCAGGTCAAGGCCCGCGTTCTCGGCGAAATTCTCCAGCAGCGTCTGCGCGGCCTCCGGGTAGTCGGTCTGGGCCAGGTAGTGCGGCACATGCACCGAGAACCCGAGCGATTCGTGGCCGTGCTGCGCCATCCGGTACTCGAGCAGCGACGACGCGCTACCCGGCACCTGCAACTCGCCCGGCCAGCGCTGATGCTCACCGATCAGCGAGCGATCCGAGGAATGGGCGGTGACCCCGAGCGGACGGGTGTGCGGGATCGCCATCGGGATCGCCGACAGACCGATCGTGCGGCGCACGCCGAGCTGCTCGGCCAGCAGCCGCACCGCGGTGGTGAACTTCTCCCAGCGCAGATCCGGTTCCAGGCCCGAGAGCAGTAGGAACGGGGTACCCGCGGTATCGCGCAGCGCCCACAGGTTCAGTTCCGGCTCGGCGTAATCGGCGAAGTGATCGGTCTTGAACGTCATCAGCGGGCGGCGCGAACGGTAATCGAGCAACTCGTCGACATCGAACGACGCGACCAGCTCCGATTCGAGGCTCTCGCGCAGGTGCGTGGTCGCCAAGCGCACGGCGTGGCCGGCGTCGGTGAAACCTTCCAGCCCGTGCACCAGCACGGGGCCCGCACCGTCGTCCGCGGACAACTGCGGGGCCGGGAACTCCAGTTCGTACATATGCGACTGGTCATCCATCGCGTTTCTCCTTCCTGCGCGGTCCACCATCGCTCGCGGGGTGGGGAAGCGGATCTCCATTGTCCCCCACGCGAGCAGTGCCATCACACACGGCCGGGGATGGCTCGTCCTGGTAGGCAACATCATGGGCGTCGTTCGCATTCCCGACAGGTGTGGCGAGCGGGGTTCTGACGGTTGTCGTCGGCGTCGCTCGCATTCCCGACAGGTGTGGCGAGCGGGCTCAGCGCACTCCCTTTCGGCGTGGCATGAGCGGGCCGATCGGCGTGGTGGGGCACAGTGGACGGTGTGAACGTGGCGCAGGCGACACCGATCCGCGCGGGTGATCCCGGCCTGCGTCGCTGGTGGCTGGGGTTGGCGGCGTTGTCGTTCGCGCTGGCCGGATGTGGGGACAGCGTCAGCGGAACGCCGGTCGCCGAGAGCGCGGTGGCGGTGCGACAGGTCGAAGGCGCGCTGGCCGACCTGCTGCCTGCACCTGCGCGGTTTCCGGCGAAGTATCCGGCGGTCGTGCTGCCAGCGCAGGCAGCGACGGCGGCCGCGGGTGACCTCGACGGCGTGGGCGCGGGCGCGACGGTGCGCCCCGCCGAGTGCGCACCGACCGACACCGAGCCCGGTGGGGAACCGGCGGCGGTGGCTGTCGGCACCGACGATGCGAGCCGCGCGACCTTGACCGTCGAGCTGTCGCGCAGCGCTGAACTGGTCTCTGGGCTGCGCGATCGACTCAACGGGTGCGGGCAGATGCAGGTTTCGCGGGCGGGAGCGGGGTCGACCGTCACCACCGCGCTCGATCAGGTCGTCCCAGCGGGCGCCGACGACGCGATAGCGTTGCGGCGCACCGTGGTTCCCGACGTCGGTGGTGTCGGGCTGACCCAGACGATGCAGACCTCGATCGGGCAGATCGGCGACGTGCGCATCACGGTGACATCGATGACTTTCGGTGCGGGGCAACCGGATACGGCCGCCGTGGACGAGATGTTCGCGACCACCGTTGCCTCCGTGCGCGGGAGCTGAAGCGTCTACCACGAGGCGGTGACAGATTCGCCCACGGCGCAGCGCCGTAACCGGGATCACTCCACAGCTTCGCCGCTACTCACAGGGCAGATGAATGCCCAGGTCGCCGCATGGGTGGTGCGGCGGGCACCGGGCACGGTGGAGCCATGACGCCTTCGACGAACTCCACCCGCCGGGCCCAGCGCTCCGGACCGTTTCCCCGCGCACTCGGCTGCGCCGAATCGAACCCCCGCTACACCGGCGGATTGCCACGCCCGCCGCTGCGGGTCGACGAACCCGGCGAACTGATCGCCGCCCTGCCCGCGATGCTCGGCTTCGTCCCCGAACGATCCCTCGTTGTCGCCGTGCTGCACGCGGTGGCGGGCGGGGCGTCCGAGGCGATCGAGGCGGTGGTGCGCTTCGACCTCGATGTGGCCACCGACGTGCGGCTGCTCGATCAGTTCATCGCCTGCCTCGGATCGATCTGCTTGCGCGAAGAGGCGACCGGGGTGCTGGCCGTCTTCGTCGAGGACCGCGCCGAGTTCGAGGGCGAGGAGGTCCTGCGGGCGGCAGATCTGATCAGCGTGCTGGTCGAGGACGGAATCGCGGTTCGTGGGGCCTGGTCGGTGCCCGCGATCGCGGCGGGCGAGCGCTATCGCAGCGTGTTCGGCACGTTCGGCACCGGCCTGGTCGCCGATCCGTTGTCCTCGATCGTCGCGGTGTCACATGTGCTGGAAGGCAAGCAGATTCGCGGTTCCCGCCAGGAGATGTCGGCCCTGATGATCCCCGACGACCTGCTGAGCGCGCGGGTGCGGACCCAGCTCGCGGCGGCGGACGCGCGGTACCGCGGTGGGCTGACGGCGGCGACGCGGGCCGGGAACGCGGTGGCCTACCAGCGGCGGGCACTGGAGTGGGTGCTGTGGCAGATCGCCGACACCGCTTCCGGCGCACCCCGCGACGAACGCGAACTCGCGCGACTGGCCGCGACCCTGCGCGACCGGCCGATCCGCGATGCCATGTACGGGCTGGCGCTGGGCGACCATGCCGAGGCCGCCGAACTGCTGTGGGCGCAGCTGGCCCGCGCCACGCCGGGCCGCGACCGCGCCGAGGCCGCGGCTCTGCTCGGTTTCAGCGCCTACCTGCGCGGTGACGGACCGTTCGCCGGGGTCGCGATCGCCGCCGCCGTGGCGGCCGATGCCGAGCATTCGATGGCGGTGCTGCTGGAGACCTCGCTGCAAACCGGGCTGCGGCCCGAACGGCTGCGCAAACTCGCACACTGCGGGCACCAGGTCGCGGCCGACCTCGGTGTCGACATCGGCCCGATCGTCGGGTGAGGCAACTGATCTGGTGGCCGCTGACGACGATCCGGCGGCCACCGTCGGTGATTCAGCGGGCGCTGTGGGTGATTCAGCGGGCGCTGTGGGCTTTCGTACCGAGGGAACGCAGGAAATCCCAGGCGTCGGTGACGATCTCGTCGAGGTCGTTGTGCTCGGGCCGCCAACCCAGTTCGGCGACCGCGTGGTCGCTGGAGGCGATCAGAACGGCCGGATCGCCCGCGCGGCGCGGTGCGTCGATCGTCTCGATCGGCAGGCCGGTGACCCGCTCACACGCCGAGATCACTTCGCGCACCGAGAAACCCGTGCCCGAACCGAGGTTGCAGATCCGGTGCGTGCCCGGCTGCGACGACGACAGCGCGAGCAGATGCGCCTGCGCCAGATCGCGGATGTGGATGTAGTCGCGCACACACGTACCGTCCGGCGTCGGCCAGTCGGTGCCGTACACCGAAATGGCCTTGCGATGACCCAGCGCCACCTGCAACACAAGGGGGATCAGATGTGTTTCCACGACCCGGTTCTCGCCGAGCCCGGCATAGGCGCCCGCCACGTTGAAGTAGCGCAGGCTGGTCGCGGCCAGGTCGTGCGCTGCCGCGTAGGAGGTGATGGCGTGATCGATGGCCAGCTTGCTCGCACCGTAGGGGTTGGTGGGGCGAGTGGGCGAGGCCTCGGTGATCGGGACCTGCTCGGGCTCGCCGTACACCGCGGCCGTGGAGGAGAACACCAGGCGCGGCGTGCCGGTCTCGCGGATCGCCTCGAGCAGCGTCAGCGTCTTGACGACATTGCCGTGCCAGTACTTCTCCGGTTTCTCGACCGACTCGCCGACCAGCGACTGCGCCGCGAAATGCAGGACGCCGTCGAAGGATTCGGCACGCAGCAGGTCGGGGGCGGCAACGGCGATATCGCCGTCGACGAACCGGGCACCGGCTGGGACACCGTCGGCGTTACCGGTCGAGAGGTCGTCAACGACGACCACCTCGTGCCCGGATTCGAGCAGGACAGCGGCGCAGACGCCGCCCACGTAGCCGGCGCCGCCGGTGACAAGAAGTTTCACGTATCAGACCAGCCTCACCTGGACGGCATGCGCCATCTCTTCGGACAGTTCGAAACCGCTGTGGCCCGGCACTGTGATCAGCACCGCACCCGGCTTGGTCTCCACGGTAACGCGGGCATCGGGCACCACGCCCGCCTCACGCAACCGCCCGATGACCTCGGGGTCGGTCTGGATGTGCTCGGCCAGCCTGCGCACGACCACCGCGTGCAGCGCGCCGTTGGGCAGATCGGAGAGCCGGATCAGCTTCTCCTCGGCGGCGGACGCGTCGGCGAGGCCGAGTTCGTCCAGGCCGGGGATGGGGTTGCCGTAGGGCGAGGTGGTGGGGTGATTGAGCACCTCGATCAGGCGCCGCTCCACCTCCTCGCTCATCACGTGCTCCCAGCGACACGCCTCGGCGTGGACGTTCTCCCAGTCCAAACCGATTATGTCGACCAGCAACCGCTCGGCGAGCCGGTGCTTGCGCATCACCGACACAGCCATGGACCTGCCCTTGTCGGTGAGCTCGAGATGGCGGTCGCCCGCGACGAGCAACAGGCCGTCGCGCTCCATCCGCGCGACCGTCTGGCTCACCGTCGGACCACTCTGCTCGAGGCGTTCGGCGATACGCGCCCGCAAGGGCACCACGCCCTCTTCCTCGAGGTCGTAGATGGTACGGAGATACATCTCCGTGGTGTCGACCAGATCCTTCACCTGATACCCCTTCGTCAACACGAATTCTACCCACGCGCGAACGCCGGTCCGCCCGTCGGACCAGCGGCCCTATTTCTACTGCATGTCAACGCCACACGGGGTCCGCTGCTTCCGGCTAGCGTGGCGAGTATGGTCACGTCGCCGCGCAGCGAACCCACAGGGACCGTCGTGTGGACCGAGCGATTTCTCGGCTACACCTGGAGTCCGGAGCATCCGATGAAGCCGGCGCGCCTGCAATACACCATGTCGCTGGCCGAAAGCCTAGGTCTTCTCGAAGGTGTCGAACCGTTGGCACCCGGCGCGGCCACCGAAGCCGACCTGATGCGGGTCCACAGCGGCTCCTACATCGAGGCGGTGCGCCGGGCGGGCAACGGCCCGCCGACGCCCGAGGACGCCGTATATGGGCTCGGAACCGCGGACAATCCGGTGTTCCCGCGCATGCACGAAGCGGCGTCGGTGATCGTGGGCGGCACGCTCGCGGCCGCAGGCGAGATCGCGGCGGGGCGTACCCGGCGCGCGGTGAGCATCGGCGGCGGAATGCACCACGCCATGCGGGATTCGGCGGCCGGGTTCTGTGTCTACAACGATGCCGCGATCGCTATTTCGTGGCTGCTCGATCACGGCTTCGACCGCATCGCCTACCTCGATGTCGACGTCCATCACGGCGACGGGGTGCAACGCGCCTTCTATGCCGATCCCCGAGTGCTCACCGTGTCACTGCACCAGCATCCGGCGACGTTGTGGCCCAACACCGGCTGGCCGGAGGAGACCGGGGTCGGCGCGGCCGAAGGCACCTCGATCAATCTACCGTTGCTGCCCGGAACACGGGATGCACAGTGGCTGAGAGGATTTCACGCGGTGGTGCCCGGCGCGGTGGCGGCGTTCCGGCCGCAGATCATCGTCAGCCAGTGCGGTGTCGACACCCACCGCGAAGATCCGCTCGCCGATCTGGAACTCACCGTCGACGGCCAGCGGGCGGCCTTCCTCGCGATGCGCGAGCTCGCCGACGAACACGCCGAAGGGCGATGGCTGGCCATCGGCGGCGGCGGATACGGCGTGGTGCGGGTGGTGCCGCGAGCCTGGACCCACCTGCTCGCCGCGGCACTCGACCGGCCGCTCGCCCCCGAAACGCCGGTGCCCGCCGACTGGATCGAACAGGTGCGAGCATCCGCGCCGCGAGTACAACCACCGACGACCATGGGCGACGGCGGCGACACCGCCTACCGTGCCTGGGACGGCCCCGGTGGCACACCCGAGATCGGCGATGCGGGCCAGATCCGCGCGCAGCGCGCGGTCGACACCGCCATCACGGCCACCCGACGGGCGAGTTTCGGCCTGCTCGGGCTCGACCCGGAGGACCCCCGTGACTGAGCCACTGCTGCCCGACACCTCCGACACGCCCGCGAATCCGCCCGCGCCACCCCAACACTGGTACGGCGATGTGCTCGCCGCCGACGGCGGCGTGGTCCAGGTGCGCCCGATCGTGCCCGCCGATGCCGACGCGCTCGCCGCCTTTCACACCGGCCTGTCCGACCGCACCCGGTACCTGCGCTATTTCGGTCCGTACCCGCAGATCTCGCCGAAGGACATGTACCGCACCACCCATGTCGACTACCGCGATCGGGTCGGGCTCGTCGCGGTGCTCGGGACGGCCGTCATCGGGGTGGCCCGCTACGAACTGCTCGCCCGGCCGGGGCCACGCGCGGCCGAGGTGGCCTTCGTGATCGCCGACGAGCACCAGGGACGTGGACTCGGCTCGGTGCTGCTCGAGCACCTCGCCGGTGCCGCGGCCGAGAACGAGGTGGTCGCGTTCGTCGCCGAGGTGCTGGCCGAGAACGAGGCCATGATCACAGTCTTCCGAGAGGCGGGCTACCAACTGCAGCGCAGTCGCGACGGTTCCGAAGTGCACCTCGAATTCGCCATCGACCCCACCGAAGCGCTGCGCACCGTGCGGGATTCGCGCGAGGCGGCCTCGGAAGCACGCAGCGTCGGCAATCTGCTCGCCCCCGGTTCGGTCGCGGTGATCGGTGCCTCGCCGGAACAGACCCGCGTCGGCGGTGCCGTCCTGGCGAACCTGCTCGCAGGCGGTTTCAGCGGGCCGGTGTTCCCGGTGAACCTGCACCGGCGTTCGGTGCGCGGCGTGCGGGCCTACGCCACGGTGCGCGAGATCCCCGACGAGGTGGACCTGGCGGTGGTAGCGGTGCCGCCCGCCGCGATCGGGGCGGTCCTCGACGATTGCATGGCCAAGGGAGTCAAGGGCCTGGTCGTGCTGACCGCGGGCTTCGGCGAGACCGGGGTGGCCGGGCTGGCCGCCGAACACGACCTGGTGGCCGCGGCACGCGGGCACGGCATGCGGGTGGTCGGGCCGAGCGCACTCGGCATCGCCAACACCGACCCAGCGGTCGGCCTGAACGCCACCCTGGCCCCGGTCCTCCCCGAGCGCGGACGGATCGGATTCTTCTGCCAATCCGGCCCGCTCGGTGCGGCGATTCTCGGCGAGGCCGCGGCCCGCAACCTCGGCTTGTCGACGTTCGTCTCGGCAGGCAACCGAGCCGATGTCTCGGGCAACGATCTGCTCCAGTACTGGGACACCGCCGCCGACACCGAGGTGATCCTGCTGTACCTGGAGAGCTTCGGTAACCCGCGCAAGTTCTCCCGGCTGGCCCGCCGGGTGGCCCGCGGCAAACCGATCGTCGCGGTGAGCAGCGGCCGCCTCGCCGCGGGCGCCGACATGGACCGCACGGTGGTCCGCGACCTGTTCGGCCAAGCCGGCATCATCCAGGTCGACTCCATCTCCGAATTGTTCGACTGCGCCGCCCTGCTGGCCTGTCAGCCGCTACCTAAGGGTTCCCGGGTCGCCGTGGTCGGCAACAGCGCCGCACTGAACTGGCTGGCGATCGACGCCGCCCGCAGCGAAGGGCTGCGGGTGCATCGGCCCATCACAGCTGTCGACCGAGGTCCCGGCGCCCGCCCGACCGAGCGGCGGGCAGGCCGGGATTCCGATCGTGCGGAGCAGGGTTCGGATCGTGTCGGCCGGACCAAGTGGGGCGTGCGTAGCGCTCGGCGGTCCGGCCGTGGTGCGGACAGCGTCGAGCCCCCCGAGCGGACTACGGACGGTCCCGAGCCCATCGAGCGGGGAGCGGTCGGTGTGGGAGTCGACGGGCCGGTGGACCTCGGACCGGAGGCCACGCCCGCCGACTTCAGGGAAGCGGTCCTCGCCGCGCTGCGCAGCGACGAGGTCGACGCGGTGATCGTCGTGGTCGCTCCGCCGGTGCCGGTGCCGATGGAGGGCTTCGGGGATGCTTTGCGGGCGGCTGCCGCGGCAGCGCCGGAAAAGCCGGTGCTCACCACATTTGTCGCGGCATCGGGCATTCCGCGGCAGTTGGCGGTGCGTACCACCGCGGGTGCGCCTGCGCGCGGATCCATCCCGTCCTACCCGGACCCGGAGCGGGCCGCGCGTGCGCTGGCCAGGGTCGACCGGTACGCGCGCTGGCGGGACCGGCCGATCTCGCCGGTAGTGCGCCCGCCCGGGATCGACACCACGGCCGCGGCGGCACTCGTGGAGGGCTGGTTGGCGGATTCGGGCGGACGCTGGCTCACCGACGAGGAGGCGGTGCTGCTACTCGACTGCTACGGCATCGACGTGGTCGAGTTCCGGGCGGTGCGCGATGCTGAACAGGCAGTCGCCGCGGCTGACGAACTGGGCTATCCGGTGGCAGCCAAGGCCACCGGGGAACTGTGGCGGCGTCGGCCCGATCTGATCGGCGTGCGCTTGGACCTGTGGGGGCCGGACGCGGTCCGTCAGGCTTACACCGACCTGGTGGAGATCTGCGGAGATCCGCTGCTGCACGTGCAGAAGATGGCGACCAAGGGGGTCGGCTGCGTGCTGCGCGTCACCGATGACCCCTCGTTCGGGTCGGTCATCCAATTCGGCCTCTCCGGCATGATCATCGACCTGCTCGGCGATCGCGCCTACCGCGCACTACCGCTGACCCAGGAGGAGGCGAGCGCGCTCATCGACGCGCCACGAGCAGCGCCACTGCTGTCGGAGGGCCCGGGCCGAACGGGGGTCGACAAGGCGGCCCTCGCCGAACTGGCCCAACGTATCTCGGCCCTGTTCGACGACATCCCTCAGATGCGCGAACTCTCGTGCGATCCCGTGCTCGCCGCCTCGGCCTCGGCGGAGATCATCTACGCCCGAGCCCGCATCGGCCCCGAACCCAGCCGCTTCGACACCGGCCCCCGCCGATTGGCCTGAGGCGCGATGCCCTGACCTGCTGCTCCCCGCCGGGGGATCCGATGCGGGGTCGGGTGAACGAACAACGCCGACCGGCTCGCGACCCGGAGGGGAGGGTTCGCGGTCGCCGGTCGGCGTTTCGGCAGACGACCCCGTGGGGTCGTCGAGTTCTCGGATCAGCTGGCGTAGGCGCGCAAACGGTCGGCGCGGTCGCCCTTGCGCAGCTTGGACATGACCTCGCGCTCGATCTGGCGCACCCGCTCACGGGACAGGCCGAACAGCTTGCCGATCTGGTCCAGGGTGCGCGGCTGGCCGTCGTCGAGGCCGAAGCGCAGGCGGATGACCTGCTGCTCGCGCTCGTCGAGGGTGGCCAGGACGCTGCGCACATCGTGGTGCAGCAGGCCGGCGATGACGGCGTTCTCGGCGGAGGTGGCCTCGGAGTCTTCGATGAAGTCGCCGAGCGGGGCCTCCTCGTCGTTGCCGACGGGCATGTCCAGGCTCACCGGGTCGCGGCTGTGGTCGAGCAGGTCGGCGATCTTCTCCACCGGGATGCCCGACTCGTTGGCGAGTTCGGCGTCGGTGGCCTCGCGGCCCAGCTGCTGGTGCAGTTCACGCTTGATCCTGGCCAGCTTGTTCACCTGTTCGACCAGGTGCACGGGCAGCCGGATGGTGCGGCTCTGATCGGCCATGCCGCGGGTGATGGCCTGACGGATCCACCAGGTGGCATAGGTGGAGAACTTGAAGCCCTTGGCGTAATCGAACTTCTCCATGGCGCGGATCAGTCCGAGGTTGCCCTCCTGGATCAGGTCGAGCAGCGGCATGCCGCGGCCGGTGTAGCGCTTGGCCAGGGATACGACCAGACGCAGGTTGGCCTCGAGCAGGTGCGAGCGGGCGGCAGCGCCCTCGCGGACCAGGATCGCCAGATCACGCTTGCGAGCCGCCGTCAACCGCTTCCCGGTCGACAGCAGGTTCTGGGCATACAGGCCCGCCTCGATGCGCTTGGCCAGTTCGACCTCGTCGGCCGCCGTGAGCAGTGCCGTGCGACCGATTCCGTTGAGGTACACGCGTACCAGATCGGCTGCGGGGCTCTGGGCGTCGATATCGGCCTCGCTGGGGCGCAAACGAGTGGTGGCGGGGCTTGTCATGACTTGCCTCCTGTCGGTGGTGTCTCATTCCGATCAACGGATCCGACTTAGAGAAAGTTCCCGATCTCGCGGTTGATAAACCGCTCTGAGCTGCTGGTTTCCACCCCAACGGCTGAGAAGTTCCTGAGAAGAGCGCCGTAGTCGGAACTTGCCCCCATCGACGCGAGCCTCAGACGGGTCGCACCAGTCCGTGCCGGACCAGTCCGGCGACCACGCCGAGTGCCCGGTCCGCGAATTCCGGTGTGACCTGCTCGGCTCCGTCGGCGAGAGCGAGTAGTTCGATCAGTTCGTACAACGGCAGCCCGTCGGGTCGCATTCCCGCGACCAGGGCGAGGGTCGACTCGTCGACCTCGTGCTGCCAGCGCGGTCCGTCGCCGCGATGCAGCCGGGCGACCTGCTCGGTCCAGCCGAACTCGCCGGGCAGGAACACCCGTTCCAGCGCGGTCGCCGGGCTGGGCGCGAAACGGGATGTCCACGCGAGGTTTTCGTCGGTGGCCACCGCGCGCAGCCACGCCGATCGTGCGAAATAGCCTGCCACCTCGGTGCCGAGGGGGTCGTCGAAACCATGGGTGAGGTCCTCGGCGAGGAGTTCGGTGGGGCCGTCGATCGCACGCAGATAGACGAACCCGAACCCGACGCCCTCGACGTCGGCGGCCTCGAAGGCGTCGAGCCACCGTGCCGCCTGTTCCTGGGCGGCCGGGTCACGCGGGTCAAGGCCCGCGTCGCGCAGCCAGGTGCCGACATAGAGGGCGGGATCGGCGACGTCGCGCTGCACGACCCACGCGTCGACACCGTGCGCGGGCAACCAGCCCGACACGCGCCGGCGCCAGTCCTCACCGTCCACGTGCACCCAGGCGGCGAGCATCGCCGCGGTTCCGCCGGGTGCCAGCAGCTCGGGTGCCTGTCCGATGACCAGTTCGCTGGCGCCGTCGAGGGCGAGCCCGGAGTCGCGGTAGGTGTGTTCGACGCGTGCCGGGCCCACCACGAACGGCGGATTGGCCACCACCTGATCGAAGCGCCGCCCGGCCACCGGCTCGAACCAGGACCCCTCGAGCAGTTCGATGTCGAGTTCGTTGAGCGCGGCCGTGGCCTGTGCCAGCCACAGGGCCCGCGCGTTGACGTCGGTGGCGGTGACCCGGCCCGCGTAACCCGCCGCGTGCACCGCCTGTACACCGCAGCCGGTACCCAGATCCAGCACGGTGCCGACGGGTTCGGTGGGGGTGGCCCGCAGCAAGGACAGCGACGCGTGCCCGACGCCGAGGACGTGATCGGCGGTGAGTGTGCGCCGCCGCATCGAATCGTCGAGATCGGACAGGATCCATCGGGTACCGGCGCCGGCATCGAGCGGCCGCAGATCCAGCGCGGCCCGTACTTGGTCACCCTCGCGGGTGAGCAGACCCGCTGCCACCGCCGCGTCGATGCGCACCGGCGCCAGCGCGGCCCCGACCTCGCGCTCCGACAGCACGTCGCCCAGCAGCAACAACCGCACCAGCGTGCCGAGGTCACCGGCTGCCCGTGCGGCTCGGCGCACCGGCACCGGCTCCGAACGGCTCAGTGCCGCATGCACATCCGGCCCCAACGCCTCGACCAGGGTATCGGCGTCGTAACCGACACGGATCAGCGCGGTACGCAGGTCCGGGCACAGCGCGGTGAGCAGGGAGTCGGTCATCGTCGGGTTCGTAGGCACCGGCCTACTCTGCCAGGACCGCGAGTACGAAGATCGACCAGCTGGCGCTGCGTGTCGCCGCGCGCGCGGCGTCGCGGAGGCGTCAGCGGGCGGTCAGGGGCACAGCTCAGCCGGTGTAGGGGTCTCTGGGAGTCACGCAGTACAAGGCGTTTCCGGGGTCGCGCATGACGATCCACTTCGCGGCGTCGGTGACCCGGGTGGCGCCGAGGGTTTCGTGCCAGGCGGCGGTGGCGGTCATGTTCGAGGAGGCCAGGTCGGCGTGCGCGCCTGCCGGGCGCGGGTCGTCCAGGCGTTGGAGCAGGAAGTGCAGTGGCTGGTCGGGGCCGCGTAGGCGGGAAAATTCCGGACGGCTGCTCGGCCCCGCGGTCCACTGCGTGAGCGCTTGCCAGAAGGTGGTGTCGGCGTCGCTGTCGGCGGGGGAGACGTCGAGGCAGATCTGGTCGAGGCGGGTGACCGTGCCGTCGGGCGCGGTGGTGACCGTGACGGGCGCCGGTTCCCGGCCGGCTTGCTCGGCAGACGGCGTGAGGCAGAAGGTCTGTCCCGCAGGAGATTCCAGCACAGTGTAGTCGGGTAGCTCGGCGACGACGCGGGCACCGAGTCCGGTCGCGGTCGCGACCGCCGCGGGGATGTCGTCGACATCGAGGTCGAGATGGATGCCCCCGTCGCCGGTGACCGCTTGCATCTTGATCCACGCGGGTCCGGTGGCGGGCAGCAGCGTGCGGAACTCGTCGTGTTCGCCGCGCGGCGCCGACAGGGTGGAGTCGGTGATCTTCGCCCAGAAGCGCGCGCAGTCGGCGAACGTGTCGGCGGGCCGATCCAGAAATCCCCAGGTCCAGCGAATCATGCTGTCTCCCTTCCGATGAGAGGCCGCCACGGATCCATCACCTGGTTCCGGTTCGCCCGACCGGGCAGCGCGGGTGGTCCTGTCCGAACGGTAGGCGGTGCGGGCTTCGCTGTCGACACGTTCTGTCGCACCAGAGAATGGCAGGATATTGACGAAACATGTCACATCGGCCACTCGTTCGACTGGTGGTGATCCGGCAGTCTGAGTGAGTGACCGATCTCCGTGCGCCCCTACCGCCCACCGGCGACGACGCGGCCGAAAATCCCATCACCACAACGGTATCGGTCACCGACGAACGTCACAGACTTCACCCCGCGTGGATCGTGGCGGGCGTCGGATTCGTCGCGCTGCTCGGGGCGGCGGCCTTCCGCTCGGTCCCCAGCGTCCTCATCGATCCGCTGCACACCGAATTCGGGTGGTCGCACGCGACGATCTCCACCGCCATCTCCCTGAACATGCTGCTCTACGGTCTGATTTCGCCGTTCGCGGCCGCGCTGATGGACCGGTTCGGCATTCGCCGGGTCGTGTGTTCGGCGCTGGTGCTGATCGCCGCGGGCAGCGGGTTGACGGTGTTCATGACACAGGCGTGGCAGCTGGTGGCGACCTGGGGGCTGCTGGTCGGCATCGGTGTCGGGTCGATGTCGATGCCGTTCGTCGCCACCATCACCGGCCGCTGGTTCGTCCAGAGCCGTGGCCTGGTCACCGGCGTGCTCACCGCGGCGGGCGCCACCGGTCAGCTGGTGTTCCTGCCCTTGGTGTCGATGCTCGCCCACGCGCACGGCTGGCGATTGCCGTCGCTGATCGTGGCGGCGGTGGCACTCGCGGTGGTGCCGCTGGTGTGGCTCTTCGTGCGGGACTATCCCAGCGACGTCGGTATGCGCGCCTACGGGGCACCCGCCGGTTCGGACGCCGGCGTGCGAGTCCCGATCGCAGGCGGCGCCAACCGGGCGCTGACAGTACTGGCCTCGGCCGCGCGCAGACCCGGGTTCTGGCTGTTGGCAGGCGGTTTCGCGATCTGTGGTGCCTCGACGAACGGCCTCGTCGGCACCCATTTCGTCACCGCGGCCCACGACCACGGCATGCCGCCGACCACCGCGGCCGGACTCCTCGCGCTGGTCGGGATCTTCGATGTGGCGGGCACCATCGCCTCGGGTTGGCTCTCCGACCGCGTCGACCCGCGCTACCTGCTGCTCGGCTACTACTCGCTGCGTGGGCTCTCGCTACTGATCCTGCCGTCGCTGCTCGGCCCGCACACCGAGCCGAGCATGTGGGTGTTCATCGTGTTCTACGGCCTCGACTGGATCGCGACCGTCCCGCCCACCGTGCTGCTGTGCCGCGAACTCTTCGGCGCCGACGGCGCTATCGCGTTCGGCTGGGTCTTCGCCGCCCATCAGGTCGGCGCCGCCGTCGCCGCCACCGGCGCGGGCTTCATCCGCGACGTCCATGGCTCCTACGACCTCGCCTGGTACGTGGCGGGCGCCCTCTGCGGCATCGCGGCGATCATGTCGATGCTGGTCCGCAGACCGAAAACCGCCGTGTAGCCGAGGACCTGCGGCACCAGCCGCTATTCCAGCTCCCTGTGGTGTCC
The DNA here is from genome assembly GCF_046549215.1 of Nocardia sp. A7. Taxonomy (NCBI): domain Bacteria; kingdom Bacillati; phylum Actinomycetota; class Actinomycetes; order Mycobacteriales; family Nocardiaceae; genus Nocardia; species Nocardia sp. A7. Next base: position 74,854 of record NZ_JAJPWE010000001.1, on the reverse strand, counting down.
GGATTCCAGTGCGATCTGGTTGTTGCGGCCGTCCCAACGACTGGGTTCGTCCTTGGTTCGCGGCGGTCGGTCGTTGGCGATCAACACCGCGATCCACGGCAACGGCACCGAGGCGGCCAGGATCAGGATCGAGAGCAGCGGGTTCTCGAACGCGCTGTAGGCGATCGCGGCCAGGATCAGGCAGGGGATCCGGAAGGCCATGATGAACGTGTAGCGGCGCACCCTGGCGCGATGCTGGTCCTCGAGCGAGGGCGCGGCCTCGGTGATCAGCACCGCGTGCTCGGCGGGGGCGGGCCGGAAGAACCCGCGCGAGGGCCTCGGCTCGGCGGGCATGGTCACGTCCGGGTCCGGCTTCGGTTCGTCGGCGCTGGAGGCATCGCCGTAGGACTGCATACCCCGAGTCTTCCACTCGGCGTCAGCGAGCGCACACGCGGCTGGTCAGCGGTCCGGGCCGAGGATGCGGCATCATGGAGGGCGTGAGTACAGACACTCTGGTACGCCCGGAAACCACGACCGACGAGACGACCAGCGACGACACCCCCAAATTCTTCCATTACGTGAAGAAGGACCGGATCGCCGAGAGTGCCGTGATGGGCACGATGGTCGTCGCCCTGTGCGGCGAGGTCTTCCCCGTGACGCGTTCGGCCAAGCCCGGTTCGCCCGTGTGCCCGGATTGCAAGAAGGTCTACGAGGGCTTGCGCAAGGACGGCGACTGAGCCGAACGCTGCGTCGACGACGCCGGTGCCTCGGGTGAGGCGTCGGCGATGTCGTCGTGCTCGTCTTCGTCGTCACCACGCACCTGACTGCTGATCCAGTCCTTGACCTGCTCCATCCGGGTGGCTCTGGCAGGCCAGAACTCCTGCACGGCGGCGTTGAACTCCGCGCCGAGGATCACCGCGAACCCGAGAAAGTACGTGAACAGCAGGAACGCGATCGGGGTGGCCAGCGCGCCGTAACTCACCCCGGTGGCGGTGACCCACGACAGATACCGGCGCAGCAGGTCGCTGGCCGCCATGAAGAAGACCCCGGCCACCAGCGCGCCGCCGAAGAGCCGATGCCACGGCAGCGATTTGTGCAGCGCCAGCTTGTAGAGCGTGGTCAGCCCGACGATCAGCAGCACGCCGACGATCGGGTAGTAGAACGTGTCGATCAGCCGCAACCCGGGCTCGCGCCACGCCTCGGGCAGCACCCGCCCGATCCGGGTCGGTCCCAGCGCGATCATCGGCAGAATGAGCACCGCGGCGATCAGGAACTGCACGTACAGCAGCAGTGCGAAGATCCGCTGCCAGATCGGATGCCGGGCGTCCTGCTGTCCGTGTGCGGCCACGATGGCGTCGACGAAGGTGGCCATCGCCGAGGACCCGGCCCACAGCGACAGCACGAAGCCCGCCGACACCACCGCGCCGCGTCCCTTGCCGAGCACGTCGTCGACAGTCGGTTCGATCAGCTCCGAGACCACCGACGGGCTGAAGAAATCACGGCTGAACGCGATGATCTTGCTCTCCACGATCAACACGGTGTCGGGCCCGAACAACCCGCCCACGTAGCCCAAACTGCCGAGCAGACCGAGCAGCAGCGGTGTCAGCGACAGCGTCTGCCAGAACGCCGCGGCCGCGGACTTGTCGAAGATCGCGTTGTCCCAGCACTTGACCGAGACCCGGACCACCAGCCGCCATGCTGTCGACAGCCACCGCGCCCACCAGCCGCGATCGCTGCGACGTTGCGGGGCGGCCCGCGCGCCGCCGGGGGGGCGTGTGGGCGAGTCGCTCGGCGCGAGCGCCTGCGCCGGGTGCGTCGCGTCGGCAGCCGGGACCTGGTCGTTGTTCATCTCGTTGTCAAGCATCCCTCACGTCGGGGGTCTGCGTGGTGCGAGCTGGGCATCGTGTCGGCGGGTAACAGGTAAATGGCCGGTGACCACGGGCGCGGTTGTGATGCCTGTCGCCCACCCCGCGTCGGTTTGGCGACACGCCGCACCGGGCGGCTAGGGTCGTGTGCGTGACTGGGTCGGGTGGCGCCGCTACGGCGAAGCAAGCGGGGACACCGGGCGAGACTGCCGCCGGAGGTACCCCGTCGGGTTCGTTGCGTGCCTGGCAGCGGCGCGCGCTGACGAAGTACCTGGCCACCAAGCCGCGCGACTTTCTCGCGGTCGCGACACCCGGCGCCGGTAAGACCACCTTCGCGCTGAGGGTTGCCGCGGAGTTGCTGGCCGATCGCACGGTGGATCAGATCACCGTGGTCGCCCCGACCGAACACCTCAAGCACCAGTGGTCCGCCGCGGCCGCGCGCACCGGCATCCAGCTGGATTCACGCTTCTCCAACTCCACCGGCGCGACCTCCGGTGACTATCACGGCGTCGTGGTGACCTACGCCCAGGTCGCCGCCCACCCGACCCGACACCGGGTGCGCACCGAAAACCGACGCACACTGGTGATTCTCGACGAGATCCACCACGCGGGCGACGCCAAGACCTGGGGCGAGGCGACCGAGGAGGCCTTCGGCGACGCGACGCGCCGACTCGCGCTGACCGGAACCCCGTTCCGCAGCGACGATTCGAAGATCCCGTTCGTCACCTACGAGCCCGACGAAGGCGGTTTCCCGCGTTCGCGCGCCGACCACTCCTACGGCTATGCCGACGCTCTCGCCGACGGCGTCGTGCGTCCCGTGGTGTTCCTGGCCTATTCCGGCGACGCGCACTGGCGCGACAGCGCGGGCGAGGAACACACCGCCCGCCTCGGCGAACCGCTCAGCGCCGAGCACACCGCGCGGGCCTGGCGCACCGCCCTCGACCCGGCGGGCGACTGGATCTCGGCGGTGTTGCGCGCGGCGGACATGCGCCTGCGTCAGCTGCGCGCCTCCGGCATGCCCGACGCGGGTGGTCTGGTGATCGCCACCGATCAGGAGCGGGCCCGCGACTACGCCGAACTGCTCGAACACATCTGTGGCGAGCGGCCGACGGTGGTGCTCTCCGACGATCCGCAGTCCTCGCAGCGCATCGGCGAGTTCGGCAAGAGCACCCAACCGTGGATGGTGGCGGTGCGCATGGTGTCCGAAGGTGTCGACGTGCCGCGCCTGGCCGTGGGCGTCTACGCCACCAGCGCGTCGACCCCGCTGTATTTCGCGCAGGCCATCGGCCGTTTCGTGCGTGCCCGCAAGCCGGGTGAGACCGCGAGTGTGTTCCTGCCGTCGGTGCCGGTCCTGCTCGACCTGGCGGCCCAGCTCGAGTTGCAGCGCGATCACGTCATCGGCAAGCCGCATCGCGAGAAGGACGGCCTCGACGACGAGTTGCTGCTCGACGCGAACAAGGCCAAGGACGAGCCGGGCGAAGACGAGAAGTCCTTCGTCGCACTCGCCGCCGACGCCGAACTCGACCAGGTGATCTACGACGGATCCTCCTTCGGCACCGCCACCATCGCGGGCAGCGACGAAGAGGCCGACTACCTCGGCATCCCCGGCCTGCTCGACGCCGACCAGATGCGTGCGCTGCTGCGCGACCGTCAGACCCGCCAACTCGCCGATCGCAGCGCCGCCCAGGAGTCCGCTCCCCAGCCCGCGGCTGTCGCCGAACGCGTGGCCACCTCCGACAAGCTGGGCGAACTACGCCGTGAACTCAACAGCCTCGTCGCCATGCATCACCACCGCACCGGCAAACCGCACGGCGTGATCCACGGCGAACTCCGCCGCGAATGTGGTGGTCCGCCAACGGCACTGGCGAGTGTCGATCAACTGGGCGAACGCATCGCGGCACTCCGCCGGCTCTGAACGACCTCGACTCCGAGCAGACCACTCCTAGTGATCCGACCGGAACGCTCGGTGACGCCGCGCGGGTCGTCTAGCGTGTCACGGCCGCGAGTGTCTGCATGGCACTGTCCACGGCGGCGCTCATGTCGTCGGGGCTGACGCCGTCTCTGGCCTGGATCGACAGTCCGTACAGCACAGTGCTGTAGAGCATGGTCAACGAGGCCGTGTCGGTCTCGGGTGCGAGGTCGCCTTCGACGATGCCGCGGTCGAGGCGGGCGCGGATATCGGCCGTGGTGTGGCGTCGGGCTTCGACCAGGAATTCGCGGACCGCGGCATTGCGGCTGGTGTAGGTCGCCCCCGCGAGGACCACCATGCAGCCGTTCGGTAGGCCCGGGTCGGTGTAGGTGGCGATGTTGTCGCGCAGCATCGCCTCGATCGCGGTGTAGGCGGTGGGTCGCTCGCGCAGCGCCCTGGCCGTGTGTGAACCCTCGGTGCGGCCGTAGAGCTCGACGGCGGCGCGGAACAGAGCTTCCTTGTCGCCGAAGGCGGCGTAGAGGCTGGGGGAGTTGATGCCCATGGCGGCGGTGAGGTCGCTCATCGAGGCGCCGTCGAAGCCGAGTTCCCAGAACACTTCCATGGCACGGCGCAGCGCGATGTCACGGTCGAAACCGCGTGGGCGGCCGCGTTCTGCCATCGGGGAAACCTTTCTGTGCCGATCGGTAAATATACCCCGGTTATTGATGACCACGGCAGTCGCGGGCAATTCTGTGTCGATCAGTAAGAAACTCTTGACGGCACGGCGGCGATGCGCTTGTCTATTTGTGTATCAACCATTACAAAACTGGAGCGAGCCCTGATGACGAGCAACAACACCGTGGCCATGGTGACCGGCGCGAGCCGCGGGATCGGCGCGGCCATCGCCCGCGCGCTGGCCGCCGCCGGCACCGATGTGGCGTTCACCTACCAGCGCGACGACATCGCCGCGAAGGCGGTTGCCGCCGAGATCGAGGCGTTGGGCAGGCGAGCGTTGCCGATCAAGGCCGACAGCGCCGACGCCGCACAGGTCGTCGCCGCCGTCGAGCGGACCGCGCGCGAACTTGGCCGCCTCGACGTGCTCGTGAACAACGCGGGCATCTTCCCGGCCAAGCCCTACGCCGACTTCACCCTCGACGAGATCGACCGCGCGCTGAACATCCACGCCCGCGCCGCCTTCGTCGCGGGCCAGGCCGCCCTACCGCACCTCGGCGACGGCGGCCGGATCATCTCCATCGGCTCCAACCTGTCCGAACGCGCGCTCTTCGGCGGGCTGTCGCTGTACAACCTGAGCAAGTCGGCCCTCAACGGTTTCACCAAAGCCCTCGCGCGCGAACTGGGTCCGCGCGGCATCACCGTCAACCTCGTCCAGCCGGGCCCCACCGACACCGACATGAACCCGGCCGACGGCGACAACGCCCCGACGCAACGAGCGTTCAACGCGCTGGGCCGTCACGGTGCCGCCGCCGATGTCGCCGACCTGGTCGCCTTCCTCGCGGGCCCGTCCGGCCGATCGATCACCGGTGCGATCCTCACCGTCGACGGCGGCACCAACGCCTGAGCGACGACGGGCTCGGGTACGCCTGCCACGGATCGCCCGCCGACCGTCAGTGAGTCCGCTACTGAGCGGCGTCGAAGAAGTACGCTGGGTCGAGGGTGTGCAGGAGAGTCCAGCGTGATTCCTGTGCGGGGGTATCGGATTCGGTGGTCGCGTCGAAGTAGCCCTGCAATTCCAGTGCGAGGCGCGGATTCTCGTCGATCCGGCGGGCGATCGTGTACAGCGTCGCGAACACGTGCACGCAGCGTGCGGTCCGCGCCGAGCAGGAACAATCGGTGCTCACCAGGGTCGGCGCGGGGGAGTGCCCCGCGTCCAGCAGCGCCCGGTGCATCTCGTCGGTGACCACGGTCGGGTCGGTGATCGTGTGCCCGATCGCGGTCACCGCCGCCCGGGACAACGGCGCCACCTCGATGTGCGCGATCGAGGCCTGACCGCCACGATGCAGGTGCGCGCGCACGGTTCGCTCCTCGATCTCGAGACGCACACCGTCGTTGCGGGCGATGCTGCGTGCTCGGGGCAGCAGGGGTTCCAGGCGGGTCTGGCGCAGCGGTTCGGCCAGGCGCACCCAGTCCATACCCCACGGGGTGTAGCCGAATTCGTTGTCGGGCATCAGTTCTCTCGCTTCCGGCGCAGGATGTCGACGAGGGCATCGTCGTCGAGGCGGGCCAGTTCGGCGATGCCCGCGGCGTCGGACAGGTCGGTCAACGCGGACTTGCGGGTGTGCATCGCCGCGATGTGTTCCTCCACCGACGTGGCGCTGGTGAGGGTGGTGACGGTGACCGTGCGGGTCTGTCCGATCCGGTGTGCCCGGTCCGACGCCTGGGCCTCCACCGCCGGATTCCACCAGCGATCGAAATGGATCACATCGGCCGCCCGGGTGAGGGTCAGGCCGGTGCCTGCGGCACGCAGGCTCAGGATCAGCACCGGCGGTCCGTCCGGTGTCTGGAAGCGGGTGACGAGGTCGCCGCGCTGGGTGGCGTCGAGCCCGCCGTGGAAGAACGGTGCCTCGACCCCGAACTGTTCGGCCAGGTGACGGACCAGCAGGTCGCCGGTCTTGCGGTACTGGGTGAAGATCAGCGTGGGATCGCCGGTGTCGAGGTTGGTGCCGACGATGTTGGTGCACAGGTCGAGTTTGCCGGAGCGGCCTGCGAGTTCACCCAGGTCGCCGGAGATCAGTCCGGGGTGGTTGCACACCTGTTTGAGATGGGTCAGCGCGGCCAGCACCCGTCCCTGTCGTTGCAGGCCCGTGCCGAATCCCTCATCGAGTGCTTCGGCGAGCACCGCGTCGTACACCCGTTCCTGCTCGGCGGTGAGATCGCACAGCAGATCACTGTGAATCTTCGCGGGCAGCGACGCCGCCACCTGAATCTTCTTGCGTCCGAGGACAACCGGCTCGACAGCATCGCGCAGCCGCGCAGCCGCCGTGGCCGAACCCTCTTCGATCGGCCGCACGAACCTGCGCCGGAACTGGGTGCGATGCGCGAACAGTCGCGGCACGGTCAGATTGAGCAGCGCGAACAGCTCGTCGAGATGGTTCTCCACGGGAGTGCCGGTCAGCGCGACCTTCGCCTCGGCGGTCAGCGCCCGCGCCGCCTTCGACACCTGCGTGCGCGGATTCTTCAGCGCCTGCGCCTCGTCGAAGACCACGGTCGCCCACTGCTGCCCGGTCAACGCCGCCCCGTGCAGCCGCAAGGTCGGATAGCCGGTGACGACAATGGTCCCGGCACCAGCCGACACCGCACCCCCACGCCACGACACCGCCTTCAACCCCGGCGCGAACCGCGCGATCTCGTGCACCCAGTTGCCCACCAGCGAGGTCGGGCACACCACCAACTGTGGCCCGTCGGCGCGCCCCTGCAGAAACCCGATGGTCTGCACGGTCTTCCCGAGTCCCATCTCATCGGCCAGCACGGCCCCGCCGTAGGCCGACACCGTCTCGCGCAACCACCCCACCCCGCGCACCTGATACGGCCGCAGCGTGGCATCGACAACCTTCGCGAGCTCCTCGTCGAGCGCGTGCGTCTCGCGCAGTACCCGCGCCGCCCGCTCGGCCGACACCATCGCGGTCCCGACCGCATCCGGTACGGCATGGGCGGCGGCCGGCAGCGTGACGTCGGGCGACGCGGCACGGATAGCGCTGTTCAGCTGCTCGGCCGCCAGCAACGCGCGCCAGGCGAGCGCCGACGGTGCGAGCTCGTCGATCGTGACGCCCGCGAGTTCGGCGGGTGTCACCACGGCGGTCGCGACCTCGACGGGCTCGATCGCGCCGCGCTCGCCGACGGGCAGCGCGAGGGCGAGCTGTTCCGGATCGCCGATGCCGGTCGGCGCGGGTCCGGCATCGTGGCCCGTCCACGTCCACAGCGCGAACAGGTGACGGTCGGGCAGGTAGGTGGCCTGAATGGCGAGCAGAACATTCTCCTGACGATCGGACGACGGGCAACCGATTAACGTACACTGTACCGAGTTTGTTCCCGAGCGCCAGAAAGGACTGCGTGTGCCCGGCGACGAAGACGAGAAATCCACCGCACAGGCCACCCGGATCCTCGAACTGCTGTGGCGCCACGCCCTGCCGTCCAAGCCGGGCGCGCGCGGGCCGAAACCCGGCCTCGCTGTCGACGACGTGGTCGCGGCGGGCATCACCCTCGCCGACCGCGACGGGATCGACAAGCTGACGATCCGCGCGGTGGCCGCGGAACTCGGCCTGCGCGCGATGAGCCTCTACACCTATGTCCCCAGCAAGGACGCCCTGATCGTGCTCATGGTCGACGCCGTCGCCGCGACGGACACCCCGATCCCGACCGGCGTGGCGGTCCGTGAACGCATGATCGCCATCGCGACCCAGCTCAGGACCGAACTCATCGAGCACCCCTGGCTGCTCGAGGTCTCCCCGTGGCGCCAGGTCCTCGGCCCGGCCAGGATGCGACGCTACGAACGCCAACTGAGCGCGATCGACGGTATCGGCCTGAGCGATCTGGCCATGGACCGCGCGATCGCCGTTCTCACCGACTTCGCGACCGGTAATGCCCGCCTCGCCGTCGCCGCCGCGGGCGCCGCCGCCCAACTGAGCGACGCGGACTGGTGGGAGGTCAACGGTCCCCTGCTCGCCCAGGTGATGCCCGCCGACGAGTTCCCGCTGGCAGGCCGGGTCGGCACGACTGTCGGCGAGCACTACCAGGCACCCGCCGACCCGGACGGTGCGTTCCACTACGGCGTGGCCATCCTCGTGGACGGCATTCTCGGCGAGACCTGACCCGGATACAACAACAGCGGGCGACCTTGTCCAGGTCGCCCGCTGCCGGGGTTTTCTGTTGTCAGATGTTGTTGTTTCGGACGCGAGGAGTGGTCAGATCGCGGGAGCTGCTTCGGTGTCGATGACGGCTTCGAGCTCGCGCAAACGGTCCATGTGTTCATTCGCGTGGTGCTGGCAGAAGAGCAACTCGCCACCCGCGGGAAGAACTGCACGCACTCGGGCAGCCGCCCCGCAACGATCGCAACGATCAACTGCGGTCAGTGGGGTGCTGGTCAGGGTTCCTGGCATGACTCCTCCGTCCCGGCTCCCGGCACTGCGTGGCCGTTCGCCTAGGTGTGGGCCTCGTGGTCACTCCACGCGGCTCGCATCCGCTACTTCCCAGCAGTGGTACGACTACTCTGTCAGACGTTCGGGGTTCAGGCTTTGTTCCCGGAAGTGAATCTTTGTGTTTTCGATAACAGACCTGCGGTTTCGCTGAAAGCGAACACCCGCTGGTCCTCGATCTCGAGCACCCACCGATCACCCGCGAAGCGCTGACGCCACCTCCCCCTCGATCCTGTTACTCACCGATATGTCGCTCGCTGCGGTGTTGCTCGTTACGCACGGGCGCAATCACCGAACCGGGGCGAACATGATCGAGTTGTGCCAGGGTCTTGACCGTCCGAACCTGTTGTCTACCCGGAGATTACCCGTGACATCCGACACTCACACGCTAGTTCACCTGTGTTCTTCCCAAGAATGGGAAGAAACCCGCAGGATCGGCGAACGCAGACCGCCATCGCTGGCCGATGCGGGCTTCGTGCACCTGTCCACCCCGGAGCAGGTCCACCTGCCCGCCAACCGGCTCTTCGCCGGGCGCGCCGACATGGTCGTGCTGTGGCTCGACCCCACCGCGTTCACCGGTCCGGTGAAGTGGGAGCCGGGGGTGCCGAGCGATCCGTCCTCGATGCTGTTCCCGCACCTCTACGCCCCGCTGCCGGTCGCCGCGGTGCTGGCCGCGCAGCCGTACCTGCCCGGCCCCGACGGCGAGTTCACCACACCGCGCCGAGAGGGAGTGGCGTAGACCACGATCAGCGCCGGGCGCGTCTACTGTTGACGAGGTGAACGTCGACGTCACAGCACTACCGGGCATCGGAGTGCGTAAGGATTTCGAAGTCAGGTCGGGACGCCGCGTCGGTGTGGTCGCCCACCGCGACGGCGACATCGACCTGATCGTGTCCAAAACCGACGACCCGGACGCGATCGCGGCCCAGGTGCCGCTGTCCACCGACGAGGCGTCGGTGCTGGCGAACCTGCTCGGCGCACCGCAACTGGTCGCCAAACTCAACGACGACCACCGTGATCTCCCTGGCATTACTACCCGGCAACTCGCCATCGTCGACGAATCGCCCTATGCGGGACGCACCCTCGGCGAGACCGGCATGCGCACCCGCACCAAGACCTCGATCGTCGCGGTGATGCGCGCCGGTCAGCTCCACCCCTCACCCGGCCCGGACTTCACCTTCACCGAAGGGGATCTGCTCGTGGTCGTCGGCACCCCGGACGGTCTGGAAGCGGCCGCGAAGATTCTCGGCCACGGCTGACGCGCCGTGACCTCGCAGGCCTTGGCACTGCTCGAGCTCGGCGTGATCTTGCTCGTGCTGGGGATCTGCGGGCGAGTGGCGGGCCGGTTCGGGATGTCACCGATTCCGCTGTACCTGCTGGGTGGGCTCGCGTTCGGGCAGGGCGGTTTCATCGAGCTCCACGCCGCCACCGAGTTCGGGGAGCTGGCCGGCGAGATCGGGGTCGTGCTGCTGCTGTTGCTGCTCGGGCTCGAGTACACCGCCCCCGAGCTGATGACCGGCCTGCGGCGCTCCTGGGGGGCCGGAGTGCTCGATCTGGTGGCCAATGCGCTGCCGGGGGCGGCGGTGGCGTTGATCCTGGGCTGGGGCGTGCTCGGCGCCGTCGTGCTCGGCGGGGTCACCTACATCTCGTCGTCGGGAATCGTGGCCAAAGTCCTCGACGATCTGGGCCGCCTCGGTAACCGCGAGACCCCGGTGGTGCTGTCGATCCTGGTGTTCGAAGACCTCGCGATGGCGGTGTACCTACCGATCCTGACCATGATGCTCGCCGGGCTGAGCCTGCTCAGCGGGCTGATCTCGCTGGCGATCGCGCTGGCGACCATCACGGTGGTGCTCGTGGTCGCGCTGCGTTTCGGGCGAGTGGTCTCCGCGGTGCTCGACAGCGCCGATCGCGAAGTCTTCCTGCTGCAGCTGCTCGGCGCCGCGCTGCTCGTAGCGGGCGTGGCCTCGGCGCTCAATGTCTCGGCCGCGGTCGGTGCGTTCCTGCTCGGCATCGCCATCTCGGGCTCCACCGCGCACGAAGCCGCGAAACTGCTGGAGCCGCTGCGCGATCTGTTCGCCGCGATCTTCTTCGTCGCGTTCGGTCTGTCGATCGACCCGGCCGCGATCCCGCCGGTGTTCGCCTGGGCGGTCGCGTTGGCGGTCGTGACCACCGGCACCAAGATCGCGGTCGGCTGGTGGGCGGCGAGCAAGCAGGGGATTCGGCGGATGGGCCGCGCGCGAGCGGGCGCGGCGCTGGTGGCGCGCGGCGAATTCTCCATCGTCATCGCCGGTTTGGCGGTCGCCTACGGCAAAGCCGACGCGAAACTCGCCGCGCTCGCATCGGCCTACGTGCTGCTGATGGCGATCCTCGGGCCGGTCGCGGCGCGCGTGGTCGAACCGGTGGTCGAATTCGTCAGGCGCCGTTCAGACGTCGCGACCAGCTGATCAGTCGATGACTCGGCGTGGCCAGGCGCCCGCGCCGTCGTAACTCAGTTCCTCGGTGCGGTAATCGTGCTGGGCGGGTGCCGCGATCGGTGTCGCGACCGGCGGTGCGGGTTTGGCCGGTCGCGGCCGCGGGCGGTGCCGAGAGGTGAGCCACATGCGTGGCAGCGCTTCCTCGTTCTCGATCTCGGTGAGGCTCACGCTGATCAACACGAGCATGGTGACGATGCTGCTCACCCCGATCAGCGGCGCCAGCAGATCCATCGCATCGGCGCCGGTCGTCGGGGCGGTGTCATGCCCGGCGTGCGCGCGCATCGCCGCCATCCCGGTGTAGTGCATGCCGCACACGGCCACACCCATGATCAGCGCCGCACCCACGGTGGCGAGAAAACCCTTGACGCGCAACGTGAACCACAGCGCCACGACCGAAGCCACCACCGCGATCACCAACGACAGCGCCACGATCGCCGGGTCGTATTTCACGGTCGCATCGGATTTCATCGCGTACATGCCCGCGTAGTGCATGGTCCCGACGCCGAGCCCGGCGATGGTGCCACCGGAGAGCAACGAGCGCACGGTCGGCTGCGGCTTGTTGACCATGAACAGCCCGATCCCGACCACCACCATCGCGGTGATCGCGCTGAACAGCGTCAACGGGATGTCGTAGCGAATCTGGGCACCGCGGATGGTGAAGCCCAACATGGCGATGAAATGCATGACCCAGATACCGGTTCCGCCGATCGCCACCGCGGCGCCGATGAGCCAGCCGGCCCGTCCCTCGGCGGCGTTGCGACCGCGGGCCGCGCACTGCAACCCGAGCAGACAGCCGGTGACCGACATGAAATAGGCGAGAACCGGGGTGAGCCAGCCGTAGCTGAAGTGATAAATGTCGAGCACGCGTGCAGACCCTCAATGCCGATACCGCAGACTTGAGGCGGTAGAACGAAGAACTGGATGTGACGATACGGCGAAGATCGCCGATCCGGGTCCTCCACAGTGCAATCCGTCAGTGTGGGGTTGATCACGAAAAGATTACCGCGACGGCCCCTGGGATAGATGCAGACCGCTCGGAATGTAGTGGCCGAACGAAAACGAGGCCCGTACCACCGAATCGGGTGGTACGGGCCTCGTGGGAGAAACTGCTCAGTCGAGGTAGTCGCGCAGAACCTGCGAACGGCTCGGGTGCCGCAGCTTGCTCATCGTCTTCGATTCGATCTGGCGAATGCGCTCACGCGTCACGCCGTAGACCTGACCGATCTCGTCGAGAGTGCGCGGCTGACCGTCGGTGAGGCCGAAGCGCAACCGCACCACGCCCGCCTCACGCTCGGACAGCGTCTCCAGCACCGACTGCAACTGATCCTGGAGCAGGGTGAAGCTCACCGCGTCGACCGCGACGACCGCCTCGGAGTCCTCGATGAAGTCACCGAGCTGGCTGTCGCCCTCGTCGCCGATGGTCTGGTCGAGCGAGATCGGCTCACGCGCGTACTGCTGGATCTCGAGGACCTTCTCCGGCGTGATGTCCATTTCCTTGGCGAGCTCCTCCGGCGTGGGCTCACGGCCCAGGTCCTGGAGCAGCTCGCGCTGGATGCGGCCGAGCTTGTTGATCACTTCGACCATGTGCACCGGGATACGGATGGTGCGGGCCTGATCGGCCATGGCGCGGGTGATGGCCTGCCGGATCCACCACGTCGCGTAGGTCGAGAACTTGTAACCCTTGGTGTAATCGAACTTCTCGACCGCGCGGATCAGACCCAGGTTGCCTTCCTGGATGAGGTCGAGGAACGCCATGCCGCGGCCGGTGTAGCGCTTGGCCAACGAGACGACCAGTCGCAGGTTGGCCTCGAGCAGGTGGTTCTTGGCCCGGTTGCCGTCGCGCACGATCCAGTTGAAATCGCGGCGCGTGGTGACCGAGAGCTTCTCGCCCGACTCGGCGAACTCGCGCATCTTCTCCGCGGCGAACAGGCCGGCCTCGATCCGCTTGGCGAGCTCGACCTCCTCTTCCGCGTTGAGCAGCGCGACCTTGCCGATCTGCTTGAGGTAGGCGCGCACCGAGTCGGCGGAGGCGGTGAGTTCGGCGTCCTTGCGTGCTTGGCGCAGCGCTTCGGACTCCTCCTCGTCCCAGACGAAATCGCCGGAAGCCTTGTCCTTCTCGGTCGGCTCCACGGTCTCGGCGACCTCGGCGACGTCTTCGACGACGACTTCCTCGACGACGAGTTCGTCCTCGGCGACTTCGAGATCACCGAGATCGTCGACCTCGACCTCCTCGTCGTCGAGCTGTACTTCACCGCCCTCGCCCGAGGTCGCCTTCTTCGCGGCGGTTTTCTTGGCCGGCGCCTTCTTGGCGGCAGCCTTCTTCGCCGGCGCCTTCTTGGCTACGGCCTTCTTCGCCGGGGCTTTCTTGGCTACGGCCTTTTTGGCCGGCGCCTTCTTGGCCGGGTCTACGGCGTCGTCGGCATCGGCGTCGGAGGCCGAGTCGGCGGTCTGACGGGTATTCGTGGCTACCACGTACGCCCTTTCGTGACGGTCTCGTGCGGCGTCACGCCAGAGTGGTTTTCCGGCGGAGCGGTCGGTCGGGTTGCACCGGCGATGCGTCGGCCGGGGGAAGTCGGCGCTCGTTCACCGACCTTCTCGCGACCGGCCGCGGCCGGAAGGTTTCACCGGCTCACCGCCGGACGTGTTCCATTGTAACGATCCAACCAGGGTACTCATGGCACGATGCCACCCAGGCGTTGCGTCACCCGCCGCGCGGGGCTACGGCGCGATGCCCGCATCGATGGCCATCGCCGCGCCGACGATACCCGCGGTGTTCTTCAATACGGCCGGAATCACGGGAGTTCGGTTGGTGAGCAAGGGAATCCACTGTTCGTGATCACGGCTGATGCCGCCGCCCGCCACGATCACCTTCGGCCAGAACAGATCCTCCATGTGACGCAACACGCGACTCACCCGTTGCGCCCACTCAGGGTAGGTGAGGTCCTCGTTGTCCTTGACCGAGGCCGCGGCCAGATCCTCGGCGTCGACGCCGTCGATCTTGAGATGGCCGAGTTCGGAGTTGGGAACGAGCACGCCGTCGTAGAGCAGCGCGGAGCCGATGCCGGTGCCGAAGGTGAGCAGCAGAGTCAGCCCGTGCAGGTCGCGGGCGGTGCCGTAGGAGTCCTCGGCCAGGCCCGCGGCGTCGGCGTCGTTGAGCACGGTGACGGCGCGCCCGCCCAGCGCCGCGGCGAACAACGCGTGCGCGTCGGTGCCGATCCAGGCCTGGTCGATGTTGGCCGCGGTTCTGGTGTGGCCGTCGAGCACCACGCACGGCATGGTGATGCCGACCGGACCCTCCCAGCCTGCCTGGGCCACCAGTTCGGCCACCGCCGCGGCGACGGCGGCGGGCGTTGACGGCCGCGGCGTCGCGATCTTGATGCGGTCATGGGTGAGCAGACCGGTCGCCAGATCGACCTCGGCACCCTTCACTCCGCTGCCGCCGATATCGATCCCGAATGCGTGCCCCCGAGTGGACATGGTTCAACCCCTTGCTGACGCGGTCGATGTGCCTGACAGACACCAGCAAGCAGAGTAGCGGTAGTCACCCCTCGCGCGACGAGCCACGACATGTGATGCGATGGGTGCGTGCCCGAATACACCGAGCCCGAGAACGCAACCGCCCCCATCACATCCGCCGATTACGAGCAGTTGCGGCGTCTGGCCGTCGAACTCGCCGAGGCGGCCGCCGCGCATGTGCGCGCCCGTAGGCCCGAGGTGTTCGCCGCCGACGGACCCGTCGAGGGCGCGGTGGCGACCAAGGGTCACATCACCGATCCGGTCACCATCGTCGACACCGAATCCGAACAGCTGATCCGTGGCCTGCTCGCCGAGCGCAGGCCCGCCGACGCGATTCTGGGCGAGGAGGGTGGCGGCGATGTCGGTGCCACCGAACCGGGAACGGTGACCTGGGTCGTCGACCCGATCGACGGCACCGTGAACTTCCTCTACGGGCTACCCGGCTACGCCGTCTCGGTGGGCGCGGTGATCGACGGCGAGCCCGTGGCGGGTGCCGTGGTGGACGTGGCTGCCGCGACCACCTACAGCGCCGCACTGGGCGCTGGGTCGCACGCTGCGGCACCGGACGGCACCCGGGTGACACTGCGCTGCAGTAGCGAGGAATCGCTGTCGGTGGCCCTGGTGGGCACCGGCTTCGCCTACGGCAGCGCGCGCCGGGCCCGCCAGGCCCAGTTGCTGACCGAGATCCTCCCGCAGATCCGCGACATCCGCCGTCTCGGCGCCGCCGCCATGGACCTGTGCCACGTCGCCGCGGGCAGGCTGGAGGCGTACTACGAACACGGCCTCAACGCGTGGGACTGGGCCGCGGGCGCCCTCATCGCCGCCGAAGCGGGCGCGGTCGTCCACGTCCCGCCGGTCACCGTCGGGGGTGCCGCCGGTGAACTCACCGTCGTCGCGGCCCCTGGCATCGCCAAGGACCTCGACGACCTGCTCGACCGCGTCGGCGCGCCGAGCGCCCTACCCGACTAGCTCGCTCAGCATTTCACTTCGCGGGCGGCGTCGAGCAGATCCGGGTCGATCGAGGACGAGCTGGCGCCGGGGGCCAGGTTCTTCAGCGACCGGAGCACCGCCTCGGCATCGGCGCCGGGGCGCAACGATTCGCCGAACGCCTGGCCGAGGACCAGATCGACGGTGTCGTCGGTGCGCGGATCCTCGATCAGCTCGGCGCAGGGCGCGACCAGCTGTACCGAGGCGGCCGCCGGTCGACCGTTCACGCCGAACCGGATCTGACCGGTGCAGGTGAGATCGCCGCTGACATAGACCGGATCGTTACCCACCTGTGTCCCCGGCGCGCCCGCGAAGCCGAGGTCGCCCAGTGCGGAGGCGATGTTGCCCGCCTGGCCGCTCTTGCCGTTGGCGTTGAACACCCGCACCTTGGACTCCGACAGTGCTGCCGGGTCCACCTCCTCGAGCCGCGTCGGGCCCACTCGGGTGCCCAGTGCCGCGGGTTGCGGTGCGTTGGTTGCCGTCGGCGTGCTCGGCGCGTTGCACGCCATCGGTTCGTTGCTGTCGTCACGGGTTCGAAACGCCGTGATCCAGACGAACAGGCTCACCAGAGCCAGCACGAGCACCAGCGCGAGCCAGAGCTCGGGCCGCCGCCGCGGAAAGGGTTTGCCGTCGCGATCAGTCGCGCTGCCTTCGGTGATCAGTGAAACCACGCGCTCACTCTACGAGTCCCGCGGCGGCGCGCGAGTCCGGGAGGTCTCGGCGAGTTTCCCGGCAGGTGACGATTCGTCGTCGGTTTCGGCACGGCGGGGCTTTGATTGCGACTTTCACCCGTTGGTCCGCTATTGTCTGGCCGCCCAGATCGAATATTTACCGGTGAAACGGTGGTCGGTCGCGGGAACAACAAGGGCATGTCCTGCGTTTACCGAACGCTGTCGGTGTTGATCGCCACATGATCGAACCTGATAGATGACCGGTGCACGTGTGAGGTGCACCACCGGCGGGGCGGTTCGAACGCCGGAACCCTGCGGGGTTACGGCAATCGACTGATCCGGGATATACGGAGTAAGGACTGAGGGGAAGACGACATGGCAACCGACTATGACGCACCGCGGCGCACCGAATCCGACGAGGTGTCGGAGGATTCGCTCGAGGAGCTGAAGGCCCGCCGCAACGAGGCGCAGTCCGCCGTCGTGGACATCGACGAAGCCGATACAGCGGAATCGTTCGAGCTTCCCGGCGCGGACCTGTCCGACGAGGTACTCAGCGTTCGGGTGGTTCCGAAGCAGGCGGACGAGTTCACCTGCTCGAGCTGTTTCCTCGTGCATCACCGCAGCCGACTGGCCACCGAGAAGGGTGGACAGTTGATCTGCATGGACTGCGCGCTCTGAAGCAGGGCAGTGCGCAGCCCCGAGCGGTCGACTGATCCGCATGGGCTGCGCAAACTGATCCGGTAGGGATCAGCGAGGAAGGGTCAGCCCGCGCTCGGGAGTCCGAGCGCGGCCAAGACCAGGTCCGGCCTTCGCGTACTGACCAACCAGTACGGCGTCGGGTCGTCCGGGTCGTTCAGGACCAGCAGCGCCATCGGGCGGATCCAGGCCCGGTGCTGAACATAGGCGGCGGGGTCGAGTTGTCGACCCAGCGCCGCACTCTTGGCGGCAGGCGCGACGGCCGCGGCGCGCGCGACGAAGCTCACCGGCAGGTGGGCGCGGTCGACGCGCAGTTCCGCCGTACCGTCGTCCGCGACAGTGACATCGAGGCGATGCCTGCTCATCCACAACAGAATCCAGACCGGGACCGGCGCCAGCAACACATACGGCAGCCAGGCCCGTAGCCCCGGCGCGCCCATGTGGATCTCGGCCGCGAGCAGGCCCGCGATCGCGAAGCCGACCGGCCACCACCACAGCGGCACCCACAGGCGCTCGGTGTAGGGCGACGGACCCTGCGCGCGCGGCGCGCGATGGTCGGTGTCGGTGGTCGCGGTCGTCGGGGAATCGGGCTGGTCGGGCACCCCTCAACACTAGGTCACCGCACGAGGGCTGCGACGAGAAGGTCCGGCCGCGACGGCGTAGTCTCGACCGATGTGAACGCACTTGCACCGATTCCGCTGCGGCGGCTCGATCCCGGCATCCCTGTGCCGACGCGTGCCCATCCGGGTGACGCGGGCGTCGACCTCTGTACCACCGAGGATGTGATCATCGAACCGGGCGAGCGGGTGCTGGTCGGCACCGGGATCGCGATCGCGTTGCCGATGGGCACGGTCGGCTTGATCCACCCCCGGTCCGGGCTGGCCGCGAAGGCGGGCCTGTCGGTGGTCAATACGCCGGGCACGGTCGACGCGGGCTACCGCGGTGAGATCAAGGTGTGCCTGATCAACCACGATCCACGCACCGCCATCGAGCTGCGTCGCGGTGACCGCATCGCGCAGTTGCTGGTGCAGCGGGTCGAGTTGGTCGACTTCACCGAGGTCGACGATCTCGACGACACCGCCCGTGGCAGCGGCGGATACGGGTCGAGCGGCGGGCACGCGAGCCTGGCCGGCAAGGAGGCGTGATGGGTCTGTTCGGTAAGAAGAAGCGCGCGCGCGAGGACGACTACGTCGAATACGACGAGGTCGAGTACGACGAGGCGGACTACGACTTGGACGCCGACTCCGACGAGTACGACACCGACGAGTTCCCGCGCCCCGACTTCGCCCGTCTCGACTTCGACGATGCCCCGACCGATGAGCGCATCTACGGCAACTTCGACCATGCGCCCGACGCCCTCGCCGGTCCGTACGACATCAGTGAGGTGTCCGACGAGATGATCGCGCGTCGCCTCGACCTGGGTTCGGTGCTCATTCCGGTGCCCGAGGGTGGGCAGCTGCAGGTGGAGATGAGCCCCGACGGCACCCCGCAGGCGGTGCATCTGGCCACCGAGCACGGCAGGCTCACCGTCGCCGCCTACGCCGCGCCGAAGTCGGCGGGCCAGTGGCGTACGGTCGCCGCGGATCTGGCCGAGTCGCTGCGCGGTGACGGTGCGAGCGTGGCCGTCGAGAAGGGCCCGTGGGGTCGTGAGGTCAAGGCGATCACCGAAGGAGCCGACTTGCGCTTCATCGGCGTCGACGGCCCGCGCTGGATGATCCGACTGGTAGCCGCTGGCCCCAAGGGCGCCGTCGACGACCGCAGCCCGCTGATCACCGCGGCCCGCGCGGTCCTGGCCGACGCCGTGGTCCGCCGCGGCACCGACCCCCTGCCTGTCCGCGACCCGCTCCCGGTGGTCCTGCCCCAGGAACTGGCCGAACAGCTCGCGGCCGCCCACCAGCAGCAGATCGAGGCGCAGCAGGCGGCCCTCGAGGCCCAGGCCGCCGCGGCCGCCGCCCCGCCCCCCTCTGCCATCCCGCCGAAACTGCCGGACGAGCCGCGTCGAGGCGCGGACGGTTCGGCCATGCAACAACTCGGCCTCAACTAGCTGGGGCGCACTGCCCGTTGCCTATCGGCAGCGGGCAGTGCGCTGTGAATCGGTCAGTAGTGCGTCGAGTTCGGTGAAGCCGGTGTGTCCGAGTATTGCCGGGTCCTTGCCGAGGTCTGTCAGCGTTATCCGATGCAGGCGGGCCATCGGCAACGTCGACGCCCACTGTTCGGCGATGGCGATCGGATGAATTGGGTCGTCACTCGCGCCTACGACCGCGACCGGTACACGGTTGTCGGCCAACGCCGCCGATGTCGGCCAGGCGTAGCCCGCGGCCTCGTCCAGCGCCGCAGGCAGATGCGGCCACTGTCCACGCCACGACTGGGTCAGCGCGTCGGCCAGCCATCCCGGACTCGATGCCCGCATTCGCGCGATCACCGTCTCCAACCCGTCGGCGCGCAGTTGCTCGGCGGTAACCGAGGCGCTCAATGCGGCTGGGCAGGCGGCGGTTTCGGCGCCGGTCCAGGCGGGTAATGCTGTGATGACACCAACAACCGCGGTACGGTGCTCGGCTGCCCAGTCGAGTGCGATCGCGGCGCCGAGGGAGATGCCCGCGGCCAGGACCGGACCGCGCGCCGCGGCAGCGTCCAAAGCCGCGGTACAGCTCTTGATCACGGCCTGTGGGTCCGGTTCGACGGCGTGGAACGCGAGTCCGCGCGCGTGCGCGGCGGGACCGAACGCGCGGGCCGCGAAATCGGCGTCGGAGCCGGTCCCCGGCAGGGCGACCACGGTGACCTGGGGTGGGGTGCGCAACACCGACGCAGCGTAGCGGCCGGGCGTTTGCCCATCTACAGTGGCGGTGTACGGCCAACTAGCGGGAGAAGCGTGCCATGTCGTCATCCACGGGCGGACACAAGTCGGGATCGGGCCCGGATTCAGGATATTTTCGACGACTCGGCCGCCGACTCACCGCCGATATCGATCAGCTCGACGCCGAGGAATTGGCCGAGACGGTCGATGCCTCGGGTGCCCGGCGGGCCAAGGATTGCTGTCGTGGTGAAGAGGCGACGATCGTGGGCAGGCTCCGCAGTGTCGAGGCGTGTCCGAAGGCGGCCGGTGCCACCGTGCAGGCCGAGTTCTTCGACGGCACCGACGCCATCACCCTGGTGTGGATCGGGCGCAGGCGCATTCCCGGTATCGAACCGGGCAGGCGCATCCTGGTGCGTGGCCGCGTGGGCGACCGCGACGGCCGCAAAGTGATCTTCAACCCCTACTACGAATTGCGCGGGAACAGCTGACGTATGCCCTCCAGCGACGAGTACCGCCCTGCCGCGGACCCCGAAGCCACCGTGGTGTTGCCCGTGGTCACCGATGAGACGGTCGACCCGGAAGTCGACGCCGAGGTCGGCGAGGCCGAACAGACCTTGCTCGAGCAGCTCGGCGGTTTCAGCGGCCTGATCTATTCCACCCTGCCCGTGTTGGTGTTCGTTCCGGTGAACTCCTTCACGAATCTCACCGTGGCCATCTGGGCTGCCCTCGGGGTGGCCGCCGCCATCCTGGTCTGGCGGCTCGTGCAGCGCAGCCCGATCCAGCCTGCGATCTCCGGCTTCCTCGGCGTCGGCCTGTGCGCGCTGATCGCCCAGCGGGTGGGGGAGGCCAAGGGCTTCTTCCTGTTCGGCATCTACACCAGCCTGGTGTACGCGGGCGTGTTCGCGCTGTCGATCCTGCTGCGTCGACCGCTGGTCGGGGTGATCTGGGGTGCGCTCAACGGGCACGGTCACGGCTGGCGCACCGACAAGCGCATCCGCAAGCTCTACGACCTGGCCACCGTGGTGTGGGTGGTCGTGTTCGGCGCTCGCTACCTGGTGCAGTCGCAGCTCTACGACACCGACCACACCACCTGGCTGGCCGTGGCCCGCATCGGCATGGGCTGGCCGCTCACCGCCCTCGCCCTGGTCGTCACCGTGTGGGCGGTGCGCCGTGCCGGTCACCTGCCCGCCGCCAAGGCCGACAAGTCCGGTGCCGGAACGGAATCCGTGCCCGCGTAAGGGTGGGTAGTACGCCGCCGGAGGTGGGGAAGTACCCACCCTGGGGTATCTGGTTGCCGGGCCACGTTCGTCGCACGATCAATGCGTAGGAAAAACGCGATGATCGTGAAAGGAACGGCGACCATGATGGCAACCGAGCACCGAAACGAGCGACCGGCCGCCGCACCCCGACGCGACACCGCCAAGACCCCGGCGCCCGCGCTCTCGGAGAGCAAGCGCATCGGCCTCGAACTCGACGCCCTGATCGGCCCGGCCGCCCGCGGTGACCGCGACGCTGTCGCCGAGATCCTGCGCCTGGTCCATCCGCTGGTCCGCCGGTACTGCGCGGCCCGCATGGGCGCCACCGGCCACCTCACCGTCACCGCGGACGATGTCACCCAGGAGGTCCTGATCGCCACCGTGAGCGCGATCCCGCGCTACCGCGATCAGGGCAAGTCGTTTCTGGCCTTCGTCTACGGCATCGCCGCCAACAAGGTCTCCGACGCCTTCCGTCGCGGCAAGCACACCGCCTACCCGACGGCCGAGCTGCCCGACACGGTCAGCACCTCGGCGGGCCCGGAGGAATGGGTCCTCGCCTTCGAACGCCGCGCCGCCACCCTCGAACTGATGAAGGTCCTCGCCCCGAACCACCGCGAGGTGCTGGTGATGCGGATCGTGCTCGGCTGGAGCGCGGCACAGACCGCCGAGGCCATCGGGACCAGTCCCGGTGTCGTCCGGGTGATGCAGCACCGCGCGCTCAACAAGCTGCGCGCGGAACTGAAAGTGGCGTAAGGACTTACGGCCGCACGCCGTGGGTGGCCAGGGTCAGCCGCAGATCCTCTTCGGCCTCCACCGAAGTGACGAACAGCAGTTCGTCGTCGCCCTCGAACGGATCGTCGGGTTGTGGCACGATCACTCGGCCACCGCGCAGGATCGTCACCAGCGCGGTGTCGCGCGGCATCGACAGCGTGCGCACCGGCTTGCCCGCCAGCTGGGTGTCGGGGGGCAGGGTGATCTCGACCAGGTTGGCCTGGCCCTGCCGCAGCGTCATCAGCCGCACCAGATCGCCCACCGACACGGCCTCCTCGACGAGCGAGGCGAGCAGCCGCGGCGTCGACACGGCGACATCGACGCCCCACGACTCGTTGAACAGCCATTCGTTGCGCGGATCGTTGACCCGCGCCACCACCCGGCGCACCCCGAACTCGGTCTTGGCGAGCAGGGCGTGGACCAGATTCGCCTTGTCGTCACCGGTGGCGGCGATCACCACCTCATAGGTCTCGAGGTCGGCGTTCTCCAGCAGCGACAGCTCGCAGGCGTCCGCGTGGACCCACACGGCGTCGGGGATGGCGGCCGGGTCGATGTGGTCGAGCTGGCGTTCGAGCAGCATCACCCGATGCCCGCCGCGCAGTAGTTCCCTGGCGATCGAGCGTCCGACCGCGCCCGCTCCGGCGATGGCGACCTTCATGTGTTCAGTCCTCGCTCACGGGGGCCTTGGCGGCCAGGGCGATCGCCTCGCCGACAGTGCCGGACGTGGCCGCGACGTAGACGACGTCGTCGGCCTGGACGATCGTCTTGGATTCGGGGAGCAGGCCCTGGCCGAAGCGCAGGATGAACGCCACCCGCACGGTCAGGTCGCGTTCGAGATCGCGCACCGTGCGGCCGGACCAGTCCTCGTGCAGGGTCAGCTGGGTCACCGCGACCGCGCCCGTGGGGTCGCGCCAGGTGGTGGTGGAGTTGTCGCCGATCAGGGTGCGCAGGAACCGGTCGGTGGTCCACGGCACGGTCGCGATGGTCGGGATGCCGAGCCGTTCGTACACTTCGGCGCGCTTGGCGTCGTAGATGCGAGCGACGACACGTTCCACCCCGAACATCTCCCTGGCCACCCTGGCCGAGATGATGTTGGAGTTGTCACCGGAGCTCACCGCGGCGAACGCGTCGGCGCGTTCGATTCCCGCGCGGGTCAGCACGTCGCGGTCGAACCCGACGCCGATCACCTCCTGGCCGGTGAATCCCTCACCGAGGCGGCGGAAGGCGGTGGGATCGCGGTCGATGACCGTGACCTCGTGACCCACCCGGGTCAGCGCACGCGCCAGTGACGAGCCGACACGCCCGCACCCCATGATCACTACGTACACCGTGCACCCTCGTTCCTGGCCTACCCGTGGCGTCCGGCAAGGACCGTACCCGCCGGATGCTCCCATCGCCCATTTTCCCCGCGGTAACGCGGGGCAAACAATCTCCGACACCGCCGTGACGCCGAGGAACGTGCGCGCGAAGGTGCTGGTGAACTCCTCTATGCTCAGCCCGGTGTCCAAGTTGACGACGGCAGCCAAGCGCGTGCTGCTGGGTAGGCCGTTCCGTAGCGATTCGCTCGGCCACACGTTGTTGCCCAAGCGTATCGCTCTTCCGGTCTTCGCTTCCGATGCGATGTCGTCGGTGGCCTATGCCCCGGAGGAAATCTTCCTGGTGCTGTCGGCGGCGGGCATCGCGGCCTATGTGTACGCGCCGTGGGTCGGCCTCGCGGTGGTGGTGGTGATGGCGGTGGTCGTCGCCAGCTACCGGCAGAATGTGCACGCCTATCCCTCCGGCGGCGGTGACTACGAGGTCGCGACCAAGAACATCGGTCCCAACGCGGGTTTGACGGTCGGCAGCGCGTTGCTGGTCGACTATGTGCTCACCGTCGCCGTGTCGATCTCCTCGGCGGCGTCGAACATCGGCTCGGCCATTCCGTTCGTCGCCACGCACAAGGTGTTGTTCGCGGTGGTGGCGATCGTGATCCTGACCGCGATCAACCTGCGCGGCGTGCGCGAATCCGGTACCGCCTTCGCTGTGCCGACCTACGCGTTCATCGTCGGCATGTTCGCGATGCTGATCTGGGGCCTGTTCCGCACCTATGTGCTGGGCGAGGACATCCAGGCCGAGTCCGCCGGCTTCGGGCTCAACGCCGAAGACGAGCACCTCTACGGCCTGGCGTTCGCCTTCCTGATCGCGCGCGCCTTCTCCTCTGGCTGTGCGGCACTGACCGGTGTCGAGGCCATCAGCAACGGCGTGCCCGCGTTCCGTAAACCCAAGTCGCGCAATGCGGCGACCACCCTGCTGCTGCTGGGCACCATCGCGATCGTGCTGCTGATGGGCATCATCATCCTGGCCCAGAAGATCGGCGTCGTCTACGCCCACGACGCCTCGAATCTGGTCGGTGCGCCCGCCGATTACCACCAGAAGACGCTGATCGCGCAGATCGCCGAGGCGGTGTTCCACGGCTTCCCGATCGGCTTCTTCTTCATCACCATCGTCACCGCGCTGATCCTGGTGCTGGCCGCCAATACCGCGTTCAACGGTTTCCCCGTGCTCGGTTCGATCCTGGCGCAGGACCGCTATCTGCCCCGTCAGTTGCACACCCGCGGCGACCGGCTCGCGTTCTCCAACGGCATCCTGTTCCTGTCGGGTGCGGCGATCGCGTTCGTGGTGTTCTTCGGCGCCGAGGTGACCAAGCTGATCCAGCTCTACATCGTTGGCGTGTTCGTCTCGTTCGTGCTGAGCCAGACCGGCATGCTGCGGCACTGGACGCGCCTGCTGCGCACCGAGACCGATCCGGCGCAGCGCAGGCAGATGATGCGGTCCAGGGTGATCAACGCGATCGGGCTGACCGCGACCGGCACGGTGCTGGTGATCGTGCTGGTCACCAAGTTCTTCGCGGGTGCCTGGATCGCGATCATCGTGATGGTGGCGATCTTCGTCGTGATGAAGCTCATCCGCAAGCACTACGACTCGGTCTCGCGCGAACTCGACGAGTCCGACTGGGACGGTGTGCTGCCCAGCCGGACCCACTCGCTCGTCCTGGTCTCCAAACTGCACCTGCCGACGCGCCGCGCGCTGGCCTACGCCCGCGCGACCCGCCCGGACACCCTCGAAGCGGTGACGGTCAACGTCGACGACGCCGACACCCGCAAGCTGGTGCGCGAGTGGGAGAACAGCGAGATCAACGTGCCGCTGAAGGTGATCGAATCGCCCTACCGCGAGATCACCAAGCCGGTGCTCGAATACGTCAAGCGGGTGCGCAAGAACGCACCGCGCGACGTGGTCACGGTGTTCATCCCCGAATACGTGGTCGGGCACTGGTGGGAGCAGGTGCTGCACAACCAGTCCGCGCTGCGGTTGAAGGGCAGGCTGCTGTTCGAGCCGGGTGTGATGGTGACGAGCGTGCCGTGGCAGCTCAGCTCCTCGACCAGGGCCAAGCAGGCAGGTGAAGGAAACGCGCCGGGTTCGGTGCGCCGAGGTTTCGAACGACCAGGACGTCGCGAATGAGCGGCGCGCCGGTCGAGGGTGAGAGTGGGTGTGACCGTGAGTGATTGGAGCGGACAGGAATTCGAGGTGCGCCTCGGTGCGCCGGGGCACGGTGGTTTCATCGTCGGGCGCCACGAGGGGCGAGTCGTGTTCGTGCGGCACGGGTTGCCCGGTGAACTGGTGCGGGCCCGGGTGACCGAGGATCGTGGCGGGTCGTTCTGCCGGGCCGATGCCGTCGAGATCATCGAGGCGTCACCGGATCGGGTGCCCGCGACGTGTCCGGTGGCCGGACCGGGTGGGGCGGGGTGCTGTGATTTCTCCTTCGCCACACCCGAGGCCCAGCGCGCGCTCAAGGCCACCGTGGTGTCGGAGCAGTTGCGGCGGTTGGCCAAGATCGAGCCGGAGGTGACGGTCGAACCGATCGCCGGGGATTCCGGTGCGGTGACCGGTGGTTGGCGCACGCGGGTGCGGTTGGTCGTCGACGCGGCGGGGCGTGCGGGTGTGCATCGCTACCGGAGCACCGATGTGATCGCGGATCTGCGTTGTCCGCAGCCGGTTGCCGGTGCGCTCGACGGTGTCGCGGATCGGCTGTGGACGCCGGGCGCCGATCTGGTTGTCGCGGTGGACGGCGATGGTGTGCGCCATATCGTCGAACTCGCGCAGACCCCCGGCGCGGGCCCGGCCGGTCGGCCCGAGACCCCGCGTGGTGCGAGCCGCGGTCGTGGGCAGCGGCCGGGGCGTCGTCGTGAGTCGACGCCGCCCGCGGGGGACGAGCGTGGTGCGATCAGGGATCGGGCGGCTACGCGAAAATCGGCGATGAACGCGCCGCGTGAGGAGTGCGTGGTCGAAGGTTCGGGTCGGGTCGTGGAGTATGTGGCCGGCCGTCGCTGGGAGCTGTCGGCGACGGGGTTCTGGCAGGCGCATCGTGGTGCGGCGCAATGCTATTCGGATCTGATCGCCGAGTGGTCGGGGCTCGCCCCTGGCGGTTCCGGCTGGGATCTCTACGCCGGTGTCGGTGTCTTCGCCGCGCGGCTGGCCGAACAGACGGGGCAGACCGGGGCGGTGACCGGTATCGAATCCGCTCGCTCGGCCGTTGTCGACGGTGTGGCCGCCCTGGGTGATCTGCCCTGGTTGGACCTACGGGCCGACCGTGTCGAGAGCTGGGCTCGCAGTGCTTCCGGCACACCGGATGTCGTTGTGCTCGATCCGCCGCGTGCGGGTGCGGGCAAAGACGTCGTCGCCGCGGTGACCGATGCGGATCCTCGTCGGATCGTGCACATCGGTTGTGACCCAGCGGCTTTCGGTCGTGATCTGGGGTTGTACCTGGATGCGGGATATCACTTGGCGCAGCTGCGGGCGTTCGACGCCTTCCCGGGAACACATCATGTCGAGTGTGTGGCGCTGCTCGACCGCTGAGGTGTTAGGTAGTCCCGGGCATTCCGCCGATAGAAAGAGAGAATTCGCGCTACATTGCCTCAATGGTGGACGCAAGCGACTCACGCCGGTTCGTTGTCATCGGGGGCGGGCTGGCCGGGCTGGCCGCCGCCGTGTGGCTGGCGGAGGCCGGTAAGCAGGTGACTCTGCTGGAGCGGCGAGGTCGGCTCGGCGGCCGCACGCAGGCGATGCGGGTTTCCGGGGTGGACGACCTGCCCGACAACGGCCAGCACGTGGTGGCCAGCGGATACCGCAGTCTGTGGCGGTATCTGGAGAGCGTGGGCACCCGCCGGCACATCGAGTTCCCCGGCGCCGGGAGTCTGCGCTGGCCGGGTGGGCGCGCGGTCATGTTGCCCACCAAGGGTTTCGGTGCCCTGCGCACACTGATGGGTGCGCATCCCGACGCGGGACCGCTGGAACGGCTGCGCGCGTTGCGATCCTCGCTGATGTTGGTCCGGCAGGCACTGTGGCAACCGGCGTACCTCGCCGACATCACCACCGACGAGTGGTTCCGCCGCGTCGCGATGCCGGCGAAAGCGCGAGAGGCCCTGTGGGATTGGCTCGCGCTCGGCATCGCCGCGGAACCGGTGGACCGGGAGTCGGCGAAGGTGTTCGCCGATGTGCTGGCCACCGGGGTCCGGATCGGACTGCGGGACCGGACGGGCGTGACGATCGGCTATCCCACCGTGGACCTGGACACGCTCTACATCTCCGGCGCCGAGCAGGTCTTCGAGCGCCACGGGGTCGACGTGCGCTACCGGGCGGTGGCCCGCAAGATCGTCATCATCGACGGCAAGGCGACCGGGGTGCAGCTGGCGGACGGCTCGGTGCTCGAGGCCGACGCGGTGATCTGCGCGGTCCCGAACTCCGCGATCGGCGGGCTCCTCGACGATCTACCCGAACATGCCGAAATCTACGCTGCCGCGGACAAACTGGGCTCCACCCCGATCGTGAGCACGAACCTGTATCTGGACCGGCCGCTGAAGACCGAGTCGGCCATGGAGGCGCTGATCGGCGGCACCGGCGTGATCGATCAGGTCTTCGACCGGCAGCGCATGCACCAGCGCACGCCCGACGGCACCTGGCTGTACTGCCTGACCACCAGCGGCGCCTACGAGCAGATCCACAAGAGCAACGAGGAGATCCTCGCCGAGCAGATGGATCTCATCCGCCGCTACTACCCGGAGGCCGCCGACGCTCAGGTCGTGACCGGTCACGTGGTGAAGATGGCGAAGGCGACCTTCTCCCAGGTGCTCGGCACCGACAACCTGCGCCCGGACCAGCGCACCTCGGTTCCGAACTTGATGCTGGCCGGTGACTGGACCCGCACCGACTGGTCCGCCACGATGGAAAGCGCCGTCCAGAGCGCCGAACGCGCCGTCGAAGCGCTCCTCACGCAGCCCGAATAGACCGTGCGCTACTCGAGGGCCCAGCTCACGCGGACGCTCGCTCCGACTTCGGTCTCGCCGGGAACCATGGGGACGGGGGAGCCGCCGCGGGCCATCAGCATGGGAGACGAGTCCATCTCGGCGCTGATGTCGTAGGCGCGGGAGGACGGTGCGGAAGTGTCCTCGGTGATCTGGAGGACGGCGCCCAGTATGACTCCGGCGCGGGCCGCGTACTGCTCGGCTTTCGCTTTCGCGTCGTCGAAGGCCGCGTCGCGGGCCTGTTCCAGGAGCGGGGCCGGGTCGGCGATGCCCCGGGTCAGACCGCCGAGGCGGACGTCGTCACCGCCCGCGTTCACCGCGGCGGCGACGGTTTCGGCGGGGTCGGTTCCGGTGCCTTCGCGCAGCGACACGAGCAGCCCGGTGGACGCCAGGTAGCCGGCGATCTCGTTGCGTCCGTTGTCGGTGTAGACGGTCTCGGTGCGCACACTCAAGCCACTGGTCGCCATGTCCGCGTCACCGACCCCGGCTGCCCGCAGCGCCGCGACGACCGCGCTCACGCGGTCGCCCGCACGCCCATAGGCGGCCACGACGGTGTCGGCTCGCGATTCCACCGACAACGTCAACCGGATCAGATCGGGGACCGCGCGCACCACCCCGCGCCCGAATGTGGTTGTGCTCGCCTGCCAGGACTTCTTGCTCACCGCGGTACTCCTGTCGGTTGAAGGCTGCTGTGCTGCTCAACGTCTCGCGTCCGCACCGAGTTCCGTCGCCGCGACTGGGAGTTCGCGGATACGGTTCGGACGGCAGCGTTCGGAGATGGTCAGTAGTTCTGGGAGTTCGCCGATATTGTTCGGACGGCAGCGTCCATTTGTGCGTACGCCCCCGCGGCGAGTCGTTGCAGCAGAGCGAGTTTCAGGCGCGGGTGCTGCTCGGCGAGCTCGTCGAACACGGCGGGGCTCATCACCGCCACCCGTACCCCGGTCTCGGCGACCACGTCGTTGACGAACTTCTCCCCGATCAACATCGGGATCTCGCCGAACGACATCCCCGCCGACAACGTCACCAACCGGTGCACCCGCCCGTCGGTCCCGGGAAACGTCATCCGCACCCGCCCGTCGAGGATCAGGTACAGCCCGGATCGTGGCTCACCGCGCTCGGCGATCACCTCACCCCGGGCGAAGGTTCGCGCGACGAAGTCCGCGCACAGCCGGTTTCGGTCGGCCTCCTCGAGCCCGACCAGCAGCGGATGCTCGTCGAGGGCGATGGACGTGCGCGTCGCGGTTCCCGGTGGCCGGTGCCGGTCCAGCACGATGTCCTCACACCATTCGGTGGCCGTGTCCCGGTCGATGAACACCCGCCCGCGCGGATCGTCGGGATCCAGACTCGACACCTCGTGCCCGAGCGTGGCATCGGGATCGACCAGCGCCACCCGGCTGCCTCGGCGCACCAGTGCGGCCTGCAACTCGTCGAGCATGCCGCGTGCCACCTGACTCACCTCGCCGACCCGGCGCAGGTCGATCACCAGCGCGTCGAGCTCGTCGGCCCTGCCCTCGATCGCCCGCACGGCGCGTTCGGCACCGGCGAACAGCAGGTCGCCGTGCAGTTCATAGATCCGCGCCCGGTCACCGTGTGCGGCCAGTACCGCGGCGTCCTCGGGCGTGCGGCGCAATCGCGACGGCAGCTGTGCGACCGTGTAGTCGGCGCGGATCGCGGTGCGCGCCGATCGGGTCACGTGACAGAAGTGCAGTTCCAGCCGCCGCGACAGCTCCCGGCACGCGGCGACCCCGCGCACACTGTTGCCCTGCCCGTCCAGGCGTGGCGAGTACACCGAGATCCCGAGCTGGCCCGGCAGCACCGCGATGATCCCGCCGCCGACCCCGCTCTTGGCGGGCAGGCCGACCGTGGTCACCCAGTCACCGGCCGCGTTGTACATGCCGCAGGTGGTCATCACACTGAGCACCCGCTCGGTCAGCACCGTCGACAGCGCCCGTTCTCTTGTCCTCGGATTCACGCCGTTGTCGGCCAGTGTCGCCGCCATCACGGCCAGGTCCGCACAGGTGACCTCGAGCGAGCACTGCCGGAAATACCGGTCGACCACCTCGTCGGGTTCGACGTCGAGGATGCCGACCGAGCGCAGCATGTACCCGATGGCGCGATTGCGGTACCCGGTGCGAGCCTCGGATTCGTAGACCGCCTCGTTCATCGTCAACTCGCGCCCGGCGAAGCGGGAGTAGCAGCGACGCACCCGCTCGAACTTGTCCGCCGCGTCGCGTCCGTTCACCAGCGAGGCCGCGGTGATGGCCCCGGAGTTGATCATCGGGTTGCTCGGGCGCTGGGTGTCGGGTTCGAGGCTGATCTCGTTGAACGGCTCGCCCGACGGCTCCACATCGATGTGTTCGGCCACCCCGTCGAGCCCGCGATCAGCCAGGGCCAGTGCATAGGTGAACGGCTTGGAGATGGACTGGATGGTGAACCCGATATCGGTGTCGCCGACCTCGTAGACGAGCCCGTCGGCGGTGGCCAGGCACAACCCGAACGAATCCGGTGCCACGGCGGCGAGTTCGGGGATGTAGTCGGCGGGGGCGCCGGAGGTGTCGTCGCGGCAGGCCGCGTACACCTCGTCGAGCATGCCTGCCACCACACCCGGGTCGATCGTGCGCGTCGCGCTGTGCGCTGGAGTCACAGCGTCACTGTAGGGCGGCGGTCGGCGGGCCGGTCGCCGGACGCGCGGGGAGATTGTCCTCACAGCCCGCAACACAGTGAGGTAAGCCTTTGCCGAACCGGATTTCCGGCCGCGCGTCCTGTTCAGCGGGCCTGCGGCGGTGTCGTCGTCGCGACGGTAGACCTAGCCGCGCGTGTGCTCGGAAGGGCCCGCGGGCCGGTGCCCGGCACGCGGGCAAATACACTGGGCGGATCACAATGTAGTCCGGAGGGAGCGAGTTCAGGTGGGAGTGCTGTCGCGGGTGGATTCACCCGAAGATCTGCGCCGGCTGAGCGTGCCGCAACTGCGCGAGCTGGCGGGCGAGATCCGCGAGTTCCTGGTGCAGAAGGTCGCCGCCTCCGGAGGTCATCTCGGCCCCAATCTCGGGGTGGTCGAGCTGACCATCGCCCTACACCGGATTTTCGATTCGCCGGCCGACCCGTTGATCTTCGACACCGGTCACCAGGCCTACGTGCACAAGATCCTCACCGGTCGCAAGGATCGCTTCGATTCGCTGCGCAGCCGCGACGGTCTGTCGGGCTATCCGAGTCGCGCCGAGAGCGAACACGACTGGGTGGAGTCCTCGCACGCCTCGGCCGCGCTGTCCTATGTCGACGGACTGGCCAAGGCGTTCGCGCTCACCGATCAGAACCGCACGCCGGTCGCGATCGTCGGTGACGGCGCGCTCACCGGCGGCATGTGCTGGGAAGCGCTCAACAACATCGCGGGTGCCCCCGATCGTCCGGTGGTGGTGGTGGTCAACGACAACGGCCGCTCCTACGCCCCCACGATCGGTGGACTCGCCGACCGCCTCACCGCCCTGCGCACCCAGCCCGCCTACGAGCACGCCCTCGACGCCGGGAAACGCATTCTGAAAAGCATTCCCGCCGTGGGGGATTCGGCGTATTCGATGTTCCACGCGCTCAAGGTCGGGATCAAGGACGCGGTGAGCCCGCAGGAACTGTTCTCCGATCTGGGCATGAAGTACGTCGGTCCGGTCGACGGCCACGATCTCGTGGCGCTCGAGGCGGCGATGCGGCGCGCCAAGGACTTCGGTGGTCCGGTCGTCGTGCACGTGGTCACCCGCAAGGGCAACGGCTACGAGCACGCCGAGAACCACGTCGCCGACCAGATGCACGCCTGCGACCCGATCGACCCCCTCACCGGTCGTCCGCTGGCGGGCAAGAAGGCCAAGGGCTGGACCGCGGTGTTCTCCGAGGAGCTCATCGAACACGGGGCGCGCCGCGAGGACATCGTCGCCATCACCGCCGCCATGCCCGGCCCCACCGGCCTGGCCGCGTTCGGCGAACGCTTCCCCGAGCGCATGTTCGACGTCGGGATCGCCGAACAGCACGGCATGGCCTCGGCCGCCGGTCTTGCGCTGGGCGGCATGCACCCGGTGATCGCCATCTACGCCACCTTCCTCAACCGTGCCTTCGACCAGCTCCTGATGGATGTGGCGCTGCTGAAGCAGCCGGTCACGGTCGTACTCGACCGTGCGGGCGTCACCGGCCCCGACGGAGCCAGCCACAACGGCATGTGGGACTTCTCGCTGCTCGGCATCATCCCCGGCATCCGTGTCGCCGCCCCCCGCGACGGTGCGACGCTGCGGGAGGAACTGGGCGAAGCGCTCGCGATCTCCGATGGTCCGACCGTGCTGCGTTTCCCGAAGGGCAGTGTCGCCGAAGACATCACGGCCGTGGAACGGCTCGACGGCCTTGATGTGCTTCGACTGGCCGTCCCCGGTGCGGGTTCGGCGCAGTCCCAGCACGGTGACGTCCTGATCGTCGCCGTCGGCCCCTTCGCCGAAACGGCCATGAAGGTCGCCGAACTCCTGGAGCCCCAAGGTATTTCGGTCACCGTTGTCGACCCGCGCTGGGTGATCCCGGTCTCCGACACCTTGGTCAAGCTCGCCGAGAACTACCGTCTGGTCGTCACCGTCGAAGACGGCGGCCTGCACGGCGGTATCGGCTCCACCGTCTCCGCCCGCCTGCGCGACGCGGGCCTGGACGTCCCCACCCGCGATCTCGGTGTGCCCCAACAGTTCCTGGACCACGCCTCCCGCAACGAGATCCTCGAAGACCTCGGCCTCACCCCCGACGCCATCGCCCAACGCATCAGCGGCTGGCTGCATTCGCGCTGATCGCCGCCCGGACACGGCCGTCAACGCCTCGATGACGGAGAATCAGTGGGAACTGTCGGTGGGCGTCAGTGCCTCGGTCAGCGCGGGGACGGCCAGGGTGCGCTGCCACCGGCGGGCGCCGCCGGCGAGGAGGAATGCCTCGATCTTCGCGGACAGTTCTTCGGGGGTGCCGACGTTGTTGTAGTCGGGGAGTCCGTCCCAGCAGAGCCGGCGAACCAGGTCGGGGGACAGGAGGTTCTCGACCGGGACGGCGTGTTCGGTGGAGAGTTCGCCCATGGCACCGCGGGCGGTGGTGAGGCGGGCGGCGGCGATGGGGTCGCGGCGTTCCCAGCGGTTGACCGGCGGTGGGCCGTCGAAGGGCAGGGTCAGCGGGGGGAGTTGTTTGTCGGGGAGGGTGCGGCCTCGTTCGACGGCGGCCAGCCAGTCACGGGAGTAGCGGCGTTGGCGGGGTCCACCGAAGACGGGCAGGGTGCGCAGTTGGGCGATCGAACGGGGGTCGGCGGTGGCGGCGGTGACGATGGCCGCGTCGGGCAGGATGCGGGCGGGGGCGACGTCGCGGGCGCGGGCGAGTTCGTCGCGGGTGGTCCACAGCTCGCGCACGATCGCCAGTTGGCGGGTGCGGCGCAGGGCGTGGATGCCGGAGGTGCGGCGCCAGCGGTCGGCCTTGGGCGTGGGCGGGTCCATGGTGCGGACGTGCTCGAATTCCTCTGCGGCCCAGTCGAGTTTGCCCTGGGCGGTGAGGTCGGCGGCGACGGTGTCGCGCAGCTCCAGGAGCAGTTCCACGTCGAGGGCGGCGTAGTTGAGCCACTCGTCGGGCAGTGGTCGGCTCGACCAGTCGGCGGCACCGTGGCCCTTGCGCAGGGAGCGGCCGAGAAGGTTTTCGACCATCGCGGCCAGGCCGACGCGTTCGTAGCCGGCGATGCGCCCGCCGAGTTCGGTGTCGAACAGGCGGGCGGGGCGCAGACCCAGCTCGGCGAGGCCGGGCAGGTCCTGGTCGGCGGAGTGCAGGACCCACTCGAGGTCGTTGATCGCCTCGGCCAGAGGGGTCAGCGAATCCGTGACGGGAATGGGGTCGATGAGGAACGAGCCAGCGCCCGCACGGCGGAGCTGGATCAGGTACGCCCGCGCCGAATAGCGGAAACCGGACGCGCGTTCGGCGTCGACCGCGAGGGGGCCGGTGCCGGCGGCGATGGTCTTGGCGGCCGCGGCGACCTCTTCGGCGGTCGCCAGCACGGGTGGAACCCCCTCGGCGGGGGCGAGCAGGGGCTCTGCTGCGGTGGGTTCCTCGGCGACCGACATAAACGTGAACTCTACGTGGCGATCAAGGGTGTTCGGTGCGGGTATAGGACTCCGGTCGCAAATGGGTGACCCCGGCGGGCGGCAACCCGGCGGCAAAGGCCAGCACCTCGCAGAACGCTTCGACGTGTTGTCGCATCTCGGTGCTCGTCGCCGTCCACGACGCGCGCAGTTCGAGCTGGTGGGCGCGGGGTGGGCCAGCGATATCGCCGTAGCGGACCGAACTGGTCGCGGTGACGGTGCCGCCGAGGGCGGTGAACGGTTCGCCGCGCGATTCCAGGGAGTCGACCAGCCAGCTCCACGCCACTTCGGGAAGTAGCGGGTCGGCGGCGAGGGCGGCGTCGATGTCGGCCTGGATGTAGGCGACGAGCCGGAACACGCCGTTCCAGGCCTCGTCGCCGTCGGGGTCGTGCAGCAGGATGAGCCTGCCGAACGCGTCGCCCTCGGAGTCGGTGGGCACCACCGGACTGTCGGGGTGGATGACCTCCGCTCCGAGCGCATAGGAGAACGGCGCCAACCGTTGCGGAGGACGGATAGGCGCCAGCTCGATTCGGGGGTGCACTGTTGCGGTGCCCATCGCATCGACCGCCGCCCGAAAAGGAGCAGGCTCGCGGGGCGTTCCCCCGGTCGGTGCGGCGCCGTCGCGGATGTCGAGCGGTGTCACGAGGAGGAACGGTAGACGGTGGGCGCCCGGCGCCGTCGGAGGCGCGCCGCCGTGCGCGTTGCGTGCGCGGTCGTGTTGCGCAGGGCGCATTCTCGGGGGCGATGCGATGCGCGATGTGCGACGCGAACGGGTGCGGTGGGTGGGGAGCACTCGACCGGCTGAACATGTGGCCGGTCCCACACCGGCCGGGGCGTGCGGTTCGTCGGGGCTCGACGCTTAGGATGAACGGCGATGAGCACTTACACCCGCCGCCGGTTGCCCGATGCCCCCTTCCTGGCCGCCGCCACCGGCGCGACGCCGAGCAGGCGCCCGGTGTGGTTCATGCGTCAGGCAGGCCGGTCGCTGCCGGAGTACCGCGAACTACGCAAGGGCGTCGGCATGCTCGAGTCGTGCTTCGACCCGGAGCTGGTCTGTGAGATCACCATGCAGCCGATCCGCCGCCACGGTGTAGACGCGGCAATCCTGTTCTCCGACATCGTCGTTCCCCTCAAGGCCGCGGGCATCGACCTCGACATCGTGCCCGGCGTCGGCCCCGTCATCGCCTCGCCCATCCGGACCGAGGCCGACGTCCGCGCGCTGCCGCGACTGCGTCCCGAAGAGGTCGGCGCAGTCACCGAAGGCGTGCGCCTGCTCACCGCCGCGCTCGGCGACACCCCGCTCATCGGCTTCGCGGGCGCCCCGTTCACCCTTGCCTCCTACCTGGTGGAAGGTGGGCCGAGCAAGCAGCACGAGCGCACCAAGGCGATGATGCACGCCGACCCGAAGACCTGGCACGCCCTGCTCGGCGCCCTCACCGACATCACCATCGCCTTCCTGCAGGCCCAGCTCGCGGCCGGCGTCGACGCGGTGCAGCTGTTCGACTCCTGGGCCGGCGCGCTCTCGCTGGCCGACTACCGCGAGTACGTGCTGCCGCATTCGGAGCGCGTGTTCGCCGAAGTCGCCTCGGCGGGAGTGCCGCGCATTCACTTCGGTGTCGGCACCGGCGAGCTGCTGGGTGCGATGGGTGAAGCAGGTGCCGACGTGGTCGGGGTGGACTGGCGGGTGCCGCTCACCGACGCGGTGCGTCGCGTCGGTGCCGGAAAAGGCTTGCAGGGCAACCTGGATCCGGCGATCCTGTTCGCCGGATTCGACGCGGTCGAGTCGGAGACCCGCCGGATCCTGCGCGAAGCGGATGAGGCGATCACCCTCGGCGCTACCGGCCACATCTTCAACCTGGGGCACGGGGTGCTACCGGATACCGATCCCGGCGTGCTGACCGCACTGGTCGAGTTGGTGCACTCGCTGTAGCTACGCCCCGCTACGGTCGTGGCATGAGGATCGCGGTCGTCGGTGGCGGGATCAGCGGGCTCGTCGCGGCCTATCGGTTGCGGCAGCGGCTGGGACAGAAGGTCGATATCGTCGTGCTCGAGCAGAGCGGGCGGGTCGGCGGGGTGCTGCACACCGGCGAATTGGCCGGGGAGCCAGTGGATCTCGGTGCCGAGGCCTTTGTCGGGCGCAGGCCAGAGGTCATCGAGCTGATGAGCGAGCTCGGTCTGGCCGACCAGTTGGTGCGGCCCGCGGGCAAGCGACCGCTGATCTGGGCGCAGGGGTCGGCACACCCGTTGCCGGGGCGCACGCTGATGGGGATTCCGTCCGATGCCGAGTCGTTGCGCGGGCTGGTCGACGACGCGACCCTGGATCGAGTCGCGACCGAGGCGCAGCGGCCGCTGCGTTGGGAGCCGGGCAGTGATGTCGACGTGCAGACCCTGGTGGGCGACCGGTTCGGCCGCCAGGTGGTCGAGCGCAGCGTCGATCCGCTGCTGGGCGGGGTGTACGCGGGGATCAGCGCTTCCATCGGCATCCGCGCCGCACTACCCACCCTCGCCGCGGCACTCGACGACGGGGCCTCCAGCCTCACCGAGGCTGTCCGGGCGGCAATGCCCGCTCCCAGTTCTGCCCCGGTGTTCGGTGGGCTGCGTGACGGCTATGGAGCCCTGCTCGCCGCACTGTCCGAGGCGTCGCAGGCTCGATTCGTCATGACCACGGCGGGAACGCGGGTAGCTCGCGGGCCCCGGGGCTGGGTGGTCGATCCGCTGGGCACCGTCGACGCCGTCGTCATCGCGACGCCCGCCCCCGTCGCCGCCCGCCTCCTGCACTACGCGGCACCGGCAGCGGCCGAAGCCGCGGCGGGCATCGAACTGTCCTCTTCGGCCCTCGTAGCGATGGCTCTGCCGCGCGCGACCGCACTACCGGACAACTCCGGCATTCTCGTCGCCACCGGAGAACCCTTGCGCGCCAAGGCTTTCACCCTGTCCAGCCGCAAATGGCCCCACTTGGCCGAGCGTGCCGTCGCCCTGGTCCGTGCCTCCTTCGGCCGCCTCGGCGACGACGCGCCGCTCTCCTGGTCCGACGACGAACTCATCGCCGCGGCCGTCGCGGACCTGACCACCGTCACCGGCATCCCGATCACCCCGCTCGACGCGGTCGTCCAGCGCTGGCCCGGCGGACTCCCGCAGTACGCCCCCGGCCACACCGACCGCATCGCCACCCTCGAATCCGCCCTCGCGAGCATCGACGGCCTCGCGGTCGCGGGCGCCTACCTCCACGGTGTCGGCGTCCCCGCGTGCGTGGCCTCGGGCACCGCGGCGGCCGATCGCATCGTCACCGCCATCGCGTCGCACATCGACTGAATCGGCCGCGTCCTCCCCGGCCTGGTGTGGCCGCGGACTCGCACTCGAGTATCGTGAGCGGGCCGATTGTGGCTGTGAGGGTTAGAGGGATTCGCGCGTGGAATCAGGGTGGGAAACGGACCGGACCGAAGAGGGCCGATCCGCTGTTGCGGCTATCGATCGAACCGCACCGGAAACGGTCGAGTCGCGCCGCACTCCGGCGCAGTGGCTGCGCTCGGCGCGCACCGACCTGATCGTCGCCGGTGGCTATCTGTCGCTCGCGGTTTTCGTACTCGCGGGGCTGTGGTCGAACCTTGGTAGTGGCTACCTGAGCAAGAGCGATCAGGACCAGACGCTGTAAGAGTGGTTCTACGCCGTCACGGCGCGAAACATCACCCACCTGGCGAGTCCGTTCAGCACCCAGTTGCAGAACTATCCCGACGGCGTGAACATGATGGCCAATACCCTCATGTACGGCTGGGGGGTACCGTTCACGCCGATCACCCTGCTTTTCGGGCCGACCGTCACCTTCGTGTCAGCACTCACCTTCGGCCTGTCCGGCACGGCATTCGCCTGGTACTGGGTAGTTTCGCGCGAGCTGGTGACCTCGAAATTCGCTGCGGCCGTTGGCGGTGTGTTCTGCGGCTTCGCACCCGCGATGATCGCGCACACCAATGGGCACGCGAATTTCGTTGTCCTGGTGTTGCTTCCGCTTATCGCATTGCAGGTCATCAAAATGGCGCGGCACGCGGAGAACGCCGTCGGGACGCGACCGGTATGGCAACCGCGCGCCGCCCTCGTGCTCGGACTGCTGGTCGCTGTGCAGCTCACGCTGGGTGAGGAGCCGCTGCTGATCTTCGCGCTCGGCTTCGCGGTCTTCGCCTTGGCCTACGTGCGCACTCCGCGCGCCATCGCGCTCACGCTGCGCACGGCGGGCCCGTCGATCCTGCTCGCGGCGCTGATCACCTTGACGCTCACCGGTTTCGGTCTGTGGTGGCAGTTCGCCGGACCGCAGTCGTATCGATTCATCGGGATCGGCCGGGTCGGCAACGACATTCTGTCGCTGTTCCAGTTCTCGCCGGAATCGGCGGGCAGCATGTTCTCGTTCGGCCCCGACGTGAGCATCAATCCGACCGAGGACAACACCTATTTCGGTTGGCCGCTGCTACTGCTCGTCGCCGTGGCCGCTTACTTCCTGCGGCGCGAGCGCATCGTTCGGGCCGCCGGGATCGTCATCGTGGTGTTCACGGCGCTGTCGCTCGGCATCGTGCTGTCCTTCGACGGCGTCGTGCGCTTCGGCGACGGCGACTTCGCCATGGTGCCGATGCCGTGGCTGGCCTTCGGGTGGATCCCGCCACTGAACGGGATCATCGAATCACGGTTCGCCATGGTGGCCATTCCGGCCATCGCGATAATCCTGGCCCTCGGGACCCAGCGGGCGATCGACTCGCGACGCACCTCCGCCACCATGCGGCGGCCCGCTGCCTGGTTCGGCGCACTGACCTTGGCGCTGCTGCCCATCGCGCCGACCATGGTGCCCGTCACGGAACGCCCCCGACGCCCGCGTTCTTCGCGGACGGCACTGTGCGCCAGTATGTCTCGGACGGCTCGGTGGTGATCGTGCCGCCGCCCACCTCGGGTGACGCCATCGCACTGCGGTGGCAGATCGACGCCGACTTCGCCTTCCCGCTCGTCGGCGGCTACTTCGTCGGCCCGAGCGGTGAGGACCAAGGGGCCGGTTACAGCTCCGACCCCCGATCCACCGCAGTACTGCTCATGCTGGTCCGGATGCGTCGACGACCTGCTCGGCTTTCCGGCCACGCAGGTGGACGGTGTGTGGGTGTGGGACGTGCGCGGTCTCGTTTGACCGCGCCGGGCATCCTCGGCGAACACCGGCCCTCGCGGAACTCGTCGCGGCAGCACCGCGTGTTATCCGCCCATCGGCGATAGCGGTCCTGCATGATCGCACGCTGTGACCATTGCCGGTGAGCAGAGCAGCGCGCGGACCCTGATCCTCGACCCCGATCTCGGGCCCGTCGAACTTCATGGGGGTGAGGTGACGACGGTGACCTCGGTGTTCGGTACCGATGAATCGTCGCCGTGGCGGGCGAGCAGGCCGAACCCGGACCGAGCCCCAGCGGTAGGCGAAAACCCCGCAGTGGCACCATAGATCCATGGCGCGACTCGACTTCCAGGCTCTCAACTCCACCATTCGCTACCTGATGTTCTCGGTGTTCCAGGTTCAGCCGGGCGTGCTCGGTGAGGACCGGGCGGAGGCGATCAAGGAAGCGCAGGCGTTCTTCGACGGGCTCGAAGACAAGGGTGTGGTGCTGCGCGGCATCTACGACGTGGCGGGGCTGCGGGCCGACGCCGACTTCATGCTGTGGACCCATGCCGAGCGAGTCGAGGATCTGCAGGCCGCGTACGCCGATTTCCGACGGACCACCGCGCTGGGCAAGGCGAGCGCTCCGGTCTGGAGCAACGTCGCCGTACACCGGCCCGCCGAGTTCAACAAGAGCCACATTCCGGCGTTCCTTGCGGGGGAGGACGCGGGCAACTACATCTGCGTCTACCCGTTCGTGCGGTCCTATGAGTGGTACCTGCTTCCCGACGAGGAGCGTCGCAAGATGCTCGCCGACCACGGCAAGGCCGCGCGTGGATACGCCGACGTGCGGGCCAACACCGTGAGTTCGATGGCGCTGGGCGACTACGAGTGGATCCTCGCGTTCGAGGCCCCCGAACTGCACCGGATCGTCGATCTGATGCGCGACCTGCGGGCCACCGAGGCGCGGCTGCACGTGCGCGAAGAGGTGCCGTTCTTCACCGGCCCGCGCGTCGAGGTCGAGCAACTGGTCACCGCACTGCCCTAGCTCATGGAACACGAGATCACTACACAGGTCGATTTGTGTCGACCCGATGGTCGGCTCGACCCGGACGCGGTCGGCTGGACGCGGCGGCCGTTGCATCGGACCGATCTGCGGGGCTGGGGGCGGTGTAAGCGCTGGGAGTACTGGGGGATCGTCACCCCGCGTCATATCGTCGGCATTGTCGTGTCGTCGCTGGATTACGCCGGCGTGCACGGGATCTACGTCCTCGACCGGGAGACCGGCGAGGAGGTCACGCGCGATGCCGTGGTGCCGCTGGCACGCGGCACGGTGCTGGCCGCGCGCAGCGGTGTGGGGAGGACATCGGCGCGGGGTGGTGGTGTCGAGATCGAGGTCTCCGAGGACGAGGGCGGTAGCTCGGTCCAGGCCAGCGCCGCCGGCGTGCGGCTCTCGGTGCGGGTGCCGAGGCCGCCCGGTCATGAGTCGCTCGGTGTGGTGGTGCCGTGGAGTGCGCGGCGCTTCCAGTACACGGTCAAGGATGTAGGGCGGCCGGTGTCCGGGACTTTGGCCGTGGATTCGGAGGTTCATCGGATCGAGGAGGGTTTCGCGGTACTCGACCACGGCCGGGGGAAATGGCCGTACTCGATGACCTGGAATTGGGCGGCCGGTGCGCGGCCCGGATTGGGAATCCAGTTCGGGGGCAAGTGGACCGACGGGACCGGCAGCACCGAGAACGCCATCGTTGTCGACGGTCGTGTCCAGAAGATCAGCGATGAGCTGCGCTGGGACTACGACACCACCGATTGGCTGCGACCGTGGTCGATCACCGGCGACCGGGTCGAGGTCGGGTTCCGGCCGTTCCATGAGCGTGTGGCGGTGTCGAATCTGATCGTCGTCGCCGGGGAAACGCATCAGTGTTTCGGGCATTTCACCGGGCGGGTGCGTGGTGAGGACGGTCGCTGGCTCGATCTGGACGGGGTCGTGGGGTGGGCGGAGGAAGCCCGGAACCGATGGTGACCGGTGAGTGCTCACCAAGTCAATGTGGTACCGATTCACTGATTGAAACAGTGATTGAATTACTGATTGAAACGTGTTTCACTTTTAGGCATGGTCGATGAGGTCAAGACAGGGACGCGGCAGCGACTGCTGATCGCCGCCGAGTCACTGCTGCTGACCGAGCCGTACGACGAGGTCTCCGTGCGCGGCATCTGTGCGGCCGCCGGTGCGAACACCGCCGCGGTGCACTACCACTTCGGATCGAAG
The DNA here is from genome assembly GCF_046549215.1 of Nocardia sp. A7. NCBI lineage: Bacteria > Bacillati > Actinomycetota > Actinomycetes > Mycobacteriales > Nocardiaceae > Nocardia > Nocardia sp. A7. Next base: position 32,947 of record NZ_JAJPWE010000001.1, on the reverse strand, counting down.
GAAGCCCTGATCGGTGCGCTGATCGAGGACCGGTTGGGACCACTGTGGGCCGATGAGCTGGCCCGCGCGAGCGCCGGACGCGATTCGCTGCCCGCCGTCGTCGACACGATCCTGGCCCCCTTCGTGCAGCTCGCGGGAGATCCCCTGGGCCGCTTGCATCTTCGACTGCTGTCGAGGTTCGTGCTCGGACGGCACCTCACGGCGTGGCGCGGCCCGTGGTTTCGGATGGGCACCTGGGTCACGCTGCTTCCGGAGCTGAGTGACCGGGAGAGCCGCCGTCGATGGATGCTCGCCTTCGACCTGATCATCCTGCGTTTCGGCAGCCCCGAAATCGAGGAACACGGCATGGCGCAGCCGGACCTGGCGACACTGCGGGATTTCGTGGTGGCCGGTTTGACCGCGCCGACGGGAGAACAGTTGTGAACGACATCTTCGCACCGGCCACGCTGGGCCCGATCACCTTGCGCAACAGGGTGATCAAGGCCGCGACCTTCGAAGGCCGCACGCCGGACGCCCTGGTCACCGAGGAACTGATCGACTTCCATCGCGAGGTCGCCGCCGGCGGTGTCGGGATGACCACCGTCGCGTATTGCGCGGTCGCGCCCGGCGGTCGCACCGATCGACATCAGATCTGGATGCGTCCGGAAGCCGTTGCGGGACTGCGGAAGCTGACCGATGCCGTGCACGCGGAGGGCGCCGCGGCCAGCGCGCAGATCGGTCATGCCGGACCGGTGGCCAACGCCGCTTCCAATCGAGTGCCCGCGCTCGCGCCGAGCCGGATGTTCAACCCGCTCGGCATGCGATTCACCAAGACGCCCACCGTCGCCGAGATCGCCGAAACCGTGGCCGCGCACGCCGATGCGGCACGCCTGGCCGAGCAGGCCGGATTCGACGCGGTGGAGATTCACTTCGGCCACAACTATCTGGCCAGCGCGTTCCTGAGTCCGGTGCTGAACCGGCGTAAGGACGCCTACGGCGGATCCCTGCTCAATCGGGCTCGGATGGCACGTGAAATCGCCTGTGCGGTCAAGGATGCCGTGGGAGATCGGATCGCGGTCACGGCCAAGCTCAATATGGAGGACGGCCAGGCCGGTGGCCTCACCATTCCCCAATCGCTCCAGGTGGCCGCCTGGCTCGAGGCCGACGGCGCGCTCGACGCCCTCGAATTGACCGCGGGCAGTTCGCTGCTGAACCCGATGCTGTTGTTCCACGGCACCCCACCGCGCCGCTCCTTCGCGAAAGTCCTGCCCGCTCCGGCCCGCATGGGCTTTCGCCTGGTCGGGAAGTCCTTCCTGAAGGAGTACCCGTACCGGGAGGCCTACCTGCTCGAGCGGGCCCGCCACTTCCGGCGCGCGCTGTCGATGCCGCTGATCCTGTTGGGCGGCATCACCGAACTCGACACGATGCGCCTTGCCCGGACCGAAGGCTTCGAATTCGTCGCCATGGGCCGGGCCCTGCTACGCGAACCGAATCTGCTGCAGCGCATCCAGGCCGATGAATCCACGCGCTCGGCATGCGTGCACTGCAACGAATGCATGCCCACCATCTACTCGGGCACGCGCTGCGTGTACCGCCCCGACCTTTCGCGCGAGCCGATCCAGCTGACACTGGGCTGAAACACCCGACGGATCGGACACGCCATGAGTGGACAGCCGCCCGCTGTGCCGCGAACAACTGGGAGATCGCGGATGCAGATCGAGGGAAGCGTTTTCGTCGTCACCGGAGCTGGAAACGGCATCGGACGATGCGTCGCAGTGGAACTGATCGCCCGCGGCGCGGTCGTGGTCGGTGCCGATCGGGATGAGCGGGCGCTGGCCGCCACCGCCGCACTTGTCGCCGACAGCGAGCGCTTCACCGCCCACCCGATCGATATTTGCGACCGTGTCGCCGTGGCCGCGTTCCCCGACAGTGTGATCGCCGCCCACGGACATGTGGACGGGCTGCTGAACATCGCGGGGATCGCCCAAGAACTCCAGGCCGTCGCAGACCTCAGCGAGGCTCGGATCGAGACGCTGATGCAGGTGAACTTTTTCGGCGCGGTGTGGATGTCGCGAGCCTTCCTCCCGCACCTGCTGCAACGCCCTCGTGGTGTCATCATGAACACCTCGAGCCTGTCGGCGATCGTTCCGGTCCCCGGCTCGGCGGTGTACGGCGCGTCCAAGGCCGCGCTCGCCCTGTTCAGCTACGGCCTGGCGCAGGATCTGCGTGGCCGCTCGAATGTCACGGTGACCACGGTGCTTCCCGGTTCGGTCTGGACCGACCTGGTGCGCGAAGTGGCTCAGCAAATGGGTGCGCCCGAGTGGCTCGCCAAGGGATTCTCGGCCCAGCCGGAGCGGGTGGCGCGCCGCATCGTCGATGCGACCGCCGAGGGCAGGGGCCGTGTTGTGATCGGCAAGGACGCCCACGTCTATGACGCCCTTCGACGGCTCAGCACCCGACTGGCCGACCGGCTGTCCTACCTACAGGTCGGTCACGGCGTCTATCCCAAGAGCACCACACCCGACCGGAGCAGCTGACCACCTGCCCGCCCCCGGTGACCTCGGGCGGGCTTACCGAGCTTCAGTGGTCAGCTGGCAGGACCCTCCGCAGGGTGCAGACGCAACGAGATCGAGTTGATGCAGTAGCGCTGGTCGGTGGGGGTGGGGTAGCCCTCACCCTCGAAGACGTGCCCGAGGTGGCTGTGGCAGTTCGCGCAGATCACCTCGACCCGGCGCATGCCGAGGGTGTCGTCGGTCTTGAGGATCACGGCATCGGAATCGGCGGGATCGAAGAACGACGGCCACCCGCAGTGCGAGTCGAATTTCTCTGTGCTGCGGAACAATTCGGCGTCGCAGGCGCGACAGGTGTAGACACCCTCGGTCTTGGTGTCGGTGTATTCGCCGATGAACGGTCGCTCGGTGGCGGCCTCGCGCAGGACGGCGTATTCCTCGGGGTCCAGTTTCGCCCGCCATTGCTGCGGCGTGAGCTGGATACGCGGCGTGGGCAACGAAGTTTCGGAACTCATGGCTCCACGCTAATGGTTTCGGCCGGTGCGCGCCGTGAGCGGTGCGTCACCGGCCGACAATTACTTGAGCGCGGGCTCGCGGTCTTCGACCGGCGTGACCGGATCCTCGCGGTGCGGCGGGGTCTGCGCGACCGGGGCGACGGGTGCCGGTTCGTCGGTGCCGTCCCGCGAATCGGGCGCGTTCGCGATCCATGTCGGGTCGATCCCGAACTGCAGCCTGCCCTCGCGACGGGCCGCCAGGTACCGGTCGCCGAGCACGCAGAACACGACGATGAGCAGCAGCCCCCAGCCGAAGGTCACCCGCAGATATTCGACGTTGCGGCCGACGTCCTGCCAGCGATCGGAGAGCCACTTGTCGTAGGTCATGAACCCGAAGATCGCCAACCAGGCGGGCCAGTTGCGCAGCACGGAATTGCGCAGCACCACCGTCATCAGGAACGGGAACACCATCATCGAGTAGTACATCTGGCCCAGTGAGGGCAGCAGGAACCACGCGGTGAGCAGCACACCGGAGAATGTGGTGACGAAGAACAGTTCGTCGTGGCGGTAGTAGCGCCACAGCAGCCACAGCGACACCGCCACCACACCGGCCATCAGGACCTTTACCAGCAGGATCAGCCAGTCCGGCAATCCGAAGTAGAGCCCGTTGCCACCGACCGAGCTGTTGAAATAGTCGCGCGTCTCGGCCAGATAAGGCATGACGTGGGTGAAGAACTTCTCGGGGTCCGCCGACAGCGGCCAGGCGATCGCGGTGAGCGTCAACGGCACACCGAGCGCGGTGATGAACACCTTCCACTGCCCGCGAACGGCCGCGACCAGCAGTAACGGAGCCAGGGTCGGCTTCACCGCGATACTCAAACCGAGCGCGACACCGGCCCAGAGGTCCCGACGGGCCAGCAGCAGCGTGATGAACAGCAGCTCGGCCAGCAGCAGACAGCCGTTGACGTTGGTGAAGACCAACGTATTGGTCACCGTCTCGGAGGTGAACATCGCCAGCAGCAGTGCGGGCGCGGCGATGGAGCCCAGTCCGAACTTGAACAGGCGCAACAGCAGGTACCAGGCGAGCAGGATCGCGACGGCGTTGAGCCCGATGAACAGCCAGCGCGACAGCTCGTAGTCGATGATCGCCACCGGCGCGATCAGCAACGTGCCGCTCGGATAGTAGAGATAGTGCGGGTCGACCGACGAGAAGTCGGCGGTGTAGAGCGGCCTGCCGTTCAGGAACTCGAACGAGGCATTGTACACCGGCCGGTAGTCGTCGGTGACGAAGCCGTTGATCGCCTTGATGAAGACGCGGTTCAGCACCATCATGACCGCGAAGGGCCAGAGCGCGAACTTGATCACCTCGGCGGAGGTGCGAGCGGTACGGGGCTCGAGCTGTCGGAACAACACTGGGGCACGGTACACCGAATCGAGTAGCGATGGTGTCGCCGGACCCCGATGACGCGCCGGAACCGGGCGGCTGCCCGAGGTGGATCAGGCCGGGCAGGCGCCGCCGTCGGCGGGAAGTTTCGCCTCCGCGAGGTAGTCGTTGACGGCCTTCTGTGCGCAGCCGGAGTGCGCGACGACCGGATGTCCCCAGCCCTGCCAGGTCATGGTCGCGTGCCGGGCGCCCGCCGAGCCGAGCGCGCCGGTCACCGAGGGGGCGGCCCCGCCGACGACCGGATCGGCGGCACCGGCGAACACCAGCACCGGCAGTTCGAGTTCCGACGGCAGCGGCGCCGCGGTGGAAACCGGCCACGCCGAGCAGACCATCAGCCCGATGGCCGCGGTGCGCCCGAATACCGGATATTTGCCCGACCAGGTCTGCGCGAGTTCACGGGCCTTGTCCGCGGTCGGGGGCTGCTGGCTGTCGGTGCACCGGTTGACGAACTCGCCGTCGGAGGTGATCGCGGCGGCCTCGCGCACGATCATGGCCGAGAGCGGTCCGCGGTTACCGCGGTCGGCGGCGGCCAGGATGTCGGCCATGGCGGTGACCCGATTCGCCTGGTCACCGCGGGGACTGGACAGGAATCCGGTGAGCGCGGTCGACAGGTCCGCGGCCGAGATCTCACCGAGCCCGCCGCTGCCTGCCTTGTTCATCAGCGCCGTGATCGCCGCACGCGGATCGGCGCCGAGAGCGCAGTTGGCGGCCTTGCAGCGCTGTGCGAACGCGGTGAGGGCCGCTTCGGCGCCGATGACGCGCGCCTCGGCCATGGTGGTGGCGTCGGCACCGACCGGCTCGGGGGCGTCGAGCACGAGGCGGGCCAGGTGGTCGCCGTAGCGGCGGGCGTAGCTCAGTGCCACCTTGGCGCCGTTGCCCGCACCGAGCAGATTGATCTTGTCCACCTGCCACTGCTTGCGCAGTTGTTCGATGTCGTCGGCGGCGTGTGGCGCGTCGAAGGTGCCCTCGTAGGGCTGCAGGAAATCGCGGCAGGCGATGGTGGCGTCCTGGCTGAAGCCCGCCACCGCGCCGACCTGATCGGCACTGCCGACACCGGTCTGGCCGAGATCGGTCATCACCGCGCGCAGCTGTGCGGGAATGCAGTCGATGGGCTGGGAGGCGCCGATGCCACGCCGATCCACCGCGACGATCGGCTGCGCGGCCAGCAATGCGCTGTTGGGCCCGATCGCCAGCCCGGCCAGCGTCGAGGCCGACGAACGGTCCGACCCGGAGGTGAGCACCAGCGGGGCCGCGTCCGCGGGTGTCTGCGGCAGCCGGGCGCGCAAGGCGCCCGCACGGAAAGTACCGATCACGGTGCCCGCGGTGTCGATCGGAGTCGAGAACTCGGCGCAGTCGAGAACCAGCCCCGCGGGCGCGGCGCCGAAGTCGAGCGAACTCAGGGTGGCCGCGGTGCAATCACGCCAGGCGAGGTCGGTTTTGGGCACCTCGGCCTTGGCCAGGTCCTGCGGTGCGGGTGCCTCGGTCTGCGCGCCACCGGCCCCGGGGCGTTCGACGGCGACGACGGGCCGATCCGACGGCCCGGCCCCACAGCCCGCGAGCATGATCGACAGTGTCGCGGCCGTTGCCGCGGCCCGAGTCCAACGCATGCGCTACACACTGCCAGGTTCGGCGCCAGGTTTCATCGACGGGCCCAGCGGGCCAGGACAGTGCCGTCCTCGGCGAGCACCAAGTGCTTGCGCGCCATCGGCAGGTCGAATGTGCTCGCCGACAGTGCGATTCGCCCGCCCGCGCCCCCGACCAGCACCGGGGCGGTGGTCAGGCACAGTTCATCGACCAGGCCGGCCTCGGCCAGCTGCCCGAACAGATGCGGTCCGCCCTCACACAACACCCGGTGCAGACCGCGCTCGGCGAACACCCGGATCAGCGCGGACGCCATGATCGCGACCTCGCCGGCGATCACCACCTGGGCGCCCGCGTCCTCGAGTGCGCTGACCTGCGTCGCGTCCGCGTGCCGGGTGGTGATGATCAGCGGCGGCACCTCGGTGTCGGTGAAGAATTTCGAACCGGGATCGAGCTTGGCGGTGGCCGTGACCACCGCGATCTGCGGCGGGGTGCCGTCGGGGTGGCCACCGATTCCGTGCCGATGGTGGGCGATGCGCCGTTGCGGGTCGGTGTGGGCGCCGCCGTAGTTCTCCGCGCGCACGGTGCCCGCGCCGACGACGATCACGTCGGCCAGTTCGCGCAGGAGGGTGAACACTTTCTTGTCCGACTCGGTGCCCAATCCCTCGGAAACGCCGTCGACGGTGAACGCGCCGTCGATGCTGCTGACGAAGTTCGCCCGCACCCACGGACCGTCCAGATGCCGCGGATAGGCATAGCACCTGGCCAGTGCGTCGGGGTCGAGGTCTGCGAGCTGGGTCACATTGTGGATACGCTGCATAGGGATCGATGCAACCACGTCCGTACCATTCGGACATGCAAGAACGCCTTGTCGATCGCCATCCGGAGGTCCCGGCCGACCAACTCGTCGCGCAGATGGTGCCTCCGCCCATGTTCGACGAGGTCAGCTTCGCCTCCTACATCCCCGACCCCGACGAACCCAGCCAAGCGGCCGCGGTCGCCAAGGCCGAGGCATTCGCAGGCCAGGTGGCGAAGATCCACAAGGCCGCCTCGAAGAAGAGCCTGTTCGGCAAGAAGAAGGCCGTTTCCGGTGCCGGCCTGTATCTCGACGGCGGCTTCGGTGTCGGCAAGACCCACCTGCTCGCCTCGATCTTCCACAGCTCCCCGGCGCCCAAGTCGTTCGGCACCTTCGGCGAGATCACCAACCTGGTCGGCGCGCTGGGCTTCAACAACGCCGTCGAACGGCTCTCGGCCAACAGCGTGCTGTGCATCGACGAGTTCGAACTCGACGATCCGGGCGACACGATGCTGGTCTCGCGACTGCTCACCGAGCTGTCGGCCCGCGGGGTCTCCATCGTGGCGACGTCGAACACCCTGCCCGGCCAGCTGGGCGAAGGTCGGTTCGCGGCCTCGGATTTCCTGCGCGAGATCAAGAAGCTCGGCTCGATCTTCGATCCGGTCCGCGTCGACGGACCCGACTACCGGCACCGCGACCTGCCGCCCGCTCCCGAACCCACGTCGACCGAGCTGCTCGGCGAGCGCGCCGCGGCCATCCCGGGGTCCACGCTCGACGAGTTCGACGTGCTGCTGAAGCACCTGAGCACGCTGCACCCGTCCAAGTACGGTGCGCTGATCCAGGGCGTGGCGTCGGTGTTTATCGCCGATGTGCACACCGTGACCGATCAGGCTGTCGCGCTGCGCGTGGTCGTGCTGGCCGACCGCCTCTACGACGCCAGCATCCCGGTGACGGTCTCGGGCGTGAAGCTCGACGAGATCTTCTCGAAGGAGATGCTCGACGGCGGTTACCGCAAGAAGTACCTGCGCGCGATCTCGCGCCTGCTGGCCCTGTCCCGCTTCGAAGCAGCTGTGTAATCAGCGGCTGGTGCCGCAGTGGAGCGTCTAGAGAGCGCGTTCGAAGACGAAATCGGAGTGCAGTTGGCTGCCGACCATGAAGGTCTTGGTGCCCACCTGGCGAAAACCGTGCTTGGCGTAGAACTTCTGCGCGCGCTCGTTGGCCTGGTTGACCCCTAGCCACACAGTCTCGGCGCCCGAGTTGCGCGCGGTGTCGACCGTGGCCTCCATCAGCGCCGCGGCGACGCCGCTGCCGTGGTGTCCGGGCAGCACATACATCTTGCTCAACTCGACCACCGCACCCTCGCTCACCTGCGCGGCGACGTCGGGGTCGTTCGGCCTGCCCGCGACGAGCATGGCGTAGCCGACGATCTCGTCGCCCTCGACGGCCTTGAGTACGGTCCTGGCCGGGTCGGACAGGTATTCGCCGAAGCGTTCGCCCGAGAGCATCTGCGCGAGGAAGATCTCGATATCACCCGCGGTGGCCTCGGGCGGGCAGGCGAGCGGGAACGTCGCGGCGGCGACATCGCTGAGCGCCTCGGCGTCCCAGAGTCCGGCCCGGTCGACGACGACGGAACTGTTGGTCATCCATCCAGTACAGCACGGGTCGTCCTGGCTGCCGAGTGACTGTGGGCCGTCCAGCGCGGTGGCACCTTACCTATATGTCCGAGTAGTCTCCTGCGCATGACGAGCGGTAGCCGCATCGGGATCGTCGGTGCGGGAGTGGCGGGTTTGGCCTGCGCGAAGGTATTGAGTCAGGCGGGGTTCCCGGTCGAGGTCTTCGACCGAGCCCCCGACGTCGGCGGTGTGTGGAGTGCCACCCGCCGGTATCCGGGACTTCGCGCGCAGAACAGCAAGTCCACGTACGCCTTCAGCGATCACCCGATGCCCGAGGATTTCCCCCGCTGGCCCGACGGCCAGCAGATGCAGGCCTACCTGGCCGGATACGTGCAGGAGTTCGGCCTCGGCCCGCACCTGCGCCTTGGCACCGAGGTGGTGGCGGCCGACCCGGTCGACAGCGGCTGGCTGCTCGAGATCCGCGACGAGCGGGGCGGGCACCGCACCACCTGCGATCACCTGATCGTCGCCAACGGTGTCTACAGCGATCCGGTGCTGCCGAATCTGCCCGGCGCCGCGGCCTTCCGGGCCGCGGGCGGGCGACTGTGCCACGTCTCGGAGTTCCACGATGTCGAGCAGGCGCGCGACCGCTCGGTGGTCGTGCTCGGCTACGGCAAGTCCGCGTGCGATGTGGCCGAGGCCGTCAGCCATATCGCCGACGAGACCACCGTGGTGGCGCGCAGACTCACCTGGAAGATGCCGCGCAAACTCGGCCTCGGCGCCGACTACGAGCGCCTGCTGCTCACCCGCGCGGGGGAGGCGCACTTCCCCTCCCGCTTCCCGCACCGCGCCGAACGACTACTCGACAGCCTCGCGCTGCGGCAAACGAACATGGACCTGCTGCAGGAGCGGGTCACGCGCAAGCTGCGGCTGCGTGAGCTCGACCTGGTGCCGACGGGCCCGATCTCCGAGATCGGCACCAGCAGCGCGAGCCTGGCCACCGAAGGCTTCACCGAGCAGGTCGAGGCGGGCCGGATCGGTGTGCACCGCGACACCGAGATCACCGAACTGATCGGTGGCCGACACGGACCCGCGGTGCGCTTGGCCGACGGCAGCCTGAAACTGGCCGAGATCGTCCTGTGCGCCACCGGATACCGCCAAGAAGTCCCGTTCCTCACCCCGTTCGTGCGGCGTGCCCTCACCGACGAGGTGAGCGACTTCCGGCTCTACCGCCACATCCTGCCGGTGGAGGTCCCGAACCTGAGTTTCGCCGGCTACAACAGCTCCAATGTGAGTGCTCTCAGCGCCGAGGTGAGTGCGCACTGGATCGCCGGGCTGCTCACGGGCAGGTTCGTGCCGCCGATGGCCGAGCTGATGAACAACGAGATCGATGCGCGCCTGGAGTGGTCGCGGCTGCGCAGCGACGGCAACCACGCGCACGGCGCTTCGGTGGTCCCGTTCTCGCTGTCCAATATCGACGAGATGCTCGACGATCTCGGCACGCCGCTGCCGTTCATGTCCCGGCTGGCACAGTGGGTGCGACCCGTTCGACCCTCGTCCTACCGCGGGGTGCTGCGCAATCGCGCGGTGGCCGTTCCCGTCGCGCCCACACCGGCGCCCGTAGCGGAGCGGTAGCCGACACGCCGGATCGCCGTCGGCTTCGCTTGGCGGCGATCGGTGCGTTGGTGATAATCCTCGCGTGGACGCGCTGGATCTGAACCTACTGCTCGCTCTCGACGCGCTGCTCGACACCAACAGCGTGACCGAGGCGGCCCGGCGACTACACACCTCGACTTCGGCGATGAGCCGCACCCTCACCCGGCTGCGCGAGGTGCTCGGCGATCCGCTGCTCGTGCGCTCCGGCAGACAGATGGTGCCGACGCCACGGGCCCTCGAGCTACGCCACGATGTGGCGAGCCTGGTCGATCAGGGACGATCGCTGCTCACCGCCCGTGACGGACACGGTGCCAGCAGGCATCGCGATTTCGTTGTCCGCGTGGGTGATTCGGTGGGCGCGCGGCTGTCCGGACCGCTGCTGGCCGCGGTGCACGCACAGCTGCCTGGGGTCACGTTGCGATTGCTGGCCGCCGATGCCGCCGACGGCGCGGTGGCCCTGCGCGACGGCCGGGTCGACGTCGAAGTCGGCATGATCGGCCAGACCGATCCGGAAACGGTGGTCAAGCGCCTGTTCACCGACCGTTGGATCGGCGTCGCCGCCGCCGACCACCCGTTCGCCGCCGACCGCCCCACCGTCGCCGCCTACGCCTCGGCCCGCCACCTCGAGGTTTCTCCCACCGGTCGCACGCACGGCCCGATCGACGACCGCCTGGCCCTACACGGCCGCACCCGCCGCGTGGTGGCCACCGTCGCCGACCTGCCGACAGCGCTCCTCACCCTCGACTCGACCGAATTGGTCTGCCCCGCACCGGAACTGCTGTCCCGATCCGCACGCACCGCACTCGGCCTGGCGATGTTCGAGATCCCGCTGCCACTACCCGCCCCCGTCGTCGCCATGGCGTGGCATCCGCGCAACACCGCCGACTCGGGTCATCGCGCCCTGCGCGACCTCATCGGCGCCGTCTTGCACGAACCGAAACCGGACGTGGACCCGGGCTTCGTCCCGCTCGCTACGCCCGCCTGACGGGCGCCGCCTTGCACGCGCGTCGCCGCGCCTTGCCCGAGATCGCGCAGGCCGCGGTGCTCGCCGGTCCGGTCTACCCGAGGTCCGGCGTCGGTGGGCCGAAGACGTCGCGGCGGCCCGGCGGGAGGCCTGCCGAGCGCTTCAGCTCGTCGAGCATGGCCTGCAGCTTGTCGACGTGGGCGCGTTCGATGTCGAAGGCACGGTAGGTGCCGGTCACCGTGATGCCGGCCGAGTCGGTGGCGGTGGGCGGAATCGGGTCGGCGACAGGGCGTTCGAGGGGATCGGGCGAGCTCGTCGACGATTCACGTCCGGTCGGCAAGCCGAGGGTCGGCGGATCGTAGTCCGCGGCCGGGCGGTCCTGGTCGGTGCGCGCTGCGTGGGTGGTGAGCGGCGCGTGGTCGGTCAGGCCGACGGGGTCGAGCAGCCTGCCGATGTTCGCCGATCGGTCGGCGCTCGACAGGTCCGGGTAGGCAGGGCTGTCGCTGGAGCCGTTGACGTGCGACGGGCCGACGGTGCGCGTCGGATCCGGGGTCGGCTGGGTGGTGATCTCGGTCGGCGGGGTGAGCCGTGCGGGCGGACCGGAGACAGTCTGCGACTCGGGGATTTCACCGGTGCTCATGCGGTCACGGGGGGTGAAATCGTCGAAGAGGGACTCGGCGCGGCGCGCGGAGTCGGTGGTGAAGCCGTTGCGGGCGTGCCCGTTTCGGTCCGGTGTCGGCGGTGCCGGATCCTCGGAGAAGGACCAGTGGATCCCGTTGGCGGTGTTGCCTACGGGATGCGCGTCCACCGACGTGTCGGGACGAGGTTGGAATTCACCTGTGGGCGTAGGGGTTTCGTTGCGTAGAGGAGCGGCCTCGAAGGAGTGTGATTCGAATCCGTTGATCGGCTTGCCATTCGGGGTGGACGGCCCGCCCGTGAATCCCGAGGACGGGTGGCCGTTTGCGGTGTGCGCCGACGGGAGCCGTGCGGCACCGTTCCCGATGCTGGAGGGCTCTTCCGGCGACGCAACGCTGAGCCTGGCGCCGCCGGTGGCCGAGCTCTCCGTCGGCTTCTTGACCGGACGGGCCCGCTCGATCACGGCATCCGGGCTGGTTTCCGCCGTCAGGGGATCTCTGATGCGCGCCGGGGTCGGCGTCGACTGTTCCTCGACTGGAACATGCTTCATCGCACCGGAATCGGGCCCGAACCCGTTGAACCCACCTTCACGCACGACGGCGCTGAGCTCCGCACTCCCCGGCAGGGTCGTGCCGGCCGCTGCCGAGGCCGTGGTGCTGTCCAGACCTGACGTGGGCGCGCGGTCCTCGGAGTGCGCCGCGGCGGCGTGCTTCGTCGATGTCTGCGCCGTGGTTCCCGATGCGTGGTCGCCGACAGGTGCCGTCAGCACTGTTCCGATCACCGCGGGCACCGGTGTGCCGTTGCGCGGGGTCGCGATGTCGTCGGCCACCCCGCGCACGATGCCGTTGGTCCCGCTCGGCGATGACGGGTTGCCTGCCGAGGCGGCCGCGACCCGCTCACCGGACCCGGCGCCGGTACCTGTCGCGCCGAGCCGAGCGGGCGCGGGTCGCCGGTGTTCGCTACCGGCGGCCACGGCGAACGAATCGGTGTCGAACGAGACCGGTTGGCCGAAGGGCGTCGCCGCGTCGGCCGCGGCGGTGCGCGGGATCGGCGTCGCGGCCAGCGCGGTGGGATCGCCGAGATGGTCGGTGGTCGGCCGGGCGGGGGAGTTGCGGCGTTCCAGCGGCGGGCGGGAACCGTCGTCGTCGCGGTTCTGGTGCGCCGGTAAAGGATCGGGGCCCGATAGATGGTCGTCTGGTCCGTCGGCGGCGCGTTCGGCCGCCTCCGCGGCTTCACGGACCTCGCGGCGGCTGCGCGTGCCGCGGGCCGGGCCGGAATCGGACTCACCGCCGTTGTCGAGGGCGTCCAGGCGCGAGCTCAGCCGTGAAATGTCCTGTGACGCACAGAATGCCCAGGATTCGAGCCGCCTGATCCTGGTCTGGTCGGGCAGATCCTCGTCGACCGGGAAGGTTGGCACGTCGAGCTGGACCCGCGCGGCGACGATATCGAGCTTGTCGCTGACTTCACGCAGCGCCGCGGCGATACTCGCCAGCATCGACCCGATGGATTCGTCGTGCTCAGCGTGGTTCATGCACACCCTACTTCCCGTGGTCGCCCGAGCGTGCCCGCCTCGGCCGCAGCGATCATATCCACCGGGGCAACAGCACGTGTTGTCGCGACCGCTTGCGCGACGCGCCGAACTGATTCGCAATCAGGATGAAACGGACAGGCAACAGGCCGGGTCTGTGTATCGAAATGATCAAGATATAGGCGGCATTGTGCGACGTTGGCACAATGAAATGGCTTGATATACAAGCAGAGTCGCCGATGTGATGTCTATCACCGATTGGTGACGCACCCGAACGCGGGTCAAGGGGGCTGGCGCCTTTTCGGTGGCTGCGGGAACCTGATGGAGGACGTGCGCGTGCGCCTGCGGCAGGTTCGATGGTGAGGGAGTGATGGTGTGAGGACGCAGCGGTTGAGCGAGACACAGGTGGCGTGTGGTCGCCGAGCGCTGCTCGACGAGCTGGGGATTTCCGAGGGCAGCCGCCGCGCCGTCACCGAACGCACCGGGTACGGCTGCGGGTGCCCCGACTGCGCTGCGAAGCAATGGAATACGCAGCGTCTCGAACACTGGATCTGCGGCAGACTCACGGCGGCGGGCGCCGACGAGGCCCAGGTCGACGCGCGAATCGAAGATATCCCCGTCGACATCTACTGGCGCCGCGGCGACCGGCGCTGCGTGGTCGAGGTGCGCAGCGGCCCGCTCGACATCACCGCGGCCCGCGCACACCGGAAACGCTTGCAGGCCGCCGGAATCGACGATGTGCTGTGGGTGTGCCCGCAGGGTTACTGGGTCCCGCTGGTCCCCGCGGTCGGCGTCGCCGATTTCGAGCCCGCGGCCGCCGACTACCGCATCGACCAGGGCATGCTCGCCGCGGGTGACACCGGTTTCGCCGCCCCGGTGCGCGCCGGCACTGAGTTGCGCGATCTTCTCGCGGGCTGGGTGACCGGTGAAATCCATTGGGGGCACGCGGATCTCACAACAGGAGGGTGGGCCGACGTGGGCACCTGGGAACGGCACACCGCGGCACAGGCCGCGATGATCGAGCATCAGCGCACCGAGTTGCGTGATCAGCGAGTGCAGCTGGCGGTCTCACGCCAGGCCGTCCGCGCCAAGCAGCGGCTGGTCGGCCGTCTGCACAATCGGATCGATCGGGCCGGAGTGATCGCCGACGCCGAAGCCATCACGATGGCCGGGTTGCGCAGTGAGCTCGTCGCCCAGCAGCGCATCGCGGCGAGCCTGCGCGCGAGCCTCGGGCGGATGGATCGCACCCTGGATCAGTACCAGTGGCTCACCTGCTGCGCGATGCTGTTGGTTCTCACGGTGATGGTCGGCGCGATGGTGATGCGCTGAGCCGCATCGGCATCCGGTCCCACTGCCAGTCGTTGCGTAGGACGAGACCGGCCAGGTCGAGTAGGTCCAGGCCGGTCTCCGCGCTCACTGCAGCCAGTGCGAGCCGATCGTAGGGGCCCTGTTCCAGGTCGGTGGCCAGGCGTTGCTCGATCGAGGTGTCGACCGTGCGGGCCGCGAGCTGGGGCGGGCCGAGCGCGCTGCCGGTCCAGGCGAGCCAGCCCCAGCCGTGCTCGTGCGCGTAGGTGCGGCCGAGTTCGGTCTGGACCCGATTGTGGTGGAAGGCGATGCGGCCCAACGGGACCACGTCGATGAGCACTATCCGACCGTCGGTGAGCTGCGCGGCGACCGCCGGATAATGCACCTGCTCCTCGTCTCCGAACCGGTACGTCAGCGCGGTCGGTTCTTCCTGGAACGCGGCCACCGCCGGGTCGGCGTCGAGGGTTCGCAGCAGCCGGGCCGCCATGGCCGAGTCGTAGGCCACGTCGCGGCCCGCCTTCGCCAAGTAGAACCGTCCGCGGCCGTCGTCGTCACCGTCGGCCACGCGCGCCGATTCGGTGGGCAGCGGGGCGGGGGACCCGGTCGACCACTCGACGTCATCGAGCAGCAGCGCGTCGGCGCCGCCCTCGGGCACATGCAGTTTGGCCAGAATGCTGGCAGTCTTCTTCTGCCACCCCAGGATTCGCTGCATCACATAGCCCGCGACCCGTTTGGCGTCGCCCGGCTCGTGGCCCGCCAACCGCAGCTTCAGGTACGACCATTCCATGGCCACCAGGTCGGTGTCGGTCGCGTAGGTCTCGACCAGGAGCATGCGCACCAGGCGCAGATCACCCGCCTCGACCGGATAGCGGTGCGCGAACACCCGCGCCGACCGGTGTCCCGAGCGAGCGGCTTCGCGCACGATCCGCCCGACCGCCTTGGCGTAGAGCTGGCGGACCCGGTCGCGGGCCAGGTCGTAGCGGGCGCCGATCCGGGTGAGGGTTTCCGGGCGCTGCCCGCCGATCCCGAGGCGCAACGCGACGATCCGCGCGTCGCGGGCCGCGCGTTCGGCATGGTCGGTGATCAGTTCGCCGACCAGCTCATCGAGCTCCTCGAGTTCGAACGAGACGTCGGCGGCGATATCGTGACCCGGTTGGACGACGATCTCGGCACTCACAGCGGCGACCTCCCTGGCTCGGTCGGGTCAGCGTAGCCGCAGACTCCGACAACTAGAGCGAGGTCATGTACTCGCCGTAGAACAGGCACAGTCCGGTCGCCGACGCGATCCCGGCCAGCACCCAGAACCGGATGATCACCGCCGTCTCGGGCCAGTTGTTCAGTTCGAAGTGATGATGGAACGGTGCCATCCGGAACAGCCGGGTATGGGTGGTGCGGAACACCACGATCTGCAGCACCACCGACATGACCTCGGCGACGAACAGCGCCCCGATCACCACCGCGAGCAGTTCGGTGCGGCTGGTGATCGACAGCCCGGCCAGCAACCCGCCCAGCCCGAGCGAACCGGTATCGCCCATGAAGATCTTGGCGGGCGCCGCGTTCCACCACAGGAAACCGATGCACGCCGCCGCGCCCGCGGCACTGACCATCGCCAGGTCGAGTGGGTCGCGCACCGTGTAGCAGCCCCGTCCCGGGCTGATCTCGCACGAGTTGTCGTACTGCCACAGCGTGATCACCACGTACGCGCCGAGCGTGAGGCTCATCGAACCCGCCGCCAGCCCGTCGAGGCCGTCGGTGATGTTCACCGCGTTCGACCACGCCACCACCAGCAACACGATGAACGCGATGAAGAACAGCGACGCGAAGGTGATGGTGTGGATGTCGCGGACATAGGACAGGTTGCGACCGGCGGGCGTGAGCCCGGTGGCGCCGGGGAAGCGCAGCACCAGCACGGCGAACACCACGGCGGCCGCGATCTGCCCGAGATACTTGCCCGCCGCGGTCAACCCGAGATTGCGATGCTTGCGCAGCTTGATCGAGTCGTCGAGGAAGCCGACCACGCCCAGCGCCGAGGCCAGCAGCAGCACCAGCACCCCGGACGCGCTCGGCCCCGGCGCGTCCCACAGCAGCCCGATCAGATGCGACCCCAGATACCCGGCCCACACCCCGGCCCCGATCGCCAACCCACCCATGGTCGGCGTCCCACGCTTGGCCTGATGGCTGGCGGGCCCGTCGATCCGGATCTCCTGCCCGAACCCGCGCCGCGCGAAAATCCGGATCAAGACCGGCGTGAGCGTAATGGTGACGACCAGGGCGATCCCCGCCGACAACAGGATCTGCCTCACTGGATCGCCCTCCATGCCGCCGGCCCCGCACCGGACCAGCCCGCCGATACCGTGTGCCGATACTAGGGGAGCACACTCGGGAACCGTACCGAGAGTGAGCTGGGTTACAAACGTGGGGCCACGGCGGTACGCAAAATCCCGGTCGGCGGCCGGCGCAGCGCGGCGCCGAGCTGTGCGAGTGGGACCGGCTCGGCGACGACCTCGTCCCACGGATACCTGCGTACCGTGCGGTCGAGGAAGTCGACGGCTCGATGCAGATGCCGCGGTTCGTAGTTGTGCACGCCGGTGATGGTCAGCCAGCGGCGGACCAGGGTCTCCGGGTCGACCGGCAGCGGCGGCCCCGGGGTGACCGAGCCTGCCAGAACGAGGACACCACCGACGTCGAGCCGCGCGAGGGCGGCGTCGATGGCGGTCACCGACCCGGTGTAGTCGATGGCGATATCCACCGGATCGGTGTCGGTGGTCATGGCGCCGAACCGTGGGGCCATGACCAGCCGTTCGGGATCGATGTCGACCGCTTGGACGTCCGCACCGGCCTCGTCGCACGCGGCGACGGCGGTGAGGCCGAGCATGCCCGCTCCGGCGACGAGGACGCGGCGGCCCCGCAGATCGCCCGCGGCCTCGATCGTGGCCATGACGGTCGCGGTGGCGCACGCGGCAGGCGCGGCCACTGAATCCGGAAGGCCTTGGGGCACAACGGCTGTCGTCGTGCCTCGGGGCAACACGATGTGCTCGGCGTAAGCGCCCGACAGCGGCCAGTCGCCCTGGAAGGACTCATGGCCGACCTTGCGGACCGAACTGCACTTGGCGGTGCGCCCCGACCGGCAGCGCGCGCAGTCCCCGCACGCGACGGTGACCGACCAGATGACGCGCTGCCCGACCGCCGCGGGCGACCCGGCGCCGACAGCGACGACATCCCCTACGGCTTCGTGGCCGAGGATCGACGGGCACGCGCCGGACCGACGGCCGGTGACGGTGTGCAGATCGCTGCCGCACACCGTCGCCAGCCGGACCCGCACGAG
This sequence comes from Nocardia sp. A7, assembly GCF_046549215.1. Classification (NCBI taxonomy): domain Bacteria; kingdom Bacillati; phylum Actinomycetota; class Actinomycetes; order Mycobacteriales; family Nocardiaceae; genus Nocardia; species Nocardia sp. A7. The sequence continues at coordinate 15,116 of NZ_JAJPWE010000001.1, read as the reverse complement.
GGTCTCGCCGTCGGCGAGCTCGGGAATCGCGACCGGGCGCAGGTCGATGTCCGAGCCGCCGACCCAGATCGCGGCGGTGGTCACACGAGTCGAGACCGGATCCATCCGGACAACCTTTCGATGGCGTAGACGATCACGAAGATGACGATCACGATGGCGCCCGCGACGTCGAAGTTCAGCGTGCGGATGGATTCGAACAGCAGGAATCCGATGCCACCCGCCCCGACGATGCCGAGAATCGTCGAGGTACGCACATTGACGTCGAGCAGGTACAGCCCGGAACCGACGATCGCGGGCATCGACTGTGGCAGTACCGCGGCGAACAGCACCTTCCACCAGCCACCGCCGATCGAGCGCACCGCTTCCATCGGCCCCGGCTCGATCTCCTCGATCGCGTCGGCGACGAGCTTGGCGAGGAAACCGATGGACCCGATGGCCAACGCGCAGGTACCGGCCACCGGCCCCAGCCCCAGCGCGGCGACGAAGACCACGGCCAGGATGAGTTCGGGCACGGCGCGCACCACCAGCACCCAGGCGCGCGCGACCCAGTACACCGCGGCATTCGGCGCCACATTGCGTGCGGCGAGAATGCCGACGGGCAGCGAGAACACCACGCCGATCGCGGTGGCCACGACACCGATCGCGACCGTCTGGGCGGCGGCCTCGAACAGATCGGCCCCCAGTGCGCCGAAGTCCGGCGGAATCATCCGTCCGAAGATCTCGACCGAGGGCCCGATCCAGGTGAACAGCGACACCGGGTTCAGGTCGAGGACAACGAACGCGGCGACAGTCGTGCCGATCAGCAGCCCGCTGAAGCCGAACCGGACCGCCCGGTCGCGGCGCGGACCGGTGTGCGTCGGATCGAGCAGCATGCGCCGGATCGCGATCGACAGCAGTTCCATCGCGGTGATGACGACCAGGATCACCCCGACGATCCCGAGCGCCCGCGGATAGATCAGCCCACGCAGCGCGTCCTGCAACGCGAAGCCGATGCCACCCGCACCGACGAACCCGAGCACCACCGACATCCGCAGATTGATGTCGATCCGATAGACGAAGGTGCCGATCCACGCCGGAACCACCTGCGGAACAACAGCATTGAGCATTTCCCGGAAATAGCCGACACCGGTGCTGCGCACGGCTTCGCGTGGCCCGAGATCGGAGCCCTCGATCGCGTCGGCGAACAGTTTGCCGAGCATGCCGATCGAGTGCAGCGCGAGCGCGAGAATGCCGGGCAGCACGCCGATGCCGAGCGCGCGCACGAACAGCACGGCGAACAGCAGGTCGGGCATGGCGCGGCAGAAGGTGATGATCGCGCGGGCCACTGCGTAGAGGGCGGGGTGCGGGCTGGTGTTGCGCGCGGCCAGGAATGCCAGCGGAACCGACGCGATCGCGGCGAGCACCGTGCCGAGAACGGCCATGAGCAGCGTCTGCATTGCCAGGTCGGCGATCCGCGCCGGATTGTCGAGCCGCGGCGGCAGCATCCGTTCCAGCAGCGCCACCACGTCGTCGGCACCGTCGAGCAGGGCGGCGGGTGCGAAGTCGATGAACCAGGCCGAAAGAAGGGTCGCGGCGAGAAAGGCCAGGGCCACCAGGTGCAGCAGGTCGGGTCGTGGCCGGATCGGCGGCTTGTCGAGCGTCGTGATCATGACGGTTCCACGGCGGCGGGATCGACGCGTTGATAGATGGCCATCGCGTCGTCGCGGGTCATCCCGACCGCGGGCCGGTCGAGCACCTTCTGGCCGTTGCGCAGGCCGACGATGCGGTGCGCCCAGCCGAGCGCGAGGTCGACCTGGTGCAGCGTGCACACCACCGTCAGCTTCTCCTCGATACAGACCCGGAACAGCAGATCCATGACGATGGCGGCGTTTTCGGGGTCAAGCGACGCGACCGGTTCGTCGGCGAGTACCAGTCCGGGTTTCTGCATCAGCGTGCGCGCGATGGCGACACGCTGCTGCTGCCCGCCCGAGAGTGTGTCGGCGCGCCGTTCGGCGAGGTCGGCCAGCCCGACCCGGTCCAGATGGGCGCGTGCTTCGGCGCGCATCGTCGCCGGATAGGTCAGCGTGCCGTAGCGCGGCAGACGTAATTGGGCCAGGCCACCGATGAGCACGTTCTCCACACAACTCAGTCGGCCGACCAGATTGAAGTCCTGGAACACGAAGCCGACATTGCGGCGCAACGCCCGCAGCTGCGACTTGGAAGCCTGGTCGACGCGCGTGCCGCCGACCTCCACGGTGCCCGAACTCACTGGTTGCAGCCCGTTGAGGCACCGGAGCAGGGTGGATTTGCCGGACCCGGACAGGCCGAGCAGAACGAGCATTTCGCTGCGGCGCACGTCGAGCGAGACATCGTCGAGAGCCAGGGTGCTCCCGAATCGCTTGGTGACATCGCGCGCGTCGATGACGAGATCGTCGCCTGCGACGACCCGGCCGGGTTCGGCAGTGGTCACGATGCTCAGCCCTTGCACTTCTCGGAGCCGGTCACCGTGCAGACCTTGCGGACACCGGCGAAGTCGTCGTCGGTGACGGGGACGAAGCCCCATGCCCGCTCGTCGGTGATGCGGCAGGCGTCGCCGGTGCAGTAGCCCGCGCTCTCCAGGCTCGGGACGTTCACCTTGTCGACGAACAGCGCCTTCAGCTTGTCGACGGCCGCGGTACCCAGTGCATTGCTGGCGGCGAAGACCGATCCGGCGATCATCTCCGACTTCCACACCGTCTTGAGCTCGCCTGCCTTCAGGTCGCCCTTGTCGATCATGGTCTTGTCGACCATGGTGTCGAAGGCGAACCCGGCGTCGCAGTCACCGTGGGCGATGGCCAGTGCCGAGGAGTCGTGCCCGCCCGCGAAGATCGGCGACATGCCAGCCGAGATGTCCGCCTCCGCACCGGATTTGATGACCCCGGCCTCGATCAGCCCCGCTGTCGGATACAGGAAACCCGAGGTCGAACTGGGATCGACGAAGCACACCTTCTTGCCCGCGAAGTCCTTCAGCCCGGTGATCGAACTCGCGTCCGAGCGAGCCAGCCCGTAGGACTGATAACCGGGCTTGGCGCCCTTGGCCTTGATGACCGCGCCCACCGGGGTGATATCGGCGCCGTTGACACCGGCCACCACATAGGCGAACGGTCCGAAGAACGCGAGGTCAACATTGCCGGCGATCATGCCTTCGACCACACCCGCGTAGTCGGAGGCCTGGACGAACTCGACTTTCGAGCCGGTCTCCTTCTCCAGCACCTTGATCAGCGGCTCGTAACTGGCCTTGAGGTCGGTGGAGTTCTCGGCTGGGATCGCCGCCAGGGTCAGGGTTTCGGGGAATCCCTGCGCGGTCACCGCGTCGGAATCGGAGCCCGAACATCCTGAGAGGGCGAGCGAGAGCGTGGCGGTGACCGTCGCGGCGATCAGGGCGGGACGGCGCATGCGAATCTTCATGGCAGTGACGGTGATCCTTGGTCTATACCAAGGCGTGCATGCCGGGGAAGCGGCAGGTAAACAACAATCGACTTCTTGGTCTAGACCACGGTTTGATACGCTCGAGCGATGACCGCACCCGCCGAACCCCGAGTGCTCAAACACCAAGTCGTCCGGGCTCGACTGGACCGGATGCTCGATGACATGCAGGTGGGCGACCCTTTTCCCGCCGAGCGTGAGATCGCCGAGAAGTACGACGTCGCTCGCGAAACCGTGCGCCAGGCGTTGCGCGAACTGTTGCTGGCAGGCCGGGTCGAACGCCGTGGCCGCACCACGATCGTCGCGCGACCCAAGATCTCGCAGCCGCTCGCGATGGGCTCCTACACCGAGGCGGTCAAGTCCCAAGGCTTGAGCGCCGGGCGCATCCTGGTCGGCTGGACCGACCTGACCGCGGACGAATCGCTGGCCGCCACCCTGGAAGTCGAGATCGGCGCACCGATCATCCAACTCGAGCGCGTACTGACCACCGACGGTGCGCGAGTGGGCCTCGAGACCACCCGGCTCCCCGCCGACCGCTACCCCGGCCTGGCCGAGACCTTCGACTACCGCGACTCGCTGTACGCCGAAATCCGCAGCCGCGGAATCAGCTTCGAGCGCACCGTCGACACGATCGAGACCGCGCTACCCGACGCCCGCGAGTCGGCCTTGCTCACCGTCGACACCCGAACCCCGATGTTCCTGCTGAACCGCGTCTCCTACGACCAGAACAACATCCCCATCGAACAACGCCGGTCCCTGTACCGCGGCGACCGGATGACCTTCACAGCGATCATGCACGCCGACCAGCATCCGCCGACCTAACCGCCACGCAAACAAGTCCGGCCCCCTCGAAAGGGGGCCGGACTCGGTACGGTGGTGCGCGATACTGGGATTGAACCAGTGACCTCTTCCGTGTCAGGGAAGCGCTCTCCCGCTGAGCTAATCGCGCGAGGTGGAGACGGGAATCGAACCCGTGTGCACGGCTTTGCAGGCCGTTGCCTCACCACTCGGCCACTCCACCGTACAAAGGAGGATGGGGCTAGTGCCTTACCTACCTCTCGAGCGGATGACGAGATTCGAACTCGCGACCCTCACCTTGGCAAGGTGATGCGCTACCACTGCGCCACATCCGCATTTACTTCACACTGAGGGGAGCGGCTCAGCCTGGCGGCTTCGCTGCTCTCTGCGGTGCGATGAGAACATTAGCCGACGTGCGAGGCAGACTACAAATCGCCTGGTAGATCACCCTAAATGTGAATTACAAGCATGTCGCCCACGTCCCTGGGCCGATCCCAGCCGTTCGCCGTCAATCACATCATGGAAGGTAGATATGCGCATCTATCGATAATTCCGACCGGCGGCACCGCAAAGGACATCGATCGCCCGCTCGCGCCCACACGCGCGCGAGCGCGGCCCAGAGTCAACCCACCCCATCGCCCTAACCCCCCGTTCACAAGGCGATTTGGTGTCATCCCAACCCTCCGTGCTAATGTTCCATCTCGTTCGAGCGGCTCAAATCCCGCCCGACACACCACCCGGTCCCATAGCTCAGCGGGAGAGCGTCCGCCTCACACGCGGAAGGTCGCTGGTTCGAAACCAGCTGGGACCACCGAATCCCCTCGACATAACACCTGGTCGGGGGGATTTCTCGTGTGATACCCCCGGGGTGCATGTCATCGTGATTGACCACTGTTGGCCGCCGCGATCCGGGGCTAAGGGCACGCGTGGGGCACGGGTTCCCTAGGGCTCGCGGTTATGAGTAGTGATCGCAGTCGGTGTGCAGCGGTGGCGTGTAAGTACACCACCTGGCCAGGACCGAGCCGGTGACCGTTCGGACAGTAGCGGGGAGCCGGTTCCGTCCAGCGCCCATTGCGCAGGAAGGGCCGGATCGATTCGCACATAGGTTCGATTATTGCTCGACCTGCTGCGAGGGTGCGATCGGGCCCCGGATCGACGCACCTTGCATCCGATCCGGGGCGAGCCTGCCCGTGCTGCGAATCGACCAAATCTCTTTGCGACTTGCGAGATCTCTTGGGAGACTTGCGCAACCGTACAGCCGCATCCACGAACGGAGCCAGTCATGAAGTCCGTCTTGCCAGAATGGTATCGACCGGACGACGACGAAATCGCCGACTTTGTGCCACTGTATGTGGATTTTTGTGCAAGAAGAGTTCTGAGTTGATCGCCTGACCGCAGCAAGATTTTTGGAATGGATTGGACTGGAATGGCGCACCCCTCACTCGCTACCTTCCCGATGAAGATCGAAATAGACTCGACCATTAGTAAGGTGATCTTTAGTCAATCTGATTCCGGTAAATTTGAACTCCACGGGATGGCGGGAGTCACGAAGGAAACACAAGAGCCTGTATTTATTGTGGCGACCGAACTGCCGACCAGTCGGCAACCGCCTCGCAGCAAACAGGAGCAGGAGACGGGCGACGTTAAAGCCTTTTTGACAGCGGGGGGCGTGCCGTCTTTCGAGGTCGTCCCCGGCCCGCATAAAAATGACCCACCCGACTGTCTCGTCGACGTAGGGGATCGTCGATACGCCATAGAAACCGCCCAACTTCTCCTCCCTGCACGGAAGGGGAAGCCCAATGCTGTGGGCCGATGGAAACTTTTTGAGCAACTCCGGGATCAACTGTTCCGACAATCAGGGCGGCTCCAGTCACGCCTTCGCCAGCATCGCGGATACATGGTAACGGTTTGGTTCAACATGGAGGACGAGAACCGTCTCCCTCCTCGGACTCGAGAGATCGACCAGATGATTGACCATTTGAAAGCCGTCCGCCCACCTGGCAAGGACCTCGTTGCTCCGTCCTACGTGGCTCGGCTACCCAATACCATTCCACCGAACACTGTCATGAACCAAAATGACAGCAAAAGCGTTGGTTGCACATGGGCAGCTTTGCCTCCGGGCGTCCAAAGCGGCCTCCAGCGAGCAATAGGTTTCGACCTCGCGCTCGCCTACTTTGAGACCTACACCCAGTCGATGCTGCGCGCTGAACTGGTAAGGATCATCGACCAGCATGACGATCCGCGGTCCGACATTTTAGTCCTCACCGTTGGGGCTGATACGCGGGAAGGGATATATTTCCCTTCCACCAGGCTATTCGCTGATGCAGTCTTCGATGACCCGGACCCACTCAACGGCTGGGTCCCCCAGCACCTCCCTTTAGTTGCGATTCATGATGCTAGAAGGGGCCTGGTCAGGTGGATCCACGGCGACACACCATTTGCGTGACGATGGCTCAATAGAAATTGCCCGGTGACGACCGCAAGGACTGCCAGAATTTCTCCTGGCCCTGTTCGGGGTTGGGTTGCGCAAGCAGGGCTGGCTCACCGGCTGCGATACGTCCTACTGTTCACGCGCAGAGACATCCCAGCTTTTAAATTGTCAAGCCGCGACCGGCTCGTGGTATTCATGCGCGGCCCAGGCGGTCGCCTCGTCGTAGAATGTCCTGGATTTCAGGCAGCCGTGAAGTATGCCGACGAGCCAGTTGGCGACATGTCGTAGCGCGGCACTGTGGTTGAGGCCCCGGCCGCGTTGCTTGTCGTAGTAGGGCGCGGGCGCCCGGTGATGCCTTCAGCGCGCAGAATGCCTGTGTGAGTAGCGCATCGACGAGGCGGTCTTGGTGCACGAACCGGGCCACCACGACCTTCGACTTCCCCGTCGCGCGGGTGATCGGAGAGGTCGCGGCATAGTTCTTGCGGGATTTCGCGCTCGTGTAGCGGGTGTGGTCGTCTCCGAATTCGGCGAGCACCCGGGCCCCGAGGATCTGTCCGAGCCCCGGCTGGGACAAGATGATCTCAGCGTCCGGGTGCCGGAAAAAAATGGGCCTCGACCTCGCCATGCAAGGCCTTGAACAGCGCATATAGAGTGATCAGCACCGCGATCGTGGCCGGGGTCCCAGCCGCGTATGCGGCCGCGATCACCGGTTCCCGGCCCAGCTGCTCAGCACGCAGGACCGCCTGTATCCCCGCAGCTTTCTCATCGCGGTCTCCACGGCGACCGGCGCGTTTGAGCGCGGCATCTGGTTGAGCGACAACCGGGACGCGGTCTGCGGGTCTGGTGCCTTGCCGAGCAGTTCCTAGGCCTCGGGGGCATCGGGATCGGGGAACGCCTCGATCGCGGCCGGGAAATACTCCCGCAGAGCGTGTTTGAGTGTGGCGGGTGCGTTCCCAGATCATCGTCTTGTGGATCCGGGCGACCCCTTGCACCGCTTGCGCGTCAGGTGTGTCGCCGGCCACGGGTCGCAGTTGGTGAGCATCGGTGCGGACCATATCAGCTAAGACATGGGCATCGGCGGCATCGGATTTCGCGCCCGATACCCTGCGGCGTTCCCGGAACCGTGCTGCTTGCAGCGGGTTCACCGCGTAGACGGTGTAACCGGCCGCGATCAGCGCCGCAACCCCACGGGCCACGATCGGTTTCTATGCCGATCCTGACCTCGGTGTCCTCGTCGTCGCTGAGGTGTTCGCCGATCATTGTGTGCAGGCGGGTGATCCCGGCGATTTTTTCGGGTAGGTGGGCTTTGGCCAACCGTTTGCCGGACTCATCCATCAGTTCGACATCGTGATGATCCGATGCCCAATCGTCTCCGACCGGCAGCACCACAAGCTCCCGTTCGTCGTTGTTGGACAACCAGTTCCGGCAGCGTGCGGGAGAAACGTCGGCGACCTAATGAATCAGTGCTCACACCACGGCGGGCGGGCACGACATCCCATCAGCGATCCTCTCCTCCCGGCCAACCGGCTGGGGCACGATCTCTGCTCAGGACTCGAAGTCCGGGCTCAATGTGTGCTCACCCGCCGGTCACTACCGATAGCGAGTCTGCCTGAACAGTCGACCGAGTGGACCCGCTGCAACTCATTAGGCAATCTCCATCCCGAGAAACCCCGCGCCGACGACGATTACCGCCGACGCCGCTTCCGAAGAGGAGCGCAACGACCGCGCGTCTCGAAGGGTTCGGAGGATCTCGGTGATATCGAGATCGGACAGGTTCCGACCGAATGCGTCGGAGCCGGGCGAGTTGAGGACATGCTCCCACCTTCGAAGGCAAGTGCACGGAGTTCACCCGCGGCGTGCAACCTGCTATCGACTCGCCAATGACTGCGATCGGTCCAGCGCTACCGTTCATTGCACCTCTCGGAGTGCCGCGACCGGGCAGGCACCGATCGCCGACCGTGCCGCCATGGCCTCGCCCTCCGGGATTTTCCGGTTGTCGTAGGCGAAATGCAATTCGCCGTCGTCGTCGAGACTGAAAACGTCGGGTGCGGCTGCCTCGCACTGGCCGTGCCCTTCACAGCGTTCCCAATTCACATCGATCTTCATGCTGCTGTCCCGTCTGCTCGAACGAGCTCGAGGGGGAGGTGCTCGAGCCTGTGAATGATGTTGTTGACAGTCCACTTCGGCTCGCCGGCCAACTCGATGCGGTCGACGCGACCGGCTAACGCACGAAGAATCGAAGTGGTTTCGAGTCGTGCCAACCCCTGGCCGGCGCAACCGTGCACACCCGATCCGAAGCCGAGTTGGCGGGCCGCATCACGGGTGATGTCGAACGAATCGGGTCGTTCCCATTCGGCCGGGTCGCGGTTGGCGGAGGCGTAGATCACCAGTACGCGGCTCCCTCTCGAGATCTTCACTCCACCGACGTCGGCATCGCGCGCGGCCGTGCGCGTGAACGCGCGCAATGGCGACTCCACCCGGACAACTTCGTTGACGGCGTTTGGGATCAGGTCCGGGTCGGACCGCACGGCCTGCCACTGTTCGGGGTACTGCGAGAAAAGGTAGAGCGCGCTCGAGATCGCGCCGATGGTCGTGTCCAACGATGGCGCGAGATAGTCGATCATGAGCGCCGGACATGACTTGTTGTCGATCTTGCCCTCATCGGCGGCTTGGAAGACATCACGGCTCATGCTGCCGTCGAGGGCTGATCGATGGCGCGCGACACGATGAGCGAAGGCCAGCATCTCGGCGGTTGCCTTTGTCGCGCCGACGGAGTGTCTGTTGATCGGCCCCATCGAGTCGAACGTCGCACCGGCCCAGCGCAGCAATTCGTCGCGCCCGTCGGCCGGCCAGCCGATGAGATCCGGTACAACCGACAGGGGTAGTGCGGTAGCGAGGTCACCGACCCCGTCGACACGGGTCTTCTTCACCGCCCTGTCCACCACATCTTCGGCGAAGTGCTCGACAGTATCGGTCATCTTTCGCAACGCCTTCGGCGTCAGCCGGTGCGCGAGAACGGACCGCTTGGTGGCGTGCTCTGCCCCGTCGCTGTTCAGGGTGGTTCCCCTGCCGAGGCGATTGGCAATGGGGTTCAGTGACACGCCTTTGCCTGAGATGAAGGTCTCGTCGTCCAGAAGGACAGCCTTGCAATCGGCATATCGGGAGATCGCGTAGACACGATGGCGCTGCAGCCATACCACCGGTCCCGCTGTGCGCAAGGCCTCGTAGTGCGGATAGGGGTCGAGTATTGCTGTAGTGCTGTAAAGGTTCTTGTGATACCGAGGGATCGAGATGTCAACCGGCATGGGAACTCCTGAGCGAGGAACCGCTGGATAGGGCGGGGCAGCTCGGCATGCGAGTGTGCAGCGACGGCACCGATCGTCCGGCTGCCATCACGGTTCTGTCCGGACGCACGATCGCAGCGGTCGCGCGACCGCGTCGCAGCCAGTTGCCGACTTCGGATGTCGCTGGTACTTCCAATACCACGGCACCACGTCGGTCGACCTCCGCACGTTGTTCACGCGTGAGCGGGGTCACCGAGACGAAGAGAAACCGCCCTGCTGCGAGGTCATCGACACGCATTCCGCCTTCGACAACGCTGTTCGGACACAGTGAGCCGGCCAGATCGCGCGGCAGCATCGCCTTGCGGAAAACAAGCATCGACCGCGACAGGCGCGGGGTGGCGCTGTCGGTCACCTTGGACCTGATGATCGGAATGTAGCCGAGGATCGGCGCTACTCGCTCGCGGAACATGACACTGACCGCTGCTTCACTCGTCATCGCCCATCCGATGGCGACGGCCAGTTCGATCATCGATGTCGCGTGCGGTTTACGCTCGGATTGATAGGTGTCGAGCGCGACGTCGGGCAGCGCTCCGCTCATGACTGCGACCAGTTTCCAGACCAGGTTCTCGGCGTCACGAAGGCCCGCACCCAGGCCCTGCCCGATGAACGGTGGGGTGAGATGTGCGGCGTCACCGAGCAGAAAGACTTTGCGGTCACGCCATCTGTCGACCACTTGGGCACGAAAAATGTATTCGGTGGTCCGGATCAGGGACAGTTCGGGATCTTTCACGTTGCGCAGCCACGGTGACACGAGCGGCACGATGGCGTCGAGCGTGGCGAACTCGTCCGCGGATTCGCCGTCTCGAAGGCGGAACTCCCACCGGTAGCGCGATGCCCCGATGCGCATGTATGTCGCAGCCCGTTCGGCGTCGCACACCTGGTGAACGCCCTCCCACTGCCCGAGATCGGCGTCGGTCGCGATGTCGACCACCAGCCACCGCTGTTCGAAACCCAGGTCGCGCATTCTCGAACCGATCGCAGCACGCACGACGCTGTTGGCGCCGTCGCATCCGAGTACGTAACTCGCTGTGACGAACCCTCTTTCACCCGTCCGAACGTCGCGGTAGCTCACGCGTGCGCGATCGCGCACGGTCGCCACATCGAGGACTTCACACCCACCGCGCATCTGTGCGACGTCCGAGGATGCCAGCCTGGTCCGCATGATGCGCTCGAGATCCGGCTGGTCGAACATGTTGGACTGCGGAAATCCGTTCGGCAGACGGTCGGAGTCGCGATCGAACTGCGCGAGGGTGGCGATGGTGCGGTCGACCAAGCGAAGGCCCCGGCCGGGCCGGGAAATTCTCGCGAACTCGTCGGTGAGTCCGAGATCTCCCAGAATGCGGTGCACCTCGTCGTCGAGATGTACCGCCCTCGGCTGCGGGTACACATCGTCCCAGCGATCGATGATCAGACATTCGATGCCGTACTGCGCCAACAGCAAAGCGGCAGTCATGCCGGTCGGGCCCGACCCGACGATCACGACCGGGTAGTGCTCGATCCCGTCTTGATCAGTGCCCATACCGCACCGTCGTACGCTGAATTCCGAGGTCGAGCGCGCCGTCCGGTGTCGAGATGGTCAGCTCCACTACGTCGCCGTCTCGCAGGTACCGCGGATTCGCTGTCTGCTTGTTGAAGAAGATCTTCCACTTGAGCGCGGCCGGTATCAACGACCCGATGATCTCGATGGGCTTTGCAGGTGCCTTCAAGGCCGTTCCGCCGGGGGTGCCCGTCAGCAGCAGGTCGCCTGCATCCATGCGTTGAAATCCGGTGAGGACGCGCAGGGTTTCGAGTGGGCGATAGATCATGTCCGCCACCGTGCTGTTCTGCCGCACTTCGCCGTTGACACGCAGCGTCAAACAGAGGTCGGAGAATCTGTCGAAGTCGCCGGGCTCGAGCAGTAGCAACACCGGGCCCGCTGGTGTGAACGTCGGATACGACTTGCCTTCGTAGAACTGGGTTTTGGGCAGTTGTACGTCGCGTGCGGACACGTCGTTGGTGATGACCAAACCTGCGATGAAGTCACCGATGTTCGAGTCATCGAGTTCGGTGCCCACGGGCAGTGTCGCGCCGAAGACAAGTCCGATCTCGATCTCGTAGTCGAGCAGCTTCACATGCGCCGGTTTGACGATGTCGTCCTCGGGTCCGCTGATGGATCCGGACGATTTGCGAAAGAACGTCAGCGGAACGGTCTTCGGGTTCATGCCCGAATCCGTGACGTGGGAGACGTAGTTGGTCATCTGAGCGACGATGCGGCATGGGGCGGTCACCGGTGAGAGGAGTGCCAAGGTGTCCACCGGCCTGGTGTGGGTGCCGCTGCGCGCTGCGTCGACCGCGGTCCTATCGGCCAGGAGTTCGCCTGTGGTGGTCGCGCCGGTGTCGACTCGGACGGCGCCGCCCGCGGTCTGTACCCACCACGCGTCGGCGGTACGCAGAACGGAAATGCTCATGTGTTGGCTACTTTCAGCAGGCCCCGCAAACGCTGGGCGTCGAATTCGTTGTCTTCGCGGAGCGAGGAGAAGATGGACCTGAGTTCTTGCAGGGATTGGCGGCCGGGTGCGATGCCGAGGAAGTCTCTGGTCGCTGGGGGACCCCACTGTGCGAGGCCCGACGCTGTCATCGGTGCCCAACCCGGTTCCAGAGAGCTGTCGAACATGTCACCATCGCTGAAGTGTTCGACGAGGAAGCCGTCGGGATCGCGCCAGTAGTCGAAGATTTGACTGCCCTGGATATGGCGCCCGATTCCCCAGGAACGGCGATAACCGCGGTCGGCCAAGAACTCGCCACCGGCCGCAAGCGCATCGAGGTCGCGAACCTGGTACGCCGAATGCACATACCGGTCGGTGGGGCCGAGCGTCATGGCGAGGGTGTGATGATCGGTGGGGGTGTCGCCGCGGTCGCAGCGGATGAAGCTCATCACCGGTCCGCGTTGCCGCTGGCCGTCGTAATACAAGAAGTCGCTGACGATCAGCCCGAGATGGCCCAGGTACCAGTTCAGGTTCTCGAGGTAGCGGGTGCGTGAGAGAACGACATGGCCGAGCCGCTCGATGCGGGCGGGCTCGCGTGGGGGTCGCTGCGTCGCGTTGACTCGGGCATGCGGCCTGCCGAAGTTGAGCGTGTGGGTATGTTGCCCGGGTAGCTGGGGCAGTTGGTGCGTGCCGGCCACGACGCGCACGGGCTGGCCACCTCGGTCGTGCAAGGTGACGCCGATTCCGCCGATGCTCTCGTGCAGCCGTTTCACCCGATGGCCGGTCACTTTGCCGAGCTTGACCACGTCGGACTCGTCGGCGGCGAGGAACGCGGCGCTGACGAAGCGGGTGCGGGTTCCCCTTCTGATGATCACGCACGGTGTGCCGACCTGCGTGCCGCGCAGGTGGATTTCCTCCGACGTACGGTAAGCGACCGAGAACCCGAAAGCCTGCGCGAAGGCTTCGGCCTTCATCAGATCGGGCTTGCAGAACTCGAGCCAAGCAAGGTCGTGGACCTTGATGATCGGATTTTTGGCGCGGCCCGGATGCTCGCCGGGCAGGGCTCCCTGATTCGCATGCATGCCGCGATGTGCGTCGCCGTCGGTATGTACCTCTGACACGACGACTCCCTTGTGCTCGACTTCACTGCTGAGGATATCGTCACACATGACTTTGAGATCAGTCAACAGTGCTGATGAATTCGTCAGATTTGAAGGGCGATAAGATCGCGGCAATCGAACACCACCGTGAGAAGGCGACCCAAGAAGATGCCCGCTGCAGTGAACCGGCTCGAACGTCGCAAAGCTCGTACACGCTCGGCGCTGATCGCGGCCGGGCAACGCTTCATCGCCGAGGGAAAGCTCAATGTGCCGATCTTGGAGATAACCCAGGCGGCGGATGTGGGGATGGGTTCGTTCTACAACCACTTCGACAGCAAGGAAGAGCTGTTCGTCGCAGCTGTCGACAGCGCGTTGGAGTCGTTGGGCGACTACCTCGACTCGCTCGGTACCGAACTCGATGATCCGGCTGAGATCTTTGCGCAGTCCTTCCGAATAGTCGGCCGATTGTTTCGGCTGCAGCCTGAACTCAGCCGCGTTCTGATCCACTCCGGAACATCGCTCATCGAGTCCGGACATGGCCTCGCTCCGCGTGCTGCACGAGACGTTGCCGCCGCGGTGAACGAGGGTCGCTTCGTGGTCGAAGACATCGATCTGGCGATGGCACTCGTCTCCGGTTCACTCTTCGGTCTCGGGCGTCTGCTGCTGCAACAACCCGATCGTGACGGCGCCCAGACTGTGGACGAGATGACCATCGGAGTCTTGGTCGCTCTGGGACTTCCGCGTGGTGAAGCACAGGCGCTCTGCAGCAAGCCCGTGCCGTTGGATGCTGGGACTTCGGTCGACATCGCCGACGCCGGTTCTGACTGAAACCTGCTCGCCCGCAAGTGATATCGGGACCTCGTGGCTCGCGTGTGTCTCGAAATGGACATCACCGGGCGCTACTTCGAGCGATACCCACCGATCTCCCCGTCAGGACACTGTTCGTCGGTGTCGCCGGGCTTACCGCCTACAGTGCCGATCGAGTCCGGGGTCCGCTGGTAGTTCCGGCTCCGCCGGCGGCGATACCAGGCTGGCCGTCCCAGGGCCCGGAGAACAGTCCAGTCCGGGACAAGGCGGTCCAGCTCCTCGTCGCCGACCACGACTCCTACCGATGGGCTGCGGCCACGGTGGTGGGTGGGTCGTCGTTCAGGCGAGTGCGAGGAGCAGTTCATCATGTTTGACTATTTCGTCAGAACTATTGACTGAGGTATAGATCACATGTGACTATATCGTCAACAACTGGCAGTGGGGCGTAACGGACGAGCTTCTCAATCCACGCGACCAACAGGACCCTCGGTCACCGATCTCGTCGAGCTGCCGCTCGGGTCGGCGCGCGTGCCCTGAGGTTGCACATCGCCCAGGCTGGGTCCGCATCTGCGGCAACACGTCCTGCCGAAGAGAGGACCTCTAGGCCGTGTCTCCCAATCGAGTTGCCGGTTCTCGCCCGATAGATCGTCGGGTCGGGCATCATGTTCGCCGTGGCGGAGACTGTCGGTGATCGGCACCAGGTTCTGACGGACAACCAGTGGGAACT